>NZ_JBBOVT010000002.1:0-2161784 GCF_038006765.1 Paenibacillus sp. FSL H7-0756 | reverse complement strand
CAAGTTCGCATTCGACTTCGTCATTGACCCGGAGAAGACGACCCAGGAGACGATCGACAAGGTGAACTATCTCGTCAATCACCCCGAAGTTCTGGTGGATGCAGCCAAAGCCATGTATCATAATTTCAATGAAGGCACCCCGGAGCAAAAAGCCGAAATGCTCGGCAACGCCGCTTCCATCCTCGTCCCGGGCGTACCTATCGCCAAGAGCGGCGTGGTCGGCAAGCTGGCTGACGCGGTAATGGACCCGCTGACCGATGCGTTGAAGAAAGTGCCGGATGCTTTGGAAAACTGGAATTTTCCAGGGATGAACCCTTACCCGAACCGGTTGATCCCAGCAACGCCGGGCGGCCCGGGCCCGGTGGAAGTGCCGGGGCAGGTGTGGCGGAGTGAGGGTATGGGGAAACCTAAGGTCCAACTTGGCAAAGAAGATTTGGGTGATTTAAGAAAAAAATGGAATGTCCCAGAGACTGAAACCATCGCCATTGGTAAGACGGATGTAAAAGGTCTTGAAGATTTGATTTTCGAAGGTGGCTCGCCTATGGTTAGAAAGGAAGCAGGGCTATCAGATTTAGATGAAATCATGCCAGACAGACCGATACAAGCTCCGAGGAAAAGTCCACAATTTACGAGGCATGCCGAAGAAGGAGTAATAAATGATTTCGTTGGCGCAGTTGAAAAAGCTGGGCTTAAGCCAGAAGAAGTTAGAGGGACCTTCTATATCCATCAATCCAACAGTAAAGGTGTATGTACAGCTTGTATACAGGGGATTTCAAATCCTAATGTTAAGCCGGGGATATTTATGCAGTTGTCGCAGAAGTATCCAAATCTTATTATTAAAGTGACCTCAGAGGTTGAAGAAGGCATAAAATTGGCTGGTAAATTAAAGTTCACCCTTAAAGGTGGAAAACTAATCGATTAAAGGGAGGTACTTACTTTGAATAATTGGTCTATATTACCGATTGATAAGAAAATAGTATTTTACTTAGGACTAAGTGAGTTTATTGTTCAATCGTTAAGTGACAACAGTTTTTTTGAGGATGCTCGAAATGCTTTAGATATTTGTTGGAGATGGTTTGAATCAAAAATACCTACTGGGGATGAAATATACACGTTATTAGATGATGGAACAGAGTTCGGGGGATTATTTATAGACATGCAAATGGATGAAAATGAAGAAAATGAAGCGAAATGGGATTGCATTGTAGATGCTGTCTCTTTTGTGAACAAACAAGCATATATTCTTGAAGGTGCAAGATACTTACCTGCCCCGATTGAAAATGTAGATGATGAATTAATTATTCACTTCATAGACCGATTCCATAGTATTAATCCAGAGAATAAGGATATTGCGGAAGACTTTTTTGGACATGTACTGAATACGGATAATTACACTAAAGAAGGTATGGTGACTTATTTTAATAAGTGATGGAAGTAAGCGAGAATACTCAATGATCTGTGGAGCGGACGGCAGGTATGTGGGCTGACGCTCCGAGATAATATTTTTTAGGAGGTAGAGACATGGAAGTTAAGGATGAAACTATAATATATCCATTGCCGGATGATGTTCTGCTGACTGAAAAAGAAAATAAGTGGAGAATTAAATTGCCGGATGAATATAAAGAATTTATTAAAAAATTTAATGGTGCTTCTCCTGTAAAAGATAGTTTTAAGTGTAACAACCATAGTTATGCCATTGATAGGTTTTTATGTATCTTGAAGGTAACCGGGGAGAGAGATGATGAATTCTACGATATAGGAGTAGTTAGAACCCAGTTAGATGAGAGAATTGTTGCAGACGAAAACTTAGTAGGTACTGAGTTATTACCAATAGCTGTTCTATTTGCAGGTGATTTTGTATGTTTAGACTATAGAAATACTGATAAAACAGAGCCATCTGTTTGCGTTTGGAATCATGAAGAATCTTCAGATTTAGACCCTGTAACTTATTTTACAAGTAATAGCTTTGATGAGTTTTTAAATATATTAACCGAATAATGAACCCAATATTTAACCAATAACAAAATAACCTATGTAATCCATTTCATTGAACAGGTTGATTATGGTAAGATACCACCGTAATTGACCTGTTCTTTTGTTATTTTGTTTACTTACCGATTTTTCAAAATTTTTTGTAACTCTAATATACATCGCTTATCTATAAATTGTCCGCAAAAAAAATTCGAAAGGGGCGTGGACTTGAAGGAATGGGAATTTAACGAATTGACTGAATATGTTGCCGAGGTCTTTAATCATTCAATTGACGATGGCCTAAAAGCTGTGCAAGCAGGAGGACGATGTTTGTATGAGGTAGTTGATAAGATCATTAAGTCTTTTGATTTTGATAATTTTGTTGATGAGCTAGGAATTACCGATGCTAAGGACTTAAGTCTTCGTATAGATTCACTAAAAACAAAAATGCAAAATGTTCAGGTTATTGGTTGAAATATATGACCAAGGTTGCGGGCTACCCAGGTGTATAAATGAAACAACTCATTCAACGTGCTTTGGATTATGATTGTGTATTGGAATCTAACGAGGATACACCTATAAGGATGCGTAGAGATAAGATGATTATGGTTAATGGCAAAAAACTAATGGGGACGCAGCGGTTTTCTTTTCAGCGAGCAAGTTGAGTGTGCAGGAGGGGAACATAGGTTTATGATGATCAAAAATCAATTGGAGTTTCCAACATGCATCACAACGGAGATCTACTGTCTTGATATTGTTTTAACTATGATGGATATTGCAAATATATCTGAAGATGAAGCTTTTCAAAGAATTAACTTGTACTGGAAAGGAATGGATCACACTTCTGAAGATCATATTGTATTTCATGAAGGTCCAGAGTACTGGGCCAAAACGATTTATTATGAACAAAGTAATTGGTGGAACTATAAACCAGAAGAGCTTACCCCAAAGAAAATAAAATAGTTGATGTAAAGAAGCAGCACAGAATTGATGATCTGGGGGCTGTTTTTTACTTTAATGAGAGAAAAAATAAATTTATAAATAGGAGGAGAACCCTATTTCGATATCGGCTTCAATAAGCATACGTTTGGGTGAGCGCTCTAGCTCCATTCTATCGCTAACCGATTTGTTCCAGAAATTCGAAAACGAAGGTTGGAGTTACATAAACAACAAAGGCGAGGTTGTCGTGCTGCCATTAGGAGATGATGGTGAATACAATTGGACTTCCTTTACGATAAATAAAGGCAACCTTTTTGAACTGTTCAAGGAAAAGCGGACAAGAAATGAGATTATCGGAATTGAGTTAATGCGGACAGATTCTGAGGTTGGCTGTGAGCTGCTTATTTTAATAAGAAGCAATTCATGTTTAGTCTATCGATAGCAAGAAAGAAAATGATAATAAAAGATGATACCGACATCACTGATTTTAGCTGGTATCTGGACAGAATATTACCCGTCTTCAGAGGTCTGCAGGTTGAACAGATAAGCTGTGAGCAATTGCTCTGATAAACTTCATTTTTCAATGGGGGAAAGACGAGGAAGAGGATCTTAAGAAAGCTTTTCAAACCTTTGGTATTCGTCTGGAGAATTTGCAAGATAACAGGTGGTGAGCTATGTGAAAGGAAGTTTCTCGTTCATCGTTCGTGGTGATAACTTAGATTTTGACGGGATCAGTACCAAGTTACACTTGTCACCAACTTCTACTATTAGAAAAGGGCAACCTGTCAGAATAGGAGGGAGTTCGATAGCTCATTATGACATATGGAAATTAGAGATAGAGCTATCAGAGCAAAGTGAACCGGAAGATATTCTTGAACTTCTTCTTCAGCAATTAACTCCGAACTTAAAAACAATTACTGAAATGATAGATGAGTATGACGAAGTAAGGATCAATTGTTTTATGAGATCAGATTATGGTCAGATGGGTTTTGCACTTTCAAATGAAATGCTTACAAAGTTAACAGTTTTAGGAGTCGGTATGGCTTTTCATATATTATCATTTGGTATGGTAGAGTAACTTGTCGAAACCCATAACAAAGGTAACCAATTCTCAACCGCAACTGAGCCACTCTCAGTGCGGTTTTTTTTGTTTTCAGACATTTGCTCATAAAAATTCAGGACTTTTTTCGTTTTTCGAGTGTATTAACCCTATTTCGGGGCGTTTGACGCAGCTTTTGTCGAGATTTGTTAAGAGTTTGTTTAGAGCCGCCTGATAGAATAAACGCAGATATGAAAAAATAGGTAGTTTTTGACGAGTATTTTTGTCCACGGGAGGGCAGGTCGAAAGGAAAATGCGGAAGCATAGGGAGTGAATCTTAGACTACAGCGAAGCTTGCTGCACGCCGGACAGGAAATGATGAACGAATAAGGGGGAGCACCAATTGTTAATGAGCAGGAGATTGAAGAGATATACCTCGCTAAGCTTGATTCTTAGTATGTTGTTATCATTGATACCCAGTTCCTTTAGCGGACTGGCTGAGGCTGCGGGGAATGATTATGAGGTCACGTTTCCGAATGGACAACATGTCGGAAACCTAAGCTACCCTGCGGATAATACGTTTCTCAACTTTTATAGTAAGGTGGATGGGTTCGAGCAAACGGAGTCAGACAAAGATGCCCAGTATGATTGGGCCAAGGGAGATATCTTTGCAGGTGTAAATGATGAGAAAGCGACAGTTTCGTTTGAAGTTAAAGTAGCCAATAATCCCATTCTGAAGAATATGGCGCTGAGCGGACATGCGGAGATGCTTACAGGGTTCGCCGTGCTGCGGCGTCACTCCGGGGTCTTCTGGACGCGTCATTCGGCAATAGAGGTTAGCATCGACGGACGGAAGATTATCGATGAAAAAACTGGCAGCAGTCAGCGGTATAATAAGTCGGCCAAAGCCATCATCAAGCCTGATTCTGTAATTAGAATATGGGTGATGGGCGAAGGCGATGACGACGGTGAAGCAGCGGGTGTGCGCGGATTTTACCTCAAGTTCCAGGATCTCAAGCGTCCGGTGATTGATAACTATACCTTTACAGGCAATGGTGCAGAACGGCTCAACGAGAATATTAACCAGAAAGAGCTGTATGTCAAAAGAGATGAGAACATCACACTCAGCTACAACTTCAGCGAGCCGGTCAGACCGACTTCTGTAGTCAAAGACAGCTCTGACTATTTCCTGCGGCACAAGCTGTTTGTTAACGATCCGGGCACCGGACTTCCGGCAGCCGGAGAACAGCAGTATCTGCAGAATATAAGCTTTACCAAGGATACTTTAGATTCCTACCAGAAAAAAATTGCTTACAGATACACAGGAGTTCCTTTCCATAACAGCGGCAATCTGCCACTGAAACCGCTAATTACCGGGGGAACCACCGGCGGGGCGCAGATGGATCTGTCGCTGGATAATAAATTGAAAGAAGCCGTGCTTAGTGATGCGGCAGGCAATAAAGCGGTTGTCAATCTCAACACCGTGCCGAGCAGCGGCAGCAATGCCTGGCTGGACCGGAAAAGCGGGAACCCGTTTGACTTCGACCGGGGCGGCTTCCGCGTCATTGTCGATGCCGTGCGTCCGAAGTATTCCAAGACCGCGAACGGCATTCAGCCGGAGATTCTGACGGGAGTTACGCTCAATAAGGGAGATGTCATTGACTTCACCCTGCAGATGACGGAAGAGGCGATTGCCAAAACCGGCTGGGACGAGAAGAAAACCTTCATCCTCTTCAATAACGGAATGAAAGCCTATTATGTTGCAGGCCGGAATACACCGAATTGGAGCTTCCGCATGACCGTGCCTGATGGCAAAACGGTGGAAACCCCGCTCCTCAAGGCTGTAGCTATATCTAATGATGCCAAGGGCGGCAGCGAGCCGATCCAGATGGATACCGATGTTATCCAGGATTACGCAGGGAACCTGATGATTCAGCCTGCGAACTTCGATGGAATCCATGAAGAGAAGATCAATCCTTACGGTAGTGACTTTTCACTCGCTAACTCCAAGATTGACTGGGCGAACTTGTTCATCGACAATACGGAGCCGGTGATCGGTTACCGGTTCGAGACTGGCGGCGCTACTGATCAGGAATATGCCAAAAAAGGGAAGGTTACGATTGACGCCAACGATCCTTCCATTAAAGTGCCGCATCTTGATCCTACCGTTCCTGACCGTGGTACGGAACGGCCGAGCCGCGGAATCTACCGTCCTTCCAATATGAGTGCGGAAGCTTCTCCTTCCGTGGGTCTGGTGTACTACTGGTGGAGCCAGGATAAGGCTGATCCATTCGCCGGTGTAGCCGGAGATCATTATGCAGCGCTCAAGCGTTATGCTCTTTCAGCTAAGCAGCCGTCAGATGAGCTGTATCCGGGAGAATTCGAGAATATTGAGCTGTCTGTAGTGAATAACAAAACGAACCTGCTCGCCCCTCCGGCGGAAGCCTTCGAGGAAGGGAACAGCGGTGAGTGGTATCTGCATACGTGGACGGCTGATATGTCCTGGGATTCTGCCAGAGAATTGATGCAGTATGAGAAGAAAAAAGCTTACGTGGCGACCCATCAGGAGCTGTATGATGCCTGGAAAGCAGAGGCACCGGGTTCAGAGGCAGATAAGATCTTCTATGCTGACAATCAGGCGCTGGCAGCCGTTGGACAATACGGTGATCTGAGTGTCTGGCCGCTTAAAGATTTCAAGAATGACGATTCCAACTGGAAGCATGAAGTAGGTGTCCTGAAGCTGGACAACCAGGGACCTGCCATTACATTGGCCGGAGAGGATACCGCTACGGTACAGGCTCTGGTGAAGGACCCGCATAGCGGAGTAAGCAGCGTGCAGTATCAATGGGTGAAGGACGGGGATTTCCCGGCCAGCGGGAAGTGGGCGGATGCGCCATATACCGGTTCGACCGTAACCCGGTCTACCTATGAGGATATTGATGAGGACGGCTCGTACTGGCTCTATCTGAAGGCACTGGATAAAGCGGGCAATGAGACGATCAAGACACCGCAGGAAAGAGCGGTGGTTGTAAGTTCTGAGGCGGCTATTCCGACAGAGTTCACACCGGAAGCCAATCCTAACTATGTGAAAAGTCATGATGTTACGTTCCGGATCAGCGGTGTGCATCCGGATTATGTGGGCTATGCCATCAGCGACAGCTCTCTTCGTCCAGATAATGATAGTAAATTTACCGGACTGGAGGTCTCCAAGTCATCCGGCATGTCCCCACTGTCTGAGAAAAGCTTAATTGAAGACGGATCGGAACCGGAAGCGTCTGGTGCTCCTACAGAGCCAAGTCCTCCGGCCACACCGGAAGTTACAGCAAGCATCGGGCCGGTGGCCCTTATGAAATTCCTGTCCTCCGGGCCAGAAGCGCCTTCACTGACGCCGCTTGAACCGGAAGAGACACCGGCACCGGATAACAGTGCTGAGCCTTCAGTGACACCAGAAGTCAGCCCCGATGCCAAGCTGGCAGCCAAGGGCCTTGGCGCTTCTGTAAGTGAAGCCACTTACAGCTATGACATTCCTGCTGCTAAAACAGTATTGAACGGAACGCAATACATTCATCTGATGGTGAAGCACAGCGACAAAACGTACTACTATTCGAAGGCTTATTATTTTGACAATGAAGCACCGGTAGTGTATTTCAGCCCTGATAGTGTTGCATACCCGCTGCCGCTGCAGAAGACGAAGATTAGTGTGTCAGAGTTCTACAGCAAAACAGGACTGGTCAGCAAGTATCAATGGGTCAGACAAGATGCAGGTGCAAAAGTGCCTGACGAGTCTTCCACAGAATGGAAAGACGTCCCGGCAGGCGGCTCGGTATCCATTGACGACAACTCGCTGAAATCGGGAGAAATCTCTGAGTTCCGCTTATATGTACTCGCGGTTGACGGAGCTGGCAACAGCACGATCAAGGCAAGTGCAGGAACCTTCAAGGTCTCGGCAACGACCAAGCCGGATGCGCCGGTGTCGGATGCCAAGTCTTCTCTAATCTATCTGTCCGGTGATACAGTGGACGGCTACACGGCCATTGTGAAGCTTAGCCTCGAAACAGAGGACAAGACCGGTTATGAATATTCAGTGTCACCGGATAACGGTGTGAGCTGGCTGAACTGGAAGCCTTACACCAACTTCGTAGCCGTGAAGGTTCCGACGAGTAAGCCTGAGGAGGTTCAGGTATGGGTCAAGTACAGAACGCCTGGCGGTCTCATCAGCAAAGCGGCCAAGCTTGATATCGATGGAGCGTCCACCAGCCTGCAGCCGGTCTATGCGCTTGCTTCACTCAGCGTGAACAGCCCAGTCAATGCCAAGGTGGGTGCAGACATTGAGATCACGGTCCCGCCGGGTATCCGCGTCATGCCATCGAAGATTAATCCCTCGGTACCTGTGCGGACAGGGAATTCATTCAAGATCTATGAGAATGGCTACTACAGCTTCGATCTGACCGATCTTAGTGATCCGGACCGGACAGATATTCTGTATCTGGTCGTGAAGAATATTGACGGTACTGCTCCCGAAGGGACCATTGAATATTCATACATGGAGAGCACGAACGGTAATGTGGTTGCCCTTCTTCAGAGCACCTCTGAGCCGGTGACGGTTGTGAACAATGGCGGCAAGACGGCCTACACCTTCACGGAGAATGGCGAATTCGAATTTGAAATTAAGGATGCAGCCGGAAATATCAATAAGGTTAAAGCTACGGTTGCGAACATTAACAAGGAAGTGCCAAGGGTAAAAGTAGTCCGTTCCTACCAATATGGCGAGAATGGAAGCCAAACCTTCGGCACCCTGAAGGATAACAGCGGCAATGTGCTTTTCTCTACCGGGGTTACGGTTACGGTAGAAAAAGCAGATGCTTCGGCTAAAGCGTTCAACATTATCAGTGCCGATAAGAGCATTACACTCATGGAGAATGGAACGGCTTCATTCACTGTGACGGATGTGTACGGCAATACAACAGTTATTAAAGAGAAGGTAACCAATATCCTCTCTGCGCCGCCGGTACCGGACAAAGTGTCCTATACCTTTGTAGATGCCGAAGGCAAAGCGGTTCCGGCCGATCAGATTGTGACCATCAGCGGACAGAAAGTTGCCAAAGGCAAATTGAAGGTTACGCTTAGCGGCACAGTTGCTGCCCCTAACCACATGTTCTCAGGCGTAAGACCTATTTCAGACGGAGCCGCCTATACGAACCAGATCAGTAAAGCGGATGGAACGTACAGCTACTCGCGTGCTTTTGAGAGCAGCGGTTCAGCGGTCATTGCCATCTCAGATCTGCTGGGCAATGTGAACAAGGTTCCGGTAACCATTGCCGGACTTGATAACACGGCACCTGAGCTGACACTGAACAAGGAAACCGTAGGGATTGTCCAGAACAAGAAGGACTTTAACTTCCGCACCGATCTCGGGGGCTTCACCGTTTCCGATAATGTGTCGGCTGAAGCTAACGTGAAAGTATCGGTCAGCGGACTGGATCTGAGCAAGCTTGGACGTCAGCGCGTTACGTATACAGCGGTTGACCAGGTAGGCAATAAGACGGTGGTCTATCAGGATGTGGTAGTCGTGAAGGACGGCGGATTGCTGGTGTTCGGTAACGATACCTTAATCTCGGCTTCATCCGGCGAATCCGCATTGTTCAATACCAACACCATTACCTTCAAGGTATCCGGCTTCAACCTGATGAAGGTAGGCGGAGTAGACAAGGTCAATCAGGCAGGAACGTTCGACATTCTGTATTACCCTGGTCTGTACCGCGAAGGACAGCTGAAGCTGGTGAAGCAGAAGCTGACTTATGCTGAGCTGGTGAGCAGTAATTTCAAGGTCACCTTCCCGAAAACAGGCTGGTACACCATTGTGGTGAGAACCCAGGAGCGGGACCGCGAATTTGCTACCTTCTTTGTCGGCAATCTGAAATAGTTGAAACAAGAACAGGGGGAATACTTGGTGAAGTTGTTGAAACGCACAGTAGCGGTAATGCTCACCTTAATTATGGTATTTCTGTCCACCTCCGAGAGCTTCCATGCTCTCGTTGAGGCGGCCAGCAGTACCAAGACAACCATGATCCAGAATGAGTTTATTAAGGTCACTGTGGATAACGAAACAGGCCGCTACGGTATTCGCACTGTAGAGGGTCAACCGATCCGCAAGAACGACAATAATGTTAATCTGCTGTTCCAGGGGGATGACCCGGAGACGTCGTTCACGACGTTCCGGATCGACGGAACGGATTATATTTACGGCAATAAATACAAGTTCGACAGCAGCCATTATTCAGAGACTACTGCACCTAAAGTGGTGGAGAATTCTAACGGCACCAAGCAGCTGGAGATGATCTGGAAGATGAAGGGCGTAGAGATCAAACAGATTCTGATGCTCTACACCGACAGCAAGGATGCTGTGAATTCCGGTAATGTCAATATCCGCTATGAAGTGAATAACAAGAGCGGGGCGCAGGTGCAGATCGGCAGCCGGATTCTGCTGGATACGATGGTCGGCGGTAACGACGGACCACAGTTCCAGATTGGCACAGCCTACAAGTCCCCGCTGCAGGTAGAGCGGAAGCTGGTGCATAATCCGGAGGACGATCCGGGCATTCCTTTTGAGGATAGAGCTTACTTCAAGATTCCTGCTTATTGGGTCATGCGCGACAAGCTGGATCTGACGAATCCTCAGGCAACCAATGTGGTAGCCTACGGTTTTAATAACTTTGCTGAACAGAATATTAATATTGTGGATGAGATGATCGTCGGGCACTGGAATGGCCTGGCGAATACGAAATGGGATTATAAAATACATCCCAACCTCGACTTCACCAGAGATACCAATGATTTCGGTACGGCGGATTCCGCCGTTGCCTTCTACTGGAACCCGGAGAAGCTGGCTCCTGGAGGCTTCCAGAGCTTCGAGACTGTATACGGGCTCGGTGAACTTACTGCACCGGATAAAGTATTCTCGATCCGCTATGTGGATCAGGTTCAGCAGTTAGCCACGGCTCCGCTGGAGCCAGGCGAGTCGGTGGCATCGAAGTATGAGGACAACGGAGTCTTCACGATTACAGCCGAAGTAGAGAACCTGCAGGCCTACAATATGGAGCACTCCAAGATTGAAGTGGAGATGACACTGGAGAGTGGTCTCAGCTTCGTCAGGCAGGATGAGCTGGGCCAGGATGTTAAGGATGCCAGTGGCAATCCGGTCCTGGAGAATTCCCGCAGCAAAATGCTGGAGTTCAAAAAATCAGCCACACCTGATGAAGCAGCGATGGGCATTGAGCCGAAGTACAAGCCGGGTGACGCGATTACCGCGACCTTCCGTGTTCAAGCCAAAGGCAGACCTTGGCCGGTTACCCGGGAGTATATGATCTCCGCGAGAAGCCCGGAAACACAAGGCAAAATCGAAGGTGTCAAGGATGAGGGCATCAAAGCCCAGTATGAATCGACCCGTACCAATTTCATTCTCCTGCCGCCGGTGGGAGAAGCAACAGCTACGTATTCCTACGCGCTGTCACCGGCGGAATTGTACAGCACTGATGTGAAATATCTGACGGTGAATCTGTCCAATATTGAAGCTTACAATACGGGCAATGCAACGACTGCTCCGAACTTTGACCTGTACCTCAAGAATAAGGCAGACGGTAACCGGTACAAAGTCAATGTTCAGGATGCAGTAGTGATGCAGCCGACCGATGACGGATTCTCCGGCGCCATGCGGATTACATACCGCGGCGGTGACCAGGTGGATTCAGGCGGCAATGTGCTGGAAGCCGGGCTTGGACCGGAATTGCCGCTCGGTGAATACCAGGTGGAGATTGATTACAAAGGCGATGCCGGCGGGGATGAGGAAGTCGCGGCTCTCTATGATATGACGACTCCGCAATCCTTCCTGGTCACCGATAATAATGACACGCGTATCCGTGAAGCCGGAGTAATGGCGGTATACAAGGAAGCTGTGGATATCAGCGGCCTTGCGAACGGTGCTTCTGTAAAGGATGAGCTGGTGGATCAGCTGAACTCTCTGTTCCCGAACAAGCCTTTCAAGGACGGTTCGTTCCTGTACAAGGCTGTTACCGAATATAAGAAAACCAAGGCATTGTTCGGCGCAGCGAGCAAAGCAGTTGATCCGAAATTCGATATCAGCGAATTCATGGATGATGAAGCGCTGAAGGAGACTCCAATGTATGCTTACAAGCTGTTTGCAACAGAAGAGGACTTTGAGGAATTCAAGGAAGAAGCGGAAGCCAAGGACCCGGAATTCGACCGTGAGATTCTGGTTACTGTCCGCGGTATGATCAAGCAGGTGGGCACAGGTGACGAAGAGCAGGTCATCGTGGATACCAAGACAGAACCGGCAATTATTAATGATGCTGTAGCTTATAAAGGTAAGGACCTGTCTTTTGTACGCGGTAAGCTGGATATCTTCGGAAACACCCTTCCTGGCGATCTGCCTTTCCTGGATACCCTGTTCATTAAGGGTGAAGGAACGCTGAGCGTAGCGAGCAGCGGGTTCGTGTTCCATAAGGGCGAATGGACGCTCGACTTCTTCAACGGCTTCAACAAGTCGCTTGGAGAAGAGGACTTCGATCCTAAGGAGAAGGAAGACGATGATGATAAAGGCAAAGATGACGATAAGAAAGAAGAGAAAGGCAATGACGGCAATCCGGAAGACGACAGCCAGAACGGCAGTCTGAAATGGGCCGTCGGCGGCGTGGGCGACAGATTGAATCCGCTGCGCCAGGTTATGATTGAGGATGTGTACTTCAACAAGCAGTCTCTATTCGGAGCACCAAGCTTCTCCATTGACGGCTTTGGCTTCTCCTTCAATGACTTTATTCTTAGAGAGAATGGGATTTCCTTCGGCGGCTCGTTGTCCCTGAAGATCATTAACTCCGAGATCAAGAATGTCATCTTCAACAGTGCCGGCTTCTATGGCATCGATGCCTCTCTGGGCTTCGATCTCAATCAGGAGATGGGCTTGTTCGGACCGGATAAGAAGAAGGACGCGGACAAGAAAAAAGGTCCGGATGCTCCAAGCGGCAAGGTTACAATCAAGCATGCTGTGCAGGGCAACGGCGTAGGCAATGAATATGGCCTGGAGTTCGCGGCCCAGCTGAAGAATATGATGGGCGTGGAGATTGAATTCTCGCTCAAGAAGGTAAAAGACGGCCGGATTCTTCCGGATGTAATTGCCTTCGGGGCAGAGCTTCCGCAGCCGGGTATTCTGGTTACGGGTGCAACATACCTGACAGCAATACGGGGCGCTGTACGTGAACTGGCGGACACTATTGCCGGCGGCACGGCAGAAGATCCGTTCCCGCTGACGATTCAAGCAGGTGTGGGCATGCGGTTCGGGATCGCTCCGGCGTATTTCTTCGGAGATGTAGACCTTACGGTGAAGCGTACCGGGCTTAAGGTGGAAGGCAGGCTGGATTTCGCTGCCAAAGCCGATGCGGAGAAAGATGACCGGCTTCCGATGCTGACCAAAGCGCTGCTCGAAGCACAATGGGTAACCCCATGGTTCGTGCGCGTGGAAGCAGAGATGGATATCGGCGGATGGGATATCATCATCGGGAAGGCGGGTATCTTCGTCGGACAGAATTTGGAGAAGAACCGCACGGATTTTGAAGGCTATATCAGCTCCAAGGTGCAGATTCCGAACGATGTGCCGGTTGTCGGCGGCATGCCGCTGTCGAGTATGTTCCTTGGCGTCAACAATGACAAGGTCTGGGGCAGCATCGGTATTCTGTTAATCTCCTTAGGCATCACCTATTACTGGAGTGGAGGCATCGAATTCGGCACTTCGACCGATCAGCTGCCGGAAGGCATGATCCATCTGGTGGTGGATGATCCTGAGCTTGGACCGCGCCTGATGGTGATTGGTGCAGGGGTGCAGACGCTGGCCACATCCAAGGTAGCTACCGAGGATGAGAATCAGGAAATTATCTACCGTGAGGTAGAAGAGGGCGTCAAATATGTAGAGAACGGATCCATCAATGTCGGCGTAGGCGGCATTACGGTCAAGAACGGCGGCAGAATCCATGAGATTCCAATGGACGGCGTAGCCGGCAATGCCATCATTGAGATGGAGTACAGCAGCAAGGACATGCCGGAATTCAAGCTGCAGGATGCATCAGGTAAACTATATCCGGTGAAATTCGATAACACGAACACTGATCCTACGGCAAATGCTTTTACACAATATATTCCTGCAAGCTATAAAACGGACAATGGTTCCAAACTCAGCAGTGAAGTGGACATTCGCAGAGCATATATCATTATTCCTGAGAATGAAGCCACAAAGGGCGGCACTTGGAAGCTGACAGCCGTCTCGGCTGTTGATACCAAGCTGCTCAACGTTCCTACTCTGCCTACTCTGGGTGAAGTCAACCTGGCGAAGGACAGCTCGAATGCGAATAAGTTCACAGCCTCCTGGAAAGTGGCTAACGCAGCTGAAGGCGATACAGTCAATCTGTATCTGGCTGAGGATGCGGTGACGAACCGCAAGGAAATGCTGAATGGTCAAGAGATTCTGCAGACGGGTGATCCGGGTATGCTGATCGCCAAGGATGTACCGGTCGGCTCTGGCGGCTCGGTTAGCGGCGGAATTACGAGCGGCAGCAAAGTGATCGATGTCACCAATGTAACACTGATGGGCAATCCCGAGGATATCCGCGGGCTGCTCAGACAAGGCAATTACTACCTGCGTGCCGAACTGAAATCCAGCTCGAACTTCGGGACGAAGACTTCTCCGCAGCGTTTTGAGATCATTGATCCGCTGGCACCGCAGAGTGTCAGTGATGTCATTGTTGAGCCTGCCGGCAACGGATTGTTCTCACTCTCATTCAAGCCGGGAGCGAAGAAAGCGGGACAGAGCGGCTTCGAGCACAGCTATGTGGTCGATGCGAAGCTGGATGCTGAAGGCAAAGTGAGTGAATATGCTCCGTTTGGAGAGCTTTTGTATACCGAACAGGAGCTTAAGCCTTACTGGAATGCATCCACAGGCAAATACGAAGGTCTGTTGATCGGCGGCTGGAAGGCTGTCTCTACAACAGATGAAGTCTACAAGGGCAGCCTTGAAGGCTCAGTGATTGATTTGAGCAAGGTGAAATACGTCGGCTTGCAGGTGGATAAGAAGTACGTCATCGGCGTTACTTCCGCAACGGTTCCAACCGAGGATGCCGACAAGCATCAGAACTATCATTATGCCGAGCGGCGGGACAGCAGCAGCACCTTGCTGCCGACTCCGAAACTGCCGGATCTGACGGTATTGAGTTCATCGGGGACGGTAGATGCCTCCTCCGGGAACTACGTGAACCTGTTAACGAATGAAACGAAGCAGAAGCTGACGCTCTCTTCCAAACAGTCCGATGTGACGGTGGAAGCCTTCTATGCTGACAAATCTATCGCTACATTGGCCTTGACGAACAAGGCTGGCGGCGGAAGCGAAGGCATACTGAATCTCGACCAGTTCCAGACGGACGGGCCGTATGCGATTGAACTCAGGGCCAGAAATACGGCAACTAAGGATATTTCAGTAACCATGCTGTATCTGACGGTAGATACAATCGCACCGGTGCTGTATCTCACAGAGCCGGTAACGGGTGAACGGACGGCGAATGGTGAGATTCGTGTAGCAGGAACTACGACTACAGGAACCAAGCTGAGCGCAGTGTATACTGTGAGCCAGTTACAGCCGGACGGGAAATCCAAGGATGTTGAGATTTCTGCTCCGCTTACCGTGGACTCGTTAAACGGTGATTTCAACGGAACAGTGAAGATTAACTCGGCTGACCCTTCCGTAGCCCTCAATATTGTGGCTAAGGACGAAGCGGGCAATCAGAACACAGCAGTTGTGGATATTACGAATGCCGGCTTCAAAGTACCGGTTGCCCTGGTTCTGAAGGGAGCGGAGACGCTGACACCGGGTGCGGCAGGCCAAATCCAGGCTTATCTCAAGGTTTCGGATGGCAAGGATGACAATGGCAAGCCGAAATTCAAGGATGAGCCGGTAACCGGTAAGGATCTGGATAACCTGACTTATCAAGTTGCTGTAGGTGATGCGGTATCCCTGTCAGCCAAAGGCAATGTTACGGCACTTGCCACCGGCTCCAGCCTGATTGAGGCTGAGTATAAGGTATCCGAGGGTGTAACGCTTAAGGGCATGCTTGCGGCAACCGTAGCTGTTCCCGATCCCAAAAAATTAGGAACTGTGCAAGCCGTATCTTCTCCGATTAGCGGAGACAACAACCACACGAAGATTACGGTGACTTCGGCCGGAGATATGACTGGACAGCAGATCGCGTACAAGGTCTTCTCGTCAAGTCCTGAAGTCCTGAAGTATGAAGAAAATGTAAGCTCATGGAGTCTGCTTCCGCTCGATGGTATCGTATCCGCTCATCCGGGTGCTACCATTGTGCTGGCTAAGCGTACCTCAGTGGACAAGCTGGTTAAAGCTTCCGGCACTGTAGCAGCATCGGTCTGGACCAGCAGCGGTTCAGGCGGTGGTGGTGGCGGTGGCGGCGGAGGCGGTGGTGCCGTACCGGGAGTTGTTGAAGAACAAGCACCGGAACAGGCAGCCCAGATTACCGTCAACGGCCAGGCCGTAACAGCGGAGTGGGATGGACTTACAGCTATCGTCCGGATTACGGATAAAGAAGCTGTAGCAGGCAGTGACCTCACAGTAAGCTCCACCGATCCGAATGCCAAAGCATTCAGTATCCGTGTAGACCAGAGTGTGGTTCAGCAGCAGCTGACTGCGAAGAAGAAGATTGTGATTGAAGTTCCTATGGGCCAACTGGTCATTGCTCCTGAGAATCTTGCAGGTGTAACCGCCGGACTTACTATCGGCATTGGTGGTAATAGCACGGCTGACCAGCAGGCGATGAAGGCTATTGCCGATCAGCAAGGCTTCACGCTGATGGCGGCAGGCCAAGGTGTAACGGTGAACGTTAATCTGCCGAAGAGCAGCTGGACACCGGCGCTTGCAGCCAAGATCGCGATACCTGCGCCGCTTGCGGCCAAGGAAATTACGGCTATGGTGCTTAAGGATAAAGACGGCAACTGGACAACGGTACCGTGGAAGCTGGACGCAAGCGGCACCGCCGTGAATGTACAGCTGACCGGCGAAGGCAGCCTTTTCTTCATCCGCAACCAGAAGGCCTTCAAGGACATGCCTTCAGGCTGGGGTAAGGAAGGTATCGTTGCTGCTTCTTCCAAGCTGTTCGTGCTAGGGAAATC
The DNA here is from genome assembly GCF_038006765.1 of Paenibacillus sp. FSL H7-0756. Taxonomy (NCBI): domain Bacteria; kingdom Bacillati; phylum Bacillota; class Bacilli; order Caryophanales; family Paenibacillaceae; genus Paenibacillus; species Paenibacillus sp. FSL H7-0756. Next base: position 2,144,599 of record NZ_JBBOVT010000002.1, on the reverse strand, counting down.
TGCGGAACTGTTCGATCCGGCAGGCAAAGTGACCCGGGCAGAATATCCAACCATTCTGCTGCGCGTTGCAGGTCTCATGAACAAGCAGGCAGCTTCGGCAGGCTTCAGTGATGTCAGCGCCAGCAGATGGTATAACCGCAGCGTCTCCATTGCCACAGAACTGGGTATTGTTACCGGACTTGAAGGCGGCAAATATGCGCCTAAGGATACGCTGACAAGAGTTGAAGCAATGACGATGCTCGGCAGATTGCTGAATCAGGTCAATCCGGGCAGTGAACTCAGCGAGGCCGAAGTCACTTCGATCCTCAGCGGCTTCACTGACAAGGGCAAGGTTCCGGCTTGGGCAAGACAAGCCGTAGCAATGAGCATTAAGAACGGCATTATTCTCGGGGAAGGCAACCAGGTGAACCCGTCAAGTCCGCTTACGCGTGAACAGGCGGCAGCCATTGCCATTCGGCTTGATCAGTTCATTACAGCCAAGCAATAACAAGGATGTGCCCGTTCGCTCGCAAGCGGGCGGGCACACTTCTCTGGGAAATCCTTAAGTCACAATACTATTCAGGTGGTGTCAATATGGCTTTGAAGCGAAAATCATGGATAGGTTATCTAATAGCACTGGCGGTAGTTGTCGTTGCCGCAGTTGCCGGAGGCATCATGGCCAAGGCTGATCCGCAGACCTGGGACAGCGCGGCTAGGACCGAGTGGTACGTGCCAACGAATGATACCTTCAAAATAAAGACTGCTGCAGAGCTGGCAGGTGTAGCCAAGCTCGTCAATGAAGGTACCGTAAACGGTCTAAGCGGTAAAATTATGGAGATTACCGACAACCTGGATCTCTCCGCTTACCAGTGGGTGCCAATCGGTACAGCCGAGCATCCTTTCCGGGGAACATTAATCACGGAAGGCGGATTAATCAAGAAGATTAACGGTTTGAATGTAGTTTCGAACCGTTCTTACCAAGGCTTGGTAGGGAACATGGTAGGCGGTACAGTAGGCGGCCTGATTTTTGAATCAGGCACCATCTCTGTGACCGGAGTAACCTATGATGTCTATGCCGGCTCTGCCGTAGGTAAAATGAGCGGCAGCAGCATTGTGTTTGACATAACCAACCAGATCAATATCACCACGGACGCTTCTCCGTACCACTCCTACGCGGGCGGTATTGTCGGGATGGGCGAAGGGATGATCTCGAACTCTGTCAATAACGCAGCGGTGTCAGCATATGGTTCAGCCGATGTTGGCGGAATGTTGGGCTATGGCGATTCCAGAGGCATTATCATCAAAAAAGTGGTCAATAATGGATCGGTTCTTGCCCAAGGGACGGATAGCTCCGTGCTTACCGCAGGCGGGATTGCAGGTCATACCACAGGACCGCTTAGTCTAAATGACGAAGATACGCCAATCATTAATACGGCTCCTGTCACCATTGATGGCGGAAGTCAGGTTGCGGCAGGCGGGATTGTTGGTAAAGTAGACAACACCGTAGTGTTCTCCAACATGACTACCAATAACGGTGCAATTACCGTTAATGCAGCAGCGGCGGTGAACTCGGCGGCCGGTGCGCTGGTTGGCGCGACAGGCACAGTAGCCAGCCGTGAGGTTTCTATTACGTTTGTGAACACAGCGCCTGTTACCAATAACGGCGGCAAGAACGTATATACGGGCGGGATTGCCGGATATACCGGAAGCACATTCACTTGGACGCATCCTTATGTGAATACACAGGAGATTACAGCATCAGGCTCAGAGAATGTAGCTACCGGCGGATTCGTCGGATATGCCGCAGGCGGGCTGGTGACCAGCAATGCTACGGCTGGAGTATTCCAGAATAGCAAGCTGATCTCAGTTAACGGCGTCACAGGAGTCTACACCGGCGGGATTGCCGGTTATGATGCAGGCGGGAACATCACCCAGACCTCTTCCACAGGTGAACTGAAGGTTAAAGGTACTACGGATGTATATACCGGCGGTACCGTCGGTTACGAAATCGGCGGAACCATTGCATCGGCAGTGACCGGCAAGACTACAGCGGGTCATCTGAATATCACTTCCGATGGTACCATCGGCGGAATCGCCGGTTATCTGGAAGGAACCGTGACTAATTCTTCTATTAAATATGCAACGCTTCAAGTGACTTCGGCTGGCGGCGTTGTCGGCGGGATTGCCGGTAATGCACAGGGAACGGTAAGCGGAGTTACTGCCGGGGATGCTGCTTCGGCAGGCTACAGCACCTTGGTGCTCCAGGCTGCGGTAGCGGGTGCGGCAGACGGACAGTATAATGTCACGTTTGGCGGACTCGTAGGCGTGAATACCAAAGCTTTGACGCTGACCGGCGGCAAGGCTGCACGGATCAGCTTCCTGAATGAAGCCGGAACCAGCGTGTATACAATCGGCGGGGCAGCAGGCAAGCTGACGTCCGAGGCGGTAATCGGTACTGTAGCTGTGCCTGTAGATGTCCAGGATATCGTTACAGAACTGAAGGCCGACAAGGTAAGCTTCGGCGGCGGCGCAGGGCATAACTCGGCTGCCCAGTTCAACGGGCACACGAATCGTATTGAGATTAAGGCTACAGGCGCTTCGGTAAAAGCCGGCGGTATGTTCGGCGAGAACCATTCGGCCGCAGCCACTCCTTACAATCATGCAGAGAATGTAGTTATCACTGCAAGTGGTGCGGATAACCAGCTTGGCGGGAATACCGGCTTCAATGCCGGACAGCTGGTTAACGCTACAGTGACTCAGTTGTCGATTGCAGCCAGCGGTGTCCGTGCGGAAGCGGGCGGAATCGCCGGACATTCGGAAGGGACAGAGGCTCCTGCTGCACGTGCAGGAATTACTTCTGCTGTTCTGAATGTTCCCGGGTCTGACCCGATGATTACCCTGACAGCAACTGATGCTAAAGCGGGAGCGATCGTTGGAGCGGCTACAACGACAGATATTACAATGCCGGAAGTCAACGCTGAAGATGGCGCATTGATGCTCATCCAGGCCCAAGCGGCGAAGCCGTCTGTCGGCGGTCTGGCCGGTACCCTTACGAACAGTAGCATCATCAGTGACAGCAAAAAAGTCAATGTGGAGAATATGCTGATTCTGGCAGGGCCAGCGGCTGCAGATGCCTATATTGGCGGTATTGTAGGCTACAATGAGTCCTCCAGGCTGGAACGTCTGGCAGGTTCGGCAGTCAGTCTGACCCTTAATGCACCGCGCGCTACTGCAGGCGGGGTGGCCGGATATAACCACGGCAGTGCTACAGGCATTATTGTAGACACTTATATCAGCGGTCTGAATTTGAAGGCTAACAACGGAGCAGTGTCCTCTTATGTCGGAGGCATTGTGGGCCTCAATGCAGCCCAAAGTATTGATCCGGTGCTGAATCCTGTGACCTCAGTCAGCACGATTCAGAATACCCGTACACTGGGTACGGTCTCAGCTACCTCCGCAAATGCCATTGTGGGCGGTATGGCCGGCGAGAACCGTACGCTGATTGCCAATAACAGCATTACCGATAAAATTTCGGTGATCTCCAGAGGCAATTCCTCTATCATCGGCGGTCTGGCAGGTGTGAATACAGCATCAGGAACACTCTACTACACGTATTCCAATGCGAACCTGACGATTGAGGGTACAGGTACGCATGCCGGCGGCTTGGCAGGCAGCAATGCCGGTGCAGTCATTGGTTCTTATGTAGATATTGATGTTACTGGCAATGCCCAAGGAACATCAGGCGGTTCAGTTTACCTGGGCGGGCTGATCGGCAGAAATACAGCCGGTACAGTGGAGCAATCCTACTCCGTTTCCAAGGTTACGGCGAACAAAGTCTATACCATTGTCGGCGGTCTGATCGGCGAACTGTCCGGCGGAACGGTTAAGAATTCCTATGTGGCGAAAAGTGTTAACGCTGCTAACAACAATTCTTACGCAGGCGGCTTCGTTGGCCGAATTACTAACGGTAAAATAAGCAATGTTTACTCTGCGGCAGAGGTTAATGTAGCAGCTGATAAGACTGCTTATGCCGGCGGCTTCGCCGGACGTTACGATAATGCAAGTAAAGAACTGCTCTACAAGTCTTACTATATTAAAGACGAAGGACTGAATATCAACCGCGACCTGCCTGATTTCGCAGAGGGCAATCACCGCTGGCTGAATGTGCATGTCCGGCTGACCACGATTCTGTCGGAGACATTGAAGGACAGAACAGTATTCCCGGGCTTGTCGGGCTGGGACTTTGAGGGAGCCTGGAAATACGGCTCGCTGAGCGCAGCCTACCGTTATCCTGAAGTCAACCGCACTGCCAATACCGGTGGCGGAGACAACGGCAATAACGTAAATGCCAATATCAACTGGTACACGAAGGATAAGGATGCAATCGGCTTCGAGATCACCTCGGAGGCTGAGCTTGCCGGTCTGGCGGGAATTGTCAACGGCACCATTGCCGGTGTGGAGCAATTCGGCTTTAAGGACAGAACGGTGACCGTCATGAATCCGATTCATATCCAATCCAAGCAATGGGTGCCTATCGGCGATAAGGAAGCTAGTCCGTTTGAAGGAACGTTCGACGGGAAAAGCCTGCTAATTGACGGCCTGACCCTGCAGCCGGTATATACGCATTCCGGGCTGTTCGGAATCATTGGAGCGGATGCTACAGTGCAGAACATGAATCTTGAGCCGCTCACGGTTGCCGGCAACGGCTACACCGGTGTACTGGCCGGGACGAACCTGGGTACAGTCAAGAATGTGGACCTTAAGCTGCTTGACGGAGTGAAGGTCAGCGGCGGGGTTGTCGGCGGCATCATCGGCCAGAACTCAGGCAGTGTTGCCGGTCTGCAGCTTACGCTGGACGGCGGAAGCCGGATTGAGACAGTAGCTGAAGGCGGCATCGCCGGCGGTCTGATCGGAGACAACACAGCGGATATTACAGCTGACACTTATGTCATCCACGATAAGGACGGCAGCATCGGCAGTGCGGCTGACCATGCGGTTATCGGCGGAATTATCGGGGTTCAGAACGGGAATGTGACAGGTCTGGCCCTTGAAGTGAATTCCAGATACCGGATTTCCTCCACGGGAATGGAAGCCACGGTTGGCGGACTGGTTGGGCATTACCAGAGCGGTCAAGCTGAAGGGCTGACCGTGAGCTTTGCAGACGGTACGCTGGAAGCACGGGGCCTTGGCTCTATCCTTGGCGGTATGATCGGCCAGTCCGATCAAGGGAACAGCATCCGCAATGTAACAGTAACCGGCTCCGGCAGCGGTGTGCAGCTGACAGCTAATGGTACGGCTGGCGGTGTTGTGGGCGCGAAGGAAGGCAGACTCGGCGGAATGCTGGCCCGTTCTGTGGATAACGGCAGCAGCTTCGATATTGAACATGCAGCAGTGTCGGGTGTGAAGCTGGCTACGACCGGCGACAGCTTGAAGGCTGTACTCGGCGGGATTGCCGGATCGGCTTCCCGGACGGCGATCAATGACGCCCGGTTCAAGGCTTCTCTGACGGCCGCAGGTGAAGTAATCACTGCCGGAGGTATTGTGGGAGAGAGCGTTAATTCCATCATCTACAATGCAGATTCATCACCTGAGCTTCAAGCAGCAGCGAAGAGCGGTGAGGTTGCCGTCGGCGGGATCGCCGGAACGATCTCAGCGGACAATATCAATCAAGGCTTTGATTTTGGCAAGGCATATCCGCTGTATAAGGGGATCTACATCGCTAAGGTTCATGATGGACAGATCACAGTCACCGGAACAGACTATCTTGCTGACCTCTATGCGGGCGGTCTGACAGGCAAGAATACGGATGCTTCCATCTATAGCTCCGAGGTTGCCTCCGGTCTGAAGGTAACCGGCGGCAATACTGTGAGTGCAGGCGGAGTTGCCGGGTACAGCAATGGTATCATTGTGGACACTATTGTCAGAAGCGGTGTGAACGCAGATAACAGCAGAGTGATCAATGCCGGCGGGCTTGTCGGCTGGGGAGACGGCGGCGAGATTCATTACAGTAAGGTAATCTCCGGCTCCGGCCAGTCTATCACTATCGGATCGGCGGTTACCCTGGGTGAATCGGTGCCGAATACACGCGTCGGCGGGGTCATCGGAATGGCCGATCATATCCTGATTACGAATAGCCATACGGATATTCCGGTAGTCATTACAGATACGAATCAGGATAATACGATGTATGCAGGCGGCTTCGCCGGACTGCTGGGTGAGAACGGCACACTTGCCGGACAAATTCAGAAGTCTTATGCTACAGGCAAGCTGACTGTCAGCGGCAGATTAGGCTCTTATGTCGGCGGCTTCGCCGGATCTGTAGATCATTACTCGATCACAGATTCCTATGCCTCCGGTGACATCAGCAATACCGGCTTCGACACACGCAGCGGCGGTTTCGGAGCCTCCGTGGAGAGAAGCGGCAGCATCAGCAAGTCTTACGCTTTGCAGAACAAGATTTCCACCGTTGGAGTCAAGTCCTCGACCCGTTCCTACAACGGCGGCTTCGCCGGATATAATGACGGTGCGCTTACTAGTGTGTACGCGAATGTGCCGCAGATTAACGTTGCGGTTGCGGGGGACAATGTCTCCAAGGGTGCACTGGTCGGCTACAACTTCCGGGACGGCAAAATTATTAGTTCATCCTACACAGGCACACTGTCCGCTGTAGGCCGCAACACAGGTGCAGCCGCAGCTGCCGTAAATACAGCAGCTGTTGATCCGCTGGCTTCAGGACTATGGAGTATCGATTATGACACTACCTTCCTGAATGACCTGACGGGCGGTGCCATTACAGTGCAGACTCCGCTGCAGCTTGCAGGGGCAGTCATGTTCTATAACGAGACTGGACTGAATTATTACAAGCTGTTCAACAGAACGGCAGAGAACAAGCCGGAGCTGGCAACGATCCTGCTTGGGGCAGATATCGATCTTGCCGGACGCTACTGGACGGCATTCGACAGCTTCACGGGAGTGTTTAACGGCCAAGGCCATACGCTAAACGGACTTTCTCTGAAAGCCTCCGGCCAGCAGACAGCCGGATTTATCAAGGATAACCGTGGACAGCTCCTGAATGTGAACTTTACCGGAGCAGAGCTCTCCGGCGCAGTGAATACAGGTATTGCTGCCGGGATCAACCACACAGGTGCAGTTATCCAGAATGTGAAAGTCAGCGGTTCCGTGGCTGGCAGTGCTGCCGCAGGCGGGGCTATAGGCGTGAATCAGGGAACTCTGGAGAAGGTCACAAATGAAGGAGTGAAGCTTGCCGGAGCGGGCCGGATTGGCGGCATTGCCGGAAGCAACGCTGGTGTGATTCACCAGGCTGTATCGAAGGGCAGCATTGATGGTTCATCTGTACTGGCCGCAGGCGGAATTGCCGGTGAGAACAGTGCGGAAGGCTCCATCACTGAATCGCTTGTCTATGGCGATATCCGTGTAGCTTCGGCTCAGGCAATCGCTGGCGGGATCAGCGGCCTGAATGCTGGAGAGATCAAGAACAGCTATTCTGCCGCCACGGTTCTCGCCGAAGGCATGTCTACTGCTTGGGCTGGCGGAATTGCCGGTCTGGCAGAGAGCGGCTCCATTACTTCTTCCCTGAATACCGGAGAAGTAAAGGCTGGAGTGAAGGGCAAGATTCAACCGCTGCAGGCCTTCTTCGGAGGAATTGCCGGACAGAAGTCTGAGCATGCCACGATCAGCGGCTCCTTGTTCAACAGACAAATGCTGAAGAACAATATTGCCTATTACAATTTGGATGGTCAGGCAGTGGCCGGCAATAACAGCAGTGCCATGGGGCTGCCGGGTGCAGAGCTTACCACTGCGAATCTGCCCGCAGGCCTGGATGCCGGAGTCTGGACAGCCCAGAACACCTTCTATCCAGTGCTTGCAGCCTTTAACGGAACAGACGAAGGGACTCTGGCTTCAGCCGCTGTTATCCTGGACCCGCAGGATCTGATTAACCGCGTGGGTTCGGCATTCCACATGAGCAGCGGCGGAGCACTCTCCTGGAGCGCTGATCCGTCCAAGGCTGTAGTGAACGGTACAACCGGCAGCCTGATATCAGGCGGCAGTGCAGTGCTGAAGGCAACCGCTGGAGGACAGAGCAGAAGTATTGCTATTAATACAGCAGCTCTCCAGTATCCGAGCGCAGCAGTTGCGCCAACTGCAACTCCTGCAGATAAGAGTTTCACCACTGAAGTGAAGGTAGAGCTGGCAACAAGTGAGCAGGGCGGAAGCATATACTATACACTGGACGGTACGACACCTACAGAGTCTTCCCGGGTGTACAGCGGCCCCATCGCTCTGAACAGCACAACAACGGTTAAAGCCGTTACCATTACTTCCGGCAAAGAGTACAGCCCGGTTGCAGCCTGGACCTGGACGCTTGTAGTCCCTAATCCGAGCCCTAATCCAAACCCTGGTACCGGCAATGGAGGCGGTGGCCCTGGTCCGGCAGCTCCGCTTCCAAGCCCGACACCTGCACCGGCAGCTCCCGCGATTACTGCGGTTGCCGGAACATCAACAGTAACGGGTGACAGCGAAGCTCCAGTCAAGGTTGCTAAGAACAGCAAGCTTGCACTGACGGCTCCAGATGGGCAGACGATCTATTACACAACGGACGGCAGCATTCCGACTACCAAGAGCACGAAATACACTGGTGAGCTGCTGATTACCAAGAGTATGACGATCAAAGCGATTACGGACAAAGATGATAAAGTTATTACCATTGAGTATGTGGTAGAGAATGCAAAGTACAGCTTGAAGAGTAACAGCGGCGAGATCAAGTATATGGCAGCCTATCCGAACGGCCTGTTCATGCCGAACGCTGCCATTACCCGGTATGAGCTGATCCAGTCCCTTGCACCGCTGCTTGATATGGAAGAAGTAAATGTAGGCAACCTGTTCAAGGATGTCAATGCCGAGAATAAAGGCTTGACCGGATTCTTCGCATCGGCCGGCATTATTGAAGGCTTCCCGGATGGCGGATTCGGCGGAACCAAGGGCTTGACCCGTGCGGAATTCTCCAAAATCATGACAACCGTGCTGAAGCTCGATGTAACTCAGAACGGCGTGACCAAGCAGAAGGATCTGCAGGGCCACTGGGCAGAGAAGTACGTGAATGCCCTGTCGCAGGCAGGATACGTGCAAGGCTTCCCTGACGGAACCTTCAAGCCGGGAACACCGATTACCCGTGCGCAGGCCGTAGTGCTGATCAACCGGATTGCCGGCACGAAGAAGCTGACGGTAACCGCTGTACAGTTCAAGGATCTTCCGGCTACCCACTGGGCTTACAAAGACATCATGTCGGTTGTGAAATAACAGAAATTCATAAGTGAAGGAGCTCGGCGGATGAAAACAAAGCTGCTTGCCGTAAGCCTGGTCCTCTCATTGATCTCGGCGATACTTTTCTATTCGGACACCACCAGTGCGGATACACCTGAGGCGTATAACGCTGAACAAAGCTATGGAATAGCGGGTAAGGCGATCTTTTATCTGCGTGTGCTGAAAAGCGACGGTACTGCAAGCTCCACCGGAACAGGAATAATCCTGTCTCCGGCCGGTACCGCAGCAACGGCGTATCATGTGGTCAAAAACGCACAGCGCATTGAAGGAGTCATGGCGGATGGGACGGTGATTAGTCCGATTAAAGTCACGAAGTCCGACGAGCTGAAGGATGTGGCCATCCTTGAATTGCCAAGTCCCGCTGCGATGAAGCAAAAGGATAATGCCTATGCTTATCTGCCGCTGCGGGAGGACAAGCTGAGACATGGTGAAGCGGTGTATGCCCTCGGGTATCCGCTCAAGAATACAGCGATCATCACGGAGGGGATCGTCAACACTCCAGCAGCCGACATTAACGGCCGAAGCCGGATTCTAACCTCAGCCCAGGTGGCAAGCGGAATGTCCGGGGGACCTCTGCTGGATACGCACGGCGAGCTGGCGGGTATCATCTCCGGTTCCCTGCGGACGATGAATAACATTCATTTGATTGTGAATATGGAGGATCTGCGCAGCCTGCTGCCAGCTTCCTTCAACTAAAAGCAATACCAGAAGCAGCTTACACTTGAGGCTGCAATATAATACCGACTAGGGCTGTCCTCAGGCGTTTCTTGGCAAACGCGGGGACAGCACTTTTTTTAAAAATATAAGAACTTATAGGTTTCACACGATAACTTATCCTTCTATTTCTCGCTGAAACGGTACCGTCCTTTACAAGGACGGCAAAGCCGTTTCCACTTGAATATAGAATGTATAAGCTGCTTGATAATCGTAATGCATCCCTATGGAAGGAGGAGGAGCCCGGGTGATTAAGGCCTATTTGCTGGATGTGAATCAGAAGGATCTCTATAAGCTGTCATCGATGCTTCAGCATACAGGCAAGGTAAATGTGATCGGTATGTCTGCTTATCCCGAGAATGTTGTGGACCGGATTGTTCTGCTGCAGCCCGACGTGCTGTTTCTGGATCTTCAGCTGCCCGGTCACCAAGGAGTCGTAGTAGCCGAGCTCGTGAAGAAAAAGCTGCCGGATATTCAGATTGTGGTGGTCACAGAGACGAAGCAGCATGCCCTGTGGGCCTTCGACCAGGACATTGTGGATTATGTGCTGAAACCGCTGGAGGAGGTCCGGCTGGGCCAGTCTCTGGAGCGGTTGCGCAAGGGAAGCTGAAGCAGGCTGGTTGATGGAATCAGGATGCCGGATGTCTCTGCCCATGGTACAATGTACGGACAAGCAGAAAGGATGGGTGATTTTAGTTGAAGTATGATTTTAACCGTGTCATTGACCGCCGCAATACCCGTTCCTACAAATGGGACCAGTCCGAGAAGCTGTTCGGAGACAAGGAGATTCTCCCGCTATGGGTGGCCGATATGGACTTTGCAAGCCCTCCTGCGGTACAGGAAGCGATTCTGCGCCGCGTACAGTCAGGAATATACGGCTACAGTGTATCGGGCGACTCTTACAAAGCGGCGATTGCGGGCTGGTACCGCAGACGCCATGACTGGGAGATTCAGGAGGAGTGGATCTCGGATTCTCCGGGGATTGTAACCTCACTCAGCCTGTCTGTGGAGCTGTTCAGCCAGCCGGGGGATCAGGTGATTCTGCAATCGCCGGTCTACTATCCTTTCTATGATGTGATCCGGATGAATGACCGCAAGGTGGCGGTGAATCCGCTGAAGCTGGAAGCAGGCCGTTATGTCATGGATTACGCCCAGCTGGAAGAGCTGATGGCGGGTGGCGCGAAGCTGCTGCTGCTGTGTAATCCGCATAATCCGGGCGGCAGAGTATGGGAACGGGAGGAATTGCTGCGTCTGGGCGAGCTATGCCTGCGGTACGGGGTTACGGTGATCTCGGATGAGATTCATTGCGATATGATCATGCCCGGACACAAGCATATTCCGTTTGCTTCCCTGTCCCCGGAGCTGTCTGACATTACGCTGACCACACTGGCGGCTACCAAGACCTTCAATCTGCCGGGTCTGCAGACCTCGTATATCGTCACCTCCAGCCCGGAGCTAAAACGGAAGTTCGACTATAAGATTAAGACGCTTAGCCTGCATATGTCGGCCTTCTTCTCGCCGGAGGCTGTGGAAGCGGCATATAACGAAGGGGGAGAATGGCTGGATGAGCTGATTCTGCACATTAACGGCAACGCGGACTACGCCATCTCCTATCTGGCCGGGCATCTTCCGCAGGTGAAGCCGATGCAGCCGGAAGCCACCTATCTGCTATGGATGGACTGCCGGGCCCTCGGGCTCGATGCGGACGGGCTCAAGCAGCTGATGTACCGTGAGGCTAAGGTGGCGTTCAATGAAGGCTCCGTCTTCGGACCGGAAGGCCAAGGCCATCTGCGGATCAATCTCGCCTGCCCACGCTCCGTGCTGGCTGAAGCGCTGGAGCGGTTCGTGAAGGCTGCGGCCGCTTATGTAACCTGATAATCTGTAATGAAGAATCCGTCGCCTGATGAGGCTGGCGGATTCTTTGTTTAAATATAAGAATTTATATGTTTCACACGATACATTATCCTTCTAATTCTCGCTGAAACGGATACCGTCCTCTTAAGGACGGCGTAGCCGTTTCTGCTTGTGTGCAAACCATATTGAGCAACAGGTAACCCCATGTTAAGATGAGCAGTGCGAATAAGCCGAGAGAGCAAAGTGAATATAGGGAGTGGAGAGATAGAGATGAGTAACAGCACAACTAGAATCATCATCGATTGTGACACAGGAATAGACGATGCACTGGCGATATTGTATGCGCTCCGGGCGCCGGGGGTAGTGGTTGAGGGGATTACGACGGTGTTCGGCAACATTGATGTGCAGCAGGCGGCGGATAACACGCTGCGGCTGCTTGAGCTTGCGGCTCCGGGCTATGAAATCCCGGTAGCGCTCGGGGCTTCCCGGGCGTTGGTTCGCGAGCTAACAGGCTTCTCCACTCATGTCCACGGGGAAAATGGCATTGGCGGCGTTCAGCTTCCCCCTTCCCGGCAGGTGCCGGTTCAGGAGACGGCCGCAGAGTTCATTGTGCGGATGGCGGATGAGCATCCGGGAGAGTTGGTGCTGGTGACGCTCGGACGGCTGACGAACCTGTCGCTGGCCCTGGATCTGGACCTGCAGCTGACCTCCAAGCTGAAGAAGGTGGTGGTTATGGGCGGCACGGTCTTTAAGCCGGGCAATGTCACGCCGGTGGCCGAAGCCAATCTGTGGGGCGACCCGGATGCGGCTGACCGTGTATTCACCTCAGGGCTGCCTGTAATGATGATCGGGCTGGATGTGACACTTCAGACGCGGATTACATCCGAGCATGTGGAGCTGCTGAAGCGGCATGGACGGGAAGAGAATAAGGCGGTTATCGACTTCATGGAAGAGTCGCTGGCGTATTATTTTAAATTTTACCGCGAGGCGAACTATCTGATTAACAGCGCTCCGCTGCATGATCCGCTGGCCCTGATGGCTGCCTTGGAGCCGGATCTCGTAACCTGCCGCCGGATGAAGGTCCGTGTAGAGCATCAGGGGGCGTTCACCTCCGGTATGGTCGTAGCAGATTTGCGGGCACAGCCCAAAGAAGGCGAATTCATCGAAGTGGCTGTAGAGGTGGATGCGGAACGGGCGGTTGGTGTCTTTTTGAGCGTATTTATGTAGGTGTAAGGGGAACCCCGGACGGGTGAATCTGCAATGGTTACAATACCTTCATTTGCTATATTTATCTAGTTTGCTAGAATAGTAGGGAATGTAAGGTTGAGAGATTCACAATCTATCTAAGAGAATGGGGAACTTATTCATATGAAGAAGCATTTGGCCAAAATAGTATTATGCGCAGCGATCTCACTAGGCAGCCTTACGGCACTCCCGGCAAGTGCGGTCCATGCGGCGCCTGCGGGTGTGAGTATTATGCTGGACGGTTATCCGCTGCCGTTCCCGGTAGAGCCGGTGATGATGAATGGAACGACTATGGTGCCTTTCCGCGCCATCTCAGAAGCCCTGGGAATTCAGGTGGAATGGAATCAGAAGGCCCGCAAAATCACGGCCACCCGGAAGGACGCAGCTGGCGCTGCTCCAACCGTAGTGGTCCTGACACTCGGCAGCAAAGATGCAGTCGTGAACGGGACAGTGGTGAAGCTTGCGGCAGCGCCGCAGGATATCCGCGGAACGACGATGCTGCCGCTCAAATTCTTCAGCCAGCAGTTCGGGGCGGCAGCCTCCTGGGATCAGGCGTCCAAGACCGTGTCCATCACCTCCCCGAAGCGGGACATGTACACCTTAGGCTTTTACGCACAGAAGGCGTACAGTGAGGTCTCGCTGATTCCGAGCTTTGATGCGGTTGCTTTTGGCTGGGCGCGGATTGACAGGGACGGCCAGTTCACCACCACGGGCAAGGATTTCTGGTGGCCGGAGGCGGCAGGCGAGGTTACGCCGGAATCGATTGTGCAGAATGCCGCAGCGGGTGGGACGGCACCCTACCTGATGGTCTATTCGAGTGACTCGTCGCTGGAGCTGAGCAAGAATCTGGAGGATACGCAGCTCCAGCAGCAGACGATCGCCAGTATTGTTGAACTTGCTTCCAGCAAGGGATTCAAGGGTATCGGACTGGATCTGGAAGGACTGGGACTGACCGGGGATAAGGCGCTGGTGCAGAGCCAATATAACGCTTTTGTCAAAAATCTCTCCACAGCCGCCCGTGCCGCCAGCCTCAAGCTGACCGTCATTCTGCATCCGCTGAACAGCTCCTACAAGGGGTATGACTACAAGACGCTGGGGACACTTGCGGACGATCTGGTTATCATGGCTTATGCCTATGAAGGGGAGACCGGGCCGGAGCCGATGAATAAGGTCGATGAGAGCATCCGGCTGGCGCTTGATCAGGTCAGCAAGGACAAGCTGATTCTCGGGATATCGGTCTACAGTGAGAACGAAGCCTCCGTCAATGCTAAGATCGGTCTGGCTAAGCGTTACGGCCTTAAGGGAATTGCGGTCTGGCGTCTGGGGATCATCGGCCAGCCGGTGCTGAACCGGATGGGCGAAGCTATCGAGCTGTAGCAGGTACATCTATCTTAATGAAGACTGCTGTATGGTGAGCCTATAACCGTGCAGCAGTCTTTTTGCAAAGAACAAATATCAAATGTCACATTAACCTCGCGGGCTAACCTGTATAATTCTATAGTTAACTTTATTGCGAATGTTTGCACATCCAAGGAGGACTATAGAAGATGAGTACGAAATATAAAGCACTGGAACTGGATAAGCCGATGACGTATGAGCTGGAAGGTCTGGAAGTCGGCGTGACCTCGAATTGCAATTTCCGCTGTGATTACTGCTGCGCTTACAATAGAAACGATGGTCAGACACTGGACGGTAAGGAGGTCATCCGCATTCTGGAGGAGCTGCCTAATCTGAAGCGTGTGCGTCTGTCGGGCGGAGAGGTTACACTGAAGTTTCAGGATTGTGTGGAGATCGTTGCCTATTGCACCTCCCGGGGCATTCAGACCCAGCTCAACTCGAACGGCAGCCTGCTGAATGAAGAGCGAATCGCACAGCTGGTCGAGGCAGGTCTGACAACGATACATATCTCTTTCAACTTCACCACCGCCGAGGGCTTCTCGCGTTATTACAACATTCATTCTAGTGTCTATCACAAAATCAGAGAGAACATCACCATGTTCGCCAAAACAAACGTGAATGTCGTCCTGGAGACGCTGCTGTTCAATGAAACGCAGGATCATATGCAGGAAATCAGCGAGCATGTCTATTCTATGGGCGTAAGAACGCATGAAATCCAGAATAGTATTATCATGGGACATACCGGCTGGAAGGCGATTGCCGCCCGGGAACAGCTGAAGAATGCCGTCAATGAGCTGATTGCGCGGAAGCCGGAGGATACCACCCTCTACTTCACCTGTATGGACCGGTTCATGGACGCAATGGGCTTCGAGGAGCAGCCGGGCGTCTATTTCCCGCATTGCATTGAAGGGATGAAGCAGCTTCATCTGCACGGCAACGGCGATATTCTGATCTCCGAGCTGTGCCACCCGGTCATTATCGGCAATATCTATAACGGAACGTCACTGAAGGACTTGTACAGCAACATGCCGGCACCGCTGTCGGACTATCTGGAGAAACGGCCTTGCCCGGCGCTGGACGCTTTGTTCCCGCAAGGAGTATAGCTCATTTACCGGATCTGGCAGCAGAGAGAGTCAGTGCAGCGGTGTATGATGGCATAGTTAACATGGAGGGATGAGAACCATGCTTGGTGCAGTAAGACGCGGATTAATATCATCCAACCGTGTGCTGGAGCGGATCATGCCGCTGCTAACACCCGCAGCCATCGTAGTTGGCGTGCTCAATGAGGTGTCCCTGCTTCCGTTAACGTGGCTGGTGCCTTGGATCTTCGCCGGTATGACGCTGATCGGCAGTTTGAAATCGAATTTCCGGGATCTGCTAGCCGTGCTGGTCAAGCCGCAGAAGCTGATTATTCTGCTGGTTATCCTGCACGTTGTAATGCCGCTGATCGGCTGGCTGGCCGCGATGCTGTTCTTCCCGGGCGATCCTTATACGGTTACAGGTTATGTGCTGCTGTTCGCGATTCCAACCGGGGTGGTCAGTGTAGTCTGGGTATCCATGCATGGCGGGAATATTGCGCTTACGCTGGCGCTGATCCTGATTGATACGCTGTTATCGCCATTGATTGTGCCAGCTACCTTATATGTCCTGATGGGGGCGAGCGTACAGATGGACGCCGGTGAGATGATGCGGGGCCTGCTCTGGATGGTGGTGCTCCCCTCCGTAGCGGGAATGCTGCTGAATCAATTCAGCAAAGGCAAGATCAGTGCTGCCTGCGGGCCGCCGCTGGCCCCGTTCGTCAAGGTGGGCTTGTTCACGGTGGTGTCAATCAACGGTGCCAGCATTGCCCGGTACCTGAAGCATCCGGACGGCAAACTCGTTCTAATTATTGCGGTTACCTTCGTTACGGTTGCGCTCGGCTATGTTATTGGAGCATTCGTCTCGCGCCGCCTCCATTATGACCATGAGAGCTCCGTGGCCGTGCAGTTCAACTCCGGCATGCGTAATCTCAGTGCAGGCGCAGTATTGGCTGTGAGCTACTTCCCGCCAGCCGTGGCGCTGCCTGTGATCTCCGGTATGCTGTTCCAGCAGATTCTGGCTGCCTGCTCCGGCTTGTTCATCCGCAGCAGGGTGAGACGGCGGCAGGTGGCTGATCAGCGGACAGATCGGCCGGGTGCCCCAGCCCCGGCAGACAGCCGCAGCCCGATGTAGAATAGCCCCCGTTATATGAACCCGTTTTTCCTGATCATGCCGCTGTCAGTGGCAGAAAGGAAGAGCGGGTTTTGTAGTGTGTGTGGGATAAAATGTATAATTAATGCCTTGTTTCGACAAAATTCGATGATATTTCTGAAAATACTACAAGAAATATTCATTATTTTCGAGGAAAATCCGATAATTATTGTAATAATGTAACCATTTTGGCGGTTTGGAAGCTATATAAGCAGCATTCAAGAAATAAACGAAAAGCAAAAAGAAGCGGAGGGGAAATTTGGAACTGTAGGAGCGATAGCGTCCGCCTTTGTCAACGGATTTCTACCACGAAGAGCGGATTAAATCTGAGAAATCCGTTGACAACAGCGGCCGAAAGTCCAAATGTTCACCGCAGTGACGACCTAGCTTCGAGTTCAAAACAAAGTGCGCTTTATTAGTGGATTAGAAAAGGGCGGAAGGAAGTAGAAAATCATGAAGATTCGTATGAAGCTATCGGTTATGATGATTGTCGTTACACTTATTTCTACAGCATTAATGGGGATTTTTACGTACACCAAATCTACAGGAACCATCATGAATCTTACTGAATCTTCTATGGAACAGATGAGCACCAATAAAGCGCAGACCATTGCCGCCATGATTGATAAAGAGAAGCGTAGTATGCAGCTGGTAGCCGGGGATAGCGAGATTGTACAGCTTTTGACGCAGGCAGGAAATAACGGACTCAGCGCCGGAAATCCCCTGCAGAATCAAGTGAATGTAAAGCTTCAGGGTCTGGTGAAGGATGCAGGCAACCTGGAGCATATGTTTGTGGTTGATCTGAAGGGAACGGCAGTGGCGGATAGCGATACCAAGCTGGTCGGCGCCAACTTCAGCGACAGAAATTATACGAAGAATGTCTTGAAGACCGGGTTGCCTGTAATCAGCGAGACGCTGAAATCCAAGTCCACAGGGGCTTATATTCTGGCTTTTGTCCATCCGGTGATGAGCGGTGAGAATATGATCGGGTTCGTCGCTTCGGCAGTCCGGGCGGACAGTCTGGTGACTTATCTGGCAGATGCCAAGGTGGCGGGTGCACCTTCCTCTTATGCTTACCTGGTGGATGAAACGGGGAATACGCTGTATCATCCCGACGGGAAGAAAATAGGTTCACTGGTGGAGAACGAATCTATCAAAGCCGTGGTTGAGCGGGTGAAGGCGGGGGAGAGCGTTGCGGATGGCATTGTGGAATATACCTTCAACGGGGCTAAGAAAAAAGCTGCCTACACCGTGCTCCCGGAGACGAAATGGACTCTGGTGCTGACCGGAGATGTGGACGAGGTGCTGCAGCCGGTGAGCGAGATGACGAATTTCATTATGCTGCTCGGCCTGGGAAGCCTGCTGCTCACTCTGCTGATCGGGACTACAGTGGCTACCCGGATCTCCTCACCGATTATCAAGCTCACGGAGCTGGTTAACCGCACGGCGGAGCTGGATCTCAAGTATGATAATCAATATGAATATTTGACTAAAAGTAAAGACGAGACAGGAACCATCGCCAAGGCAATGTTCCATACCCGCGCGGCGCTGCGTGAGATGGCCGGCAGTCTGATTGCCATCTCCTCCAAGGTGCTGGACAATGCCGAGACGCTGGAGAAGCTGTCGAACGAAGTCAGAGAGAATGCGCATGATAACTCAGCCACTACCGAGCAGTTGTCGGCAGGTATGGAGGAGACAGCGGCTTCTACTGAGGAGATGACGGCGGCCATTCACGAGGTTCAGAACTTTGTCAGCATGATCACCAGCAAGGTAAAAGAAGGCTCCGGCTTATCCAGCCAGATTACGGAGCGGGCCCTGGCCCTTCAGCATGATGCGGTGACCTCCACCGGGAACGCGAAGCAGATCTATAGCTCGGTCCGCAGTGAAATGCAGAAGGCTATCGAGCAATCGGGAGCGATCCACGAGATCAACGTGCTGGCAGATACGATTCTCTCGATTACCAGCCAGACCAATCTGCTGGCCCTGAACGCAGCAATTGAAGCTGCACGTGCGGGTGAGGCAGGCCGGGGCTTCGCCGTGGTCGCCGGTGAGATCCGCAAGCTGGCCGAGAAGTCCTCCGAGACGGCGGCCGGCATTCAGGAGGTGGTTAAGAATGTCTATTCCTCCGTAGAGCAGATGAAGGAGCATTCTGAAGCCGTGCTGACGTTCATTGACCGCAATGTGCTGGGCGATTATGAGCGCCTGACCGAGGTCGGCCATCAGTATAACAGTGATGCTTCCACGATTAACGAGCTTATGAGCCAGTTCGAGGAGTCAGCCGATCATCTGAACGAGACCGTCTCCAGCATCGCTATCGCTGTCAATGAAGTGGCGGCTACTGTGAACGAGGGAGCTGTCGGCGTGCAGGATATTGCGGAGAAGACGGCCGATATTGTGGAGAAGACCTTCCATGAAGCCACCATGGCGGATGAGAATACGCAGAGTGCCAAGGAGATGCAGCAACTGGTAGAGAGATTCAAAATCTAAGCCGGTTTCAGCAGATCTTTACCTGGGCTTCATCTGTTTTTAAGCTTGAGGGGGTATAGTACTCACATACCCCCCTTTAATATAACTTTTGGCCCCGCCGGACGCTGGCGGGGCCCCTTTTTTTATTTCTCGCTGAAACGAATGCCATCCTTTAAAAGGACGGCAAGGCCGTTTCCACTTGTGTACACTATTTGCACAGAAGCCGGGGCATCCGGTATGCTATATGTAAGTATAATACTGGAAGGAGGACGCTTCATGAGAAGATTAATGCTCAGCTCTGCGCAGAGTCTATGGACCCACACACAGCGGTTAATGTGCAGAGCGGATAGCTATACTCCGCTGTAACGATTCCCCAGTTCCTCTGTGAATACCTGTCTGATAGACTCTGCTGCCTTGATAAGTTGAACTAACTTAAAAGGAGCGGAGCAAGATGAAATATATTAATGCAGATGTGATATTGCCGCAGCAGCTGCTGCAGGAGATTCAGAAATATATGCAGGGCGGGATGCTCTATATCCCGAAGCCTGAGGGACAGCGCAAGCGGTGGGGGGAGAATTCAGGCGGCAGATCCTACTTAAGTGCCCGGAACCAGTCCATCCGTGAGCATTATGCCAGCGGACTAAGCGTAACCGAACTGGCGGAGCAATTCTGCCTGTCAGCCGACAGCATCAAGAAGATTGTGTATGGAAACAAGCAGAGAGGATAGAGGTCTTAAAGGCACATAAGGTAGCCATTTCTGCTTATGGGGTTCACCCCGGGCTGGCTTTGATTGCACTATGTACACTACATTCCTCTAAAACCCCTCGAAAAGTAGCATCTGCTGCACTCTGTACAGTAGAATTTTGCACAGGCGGCCTTTTGGATCATATATACAGAAATCTAGTGTATAAAATACAATTGCAGCGTCCACTCGCAAGTACTCAAGCTGATCCACCCTAAACAGTGAGGCTGTCCCAAGAAGTCGCGTTATGACTCTTGGAGCAGCCTCTTCTTTTTGTGCAAAAGTCAGGTTATACCTGTCTATTATCTATGTCCGCCGCCTCCGCCAACCCTATAATGAGTGCAGACATCCATATGAGGGGGCAGGAAGATGAAATTAGAAACAGCAGCAAGGGATATAGTACTGCGGGCGCTTAAGGCGTATGAATTAGATTGGACGAAGATCGAATATATTGGACAATCCGATAACGTTACCTTCAAGCTAGAGACGGAAACTGCGGGGAAGCTGCTGCTGCGGCTTCATGGCGCACGGTGCAGCCGGGCAGAAATTCTGTCGGAGCTGGAGTGGCTCAGGCATCTCAGCGGGGCAGCGGAGCTGGTTGTCCCTGTGGGG
Source organism: Paenibacillus sp. FSL H7-0756 (assembly GCF_038006765.1). Taxonomy (NCBI): domain Bacteria; kingdom Bacillati; phylum Bacillota; class Bacilli; order Caryophanales; family Paenibacillaceae; genus Paenibacillus; species Paenibacillus sp. FSL H7-0756. The sequence continues at coordinate 2,124,018 of NZ_JBBOVT010000002.1, read as the reverse complement.
CTGCCCGATTCAAGCGGCAGTTATATCCTTGAGTCTGGCAATGAAGCTGGCGGTGAAGCGCAGCAGCTTAACTATGTTACCCTGATGCGCTGGATCGAAGGGGAGCATTCAGCGGGCAATCTGCAAGATGAGCAGCTCTACGCTGTAGGGGTGATGCTGGCCGGGATGCATGAAGCGGGCGAACAGTTTGTACCCTCCGCTGAGTTCACCCGGCCGGCTTGGGGAGCGGACAGCTTCCGCAAGGAATGGGATAAGCTGGAGAAGCATCATGAGGCTATGGTCCCGGAAGCTGGGTGGAAGCTCTATCAGGCTGCCGCCGCCAGAATCCCTAGTGAACTCAATGCTATGACGCCGGCCCCCGGAAGCTATGGCCTGATTCACGGTGATCTGCACTTTGGGAACGTGGTATTCGCTGAGGGTCAGCCCCGGGCAATTGATTTCGGCCGCTGCGGCTACGGCTATTACCTCTATGATCTGACCGCGGCTCTGCTGGAGCTGTCCACGGAGCAGCGCAGGAGCCTGATTCGGGGCTACAGCAGCGTCCGTGCGCTGGAACCTGATTATGAACGGAAGCTGGAATGCTTCTTTGTCATGATCATGATCAGTAATTACAGCCATCACATCTCTAATCCGGATGAGCTCCCCGGCTTGTGCGAAGAACAGCCGTATGCGCTGGCTTACCTTAGAGAATATGTGAACGGCGCGAGCTTTTTGTTCAGGAGAATTGAACCCTTCGTGATAGCGTGAGGGCCGTACTTCACTTGCTGTTCCCCGGAAGATGCCGGTGGAGCGGCTTTTTTGTGTGCGCCGGTGCCGCCGCCTAATTCCGCCTTATCCCTATTGAGCCATCCGTCAGACCCTTTGTCCTCTGCCCGGCAATCTGTAAATATGTCCATTGATCCTAGAAAGAGGACATTTTTTGCGCTCCCCCGTGGCGTTACCATAAAGATATCAAAGAGCAGCCAGCTTTGAATCACCGGTAAAAGGGGCGTATACAGATGAAACGATCCATGCAAAAATCAGCATCTATCCTAATGATGGTCATGATGTCGGCCATGGTTGTAACCGCTTGCGGCGGAAACAATGCGAACAGCGGCAGCGGCGGCAATACCGCAAGCGGCGGGAACAGCGGCACCGAAGCGCAGGGCAGCAACAGCAGTGGCAGCAGCGGCGGCAAGAAGACAGAGCTTCTGTTCTGGTCACCGTTCTCCGGCTCGGATGGCCCGTTCATGAAGAAAATCGTGGATAAATACAACAGCTCCCAGGATCAATACAAAGTGAATTTTGTGATCCAGCCGAATGGCGAGTATTACAAGCAGCTTGATGTTGCGCTCAGCACCGGCAAGGAACGGCCGGACCTGATGATCATGCACGTCGATCAGGTGCCGACCTATCAGAGCAAGGACCAGCTCCAGCCTGTCGATGAACTGGCGGCGGCAGCCGGAATCAATCCGGCTGATTTTGCCGAAGCCCCGGTTAAATATGCCACCATCGACAGCAAGCTGTACACGATTCCGCTCGATATTCATCCGGTCGTGATGTATTACAACAAGGATCTGTTTGAGAAAGCAGGGATCACCGCACCTCCGGCAAACCGTGCCGAATTCGACGCCGCCGCAGAGAAGCTGACGGACAAAGCCAAAGGCGTATACGGATATGTAGTCCCTACCCTCTGGCCGCAGCAGTTCATCTTCCCGTCGCTCGTCTGGCAGAACGGCGGAGAGCTGTGGAACGGAACGGATGTAGCCTACAATTCTCCTGAAGCGGTTGAGATGGTACAGTGGCTGCGCGATATGGTCGACAAGGGCATCTCCCCGGCCAACGTACAACAGGACGGCGAGAACACCCTGTTCTTACAGGGAAAGAACGCGATCCAGTTCAACGGCCCATGGATGAAATCACAGTTCGATGAAGCCGGACTGAATTATGGCGTAGCCGTAATGCCGCAGATCGGCAAAGCGAAGCAGGCTATATATGCAGGCTCTCACGGTTTTGTGGTTCCTAAGGCTGTCACTGACAGCAATACGCTGGCCGGCATCGGGGATTTCCTGAAATACGTCTCCGGCAACTCGCTGGACTGGGCTGAATCCGGTCAGGCGGTCGCCTCCAAGACCGTGATGGACAGTGCGGAATTCAAGGCGATGGAGTTCCAGAGCACCGTATCCCAGAGCTTCTCCTCCGTACAGTTTGCACCGAATGTGCTGAACTGGGGCACGATTGTCGAGCCGGTATGGAGCGAGCTGAGCAATGCCATTCTCGGCAAAAAATCACCCCAGCAGGCGATGGATGATGCTGTAGCCAAATCCCGTCAGGCGATGAAATAGCACCCGGAATGAATGGTTCATTTCGGTAAGCAAAGCGGGGAGCGCTGCACAGCTTCCCGCTTTTCCCTATACGAGGAAATGGAGGAATCCCTTTTGAAAAGCACATGGACGTCCCGCTTCACCTCATTTCTGTTCATCCTGCCCTATCTTGCAGCCTTCGGACTGTTTCTGCTGTTTCCGATTCTGTACGGCTTTGTGATCAGCCTGCAGGACTTCGAGCTGCTGTCTGACACGCATCCCTTTGTGGGGCTGCGCAATTATATTACGATTTTCACCCCCGGAACGTATGAGAACAGCATTTTCTTCCGCGGCCTGTGGACCACCTTCCAGTTTGTCCTGTATTCCGTTCCGTTGCTAATCCTTGCGGGGCTGGGGATGGCGATGCTGGTTAATGCGCTGCCGGCGAAGCTCCGGGGGCTGTTCCGGACGTTCTATTTCCTGCCTTACGCACTGTCGGCCTCCGTAATGGCCGTGATCTGGCTGATGATGTTCGATACCAATGCCGGATTCATTAACAGCCTGCTGCAAAAGCTGGGCCTGACCGCTATCCCGTGGCTGACGGACACGCCCTGGGTCTGGATTTCACTGGTGCTCACCACGCTCTGGTGGACGATCGGGTTCAATATGATTATTTTTGTGAATGCGCTCAATGAAGTGCCGGAGGAGTATTACGAGGCGGCTGCCATTGATGGAGCAGGCGCCTGGAACCGGTTCGTGTCGATTACACTGCCTACGATCCGGCCGGTCATGCTGTTCGTGATGATTACCTCGACAATCGCTTCCTTCAACATTTATGCCCAGCCGTTCCTGCTGACGCGCGGAGGGCCGGGAGACACCACCAAGGTGCTGCTGATCAATGTACTGGACCAGGCATTTGCGCGCAAGGACATTGGCTCGGCTTCCGCAATGGCGATTCTGATGGCGCTGCTGATCATGATGGTGTCAATCGTACAGTTCCGTCTTACGAACCGGAAGGAGAACGTCTAAATGGGTAAAGCAAAAAAAACGGGCCTGCTGGTGCTGGCCGTCCTGATTGCGCTGTTCGTGCTGCTGCCGCTGGTCTGGATGCTGTCCACGGCCTTCAAGAATGACTTCGAAGCCCTCTCCGGGCGGATGAACTTCTTCCCGCAGAAGCCCACGCTTGATAATTTCGCTCAGGGGCTGGGTGGGGAGCTGATGAACACCCCTATTCTCCGCTGGATCATCAATTCCTTGTCAGTCGGGATAGCCGGTACAGCCATCGTGCTACTGATTGACTCCATGGCGGCGTTCGCTCTGGCCCGGCTGCCGGATCTGCCGCTGCGCCGCACGCTGCTGTCCATGTTCATCGCCTCGCTGATGATTCCGGGCGTGCTGACCTTTCTGCCGATGTACATGGAGTTCAATGCACTGGGGTTGATCAACACTTATCAGGCGCTGATTCTGCCGGCTACTGCCGGGGCGTTCGGAGTGTTCCTGCTGTACCAGTTCTTTGTCTATTTTCCCAAAGAGATTGAAGAGGCTGCCCGGATCGACGGAGTGAACAAGTGGAAGCTGTATACCCGGATTCTGCTGCCCTCGGCAGTCTCAATTATGATGACGCTGGGTATTTTCACCTTCATGGGAATCTACAATGACTTTGTCTGGCCGCTGTATGCCACCACCTCGCCGGAGATGCGGACGATCACTGCGGGGATTGCTATGATGGCTACAGGAAGCTACACCCAGAGTTACGGCAAGCTGATGGCCATGACTACCATCGCCGCACTCCCGGTGCTGATTATCTTCATCGCCGGACAGAAGTCATTCGTGAAGGCGATTACGAGTTCGGGAGTGAAGTAGAGTCACTGCGGTGAACATTTGGATTTCCGGTGACTGCTGATGCTGTAGAAAAGGTTCGATAACCCTTGGAGGAGTAGAAAATGCTAATAAAGCCAGAAAAACCGCAGAAGGCATGGGCAGGCAGGAAATCACGTAAAATAACCTACACCCTTGCGGCTTTTCTCTTAGTGATACTCGCAGGAGGTGCATATTTGTTGCTGCAGCAAGGGAATAGCGGAACAGATGAGGTCTACAAAGGGCATGGCGGAACGTTCAAGAACACGCTGGCCGAGATGGATACGCCTGATCCGAGCGTGATTTACAGGGAGGGGTATTATTACATGACCTTCACCCATAACGGAACGGATATTATGGTGATGAAGTCACGAACCCTGGATTTCCGCCAGGCAGAGCGGAAGGTGGTGTGGTACCCGCCGGCCGAGACGGCCTACTCGGCGAATCTCTGGGCACCCGAGCTGCAGTATATCCGGGGCAGCTGGTATATCTATTTTGCCGCAGATGACGGAAAGAACGAGAATCACCGGATGTATGTACTGCAGGGGGACAGCGTTGATCCGCTGGGCGATTATACCTTCAAGGGTCAAATAACTGACGATACCAATAAGTGGGCGATCGACGGGCTGGCGATGGAGGTGAATGAGGAGCTGTATTTCGTCTGGTCCGGCTGGGAAGGCGGGGTGAACGCTGCGCAGAATACCTATATCGCGCCGATGAGTGATCCGTTGACAATCAGCGGGCCGAGGGTACTGATTAGTGAACCGCTGCTTCCCTGGGAGCAGGCCGGAGGTCCGCCTTATATCAACGAAGGCCAATCTGTCCTTCATCATGACAACCGTGTCTTCATTGTCTACTCCGGGGCGGGCAGCTGGACCCCATATTATAGTCTGGGCCTGCTGGCGCTGAAGCCCGGCGGCAATCCGCTGGAAGCCGCAGACTGGACTAAGTCGGAGGAGCCGCTGATGGCGATGGATGAAGCCGCCAGAGTGTACGGGCCGGGGCATAATTCATTCACGGTCTCGCCGGATGGCAGCGAGCAGTGGATTGTATATCATGCTACGGCCGGAGCGCAGGACGGCTGGAACAACCGCAAGGCGCGGGCCCAGCCGGTCCGCTGGGACGATGCGGGGCTGCCGGTCTTCGGCAAGCCGCTGCCGTTAAGCGCAGCGCTTGAAGTTCCAGCGGGGACGGGAGTATTCCTGGCGGAGAATGCCATCCGCAGCGGAACCCGGCTGCAGTTCCCGTCCCTGCCGTCCACAGTGGATAGCGCTACCCCGCTGCTGGTGCATTATGTCAATCCGGGGCAAGAGCCGGTTGAGGCGGCTGTAACAGTGAATGGTGGAACACCGTCAATGCTTCAGCTGACGCCGTCCGGGGAAGGGCAGACCGGATATGCCTATGTTCGCTTGCCGTTCGCAGCCGGGATGAATAAGGTAGCTCTGGAGCTGCCGCAGGGGGTAAAGGCTGAACTGCGGGCGGTAGAAATACCGCGTTACGAAGGTGAAGCCCAGACGCTGGAGGAGGCTGCCGAAGCAGAGGATAATCCGTATGCCTCGGGCGGGGCAGCGGCAACCCTCAGCGGTAGGGCTGCGGGGCTGCGCTTCGGCCATATTCATGTTCCATACAGCGGAACCTACACGCTCTCGGTGGCGGTTCTCAATGCTTCACCGGACGCGAAGCTGGAGGCGGAGGTGAACGGAGCCGCGAGGACTGCGCCGCTCCCGGAGACGCAGGAGCGGAACCGGGCGGCAATCATTGAACTGGAGGTACAATTACAGGGCGGGGTTAATGAGATCATTCTTTTTGACAGACAAGGCAGCTTCGGTATAGATTATATGGATATATGGCAGAAACGTGAATGAGCCTGACAGATTCATAGACGGCAAGCAAGGCGGGGGCTTACTTATATGAGAGATACCAGATGCAATACCGGATATAGACGAAATAAACTGATTACGCTTTCAATCCCGCTGCTGGTTCTGCTGCTGGTGCTGGGCGGCTGCGGTGCTGAGGATGCGGCAGAACCTCCGCAGGCTGTTGCCGAGCCGGTAACGCTGGAGTACTGGACCCCGTTCAGCGGAGGAGACAACATCTTCATGACCGAACTGGTAGAGCAGTTCAACAAGGAACACCAGGATATCCGGATCGATCAGATCAACTCCCGGTTGGATGATTATTATTCCCGGCTGCGTACAGCCATTCTGTCCGGTAATGCGCCGGATCTGGCCATTATCCACGCCACCAATCTGCCGCAGTTCGTGCAGAACAGTTATATCGAGCCGCTTGACGGACTGGCTGCGGATACGAGCCTTGACTGGGGCCAGTTCAATGCCAAGATTGCTGAATCCACGGTCTACGGCGGCACGCATTATGCCGTACCTCTGGATACGCATACGCTGGTGCTCTACTACAACAAGAAATATTTAAGAGAGGCCGGGCTGCTGGACGCAGAGGATAAACCGGTGATCAGCCGGGGAGAGCAGGGATTTACCGCATTTCTGCAAAAGCTGAAGCAGTCCGTTCCGTCCGGTGTCGCACCGCTGGCTCTGCCGAGCACCCGGATTGATTCGGTGTGGTTATGGTGGAGCCTGTACAATCAGATGCCGGGCGGCGGTGTCTTCTACAATCCAGAAGGTACGCGGGCGGTCTTTAATAACGAGGCTTCTCTTGCGGCGCTGGAATTCGTGAACAGCCTGTATCAGCAGGAGCTGATCCCTCCGAATATCAATGATGCCTTCAAGCTGTTCTATGACGGTGAGGCGGCTACGCTGATTACCGGGGTGTGGGGGACCGGCGCTTTTGAGAAGGATGAGCAGCTGGAGCTGGGAGTAGTGCCGGTACCGGTCATTTATGACCATCCGGCGGTCTGGGGAGATTCCCATACCCTGGCAATTCCGGCCAAAAGTGAGATGAGCGCGGAGAAGCGCCGGGCAGCGATGATCTTTGCCCGCTGGGCGGTGGAGCATGGGGTGATGTGGGCGGAAGCAGGGCATGTGCCGAGTTCCCGGAAGGTCGTGGAGAGCGGGGCGTATGCTGCGCTGAAATTCCGCAGTGATTATGCCAACACCGCCAATTCCGTAGCCTATTGGCCGAGAAATGTGAAGCAGTGGAGTATTAATGAAGAGATTATCCGGCAGTTTGAGCGGATGATCTATAAGGAGCAAAGTCCGCAGCAGGCTCTGCAGAGAGCGGTGGACAGCATTAATCTTCAGCTGAAGAAATGACGGTAAGGGGATCGAAGGAGAGAATGCGGTTGAAATCATTTCGCGGCTGGTTCAGGAACCTCGCGCTTGCGCGCAAGCTTATTCTTATCAATGTCGTGTTCATCGTATTGCCGCTGGGGCTGATGGGCTATTTCGCCTTTGCCCGCTTTACCGAAACGACGGAGCGCAAGGTGGGCGATTATCAGCTTCAGACGCTGAAGCAGCTTACCCTGAATATCGATACCTATATGAATGAGCTGAACCGGCTGACCGTGATGCCGTACCAATATCCCAAGGTTACCGATTATCTGGCCACGAAGCGCTCCCCCGGAGAACCCTTAACGCTGGATGAGATCAGCGGCTTGAACAGCTTCGTTACCCAGGTGTTCCTGAACGGCCGGGTGGATATTCTGGGCGTCTCGCTATACGGCACCGGAGGTGCCTCTTATGTGGTCATGCCGGAGAGCCAATATGTGACAACCTACAAGCTGGATGAGAATGTAAGCTGGCTGAACAAGTTCAAAGGACATTACGGACAGCCGGTCTATGTTGCCACGCATGACATAAGCGCTAGCGGTGGTAAGGTGTACCAGGCCTTCTCCATTGTGCGGGAGCTGCGCAGCTTCGATGACGGGGTGACCCTCGGCTACATCGTCATAGATGTGGACCCCAAGTTCATCCGCGAGATTCTGTCCAAAGTAAAGCTGGATGCCAGGGAGCAACTGTACATTACGGATGATTCGGGCAATCTGGTGATCGGCAAGGATCACGGAGTGCCGCAGGCTGCGCCTTCCCGCTCACCGGATAAACCCGCCGAAGGGGTAAGCCATGTGAAGTCGGAGGGAGAGGGCCAGCTGATGGCCCGCGTAACTTCCGAAGTGACAGGCTGGACAACGGTAGGTGTCGTTCCTGTATCCAGCCTGATGAAAGATACCGAGGTGCTGCGCACCTACATTATTCTGATTGGTATCCTCTGTGTGGGCCTGGCCCTGCTGCTGTACGTGTTCATCGCCTACCGCATTACCCAGCCGCTGCGCAAGCTGAGCCGGTTGATGCGCAGTGTTGAGCGCGGGGACCTCAGTATGGCTTTTCCGGTAAGCGGCACGGATGAGGTAGGGATGCTGGGCCATTCCTTCAACGGCATGCTGGCCAAGCTCAGCGAGCTGGGGTATCTGCTCTATGAGACGGAGATCCGGGAGAAGGATGCGCAGATTGCCGCGCTGCAGAGCAAGATTAATCCGCATTTTCTGTACAATACACTGGGTTCGATCAGCATGTACGCCGAGCTCGAAGGCAGTCCGGAGATTATTGCCATGTCCAACAATCTCAGCAAGCTGCTGCGGTATAGTCTGAGCGGACGCAAGGAGCATGTGACGCTTCAGGATGAACTGGATCATGTCGGCGGGTATATGACCATCCAGCAGATGCGTTATGAAGAGCGGATTCAGTTCAGCATGAGTATCGAACCTTCGCTGCTGGGCTGCGAGGTCATCCCGCTGATGATCCAGCCGCTGGTGGAGAACGCCATCAACCATGCGCTGGACCAGGGGGTGGGGCGGGGCGTGATTTCACTGACCGCAGGCAGCAGCAATCAGGTGCTTACAATTACGGTTGAGGATGACGGAATCGGTATGAATGCGGAGGCGCTGGAGGCGCTCCGGCAGCATCTGCGGAATACGCAGGAGCTTGGCGGACGCTCGGGTAACGGGCTGCTGAATGTTCACCGCCGGATTGTGCTGCATTACGGGGAGGATTATGGTCTTTCCCTGGAGAGCATGCCGTATCAGGGCTTCAAGGCGGTGCTTAAGCTACCGGTCATTCACCAGCAGGGCAGAGCAGAGGAGGATGACGGAGTTGCCTAGAATACTGATTGTTGACGATGAATCGGTCTTCCGCAAAGGTCTGCGCAAAATGATCACCAGCCTGGACGGTAACTGGGAGGTGGTCGGTGAAGCCGCTGACGGCTATGATGCGCTCGACAAGCTGGCCGAGCTGTCGCCCGAAGTACTGCTCACCGATATCCGCATGCCGCGGATGGACGGCATTCAACTGCAGCAGGTGGCCGGGGGGCGCTTCAAGGATCTGATGACCGTCGTGGTCAGCGGGTATGACGAGTTCGCCTATGTGCAGCAGTCGATGCGCCAGGGAGCGAAGGATTATCTGATGAAGCCGGTCGAACGCCAGGAGCTAAGCCGTGTGCTGGAGAGGCTGGGCCGCGAGCTGGCCGAGCGTAAGGTAACGCCGGTGCTGAAGAATGAGCCGTGGCAGGTGCAGCCTGTGCTGAAGCGGCATGTGGCCGGCCATCTGATCGAGAGTCTGCTGAAAGGCAAGACAGAAGAGAGCGACCTCCAGCTGCTGCGGGAGATGGGTTTTGCCTTCGGGCATCCCTATTTCATCTGTATGGTGATCAAGCTGGATAAGCACTCCGTGGAGAAGGAACGTTACCAGCGGGGCGATGCCTCCCTGTTCCTTCTGTATATCCAGCAGGTTGTGCAGGAAATGTTGAACCGTCATGCCACAGGATTAAGCTTTGTGCTGTCGGATACTGAAGTGGTGGCCTTGCTCAATACGGCGGACCCGCAGCATTCCTTATCGGCACCGGGCAATCTGGGCGACCAGATCCGCAGGCAGATTCGCTCATTGTCCAACCTGACGGTGACAATCGGGGTCAGTAATCCGGCGGAAGGACTGCCGGGAATTCCCAGGGCGTACAATGAGGCCGGAATCGCGCTCCTGTACCGGTTGATTGAGGGCGGTGACAAGCTGCTCGATTATGCCAAAATGAAGAGGCGTCCCCACACAGGAAACGGACCCCTGAAGTGGTCTTGGGAGCTGCTGGAGAAGTCGATTACCGGCGGCAGAGTGACGGGAATTGGCCCAATTGTTGAGCGTATGATTGATGAGCTGTGCAGTACGGCCGAATCACCGGAGAGCATCCACCAGCAGATCTGCAAGCTGCTGCTGTACTACTACGAGCTGGCCGAGGAGCTTAATGTTACCGAATCCTGGCTGGGCTCCAAGGATATCCGCAAAGTTCTGTTCGATGTGTGCAGCCTGTCCTCACGGGAGGAACTGGCTGAGAAATGCCGGGGGCTGCTGCTGGGCCTGACGGGAAGTATTGCGAAATCCAGGGAGACAAAGGATATCGATCCGGTAAGCGCTGCCCAGCGCTATATTTCGCAGCATTATGACCATCCGCTGAGCCTTAAGGAAGTGGCGGATGCGGTTTATTTGAACCCGGCGTATTTCAGCAACCTGTTCAAGCAGAGAACTGGCGTCACCTTTATCGAATTCCTGACGCAGATCCGGATGGAAGAAGCCCGCAAGAAACTGGCCTTCACCGATGAGAAAATCAGCAGAATCGCAGAGGAAACAGGCTTTGGCAACGTGCGCCACTTCAACCGCGTGTTCAAGAACTGCAGCGGTGTTTCTCCTAAAGCATACAGGGACGGCACTCGCAGAGCGCAGGCGGCATCTATGAATAGCCAGGACAGATAACCCGGACCGAAATCCGGACTGAAGTCCGGTTCAGTAGAATAGTACCTTACCATGAGCAGCCCCAGCGTGACGGAAATCCTGCACAAATTGCAACAATCGGAGCTCAACAGGCCCCAGCGTGACGGAAATCCTGCACAACGTGCAACATTCGGCATTGAGCAGCCCCAGCGTGACCGAAATCCTGCACAAGTTGCAACCTTCGGAGCTCAACAGCCCCAGCGTGACCGAAATCCTGCATAAGTTGCAACAATTTGCTGTTGGTAGCTACAATCCGAGACTGGCAAGGTGGTGTGAACTCACTCGTCTGTCTGGCGGAGAATATGTGTCTGGAATTCACAGTGCAGTCGCCCGAATCGCCTCCTCTACTGTAACCAGCTGTTCGCTCCCCAGCTCCATATCCTTCAGCCGCAGCTTCTGCTCCGCGGCTTCGCTCTCTCCGACCATAATCACGTAGCGGACGCCCTTGGCTGAAGCTGCGGCCAGCGTTTTTTTGAGCCTGCGCGTGCCGGTGTCCACGCTCGTGCGGATACCGGCGGACCGCAGCGCAGCGGCAGCAACCAGAGCCTGCGGCAGGTATCCGCCGCCGATCGGAATGATCAACACGCCGGAACGGTCCGCCGTATCTGCCGGGCGCTCGCCCAGCAGCGCCATGATCGACTCCATCCCGAAGGAGATGCCGACGGTAGGATATTCTATATCCTCACGCCCGACAAGCTTGCCGATGATGGCATCATACCGCCCGCCGCCACCCAGACTGGACGAGTAGCCGCCTGTGGCATCGAAGATTTCGTATACAGTCCCCGTGTAGAATGACAACCCGCGTGACAGAAAAGGATCAAAGACGCACACCTCCGCAAGGCCAATCGCGTCAATCAGCTGCTGCAAGGCAAGCACTTCGAGCTCCCCGGACTGCCCGTCGAGCGAATATTTCTCCACCAGTTGTCCGAACTCAAGGTTCCCCAGCTCCAGCAGCTCGGCAATCCGCTGAATCGTATCTGCCGTCAGCGCTTTGTCCGTAAGCTCAGCCAGCACCCCGGCGCTGCCGATCTTGGCCAGCTTGTCGAGGGTCAGCATCACGGAGAGCTGCTCCTGCTGCGGAACACCGACCGCACCCAGAATCTCGCCGAGGAAACGGCGGTTGTTCCACTTCAATACCACCGGGATCTCCAGGCTGCGGAAGACTTCAGCGGCCAACTGCATCAGCTCAGCCTCCGCCTGCGGACCGGCAATGCCGACGACATCGGCGTCACATTGCAGGAATTCGCGCAGGCGGCCTTTTTTGACCGGACCATCCCGGAACACCTTGCCGATCTCATACCGCCGGAAGGGGAATTCAATCCCCGGATTTAAGGCAATCACCTTGGCAAAAGGAATCGTCAAATCGTACCGCAGCCCCACCCTGCGCCCGCCCTGATCTGTAAGCTGGTACATCTCGCGCAGAATCTCATCGCCTCCGGCGTATTTGGAGGTCAGCAGCTCCAGCTCATTGAGCATAGTGGTATCCATCGATTCGAAGCCGTACAGCTCGAAGAGCTTTTGCAGTGTAGTCCGCACCTTCTGGCGGATGGCCTGTTCCCGGCCGAAGTAATCATAGGTTCCTTTAATATTTTGCATAATTAGCAGCTCCCTTGAATGTGAATTCGGTGAAAATAAAAAACGCGCCGGACCCCGTGGTCCCGCGCGCTTATCTATGCCGCAGGGAGGTCAAACGCGAAATGCGTTAGCCCTCCCTGAATGAATTCAGGTGTGCTAACGCTGCTTGTGATGATGAAGCTGATTCGTTATGATGGACAAGCGGTTCATAGGAATCAATTCCCTTCCGGCTGGATTACAGCACATTATAGCGGATGGGGAGCAGCGGCGCAAGAGTAACATTTTTTATCGTGAAGGAGCAATCATAATGAATGACAAAGAGCTGATCACAGCAGCGGAGCATTTTGCGCAGGAGCAATTGGGCCAGGATACCACCGGCCATGACTGGTTCCATGTGAGCCGGGTGCGGAATACGGCCGCCCTGATTGCCGGAATGGAAGGGGCCAATGTGGTGATCTGTACCATAGCCGCCCTGCTGCATGATGTAGCAGACGAGAAGCTGAATCCCTCCAAGGAAGCGGGCCTGCTCAAGGTGAGTGACTGGCTGGACGGACATCTGCCGGATGAAGCGGCGCGTAAGCATATTATGGAGATTATTGCCACGATGTCCTTCAGCGGCGGCGGGGGCGAGCCCATGTCAACGCTGGAAGGGCAGGTGGTCCAGGATGCGGACCGTCTGGATGCGCTTGGAGCTATCGGGATAACGCGGACCATGGTCTTTTCGGGAGCCAAGGGCCGTCCGGTCTATGATCCGCAGCTCCCGCCGCGTGACGAATCGCTGCAGAAGGAATACCGGGACTATTCCAAGGGGACGGCGGTCAATCATTTTTATGAGAAGCTGCTGAAGCTGAAGGATCTGATGAACACCCCGTACGGCAAGCAGCTTGCGGAGGAGCGGCATCAGTTCATGCTCAGTTTTTTGGAGCAATTCTATAAGGAATGGAATCAAGGGGCAGAGTAGCTGTTATAATGAAGGTATGCGCAAGATGGATGGAACGCGGGAGATCCCGCCTGAACCGGAACAATCGGCATAGAAGAGGTAGAATATAATATGAGTGAAGTACAAGTACAGTTTAGTGATTATGGTCTGAATGAGGAGATTCTCCGCGCGCTGGAGGTTCTGAAGTACACGGACCCTACAGAGGTGCAGCGGAAGGTCATTCCTGTAGCGTTGAAGGGACAGGATCTGATCGTCAAGTCCCAGACCGGCAGCGGCAAAACCGCAGCCTTCGCCATCCCGCTCTGCGAGCTGGCCGATTGGGCGGAGAACAAACCCCAGGCGCTGGTGCTGACCCCTACCCGGGAGCTTGCCCAGCAGGTGAGAGAGGATATTACGAACATCGGGCGATTCAAGCGGATCAAGGCGGTAGCGCTGTTCGGCAAGCAGCCGTTCGCCCCGCAGAAGCTGGAGCTGACCCAGAAGACGCATGTCGTTGTAGGCACGCCGGGCCGTGTATTCGACCATATTGAGCGCGGTACGCTGAACCTGAGCCGCATACAATATCTGGTGATCGACGAAGCGGACGAGATGCTCAGTATGGGCTTCATCGAGCAGATCGAGAAGATCATTAAGCAGCTGCCCAAGGAACGGGTAACGATGCTGTTCTCGGCGACACTGCCGGAAGTAATCAAGAATCTGTGCCGGAAGTATATGAAGGACCCGGCGGATATTGAGATTGAAGCCAGCGGAATGACGACAGCATCGATTGAGCATGCACTGATTGAGGTTGTACAAGCTGCCAAGTTCGGGCTGCTCAGCGATCTGCTGACGGTGGAGAACCCGGATAGCTGCATTATTTTTTGCCGGACCCAGGAGCAGGTGAATGCCCTCTTCCGCGGGATGGCTGACCTCGAATATCCGGTGGACAAAATCCACGGCGGCATGGAGCAGGACGAGCGGTTCGAGGTAATGAATGCCTTCAAGCGCGGCCAGTTCCGTTATCTGATCGCCACCGACGTTGCAGCCAGAGGCATTGATATCGAGAACATCACCCATGTCATCAACTACGATATCCCGCTGGAAAAAGAGAGCTACGTCCACCGCACCGGCCGCACCGCGCGCGCAGGCAAAAGCGGCAAAGCAATCACCTTCGTGACGCCGAACGAGCACAAATGGGTCAGGGAAATTGAGGGCTATATCGGCTTCAGCCTGCCCGTCATGAAGGCTCCTTCAGACGATGCTGTGGCCTATGCCAAACCGGCCTTCGACCAGAAGCTGGGCAAACAGCAGGTCCGCAAAGCGGGCAAAACCGAGGTCATGAACCAGGATATCATGAAGCTGTATTTCAATGGCGGCAAGAAAAAGAAGCTCCGCGCGGTGGACTTTGTCGGCACCATTGCAAAGCTTGAGGGTATCACCGCTGAGGACATCGGGATCATCACGATTCAGGATAACGTGACCTACGTCGATATTCTGAACGGTAAGGGACCGCTTGTACTCCAGACAATGAAGGAGACCACGGTCAAGGGCAAGCTGCTGAAATGTCATATTGCCAAGAAATAAGCCGGAGCTGCTGCTATTGCAGCCGGGTATCGAATGCTGTCACACTGGGCAACAAGGCCGGGGTGACAGCGTTTTTTTGAAATAGTGATGTATGATACAATAATATGAACTCTTTTTAAAGGATGGGCTTCTAATGAAGAAAGCAGACAAGTCAGCCTCCTAAATTCAGTTTACACAAACATTTAGGAGGCATAGCCAATGATTTTTAATCTGATTGATAGGGATAACTGGAAGAGACAAGAGATCTTTAATCATTATCTGAACCAGGGTACGACCTTTAGCCTGACAGCAGAAATCGAGATTAGCGTTTTATACCGAATAATAAAACAACAAGAATATAAGCTGTATCCTGCCCTTCTATTCTTGTTGACCCGTGTGGTTAACTCCAATATTGCGTTCAGAATGGGATACAATTGTACGGGGGAATTAGGATATTGGGACAAGGTAGACCCGCTGTATACCATTGCCGACAGTGTCTCGGAATCCTTTTCGGCGATTTGGACGGCGGGCACGAATGATTTCAAAGCGTTCCATGATGCTTATGTTTCTGATGTGGAGAATTATAAGGATTCCGGGAGATTGTTCCCTAAGACGCCTATCCCTGAGCATACCTTTTCTGTATCTATGATTCCGTGGACTTCCTTTACTGGCTTTAACCTGAATATCAGCAATAACGGGAATTACCTTCTGCCCATTATTACCGCAGGTAAATTCACGACCACTGGCGATTCAATATACCTGCCACTGTCGTTGCAAGTCCATCATGCAGTCTGTGACGGCTATCATGCAGGATGGTTCATGAACGAGGTCCAGGCCATGGCAGATCGTGCTGAGGAATGGATTGACGGAGGTTATTCATTTGGCTAAATAACAAGACCATTCTTGAGGAAATTAATTATGCACCACATTTTGATTCAAAATAAAGAAACCTTCCGGTATACGGCTTAAGCCGTATACCGGAAGGTTTTTAATTTGAGTCCGCATCACTAGAAATGTCTACGCATTATACTGCGCCTGATATAACCGGCTATAAGTGCCTCCGGCATTCACCAGCTCCTCGTGGCGGCCTTCCTCGGAGATGCCGTCCTCATTCACCACAATAATGCGGTCGGCATTCTTGATCGTCGTCAGGCGGTGGGCAATAACCAGTGTGGTGCGGCCCACCGACAGGTCGGCCAGCGACTGCTGGATCGCTGCTTCGGTCTCAGTATCGAGTGCCGAGGTAGCCTCATCCAGAATCAGAATCGGCGGATTCTTCAGGAACATCCGGGCGATGGCCAGCCGCTGCTTCTGTCCGCCGGACAGCTTCACGCCGCGTTCGCCGATTACAGTCTCCATCCCATTCGGGAGGCTGTTAATCAGCTCCTCCAGGTGAGCCTGGCGGGCCGCCTGCCAGATGTCCTCCAGCCCCGCATCCAGCCGGCCGTAGGCAATATTCTCGCGGATGGTGCCGGAGAAGAGGAAGACATCCTGCTGCACGATTCCGATCTGCTTGCGCAGCGAGTTCAGCTTCATATCACGGATGTCGATCCCGTCAATGGAGATTGCGCCGCCGGTTACATCGTAGAAGCGGGGGAGCAGGCTGCAGATCGTGGTTTTCCCGGCACCGGAAGGGCCAACGAATGCGATGGTCTCCCCGGCATTTACCTTCAGACTGATCTCCTTCAGCACGGTCCGGTCTGCTTCATACCCGAAGCTGACATTGCTGAAGGAGATATCCCCGCGAAGCGAATCCACCTCTACCGCATCCGGCTTGTCAGCGATATCCGGTTCAGTGTCGATGACTTCAAGATACCGTTTGAATCCGGCAATCCCCTTCGGATAACTCTCAATAACCGCATTGATCTTCTCAATCGGCCGGAAGAAGACATTGGCCAGCAGAATGAAGGCGACGAATTCGCCGATCTCAAGTTGGCCCTGAATGAAGAACCACGCCCCGCAGACCATCACCACAACAGTAATCAGACGGGTCATCATATAGCTGACCGAGAAGCTTTTGGCCATCAGCTTGTACGCCATCAGCTTGGTCTCGCGGAACTTCTGGTTGTCCACAGCAAACAGCTCTTTCTCGAATTCTTCATTGGCAAAAGACTGGACCACGCGGATTCCGCCGACATTATCCTCAATCCGGGCGTTGAAATTCCCGACGTTGCCGAATAAGCGGTGATAAGTGTCCGTCATGTTGCGTCCGAAATAAATAATGACCCAGGCCATAATCGGCACGATGATGAACGTGATTACGGCCAGCTGGAGATTGATATCGGCCATCAGTATAAATGCGCCGACCAGCGTCATGACCGCAATGAACACATCCTCCGGCCCGTGATGCGCGACTTCGCCGATATCGTTGAGATCATTGGTTATTCTGCCGAGCAGATGACCGGTTTTGTTGTTGTCGAAGAAGCGGAAGCTGAGCTTTTGAATATGGTTGAACATTTTTTTGCGCATATCGGTCTCAATATTGATCCCCAGCATATGGCCCCAATAGGTGACAATATAGTTCATTGCCGTGTTCAAGGCGTAGATGGCGAGCAGGGCGACACAGGCAATCAGAATCAGCGACCAGTTCTGGCCCGGCAGCAGGTCATCAATGAATTTATTGACAGCCACCGGAAAAGCAAGCTCCAGCAGTCCCGCACCCACCGCACAGGTGAAGTCAAGGACAAACAGCTTCTTATACGGACGGTAGTAGGAGAAAAAACGACGCAGCATCTCTTGTTCACTCTTTTCTGTAATATGTTATGTATCTGGTTACTGAGAGTGATTCTCAATTAAACCTTCTGCTTAGGATACTAAAGATGGTTACATGTTTTGTCAACGGTGAGAATCGTAATAATTGAAATATACTGCGGAATTGATTGCCGTTTAACCCATACCAAGGACATGATTTATACATATTTTAACAGTATTCAGGCGTAAAGGAGGAGTTAACATGGGCGAAAATGTTGGAGGATACGGCGGAGCATTCACTTCCACTGGCGCAATCCTGGTTCTGTTCATCCTGCTCGTAATTATCTCTAAATCCCTCTGGGTGTAATCCGGGTTCACCTGCTCTGCTGGCCGCTGGTCGTTTGACCGGCGGTTTTTTTAACAATTGGGGCCCCAGCAAAGTACCTGAGCTAAAGCCCTACTTTGCAGGATCATTTTTTGGCCCCGTGAGGCTGCTCCGGCAAGTGATATGATATAATGAAATAATGCGCCTGGGTTGAAGGGCGTAATACATATAGCGGCTATTCCCTGACAAGCTCCGGGCTTGACGGGTGTTTTGCTGCGACCCTGGAGGTACAACATGAAGCCTGGCCGTGAAAATAACATGAGGACAAGCCCGGCCTTGTCCGCATCTGCTGCGGATATCCGCAGCCGCTGGATGCTCGTCACCGGAATCATCTGTGTGGCCGCTGCTCTGCGTGCCCCGTTCACTTCCGTCGGACCTCTGCTGGAGATGATCCGGGATGACTTGGGATTGTCTAATACGCTGGCGGGGGCGATTACGACTTTGCCTTTACTGGCTTTTGCCCTGCTGTCACCGTTCGCGCCCCGGCTTGCCCGCAAGCTGGGACTGCCCAATATCCTGGTGCTGGCCATGCTCACGCTGTCCATGGGAATTCTGGTCCGTTCGGCTTCCGGCACGGTAACCTTCTTCGCAGGTACGGCGATGATCGGTCTGTCGATTGCCGTCTGTAACGTGCTGCTGCCTGGACTGATCAAGGGAAAATTCCCGCACCGCATCGGTCTGATGACCGGAATCTATACCGTGTCCATGAACATCTGTGCAGCGGCTGCTTCGGGGCTGAGTGTTCCCTTGGCCACCCGTGCGGGGCTGGGGTGGAGAGGGACCCTGGCGCTCTGGTTCATGATTGCTGCACTGGCTACGATCTTCTGGATTCCGCAGCTGAAGAGTCTAGGCGCGGGACAGGCAGGCACTGCATCCTCTTCAGCGGCACGGGTCTGGCGCTCCCCGCTCGCCTGGCAGGTTACGCTGTTCATGGGACTGCAATCTCTGCTCTATTATGTGCTGATCGCCTGGTTCTCGGTGATCCTCGGGGAGCGGGGGATGTCTGCCAGCCATGCCGGCTGGATTCTCTCGCTGATGCAGCTGGCCCAGCTGCCGTTCACGTTCTTCGTGCCGCTCTGGGCCGGAAGGATGAAGAGCCAGCGGCTGCCGGTGGTGATTACTTCAGTTCTGTTTATCACTGGCATCCTTGGCGTCTGGCTGGGCAGTACTGCGCTGATGGCGTTATGGGCTATCTGCATAGGGATTGCCGGGGGCTTCGCCTTCGGTCTGGCGATGATGTTCTTCAGCCTGCGCACCCGGACCACACAGGAGGCCAGCGAGCTGTCCGGCATGGCCCAATCGGCGGGCTATCTGCTGGCCGCGATGGGTCCCGCACTGTTCGGCCTGCTGCATGATGCTGCGGGAAGCTGGAATGTACCGCTTGCGCTGCTTGTCTTAGCAAGTGTGCTGCTGTTCGCTGCCGGTATGGGGGCGGGACGCGACAAGTTTGTATAAGATTTTCGCTGAGAAAGTGCATTGTAAGCTGATCTCGGCGTGCTACTATTGTGTTTAAGATCATCTGAGAATGATTATCAATGAAATTAGACACAGGAGTGAAGAGAGAAATGAAGAATTGGGGCCGAAAATTCATTTGGACCGCTGTACTTATCCTGGCAATGTCCGCTATCGCGGCTTGCGGAACGAATAATAAAGCTGCGGACAGCAAGGATGTCCAGACAGGGAATGCGGCTGCTGCCAGCGCAGCTCCTGCGGAGACTGGCGGAGCGGCCGCTTCAGAAGGGGCAACACGGACGGTAACCGGAGAATTCGGGGAGGTAGAGATTCCGGCGAACCCTAAGCGGGTAGCGGGAATCTATGTGGAGGATTACCTGAAGGCGCTCGGCGTCACCCCGGTGGTGCAGTGGTACCATCCCAGCTGGGGCAAGCAGGATTATCTGAATCTGGATGTGCCGGAATTTGATATCAGCGGCAGCATAGAAGCGCTGCTCGATAAGAATCCCGATCTGATTATTACCGATGGCGGTGTAGATGCCGCTAAGTATGAACAGTATTCCCAGATAGCCCCAACCTACCGCCTGCCGGAGAGCGTATTGCAGGATTCAAGACTAATCCTTACAGCAGTCGCAGACGCGCTGGGTATTCCTGAGAAGGGGAAGGCTGTGCTGGCCGAATATGACCAGAAGGTGGCAGAGGGCAAAGCCGCGTTGCAGCAGGCCCTGGGACAGGAGAAGGTGGCTGTGATCCGGCTTAATGTGGCAGACAAAACGGTTGCTCTTTTTGGAATCAAAAACCGCTTTACCGGTGTGCTCTATAATCAATTCGGTTTGACACCTGTTCCTTTGGCCGCTGAGATGACGGAATTCCAGTCGATCATCTCAGAAGAAGTGATCCCGGAGCTTGAGGCGGATCATATCATTGTATTTCCTGACAACGGGGGTTGGGATACTGCAGCTAATCAAGAGGCGATTAAAATACTTGATGGCCCCCTCTGGAAGAACCTGCCTGCGGTAAAGAACGGCAATATCTACCGGATGGAGCGTTCCCACTGGCAATCCGGGGGAATTACCGCCAACCAGATGAAGCTGGATGACCTGCTTAAAGCGATGGTGAAGTAATCCGGCGTGAAGTGATAGTTAGTCTATAAGCAAAAAGAAGGTCTATCCGCAAGGTTGATAGATCTTCTTTTTTGTTTTACACTTGAGTATATGATAATGATTCTCAGTCAGGAGGGGCGGCAGTGACAGAACAGTTGCAGGAACACAGCAAGAGAAGGCTGCTCCACAGCCTGCTGAATATAGAAGTAGTTACACGCTCCCCATCCGGGAAGGATCAGACCGCAGTCTATCAGGAACATACTCTTATCATTGTGTCCGATGGTCAGGGATGGCTCAAGGCAGAGGACAGGCAGTATTCCTTGGAAAAAGGGGCCGGGTTCCTGATCGAAGCCGGATCGCTGAACCGGATTCAGGCCGGGGAGCAGGGGATCAGCTGGTACCAGCTGGAGTTCGCGCTGATTCGGGCAGGGCACGTTAAGCTTGGCACCGGGGATAAGAGCCAGGAGGGACAAGGCGAATACATGCTCCGCCAGGGATATCTGGACTGCCGGCCGTTCTCACAGTGTGCACTGCTGCTGGACTCCATCTATTATAGCTTCCGGCGCCCGGAGGATATCGAATGGTTCGCGGCCCAGACCCGGTTCCAGGAGCTGCTGCTCTTGCTGATGCGGGCGAATGCTCCTGTACAGAAGGCTAAAAATGAGCGTGAGGCCGTGGAGGATTCAATCCGCTATATGGAAGAGCATTGCAGTGAACCGTTATCGGTCGATCAGCTGGCTGAGATTGCCGGGATCGGACGGGCGCGGTATACACAGATCTTCAAAGAGATTACCGGACGGATGCCCCTGGAGCACCTGAACGGGCTGCGTATTGAGCGGGCCCAGCAGCAGCTTCTGCTGACCAGGGACCGGCTGCACGAGGTTGCCCTGGCTGCGGGATACAGCAATGAGTACTATTTCAACCGGCGCTTTAAAAGAACGGTAGGGGTGACTCCCGGACAATATAGAAACCTCCATCAGGAGGGCGTCCGGGTATTTGCCCCTTTTCTGGAGGATTATCTGCTGGCGCTCGGCATTACTCCGGTCGTACAGTATTGCCATGCCAAGTGGGGCAAGCAGGAATACCTCGGGCTGGATCAGGTTCCGGCGTTCGATATCTCAAGCGGAGACTGGCACGGGCTCAGCCGTTACTCGCCGGAGCTGATCATGCTGGATGACGGCTTCCAGCGCTGGCAGCTCGGGGAATGCAGCCGGGTCGCCCCGCTGTTCCGGCTTCCGTTCCACCAGGAAGACTGGCGTGCCACACTCCGCAGCGCAGCGGCCGTCTTCGGGAGAACGGGGCTGGTGCAGGAGGTAATCAGCGGATATGAACAGCAGGCCGGCCAGGCCAGACGGCTGCTCAGCCGCAGCGTCCAGGGGCAGACAGTAGCTTTGCTGCGGATTTCCGCCTGCGGGATTACCCTGTATGGGAGCGAGCATCTGGGCTATGCAGCGGGGGTACTATACGATGATCTGGGACTAGAGCGGCATCCCCTGGTCCGGCAGCTAACCCGCGGACAGAAACGTGTAATTCTCAGCAGTGAAGAGCTGTCCCGCCTGACGGCAGATCACCTGTTCATTACCTTTGACCTCCAGGAGGGCGGAGGCAGGGAACTGCTCGATACCCCGCTCTGGAGAAGCCTGCCTGCGGTGCGCAACCGCTGTGTGTACGAGGTGGATTTCATGGCCTGGATGAATTACGGTGTGTTGTCGCATCAGCGGAAGATCGCGGATGTGCTCAAGGTATTGGCTTGAAGATGATCATCCCTCAGAAATAATATAAAAAGAGCTTGCAATTCCCCGCCAAAGAGAGTATATTCTTAATTACGGTGATTGGATCACTGAATTACATAATATGCGGTCATGGCGGAATTGGCAGACGCGCTGGCTTCAGGTGCCAGTGATAGCAATATCGTGGAGGTTCGAGTCCTCTTGACCGCATCCGCATTACTCAATAGCCCTTCTTCGGAAGGGTTATTTTTTGCGTTTCTGATGTACAATTAATTTTCGACAAGAAAAAGACATATTCCCCTCCCTGACAAGTAAAAATATGTCGTTTTATTGGGAAAATTAGTGAATCATACAAAATACCGTGTTACTATAGTCGTAGATGAAGGATAATATGTAATTATCTGATGCTCAAGTGTGTTATGCAAGAAGAATTGAGGAGGCAGGCGGGTTGGAAGAAGATATACGGGGACTTTTTAAAGAAAGTGATGAAGCATTTACTATTTATCTTGCTGAACAGCGTTTTGCTGTTAACCGTGGTGTGGACTTTTTCAAATCTTATCGTGGTAAAGTTAATTTCATTGATTCAAATGACATGGCTCACGAGAAAATATCAAAAATACAAAAGTGGATTGCCAAACATGTCCCCAACATAGGAGATTTGATAAAAAAATGCTTCCAGTACAAAAATCCCCTTGACATTATTGAAGTAGTTACATCGTTGCACCAGCTGTTTTCTGTTCATGAGCATCAAGCAGCAGGGCCTGACGTTGTTGATCCAATCATCATTCAGGAGGGAAAAGTTCTACCCAAATATCTAAACCAACTTATCGCCTTACATAAAGAAAGTATTTTAAAACCGACGATAATTATATTGTTGAAAGATAATGATTTTGAACGTGCCAAATCATTGCTCGCGAATTGCCCTCACGGGATGAATCTCAAGATGATTCGTAACGAGGGGGATTCCGAGCTGTATAAAGTTATCAATGAAGGTGCGAATTCACTTGAAGAATTTCTAAATGCATTTGCCCAACAATGCTTCAGCACCTGTTCACACACTAAAAGAGGTGTTCTGCTTAATGAGGAATGGGCAGAGAAGTCAATTATCAAACGTTATAGTCCATCCATTCTCAAGATACGTACTAATTTGCTGTTTGACGAAAAAAATGAAATTCAAGCGGAGCTAACAGATATTGTTAATCAAATCACCTCTGCTCAAGGCATCACGACAGAAGAGCGAACGTTGTTGCAGAGCTTCGAGTGCATGACAAAGCTATTCCGGGTATACTGTAATGACTTTGGAGGACAGGATATTAAGGATGCATATGAGCTAGCCAAGGAGCTTCAGAACGAAATTCTTCTAGGCCATGTCTATAGGTACGCCTATTTTTTCCCGGGAATTTCACGAACTCACCAACTAGATCTATTAAGCAAGGCTGGTCAGATATTCTCAGATCACAATATGGAAGATCATTCGATTTATTGCAGGAATAACGCTCTTGTGAAACAATTTGATATGGAACATTTAAATATTCGTGATTTTGGCTATCTTCAAGAAAAAGCACTTCATAATGTGCCCGGCTTGGTTGGAATGTCGCATATTCTAAACAATACAGGGGTTGCCCATCTTGTGAATGGAGACCCGGAGGAAGCAATCCCTTTCTTTAATAAAGGGCTGGACTACGCCGGGAAACCAGGACGGGACGTACAAAAAATGGCTTTGAAGTGCAATATGTTTATTGCTAGAGCAAAATCATTTGAGCTCGTTGAAGAAAATGAGTTAAGAAAATTCTTGAATAAAATATTCGATAGTATGGGTTTTGAAAAGCTTCCGTTTATTTCGGCTAGGCTTGTCATGAATATTATTTCAGTGGCCTTCAAGCAGTCAAATTCAATGGGGAAAGATCTTCTGCATGATTACCATATTTCAGAATTAGCCTGTAAAGGATTTGAATCGAATCAATTAGGTTCAGGTCAGCTTGCTCAACAATTACATTGGCTTGAAGCCAAATATGATGATTTTGATATTTTGGATTATTGCAATATACCGAACACTGTCCTAGAAGTGACGGGTTTACGTAAAAAGCAAATCGAACAGTATGGCCTTAATCCCTTTATTTTCAATACTTGGCTCTGAGATAGGCAATCATCGAGTTGGCCAAAACGAAAGAATGCACATCCGCTGATCTGTTCAGTCGGGTGTGTTCTTCCATGCAGACAAAGAAGGAATCTCCTTCAGATAAAGCACCATAAGAGAAACCATACGCATTATCTTGCTTGACAGTAGGCATGGGATTGATTTCAACAAAATAGGTATTGTTTGGTGTTAATGTGGTGTGAAGCAGCTCTTCCTGAGAGGTTACATCCTGAATGGAGACGCGCGCATCAATACGGAAGAACGTATTAATAGAAAGGGCCTTAGCCATATCCATAAACTGTTGACCTAATTCGGGAGAGATTAGACGGTGGATATCCTGGGTGTACCCGCGTTTAACTTCTTTTTCGTTCTCACCAAAAAACCAGTTCGGATCGTCAGATTCCGGTAGATATACAACGGTAGGCAGCAACTCTATCTGACCGGAAAGCGGATTATATAGGCCGGGAGTTGTTATATCATACCCTGGAATAAACTCCTGGTAGAGTCCGTTATCATTTGTGCCTCTTTCGTAATGGCCGCGTATGACTCCAAAACTGCTGCCAAAGTTTAACGGCCGGTAAATTCCGTTGGGGCTGCTCTGCATTAATTCTTTGGGAACGTTCATTCCTATGCCTTCTGCAATCAGGTTCGATAAGCGCTTGTTTTCACCTGTTACAATGCTTACGGCATCACAAGGGATACAAGGCACAGCTAGAAAGCTGCACATTGCCGGAACAAGGGCCATAGAGGATAATTGACAACTTCCGCAATTAAGATTAAGTACAAAATCAATATGTGGTAACGTACGGCCAATAGCTTTTTCCACAAAGGTACGCACATCCAGAATTAAAGGCAGACAGTATAATCCTTGTACTGCATTCATCCACTTGGATATAACATCGCTTTGCCAGACATGATAATGTTGAAATCCTGGAGCATCCTCCCCTTCAAAGATATAGACGATTGCAATAGTTTTTCCTTTAATTCTGTTCAAATCTTCTTTATAAGTCTCATATTTGTCCATTTTCTGCTCCTGCATTCATTGATTATTATTTAGGTGGGCAGAGAAAGGATAATTACATATTATCCTTCATAAAAGGCAATAAGAGCAGGGTGAACCTGGCATAACCCTGTAGTTCCTATGAATTAATTGAAACACGATTCCGCGGATGTTTAAGACTGAGTATATCATTCTGTTTTTTGGTTGAGACATGTGTATAAATTTGGGTTGTTGTTATTGAACTATGCCCTAATATCTGCTGAATGTAGCGAATATCCACATCTTCCTCCAATAATAGCGTTGCAAAGGAATGCCGAAACATGTGTGGCGTTAGGTGCTGCTGCACCTTGGCCTTTAATGCGAGTTTTTTAATCATGAAGCGGACGGATTGCTCTGAAAGGCGATGGTTAAGTCTATTCACAAAGAGAAATCCGACATTTTCAATTTGCTCGCTAAAAGCCACTTTATATCTATGTAATGCTGAGAGTACGTCAGAATTGCTGATGGTAATCATCCGCTCTTTTGAGCCTTTGCCATAGATCCGGATTTGTTTGTCGGGCAGATTCAGGTTATCCGATTGTAATGAACAAAGCTCGGAAACCCGCATACCTGTTGCGAATAAAAGCTCTAAAACGGCAATATTACGCAAGCAGGTAGCCATCTTATTAGGAGATTTATAATTCATTTCATACTCTTGATACGCTGACTGAAGTATAGTTTTTATTACATCCAGTGGTATGGTTTTGGGCAGGATGTGTGGCTCATGAAATTTCAGATTCATTTTTGAAAAAGGATTGCTTGTAATGAATTCCTCATACTCCATCCAGTTGCAAAAAGCCTTGATACTGGCGATTTTCCGTTTTACGGTTTTGGGTTTGAAAATATTGTGAAGGCTAATCACGTAATTTGACAGATTTATTTTACTTAAACAGCCATCGCTCCCTTTGATATACTGTAATAACTGCGCAATATCAATTCTATATGCCTTCAGTGTTTTGGAATCTAATCTTTTCTGATATTGACAATAATCTAAATAACCTTCAGATAAGTGGACAAAATTCTGCATTGATGAATCCTCCATTTTGTATGTATTGAATCATTATGCCTTCAAATGAAGATATTTGTCGAATATTCTGCGAGTTTTATGAAACGGTATAGCCAGTAAGGATGGCTGAACCGTTTTTTATTATTTAGTAGATTATGATTTTCTTTTGCTGCAGATAAAGTGTGTATGGATTTGGGCTTAGTAGCCTTTGAATCATCTAAATGAGGAGCAGATAAAATGTATGCGAAAAATCGAATGTAGTTTTCTGGGCGAAGGTACATGGGCCTGATTGTATATGAAAAGCCGAATAAGATGTATAGCCGCGAAGAGGGATGGGGCCCCATGCTCCGCAGTCCGTAACACTGGAGAGAAATCCTGCAAGAAGTGCAGGATTCTCTCCAATAGAACCGACCGATGCTGAATCCTGCATGAAATGCAACAAAGCCAGCGTTAACTTGCTATAAACTCCGGAATTTCTTGCAAATAATGCAACAATGTACACTTAGCCCATAACATTTTTAGAAGAATTATGCAAAATGTGCAACAATTCGATCCATACAAGCGGTCCGTGAAAGAATACTCTCAGAATTGGCGAGAGATAGGCGGAGCACCGCCAGGAAAGGAAGAAACACTTCAGAACATATTCGAAAAACGGCTACAAGGTGTAGCCAAAAAGGCATATGGGCTGAATGTGTGTCACCAGAAAGCGATGAGCTACCGGCATCATTCACCCGTTGGGGTGATTTTTATTTTTTCACGGACAAACTGTAACCTTTTCCCTTACTTGAACGAATAAGCAGTAGATGGCTGGGCAGGAGAGGAGGCGTGTGAGACGAACGGGAGCGAAAGTGAGCGAGGAGAAGGCCTTGGGGCAGTGGACCAGGTGACGGCGGATGAGGCGGCGGCTTCTCGGCTGGATGAAGAGGCGGTGCTAATCAGGTTCACAGAAGGGAGCCGGGACGCGTTTGAATGGCTGGTCCGGCAATACCGTGAGCCTGCTGTGCGGTTTGCCTACCACTTGACCGGGGATTATCATAACGCCGAGGATCTGGCGCAGGACTGCTTCGCCTATCTGCTGGTGTACCCGGAGAAATATGATTACCGGGCGTCCTTCAAAACCTATCTGTTTACCATTCTCCGCAACAAGAGCATAGACTCGGTCCGTAAGCGTGCAAGGCAGCAGAGCTTGCCGTATACGGCGGAGAGCAGCAGCGTACATAACCCGGATGAGGGGAATCCTGAACAGCTGGCCATCATCCGGGAAGAGGATGTAGAATGGCGCAGGAGATTGCATCAGATGAAGCCCGATTACGGTCAGGCGGTCTATCTGGTGGATGTGGGACAGATGTCTTATGAACAGGCGGCCGCAGTGATGGGCCGGAATCAAATGAGCTTCAAGGTACTGCTGCACCGGGCGCGCAAGAAGCTGAGGCAGATCTATGAGAAGGAGGAGAGGGATTGTGAAGTCAACGGAACAGGAGCAGTTATTTCTGGATGAGGTCTACCGCAAGGCCCGGCTGCTGGAATACGACAAGCGTGAAGCGCAGAAAGTGCTGTATAACCGCAGAGTGCTGGCCAGACGCAAGATTCTGACAGTCTCATGCTTCACAATCGTTACAGCCGTATTCGCCCTGATGATTTGGATCGGCAAGGTGGACCGGGAGCTTTGTGTTGCGCTGTCGCTCCTTCTGATTACAGCAGGTCTGCTGATCGAGAAGCTTGAATTGCTGTGGAGTCTGGAGAACGACAGTTGAACGGGAGTTGCAGGAAAGGGAGAGAGATGAAATGGAGCTAATCATTAATCATTTGACCAAGACTTACGGAAGCAAGGCAGCCCTGCAGGATATCAGCTTTCGGGTAGGCGAGGGTATTCACGGCCTGCTGGGGCCGAACGGGGCCGGCAAAACTACGCTGATGCGGCTGCTAGCCACTCTGCTGACGCCCAGTTCAGGAACGGTAGAGATAGGCGGGGTACCCTTGCAGGATAAAGCCCGGGTGCGCGAGCTGGTCGGTTATCTGCCGCAGGAGTTCGCCTTCTATCCCGGAATGACCGTCTATGAGGCTATGGATTATCTTGCGCTGCTGTCCGGGATAGGCGGCCGTTCCGGGCGGAAGCGGAGAATAGATGATCTGCTGGAGCAAGTGAACCTTACGGAGCAGCGCCGGACGAAGGTCAAGGCGCTGTCCGGCGGGATGAAGCGGCGGCTGGGCGTGGCCCAGGCCATGGTGCATGAGCCGAAGCTGCTGATTGTCGATGAGCCGACAGCGGGGCTGGACCCCGAGGAGCGCATCCGCTTCCGGCGGCTGCTGGGACGGTTCGCGGAAGGGCGGATTGTCCTCCTGTCCACGCATGTCGTTGAAGATGTGGAGTCCACCTGCGAGCAAATGACTGTACTGCAGAAGGGGAGTCTGCGGTATCACGGCAGAATAGGCGATCTTACCGCCGCTGCGGCCGGACGTGTCTGGATCGCTGAGCTGGACCGGGCGCAGTGGGAGCGGGACCGCGACCGCTTCCCGGTACTGTCGGCCGTGCCGGAGGGCGCAGGCATGCGGGTCCGGGTGCTGGCCGGGGAGCAGCCCTTTGCCGGGGCGCAGCAGACTGCACCGTCCATCGAAGATGCATACCTGCACCTGATGCGCAGGGAGGAATCCTACGTATGATGGCATTGATTGGCAAGGAGATGCGCATGACCCTGCGCAGTCTGGTATTCTATCTGTTTGTAATTGCCAGCGTATTCTTCTATTTCACTTCTTATGCTACGGAGGAGACCTGGGGAGAGCTCGGTCCTCCTGTAATAAATACTCCGCAGAATATGGGGACTGCGGAACAGCCTTATTACGGCTGGGCTACTCCGGGGGATACCCGCAGCTTGGCTGAACAGATGAAAATTCATATGCAGCGGGATCTGAATGCGGGAGCCGGTGAGAAGCTCAGGCTGGGCTTCCCGATGGAAGTAGAGCTGGATGCCGGAGAGAAGGTGGCCTTGACCGCTGCCATCTCACAGCTGGATAAGATCCTGAAGGACCCCGGCCAATATACGATGGATGAGGCTTACCAGATCGCTGAGGCATTGAACAGTAAATTGGGCGGAAACAGCATGTACCAACAAGGACTGGGTGGTTACAGCTATGCTATAACGTCTGTAGACGAAGCAATGAAGGTACAGGATGCACAGCTTGCGGACTACCATGCCAAGGTAGACGCAGGGGAGCTGCTGCCTGGAGCCGCACGCTATTTCAGTGACTATCTGTCGTTGCCGGCAGGGATCTTCCCGGTTTTTCTGTCCGCGTTCCTGCTGCTGCGGGACCGCTCCAGCCGGATGAATGAATTGATCTACAGCCGCAGGGTCTCTCCTTGGGTGTATGTCGGGTCAAAGTTTATCGCCCAAGGAATCATGCTCTCTGTGGTCTACCTCATTCTGGCTGTCATCGGGGGCTGGCAGACGGTGGATACGCTTGGGCTTACAGGTCAGACGGGGCAGGCCATTAGGATCTTTCTCAGCTATACTGCCTGGTGGCTGCTGCCCACCTTGTGGATCTCGGTCGCCTTCGGGATGTTCGGCTCCATGCTGTTCCGCCGGGGCATTGTGCCTATCGCCTTGCAGATCATCTGGTGGTTCGTATCCGTACTGCCGCTTATGGGCTCCTATGGGCTGAATCGGCTGTTCATCCGCTTCAATTCGCCTAATGACTATAATCTGTACCGAGGCTGGGCAGATGAGATTGCCCTTAACCGCAGCTTTTACCTGCTGCTGGCAATTCTTCTGACCGCCGGGGCAGCCTGGCTCTGGGAGCGAAACCGCAGCCGTCTGGATTCTGCCCAGTCACTTGGCAGGAAGAAGACGAAGCGGACTCCGGCGGTGCCCGCACCGGGGGCGCTGAGATGAGCAGGCAGATCATCGCTCCGCTCGCCCGTTACAACCTCAAGCTGACAGTGCATTATTCCTGGTTGCTGTCAGCGGTACTTTTGGCAGCCGTACCGGTATTCATAGACCCTGTATTAATGGACAGGCTCCAGGTTGCGAAGCTGGGTGAACTGCTCGTCAGCCTGCTGGGACTGATAGTCTATCCGCATCTAGGTCTGTTGGAGGATGGCGGCATCCAGGAGGTGCTTTATGCCAAGCGGGTGCGTCATCTTCCGTTATTTCTGTTCCGATGGGTGCTTACCGCCCTCTATATCTTCCTTGCTGTTGCTGCTTTGTTCAGCTGGGTACATGGAAGCGGCGCAGATTTCGAGCTATGGCCGATGGTGGGAGGGACGGCAATTACCGCCATTGTGATGGGGTCAGCCGGTCTGACGGCAACTCTTCTGGCCGGTAATCTCTCGGCTGGATATATTGCCGGATTCTCCTGGTATCTGCTGGATTTCACCACCAAGGGAAGACTGACCGGGCCCTTTTACCTGTTCGGCCTGCTTAAGGAACCATGGGATAACGGCAAGTGGCTGCTTGCCGGTCTATCGCTGACACTGGTAATCTTCTGTGCCTTCTGGCTGCCGCGCAGGAGACTGGACTAACCTATAACCACCGCCTTGACGTCATGCAAGTGACCAGGGCGGTTTTTTTGAAAATATAAGACTTTATAAGTTGCACACGATAAAGTATCCTTCTATTTCTCGCTGAAACGATACCGTCCTTAAAAGGACGGCAAAGCCGTTTCCACTTGTAGAATTTATATGTTTTGGGGTCCCCGCTCTTAACTAACTTATTTGCTCTTGTTTTCGGCTCCTCCAGACCCAATAACGGCCGCTCAGTCCGCAATCAGCAGAATAGGTGTCTTTTTGGCAATATAAGAGACTCCCAGTCCGGCAATCACCCAAATTATTTATTTCATGTACCAAAATACTGCGAAGCCTACCCTGGAAATAACTTTACTTCCCCATTTCCATTTTCTGTGGTGCCGCGCCAGCGGCATGGATGGCTTGTGGGGTTATTTTGTGTGTGAATATGCACCTTTTCCAGCGGCAAGCTTGCCCGGAGTATCTTCATTAGCGGGACTTTAGGTCTGGAGCATAAATTCCGAAAAAAAGGTATAATGTTACTAAATTATGTCCCCCATTTTCTCAGAGGAGGCTCCAGCTTTGTCCGACACACTATTTAAGCACTTGTACATGCGGTCCTCAATAGGATATGCGGCAGTATCCATTACGGATGGAACTATGCTCATGGCCAACCCTGCGCTTTGCGGGATGTTTGGATACACCGAGACCGAACTCAAGGAGCTGCGTTACCAGGATATCGTCTATCCGGGTGAAGGGGATACCCTGGATCACGGGCAGATTATGAATGACTTAATAAGCAGACCCGATATGGCTGTAGATACCGAAAAGCGGTTCGTACATAAGAATGGTGAGATGCTCTGGGTTGCCCTGCATCTTTTTCTGATCATTGATGAACAGAGCGGAAGTCCCTCCCATCTGGTTGCAGAGATGACTGATATCACCGCGCGTAAGCTGGCGGAGAAGAAGATAGAGGAGGACCACCAGCTCTACGAGCTGGTTACGGAACACACCCCGGATATGATTTCATTCGCCGATCCCGACGGGACGCTGCGCTATGTCTCCCCGTCGGTCGAAGCGCTGCTGGGTTATCCGCCCAGCGACATGATCGGCCGCAACAAAACGGATTTTTACCATGAAGCGGATGCGCTGGAAATGACCGGGCCGGGTAAGCTCTACTCTGACAGTGATACCTTCACACGCAGAGTCAGGCATAAGGACGGCCATTATCTTTGGATCCAAAGCTCCTTTCAGGTGGTGCGGAACCGTGAAGGTGAAGTACGGCAGATCCTGACGATTGCCCGTGACATCACCGAGCGGAAGAAGGTTGAAGATATGCTGGCTGCCGCGCAGGAGCTTGGACAAATGGGCTCCTGGGAGTGGAATTCCGTATATGAGCAGCTGATCGTCTCCGGCCAGCTGATGGCCATCTTTGAATTAGGCGGGAATTGCGGAAATCATACCGTGGTCCATTATACTCAGTTGCTTGACTGTGTAGTGCCGGAGGACCTGGATAGATTGCGCGAAGAGCTGCATTATACGCTGAAGTCCGGGGCTAAGGGTGAGGCGATTTTCAGAGTGAAGGGTAGTGAGGATCGTAAATCTCTCTACGCACACTGGGAAGTGATCCTGGATGCCTCCGGCAAGGTTCAGCAGATCCGTGGTATGGTGCAGGATGTGACCGAGCGCGAACGGATGGAGGAGCAGCTGCGTGAGAGCGAGAACCGCTACAAATCACTTTTCGAATACAATCCGTCTGCCATCAGTGCCATGGATCTGCAGGGATACATTCAGTCAATGAATGCCAGTCTGGAGCAGCTGACCGGATACAGCAGAGAGACCCTGATGCATTCCAGTTACAGTGAGATTATTGAAGAGGATGAGCTGGAGCATGTGAATATGCGGTTTCTGGCGGCAGCCGGAGGCAGGGCCCAGACCTTCGATACCCGGGTGATCCGTCACGACGGCGAGCGGGTGGAGGTGGGGATGATTTATGTCCCTATGCTGATTGATCATGAGGTGGTCGGCGTATTTGCCATTACCAGTGATATTACAGAGCCTAAGCGGTATTTGGAGCAGATTGAGAAGCTTAGCTATGAGCATGCGCTGATCCTGAACTCTGTGTCTGAGGGGATTTTTGGCATGAATCTGGAGGGGGAGACCGTATTTATCAATCCCGCTGCCTCTGTCATGCTCGGGTATAATCCGGGGGAGCTGGCCGGCAATATCAAGCTGCATACGATCGCGCAGACCTGGATGGACGGTGAGC
Source organism: Paenibacillus sp. FSL H7-0756 (assembly GCF_038006765.1). Taxonomy (NCBI): domain Bacteria; kingdom Bacillati; phylum Bacillota; class Bacilli; order Caryophanales; family Paenibacillaceae; genus Paenibacillus; species Paenibacillus sp. FSL H7-0756. The sequence continues at coordinate 2,090,790 of NZ_JBBOVT010000002.1, read as the reverse complement.
TGTATCCCGGGGGACACCGGACGCTGGCGGAGCTGCTCAAGACCAAGCTCTCTTATGAGCAGGAGCAGGAAGGGATTTTCTGGCGTCAGGACGGCTCCAGCTTCCTGGTCAAATACCGGATGACGGCACTATATGATAACGGAGAGCATAAAGGGGCGGTGGTGGTCTTCAGGGATATCACCGAGGAGAAGGCTGTGGAGCGTGCCAAGGAATCTGCGGAGAAGGCTGACCGGGCCAAGTCGGAGTTCCTGGCGATTATGAGCCACGAGCTGCGTACACCGATGAATGGAATTATCGGGATGGCTGATCTTCTGTCTGGAACGGAGCTTACGGAGGAACAGCAGTATTACACCCAGATTATCAATAAAAGCGGCGCCGCGCTCGTACATATTCTTAACGAGGTGCTGGATTTCAGTAAAATTGAATCCGGCATGATGACGCTGGATCTCCAGCCGGTCGATATCCGGCAGGTTGTTCAGAATGTCTGTGAGCTATTCTATCCGCGTATCCAGGAGAAAGGGCTCATTCTGCGCAGCCATATTGAGCCGGATATTCCGGCAGTTGTCATTACCGACGAAACCAGGCTGAGGCAGGTGCTGGTAAATCTCGTCGGCAATGCGGTTAAGTTCACGGAAGAAGGCGAGGTCGGCGTCTCAGTGAAGCTGGAGGCTGCCGGGGAGCCGGGCTCGCTGATTCTGCGGTTCACGGTAACTGATACCGGTATAGGCATTCCGCAGGGCAGCCAGAACCTGTTATTCCAGTCCTTTTCCCAGCTCGACCCTTCGATCAACCGTAAGTACGGCGGGACGGGACTGGGTCTGGCGATCAGCAAGAAGCTGGTCGAGCTGCTGGACGGAGCTATCGGTGTGAACAGCGTCGAAGGAGAGGGCTCGGAATTCTACTTCACCATCGGCGTGATGTATTCGGTGGAGGAGCCGGGCCAAGCGCTGCTGGCAGGAGTTGCTGCCACTCAGGAGTATAAGGGCGGGATCTTCAACCTGGATCATCCCGAGGGCCAGTACGGCCCGTTGTCTATCCTAGTCGCAGAGGATCATCAGGTGAATCAGCAGATCCTGCAGACTTTTCTCAAAAAGCGCGGCTACTCCTCAGACCTGGCAGTGAACGGGGCGCAGGCGGTAGAAGCTGTACGTTCCCGGCATTATGATCTGGTGTTCATGGATATTCAAATGCCGGGTATGGACGGGATTGAGGCAACCCGGCAGATCCGTGAGGCGATGGGGCTGTCCCCGGTGATTATTGCCGCCACGGCCTTTGCCCGCAAGGAAGATGAAGAGATGTGCCTCCGGGCAGGGATGCAGGACTTTATCCCCAAGCCAATCCGTGGGGAAGAGCTGGACAGAGTGCTGAGGGAATGGTCGGGCAGCATCCGCAGGTAGTCTTGTAAGGGTTCAGGCGCTATTCATATTGACAGTTTTCCTTTGTCTGCATTACTATTATATAAATCGTAAACATTACGAATATATAACGGTAATCGAAAGGATCAACAGAGTGAAAATCATGAAGCGCGGAGATTTCCTGCTGATTATCATTGTATTGCTGGCCGCCGGTTCCATCTACGGCTACAAGTGGTTCTCTAACCATAATCATCCGTATAAGCAAGGGGAGCTGGCGGCAGTAATCACAGTGAACGGCAAAGCCTACAAGACTGTGCAGCTGACCAAGGAAGAGCAGATTATTGATATCCGCACCAGGTATGGCCATAACACGCTGAAGGTATACGATTATGGTATTCAAATGACCTATTCCGATGCTCCGCTGACCATTGCGCTGGACATGGGATTCATCTCCCGGCCGAAGCAGCAGATTATCTGCATTCCGGCCCGTCTCCTGGTGGAGATCTCGAACCCGGGGGCTTCGCTGGAGGATGACGATGCGCTGGACGCAGTCATCTAGTTATGGCTGCAGCTCTTTCCAAGCCGCTGCGGCATCGGCGCTTGTGTACACATAAGGTGTGGACGGTGCTGCCACTGCGGTTATGCTCTGTGGAGCGATCTGCAGAGCCTCTACGCCCTCATAGAGCGTCACATGAAGCTTGCCCCGAACCTCAATCCAGGTATCGGCGGGCAGGCTTATTTGTGTTCCAGGCGCAAGGAGAATGCCGAAAGGAGTGGCATCTGCCGTACAACACTGAACCAGGAAGCGGCTGACGGCGTAGCCGGATTGGCCGGACCCCAGCGGCTCACGGTACAGGAAGCCGGATACGGCGATCTCCTTGCCCTCGAACTGCGATTTGTAGAGATTAAGGGCGCCCAGCGTTTCCGAGAAAATCTCAGGGAACACAGGGATGACAGGCTGCCTGTAGAGCTGTCCTGCCAGCTCTGCAAATTCGGCCTCATAGGGGTTGGCCGGCGTGAAGCTTGCCCCGGTGCCGGACTCTACGGCAGTGTAGGACAGGGCAAGGCCCTTCTTGGCTGCTGCGGCGCTGCCGAGTGCCCGGTCGGGCAGCAGGAAGCCGAGCAGCAGCGGAAGCAGGAACAGGCTGTACAGTGCAGAGCTGCCCAAGAGTGAGCGGGGCAGGCGGTGCTCGCAGTCGCAGAGGGCGGAGCTTCGGCCAAGCACAGCTTGGAGCCCGAGGCTGAGCGCCATCAGGGAGAGCGGAACCGGGCATAGCCTGATCCAGCGGGCCAGCTTAGGTGCAACATAATAATGGAGGGCGTCCTGCTGGACCAGATGTCCGATATAGAGGGCGAAGGCGAGCAGAATAACCGCCCTGAGTATATAGTGAAGCCGGATGCTCCCGGAGCTATTCATGCAGATCCTCCTCCAGATATTCGGGATTTCAGGGCAGCTACAGCCAGAATGAAGCGAGCACGGAGCCGGTGAAGACGGCCGCGGCAATGAGGAAGAACAGGTACAGGGCGAATCGGGTCTTGAACAGCGAGAGCAGCATCAGTGCGTTCTTGAAATCGAGCATCGGTCCCAGCACCATGAAGGCGAGCAGCGCTCCTGCCGGGAAGGTATGCAGGAAGGTGGAAGCAACGAAGGCATCGGAGGTGGAGCAGAGCGAGAGTGCGAAGGCCAGCCCCATCATGAACACGTAGGAGCCGAGCGGACGGTCTCCAATCGCGGACAGGCTGCTCTGATTCATGAAGGTCTGGATGCCCGCAGTCAGCAGACAGCCGATGATCAGGAATTTGCCCATCTCAAAAAATTCATCCGACGTATGCACCAGGACCGCTGCCGCCCGGCCTCCGCGTAGTGTGCCATGCTGCTCTTCGCTTCCCTCCCGGCGGATGGACAGGCGCAGCGGCGATCTGCGGACGGTGCCATAAATGATCAGGCCAATACATGCCGCTACGGCAAACGCCAGTCCCATCCGGGTGTAGGCCAGCTCCGGATGGGAGCGGAAGGCCGTCAGGGTGGCCCCGTAGACGACCGGATTGAGGATCGGGCCGGACAGAATGAAGACGATAGCAACATAGAGCGGCATCCCCTTATGCATGAGGCGGCGAACCAGCGGAATCATCCCGCATTCGCAGACGGGGAAGAGGATTCCGAGCAGACAGCCGAAGAGAATTGCCGGAACTGCGCGGCGCGGAATCCAGCGTGAGATCAGCTCGTCCGGCACGAAGACGCGGAGCAGGGAGGAGAGCAGCGCGCCCAGCAGGACAAACGGCAAGGCCTCCAGCAGAATGCCGAGGAATGCAGTTTTGAACGTGTCGACATAGCCGTTGTCCAGCAGGCTCAGATGCCCGGGCAGCCACAGGCTGCCCGCTGTGAGCAGAAAAGCGGCGGAAAAGAGCAGCGGCAATATTTTAATCGGAGTAAGGGTTGTCATGGGTTCATCGGCTCCTTCCCGCACAGGGGCTTAGCTGAATAAGGCCGCCCAGCTGCGGCTGATTGCCTTCTCGTCCAGATTCAGGCCAATGCAGACGATATAAGGCTGGCCCGGGTAGCTTGAAGCCTCCCAGGAGATGCGGTTCCCCGCGAGCTGCACCAGCTGCACGGAATCCCGGCCTGCAAGCCGTACATGGCCCTTGGCCCGGAGCAGACTGTAGCCCCATTGCCGCAAAAATTGCTCCAGCTCCTCCGGCCGGAGGCTTCCGGTCCATGCCGGGGGAACGGTTAACGTCACTGCTGCCACTTGGGAAAAAGAGCCGTCCGTCCCGGATTCAGGCTCATGTACTGCCGTTGCACTGCCGCCGCTGCTGCTGCTGCTGTCCGTATTCATCCGCTGGAGGGTAGCACCGCTGATATTGCCGGGGCCGCGGCGGGGAGCAGAGCCTTTAAATCCGCGTACGGCGATGCCTGTCAACAGCGGAGCAAGATTAATCTGGCTGTAATGGGTGAAGACGATCTCGGATTCCGAATTTTGCTTGTAGACCATCTTCTCAATCTTCCACAGGGTCTCCGGTTCTACCAGATCGCTTTTGTTGACGATGATGAGATCAGCGGTGGTGATCTGCTTGCGCAGGGTTCGGACGAGCTGTTTGTCGGACGAGAAGCGGCTGCTGTACTCAAGTGCATTCTCGGCATCCAGCAGCGTAATGGCGTGGTGCAGCTGCAGCCGGTCTGCCAGCGCCGGAGCCAGCAGCGACTTCACGATCTCATCCGGGTCAGCTACCCCTGTAAGCTCAATGTAGATGATGTCAGGGCGGCGTGCCAGCAGGGCGCCCAGGCTGCGCGGCAGCTCCTCCTTACGGCTGCAGCAGATGCAGCCGTCCAGCAGCTTTTCCACATTTGTGCCGGTACTCTCCTGAAGGATATAGCCGTCCACATCCTTGGCGCCCAGCTCATTCATGATCACCCCCGGGTTCAGCCCTCTCCGCTTGCTCTCCTTCAGCAGACTCAGCAGCAGGGTCGTCTTTCCGCTCCCCAGAAATCCGCTCAGTATAATCACAGGTATCTTCATGGCTCACTCTCCCGCTCCAATAGTACCGTCCCCATAAGAAGGCGGCCAAGCCGCTTCCGCTTGTAATTCCATCTATACGTCAAGCTTATTCAGGAAAGAACACTAATCTAAGCGAGCCGAAATGTTCGGGGACAGCTGTTGACAGCGGAGGGCTGGAGCGTGTAGAATGTGTAAATCGTAATAATTACGATTAAATAGAAGGGAGCTTGATTAAGATGAGAGTAATCGTTACCTTGGCCTGTACGGAGACGGGCGACCGCAACTATACCACCACGAAGAATAAGAGAACGACACCGGAGCGCCTGGAGATGAGAAAATATTGCCCGCGCCTGAAGCGTGTCACGCTGCACCGGGAGACCCGCTAAGCTCTGCAATGTCTTAGTAGCCCATCTGATTTCAAATTACATCTTTTCCAAGCGGGGGTTGTTCTTTAGGGATAAAAAATATAATTTACAAGGAGACTACAATGAACAAAATTCCTGTAACAGTGCTAAGCGGATATCTTGGCTCCGGCAAGACTACACTGCTCAATCATATTCTGCATAACCGTGAGGGCCTGAAGGTGGCCGTTATCGTCAATGATATGAGTGAAGTGAATGTGGATGCGAATCTGGTAAAATCCGGCACCAGCCTCTCCCGCACAGAGGAGAAGCTGGTGGAGATGTCCAATGGCTGCATCTGCTGCACCCTCCGTGATGACCTGCTGCGCGAAGTGAATCATCTCGCCTCGGAGGGGCGTTTTGATTACATACTGATTGAATCCTCCGGCATCAGCGAGCCGGTCCCGGTGGCCCAGACCTTCACTTACCCGAACCCTGAGCTGGATATCGACCTGACCGAGCTGGCCCGGCTGGATACAATGGTGACGGTGGTCGATGCTAACCGCTTCTGGCATGATTTCGCCTCGGGCGACAGTCTGCTGGACCGCAATATGACGGCGGGTGAAGGCGACTTCCGGGATATCGTCGATCTGCTAATCGATCAGATTGAGACCTGTGATGTGCTGCTGCTTAACAAGTGCGATCTGGTGGAGGAGGCGGAGCTGAACAAGCTGGAGGCGGTTCTGCGCAGACTTCAGCCTCGGGCGAAGATCATCCTCACGGTGAACGCACAAGTAGAGCTATCTGAGATTCTGAATACGGGATTATTCGATTTCGAACAGACCAGCCAGTCATCCGGCTGGATCGCTGAGCTTGCCAAGGAGGAACACACCCCGGAGACTGAGGAATACGGCATTACCTCCTTCGTCTACCGCCGGAGAGCGCCGTTCCACCCGCAGCGGCTGAGCTTCTTCTTCAGTAACTGGCCCTCTGAGGTCGTCCGGGCAAAAGGACTGGTCTGGCTGGCGGCCAGCGGTGATCTGGCAGCGACCATCAGCCAGGCGGGGCCGTCCATCCAGTTCGGTCCCGCCGGTTATTGGCTGGCTACCCTGCCGGAGGAGCAGCAGCAGGAGGTGCTGGCTGCGGAACCGGATGTGCTGGCGAAGTGGGACGGGCAGTGGGGAGACCGGCTGAACGAGATCGTCTTCATCGGAGTCCAGATGAACCGTGAGGATATCGAAGCCCGCCTGGACCGCTGCCTGCTGACCGCAGAGGAGATGAAGCAGGACTGGACGGCCTTCAACAACCCGCTTCCTTGGCCCGTCGAGGAGCTGCTTGCGGCGGGGCAGGAATAACTGCTTCTGTAAATGATAATCTAGAAAGCCGGAATCCTTTCTGCGGATTCCGGCTTTGTGCTGTATGGCGATCAGGTGCCGCGCAGGGTAGATGGGGCAAAAGCGAATGTATGCGGAAAGCCGAACAATGGCTTGGATTTAACTACATTAATCAGTACGATTACGATTAATTTGTAGTTTTGGGTTTACAAATCGTAATCATTACGATAATATCAATGGAGTTGAATAATAATCGTAAATATTACGAATAAAACATGCCTAATTTGTTTGTTGAGAGGGGGAGGAACGATGATTTTGTCATCCATCAGGGATGTGGTGTTCGGTTACGGGGATGAGCCGGTCATTGACCGCTTGTCGCTGGATCTGGAGGCTGGACAGTTCATTGGCATTACCGGGCCGAACGGGGCAGCGAAGACAACGCTGCTTAAGCTGATGCTGGGCCTACTGAAGCCCTGGAGCGGAACGGTTACTCTGAACCGGGAAATTACCGGAGGAGGCAAGCTGGAGGTCGGCTATGTGCCACAGCAGGTAGCTTCCTTCAATGCCGGATTTCCGAGCAAGGTGATTGAGCTGGTCCGTTCCGGCTGTTATTCGGGGCTGGGCTTGTTCCGCCGGTTCACTAAGGAGCAGGAGGCGCTTGTAGAGAGCAGCCTGCGGCAGGTGGAGATGTGGGAGTACCGTAACCGGAGAATCGGCGAGCTGTCCGGCGGACAGAAGCAGCGGATCTGCATCGCCCGCGCGCTGGCCCAGCAGCCGCAGGTACTGGTGCTGGATGAGCCGGTAACGGGGATGGATGCTGCCAGCCGCACCGGGTTCTATGAGCTGATGCGGCATTATGTCAGCCGCCATGGCCGGACCGTCATCATGGTTACACACGGCCTGGAAGAGACAAGCTCTTATCTGGATACCGTGATTACGCTGGAACGCAAGGAGCAGGAGGGCTGGACATGTTTGGTTACGAATTCATGCAACGCGCATTTTGGGCAGGAGGCCTGATCGGACTGATCGGACCCTTGCTAGGAGTCTACTTGATGCTTCGCAGGCAGGTGCTGATGGCCGATACATTGTCTCACGTCTCCCTTGCCGGAGTTGCCCTGGGTTCTGTGCTGGGCTGGAATCCGGCTCTGAGCGGCTTCGCTGTAGCTGTAGCAGGAGGGCTGGTTATTGAGCAGCTGCGCCGCTCTTACCGTACCTACAGCGAGCTTCCGGTAGCCATTATTATGACCTCCGGTCTGGCGCTGGCCGTTGTGCTGATGAGCCTGAAGCAGAATCTGACCAAGAGCTTCAGCTCCTATCTGTTCGGCTCCATCGTTGCTGTAAGTGATACCCAGCTTAAGCTGATTGCCCTGGTGGCCGCAGCCGGTCTTCTCTACTTCATCATTCTGCGCCGCCCGCTGTACAGCCTGACCTTCGACGAAGAGACCGCCGCTATCAGCGGTGTCCATACCGAGTGGTTGTCCTTCTCGTTCGCTGTCCTAACCGGCATGACCGTTGCCGCAGCCATGCCGGTGGTGGGTGTGCTGCTTGTATCGGCTCTGATTGTGCTGCCCGCTTCCATTGCGCTGCGGATGGCCTCAGGCTTCACGGCAGCTATAATAATCTCCGTCAGTGTGGGGCTGACCGGTGTGTTCAGCGGGCTTACAGCTTCCTACTATATCAACACGCCTCCAGGAGGCACGATTGCACTTATTTTGCTGGTATTTCTCCTGCTGGCCATTGCCGTGCAGAAGCTGATCAGGCTGCGCAGCCGCAGCCAGTATTCATCTCAAGCTAATGAAGAAAAGGGGTCTCATAACATATGATGAAATTCAAATCCATAGCAAAGTCCAATTCGTCCGCACCGTCCACATTCAGAATCCGTCAGCTTGCAGCCTTGTCCCTGACTGCCATGCTGGTGATCTCCGGCTGCGGCAACAACACTGCGACCAAAGCTGCTTCTACCAATAGTCCGGCGGCAACACCCTCAGCTGCGGCCGCAGCTTCATCTGTACCTCCAGCGGATAAATTGAACATTAAGGTTAGCTTTTACCCGATGTATGAATTCACAAAAAGCATTACCGGTGACCTTGCCGATGTGGAGGTGCTGGTCCCGCCCGGTGTCGAGCCGCATGACTGGGAACCGACTGCGAAGGATATGGCCGATATTTCGGATGCAGATGTGCTTGTCTACAATGGGGCAGGCATGGAAAGCTGGGCGCAGCAGATTGTGGACGGTGCGGCCGGAAGTGATCTCATTACAATAGAGGCAAGTAAAGGACTCCAGATTATTGAAGGAGCAGAGCATGAACACGATCATGAGCACAACCATGAAGAGGAAGCAGCGGGTGAAGCGGACCATGATCATGAGCACGAACATCAGCAGGATGAATCCACGGCTGAAGAAAGTGATCACGATCACTACCATAATGATTCCGCTGCCGGCGGAGCAGAGCACGAACATGAACATGATCATGACCACGAACACGGCCACGACCATGGCGGACTCGATCCCCATGTATGGCTGGACCCTGTGATGGCTATCCGGGAGGTTAAGACCATTGAAGCAGCACTCTCCGCAGCTTTTCCCGGAAATGCAGCAGCCTTCCACGCTAACAGCGATGCTTATATCACCAAGCTGGAGAAGCTGGATCAGGATTTCAGAGCCGGGCTTCAGAACACGAAGCGCAAGGACTTTATTACCCAGCATGCCGCCTTTGGTTATCTGGCACAGCAATATGGCTTGACGCAGGTGCCGATTGCAGGACTGTCGCCGGAGCAGGAGCCGTCTGCTGCACAGATGGCCAAAATCGTGGAGTTCGCCAAGGCGAATAAGGTGACTACGATCTTTTTTGAAACCTTGGTCTCCTCCAGTGTCGCCGATACTATTGCCCAGGAAATAGGAGCCAAGACCGCCGTGCTGAACCCAATTGAAGGATTAACAGAGGAAGACGCTGCCCATAATCAAGATTACCTGAGTCTGATGCGGCAGAATCTTGAAGCGCTGATCCAGGCATTGAACGAATAAGAACGAAGGAGCTGATCTATAGTGGCCAAGAAATCCAAGGTTGTGAAGGAACAGAAGCGGCAGGAGCTGGTGGCGAAGTACGCTGACAAGCGCAGAGAGCTGAAGGCGGCAGGCGATGTGATGGCACTGCAGAAGCTGCCCCGGGATTCCTCAGCCACCCGCCAAAAGAACAGATGCAGCGTGTCCGGCAGACCGCGGGGCTATCTGAGTACATTCAAGATATCCCGGATCGTCTTCCGTGAGCTGGCGCATAAGGGGCAAATTCCGGGCGTTACCAAGTCCAGCTGGTAGGCTGTCAACTTCATAGATGCTATAACGGCAAGACGGCTGATCTCTCTGTGCTACAGGAGCCAGCCGTTTTGCTGTGTCCATAGACTTTGCCGGATCGGACAGAGTGGACTATGATAGGAGGATAGTATTGTCCTACAGAAGGAGGCTTACCTGTGAGCTATACCGATACTTTTATCCGGATTGCAGAAGATTGCCCGGTGGAGACCGGAACCATCCCTGTATCTGATCGTCTGCTCCCGCCTGCACATGTCATCCAGTATCATCTGCTGGCCGGCTCACCTTACCGTTATAACCATGAAGAACTGCTGTACCAGGTGTATGTGCGGCACAAGGCCATTCCCGAAGAAGAGCGTGAATCGCGCCGGGAGGAGATCTGGGCAGCGCTGTTCTCGAAGAATCATCCGTGCCTGCGGGCCTCCATGCTGCCCAAGAAATACGGCTGGGGTGTCCACTACGATGCTGAGGGGAAGATTGCACTCTATGCCAAAGAGTCTCCAGAGTATGATTATTACACTACCGGGGATGAAGCTGGAGTGAAGCTGCTGAATGCCATGCGGAATAAGCGGCGTTAATCTTTAGACCACCCAGGATCATATTCTGAACACAGAAAGAAGGAGCAGCATGACAGAGTACTGGAGTAAAAGATTTGCGCAGGAGGGGATGATCTGGGGGAGTGAGCCAAGCCCGTCGGCAGAATGGGCGAAGCGGAAATTTCAGAAGGCAGGAGTATCCACTGTGCTTGTTCCGGGTGCAGGGTATGGGAGGAATACCAAGGTATTCTCTGCTGATTTTACAGTATACGGGATAGAATTAAGTGAAGCGGCGCTGGAGCTGGGCGAAGCATGGGACCCGGGAAGCAGGTTTATTGCAGGCTCGGCGCTGGAGCCTCAGCTTGGGCAGTCTGTAGATGCTGTCTACTGCTATGATGTTCTGCATTTATTCCTCGAAGGGGACCGCCGAAGGCTAATTGAGGCCAGTCTCAGTCAGGTCAGGACCGGAGGACTGCTCTACTTCACCAGCTTCTCTGATGAAGATCCCCATAACGGCTGCGGAAGAGAGCTGGAGCCGGGCACCTTTGAATACAAAGAGGATAAATACGCCCACTTCTTCAGCGATGCCGATTTGCGGGAGCATTTTGCCGGGACGGAGATTCTGGAGACAGATTCCTTTACCGAATCGCTGCAGAGCCCGCAAGGCGGGACTCATGAATACATACTAAGAACGATCCTTGCGCTTAAAAGGTAGCTGCCTTCTGAGACAGAAACGTCAACATGGCCCCTCCCTGCGGCGAGAAGGACCTTACTGTGAACCTGATGCTGTGTGTGATCCCTCTTCTTCCTGCGGCTTCCTAATTAATGAAGTTAATGCAGCTCGCAGTCTGCGAACAGGATATGCCGGGGAATGCGGAAGAAGTTCTCGGCTTTCTCCTGAAGCGCCAGGGTAGGCAGATGACAATGGTGCAGCCACTTGCGGAAGGTGCCGGGATGGACGCCGATCCAGATGCTGACATCGGTTACAGAGAAATCATAAACCATGCAGAGTCCGGTCAGAATCGCGTTGTGCTGCGGTGAATGGGCGAGCGTTCTTTTCATGAAACGGGATGGGGTCGGCTGGCACACAATCGGACTTTGCCGCAGAAGAGCTTCGTTGAACAGGATATGGGGCGGATAGCCTAAATGGCGGCAGACCTTGTCCAGATTAGTTCTGGAGGGAATACGTCCTTCATATACCCATGCGCTTACGCTGCGTGAGGAGACGGAGAGCTCTTCTGCAAGCCGGGAGAGCTTCATGTCCTTGGCCATCAGGATGGCCAGCAGAACGCGGTTGCGGATTTGGCTGCGTTTGGGGCGGCGAAATCTTTTGACCCGTACGCCTTGTCCAAGATATTTGCGGTTGATCAGAGACCAGGCCTGAATTTTATGTGTTTCTTGCTGATTTTTAGCCATAATACCTCCGGGTGTACTGATTTAATGAAGTGACGGGTCATCTAGTTTAACTGTTATGACTTTACCATTTCATTACGGCATTCGTCCAGAGTGCAAAGCTCCTGTTTTGGTCATGAACCAAGATTGTTTCAGTAATGCTGCGGTTTATGATATATTTTGAGTAATCCATTTCACATTAATCAGGCTGGGAGCGGGATAGATGATCAAGCATATTGTTTTCTTCAAATTAAAGGACCGGTCCCGAGGCAAGGTCGCAGAGACTGTTGCAGTCCTCCGTAATATGGAGGGAAGAATTCCGCAGCTGCTGTCCATTGAAGTCGGGGCCGATCTGATTCACTCGGAGCGTTCGTTCGATATCGCCCTGGTCACGGTTGTGGCCTCGTTGGAAGATCTGCAGGCGTATCAGGTGCATCCGGCCCACAAGGAAGTCATTGCCCATATCAATGAGGTCAAGGAGCTGTCGGTAGCGGTCGATTACGAGATCTGAGACTGCACGTACTTGCAAGGCTGGAACCCATTAAGCACGGAAAGCGGTGAGCGGAATGCGCGAGCTTGAGTATCCGATGGAAGCATTGACGTATCTGATTGTTTTTATGGCGGCATGTGTCGTGATGGTGTTCTGGTTGAAGCGCCGGGGCAGGCGGGGGAAATAACAGCAGTTCATGTTAGGGAAGATCACTAAATACCGCAGGGTGGAGGGTCAGCTGTGTATTATGTCAACCGGAAGCAAATAGAAGTTATTCTTGAACAGATCCCAGATCTTAAGCGAGGCCTAGCACATGCAGCTTCTTCCTGGGACGGCAGTACGCTGCTGGGTCTGGTACAGGAACGGTGCTTACATCTGGCCGTTGAAGTCGTGACGGATGTGGGCAGCTGTCTGATTGACGGGTTCATTATGCGTGATGCCGGAAGCTACGAGGATATTATATCTATTATTCATGAGGAAAAGGTGCTGGGAGACAGCGGGATCTACGAGGATCTGACCTCGCTGGTCGCTTTGCGTAAGCCGCTGGTTCAGGATTATTTCGTATGGGAACGCAAGAAGCTGCACCCCATGACCCTGACGCTCCCGGATATTCTGGAGAAATTCGCCTGTGAGGTGCGCCGGTATCTGGATCAGGAGCTGGGCAGCGGGGTCACGGGCTAGCTGAAGCCGGAGCCGTGTGCAATCAGACAGAAAGGAGGTCCTTTATGGCGAAGAAGAGTCAGGAGAGCGGTTCAACCCGGCGGATGATTATGACGCTGCTGAAGATGAGAGGTCCGCTGACGATCAGCGCTCTTGCTGAAGAGTTGGGAATTACCGAGATGGGTGTCCGCCGGCATGTGCTTCAGCTGGAGCAGGAGTCGCTTGCCAAGACCAAGGTCGTGCGCCAGGCCATGGGACGTCCGATGCATGTATATTCGCTTACCGAGCGGGCGGAGGATCATTTTCCCAAAAGCTATCACAATCTGGCGCTGGAGCTGCTGCGGGAGCTGGACCACGGGAGCGGTGTGGATGCGGTCAATATGCTGTTTGAAGGCCGTAAGCGGCGGATGCTTGCCCAGTACAGCCCTATGATGCAGAGCCGTGAGCTGGAGGAACGGGTTGCGGAGCTGTCAACGATTCAGAATGCCGGGGGCTATATGGCGGAGTGGAGCAAGGAAGAGGACGGCTCGTACACACTGCGGGAGTATAATTGTCCCATCCGTCAGGTAGCTGCCCAGTACCGCAAGGCCTGCCAGTGCGAGCAGCATTTGTTCGAGGAGCTGCTGGAGGCGAAGGTGACCCGCAGTGAGTGTATGGCGGAGGGCGGCCAATGCTGCCGGTATGCTATCACGCCGAATCCCAAGCAGAAAACTTCCGAAATCAAGGGCTGAGCAGTCACAGGACATCCTCTCTATGCTTATGATATAGCAGAAATAGGCGATCGCCCGGGTGGCCGGGCAGAGGCACAATAGAATCCAAAGGAGAGATTGATGATGAAAAAAGATAGCAAAAGCTTGCTCTGGGGCGTACTTGCCGGCAGTATTGTAGGATCGGTGACAGCGCTGCTGTTCGCCCCTAAGCCGGGTAAGGAGCTGCGTAAGGATATTGCCGAAGGCACAACGGAAGCGGTGGATAAGGTTCAGGTGATTGCCGGCCAGGCCAGCGAGAAGACTACAGAAATCTATGGTAAGGCTAAAGAAGCGGTAGTCTCGGTGGCGCATGAGGTGAAGGAATGGAGCAAGTCCGCTAAATGTGCGGTGGAAGAAGCCGATGTAGCCACAGTAAGCGGTATTGCTGAGCAGGCTGTAGAGGTCACAGATGCAGTGGAAGCTGTAAAAGATGAGATCGCTGCTTATGAAGCTGCGGAGCAAGCTGCTGTGGCTGACGCTGAGATCGAAGCTGTGACTGGTACAGATACGGCTGTAGCTGAAGCTATCGAGGATGGCAAGACCGCAGGGAAGCTGTCCTAAGCTTGATGTAAAAGATATGGAGCCGTTTTCCGCTGAACAGGCGGGAGGCGGCTTTTGCGTGTTACGGCAGGCTTCGGGTGGGTCTGTATTATGGCTCCTCTAGCTCCCTACTTGAACTGAACCCGTAAATGGAGTATTATCTGCAATTGGGGCTGAAATCCTGGTACACATTATTCCAGCCTTACATAAGCTACACAAAACGAGTTAAAGGATGCGGTGTGTTCGTGCAGCAGGCAATAGCAATATTAGACTCAGGCGTCGGAGGATTGACCGTTGTCAAGGAAGTGATGCGACAGCTCCCCCGGGAGAAAATCATCTATTTCGGCGATACGGCAAGAGCCCCGTACGGACCCCGTTCCACTGAGGAAGTGAAATTGTTCACTGAACAAATCGTGGACTACTTAATTCAATTTAATCCTAAAATGATCGTCATTGCTTGCAACACAGCAACAGCAGCAGCTCTTGATTATATCTCCGCCAAGGTAGCCATTCCTGTGATCGGAGTCATTCACCCCGGTGCCCGCGCTGCCATCAGCGCCTCCAAGAGCGGACAGGTCGGCGTGATCGGGACTATCGGTACGATTACAAGCGGTGCCTATACGGCGGCACTGAAGCAGCTGTCTCCCTTTGTTCAGGTGGTCAGCCAGGCTTGCCCGGCGCTTGTGCCCTTCGTGGAGCAGGGGTTATTCCGCTCGGAGGAGAGCCATCTGGCGGTGGCTGAATCACTGAACGGCATCAAATACGAGCCGATTGACACACTGATTCTAGGCTGCACTCATTATCCTTTCCTGGTCGAGCCGATCGGCAAGGTGATGGGACCCGGCGTCAAGCTGATCAGCTCGGCGGATGAGACGGCGCGGGAAATCAGCACTATCCTTTACGATAAAGGCCAGCTGGCACGCGGGGATGAGAGTCCGATTCACCAGTTCTTCTGCAGCGGAGATGCGGAGATCTTCCAGCGGATCGCCCGGGACTGGCTGGGCGAGCAGATCAGCCGGACGCCCGTTGTATGGCAAGTATCCACTCTGTAGGATGAGAGCATTACAGCGGCGAACTGAATAGGGACAAACCCCTTGCAGGGAATGTCCGGAAGATGAGACCGGGAGGGCTTCCCGGTCTTTTGCTGTTACATTTCCACATGACCCGCTGCTGCTGCTCATATACTAGGCGTGAGGGCCGGGTCTCGTATATCTTCACTGAGGATGTAAAGGACGCCGGCACAAGAGGGCCGGGAGGATGAGACCTATGCAGCAATACATTGCCCGCAGGGGAGACACCGTAAGCCGTATCGCCGCAAGACACGGATTGACACCGGAGCATGTCATTCAAGGAAATCCATGGGCTGGAAGCCAGCCCTACTTATATCCGGGCCAGGTGCTGTTTCTGCCGTCTGCACCGCGCAAGCGGTATGCGGTGCAGACGGGGGACGATGCGCAGAGCATCGCGTCCTTGTTCGGGGTGGGCGCAGATGAGCTGGAGATGCTGAATCCCGGGGTAAGCTCGGGACGTATCTGTCTGCCGGGTAAGGTGCTGGTGATTCCGGCGCTCACACGGGGGACGGAGGTCTATCTGCGCGGAGAATACGGACCGGCTGAGATAGAAGCGGATGCTGCAAGGCTTGCGGTCCGCTATTCTTGTGTCAGCAGCGAAGTTATAGGCCACAGTGTACTCGGCAAGCCGCTCCGCCTGCTGCGGATCGGCAGCGGCCCGCGCCACCTGCATGTGAATGCCGCGCTGCATGCCAACGAATGGCTGACGGCCCCATGTCTGATGCGCTTCATAGAAGAATATGCTGCCGCATATGAATCAGGCAAGGACTGGCACGGACGTCAGCCTGCGGACTGGCACCGGGACTGGACGCTCTGGGCCGTGCCGATGGCAAATCCCGACGGCGTCGAACTGGTGCAGGAAGGGGCGATGCCGGACCATCCTCATTATGCGCAGCTGATGAGGTGGAACTGCGGCAGGCGCAGCTTCCGGCACTGGAAGGCGAACATCCGCGGCGTCGATCTGGGGGACCAATTCCCCGCACACTGGGAGGAGGAACGTGCCCGGCGGCAGGTGCCCGGCCCGGCTCCGCGCGATTACAGTGGCCTTGCACCGCTTAGTGAGCCGGAGGCGGCGGCGCTGGCGGCGCTGGCTGAGCGTGTTCCGGGCGATGCGGCCGTCTCGCTGCACAGCCAGGGGGCTGAGATCTACTGGAACTACCGGGGCTATGAGCCGCCGGAGAGTAAGGATTGGTCAGTTAAGCTGGCAGCGGCCAGCGGCTACCGGGCGGTGGAATTGACCGGCAGCGACGCCGGATACAAGGACTGGTTCATCGAGCGCTTCCGCAAGCCGGGCTTCACCGTCGAGCTGGGAGTGGGGAAGAATCCGCTGCCCCTGGCTGATTTTGAGGATATGGCGCTGGACACAGGCCTAATTCTCAGTGCGATTCTGTCAAATTTGAAATAAAAATGAAACAATCTCTGCAAATTTGCGTAAGATAACAGCAAAGGGCACGGCCGCAATCCTGACCAACTGATGCTTTGCGGCTGTATCCTTTTTTTGCGTGGGAATAAAGAGCACAAATGCTCCTGATTTCAGCAAAAGTGGGCTAGGTAAGCAAATGAAGTGTATAAATCCCTTTGAATTCCTCAAAAGTGAGCTAGGCGAGCAAATGAAGTGTATAAATCCCTCTGAATCGGCTGATCATCCAACCCAGCCCCATCAGCCCGCCCACATCACACCCAAAGAGTCAAAATAATACACATCAACCCGTATGAAAGCTATACCGTACTCACAAAAGTCTCTTGCTAAAATTAGTACATAGAAGAGTGGCAGACGGCTTCAGCACAAGAGGGATGTCTGCCGGGAAAGTGAGGGCCTTATGGAGAACGGAACATATACACTTAAAAGTAAACCCATCCCGCTGAATACCGCCTACGACGTCATTGTTGTCGGAGGCGGTCCGGCGGGCTGTACCGCCGCAGCGGCGGCGGCAAGAGAAGGGGCGCGGACCCTGCTGGTTGAAGCGACCGGCAGCCTGGGCGGAATGGGAACCTCAGGCCTGGTACCGGCCTGGTGCCCCTTCTCAGATAAAGAGAAGATGGTCTACCGGGGTCTGGCGGCCAAGGTGTTCAATAATCTGAAAGCACAAATGCCGCACGTGCCGGAGGAAGCGATGGACTGGGTGCCGATCGAGCCGGAGAAGCTCAAGCGGGTCTATGACGATCTCGTAACGGAGTCCGGTGCGCATATCCTGTTCCTGACCACCCTTGCGGATGTGGACAGAGACGACAACGGCAACATCACCACCCTCCTCCTCCTGAACAAAGGAGGTCTGCAGGCCTTCCGTGCGGCTGTCTATGTCGATTGCACGGGGGACGGTGATGTCGCCGCATGGGCCGGAGCCGAGTACCAGATGGGGGACGAAGCGACCGGCGAGCTTCAGCCGGCGACCCACTGCTTCATCCTTGGCAACGTGGATGATTACGCTTATCAGAATGGGCCGAAGCTGCATGCGGAGAACCCGCACAGCCCGATCCATGAGGCTGTCCGGTCGGGGGAATATCCGGCAATTCCGGACACCCATTTGTGCAACAACCTGGTTGCTCCGCGTGCCGTAGGCTTCAATGCCGGGCATCTCTGGGGAGTCGATAATACGAATCCCTTCTCCGTATCCGGGGCACTGGTAGAGGGGCGTAAGCTGGCAGCTGCCTACCGGGATATGCTGGCCGCTGTGCACCCCGCAGCCTTCAGCAATGCGGTTGTCATGAGCACGGGTACACTGATCGGAACACGGGAATCCCGGCGGATTACTGGCGATTACGTTCTGACGGCGGAGGATTACATCTCCCGCCGGAGCTTTGAAGATGAGATCTGCCGTAACAGCTACTTCATCGATGTGCACGGCACACAGAAGGAGCAGCAGAGCGGCGTCGGGTCGAGCCAAGCCATTACGCTCTACGGGCCCGGAGAATCACACGGCATACCGTACCGTTGCCTTACGCCGCGCGGGCTGCGCAATGTGCTGGTCGCCGGCCGCTCGATCTCCTGCGACCGCAGGGTGCTCGGCAGCGTCCGGGTGATGCCAGTCTGTCTGGCGATGGGCGAAGCTGCCGGACTCGCTGCAGCCCTGGCTGCCGCTCATGGCGGCGGCGATGTGCATGCCGTGGATGTCTCCCGGCTGCGCAGCCGTCTGAGGGAAGAGGGCGGCTATCTGCCGGATATGGAAGCAGAAACTGCAGGGGAGAGAATACGATGAGTGAATCTGCGGTTACGCGAAAAACGGCCAAGCCCGCAGCCGGCACGTATTGGACGCGCAAGAGACGGGAGCAGCTCGCCGGATGGCTGTTCATTGCGCCGGAGGTCATCGGGATGCTGGTCATCGCGGTGTTCCCGCTGCTGTTCAGCCTGTTCCTCAGTCTGACGGAGTGGAATCTGGTCGGCGGGTTGTCGGCAATCAACTTTGTGGGCCTCGATAACTTTATCGAGCTGTTCAGAGACAACCGCTTCCTGCTGGCCCTGAAGAATAACGTACTGTTTACCGTGGGCACCGTGCCGGTCACGATGCTGTTGGGTGTAGTGCTCTCAGCGCTGATTCATAAGAAGCTGTATGCCAAGACGTTTTTCAAGGTCGCTTTTTTTGTACCATATATCTGTTCCACGGTAGCCATCGCCGCAGTCTGGCAGGCACTCTACCATCCGTCCAAAGGGCCGGTCAATCAGATTCTGATGCAGCTTGGGGTCTCCGAACCGCCGCGCTGGCTGGTCGATACCAGCTTCTCGCTGATTGCTATTATGATTATCTATGTCTGGCAGCTGCTGGGCTATCAGATGATTATTTTCCTGGCGGGAATGACGAATATTCCCGAGGAACTGTATGAGGCGGCGACAATTGACGGGGCCAGCGGGATCGGACAGTTCCGGCGGATTACGCTGCCGCTGCTGGGGCCGACTACCTTTTTCCTGGCGATCACGAGCACGATCTCTTCCTTCAAAATCTTCGATATGATCAAGTTCCTGACCAGCGGCGGTCCCAACTATTCCAGTACTGTTATCGTGTACCAGATCTATGAGGAAGGCTTCGAGCGCTTCAAAATGGGCTACGCCTCGGCGATGTCCTGGGTGCTGTTCCTGATCATTATGCTGGTGACCTCCATTACCTGGATGACCCAGAACCGTAAAGTCCATTACTAGCCCAAGGCGAAAGGAACGAAAGGCAATGACAATGAAAAAACTTAAGCCCGGCAATCTGATCTTCACGGTCCTGTTCGCTCTGTGCTCGGTATTCTTCCTGATGCCGCTGGTGTGGATGCTGTCGGCCGCCTCGAAGACGGAGAAGGAGGTCTGGACCTTCCCGATTCAGTGGATTCCTACGGACTGGAATCTAATCGCCAACTTCAAGGCAGTCTGGATGGGTGATGTGGCATTTGGATTATTCTATATGAACTCGCTCAAAATCGCCCTGATCTCCACCCTGGCGACCATCGTCATCTCGGCTATGGCCGGTTATGCGCTCGCTAAGCTGGATTTCAAAGGCCGGGCGCTGATCTTCACCCTGATGCTGGCATTCATGATGATTCCCGAGCAGGCCACGCTTGTTCCGCGCTATATTATGATTAAGGAGCTCGGCCTCTACGACTCTCATGCCGCGCTGATTCTGATGGGGATGTTCTCCAGCTACTTCACCTTCCTGCTGCGCCAGTTCATGATCGGCATTCATAATGATATGCTGGAAGCGGCCGAGCTGGACGGCGCCGGGTTCTTGCGCATCTTCTGGAGTGTCGTGCTGCCGCTGAGCCGCCCGATTCTGGCGACCGTAGGGATCATTAAGTTCATCTGGACCTGGAATGATTACCAGGGGCCGCTGATCATGCTGAATTCGACCAAGCTGTATACGATTCCGCTGGGGATGCAATTTTTCAAGGAGGAATTCGGCACGCAGATCTCCGTCATGATGATGGCCTCCGTGGCTGCAATTCTGCCGCTGCTGGTCCTGTTCCTGATCCTCCAGAAGCAGGTCATTAACGGGATTGCCATCGGCGGGGTCAAAGGATAAAGGTCAAAAAAGTGTACGCGCACACCGCATAGCTGTACACGGTGTGCGCGGGGCTTCAATTGTATAATGAGCTTGCAAAACATAAAACTAGGGGGAATTGCTGTGAAGAAACTATCAATCATGCTCGCCAGTGTGATGCTTATGCTCTCGGTCACTGCGTGCGGCGGAAATGGCGGGAACGGGGCGGGCAGCTCAGCGGCCACCGATGCGCCGGGGTCTGCGTCAGCTGAACCGGGTACTGGAAGCAACGGCACAGACGGGACGGCTGGCAAAGCCAAGATCAAATTCTACACCTTCAAAGCCGATAAGCCGGAGGAGCCCATCTACCAGGCCGTTCAGGCCTATAACAAAGCTCAGGATAAAGTGGAAGTGGAATATGAATCCCTGGTCCAGAACAGCGACAGCACGGATTTCATGAAGAAGCTGGATATTCTGGTCGCAGGCGGTGAAGTGGTCGATGTGTTCATGACCGGGAACGAGGATGAGCTGCTGGAGCGTGCTTCGCGGGGAGTTGTGGAACCGCTTAACTCCTTTTTTGAACAGGAGAGTATTAAACCCGAGGATGAATATTCCAAGCTGCTGAAGCTGGAGGATAAGGTCTACGGCATTCTGCCCAGCTCCACGCAGTGGCTGACGGTCTTCAACAAGGATCACCTGGAAGCCGCAGGGCTGACCCTGCCTGAGATGGGCTGGACCTGGGATGATTTCCGCGACTATGCCAAGAAGCTGACCACTCCGGAGCATTACGGAACGTACTTCCACACTTGGGGCGAATATCCGAACATTATCGCATACACCGAGAAGCCGCATCCGCAGCTTAGCGCCGACTTGAAGCCGATTTTTGACGATCCGTCCTTCGAATACTTCTTCAACCTCCGCCGCACGATGGAGAAGGAAGATAAGAGCGCGGAGCCGTATGCCGATGTACTGGCCTCGAACTATCATGTGCTGCAGCAATTTTTTGCCGGTAATGCCAGTATGCTTGCGGTGCCAAGCTATGCTGTCCGGGCGGCGCTGAACCTGGAGAAATTCCCGCATGAGTTCCAGAGCATGTACGCCCCGCTGCCGCGTTCGGTGGACAGTAAGGAGCTGGGCATGACGAATATTTCCGGCGGAGGCCTGGCCATGGGCGCGAAATCAGCGAACAAGGAAGCCTCGTACGACTTCATCCGCTGGATGTCGAAGGAATCCTACAAGTTCACCAAGGAGATTCCTTCGTTCAAGGGAGTGGACGGAGCGGAGCTGATCAACAGCTTTTTCGGGGAAAATACAGACCTGATCGATACCGCCTCCCTCTCCAAGACGCTGTTCGATCCGAATATTAAAATGCCTGACTCCTTCAGCGTGCCGTACGGCAGCGAACTGAAAGCGATTGTGGAGAACGGCTTCGCCAGCTTCATTCTGGATAACCGCAGCTTCGATGAGGTCAAGAATGAGATGACAGCGGAAGTCGAGAAGGTAGTTTCTGCCAATCAGAAATAACGGATGAAGTGCAAGGGCAGCAGTGATTTTGGATTATAATAGGGACGTTGAAGCTTTCATTACAGTGCGGGGTGGAATTCTTATGAAATGGTTAAGCCGTTTTTCCTTCCATCGCAGACTGCAATACACGTTCCTGATCCTGATCCTGCTGCCTTTTGTTGTCGTTACGTTCTGGTCCTATACCTCTGTGCGGGAGAATGTGAGCGAGAAGATCACGCGTTCCAATGAGGAGACCCTGAAGGTCATCGGCAGTCAAATGGAAAAAACGGTGGACAGCATCTCGTTTGTCTCGGTGTATTTCTCTGAGGCATATGATCCGGCCGTGCTGGAGAGTCTGCGTTATCTCAAAAATACCGGGAACTTCGGAAATTACGGAGTGTATACCCATTACAACAAGCTTAAGACCACGGCCAATATCCTGTCGGTGCAGTCGCTGGATGCCGATCTGCAGATCATGCTGGTCAACCGGGAGAACCGGATACTGATCGGCAATCAGAATATTCCGGTGTTCTCTGTGCTGATGGAGACTCTTCTTCAGGAGAGCAGCAGGCTGGATGAGCGGGAAAAAGTGTCGCTGCAATGGTTCCCCTACGGCGGCACCCCCGCTGCACCGGATTATTATTATGCTGTACGCTTCATTACCGACCCGCTGAATCAGGACAAGCTGGCCACGCTGTACGTGGGCATTCCGAGCCATTACTTCCGCAGCCTGCTGGACACGGGCAATGCGGTGAGCAGGCTCACGCTGATTGATCAGAAGGGGCGGAGCATTGCTGTCACCGGAGAAGCGGCTAATGCGGATGAAGGCCCGCTGCTGGTCAGTGAGGTCCGTATTCCCAAGGTCGGCTGGCTGCTGACCAGCAAGACGCCCCGCAGCTCCATCGACAGCCATATCAACCGGGAGTTCCTGGTGTCAATCTCGCTGATTGGACTGTTCTTCCTGGCGTTTCTGGTCCTGTCAATGCTGTGGGCCGGATATATGAACAAGCCGATCAGCCTGCTGCGGGCCAGCGTCAAGCAGTATGTCGGCGGCAACCGCGCGGTGCGGATACCCGTCAAGGGCAAGGATGAGGTGGCGGTGCTGTCGGCAGCCTTCAATCAGATGCTGGAGGATATGAACGGGCTGCTGCAGCAGGTCGAGAGTGAGCAGGAGGAGAAAAGGCGGCTGGAGCTTCAGGCGCTGGCGGCGCAGATCCGGCCTCATTTTCTGCTGAATACGCTCAATTCGATCAAGGTGGATCTGCTCTTAAGCGGTGATCCTGGGCACGGGGCCATGATCGATGCGCTGATGAAGCTGCTGCGGGTGTATGTGCATGTGGATAAGCCGTTGGAGCTGGCGGAGGAATGCAGGGTGCTGGGCAGCTATGTCCAGGTGATGCAGATCCGCAACCGTCTGGATATCGCTTGGGAATGCGAGGTGGGCGAGGAGGAAGGTGCGGTGATGCTGCCCCGGCTGCTGCTCCAGCCCATTGTTGAGAATGCGATCAGCCACGGCTTCTCCGCCCGTCCGGACCATCCGGCGATCCGGCTCGAAGCAGCGTTCGAGTCAGATCTGCTGCGGATCAGCATCAGCGATAACGGCCGCGGAATGCCGGAGGACAAGCTCCAGCGCCTGAACCGGCGTCTGCAAGGAAGTGAAGACCTTGCGCTCTGGCCGGAAAAAGGAGTCGGGCTGGTCAACACAGCACGCCGTCTACAGGTGTTGTACGGATATCGCGCACGGCTGAGCGCACAGGCAAGAGAAGACGAAGATGGCATGACGTTCACCCTATATATCCCCGTGACCCGGGAGAAGGAGGCGGTTCCCCTTGATGACCCTGATGCTGATTGACGATGATGTCCCGATGCTGGAATATGTGGAATATCTGCTCGGGTCCTTGGGGCTGGATCTGAAGCTGGTGGCTTCGGCGTTTAGCAGTGAAGACGCGCTGGAGCAGTTCCATACAGCACTGCCGGATATAGTGATTGTGGATATCGGCCTGCCGGGGATGGACGGGCTGGAGCTGGCGGATGCCTTCAGGATCACGAAGCCGGAGGTGCGCCTGATTTTCCTGACCTGCTATGAGGATTTCCATTACTCGAAGCGGGCAATCCAATTGGAGGCCGATGATTATCTGATCAAGGATGAGCTGTCGCCTGAGCAGCTTAAGAGCAGTCTCGCCAAAGCGATGAGCCGCTTCAAGAGCCGGGAGGAACTGCTGGAGCGCTACTCTTTCCGTCAGACGATTGAGCGCAACAAGGAAGTGCTGAAGCAGAGCTTCCTGAAACAACTGTTGTCGGGTGCAGCGGGCCAGGAGAACACGCTGGAGTTCGGCGAACGGTTGGGTATCTCCTGGAAGCACCCCTTTCTGCGTCATGGATTCCTTCATATGGATGCCGCATCTGTCACCGAGCGTTACCGGTACAAGGATATCCCGCTGATCCATTCAGCCGTGAACAATATTGCACTGGAGCTGTCTGCTGCTGCTGAGGCTTCCATTACACCGATTATGAGCCGGAACGCCGATATTTATCTGGTCTGGAATGTGGCGGACCCCCGCCTTACAGAGAACAAGCTGGCTGAATTCATGCAGGCGGTACAGGATAAGGTGGAGCAGTATCTGAAGATTACCCTGCTGGGGTTCTATTCGGAGTCCTGCGCACCGGTCCGCAGCTTCGATGTGTTATACAAGACACTGACGGATTGCCGTGAAAATAACTTCTATCAGTCAGTGACGCCTGTATCTCTGCTTGAGGAGCATGCGGATTTCGGGCAGACATTAGAACGGCGCGGGGAAAAGGAACGCGGCATGCTGTCCTTGGCACTTCTTGATCAACAGGCCGCCTGGATTGATCTGGCCGTGAATCAGTGGACACAGCAGGCTATGGCGGAGCGGCTGCTGCCGCGGCTGGTGAAGGAGACCTGCGGGGATCTGGTGCGCCAGCTGGCCTTCGAAGCCGGAGGGCTGGCCGAGGAGGACTTCTTCACGCAGCTGGAGCAGACGGTGCATATCGGGGAGGCTGCCAGCTTGACCAAGCGGGAGCTGCGGAGTCTGTGGCGGCAGCATACTCTGGCCCCCGCAGCTGCTGAGGAGAAGGATGTCCGGCTTCAGGCGGTGGATAAGTATCTGGAGGAGCATGTGGACCGGATGGTCACCTCTACCGATATGGCAGAGCATCTGCATCTGAATGCCAGCTACTTCTCCCGCTATTTCAAGAAGCTGTCCGGCGTGAACTTCACCGATTACGTGAACCAGTACAAAATGAATATGGCCATCACCATGCTGGCCCGCCCGCACGAGACCGTCGAGAATGTCGCCTACACCCTCGGCTTCTCGGACCGGGCTTATTTCTCCAAGGTGTTCAAGAAATACAGCGGCCGGAATCCCAGCGAGTATAAGGCCGGGCCGGTGGAGGAGGACGGCAGAGAGCCGTAATCGAACGAAACTTCATACATGATCTAATAGAACGGCACGAAGCCCTATAAGTCAAAACTGTCCACCGTAACAGGCAATCAGTCTGCACGCTGTTGCAGCCTCCGTCTCACTATAATGGTGAGGAGTCTAAGTATAGCTTCAAGGAGGAACAACGATGAATAGAACTGTATTTACCTTGCCTGCGGAGGAGATCACGGTATCCCGTGAGGTGGATGTGCTGGTTGCGGGCGGCGGGCCTGCGGGCGTCGCAGCGGCAATAGCAGCTGCCCGCAGCGGGGCACGGACGCTGCTGATTGAGCAGCGCGGCTTCCTGGGCGGCATGGGCACGGTTGCCCTTGTCCCCGCCTTCTGCCCTTACAGCGACGGGGAGAAGGCCGTGGTACGCGGCATCGGCCTGGAGCTGCTTGACCGGATGAAGGCCGGATGTGAGCCGGAGTTCCGCGAGCGCTTCGGGGCGGAGCTGGACTGGGTGCCGATCGACCCGGAGGTGTTGAAGCGTGTCTACGATGAGGCGGCTCTGGAGAGCGGGGCGGAAGTATTGCTCCATACCGTGGCAAGCCAGACGGTGATGGATGAGACCGGCCGAAGCATTGAGGGCGTGGTGATCGTCAACAAGTCAGGCCGGAGTCTGGTCCGCGCCCGAACGGTTATTGATACGACTGGCGACGCCGATCTGGCCGCCCTGGCGGGTGCACCGTTCCATAAGGGCGGAGAATCCGGCGAGCTTCAGGCCGCGACCATGTGCTACCTGCTGGCGAATGTGGACCGGCAGCGTTTTGAAGAATACCGGAATGAAAGCGGTGACACCGATCAGATTCACCAAGCGGTCCAGCAGGCGCAGGCGGACGGGAAGCTGCCGCAGGGCCGGGACTCCGTCTCGGGCCTCGCTTGGATTGCCGATTATCTGGTCGGTGTGAATTTCGGCCACGTGTTCGGCATTGACGGCTCCCGCGCAGAGGATCTGACCCGGGGCGCCATAGAGGGACGCCAGCTGGTTCACCGCCAGCTGGAATTCTTCAAGGCTTACGTGCCCGGATTCGAACAGGCCCATCTGGTATCCACCGGCGAACAGATCGGTATCCGCGAGACGCGCCGGATTGTCGGCGATTACGTGCTGACCCAGGAGGACTTCATGAATATGGCTTCCTTCCCGGATGATATTGCCCGTAACAGCTACTTCATCGATATCCATATGGCCCGCAGCAGCGGGGCGATGCATATCCACCATCTTCCGCCCGGGAAGTCGCACGGTGTCCCTTACCGCTGTATGCTGCCGGTGGGCCTGGACAATGTGTGGGTGGCGGGGCGCGCCGCCTCCTCGGACCGTGTCGTGCAAGGCTCCCTGCGGGTGATGCCCAACTGCTTCGCCATGGGGCAGGCAGCGGGTATGGCGGCGGCGATGGCAGCTGGAGCGGAGGGGCAGAGCCGGAGCGTGGATCTTGCTAAGCTGCAGAAGGAGCTGGTGCAGGAGGGAGCCTGGCTTGGCGAGGCGCTAGCTGCTTTATAGCTATAATAAATTGAACTTGAACATACAAAGAGTGGGAAAAGTGACGGAAGGGAATTTTCAAG
The DNA here is from genome assembly GCF_038006765.1 of Paenibacillus sp. FSL H7-0756. Lineage (NCBI taxonomy): Bacteria > Bacillati > Bacillota > Bacilli > Caryophanales > Paenibacillaceae > Paenibacillus > Paenibacillus sp. FSL H7-0756. Next base: position 2,064,055 of record NZ_JBBOVT010000002.1, on the reverse strand, counting down.
TACAATTTATATTCTGCGGGAGCGTGATCCGAATGACAACAAGAGGGTATCGCAGTGGAGCTATGAATCCGGCACAAGGCAAGCCGCGCAGGTGGCTATACCGTTTCTGTATGCCGGGGCTAATTGGCTTGCTGCTGTTCAGTTTGCTTGCAGGCATGTCAGCTCCGGTGGCTGACGCGGCTGGAACCACCTATTACGTCGATGCTGCCCAGGGCAGCGACACCAACCCGGGCACTGGAGAAACGGCAGCCTGGAAGACGCTGGGCAAGGTGAACAGCGTGACCTTCAGTCCGGGGGACCGGATTCTTTTAAAGGCAGGCAGCGTATGGAATGATCAGTATCTGGACCTGCATGGCTCCGGGACGGAGGGGAATCCGATAACCGTGGACCGCTATGGTAGCGGGGACAAGCCGTTGATCAACTTCGGCAACACAGCGGTGGGCGGGGAGGGCTTCGGTGTCCGGCTGCGCAATGTCTCCTATTGGGAGATTAATAATCTGGAGATCACGAGCGGGCAGCATGCCACAGATATGCGCAGAAGTGGAGTGCTGGTGGTCGGTGAAGGCTCAGGAGCCGGGGATTTCCGGCATATCACCATCCGCAATCTCGATATTCATGATATTTTCGGCACGGACCGCCGTACAGGGGGCATTAACTTTCATGCGCGCGGGGCGGGTTCCGCACCAGAGAGTACCTGGGATGGCATCCTGATCGAGAATAACACTATTACGAATGTGGCGGATACGGGGATACAGACGATGACGGATGCTTTTCTGAATAGTGCCTGGACCCATAAGTTCGACGCCTTCCGGGGTGTGGTCATCCGGGGGAATACCGTGGAGCGAATCCACCGGGACGGCATCTTGGTGAGAGCCGGGGTGTCGCCGCTGATCGAATACAACAAAACGAAGTCCATCGGCGAAGCCTGTGATATTGACACGGCTGTGGTGAACTATCTGGACAATATCGCTGTCGTGGCGGCGCAGTGGGCCTATTATACAACCGGTGCGGTCTTCCAGTACAATGAGGCCTCAGATACCCGGATGCTGGAGGGGGACGGTCAGCCCTGGGACTTCGACGTTGAAGTGCATGACAGCATCTACCAGTACAATTACAGCTATAATAATCAGGGCGGCACGCTGCTCGTTATGAATAACACGAACAATAATATTTTCCGCTATAACATCAGTCAGGATGATCTGGACGGCAACGGGGCGTTCCATCTGGTGAGCGGCGGGGGCAACCTGCAAATCTACAACAATATCATCTACCGTTCCGGTACGCAGAACCGGGCGCTGACTCATGCAAGCAATACGGGAATGGTCAATTACACGAATAATATTTTCTATAATGCTGCCAGCGGACAATATACGAACAGCCCAAGAATGACGTATAGCCATAACAGCTTCTACGGCGCGAATGCCAATGTCCCAAGCGATCCCTACAAAATCACCGGCAACCCCGGGCTCGTCAGCCCCGGCACCGCAACCGGACGCGATTCGGCAGACGGGTATAAGCTGCTCCCGTCCTCTCCGCTGATCCATGCAGGTATAGCTGTGCCGGACAATGGGGGTCTCGACTACTTCGGGAATCCGCTCTATAACGGTGCGCCGGATGTCGGGGTGTTCGAATTCCAGGGTACGGTTACACCGCCTGCGGTGCTGTTCCAGGAGGATTTCGAGGATAATGATTACGCCGGCTGGACTACCTCCGGGGGAGCATGGAGCGTGACCCAAGACGGAACAATGGCGTTGTCACAGAACTCCGGGACAGGTGAAGCACTTGCCTACACAGGCGATGCTTCCTGGAGAAATTACACCTATTCGGCCAGAGTCAAGCTGCTGAATGCTTTTGGCAACGTGGGCTTGCTGTTCCGTTATGCGGACGCTTCCAATTACTATATGTTCCGGCTGAATGATTCAGGCGACAAGGCGGAGCTGTTTAAAAAAACTGCCGGCACGCTCACCATGGTCAGCAGCACGACTACTTCCGTTACGCCCGGCCAGTGGACGGAGCTGAAGGTAACGGTCAGCGGCAGCACGGTTACCGCCTACGCTGGAGGTGTCCAGCTGCTTCAGTGGACGGATACGGCGGCACAGCCGGCCGGAGGGAAGATCGGTCTACGGATGCATTCCAGCACCGCACGGATCGACGATATTAAGGTGACGGAGTAAACATAGGGTATGGTTCGGGAGGATTCGATTAAATTTTACTTAAAAGTGAAACGAATCCTGCGCATTCGCGTAAGATAACAGCAAAGGGCACAGCCGCAATCCTTTTACAGGTGATTAGCGGCGGTGCCCTTTTCTAAAGGAGGCATAACTCATGAAATTCAGAAAACTGTTGTCGCTCAAACAATGGTCTCATATATTCCGCAGCTCCTGGCATTATATCGTTTCGCCTAATGTGGCTATGGCTGACAAGCTGCTGTTCACTATTCCGGCATTGCTGTACTGGGTACTGCCCGATTTCATGCCGTTTGTACCAATTGACGATATTGGCGTAACGATGCTGCTGATGGGCTGGTTCGTCTCGCGGATGGACCGTAAATACGCGGCGCTGCACAGCGGAAGATGACATTTTAGCGACGATTGCACCTTTAACTGTGGATGTCCATCTCCTAATGGTTGCTTTATCCTCCCATATTCCTTAAAATGAATTATTGAGTATTTAAAATATAGAGGCCTGGGAGATGGAATCGAATGAACGTCAAAATTACCCGCAACGCGGCTAAAGTGATAAAGAAGACCATGGAACTTGAAGGCAACAGCGAGCTTAAACTTCGTGTAGCGATTACACATGCCCATGGCGACCATGCCCACTACGGACTGGATCTGGACACGCCTAAGGAGAACGATGTAGTAGTTTCCACTGACAAGGATATCGATGTGATTCTTGATCCGAACCAGCCGCTGCTGGACGGTGTGAAGATTGATTATCTCTACCTGCCGGAAGAAGGCTTTGTGATTACTAATCCGTCTAAAGGAAATCATGGCGATCACTAATTGATCCGCCCGTATTTTACGGACATAAAGAAGGGTTGCTTCATGGCTAACGATATAAGATTATGTGACGAGTGCAATCATATCAAAATGAAAAGCATCGTGCCCAAGCTGCTGAAGATGGCACCGGATGCCGAGATCAAGACAGGCTGCATCTCCTACTGCGGACCGTGCGGAAAACGCCCGTTCGTCTACATTAACGGCCGCTACATCAGCGGCCCGACGGAAGACGAGGTGCTGGCCAAAGCGGAAGCCTTCGTCAAACGGCCGGTGGAAAAGAAGTAATTCAGATCTGCTGCGCCTGCAGCATCGTGCAGCCCCCGCGTGATTTGCGGGGGTTGTTTATTTTTTTTTGAAGGCCCCGGACACCCGGAGGATGATTCTGAGAAAGAAGGATGTTAGAGTACATGGGATTGTTAGAGTAGCTGACGATGGTTAGAGTAGCTGACGATGGTTAGAGTAATAGGTGGATTTTGTCCAATTGCTTACCAGCGATGCGCTGTCGTGTCGTGATATGCTCCCGCCAAACTCCGCTCATCAACTTCGCTTACCATCCCATGCGATCATCTACACTTGGGCCTTCGGGTACCTCTACGGCTTCCAGGCACCGGCGTTGTCGAACCTTCCGCTATTATGCTGCTGTCCGTCACCTGCCCCGGCTCGCTGTATTCCTGCATTATCTGTAAGCGTGTTGATTTCCCATAAAAAGGGACAAAAAAGGCCGCCATTTCGGGTAATGGTAAGTACGACCAAACCAAACCGAAATGAGGCGACCTCATGAATAAATATACCCCATTCTTGGCCGTGTTCAAACAAGTATTAACTTCGGAAGAAGTCCAAAAGGTAAGCGGGCAAACCAAGGACTACGAGGATACGGGAACCAAAATGACCGTCGGTGTGTTGTTCGACTACTTTGTCCAAGCCTGCTACCACCAATGGGATGGCTTTCGTCAAAGTGCTCGGGTGGGCTCGAACTACGGTTTGCCCAAGGTTCATTACTCCACCCTTTCGGGCAAAGCCGGTGAAGTGCCTTACGATATCTTCAAGCGTTTGTTTCAAATGCTCGTCCAGAAATGTAACCGGCAAACCCGGCGGCACCTGAATCTGCCTAAAGATCTGCTGCTGATTGACTCTACGACGGTTACGGCAGCCAACTCCCGCATGTCTTGGGCTCCGTATAAAAAATTTAGAGGTGGCATTAAACTGCACGTTGCTTTTTCGCAGGGACAGCATTCACCCGTGAAGGTGGTCGAATCGATTGCCCGGCGTAATGACGCTCCATTTGGAGAAGTCTTGGCCGATAAGGACTACCTTTTAGTTCAGGATCGGGCGTATGGCAAAATCGGTCGATTGGATCAATATGTGCAGCAAGGTCAGTCCTTTGTGATTCGTCTGAAAGACAACCTCCATTTGGTGATGCCGCGAAAGCTTCGGCGACCGGCGGAGGGAGACACCCAAATCGTACGCGATATCACCTGTTATATTGGTCAAGGGAAACACCAATCCGCCCAGCGCCACCGCGTCGTTGAATTTGAAAATGACCGGGGTGAAGTCGTACGTGTCGTGACCGATTTGAGAAAAGAGTCCGCTCAGGTGATTGCTGAAATTTACAAAGCACGATGGGAGATTGAAGTCTTTTTCCGCTGGGTGAAACAGCATTTGAATGTCCCATGTCTATTTGGAACCACCGAAAATGCAGTATATAGCCAATTGTTTGTGGCCCTTACCGCGTATGTGCTTCTGAAATACATTTTTGATGAAATTCATCCGAAGGTACCGGTCTTTGCTAGGCTGACTCTTTGGGAATTTATGCAGTACTGGCGTATATTTAATCTTCCATTGGAGTGGCAGATTCAGTTGAGTCTGCTCAGGCGTAAAGATCATATAGGTGTTTTTGAAATCCCATAATATAGGTAATCAACACGCCTGCATAATATGCAACAATTGTACTCTTCAAAGAAGCTTTTAGCTGAAATCCTGTCTAAAATGCAACATTCCAAGTTACTGCGGCGTCATTTCGGCAAAAATTCTGCAAAATATGCAACAATCGGTCTCACCGCTACCTCTTTAACTGGGGGATTATGCATTTTGTGCAACAATCCGCAATCCTGCACCCAACCCAAACAAGCCTTAAGTCCGCAGTATAATCGTCTGCGGGACTTAAGGCTTGTTGAGGGTAAGTTAGTTTTAAACTTTGCTCCAGCAGGCAGATGCAATCGGAAATCTCAACCTACGTTGCTATTCCAATACCTCCGCTCCTCCTATTTCCGTGGAGGCAGCGGCCCCAGGTATTGATAGTATTGGCATTCGATCCGGCCGTTGTAGAGCTTGCGGCGCTTGTCCGCCTTGCGGCCGTAGTATTGCTCGAACTCCTTGTACGGGCTGATGGCGAAGAAGGACCAGGTAGGCAGATAGAGCATCATCTCGCCGAACTGGCGGGTCAGCTTCTCCACTTCCTTGTCATTACTGATCCGCTCGCCGTAAGGCGGGTTGGTGATGATGCAGCCGTATTCGCCTTCCGGACGGGCCTTCGCAGCCGCCATATGCTTGAACGTGATCTCACCGGAGAGTCCGGCGCTCTTCGCCGCCGCTTCGGCGATCTCAATCGCTGCCGGATCGATATCTGTTCCGGTCAGCTGCAGCGGGTAATCGTCACGCACCGCATCGAAGGCTTCTTCGCGGGCTTCTTCCCACAGGCGCTGAGGAATCTCCGGCCAGTGCTCGGACGGGAAGGAGCGGCGCAGGCCCGGCGCGATATTCCAGGCGATCATCGCCGCCTCGATCAGAATCGTGCCTGATCCGCAGCAAGGATCATAGAGCGGACGATGGCCGTTCCAGCGGCTGAGCTGGATCAGAGCCGCAGCCATGGTCTCCTTCAGCGGCGCTTCCGTAGCCTGGCGGCGGTAGCCGCGCTTGTGCAGGGCCGGGCCGGTAGTATCCAGGGTGATCAGCGCGATATCATTCAGCAGAATCACTTCTACCACATACCGGGGCCCGTTCTCCGGGAACCATTCCGTGCGGTACGACAGCTTCAGCTTCTCGACAATGGCCTTCTTGACGATCCCTTGGCAGGCAGGTACACTGGTCAGCTGAGATTTATGCGAGCGGCCCTCTACCGGGAATTCGCCGTTCTCGGGAATCCAGTCCTCCCAATTTATCGCTTTCACTCCTTCGAACAGCTCATCGAAGGTCCGGGCCGGGAACTGGCCCATCTTCACCAGTACACGGTCTGAGGTACGCAGCCACAGATTGCAGCGGCAGATGTCGATGTAATCCCCGCTGAACAGGACCCGTCCGTTCTCGATCGTGGTCTCATAACCCAGCTCGTTTAATTCGCGTGCTACTACAGCCTCCAGCCCCATGGGGGCGGTGGCGATCAATTGTAATTTGCCCAAGTGCGCTCAACTCCGTTTAACTTGTGGATAAATACGTATAGCCAGTACAATAAGAGTAACTGGTTTGTCATCTGAACCTGCAGAACGTTCAGCTTACAGTATAGGGTAAGGAAGAGTTCTGCACAATGCCTGTCCGCAGGCACACACACCCATCCAAGAGGAGAATACATATGCAGAATCAGGAAGAGTACAGCGAACAGCTATATACAGAAGATGAATTATTGCTCCAAGTCAAAGCAGCCATCGCTGCGGCGGGCATGCCGGAGGTGTCCATTGCCCCGGGCTACGGCAGATTGCTGACGATGCTGGTGACCCTCTCCCGCTCGGCGAACCTGCTGGAGATCGGAGCGCTTGGCGGCTACAGCGGAATCTGTCTGTGCCGGGGACTCACGCAGGAAGGCCGTCTGACGTCTCTGGAGCTTAAGGCTGAATATGCAGAGCTGGCACAGAGCCATCTGCAGCAGGCGGGCTTCGGGGACCGGGTGGAATACCGGATCGGCCCTGCGCTGGACAGCCTCAAGCTGCTCGAAGCACAGGGGAACAGGTATGATTTCTTCTTCATCGATGCCGATAAGGAGAATTATCCGAATTATCTGGAATATGCGATCCGGCTTGCTTCGCCGGGGGCGATTATTGCCGGGGACAATATTTTCCTGCGCGGCCGCACACTCAATACGGAGAAGAACGGACCGGCAGTCCAGGCCATGCGCCGCTTCAATGAGATGATTGCGGGCGATCCCCGCCTGACCAGCACGCTGCTGCCTGCCTATGACGGCCTGGCACTGGCGATGGTGAAATAGCTTTTGCCACACCAGCCATATCGCTCATAAGGGAATATTCCGTTAACGGAATAGCCGGGGCTCCGTCTTCTTGTACAGCTTAATCCGCACCCAGACCGTATTGATCAGCAGGAACGCACCGGAGACAATGAATAGGCCCTCAATCCCGATATAACCGGATAAAAATCCGCCGATCACCGCACCCAGCATATTGCCGAGCGCGAGTGTACTGCTGTTGAAGCCAAACGCCCGGCTCTCCTTGCCGTCAGGCGTATAGGAGCGAATCAGGGCATTGACGCTCGGCAGCAGGCCGCCCATGAAGACGCCCATCAGGAAGCGGACGAGAATCAGCTGCCAGACACTGGTCACGAACGCCTGCGGAATCAGGAACAGAGCAGCGCCGATCAGCGCAAAGGTCAGTATGCGGTGCGCCCCCACCCTGTCGCTGAGCTTGCCGAGCAGCGGCGAAGCGAGCATATTCGAGATACCGGTCACTGCGCTGACCATTCCTGCCCAGAAGGCTAGGTCAACGGTGGTGCCGTGCAGCTTCTCAACATAAAGCGGCAGCAGCGACATTGGGCTGACCATGGCGAACTGCAGCAGGAAGGTCACGCCGAACAGGGCGGGAAGCTGCGGCACCTTCGCCAGTTCCTTTAAGCCTTCCAGCACGGATACTTGAGGAACTTGTGCTGCTTCTACGCGGTCGAATTTCTCTTTGACCAGGAATAAGGCCAGCAGTGAAGCAACGAACAGAAGCGCACCGACCACATAGAAAATCGGGCGGAACCCTATCCAGTCCGCCAGTAAGCCGCCCATCAGCGGCCCGAGAATCGTCCCGGCTACCGCGCCGGACTGCATCAGGCCCATCGCGAAGCCCATCTTTGGTTTCGGTGTGGTGCCTGAGACCAGTGCGACAGAGGCGGGATTGAAGCCGGAGATGGTTCCGTTCAGCAGCCGGAGCAGCAGCAGCTGCATCGGGGACTGGGCGAAGCCCATCAGGACAATAACAATCGCCATGCCGAAGCTGGAGCGCAGGAGCATAATTTTGCGTCCGTATTTGTCGGCAAGCTTGCCCCAGAGCGGCTGAAAGATGAACGAGGTCAGGAAGTTGGCGGCAAAAATAAGCCCGGCCCACATCCCGATCGCCCGGTCACCGGTCACCCCCAAATCTTTGGCGAGATAAAGCGATAAAAACGGGGTAATCATAGTCATCCCGGCATTTACCAGGAATTGGCCAAACCAAAGCACCATGAGGTTGATTTTCCAGGTCTCCCAATTCTTCAAAGTGCTTTCACTTCCTTTCTGAAATTTCTTGCAACAACGATCACGAAAAGACGACATTATATCAGTATATCACATTTTTTCAGCAGGTTAATGCAACACTCGTCATAGTTATGTCATTGGATTGTCATTCCCGGCTGCGCCCGGGAGTTGTTAGCCGCTTACAAAAGGGGCATAATAATGATATGTGTTTAATCACAGTATTCTATCAAATCTAATGGAGATCTTATCATGACCTACAACGACACTTTTATCCGTGCCTGCAGACAGCAGACCACGGAGTACACCCCGGTATGGTACATGCGGCAGGCTGGCCGGTATGATCCCGACTACCGTACAATCAAGGAGAAATATTCGCTGCTTGAGATCTGCAGGCAGCCCGAGCTTGCGGCTGAGGTAACCCTGATGCCTGTGCGTAAGCTGGGCGTGGACGCAGCGATTCTGTATTCTGACATCATGAATCCGGTGGCCTCCCTCGGTGTGGATTTTGACATTGTGAAGAACATCGGGCCGGTTATCGAGCATCCGATCCGCTCTGCAAGCGATGTGGACAGGCTGAAGCCGATTGATGTGGAAGGCGATCTGGGCCATATTCTGGAGACCATCGCCATACTGGACAAGGAGCTGGACGTTCCGCTGATTACCTTTGCCGGAGCTCCGTTCACCATCGCCAGTTATCTGATCGAAGGCAGACCGTCCAAGACCTATCACCGCACCAAGGAGCTGATGTTCAGCCAGCCTCAGGTATGGGAGAAGCTGATGGAGAAGCTGGGCGATATGGTTATCGCCTATCTGCGCGCCCATGTCGCCAGTGGCGGGAAGGCGTTCCAGCTGTTCGACAGCTGGGTCGGGGCGCTGGCTCCGCGTGATTTCGGGCAGTATGTGCTGCCTACGATCACCCGGATTTTTGCCGAGTTGTCCGATCTGGAGGTTCCGAAGATTTACTTCCCCGGTGTCAGCTCAGGGGAGCTGCTCCCCAGCTTGACCAAGCTGCAGGCCGATGTGATCGGACTGGACTGGCGGGTAAGCATCACCGAAGGACGGCGCAGACTGGGCGGAGGCTATGCGGTTCAAGGCAATCTTGATCCATACCTGCTGACCGCGCCGTTGGATATGCTCAAAGCCCGGGCCAAGGACCTGATCGATGAAGGCATCATGCAGCCGGGGTATATTTTTAATCTGGGACATGGATTATTCCCTGAAGCTTCACTCGATACGCTCAAGGAATTAACGGATTATGTGCATGAGTATTCAGCAGCGGCAATGAAACAGAAACAGGCGGCACCGCCGCTGGCATAGTTGAAGAAATAGCATCTGATGGCAGCAGCCTTTGCTGCTCTCTTTGCTGTATAGGACGTTAATTATTCGTAAAAGGGGATGGAATTCGTGGCCAACAAAATTGGAGTACTTGTGATGTCGTACGGCACGCCTGAGAGTCTTGAGGATGTAGAGGCTTATTATACGCATATCCGCCGGGGGAACGCTCCTTCTGCTGAGCAGCTCAAAGAATTGACCGACCGCTATAAGGCGATTGTCGGCGGGGTTTTTCCGCTTAGAGAGAATACCGACCGTCAGGTGGAAGCCTTGCAGGCCAAGCTGAACAGCGGGCAGATCCAGTATGTCTGCTACCAGGGGCTCAAGCATGCCAGACCGTTCATCGAGGATGGTGTCGAGGCCATGGTCCGGGACGGAATTACCCAGGCGATAGGCATCGTGCTGGCTCCGCATTACTCTGTAATGAGTGTAGGGACCTATATTAAGCGCGCCAAGGAAAAAGCCGAAGCCTGCGGTATTCAAATGGAGTTCGTTGAGAGCTACCATATGCACCCCGAGCTGATCGATGTGCTAAGCCGGAGAGTGACTGCCAAGCTGGATGAGTTCGAAGAAACGGGCGCGTCGCGCGAGGAAGTGCGCGTGCTGTTCAGTGCACATAGTCTTCCAGAACGCATTCTGGCGATGGGTGATCCTTACCGTGACCAGCTGCTGGAGACTTCTAAGGCGATTGCCGCACAGGCAGGGGTAGAATCCTGGCAGTTCACTTGGCAGAGTGCGGGCCGGACAGCGGAGCCTTGGCTGGGACCGGATATTCTCGATACGCTGCGTGAGCTGGCCGAGAGCCAGGTGAAGTACGTGCTGTCAGCCCCGATCGGCTTCGTCTCCGACCATCTGGAGGTGCTGTACGATCTGGATATTGAAGCGCAGCAGCTTGCCTCAGAGCTGGATATGCGTCTTTTGCGGATTGACTCGCTGAACAGTGATCCGGCCTATATGTCGGTGCTCAGTGATGTGGTACGTACGAAGGCGAACCAGTTGAAGGTGAATCTGTCATGACAGATTCACCTCGCAAGGTGGTCATCATCGGCGGAGGGCTCAGCGGCCTCAGCGCCGCGTTCTATATCCGCAAGTTCTACCGTGAGGCCGGAACCCGGCTGGAGATTACATTAATTGAGAAGGACAAGGTCCTCGGCGGCAAAATCGAAACGCTGCACCGTGACGGCTTCGTAATTGAGAAGGGCCCGGATTCCTTCCTCGCCCGTAAGACGGCGATGGTCGATCTGGCCAGGGAGCTGGAGCTGGACCATGAGCTGGTAAGCACGAATCCGAACGCCAAGAAGACCTACATTCTGCAGCGGGGCAAGCTTCATCCGATGCCTGCCGGTCTTGTGCTGGGCATTCCGACAGAGCTGAAGCCCTTCCTGAAGAGCGGACTGGTCTCCTTCGGCGGCAAAATGCGGGCGATGATGGATTTCGTACTCCCGCCTCGCCGCAGCGCTGAGGATGAGTCGCTTGGCGATCTGATTGAGCGCCGTCTGGGTACAGAGGTACTGGAGAATATGACGGAGCCGCTGCTGGCAGGAATCTATGCAGGGGATATGCGCAAGATCAGCCTTCAGGCGACCTTTCCGCAGTTCGGTGAGGTCGAGCGCCAGTACGGCAGCCTGATCCGTGGAATGACGACCGGCAGGAAGCCGGTGGAGACTCATACCGGGACGAAGAAAAGTGCCTTCCTCACCTTCCGGCAAGGATTGCAAAGTCTTGTGCATGCGCTCATCCATGATCTGCAGGATGTCCGGCAAATCACGGGGAAAGGAGCGAAGTCCATCCGGGTGCTGGGAGACGCCGGTTCTTCCGGCGCTGCCCGTTATGAGGTGGAGCTCGAGACCGGTGAACTGCTGGAAGCAGACGACATCTATGTTACGGTGCAGAACTTCGCAGCCGCAGAGCTGCTGCGTCCACATGTGGATGTCTCGGCGCTGGATGCAGTGAACTATGTGTCAGTAGCTAATGTTGTTCTGGCGTTCAGCCGGCAAGACATTGTTACCGAATACGACGGATCGGGCTTCCTTGTTCCGCGTAAGGAAGGGCGGAACATCACCGCCTGCACCTGGACCTCTACCAAATGGCTGCATACCAGCCCTGACGATAAGGTATTGCTGCGCTGTTATGTGGGGCGGTCGGGGGATGAACAGAATGTGGAGCTGCCGGATGATGCGCTGGCGGAGCTGGTACGCAAGGATCTGAAGGAGATTATGGGAATCACCGCAGCGCCGCTGTTCACAGAGATCACCCGGCTGAGGTCGTCCATGCCGCAGTATCCGGTCGGCCATCCCGGCCGGGTTGCCGGCCTGCGCAGTGAGCTGGCGCAGAAGCTGCCCGGCATCTACGCCTTTGGCGCAGGCTATGACGGTATCGGGATGCCGGACTGTATCAAGCAGGCGAAGCTTACGGCTGAGACTGCCGCAGCCAGCCTCCCGAAGCTGCCGGAACCGGCGGGAGCTACAATCTAAAAGAAGCGGTGGAGCGGAGCAGTGGCGCTCCACCTTTTTTAGATATGGGCCCCCGCAAAGTACCTGAGTCATCACCCGAAGCTAAAGCCCCACTTTGCGGGGTTATTTATGAAAGGCTCCGTTCCCGGCTTGGAGCGGCAGCTGATAGATATGCTATAATAGAAACACTTTAAGGGTAAAGGAGATTACTTGCACTCATGTATCCGCCGAGATCAGGCAATAGACAAGGCAAGCGACAACATAGCAGGCGGCGGCGCAGAAGGGTATGGGCGTGGGTCAATGTGGCGTTGCTGCTGCTGATTACCGCTGCGCTCGCTTATTCATTCATGGACGACAAGGACCAGCAGGGCTCTGCTGCTCCGCCGGCGGCGCTCGTTACCTCGCCTTCGCCGGAAGCTGCTGCAACGGCGGCAGTTCCTACGGAAGCCGTCTCTACAGAAGAAGCTCCAGGGTCAGAGGCTACAGCCACTGCTGAGCCTGCTCCGGAGGAGACACCGGAGGCTTCACCAATGCCTGCGGCAACAGCTGTACCTACGGCAACCACTGCACCTTCTCCAGCACCGGCAGATCAGGCGGAAGCTACGGATGCACCGCAGGCCACACCTTCCGCAGCGGGCAACACCGGCGGACTGGTCTCCGGCTTACCGGAGAACACCACCGGCAAGATGGTGAAGCTGAGCTTTGCCGGAGATATCATCTTCAGCGGAAAAGCAGGCGCGCTGCTGGAGCAGAAGGGCTACGATTATTCCTACAGCGCGCTGGATGGAATGTTCAAGAAGGATGACCTGACGGTAGTCAATCTGGAAACTCCGATTACTACACGCGGGGTTGGGGCCAAGAACAAGCAGTTTGTGTTCAAGGGTCCGCCGAAAGCACTCGATGCGCTCAAAGCCGCCGGTGTGGATGCTGTCAATCTGGCTAACAACCACACGCTGGATCAGGGGGAGGAAGGTCTGCTCGACACCCTGAAGCATTTGGGCGAACGCGGAATCCCTCATGTAGGGGCAGGGCGGAACAGCCAGGAGGCGTATTCGGCGCAGTATTTTGAACGTAATGGAATTAAGATTGCCCTGCTGGGCTTCACACGGGTGATGCCGGTGATTGAATGGAAGGCAGAAGCGGGCAAGCCTGGCCTTGCTTCAGTGTATGACAGTGCGGAAGCGCTCAAGGTGATTGCCGCAGCCAAGCAAAAGGCCGATGTTGTCGTCGTCGTCGTCCACTGGGGGCGCGAGCGGATGGAGCAGTATGATAAGACCCAGCAGGCGCTAGGGCATAGCTTCATCGATGCCGGAGCGGATCTTGTGATGGGCGGTCATCCGCATGTGCTGCAGGGCATTGAGCCGTACAAAGGCAAGTGGATCGCCTACAGCACAGGCAACTTTATTTTCACACGCGGTTCCATCCCGGCTACTTGGGAGACGGCGGTATTCCAGGCGGAATGCAGCAAGCAGGGGCAATGCTCGCTTAAGCTGAAGCCGATGGATGCCGAGCTGGCGCAGCCGGTGCCGATGAATGATGCCGACGGGCAGCTGCTGCTGCACAGAATACAGTCTATTTCTTCCGGCCTGATCAAGGTCCGCAATGACGGCACTGTGATCCAAGCGGTGAAATAGCCGGAGGTGCGTACAATGATGAATAATATGTGTGTAGCCCACCGCGGTTTTTCCGGCAAAGCACCTGAGAATACACTGGCTGCCGTGCGGATGGCGATTGCGCTGCCTTTTGTACGCTGGATAGAGATTGATGTGCAGCTGACGAAGGACGGGGTGCCTGTAGTCATCCATGATTATTCCCTGGACCGCACGACCAACGGACACGGCAAGGTGAAGAATATGGAGTATGAACACATTCGGCGGCTGGATGCGGGGAGCTGGAGGGGGCGTGCTTTTCGCGGAGAGCGGGTGCCCTCCCTGGAAGAGGTGCTCGCACTGGCGTCAGGCAGGCTGCGGCTGAACATTGAACTGAAGACGGTGGGGGAGATGTATCCCGGCCTGGAGCAGAAGGTCATTGACCTGGTGAATGCCAGGGGAATGCGCGAGGAAGTGGTGCTGACCTCGTTCGATGCCGGTGTATTGCGGCGGATCAAGGAGCTGGACGCGCGGTTCCATACGGGGCTCATCTATGACTCCAGGTCCGGCAATCCGGCAGGCAAGATGAATGAGCTGGGCTGCTCCTTCCTGTCCATCAGCTTCGACCGGCTGAGCCCGGTGCTGGCGCAATCCCTGATTGAACGGGGGGTTCGGATTATGGCCTGGACTGTGAACAAAGGCAAGGACATGCGCCGCCTGTCAGAGATGCATTCCGATATTATGATCTGTACCAACCGTCCGGATATTTGGGGCGAACTCTTTTTGAAGGCTTGAACAGGCTGCTGTAAGCACACAAATTTATAGAGGAAGAGAGCTGAAGGAACAATGAGCAGTTCGGTCAATAATGTATACTGTGTAGGACGCAACTATCAATTACATGCGGAGGAGCTGGGCAACAAGGTGCCTGCCGAGCCGCTGATTTTCCTGAAGCCGTCTCATGCTGCCGTGGCCCTGGATAAAGCGATCATCCACCTGCCCAAGGACGCCGGACTGATTCATTACGAGGGGGAACTGGTGCTGCGCATTGCGCGTGATTACGTGCCGGGGATGAGTGTGCAGGAGCTGGTGGATGTGATGGCGCTGGGCCTCGACTTCACGCTCCGTGATGTGCACAATGATCTGCAGAAGAAGGGGCTGCCGTGGACAGCCGCCAAGGGCTTCAAGAACGCGGCTCCGCTGACCCCGTACATGGCATTGCCTGAAGAAGAGGAACTGGAGGCCACCGACTTCACCGTCCGCAAGAACGGAATTGAGGTTCAACGCGGGAACGTGAAGAACATGATTTTCTCCCTGCAAAAAATCGTTGAATTCATTGCCGCCCGCTACGGGCTGGGCAAGGACGATATTATTTTCACTGGAACCCCCGCCGGGGTAGGTCCGGTAGTGACGGGCGATTCGTTCGAGCTGTTCTGGGGCGAACGCCTCATGGGCACTTGCCTGATCGGTTAAGGCGATGCTCTCAGGACTTGAAGTGCTGCAATGGCTGATCGGAGCCTGCGGTGCGCTGCTGGTCGCCGGGGCCGCTTACTGGAAGCAGTCGCTTAGCTTCTCAGGGATGGTGGCGGCGGTGGTCATGGGGACGATCTACTTTGGGGCGGGGAATCTGTTCTGGTTCGGTATCCTGCTGGTGTTCTTCATCTCCTCGACGGTGCTGTCGAAGCTGCATCATGAGAATAAGGCAGAGCTGGAAGCCACGTATGATAAAACCGGACGCCGCGATGCGGGCCAGGTCTTCGCCAACGGCGGTCTCGGGATGCTGGCTGTTCTGCTGAACGCGATCTATCCGCTGGAGCTCTGGGGCTTCCTGTTCATCGGGGTGATGGCTACCGTGACCTCGGATACATGGGCGACAGAGATCGGCACGCTGGCCCGGAAGCCTCCCCGGTCGGTGTTGACCGGGAAAGTGCTCCAGGCAGGCACCTCCGGCGGTGTATCCCTGCCCGGGACGCTGGCCGCAGCGGCAGGAGGGGCGCTCATCGGCGCGGCCTCCTGGGTGCTGCGGGCGGCCTCCGGCATGACGCCCCATGCCTTCTGGCTGCTGGTGCTGGCCGGACTGCTGGGCGGGCTTGCGGGAGCTTTTGCCGACTCGGTCTTGGGTGCTACCGTGCAACGGATGAACCGCTGTACGGTCTGCGGCCGCGAGGTCGAAGCCTCTACGCACTGCAGTAAGCCTACGGAATACGCCAGGGGCTGGCGCTGGATGGACAATGATACTGTAAATGCTGTAAGTTCTATAATAGGCGGTGCTGTTGCGCTGCTGGTCAGTTATATCAGTTACATAGGATAAGGACGGGCCTGAGAATTAAGCTGGCCGTTGCACTATCCGGTAACATGCTGGATTCTATGGGTTGGGAGGTGAACCGTTGAGCAGTGCATCCGTAGACAAACATGCAGCTATTCTGGATGCCGCTTATGAGCTTTTCGGTTCAGGCGGCTTTTATGAGACGAAGATGTCGGAAGTGGCCGAACGTGCGGGGATTGCCAAGGGAACGGTCTATTTATATTTTAAAAGCAAAGAGGAGCTCTTCATGGCGGTTACCCGCCGCGATTGTGAAGGCTTCCTTGAACAGCTTGAGAGCAAGCTGAGGAACCGCTCTACATTGACAGACAAGCTCTCCGTTATTGCAGAGCATCATCTGTTCTATTACTATGAGCGCAAGCAACATACGAAGCTGTTCTTCCGTGCGCCTAACAATAATCCTGAGCTGGTGGCTTATATGGCACAGTTCATGGAAGCCTATATGCAGGCTGTAGTGAAGGTGCTGCTGGAAGGCGGGGCTACCGAGCCGGAGCTGATGGCGCAGTCGTATATCGGGATTCTGGACCGTCTCAAGATGGATATCCTGTTCGACCCTGAGTTTGCCGAGGCAGATGCGGATAAGCGGGCGAAGTTTGCGGCCAGGCTCTTTATCACAGGGGCACTGGGCAGCCTGGATTCGGCGCCAGGGGATTTCCCTGCCGAAGCTGAATCTTAAGGGAGTACAGCTAAGTTCCGGTTTCAAAATATAAGGCAAGCGAGGACAACTGATGAATATTATGACAGTGGAACACCTCTCCAAGAGCTACGGGGAGAAAACCCTGTTCCGTGATGCCTCCTTCGGCATGGACGACAGGGATAAGATAGGCGTAATTGGCGTCAACGGCACGGGAAAATCAACCTTTTTGAAGATTATCGCCGGGCTTGATACAGCAGATGAAGGGCAGATTAGTATCGGCAATGATGTGCGGGTGCAGTTTCTGGCCCAGAATCCGCCTTACGAGCCTGGAAATACAGTCCTGCAGCAGGTATTTGCCGGAGAGGACCCGGAGCTTGCGACCATGCGGGAATATATGGAGGTTATGTCTCTTCTGGAGCAGAATCCGGGAGATTCAGGGCTGGAGAGCAGGCTTGTCCGGATTGGGCAGGCCATCGACGCCGCCGGCACCTGGCAGCTGGAGAGTGAGGCCAAGACTGTCCTCACGAAGCTGGGGATTACCCGGTTCGATGCCCGGATGGAGAGCCTCTCCGGTGGACAGCGCAAGCGCGTAGCGCTGGCAGCGGCACTGATTACACCGTCGGAGCTGCTGATTCTGGATGAGCCTACCAACCATATTGACACGGATTCCGTAGCCTGGCTGGAGCAGTATCTGCAGAAGCGGCGCGGGGCGCTCCTGATGGTAACGCATGACCGTTATTTCCTGGAACGCGTAGCCAGTGTAATGCTTGAGCTGGACGGCGGGAATCTGTACCGGTATGAAGCGAACTATTCGCGGTTCCTGGAGCTGAAGGCAGACCGTGAAGAACGGGAGGCTTCGGCCGAGCAGAAGCGCAAGAATCTGCTGCGCACCGAGCTGGCCTGGATTCGCCGCGGGGCTAAGGCCCGTTCCACGAAGCAGAAGGCGCGGATCGACCGCTTCGAGAAGCTCAAGGAGAGCACGGGAGGCGCATCGGCGTCATCTATGGATATCTCTGTGGCCTCCACAAGACTGGGCCGCAAAATCATTGAGATTCAGGATCTCACCAAATCGCTGGACGGCCGAACCTTAATCAAGGATCTGAATTATATTGCTGTGCCGCAGGACCGCGTGGGGATTGTCGGCAAGAACGGCAGCGGTAAATCTACGCTGCTTAACCTGATTGCCGGTAAGCTTACACCGGACAGCGGCGAGGTACAGCTCGGTACGACCGTGAAGCTGGGTTATTTCACCCAGGAGCATCAGGACATGGATCTCAGCCTGCGGGCGATCGAGTATGTGAAGGAAGAAGCAGAGATCATCAAGACCGCAGACGGCAGTGTCATCACCGCCGGGCAAATGCTGGAGCGCTTCCTGTTCCCGCCCGCGATGCAGTGGACGCCAATCTCCAAGCTGTCCGGAGGCGAGAAAAGACGACTGTATCTGCTGCGTGTCCTCATGGGAGCGCCGAACGTGCTGCTGCTCGATGAGCCGACGAATGATCTGGATATCGGCACACTCGCTGTACTGGAGGATTACCTCGATGAATTCCCCGGCGTAGTCTTCACCGTATCGCATGACCGCTACTTCCTGGATCGTACCGTGGATAAGCTGATTGCCTTCGAGGATGGGGGCATCCGCCTGCATGTCGGGGACTATAGCGAATATGAAGAGTGGCTGGCGAAGAATGTCCCGTCCGGCAGCGGGAACTCCGGCAAGGCAGAAGGCGGCTCCGGCCGCAGCGCCAGCGGGGCTAATTCTGCGGCTGCTGAGCAGGGCGGGAATGCACAGGCCGGGTCAGCGCCGCGCGAGAAGCTGAAATTCACCTTCAAGGAGCAGCGCGAGTACGAGGGTATCGACGAGGCCATTGAACAGGCGGAGCAGCATCTGACAGACATCTCGGCACAGATGGAAGCGGCCTTTGCCGACTCCGGCAGACTCCAGGAGCTGGTGGAGAAGCAGCGTCAGGCCGAGGCAGAGCTGGAGCGCCTGATGGAGCGCTGGACCTATCTCAATGAGCTGGCGGAGAAGATTGCCGGTAAGTAACCGTGCAGAAGGAGGGACAGTGCTGTAACCCATCCGATGGAGCGCTGGACATATCTTAATGAGCTGGCGGAGAAAATTGCCGGTAAGTAACCGTGCAGAAGGAGGGGGCAGTGCTGTAACCCATCCGATGGAGCGCTGGACCTATCTTAATGAGCTGAGGGAGAAGATGGCGGGTAAGTAACAACGTGTAGAAGGAGGGAACGGTTACTGTGACTCATACAATAGAAGCTGCTGTACAGCTCCGTTCCTCTGGCCGGGCTGAACAAGCAAGAACCATGCTGCTAGAGCTATTGTCAGCAGACGATAGCAACGCCGAGCTGCTTTATCAGCTGGCATGGACGCATGATGTGCTGGGCTTGGAGCGCGAGGCGGTATCCTATTACGAGCAGAGTCTTGCCCTGGGGCTTCCAGATGCGGAGCAGAAGGCAGGCGCGATGCTGGGCCTGGGCAGCACGTACCGGACGCTGGGGCAGTATACAGAGTCCCGTGCGCTGCTGGAGCAGGGTGCGCTTGAATTCCCGCAGCGTGCTGAGTTCAAGGCTTTTCTGGCCATGACGCTGCATAATCTCGGTGCTCACACCGAAGCCATGGAGCTGCTGCTTACGATGCTTGCGGATACATCCGCTGATCCCGGTATCCAGGATTACCGCAAGGCTATTAAGTACTATGCGGACAAGCTGGAGCAGGTATGGCCTTAACCGGGTAATCCTGGAAGGAAGAAGGAGCTGGGCGGAGAAAATCGCGGGTAAGTAACACCACGCAGAATCAGCTGCAAAGTCAGAGGGTTATGCAGAAATCCTGCCCAAAATGCAATTTCTCACTCGTCATCGCAGCCCTAATCCGCTATTGTTGTACAAAAAGCAGCATTACCCGATTCCAGAGCGGATTGGCAGGATAATTGTTGTATTTCATGCAGGAATCTACTCTAATGTGCAAGTGTTCGGACGGCAGGGTTGCAATAATTGCAACATTTCGGCCTGGTCAAGTAATTTTTGACTCATTTTATCACCATGATCAACTAAAAAGGCAGCACCAGTTATCTAAACGAGCTGGTGCTGCCTTTTTGGTACTCTGTATCTCGCTGTTATGAGAATAAGTGAGTGACTGTCCCCGTCCAACTTCAGCGATTCACTCCAGCGGCTACTGCTGTAGAGCATGACCCGCCATGGCTATTTGCCGCCCGCCACGGCAATCATCTGCACGACTGGCCGTGAATCGCCGGTCAGTACCGCCTCGTCTGCATTCATCTGCGATGAGCCGTCTCCGTCGAGGAAGATCCCTTCCCGCCCCTCGCCCGGGACGGTCACCTGCACGGCGGCGCGGAATTCCGCCGCCGTGCAGAGCGAATTCGTGACGAGCAGCCAGAGCTTCCCCGACTGGTCATAGACCAGCCCGGAGCGCAGGCGCCGCTCACCCTCATAGGGCAAATGCTCTGCGTTCGCAGCCGCCTCCCACAGCTCTTCATGCTGCAGGTTCATGCTGATCCCGCCCTGCGCCCAGTAATTGCTGCGGTCGCTCACGGCCAGGTCGCCGCCAGAGGCGGCAACCTGTACGCTGAGCACTCCCGCAGCACCGTCCCAGACCAGCGTTCCACGCGCATACTTCGCGTTGAACCAGCCAGAACCGTAGCTGCGGGCTTCGCTGTTCACGGGCTGGTCGTTCATGATGGCGATGGACAACAGGTCATCGCCGTAAAAGAAGCCGCCATTGATCCCATAGGCGGCAATCTGACGCAGCGGCAAGCCTGCGCGCCGTAGTATTACATCCTCCGGGTTCAGCGACAGCATATGCAGCTGAACCCCGCCTGGACCTTCGGCTTCCCGATAGGTATAGTTATGCGGGAGGCCAGAGAAGACCTCCCGCTTGCTTGTACCTGTAAGCGGGAACACAGCAAAGAGGAGCGCGCTTACCATCAGCAGCGCTCCTATAGCCAGAATCCTTAACTGCGACGCCCTATCAATTCGCCCCAACATAAGCCGCCAGCAGCTTAGCCGTATTAAGCACAGCTTGCTTGTGGGTACGTTCCATGGAGTGGGAGGCGTGTACGCCCGGTCCGATCAGTGCGGCCCGGATGTTGTTCCCGCCGCGCAGGGCAGCAGAGGCGTCGGAGCCGTATTGCGGATAGATATCGACCGCGAATGGAATCGCCAGACCGTTCGCCAGCTCGATCATGCGGCTGGTCATGGCGTAATCATACGGGCCGGAGGAGTCCTTGGCACAGATGGAGACATCCGTCTCCTTGCAGCTGAGGTCATCGCCCATCGCGCCCATGTCCACAGCGATCATCTCATTGATCTCACCCGGAATCCAGGCAGCGCCGTGACCAACTTCTTCATAGTTGGAGATGAGCAGGGACAGGTTGTGCAGCGGCTTCCAGCCTTCGCGCCGGATGCTCTCCAGCAGTCCGAATAAGGCAGCAACGCTGGCTTTGTCGTCCAGATGACGGGATTTGATATATCCGCTGGGGGTAAGCACTGCCCTTGCATCGAACGAAATATAGTCACCGACCGAAATCCCCAGCTTCAGCACATCATCCTTGGTGGAGACCAGCTCATCAATCCGGATCTCCATATTCTCTTCCGAACGCTTGAAATCACGGGCATCGGCATACACATGCACAGAAGGATGACTGGTCAGGATCGTACCGGTATAAGTTAATCCGCTGCGGGTATGGATGATACAATATTCATTCTCAATGCTGTTCATGCTGAATCCGCCTACAGAGGTTAAGCGGAGGGTACCGTTTGACTTAATGGAGCGGACCATGGCACCGAGTGTATCCACATGGGCACTGATGCCGATCGTACGCGAAGGATCGAGTCCGGGTACGCCCAGCATCGCGCCGCCTTTTTCATTCCAGGTAAGCGGAATACCCAGCGCTGCCGCTTCTTCGGCCACCAGAGCCATAACCTGGGTGGTGAAGCCGCTGGGGCTTGGGGTGTCGAGCAGTTTTTTGAGCAGATTCAGGATATATTCTTCATTGGGCTGGATGTTAAGCAAGGATAGTTCCTCCTATTCGTCTATGAATTACAGCTGGGATGATCCTTCTGGAGTAAAAGGGGCACTCTCAGCAGGGATAGGCTCCATATTAATACTTCCCGCGTCACGCAGCTTGGCAAGCTCGGCATTCAGGCTCTTGATCTGCTTCTGCAGCTTATACTGGCGGAAAATCCCGTACGAACCCACCACCACACCGCCAATCAGCGCACAGCCAAGGATGACGAGAATTAGCGGGATGCTGACCACGTCAAAGCCGAAATTCACCGGAACCGTATCGACATTCATTACTGCGAATACAGCTGTCAGCAGTGCAAAAAATAAACCTAATATAAGTGACCATTGAAATTTCATATATTTTCCTCCTCAGGATCAATGACAATACAAATCCCCTGCCCGCAGAGGGCAAGGGATTACTGTAATACTAAGCTTTCTGCCTCATTTGGTCAACTGCTCCATCTGCTCAATGACGCTCTCAAATACGCTCATGGCTTCACGGATCGGTTCAGGAGACGACATATCCACCCCGGCCTTGCTCAGAATGTTAATGGAATAATCGCTGCCGCCGCTCTTCAGGAAGCCGAGGTAACGGTCAACCGCCGGTTTTCCTTCCTCTAGGATCTGCTTGGCGAAGCTCGTCGCCGCCGAGAAGCCGGTAGCATATTTATAGACATAGAAGCTGTTATAGAAATGCGGAATCCGTGCCCACTCCATCTCAATATCCTGATCGATCACCATATCCTTGCCGTAATACTTGACATTCAGATCATAGTAGATGGAAGAGAGATCCTGCGGTGTGAGCGATTCGCCTTCTTCGGCGCGCTGGTGAATGATTTTCTCGAATTCAGCGAACATCGTCTGCCGGAATACGGTAGTGCGGAACTGGTCGGCATAATAGGTAAGCAGGTACATTTTTTCCTTCGGGTCTGTGGATTTGTTCAGCAGGTAATCCATCAGCAGCGCCTCATTGGTAGTAGAAGCAACCTCCGCCAGGAAAATAGTGTACTGCGCGTCCCGGTATTTCAGCGCCGTGTCCGAATAGTAGGAATGCAGGGCGTGACCCATTTCATGCGCCAGTGTGAACATGCTGTTCAGATTATCGTTATGGTTCAGCAGCACGAAAGGATGGGTGCCGTAAGCCCCCCAGCTGTATGCGCCGGAGCGTTTGTTCTCGTTTTCGTAGACATCGATCCAGCCTTTGTCATAGCCTTCCTGCAGAACACTCAGGTAGTCCTCGCCAAGCGGCTTCAGGCCTTCCTTGGTAATCTTCTTAGCCTCGTCAAAAGTAATATCCAGCTTATATTCGTCCACGAGCGGAGCGAACAAGTCATACATATGTAGCTCATCTACCCCGAGCAGCTTCTGGCGCAGCTTCATATAACGGTGCATCAGCGGCAGACTCTCGTGAATCGTATCGATCAGATTCGTGTAGACTTCCTTCGGAATATTGTCGCCGTAGAGCGACATTTCCAGCACGGAAGGGTATTTGCGCACACGGGAGTAAAAGACATTCTTATTCACATTCGCGCTCAGCGTGGCGGCAATCGTGTTCTTTTGCTTGCTGTAAGTTTCGTAGACCGCTTTGAAGGCGTTCTTGCGGACCTCACGGTCCGGGCTTTCGAGGAATTGAATATAGCTTCCGTGCGTCAGCTCGACTTCCTTGCCTTCTTCGTTCTTAATCTTCGGGAACTTCAGATCCGCATTATTCAGCATGCTGAATACAGTCTGCGGGGCCTGGGCGATCGTGCTGACCTGAGCCAGCAGGGCCTCTTCCGCTTTGGACAGGACATGGGCCTTCTCACGTTTCATCTCAGTCAAGGTGAAGGTGTAGTCGGAGAGCGAAGGGTCGGCGATGAACTGGTCCAGCGTTGCGTCAGGCAGGGCCAGAATCTCAGGTGTGACAAAAGAAAGAGCTTCACCCGCTTCAACGCCAAGCTTCTTGGCCTTAGAGGAGAGAGCCTGGTACTTCGGAGCCGCTGTATCCTCATCCTGGCGCATATGCGCATAGACATAGAGACGTTCAGTCAGCAGGGACAGCTTGTCGTCCAGCTCAAAGCATTTCTTCAGGGCATCGGGAGAATCCAGCTTCCCTTGGAAGGAGGCAGCGCTTGTAATGAGCGCCTTCACTTCCTTATATTCGGCATCCCACTGCTCCTCTGAAGCAAACATATCTTCAAGCTTCCAGCGGTTCTCGGCGGGCACTTCACTTCTCTTAGGTAATTGTTCCATAGAAATCCTCCTCGGTAGATGGGATGCGGCTGGGCTGCTCACCGCCTGCGGGAGCGCTGAGGACAGAGTTCCTTGCAGCAGGCTGAGCGCAAGCAGGAGCGGGAGAGATTTGGCGGTAACGGACATGACGGCAGCCTCCTGATTCTCAAAGTCTGCTTAGTATGCCCTGCCAATTCATGTTTATTAAATCATAAGTGTGCTTACAGATGAAGTTATGTGAGCAGGCTATAAATAATGAAGACAAAAGCCAGCGCAATCATAATCACTGCGGTCAATGCCATCCCGCGGTTCATGCGCGGGGGCATTTTGTCCTTGCTCATAATCAGTACGGCACCCAGACACAGGACTACTATTACATAGATGACCAGACTCTCGTTATCCATGCCCGACTACACCTGTTTGAAGGCGGCGATGATATTCTTGTACTCTTCTTCATTATCCTTGTAGGATTCTTTATTGAAGCGGTTGTTCACCCACTGCATCATAGCCGGACGGCTCATGAAGGTATGCGTTTCTTCCCCCCATTGGTCGGAGATTTCACGAAGGATAATATAGCGTCCCTGAACCTCCACCGTCATCATGTTCCATTTGTCTGTTTTGTATATTTCATGTTTTTTGATCATTATCATTACCACCCTGGCGATTTTTGGCTTTTGGGTCAATGATAACGCACCGGAGAAGAGAAAAGCAAATTAAATCATGAAATCAGGGAAAAGATGGATTGCTTTACAAGTATAGAAAGAGTATAATGTAAGCATACGCCATATATGGCGGTATTTTTAGGAGGTTGTTCATTTGAAAGGTACAGTAAAATGGTTTAACGCAGAAAAAGGTTATGGTTTCCTTCAAGTTGAAGGCGGCGAAGATGTATTCGTTCACTTCTCAGCAATTCAAGGCGACGGATTCAAGACTTTGGACGAAGGCCAAGCGGTAGAGTTCGATGTTACTGACGGTAACCGTGGTCCACAGGCAGCGAACGTAGTTAAATTATAAAATACGGCCAAGGCAGAGCTTCTGTCAGCCGCAATATATATATTTGATCTAGCACGCACTGGCATAAGTAGCATCAGGCAGCTTGAGCAGCACAGTTCCTTCGGGGGCTGTGTTTTTTTATTATATTAGGAAACTATAGTTTCCTGCAGCTGAGGTGTGAGTAAATTGCTTTAAACCGAATACAATCTGCTGGTACAGCGGCACACGGCCTGAATGTATGCGAAAAACAGCATACATTGTGCTCGCGCGAAGGTAATCTTATCCGTTTTTTTAGATCTCCCGCCCGTAATCACTCAGAGCGGGGTCCTACTTTTGTTTCTTAGCGGGCGGTCTGCGCCGCCCCCGAGGTCCATCAGATGCTTGGACAGGAAGCCGATGAAGGCCAGAACCGAGAAGCCGGCAGCGACCAGATAGAATACAATCCGGCCCGCATCCTGGTAGATCAGCCCTCCGAAGGTGCCGCTGAGCAGACCTGCGCCGCTGGACCATACGACGGTGAAGAGGGCCATTCCGGTTGCCCGCAGATGATCAGGGATGATCCGTGTGATGTAGCGGACGGCGGTTACATAATAGATGCCGAACGAAATACTGTGCATGGCTTGAATCGCAACCACGGTACCCGGCTCCTGCGCCAGCGACATAAACAGAAAGCGCAGCGTGAACATCAGGCTGGCAAAAGCGAGCAGCGGCAGCTCCTTGAACTTGTCGCCATATCTGCTGAGCAGGAAGAAGATTGGGATCTCACTGAGCGCAGAAGCCAGCAGTGCCCAGCCCACGATTTCATCCCCTGCATTCATGCCCTTGAGGCTGATCGTCAGAAAGGCCTCGTTCATCCGGTAGCCGATGGCAAGCAGGAAGACAGAGCCGAAGAACCACAGCACTTCCTTTTGCAGCAGAATCTCCCGGAGTCCGGAGCCCTTCAGCGGTTTGTCCGTAGATTCCTTGTCTACAGAGAGCGGTGCCGCTTCGGTTCGCTTCACATCCTTCAGCCCAATCGTAATCAGCAGCGCGGTTACGACAATGACAATACAAATCGCTACGCTGTACTGAGGTCCCAGCGTTCTGAGTACATAGCCGATTGTAAGGGCGAAGAAGGAGTATCCGAGTGAGCCGAATACACGGATGGCGATGAAATTCCGACCGTGGCGCTGGGCTATTTTGATAGCCATCGTATCTGCCAGCGGAAAGACAGGGTAATAGAAGAAATAGAAAAAGGACAAAATAAGCATGACACTAGAAAAATCGTTGGCTCTGGCCAGAATAATGGCGGTAATCAGCTGGCCTCCAAGCAGGAGGGCCATAATCTTACGGACGGTACCCAGCCGGTCACTCATCATACTCCAGAACAGGTTAGAGAGAATTGAGATTAACGGGCCTACAGAGTAGAGCAGACCCATTTGCGGACTGCTGAAGCCCAGGTGGGCATAAAATAACGGGAAATAAGAAACAACCAGCACACTGGTGCCGTACAGCGTAAACATAAAGGATCGCAGCCAGTTTTGATCACTGTATTGGCCGCCGCTCCGCCTCGCATTCATGATTGTGCACTCCTTCGGGATATAGAAAAGTATAGTATAGCATAAAGCGGAGAAGCCGGGGGTTCCGTAAAATATCGATTTTCTGAATCTTTCAAGAGTTTGCGAAAGTGATTTTGTTGTTTGTACAAATCCGCTCTGCATATTATAATAATCATGATTTGGATAAGGAGACAACAATGTGGAGGCACTGTCATTGAATGAATTTGAGCAAGGCCGTAACCGTAGTCCGCGCGGTCCTATTGGACTCATGAAGAGGGTCTATAAGTACGTGCTGCCGGAAGTGCGATCATGTCTCGATTTCTGGCGCAAGGATGCAGAAGGAATTCCCGATCCCGAGCTCCGCAAGCAAGCGCTTGCCAGCATTGAAACGAAGCAGTTTCATTGCGAAGGCGGCGGAATCTATGCCGCCGGCAATTTGTCGATGAGACATATACTGATTCCGCTAATTGTTGCCTATCAGACGATCAGTGATTATTTGGACAACCTGTGTGACCGCAGTACTTCGCTTGACCCGGCTGATTTCCGGCTGCTGCATAAGTCTATGCTGGATGCGGTTACCCCCGGCGCAGAGCCTGTGAACTATTACGCGCTGCGCACGGAACAGAATGACGGCGGATACCTGCACAGACTGGTCCGCAAATGCCAGGAGATGACCTCCCGGCTACCCGGATACGGTGCTGCTGCTGAAGAGGTCTATAATCTGGCCGTATTGTATACCGATCTTCAGGTCTATAAGCACATTCACCCGGAGCTTAGAGAAGCTGCCCTCAAGGAATGGTGGGAGAAGGAGGGGCACCGGGCGCCTCATCTCCAGTGGAATGAATTTGCGGCCGCAACCGGTTCAACCCTAGGCGTATTTATGCTTTTTCTGGCATCCTGTGATCCTAAGCTAAGTACAGTGGCATCCTCATCCATTCGTGCTGCTTATTTTCCGAATGTGTGCGGTCTGCATATCATGCTGGATTATCTGATTGACCAGGATGAAGACCGGGCCGGCGGTGATCTCAATTTCTGCAATTATTATGAGAATACGGATATGATGCTGAACCGGATCGCTTCCATTGTGGAGTGGGCCCGCAAGGATGTCCGTAGTCTTCCCGAGAACTCCATGCACCGTATGATCATCGAAGGACTGCTGGCCCTCTATTTATCCGATCCCAAGGTTAGTGAGCAGCGGGAGGTCCGCTCGGTATCCCGTAGGCTGATGAAGAATAGTCCGCTGACCAGGCTCTTCTTCTTCGTCAACAGCCGCTGGATACGCAAACACATGTATTAGATGCTGCTGTGTTTTCTTCAGGTAAGGGGAGAGACCGGCACAAATTTAAGGAGGAACTAACAGAATGTCAAACGTAAAAAAAATCGCAGTATTAACCAGCGGTGGAGACTCCCAAGGGATGAACGCCGCAGTGCGTGCGGTTGTCCGCAGCGCGATCTACTTCGGAATTGAGGTATTCGGCATTCAGCGTGGATATCAGGGCCTGCTGAACCGCGACATTTTCCCGATGGATCTGCGCAGTGTCGGAGATATCATCCAGCGCGGAGGAACCGTTCTGCAGTCTGCACGCTGTCTGGAGTTCATGAAGCCGGAAGGCCAGCAGAAGGGTGCTGACATTCTGAATGAGCTCGGCATCGACGGTCTGGTTGTTATCGGCGGAGACGGTTCTTATCATGGCGCCAACAAGCTCAGCAAGCTGGGAATCAAGACGATGGCTCTTCCGGGAACCATAGATAATGATATCTCTTTCACGGATTACACAATTGGATTCGATACGGCCGTAGGCGTGGTCGTGGATGCGATCAATAAACTGCGCGACACTATGTCTTCCCATGAACGTTCATCCATTGTGGAGGTTATGGGCCGTCACTGCGGGGACATCGCTCTGCATGCGGGTCTTGCTTCCGGGGCGGAGACGATTCTGGTGCCGGAAATGCCTTATGATCTGAATGAGGTAGCGGACCGGATGAAGGATAACTTCGCACGCGGCAAACGTCACAGTATTGTCATTGTAGCTGAAGGCGTCGGCAAAGGTGAGGATGTGGCTCAGGCGCTCAAAGACCGCCATGCTTCCCTGGATGCCCGTGTTACGGTTCTGGGACATATTCAGCGGGGGGGTACTCCAACTCCGGGAGACCGTAACCTTGCCAGCCGTCTGGCTGATTTCGCGGTCCGCAAGCTGATCGAAGGCGAATCAGACAAGGCATGCGGGATTATTAAAGGGGAACTGGTTCTTACTGATATCGACAAGGTAGTGAACACGAAGAAAGATTTCAATATCGAGCTGTATGAATTGGCTTCCCGTCTATCCCAGTAACAACTACAAGAATTCATCCAATCTCCAATCCTTAGCGGAGCAGTCATCCTTCCATTACCGGAAGAGTCTGCTCCGTTTTTTGGCTTGACTATATACCCCTACCCGTATATTATAATACCCATAGGGGTATACAAATAGGAGGGGAACAATATGAGCAGAACTATAGTCATTATCGGCGGAGTTGCCGGAGGGGCATCCGCTGCAGCACGATTAAGAAGATTGAACGAAGAAGATAACATTATAATTATAGAGCGGGGAGAGCATGTTTCTTTTGCCAACTGCGGCTTGCCTTATTATATTGGGGAGACTATTGATTCAAGAGATAAGCTGTTCCTGCAGACACCGGCTGGTATACAGGCGCGCTTTAATATCGATGTGAGAATCTTCACCGAGGCAACGGCGATTGACCGTGAACGCAAGCAGGTACATTGCCGCAATGTTACGACAGGTGAAACGCTGCACATTCCGTATGATATTGTAGTGCTCTCTCC
Organism: Paenibacillus sp. FSL H7-0756; assembly: GCF_038006765.1. Taxonomy (NCBI): domain Bacteria; kingdom Bacillati; phylum Bacillota; class Bacilli; order Caryophanales; family Paenibacillaceae; genus Paenibacillus; species Paenibacillus sp. FSL H7-0756. The sequence continues at coordinate 2,034,681 of NZ_JBBOVT010000002.1, read as the reverse complement.
AGGCGCGAAGCCTATCGTTCCGCCGTTTCCCGGAATCGCTGAGGCGGATAACCTGTTTACACTAAGGAATATTCCGGATACAGACCGTATCAAGGCATATGTGGACAACCGTCACCCCCGGCATGCCACTGTAATTGGAGCAGGTTTTATCGGCCTTGAAATGGCTGAGAATCTCCGGGAGCGGGGACTTGACGTAACCGTAATTGACCGGGGGAAGCAGATTCTGAACCCGCTTGACCTGGAGATGGTTCGTCCGCTGGAGGAGCATATGCGTCTGCATGGGGTAGAGCTGCGGCTGAATGAGGGCGTAGAGGCTTTTGAACAACAAGGCCGTCTGGTTCGTCTCTCCTCAGGCGGGGAGCTCAGCACGGATATGGTTATTCTGGCGATCGGGGTCAGTCCTGAGAATGACCTGGCACGAAGCTGCGGGCTTGAGCTGGGCATCCGCGGGGCGGTTAAGGTGAATGCTTCGCTGCAGACAAGTGATCCGGCTATCTATGCTGTTGGAGATGTCATTGAAGTGAAGGACCGTGTTCAGGGGTTCGATACCATGGTGTCCCTTGCCTGGGGTGCGAACCGTCAGGGGCGTCTGGCCGCTGATCATATCAATGGCCGGAAAGCCTCGTATACAGGAGCATTAGGTACTGCGATTATCAAGCTCTTCGATATGACAGCTGCGCTGACCGGAAACAATGAGAAGACGCTTCGTTCACTGGGCGTTCCCTTTGAAGCTGTGCATATCCATCCGAATTCCCACGCCGGCTACTACCCCGGTGCTGCACCGATAGCGCTCAAGCTGCTGTTCAACCCGCAGACAGGTGAGATTTATGGAGCGCAAGCAGCCGGAAGTGCCGGTGTCGACAAAAGAATAGATGTCATTGCCACCGCTATCCGCAGCAAGCTTAAGGCTGATAAGCTGGCGGATCTGGAGCTGGCCTATGCGCCGCCGTATTCCTCGGCCAAAGATCCGGTCAATATGGCGGGCTATGTGGCCTCCAATCTGATGGAGGGACTCGTCCGTAATCTGCAATGGCATGAAGTGGACGAATTCGCCCGCAATGGCGGTTTTATTATTGATGTCCGAGATGAAGCAGAGCGGTTAGCCGGTTATATCCCGGGTTCCATCAATATTCCTCTGGCTGAGCTGAGAGAGCGGCTTACAGCGATTCCGGGGGATAAGGAGATCGCTGTATCCTGTCAGGTAGGGCTGCGCGGCTACATTGCTGCCCGGATGTTAACCCAATACGGATATGCAGTACGAAACGTTGACGGAGGCTACAAAACATACGCAGCAATGGCAAGAGGGAATAGCACTGGAGATTCCGGGAAGTCAGGGGCACTGGTTTTGAAAAAAGATGCCCCGTCTCCCGCCAGTATCGTTCATATCCAGGAACAGCTTAGCAGTAAGCCTCAGCTCTTACTGGATGCTTGCGGATTACAGTGCCCCGGCCCTATACTCAAAGTATATGAGACAATAAATTCTATGGAGGAAGGACAGCGGGTAGAGATCACTGCAACGGATTTCGGGTTTGCCGCTGACATCAGGCAGTGGTGCAGCAAGACGGGGAATACGCTGGAAGCTGTGGATGTATCCGGAGGCAAGGTTCAGGCACTGGTGCGCAAGGGACAAGACCCGGCAGACAGAACCGGGGGAGCGGCGGAACAGGCAGCAGTCTCAGAAGGGACAACAATGATTGTATTCAGCGGAGATCTGGACAAAACGATCGCTTCCTTCATTATTGCAACAGGCGCTGCAGCGATGGGCAAGCAGGTCACCATGTTCTTTACCTTCTGGGGGCTTAATGTTCTGCGCCGGGGGCAGTCACCGCAGGTGAAGAAGAATACACTCGACCGGATATTTGGCCTGATGATGCCGAAGGGAACGCGGAAGCTTCCTTTATCCAGAATGAACATGGGCGGGCTTGGCGCCAAAATGATCCGTTATACGATGCGCCGCAAGAATGTGGAGTCCCTGGAGAATCTGATGCAGGGCGCTCTGAATGCGGGAGTTAAGTTGATGGCCTGCACAATGAGTATGGATATCATGGGCATCAAGCAGGAGGAATTAATTGAAGGTGTAGACTTCGGCGGTGTTGCCAGCTATCTCGGAGCTGCCGAGGACTCAGGCGTGAACCTATTCATCTAGAGGGGGCTGATTGAGAGTGGAATATGATAAAGCTATTACCAACCGTTTGAAACGTATTGAAGGTCAGGTAAGAGGCGTGTTAGGGATGCTGGAGGAAGGCAAGGACTGCCGTGAGATTGTGACTCAGCTGACTGCGATCCGAACAGCGGTAGACCGCTCTATCGGTGCAGTGATCGGAGATAACCTGGAACATTGTATCCAGGAAGAGCTGACGAAGGGGAATTCCCCTGAGCAAGTGATTAAGGAAGCGGTGGATCTGCTGGTAAAAAGCCGGTGATGAAAAACAGCCACAGACGAAGGGGAGCTCCCGAATGTCTGTGGCTGTTTTTGGTTCTGCATCGAAGCTATAGCTGCACTTTGTGGCGTTAATTCACGCCTTCTCCGGGGCGAATCTGCGCTGCACCCTGACGAGCCGGGCCAGGAGCAGAATTGCGCCGATTCCAAGTCCCGTAATGAGGCCAATCCAGTAGCCGTAGGCCCCAAGCTCAGTATAGGTGGCGAGCAGGTATCCGACAGGCAGGCCGATCACCCAATAGGCAATGAAGCAGATGACGAACGCAGGATTAACATCCTTATATCCGCGCAGCACACCTTGTGTCGGGGTTGCGATAGCATCGGAGATCTGGAAGAAGATTGCGTAGATCAGGAAATGCTGGATCAGCGAGATCACCTCATGGTCATCCGAATACAGCCCGGCCACATGATTCCCGGCGAAGAGCAGCACCAGTGCTGTGAGCAGGGAGAGAACAGCCGCCGTACCAATGCCCATAATGCCATACTGGCGTGCGTCCTTCAGCCGGCCGGAGCCGCTCTCGAAGCCGACGAGAATCGTCAGACTCATGCAGATGCTCAGCGGAATCATATAGAGGGTGGAAGCGAAGTTAATGGCCGCCTGATGGGCAGCGATTGTAATGGTATCGAAGCGGCTCATCAGCAGGGTTACAGCCGAGAACACCGCCGTCTCGAAAAAGATCGAAAAGCCGATAGGCACACCAATCTTCAGCAGCTCCTTGAGGCTTACCAGGGACATCGCGTGAAATTTACGGAAAATCTGCAGGCTCCGGAAAGGCTCGGCCTGGTAGACGAAGATTAGGGCAATCAGGAAGATGACCCAATACGTGATCGCAGAGGCAACGCCTGCGCCCACTCCGCCAAGGCGGGGGAAGCCGAAGTTGCCGAAGATCAGCAGATAGTTAAGCCCCACATTGACCGGCAAGGCAATCAGGGTGATGAACATGGAGACGCGGGTCTGGCCCAGGGCATCAATACAGCTGCGGACAACGGTATAGCCAAACAGCGGGATAACGCCGAAGGAGATGGCACCGAGGAAGCGGAAGGCAATATCGCGTACCGCAGGCTCCAGATTCATGAAATTCAGGATCGGTGTGAGAGCGAGGCTGCCAAGAATCAGCACGAGCACCGATACGATCAGGGAGAGCCAAATGCCCTGCATCACCTGGTTGGCCACCTCCTTGTCACGCTTGCTGCCGAGGAGATGAGACACAATGGGTGTGATCCCCATAAGAATACCGCTGAGGCCAGTCTGGATCGGAATCCACAGGCTTGTGCCGATGGCTACGCCGGCCAGATCATTCGTGCCGAATTTGCCGGACATATTGGTGTCGAAGAAGGTAATGGCCGACAATGCAATCTGAGTAATCAGAATCGGAAGCAATATATGCAGGAATTGCCCGGCCTTTTGCTTAATGGAAGAAGTCTGTTTCATAATCATCAATGCCCCGTTATCTTTATTTTGAATACTTATATTCCCAGTAAAAAGCCCGGCAGCTGCCGGGCTCTGGATATCGTGCGGCTATGGATACATCCGGATAATTGCAGAAAGCTTATTGGTCGTACTTCACATCGGCGGTATAGCGGTTATTGGCATTCCAGAGCAGGAATTCGTCGATATTCTGATCCTTCAAGGCACGGATCTGATCTTCAACCTGCTTCTTGCCGTATTTGACATAATGCCCGCTGCCCAGCCAGCTGGCGGTGAAATCCTGAATCCATGGGCGGATCACCGGTTTGTAGCTGCCTAGCGGATTCAGCTTCTTGTGCGTATCAACCATTGAGCCCTTAATGGTAGCATAAGGGTCTTTGTCCGGGTCCTTCACATCGAACCAGCCGGTGGAATAATGGCTCGGATAGACCATCGGGCTGATAACATCGACATTCTTGGAGATCTTCACGAAATCCTGGCCGATGCCTTCTGCGGCAGGTACCGAGGCGGCATAACCGAAGATATCTACAGAGATCCGAACTCCCAGCGGTGCCAGCTCAGCTTTGGCATACTTGACAAAGTCGGCGATGATTTCGACGCGCGGTCTGTCGCTCTTCGTGTATTTCAGAGTGTCCGCACGCTTCTCGAAGCCTTCAGGGAAGCGTACATAGTCAAACTGGATTTCCTTGAACCCGAGCTTAACGGCCTCCTTGGCAATATCTACGTTATACTTCCACACATTTTCATTATAAGGATTGACGAAGCTGTCTCCGCCTTTGTTGGCCCAGACAGAGCCGTCTTTGTTGACGAAGGATAATTCCTTGTTCTTCTTGGCGAGCACAGAATCCTTGAATACTACAATCCGCGCAATCGGGTAGACATTATGCTCCTTCAGGCGGGTCATCAGCTTGTTGATATCACCTATGAACGGCTGGGGATGTCCCATTTGCTGAAGCTCAGCATTGTCCGTCTTGTAGGTGATGTATCCGGCATCATCCTTAATGTCGATGACCATGGAGTTGAGCTCAGTCTTGTCCAGCAGGGCAAGCAGGGTCTCCATCCGTGCGCCTCCGGCGCTGTAGGCAGTCACGTATATCCCTTTAACCTTGGGAGCATCCGGCTGCGGATCAGCAATACGAGCTGTCTCCGGCGATGCGCTTGGTGAAGGTGCAGGAGAGGCAGTGCCGCCTCCGTTCGGTGATGCTGCGTCCGGATTCGTTGTGTTTTCTGCGACGATGGGGGGATTCATGGCGCCCTGCAGTACTGCTGCCACATCGGCTTCATGTCCTTGATTAGGGACACCCACGCCTCCCAGTGCCATCATCAGTAAAGCCCAGGTGATATTCATTTCTTATTCGCTCCCTTTATGTACATTCCTTATAAAGTATAAGGTAACGGATGCACCCAAAAAGAACAGACTTGTAACAATACCCGTAATTTTTTGATGTCATCTTTCCGCTCTTGTTGTTTATAAACGGGATGTACAGATTTTGAACCGCTGAATATAAAAGTAAATGCCGCCCCGGACTGGCACGAAGGCCAACGACCAGGGCGGCAACTATTACAACTTGCTCTTTAGGGCAGCTTGCTCAATGAAGATACGCAGAATTCTGATGCTCGCAAATGCTGTAATGGATGATATCCATGGCATCTGCCGGTTCCAGAATACTCAGACCGTCACGCAGTACGATTACAGAATTGAGTTCGTCCTGCTTCAGGAACGGTATCATATCCGGATACCACCTCATGACGATTGCTGACAGTTTTACCGTTTCCATTTCCACAAAAATCACCCTTTCCTTTTTCGAATCGAACTGAATCAGAATTCAGGGTCCACCCGGAAAAACGAAGTGCCTGGAAAAAAGAGGGTAAATCACAATCTTCATGAAATTGTTAAGGTCCTGCGTAGCTATAATATAACATAATTTGAACGGATAAGCATTTTCTTATAAATTACCGTTTACGGAAAGAGCCCATCACACCGACAGTCTCGACAATATTAACAAAAGCCTGCGGGTCACTTGTTTTGATAATGCGTTTCAGCTCTGCAAGCTCATACCGAGTAGTCACTGTCATTAGCATGTCCCGTTCTACATGAGAATAAGCACCTTCTGTCTTAAATTTTGTAACTCCGCGCTGAAGGCCCAGCAATTGCTGCAGCAGCTCGTCAGTCCGGTTGGTGATGATGTACACGGTAACTTTGATGTGGCTGATATGAATCAAGTCGACCACCTTACCGGTGACGTAAATGGACACCATAGATGCCAGCGCCAGATTCCAGTTGTCGTCAAAATAAGCCGCCGCAAGAATGACGAGACCGTTGAGGCCGACCAGCACACTGCCTACAGGGAAGTCCCGGTACCGTGTTATAATGGAACCCAGAATATCGAAGCCGCCCGAAGAGCCTCCTACGCGGAAGGATATACCGGCCCCCACACCTACAAGCACCCCTCCGAATACAGAAGCGAGCAGCATATCCGAGGATACCTGAACGACAGGCACGACTGTCATCAACCAGGTTGTTGCCCCTACAGAGACAATGCTCAGAATGATAAATCTCCGGCCCAGCTGGAACCATCCGGCAGCAAGCAGCGGGATGTTGAAGAGTAAATACAGTAAGCTGATGTTAAAAGGAGTGAAATAACCGGCCAGCATGGCAAGGCCGGATACGCCTCCGCTGAGCAGTCTGTGGGGGATCAGGAACAGATTAAAGCCGCTTGCGATCATCGCTGACCCGAAGAGAACGGCAAGAAAGCTCCCGAATAGTCTTAATTTAACCAAGCAAATTCACCTCTGAGTGTAGTGTGAGTGTCATGTAAGTAATGAAAGTAAGGAATACACTGGTATTCCTGATTGGGTTTGTGATATAATGTATAGGATATTCTTGAGTAGGACGTTACAATGGTATTTTTGCATTGCTTAGAATGCGAAGCTGCAATTGTCAGGTGTAAGTAGTGGCCTGATCATAGGACATTTTTTTGTCCCAATACGCGCTAAACCATGCAGGAAATACGGCATGATTGGACAGCCTATAAATGTGTTTACCGCTACTTAAGAATACAGACAAGCATGTGGAATGTCCACTGTATAGAAGGAGCATGAATAATTTGAAAACATTCGCAGAATTCGGCTTGGAGCCAAAAGTACTTCAAGCAATCACAGAGCTAGGATTTGAGGAAGCAACACCCATTCAGGAGCAGGCTATCCCGCTTGCTATGGCCGGATCGGATCTTATCGGACAGGCACAGACGGGTACAGGTAAGACCGCAGCCTTCGGGATCCCCCTCATCTCCAAGATCGCAAGAGAAGAAGAGAAGATTCTGGCACTGATAATGACGCCAACACGTGAGCTTGCCATCCAGGTTGCTGAAGAGATCGGTAAGTTGACCCGCTTCAAAGGACTTCGTTCACTGGCCATCTACGGCGGGCAGGATATCGGCCGCCAGATCCGCGGACTGAAGAGAAAACCACAGATTATCATTGGTACACCGGGACGCCTCCTGGACCATATCAACCGCAAGACCATCCGCCTGGATGATGTTCAGACGATCGTACTGGATGAAGCCGATGAAATGCTTGACATGGGCTTCATGGAGGATATCCAGACTATCCTCAAGCTCGTTCCTGAAGAACGTCAGACCATGCTCTTCTCGGCTACTATGCCTCCTAACATCCAACGCCTTGCCCAGCAGTTCCTGAAGAACCCGCAGCATGTATCCGTAATTCCTAAGCAGATTAGCGCACCGCTTATCGACCAGGCTTACATTGAAGTGCCTGAACGCCAGAAGTTCGAAGCGCTTAGCCGCTTGATTGACATGGAATCGCCTGATCTGGCGATTGTATTCGGCCGTACGAAGCGCCGGGTAGACGAGCTTGCTGAAGGCTTGCAGAAGCGCGGCTATTCCGCTGACGGCCTGCATGGCGACTTGTCGCAGAATCAGCGTGACGCTGTAATGCGCAAATTCCGCGATGGCAGCATTGATGTACTGGTAGCTACAGACGTAGCTGCACGCGGCCTGGACGTATCCGGCGTAACGCATGTAATCAACTTTGACCTTCCGCAGGACCCTGAGAGCTATGTACACCGTATCGGCCGTACTGGCCGCGCCGGCAAAGAAGGAACGGCATGGTCCTTCGTAACTCCGCGTGAGATTGACCATTTGCACCTGATCGAACGTGTTACCCGTCACCGCATTACCCGCAAACCGCTTCCTACAATGGCTGAGGCTATTGAAGGCAAGCAGCGCATTACTGCTGAACGTTTGCTGGCTATGGTTGAGACTGGTGAACTGAATGAATACAAAGGTATTGCCATTCAATTGCTGGAGCAATATGATTCTGTACAGCTGCTGTCCGCAGCGATGAAGCTTCTTACCGGCGACAACAAGGATGCGCAAATTGAATTGACTCCTGAAGATCCGATCCGTGCCAAGCGCCGCGGCGGCAAGAACGATATCCGCAGCGGGCGTAAGCCTAGCGGCGGATATGGCGGCAACCGTTCCGGTTCCGGTTCTAGCTCCGGTGGCGGCTATCGCGGTAACCGGGACAATGCAAGCGGCGGCGGATATCGCGGAAATCGTGACAATGCCAGCAGCGGCGGAAGCACCCGTGGCGGCTATAGCAGCGGCTATGGCGGCAACAGCGGAAGCGGCAGCAGCTACGGCGGCGGCTACAAAGGCAACCGTGATGGAGCGAGCCGTAACACAGACGGAAGATCATCCTCGCGTCCGAGCAGCACAAGCACCCGTCCGGCCAAGCAGGATTTTGACGCTTAAGCCATAACAGAACACCTTGAAGAAGACGAGCAACCGTTACCGGTTCCCCGTCTTCTTTTTTACTGCGGATTCGCTTAGATGAAAGTGCGGCTGATAATGACCAGCAGGATGAAGAGTACGAGAATTGTTCCAGTGGAAGTCCAGGGATTGCAGCAGCCAGGTGCGGACATGAGGTCAACCTCCTTTGAGCATGGGGGATTTGTTGTGGTTACAATGTAATATATGGACGTATTGCAGAGCTTGCTTAGACCCTTACCTAGAACTTGTAAACTTGGGCGCTGGAAAAGTCCAGTACAAACAGGTATAGTTAAGATACGCAGTATGCACAAGATAGACAGGAGGAAGGGAATTGGAGTTTAAAGGAGCAATGGGCGGTATATACCGCATCACGGAATGGATCTCACGCATCGCCTTCAGCAATATTTTATGGGCATTGTGTTCGATACCGTTCCTGTTCGCAGGAATTATGAAGATCCTCATGCTGGGTTCAGGAGCAGGCGGACCAAATGAGCAGATTATGCTGAACTGGGTACTTGGTGTATTCGCGCCATTCACTGTATTTCCGGCGACGTCGGCGTTATTTACAGTGGTGCGCAAATGGGTAATGGGCAATACCGATGTAAGTACATTCCGCACTTTTTTTCAGGGGTACAAAGAGAATTATCTGAAAAGCATGCTGGGAGGGCTTATCTACACCCTGCTGTTTGTCGTGATGTACGTTGATGTGACCGTATACATGACACAAATGCCGAATTTCAAGATCGTTGGTATCCTGATGCTGGTGCTGATGATTATTTTGTTCGTATCGATGTTTAACTTCTTCTCCATCGTGGTTCACTACCAGATGACGTTCAAGGAAGTGGTAACCAATTCGATTCTGCTCACGATCGCCCGGCCGATCCGTGTGTTCTCGACTTTGATTGGTTCAGGCGTTCTTCTCTATATAGGTCTGCGGTATCCGGTGCTCTACGTGATTTGTATTCCTACGCTGATCGCTATGCTTGCCTTCTTTAATTTCTTCGCTACATACAATAAGCTGCAGCTACAGGTGGAGAAAAAGAAGCTGGCTGAAGAACAGGCCGCACTGGAAGCGGCTGAGAATGAAGGTCTTGCTTCCGATGACGACGATGATGACGATGATGATGAAGACGAGGATGAAGACGACAGAGATAAGGACACTGGTAAGGATTTCAAGCGGACTTAACATTCCTTTGATCATCCGGGCGGTATTGTCAACGGAAAATGATCCCGGTGTTAAATAAAGCGTATACAGGTTTACTTTTTCGTCAAAACGCACTATAATGTTTATAAATCCTGCGATGTACGTTATGGTTGCTCGTTGTTTTGAACCAATGATAATGTCTTGGGAGATCTACATGAAGCGCGGCTGAACAGCCCTGTCTATATGACCTGGGGAATTCAAAAACGACTTCTGCGGTCACCCACCTGCTCTAGCAGGTTCAGAAGACACTGCAGCCGGACGGCATAGGCGGGTTTTCTAATGGAATTGACAAGGCACCCTGTTACCTGCTCACTGCGGGTAGAGGGTGCCTTTTTCAAGGTTAAAGTGAGCAATGCCCTTTTGTTCCGCGGACAAGAGTGTTACACTTAAGGTAGTGAACTTGGGATTTGAAGAGGGGGAAGAATTTTGTCGTTGAAAAGAACCTTGGTCGGTTTATTTCGCAGTCATGACGGAACAAGCGACCGTGCCAAAGATCCGGCATTGAAAACGCGTTATTACAATCTTTCAAGAGACAAGGCGTGGGATGAAGTCTCCGCAACACTGAAGAAAATTCCTGGATATAAGGTCTTGCATGAAGTGCAGTCTGTAGGGGAGATTACCCTGGAGAAAAGAACGGCGTTAGGCCGCTCGCTGGATATTACCGTATCTGTGCTAAGCACCACGCCCGTACGCTGTGCCGTAGATATATATTCAGCATCCAGAGGGTCGCTTGGCGATCTGGGTGCCAATTACCGTGTCATTCAGCGTTTGTACCAGTCTCTGGATAAGAAGCTGGGCAAATATAAGGTGGATTAAGGACAAGTATCCGGGCATGTTTTGCCGGGATTGTATGCGGTTTCCGGGGCGGCGGGACAGCCTGCTCGTGGCGCGAATATCCTTATTGATCATCATACGCAAAAAGCGGAGAAGGATGACCTTCTGCCGCTTTTTTTCAAAAATGAACATTTATAGCTATGAATGCTGTAAAACATATCAGTGCTGTCCGTTCCAGCTTACAGTAGAGCTTTAACTGCGGAAACTGCCGCTTCGTAGTCCGGATGCTCAGCCATTTCACCGAGATACTCGACATAAGCCAAAGTGTCGTTCTTGTCTACAACGAAGATGGAGCGCATGTCGAGGCGGAATTCCTTGATCAGGACGCCGTAGGCTTGTCCGAAGGAAGTCTCCTTGTGGTCGGACAGGGTGATTACACTGTCGATGCCTGCGGCACCGCACCAGCGGGCTTGGGCAAAAGGAAGGTCAGTGCTGATGGTGAGGATGACTACATCATCGCCAAGACCGGCAGCCTCGCTGTTGAAACGGCGGGTCTGCGCATCGCACACACCGGTATCCAGGGAAGGTACAACGCTGATCAGCTTGATTTTGCCAGCGTAATCTGTAAGAGTAACATCTTCCAGGAGATTCTTGCTAACCGTGAATTGCGGCGCGGGATCTCCGGCTTTCAGCTGCGGGCCTACCAGAGTGATGGGGTTGCCCTTAAATGTGGCTACGCCTGTTCTTTCTTGCGTCATGTCCTTGTTTCCTCCTTGAATTGCATTATTGGCATGTACCTGCCAGAATAAATTATAATCTTTTTAGAAGCTGGATGTCGAGCTTGGACAACATACATAAAAGGATGGGTGTTATGATTTTTATAAGGTATGAGAAGTGGAGAAGTTATCTCCGGTATTACCCTGTAACCTGTGCGCTGATTCTGACCAACGTGGTTATGTTCATCGTGCTGTCCCTGAATGGCGGCTCTACCAACCTGTACACGCTTGTGAAGTATGGGGCTACGGTCAATGTGGGCGCTGAAACGGATGAGCTGTGGCGCTGCGTGACGGCGATGTTCCTGCACAACGGCTTCGCCCATTTGTTCTTCAACAGCTTCTCGCTGCTTGTGTTCGCCCCGCCGCTGGAGCGGCTGATGGGATGGTGGCGTTATGCGCTGCTGTATCTGGGCGGCGGCTTCATTGCTAATCTGCTGTGGGTTCTTATAAGCAGCCGCGGGAATGTGGAGATCGGAATTGTCTCTGTAGGGGCCTCGGGGGCGATCTACGCCGTCTATGGCGCATTCCTCTATATTGCGGTGCTTCAGAGAGCAATGATGGATGAGGGCTCGCGCAAGACGCTCTACGGACTTCTGGTGATGGGGATTATCATGTCCTTTGCTGCTCCAAGTATCAACTATATTGCTCATATCGGCGGCCTGATCGCCGGATTCTTCATCTATGGGCTAATCATCCGTGTATTCAAACGAAACCGGCGATAAGGAAGGGTGTAATCGTGGAGCTTAGACAGCTGCAGTATTTTCTGAAGGTTGCCCAGAAGGAACATGTCACCAGAGCGGCGGAGGAGCTGCATGTCGCACAATCTGCAGTGAGCCGCCAGATTCATCAGCTGGAGCAGGAGCTGGGGGTGGATCTGTTCATGCAGAAGGGGAGAAACCTGCAGCTTACGCCTGTCGGGCAGCTCTTTTGCAAAAGAGTGGAGTCGGTTCTGAATGAACTCGACCGGTCTGTGGCGGAGGTGCATGAATTCCTTGACCCGGAACGCGGTGAGATCCGCATCGGCTTCCCGCATAGCCTCGGGACCCATCTGATTCCTTCGATTGTGGCGGCATTCCGCCGGCATTATCCCCATGTGAAATTCCGCTTCAAGCAGGGGGCCTATCCTTCCTTAATCAAGGATGTTATCTCTGGAGAAGTGGATCTGGCATTCATCTCGCCGTTCCCTGAGAATGTGGGACATGTGGCCGGAGATATCGTCATGACCGAGGAATTGTTCGCCATTCTGCCGCAGAATCATCCGCTTGCCAGCGAAGAAGTAATCCGGCTGGAGCAGCTGCGGGACGAGAAGTTCGTATTATTCAGCCAAGGCTACTCGCTGCGGCCGATTGTGTGGCAGGCCTGCCTGGCGGCAGGGTTCAAGCCGCAGATTGCTTTTGAAGGCGGGGAGACCGATACGATCCGTGGTCTGGTAGCCGCCGGGATGGGGGTAAGCCTGCTGCCGGAGATGGCGCTCTACCAGACCAACCCGATGCAGCCTGCGCAGGTCCGGGTGGTGGAGCCTACGATTACCAGAACCGTGGGGCTGATTCACCGGGCAGAAGGTAAGCTCCCGCTGGTCGCCCAGTCCTTCCGTAACTTCCTGCTTACCTATTTCAAAGACAGACACACAGACAATACCCCGGTCGGCTCATAGCCTACCGGGGTATTGTCTGTCTAGTCATATAGATCTTAATCGCGGTTGCCGAGGAACATCAGGATCAGGCGGATCAGTTCGATCAGGGATACCAGCGCTGCTGCAACATAGGTTAGCGCTGCGGCATTCAGGACCTTGGCGACGCCGCGCTCTTCATCGTTGCGGATGAAGCCCTGCTGTAACATAATCGTGCGCGCACGGCTGCTGGCGTTGAATTCGACAGGCAGTGTGACCAGCTGGAAGGCAACTGCGGCAGAGAAGAAGATTATGCCGAGTCCAATAAGATTGAACGAGCTGAAGATGAAGCCTGCAAGCAGCATGAAGGGGGCGACCCCGGAGGCAAAGTTCACGACCGGGAACATCCGGTGGCGAAGCGCCAGCATCGGATAATGCTCCTTGTGCTGAATCGCATGGCCGATCTCGTGACAAGCGACGGAGACCGCTGCGATGGAGCTTTCATAATATACAGGCTCCGACAGCCGCACAACGCGGTTAATCGGGTCATAGTGGTCTGTGAGGGTTCCTGGAACCGGTTCAATGGGAACATCGTAGAGTCCATTGGCATCCAACATACGCCGGGCTGCTTCGTAACCCGTTAAGCCGTTCATGTTCGGTACCTTGGCCCATTTCTTGAAATTGCCCTTGACCCTGAACTGGGCCCATAGCGAGAAGATAAAAGCGACAGCTAACAATACATACATTAGTGGCATCATAGGTGCTCATTCCTCCATTATAAATTACAAGCTGTTACATTGGCGGCCCCTGGGTCAGCAGAAGCCGGATCGCTTCCATACAGGCGACGCCCTGAGGAATCAGTGCGGCCAGTGCACGGTTGGCCTGGCCAGGCTTCAAACCGCTTATCACGGGCTCCAGGGCCTTGACTTCCCGTTCAAGCTGCTGCATCTGAAGCTCAAGCTGGACCAGCTTGCCGGAGACCTCAGCCTCAGGTGTGGCTGCATTCCACTTGCCCATCAGGGATTTGATTTCTTCCAATGTATATTTCTCTTGCTTAAGCTGATTAATACGTTGCAGAATGACTAAGGTTTCATGACTGTAGAGCCGGTAATTCTTCATGCTCCTGGATTCAGGTGTAATCAGTCCAAGCTTCGTATAATAATCAATGGTACGTTCACTGATACCGGCCGCCTTGGCCAGCTCTCCGATCCGGTAAAGGGTCATATCTCCAAGTTATCTCACCTCACTATATGCTGCTTAAAATAATCATATCAAATTGGAAACCGTACAGTCAAACGTGATGCTTACTTTAAAGTATATGCTGACTTTTCATAAAGATACTTGGGAGATGAATGAACCGGAAGTGCCTTGGAGTGGATGAAGTTGTGATTAACATGACACGATATGTAATATATATATTCGGATAGTCCAGCAGGAAATCATCCGTATTGCAAAAAGCAGAGAGTGGTGCAGGGAGCAATCAAGGGATAATAAAAGGCATGTTTACTAATAGACGTTAATAAAAATACAATGTGATGCCAAGGAAAAAGCTATGTTGTCTGTATGCGTTTGCATAATTGGTGCGTAAGGACGTGTGCTAATCTTGCGGGTTACCGGTAATCGCACTCGGGAGTGCTCCTTAAGTGAAGAATGGCACAGCTTCCAAAATTAAATTAAAACATTCGAAAAAATAGTCTTGTCAATTTACCTGACTTCTGATTATAATGACATTAAGAGTTTCACGCTTTGTTAGAAAATATAACATTGGGGAGTGGGGTACAATATGAAAAAAAAGATGTTGATGATGTTCCTGGGTATGATTACACTGATGATCTATCCGGTCAGCGCCTTCGCAGCTGAGGGTCCGGCAGCACCGGATCTGCAGATCGGACTAGACACTGCATTTACGTTCCTGGCATTTATCCTTGTATTCTTCATGCAATCAGGATTCGCATTACTTGAGGCCGGTTCGGTCCGGATGAAGAATGCCGGTCACGTGGCCGGTAAGACGGTACTGACACTGGCAATTGCAAGCTTGTGCTTCTGGGCACTGGGCTTTGGCCTTGGCTTCGGTAACGGCAACAGCTTCTTCGGAACTACAGGTTTCTTCTACGGCGGCGATTCAACAGCCTCTGCATTCGAATCCCTGGCCTTCTCCGATGTTACCTTAAATACGAAATTCCTGTTCCAAATGGCATTTGCAGCAGTCTCCCTGGCGATTGTATCCGGTGGTATGGCTGAACGTGCTAAGCTTAGCGTATATATTATCTTCGGAATTCTCTTCTCGGTTGTGATTTATCCGGTTGTAGCTCACTGGGTATGGGGCGGCGGCTGGTTGGCAGAGCTGAGCATGCAGGATTATGCAGGTTCTACAGTTGTCCATCTTACAGGTGCGACGGCGGCAGTAGTGGCGACCATTCTTCTCAAGCCACGTCTTGGCAAATTCAACAAAGAAGGCAAGCCGGTCATTATTCCGGGGCATAACCAGGTATTCACTGTCCTTGGTGTGATCATTCTCTGGTTCGGCTGGTTCGGCTTCAACCCAGGCAGCGCGTTGTCCCCTATGGGCGGATTCTTCGGACATGTAGCGCTGACTACTAACATTGCAGCGGCGGCAGGCGGTTTGGCAGCTCTGGCAGCTTCCTGGCTGTACTTCGGCAAATCTGATATTCCGGCAATGCTTAACGGCGTACTGGCAGCCCTGGTTGCCATCACAGGTGCCTGTGCCTTCGTAGAGCCTTGGGCAGCCATCGTTATCGGTCTCATTGCCGGTGCCTTCACCTTCATGACTTCGCAGTGGCTGGAGCGTGCAGGACTGGATGATCCGATCTATGCTTTCTCTGTACACGGTATCGCCGGTATGTGGGGTGCGTTGTCCACAGGTCTCTTCGCAGCACCAGATCTTATTGAACAAGGTGCACTTGTAGGTAAAGCAGGTCTCTTCTACGGCGGCGGCTTCCATCAGCTCGGCGTGCAGGCGCTGGGTGTAGTCGGAACCTTCGTATTCGTAGCCGTGATGTCCTTCGTCATCCTGTATGTGATGAAGATGGTTATGGGTATCCGTGTAACAGAAGAAGAAGAATTGATGGGTCTGGATATCAGTGAGCACGGTACTTACGGTTATCCTGAGCAAATGAAGCTGATCAGTGAATCAGAATCCAAAACCCTCAAACACTAATATCTATACTCAGGCAGGGAGGCGGACCGAGTGGCTTCGATGGAGGCAGCAGATTGGAACAAAGAAGAAAGTTACTTGTCCATCGTAACAGCCGGTTCGCCGGAGGAGCTCAAGAGGAGACGTACCGCTTGTCAACAAGTGCTGCTGGAGCAGCTCGGCGTGATTCCCGTTCAGGAATGGATGCACCGGGTCAATGCGATGCATGACCAGCTTGCCCGGACCGCGGTACGGATATGTGAGGCGCAGATGAAGGAGGCGGGCTACGGCCTGCCTCCCTGCGCCTATTCCTTTATTGTTTTCGGGAGTGCGGGCCGGCAGGAAGCTACACTGTGGAGCGATCAGGATAACGGCCTGATTGTCGAGGAAGCGCTGGAGGGTGAACGGAAAAGGTATTTCGAAGCTTTTGGCAGCATGCTGTCGGATGTGCTTGAGGCGATTGGCTATGAGAAGTGTGAGGGCAGGGTCATGTGCTCTGAGCCGCTCTGGCGGAAGTCACTGGCAGACTGGAGGCTCCAGCTGGCAGACTGGATGGAGCAACTCGAATGGGAGCCTGTGAGGTACCTGATTATAGCTTCGGATATGCGGCATGTAGCGGGAAGTGAGGCGCTGTCTGCGCAGTGGCGGGAAGCCCTGCATAACGGATTCACGGATAACAGTAAATTGACGTTGGCAGTACTGCGCAATACGGTGCGCCACAAGGCAACGCTGAATCTGCTGGGGCAGGTGCTCACGGAGCGGTTCGGTGATAATGCAGGCGGCTTCGATGTCAAATATGGCCTCTACATTCCGCTTGTCAATATTGTCAGGCACTTGTCGCTGCTGCATGGAATCGAAGCATCTTCGACACTGAAGCGGCTGGATGAGCTGGCTAAGCTGGAGCAGTATCAGCATCTGGAAGAAATCAGGCGGGCTTGTCTGACAGCGCTCAGGATGCGGGTGAACACGCCGTTTACGGTGACGGACGGCCTGCTCGTGAGCAGTGATTATTATGCGGAGAATGATTTGAAGAATAAGCAGCTCCGGGCGGAGCTGCGGGAAAGCCTGCTGCTGATCAGACGCCTGCATAAGGCGCTGCAGCGGCAGCTCCGGTCAGCGGAAAGGAGACAGCTATGAAGGAGCCGAGCAAAGGCGGAGGATTCTGGAATAATCTGCGGCAAGGCGGAATGCCCTCTGCCATCGCTTCCATGAGGGGCGGAGAATCGGCGCAGCAGACAGCCCAGCAAATGGCCTTTATCCGTTCTCTGATGCGCGAGAAGCGGCGTCCCGAGGTGTTGCATACTCCGCTGTCTGAACTGGAGACGGTAATATTCGATCTGGAGACTACAGGCTTCTCCCACCAGGGTGGGGACGAGATTATGTCCATTGGGGCGATCCGGGTAGTAGGCGAAGAGATCAAGGCAGAGGAATGCTTCTATACACTGGTGAACTGCGGGGCAACGATTCCTGACAATATTACGAGACTGACCGGAATCTCAGCCGAGATGACCTCCTCTGCTCCGCCGCTGATGGATGGCCTGCATAACTTCATGTCCTTCGTCGGGCAGCGGGTGCTGGTGGCGCACGGGAGCGCCCATGATAAGGCGTTCCTGAACGCTGCCTTATGGAAGACCTCCAAGGTCCAGTTAACCCACCGGGTGCTGGATACGATGATGCTGGCCCGTTGGCTGGAGCCGCACCGCAGCAATTACACGCTGGATGAGCTGCTGGCGATCCATGAGATTCCTATTGAGGGCCGCCATCATGCGCTGGAGGATGCCAAGATGACGGCGAAGCTGTGGGTAGCTTACATCCGCCAGATCTTACAAAAGAATCAGGTAGATACGCTAGGCGACTTGTACGCCTATCTAAGCAGGACCTGAGGGATATTGTGTAAGACTATCCGGATTGCAGTGCAAAGCGAGGAGTCATAAAGGTATTTCAGGAAGGCGGCGGGTCAGGCGCTACGTTGCGTATCGGCCTTAGGCCAATACACATGCCACCCGCTGCGGCAGCGCCAGCAGCTGTCCGCAGGTCTCCTGCGGCAGCCGGGCAGCAGAAGCTTCCCCAGCCTTTGCTGTACGGAAGAGTCCGGTCTGAACACCCGGGGGCTTCCCTGGCCGCTGTCAGCTTTACCCCTCTCTCTTCATGGGATTTCGTCTTTGACGGAATCCTCTTTTTTTATGATAACGTTTGAAACTGGAGCAAGTGGGGGTACAATAGAGAAAAATCCTCCATGTAAAGGATCTGAACTCTATGAAAGCAGTCCATAAACGGAATGTAACGATTCTGGCCTTGATTGTTTTTCTGGCCGTTCTTGCCATAGAACATAAAGTGAAATCGGAGCCAAAGGCGGTTGCAGTCCTGCAGCAGACGGCGGAACCGGAGACTGGTGCATCCGCCGGACTCAAAGCGCCTCCTTTTACAGTGCAGGAAGGGGATAAGCAATATGGGGTCGATGGGGCGAGGGAGAAGCCGGTCATTCTTAACTTCTGGGCCTCCTGGTGTGATCCTTGCCGGCAGGAAGCTCCTGAACTGAATAAGCTGGCTATGAAGTACAGCAAGGTGCTGGATGTATACGGAATTAACGTGACCAGCCAGGATTACAAGCCTAATGCGGAACGCTTCGTCAAGAAGTACATGCTGACCTTCCCGGTGATGTATGATCTGAAGGGCCAGATCTTCGACAAGTATAACGGGGCGGTGTTTCCGACCAACGTGTTGATTGATAAGAACGGGGTCATCAGCGAGATTATCCTGGGGGTCCTGAGCGCAGAGGAATTGGAGAAAAAGATTATTGCGCTGACCGGCTCCTAGCACAGGCAATCAGCTGCATGGTGAAAAGCCCTCCTGCGCGGAGAAAGTTCCGCATCGGAGGGCTTTTTGGAGTGCATCGAGCGAAGCCAAGGAGATCAGTGATTGACCAGACCTCTCGGTTCACTGCTGGCCGGAATGCCCTGGTCCAGTGAGATCTGTCCCAGAAGGGCATAGCGCATGGAATCGACCAGCGCCTCCCAGCTCGCTTCGATCACGTTGCTGGATACGCCTACGGTGTTCCAGGTGTCGCTGTAGTCCTTGGATTCAATCAGCACGCGTACCTTCGCGGCCGTCTGATCCTGCTCATCCAGCACACGGACCTTATAGTCGGAGAGGTGCATGTCTTTAAGCTGCGGGAAGTAGGTCTGCAGTGCCTTACGCAGCGCATTATCCAGTGCGTTGACCGGTCCGTTGCCTTCGGCGGCCGTGTACAGGCTCTCGCCGCCCACCTTCAGCTTGACGAAGGCTTCGGAGACGACAGGGCGGCCGGCGGTTTTCTCAACCAGCATCTTGAACGATTCGAAGGTGAACAGCTCGTTCATCTCGCCGGTTGCTTCCCGGAGCAGCAATTCAAGCGAAGCATCCGCGCCTTCGAACTGGTACCCCTGATGTTCAAGATTCTTGATCTTATCAATCACCTTGCGCGCCTGCTCGCTGCTTGGATCAAGGCTGAGTCCCATGTCCTGCGCCTTGGACAGCACATTGCTCTGACCGGCAAGCTCGGAGACCAGGACACGCTGCTTATTGCCTACCAGCTCAGGGGCGATATGCTCGTACGTCCGTGAATCGCGCAAAATGGCGGATACGTGGATGCCGCCCTTGTGGGCGAAAGCGGCTGTGCCGACATAAGGCTGATTCACCGGCATGTTCACGTTGGCGACCTCACTGATGAACCGGGCTGTATTGGTTAACTGCGGCAGAGAATCGCCAGGGATGCAGTGATAGCCCATCTTCAGCTGCAGTGTTGGAATGATGGAACACAGATTGGCATTGCCGCAGCGCTCGCCGTAGCCGTTAATGGTCCCCTGGACCTGCCGGGCACCGGCGCCGATTGCGCTTAGGGTGTTGGCAACCGCAAGCTCACAATCGTTGTGTGTATGAATACCGAGCGATGCTTCCGGGAGCATCACACCGATGCTTGTCACAATATCATGAATCTCATGCGGCAGGGTGCCGCCGTTCGTATCGCACATCACCAGCCAGTCTGCTCCGGCCTCGCGGGCACGGGTGAGAACGGCAGCGGCGTATTCAGGATTGTTCTTGAAGCCGTCGAAGAAATGCTCTGCATCGAAAATGACCTCAAGCCCCTTGCGCTTCAGATAAGAGATGGAATCGCCGATCATGGCCAGGTTCTCTTCCAGAGTGGTCTGCAGGGCAGTATGAACATGGAAATCCCACGATTTGCCCACCAGGGTAGCCGCCGGAACGCCAGCGTTAATCATCCGCTGCAGCCCCTCGTCCTGCTCAGTCACCGTGTTCTTGCGCCGGGTGCTGCCGAATGCGGTAATTTTGGCATTCAGATGAAGCTCCTGGACTCTTTTGAAAAACTCGATATCCTTGTTGTTGCTGCCCGGATTGCCGCCTTCAATATAATGGACACCCAGATCGTCGAGTTTCCTGGCAATCTTCAGCTTGTCATCCGCCGACAGACTGATCCCCTCGCCTTGTGTTCCGTCGCGCAGGGTAGTATCGAAGATGGAGATAGACTTAGACATGAGTGTCCTCCTAAAAGTGTTATTAGCCTTCGCATAGGAAATTAATTTTTATATTATAGCATTTTTACGCGGGAAAGTAACAAAGAACTTTTCACTGCGCTGTCACAAGCGGCTCTCTGGCAAGTTGACCTCCCGCCGGGGTAGAGGTATGCTGACAATAACAATGGAACCCCGAAAGATAAGAAGGTGGATACCATGCAGAGTGTGGATCAATATTATCCGGCAAGCGGCAGGGTTATTCTGCATGTGGATATGAATGCCTTTTATTGCTCTGTGCATGAGGCGGAAGATCCGGAGCAATATAAAGGTGAGGCGACAGCGGTGGCTGGCAGTGTGGAGGCTAGAAGGGGGATTATCGTCACCTGCTCCTACGCCGCGCGCAGGCTGGGCATCTCCACTGGTATGCAGGTGCAGAAGGCGCTGCGGATTTGTCCGTCTTTAATGCTTATTAAGCCGGATTTCCATCTATACCGCAAGTACTCGAATGCTTTTATGCAAATTGCCTACAGCTATACCCCCTTGCTCGAAGCGGTCTCTATAGATGAATGCTATCTCGATATCACCGGCTCCCGTCAATTCGGTACCCCGCTGGAGATTGCCGAGGCGCTGCAGCGGCGCATTATGGAGGAGCTGGGTCTGCCTTGCTCCATCGGGATTGCCCCCAACAAGCTGCTGGCGAAGATCGCTTCTGATCTGAAGAAGCCCAGCGGTATCTCCGTGCTGCGGCTGCGCGATGTGCCGTCCGTGCTGTGGGACAAGCCGTGCAATGAGATGTTCGGCATTGGCGGCAAGACGGCCGAGAAGCTGCGCAAGCTGGGCATCTACAGCATCGGACAGCTGGCGGCCGCAGACGAGGCGATGCTGGTCGGCCATTTCGGCGTCATGGGTGCCTGGCTGAAGCGGGCGGGGAACGGGATTGATCACGGGATCGTGAATCCGGAGCGGGAGCAGAGCAAATCCATCGGCCATACAACCACGCTGCCGCATGATGTAGTAGGCTTGGCTGAGGCGCGCCCGATTCTGCTGAACCTAAGCGATCAGGTCGCGCGGAGGCTGAGGAAGCAGGGGCTGGTTGCAGCGGGGGTACAGCTGACGATCCGCACGCCGGATATGAAGACGATTACCCGCTCCCGCCAGCTTGAGGCTCCCACGGAGAGCGCCGAGGACATCTATAAGGTGGCATGCGACCAGTTCGCGCGCCACTGGAAGGGTGACAAGCCGGTGCGGCTGCTGGGGGTAACGCTCCAGGGGCTGATACCCAAAGAGGAGTCGGCCATTCAGCTGGACCTGTTCGACTACGAACGGCAGCCGAAAAAGGAATCGCTCAATAAGGCGATGGATATGCTGCGCAACAAGTTCGGCGAGAATGCGGTGCTGACCGCAGGGATGCTGAGCGACAGCCACTCTGCGCGGCTGCGTAATCATAAGGAGCGGGGCACCTCGCTGCAGAAGGACAATCTGGGCGGCGCAGATAAGGATATAGACTGAGATAAGGGCCGTCATCACCTGCTGGGAGCCCCCCTGAGAATGAGGCAATAATGTCAACACATTGAAAATTCATTGAAATTGTATCCTATTTATATTAATATGAGAAAAATAACAGGCTGCGACTGCAGGCTGTATAGTTAAGCGGGAGGCAGAGAAAAAATGGCTAAGTACACTTGGGTCGAGAAGGACACATGCATCGCTTGTGGTGCTTGTGGCGCGACGGCCCCTGATATTTTTGATTACGATGATGAAGGTTTGGCAGAAGTGATCTATGAGAACGACGGCAACCACGGTGATGTAGTGATTCCGGACGACTTGTTCGATGACCTGCAGGATTCAGCTGACGGATGCCCTACAGACTCCATTAAGATTGCAGATGCACCTTTCAACAAAGAGGGCTAAGCTACTGCCGTCTAACATAAAGACATCTCCGGTCCGCAATAAATGCGGCTTGAGGTGTCTTTTTTTGCATCTTTTGCCGATATACAATAGAAGGCAGATACGAATACGTAACCATACCACCAATAGTGGAGGCCAACATGAAGAATGCTCAGCATCTAAAAGCCTATGTACAGATGCATCCGGATAATAAGATGGCATGGTACTTGCTTGGTAAGGAATACTATAAGAACGGCCAGTATGGAAAAGCGAATTACTGCTACAATCAGGCCGGGGAAGTGTATGAGGCATTTGAACGCAGCAAGGTGCCGGCGGAAATGCTGCAGCAGTACGAGGAAGGGCTGCTGGAATCGGCCCGGGAACGGCAGACCGCTAGACTCAAGAAGCGCCGGGTGCTGCTGGCTCTAATGCTGCTGCTGCTCATGCTTATTCCGGCTGCCGTCGCACCGGGAATTCAGCCGGAGAGAGCGGGCACCGCTGCGCCAGCCGCGAATATCTCAGCTGTGCTGCCGCCGGAGAGCGCCGAAGAGACACCGGTAAGTCCGCAAGAACCGGCAAGTCTGGATTTCACGGCGGTAGCGGCGGATGCTGCTGCGGGGGGCGGGGGCCTGGCAGCCATCCTGAAGTCGGCAAAGACGCCTTCCGCCACCGCATTGCTCGGTATGAAGCGCTCGGGCAAATGGCTGCTCTGGAAGAAAGGGTTGCCGCTGGAGGCTACCCTTGCCAAGAGCGGAGAAGGGCGTATAGTTTATCAGTCCTATAATCAGGCAGCGTGCGCATGCCAGCCGCCGGATCCGGCGGAGCTTAAGCAGCAGGGACTGAACTGGCAGAAGCAGCAGGAGGAGCTCGCTGTGCTCTGGAGTGCGCTGCGTACGTACAAGAACAGCAAAGGGGCTTATCCCGAAGCGGTACAGGAATTAGTGAAGCCGTTCCCGGCGAACGTGCTGGGCGGCATCACCCCGCTGATGAAGGAAGCCTTCGCACCGCTGCGCAGTGCCGCACGGGGAGAGGCGCCGCTGCTCTCTGCATCTCCACAGCCGTCAGGAGGCCAAGAAGCAGGTACTCCGGGGCAAGAGCAGACAGGCGGACGTCCGGCGGCGGGGCCGGGGGAGAAGCTTTTTTTCAAACAACCGCTTGCTATCATTGTTGATAAGCAAAACTACCGTCTGGCGGTCACCAGCGGCAATGTAATTCTGCGGAATTATCCTGTGGGACTCGGCGGAGATAAGACACCTGAAGGAGAGTTCTTCATTAAGGATAAGGTCGTGAACCCGAACGGGCGCGATAACGGGGAATTCGGCAGCCGGGGCATGCAGCTCTCGGACAGTAATTATGCAATTCACGGGACGAATGAGCCGGATAGCATCGGCAAGGATGAGTCGCTGGGGTGTATCCGGATGAGCCGGAAGGATGTGGAGGAGCTGTTCGCGATGGTGCCGATGGGCACGAAGGTTCAGATTAGTCAAGGGGTTCTGCCTGAGGAGCTGGTCGTACCGGAGGAACGTTTCCCTTCGGATTCGCCCCGTAATCAGACCAACCCCCATAAAGTGTACCATTGGCTGAACTAATTCCCGACAAAGATAAATAAAACGGCGATAAGCGCAATCAGCAGTATCAGACTGGCGCTGATCCACAGAATCGCTTTGCGGTTCACTTCTTCTTTTTTCTGCTGGAGTGTAGGAGGCTTACGTTTGGTTGACATTAGGTCGCCCTTCTTTCTCTCTTAGTCTGTGATAACCCTTACATGTGAGGATTGCCGGCGGTGCATTGAACTTGTGCCCGCTCCTCTATTCTAGTCTGGATGAAAAGACAAGTCTAGCTGCAATCTCTTGCGGCAGGACTGGATCAACGGAGCCATAGTCTATACAGAGGAATAACGGCTGGAGTATCATAAGGAAAGTTTCATGCTGGAGCGTGAAGAACACAGAAGCAGGAGTGATGCTGCCATGGCAAGCAGATCCAAAAGCGAAATTCCGGTGCTGCTATACCGCTATGCAGGTCCCCGGAGGAATATAGGATTCACCTTTTCCCGGTATAATTTGAACATGGAAGAGGGCGGGAGTGCACACGCAGAGATGCTGTTTATCTATGAAGAGGACTTTGAGTATCTTAAGCCTGCGATTAACAAGGTGTTCCCTGTAACCAATCCCTTTACTGGAGAAGAGCAGACATCGCTGGACCCTTGCTGGGAGAATCCTATTCCGAAGAGCTTGTGGGAGTCCATCTTGTCTGAGCTTGAGCAGCAGCGGGATAGTAACTCTGAACTACAAGATTTCCTGAACCCGTTCATAAGCTGGGCAAGGAATCACCTGCGGACTGCGGACGGAATTGAAATTACGGGGAATCTGTGAGAATTGGCGGCGGCGGCAAGGAAGTGCGGCAAGGCGGGGACAATCGCTGCGGCAAAAAACTTTTCTTTTCCCCCGGAAACGGATAAAATTAAGAAGAAACCTATAGATACGGGAGTCGTTATGTCAATTGTGGTTCCCTTGAAGGAGCGAGAACGGTGCTGTATCGACATTTTGGCAAGCCAATTTTCTTTAAAATGGACCCGGAGACGGCGCATCATCTCGTCATCGGCGGACTGAATAAAGCAGATCTAGTACCCGGCGGGAGCGCAGCCATGCGCCTGATGTACGGGGTTCCTGAGACGGCAGATCTTGCAGTAGACCTGTTCGGGGTACATTTCCCGACCCCTGTGGGCTTAGCGGCAGGGCTGGATAAGAATGCGGAAGCGGTAGGAGGGTTCTCTTCGATCGGCTTCGGATTCATGGAGGTAGGCACGGTAACTCCGGTAGGCCAGCCCGGCAATGACAGCCCACGGCTGTTCCGGCTGCTGCCCGACAAGGCGCTTATTAACCGGATGGGCTTCAATAATGAAGGCGCTGAGGCTATGGCTGAACGTCTCAAGAAGCTGAAGAAGCGCAGAATTCCGGTGGCGGTCAATATCGGACGCAACAAGGCCACCCCGAATGAATTGGCGCATGAGGATTACCGCAAGTGTATCCGTACGCTGTATCCGTACGGTGATTTTTTTGTGGTCAATATCAGCTCGCCGAATACCCCGGATCTCCGGAGTCTTCAGCATGGCAGCGAGCTCTCGAACCTGCTTAGCGAGGTTAAGGAAGAGATGGAGCTGCAGCGGGTGAAGACGGGCACTACGAAGGGGCTGCTGGTCAAGATCGCTCCCGATGTCAGCGACGCTGAGCTGGAATATATGGTACATACCATCAGGGAAGCCGGAATGGACGGCATCATTGCCACCAATACGACACTCTCCCGTGAAGGGCTGCAGAGTGACAAAGCCGGAGAGACGGGCGGGCTGAGCGGTCAGCCGCTGCGTGAACGTTCTACAGAGATTATCCGCAGAATCTATAGCCAGACTGGCGGCAAGCTGCCGATTATCGGGTCGGGCGGGATTTTTACAGCCCAGGATGCTTACGATAAGATACGTGCGGGCGCCAGTCTGGTCGAAATTTATACAGCACTCATCTATGAAGGGCCGGAGGTTAACCGCAGAGTGCATGCCGGACTACGGCAGCTGCTGCGGCGGGACGGCTTCCAGAGGCTCCTTGATGCGGTAGGCGCTGATCATCACTGAAGGATGAATGGACAGGAGGACAAGGCGATGGACGTCAGGGACTGGGGAACTTTTCTGCTTCCTTATGAACAAACGGTGGAGGAATTGAAGGTTAAATTCAAGACGATGCGCTCCGAACTTAAGAAAAGGGAAGAATATACTCCGATTGAATTCGTTACCGGCCGTGTAAAGCGGCTGTCTAGCATACTTGAGAAGGCTAAACGCTTAAACGTAAAAATGGAGGATCTGGAAACGGGCATCGAGGATATCGCCGGCATTCGCATTATGTGCCAGTTCGTCGAGGATATCCGCAGAGTGGCGGAATACATCCGTGCCCGCAAAGACCTTGAAGTACTATATGAGAAGGACTACATTACCAATTATAAGGAAAGCGGCTACCGCAGCTTCCATATGATCATCCGGTATCCGGTACAGACTGCGCTGGGTCAAAAGATTGTACTCGCTGAAATTCAAATCCGTACACTGGCGATGAACTTCTGGGCAACCATTGAGCATTCGCTGAATTATAAATACCGGGAGAGCCTGCCTGATGAAATGCGGGTGCGCCTGAAAACGGCAGCAGAAGCGGCTTCCATTCTGGACAGCGAGATGTCGAGTATCCGGGAAGAGATTCTGGAGGCCCAGAAGACCTTCGAGGAGAACTCGAACATGACGACCCAACTGCTGAAGGCAATCCACCAGCTGTATTTCTATCATCTTGTGAATGAAGCGATTGAGAGTCAGGAACGGTTCAATGCGATCTGGCAGGCTCAGGATATGGATGCAATGAAGGAACTGCTGGACCATGTGCGCGAGCTGCTCTCGAATGCCAAGAAGGGCAGCGAGCCGGATGGCTTATGAGCCGCTGTATCTGGCCTACCTCATCTACTTCAACCGGGACAGGGATTATTTCGAATGTCATGAGGTGTTGGAGGAATTATGGCTGGAAAAGCAGCGTGATCCGTTATACAAAGCTCTGCTGCAGGTGGCAGTCGGGCTGTACCATTTCCGTAATGCCAATGTGCGCGGCGGCCTGATTCTGCTGAAGCAGTCTCATGAAGTACTGGGCAGATATCCGGCGGTGACGCTGGGGATTGATCTGGCGAAGCTGGTCCGGGAAGCCGGGGAGTATGTTGCCCGTCTGGAGGCTTACAACGATCAGCCCTTTGATTATTATGATCTCACAATCCGCATCGTAGACCCCGTGCTGGAGGAAGAGGTCAGGCTCGCTGCTGAGTCTACTCCGCCTGTGCTGCCTCAGCGGCGCGGGCCGCAGCGGCCGGACAGACCCAGGCACAGCCCGGGTGGCGCTTGACCATAGTAAGGTACAACAGGAGCACCCGCAGGGGTGTTCCTGATTATTTGAGCGGGAGGACGGCATCATGACAGCACAACTGCCCGGAGCTTTCGCGCAGCGTATGAAAGAGCTGCTGGGACCGGAATATGAGCAATTTACAGATACCTATCAGCAGTCACCTTACGGGGGAATCCGGGCCAATACACTGAAAATAACGGTGGACGGGCTGCGGGAGCACTCCCCCTTCCCCCTGGAGCCGATTCCCTGGTGCCCTTCGGGCTTCTATACCGGAGAGGGAGCCAGACCCGGAAAGCACCCCTATTATCATGCGGGGCTGTACTATATTCAGGAGCCGAGTGCCATGGCCCCGGTTGAACTGCTGGATGTTCAGCCGGGGGATCGGGTGCTCGATCTGTGCGCAGCCCCGGGCGGCAAGTCTACCCAGATTGCTGCCAAGCTGCAGGGTGAAGGCCTGCTAGTCTCGAATGACCTGCATCCTGAACGGACAAAGGCGCTCGCCAAGAATCTGGAGCTGTACGGGGTACGTAACGGCATTGTCCTGAATGAGCGCCCGGAGCGGATTGCGGCGGCCTTTCCCCGCTTCTTCGACCGGATTCTGATCGACGCGCCGTGTTCGGGTGAAGGCATGTTCCGCAAGGACGAGGATATGGTCAGACAGTGGGAGCCGGGAACCCCGGACAAATATGCGGAGATGCAGCGGGAGATTCTGCAGACGGCAGCCACGGCGCTGAAGCCGGGCGGAACGATGGTCTACTCGACGTGCACCTTCGCGCCGGAAGAGGACGAGGAGCTGGTGGCCGGATTCCTGGCTGGCCATCCGCACTTCTCGCTGGTTCCCATAGGCGGAACCGGTCCGTACGCTGCCGGACTCGGCCCATTGCCGGGTGCGGCGCGGCTGTGGCCGCATAAGGTCAAGGGGGAAGGGCATTTCATGGCGGTATTGCGTCATGAGGGAAGTGGCGGATCGGAGAGAGAGGCATTTGAAACCGGGGCAGCAGGAAATGGAACTACGGTGACAAACACTTTAGAGAACGTAAAAGCACGAAATGAGTCGAGAGAGAAAAGTCTGTCAGCCGCGCCCCGGAGCAAGCCTGGCAAAACAGACTCTCATAGTAAGGCAGTTCCCGGTAAGGCAGATTACGGCCGGGGCGGCAAGGGAGGACGCGGATCTGGACACGGCTCCGGCTCTGGCTTTGGTAGAGCCGGAACGGGTCCAGGTCCGCAGTCACAGCGAACTGGCGGGGAAGCGGTAGCGTTCGCGGTCTATGCGGACTTTATTCAAGAGCTGCTGGGGACACAGCCGCCCGGACATGCGATATGGTTCGGCGACCATCTTTATATCTCCCCGTTGCCGCGTGAAGCGCTGGACGGGCTGAAGACGGTCCGGCCGGGCTGGTATGTGGGGCAGATCAAGAGCGGCAGATTCGTTCCCGGTCATCCGCTCGCTACAGCACTTCGTCCTGAGGAATGCAGCCGCTCGGTATCGCTATCCAGCGCCAGCGGGGAAGCGGTCTCCTACCTGAAGGGGGAGACCTTGTCGATCCCCGCAGAACGCATGTCCATTAAGGATGGACATGCTTACAAAGGTTATACTCTCGTTTGCATTGACGGCTTCAGCGCAGGCTGGGGCAAATGGCAGGACGGACTACTGAAGAACGAATATCCCGCAGGCTGGAGGTGGACTTAGAGTATGGCTACAGGAGGAACGGCGAATAAGAAACAGCGGATTGATAAGGTGCTGTCCCACATGGGGATTGGCTCGCGCAGCGATATCCGCAAGCAGGCCAAGCAGGGCCTGATCACAGTC
Organism: Paenibacillus sp. FSL H7-0756; assembly: GCF_038006765.1. Taxonomy (NCBI): domain Bacteria; kingdom Bacillati; phylum Bacillota; class Bacilli; order Caryophanales; family Paenibacillaceae; genus Paenibacillus; species Paenibacillus sp. FSL H7-0756. The sequence goes on along the minus strand of NZ_JBBOVT010000002.1, from coordinate 2,005,378 downwards.
AATGGAGCTGTCGTCAAAGACAGCGGGTTCCATGTAGACCCGGAGCAGGACCGCATAGAGGTTGGCGGGGAGCCGGTTCTCTACCGGGAATTCATCTATCTGATGATGAATAAACCGCCGGGCGTATTATCCGCCACCGAAGACAAACGGGACCGTACGGTTCTGGATCTGCTGAAGCAGGAGTATGCGCAGTTCGAGCCGTTCCCGGTCGGACGGCTGGATAAGGATACCGTGGGGCTTCTGCTGCTCACGAATGACGGCAAGCTGGCACATGAGCTGCTGTCCCCGCGCAAGCATGTCCCCAAAACCTACGAGGCTACCGTTGAGGGGGAGGTTGATGCAGCGGATGTGGCTGCTTTTGCCGAGGGTGTTACGCTTGAGGATGGTTATGTGACTCTGCCCGCGCAGCTTAGCATTCTAAGCAGAGAACGGGGCAGCCGTGTGCTGTCGTATATCTCACTCACCATTACGGAAGGCAAATTCCATCAGGTGAAGCGGATGTTCGTGGCTGTCGGGAAGAAGGTAGTGTTCCTGAAACGGGTGTCGATGGGCGAACTCAAGCTGGATGAGACGCTGCCCGAGGGAGCTTGCCGGGAGCTCACGGCCCGTGAGCTTACGCTGCTGCGCGGCGGCGGGGATGCGGAATCGTAAGGATTAGTTAAATAGAGACCAGGAGCGAACTGGCGGTATACTATACAGAGATAGGATGATGGGGTATGAAATACAAGCTGATTGCACTGGATGTAGACGGAACACTGCTGAATGATGATCATCAGCTCAGTGAAGAGAATAAAGCGGCGATTGCCGAGGTCACACGCCAGGGCGGGCAGATTGTACTCTGCACAGGGCGCAGTCCGCAGAATTCGATTCCTTTTATGGAGGAGATGGGCTTGTCGGGCTATGTGCTTGGCCATAACGGGGCGGCAACGGTAAGCGTCAAGGACCGTAAGGTGCTGCACCAGTATGGGCTGGACGCCAGAGGGCTGGACCCGTATATCGCCTATTGCCGCGAGCGTGATATCCATTTCGATGTGAACACAACGTTTGAGATGTATGTGGACAATGTGGAGAACCTGACGAAGGAAGCCCACTATATGTATGAGCATTTCCGGATTATGCCTGCATCTCTTCCCGCTTGGGAGGACTTCCGCGAACCGATTGTGAAATTCACTGTATTCACACAGTCCGATATTCTGGATGAAGCGCAGCGGGAGTGGGCTACTTGGGGAGAGCAATACAACATTCTGCGCAGCGGAGAGTTCTTCGTCGATTTGATGCACCCGGAATCCTCCAAAGGCAATGCCCTGAAGCATCTGGCAGCCGAGCTTGGCATCCCGCAAGAGCAGGTGCTGTCGATCGGCAACTATTACAATGATATCTCCATGCTGACCTATGCCGGTCTGGGTGTGGCGATGGATAACTCTCCGGTGGAGGTCAAAGCAGCCGCAGATGTGATCACCGGCACTAATAATGACAACGGCGTGCGCGATGCGCTGGTGAAGTACTGTTTGTAAGTAGACTAATTCAACTTGCATAGTGATGAAAAAGCAGCCTGCCCCCATTAAGGGAGCGGGCTGCTTGAGGTCCGTGTGCTGTGCTGCTTACAGCGGAATTAGACGAACAACGAACGGGAAATGATTACGAGCAATATGAAGAGTACCAAAATCGCACCGGTTGAAGTGAAGCCTACACCTGCACCCATGTCTGATTCCTCCCTTGATTCATGTCTGTTCCCATTTGCCGGCGCTTAAGTCCGGCGGATCTCCATGGGATAATGACATCATATGCGTAGGGAGGCTTCATGAACTGGTCAACTGCCTAAACCTCGTCAAGATGGGCTTTTAGAATCCGCAGACCCTTGGGCAAATGATTCTTGAGCTGGCCGGAGCTGGCTTTGCCCCAGCCTACGGGCAAGCCGTCTACGGTTACCAGCGTCCAGCCATGCAGGCTTGGCGGAACCGGCAGACTCTCTCCGCGCAGCCAGGCCTGGATTTCCGGGCCGTCCGCAGGCATATCATAGCTGCGTGCCGCCTGATCCGGCCGCAGAGCCATGGCCAGAGCGTGGGCAGGCTCGATCCGGTTCTTTTTGAGATGGGCAATATGCAGTCCGGCACGCGGCACCTTGAGCCCGTCCAGTATACCGGTATGCAGCCGCTCCCTGAATGCCTCAGGCAGCAGATACAGGGATTCGCCGAAGAGAAGCGGCACGCCGTGTCCGGCGAATCCGGGCAATTCTGCCTCCGACCAGCTCATGAACTGTTGATGGGCCTCCCTAAGCGTAGCACTTGCCTTCTGACTATTACTGCCGCGTTCACCGCGTTTACTTTTGCTTGAACGTGAAGCAGATTCTGTCTGGTCAGCGGAAGCAGCCTTGTGCAGCAGGGCCACAAAATGCCCTTCACCCCGCTCCAGGTGGGGCCACAGCCGCTTCGTAACGATCAGCTCCATATCGGGATAGGTCTGCACGAAGCGCTCCATCGTCTCCTCATTCTCCTGGCGGTTGAAGGTACAGGTCGAATAGACCATATGACCGCCAGGCTTCAGCATCAGATACGCATCCTGCAGAATATCCCACTGTCTGGCTACACAGATCTCCACATGCTTCGGGGACCATTCGTCTATCGCCGCAGGGTCTTTGCGGAACATCCCTTCGCCGGAGCATGGCGCGTCCAGCATAATGCGGTCGAACACCTCAGGGAATCTTTTGGAGAGATCACCGGGAGCTGCGGAGGTAACCAGCGTGTTGCTTATGCCGAGCCGCTCGACGTTTTCGGCCAGGATTTTGGCCCGCTCCGGGTGGATTTCATTGGAAATAAGCAGCCCTTGCCCCTGCATCAGTGAGGCGATATGGGTGGTTTTGCCGCCGGGAGCGGCCGCCAGGTCGAGAACGATCTCACCGGGGAGCGGCTTCAGCAGCTCGGCTGCGGACATTGCGGAGGGCTCCTGAATATAATATAGTCCGGCGGTATGATACGGATGTCTTCCCGGCCGGACCGGGTCCTCATAGTAGAAGCCCGATGGGCACCATGCTACCAGTGACAGGCCGAATTGTGCGATTGCCTGCTCCGCTGCGGCGCGGCCGGAAGGTGCACTGCTTTTTAACGTATTGAACCGCAGACCCTGGGTCCGCTTAGCAAGATAGCTCTCCAGAAAAGCGTCCGCCGTATCCCCCAGCATCTCTCTAATGTTAGCGGTGTACGCGGCAGGCAGCCGTTCTTCATTCATCTTTCATTCTCCTCTAGTTCAAAATCCAAGATAAGTAAAGCTGTCATCTTAGTTGCTGTTTCGGGTGGATACCGATAAAATTAGGATATGGAACCTTAGCGTACCTATACCTGTAGCTATACCCGTATTTATTATTGTACATATACACAACTATATCATAATTGCCGGCTTTCACCGTAAATAGGGCAATTGTAAAGGGAGATGTACCAATATGAACTTGCTGCAAGCGCTATTCTTCCCGCCGGAGCAGCCCGGTGGTGTATCTTCTATGATCCCTTATCTGCAGGAACGCTTCCGCTCGAGCCGCTGGGAGATGGATTTGTTCTGGCTGCCCAAGCGCATCCGGGGCAAGGGACGCGAAGACATCGTCTTCGAGACCTTTGATTGGACCGTGTACGGCGAAAGTCCGGTTGTACAAAAATACATTCAGACCTACCGGGATTACATCTGGTGGACCAAGCTGCGCATGAGCAAAAATTATGATCTGATCCATGCCCATCATCCGATTGCAGGGCTGGCGATGAAGAGAATTTATCCTGATGTGCCCTTGATTCAGACGCTGCACTCCAGCTATGAGCGTGAATTGATTCTGAACGGGTTGATCCGCGAGGGGGGGATTGAGCATCAGTTCCTGGTCGCCATTTACCGGGAGCTGGAGCATGTGAGTGACCGGCTGATGACGGTTTCGCGTGCTTTTGCCGATTATATGACTCCTTATATTGAGCGGCCGGACAGCATCGGAGTGATCCCGAACGGGTTCGACGAGAAGCGGTTCAAGCCTGTCCCGCATGAGAATGACATCCCGCAGTTGGTCACGGTTACCCGCCTGGTGCCGGCCAAAGGCATCGATATTCTGTTCAAGGCCTGTGCCGAGCTGAAGAAGCGGGGGCATGAATATGTGCTGCATATTATCGGGGACGGACCGAGCCGGGCGGAGCTGGAGAAGCTTGCGCAGGAGCTGGGTATATATAATGAGACTATTTTTTACGGCTATACGCTGCATCCTGAGGAATTCATGCCGTTCTTCGATATCTTCGTATTGCCATCGCGGGCGGAGGCGTTCGGTTCGGTATTTGCCGAGGCTGCGCTGAGCTGTCTGGCGCTGGTCGGGACCAATGTGGGCGGCATTCCCGAGCAAATTGAGGACGGGGTGAACGGGCTGCTGGTGAATCCGGATGATGAGCTGGGACTGGCAGATGCTCTGGAAAAAGTAATCACGGACCCCGGTTACCGCTATGAGCTGTCGCGCTCGGCTTGGGATAAAGCAAAAAGCCTCTATTCCCTGACCCGTGTAGCCAATGAACTGAAGAAAACCTATCTGCAGTTCCAGCCGGGAATGAAGGGGTGAGGCTATGATTCCTTTTCGTTTCCTGCATGCTGCGGATCTGCATCTGGACAGCCGGTTCGCCGGTCTGTCTCATCTCCCGCCGGATATCCGCTCCTATCTCCGGGAGTCCACCTTCGCCGCCCTCGGGCGGCTTGTTGGCGTAGCCACCCTGCAAAAGGTAGATTTCGTGGTCATTAGCGGCGATGTCTACGATGTCTCGGATGCATCGCTTCAAGGGCAGCTCCGGTTCCGGGAGGCTCTGGAGGAACTCGGACACCACGGAATTCAGGTATTCCTGATCCACGGTAACCATGATCCGCTGGACGGCCCGCGCCTTAGCTCAGCACCGCCTGCCCATGTTACGGTATTCGGCGGCAGTGAGCCGGAACGCGTTACCGCCCGCCGCCGGGTGGACGGGAAGGAGGTAGCTGTGATCAGCGGCATCTCCTACCCGACCTCCAAAGTGACAGAGAATACAGCTCTGCGCTTCAGCCGCCAGCCGGGCAGCAGCCTGTTCCACATCGCCCTGCTGCACGGCAATGTGGACGGGGATCTCCAGCATGAGACTTACTCCCCATGCACCCGGAAAGATCTGATCGGCAGGGGCTATGACTATTGGGCGCTGGGGCATATTCATAAGCGGAGTATTCTGCATGAGCATCCGCCTATCGTCTATCCGGGCAACATTCAAGGAAGAAGCATTAAGGAGACCGGGCCAAAGGGCTGCTATACGGTTGATGTCAGTGCAGAGGGTGCAGTCCGGCTGGATTTCCATGAACTGGACAGTGTACGCTGGCAGGTCCGCGAGCTCTCGATTGAAGGACTCACTGACGAGGCAGAGTGGACCCTGGCTGTAGAGAATGCAGTGGAGGATATCCGCAGAGAGACTCCGCAGATGATGTCTGTGGTCAGATTCCGCCTGACCGGGCGGGGGGATATACATAAGGTGCTGGCTGAAAAGGGGGCGGCAGATGATCTGCTCACCGAGCTCCAGCGGCGGGAAACTGTGCGCGCGGTGCGCAAAGAATACGCGGGCTTGGTCTGGACGGAAGGCTTCTCCATTGAAACGGGACTTGCGGTTGACCGGGAGCACTTGCTTCTGGAGGACAGCTTCCTGGGTGAAATGCTACGGCTTGCCGGGCACAGTAGCGGGAATGCCGCAGAGCTGGACGAGCTGGTCGCTACTGCGCTGAGACCGCTGATGGAGAACCAGGAGCTGCGCAGGCTGCTATTATCCGTAGGAGCCGAAGAGAAGCAGGAATGGCTGAGAGGTGCAACAGAGCTGGGAATCACTCTGCTGAGCGGACTGGAAGAGTCCGGAGGGACGCCGCTGAATACTGCGGAAGAAGGCAAGGTGTATTCTGTTGAGGGCAATGGAGCAGGGCTGGAAGGGACTGGACGGGCGTGGGAAAATGCGCCGGCGGATGCTGACGGATGGGTGATGAGTAAGAACACTGCCGGGGATACCGGAGATAGTGATGGACAGCAAGACCGGGAGGTAGAGGGATGAAGATCGATTCATTGCGGATCGGCGGCTACGGAAGGCTGGCTCAGCGGGAGATTGGACTGAATGAAGGGGTCACGGTTCTGTTCGGACGCAACGAGGCTGGTAAAAGCACGACCCTGCAGTTCATCCGTGCCATGCTGTACGGCATCCCCGGCCGGGGGAATCCGGCTGAACGGTACGAGCCGCTGCAAGGAGGGACGCACGGCGGAGTTCTGGAAGCAAGGGATGAGTCCGGCGCATTATGGACCATCCGCCGGTATGCTTCCGGCGGCGCGGGGCCGGGCAGAGCGGAGAAGCTGCATATTGCACTCCTCCATCCGGATGGCCGCACGGAGGAGCTGAATCAGGCGGAGCTGGAGCGGCGTCTGCTTGGCGGCATCTCCCGGAGCATGTTCCGCCAGCTGTTCGCTGTCTCGCTTGACGAGCTGCAGGAGCTGGGTGCCTTGCAGTCCGGGGAAATGAGCAGCTACCTGTTCCATGCCGGGATGGGCGGCGGCGGGGAGATTATGCGGGCCGAGAAGCGTCTGGTCCAGGAGGCCGAGAAGCTCTACAAGCCGCGAGGCAAGGTCCAGGAGGCGGCCAGGATTCTACAGTCTATCGGGAAGCTGGAGCAGGAGGTAGCGGAGAGCCGCTCTTATCTGCCGAGATATAACGGGAATACCCTGGCTCTGGAAGCAGCGGAGCAGAAGCTGGAGCAGATGAAGCTGGACCGCGGGCTCGCCGGTGCAAGGCTGATGAAGCTGCACAAGGCGCAGGACATCCGGGAGCTGTGGCTGAAATGGAGCGAAGGCCGGCTGGAGCTGGAGGAGCTGCCTGTGATTGCATCGTTCCCGGATAACGGGGCGGAACGCTGGAGGTCGCTTACAGCCGATCTGCGCAGCTTGCAGGGTGCAGCGTTCCGGCTGGAACGGCTTACGGCAGAGCTTACCGCAGAGCTTGCGGCGAAGCCGCCTGATCCTCTGCTTGCAGAGCAGGGGCCTGCGCTCGAAGCGCTGGACCGCAGCCGCAGCAGCTATGAGGACAAGCGGGCGGAGCAGCAGCGGATTCAGGCGGAGCTTGCGGCTCTGCGGGAGCAGCTGCAACGCCTGCTGCGCAGCATTGGCGCAGGCTGGGATACCGCAGAGCTTGCGGGCTTCACACCGGCCGCCGCGGACCGGGAGGCCGCGCGGCGTTACGCCGCCTCCTTTGCCGGATATGACCGGCAAATGGAGACCCGGGGCGCGGAGCTGCTGAGCCTCCGCGCCCGCAAGGCCGCCGCCGCTGCTGCGCTGCAGGCGGCCGAGCGCCTGCTGGCGCAGGAGCACGCCAGCGGCGCAGCGGACTTCGCGGGCCTGGCACCGCGCAGCCCGCGTGAACTGGTGCAGCTCTGGGACGAGCTGCAGCAGGCCGCCGAGCGCTGGCGCGAAGCGCAGCTCGGCCCGGAAGGCGGCGCGTCAGCTCCGCGCCGCAGGGATACCGCCGGGGGCAGCCGCCCCGGCGACAACGGGCGCCGGGCGGTACGCTACCGGCGCTTCCTGCAGGCGGGCGCAGCGCTTACGCTGCTGCTGCCGCCTGCGCTGTGGCTGACCGGCGCACCGCCGGTCAGCGTATGGTCCGCGCTCGGCCTGCTGGCCGCAGCGGACCTGTGGCTATGGGCCGCCCTGCGCGCAGCGGGGGCGGCGGGGTCCCCGCCGGAGCCCGGCGGCGGGGAAGCGGGCAAGGCCGCAGCGGAGATGCTGCGGCTGCGCGGGCTGTTGCTCTCCGGCGCGGAGCGGGAGAGCGGCCCTAAGGCCGCCAGCCCTGACGCAGGCGGGCTGGAGGCCGGGATGCGCGAGCTGCGCCGGCTGATGGAGGCCTGGGGCACCTGGCGCCAGCGCGTTGACCGGCAGGCGGCTGAGGCCGAGGCCTGCCGGACGGAGCTTGCGCAGCTGAGCGGACAGGAGCAGGTGCTGACCGGCGAGCTGGAGGAAGCGGAGGCCCGCTTCACGGAGCTGGCGGCACGCTACGAAGCATGGCTGCGTCAGCGGAGACTCCCCGAAGGGCTGTCGCCGGACGGCCTGCCGGATATCTTCGCCCTGGCAGAGCAGGGCCATGAGCTGCTGTGCCAGGAGGCCAAATGGTCTGCGCGGCTTAGCGGACTGGCTGAGGAATGTGCGCTCTATGAGCAGGAAGGGCTGAAGCTGTTTACGGCTGCGGAGACCGGACGGCCAGCTCCAATTCCTTTTGTAGCTGATCAGCAATCGGTACCGGCTGCTCCGTTTGCTGCACAGCACCGCCTACCCGCCACCGATCCTACTGCCCAATACGCACCCGCAACTCCAGCTGCTCCTGGTCACCCTACCCCAGCCGCCCTCTTAACCTGGCTGGAGCTGCGGAAGCGGGAGTGGGATCAGCTGAGGGCTGAGCTGCTACGCAGAGAGAGTGTGGAGGTGCGGCTGGCTGAAGTCCGGGAGGAGCTGGCAGCGAATCACAGGGAGCAGGCGGAATTGAACCTGCGGTGCTCGAAGCTGCTGGAGGAAGGCAGTGCTGAGAACGGAGAGGAGTTCCTGCGCCGTTCCTCTGCGTGGCTGAGACGGATAGAGGTTACGCGGTTCGTGCGTCAAGCGGAGCTGGCGATGTTCAGCGGATGGGATGATGAAGGCCGGGCGGAGCTGCTGAGTCTGCTGGAGCATCTGGATGCCGGGCGGCTTGAGCAGGAGCATCAGGCTGCGGAAGAAGCGGCGGCCGAGCTTGAAGAGGAGCGGAGCATGCTGCTTGAGCAGCGCGGCAAGCTGCTGCAGGAACGGGAAGCGTTGACAGAGCGAGGCAAGGAAGATACTGCCCTCCAGCAGCTGGAGGAGCAGCGGGCGTCACTGCGTAATCTGGCCGGGCAATATGCGGTAACGGCGCTGGCGGCCGAGCTGATGGGGCGGACGCGCAGAATCTATGAACAGGAGAAGCAGCCTCAGGTGCTGCAGCTCGCCTCCTTGTACTTCTCGAAGCTCACGTACGGGGAATACCGCCGGATCGTGATGACACTGGGGCACAAAGAGCTGAAGGCTGAACACAAGGATGCCGGACTGCTGGACAGCGGACTGCTCAGCCGGGGAACCGCAGAGCAGCTGTATCTGGCGATCCGGCTGGCACTGGCAGAAACGATGAGCAGCAAGGTCAATTTGCCGATGTTCTTCGATGATCTCTTCGTTAATTTCGATGAACACCGGCTTCAAGCGGCCCTGGCTCTGCTTGGCGAGCTGTCGGCTTCCCGGCAGATCGTCATGATGACCTGCCACCGTCATGTCGCCGAAGCAGTGGCGGGCATCATTCCTGCAGCAGCAGTTATTTCCGTGTAGTCCGGATGGCAGGCTTGATGCTGACAATCGTGATTCCCTGCTTTTTGCCGCCCGCCCCTCCTGCCGGTGGCTTCCCCTGTCCTGGCGGCGGAGACATGGGGGAGCGCACCAGCATGATCACCCATATCAGACACAGCGCGCCGAAAATCGGGTAGAAGATGCCCAGCAGTGAGCTGAAGCCGAATTGGCTGAACACATAGCAGATCAGCATCAGCAGCGGGGCGACAAGCGCAGGGGCAACCGGGAGCCGCTGCTGGAGCTGTACGCTTACCCCGTAGATTCCCGCAACAAAGGTGCTGAAGATTTCCATGAAGATCAGCAGCAGAAAAATCATCTGCACCACCGGACCCAGCCGGACGGCGATGCTTCCCATCGGAATCTCGAACTGCAGGATGCCCGGCATCTGCGAGCTCATGGCAAAATGAGCCGCCAGCAGCATGAACCCGATACCCGCTCCGCCCAGAATACCGCCGCGCACCAGCGCACGTTCGTCATCCGTATGGCGGGCCAGCGGAACGAGTACAGCCTGAGCCATGCCAAGGTTGAACGAGGTATAGAGCAGCGGAGAGATCCAGGCGTTGATGCTGCTGTAATCGGTGGGCAGGAAGAGGAAGCGTTCGGCTCCCGCAACGCCCAGCGTATTACAGACAAGGATTAGCGACAAAGTAAGCATCAGGGGCACCACCAGGCTGTTGATCTGCAGAATGCCGGAAATACCGCGCTTCAGGAGCAAGTATGATCCAAGGATCGTCAGAAGCAGCCCCGCCTGATAGGGAAGGCCGAGATGCTCCTTGAAGATCGCCCCGGCGCCTGCGAGCATGATGCTGTTCACCCCGATCAGAATAATCATGGTGAACAGGCTGATGATGGTCCCGGCCTTGGCTCCGAACAGGTGGCGGTTGAAATCCTCATACGAGTCCGCAGAGATTTTCCGGGCGATGATCATCATTTTGGTGCCCAGCCAGATAAAGAGAGCGGCAGAGAATAGAATCGTCAGCAGCGCCCAGTGTCCGTACCTGGTGAAAAAACGGAGGATTTCCTGGCCGGTAGCGAATCCGGCGCCTACAATGGTGCCAATATAAGTGAACGCGATCTGTAATGTGCGGACATGTGACTTCATGCTTAGCCTCCTTATGAATGCTGCGAAGTTTATAATCGCGGGGCCTGCAAGGATATAGCCTTGTGTAGTCCGCATAGTACAGGTTATGATGAGGAACAGAGGGACATGACTTCCGCCTGGACGAACAGGTGCGATTTCGGTGAAACGTCTATAAAGGGTAATGGAGGCTTACAATTATGGAATTATTGAAACAGCGGATATTGGAGGAAGGCGTAGTCGTCTCGGATCAGGTGCTGAAGCTGGACGGACTGCTTAACCACCAGGTCGATCCGATGCTTACGATGGAAATGGGACGGGAATTTGCCCGCAGATTTGCTGAGGCTGGAGTGACTCGCGTAGTGACTGTGGAATCCTCGGGGATTGCCGTGGCATTTGCCACCGCTTATGAGATGAAGGTGCCGCTGGTGTTTGCCCGCCGCAAAAAAACGCTGCTGGCTGATCCCGACGCTCTGTGTGAACGGGTTCCATCTTTTACCAAAGGAATTGTTACAGACATCATGCTGTCCCGCCAGTTCATCTCGGAGGATGACAAAATCCTCTTCATCGATGACATTATCGCCAACGGCGACGCGGCCCGCGGCCTGATTAAGATTATCCAGCGTTCAGGAGCCGAGCTGGTGGGCCTTGGCGTAGTGGTCGAAAAAAGCTTCCAGGCCGGTGCACGCACGATCCGCGAACAGGGAATCCGTCTGGAATCCCTTGTTGATATTACCTCTCTTAATGACGGGACGATTGTTTTTGGATAAGGTGGAAGTGACAATAACAGGAACACAGCCTATTTTTTAAACATCTGCTTTTCACCCTATAAGTTTTCCTTTATAATAAAAATTAGACATGAGAGAGGAGGCGTCACAATGGGGAATGAACCGGTGACAGAGCAATTTTTTATTGATAAACTAACCGAGGCTAAGGATCACTTCGAACGTGCGCTGGATTGCAAACACACGGAGTTCGACGATTTGTATCCCTATATGATCGAACATCCTCAGTTTTTCTGGTACAAACGTTATGTTGCTTGGTCAGAGCTTTTGACAATCACAAGTTTGTGTGAAGAGCTGTCGTTCAGCTGGAGACAGACATTCACAGAGCATCAGGTCGAATATCTGGAACAACGTGTGATGTCCGCTAAAGTTCTTGACTTCTGGTTTGAGAAGAATGAAGCGCTGATATAGGAACTTCATAAGACATACAGATTGCTTTTGAAAGATAACTAGACCCGGATGATTCTCATTTGGGTCTTTTTCATGACCGGATTCAGAGTTGAATTTGGACAAGCTAAGCACAGAGAGGGGAGCAAAAATACTATGATCAGTGATGAACAACTAGATGCCTACCGGATTTCCGGTGAGCGGGTAAGAGTCGTGCGCGACGGACTGGCGAGCAATGATATCAGAGGGATCGTGCTGGCCTGGGACGAGACTCAGGTGATGATCCGGCGTCCGAACAAGCATGTGGTGAAGCTGGACCGGAGATACTTGTATCAGCCGGTGAGCGAGCCCAGACCGGAAGCCTATACCTCAGAATAAGCGGAGAACGGAGGCCACGATGAGTCATCATAATAAAATAGCGGTAGTCACCGGCGGCGCGGGCGGAATCGGACGCTGTCTCACCGAGAAATTCCTGAAGGCCGGAGCAATGGTTGCCTGTATCGATACGGATGCAGCAGCCGGACGCTGGCTGGAGGAACGGTATGGCACAGAGCGGCTGTTCTTCTATGCGGGCGATATTGCGCAGCAGTCCGTGCTGGATGATTTCACCGCACAGGTAATCAGCCGCTACGGACAGGTGGATTACCTGATTAACAATGCCTGTACCAGCAAAAAAGGCTTGTTGTCCGAGTGCAGCTATGAGGATTTCGAGTACGTGCAGCGGATCGGAGTGACAGCGCCTTATTATCTGACGCTGCGGCTTAAGCCGTATTTTACCCAAGGAGCCTCTATTGTGAATATCTCCTCCAGCCGGGAGCGGATGTCGCAGCCGGATACCGAGAGCTATACTGCCGCCAAAGGCGGGATTGGTGCTTTGACCCACGCCCTTAGTGTAAGTCTGGCCGGTAAGGCTAGGGTGAATGCCATCAGCCCGGGCTGGATTGACACTACGGCTTATCACGGTACGGAGGAAACGCCGGAACCGGTTCATACAGAGCCGGACCGGCTGCAGCATCCTGCGGGACGGGTCGGAACTCCGGCAGATATCGCGGCTATGGTGCTGTTCCTGTGCAGTGAGGCCGCGGGATTCATCACGGGCGAGAATATTACAATCGATGGCGGGATGGGCAAGCAGATGATCTACCACGGAGACGGGGGCTGGACCTACCGCCCAGGAGGGCAATCATGAAGCTGCCGGTTATTAAGAACGCCGGGGAACTGGCTGTGCTGGTGCGGGATATCGGGTACCTGCCCTTGTTCCGCTGTGAGATCGCAGGCTTCTCTCTGGAGGAATGCACACCTGCGGGCTACTGGTTCGTGAAGGATGTAATCGGCCCGTGGGAATGGCGCGAGGAGATTGCGGCCGGGGGCGAGATCGCTTATGCGAAGCTTTTTAACAAGAAGGCCGGGTTCATCAGCAGAGAATGGTATCCGGACTTCGCCAATTACCGCCGGGACGGTTATGATTTCGATGCCAGATATGATGACGGACTGGCCTCCATGGCCAGCAAACGAATCATGGATGTGCTGCTGGAGCATGAGGCAGGACTACTCTCCAGTGACCTCAAAGCGCTGTCCGGCTTCGCGGCCAAAGGTGCCAAAGGCTTCGACACAGCCATGACGCTGCTGCAGATGCAGACCTACATTACAGCCAGCAAATTCGAGTATAAGCAGGACAAGCATGGCCGTCCCTACGGCTGGGGAATCGGCCGTTATGCTGTGAGCGAGCATGTATTCGGAGCAGACTATGTGACTTCACGTTACAGCGATCAGCCCGAGGCATCCAGGGAGCGGATCATGGAGCATACGGCCAAGCTGTTCCCGGAGGCCGGGGCGAAGCAGCTGGAGAAGGTCTTGAAGTAAGTTCCCTCAGGCGTTGAACCGGTGAACGGCAGGAAGGGGCCGGGTTGCTGCTTGGGCCAATGTAATCGAAAAACCGCCGCTCACCATCAACGTATCATATATTGTTCTGCACCCGCACCAAGAGCCTCGTCCGCAAAAGGACGAGGCTCTTCATGTCAGCAGTACATTCCACCACAAGGGCAGCTTAGATGGTCATGGCCAACTGTTCGGCTTGTTCTTCCCGGGGAATAATGGAGGCAAGCTCGGCACCCAGTCCGAGGTAGGCGCGCATACGCTGCATCATCTCATTACGGAAGCCGGGCCATAGAATATGGATCTCGCCAACATAGCCCCGGCAGTTATACTCGGCGGTAACTCCGCGCTGATCCTGGCGCACAGTGTTGATCTTGAGCTGGTTCGCGGTAAGCTCGCGGGTAACCTCCTGCAGCATCAGGGATGTCTTCTTGGTAGCGCTGGATACCAGCTCCATGTAGAGCTGGGGAGTCTTGAACAGACCGCTCTTGCCGATGGCGCGGCAGTCCCGTTCAAATACTTTATGAATAAACGTTAGCAACAGATAGCTTCTGACCAGGGACAATTCATCTTTGGTTATATTCTCAGGGATTGTTGGTGTATTTAGGGGGTGTCTCTTGGTAATCGCCATTATAAATCACCTCATTTATAGTATGCGAACCTTTGTTCTCATTATACACCGAATCCGCAAATAAAAGCAATATTTTACTTGCAATTTATGGATAGCAATTTACAATAAAATAAACTTGACTCCATAATTCTGGCATGGTAAGATCTATCTTGTGACTGCGAAAGTTAGTCAACTGAATATGCGGTCATGGCGGAATTGGCAGACGCGCTGGCTTCAGGTGCCAGTGGTAGCAATATCGTGGAGGTTCGAGTCCTCTTGACCGCATTACCGTAAGAATGAATAAGCTCTTGAATCAGTCCTTTTGACGGTTCAGGAGCTTTTTTTGATTGGTTAGATCTGATTGATAATAAGAATTAGGTGTGCCAATATGGTTTTGCTATTGAAATAGGCCGCCTGTATTGTTTATGATAATATCTATGATATTCATTAAATCTTGAGTAGGTAGATTATGAATTTAAATGACAATATATTAATCAAGATTCGTGAAATGAGGGAAAGCTTTACTCCGGTTGAACGGCTGGTCGGGGATTATATTCTGGAGAACAAGGAAGAGATTCCCCATTTGTCCATTAAAGAATTAGCCCAATCGAGTAAAACAAGTGATGCCTCGGTCCTGCGGTTCTGTAAAACAATGGGCTACAGCGGATACCGCAATTTTATTGTGAGTATATCAGCTTCTTTGGGTTCCCGCGATGAGGATGCAAAGGCCCAATATACAGATATACAGCCGGGTGATGATCTCTCGACCATTATTTCAAATATTTCACTCAATAACATGAAATCCATTGAGGACACACTTAGTGTGGTTGACCGGAAAGAGATTGCAAGAGCAGTAGAAGTGCTGTGCCATAGCAAAAGAATTGTTTTCTTTGGCATAGGGGCCTCGGGAATCGTGTGTATGGACGGGGAACAGAAATTCTCACGCATTAACAAGATGTGTCATGCTTATACGGACGGCCATAGCCAGCTTACTGCAGCAACCTTGCTCGGCAAAGATGATGTTGCCATTTTTATTTCTAACTCTGGTGCAACCAGTGATATTATTGACGCCCTGATCATTGCCCAGAAGAATAAAGCGACATGTATTGCAGTTACCCGGTACAACAAAAGCGAGCTTGCAGTGCGGGCGGATATTGTTCTTAGCATATCTACCCCTGAAATAACGATCCGCAGTGGTGCCATGGGCTCGCGTATTGCTATGCTGACGATCATCGACATCCTGTTTGCCGGGGTTGCCAGTGCAGAATACGAGCAGGTAAAAACGTCTTTAACCAATACCCATAATATTTTGAAGAAAAAACTCAGATATTAAATTCTGGGAAGCGCATGGATTTGGAGGAAGGGGCTATCCCGAAAGTATACTAGCCCCGGTTGTTCTTCAGTTGTCCAAATACGCTTTCCGGCTCCATCATTCGGCGGTTTTGTTTCTTTTTAAGGATAGACGAGTCGTTTCCTGCTTAAACAGCGGAGAGGACGGAACGATTGTGGAAAAGCGATAGCGCTCGCCTTGGTCTCCGGATTTTCACCGCTAAGGGGAATGAAAAAAATCTGGAGAGCACAGCGATTGGAACAACGTTTCGTTCGCGGAGCGTCCTCACCGAGCGCAAACGTTCATCCAACTCCAAATCAAGGGGTGTTCCAGCCATTTCATGGCTTATGGGACATCCCCTTTTTTTTATTCCCTTTGCCATGTCAGATTATCTACATCATAAAACGTTTGATTTTGGCGAAACTAATGACTCGTTTTTCAAGAATACGGCAGAAGGAGTGATAATAACGTTTGACAAAAGTGAAAATTGTATATTGTAAGCGCTTTATAAATGTGATATAACTGATTATACGAGTCACTGAAATAAAAAATCGGAATAATATTCATAAATAAAATTTTATTTCAAAATCTATTGACGGTTTTAGGAATATATATTAGTATAAAAATTAATAAATGTATGGTATTCTAACATCATTTGTTAGATATATGTAATTTATATTTAAAAAGAAGGAGGATGACTATGAATGACTACCTTGCGGGATTAACTACAGAAGCCGTGAATCCGGACACCCTGATGATTGATGAATGTACAACTGAACAAATGGTCCAGTTAATGAATCAGCAGGATGCTCTGGTCTCCGCAGCCGTCGCTAACGAAATTCCGCAGATTGCAAGGGCGGTAGATATTCTGCACAACAGGCTGTCTGCCGGCGGGAGAATGTTTTACATAGGAGCCGGCACATCCGGAAGATTGGGTGTTTTGGATGCTTCCGAATGTCCTCCTACCTTTGGTACAGATCCTTCCCTGGTACAAGGATATATCGCTGGGGGTGATATTGCTTTACGGAATGCGGTTGAAGGCTGTGAAGACGATGAGGAGGAAGGGATCTCATTAGTCGAAAGCATCGGGGTGACAGAGCAGGATGTAGTTATCGGCATTTCGGCAAGCGGGAGTGCCAAGTTTGTGATTGCAGCTTTGGCGAAGGCGAAGGAGCTTGGGGCAGCTACCATCGGTGTGTGCAACAACAAGGACTCCAAGTTTGAACCCATTGCAGATATTTGTATTTCACCTGTTGTAGGACCGGAGGTCATTAGCGGCTCGACCCGGTTAAAAGCGGGAACGGCTCAAAAGCTGGTGCTTAATATGCTGACAACATGTACTATGGTCAAATTAGGGAAAACTTATAACAACTTAATGGTTGATTTAAAAGCCAGCAATTTCAAGCTGATAGACCGCTCCCTCCGCATTATTATGAATACGACAGGGGTAGAGACCCAAGCCGCCTCAGAGACACTTGAAAAAGCAGGAATGAATTGTAAGCTGGCCATCATGATGATTAAAACGGGGTTAGATGCAAAGGCCGCAGAAGAAGCGCTTGAAGCAAATGGAGGACGCCTGAAACAAGCGATCCTATCATTGAATTAGAAAATTGAGGAGGCTGCTATCGATGAAAAAAAGAAATGGTTCAACGCTGCTTTTGTCAGCAATCATGATGATGTCGCTATTATCCGCCTGTGGAGGGAACGCAAATAACACTGCGGATTCTGCAAATTCCGGAAGCACAGGCAGCAGCGGTGCGGGAAAAGATACAATAACTGCATTATTACCTCCGGTATCGGCTAATTACCAGGCCCGGTTTGCTGATATGGAAAAAGAATTTAATGCACTGCATCCTAATTTGACGCTGAAAATCGAACCGGCGAGCTGGGAAGATATGACACAAAAGCTGGATACACAAGTCAATGCAGGCTCCCCTCCGGATATTGCCTGGATCGGTGCATCCGGACTTTCGAAATATGCAGCACTAGATGTACTAATCGATCTGAACCCAGTCCTGTCTGACGAAGTTAAGGCGGATTATGACGAAGTTCCAATGAAGTATTTTCAATTGGGTGATGCCCAGTACGGCCTGCCCGCGTATATGGAAATCCACACCATCGGCGGTAATAAACAATTCCTTGAAGAAGCCGGAATTGACTGGAAGAGTATTCAGCAAAACGGCTGGACCTATGATGAGTTCCGGAAAGCTATTGCAAAAGGCGTAGTAAAAAATGATAAAGGTGAAACCAGCCGTTACGGTTTCGTATTCGCGACCTCCGGTGTAACTTCTAAAGATTACCTGGCTATTCTTGCTAAAACTGCGGGTCTGCCGGATTACTTCGACAAGGACCTCAAATACACGTATACAAGCAAAAAATTCCTGGGCCTGCTGACAGCGATCCGTGAAATGATCGACGATGGTTCTATGCCTAAAGAGTTAAGCTCCATCGATGCCGGCAAACGCTGGAATATGTTTCTGACCGGCCAAACGATGATCACCGGTAAAGGCTTGTCGGCATTTGAAAACTCCGCCCGTCTGAACAATGAGAAAATTAAAGCGAACGATGGATCAGCTGTTGCGGATTCGATCGAAGTGGATTACATTTCACTTCCTGTACCAACCTTCAACGGTGCCGATTATATCCCTACTTCCATAGTAGATGGTTATATCGCACTCCGTGGTAAAAAAGAGCCTTCAGAAGAACATATCAAAAATATTGCCCTGGCGGTGAATTTCCTGTCTTCCGGTTCGATTGCTGCCAACTATAGTAATGAGCTGTTCTTAACACCAATTACCGAGTCTGCACGTAAAGCAGAAGTGCTTGAAAAGTTCCCGCGTAACGAAGACAACGTTGCTGCAGGGAAAGCGATGATGGCCAAAGCACTCCCGGCCCGTACAGATATTCCTACGGAGCAGGCTGCTGAAGCGCTCAAAATTGAAACAGAAGTGATTATTCCTAAACTGCAGGCATTGCTTGCCGATGAGATTACCCCGCAAGAGATGTATGATGCAGTTAAAGCAGCTGCCGTCAAATCCTTCGGTGAAGATGGTGTGGTCGCGGACTAGATTGCCATATAGGCCGGCATGTGAAGTGAAAGCTGTACGAAGCTTAAACGTACAGCTTTCCTTCTGAATGCAGGCAAGCAGAAGGTACTTTTTTGAAGAAGAGAGGTGCGGCCCAATGAATCAATTGTTGACCAAAAGAAAAAAGCTGAAGCTCGAAAGTGACTCTGGCTGGGGATACGCGTTTATCGCAGTAGCACTTATTGCATTTTCTTTATTTACTGCCTATCCGGTAATCAATGCCTTTATAATCAGCCTGCAGAAATATCGTCCACTAGGGTCCACTTATGTCGGCCTGGAGAACTTCGTCAATTCCTTTTCAGATGAGCTGTTCTGGAAAGCGCTGAAAAATACATTGGTCTATACGCTGTTAACCGTTCCATTTAATATTTTACTGTCCTTCCTTGTTGCCATTCTGATTATGCCTTTTAAGAAAAAAACACAAACTATATTTAAAGCGGTATATTATTTGCCGGCTGTAGCTTCAGGGGTATCTCTTGCTGTCGTATGGCTGTGGATCTTTGATCCGCTAAAATCAGGTATTGCCAATCAAGCGGTCGGACTTTTTGGTATCAGTAATCAGAACTGGCTGGGTTCGAGTGCAACGGCCATGTTTTCACTTGTATTAATGTCCTGGCTGTCAAGTCATGGTACAGCGATCATTATCTATCTGGCTGCACTGCTCAGTATTGATAACAGTTATTATGAAGCAGCTGATATTGATGGGGCGACTTTTTTGCAAAAGCTGCGGTATATTGTCATTCCTTTCCTTAAGCCAACAACGCTATTCCTGCTGGTTACAGGGGTCATAGGTTCCTTCCAGGTGTTCCAGAACGCTTATCTGATGACAGGCGGCGGACCAGACCATGCCACAACCATGGTGGGATTGTTAATCTTTAACAATGCGTTCACATATTTCGAGTTTGGGGAGGCAGCGGCCCAATCCTTGCTTCTGGCAGCGGTTATTGCCTTGATCTCATTCTTCCAATTTAAGATTTTAGGTAAAGACATAGAATACTAGGAAAGGGGCAGAAACCTATGGGGTTGTTCAACAATAATATCAAAAGCAAAGGATCGCTGTTCGCCCGTAATGGTCTGATCATTACAGCCCTTCTCCTGTTTGCCGCAGCGACCATTTTCCCGATATACTTTATGATCATTTCCTCGTTCGGTGATCCGGTAGAAGCTGGCGCAATGAGCTATTCGCTGATCCCGGCAAAGATTTCCTTTGAGTCTTATAAATTCTTTTTTAACTTCAGCGCCCATTCCTGGGATTGGTTGAAAAATTCTTTTATTGTAGCAGCTTGTATTACGGTATCAAACGTATTTTTCGCCACGCTTGCAGGATACGCTTTTGCCAAAATGAAATTTAGAGGAAAAGGCATTCTGTTCGCTATTCTGCTGGGGTCCATGATGATTCCTACTCAAGTCACCCAGGTTCCGCTGTATATATTGATCGTGAATATTTTTGAATTGCAAAATACGTATACAGCGTTGATTATGCCAAGCATTGTCACGGTGTATAACATTTTTCTGGTCAAGCAGTTCATGTCCTCCATTCCGGTAGAAATTATTGAAGCTGCCAAAATCGAAGGCTGCTCCCAGCCTAAAATCTTTTGGTATATCATTATGCCGTTGTCCAAAACGGTTATGGCAGTACTGGCCATCCTGACGTTTATGGCAGCATGGAATGACTTCTTCTGGCCGTTCCTGGTTACCAACACTATGGATATGCAGACGATTCAGGTGGGGCTCAAAAACTTCCGTTTTGCGAATACCACTTACTTTGCACCTATGATGGCAGGGGCAACCATTTCTGCCGTTCCGATGTTTATTTTGTTCTTCAGCTTACAGAAGTATTTCCTTGAAGGAGTAGCCGTCGGAGCGGTGAAAGGGTGATGGGCGGCCCAGCTGAAGTAAATCTTACCTATCTGGTTGGCTTGATGTCCGGCACATCGGTAGACGGTATTGATGCAGCGGTAATTAAGCTTTCGTCCACGCCGGACACAGAGTATGGAATAGAGACGGAATTACTGGTTTTTGAGAACACTCCGTTTCCAGCGCATGTCAGAAGTTCGATATTCGAGCTGTTTGATCCTTCCAAGGCTACGGTTGATAAGGTAGGCGCAATGAACATGTGGCTGGGGGAATTATACGCCCGGGCAGTAGTGTCGGTGATCCGCAAATGCGGACTTGCGCCTTCCCAAATATTTGCGATAGGATCCCATGGCCAAACGATCTATCATGCACCGGAAGAGAAGAGGATGGACGGCTATAACCTGCACTGTACGGTACAGATCGGAGAAGGTGCAGTGATAGCGAACCGGACGGGCATTCCCTGCATATCAGATTTTCGGGTTGCCGACATGGCAATGGATGGACAGGGAGCGCCACTCGTGCCTTTTACTGAATATTTATTGTTTAACCATCCGGAGAAAACATCACTTCTGCAGAATATTGGAGGAATAGGGAATGTAACGGTTCTTCCTGCCAATGCTTCTCCCGAAGAGGTGTATGCCTACGATACAGGGCCCGGAAATATGATTATTGACGGTCTTGTATCCCATTTATTTGCGCCAATGACGATGGATGCCGGCGGTGAAATTGCTGCGGGTGGTGAGGTTATTGATCAGCTATTGAAATGGATGCAGCAGGATGAGTATTATAGTATGCCTTTCCCGAAATCGACAGGCAGAGAACGGTTTGGACAACAATATGTTGCACAAATACTTCAGATGATGGAGGAGCATCACTGGAAAGCTGAGGATGTTATTGCCACAGCTACACGCTTGACAGCATGGAGTATTGCCGACAGCTATGAACGGTATATTGCCCCGCAGCATCAGGCTCAGCGATTGCTGGTTGGCGGCGGAGGGAGCTATAACCTGACGTTATTGCGCGATTTGCGGCAGTTATTTGCTCCCTTCGGAGTGCGGGTGCTGACACAGGAGGATATTGGCGGCAACAGTGATGCCAAGGAAGCCGTTGCTTTTGCTGTGCTGGCTTATCATACGATGAGACGTCTGCCGAATAATATCCCTCAGGTAACCGGAGCTTCCCGGCCGGTAGTCATGGGCAAAATTTCTTGGCCCTACCCGGAACACAGGGGGTTGGAATGATGCAAATCAGACTCTTCTCCATGGAAGATTTTTCTGGAGTGGTCGCGCTCTGGAACCGGGAGGCTACGAAGTATGACTACAAGCCGTTTACCGAACAGGAATTTCAGGACACATTTATTAATCATGCTTATTTCGATGCGGAGTGTATGTGGGTAGGCTTTAATGAACGAGGGATTGTAGGTTTTGCAGCCGGCTGCAGCGGGGATGACCTTCCGCTCGGCGATGTGGCGGGCTATATTACGACCGTAATTATAGATTCGGGTGCCGCTTTTTTAGAGCTGTACGATGCCTTTGTGCAGCGCATGGAAACAAGGTTCCGGCAGCTTGGGAAAAGTCAGGTGGAGGTGTTGTTCTTTAACCCTGTTAAGCTGAAATGGACGATGCCAAGCGCACCGCAGCATGAACACAATAATGCCCCGGGCATTAGTACAGACCAGCCGTTATATGATGCTTTGATCGCCAGAGGGTATGCAGAGCGGGCGACACAATGCGGCATGCACCTGAAGCTGGGTGACTTTAGTGTTCCTGAAGATATTGCAGTCAAAGAAAGCAAAGCAAACAGAGAAGGCTATCAGGTTACTCATTATGCCCCCGCTGTTCATAAAGGGCTTGAAGCCATGCTTGCAGCCCTGCAGAATCCGCAGTGGGAGAGGGATGTAGCAGCATTTGTAAAGAATGGTGAACCTCTTGTGGTGGCAGTTCATGGCAGTGAGGTTGTGGGTTTTGCAGGTCCAATTATGGTCGAACCGGATGGCCGGGCATTTTTTTGCGGGATCGGGGTACACCCGGAGTATGAGGGACATGGTCTCGGCAGTGTCCTATTTTCCCGGATGGTCGAAGCTTTTCAGACTGCAGGCTGTCAATATATCTCTTTGTTTACTGGCAGCAATAACCCGGCTCTTGGAATCTATCAAAAAGCAGGATTTCAGATTGAAAAACAATTTTCCATATTGCGGAGGGAGCTGTAGGGATGAGCGGAAAGTTGACGGTTTTAGCGATTGGAGCGCATGTTGGGGATGTGGAATTGGCGTCCGGCGGTGTACTGGCCAGCCATAGCTTAAAAGGAGACCGTATCGTAACCCTGGCTTTAACTCCAGGTGAAAGAGGCGTGCCGGCCGGGCAGGATATGAAGGAGTACCGTCAGCAAAAAATCAAAGAGGCAGAGAGTTTCGCTGATATGCTGGGCGGTGAAGCCGTTGTTTTTGATTATTGTGACGGAGAGCTGCCAGACAATCAGGAGATTCGGCTGGAGGTCTGCGATGTGATCCGCCGCGTGAAGCCGGACATTATCATCACCCATTGGAGAAACAGCATGCATAAGGATCATGCTCTGACCCATCATATCGTGAACGATGCAAGGTTTTTTGCCAGCCTGTCCTCTTTTGAGCGTGAGCTTCCTGCTCATTTTGCCGCAAAGCTGTATTATTCGGAAAACTGGGAAGATGCTGTGGACTATGTCCCTTACGTATACGTGGATTTTGATCAGGCGGCTTATGATTTATGGATTGAGGCGTTAGGCCAGCATTGGTTTGTGACGAACAGCAAATCTTTTAAATATATGGATTACTATAAAGCGTTGGCCGTTGTCCGGGGCTGTGAAGCAAGAAAAACCTATGCCGAAGCCTTCATGGTCCCTGCCGAGACGATGAAAATCAGACAATCGGGGCTTGCGTGATATGGTATTAAACGGGATTGATTCTATTGTGAAGTATCTTCATCTGTTCAAAGGTAAACGTGTGGGGTTAATTACCGCGCCGACAGGGCTTACCAAAGATTTCAGATCCACCATTACGATATTACACGAGAATTGTAATCTTACGGCCATGTTCTCACCTGAGCATGGTGTCCGCGGAGATCTGGATGCAGGGGCATTAGTGGAGACGTATACGGACCCTTTTACCAATGTTCCGGTCTACAGCCTGTACCGCAAAGATTCCAAACGTTTAACAAAGGAAATGCTGGAGAAGGTAGATATCCTTGTGTATGATATCCAGGATGTTGGTGTACGGTATTATACCTTCATTTATACGATGCTGTATGCCCTTGAGGATTGTGCTCCGGCAGGCGTGGAATTTGTTGTTCTCGACCGGGTGAATCCGCTGAACGGGGTGAACGTGGAAGGGAATATCCTACAGCCCGGCTTCAAATCCTTTGTCGGGAATTATGAGCTGACTGTCCGGTACGGCCTGACCGCAGGTGAAGTGGCTGTCATGGCCAATGATCAGATGAACTGGAAGGCATCGCTTCATGTCGTTCGTCTGGAAGGCTGGGAACGGAGCATGTCTTTCCCGGATACAGTCTTAACCTGGGTTCATCCTTCACTGGGAATTCCCCGGTATGAAACCGCGCTGTTATATACAGGCACCTGCCTATTTGAGGGAACAAACTGCTCTGAAGGAAGAGGCACAACCTTCCCCTTTGAAATGATTGGAGCTCCCTTTATTGAGGCGCAGCAGCTGGCAGATGAGATGAATGCGTTGCGCCTTCCAGGCGTGTATTTCCGTCCGGTTCATTTCAAGCCAACGTCTTCTAAGCATTCCGGAGAGCTGTGCGGCGGCGTTCAATTATATATTACAGACCGCCAGGTGATCAAGCCGTTAGAGGTTGGCGTAACCTTATTATTTACGATCAGGGACTTGTTTGAGCCGTTTGCATTTCTGCCTCCCGTGAAGGAGGGCTCACGTCCTTTTATTGACTTATTGGGCGGAAGCAGCATCTACCGGACGAAGGATATTCAGGCTAAGCAGCTGCTCGAACAGTTTGCAGAGGACAGCAGGCAATTTGCAGAAATGAAACAGCAGTATCATTTATATCACTAGCGGATGGTGAATAGCGGATGAGAACGATAGAACAAATGAGCTTGCGTGAGAAAATCGGGCAAATGTTCGTAACAGGCTTTCCGTCAACGGAGATGTCCCCGGAGCTGAAGGAAGTCATTGAGCAGTACAAAGTCGGAAATATTATTTTATTCTCCCATAATATCAGCAATAAATATCAATTAGGCGGGCTTGTTGCAGAACTGCAGCAATGGTTCACCACACATACAGGCATTCCGGGCTTTATTACGATTGACCAGGAAGGCGGCCGGGTGACCCGAATGCCTAAGGACGCGACGAATGTAGCCGGAGCCATGGCCATTGCCTCTTCAGGACGCCCTGAAAATGCTTATGCAGCAGGCAGAATAACGGCCCGGGAACTACAAGCATTAGGCATTAATTTCAATCTTGCGCCCGTGATGGATGTTACCAGTAATGCGCTCAATCCGGTGATCAACGTCCGCTCTTACGGGGATACTGTTGAGACGGTATCGCAGTACGGGATTCAAATGATGAAGGGCTTGCTCGATGGCGGCGTAATGTCCTCGCTGAAGCATTTTCCCGGTCATGGGGATACCGATGTCGATTCACACATTGGCTTGCCTGTTATTAACAAAACGGTGGAGGAGCTAGAGCAGCTTGAACTGCTGCCGTTTAAGGCTGCAATCGGGCAGGGGGCCGAGGCCATCATGAGCGCCCATATTTTATTCCCGCAAATCGAAACGTCTGGTGTACCGGGAACGATGTCTTATACGATTATTACAGAGCTGCTTAAAGGGAAATTGGGATTTGAGGGGCTGGTTGTCTCCGATTGTCTGGAAATGGATGCGATTAAACGCTATTACGGGACGGCCAAAGGTGCACTCGAAGCCGTTAAAGCAGGGATTGATCTGGTATTCATCAGTCACACGCCTGCAACGGTTAAAGAAGCGGTTCATTTAATAGAAGAAGCTGTAGCGGCGGGTGATTTGGATGAAGCGGTTATTGATGCAGCTGTTGCCAAAATTCTAGCCTATAAAGCCCGCTATACGCATGTTGGGGAACCGGATTACGGGATCGTGGGCTGCGGAGTTCACCGCCGGGCGAACGAGCTGATGCGTACGGAAACGATCTGCCTGATTAAAGGTGAGACCCGGCCCGTTCAGGCAGGGGATGGGCAGGTCTTGTTTGTGGGCTCCTATGCCTACCGGACCGACCTGGCCTCCAGCAGTGTGAATCAGGAGCTTAGTTTCCCGCAGTATATGGGTGAGCATTTTGCTGCGGCGTATGAGCTGATCAGCATTGATCCGGACGAGGAGCAGATTAACACAGTGCTGCACAAGGCTGAAGGGTACAAGCATGTTGTTATCGGGCTGTTCAATGCGCGTGAAAATACAGGCCAGCTGGCGCTTGTGCAGAAGCTTGTGGCAGCAAACTGTAAAGTAACGGCAATTACCTTGGGCCGGCCGTATGATTTAGCTTTAATCGAAGGCGGGTTTTGCGGCATTGCAGCCTTTGAATATACTCCGGATGCATTCAAGTCCCTTATTCCCATCCTGAATGGTGAGGTCACACCTGCTGCCAGTATTACGATTCAGCTATAGGGGGATATCAGTATGGCATTTATTGTTGGCATGGACGGGGGCGGCACCAAGACAGCTGTCATTGTTACTCATGATGATCAGGAAGAGCCCGTACGATCCTTTACGGCAGGGCCTATTAATTATAATGGCGGCGATGCCGGGGCTATTGCTGCCGCTTTCGGGGAGATTTTTAAGCAGATCAGGTCCTGCTGCACAAGCCTTGCGGAAGTTAATCATGTATGTATAGGAGCGGCAGGCGTAAGCAATCCGGCAGTAGCCCGATTTTTGGAGCAACAGGTGAGAGATAACGGTTATAGCGGGCCGCTAACGATTACCGGGGATCAGGAAACCGCACTATATGGAGCCCAGAATGCGATGCAGGGTATTATTCTCATTGCCGGTACAGGCTCCATTTGCTTCGGGGTGAATGAAAAGGGAGAGCGGCACCGCACAGGAGGCTTTGGTCATCTGATTGATGATGAGGGAAGCGGATATTATATCGGGCGTGAGCTCTTGTCCGTGCTGGTTCAGACAGAGGACGGAAGAATGGCGGATACGATGATTCCGGAGCTGGTCTATAAGCAGCTTGGACTTGGTACGGTGCAAGAGGTTATAGGTTTTGTCTACGACAAAAACACAACGAAAAAAGATATTGCAGCGCTCGCCCCGGTGATGACGGCAGCATGCGGGCTCGGGGACGCCCAGGCGCTAAAATTGGCGGAGCAATGTGCAGCCGGTCTGTTTGAGCTTGTGGTGCCTGTGATTGAGCGGCTGAAATTATATGAGAGTAAGGTTGCAATTGCCGGAAGTGTGCTGCAGAAATCCCGTTTTGTAAGAGAGGCCTTAGAGCGGAAGCTTGCCCGCAGCTACCCGCAGACCCAGCTGATTATGCCTGTTCATAATGCAGCCTATGGTGCTGTACTGCTCGGAAAATCAAAAATGAGTAACGGGTAATCCTATGAATGAAGCAAAGGAAGGGTGTGCCACAAGTCCGGCAGTTTTGGACTTGCGGCACACCCTTTTTCCGGTGAATAAACAACTCCGGGGTGACAGGTTACGTTCAAAATTTGTCGGTTAAATAAAACACGGCCTGCTGCTTCGGGAACAGGGCCTGCAGAATATCAGTATGTCGGGCAGGGGCTCCAGCTTCAGCTGCGCCTTCCGCATTATAGCCAAAGATGATATAAGAGATCAGATTCCGCTCATCCACTTCTATGGTTATCCGGGACCCGGACTGACTATTCCCGGAAACGGAAAGCCGCTTCTGGCGGTAGTCGAGGCAGATCCGCTCCTCCCCGCATTGCAGCGTTATGAACAGCTCCTGTTCCGCCATCAAGTCATTGCCGTTAAGGCGATGCTCCAATTCAGGCTGAAGCTTGTGGAAGGTAGAATACAGGTTGATCATTTTCCACATCGCCATATGGATGGGAACGGGCTCTGCCTGAAGCTGCAGATAATAGGAATATAGCTTGTGATCTTCAGGAAGCATCGCCATGATTTGCCTGGCCTTCGGCCGAAGACGGCATAATTCATGAAATAAGTACTCCACGCCGTCCGCTGCCTCATCCAGATAGATGAGTTCGTTGATAAATACCTGTTCGGTGTCCTTTTTTTCAATAATGCCATAAGCGACAATTTTATGATCGTGCTGAAGCAGCAGACAGTCCGATTTCTTCCATTCCGGCCAGCGGATCAGATCCTTCCAGTAGGTTTCATTACGTACTACAGTATAGGTGCGGTTCTGATTGAATTGTTCATAAATAGCACGGATATCCTCAAGATAACGGGGCTCAAAAGGTATAACCTCGTAACCGTCCGGCTGCCCGCCCCGCGCCTCATTTTCAACAGCGTAAGCAGTCTCGGGAATCAGTCTCCAGCCGGCCTTCTCATAAAATGCATGCTTGCTGGCCAGAAGTACACTTATATCAAAACCGGCTTCTCTCATGTAGTCTGTTTGTGCAGCAAGAATTTTGTGTGTCAGCCCCATGCCGCGATAATTGGGATCTGCAGCGACGCTGCCCATGGCGCCCGTCTGCAAGACCGCTTGGCCGACTCTGATGGAAAGCGGAAAGATTTGAACATTGGCAGCAACCTTGCCGCCGACCGTCGCAAACCATGTGGTATCCGGGTCATAGGAGGTGTCGAGGTCTAATCTTTCCTGGAAATACCCCCGGCCTACGGAAAAACATTCATCTAAAATATCGTAAATCTGTTCAAGCTGTTCTCTGCCCGGCCTGTTGGTTACGCTTATATTTTGTTCTGGTGTTGTCGTCATCTTTGCTTTCCTCCTGGGTCGCTATGTTAAAAACAGAGTTCATTCAGAATCCTTCATCAGAATAAGCCGAAACCCCTCTTGAATATAAGTTCTCCGCTAACTTAATAAATTCTTCTGGCGGTATATCCTTTTCCTGCTGGAGCCAAAGGCGAAATAAAGAAAGGGTCGTCGTCAGATAGAACTCAATGAAGTATGGCGTTAAGGAATGATTTTGCGGAAGGCTTAGGAATTGCTCCATGGGGATGTCTCTTTTTAAGCGTGCTAAGAAACGGGGGCTTCCATAATCGCCCAGAAGGGCATGGAGCGCCAGGAGATGTTCTTTTCTGTCCAGACAAGACAGCGCATCCTGAACCGAATGCATCGACAGCTCGTTACCGGCTAGTTCTGCTTTGATGTCATGGAGCAAGTTATTTTCCACAGTGTCCAGAAGTTCGTAAATGTCAGTAAAGTATTGATAAAAGGTACTGCGGTTATACCCTGACCGGCTGGCGATTTCCTGGATGGAAATTTTCTCAACCGGCTTTTGGCTGTATAGCTCACAAAACACATCTATAAACTTTTGTCTTGTTTTCTCCGTAATTTGGGGCTGCTTGTTCATGTTTCCCTCCTGCCTGCGCATAAGATATCATCCGACAGATATTAAAAAACTGATGATTGATCGAGAAATCCTAAAGCTTTATGATCACATCATACAACATGTTGTCGGATAATCAAATGGGGATATTAAAGAGCAGGAGTGATTATAATGTCAGCAGAGCAAAACAGAATTTTAATTTTCGGTGCAGGTGTCATCGGGAGTATTTATGCAATAAAGTTTATGGAAGCAGGATATGACGTTAGTCTGTTTGCACGTGCGGACAGGTTCAGAGCTTTACAAGAAAAAGGCCTGCAATATAATGACAAAGGTACAGTCAGAACGGTTCCGGTGAAGGTCATGGATACGCTCGAAAATGACGATATATACGATTTTATTTTCGTTACCGTTCGTTATGACCGGGCCGAATCCGCGTTGCTCGCGCTAAAAGATAATCAAAGTCAAAATATAGTTACGATGACCAATAGCCCGATTGGATTTTCTTCGTGGCAGGATATTGTTGGGGACCGGCTGTTACCGGCTTTTCCCGGCTTCGGCGGACAGATTAAAGATGGGGTCCTGTTTGCCCGGTTCATGCCCAAGCTTCTAGTGGCTACCGCATTTGGAGAAATGAATGGCGCAGTGACGCAGCGCATCTTAAAGCTCGCACAAGTATTTCAAACCGCCAAGCTTCCCTACGCTATAAAAAAGGATATGCAGGCGTATCTAATCACTCATTCTGTATCAGATATTGCTCTGCTGGGCGGTTTGTATTCCCGCAATCAGGAGAGTGAACCTATATCACCGGGAACCAGAAAGACGGCACGAAAAATAACAGTTACTTTAAAAGCGTATCTAAAAGCAATCCGCGAAGCTGATGTTGCTGTTGATCCGCCCGTTTTTAACATAGTCCCTAAGCTCCCAAGCTTCATCCTGGATGTTCTCTTCATTGCCTGGCTGCGCACCAAAATGGTTAAGGATATG
Organism: Paenibacillus sp. FSL H7-0756; assembly: GCF_038006765.1. NCBI lineage: Bacteria > Bacillati > Bacillota > Bacilli > Caryophanales > Paenibacillaceae > Paenibacillus > Paenibacillus sp. FSL H7-0756. The sequence goes on along the minus strand of NZ_JBBOVT010000002.1, from coordinate 1,975,530 downwards.
CTGCTGCCGGATTATGCGAATGCTGCGAATCAGGAGGTTGTGCAGCTAGAGAAGGATCTGACAAAATTTCTATCTATGCAGAACGGCTGATGAATCGTTTGTTCCGGTATTGTAACCCGTCTGTTTATTCTTCACTTCCAGCGGATGGTAAGGTTGAAGAACTGAAGCAGGCGGGAGGCTTACCATGATAACAAGATTAGGGAAGATACTGAACATATCGATATTGGCGGTCTGCCTGGCTGGATGCAGTCAGGCGGCAGAGCCAACAGTTGCACAGCATATTCCGGTTACACCAACTCCGGGACATGCAGCACTAGAAGAGGATCTGATTCCGCGCAACACCTCAGAACCTTTTATCGGGCGGATAGATCTGGATCAGGAGACAGCGAAGTTCATCTATGGAACCTGGAAGGTGGACAAGCTGCTGGGATTCGCGAATTCCTATAATGACGCGTCTGAATATCCTACAGGACAGGACATCATTGGGGATGAACTTGTGATTCATAAAGATTACTTCTCCTCGATGGGGCTAGAGGGCTATGAAGCGTACCAATACGAGTTCACCAATCCCCGCTATAGCATAACCCAGAGGCATTATAACGGGGATTCCTTTTACAGAGTGAACAAATTGAATCTGTCTATGATCGGGACCAGCGATGTAACGACCGACATAGAGGTAACTGAGCCTTCGCCGGGACTGGGTGTACCGCTAAGCTTCATCGATGTGAATCATAACAAGCTGATCCTGTGGATCGAAGCCGCAACGTTTGAGTTGATAAGAGTGGACGAATCGGGTAATAAGTAGTCTAAGTACTGGAGTCTATAATGACAGGAGTGAGCGCATATGAGCTGGGATGTACTTATTATGAAAACGAAATACGATTTTGAAGCGCCGGAGGAAGAACAGCCGCCAGTGCCACCGCTGGGACAACGTGATGTAATCATTGAGAAGCTGACCCGCCGCCTACCGAACCTGGATTACCGGGATAAGGCTTGGGGAGTCCTTGAGGGCGAGGGGTTTTCGATTGAGTTCAACACAGGTGACGAGGAGCTCGTGGATTCAATTATGCTGCATGTCCGGGGCGGGGGAGCGGTGATGGATACCCTCTGCTTGATCTGCGAGACACTGGAGGCTTATGCCCTGGACACATCGGATACCGGCTATATTGACTTTGAGCAGCCTGAAGCAGCGGAGCAATCCTGGGAGCAATTTCAGAAGTATCGTGACAAGGTGATTAACAACCATAACGGAAGGGTTTGAAGTGAACAGAGGCGCAGGATGGATCACATCTGCTGCCTCTTTTTTGTGTTTTGAAGTGTTTGGAAATAACGTGCAGAATGGTATTGACGCCTGAAGAAGTAGCATGTTAATATTTTCACGTGACAAACTAACATGTCAGTATGCCTAAATAGCATGTTAGCATGTTAACTCATTTATCCTACTTCAGGAGGTTTTTTTGTGGATGTGGCTAATGTTGTAATCGGTTTCATTATGGTCTTATCTTTTTTTGGATTGGTGTGGTATTGCGTCAAGGGGTATAACCTCATGGTTGGCTTCTTCGTCATGTCGGTGCTGTGGACCTCAATTGCTCTGATCGGAAATAGCATTCATCCTACCTCCGTGATGGAGGGCAAGACCTTCATTGACGTCCTGACGAACGTGTTCCAGACGGGGCCTGAGAACTACGGGAAGGCGATACTGGTTAATATTTTCTTCGGCGCCTTCTTCGGCAGAGTCCTGATCGACACCGGGATTGCCGCTACACTGATCCGTAAGGTCGTAGAGCTTGGAGGAGACAAACCAAGAATTACCATGTCCCTGCTGTGTATCGTTACCGCTGTAATCTTCACCTCCATGACCGGTATCGGTCCGGTCATCTCCATTGCTGTCATCGTGCTGCCGATCATGCTGTCACTCGGAATTCCTTCACCGATTGCCTTGTTCTCCTTCATGGGCTCGATCATGGCGGGGATCTTCGGGAACATCGTGAACTTTAAGCAATATCAGGCGATATTTGCAACAGCCAACGAAAGCTATGCCAGCTACGACTATAATACATATTTCAAATTCGGCATGATTGCGATGGCAGTATCTCTGATCGTAGTGCTGGTGGTATCTAATGTGATGATGAACCGGAAGCTCTCCCGGGCCTGGGCGGCCACACCGGATAGCGGAGCTACTGTGGATGCACCTGCCATCTCCTGGATCTCGATCATTCTGCCGGTAGTGGGTGTGGTAGTGCTCAAGGTGCCGATTATTTTCGGCTTTATCTTCGCAGCCCTGTTCGCCCTGCTGACCTGCGGCAAGCTGAAGGGTGGTTTTGCAAGCGTTTGCAGAATGCTGTCGAAGCAGTTCGCAGACGGAGCGATCGATGTGGCGCCGATGATCGGGTTCTTGCTCACGCTGTCGATGTTCAACAATGCGGCCACCTATGCTTCCCCTTATTTCAAAACCCTGCTGGACGGCGCAATGCCCCAGACCGCGCTGCTCTTGTGTATTGTATTTGCCATCCTGACACCGCTCGGCTTCTTCCGCGGTCCGATGAACCTCGTCGGTTCGGGTTCGGCCATCCTGGCCGTCGTGGTGGCAACCGCTGCCTGGCCGGTCCAATTCCTCTATCCGCTGTTCGCCATTACTACCGTTGCACCGCAGCATTTGGACGTTACACAGTCCTGGGTGGCCTGGGGCTTCGGCTATACGAAGGTTCCGGCCAAGGAATACATGAAGATGTCGATTCCTACCGGCTGGATCATCGGGATTATCCTCTGCGCGATCGTATTCTTCATGTACGGAAATTTGGTGTAGTCTACTATTAAGGAAGAGAAACGGAGAAATCATATGAGTACAATGGTTAGAATGGGAATCGATGTGGGGGGAACCCATACCAAGGCAGTGGCGATTGACAATGCGACCCATGAGATTATCGGGAAATCATCGGTCAAGACGACGCATGATCATGCCACAGGCGTAGCCGCAGGTGTGGTGAAATGCTTCATGAATTGCCTGGAGGAGAACAATATCCGTCCTGAGGATGTGGTGTTCGTGGCCCACAGTACCACGCAGGCTACGAATGCGCTGATCGAGGGCGATATTGCCCAGGTGGGCATCATCGGCCTGGCGAAGGGCGGTCTGGAAGGCTGGCTCGCCAAGCGGCAGACCCGGCTTCAGAATATCGATCTGTGCAACGGCAAGGAGATCAAGATCTACAATAGCTTCCTGAATGTTAAAAAAATGTCCGAAGCCTCCGTGCTTTCGGTCATCGATGATTTGAAGCAGCAGGGGGCACAGGTGATTGTGCCTTCGATGGCTTTTGGCGTAGATAACGGGCGGCCCGAGGAACTGGTCTATATCGAAGCGGAGAAAAAAGGCATGCCGACCACCATGGCCTCCGACATCACAAAATTATACGGGCTGACCCGGAGAACCCGGACGGCTGCGATTAATGCAAGTATTCTGCCGAAGATGCTGGATACCGCCAATTCCACAGAGAAGTCGGTGCGGGAGGCCGGGGTTCATGTTCCCCTGATGATTATGAGAGGCGACGGCGGCGTTATGGAGATCAGTGAGATGAAGAAGCGGCCTGTGCTGACGATGCTGTCGGGCCCGGCGGCCTCAGTCATGGGCTCATTGATGTATCTTAGAGCGTCTAACGGGGTGTATTTCGAGGTCGGCGGTACGACAACCAATATCGGTGTGATCAAAAACGGCCGTCCGGCCATCGACTATTCCATCGTCGGCGGTCATCCGACCTATGTCAATTCCCTGGATGTACGGGTGCTCGGCGTAGCCGGCGGGTCCATGATTCGGGCGAACAAGAGCGGAGTGGTCGATGTCGGACCCAGATCGGCGCATATCGGCGGACTGGATTATTCCGTATTCACCGATCCGGATAAGATTAAGGGAGCTCAGGTCGAATTCTTTTCTCCAAAGCCGGGTGATCCTGCTGATTATGTGGCGGTCCGGCTGGGAAACGGGGAACGGGTGACGATCACGAACTCCTGTGCGGCGAATGTGCTGGGACTGGTGAAGCCGGAGCATTTCTCTTACGGGAATGTGGAAGCGGCCAGAAGAGCGATGCAGGCATTGGCGGATTACTGCGGAATGACGGTAGAGGATATTGCCAAGCAGATCATGGAGAAGGCGTATGCGAAGATCGAGCCGATCATCCTGGCGCTGGCCGAGAAATACAAGCTCGAGAAGGACCAGATCTCCCTGGTAGGTGTTGGCGGCGGCGCGGCTTCGCTGATTGTCTATTTTTCCGAGAAAATGGGCCTGAAGTACAGCATCCCCGAGAATGCAGAGGTTATCTCTTCGATAGGGGTTGCTCTGTCGATGGTACGGGACGTTGTAGAGCGGATTATTCCGTCTCCGTCGAAGGAAGTGATTGCTGCCCTCAAGATGGAAGCCATGAACAAGGCCATCCAGAGCGGGGCCACCCCGGAGAGCATCGAGATTCATATTGATATTGATCCGCAGACCTCCAAGGTGACAGCGATTGCTACCGGTTCTACCGAGGTGAAGACAACCGAGCTGTTGAAGGAATGTGATGAGGCGGAGCTGCGGGAGCTGGCTGCCCAGGATATGCGTATCCCGCTTGAACGGACCAAGCTGCTGGAGAAGACCCGGTATGTCAGTATTTTCGGCGAATGGATGGATAAAGCCGGTGAAGCCGGTCCGGTCCGCATCCTGGACACCAAGGGCTTCATCAAAGTGCAGAGGGGCCGGGCAATGGCGCTTAAGACCACTGCGGGTGATTACCTGAGCGCGGTTAAGCAGCTGTGGGAGGCAATGGCTGTGTATCAGACGGAGCTGATTGCAAGACCTGACTTTTACCTGTGCATCGGTGCCCGTGTCATGGACTTTACCGCATCGGACTTCGAACAGCTGGAGCTGCTGATGGATATTGAGGTATCCACCTTCGAGCCGGACACGGAGATCATTGTCGTGGCGGCTAATATCAAGCAGAGCTAAGAACCGCGCGGAAGAACGTGTAGACAGGGGGACGTATGCAAGTGCAGACGAAGCTGGGAGAGCTGCTGTATCCATTGCTGGAGGTTGACCATGAGGCTTGGGGAATGTATGCCTTCTCGAGAGACATTCTGAACCGGCGGATTTCGCCGGAGACGAAGCGGGAAATGCTGAAGCAGGCCAGAGCCTGCGGCATAGAATATGCACAGCGGATGATGCTTGAATATGGGACCCGTGATGTCAGGGTGCTTGCTGAACGTATGAACCTGAAGCTGGAATTCAAGGATGCGCTCATGACCGGCAAGCGTGTGCTATTCGCCTCCTATACCCCGCCGGACCGGATCGAAATCATGGAAGAACCCTTGCGCAGAGCGGCGGAGCAGGTGCGGGAGGCGGGTCCTGGTCTGGTTGAACTTTTTCCGCAAGCTGGTATAATGAATACTATCCTTGGCCACGAAATTTATCATTTTGTAGAAGATCGGTTTGCACAGGAAATATACACCCGGACCGAGCGCGTTCTGCTATGGAAGCTGCTGGGCCTGAAGAATTATTCTACAATACGCACCTTAAGTGAAGTTGGAGCCATGGCTTTTACACAGGAGCTGAACAGACTGCGGTACCCGCCGTTTATTCTGGATGTCCTGTTGTATTACAGCTACGACTCAGCCAGTGCGGAGACAATAACCCGTGATGTACTAGGAGTGAGTTCAGGGAAGGTGTAGGGAAGCCGTTGAAGATTATGAATAACAGTAATTCACTGAATGATGTAACTTACAATAGAATAAAAGAAGACATCATGAATATGACGCTCGAGCCGGGAATGGATGTCAGTGTGCAGAAGCTGTCTGAACGCTATGGCGTCAGCCGGACGCCGGTACGGGAAGCAGTGGTCCGCCTTCAACAGTCAGGACTGGTGGAAATATATCCTCAGCGCAAAACTGTAGTCTCTAAGATTGATCTGCAACGGGTCCGTGAGGAGTGGTTCATCCGCACCTCGCTTGAATCTGCGGTGATCGATGAGTTCATCCGCAAGTGCAGCGAGCTGGTAGCCGATACGATGCAGGAACTGATTAATAAGCAGAAGAAGTACATGGACAAGAAGTATTTCAGAGAATTCTATATTAAGGACAACCGGTTCCATCAGCTGATCTTTCAGACGGCCGGGGAGGAGTTATCCTGGTTCACCATCGAAGAGGTAGCATCCCATTACAATCGTATCCGTCTGCTCTACGGGAAGATGGAGGGGGTGCAGCCGTCCGATATCGATAAGCATGTGAAGATGGTGGCGGCGACCCGCAAGCGGGATGTGGAAGGGATGCGCAAGGTCGTGATGGAGCATTCCAATACACTGCTGGACCGGGTCCAGAGCATGTCGAAGCAGTACCCGCAATTCTTCTGATCATACACGCTGTAAAGATTCAAGGCGTATACCGAAAGCCTCTCTCTATGGAGGAGGACTTCCGGTATACGCCTTTTGTTGTGATATAAGAAATGATATCACTCCTATTGCTGCTTGAGCCGCCGGTAATATAGCCACGTTCTGCCCGCGAACGAACCGAAGAGCAGAATGGACAGGAACATAATTGAAGTGTTCCACGCCTGGGATGCGGTGATCCCGTCCCGCAGCATGCTATCAATGAAGGCCGACAGATTAAGGCTGTAGAGCAGGATCATGGGCAGGAACAGCAGGGTATAGCTGATGGCGATTTTACGTGCCTGCTTCAGGCGGTGGACCGGATCACTATAGATTTCCTGCTGCTCCGCAGCGTTCTGCTCCTCCCGGCTCCAGAGGGTCCATTTCTGCAGAGAGAAGGGAGAGCTGTAGAGTCTCGTCCAGCCAGCCTCATGGTGCAGCTCGAAATACCCTTCATCGGCAATGACCTGATAGTCGGCGTGATAGGTCATGCGGCGTGGACGGCCCTTGCTGAAATGGAACAGCGTTCCTCCGAAGCCTACTTTATAGAGATTCCATCCGTGCTTCTCTTTGTCCTCCAGCCATTGCTCCAGCCGGTCAGGGGCGTACATCCAGCCGGGCTTCATCCGCGCCATCGTAGTGCCGGCAGGCTTCTGCGGTCCGGGAGGCTTCTTCAGGTCCTGATGGTTTAGCAGAAATACCTTACTGGCAGCCCGGAGCTTCACTATAGAGTAAATTGCAAGAACAAGCAGGGCCAGGGCTCCCGCTGCTGCGGCCCAGGTAACGGCCCACAGCGGACTTGGCTGAATGCGGACTGGAGTATCCTGATTGAAGGTGAGCCCTAGTACAAGCAGTGGAATAAGGGCAATGAGCAGCAAATACACCAGGATTCCCATGAAAAGATAGGAGATGATACGGTTTCGCCTCAGGACATCCTTACGTGAAGGATAGGCGCTAATCTGTGACGGCAGCCGGTCATTCTCGTACAGACTCCATTTTCCACGCTGCAGCCGCTTGCTCCATCCCTCTGCGGCAAGATAAGGAGACATGGATGAATGCTTGGCCGAATGATAAGCCAGCTGATAAGTTAGCCGGAAAGGCTCAGCCTGCCGGAAGGTAAAGCGCCGCAGCAGTAAGCTCCATTCTTCCACACGCCATCCCTTGCCGGCCATATCGGCCAACCAGGCTTCTGTCCCCGGCAGATCATAGCTCCAAAAGGGCCGAAATACAGTTCTCATTGAAATTCCTCCTCACTGGTGACGGCGTTGCGGTGAAGTTCCTTTAACCTGCCGATTTCAGCGCGCATGACTTCCTTCCCCAGCTCAGACACCTCGTACACCGTCTTTCTCTCTTCATCGGCAAATACGGTAATCAGTCCATCCTTGTTCATTTTGGTCAAGGTTCCATATACTGTACCGGAGCCCAGCCGGAGCCGTCCTTCCGACAATTCCTCCACATGCTTAATAATTCCATATCCATGGCGCGGCTTGGTTAAGGACAATAGAATATAGAAGGCCGTTTCTGTCATGGGCACGTACTTTTTTAGAACCTTTTGCGCTGCGGACACCGCGTTCACCTGCTTCGTCAATTCGTTGTGCCAAGTCATGGCTAAGAAAATATGTCGTGCTGTGACTATGTCATAGTGTGACTATATCACGATGCGACATATAATTCAACTATAGGCAGATGTTCTGAGGTAAGCAGGACTAACCTCGGGGAAGAATTAGGGGCTGGCACAAGGGCTGCCAGAGCTCAGGTACAAGCTGGGGCTGTAAACAGTAGACCGTCTGTAAATATTGGCTGAGCGGAGCCAGCTTGTTCTCAACCAGCACCTCCTTGATCTCGGACGGCTTGACGGGGATAGCTTGTCCGGTGGAGGACATGAACTCGGCTAGGGGAAGCAGCATAGCGCAGCTCTTGCGGTATGACATGCGGTGCGGGAACCTGGGGGAGCTGCCGGAATCGTATTTAGACAGCCTGATGCGGGCGTAGTGACCCGCCAGGACGCTGCGGGCATCGAGCTTCAGCACAGCGAAGACCTCGCCCGGCTCTCTGCGCGAATACATTGCAGCCATTGCGAGGCAATCGCGCCAGGTCGCCCACAGGAACACATGGCGGTCCAGGCAGCGGCGGAACTCTTCCGCCGTTGTCCCCGGAGCCATCGCCTCAGGCGTAATGCGCAGATGGGCATTCAGCGTCGCGGCTTGCCCTGTATAGCTTACCCGGTGCGCCGCAGTCCGCCGCTCTCCGGCTGCATGAGCGGGGCTCAGCACCGCAGAGGAATAAATGGCGTCAAGGGCAGCCATGGCGGGCAGATTCACTGCCCGGGTGAAATGATAGAAGGAGGTGCGGAGCGGGCTTTTGGTCATGGCATCAATCAGGTAGGGGTTCATGGGAGCTTCTGTCCTTTGAAGGAGCTGAAGGGCATGCTCTTCACCTTGCGGTTCAGCAGCACGGCATTGATCTCGCCTCCGGCCAGGATGATAAAAGAGCTGATATACAGCCAGATTAGCAGCACGGTTACGCCCCCGAGACTGCCGTAGGTTTTGGAGAAATCACTGAATTGATTGACGTATACGGAGAACAGAACCGAGGTCGTAATCCAGCCGATGGTGGTGAACAACGCCCCAGGCATAACCTCACGCAGCGCCAGTCTCCGGCTGGGAGCGATCCAGTACAGCAGGGTGAAGACGATGAACATTACGAACAGCGGAATCGCATATTGCAGCAGATCCCAGAGCTTTTGGAATCCATAGGGGAGATCAACCAGCAGAAAGACCTGCGTCTTAAGCCAGCTGCCAAGGACCAATAGCAGCATGCTGAGCAGTACGACGAACCCGATTGTCAAGGTAGCGAGCAGGGCGATCCCCCGGATTTTCCAGAACACTCTGCTCTCGTCAATCTCGTACGCACGGTTAAGCCCCTTAATGATGGCATTGATCCCTTTGGAGGCGGCCCACAGCGTAGCCAGCATCCCGAAGGACAGCAGCGTCTGGCTGCGTCCTGCGGAAACATCCTGCAGAATCTCTTCTATAATAGAGATGGCTTCGGCGGGCATGATCTGCTCCAGCTGCTCTATATTTTTCTCCAGGGAGATATTCGCATACCCGATCAGGGTCATGATGAAGATGAGGAAAGGAAACAGAGACAGGATTAAATAATAGGTCAGCTGCGCAGCGATGCCCTGGACATCATCGTCATTAATTTTCACCCATAGCTGCTTGATGAACTTGAAAGTGCCTCTTCTACTGCCGGAAGTGCTGTTCATAGGACCCTCCTTCATGAATTCCCGGATAGGCTGAGATGGTAGCCAAATCGTTCCATATATATGTATACCCCGGTGAAATACCCTTTAGTCCGTCGGGGTAGTTTTTATTGTAACATACCGGGATTAGCTGGATTTTGGCAATTCACTTGTATTATACTGGAAAACTCTTAGAATAGTAGGAAAGATAGCAGTATAAACTGAACCTGGGCCAAACCTTCTCTGGAGTCGGGCCATCCCATAACAGAACAAAACAGGTTCAGTCTATCTTGCTACACCCAAGGTATAAGGAGAGTGTATATGAAGCTGCTGCTTGAGGAGTATGAGGGAATTAGGCGTTGGATGGTTCGGAATGCCCGTCCGCTGGACCTGGCGCGGTGGAGATTTCACTTTGAGGGCGGCGGAGCTGCACCGGTGCTGGAAGCGCTATCCGCCTATCAGAATGAGGATGGGGGCTTCGGCCATGCCCTGGAAGCGGACGCGTGGAATCCGAATTCCACGCCCATCCAGACCGCTACGGCGGTGGAGAGGCTGTTGGAGCTGGAATTCACAGAGGCCGGGCATCCGCTGGTGCAGGGAATTCTGAAATACCTGGACAGCGGCGCGGATATGGATGGCCGCACATGGAGGAATGTCGTAGCTTCCAATAACGATTATCCTCATGCCCCCTGGTGGCATACAAGTTCAGACAGTACTTCCCACAGTATGTATAACCCGACAGCTATTCTGGCCGGATTCATTCTGAAGGCTGCTCCGCGGGATAGCGGGCTGTATGCCACCGGACTGGAGATTGCCCGTGAGCTGACAGAGCTTTTCCTGCGTGACCCTAATATTGAGATGCACCCGCTGAAATGTGTGGACACGCTGCTGCATTGCATCACCTTGGCGGGGCTGCAGGAGCACTTCCCCTATGTGGAGCTGCAAGAAGCCTTCAAAGTACAGAGCGCACGCCTGATCAGCCGCGATGAGGGGAATTGGAACGGGTATGGATGCCGTCCGTCAGCGTTCATTCATTCGCCGCATAGTCCCGGATACGCTGAACTGGGCGGACTGCTGCACCGGGAGCTGGACTATCTGCTGGAGACCCGAAATACCGCAGGTGTCTGGGAGCTGACCTGGAGCTGGGAAGGATATGAACGCGAGTATGCTATTAGTGAGAACTGGTGGAAGGGGCATATCGTGATTGAGAATTTGCGGCTGCTGCGGGAATTCGGACGAATGGCGGAGCTGCTATGAACAGAACTGGAATACCGTCTGGCATAAAATAAAACGAATGAAGCGGTCAAGCCACAGCCCTCCGTACCGGGAGCTGTGGCTTGACCGCGTCGCGTGCCAATTGCAGCCTTATCACTGGCAGCAGCTATTAGGCGCCCCCGGATTGAAGGAATTCCTGCTCGTAAATGGCCCGGACATCCTTCAGGATACGGCTGCTATGCTCTGTGAATTTCAGCGGTTTGACCTGATTCTTAATCAGGAAGACACCGGACTTGCCGCTGTGTTCACCCAGAGCTGCCTGATACAGCAGGCCTGCGCCATGGGTAGGCTCGGGGAAGAACAGCCGTGTAATGGGTTTTAACCATAACGGGATACCGGATTTTTTGCCGCTGCGAAGGGTGTTGTTGCCTCCGGGATCGGCGCTGCGGATCAGAATGCCCTCTGCCGCAAGCGCCGGGGCCACCGCTTCCGTCCACAAGGACAAGGCACGCTTGGTGTCGGCATAAGGGCCGGTCAGCATCTGAAATTTGGCCGGGTGCTCCAGAGAATCCGGATCGAAGCTGCGCTTCATCATAAACGCATTGGAGGACGTATTCACGACCGTGCGGAGCCTGCTTTTCAACAAGAGGGGCTTCAGCTCCATCGTAATGATATACGGAACCACCGTCTGCAGCTCATAATGCAGCTCACGCCCTTGCTTGGACAAGAATAATTCGGGGAAGCTGCCCCCGGCGTTGTTGAACAGAATGTCAATGTGCGCTTCGTGATGGTTAATCTCCTGCAGGGCATTCCGTAATTGCCCGAAATCGCTTAAATCTGCCTTATAGATTCGAAGTTGTCTGCTGCTGAGTGCCTGCTGGGTAAGCGGGTCATCTTCTGCAAAAGCAGAGCGGATCAGCGCAATGACCTCCCAGCCTTCATTCAGAAGTCTATGGGTCAGGGCCAGCCCGATACCGTGATTGGCTCCAGTAATCAGCGCGGTGCGCGGGGGATGTGATGATTTCATAGTGGTTGCTCCTCTACATGGAAAGTGGTGAATGGTGCTCATTGTATAACTTGGAGCCGAATCCAAGTCAAGCGATAAAATGTGTCATTGACTTGGAGCTGGCTCCAAGTTGTAGAATGGAGGGGAGGATTGAGAACAATCAAAGGGAGTGATTCTATGAGTCTGGCGGAAGCGGATCTCCAGCAGGGATATTCGATTAAGGAAACGGCGGAGCGGACGGGCATGTCTGAGGATACGATAAGGTATTATGAGAAGATTGGGCTGCTGCCCCGGGCGAAGCGCAAGGGAAACAGCCACCGCATCTATAGCGAATCAGACCTGAACCGGATGCTGCTGATTACATGTCTCAAAAAAACAGGGATGTCGCTGGACGACATGCGTCCTTATCTGCACTTGTCTATGGATGCAGACCTGTCTCAGTATCCTGAGCTCCACACGATGATTCGGAATCACCGGCAGAAGATTATCGAGCAGATCGCATCGCTGCAGCAAATTGTTGACTTCATAGATGTAAAAATCGACCAGGGGAGCCTGGGCCCGCAGGCTTGTGAGCTGACCGGGGACCGCAAGCAGATGCCAAAGGGACGTAAAGCCAAGACTACAGTGTGAGTATCGATGAAGTGGTGGAATACAGGCGGAGCCTATAGCGGCTGAGCTGGACCGGAGCTCTGCAAAAAGCTTAAACGAGCGTAGAACCGCCATCCACGACAATAATTTGACCGGTAGAATAGTTCTCCCGCATTAAGTATAAAAATGCTTCGGCACCATCCTCCGGTTCACCGATTCTCCCCACTGGAAGTGATTCCCCGACATTATTGTACATTATGCTCCGGTGCTTCTCAGGAACCTCGTTCCAAAACTCGGTACGCATAATGCCGAAGCTAACGGTGTTGACGCGAAGCGGGCTCAACTCAACGGCCAACGCTCTGGTGAGGGACTCAACAGCTCCACATATACTGGCTGCAACAGTAACTCCTTTCTGCGGACGAGCTCCGGCGATACCGGAAGTCAGCGTGAGCGAACCGCCTCGCCGGATGTTCTGACTGCCGTATTTGGCAGCCATGAACGCTCCCCAGTATCGCAAGTTGAATAATTGCTGTGCAGTCCCGATGTCGGTGATATCCAGATTTTCGATCATCATTGGGTCGCCGGCAGTAAACACCAAGTGATCGAATTCGCCGATATTACTAAAAAATGTTCTAACCTGTTCCTCATTCGTCAAATCCACCGCATACCCTTCGGTACCTTCAGGCAAACGCGAAACGGCCCGGTCAACTTTTTCTTTTTTGCTGGACACGACGACTAGGTTCGCCCCTTCCCGGGCGGCGGCTTCGGCGGTCGCAAATCCGATTCCTGAGGTTCCTCCAAGAATAACAACACGTTTGTCTTTGAAACGATGCCCATATTCGTTCTCTATTGTTTGCACAAGAAAAATCTCCTTTGTATTCGATATTTGAATTTAAGAACGGGTGATAACACGATTATAATCAGTTATAGAACCGGTAAACAGGTGTGCGTTTATACTACTGCTCCGGATACTATTGGCACGATTACTAGTATAAAAAGTATCACCAATAGAGAGGAGGTAACCTGTTCATGAATGATGAGAGAAGACGTAAAGAATTGGCTGATTTCCTCCGTTCACGACGCTCGCGTGTCTCTCCGGTAGAGATGGGGCTGCAGGTGGAACAGTCACGCCGCCGCACGAAAGGCTTGCGGCGGGAAGAAGTGTCAAGCTTATCGGGCATTTCTTTGCCATGGTATACAGCACTGGAGCAGGGCCGGGACATTCATGTGTCGGAGCAGGTTCTGGAAAGTCTGGTGCGGACATTGCGTCTTAACAGCGGCGAACGCAACCATCTTCTTTTATTGGCCAATCCTTCACCGCTTCTGCAGTCAAACTCGGATGATGCCGTTCCTCCTTCCCTGCAGAAGATACTGGACAGGATGGGAACCTATCCAGCGTACATTATGGATCGACGCTGGAATGTTATCGCAATGAACCAAATAACAGATACGTTGTGTAGAGACTTCAGCCGAGACCCGGAGCTCGGAAAAAATATTCTTTGGCGTGTTTTTGCAGTGGAGGAGAGCAAGCTTCGCATTGCGAATTGGGAGAAGGTTGCCTCGATGATGGTGGCCCATTTCAGAAGCCGGTTTGCCCTTTACATGAACGATTCGTGGTATCAGGAGCTGGCCGAGAAGTTAATGGACAGGAGCGAAGAATTCAGGACGTTATGGGAACGGCATGATGTCTCCGATTCTTTCGAGGGTGAACAAATCATCCGTCTTCCTGAAACTGAACTGCTGACGTTCCAATACCATACTTTTAAAATTTCTGAGAGCAGCGATTATGCAATGAGGGTATTCACGCCCGTATCCGAAGAAAATAAAGTGCAGGTGCTGGAGGACATGCTTGAAGCAGACCGCCGGGGAGCCGGATGGCTTATCCAGCCCAATGGCGGGTGAAAGCGGCTCTCCCTGCCATTGTTAATTTTTGCGTAACCACTTTCGTACATATTTCACCTTCGGGAGCCAAACAATGAGAACAATTGTTGAATCACGAAGGAGGTTCTATAGATGAAGAGACGCAATTCCAGAAGGAAGCATATCCTATTATATCTGCTGGCTGCGGTTATGGTAATGCTCACTGCGCTTGTTCCCCCAGCTCCGCATATGGTGTCTGCTGCTCCGGCAGGCAAGGCTGCTTCCCCACCTGCGGCCCACAGCGGTTCCGTCACCCGGCAGGAAGCGGAGCAGAAGCAGCCGCCCCGCGTCGCTGTTATTATTGATGACTTCGGCAATGACATGCGCGGGACGGAAGAGATGTTCAAGCTACCGGTCAAAATTACCGTGGCGGTGATGCCGTTCATGCGCTCCAGTGAGCAGGATGCCCGGCGCGCGCATGAGCTTGGCTTCGATGTGCTGGTCCACCTGCCGATGGAACCGCGTCAGGGCAAGCCGGAATGGCTGGGGCCGGGGGCCGTGCTGACCAGCATGAATGATGCCGAAGTCCGGAGGCGGGTGGAAGCTGCGCTCGATAATGTGCCTTACGCGATTGGCATTAACAATCACATGGGCTCCAAGGTGACCGGTGACGAACGGGTCATGGGCATCGTGCTTGCCGTCTGCAAGGAGCGCGGCCTGTTCTTCGTAGACAGCCATACCAACTACCGTTCAGTCGCGGGACGGATGGCCCGGGAGCTGGGGATGCCGCCGGTGGAAAATCATATTTTCCTGGATGATGTGCATTCGGCAAGCCATGTAATCAAGCAGATGAAGCTCGTGCAGGAGCGGGCCATGAGTCAAAAGTTCTGCGTCACCATCGGTCATGTCGGCATCCAGGGCAAAGAGACCGCCGCGGGCATCCGCAGCGGCATTGCCGGAATGAAGGACAAGGTGCAATTCGTCGGTATCTCCGATCTGGTCCGCGAGGAATGGAAGTGGAATGCCCGGCTTACACTTCCATAAGATAGGCAGCGATCCCGTTCGCAATGGCTTCGGCGATCTCTTCCTGGCCCTTCGGTGTACAGAGCTTCTCGCGGTCAGCCGGACTGCTGACAAATCCCGCCTCAACGATCACCGTTGTGGCGGTTATTTTGTTGAGCAGATAGAACGGTTTGCCCCGGACAGGATCATTCTTCATCCCGTAGAGCCTGTTGAGCTGATCCTGTATGGTCCGGGCCAGCAGGAAGCTGCGTCCTTCCTGGCGGTACAGGACGAGCGGACCATGCTTGGACGGGGATTTCGCCCAGTTAATGTGGATGCTGACCACAACATTGGCCGGAAGCGTCTCTGCCAGCTCCTTGCGCTGGGCCAGATCGCGCAGATGCCGGGATCTGTTCCTCAGCCACAGATTCTCATCGCTGGGCGCATAATCGCCGGTCCGGTTCAGAATCGTATCGAAGCCGTCCGCACGCAGCAGGAGGAAGAGACGGCGTGAGATGGCGAGGGTAATGTCCTTCTCCAGAATGCTGCCGTAGGAAGTTCCGCCGTCAATTCCTCCATGCCCGGCATCGATCAGAATGATCCGCTGGTCATGGCCGAGCATATGCTGGCGGTGTTTGGGCTGCTCTGCCTGCGGATTAGTGCGTGAAGCAGCCGCGTGGATCACAGCGGGGTTGCCTGCTGTAAGCATGAGCAGAACGCTTGCTGCGGCTATGATCTTTTGCAGCCGGTACCGGGATCTCGGCGGGGCCTGCTCTTTTAAATGATGGGAATGTGTAGCGGTATGGGACTCCAATGCTTCTGATTGTCTCAAGTGAATAACCTCCCTGCCGGAATAATCAACAGCTACTTGAACTTAACGACGGTTTATACAGGTGTAGTCTTGTTAGATTGTGCCTTAACGGCCCAACCTATGCGAAGCTTCGGATTCCGGTTTAGAGATCGGAGGATTGGAGCACACTATAGGTATAAGATCAAGGGGCGGGAACCCGCCAAGCACTCACCTGGGAGGTGTATGAGATGGCATCCGGCGGAGATGATCTGGTGAAGTATATTACGGAGAAGGTAGTCGTCTACATTGAGAACCCTCGGGCTGTCCATGCCAGACGGAAGGCAGAGAAGCAGCCATGGGCGGAAAAATGGTTCGGCACGCTGCCGCTCGCCTGGTCCGTGTGGCGCAGCAAATGGAGCCGGAACGGAGATAGTAAGGAGTAGCGCTTCAGCCGGTAAGCGGGCGCTGTGTGGGCATGAGGTGTATAAATGCACCTCATTCTGTCCTTTTGCCCGATTTCCACTAATTCAGGGGGTACAAGTGCACCTGAGTTCGCAGAAGTCGGGCGTTGAGTGTGAATCAGGTGTATAAGCAAACAGCCTTCCCAAGTGGCGCCGTACAGACGGTGCCCGGGAAGGCTGTTTCAGTATGGAGCAGGAATTCTGCCAGTGTCAGTCTACCGGCTTGAACCGGGCAGAACAGCCGAGCCCAGCGAGGTTCCTCCGGGCAGCGGTACCGGCAGCTTGTGGAAGGTTCCGGCCTTCTGTAGGGCATTAAGCGGGAGGTAGCGGATGCCACCGGGACCGGCAGCAGCATAGACTACTGCGGCTTCTGTGCTTCCCTGGTCCCGGGAAGCGCCGGGCTTCAGCCAGCTCTGGCTGCCTGTAATCATGAATGGCGCGCCCAGCGTGTCGTTGTGCCCCGAAGACTGGAAGGCGAGACTGCCCCGCTCCTGCAGCAGAGCGCTAAGGCTTGCTCCATTCAGCGTCTTCAGACTGGGTGCGGTCAGCCACAGCAGATCGGCATAAGGGTCATCCTCTCCGCCGCTCCGCAGAGCGGGCAGGGCAGTTCGAGCTTGCCCAGGGCTGGAGGACAGCATAGCTGAGGCTTCCGGTGCAGCATTAAGAATAGGCTCAGCCTGGCCCTGACTCCAGGGTAGGGTCTCCAGGACGGCAGCATTCAGATACAGCGTGCTGTTCTTGGTAGTGATTTTCCAGACAGGCAGCATTGGAGCATAGAGCGCCGTAACCCCGATAGCACCTGAAGAATTAGAGGGTATCAGTCCTTGCTGCACCAGATACTGGCGCAGTTCAGTCATACTATAAGGGAGTCCATCGGTTCCGGCTCCGTATTCGCTAAGCAGATATCCGCCCTGATCCGCAGCGGAGATAATGAGATAGCCGATCCGCTGGCCGCTGCTCATCACATTGACCAGCCAGCTGCGCGTTCCCGGACCAAGCGGGTAGACCTCCGTTACGGCATTCTTCCATTCCTTAAAAGGAGCATCCGCAGAGAGCTGATTCATCGTCTGCCGGGTGAAGGCCTGCAGCGTTTCCGGCGCCGGAATCGGCTTCATTTCAAGTCCCGGAAGAACCTCCTGCGTGACAGCCTGCGTCACGGTCGTCCGGCTGGCTTGTGATGCTAGCGCCTGAGGAGAGGAGGCACTGGCAGCCAGCAGAGTCAGTCCAAGAATCAGACAGAGGAGCAGGCGGCCACGCCGCCGGAATGAACCCTTCTGCCTTATAGAGATGTTCATAGTATAGGTCACCTTTCCTGTACCCAAGGATATTCGCAGAGCACGCTGTCCCGGCCGCCTTGCCGCAAGCCCGGGCTTGCTTCCGCTTCTTACTGTCCATTCTAGGGGACAAGCCCTGAAAAGGCTGTTGCTTGCTGTCGCGCCGGGCGGCGGGAGTTTCGCTGTTTTTTTGCCTGCTTTTAGCGGACCAGGTCGCATTCTATGTGCTGCGCAGATGAAACAATCCGTACGTTACGGCAGAAACTGCAATCTGCGGCTCATACTGCCACGAGGTCTCCTGACGGCGGCGGTTGTACTGCTCCTGGATGGCGAGCCGCTTCTCTTCTTCCGGTTCTTTCAGCAGCTCCGCGTAGTAGATGTCCACGATACTAAGCTCCAGCTCCAGCCGCTCTCGGGCTTCTTCCGCCCAGGTGTAATCCAGCAGCGCCAGCTTGGAAGTCAGATATCCCTCCAGCCGGTCGGCTCCGTCCGTAATCCCCAACTCGAACGGCTGAACATGAATGTTCTCCGGCAGCCGTGGCGTCAGCTCCTTGCCGGCCAGCCGGGCCTCGAAGTCCGGGACGATCAGCCCGGTGGTTAAAGAGACCGCGATGAAATGCAGCTCCTCGCGCTTCAGGTCACAGGTCATTTCGACCTTGTAGCAGACCGCCAGCCACGGCTCGTAGGCGGCCGAGAACAAGGTGGTCCGCTGCCTGAGGCCAGGGTCCTCGAACAGTTGGAGACACCGGCCTTCGTCCCGCGCCGCCGACCAGATCTGCCGCAGGCGCTTGCTGCCGTAGGTCACATCCTCGCGGCGGATCATCCCCGGTCCGAGGCGCGGCAGCGCCGGAACGATGCCGAAATACCGCGCGAGGATGCTGTCTTCCGGCGCAGCCGATACCCCCGGCGGCAACGCCGCTCCCTGCGCCGCGCCAAGGTCCGCGCTTGCTTCGGCATCCGCCGCCCCGGCCAGACCCGGCGGCGCTCCCGCCCCTGCCGGGCGGCTTGCCCCGCCGCGCGGGCGGGCCGCAGGCGTGGCAGCCTGCGCGGCCAGTTCATCGTACTTCTGCGGGTCGAAGACGAAGCTGAAGGACAGGGTCTCGGGATCTACGCCCGTGCGCTCCACGAAGCCCCAATAATAAGGGCGGTCCGTCAGCATCCGGTCCGCGCGCGGGGAGAGCTTCACCGTCACATGCAGGGGAGAGGATTCCAGAATCGTACATTCGGTCGCTTCCAGATAATCCATGACCTGCTTGCGTACTTCCATAGGGGACAGCATCAGTTAGGCACCCCGCTATCATCCAGCTTGGCGTGGCTCAATTCACTGAGCGAATCGCCGATCGTATCCAGCCCGCTGCGCAGCTCCTCGTCGCTGCCCGCTTCGAGAACGATTTTGTACAGGCTTTTTTCAAGCGAGCCCTTCTGCTCGAAGCGCTCCAGAATGACATCCAGCCCGCCGATGACCATCTCGAACATGTTGATTTTCTCATGCAGCAGGTGGAGGATATGCTCTTCAATCGTCCCTTCGGTGGAGAGGTTATAGATGACCACATCATTCTCCTGACCGAGCCGGTGGACCCGGCCGATCCGCTGCTCGACCCGCATCGGGTTCCAAGGCAGATCGAAATTGATCATATGGTGGCAGAACTGCAGGTTGATCCCTTCGCCGCCGGCTTCAGTGGCAATCATCACCTGGGCGCGTCCGCGGAAGAGGTCCATCATCCAGTCTTTTTTGCCGCGGTTCATCCCGCCGGAATACGTCACACATTGCAGTCCATGCTCGCGGAAATACTGAAGCAGATACTCCTGCGTGGCCCGGTATTCCGTGAAGACGATCACCTTCTCGTTCATTTCACGGATTAATTCCATCGTCTTCTCCGCCTTGGTATTCGTCTTGACCGTTCGGATCGTCTGGAGCAGCCCCATCATCCGCTCGCGCTTCGGCGAATCGGCCGGCAGCTTCTTGATCAGATTCACCAGCGTAACGAACACCGCATCCCGGCTGCTGCACACCTCACGTTGAAGCGTGACCAGGGAGAGCATACTGCTGAGATTGCCGCCCGCCTCCTGATACTGTTCTTTGACAAAAGCGGTCACGCCATCATACAGCGCCTTCTCCTCTGCGGAGAGGGTGAGGGGGATATTGCGCACCTTGCGCTTGGTGAAATTCACCGGGCCTTCGCCCCGGCGGTTGCGGATCATGACCTTGGACAGCTCGCCCCGGAGCTGAACCTCATTCTTGGGCTGGCGCTTATCCACCACGAAATTGGTAGCAAAATCGCCCTGATTCCCAAGCTGGCCCGGCTTCAGCAGCGTAATCAGATTGAACAGCTCGCCAAGATCGTTCTGCACGGGGGTGGCGGTGAGCAGCAGGCAGTATTTTTTGCGGAGCTGCTGTACGAACAGATAATTGGTCGATTTCTTGTTCTTCAGCTTATGGGCTTCGTCGATAATCAGCATGTCATACTCCTGGCTCAGCAGCATTTCCTTATGAGGGTCACGCTTGGCTGTATCCATCGAGGCGACGACAATGTCATTGCCCCAGGAATAGGCTTTCTTTTGCGCTACGGCAGAGATTCCGAACTTCGTATTCAGCTCTCGTACCCATTGCAGGACAAGCGAGGCCGGCACCAGAATCAGAACCTTGCTCACCAGCCCGCGCACCAGATATTCCTTCAGCACAAGTCCCGCTTCGATGGTCTTGCCAAGTCCGACTTCATCGGCCAGAATCGCTCGTCCCGACATCTCGAACAGCACCTTGTGCGCCGTATCCAGCTGATGGGGCAGGGGAGACAGCCCGGACAGATGCTTCATACACTGCAGCTCATCGAAGCTGGTCACCAGGCCCGACTGCTCTCCCTGTACAGCAAGGCGGGATAAGCGCCAGTCGCCCCACGGCCCTCCTTTATCGAGTCTCGATTCCAGATCATGCAGCCAGTTACGCTCAAAAGATAGAGGAACAGGCAGCAGCGGCGCAGAAGTTACCTTCTCTTGGGGCAAGGAATTGCGGAATAATTGCGTCATGTTGCAGCCTCCTCCGTCGCAGTTTCATATCGAAATGCGTAACAGTAGTATGCTCGTTTCAGAGAGATTTCATAACCAGAGGGGCATGGAATTCACAGAGGAACGCTGTAATCCGCCTTGAAAGCTTTCAGTTCCGCTGCCCTGCAAAAAAGCGAGAAAGAGGGAGGAAATCAGCCGTTCTTTTCCTGTTTTTCCGTTATTCCTGCCTGGGGCTGCTTTTTCAAAAAAGACCTCTATCCACAACATGTGGTATAGTTTAAAAGTTAACGCACACCATATATTGTTACAAAAGCATGAAATTTAGCGGGTATGCGGATTTAATTCGGTTGTTTGTTATTGACAAAAGGAGCTTTCGCCGGACAAGCAGGCTGCGGCTGCCTTGCCGCCGGAAGCATGACCTATTACATCCCCGGGAGGTTTTGGTATTGAGTACAGTGGAACACAACAAGCGTCTAGAGGGTCTGAGCGAGAAAATATTCCTGGACCGTTACGCCTGGAAGGACGCAGACAGCAATAATGCCAAGGTAGGCGATGTGGTGCTAGTCCTGACCAAGGACGATCCGAAGTTCCCGACCAAGGAGGTCGGCGAGATTGTGGAGCGCACAGGCCGGATCGTTACGGTTCGAACCCGCAGCGGGGAGCTGGTGCAGTCGGATGTCGAGAAGCTGACTCTGAACATCGAGAAGACGCCGGAGGAGATGTGGGATCGTCTGGCGGCCGCGATGGCCTCAGTAGAGAAGACACCCGAGCTTCAGGAGGAGTGGACCAGCCGGTTCCGCTCCATTCTGGATGACTGGAAGCTGGTTCCAGGGGGACGGATTGCGGCTGGCGCCGGGGCAAGCGAAGAGCTTACGTTATTCAACTGCTATGTTATTCCCTCTCCAAAAGACAGCCGGGGCGGCATCATGGAGACCCTCTCCGAGATGACCGAGATTATGGCCCGCGGCGGCGGGGTTGGCATCAATCTGTCCTCGCTGCGTCCGCGCCGCGCTATTGTCCGTGGGGTGAACGGTTCCTCCAGCGGCTCTGTCTCCTGGGGTGGCCTCTTCAGCTACACTACCGGACTGATTGAACAGGGCGGCAGCCGCCGCGGTGCGCTGATGCTGATGATTAACGACTGGCACCCGGATGTGCTGGATTTCATTACCGTGAAGCAGACGATGGGCCAGGTGACGAACGCCAATCTATCGGTATGCGTGAGCAACAGCTTCATGAAGGCCGTGAAGGAGGATCTGGATTGGGAATTGGTCTTCCCCGATACGACTGACCCGGATTATGACACCCTGTGGGACGGCGATCTCGATAAATGGAAGGCCGATAACCGCCGCGTCATTCCTTACCGTACCGTCAGAGCGCGCGATATCTGGCAGACGATTATCGAATCGGCCTGGAAATCAGCGGAGCCGGGCGTTGTTTTCATGGAGTATTATAACCAGATGTCTAATAGCTGGTATTTCAATCCAATCATTTGTACCAATCCGTGCTTCCACCCGGATACCCGTATTGCAACGGAATATGGACTTTTAACCATTGAAGAGTTATATAAGAAGGTTGGAACGGAATCCTTCCTGGTGGGAACCGATTTGAGACTAGTCGAGCAGGCCAAAGTGGTCGGCGGCAGAAGCTATGAAGTTCCAGGTCTACAGATGAGACGGGCTACAGTGTTCCCGACTGGGACCAGAGAAACCTTGAAGATCTCGCTGCAAAATGGGGTTGTGCTATCCGTTACGCCTGAGCACCGCTTATTTACCGACTCCGGCTGGAAAGAGGCCCGGAACCTGAATGCAGAGGATTGTGTATATTTGCAGTCCGGTGAAGGCGGGTTTGCGGCTGAGGATCAGCTTGGTGAGGGTTGGGTCCGCGAACAGCTTGAGGGACTTGGAGTCAAGGCGGTTAGAGCCGGTGAGAAAGAGGTTCCGGCTGCACTGTATAGCGCTTCACGTGAGACCGTTGTTGCGTTCCTGCAAGGATTATTCTCGGCAGACGGAACGGTATATGACCGAGATGAGATGCACCGTTCGGTACGGCTGACTTCAGCTTCGAAGAAGCTGCTTCAAGGCGTTCAATTGCTGCTGCTTAATTTCGGAATTAACAGCTCCATCAATAGCGACGGACACAGCGGATTCTATGAGCTTATCCTAAGCGGCAACAACATCCTGGAATTCAAGAATAAGATCGGCTTCAAGCTTCTTACCAGAAAACAAGAGGCACTGGAGCGCATTGCCAGACCTTCCCGCAAAAATGAAAAGTTTATCTCCAAAGTCGTTGGTATCGAAGCAGGCGAGGTTGTGACGGTATACGATATTACTGAGCCTGTTACGCACTCCCTGATCGCTGGCGGTGTTGTGGCTCATAACTGCGGGGAACAGGGCCTGCCCGGCTGGGGCGTGTGCAACCTGTCCGCAGTCAATCTCTCCAAGTTCTACGATGCCGATAACCATGATGTGGACTGGGCAGATCTTGCGAGAACTACCCGTTATTCCGTGCGTTTCCTGGATAATGTTATCGACAAGACACCGTATCATTTCCCGGAAAATGAAGCGAACCAGAAGCTCGAACGCCGCGTAGGCCTCGGCACCATGGGACTGGCTGAGCTGATGATTAAGCTGAATATCCGCTACGGCAGCCCCGAATCGCTGGAGTTCCTGGACAAGCTCTACGGCTTCATGGCCCGCGAGGCCTATCTGGCTTCTGCGGAGATTGCCGGAGAGAAGGGCTCATTCCAGGCGTTTGACACCGACAAATATTTGCAGAGCGGCTTTATGCGGAATATTACCGAGGTGTACCCGGAGGTCGGCGAATCGATCCGTAAGCATGGCATGCGTAACGTGACTGTAATCACCCAGGCCCCTACCGGCAGCACAGGAACCATGGTCGGTACATCTACAGGCATCGAGCCGTATTTTGCCTTCAAATATTTCCGCCAGAGCCGTCTCGGCTATGACGAGCAGTTCGTGCCGATCGCTCAAGAATGGCTGGAAGCCCATCCGGGAGAGGAGCTGCCGGAATACTTCGTCACTTCGATGGACCTGTCCGCTAAGGATCATATCCGTGCTCAGGCCGCTATTCAGCGCTGGGTGGACAGCTCCATCTCCAAGACCGCGAACTGCCCGTCCGACTTCACGGTAGAAGAGACCGCCGAGCTGTACGAAATGGCCTTCGATCTGGGCTGCAAAGGCGTGACGATCTACCGTGACGGCAGCCGTGATGTGCAGGTGCTGGAAACGGCGAAGAAGGAAGACAAGAAGGAAGAGGCAGCTGAAGTTAAGTCGGTGGAGGCTAAGGAAGCAAAACAGGCAGCTCCGGCTACTGTAGTTGCAAAGCCAATGACTATGGAAGCATCGGCGGGCCTGCCAGGGGCCAGCGGAGTAGACAAACAATACAAGAAGCGTCCGCAGGTGCTGCGCGGAGCGACCTATAAGATCAACACACCGTTCGGCATGGCGTATATCACCATCAATGACCTTGATGGCATCCCGGCCGAAATCTTCCTGAACGTCGGCAAGGCTGGCTCTGACGTCTTCGCCATGGCCGAAGCCCTCGGTCGAGTTTGCTCGCTGTTCCTGCGCTATGGCGACCACGGCGAGAAGGTCGGCCTGCTGATCAAGCACCTCAAGGGCATCGGCGGATCCGGCGCCATCGGCTTCGGTGCGAATCGCGTCGAGTCTATCGCCGACGCAGTAGCCAAAGCCCTGGAGACCCATGTGCTGAACAACGCCCATGACGACCATATCCCAGCGCCCATAGCGGCTACACTGGAGCTTGATTTCAACGAGGCGCTGAGCGCTGAGCTGAAATCCACCGTTCCTCCGGTAGCAACGAACGATAGCCACGGCGGTCATGACGCGCACAGCCACGTTACTGCTTCGCGGGATCTCTGCCCTTCCTGCGGGAGTGCCTCGCTGATTAATATTGAGGGATGTAAGACCTGCGGGAATTGCGGGTATAGCCGGTGCGGGTGAGGAAATCAAAAACAGGACATCCACAATCTTAAGTGAAAAATCATTTTCTGCACAGATTTAACAGATGTAATTCTAGCCTTTAGAAATCCGTATTTTCCTTATGCAATAACAAACATTGTGAGGAGGAATTTAAATGCGTGATCGTAATAAGGATGGTCAATATCGTCAGAAGCGTGCAGACACAAAGGTTGGGAATATCGAAGCTAAGTATGGGGTTGATTTTGGGGTTCGAAGTGACATGGAGCTTGGGACCTTAAGAAAACAGCATGGCGACAAATCACTGACTCAAATTCTAAAAGATCAAAACAAATAACAACATAGGGGGAGTGACTGTTGGCTCCCCTTTCTTTAATAAAATGACAGCAAGAAACGCATAAGGTTCGCATAACAACCAATAAGGGAGTCATAATGTATGCCTCAGATAATAAATCAAGTAACCAAGTTAGCAGTTCGTAAATAGTTATATACTCATGTTACTGATTAAGCTTAGAAGAAGCGATACCATTATTGATGGGAAGAGTAATAAATAAGAACATTAAAGAATTACTCCAACGTGTTAAATGCCTTTGCTTAATTTGATGAACATGTAAATTTTGAAAAATTAATAATTGAACATGTTTTCCTTAGATAATAAGATTGATTAAAAAATTATATTGGAGAATGAATAATTTACAGAACAAAGTAATGAAATCCACATTATGATTAGTGAAAGGAGAATAGTAAATGAGTCATTTCTCAGAAAGATATAATGATCTACGTTATACTATTTCGACTGATGGAACGCTTGGACTGAGGAATGCTCAAATAGGCGCTATTCATGCGATTGCTTCATTTAATACTTTGCAGAAAAAAATCGCTGGTATAGTTGTCATGCCAACAGGATCAGGAAAGACGGCCGTTTTAATGATGGCACCATATATCACGAATAGCATGAAAGTTTTAATTGTAACACCAAGTGTCATGGTTCGTGGACAAATCTTTAACGACTTTTCAGAGCTTAAAACACTGAAAAAGGCTTTGGTTTTTACGAATGAAATTACTCCGCCAGCTGTTTATGAACTGAAAAATAAATATTCTATTGAACTTCAATCTACTGTTGAAGCTGCAGATGTTATTATTGCAACTCCTCAATGCGCATTGTCCTTATCTGAAAGTGATATTAGTAATTTATTTGATTTAGTATTAATAGATGAGGCGCATCATGTACCGGCACTTACATGGCAACAGATCCTTATAAACATGAAGGAATCGAACCATTTTTTATTCACTGCTACGCCTTTTCGCATGGATCGTAAAGAGATCAAGGGCGAAATTTTATATACTTATCCGTTGTCAATGGCTCACCGTGATGGTATTTTTGGTGAAATTCTTTACATCCCGATTGATGAGGCACCTGAAAAAGATAAACTCATTGCAAAAGAAGCAGAACGTTTATTTCTAAACGATAGACAGCAAGGATACGATCATTACCTTATGGTGAGAACTGATACTAAAGAGAAGGCTAAATACCTAGAACATCTTTACAAAACCGAAACAGCTTTAACTTTAAAACGCATAGATAGCTCTATGTCTTTCAGGACTGTAGAACTGAGTATTAGCGCATTAAAAGAAAGAAAGATTGATGGAATCATTTGTGTTGATATGTTAGGAGAAGGATTTGACTTCCCTAATTTGAAAATAGCTGCTATTCATGATCCTCATAAATCTCTTGCTAATACTCTCCAGTTCATTGGCAGATTTGCACGAACAAATGCTGAAAATATTGGTGTTGCAAAATTTATTGCCATGAATGATGAAGAATTGATGGTGGAAAATTTCAAGCTTTTTTCTAGTGATGCTATTTGGCAAGAAATAATAGTGGACCATGAGCGAGAGAACTATTCGCAAAGAAGAAGAAGTAAAAAAAAATCTAAGCGAGTACGTTCGAGATGACGGTTTAACTATGTCAGAAGATATTATCACTTTGCATAGTTTAAGACCTAATTGCCATGCGAAAGTTTATCATATATCGGGTTTTGATATTAACGGGGATTTCCCAAAAATATGTCGTGTGGGAGAGAATATCTATAGAAATCCTGCGGATAATACGGTGATAGGCATTGGAACATTAAAAAATCGTCCGAAATGGTCTGATACCGACCAAGTGTTGGACATTCAAAATTTTCTCTTCATTGTACATTACCAAAAAGAAACATCGCTGCTCTTTATATATTCACAAATGAAAAGCGAAATGGATTATCAATTGATAGCAGAAGCATTCACTACCAGTTATGACAAAATTCCAAGGAATGAAATTCATCGCGTATTAGGTGAGTTGCAAGAATTCGAAATGTTTAACACCGGTATGCAAAGTAGATTCGCGGAGACTGGTGAGTCATATCGTATCTATGCTGGTTCAAATGTAGCATCTGCGATCAATCCGGTTACCGGAAAAATGTACTCAGCAGGACATGTGTTTTGCAAAGCGGTTGCAGAAGCTGGATCAATTACTATCGGTTATAGTAGTGGATCGAAAATATGGAGCAGCTCATATGTAGTAATACCAGAATACATTAAATGGTGTAATTCGTATGGGGCTAAAATTGCTAATGAAAAAATGGAAGTAAAGACTAACACTAATTATGATTTGATGCCATTGCCAAGGAGACTCATTAAATTCCCTGAAAAGATATTTTTTTGTTTTTTTTCTGACAGAACATATACATCACCACCAGCACTTATGTTGAGCGTAGATAAAGTATCTGAGATTATTCTTACAGATGCATCATTAGAAATTATATCTGTATCAGAGGAAGAAGTTATTATTGAAGTATGTTTATCTAAGCTTAGAGAAATAGTTGTTTACTGTGTTAATGGAACTTACTCTTCTCCGGAGCCTGCTATGCTATTGAAAGACGGTAAAAATAAAGTCTTACTAGCGGAATATCTTAATAATTATCCATTGGTTTTAAAAACAACTGATGACTCTGTAATAGAAGGGAATGAAATATGTTCTGGTGCACCCGACGCAATTGTTTTTTCTAGCAACAACATAAATAATATTGCCTGGGAAAAGTATGACACAGATATTAGATGTGAGTTTGGGCAAGCTACACCAGGTCAAATTTCTATTCAAGATGCATTAGATAAAATACTGATCGAACAAGATAATTTTGATTATATGCTCTATGATCATGGCTCAGGAGAAATAGCCGACTACATCACTATCAAAGAAACAGAGCACATGATTGAAGTTGTTCTTTTTCATGTAAAAGCGATGGGAGGAAAAAAATTTAACGGAGATTTAGGCGATATTTATGAAGTCACACAACAAGCAATAAAATCAACAATATGGTTAAAATCGAGGGGGACTTTATTGGATAAAATAAAAAGCCGTAGAAAAAGCAACCATGGCGTAATGAGAAAAGGCGAATTTAATAAACTCGAAAAATTAATGAAACAAAATAAGTTATTTACTGCTAAAATTATTATTGTTCAGCCAGCTATTAAGAAGAGTGTTGAACTACCTTCTAAATATCAAGAGGTGTTAGCGGCTACAAGTTATTATATTATTAATAGTGGCCGTGTAACTGAACTGGGTATATGGGGGAGTTAAACTCTTTCCAACTTGTAACAGTGTATCAAGTGCTGTATGAATATTACATTCTTAAAAAATTCAGTTATTCAAACCGATACAATGCAAATGACAGATGACAGCTTGATGATCCCTAGAATGGAATATATGGCCCAAAAAAATTTCAAAAGATTTGTATTAATCCTAGCCATTATTTTGGGTCACAGTTTAACAATAGCAGCGGCAGCTTAAGACTTTCTTTACCAGGTCTTAGACTGCCGCTGTTTTTTTATTCACAGATCAGTCCCCTACCACGTTACCCCCCACCAAACAATAGCCCAAAAGAGTAGTTTTAGCCGTATTCACCAAGATGTAAGAAAGAGTTGAGACTTTCATGAACGTTTGAAGGCAATAAGGTGACCGGAACCGTTTTACTTAAAATTAAAGATATAATAATTCAAAATATCTAACCGCTTGGATAAGGAGGCACTAACGTTATGGGCATCGATACTGTGCTGTGGAGCAGACTGGTGACAGGCTTGACACTAGGGTTCCACGTTATTTTCGCAACAATTGGCGTTGGGGTTCCGCTAATGATCGCCATTGCAGAATTCATGGGCATACGCAAAAAAGACGCTCACTACACGCTGATGGCCAAGCGATGGGCCCGCGGGTTTGTCATTTCTGTAGCCGTGGGCGTGGTGACAGGTACGGCGATTTCACTGCAGCTGGCCTTGGTCTGGCCGAATTTCATGAAGCTTGCCGGTAACGTGATTGCGCTTCCGCTATTTATGGAAGTATTTGCTTTCTTTTTTGAGGCGATCTTCCTGGGCATTTATCTCTATACCTGGGACCGCTTCAAAAAGCCGTATATCCACTGGCTCCTTACGATCCCGATTGTTGCCGGTGCCGGGATGTCCGCTGTGTTTATCACAACTGTAAACGGGTTCATGAATCAGCCTGAGGGCTTTGCCATGGCGGGAGGACAATTCACAGCTGTGAATCCGGTGGAGGCGATGCTGAATACAGCGACGTTCTCCAAGGTGTTCCATGTCTTAAGCTCAGCCTATCTGACCGGGGCCGCACTGCTGGCAGGCATAGCCGCGTTTGCACTCCTGAGGAAGGGCGCCTCGGAATACCATAAAAAAGCGCTGAAGCTGATGATGGCCGTAGTGATGGTGTTTGGACTGCTGAACGCACTTGCTGGAGATGTATCTGCGAAATTTTTGGCGGAGCATCAGCCGGAGAAGCTGGCAGCGGCAGAGTGGCATTTTGAAACGGAGAGCGGAGCAGATCTGATTCTGTTAGGGTGGCTTAACGCAGAGCATGAGGTGCTGGGCGCACTGCACATTCCCAAATTTCTCAGCTTCCTCGCCTTTGGCGATTTCAATGCAGAGGTAACCGGTCTGAATGAATTTCCTGCGGATGAGCGGCCGCCGCTCCTGGTTCATTATTTGTTTGATCTAATGGTCGGTATAGGGTTCGCTCTATTAGGTATTTCATTCCTGTATTTCCTGTTTGTATTCTGGAAAAAACGCAATGAGCATAACAAATGGCTGCTTCGCGCGATCGCATTAGGGGCGCCGCTTGCTTTTTTGGGAGTCGAGCTGGGATGGTTTTACGCTGAAATCGGGCGCCAGCCCTGGATCTTAAGGGGATACATGCGTGTAGAAGAGGGGGCTACGGCATCACCGAGTGTGAGAATCCTGTTTTTTGTATTCCTGTTGCTGTACATCCTGTTAGGCACTGTCTGTGTTCTTGTGCTGCGGCGCATGTTCAAGGACAATCCGGCAGAAACCGAGATGGAGAAGTGGAATCAGCCTCCCGGCGACAAATCAACAGCAAGGGGTGAGCGCGCAAAATGAGTTACGAGCTGATTGGAATTTCAGTGCTCTGGCTGTTTTTATACGGCTATTTAATTGTGGCCTCCATTGATTTTGGAGCCGGGTTCTTTGCCTTTTATGCCCGGCTGACGAAGCAGGATCATCTGATCAACCGTCTGATCTCCCGCTACCTATCGCCTGTCTGGGAGATTACGAATGTGTTTTTCGTCTTTTTTTACATTGGACTTGTCGGCTTTTTCCCGGACACCGCTTATTATTACGGCTCGGCGCTGCTAGTTCCGGGAAGTATTGCTGTTATCCTCATCGCGATCCGCGGTTCGTTCTATGCGTTCGAGAATTACGGCTCCAAAAATAACATCGTATATCTGTTTCTGTATGGCGCTTCGGGCCTGCTAATTCCCGCATCCTTGTCCGTGGCGCTTACCCTGTCGGAAGGCGGCTTTATCTTTAAGCAAGGGGAGACCGTGTCTCTGGATTACTGGACCTTGTTTACGAACCCCTTATCCTGGAGCATTGTAGGCTTGGCGATTGTATCCGTGCTGTTCATCAGCGCCTCCTTCTTGGCTTTTTATGCTTCCCGGGCTGAGGATCATAATGCACTGAAGCTTATGCGTACTTATGCGCTGTTCTGGAGCACGCCGACGATTGTGATCGCGCTGACGGCCTTTATTTATTTGGGCCAGCACAATGAGCGGCATTTTCAAAATATGATGGATCTATGGTGGCTGCTTGCGCTGTCCGTAGCGTTCTTCATGCTTGCCATGTGGCTGCTATACAGCGGACGCCGTTACGGCTTGGCATTCATAAGCATCATGCTGCAATTTCTCTGCGCCTTCTTCGCTTACGGCATCGGGCAGTATCCTTATATTCTGGACCCGTTCATTACGATCGGGAACAGCATCACTTCACCGGCCATGGGCCTGGCGCTGGTCATTGTGTTCATCGGCGGGATGTGCTTGCTGATTCCTTCCCTGATTCTGGTGTTCAAGCTGTTTCTCTTTGACGCAGATTATGTGAAAGGAAAGAAATAAATGAACAAGACAACAAGCCTGATCGCTGAGCAAATGTCTAGGCAACGCAAACGATTGGTTATGCTGACCCTCCTGTCGCTCCTGCTTGGCATTGCGATCGTAAGTCAGGCCGGGCTGCTGGCGGAAGCGGTCCAGCGGGTGTTCGTGGAGAAGGCTTCCTTATCCTCGGTTGCTCTGCTGCTCGCTCTTCTGCTGTCAGTGATGGCGATCCGCAGTTTACTGTTATACGCAAACGGAAAAGTTGGCCTAACTATGGCTGCCGCCGCTAAGGCAAATATGCGTTCAGCCGTGCTGCAGAAGCTTACCCATGCGTCCATACCTTCAACACTGCGGGGGCAGACGGGAGGAAAGGTCAGTGTGGCGCTGGACGCAGTGGACGAGACGGACAGTTACTTCAGTCAATACATGCCGCGGATGGCCGAAGCAGCGATCATCCCGGTTCTGATTCTGGCCGTTACCTTTACCTTACATGCGAATACCGGCTTCATTCTGCTGTTTACGGCACCGTTCATCCCGCTGTTTATGATTCTGGTGGGACTGCAAACGAAGAATAAATCCGAAGAAAAATATGCGCAGCTCGCAGAATTCTCCGGCACCTTCCTGGATTCGCTTCAAGGGCTGGTGACCTTAAAAATTTTCGGACAATCCCGCCGCCAGCAGCAGCAGATTGAGCGCAGCAGCCTGGGTTACCGTGATGCGACCATGGATATTTTGAAGGTTGCCTTTACGAATACGTTTATGCTGGAATCGATCGTCATGCTGGGCATCGGGATTGTTGCTCTTGAATTGGCTATTCAACTGCTCGTTTTCAAATCCATGCCGTTCCACACAGCTTTTCTTGTCCTGCTGCTTGTTCCCGAGTTCTTTAACCTGCTCAAGAATACAGGAACCGCTTTTCACAGCGGGCGGACCAGTATGGGGGCGGTCCGTAAGGTGGAGCAGATGCTTGCGGAAATAGGCGGCGGTACCGGCACACAGCCGGACGGGGGAGGGCAGTCCTCAGCCAAGCTGCTCAAGCTGCCGCCATCCATTGCGCTCAATGGTGTACATTTCCACTATGCACCCGGTTCATTCGAGCTTAAGGCTGGGTCTGTCTCCATAGAACCCGGACAGCATGTTGCCATCGTCGGCCACAGCGGCTCGGGCAAAACAACCTTACTCCATCTCATTGCCGGGCTTTTGAAGCCGGTATCAGGGACAGTGACGGTGAACGGAAGCCCGCTGACAGCGTGGGAGGAAGACTCGTGGTTTGAGCAGGTCAGCTACATTACTCAGCATCCCTATATTTTTGCCGGTACCTTTGCTGAGAATATCGCCATCGGCGCCGGACGTGAGGTCTCCAGGGAAGAAATCAGGCAGGCCGCAGAGGAAGCGGGACTTGCAGCGCTGGTTGCCGGACTGGAGCAGGGACTGGACACCCATGTCGGGGAGGGCGGCAGGGGATTGTCGGGAGGGGAAAAGCAACGTCTTGCTTTAGCGCGGGCATTCTTGAAACGTCCGGCCCTGATCTTGTTCGATGAGCCTACAGTAGGTCTCGACTTGCAGACCGAACAAATCCTGCAAAGCTCCATAACAGCGCTGGCCCAAAAGGCCACGATGATCACAGTCGCACACCGGTTATACACGATCCGGCAAGCGGATAATATTTTGTTTATGGACCATGGAGTATTAGCAGCGGCCGGACCTCACGACGAGCTCCTTGAACGTATGCCTCAATATGCCGAGATGGTTGATATGCAGCGAAAAGGAGGGTCAGCATGAATGAACTGGCGATTTTGTCCAAGGCCATGATAGCGGAGCGTAAGGATATTCTCCTGTCGATTCTGGGAGGGTTTATTGCCGGCGCAGCCGGTGTGGCCCTCTTCTCCGCGAGCGGATATCTGATTTCACAGACGGTCTTCATGCCGCCGCTCTACACCCTGATCGTACTGACCTCGCTGGTCAAGCTGCTGGGTTTGCTCCGGGCGGCAAGCCGTTACGGAGAACGCCTGTATTCGCACAGAGCAACCTTTTCCATGCTTAGCCGTTTGCGCACAGGCTTTTTTGCCAGGCTGATCCCGTTAACGCCCGGTATCTTGAACAAGAACCGCAGCGGAGATCTGCTTGCACGGATTGTCGGGGATGTAGAGAGCCTGCAGAATTATTTTTTGCGTGTTGCTTATCCGCCGGTTATCGTCATCACGGTATTTCTGGCAACTATGGTGTTCAGTGCTTCTTATTCATTCTGGATGGCTTGCTTGTTTGTAACAGGAATGCTGCTGACTGCATGGGTTGTACCGGGAATCGTATTGATGGGCCAGCGGACGGTACACGGCCGTGTCCGTAAGCAGCGGGCGCTGCTGTCAACGGAAGTCACCGAAGTATTGTATGGCTACCGTGATCTGAAGGTGTACGGGCAATTGCCGCAGCGGGAGCAGCAGCTTCAGGCGGCTTCGGCAGCACTGACAGCAGAGCAGCAGCGTGCAGCAGGTCATCTGTTACGCGGACAGGCGATGCACACCTTTGTAACCTTTTTTATATCGTGGGGTGTACTGACGCTAGGGGCCTATCTAATTATGGAAGGTGCGCTGGCAGGCGTATTCTTAGCGATGCTTGTTATGGCCTCACAGACGGTGTTCGAAGAAGCAGCGGCCATGGCTACTTTACCAGCCTATAAGCAAGACAGTGAGCACGCGGCCAAAAGGCTGACTGAAACCGTATTGACTTCCGGTGATTTACCTGTGCAGCCGGGCCGCACCCTGGCGGCAGGAGAGCCTGTTTCGGTAGAGCTGTCCGGCGTTACATTCCAATATGAAGACGAGTGGCGGCCCGCGCTGACGGAAGTGTCACTACACCTCCCGGCCGGCTCCCGAACGGCTGTGGTTGGACCAAGCGGATCCGGCAAATCCACCCTGATCGATCTGCTGCTCAAGCTGCGTACGCCTGCATCTGGAGCCATACGTTTTAACGGCATTTCGGTACAAGAGCTGGATGAGTCAGGCATTTGGGAAGCCTCAAATGTCGTATTGCAGCAAAGCCATTTTTTCCGCGGAACGGTCCGTGATAACTTGCTGCTGAATGGAGAAGAACAGTCTGACGAAGTATTGTTAGTAGCTCTAGCTAAGGCCCAATTGCCGGATATGGCATTAACCGATGTTGTATTCGAAAAAGGAGAGAACCTGTCCGACGGCGAGAAGCAGCGTCTGGCTCTGGCCCGGGTCATGCTCCGCAAAGGGCGGTTATGGCTGCTGGATGAACCTACATCTTCGCTGGATTATGTCACGGAAGGGCGCGTATTAACCCATCTCTACGAACAGTCCGCCGGAGATACCTTACTGCTCATTTGCCACCGGCTTACCGGCCTGGAAGGGATGGACAGGATTATCGTCATGGAGCAGGGCAGGGTGATCGAAACGGGTTCATATGCGGAGCTAATGGAACAAGAGGGCTACTTGTACCGGATGAAGCAGATTGAGCTGCAGATGATTGGAGAGCAATAGTGAATTCTCATTTACATTTACACGACAGCATGTAATTTGATGCTGTCGTGTTTTAAGTTTAATTAAAATGATTTTGAATTTAAGTAATCGTAAAGGGGCTGTGGATTCCAGATTTGAGCTTCAATGTATTCAATGTAAGGGCCCATACCTTCCCAAAGTGCAGTTCTGCCTTTATCCTCTGGTGCACCGTAAATATCCGCTAACATAGCTAAGTCTGAGAGAGTAAAGATTCTCCCATGATACTGTGATTGATAATGAGCAGATTCCTTATCTGCCCCTAGCCAATAGGTAACCATGCTATCGGGATAAGTGAAGCTTATATCCTGGTGCGAAAAAACACTGAGCGGAACACGGATTCTGCTTAATTCAAGGGCAGACAAGTGATCTTCCATCCATTGAGAGTAGCCCAGCACTGCGTAGAGTGGATAATTTTCTTGGGGATTTCCCCCTTGTTCTATGAATTCACTCATTACCCATTGTTCAGCTTGCCGTCTATTATGTAAATATTGAGCAGGTTCCTTGAATCTATCGGCTACCGGGTTATCCACATATAAAGTCTCCATAACTTGAATTGCATCAGAATCACTTAATGCGGTTAGGCTGCGGAATGGTGTATCACCCTGTCTATAATAATGAGTCAGAAATGTAATCATGTTTCTCCTCTTCAGTAATTATTTTTTGGAAAGTGCACTACATTTCAATACATAATACATTTCCTCAAGCATGACTATCGCGTCGTCAATGGTTAGTTCCTGCGAGTTCATGTGGATCATAACTCCAATTCCGAGCCAATATGCCGAAAGCTTCTTGAACATTTCCCGGGTTTTTATTGTGCTCATCGTGCATAGCTGAGGATCTAACTGAAGAAACGCCTGATAGATCTCTTCTGAGAGCAGGTCATCATTATTCTTGGTGTAGTCACTGCTGTACTCAGATAAAAATAATAATCGGAACAGATGCTTCTCTGCTTGAGCAAAAAATAAACAACCTACTGCCAGGTTCATTGCGGGTTCATTCTTCTCATTGCTGTATTGTTTGATCTCATTTAATGCGAAATCAACAGTACGCTTGTATACGTCTTCCTTGACCTCTTCCATACTTTTGTACAATCGATAGACAGGTTGAGTAGAGCATTTTAGCTTTACCGCGATATTTCTGGCTGTCAGCACCTCGAATCCGGCTTGGCGGGTTAGTTCGAATGCTGTAAGGGAGATCTGTTCTCTAGTAACTTCTGCTTTTGGCGGTATTTTTCTCAACTCCTTCAACTGAAACTAAAAATAACAACTGTTATGTAACGTATGTTATTACCACTTCAATCAATTGTCAATCCCTGTAATCCAACAGGTTGTAGATTTCCTGAATTATAGTTATATTTTAGGAAATGATGAAGGAGAGAATGAATGAGATTATGCTTAAGCAAGCCATGAAATACATCGCTATTTTATACAAATATGCTCCCTATCTGATCATCTTGAAGTTCTTACAAATCCTGCTGCTTGCTCTGACTACTCCACTGACGCTATACATAACACAGCATCTGATTGATTCTTTACAAGGTTATATCAATAATGGTGTTCCGCTGAATCAGCTTGTCCAATGGGGAGCAGCCTTGGTAGCTACCTTGCTCTTCACAGCGAATAGCACCTTCATGGACAGTATGATTACCCTACGCTTAAGAAGTAAGCTGAACAAGGATTTTATGGAAGAAATTGTGGAGAAATTTAACCGGATAGAGTACTCCTGCTACGAGGATTCCAAGGTACAGGATCATTTGAATAAGATGGGAAATCACCCGGATGAGAAGATTCTGGAGGTGCTGATCCAGACCTTAACGATGATATCGCAGCTGGTCAGCTTAGTGAGCTTGATGGCTATCTTTTTACAGGTATCGGGCTGGTTTACTGTGGCCTTCTTGATAATCTTCACACTAATGGTAGTACTGAACTTCAAAGCGATGAAAATGATGAACGGGCTGTTTACCAGCCAATCCCGGGAGGAGCGGGAATTATCCTATCTGGGGGGACTGCTTAGTGATAAAAGATCCCTGCTTGAACTCAAGGTATTTGGTGCGGTCGGATACATACAGAGTAAATGGAAACAAAAATCGGAAAAGGTGCTAAAAGAGCGGTTGATGACGACGATAAAGTCTCATCGCTATTTTGCTGCCAGCAGCTTTTTACTACTGATGTGGATCGGATTAGTAATCTTTGAGCTGATATATGGAGTCATGGAACGACGGGTTTCTGTCGGGTTGTTCGTTTCTTTGATTGGAGCATCCGGCAGTATTCTGGGAATTGCAGATGATCTGTCATTATTGTTCTCCCGGCTGTCTCATCGTTGTATGGAGATTATGCATTATGAAATGTTCATGCGGCTTCCAGAGCGGCACAATACCGCTTTATCCGGACATTCTGCGACGCTCAACTCTGCAGCTCATCCATTCATAGAATTTAAAGATATTTGTTTTACCTATCCGGGGACTGCAGAGCAGGTGCTGAAGAAGGTCTCCTTCACCATTCATCAGCATGAACATATTACTTTGGTTGGAGGGAATGGGGCCGGTAAATCGACAATTGTAAAGCTGTTAATGAAGCTGTATGTTCCAGATCGCGGAGAGATATTGATAGATGGTGTACCCTTGAACCAGATCAGTCAAGAAAATCTTAGAAACAGTATAGGGATTATCTTTCAGGATTACGGCAAGTATTCATTGACTCTTCGAGAGAATATCGCTTTTGGCAACATCGCCAAAATAGGAAATGACAATGACCTTAGAGGCGCTTTGACCAAGGCAGCACCCGATGGGTTTCTGTCTGATTTGGATACGGCTTTAGGGAAAATTGCGGAGAACGGTATAGATCTGTCTGGAGGACAATGGCAGAAGATTGCCATGGCCCGTGCTTATCTGGCAGATTGCCCTTTCATGATTATGGATGAACCGACAGCGGCATTAGATCCGGTGGCTGAAAGTGAATTGTACGCAACTTTTAGAGATATGATGGGGGAGAAGGGTTGCTTATTTATCTCTCATCGTCTGGCGAGCGCCAGGTTCTCTGACCGTATCTTAGTGCTACAAGACGGTGCTATTGCGGAAGACGGAACTCACGAACACTTAATCAGTCAGAAGGGTATGTATGCAAATCTATGGAGCAAGCAAAGCTCTTGGTATAGGGACAGTGATAACCATGAAGGATAGATACACACCGCTGGTGATTGTGCTCAGAGTATACAAACAAACGTTAAAGGCTGCTCCTTGGTCAGGGGTTTTGTCTCCGCTGTATTATTTGCTCGAGGGCATTTTTCCGGTATTTATAACGATAATTTCAGCCGGTCTTTTTAACGAGGTTTATTCTTATTCGCAGGGAAAAACGGAGGGGTATCCTCTTTATTTCTATGGAGGAGTTCTGCTGGCAGGCTATGTATTAAAGCAAATCCTTCAGTTTATCTCTAATATCACGATCAATGCCGGGGTCTATGAACGATGCACAGATTATCATAAACAGGCTATAGCACATAAGAGCTCCCGGTTACCGCTGATCCTGTATGAGGACTCCGAGACCATGAACATCAAAGCTAGAGCTATGGACTGTGTAAACCGTGAAATTCTAAGTCAAATTTATATGTCATCTGCGGTATTTGCTACAAGCGCTATCAGTATTATTTCATTGGTGTCTGTGCTTGCCAGCTACAATCTGCTGTTTATTCTGTTGTCTTTGTTGACAGTCATGCCCTACTTTATTGCGAGAAGGCTGCGTGGTAAGGATTTCTATGCGCTGAAGAAGAGACAAACCAAACGAGTCCGCTATAGGGATTACTTGTGGGAAATGTTCAATGATAAGACCGCAGTGAAAGAAATGCGAACTATGGGGTTCGACCAGTACTTAAGAGAGCAATTCAAAGAAACAAGAGTTGAGATAGATAAGGAGTTATGGGAATTCAGTAAAAAGGATGCATTATCTTTGCTATTCTGCGATACGATTCGTGTCATTGGTTATACGGCGAGTGTCGTTCTCGCACTGGTCCTAACCGTATCCGGTGAGATTAACATAGGCTTGTTCGGAGCAAGCATCGGGGCTTTCTTATCCGTACAGAATGAAACGAAAAAGTTCTTAATGGATCTGGGCAGCCTTCCTGAGAAAATAGCCTTTGCCAAGGATTATTATGCTTTTTTGGACTTACCTGAAGAGCGTAAAGGATCAGTGCAAAAAGAAAGTCTTACAGAAAACATAAAGCTGAAGCAGCTTGAATTTACTTATCCTAACGCAGGTCGCAAAACGATTAAAGGAGTTAACCTGGAAATTCATAAAGGTGAGAAGATAGCGGTTATAGGTGAAAATGGAAGCGGGAAAACAACGCTCTCGAAGTTGATTTTGGGACTATACCCCGTTCAGCGCGGTGCAGTTACCTATGATGGAGAAGCCTTAGAGGGTCTGAATCAGGAGGCTCTTTTCCAAATGATCTCTATCATTCCACAGGATTTCATGAGATATTCACTTACTCTGAGAGAGAATATCTGTATATCGGATTTGGCGAGGTCTGATACTGACCGTGATATCTTGGAGGTGCTGGAAATGGTTAAGCTGGATATTGATCCTTCCGGACTCAATCGTACACTAGGGAGAGAATTCGATGGACTGGAGCTTTCGGGCGGACAATGGCAGAAACTCTCCATTGCGAGGGGATTATTCAAGAGGAGTGAGATTATCGTAATGGATGAGCCGACTAGCGCATTGGACCCGCTGATTGAGAATGAGATCCTGATGAATTTTCTCACAGTGGCACAGGACAAGACGGCAATTATCGTCTCCCACCGGACCGGCTTGTGCCGGCATGTGGATAGAATAGTAGTAATGAAGGCTGGTGAGATCGTCGAAGTCGGCAGCCACAGTGAGCTGATCCAGAGAGAGGGCGAGTATACAAGGCTGTATACAACGCAAGAGCAATGGTATGTTTAGATTTGAGCAGAACGTAATAACCGGTACCTGCCCGCAGGCATTCCATAGTGTGTCTTAAAGGCTGAGCAAAATTGCTCAAGCGACGAATAACCGACCGTTTCTGCGATATGGCTGATGGTCATGGCGGTCATGGTCAGGTAATGAGAAGCTGCATTTAACCGGGCTATGGTCCGTTTCCGGGTAAAGGTCATGCCGTAAAATTGTCTGATCGTTCTTTCCGTCTGTCTGACGCTCAAGCCCAATGTGTCCGCCAGCGCTTGTACGGTAATAAAGCGGTATTGGTACAGAAAGCTGTGTTCAATGGCAGCCAGCCGGGTATCGTCGAGCGTCTGCAGCGGTGCCTGTGAGATGGAAGCGGCCGGCTGGTCACCCATATAATTCCGGATCAGCTTGACGACAATCTGTTCAAGAATCGTGCTTACATACCGGTGATAGCCGATGAATTTGCGGGTAGTCTCGAAGGAGAGCTGCTCAAACAATGGCATCAGGTTTTGTGTATCCTGGCCGATCCAGAATGGTGTCTGTGCGAATGTTCCGGTGATGCTATCAAGCTCCTGATCCCGGGCAGGCTTGTTTTCCAGCAGCTCGAAGCAGATACAGTACTCCGACATGGGGTCCGAAGGATTCGTAATCTGCTCGTGGACGACATCCGGTCCTGTCATGAACAAGGTACCCGGGACGACCGGATAACTGTGTCCGTTCGCGATCAGCATACCTTGCCCTTCCGGGACATAATGCAGTTCATAGCTTCGTTTGCTGTGGATATGCTCGGGAAAAGAACGGTGAAACGTACCGGATAACATATATGGCACATTCAGCGCCAGCCCTCCGACAGTAATCCGCAAATTCATATTCTCCAGGTGGATCGGCGGTAAATTCATGGGTTATCCGCTCCTCATTGCCGCTTGTGCCCCTATTATAACAGATCTGCGAAATTGCGACATGCGAAGCGGGAATCTGTCGTTTCTGTGAATGCCGCTTGAAGCCAGGTCTTCTTTATAATAAGAGGCAAATGAGGGGGAGGGAGCATCATCGCATGAAGAATGATTTGCAATCTGCACGCCTGTACGAACAAGGGAATTATGCCAGCACCTACACGGAGATTCCAGCGTCCAATCCCGGCCGGGCATGGCGGGACGGAATGGTCAGCGGAAACGGGGAGAACGGATATGTCACATCGGGAGCGCCGTATGCGGACAGCTTTATTTATCAATATATGTGGTTCAACTATCCGTCTGGCGATCCGCGAGTGATTCCGGAAGAATTGACCGGACAGCTGGCCGAGGCCAGGAGAAATGTCTTCCAGCTTAATGATCAATGGAAGATTACGTTTGCGGACGGGACCACCAGGGCAAGAACCTTTCTCTACAGCTATCATCCGGGGCACCAGCTCCGGTTAAGCGCCATGAATAAGGGAACCGTGTCCGGTTATGAAAGATGGACCAACTATGAGACAGCGGAAACCGGCGTGCGCTACTCCGATGAAGGCGGCGAGTGGATCCGAACCTCTTTTACGTCCAGGGAAGACAATGTATCGGTTACGAAGATCTCGCAATCGTCGGCCGGTACCAAGATCAACATGATCATTTCGATTGATGACATTTCGGGGATGTACAAAGCGCAGGATGGGGCGACCGAGGTGACCGCACTCCAATACAAGAAGCTGGTTGATCCGAATGCGGACTATATCGCACAGGTGGCCCATTACCCTTCCTACCCGGGCAGCGAGCTGGCCGATGGGGGATACGCCGGCTTGACCCGGGTTGTGGTCATTAACGGAACCCGGAGGAGAG
Source organism: Paenibacillus sp. FSL H7-0756 (assembly GCF_038006765.1). Classification (NCBI taxonomy): domain Bacteria; kingdom Bacillati; phylum Bacillota; class Bacilli; order Caryophanales; family Paenibacillaceae; genus Paenibacillus; species Paenibacillus sp. FSL H7-0756. Next base: position 1,934,066 of record NZ_JBBOVT010000002.1, on the reverse strand, counting down.
TGCTGCTTGCGGACACGAATGAACCGATGAATGTCGGCGCAGACCAGAATCCGGTGATTCAAGTGAACGATGCGGAAGCCGTGTACTTAATCACGCAGTCGGACCGGACCTTTCATATGGGTAAGACCGGTGATTTTGCAGGCCAGACGAGCTATGCGATAGTGGACGGTCTTTTGCAGATTACGAATGCTGTTGCGGTAAAATATCAGGACGCTTCGGGCATCTTCGATTACAATGCAGCCCTTGCGCCTCATGCCCGGAAGCACGCCGCAGAATTTAACGCCGTACGTTTCTCTCTTGCAGGTGACAACGAGGACAAGTCCGCAGACAATGAAACGTTGATCAACGCGCAGAAGGCTTGCAAATCAAGAATCCATCATGCTTTCTTGGAGCAGGTGTACAATCAGGGGCGGTATGCCTTGATCTGCTGCAGCGGCTCAAGCGCCCCGAGGTTATATGGAATGTGGACCGGGGAGTGGAATCCTGGCTGGCGGGGGATTTATACGCTGGATGCCAATGTGAATCTGCAGGTGGCAGCTATGAATACTGGTCATTTGACTCTTGCCCAACTCGGGTATATTACTTTTTTCCTCCGGAATACGCCCGATTTCGAATACAATGCGCGAATGGCCTACGGAATGCATGATGCGCTTCAGGTATCGGTCAACTCGGACATCGACCGCGGGATGCATGTGGAGTACGATAACGACTACCCGTTTCAATATTGGAATGCGGGGGCAAGCTGGTGTCTGCTTCCTATCTTCGAATATTGGCAGTGCTACGGCAACCAGCAGATTCCCATCAACGAGTACATGAGAATCCACGAACTGAAGCCGATTCTAAGCGTTGAAGACGGAGGGCTGACGGATGAAGAATTCGCAGAGCTGCTCGGCAGGGGATATCTGGATTTAGAGCAAGATATTTTGCTTACGCTGTTAACCAAGCAGGCTAATTTCTGGGAGCAGCTATGTACGCCGGAGTACTATACGGATGTTAATGGCACAGCGTGCTATGAGCAAGGGAAGACGGAGCTGCATCCGGGCGAGAAATATCTGCTCCTCCCTGGCTATTCGCCGGAGAATCACCCGGTCGGTTACCATAGCACACTCACAGCCAATGCCAGTATGGATATTTCAGCAGCAAGGGACGGACTGGGTATGGTAATCACTATTGAACGGGCGGTTAAGCGTAACGGATACGAAGCGGCAGCCGCCAGATGGGAAGCGTTACTTGCGCTGCTGCCGGACTACAAGGTGGACAAGGACGGCGCTTTGCGCGAATGGGCGATGAACGAATATACGGAGAACAACGACCACCGCCATTTGAGCCATCTCTACCCGGCCTGGCCCGCCTATGAGACGCAGAACGATGCAGAGCTCTTAAGAGCGGCAATTACCGCGATGGAGAACCGGAACAAATACAATACGTCGGACGCCACGGCGGGGCACGGCTGGATGCACAAGGCGCTGGTCTGCGCGCGGTTAAAGGACGGCAACGAAGTGGCCGCTTCGCTTTTGCCGATGATGACGGACTCCGGCTACTATGCATCACTGATGACAGACCACGACACCAACGGGAGAAATGACTGCTATTGTACGGATACCTTATTTGGTACAGTAGGAGCGGTGAATGAGGCGTTGCTGTTCTCGAGTACCGGTGAAATAGAGCTTCTTCCGGCTTTGCCATCAGGATGGCAAGCAGGTTCCATACATGGGCTGATGGCCAGAACCCTGCTGGAGGTCCGTACTTTAACGTGGAACCTTGAATCCAAATCGGTGAGCGTTACCCTGGAATCCATGATTGATGCTAACGAGCTCCAATTGAAATTGGGCATTCCTTGGACAACAGCAACGGTCAACGGAGAAGAGACCAGGGCACTTGGAGAGGGAGCGGGGAAATATCTTCGCTTGACGTTGAGTTCGGGTGTTGCTGTTATGGTTAAATTCACGTTAGGTGGTTAAGGTAGAGGAGTAGCAGGTATTCAATAACGGCATATGAAACTGTGACAGGCAGGGATACGTATCTGAGGTAGGTCAGACTCTAACATATCGGAGGTACGAATCATGAAACAACTCTACATCAAACAAAAGGTATTCAGCATAGGTGAGAAGTTTACGGTGAAGGATGAGCGGGAGCAGGATGTGTATGTTGTGGAGGGCAGCTTCATGCGCATTCCCAAGACGTTCTCGATTATGAACGCAGGCGGAAGGGAAGTTGCGCAGATTACGAAGAAGGTGTTCAGCTTCCTGCCCAAGTTCTTCGTGGAAGTGGATGGCCGTGAGATATTGACGATTAAAAAGGAGCTGTCGTTCTTCAAGGCGCGCTATTCGATAGATTCGGCGGATATTGAGGTGCACGGGGACTGGTGGGACATGGATTTCCAAATCCTGCAGCGCGGAGCCGTTGTAGGGGAAGTTAGCAAAAAGTGGTTCACCTGGGGAGACAGCTACAGTGTTGAAGTTTTGAATGAGGAGCTGGAGGCGGTCATCGTCGCGATTGTGGTTGCCATTGATTGTGTGAAGGCGGATCACCGTGCCGCTGCTTCTAATTCGTAGTTAATAACAATATTTTCAAATACACCCTCTCCGCACGGAGGGGGCTTTTGGCGTGCACCTGCATGTGAGGATAGATCAATTATGATCCTGCTTAGATCATTGTTTTGGGCTAGTAGGTTGATTAGAATTTGGGGTGTAGGCAATGTAAACGTAAAGGAGACGGTAACATGCTTAGATTGATCAATGTGGAGAACGGTACGGTAAAAGGCTTGCCCGCAGCCGATCCCCGGATTACGAGCTTCAAGGGAATACCGTTCGCAGCGCCGCCTGTAGGCGAGAACCGCTGGCGGGCACCGCAGCCTGCGGAAGACTGGGAAGGCGTGCTGCTGGCTCATGAGTTCGCGCCGGTCTCCATGCAGGTCAGACAGGAGCTGGATGACAACAATATCTATACCCGTGAATGGGCGGTTGAGCCTGATATTGCGATGAGCGAGGATTGCCTGTACCTGAACGTATGGACCCCGGCCAAGCAGGCGGACGAGAAGCTTCCAGTGTATGTATGGTATTTCGGCGGCGGGCTGCAGGTAGGCCATCCGGCGGAGATGGAATTCGACGGCGAACGGATTGCCCGCCGGGGGATCGTTGTTGTAACGATTAACTACCGGCTGAATATCTTCGGCTTCCTCTGTCATCCCGAGATTACAGCGGAATCGCCTGAAGCACCGGCTAACTTCGGCAACCTTGACCAGCAGGCGGCGACACGCTGGGTGAAACGCAACATTGCGGCCTTCGGGGGCGACCCGGACAATATCACCATCGGCGGGCAGTCGGCGGGCGGCGGCAGTGTCATGAGCCAGCTCACCTCTCCTCAGAACGAAGGATTGTTTCAGCGGGCGATTGTTGAAAGCGGTATCTTCACCGATCTGTACCCGGGAACCCTGCTGCCGCCGCTCCGGGGAACGCTGCAGGACGCGGAGCGGGACGGAATTGAGTTCTTCAAATATCTGGGCGTATCCTCTCTGGCCGAAGCGCGGAAGCTGGATGCAGTCTATCTGCGGGACAAGGCAGTGGCGCTTGGCGGCTTCTGGGGGACTGTTGCTGATCAGAAGTTCCAGGTAGGCACCCCGTTCGACAGGTTCGTGCAGAATAGACGCTTGAAGGTGCCGGTCATGCTCGGCCATACCTCCTCCGAGTTCTTCAGCACTCCAAAGGTACAGTCCTACGAGGAGTTCAAGCAGCTTGCGGCAGACATGTTCGGGGAGGATGCGGAGACCTTCCTGAAGCTTAGCGGCGCAGGGCCGGATGCCGTTCAGGAAGCGGCGGAGCGGGCAGCGGTAAGCGGGATCGAATACGCAATCCGTATTGCCGGACAGGCGAATGCCGATACCGGAGGCGAAACGCCGCTCTATTACTATAACTTCGATGCCGAGATTCCGGGATGGGATAACCCGGGCACCTTCCACTCGGTGGATCTGTGGTTCTTCTTCGAGACGCTGGCCAAGTGCTGGCGGCCGTTTGTCGGCAAGCATTACGATCTGGCCCGTCAGATGTGCAATTACACTGCACACTTCATCCGTACCGGTGACCCGAACGGCAAGGATTCCACAGGCGAAGAATTGCCGCGCTGGGAGCCGTACACCCCGGAAGCACCTTACGGGATGCTGTTCGCAGACAAGGCTGAGTTCTCCAGAGAACAGCCGGGTGAGATCATGAATTTTCTGGTGCAGCAGTATTTCAAGAAGGCTGGCAGCCCGGTCTGAGCTGAGAAGCGCAGGAAGCGCGCGGTAATCAATATATCTTACCTCTGGCCTGTCTCTGGTAATTTCGCGGTGTATACCCGGTCACCTGCTTGAATTGCCGGCAGAAATGCTCCACATTCGGATAGCCGCACCGTGCTGCGATATCGGCGATGCTCTCGGAGCTGTAGACGAGGTATTCCTTGGCCATGCGGACGCGGCTGTTAATGACATCCTCCATGCAGGAGAGTCCGAAGTTTTTTTTGTAGATACTCTGGAGATAGCCTGAACTGATCTCAAGCACACCGGCCATTCTGGCCACGGTCCAGTACTCTCCGGGGTTCGTCTGAATGAGCGTGCGCAGCTTCAGCAGCTTATAGTATTGCGGGGTAATATTGTCCTGGAAATAGGATTCCCAGAGTTTGTTGAACAGCGCGTGCAGGAGCAGATCGATGGAGGAGGCTTTGCAGTCCCCGCCCATATGGTGCTCGCTGGCGAGCAGTTCAAGCAGCTTTTGACAATAGTCAGGGTCGCTAAGCGCAAAAGGGATACCTAGGGGAAGCGGAGATTCCGTGACATAAGGCTCATTGGTTTCAAAGCGAATCCAGTCATTAATAAACTGGCCGCCGCATGCCTGATAATAGACTTTCTGCTGCGGCTGGTACAGAACTACGCTGTGGGCAGGGTACGGCTTGAGTCCGCCATGCACCCAGAATAGCGCCGGAGTCTTGGTAATGACCAGGAGCCAGTGCGCACCAGCGGGAACATCTACAACGAAGTTAGAGGCGTGTATCGTATTGCACTCGACATAGTGAATAAGGGCCATTTCCGTACTCCTCCTAATGAATCTCGCGGAATTCACCTGGCGTAATTCCTTCGGATTCCATGAATTTCTTGTTGAAGTAGCTGATGCCCGGATACCCGGAGAGGATGGCAACCTCTTTGATGGACATCGAGGGATGGGCCAGCAATAATTGCTTGCTTTTTTGAATCCGGCATTTGGTGATATAAGTGCCAGGGGTCATTTTCGTTGCCTTTTTAAACAGGCTGCAGAAATAATTCGGTGTCAGCCCTGCTTGAGCCGCCCACCATTCCAGCTCAAATGGAAGGTGGGCTTTTTGTTGCATTTTGGGCAACAGAGCCGTTATTTTATCCAGATGATTGGTGCTGCGGTAGGATGAGAATGGAAGCGAATTGCTCACAAATTCAATGATTACGCTATAGGTTAAGGTGGAGATATGGGAGGGGCGGAGGAAATTATAATGTTCAACCTCATGAAATAAATCTTCAAATGCCGAATGCAGGAGGGAATCGTTCTTCAGCGTCCAGATCGAAGAACTGGTATACCGGTTATCCAGGAAGTAAGCCGGGAGTGCATTGCCGTTAAACTGAATCCAGAAAATATTCCACGGGTCTGACTCTGAGCAATAATATCGCATACGGTCGTTCGGGAAATGGAGGAAGGCATCCCCAGCGCCCAATGTAAAGGTTCTGTCCCCGATTTCGATATCCCCGCTTCCACTAACGATATAATGCAAACTGAAATCTCTGACCCCATTCGGCCGGTTCACATTATGATCATCCGGGCGGACGAAGTTTCCGAACGAATGCGGAAAGCAGAAGAACCGGAATTCTGTAAAATTGGGTAAGTAATAAGTTCGCATGTTGCTGTCCTCCCGCCTTTCCTCTATCAGATAAAATCTTAATATAGTTTCATTAATAGTATAATATTATTATTTCGTCAAGGATTATTGATCATTATAATGAGAACAATAAACTATTTTTGTTTCAGAAGACGGTGCCCGATATATAAAAGTGACAACGCTTTCTAGAAAACGTTAGCTTACGCCGCGGTTCCCCGGGAAGGTAAACTACAGGTAAAGGAGGAACGAATGATGCAACTCGAAACAAACTTAACCGGCACGGGAGTTCAACGGGGCCAGATATGGAAGCGGTTTAAAAAACAAAGAGTGCTCCATTTATTTGTCGGGCTCGGCATGGTTTTTCTGGTGATTTTTTCCTACACTCCAATGTTCGGGATTCTGATGGCGTTTAAGGACTACAGCATTTCCGACGGGATCAAGGGGATTTTTACAAGTGATTGGGTGGGACTCCGGTATTTCGATGAATTTATCCACGATTATCAGTTTGGTAAGATCGTCAGGAATACGCTTGTGCTCAGCTTCTTAAAAGTGATTTTCGCTTTTCCAGCCCCCATTATACTGGCCATTCTGCTCAACGAAGTAAAAAGCATGCCGTTCAAGCGGTTCGTGCAGACGATCAGCTATTTGCCTCATTTTATCTCATGGGTAGTAGTGGTCGGAGTCTCCTATGCGTTCCTGTCCGCAGATATGGGGCTTGTGAACAAAGCGCTGCTGCAAGCCGGGTTCATCGACCAGCCGCTTAATATTCTGACGAGTCCGAATTATTTCTGGGGCCTCGCTGTAGGGAGTGCCGTGTGGAAAGAGATGGGCTGGTGGACGATTATTTTTCTGGCCGCGATTACAGGCATCAATCCTTCACTTTATGAAGCCGCTGAGATTGACGGGGCTGGCAGGCTGGCCCGCATCCGCCATATCACACTTCCGGGAATGAAGGGGACCATCGTCGTCGTGCTGGTTCTGACCATCGGCAGCATTCTTGGAGGCGGCTTGGTCGGCTCTAACTTTGAGCAGGCGTATCTCCTGGGGAACAGTATTAATAATCCGACCTCGGAAATCGTGCAGACTTATGCGTTCAAGGTGGGTTTAAGCGACGGCCGGTTCTCTTATGCAAGTGCGATTGATTTAATCCAGTCTGTTATCTCGGTCATTCTAATCTTCTCCAGTAACTTCATTGCGAAGCGCGTCTCTGGCTCAAGTCTATTCTAGAGAAAGGAGCGTTAACAGTGCTCAAGAGTCAAAAACAAAAAGATCTGGTCATGGACAGTACCGTATATTTGCTTCTTTCCATTATTGCGCTAACGATGTTATATCCCTTTTATTATGTACTGATTGCTTCGTTTAACAAGGGTTCTGACACATTATTAGGCGGGATGTATTTATGGCCGCGCAGTGTAACCTTTGAGAATTACAGGATTTTCCTGGAGGACCCCAAATGGATGAAGGCGTTCCTGGTTACTGTGGCCCGCACGGTCTCCGGCACCGCGCTCGGGCTTCTGCTCACCAGTCTTGTAGCCTATGCGCTGTCTCACCGGGATCTGCTGTTCAGTAAATTTTATTTCACCTTGATTATTTTCGCGATGTACTTCTCCGGCGGCCTGATTCCGTATTACGTGGTGCTGCGTTCATTGGGGCTGCTGAATTCGTTTGGCGTGTACATTGTACCCTCTATGCTGAATACATTTTTCTTGCTTATCGCTATCTCGTTTTTCCGGGAGATTCCCGGCGAATTGAAGGAGTCTGCTCACATGGATGGCGCAGGCGAGTTCACGATTTACTTCCGCATCATCCTGCCGGTCTCGATGCCGCTGCTTGCCACAATGGCACTGTTCATGGGGGTGGGCCAATGGAATGCCTGGCTGGACTCCGCGTATTTCGTCCAGTCCGAGAATCTGCGGACGCTTACATTCCGCATGATGGAGATCATCAACCAGAGCAACGCCCCGATGGATTCGGTGGCTGTAGCCAACCGGCCCGGCGGCGGAGTTACCAGCTTTTCCTTGCAGGTCACCTCGATGGTCGTCTCCATCTTGCCGATCATCTGCGTATATCCGTTCCTGCAGAAGTATTTTGTACACGGGATTATGTTAGGTTCTGTCAAAGGTTAATCAGGATGCTGAAAACAAAACAGGGAGAGATACACATTGCTTAGAGAGAATCTGGACCGGAATTGGGAGTTTGAACACGGGAAGCCGTTTCACATTCAAAGCAAGGAAAACGGGCAGGCGAGAATCGTTCATCTGCCGCATGACTTCACGATTGAAACGGATACGTGGGCGGAGGCTCCCGGCGGGAGAGCAACCGGATATTACGGCGGCGGGATCGGTACTTACACCAAGATGCTGGATATCCCGGCCGAGGCTGAGGGAAAAAGAGTGCTGGTCGAATTCGACGGCGCGTATATGAACACCACTGTGGTACTCAACGGGCATACCGTAGCCCAGCATCATTACGGATATACGCCATTCCATGCTGACCTCACGCCTTATATGAGGCCCGGTAATCCGAACCGGCTCGCGGTGACGGTGAATAATGCCGCACAGCCCAACTCCCGCTGGTACACGGGGTCAGGCCTATACCGCCATGTCGATCTGTTAACCAGTCCGAAGCTGCATATCGTACCATGGGGAATCTATGCCCGCACCTCGCATATCGTGGGCGGCACAGCGTTCATTATTGTGGAGACAACGGTAGCGAATCATGCGGATACTCCAGCCAGTGTATGGGTGGACCTCAAGCTGGAGAAGGAAGCCGGAGGGGGTGAGGCGGGAAGCGGAAGAGTGCAGATCTATGTACCTGCGGCCGGGAAAGCTGTTGGACGGGTGACGGTCGCGGTTGACCGTGCCGAATGTTGGGATATTGATTCCCCGTCTCTATACCGCATTACTGCATCTCTGAATGGAAGCGATAAACATTATGACAGTGACAGTACCCTGTTCGGCATCCGGACGCTCACTGTTGATGTGAAGAACGGTCTGATGCTGAACGGGAGCACGATCAAACTGAAAGGCGGCTGTGTGCACCATGATCACGGGATTCTTGGAGCCGCTTCCTACAGAGACAGCGAGTACCGCAAAATGAAGCTGCACAAGGATAATGGTTACAACGCCATCCGATGCGCCCACAATCCGCCGTCCAGGGATATGCTGGATGCCTGCGACCGGCTGGGCCTGCTTGTGATGAATGAAGCCTTCGATATGTGGACGATGGACAAAAATCCGCATGATTACAGTTTGTATTTTGAGCGCAACTGGAAGTCTGACATCGAAGCATTTATCCGGCGTGACCGCAATCATCCCAGCATCATCATGTGGTCAACAGGCAATGAAGTCAACGAGCGCGGAGGGTTGTCCGGCGGTTATGAATGGGCTGCCCGGCTCACGGCATGGGTCAGAGAACTGGACCCGACCCGTCCGGTTACCAACGCGGTATGCACCTTCTTCAGCGGGCTGGAGGATGAGGATCAGGAGCGGTTCTATGATGATCTCAAGAACCCGCCGAAAGAGTCGGCAGGCTTCGTCAATTTTGACACGGAGTTCGGCAAGCAGGTGTGGGATGGCTATACGGAAGCCTTCTGCGCTCCGCTCGATATTGTGGGCTATAACTATCTGATTCATCAATTCGCTGCCGCTGCCCATAAATATCCTGACCGGGTGATCTGCTCGACCGAGAGTATAGCCAGAGATATGGATCAATATTGGGAAGGTGTAGAACGCCATCCTTATATTATCGGCGATTTCAACTGGACCAGCTTCGATTACATCGGGGAGGCCGGACTGGGCAAGACGATATATGCGGAACCTCATGAGGCGGACGAACGGCGTAAAACCTTACATGAGTCCCCGTATCCATGGCGCCTGTCCTACGACGCGGATTTCGATCTGTGCGGCTTCGCGCGCCCCCAGCTTGCTTACCGGCGGATTGTCTGGGGTTCTGACGAAACCTTCATTGCTTCACACCGTCCTGAAAACTACGGCAAAACCGAGCTGATTAGCGGATGGGGCTGGACGGAATGCGAGCATGCCTGGAGCTGGATCGGGTATGAAGGCGAACCTGTTACTGTCGATGTCTACTCGGCAGCTGAGGAAGTCGAGCTCATTCTGAACGGTGTAAGCTTGGGCAGGCAACCCGCAGGCAAGGTTAACCGCTTCAAGGCGCGATTTGTTCTTACCTATATTCCGGGCACCTTGGAGGCTGTGAGTTATACCAAGGACAGCAAAGTTTCAAGCGATGTGCTCCACTCGGCCGGAGAGCCGGCGGGCATCCGCATTGTTCCGGAGAAAAAAGAGCTTGCTGCAGATGGGCAATCGCTCTGTTACGCGGTTGTTGAGATCATCGACGGTGCCGGTAATTGGGTGCCGGAGGCCTCGCTTTTGGCAGAGGCACGGGTACAAGGTGCGGCTACACTGGCTGGCTTCGGCACCGGCAGACCCCAGACGACCGAGAATTATACTACCGGCCGGTTCACTTCCTTCAAAGGCAGACTGCTGGCCGTTGTCCGAGCAGGGGTTGAGCCGGGAATCTCCACGCTGACAGTCAGCGTTGACGGGCTGGAGCCGGTTAGCCTGGATATTCCTGTGAATTAATACTATGGAGGGATTACATTGACAAAGACAACAAGCCGCAAGACGCTTGCGGCAACCATGGCAGTTACCTTGACGCTGGGACTATTGTCCGCTTGTGGCGGAGGCAATAGCGAAGATGCCAAACAGGGGGAAGCTGCCGCAACAGCCGGAGCTGGAGCTGTGAAGGAATTATCCTTGTTCATTGATTTTCCCTGGTGGGCAACCAAGGACTGGAAAGGGCCGATTGCGGAGAAAATCACCGAGAAGACGGGCGTTAAGCTGAATGTAACCGTAGCCACAGACGACAAGCAGCTCCCGCTGATGATTGCTTCAGGCGATCTGCCGGATCTGGTGCTCACCTCCAGCAACGTAGGCCGGATGTCCGATGCCAAGCTGTCGTATTCGTGGAATGAGCTGATCGAGAAGTATGCGCCGGACTTCAAGCTGGATGCCACCCGAATTGCGATCAATACGATGGATGACGGCAACTTCTATACGGTCCGCAATGCCTTCGCCACCCAGGAAGAGATGTCCAAGAATAAATTTGCGCTCGGCGGGGACGGCAATCCGGGGATTGCGGTGCGTGAAGACATCCTGAAGGAGCTGGGGAATCCCCCAATCAAGACACTGGATGACTTCGTGAAGGTGCTCGGTATGGTCAAGGAGAAGTATCCCGACATGGTGCCGCTGGTGCTGGACAAGAACTGGATCGAGCAGTATTTTCTCCAGCAATTCGGTGCCGAGGCCCTGTTTGACAACTGGGTTGAACAAGACGGGAAAGTGGATTATTTCATCAGACAGCCGCAAATGCTGGAGTTCTTCAAATTCATGAACAGCTTGTACCGGGGTGGCTACATTCTGGCTGAGAACTTTGCGTTTGCCAATGATCAGATCGACGAGCAATATGCGACAAGCGGCAAAGCGTTCGCCCACGGTCACACCGTAGGTACTGCGGATACGGACAACAGCGCCATTAAGAAAAACAACGGTACGTTTACCTTCAAAATGCTGCCGAGCGCATTGACCAAAGAAGCGAAGAAGGTAAGCACAGGACTGGGCTTCGCCGGCACCTTCATCACCAAGAAGAATAAGGACCCGGAGGCCTCGATCAAGCTTCTGCAATATCTGGCCAGCGACGAAGGGAAGAAGCTGACGATGTTCGGGGTAGAGGGCGAGCATTGGACGTGGAATGAAGAGGGACACCCGGATCTGAAGTATGATTCGTCTGATCAGGACTTCATGAATGTCAGCGGCATCGGCTGGTGGGTGCTGTACAATGACGGTGTCATGGAGGGCATGAGAGGATATGTGCCGGGCAAGCAGAAGACACAGGCGCTGATGGAGACAAAGGCGATCACAACCTACAATCCGGCGCTCGGCCTGATTCAGACGCAGCCGGATTCTGCGGAGAAGACGCTCAAGACCAAAATCGACGAGATGATTAAGAATGAGAAGGTCAAGATCTATCTGGCAGGCTCTGAAGCGGAGGCAGTAGCCAATTACGAGAATCTGGTGAAAACGGCCGAGAGTCTGGGCTTGCAGCAACTGGTAGACTGGGCCAACGATACGTATCAGAAGAAAAAGGAGCTATTCAAGTAAATCAGGGACAACCGGTAGAGGCGATGAGCCTCTACCTTATTTTTCGTCAGACGATACTCATTACAACAGGAGGAAGGGCAAACATGAGAGTACTGATTGTAGATGATGAACCGCTGATTCTGAACGGGCTGGTGAAGATTATCGGGGAGGCGGCTCCGCTCGGGACGGAGGTTTTCAGGGCGGACAATGCGTTTGAGGCCTTGGAGCTCATGATAGACTGTATGCCGGATGTGACCATTACAGATCTTCATATGCCGGAGAAAAATGGCTTCGAGCTCATCGAGGCGGCCAGGGAGAGCGGACTCTGCGACCGTTTTATTATTCTGACGGGCTACGATGAATTTGAATATGTCCGCAGAGCGCTCCGCACGGGGGTGGTGGATTATCTGCTGAAGCCGCTGGGTAAGGATGAGATTGCCGCTCTGCTGGTGCGGATTGAACAGGAGCTTCCCTCTGAAGCCGATCCGGAGTATTCGAACCATGCGAAGCGCATTCTGGCCTATACCAAAACCCATTATATGAACGATCTGTCGCTCAACCATCTGGCGGAATTGATGAATCTTCATCCGAAATATATCAGCAGTCTGTTTAAAAGAGTGACCGGCGATACGTTTGTCAATTATCTGAACGGATTTCGGATTAAGGAGGCTCAGAGGCTGCTCAGGTCCCATGGCCGGTTATCCGCAAACGCCATCGGCAAGAAGGTCGGGTTCGAGGACAAGCATTATTTCACTAAAGTCTTCAAGAAATATACAGGAATGACGCCGGGAGCTTACCGTGATGAGAGCAAACCGGAGTATCCGGCGAGTGGCGAAGAAGCAACCGGAGCTGGAGGGCTGGAACTGAAAGATAAGCGCAGTTAAACCGCTGCATCCGGGATTATGTCAATGCCGGATAAGTGAAGTAAAAATGTGAGCGTTGTCAATAAATAGATGCCTCCCCCATAATGAAAGCGTAACCAAAATAAAGACCACAATAATTGAACTGGGGGTTGACTATGAACACAGGTACAAGAAAAGGTCCGGGCCTACTGAAGAGTACTTCCATCCTGTTGTTGTCTGCACTGCTGTTGTCCGCTTGCTCGGGCAAGCTGGAATCCGGTAACGGCGGCAAGGAAGCGGCAGCCGGTAATGATCCGAAGCCAAATGCAGCTGTAGATGAGAGCCCGCTCGGCAAATATGATCCTCCGATTGAGGTATCGTTCGTCAGAGATCTGGGCGATGTGGTAGAGAATAACGTGCTTGGCGTATTGAAGGACGAGACGATTGATAATAACCGCTGGACCCAGTTGTATGAGGATCAGCTCGGCATCAAGATCAAATATAACTGGATTGTGAAGGGCAGCCAGACCTCGGATCAATATTTGCAGAAAATCAATGTCACCCTGGCCTCCGGCGATCTGCCGGATGTAACGCCGGTCAACGCCACCCAGCTGAAGCAATTGGCCGATTCAGACCAGATTGAGGATATGACGGCGTTATATGAAAAGTATGCTTCCCCGTTCACCAAGAAGGTGCTGTCGGGAGAAGGAACGAGTGTGTTCGATGCCGCGACCTTTGACGGGAAGCTGATGGCCATTCCGAGCCTGGAGTCCTCCATCGAACGGTCGATGTATATCTGGATTCGTACCGACTGGCTGGAGAAGCTGGGGATGCAGCCGCCTAAGACGATGGCGGATGTGCTTGCGATCTCTGAAGCCTTCGCGGATAAGGACCCGGACGGGAACGGAAAGAAGGACACCTACGGCCTTGGCATTACCAAGGATCTGTGGGGCGGGGCGATGGGGCTGGAGGGCTTCATGGCCGGGTATAATGCCTATCCGAACATCTGGCTGGATGACGGAACGGGCAAGCTGGTCTACGGCAGCATTCAGCCGGAAGTGAAGAAAGCGCTCCAAGTGCTGCAGGATATGGCCAAGAAGGGGCAGCTGGACCAGGAGTTCGGCGTCAAGGACGGGGGCAAGGTCTCCGAGCTGATCTCGGCCGGGAAGATCGGGATGGAATACGGCGAGCAGTGGAACTCCATCTGGCCGCTGCAGCTTAACCGTGACAATGATCCCAAGGCCCAGTGGCAGGCCTTCCCGATTGTCTCGGAATCGGGCGACACGCCGAAGGTGCCGCTGAAGTTCAGCACCACCCGCTTCTTCGCGGTCAAGAAGGGCGCCGCCCATCCGGAAGCGGTGATCAAATTGTTCAACCTGCATCTGGAGAAGAACTGGGGCGAGACGGCCGAATTCGATAAGTACTTCGCACCGCCGGAAGCGGAGAGCGTGTGGCAGTTGTCTCCGGTTACCCCGTATCCGGTAACGAAGAACGTAGACGCGTTCCGTGAGATTGATGCCGCCCGCAAGGCCGGAGATTTCTCGACTCTGAAGGGCGAGGCCAAGACAATTCAGGAGAAACTGGAATCCTATGCTTCAGGCTCAACAGAAGGCTTCGCACTATGGGGCTGGGAGCGGATCTACGGCGAGCAGGGCTCCATGGGCATAGCTGACCAGTACATCAAGAATGACCAGTTCATTCAGGAGAAGTTCGTCGGCGCTCCGACTCCGACCATGGTTGAGCGCAAGACAACGCTTGAGAAGCAGCAGAATGAAATGTTTGTCAAAATCATTCTGGGTGATCCTATCGATAAGTTCGACCAGTTCGTGAAGGACTGGAAGAAGCTGGGCGGCGATCAAATTACGCAAGAGGTCAACGAATGGTACGCAGCGACTAAGAAATAAGGCGCCCCTGGAGGAAGAAAAAGACCTTTTCTTCCTCCATTCCATTCTTGCCTGCAGATGTGGAGGATAACGATGAGAGCAAAACTGCGAAAAGAACTGCCGCTTCATTTGATGCTTTTGCCGGGACTGGTGATGATCATTCTGTTCTCCTACGTCCCCATGGCCGGTGTCATGATCGCGTTCCAGAAATTCATCCCTGCCAAGGGCTTGTTCGGGGATCAGAAGTGGGTGGGCCTGGATAACTTCGAATATGTGATGAACCTGCCAAGCTTCACACAGGTGCTGTGGAATACGCTGTTTATTTCGAGTCTTAAGCTGATTCTGGGCCTGATTATTCCGCTGGTGTTCGCAATTCTGCTGAACGAGCTGGCCAGTAATGTGATCAAACGGTCCGTGCAGACAGCGATTTATCTGCCGTATTTCTTATCCTGGGTTGTGCTTGGCGGCATCTTGATTGATATTCTGTCTCCATCGGGCGGGATTGTGAATGAATTCCTCGGATGGTTCGGCGTCTCCAAGATCTTTTTCCTCGGCGACAATGACTGGTTCCCCTTTACGCTGATTGCCTCGGATGTGTGGAAGAACTTCGGCTACGGCACGATTGTATATCTGGCGGCTATAACGGGCATTGATCCCGGGTTATATGAAGCAGCTACCATTGACGGCGCCAACCGCTGGCACAAGACCTGGCATATTACCATTCCGGGCATACGTATGGTCATCGTCCTGCTGTCGGTACTCAGTCTGGGACAACTGTTGAATGCGGGCTTCGATCAGGTCTTCAATCTGTACAGTCCGCAGGTCTACGAGAGCGGGGATATCCTGGATACCTTCGTCTACCGGATCGGTCTATTGGACGCCCAATACGGCGTAGCGACTGCCGTCGGCTTCTTTAAATCAATCATATCGCTCACCTTGATTTCCAGCTCGTATTTCCTGGCTTACCGTTTTGCCAAATACCGGATCTTCTAGAGGAGGGAGTACCCTTGGAGCAACAGCTAACGCCCAAACCGGAGGAATGGACTCCCATTCGCCCCAAGAAACGTTTTGACGGGATTGCGGTACTCAACGCAACCTTCCTGATTCTGGTCTCACTGCTCTGCATTCTGCCGCTTATTCATATTGTCGCTGTGTCCTTCAGTTCAAGCGCAGCAGCATCCGCCGGATATGTCCGGCTCTGGCCGGTAGATTTCACGTTCGCTTCCTATATGTATACGATGAGCCGGACTGAATTCTGGCAGTCGATGCTTGTCTCCCTGACCCGGATCGGCATCGGGACGCCGCTGAACCTGTTGCTGACGATTCTCGTGGCCTACCCGTTATCCAAGGAATCACACGCTCTGCGGTTCCGCAGCGTCTATGCCTGGGCCTTCTTCGTCACGATGCTGTTCAACGGCGGGCTGATCCCCTGGTATACCACTCTCAAGGAGTATGGCCTGCTGGATTCGATCTGGGCGCTTGTACTGCCCGGCGCCGTTCCTGTATTCAGCGTGGTGCTGCTGCTTAACTTCTTCCGGGAGATTCCGAAGGAGCTGGAAGAGGCCGCGCTGATTGACGGGGCCGGCCACTTCCGGACGGTCTGGTCCATCTTCGTGCCGATCTCCAAGCCGGCGCTGGCCACACTCGCTTTATTCTCGATGGTGGAGCACTGGAACAGCTGGTTCGACGGCTTGCTGCTCATGGGGAATCCGGCCAACTATCCGCTGCAAAGCTATATTCAGACCATTGTCATCCAGCAGAACCTGTCGAATATGTCGCGTGATGCCATGCTTGACCTGGCGCTGATCTCCGACCGGACGCTGAAGTCTTCCCAGATCTTCCTCGGCTCCCTGCCGATTATACTGGCTTACCCGTTCCTGCAGAAATATTTCGTGAAGGGGATTGTACTCGGCAGTGTCAAAGGATAACCTCCCGGAAGTTATGCATAAGCCAGCGGAGCTTCCGGGATTCAGGCTATAATGGTGAAAATGATTGCTGGGGGCCTGGGATTGTTGTTCCAAAAGGATTATTCACTGCGCAATACGATATTTCTGCGGCTGATTGTGACCTTTCTGCTCATTATGCTGCCTATTCTTGTCTTCGCCGCCTATCTGTATCAGTGGATTGTGCAAACGGCCAGCAATGATATTCGCAGCTCGGCCAGTGCCCAGACCGTCTTCTACTTAAGTGATATGGAGAATGAGATCGAGCGGATGAAGCTGTTGCAGTTCAGTCTGCTGGAGGATGAGGATCTGAACAAGCTGGCGCTGACCTGGGAGACGCTGCCGACCATTGACCGCACGGAGAACCTGAATTCGCTGATGAAGCGGCTGTTCATTGTGCAGAACAGCAGCACGTATATCAAGGACGTACGCGTTCATATCATGACCATAGGCCGGACCATCTCTTCGGTTGGCGGCGTGCGTGAGCTTGAGCTGAAGCGCTTCCGTGAGATCCGCTCGGTCTTCGGGGACCGGAAGTCCCAGGTGATTGAATGGGAAGGAGGCTTGTACCTCAGTGCGATGAAGCAGCGGGGTATTAAGGGCGCGGAGCCGCTGCTCACGGTGGAGATTGAACTGGACACCCAGGAGCTGCGGGCGGCGCTGGGCCAATTCAATACGTATCCCGGCAGTGGAACGCTGCTGCTGTCAGACAGTGCGAGATTCGCGCTGTACAGTATGACCGGTGAGCTGGCGCAGGCGGACCCCTCCCAGTACGCCCGGGATATCCGCTTGGTGGCCTCCGGGGAGAGGCTAAGCATCGCAGGCGCACCTTATTATATCGTCCAGACCGGCTCGCAGGAGCTGGGCTTGTCCATTTACCGGATCATCCCGGAGGGCATTATCAAGAATCCGCTGAGCAAATTCTATACCTGGGCCTGGGTGTTCGCTGTGGCTGCGCTTGCGATCATCATTGCTTTTGCGCTGTCCACCTACAAGTTCATTCATAAGCCAATGCTGACGCTGGTGAAGAGCTTCCGGAGAATGGAGCAGGGCGATCTGGATATTCATATCCAGCATGAGTCGAGGGATGAATTCCGTTATCTGTACAGCCGCTTCAATCAGATGGTAAGCAACCTGCATTCTCTGATCGACCAGGTGTATAAGCAGAAGATCCTGGCCCAGCGGGCAGAGCTGAAGCAGCTTCAATCACAGATTAACCCGCATTTCCTCTATAACAGCTTCTTCATTCTGAACACCATGGCGAAGACCGGCGATACCGAGCGGATCGAACAGCTGACCACGATGCTCGGCGAATACTTCCAGTTTGTCACCCGGAACGCTTCCGATCTGGTGTCTATGGAACAGGAGATCCACCATGCGAGAATGTATACAGAGATTCAGGCCATGCGTTTCTCCCGGCGGATTGGGGTCCGGTTCGATGCCTTGTCCGGGGAGCTGAAGCAGGTGCAGGTGCCGCGGCTGATTGTCCAGCCGATTATTGAGAATGCGTTCAAGCACAGTCTGGAAAAGAAAGCGATGGAGGGCCTGATCATTGTCCGCTTCGCCCAGGATGGCCCGGACATCCGCATTATCGTTGAAGATAATGGGGACCGGCTGAGCGATGACACACTGGAGCAGTTGAAAGAGTCCCTTAATGTCTATCAGGAGCAGGCGGAGACAACGGGCCTTGTGAATATCCACCGGCGCATCCGCATGACCTTCGGGGAGGCAAGCGGCTTGCTGGCAGACCGGAGTGAGCTGGGCGGACTAAGGGTGACCATCCTTTTTAGAGCTGGAGGTGAGAATACCGGTGTACAGGATGCTTATCGTTGACGATGAAGAGATTATCACGGATGGTCTGGCGGTTGTGTTTGGCAAAATGGAGCTGGAACTGGACATCTACAAGGCCTACTCGGGCCACGAAGCGCTAAGCCTGCTGAGCCGGACCCGTGTGGATATCGTCCTGTCTGATATCTGCATGCCCGAGATGGACGGGCTGGAGCTGATGGAGCATATCCGCCGTAGCTGGCCGCAGTGCAAAATCGTATTCCTGACCGGGCACAGCGACTTCAACTACGTCTATCAGGCGATTCAGGCTCCGGGCGTCCAATATGTGCTCAAGAATGAAGGGTATCCGAAGCTGATTGAGGCGGTCAAGCGTGCGCTCCAGGAATTGCAGGAGACGATGCAGGTCAATGACCTGATGCGCGAGGCGAAGGAGCAGCTTAACACGCTGGAGACCTTGGCGCAGGGTGATTATTTCCGCCATCTCATTCACAGCGTCAAGGTGGATCAGGATCTGGCGGAGGATTTCATCCGTCTGAATATTCCGCTGGATGCTTCGCGGCCGGTGCTGATTGCACTGGGCAGCATCAGTGATCCTGAGTCCTCGCGCACGTATATGGACCGCCGGGAGACGGCGCTTGCAGTGAAGTTCCTGTCGGAGAAGCTGCTGAAGGAGCGGACGGCCAGCCTCGGGGTCATCGACCGGTACGGTGACCTGATCTGGCTGATTCAGCCGGGCGGGACGGGAGAGGCAGCGCAGCCGGAGGCTTTTGAGCAGATGATGAAGTTCCTGGAAGGCACCTTCGAGCTGATTCAGCAGTCCTGCCGGGAATCGCTGGAGGTCGGGATGGCCATCACCCTCAGTGCTGAGGAGTGTGCCTGGTCCAGGCTTCCGGTAGTGTACGATAAGGCCAGACAAGTTCAGCATTACCGGGCCGGGGACGGGGAGCGGATGGTGCAGAAGGTGCAGCTGAATGAAGCGGCGGTGCCGGATACCGTGCGTGACCGGTTCATGCGTGACAAGGTGGAGACCCTGGCTGCGCATCTGGAGGCAGGCCGCAAGCAGGAGTTCCTCCGGCTGTACGGGGAGATGGCCGAACCGGCGGGGCAGGACCCGGGAAGGTGCAATCCTTATCTTACCGAGCTGTATTACACGATTGCGCTGATGCTCATGTCGTATATTAACAGATGGGAAGCGGACGAGGAGATCGGGGCAAGCGGATTAATGCAGCTTGAGGTTCACCGTACCCTCGGCGAAGCCTTCCAGTATCTTCGGAACACGGCGGAGCAGCTGTTCTCTGTCAGGAAGAGCGGGGAGCAGAAGCGGGCAGCGGGTGTCATCGACCGGATCTGCATATATATAGAAGAGAATCTCGACCAGGATCTGTCGCTGGTGCGGCTGGCCGATGTGATCCACTTCAATCCCTCCTACCTGTCCCGCCTGTTCAAGCAGGAACGGGGAATCAATCTGTCCGAGTACATCGAGGATATGCGCGTCCGCCAGGCCAAGGAGCTGCTGCGCAGAGGGGAGCTGAAGGTCGCCGAGGTCGGCTCGCTGATCGGCTACGTCACCCCGCAATCCTTCACCCGGGTATTCAAAAAATGGACTGGAACCACGCCGCAGGAATACCGTGCGGATATGGTGGGGGGGTGAATGGATAGGATAGTAGAATAGGATATAAGAAAGTCGCTCCTTCGGGATGGATGGCGTTGCCTCCATCGTCCGGGGGAGCGATTGTTCGTTGAGGAGAGTAAATGAGAGGGATAAATTACATTAATGCAGCCCAAAGTCGGCCTGACGGGCGAATGAAAGGGATAAATCCCTTTGGTGGGGCTGGAAGTAGAGTAAATGGTGAAATGAGAGGGATAAATCCCTTTGGTGGGGCTGGGCTTGGGCTAAAGGAGTGCCTGGATATGGTAGGTGCAGGCAAAATGAGTAAATGAGGAGCACAAGTGCACTTGAATTTGCTAAAATACGGGCAAAACGAGCAAATGAGGAGCACTTGTGCAGCACAAGTGCTCCTCATTTTTCAATTTCGTCTTAGATGGGCGGATTGCTTCAAGCTGCTTACCGTTACTTATAAATCCGATAATTCCCGCTCAGTGCCAGCATGGTGAAGAAATACAGGCAGTTGTCATAATAGCGCCGTTCTCCGGTGCGCAGGGGGGTGTTCCAGAACAGCTTGACGAAGTGCCCGGCATCCGGGCCGTCGGCGGCGAGCGAGGCCATGGCCAGAGTGGACAGCAGGCCGACTGGATGCAGGGAAGGCTCGTCAAACGGCTGCCCGTCAATCGTATACCGCCGGTAATCAGCCGGATCGATATCGCGGAAGAACGCCTGAATGCGGTTTGACTGCTCTACCTGCCAAGGATCGCAGCGGAACCATTCATAGTCCAGCCCGATATTAGCGGCGACCCGGTAGGCGTCACTGAAAAAGTGGCGGAAATCCCCGTGCGGCTGGGGTTCAGCCGGAGTTCCGTCATAATTGGCGTATTCCGGGGACAGTCCAGTAACCGGGTGGCAGGCCAGGTGCAGGTAATCCCGGCTACGGGCGGCTGCATCCTTCCAGAACGCCCGGTCTGCTTCATCTGCCTGCAGGGCGAACAGATCATAGAATTGCGGCAAATGATAGGAGGGATCACTGAACGGAGTCTCCGGGATGAACTTAATCAGCCGGGTCTCGGGGTCCCACATCGGATCGCCTTCCCCGTCTTCTCCCTTGTGCACACAGGCGCGGAGAATGATTCTGGCCTGCTCGGAATAATTGAACGGCGCGGCCCCGTCACCCCAGCGGCTGGAAGCAAAGAACAGCGCCATCGCGAAGAACTCCTCTCCGTCCGGGGCGGGTCCTTGCGACAGCCTTGTACCGTCCAGCCTGCATTGCCAGGCAAAATAATCCTTATAACGTCCCTCCGTATGCTGCATGAAGACCTTGGCGAATTTCCAGAGCCGGTCGAACTCCTCTTTTTTATCCATCTGAACCGCCATCATCATCCCGTAGGACATGCCCTCTGTACGCACATCGGTATTGCCTGTATCTACGATATAACCCTTATCATCATCCATCGTATGGTAGAGCCGGACATCAGGGGCGCCGTAGAACATTTCGTTCCAGGTATCTTCCAGCCGCTGCTGAATGGCCTCCGGACGCAGTCCGTGCTCAAGAAAGAGATTTCTATACTCTCCTGTATAAAAAGAGCCCTCTGTAGTATTCATCATAACATCCTCCAGGTGAATTTGATTTTGCCCAAGTATATCATAAGCGGCGGTATAGAGATTAAAGCGTTTTCCGGATAATTTATAGATGATTCCGGATCTTGACCATAATCTAAGGATAGATCAAGCTTAGGTGTCTATATGTCATGGACTTCACGCCAAAAGCTTCTCTATACTGGTAGGGACATGCTGCAAGATGAATAACAAGGTAAGGGTGATAGAGCTATGAATGAGGTGTCAAAGCTAATGAAGCTTACAGTCTACACGCGCATACCGAACCAGGATTACACCGGGTCCCTCAGCAACAGTGTTCATATGGCCTGCACAGATGATCATAATGAATTTCAGCCGCTTAACCGGAACTATGGCCTATTATTTGCCGTGGCGACCGTGGATGAGAAGAATGTGATCCATGAAAAAGGACTCAAAAATCCCCATTTGTTCCGCACACAGGATGGTGCTTTCGGGATTGTTGCGGTAAGAGTTGACGCCTCCTCGGGGGAGGATGACGGGGAGAGCAGAGGGCAGATTCTGCTGTGGACCTCGCCGGATCTGGTGACCTTCGATGCCCAGCGGCTTGTCCGGCTCGATAAAGAACGATATGTAAAAGAAGCCGTCTGCGCACTGGACAGTACAGGAGCAGGATATGAGATCCGCTGGCAGGACAACGACGGCAACTATTATGTTAACCGGCTGGCTGACCTGCGGAAGCCGGAAGAGATCTCGCCGCCGGAGCCTGCAGAAGCTTACACGGTAGAGCAGCCCGCTAGGCCGCTGCCCGGAACCCGTCCGGGGAATGTGCTGACAGTGGACGGTCCCACAGGCCGCAAGGTACAGGCAGCATGGACCCCGGTGTATAACACCGGTATTCGCGTGGCAGAGCAGGTCAGTGTCCGCTCCGCCGGGGAATTAGCGAAGGTCAGAGCCACAGCGCTGTATTCGGACGGCTCCATTGCCGATAAGCGGGTGGACTGGGATACCGCAGGAATTGATTTCACCTTGCCGGGAACCCATACCATACATGGCAAGGTAGTCACATATGACTTACCGTTCCCTTTGGCAAGCGGCTATGCAGACCCGGTAATTCTCCCTTGGAACGGCAGGTATTACTTCCTGGCTACCAATGACAATGTCAATAATATCGGCATCTATGTCCGCGTGGCAGATACCTTGCAGGACCTATTCGTTCCGGGCTTCGAGGAAGCCGTTATACTGGATCTTAATGAGGAGCTGAACTTCATTCAGACCTTCTGGGCGCCGGAATTCCATGTCATCGGCGGGGAGCTGTACATCCTGTTCGCCGTTGGCGGCAAGGTATGGGGGCCGCAATGCCATCTGATGAAGCTGAACCCCGGCGGCGATATTATGAAGGCCGGGGATTGGAGCACACCGGTCCGGGTGAAGCGGATGGACGGTACTCCATTAGCCGCAGACGGTATTACGCTGGATATGACTTATTTCAAAGCAGACGGTACCTCCTGTGTAGTCTGGTCTTACCGCAAAGGAATCGGAACGCCGCTGGATACCGGCTCCATGCTGTATATCGCCACGGTAGATGAAGCGAACCCGGCGGTATTAGCGAGTGAGCCGGTGCTGCTGTCGCGTCCGCTGCTGGGCTGGGAGAATGTTCAGGGCACGATTAATAACGAAGGCCCGTATCCGCTGCTTACAGAAGATACCGTGTATATTGCCTATTCCGGCGGGGCGGCAACGGGATATACCTACGCAGTGGGCTGGTTAAGCATTCCACGGGGTGGAGACTATCTGGATGCCAGCGCCTGGAGCAAGGCGGGTACGCCGGCACTTTCTTATTATTCGCTGGACGGGGTGTACGGTCCGGGGCATAATTCCTTTTTCCAGGATACAGACGGTACTACGCTAGTCCTCTACCACGGGGAAGAGCAATTGGTGAAGCATGGAACGAGATGTTCGGCAATCCACAGAGTCCATTACAACAGTAACGGCGTTCCACTGCTTGATGTGGCCGGGGAGAGAGATGTACATCCGGATTACGCCGACTGCAAGGTGCAGGTGACTGTGCTTACTTAGCTAGTCTACACTTACAACGACAATCTATATAACAAATGGAGGATGTTAGAATGACACAACAACAAGGATTCAACCCATATCTGCCTTCCTGGGAGTACGTGCCGGATGCGGAACCTTATGTTTTTGAAGGAAGAGTCTATGTCTATGGCTCGCACGACCGGTTCAACGGACATGCCTTCTGTCTGAACGACTATGTCTGCTGGTCAGCGCCGGAGGACAATCTGGGCGATTGGCAGTATGAAGGGGTGATCTACAAGACAACAGATGACCCGCTCAACCCGGAAGGCAGCATGTGTCTCTATGCACCGGATGTGACACAGGGACCGGACGGGCGCTACTATCTCTACTATGTACTGGACAAGGTTTCTCTCGTATCGGTAGCGGTCTGCGATAAGCCGGGCGGCAAATATGAATTCTACGGCTATGTAACCTACGGGGACGGCACGCGTCTGGGCGAACGGGAAGGTGATGAGCCGCAGTTTGACCCGGGGGTATTGACCGAAGGCGACACCACGTACCTGTACACCGGCTTCTGCGGATATGGCGATAAGTCCAGGCACGGCGCGATGGCTACTGTACTCGGTCCCGATATGCTTACGATTATTGAAGAGCCTGTGTTCGTGGCACCGAGCCAGCCTTACAGCCAGGGAACCGGCTTCGAGGGCTATGAGTTCTTCGAGGCTCCTTCCATCCGCAAAAGAGGGGATATCTACTACCTGATCTATTCCTCCATTTCCATGCATGAGCTGTGTTATGCCACGAGCAGTCATCCTACCCGGGATTTTGTGTATCAGGGGGTCATTGTGAGCAACTGTGATCTGCATATTGATACGTATAAGCCAGCGGACCAGACGATGTATTACGGCGGCAATAACCACGGCAGCATCGTGGAGATTCAGGGGCAGTGGTATATTTTCTATCACCGGCATACCAACGGAACCGCGTTCTCGCGCCAGGGCTGCATCGAGCCGATTACGTTCCGTGAAGACGGCACCATCCCGCAGGTGGAGATTACAACCTCCGGCCCGAACGGCGGCCCGCTGGAAGGACGCGGTGAATATCCGGCTTATCTGGCCTGCCACCTGTTCACCAAGGATCAGGAGATGTACACTGGAGGCTTCGGCAAGGTGGGTGCCTGGATGGACAGCCGGTTCCCGAAAATCACCCAGGACGGCAGAGACGGCGAAGAAGAGATGGGCTATATTGCCAATATGACGGAGTCGGCCACCGCCGGGTTCAAGTATTTTGACTGCAAGGGGGTTAGCCGGGTCTCCATTAAGGTGCGGGGATATTGCCATGGTGAGTTCCAGGTGAAGACGGCTTGGGACGGGCCTGCGCTTGCTTCTATTCCGGTAGGCTTCACGAATGTCTGGAAAGAATATGCTGCGGACGTGGCGATTCCGGACGGCGTTCAGGCACTGTATTTCACGTATACCGGGGGCGGCGGCGCGCAGTTTGCTTCGTTTACGCTGGCTTAAGCGGTCGCGGGCGGGACGGGATGGAATGGAATAGAGCATGACAAGCAGCAGCGCCCGAGAACTCTCTCAGGCGCTGCTGCTCTATTGGATGGAGGATAGTTAGTTGAAGACAGAGAGGGTTCCTCCTATTTGGCTCCACTCATTTGCAACTTATGCCTTAGCTCCAACATCTGAAGTAGTGCACGGACACAGGTGCCGCTATTTTGTCCAAAAGTGTGATTATTCACGAGCTACGGACTCAGTGGACCTTAAATGGGCGATATGGAAGCCAAATAAGATAGAAACAGTTAATTAACGGCCACTGAGTCCGTGAAAAGCTCATTTCTTCGGTTTTCAGGAATATAGCGGCATCTGAGTCCGCATGGCTTGCAGCCAGGTGCAAGAAATCTCATGCCTAGTAATCTAGCTCGTACAGGGCGGAGCCTATTTGTTGTCCGCTCCCGCCCACACACACTAGATGGTAATGGAGTATGCCCCGGACACTACACGCCGGAAGAATACCGTGCCTTGTACTCTGAGGGCGTCATGTTCATATAATGCTTGAACCACTTGGAGAAATAGCTGACATGCTGGTAGCCCGACTCCAGCGCAGCCTCCAGCACATTGTATGATCCGCTGCGGAGCAGACTGGCCGCCTGGCTGATGCGGATATAGTTCAGATACTCCATCGGGCGCATCCCCGTCTGAGCCTTGAAAAACTTGCAGAAATGCGAGCGGCTCAGCGCTACCACATAGGCAAGCTGATCCAGCTCCAGCCGGTCGCGGGAATGGGTCTCCATATAGCTCAGCACCTCCCGGATCTGCCGGTTATATTCCCGGCCGTGCCGGGGTTCCGGCTCCGGGTTCAGTGCGGTCAGCCCGTATTGATAGCTGTCTGCAATGAACAGCAGCAGGAGCGCCTTCAGGCTCATTTCGTATGCAGCAGATTGATGCTCATAGCGGCTTAACAGCTCTCTGATCAGCTGAAGCAACGGGGAGTGGGCGGCATCTGCGGCAGATAACATAGCAGGAAGCCGGATCTTCCCTTGCAGAACCGGGTCCAGGAACAGCTCCTGGACCCGGTCGGGCTGCGGCGAAGACAGCCAGGAGCCTTTGAACACGATGGAATAATAACAGGTGCCGCCCATTGCGGTGTCCATGCCCGAATGAAGCTCACCGGGATGAACGATCAGGGCATCTCCAGCCTGGATGGAGAACTCGCGGCTCTCAATATGGAAGGTAGCGTTGCCCTCTGCCAGATAGATCATCTCCATTTCGTTATGCCAGTGCACGGGAAGAATGGAATGCACGCGGGCCTGATGCTCCACCCGGTAGATATGCAGCGGGAATTCTGGCTGGCCGTGCAGCTTGTTCTCCCGGTAACGGTGTTCGTACATGATGCCCTCCTCTGAATCGCTATATTGTGATGATATCGCGCAAATATATGGTAGATGAACCGCTATCAATAATAATATCATTATAACCAGAGGAAGTCATAAGGAAGGGTGGAACCATAATGAAGCTGATAACTGTTCAATCCGGCGAGGCTGGCGTAAGGCTGGAGACTAGTGAGGGGATTATGCATATTGCCTGGTGTACGCCGGTGATTGCCAGAATCCGCTATACGCTGAATGCTGAGCTGAGCGGTAAAGAGAGTCTGATGGTGGTAAGCCGGCCAGAAGCCGAGACCGTACCTTACACTATCACAGACCTGCCCGGCCATCTGCAGATCTCAACGGCGCAGCTAATGATTGAAGTGGATAAAGAGAGCTGTGCCTTCAGCTACAGAGCTGCGGACGGCACACTGCTGACACGGGAGCCGGCCAGAGGCGGCAAAACCCTGGATCGCACAGAGGTCTATCATACGGTATTCGATGCTTCGGCAGACACGGTAGAGACCGGACAGGGTGCGGATGGGCTGCGTGCCAGAGCGGAGGGCGTTAACCGGAGGCTGGACCGGGAGGCTTTTCATACAAAGCTGGAATTCGAATGGCAGGAAGGGGAGGCCCTGTACGGACTGGGCTCCCATGAAGAGGGGATGATGAACCTCCGGGGACGGCAGCAATACTTGTACCAGCAGAATATGAAGGCGGTTGTTCCGGTACTGGTGTCTACACGCGGCTACGGGATTCTGGTAGATTCGGGATCTTATATGACTTTTCATGACGATGCCTTTGGCTCGTACCTCTGGAGCGATGCGGATGAAGAGATGGATTACTATTTCATTTATGGTCCGGAATTCGATCAGATTACGGCGGCAATCCGCTACCTGACCGGAGAAGCACCAATGCTGCCGAAGTGGTCCTTCGGGTATGTGCAGTCCAAGGAAAGATACGTCTCCCAGGCGGAACTCCTTGCCACCGTGCAAGAGTATCGTGAACGTTCGCTTCCCCTCGACTGTATCGTACTTGACTGGCAGTCCTGGACGGGTAATCTGTGGGGACAAAAGACTTTCGATCCTGAGCGCTTCCCCGATCCCTCGCAGATGATGAACAGCCTGCACGCTATGAATGCCAAGCTGATGGTATCGATCTGGCCGATTATGGGTGCGGGTGGGGATAATCATGAAGAGATGAAGGCGCGCGGCTTCCTGCTCGGCAATCAGGCGACATATGACGCCTTCTCGGAGGAGGCTCGTGCGCTGTATTGGAAGCAGGCCAACGAAGGGCTGTTCACCCACGGCATTGATGCCTGGTGGTGCGATTGCACCGAGCCGTTCGAAGCGGACTGGAAAGGCGCGGTGAAGCCGGAGCCGGAGCAGCGGCTGCTGATTAATACGGCAGAATCGAAGCGGTATCTCGATCCGGGCTTGATCAATGCCTACTCCATGCAGCATTCCAAAGGGATCTATGAAGGCCAGCGTGCAGCGACCTCAGCGAAGCGGGTAATCAATCTGACACGCTCCGCGTTCGCAGGGCAGCACCGCTATGGCACGATTACATGGTCTGGTGATACAGCCGCCAACTGGGAGACGCTGAGGAAGCAGATTGCAGACGGCCTTAACTTTTGCCTGACCGGTTCGCCATACTGGACGCTGGATATCGGAGCGTTCTTCGTGAAGAATCACAAGGAGCAATGGTTCTGGAACGGGGATTATGACGAGGGTGTTGCGGATTTGGGCTACCGGGAGCTATATGTCCGCTGGTTCCAGCTTGGCGCGTTCCTGCCGATGTTCCGTTCTCACGGAACCGATACTCCAAGGGAAATCTGGCAGTTCGGCGGGGAGGGTGAGCCGATGTATGATACGCTGGTGAAATACCTGAAGCTCCGTTACCGGCTGATGCCATACATCTACTCCCTGGCCGGAGCTGTGGCACACCGCAGCTATACTATGTTCCGCGCACTGGCCTTTGACTACCGGGAAGATGTGCAGGTCCATTCGATCGGCGACCAGTTCATGTTCGGTCCGGCTTTCATGGTGGCTCCCGTGACAGAGGCTATGTATTACGGTCCCGGCTCCCGCGAGCTTGAAGGGGTTCTTAAGCAGCGCAGTGTATATCTTCCTGAAGGCGAATGGTACGATTATTGGAGCGATGAACGGCTGGAGGGCGGTGTGACGATTGTAGCAAAAGCGGATCTGGAGACGCTTCCCTTGTATGTCCGCGCCGGGTCCATTATTCCGCTCGGCCCCGATGTTCAGTATTCGGATGAACAGCCGGAGGCTGTGACCCGGCTCAAGGTATACGGCGGCAAGGATGCAGCCTTCACCCTGTATGAAGATGAAGGCGACAATTATAATTATGAGACCGGCTCCTATGCCATGATTGAGCTGAGCTGGTGTGAAGCGGACCGCAGCCTGACTATCGGGAAGCGGGCAGGAGACTATGCCGGAATGCAGGCGGTAAGGCAATTTGCCGTAGAACTGGCGGGGCATGCGGGAAGCTGTGTTGTCACTTATGAAGGGGAAGCTGTAACCGTCCGCGAGGAGGATCTTCAGAGCTAAGGCAGAGGTTCATTGTAACCAACCTGAACGTTTTGTAAGCTGAATAGAGAAGCTCTACTAGGCTCTGTTACTCTTGCGGTAGGCGGCGGGTGTCATGCTGGTGATTCTTTTAAATGTACGGTAGAAGTGGGGCAGGCTCTCGAAGCCGCAGGCCATGGCGATCTGCTCAATGGTGCCGCTTGATTGCAGGAGGCTGTCCTTGGCGGCAAAAATCCGCTTAGTCGCAATATAATCCGTCACATTCATGCCCAGACGCTGCTTGAAGACCCGGCTGAAATGGGCCGGTGAGATCGAGGCCCGTGCAGCCAGGGAGCTTAGCTCCAGCGGCTGATCCAGATGATCGTTGATATAACTGAGCGCCTCACGGAACCATTCCGGCAGCAAGGGATTTGAAGCAACCGGCTCGGCCGCTTGCGGCAGACAGTAGCGGTTCAGATGCAGCAGTGTAAGATGAAGCAGCAGTGTAAGCGCCTGCCCGCCGTCCGGCTGATTCTGCTCGCGTTCCCGGTGGATCGCTTCGATATCATTTTGCAGAATCCCAGCATGCTCAGGAGACAGGGTATACTTGTACTGCTTGTTGGTCTTGGCAGCGTCGAACAGCTTTAGATAGGGATAAGACTCATTGTAGGTATGATTATGGATCAGAGCCGGGCTGAAAAAAAGAGCGGAGGAGGTCACCGGCTCCTCATTGTCGGGAAATCCCCGGTGTACCGTGTTCCCGGGAACAACAATGATGTCACCCGGCTGCATCTCATAAAAGGTCTGATCGATGAAAAAGCTTCCTTTGCCGCCGTATACGTAGATGAATTCGTACCAGTCATGCTGGTGGTCGGGCAGCTCACGCTGCGGGCTTTTTGTTTCCTTATAGTCCAGCAGCAGCGTAATTGGCAATTGATGGTCAAAATGCCTGCGGATCGGTTCCATAAAGTCTCCCCCTGAGTGAAATCTCTGCATTCTTACTTACATCATATCAAAATAAGGTATAAATTTGTTTGTTTTAGCTATTTTTATTCCTTTATCGGATGTTTACAATAAGGTGGAATGGAGGCGTTATCATGTATATTGATGCTCACCAGCATTATTGGAAGATAGACAGGGATGATTATGGATGGATTACGCCGGAGATTCCGGTGCTGTTCCGGGATTATCTGCCTGCTGATCTGGAGCCGGAGCTAACGAAGCATGGGATCAGCCGCACCATTGTGGTACAGGCTGCGCCGACCGTGGAGGAGACGGAATACATTCTGGGACTCAGCGGGCAGTCGGAGTCTGTCGCGGGTGTGATTGGCTGGCTGGATCTTGCAAGCCCTTCCTTTCAGGCAGAATTCGAGCGGCTCAGCAGACATCCGAAGTTCACCGGGCTGCGGGTGATGATTCAGGAGATGGCAGACCCCGGTGTGCTTTTGACCCGGCCATATATAGAAGCGCTCTCATATCTGGCGGAACGGGATGTGCCGGTGGATCTGCTGGTGCTGGCGGATCAGCTTCCGCAGCTTATTGCGATGCTGGAACAGGTTCCGGGACTGCGGGGAGTTATCGACCATCTGGCTAAGCCTAAGATTGCTTCGGGCCAATTAGAGCCTTGGAGAAGCTTAATGGAGGAGGTAGCTAAGCATCCGGGAATTTACTGCAAGCTGTCTGGAATGGTGACGGAGGCTGATCCGCAGGGCTGGACGCAGGAGGATTTCTCGGCTTACGTCCATGCTGTGCTGGAGCTGTTCGGACCGGAGCGGGTGATGTTCGGCAGCGACTGGCCGGTGTGTCTGATGGCGGCAACCTATGAGGAGGTTGTGGGGATTTTGCGCACAGCACTGCAAGACCGCTTGTCTGCGGAAGAGATGGAGCCGGTGTTTGGAGCGAATGCTGCTAGATTTTATAAGTTAGATCTATAAACCATAGGAGGTAGTGCAAGATGAAATACAGAAAGCTGGGCAATACGGGACTGGATGTCTCAGCATTAAGCTTCGGGGCCTCTTCACTGGGCAGCGTGTTCCGGGAGGTCCCGAAGGATGAGGCCATCCTTACGGTTCATACGGCGATTGATCTGGGGATTAACCTCATTGACGTCTCCCCATATTACGGTCTGATGAAAGCGGAAACGGTGCTGGGCGAGGCGCTGCAGACGGTACCGCGTGACAAGTATATTCTGAGCACTAAGGCCGGGCGTTACGGGTCAGATGAATTTGACTTCTCCAGAGAGCGGATCTTCCGCAGCGCGGAAGAGAGCATGGGCAGACTGGGCACGGATTACCTGGATATTCTGCTGCTGCATGATGTTGAATTCGGCTCGCTTACGCAGGTGATGGAGGAGGGAATTCCGGCGCTGGAAGAGCTGAAGCAAGCAGGCAAAATCCGTTACTTCGGTGTCAGCGGCCTGCCGCTGAGTGTGTTCGAGAAGGTGCTGCCGCAGACCAAGCTGGATGTCATTCTGTCCTATTGCCATTATTCGCTCAACGATACTACGCTGCTCCAGCTCCTTCCGCTGCTGGAGGAGAGCGGCACAGGGCTGATGAATGCGTCGCCTATCTCGATGGGTCTGCTCAGCAACCGCAAGGTGCCGGACTGGCATCCGGCAAGTGCGGAGATTCAAGCCGCGTGTCAGCGCGCCGCTGAGTATTGCAGAGACAAGGGCGAAGACATCGCCAAGCTGGCGGTCCAGTTCTCCACGGCGAACGAGCAGATTCCAACCACCTTGGTCAGCACGGCGACACCGGCTAATATCCGCAACAATATTAAATGGACCGAGGAGCCCATAGATCAACAATTACTGGCAGAAGTGCGCGATATTCTGAAGCCGATCGACGGTGCAACCTGGCCGAGCGGCCGGGCAGAATGGAACGAAGCATCTGGCCCGAACGGGGAGCGCTTATAATGAAGGGAATTATTTGTGAGGAAGTCGGTAAGTTCGTATTCCGCGAGGATCTGCCGGAGCCGGAGCTGGTGGACGGGGAAGCAGTTGTAAGCATCCGCCGTATCGGCATCTGCGGGACAGATCTGCACGCTTACCGGGGGAACCAGCCTTATTTCACTTATCCGCGTGTGCTGGGGCATGAGCTGTCCGGGATTATTGAGCGCATTGGCGACAACCCGCAAGGGCTACAGGCCGGTGACCAGGTCAGTGTCATTCCGTATCTGCATTGCGGAGAATGCCGGGCTTGTCTGAGCGGTAAAACGAATTGCTGCCAGAAAATGAGAGTGTTCGGTGTTCATCTGGACGGCGGGATGCGGGAACGGGTGAGTCTGCCTGTAGGCAATCTGCTGAAGACAGACGGGCTGACGCTGGATCAGGCGGCCATGCTGGAGCCGCTGGCGATTGGTGCCCATGCGGTTCGGCGCTCCGGTGTCGGCGCTGGAGATCAGGTGCTGGTGATCGGCGCAGGCCCGATCGGGCTGGGCGTGATGGCCATGGCCCGGTACGCCGGGGCGAAGGTGATTGCGATGGACGTCAACGATGAACGTCTGGCCTTCTGCAAGGGCTGGGCGCAGGCGGAGCATACGGTAAGCGCGTTGAAGGAGCCGAAGGAACAGCTGTCGGCGTTGACGGATGGCAACTTCCTGCCGCATGTTATTGATTCCACAGGCAACATTTCCTCTATGGAAGGGGCTTTCGGACTGGTTGGACATGGCGGTACATTGACTTATGTCGGCTTGGTCAAAGGGAACATTACCTTTAGTGACCCCGATTTCCATGCCCGTGAGATGACGGTGCAGGGCAGCAGAAATGCGACCCGCGAGGACTTCGAACAGGTGATTAGCGCCATTAGAGACGGTTACATTGATGTGGACCGCTATATTTCCCACCGCTGCTCTTTCGGGGAGATGACCCTGCAGTTCGAGAGCTGGCTGAATCCTGAGTCCAAGGTAATCAAGGCATTGGTGGAACTGAATTAACTGCGAAGGAGCGGAAAAGCGATGACAAGCACAAAACAGAGCCAGCGGTTATGGTACACGGAGCCGGCACAGGAATGGAATGAGGCACTGCCGGTCGGTAACGGCAGGCTGGGAGCGATGATCTTTGGCAGGGTAGCTGAGGAAAAGCTCCAGCTCAATGAGGATTCCGTGTGGTACGGAGGTCCGCGTGACCGCAACAATGAAGATGCGCTGCCCCACTTGCCGAAGCTCCGCCAGCTGATTCTGGAAGGCAAGCTGCGGGAGGCGGAAGAGCTGGCAGCCATGACGATGGTGGGGCTGCCGGAAGCACAGCGCCATTATCTGCCGCTTGGCGACCTGCTGCTGTCATTCGCCGGACATGAGCAGCCTGCTGAGGACTATCAGCGGGAGCTTGATCTCGAATCCGGCGTATCCCGGGTGAGTTATGTGACCGGCGGGGTCCGGTATACCCGTGAGCTATTCGCCAGCTACCCGGATCAAGCTATCGTGGTGCGGATTACCTCTGACCGGAAGAACGCAATCTCCCTGAAGGCCAGGTTTAACCGCCAGAACTGGAGAATGCTGGAGAAGACCGAGAAATGGAATGACAGCGGGCTGGTGATGGGCGGAGAATGCGGCGGGCGCGGGGGCAGCTCCTTCGCTGCTGCATTGAAGGCCGTCACGCAAGACGGAACCTGCCGCAATATCGGCGAATATGTGCTGGTGGAGGGGGCAAGCTCGGTTACATTGCTGCTTGCCGCAGGAACCACATTCCGCTATCCCGATCCGGCGCTGTATGCCAAGCGGCAGTTGGAGGCCTTGACTATGGTGCCTTATGAGGAACTGCTCGCCCGCCATGTTGCGGATTACCGCAGCTTGTACGGCCGGACCTCGCTGACGCTCCCGATGAACCCGGAGCTGGGCGGACTGCCAACCAGTGAACGGCTAAATCGGTTCCGGCAGGGGGGAGAAGACCACGGACTGATCTCGACTTATTTTCAATATGGCCGTTATCTGCTGATCGCCTCCAGCCGTCCTGGCTCCTTGCCTGCGAATCTGCAAGGCATCTGGAATGACAGCTTCACCCCGGCGTGGGACAGCAAATTCACGATTAACATTAACGCACAAATGAATTACT
Organism: Paenibacillus sp. FSL H7-0756; assembly: GCF_038006765.1. Classification (NCBI taxonomy): domain Bacteria; kingdom Bacillati; phylum Bacillota; class Bacilli; order Caryophanales; family Paenibacillaceae; genus Paenibacillus; species Paenibacillus sp. FSL H7-0756. The sequence continues at coordinate 1,899,904 of NZ_JBBOVT010000002.1, read as the reverse complement.
GGCCGGCAGAACTCTGCAATCTGGCGGAATGCCATGAGCCGCTGTTCGATCTGATCGAACGGATGCGTGAGCCTGGACGGGTGACTGCGAAGGTCATGTATGGCTGCGGCGGCTTCACGGCACACCACAATACGGACATCTGGGCAGATACTGCTCCTCAGGATACGTATCTGCCAGCATCGTTCTGGCCGCTGGGAGCAGCTTGGCTGTGTCTGCATATGTGGGAGCATTACCGGTTCAGCCAGGACCGCCAGTATCTGGCGAATGCCTACGATACGATGAAGGAATCTGCACAGTTCCTGTTGGATTACCTGATAGAGGATGAGTCGGGCCGGCTGATTACCTGCCCGTCCGTCTCGCCGGAGAACACTTACCAGCTTCCTGGCGGAGAATCGGGCGTGCTGTGTGCCGGAGCTTCTATGGACTTCCAGATCATTGAAGCCCTGTTCAAGGCCTGTGTCCAGAGCTCGGAGATTATCGGCCGTGACGAGGTATTCCGCGAAGAACTCCGTTCAGCGCTGGACCGTTTGCCGGGGCCACAGATCGGTAAATACGGGCAGATTCAGGAATGGATGGAGGATTACGAAGAGGTAGAGCCGGGGCACCGGCATATTTCGCATCTGTTCGCGCTGTATCCGGGGGATGCCTTCACGGTGGAGCATACGCCAGAGCTGGCAGCAGCAGCCCGTACGACGCTGGAACGCAGACTTGCCAGCGGCGGCGGACATACCGGCTGGAGCCGGGCCTGGATCATTAACTTCTGGGCCAGACTGCAGGATGAGGGTAAGGCTTATACGAATGTACGGGCGCTGCTGGAGCACTCCACCTTGCCGAATCTATTTGACAACCATCCGCCGTTCCAGATTGACGGGAACTTCGGAGGAACAGCGGGCATCGCGGAGATGCTGCTGCAGAGTCATACAGATAGGATCAGACTGCTGCCTGCATTGCCTGCCGACTGGAACGAAGGCAGTGTCAAGGGACTGCGGGCAAGAGGCGGCTATACCCTCGATTTCTCTTGGAGCGGTGGACTGGTTACGGAAGCAGTGGTAACATGTACCGTATCCGGCCCTTGCCGGCTCGAAGGTCCGGGACTGGATACGGTATCGTTCGCAGGAGAAGCGGGAAGCTCGTATACATTCACCCGCTGAGGCTGAATAGCAGGCTGTGCGGTTGACGAATACTATAAGATAGTACACTGGGATTGGCGCATTTGCGTCAATCCCTTTCTGCTGTGGTTGGTTTGAACGTCGAGCGCGGACCGAATGTAATCGAAAAACCGATTACATTGCACAGCGCGGGGGCGAGCGGAGCAAATGTAATCGAAAAACCGATTACATTGCGCAGCGTGGAGGCGAGCGGACCGAATGTAATCGAAAAACCGATTACATTGCGCAGCGTGGGGGTGAGCGGAGCAAATGTAATCGAAAAACCGATTACATTGCGCAGCGTGGAGGCGAGCGGAGCAAATGTAATCAAAAAACCGATTACATTGCACAGCGCGGGGACGAGCGGAGCAAATGTAATCGAAAAACCGATTACATTGCGCAGCGTGGAGGTGAGCGGAGCAAATGTAATCGAAAAACCGATTACATTGCGCAGCGCAGTGGCGTAGGTGCGGGTGGGTGCGCAAGGGACGAGCCTGATGGTGAGGTGCACAAGTGCCCCTGAATTCGCCGAAAGTAGGCCACCCGAGCAAATCAGGAGCACAAGTGCCCCTGATTCCGCTTTCATTCGCCGAAATCCGCCTAACCCGAAAAGGACCTAAGCAGGCTCAACGCTACACTCAACGCCACACATAGCCAGCTCAGAAAGAACGGCAATTCCACTGCCGTGCTGCAAGCAACCGTTTTCTTTTTATGAATTTATAGGGGGGAAGACCTATATTCTATGAATTGTAAGCGCATTCTGAAAACGTATAATTAAAGTTGTCACCAGGAGAAATTAGAAGCATAAGCGATTAGCCAAAAAGGGGAGGCATAACAACATGCACAAAACGGCAAAACGTTCAGCAGCAGCCGCTGCGGCCGGTGTATTAGCACTCACACTGGCACTGACAGGCTGTGGATCAAGCAATAACACCAGCAACACCGGAAGTAAGGATACCGGAGGCAAGGAACCCGCCACTGGAACTAACGCCAGCCCGGCAGCAGCCGGAGACGACACGGCTCCCGTAACGTTCTCGGTATTCATGAATGGTCCCGGACAACAGCCAACGCCTGACAATAAGCTTCTGAAGCTGATCAAAGACGAGACTGGAATCACCTTCAACCAGGAATTCCTGGTCGGCGACCTGCAGCAGAAGCTCGGGGTCATGATTGCCGGGGGCGATTACCCGGACATCCTGTCGGGTGACGACAAATTAATCAATGCCAAGGCATACATTCCGCTTGAGGATCTGATTGAGAAATACGCTCCTAACCTGAAGAAGCATTACGGTGCGGTCTGGAACCAGATCAAGGATGAGAGTGACGGCCACATTTACGTACTGCCAAGCTATGGCGTCTATCAAGGTAAAATTACTGAGCCTACTTATCAGGGACCAGGCTTCTGGCTGCAAAAAGGCGTGCTTGAGGAAATGGGCTACCCTACTCCTAAGACCCTGGATGAGTACTTCGACATCATTGCCAAATATAAAGAAAAACACCCGGACATGATCGGGTTCGAATCCCTCAACTTTGACTGGCGCGTGTTCCCGCTGCAGAATCCCCCAGAGCATCTGTCGGGGCATCCGAATGACGGGGCCGTTATTGTAGATAACAATGTAGCACAGATTTTTGCCGACAAGGATATCTCCAAGACTTACTACAAGAAGCTTAATGATATTAACGCTCAGGGCCTCATGGATAAAGAAGCCTTCGTACAGAACTATGACCAGTATCTGGCCAAGGTTGCAAGCGGCAAGGTCATCGGGATGTTTGACCAGCACTGGAACTTCCAGGACGGCGAGAAATCCCTGATCTCCCAAGGCAAGCTGGAAAATACGTATATCGGCTTCCCTCTGCTCTATCCGGGCGCAGAAGAATGGTATCGTGACCGTGGAGCGGTCGGTACTAACCGCGGATTCGGAATTTCGATCAATGCCAAGGACCCTGTCCGCATTATCAAATTCTGGGATAAGATGATTACCGAGGATTGGCAGAAGACGCTGCAATGGGGCGTGAAAGGTGAAGATTATGAAGTGAACGCAGACGGCTCCTTCTACCGTACGCCTGAGCAACGGGCGAATGCAGATCAGACCAGCTGGCAGGTAGCTAACAAAATCTCAGGGATGTTCGGTTACATGCCTAAGATTCAAGGTACGTACAGCGACGGTAACGCAGCAGATGCCGGTACACAGCCTCAGGAATTCTTCGACAGCCTGAAGCCTTACGACCAGAAGATTCTGAAGGCGTACAACAAGAAATCATGGTCCGAATTCTTCAAAGAACCGAAAGAGAACAACATCTACTTCCCTGCGTATTCCATCGTGCTTAAGGATGGTTCACCAGCCCAGCTCGCACAGTCCAAACTGAATGACCTCATGATTAAGTATTTGCCGAAAGCTATTATGGCCAGCCCTGCTGAGTTCGACGGCGTGTGGCAGGATTATGTGGACAGAATCCACAAGCTGGACATCAAGGCCTACGAAGACCGGATGAATGAAGGCATTCAGCAGCGTATCGAAAAATGGAGCGTTAAATAAACCATTTAATACAGAAATAGGAGCGGGAAATGCTGTTTCCCGCTCTTCCTAAATAGGAATGCGTGAATAGGACAAGTGGAGAGAATGATTTTTACAGGAGGGAAACAACATGTCTGATGCCGTACTGGACAAACAGGTCAAAAAACAGAAGACCCGAAAAAGCAAAATCGATCCGGAAATCGGTGTGGAACTCAGCTGGAAAACACTGAAAACACAGAAACAGCTTATTTTTATGTCCGTGCCCATTGCACTCTATCTGATTATCTTCAACTATGTTCCCATCTGGGGCTGGCTGATGGCCTTTCAGAATTACCGCCCGGCGGTGTCCTTTGGCCAGCAGGAATGGGTAGGTTTGCAGCAATTCAAATTTTTGTTCTCCGATGATACCTTTATGCTTGTACTTCGCAATACCATTGCCATGAGTTTTATTAACCTTGTACTGGGTACGGTTACGGCGATCGGTCTGGCTCTGCTGCTGAATGAGATCAAGCTCAAGTTCTTCAAGCGCGCGGTTCAGTCGATTTCCTATCTGCCGCACTTTCTGTCCATGGTTATCGCTGCGGGGATTGTATCCACTTCACTCTCCATCGATGGCGGGATTGTCAATGTCGTTCTAATGAAGCTTCACCTGATTAAAGATCCGATTATGTGGCTCAGTGAAGGGAAATACTTCTGGGGCATCATCGGGGCGTCGAACGTGTGGAAAGAGGTGGGCTGGGGTACGATCATTTATCTGGCGGCCATTACCTCCATCGATCCTTCCTTGTACGAAGCAGCTTCCATTGACGGCGCGAAACGTTTTCAAAAGATGCGTTATATCACGCTTCCGGGAATCAAGGCTACATTCGTTATTTTGCTGATTATGAACATTGGACATATTCTGGATGCCGGCTTCGAGCTTCAATATCTGCTGGGCAACGGACTTACTGTGGACTATTCGCAAACCATTGATATCTTTGTAGTGAAGTATGGTCTGGCTATGGGTAACTACTCGCTGGCTACGGCCGCAGGGATCTTCAAAACGATTGTCAGTGTCATTCTCGTATTCATCGCAAACAATGTCGCAAAACGCCTCGGCGAAGAGCGATTACTATAGAGGAGGAAGCCCATATGAAAGCCGGGACCAAAGGTTCAAGCCGGATTGAGCCGGTTGTATTTCATACCTTCAACACGATATTTATGCTCTTTGTGGTTACTGTCACGCTCTATCCGTTCCTCCAGACGCTGGCGGTATCCTTCAATGACGGCAGTGACACGCTTACCGGGGGGATCTACCTCTGGCCCCGTGTATGGACACTGGAGAATTACCGGGCGGTCTTTATATCAGGAACAATCTATCATGCTGCATTTATCTCGGTATCCCGTACGATAATTTCAACGGTGCTCGGTGTATTCCTTACAACGATGCTCGCTTATGCACTGGCGCAGCCGCAATATATTTTCCGCAAAAAGATCGGCCTGCTGTTCATCCTGACCATGTATTTCAATGCCGGACTGATTCCGAACTACTTCCTGATCAAGAATATGGGCCTGCTGCATAACTTCATGGTCTATATCCTGCCGAGTCTGGTCAGCGCGTTCAACCTGATTATCATGCGGACGTATATCCGCGGGCTTCCGTTCAGCCTTACCGAATCGGCGAAGATTGACGGGGCAGGAGAATTCAGAATTTTCTGGAAAATCATCTTCCCGCTCTGTACGCCTGTACTGGCAACTGTCGCACTGTTTATCGCGGTAGGCTCATGGAATTCCTGGTTTGACACATTCCTCTATGCCTCCTCGGATATCAAGCTTAGCACGCTGCAATATGAAATGATGAAGATGCTCGGCTCCATTATGAGTGCGAACAATGATCCGTCGATGCTTGCGGGAGGCCAGAACAATCAGGTCCAGTCGCTGGTTACGCCAGCCTCCATGCGTGCAGCCATTACGATCGTTACAGCGGTTCCGATTCTGTTCGTCTACCCTTTCTTGCAGAAGTATTTCGTGGTAGGATTGAACCTGGGTAGCGTAAAAGAGTAATTGTCAATACGTATTATAGTAAGGAAAATATGTATACTATAACCGTTTCGGGTGCAGCCGAAGCGGTTTCTCCTGTTCCATCATATGGAGTCCTGCTGGACTCCAACTACTTATATAAAGATGGTGATTCCATGCTTAAGGTACTGTTTGCCGACGATGAGCCGATTATGCTGGAAGGGCTCCGCTTCCTGGTCGACTGGGAGGCACTAAATTATGAAGTATGCGGCGAGGCGCTGGACGGGGAGGACGCGCTGCAGCTGATCGGCAGCACCCGCCCTGACCTGGTCATCACCGATGTGCGTATGCCGGTCATCGACGGCCTTGAGCTCATCCGAAGAACCTCTGAAAGCGATTTTCGGCCGAAGTTTATTATTTTTAGCGGCTATGCTGACTTTGAGTATGCCAAGCGGGCCCTGAAATACGGAGTAGCGAATTACTTGACCAAGCCTCTGGATGAAAAGGAGCTGACGGAGGCGGTGCAGACGGTTACGGCACAGATCCTAAAAGAACGCAAGGCGTCCTCTCGGCGTGATGCGCTCTCGGCTCTGATGCAGGAGGATATGGTATCCCGGCTCCTGATGCGGGAGAATACGGAGGAGGAGCGGGAGCAGGGGCTGAAGACGCTGGGGATCTCCCCCGCCTCGCGGCTATGCTGTATTCTGGTCCATGGAGCAGCGCCGGACAGCTTACATATGCGTGAGCAGCTCGCCGCCATGAGAAGCAGGGAACTGCTGCGCAGCCTCGCAGTCTATCCGTTCACCGCAGGCAGCGGGAAGCACGGCTATCTGCTGGTGTCTCCGCAGGAAGGACCGGTGCTTGACCAGGCACTGCTTACCGGGTGGATGGAGGAGATGCGGCCGCTGTACAGCACGCCGGTCTTTTTCACAGCAAGTCTTCAGCATCAGGGCCCGGAGGCTCTGAATACGGCATACCAGGAGGCGCTGGCTGCTGAGCTGTGCAAACCGTATGGTCCGGGGGCCGGGGGAGACGGCATCTTCGAGAAGCAGGATAAGACACAGATGGCTATGCTTCCGGCAGAGCTGAGACGATCGCTGCTGCAATCCGTCACCGAAGGGAAGACCCTGCATCTCACGGATCAGCTCGGAGAGGTGTTCAAGATTTTCTCGGCGGAGGTGGCTTCAAGCTCATGGATCGACGCTTTTCTGGCTAATATCAAAGCAGAGCTGCTACGTGAAATTACTGCCAGAGGGGGAGACTATGCGCAGTGGGTGCAGAAATGGTTCCCGTCCCGCCATACGGCTACTTGTCTGCCGATGCTTGAGCGTCAGATAGAGGAGGAGCTGTGCGAGGCTGCAGAGTGGTTCGCCGCGGCTGCGGACGGCAGGGCAGAGGATCAGATCGTGGCTGCAGCGATAGAGTATGTCCGCGGGCATTATCAGGAGAAGCTGAAGCTGCAGGATATTGCGGGGCATCTGCATGTGAACTCGGCTTACCTGGGACAACGGTTCAAGAAATACTACGGCAGCTCTTTTAACGATTATCTCCATGAATACCGCATTGAAGAGGCGAAGAAGCTGCTGCGCCGGACCGATATGGGGATTTCCGATATCTCGAGCAGAGTGGGCTATTCAGACGCCGATGTGTTCGCCGCCAAGTTCAAGGCGCTTAACGGAGTTACACCTTCCGTGTACAAGAAGAGCTAATTCAAGAGGAAGGAGGGGGCCTGCATGAAGAATAACCGGAAGCCATCTGCCTTCATCAATGATCTTCCGCTCAAATACAAGTTTTTGTTCATCTACTTGTTGTGTGTGCTTGTCCCCATACTTAGCATCAATGCCCTCTTTTATGTGCAGATCAGCCGTAATGTGGAGGCACGGGAGAGGGATAATTTGGAGATTTCTGTAGACCGGGTGGCTTATGACCTGATGCAGATCGTGAACGAATGTGTGGCGATCAGCAACACGGTGGCTGCGGACCGGCCTTTTATGGAGATGATGGATTACGCCTACCCGGATAATGAGGCTTATTATGATGCTTATAATGATTCTCTGAAGGACAAGCTGCGGCAGTACAGCAATCTTCATTCCTATATCTATTGGATGGGCATATACACCTCTAATCCGACGATTCAGAACGGCAACAGCTACTTCATTCTGTCGGACGCAGATAAGAGAAGTGAATGGTACCGTAAAATCTCAAGCAGCACAGACAAGGTGCTGCTCACTTCTTATCAGGGAACTAACCCGCTGAATCCGCCGCAGCAGGAAGTGCTTGTCAGCCTGATCCGCAAGCTGGATAACTTCACGGGCCAGCCCTACACGAAGTATCTGAGGATTGATCTGCGGCTGAACAATGTGCAGGACCTGTTCCAGAAGGAGCGTGACTATCTGGATTTCAAGCTGCTGGATGAGCAGAACCGGGTCGTGCTGGACTCGAACCGTTCCTTCTCCTCACTGGATGGCAGTGCCTTGCTGAATGTGGACACCAGCCTTGACCAGGCGCCCAAGCAGATTGTCCGGGCGCTCAGCAGTGCGGCCTACACCAAGGGCTGGCGGCTGGTTGGCACTCCGGAAGGGCGTAAGATCAACCATGAGATGGAGAGCGCGCTCAGGAACTCGCTGATTCTGCTCCTGCTGACGATCATCATTCCCACGCTGCTCATGATCGTCATTATACGTTCCTACAATCTGCGTGTACGGCTGCTCTACAAACATATGAAACAGGTCAAATATGAGCAATTCGAGAGCATTGATATGTATGAGGGGAAGGATGAGATCGGCGGTCTGATCCGCAGCTTCAATCTGATGACCGGCAAAATCCGCAATCTGATCAATGATGTCTACAAGCTGGAGATTCAGAAGAAGGATCTGGAGCTGGAACGGGTGCGGGCGGAGCTTAAATATCTGGAGAGCCAGGTGGACCCTCATTTCCTTTTTAATACGCTGAATGCGATCCTGGTCATCTGTAAGAAGTATAAATATGAACAGGTTACCGATGTCATCCGCAATCTGGCCCTGATTATGCGCAGGCTGCTCAGCTGGAAGGATGATCTGATTACGGTGGAGGAGGAAGTATCCTTCATCGAGATGTATCTGCAGATTGAGAAGTTCCGCTTCCAGAACCGGTTCTCTTATGAGCTGGATATTGCTCCTGAGGTGCTGAACTGCCGGATTCCCAAGATGAGTATACAGGCTCTGGTGGAGAATTCCTGCAAGCATGGTCTGCAATCGGTCAAATGGGCAAGGGAAATCCACGTGTCCGCTTCACGGAATGAGACAGGTCTGCTGATTGTGGTGACCGACAACGGCAAAGGAATCGAGAAGGAGAAGCTGGAATGGATCAAGTCCCATCTGGAGACAGAAGAGGATACGGGACAGAATGTCGGCCTCCGCAATGTGTATAAACGCCTCATGCTGTACTTTGACGGCAGGGCAGGATTCAGCATTGAGAGCATCGAGTATGAACGCACGGTCATTACCATCCAGATTCCCGAGGATTTGAGTCTGGTTCCGATAGGGGAGGGAGCTCATGTATAAAGTAGTGCTTGCTGATGATGAGACGATTGCCTTAGAGGGGCTGCGGACGCTGACTGACTGGGAGGAGCTGGGCTTCGAGGTATGCGGCGCCTGTGAGAACGGGGAGGAAGCGCTGGCTGCCATTATCCGCAGCTCGCCCGATCTTGTGATTACGGATATCCGCATGCCCGAGATCGACGGGCTTGAGCTGATCCGGCGCGTACGCAGCCTTGATATGGAGCAGCCGGTCTTCATCGTGCTTAGCGGCTACGGCGAATTTGAGTATGCCAGAACAGCCATCCGTTACGGGGTAAGACATTACCTGCTGAAGCCGGTCATGGATGCGGAATGGGATAAGGTGCTTACGGACATTACGGATGAGCTGGAGCTGCGCCTTAAGCAGACCATGCAGCAGAGCATGCTGTCCAGCCGGCTGTTGCCGCTCGCGATCGCGCGCATGCTTGAAGGGCACTGGACCGAGCCCGATGAAGAAGCAGCTGAGCAGATGGACCGCCTGGATGAGGCGGCTACTGGGTGGACGTATGTGCATGTGGAGGGTCATAGCAGCCGGATTACGGAGCTGTGCCGGGAGCTGGCCGGACCGGCCGGTGCGATGCTCATTGATCTGCCGGGGGATCAGACCGGGCTGGTCGTGGAGAGCTCGGGAGGGGCGGCTGGACTGGCGGAGCAGCTATACGCCGGACTGACCCGCGGCAGAATAAAGGGCTCGGTCAGCATCGGGCCAAGTGTGCGCTCCCTCCGCGAGCTGCCGGTCTCCTACCGCGAAGCGGCAGACGCTGCGGCACGCCACTTCTTCTATTCGGACGAATGCGGCCCGGTGGATTCGGCCAGTGAAGCTGAGGGACAGGTGAATTACACGCTTCCTTCCGCAGAGCTGATTGAGGAGATCATCAGCGCAGTGGAGCGGCTGCATGAGCAGAAGGCCGCAGAGAAGCTTGGTGAATTGTTCAGCGATTTCAAGGAGAACCGGACAGATCCGGGAGTCGTCCAGATGACAGGCATGGATATCATGCTGCGGAGCATGGAGCTGCTGAAGGAATTCGGCGGCGCGGACGATCAGTGGATCGGCACGCTTGATTTTTTTAGAACCGAGCCGAGATCCCTGGAAGACCTGCAGGTCACTCTGGAGACGGCGCTCTCCACCAGTATGAACTATATCCGCCAGCACAAGGAGCGTAACTCCGAGCATCCGCTGATCCGCGTGGAATGCTTCCTGAGAGATCATTATGCGGAGCATCTGACGGTAAAAGAGATTGCTGAGCATTTCTATATTAATCCGGTGTACCTGGGCCAGGCCTTCATTAAAAAGCACGGTATCAGCATTCTGGAGTACATTCATAATCTGCGGATCGAAGCGGCCAAGAAGCGGCTGATTGAAACTCACGATACGGTCAGAAGCATTGTGGAGAGCATCGGGTACGTACACTATCACCATTTCTTAAGAGAGTTCGAGAAACGGACGGCGCTGAAGCCCGTCCAGTTCCGCGCACAGGCACAGGGAAATAAAAAATAGGGTGCAATTATTTATTTGGGGTCCATCTATTTACTTTGGTGATGGTAAACGCATACAAATGCGTTATGATAGAGAGAGTTGTCCCAAAAAATGTTGTCAAATACAGGAGGTTAGCAAAAATGAAGCAAGCAAGCAGCGAAATTCCTGCATTACACGAAATGTTCCGGGAGGCCTTTAAAATAGGGGCCGCCGTCAGTACTGGCATTATAGCTGCCCAGGGTCCTTTCATTGGCAAGCATTACAACAGCATTACCGCCGAGAATGAGATGAAGCCGGCTCTGGTTCAGCCGCAGGAAGGCGAATTCACCTTCGAGGCAGCGGACGGTATCTTCGAATTCGCAGAGTCGCATGGGATCGGTGTCCGGGGGCATACGCTTCTGTGGCATAACCAGACCGGAGACTGGATGTTCCAGGATGCGGAAGGCGGAGCCTGCAGCAGAGAGCAGTTGCTTGCCCGCCTGCAGACCCACATTAACACAGTAGTGGGCCGTTACCGGGGACGGGCGTATGCCTGGGATGTAGTAAATGAAGCGATTGAGGACAAAACAGACCAGTACCTGCGGGATACGCAGTGGCTTGAGATCATCGGCGAGGATTATCTCCGTCAGGCCTTTGAAATGGCCCATCAGGCAGACCCTGACGCGTTGCTGTTCTACAACGACTATAATGAGACCGATCCTGTCAAGAGCGGCAAAATCTACAAGCTTGTACGCAGCCTGCTGGATCAGAATACGCCGATTCACGGGATCGGCATGCAGGGACACTGGAATATCTACGGCCCTTCCATTGAGGAAATCCGCAATGCGCTTAAGCTCTACGCATCGCTGGGGCTTAAGATCCACATTACCGAGCTGGATCTCTCCGTATTCCGTCATGACGACAAACGAACGGATTTGAAAGCGCCAACAGCTGAAATGCTGAAGCTGCAGGAGGAGCGTTATGCCGAGATCTTCGCCCTACTGCTGGAATTCAGAGACTCCATTGATTCGGTGACCTTCTGGGGTGTGGCCGATGATTATACCTGGCTGGACGGCTTCCCCGTCCGGGGACGCAAGAACTGGCCGTTCCTGTTCGATGAGCAGAAGCAGCCAAAGGCTTCATTCGCCCGGCTGGCTGAGCTGGCCGCACCGCAATCCTAATCTTATTGTAAGCTGGACACCTTATTATATCTGGAGGGAATCAAATGACAACTCAACTGAAGCAGGCTACCGGCAAGGTACCGCCAAGCGGCAATCCGCTGGTGGCACACAGATACGGAGCCGATCCTTATGCCCTGGTATTCGGAGACAGAGTCTATCTGTATATGACTAATGATGCGCTGGAGTATGATGAGAACGGCGCCGTGAAGGAGAACTCCTACAGCAGTATTAATACGATTACCGTAATCTCGTCCGCTGACCTGGTGAACTGGACCGATCATGGTCCGATAGCCGTAGCCGGACCGGAGGGTGCAGCGAAGTGGGCAACCCAGTCCTGGGCACCGGCAGCGCTTCATACCGTAATTGACGGCAAGGACAAGTTCTTCCTCTACTTCGCCAATAATGCCAGCGGCATCGGCGTTCTGTCGGGTGACAGTCCGGTGGGTCCATGGGTGGACCCGATCGGGGAGGCACTGATTCTGCGCTCTACACCTGGAGTAGAGGATGTTACCTGGTTGTTCGATCCGGCGGTGCTGTTAGATGATGACGGCAAGGGGTATATCTATTTCGGAGGCGGCGTCCCGGAAGGACAGTTCGCCGAGCCGGGCACAGCACGGGTGATGCCGCTGGGTGAGGACATGATCAGCGTGGTGGGCAGCGCGAAAGTGATTCCGGCCCCGTTCATGTTCGAGGATGCCGGAATCCATAAGTGGAACGGAGTCTACTATTATACCTACTGCTCGAACTTCTATGACGGGCAGCGGCCGGAAGGCAGCCCTCCTGCGGGAGAGATCGCCTATATGACCAGTGAGCATCCGATGGGTCCCTGGACGTATCAACACACGATCCTGAAGAATCCGGGACATTTCTTCGGCGTATCCGGGAATAACCATCATGCGGTCTTCCAGTTCCATGACAGCTGGTATATCGCTTATCACGCCCAGACCTTGTCCAAGGCTCAAGGGATTGCGAACGGCTACCGCTCCACACATTTGAACCGCCTGACTCATAATGAGGACGGTTCCATTCCGGAGATCCATGCGGATTACGAAGGTGTGCAGCAGCTTGCAGCGTTGAACCCGTATGAGCGTATTCCGGCGGCAACGATGGGCTGGAGCGCAGGGGTGAAGACAGAATACCTGGCCAAGGGCGGAGTTCAGGCCGTAACGGATGTGGAGCACGGCGGATGGATCGGACTTTCCGGGGTAGACTTCGGCAGCGGTGCCGGCTCGTTCCAGGCGTCAGTCCTGAGCCTGGAAGCGGGCGGCGTGCTGGAGCTGCATCTGGATGACCCGGCAGGTCCGGTTATCGGCAAGCTGCAGGTTCCGGCGGCAGGCGGAGCACAGGAATGGCTGGAGCTGAAGACGGCGGTCGAGGGAGCGGAGGGAGTGCATAACCTCTATCTGGTATTCTCAGGAGAGAGCGGTAAGGATTTGTTCAAGCTGGCCCATTGGCAATTCACACCACAGCATAACTAACAGCAAGGAGGCGGCACATTGAATACAGTCATCATTACTAATCCAGTACTATGGGCAGATGTCCCGGATGTGGATGTGATCCGGGTCGGTCCAGTGTTCTATATGGTCAGCACCAGCATGCACTCGATGCCGGGCTGTCCGATTATGAAATCGGTGAATCTGAAGGACTGGGAAATTGTGAGTTACGTCTTTGATACCTTCGAGGACACTCCGGCCTTCCGGCTGGAGGACGGCGAAGTGATTTACGGCGGCGGTTCCTGGGCGGCCTCGCTGCGGTGCAGGAACGGAATCTATTACGTATGCTTCTCTTGCAATGACACGGACCAGTTCTACATCTACCAGACCCGTGATATCGAGCATGGACCGTGGGAGCGTTCGGTCATTCCGGATCTGCACCATGACCCGGCGCTGCTGCTGGATGAGGACGGCCGTAATTATGTGATCTACGGCAACGGGGATATCCATATCCGGGAGCTGAACGAGGACCTGACCGGATGGATGCACCGGGGAACGAAGCAGCTGCTGCTGGAAGGCGAGCGGCAGGGCATTATGCTGCGGATGGAAGGCTGTCATGCCCATAAGCGGGACGGGTATTATTACCTGTTCTTCATTGAATGGCCGTCAGAGGGCAACATGCGCAGACGCCAGCTATGCTACCGGTCCCGGGAGCTGCTCGGTCCTTATGAGCGCAAGGTTATTCTGGACGATAACCTGGGCTACGAGAATCGCGGTGTAGCGCAAGGCGGGCTGGTCGATACTGAGGACGGCGACTGGTACGCCGTGCTGTTCCAGGATCACGGGGCAGTTGGACGTGTTCCCTGTGTATTCCCTGTGAGCTGGGAGAACGATTGGCCGGTAATCGGGGATGGCGGCAAGGCTCCGCTGAGCTTCGGGACGAAGCTGCCTGCGGATGAGCCAAAGGCGATTGTAATCAGCGATGAGTTCGACTATACGGAGAACCGGCTGGCGCTTCAGTGGCAATGGAACCATAATCCCGATAACGGGCTATGGTCAGTTACAGAGCGGCCGGGCTGTCTGCGGCTGCGTACAGGCAAGGCAGCTGATAGCGTCGTAACGGCGCGCAATACGCTGACCCAGCGGACGGAGGGTCCGGCTTGCAGTGCCGAGACGATGCTGTATCTGGGCGGCATGAACGAAGGCGACCGGGCCGGAATGGTAGCTCTCCAGTCCGGATACGGCACGGTTGAGGTGGCCGCCGGAGTGCAGGGACAGTTCACCGTGGATATGTGTATTCAGGGTGACAACGGCGTTGAAGTGGTGGAGAGTATCCCGTTCACGGGTGAGCGTATCTGCCTGCGGATCGATTTCGACTTCAGGGAGGGGGTAGACGAAGCACAGTTCTTCTATTCCGGTGACGGGGAGGTCTGGCACCCCATCGGACAGACGCTGCATATGAAATATACGCTGGATCATTTCATGGGCTACCGGATCGGCTTGTTCAATTATGCGACCCGGCTGCCTGGCGGCTATGCCGATTTCGATTATCTCCGTTATCACCGGCAGGATTAAGACCGGGTCTGGAAATGGGAAGCATATTCGCTGGGCGTCATCGATGTATGCTGCTTGAATATTCTTCCGAAATACGTCAGGCCCGTGAAGCCGACCCGGAAGGCCACCTCCTGAATCGGATACCGGCGGAGCTGGAGCAGGCGGCTGGCCTCATGCACCCGCAGCATGTTCACATATTCGATTAAGGTCTTGCCGGTGTTCTTTTTGAACAGATGACAGAAGTAGTTGGGGGTTACGCAGCAGATCCGTGCGGCCTCCTCCACGGTCAGCGGTTCATGGAAATGGTTGCTAAGGTGAATCAGCAGGGGCTGGATGCCTGTCTCCTGCCGGTCTCTTTTGGAAGGCGGTGCTGTGAACTCGGCCAGGGGATAAGCCAGACCCAGGGAAGAGAACAGGCCGCCTTTTATACATAATTCATACCCGGGATTCTTGCTCTGGTAGCTGAAAATAATCTGTTCAATGCATCCTCTGATCTGGCGGGTAACCGGCTGGTCCGCCCCATAGAAGGCAGGCAGCCTGATTTCACCGGAGAGCAGCGGCCGGATATGCTGAAGCTCAGTCAGGTCCCGTATACCGTTCAGCAATGCTTCGTTGTAGACAACCGCATACAGCTCACTGCCATCCTCTGTCGGATAGGCCGCATGAATCTGCGGACGGCTGACGAAGGCCAGCTCCCCCTGCACCAGCTCTCTGGAGTGGGGGCCGACCTGGACGCGGAAGCGGCCTTTGGTCACGAGAATCCATTCGAGATGGTCATGCCAGTGCGGCGGAATAATACTGCGGTCCGGAAAGCAGATATGAAATACATTGATGGGGAACAGGCCCTCGGGAATTTCCGTGTGCTCTTTTTTCCATGGATAAGGCTTGTCCTCGAACGCTCCACTCATCTTAATCCCTCCACACAATCGTAATATCGTATGATAGATGCGTATTTTTATGTATAGTATAGCGGCTTTGCACTCTTTATAATGTGGGTGCAACCTTATTATAGAACTGTTGGAGGGATCGCGCTATGTTTCGTGAAGAGAATGGCAGACTAATCAGAGAATATGATCATGAGAGAGTCTGGATAGAGCCTTGGGGAGAGCATTCGCTGCGTATCCGGGCTTCGTATGCGGAGATTACCGATGAGCAGTGGGCACTTCTGCCTGCTGTGCAGACGCTGAGTAATATATCGATCACTAAAGAACGCGCGAGCATTGTAAACGGGAATATCCGGGCGGAAATGACGGACAAGGGCCAGATCTTCTTTTATAACCAGCATGGCAAGCTGCTCCTTAACGAGACGGAGGATACCTATCAGTTAAAATACGGGGGCAGAGAGCTAAGCGCCATCCCCGGCAGCAGTGACTTCTCCGTGAAGCTCCGGCTGGAAGCGGACCCGCAAGAGAAGCTGTACGGCATGGGCCAGTATCAGCACTCCTTCCTGAATCTGAAGGGCTGCTCGCTGGAGCTGACCCACCGCAACAGCCAGATCAGTATTCCGTTCGTGCTGTCCAGCGCCGGTTACGGGTTCCTGTGGCATAATCCGGCGATCGGACAAGCGCATTTCAGTCTGAATGTGACCGAATGGACAGCTCCGTCGACCAAGCAGCTGGATTATTGGATCACTGCCGGCGACTCGCCTGCCGAGATCGAGGAGGCTTATGCCAAGGCTACGGGAACCGTGCCGATGATGCCGGATTATGGCATGGGGTTCTGGCAATGCAAGCTCCGCTACCGGACGCAGGAAGAATTGCTGGAGGTGGCGAGGGAGCATAAACGGCGGGGTCTGCCGATTGACGTCATCGTCATTGATTTCTTCCACTGGACGAATCAGGGAGACTGGCGGTTCGACCCGGAATATTGGCCTGATCCGGAGGCGATGGTGCAGGAGCTGCAGGAGCTGGGCATTGAGCTGATGGTCTCGGTCTGGCCGACTGTTCAGACGGAGAGTGAGAATTATAAGGAGATGCTGGAAAAAGGGTACCTGCTGCGCTCGGACCGCGGGGTGCGGACACAATTCCAGTTCCTCGGCCAGAATGCGATTTTCGATGCGACGAATCCGGAGGCCCGCAAGTTCCTGTGGGGTCTGATTAAGCAGAATTATTATGATAAAGGAATCAAGGTCTTCTGGCTCGATGAGGCAGAGCCGGAGCTGACGGTCTATGACCATGATATCTACCGTTATCATATCGGCTCCAGCAAGCAGATCGGCAATATCTATCCGATGAAATACAGCCAGACCTTCTATGACGGCATGGCCGCTGAAGGCCAGGAGAATATTATCAATCTGGTCCGTACCGCCTGGGCGGGCAGCCAGCGGTATGGGGCGCTTGTATGGTCTGGAGACATTCACTCCAGCTTCAAGGTGCTCAGCATTCAGGTGCGGGCCGGACTGAATATGGCTATGGCCGGGATTCCATGGTGGACCACCGACATCGGCGGCTTCCATGGCGGTAATCCGGCAGACGCCTCCTTCCGGGAGCTGATGGTCCGCTGGTTCCAGTACGGCGCGTTCTCTCCGGTATTCAGGCTGCACGGGGATCGTTCACCTTTTGTGCAGCCTACCGGAACGCGGGGCGGGGGCGTATGCGGAAGCGGCTCGGATAATGAGGTGTGGAGCTACGGGGATGAGGCGTATGTTATCTTCAAAGAGTTCATGCAGATGCGGGAGCGGCTGAAGCCGTACATCCGCGGACTGATGGAGGCTGCCCATGAGAAGGGCACGCCGCCTATGCGTCCATTGTTCTATGATTTCCCTCAGGACCCGGCAGCCTGGGATATCGAGGATCAGTATATGTTCGGTCCCGATCTGCTGGTCGCCCCGGTGCTGGGCGAGGGTGAACGGGCACGCAAGGTATACCTGCCGTCCGGCTCAGAGTGGACCCATGTCTATACCGGCACTGCCTATGCTGGCGGACAGGCGATTATGGTCGACGCGCCGCTCACGCAGATTCCGCTGTTTGTGCGGGACGGTGCCGTGCTGCCGGTGCTTGGCGGGGCTGAGGAGTAAGGATAGTGTGAACAAGAGCAGCGATTCTCCGGCGGAGGGTCGCTGCTCTTGGTAGTTGGGGCGGAATATGTACGGAAAACTGAACACATTGGGCCGGCGCGGAGGCGTGCGAGCGGAATGTAATCGAAAAACCGATCACATTTGGCGTGACAGAGGCGCGTGGATGAAATGTAATCGAAAAACCGATTACATTGGGCGTAGCGGAGGCGTGTGAGCGGAATGTAATCGAAAAACCGATTACATTGGGCGTGGCAGAGGCGCGTGAGCGGAAGGTAGTCGAAAAGCCGATTACATTGGGCGTTGCGGAGGCGTGTGAGCGGAATGTAATGGAAAAATCGATTACATTAGCGGCGGCGAGAGAGTGCCCACCGTTGGAGCGACGATGTATTCACACTTCCACATACCCTTACATACTCCTAACTAACTCCTGCCTAAGCCTCGTCTAACTCCGACCCTTTACACTCCCACTACTCTCCCTCCCGCACCTTCGGCTCCCGGGAAGCCAGCCGCTCCCGGTAGGCGCGGGGGGAGAAGCCGGTCAGCTGCCGGAACTGGCGGCAGAAATGCTCGACATTGGCGTAGCCGCAGAGAGCGGCGATCTCGGCGATTTTGTGCTGGCCGAAGCCCAGCTTCTCCTTGGCCAGCCGAATCCGGCATTGAATGACATCCTCCATGCAGGAGATGCCGAAGGCGGACTTGTAGATGGTCTGGAGGTAGCCGGTGCTGATGTGCAGATATCCGGCCATTGAGGATACAGTCCAAGGGTGGCCGGGATTGCTGTACAGCGTCTTGCGCAGCTCCAGCAGGTTATAATACTGCGGCGTCAGCTTGTCCTGGGAGGCTTCGGACAGCTTGTTGAACAAGAGACGGAACAGGTAGTCAATGGATAACTCCCGGTAATCATTCTGGAACGAGTTCTCCAGCGTCAGCAGCTGGAACAGCTGATGGCAATACCCGGGGTCGGGCAAGGAGAACGGGCTGCCCAGCGGCAGGACGCTTTCAGTAATATACGATTCATCCGCATCGAAACGGACCCAGTCGTTGACATACCTCCGGGAGCAGGCCCGGTAATAAATGTTGTGCCCAGGAGGGTATAAAGCGACAGAATGAGCGGGGAATTCCTTCAATTCACCGTCCACTTCGAACACCGCCGGGGTCTGGGTCAGGACAAGAAGCCAGGCGTTCAGTCCTTCGGGGATACTGTAGACGAAATTGGCCGGATGTGCAGCATCGTATTCCACGTAGTGAATTGTAGGCATTGGCTTCTCCTTTCTTCGGATAGATCAATTAATGGTCAGTAAATATCATTGTTAGTATTTCAGTGAATCTCTATAATTTGTAGTGGACATTAGAGTAAATTCGAAGGTTAACCGAACAGTGCGTAATTATAGTTATTAGAAATTATCAATAGGAAGGAAGATTATGAATTCATGATACCACAACAAAACGATGATCGGAAAGATATCCTTTGCTATACAAGACTGCCGCAGGAGGATATCGTGTATGCTTCGAAGCTGGCTTACAGTATGCACCTGGCATACAAGACCGATGGGGGCCAGTATCGGGCATTAAATCATAACTCAGGGGTTCTGTTCGCCAAGGCGACGGAGAATGAGGATGGGACGCTCCGGGCCAAAAGCCTGAAGAAGCCGTATCTTTTCTACTTGGCAGACGGGAATTTCGGCGTCATTGCTGTGCGCACCGAGGCTGACGGGGAAGCAGATGAACAAAGCAAGGGGAAGGTGCTGCTGTTCACTTCGGCCGATCTGCTGCAATACAGTGAGATTGGACTGCTGGAGCTTAAGACAGACACTCATGTAAGCGATGTCTCCTGCACCTATGACCCGGAGCGCAGCGGTTACCTGATCCAATGGATAGACGGGCAGGGCCAGGGCTATGAGAATTTCACTGCTGACATCATGAGCCTTACGAATGTCTCAGCACCGGTGGAAGCGGAGCCGTTCACGCTGGAAGCGGTGCAGACCGATATCGAGGGAATCCAGCCGCGTAATAGGATCGCTGTCTCTGCTGAGATAGCCCGCAGACTCTTCTGCAAGCTTACGGTACCGGAGAACATTGCTGTCGTAGTACCGGACCGGGTGAATGCGGCATCGGTAGAAGATGTGAAGGCGGTCCGGGCAACAGCCTTATACAGTGATGGAACGCAGGCTGCCAAAAAAGTCCGTTGGAACACGGAGGCCATCAACTGGGACAAGGCCGGAACCTACAGCATCTCTGGAGAGATCCATCAGGATCACTTTCCATTCCCGATTGCACTTAACCGTGCGGACCCTTGCATCGCAGCGTGGAAAGGGAAATATTATTTCATTGCGACTAATGACGCGGATAAGGAACATACGCTGTATATGAGGGAAGCCGATACGATTCCGGAGCTGGTGACAGCGGAGGAATCCCTGATCCTCGATTCCACCACGTATGAAGAGATTGGCGGCCTGCTGTGGGCACCGGAACTCCATATCATTGAAGACGAGCTGTATATTTTCCATGCCGCCACACCCGGCGAGTTCTTCCATGAGGAATCACATGTGATGAAGCTGAGTCCGGGCGGCAATCCCATGAATGCTGCGGACTGGTCCAGGCCCCGCCGGGTAGTGAAGAAGGACGGAAGCTATCTGTGCGAAGCAGGCACAACCATTTCACTGGATATGACCGTCATCCGCTGGAACGGCCAGCTCTATGCCGCATGGTCGGAGCGCCAATTCCTGCCGGTGGATCTGGGAGCCTGGGTCTACATCGCCACGATTGACCCGCAGGAGCCGTGGAAGCTGACCAGTGATCCGGTGCTGCTGACCCGGCCGGATTATGGCTGGGCCAATAACCATACGTTCGTGGATGAAGGTCCGTTTGCTCTGTACACGGATGACAAGCTGTACGTGACTTTTGCCAGTGCAGCGGTGGATGCTACTTATGTGGTCGGTCTGCTGACCGCAGACAAGGGGGCAGATCTGCTGGATATCAAGAGCTGGACCAAGGGCAATTATCCGCTGCTGACCTCCAGAAGTGTGCCGGGGGAATATGGGCCGGGCCATAATTCCTATGTGACGGACGAGGACGGGGTGATCTGGAACGCCTACCACGCCAGACCGGGAATTGAAGGACCGCGAAGCTCCGGCTTGCGGCGCGTGCATTTTGATATTGATGGTGCTCCGGTTCTGGATCTCACTGAGGAGAAGGATCTGAATCCGGGCCTGAAGCAGGTATCGATGGAAGTCATCGTAGGCTAGACTCCTGGCACGCCTAACTCTATAATATTCCTTGTCATCCGGGAAC
Source organism: Paenibacillus sp. FSL H7-0756 (assembly GCF_038006765.1). Classification (NCBI taxonomy): domain Bacteria; kingdom Bacillati; phylum Bacillota; class Bacilli; order Caryophanales; family Paenibacillaceae; genus Paenibacillus; species Paenibacillus sp. FSL H7-0756. Next base: position 1,878,754 of record NZ_JBBOVT010000002.1, on the reverse strand, counting down.
CCTTGACCATTCACTTAGGCCGGGGTTCCCTTTTTTTCAAGATTGTACTGGAGGAGTGGAAGCCGATATGTACGGGATCATTATTGTTGACGATGAGCTGTTTGTCCGCAAGGGCCTGATTGGAATGATTGACTGGGCGGGCAGCGGGTTCCAGATTGTGGATGAGGCGGACAACGGGGAGGATGCGCTGGAGCTGATCCGGGCCAAGCGGCCGCAGCTCGTGATCACCGATATCCGTATGCCGGTTCTGGATGGCATCGGGCTGATTGAGGCGGTGACGGAGGAGCAGCTTGGAACGGATTTTATCATAATCAGCGGATATAACGATTTCCGGTATGCCCAGCAGGCGGTCCGGTATGGCGTGCTGGACTATGTACTGAAGCCGATTAATGAGCATGAAATTGTGAAAGCGCTTCATAAGTTCCGTGATAAATTCACTGCGCGCAAGCAGCTACAGGACCGGCTTAGCATGCATGAGGGAGAGAAGCGGGTGGAGGCCCTGATCCGGGGAGAAGCGGAGGCGGAGGCGCTTGACGCCTGGGAGCAGCAGTGGATAGAGGCGGGAGCCCGCCAGTTCACCTATGTGCTGCTGGAGGTAAACAATGTGTTCCCTTGGAGCGGGAAGCCTATGCCCGGGAAGGCAGAGCTGAAGGAGGCGATCCGGCAGGCGGTGCAGCAGCTCACAGCAGAGACGCCGATTATCTATGAGCACCGGAGATTCTTCGGCTTCATTGTGCCGGAACATTATCTGGAGAAGCATGCAGGGGAGCTGCGCAGCTTCGTGGCGGATTGTCTGAGCAAGCTCTACGAGCGTTATCCCTTGGAGGTTCAGGCGTATGCGGGCAGACCGGTGAACACACTTCAGGAGCTGAAGTATTCGTATACCTCGGCCAAGGAGACTGTGGAGTACAAATATGTCCGGTCTGCCCAGCCGATTCTGCTGTACTCGGATATTGCCGGTCTGTCTCTGAACTACATTCATGCCAGTAGTAGGGTGCTTCAGGCGCTGATTGAAGCGATTGAGGAGAATAAGCAAGCGGAGATGCTGGACGCAATCTTCAAGCTGTTCACAGAATTTCAGGAGAAGCTGTTCTCCCGGGAAGCGATGAAGGCGGTTGCCATTCAATGCGTCCATAGTGTGCTGCACACTATACGGAGCATGGAGGGGGATGAGAAGCAGCTGGCAAGCCTTGTCCCGATGATGAACTGGCCGGATCATAACATCACGCTGACGGAGCTTCGTTCCTTGTTCGAAGCCTTTGCACAGGAGGCGGCGGAGCGGATTCAAGAGCTGTACCAGAACTACGGCAGCAGCGGGCTGTACCGGATCAAGTGTTATGTGGACCGGAACTTCCATGAGAATCTGAACCTCAAGCAGATCGCTGGCCAGTTCTATATGAACTCAGCCTATCTCGGTCAGGTATTCAAGAAGAATTACGGCATGTACTTCAATGACTACCTGCTCCAGCTGCGCATCACCGAGGCCAAAAAGCTGCTGCGGCAGACTGATCTGAGGATCTATGAAATTGCCGAGCAGGTCGGATTCAAGAATGCCGATTATTTCGTCACCCAGTTCGAGAAGCTGGAGCAGAAAACGCCGACAGAGTACCGAAACCGGACGGGTAACCATTAATGTCAGGAGGGGGCACTGTATGAAGCTGCTGAATAATATCCGGCTCAGGAATAAAATGTTCCTCGTCTATTTCCTCGGGGTCATCGCTCCAATCATTCTCACGAATGTGATCTTCTACAACACGATCACCGGGAATGTGAAGGCGCAGCGGATTAAGGACATCGATCTGGCGGTGGAGCAGATCAAGAATGAGTTCCGGCTGATCGTGGATCAGGCCGTGGGATTATCCTCTTTTTTCTATGCGGATTACAAGACCAATGAGGTGCTTGACCGTAACTTCACACAGACCGAAGACTATGTTGAGGCCTACGACCTCTATCTGCGGTCTACCCTGAACAACTATTCTCCGTTCTCTTCCTCGCTGCAAAACAAGACCCTCTATGTGGATAACCCCACGCTGCTGAATTCCGGGAACATCGGTATCCTGTCCGGGGAGATCCGGGAGAGCATCTGGTATAAGGAATGGATGCAGGAGGCTTCCTCCCAGCCGCTGTTCGTCCGCATCCAGGATGCAGGCGGCCGGTTCCAGTCGTTCTCGCTGCTGCGGCGGATGGATTATTTCGCGGACCGCATGCTCAAGGAGAAGCTGGTGAAGATTGATTTTAAGACGATTGATCTGATGGAGGTCTTCGCTAATCTGAACGTACACGGGGACGTGTATCTGCTGGGGCCGGAGGGCCGGATTGAATATACAACCAACCGGGCCATAGACTGGCAGGGGAAGGACCGGCAGCTGTATGCCTCTCTGAAGCAGGAGCATATCATTGATTTCCAGAAGGAATACGGGAGTATCAGTTATTTGTCCGGCTGGAGGATCGTCGGCACGGTCAATGAAAAGGAGATTATCAAGGAGGTGCTGAAATCCCGCTATTTCATCCTCTGGTCGGCCTGCCTGATGATGCTTGTCCCTACCGTTATTATTCTGATCATTACCCGCTCGATCAACCTCCGGATTATTGAGATCCTGAAGCATATGAAAAAGGTGAAGACGCAGCAGTTCCAGATGATTATGCACGGGGAGTCGCGCGATGAGATCGGCCAGCTGACCCTGGAGTTCAACAGTATGATTATGCAGATTAAGGCTCTGATTAACGATGTGTATCTAACGGAGATTCAGAAGAAGTCGCTGGAGCTGGAGCGGAGGAAGGCGCAGCTTAATGCGCTGCAGAGCCAGATTAACCCTCATTTCCTGTTCAACGCACTGGAAACCATTCGGATGCGGAGCCTGCTGAAGCAGGAGAACGAGACGGCCAAAATCATCCAAAGCATGGCGATGATCCTGCGCAGCTCATTGACCTGGAATAAGGAGTGGGTGAGCGTGGAGGAGGAGCTGGGCTTTATTCTCTGTTTTCTGGATATCCAGAAATACCGGTTCGAGGATAAGCTGAGCTACCATATCGATGTGGAGCCCGGGGCCTACGCCTGTATAGTCCCCAAGATGGTGTTCCTGCCCTTCGTGGAGAACGCCAGTATTCATGGCATCGAGCCGCTCAAAAAAGGCGGAAGCCTAGAGATCCGCATCAGCGTGACGGGGGATGAGGTGGTCTTCCAGGTGGCGGACAACGGGATTGGCATGAGCAGTGAGCAGGTGGACACGCTGTACGGATATCTCGACATGGAAGGGATTATCGGCGAGCGTATCGGAATACAGAATGTAATCTATAGGGTTACCATGCTGTATGGCGGGCGTGCGGTCTTCCGGGTGGACAGCAAACCGGGGGAAGGGACACGGATTGAGCTGAGAATCCCGGCGAATCCATAGTTTTCAAAGGAGAATCCATAATTTTACGGGTAACGGAGTAATGTAAACGCTTTTATACTAAAGGAGCAGTATATCATGAATATACAAGGGGGAGTACAGGCAATGGGTAAAAGCAAGAGAATATGGCTTCTCGCTCTGACGGCAGTCGTCTCATTATCCGTGGTGACAGCTTGCTCGGGGCCTAATAATGCCAAGAAGAATACAGGGACGACGGAGCCGACAAGCGCCGCTGCTACCACAGAGACCGAACCCAAGCAGGATAAGGTAACGTTCAAAATCTTCAACGGAGTGGCCGGCTCGAAGGATGGAAATACCAATGAGACGACCATCGGCAAGCTGCTGGAGGATCAGACCGGTGTCAATTTCAAGCTGGAATTCGTGGTGGGCGACCTCAATACCAAGATCGGAACTATGATTGCCGCCAATGATTACCCGGATGTGCTGATTCCTGATGCTGCTATAGAGGAAGTGCTTAATGCCGGTGCATTCATCCCGCTCGATGAGCTGATTGAGAAGTACGGGCCGAACATCCAGCGTGTCTATGGCAAATCCCTGAATCAGATGCGCTCCAAGGATGGTAAAATCTATTTCCTGCCGATTGCCGCCCAGGTGAACGATTTCATTCCTGAGCCGGAAGCCGGGGCGGGATTCTGGGTTCAGCGCCGTGTGCTGGAGGAAGCGGGTTATCCGAAGATCAAGACGCTGGATCAATATATAGAGCTGATTAAGAATTACCGCGACAAGCACAAGGATGAGAATCTGACCGGGATGGTCTCTCTTACGCATGACTGGAGATTCTTCGCCACCTCCAACCCGCCGATGCATCTGATGGGCTATCCGAATGACGGCAACGTTACCGTGGATACCAATACCTGGGAAGCCAAGACCTATGCCGGTGCAGAGTCCACCAAAAAGTGGCTGAAGACGCTGAATGACCTCAATGCTGCCGGTCTGTTCGATAAAGCCTCCTTCGTCGATAACTATGACCAGTATATCGCCAAATTAACCTCCCACAAGGTGCTCGGCTTCTTCGACTACCGCTGGCAGGTGGATAATGCGCTGAATGTGCTGAAGGATGCTGCCCGTAAAGATCCTTCCCTGGACGGCTTCAAGTACTTCCCGCTGCCGGTGACCTTCGAGGAAGGCACGCCGGATGCCTATCTTGATCCCCCAGGAGGCCTTGTAACGAACCGCGGAATCGGGATTACCGTCAGTGCCAAGGACCCGGTCCGCATCATCCAGTTCTTCGACAACATGCTGACCGAAGAGAACCAGACCCTGATGTCCTGGGGGATCAAAGGCGAGACGTATGAAGTGAATGAGAAGGGCCGCTACTACCGTACGCAGGAGCAGATCGACAAGATTGACGAGCCGTTCAGAGAGAGCTTCGGCTTCAAATACTTCAGCTGGAACTGGCCGATGTACAATGCCACCTCTACCCTGGCTGACGGAAATGCCAAGAATGTTGCCAGCCAGCCCGAGGTCTTCCAGATGACGCTGACCGACAAGGACAAGGCGATCTTAGAGAAATACGGCGTACAGACCTACAGCCAGCTGTTCGCTGAACCGGTTCCGCGTCCATACTTCCCGGCGTGGGGCTTCGCGAAGGAGCAGAATTCCCCGGAACAGCTCTGGGAAGCCAGCAAGGATGAAATGACGAAGAAATATTTCCCTAAGCTGGTGCTGACGACTCCCGATAAGTTTGATGCAGTCTGGGAGGAATACATGAAGGAATTCGGCAAGCTCGATACTGCGGGTTATGAGAAATGGACCACTGAGCAAGTCAAAGCGAAGGTCGAACTGGCGAACCAATAGCCGCCGGAACCGGCGGGAAAGACCAGGGCTGTACCCAGATGCTGGTCTTTCCTGCTTGCCGCTTAGACACCCCGGTGCGCTGAAGGAGAGAGATACGGATGGATAAAAATACGGTACCTGCGTTATCCCGGCCAGCGGCGGATAAGGAGCCGGGCCGGATGCGGCTGTTTTTCAAAAAACTGGGCCAGCAGCGGGCCCTGGCAGTGATGTCGGTCCCTTTTCTAATCTGGCTGTTTGTATTCAAATACTTGCCCTTGTGGGGCTGGAGCATTGCCTTCCAGGATTATAAGCCGGCCAGGAAGTTCATGGAGCAGACCTGGATTGGCTTCGAGCATTTCAAATTTCTGTTCGGGGACGACCGCTTCCTGCGGGTGTTACGCAATACGCTGGCGATGAGCTCGATTAACCTGTTCTTCGGCTTCGTCACCGCGATTACCCTGGCCTTGCTGCTTAATGAAATACGCAATATTGCTTTCAAGCGTGTAGTGCAGACTGTCAGTTATTTGCCGCATTTTATCTCCTGGGTGGTAGCAGCAAGTATCATTCAGACGACGCTGTCCCCGGATGGTACCATTAACCAGCTGCTGGTGGGTCTGGGCTTCCTTGACCGCGGCAATGAAATTCTGTTCCTGGGAATCCCCGAATACTTCTGGACCATCTTCGGAGCCAGCTCCGTCTGGAAGGATATCGGCTGGAACACCATCGTCTACCTGGCCGCTATGACCACAATTGATCCCACGCAGTATGAAGCAGCAGAGATTGACGGCGCGAACCGGTTCAAGAAAATGATCTATGTCACGCTTCCGGGCATCAAGTCTGTTGTGATTGTCCTGCTCATTATGAATATCGGATATCTGCTGGAATCGGGATTCGAGCCGCAGTACCTGCTGGGTAACGGCATGAATGTGGACTATTCCGAGAACATTGACATATTCGTGCTGAAATACGGAATTGCCCAGAGTAATTTCTCCCTGTCCATTGCAGCGGGAATGTTCAAGACGGTCGTCAGCTTCATCCTGCTGTTCATGGCGAACAATGCCGCGAAGCGTATGGGCGAAGCCAGACTGTATTAATAAAGGAGGCGCAGGCATGGAAACCGCAGCTGTCCCTAAGAAAAAACGCAAGCCCCCCATAAGCTCTTCCACCGGCGACCGCTTGTTTGTCATTTGCAACTACTGCTTCATGATCGCACTAATGATCGTTACTCTGTATCCGTTTGTGAATGTCCTTGCCGTGTCGCTTAATAACGCGCAAGACTCTATCAAAGGCGGAATCTACCTGCTGCCCAGAGAATGGACGCTGGCGAATTACACTTATATTCTGAGAGAGGCCACGATTTTTCATGCGACCTTCATCTCAGTGCTGCGCACCGTGATCGGAACGGTAGTCACCGTCTTCTGCTCGGCCATGCTGGCCTACACGCTTAGCAGACAGGATTATGTGCTGCGCAAATTCATCACCGTAGCTTTTATTATGACGATGTATTTCAACGGCGGTCTGATTCCCAATTACCTGCTGATCCGGGATATGGGACTGGTCGGCAGCTTCTGGGTCTACATTCTTCCGGGGATTATCGGGGTGTTCAACCTGATTATTATCCGTTCCTTCATTGAAAATCTGCCGGAGAGCATCATCGAATCGGCGAAAATTGACGGGGCGGGGGATTACCGGACCTTCTTCAGCCTCATTCTGCCGCTAACCGTGCCTGTCCTTGCCACGGTGGCGCTGTTCTCAGGGGTGTTCCAGTGGAATTCGTGGTTCGATGTGTTCCTCTACAATTCCTCGGATGAGAAGCTGAGTACCCTGCAATATGAGCTGCAAAAGATTCTGCAGAACTCCAATACCACCACCGGCACCTCTTCACTCGACGGGATGATCCAGGGAGCTACCGGAGGACAGCAGAATGCGGTCACGCCAATGTCCGTGCGGGCAACGATGACGATTGTAGCCTCGGTGCCGATTATCATGGTGTACCCGTTCCTGCAGAAGTATTTTGTCAAAGGCATGATGGTCGGCGGGGTTAAAGGCTAAGATGTCTAATTGTATACAAGAGTTCTCCCTTAGGGGGAATTATCATAGAAGGATCGTATGCCGGATGTACAAGGCCTGCGGTCTTTTCTATTAGGAATGTATACATGGTTATAGCATAATATAGTATTTTCATTTAAAATGTCCATATGACATATAAGAAAGAGGAGGATGTTCATATGGAATATCATGTTGCAATGCAAGGGAGCGATCAGGCTCCGGGTACAGCGGATCAGCCTTTCCGCTCCATCTCCCGCGCTGCGGCGCTGGCGGAGCCTGGAGATACAGTTACCGTTCATGCGGGTACATACAGGGAATGGGTGAACCCGGCTAACGGAGGAACAGAAGAACTAAGGATTGTCTATCAGGCTGCCGGAGATGGGGAGGTCATCATCACAGGTGCTGAGCCGGTGGCAGACTGGCAGGATGAAGGGGACGGTGTCTGGAGTACAGAGGTACCGAACAGCCTGTTTGCTGTGCGCAATCCTTTCAAAGAGAAATTGTATGGCGACTGGCTGTTCGAAGGGGCGTTCGAGCCGCATCTGGGGGAGGTCTACCTGGACGGCAAATCGCTGTACGAATGTGATAGCGTTACCAAGCTGCGCGATCCGAAGGTATGGCCTCAGGCCAAATACTCGCAGGATTCTCTTCTGCAGTGGTATGCGGAGGTAAGCTCCAATGCTACTAAGATCTGGGCGAGCTTCGGAGGCAAGGACCCCCGCAGGGAGAATGTGGAGATCAGCGTTCGACCTTATTGCTTCTGGCCGGAGAAGACAGGACGAGGCTATATAACCGTCAAGGGCTTCACGCTCCGCCAGGCTTCTCCCCAATGGGCACCGCCGACGGCGTTGCAGGAAGGGCTGATCGGCCCGCACTGGAGCAAGGGCTGGATCATTGAGGACAACCACATCTGCGAGTCCAAATGCACAGGGGTGAGCCTGGGCAAAGAAATCTCAACCGGGCATAACGAGTGGTCAAATGGCCGGATGAAGGGCGGGACGCAGCGGGAGCAGGAGGTTATTTTCCGCGCACTCCGCCAGGATTGGCATAAGGACAACATTGGAAGTCATATCGTCCGCAATAATGTAATTCATGATTGTGAGCAGGCCGGAGTGGTCGGCCATTTGGGCGGGGCCTTCAGCCAGATTGTCCAGAACCGGATTTATAACATCCATCATAAACGGATTTTCCACGGGGCAGAGGTCGGCGGAATCAAGCTCCATGCTTCACTGGATACCCAAATTTGCGGCAATGTTATTTACAGCTCATACCGGGCGTTATGGCTGGACTGGCAGGCACAGGGCACCCGTATCAGCCGGAACGTATTCTACGACAACCTGTCCGAGGATTTCTTCATGGAGGTCTGCCACGGTCCTTATATGGTCGATCACAACCTGTTCCTGTCGCCGATGAACTTCCGCAATATGGCCCAGGGCGGCGCATTCGTCCACAATCTGTTCGCCGGCAGGTTCGTAGTGCGTCCTGAGCTTACCCGTTACACGCCGTACCATATGCCGCATGAGACAGCCGTTGCCGGTTACAGCAACTTCACGGGCGGTGATGACCGATATTATAACAATATCTTCCTGCGTGATGAGGACACGGACAATGAGGTAGTGCCGATGACGTTCTTCGAGCATCTGCCGCTGTCTCCAAGAGATAAGGTGGACGATACCGGTGCTCCGGTAATGGATGGTATCCCGGATAATTCCCGCTGTTATCTGCATCCCGTAGGGCTGGGCGGCTATAACGAGCATCCGAATGCCCGGGATAAGCAGTGGTGGGAATACACCAGGGAAGAGATCAAGGCGCTGATCGATTCCGGGAAGCCGTTCCATCCTGAACAGATGGCCCTTCCTGTAGCCATTCAAGGCAATCTGTATCTGAAAGATGCGGTGCCGGGTGCGCATGAGACGCATGCGAAGGTCTATGCTGACAAAGGCATTGAGATTGAGGTTGATCCGGCTTCCGGCAAGGTGCAGGTGCATATCGTGAACCCTGAGCTGCTGCGTGCAGCCGCGCCGACCGTGGTCACCACGAATCTGCTGGGCAGAAGCTATCACGCCGAGATGCGCTATGAGGAGCTGGACGGCTCGCCGTACCGGTTCGACCGCGACTTCTTCGGTAAGCAGCGTCCGGACTCGAATGTAACGCCTGGACCGTTTGAATTAACCGATAATAGTCCGGTGAAGATTGTGCTGTAACGCAGAATGCTTGAAAGGGGCTGTCCCAAAAGCCATGAAATGGCTGCTTGGGACAGCTTTTTATTGTGGGCGTGCCCAGAGGCACGCATTATCTAGATGGTAACTGTGGAGACCCTCCCCCACACGGAATTTTTTTAGGAACCCGTAAGAGGCGCTCTATAAGTCCAAAAGACGAAATGAATCCTGGAAGGCATCTGATCCTGGCCGCCAGCCGTCGAGCGCTTTACTGCCGCCTGTTGTAGGCATGTCCTTGGTGTCATAAATATCTTTTATCGCAATCGGGAATCCCAGCAGATCACCCTTGGCGCCTTGTGCACGGGCATTGTCAGCCGCTTAGGCCTGGGCCAGCGCAGTTTCGGATACATGGAGGTAGGCATGGAAGCCAAGTTGCCCCCAATCGTACGCCTTGATTCGATCCAGATACGCTTGCGTAATTTGGACAGAAGTCGTTGTGCCGCTGATCATATCCTGCTGCATCTGTGCAATGGATTTATTTACAACATCGGTTTGAAACGGAATCACTCCCGAAGCAATAACAGATAACGCAATGGAAGTAACCAGTACTTGCTTTTTAGTTTTACGTAGATGTTTTAACTTAGTCATATGGGCAATCTCCTTTTCCTTTATGTATGTTTTTAAATTGTGTTAAGAAATGTAATATTGTTATTCGCTTCAGTCAATGAAAAATATGAATTTAATATATTTTTAGCAATATAGGGTGAATGGTGAACTAGTGTGAAATATATAGAGTAGATAAGGCGAGGGTGTATCAAGTTTTATACTAGACCTTATGGTCCGAAAATGAAGAATGATGTATTTACTATTTTTATTGTTAGAAACCTGTTACAATGACCAAACTTATTCGGGATAAATTCTTTATCAGGCAAATAGACACTGAAAAGGGGGAGTAGCTTTGAATAAGCTGGCATTGTTATTTCCAGGTCAAGGCTCCCAGTATGTGGGGATGGGGAAGCGTTCTTATGAGTCTTCTGAAGCTGCCAAAGAAGCATTTGAAGAGGCGAATGACACCCTTGGGCTGGACATCCGCAGGCTTTGCTTTGAAGGAAGTTTAGAGGCACTGAAGCAGACGGAGAATACACAGCCTGCAATACTGACAGCATGTTATGCGGATTATCTGTATTACCGGCAGCAAGGCGGAATTGAGCCTCATTATTCAGCTGGACACAGTCTTGGAGAGATCACTGCGCTTACCTGCGCGGGCGCTATTTCATTCCGGGATGCACTGCAAATTGTACGTATTCGTGGTGAGTTAATGGCAGAAGCAGGACGGGAAGTTCCGACTCTGATGTCCGCGGTACGGGGAATGAAGCCGGAAGAAGTAGAGGATTTATGTGCGTCGGTATCCACACCACGGGAGTGGGTTGTGGTTTCCAATTACAATTCGCCCGGTCAATTGGTTGTCGCAGGACACCGGAACTCGGTGATCTCAGTCGAGGTGGCGGCTAAGCAAAAGAATGCCGATGTGATCCGGCTGGAGGTCAGCACGGCATTTCATACTCCGCTGATGAGAGAGGCGGGTGAACGGCTGTTCCAGGTTCTTAAGGGATTTCGTTATGAAGAACCTGCATGGCCAGTTCTCTCTAACGTCACTGTTCGTCCATATGAGAGTAAGTCAAAGATCCCGCAGCTTCTGACCGCACAAATGACGAGCCCTGTACGTTGGACCGAAAATATGGATTATCTACAACAGCAAGGTGTCGTAATGGCAGTAGAAATTGGTCCAAAGGCTGTTCTACGAAACTTAGTGCGTCCGTTTTACCCGGAGATACTTGCCTTCTCCTTCAATAAGGAGGAGGATCAGGCTTCGATTTTTAGACAATTGCAACTGTTGCCGACTGTTGTAACCAAGTGTCTGGCTGCGGCAGTTTCTACAAAAAATCAGAACTGGGCTCAGGAAGAATATCAACAGGGCGTAATAGAACCCTATGAAAAAATCCGTAAACTTCATAATAAGCTGAAACAGTCAGGAAAGCAGCCCGACGTGGAGCAGATGAGAGACTCCCTGGACATGCTGATCCGGGTATTTACGACTAAGAAAGTACCGTTAGAGGAACAAAAAAGACGTATTGCGATTATTTTGAAATCGACGGGCACCGGAGGTATGTTCAAGGACTATTTAGATCCGTTCCACATTTAATCTTCTAAGCAGTAATTTAAGAAAGCGCAATAATCTGGATGGTATAACTATGATAATAGAGAGTTTTAAGAAGCAGCTTGCCAACAGGAAGTTGCTTTTTTGTTTCCAAAGCGGAATAAAATACATAATTTGGATATAATGTTTCTGTTTGTATTGAAAAAAAACAATAACTATAGGAAGATCTACTAGGTTGAAGGAATCCAGGATTTATCATATATATATATAAATTATCTATGGAAGGATGCTAGCAAATGCGAAAAACTATTTTGCCTGTTAATGAAAATCCGCCAATTATTGGTTATCTCCATCATGCATACCCTTTATCTATTTTGTCTGTAACTGAAGCGTATGTTCCCTGGTTTTACTCGAATTTTGTTCAACTCATCAGCCCCAAAGATATAGCCACCAACCGCAATTCCCAATTTGATTTTTATAATAAGTACTTTTTCTTTGGATACCCACAGGGCATACAGCCGCTTAAAAACCAAGTGATTAAGCGGGGATTATTATCCAAAAATTATACTGGCGGAGTTAAGCAATTTATCATAGATTGTATTGATTTGGGAAGATATATCTACACTTGGGCTGATGAGTATGATATTTCCAGTAAAATTTCATACCAGAAAAACCATGTATTTCATGATGTCTTCATTTACGGATATGATCTTGAGAATAATTGCTTTTATACATTAGGTTTTGGAACGGATATGCAGTTTTCTTCACATCTCATTCCATTTGAACAACTGCATAGTTTAGAGGACACTTTAGATTATTGGGATATAAAGATATTCGTAATTGAAAGAAATGATCAATTTGACGACTCCAGTGTAGATCTATCATTGCTTAACATTTGGCTTAATGATTATTTGCGGTCCTTTGATTCATCTCTTAGATATAAGCCGTTAATATACTCCTATGGTCTGAATAGTGAGACTGGAGATCTCTGTTATGGTATATCCGTATATGCTTCCCTGATGGAATACCTTGAATCTGTCAAAAGAGGGCAATCTTCGCTTGACATCAGGCCTTTTCATATATTATGGGAGCATAAAAAAATCATGGTTGAGCGAATCAAATATATGATTGATAACGTTTATATTGAAGATGACGGCTTACTGGAAAAGGCTGAACAGCTGGAAAAAGTCGTTTTATCGATCCGAAACCTTTTGTTGAAACATTTTATTATGAAAAACGATATTCCTGAGCAGTACATTAAAGAGAAATTATTAACGGCTAGAGGAATGGATATAGATTTAATAGAGACATTTATTTATATTCTAAGCGGAAAACTTAATCCTTCAAATGAGAATTAGAAAAATGCTTATTGTGAAAAAATTAACATCAATAATATTTTATAGGATATAAAATTGGTATATAGGAGGATGTATACCATGAATTGGTATGTAATATATGTGCAAACTGGTTATGAAGAAATAGTTCAGCGGTATATAAAGTATAAGTACCAAGGTGAATATACAACATTGACTCCCAAAAGAATGCTTTTTGAGAAAAGAGACGGAAAGTATGTAAGCGTTATTAGGAAAATGTTCCCTGGATATGTATTTATACAGTACAATATGGATAATTATTCTTACCATTTAATCAACGACTTGCCTAAGGTCCGCAAAATTCTTTGCAATGGCCTTGATTTCATCCATGTCGATGCAGATGAAATGAATCCGATACTGGATTTGCTGGATACAAACGGAATCATTGGTGATTCTGCGGCTAAAATGAACGCAGCCACAACGGAGTTCATCTCCGGCCCCTTAAAGGGACGCGAACATTTAATTTGCAAAATAAACAAGCATACTCGCCGCGCAAAGATTCGGCTGGAGTTGCTTGGAGAAACTAAAATGATTGATTTGGGCTTTAAACTCGACGGTATGCTCTAAGGCGGTTGTTACTTACAACACATTGATGCCCTTTGATGAAGCTTAGGCACATTAATTAGGCTGAATGTTACATAATTATAATCGGCTTACATCAAATTTGGTGCATGCAAGTGGCGAAGCTGTATTCTGAAGGCGGTATCCCTGTCTCTGACTCCTCCAATTTGGAGGATGAGCGGAAGCGGGTGGCCCGCGCTGAAAAAATATTATGATAGATTCCGGGTCCTCCTTATAAAGGGGATCTTTTTTTGTGAATTAGAATTGATTAATAACTTGCGAAGAATAGGGCGGTAGGAAATTATGAAGCAGATTAAAATATACGGCGTAGGCGGCCAAGGTGTCGTAACGGCAGCCAAGCTGCTGTGCAGTACAATCTGTCAATATGAAGGTGGATTCGCTAAAATGTTTCCGGCTTATGGGCATGAACGAAGAGGAGCGCCGATTTACGCTGATGTCTTTGTGGATAGTCAGCCGGTGCTCTTAAATTGCTTTGTTGCCCAACCGGATATAGTACTTCTGCTGGACCCTAGTCTGGAGCAGAGGGGGAGGATGATTAATAAGGGAATTGGACCGGACTGTCTGCTAGCCGTAAATACTTCCGACTGCGCCAGGTTTTCGGAATACGGCTTTGAGAGGATCTATCATGCGGATGCCTACCGTTTGTCCAAAGAAATGATCGGCAGTGATATTCCAAACCTGTCGATGCTGGGGGTGCTGGCCAGAACTGGACTTTATGGCATTGACCATGTGTGCAGCTGTATCGAGGATTATTTTCATACGGAATCTTCAATAAAATACAGGGAGTTGGTGAGGCGTTCATATGACTACGCAGAAGTTAACTGAGTTTTTGTTGGGACCTGTAGCAACAAGTTGGAGAAGCCAGCCCGTGGGGAGTTGGAAAAGCACGAAGCCCGTGTACAATGCTGTCGGGTGTACGGGATGTGGGCAATGTGAAATGTACTGCCCGACCGGCGTTGTACTTATGAACAGGAACAGTGCAACTGATTTAATTACTTTTAATTATGAATACTGTAAAGGCTGCAGCATTTGCTCTGAGGTGTGTCAGCGCAAATGTATCGCAATGGTAAACTGTGATGAAGAGAATTGATATAAGGATGCTGGACGGCAATGCCGCAGCAGCGGAAGCTATCAAGCTGGCACGGGTGGAGGTTGTTGCATCATACCCCATAACGCCGCAAAGCCCGCTGGTGGAAAGATTGTCGCAAATGGCTGATACAGGTGAAGCAGACTGCACATATGTTTGTATGGAGTCCGAGCATTCTGCCATCTCCTATTGCATCGGCTCGCAATTGACCGGTGTCAGAGCGGGCACTGCAACCTCCTCTGTTGGTCTGGCATTAATGCATGAAGTGCTTGGTGTGGCCGCAGGCTGCAGAGTGCCGATAGTAATGCCTGTTGTTAACAGGGCGCTGGTCTCTCCATGGAGCCTTTGGTGCGACCATCAGGATACCATGGCTGAGAGGGATACAGGCTGGATTCAATTTTATGCGGAAAATGCTCAAGAAGTGCTGGATTTAATGATTTTGGCCTACAGGATTGCCGAGCATAATGAAGTGCTTCTACCGGTCATGGTATGTATGGACGGATTTTTTGTGTCCCATTCACTCCAGCCGGTCGTTGTTCCTGATCAGACCCAGATCGATGAATTTATAGGAGAATACATCCCTCATAATATGCATTTGAATTTCAATCGTCCGTATTTTATCAACAATTTGACACCTCCTGAAGAATTTACTGAAATGCGTTTTCAGCAGGAGCAGGGGTTTGCCCGGGCTGAGCAGGTCATTGGTCAGGTAGCAGACTTGTATCTTCACAAATTCGGACGAAGCTATGGATTGCTGGAAGCCTATAAATGTGAAAACGCAGAATATATCATCGTATGTCTGGGTTCCATGGCCGGAACTATCAAGCATGTGGTTAATGAAAAGACAGCAGCGGGCGAACGGATCGGGGTAGTGAAGGTCATTTCCTTCCGACCTTTTCCCCATGAACAATTATCTGAGCTGCTGGACTCGCCGAATTTGGCTGGTATCGCTGTTATCGACAGGAGCGCCGGTCTTGGTGCGGCTGTTGGGCCCTTATGCCTCGAGGTGAAGGCTACGGTCAAGCGTAATGCAATACCGGTTACAAACTTTGTCTGCGGGTTAGGCGGGCGTGATATTTCAACCGGAACAGTTCTGAACATATTGGATGAAATGAAAAAAAACGGCAGCCAGTCACGCAAAGTATGGATTGATGTAAAGGAGCATGCAATGGAAATCAGAAGTAAAGGGGACAGGCAATGAAGGTATTAATGATGTTCATATACAACGATGAAATGAGCGGGACGATGGAGGAGATCGGGTTATCCCTGTTGGCCGCTGTCTTAAGACAAGATGGCCATGAGGTCAGACTGATGATGAATCATGAGCGGGAACTGGATATGGGTAAAATTCAAGAAACACCTGACTTGATTGGTTTTACGGTATATGAAGTTTCCAAGGATTCGGTGTACCGTAGTATTGCCAAGGCACGGGAAATCTGGCCTTCGGCAGTCATTTGTGTCGGAGGGGTGCTTGCGACCTCAGACGGAAAGCAGATGCTGAAGGAGAATGACGCGATTTCCTATGCTATCTCTGGTGAAGGAGAAGAGACTCTGAAGGAGCTGGTTCAGCACTTAGAGCGGGGCGAATCAGCTGCCGGCATACAAGGTGTCATCTACAGAGACGGTGACATCGTTGTGGAGAATGAACCCAGACCGCTAATTCAGGATCTGGACGAGATCCCTTTCGCAGCCCGTGACATTCTCGTTGAGAAAAAAATGAAAATTGCTACAATATCCGGTTCAAGAGGTTGTCTGGCCAGATGTAATTATTGTGCTACCCAGCTCTTTTGGTCGAAATGGAGAGGACGTTCTGTAGGTAATGTCGTCGACGAGCTTGAAATGATTGTTAACCGGTATCAGGTAAGAGCCTTCAACTTTATCGACAGCAGCTTCGAAGATCCCTATAACAGCCTGAAACGGCTGACAGCGCTGGCAGAAGAGATCGTCAGAAGGAAATTGTCGATTGCTTATTTCGCAGACTTCCGGGCCGAATTCCAACGAAAGACTTCTCCTGAGGTAATGGATTTGCTGAAGGAATCAGGATTGACTGGCGCTTGCATTGGTATTGAATCGGCCAACGATCAAGATCTTGTCTTCTACAATAAAATCGCCAGAGCGGATGATAATAGGAAAATCATGGATTTATTTAATGGCTACGGAATTTGGATTTCTCCGGGATTTATCAATTTCAATCCAAAAACCACCATTGAAGGCTTGCACAATAACCTGGAATTCCTTCACCAGTATGGCTATGACATTAAATTCTTCTCTAAACTGGCCATTTTCAGCGGCACGGTTATTTATAATCAGCTGAGCGCCGAGGGGCTGCTAACACCTGGAGATAAGTCTAATAACCAATACCGTTTTGTAGACCCATCGGTCGGCCGATTCTCGGAATTTATGCAGTATTTCGCCGGAGAAGTAAATCGGATCAATGGCAGAATTATGAGTAACCTGGATTTTTACCTGGATTATTTCCACCTGATCCTGGGGTACTACCGGCGACTGTTTGAAATTCGTCAGGATGCAGCCGGACTGGATTTTTTTGCACAGTATATTCAGGAGTACGGCGCTGTTAAGCAACTTTTTAACCAGTCGTTTTATCAATGGACAAGTATGCTGCTTAAGCTTGCACAGGATGAGGTCAGGCTGAATGGGATGAGGGATTGGACACTCAGCAGGATTACACCGCAGTTATTTGCCGACACACTTGCAGACTTTGAACGACTGCGTTTGAAGCTGTATCAATACTTAATGCGAAAAGGCTATGAATCCAGCATTATTACATTTTGATCTTTTGATAAAGGAACGGGAGACGATGAAA
The DNA here is from genome assembly GCF_038006765.1 of Paenibacillus sp. FSL H7-0756. Classification (NCBI taxonomy): domain Bacteria; kingdom Bacillati; phylum Bacillota; class Bacilli; order Caryophanales; family Paenibacillaceae; genus Paenibacillus; species Paenibacillus sp. FSL H7-0756. Next base: position 1,861,333 of record NZ_JBBOVT010000002.1, on the reverse strand, counting down.
ATACCTTTGGTTGCCAATGGTGTCAGCACCTGCACAGGCTGCGGCATGGAAATAGTTCTGAGAAATATTCTGGATGTATTGGGTCCTGATACAATGATTGTCATTCCCCCTGGTTGCGCTGCCTTATTCTCAGGAGACGGAAACGTAACCGCGTTGCGGATTCCCGGATTTCAGGGGAATCTGGAGAACACAGCGGCATATGCGGCTGGAATAAGGGCTGGGCTTGACCGCCAGAACCGCAGCGAAGTGCATGTACTGGCTTTTGCGGGAGATGGTGCGACAGCAGATATAGGATTGCAGTCTCTTTCCGGTGTCTTTGAACGGCAGGAGCGAATTATTTATGTCTGTTATGACAACGAAGCATACATGAATACCGGTATGCAGCGGAGCAGCTCCAGTCCCCAAGGTGCCTGGACCAGCACAACGCCGGGAGGCAAAGCGGTAATGAAAAAAGATATGCTTAGCATTGCTAGGGCACACGGCATTCCTTATATAGCTTCTGCATCTGTCGGATATATGCCTGATCTCAAGCGGAAAATCTCCAAGGCGAAAAAGGTAATGGGGCCCAGCTATATTCATATCCATACCCCTTGTCCTACCGGCTGGGGGTTTGAGTCCCGCTTAACAGTCGAAGTGGCACGAAAGGCGGTTGAAAGTGGGATGTGGGAGCTTTACGAAATAGAACACGGAGAGAAAACTGTCAGTCGGAGCAAGATAAAACATGCTTCAGCGGAGGCTTATTTCAGCCTGCAAAAGAGATTCAGCAAAGTTTCCTCAGAGTTCATGAAGGAGCGGGTCCAACATGAGGACAAGGACTAAGGCTCAGGGGAGTAGGCTGCGTAAGGTTGAAGTGGTATCCTGCTTTGCTGGGGTCAGCCAAGTCGAGCCGATCCTGGAAGCTGGAGCAGATGCCCTTTACTGTGGTCTGGTTCGCAGCTCGTGGCATAATACCAGCATTGAATTAAGCTGGGATGAGATATACGCAGCCAGTAAAATCATCCACGGCCAGGAAAAGAAACTGTATGTCGCCATCAATCGTGATTTGACTACTGAAGAGGTGGATGAACTCCTGGAGCGGTTGCCCGTCCTGGACAATGGAATGCTTGACGGACTCATTCTCTCAGATTGGGGTTGTATCCACGCTATCCGCCAGCGGTCAGGGAGTTTTCCGATTCATCTAAGCGCAAATGCGGGATGTATGCATGATTGGGACTTTAAATTGGCCGAGGAGCTGGGGGTACAACGGATTGTCTTACCGCCGGCCATGACATTGAAAGAGATGAATGCAATTACATCCCGCTATCATTTTGAATGGGAAGCTATCACTTACGGGATGAAATGCATCAATGAAGCCGGACATTGCCAATGCGAATTGCCTGTCGGGGAGAAAAGCACGCAATTTATATGCAGCCATCCATTGGGTTTTAGCGGTGGCTGTATGGATGATGAGGTTATGTATTTACCTTTTGGAAACCAATTCTCCAGAGGGGAAGAAGCGCAGTATTTACGGGACATCGGCGTGAACCACTGGAAGATTGAAGGTAGGGCAAGGGGTTACAGCCATATCGCTCAGGGCACAAGGACACTAAGATCGCTTGCCGATATACCATATGGGGGAATGCTTCCATGACAGAACAAATAGTTGTAAACGGAGTCCACTGCCACTCTTTGTGTGACTGCTCTATGGATTTTGAAAGACAGCCTAAAATTTGGATTTTGGGAAGTGTATTGTGCGATAAGGAACGGGCAGATTTGAACGAAGAGCGGCTGATAAAGTCATGCCAAAAGATCAAAGAGGCTTCGCCTACGGCTAAAATATATGTTCAGCAGCCGTATTATCTGTTTGGACAAGAGTCTCAGTTCATAGAATTTGTTGGGGAAATGGGCAGGTATAAATTAATTGACGGGATTGTGGTGAACGGCCCTGGGATCCTGAATGCCTTTCAGGGGACGGACCATCTGGAGTTTGTGCTGGGCCGCTTCAGTATCCGAAAGCGAAAGCGGACCAATGCTTATTTATTTGATCTTCTTAAGAATTGCAATATAGCAGCAGTAGAGTGTTTTGCGGAAGATACCTCCTTATTGGAGGACCTTTCGGTGAGTACCCATTTCCCGCTATGGATCAGAGAAGGGGAGAAAAGAATGTTCTCCTTGTCGAGACAGTGCCTAATTCAAAAAGACGGGCGCTCCGCGACCTGCGATCCCCGTCGCTGTGCCTCAGGATCGCAGATTCTCGCTGACCGTAGCAAACATGTAAGATTGATTAGCAGCGGGCATCTTCTGTATCGGGCAGGTTCCATCGTTGAAGACAAGCCCTTGCCCCTGCATGAGGCAATTATTTATAACGCAGGCGGGCTGGAAATATGAAGAGTACCAGATTAGTAACGCCCTATTGGAATCCGGTTACAGAGACAGCAGAACTTCAGCGTTTGCAGAAGCTTCAGCTGCGCAGGTTCCGGGAGGCCATGCAGTTTGCAGGGCAGCATTCTCCCGCATACCAGAGCTTATATGCCTCCGCAGGCATTCAGCCTGAGGATATTAACACTATACAGGATATCAGACTGGTGCCTATCGTTGATAAGCACTTTTTTCAGGAGTCTGCTACCGGTTCATTTTATGGCAACGGGCTTGCCGTTCCGGCGTCAGATGTCGTCTTCTACCATCAGACCAGCGGTACAACAAGCCGTCCTATGAGACAGCCGGATACGCTGGAAGACTGGTATTGGTGGGCAGAATGCTGGGCAGCAGTGCTATGGGCACAAAATGTCAGGAAAACGGATAAAGTCATGATTGCCTTTAACTATAACCTTTTTATAGGCTTTTGGGGTGCGCATTATGGTTGTGAGAAAATCGGTGCTGAAATTATTTCTGCCGGAGGACTTTCGTCTGAGCAAAAGCTGCATCATATCTTCGATGCGGGCATTTCAACATTGATTTCGACGCCGACTTATATCCTCCGCCTTGCCAAGACGGCAGCCGGGCTGGGGATAGACCTATCCCAAAGCCCGGTTAAACACATCATATGCGCTGGGGAGCCCGGAGCACAGATTCCGTCTACCAAAAAGGCTATAGAAAAGGCCTGGAATTGCGATGTATATAATCATGTAGGCGCGACGGAAGTAGGGGCCTGGGGGTTTGAGTGTGCGCATAAAGGCGGAGGGCTGCATGTCAATGAATCGATGTTTCTGGTAGAAATAGTTGATATTCACACCCATGAAGGCATAGAGGAGCCGGACCGGTACGGAAAACTGGTCATCACGGCTTTTCACCGGAAAGGGCAGCCGTGCATCCGATTTAATACAAACGATTGGGCTTGCTGGCAGGAGACGCCCTGTTCCTGCGGACGAACTTACCGGATGCTGAAAGGCGGCGTGGAGGGAAGAATAGATCATTTGCTGAAGGTCAAAGGCACGTTTGTGACCCCTGCTGTTGTAGAGGAGATTGTAAATAGTTCCGAGAGTCTTGCTCATGAATATAAGGTCCTTATACATCCTGGGGATAAGCGGCCGGAGCTGATTGCCGAATGTGTGCCCGAAACAGCTCCGGAAGAGATTGCGGAAATTGCCGCCAGTATCCGTAAGCATATTCGCAACCGCACCTGTCTGGATTTTGAAGTCTCCATCCAGCCATATGGATCACTGCCGAAAAGTGAGCTGAAGGCGAACAGATTCACAGACTTGCGGCAGAAAGGGGGATTGGTCCATGAACCCAGCTGCGGAACTGCCGGTTCTGGAGAAAATCACTGAACATATTGACAGGATGGAAGCGATAATTGACGAGATCCAGATATATGGTGAAATCATGCCATGCATAGGGAGTAATGCGGAGCAAATCAAAGCGCTGCTGCGGCTACTCAAAATAGAGTGTGAAGATTTTTGACTTTGAATAGTTGGAGGTGATCCAGTGAATAGTCGGTTGACTGACCCTTATCTGGATTCAATGAACCTGCTGAACGAATTAAGCCTTTTGTATCCCGGAGCAGTCTCCTTTGGCTCGGGAAGACCGAAGGAGGAGTTGTTTGAAGTAGAATCTGTGGTCTCAGGCATAAAGGATTACGCAGCCCGTCATAAGCCCGCATTGGTTGGTAGTGATAATCTGAACAGGCTTGGTCAATACAATATGACCAAAGGAATCATTAATGAGTCCATTTCCAGACTGCTGCTTAACGATGAGGGAATCACAGCGGATCCTGAGGATATTCTGCTTACCGACGGAGCACAGGAAGGAATGGCGATCGTAATCCATGCTCTCTTCGGTTCGCCTGAGGATGTGCTGATGATTAGCGAGCCTTCCTACGTGGGCTTCGTCGGTTACGCGAAAATATGCGGTATCCCCCTTTGTCCCATTGGCCGAAAAGAAGGAGGAATGGATCTTGATGAACTGGAAGAGAAGATGCTTGCCTTGCACAACCAGGGAAAGCGCCTCAGAGCCGTTTACGAAGTTCCTGATTTCCACAATCCTACAGCGGAATATATGCCCTTGAACAGCCGCAGGCGTCTGCTTGATCTGGCAGAAAAGTACGATTTTTATATAGTGGAGGACAACCCATACGGCTACTATCTATACGAAGGAGAGAAGATTCCCACGTTAAAAGCACTGGATATCCACCGAAGAGTGATCTATATAGGCAGTTTTTCCAAAACCATATTCCCCTCATTGCGGCTGGGATATCTGGTTGCTGACCTGGATCTTTCCATTGGCTCCAGAAAGGTGCGATTATCGGAGCTGTGTAAGAAGGTGAAAAGTTTCCTGACTGTCAATACATCGGCATTGCTTCAAGCCATGGCGGGGGAACTGCTTGAACGTGAGGATTTCTCTCTAAAGTCATTTGTTAAACCTAAAGTGAGCAGTTGTCTACATAGCAGGAACCTGCTGCTTTCCGCTCTCGACAGGCATTTGGAGGGGCGATGTACTGTAGCCAAGCCAGCGGGAGGGTTTTTTATGGCGGCCGAGTGCTCCTTTGAATGGACTCGTCCGCTGCTCATGGAATGTGTTCGAGACTACGGTGTAATAATTTGTCCTATGTATATGTTCCGGCTTAATGAAACGGACAGATCGCACGGATTCCGCCTTGCGTTCAGCAACCTCGACCCGGAGACAATAGAGACCGGAGCCGAACGGCTGGGTGCTTTTATCAGGAACCGTATATGAGGATAGATCCGCGGGATGTTCAAGATATAGTAGCATTGTCTCCTATGCAACAGTCAATTTTGTTGGAATGCCTGCTTAATCCGATGGAGGGTCTTTATATCGAACAGACAGAGCTGATCTTTCAGGGGCCATGGTCACAGCAGGCTGCGGAGAGGTCCTGGAAACATCTCTCAGCCGTCAATGACTCCCTTCGGACAATCTTTCGCTGGGAAGGTTTGAGCGAACCGGTACAAATCGTCTTCAAAGAGCGGACAGTGCCAGCAGAGTATTACAGCATGACTAGTCTGCCTGCAGAAGATCGGGAAAGGCGCAGTAAGAAGCTCATGGAGGAAGCAGCAGGCAAGCTGGACCTTGGGCTCTGTCCAATCAGGCTAACCTTTATCCCTGAAGCCGGCCGCTTCCGTCTGGTAATTACGCACCATCATATACTGTTTGACGGCTGGAGTAATGCGCTGCTGGCTTCCGAATTTGTGGCGGCATATACAGAGGCGCTGGGGGACCGGACACAAGCCCGGCCAGTCAAAACACCTTACAAGCAATTTATTAATTACTTGCAGTCTGTCCAAACGGTTGAACAGGAGGAGGTGTGGAAGTCCTATTTAAAGGGATTTGTCCAACCTCCATGTAAAGTCTCACAGTCAGCAGGAACCACCCAAGATTCTTCACTTGAAGTATATGCAAGCGGACTGGACAGCAGGCTTGAGGAGGCAGCAAGGCTATGTGCCGAGCGGGGAACCACGATGTCTTCGCTTTTTCAGCTGGCCTGGGGGTTAACTCTCCAGAAGTTCTGCGGTTCTGATGATGTGGTATTCGGTACCGTTGTCTCGGGGCGAAATGTTCCTGTGCAGGGGATCGGGGAGATGGTCGGATTGTTTATGAATACAATTCCGATAAGGGTCAGAACACATCCCGGTGAGAGGCTTGCATCGGCTTGGGAGCGGTTGGATCAGAGTAACAGAGAATGCGTCCCGTCACATCACCTTCCACTCCATGCCATTAAACAGGCGGTTGATAAGACCAATGAGCCGCTGTTCGATACATTTCTGGCCGTAGAAAATTACCCGGTGAATTGGAGCGGACTTACCGGCACGGACAAGCTGAGGCTTGAATCGTACCGTCACCGTCTTAATGGTACCCGGTTCCCTTTGACGGTCGAAATTCTGATGATTAACGGATTCGAGATTCGCTTTGTCTATGACGGGAAGTATTATTCCAACAATCAGGTGAAGGTTCTGGACCAGGAATTCTGCTGTATATTGTATGCCGCAGCTTCCATGATTCATGCTCCCGTTGAGCATCTGTTATATGGTGCCCCAGCCAAGGCTTGTGCGCCGGTAGCGGATTTTGATTTCTGATTAAAGCTTCAATTGTTAAAAGGGCGGTGGAATAGTGCAACTTCAAACGAACAGTGAAACGGCGGATCTGAATGGGGAATGGAATGACCTTGAAGGCGAACGAAGCCAGTATGCTTTTATGCTTCATGATTATCCGTACGGGAGAGCTCAAAATTGGCAGTCTTATCAAAAGCAGATTGGCAGTGAACAAGGACAAGCGCTACTTCGGATATGCAAAAACAACGATTTATCTGTTTATATATGGATAATATCCGTATTGGGTATTGTTATGCGAGGATCATCGGGAATGGGGCGTATGCTTATTTTCGCCCCCCTTACGCAGGGTGAGAGAACGCATGGCCACAGTGGTGTTCTGATAAATAGCACTGTAGATGGTGGCATGGTATTCCGGGACTACTTGATTCAGATGAAACAGGAGGTTCTGCGTAACAGCTACTCTCACACCATTGAAGCCCAAAAAAAAGTTAAACAGCTCCTCAGTACCGGAGAGAACTGGCCCTTCCGCTACCAGTGCCGTTATGACGCAATTCATGGAGCAACGGAAGAAGACATTCTCCCGGGGAATGAAATATCGTTATCTTTTCAGAAAATCAATGACAGCTTTACACTGACAATCAGTTATGACGAAGCCCTTTTTCTGCACGATTCGATGCAGCTGTTGGCTGAGAGATTTCTGCTCGTACTGGAGCAGACGCTTGTGCATCCGCAATTTGAAATAGGCGGCTTCAGCGTTCTAAGTGAGGATGAGGAGTCACGGCTGCTGACACAGCTAAGCGGCAATGACGGGACCACATCCCCTGAGCAAACGGTGACGGGGCTATTCCAGCTCACTGCTAAGAGAACTCCGGACTGTCAGGCAGTCGTGTTCAAGGAGAAAATGCTGACTTACCGGGAGCTGGAGGAGCGTTCAGACATGGTAGCAATCAATCTGCGAGCAAACGGTGTTTCACAGGGGGCGCTAGTTGCGGTAATGGCCTCCCCTTCTCTGGAGCTTATTGTTGCTTTGCTTGGTATTTTGAAGACAGGCTGTGCTTATGTTCCGCTTGATCCCAAGTATCCGGAGAGTCGGACACGCTACATGCTTGAAGATTCATCAGCGGAGGTACTCCTGGTCAATGGATATGAAGAGAGGGCGGCCGGGCTCGGTTTTAAGGGAAAGGTTATTTCGTACAGCCTCCTGGAGTCAGAGGAACTTCCGGAACAGCAGCCACAGTACCAGGAAATAAAGCCCAGCGATTTGGCCTACGTGCTGTATACCTCAGGCTCCACAGGCAGGCCCAAAGGGGTAATGATTGAACACCGCAATGTAACTGGTCTGGTAACTGATATGAATTTTATTTCCCTGCGACCAGGTGAGGACCGGCTGGCAATGACGGGTTCAGCTGTATTTGATATTACTACGTTTGAGATTTGGGCTTCCTTGCTTAACGGAATTACATTACATGTGATTGACGGAGACACGCTGCTCGATCCTGATGCCCTGGTAGAGAATATACGCCACAACAGAATTTCTGTTCTCCATCTGGTGCCCCAGCTGTTTAATCGTTTCGCACTCGACCATGATTCGATTTTTAAGAATCTGCGCTATTTTCTGATTGGTGGAGATACGGTGCGTCCTTATCTATTGAACCGGATCAGACGGAAATACCCCAAGTTAAATATCTGCCATATGTACGGCCCTACTGAGAATACCACATTCTCCTCTTGGATGCCCGTTCATCAGGAGTATGATGGCCCAATTCCCGTTGGTAGACCAGTGAGTAACTCTGTGATGTATATCCTGGATGAAGCAGGACAATTATGTCCCATAGGTACTCCAGGAGAGATTTATGTGGGGGGGGCCGGTATAGCCAGAGGATACCTTAATCAACCGGAGTTGACACGCGAACGTTTTGTGCCGAATCCTTTTACCGGAGGCGAACGTTTATACCGGACCGGTGACCTGGGACGCTGGATGACGGACGGGACTGTGCAGTTTCTGGGCCGAAACGACCAGCAGGTCAAGATTAGGGGAGCACGTGTGGAACTCACAGAGGTGGAGAGCAGGCTGGCCCACTTTCCAGGCATATTGGAGGTTGTGGTTCAGGTAAGGGAGGAGCATTCAGATCCCATATCGGATAAGGAATTGGCTGCCTACTACGTGGCGGATTCTTCAGTGCGCCGGGAATCGTTGCGGACATGGGCTGCTGCTGAGCTTCCAGCGTTTATGGTTCCCTCGCAGTTTATCGAAATTGAAGCTGTTCCGCTGACACCTAACGGAAAGGCCGATTATAAGGCTTTACGCGAAATTCGGAGCAAAGAAACAGTGGCCATCGGTCAGCCGAGAGATGACATAGATCGTAAGCTTATTGAAATCTGGGAACACATACTGCCGAATCAGACAGGCCTGATCGGGATTGATACCCGTTTTTTCGATGCGGGCGGGCATTCCTTGAGAGCGATTTCACTTGTATCGTTGCTTTCCAGACACTTTCACATACAACTGCCACTGGCGGAAATTCTGCAGAATCCGACCATCCGGACGCTGGCGGATTTCATTAGTGAGCAAAAGACTGCCATACATGATCCTATTCCGGCTGCCGTTCCTTTAGAGGAGGGTAATGTGCTTTCATCGGCACAAAAAAGGCTGTACTTCCTGCAGGCGCTTCATCCGTTGGAAACAGCATATCATATGACTGCAGTCTACAAACTGGAAGGCCGGATTGACCGTGACGTGCTCGAAGCGGGTTTTAAAGCATTGGTGAACAGGCACGCTATTCTTCGGACCTGTTTCATCCGAAAAGGAGATGAGATCCGCTCCTATATCATGCCGGAGTCACCCTTTGCGCTGGTGCAAATGAGGTGCAATGAAGCTGAAATAGAAGATGCAATCAAAGCGGCAATTTGTCCTTTTGATCTGGAACAGGCTCCCTTGATAAGGGCGCGGCTTATTGAACACGGGGATAATCAGGTCCTTTTAGTGGTTGATTTGCATCATATCGCTGCTGATGGACTGTCATGCCAGCTGCTGATGAATGATCTGGCCGTATTTTGGTCAGGAGGAGTGCTGCCGGACCCGGACAAAACCTATAAGGACTTTGTGATATGGCAAACCGGAAGAAACCGATCAACGGCGCTTGAATCACAACGCAAGTACTGGATGAGAGAATTTGCCGGTGGTATACCGGTTCTGGATCTGGCCACAGACTTTACCAGACCGGATCTTCTCAGCCATGAGGGTAACGCTGTAGCGTTCACTTTACCGAACACAACAGTAAGACTGCTTAGCGCTCTGTCGGCAACCGCCGATACGACGTTATTTGTTATTCTGTTCGGGATATGGTTCCTGTTGCTGCACAAGCTTACTCATCAGAAGGATTTAGTTGTCGGCACTGTAACCGCCGGCCGGTCTCATCCGGATCTGGAGGAAATGGTTGGCATGTTCGCTAATACGTTGCCTATCCGGCTTGGTGTGCAGCCGGAGAACAATTTCTTGAACTTGCTCTCGCAGCTGAAATTGAAAGTTATTGGTGCCCTTGAACATGATGAATATCAATTCGAGGATATGATAGATGAACTGCAGGTTCACAGGAACCCTGCACATAATCCCCTATTCGATGTCATGTTCACAATGTCACCCAAACCGGCTCCTGTCCCAGGTATACCGGATATGAGTGTGCAGATTTATCCCATTAAAAAACAGACTTCAAAATTCGATTTAACTTTGTTTGCTGAAGAGGATGCGGTAACAGGCAACCTTCATTTTGAACTTGAATATTGCAGCCGGTTGTTTAAGCGCAGCACGATTAACAATTATATCCGCTGGTTTATTCATCTGGCGAAATTAGCAGCGGAGTATCCTGAGGAACCTATAGCTAGGATTTCTCTAACAGGGAAGGAATCAGAGGAACAACTGCTTGATGCCTATTGTGGTGAGTGGGTTGCCCTTTCAGGACCGGCTACTGTGCAGGAACGATTTGATGAGTGTGCAGATAGTTATCCGGACAATATTGCCGTATCCGATGCCGGACAACACTGGACTTACCGGGAGCTGCGTCTCTTAACGGATTTGGTGGCCGACAGATTAATCCGGCGTGGAATCCGCAAAGGCGATAAAGTCGCTTTGTTACTGCACAATTCGGTCTGGCTTGTTGCAGGTATGCTCGGTGTGCTGAAAGCCGGGGGTGTATATGTACCTCTTGATCCCGAGTTTCCAACGGAGCGGATTAATGGCTTATTGGCTGCCAGTGGTAGCCGTCTTCTGCTGACAGAGCAAGATTTGGCAGGAAGGACATGGCAAGTGGAAAGCTTGTGGATAGCCGGTGAGCTGGAGCTCCGAGAAACTCAAGGCGAGCTGCTGTGTGCTGCAGGAAGCGCAGAGGATTTGATTTATATTATTTATACTTCCGGCTCAACGGGAACACCGAAGGGTTGCCTTATCCGGCAGGAAGGGGTCATAAATTATCTGGATTGGGCAATTCGTACTTATTTTAACCATCCTGGGATTGTGGTTCCTTTATATACATCTCCAGCCTGCGATTTGACTGTTACTTCAATTTTTGGACCTTTGCTATCCGGTCATGCGCTGGAAATCTATCCACGCGGAATTGAGGTTCTACAATCCATAGTAACTGACAAAAAGGTGAATCTGATAAAGCTCACACCATCCCACTTACGGCTTTTGAATCAGTTGGATTGCTGTGAATCGCCACTGCATACGTTCATAGTCGGAGGGGAAGCACTTACTACGGAGCTTGCTTCTACAACCCGAAAGAACTTCAAAGGTAATGTACGGATTATAAATGAATATGGACCTACCGAGACTGTGGTTGGCTGCATGGTTTACGAATTTGATCCGCATACAAATGTTAAGCTTTCAGTTCCCATCGGCAAACCCATTCAGAATATGGAGGTGTGCATTCTGGATGAATCCGGGAACATGTGCCCGGTGGGTGTACCAGGAGAACTACACGTCTCCGGTGTAGGAGTTTCACCGGGATATCTGAACAGGACTGACTTAACGGAAGAGAAATTCATTGCCCATCCTTGGCGGGGGCCATATGGCCGGATGTACAAGACGGGAGATATTGCATTGTATGCCGAGGAGGGCTGGATCGAGTACCGTGGAAGACGGGATACTCAAGTGAAGATCAGAGGTTACCGGGTTGAGACGGAAGAGGTCGAGCACTGGTTATTGCAGCAGCCGGAGGTGGAGAATGCTATAGTGACCGCGGTACAGAGCCCCGCCGGATACTTGCATTTATGCGCTTATCTCGTGACAGAGACAATAAAAAACCACAGTGCATGGAAAAAAAACCTGGCTGCACAACTGCCTGATTATATGGTACCCGATTACTACGTTACACTTGAAGACCTGCCCATGATGGAGAACGGGAAAGTCAACCGGTCGTTGCTTCCCCTGCCGATATGGGAAGCAGCAGGAAGCAAGGAGAGAACGAAGTCTGATGGGGAAAAGCTTGTTTATGATTTATGGGTGAAACAGCTGGCAGTCACAGAATTTGGTACAGAAGATAATTTCTTTGATATCGGCGGGAATTCCCTTACGGTTCTAGCTGTACACAGTGAACTGGTCAAGATCTACCCGGGTCTGAAAGTGACGGATTTCTTCAAATATCCAACCATTAGTTCATTATGCAGTTATATCGCCTTAATGGACAAGGAAGCGCAGCAAGAGGAGGACGTTGAGGATAATGTGAATCAGGATCATTGTAAATCAATAGATTTGGTACAATTTATGGAATCATGCTTCCGGCTGCCGGAAGCTGTAACTTCAACGCTTGAGGCGTTATGCCAAGCTTCCCGTGCAACCTTGCGTGAGGCCGCAGCTGCAGTTTTTGCTTGCCTCTGGGGGGATGCCGCGGGTAGAGCAATGGTTAGCGCTGACACGCTCATTCCAGATGAATATTCCGGGGTAGTGCGAATGAAATTTGACTTCTCCGGCAATCCGGCTCTACCGGCCATGCTGGAGCAGGCGTGCAGATTACAGGAAATAAGCTCTGAAGCGCTGGGAGTTGAAGTGGAGGGCCCGGAGAAGGAATTACTAATTGTTCCGCTGATTTACTGGAAGGACGATATTGACATCTGCGACTGTCCTGCAGATAGCTATGATGTTCTGGTGGAAATGGAACGGAGCATAGGGGAAGGCTGTTTGTTCCGCTGCCGCTATAACCAGGCAATACTTGATTCGCAGGCAGCGGATGAAATATTTCATTTGTATTCGGGGATGTTAAGCGCCATCTCACAGACTTAAGATTGACTCGACAAAAGGTGGAGATCCAGTGGGAGAAGGAGTGCATGACCTGTTAAAATCGTTGAAATCGGGAAGAGAGACAACACCTCTGGCCATGGACCATAAAACAGTTAAGACTGACCGTGATTTGGCCATTATTGGTATATCAGTCCAACTGCCTTTCGCTTCCAGTCTGCAGGAGCTGGCCAAAGTTCTCCATGAACGAAGGGACTGCATTGGAACATTGAGCGGGCAGCGAATGCTGGATACCGTAGAATTCCTCGGAATTAATGGGGTGAAGCCCGAAGACTACACTATAAATGAGGCAGCATATCTGGAGGACATTGCTGCCTTCGATTATCCGTTCTTTAGAATTACGGCGAAGGAAGCCGAACTGATGGACCCGGCCCAGCGGTTGTTTCTTCAAGCAGCCTGCCATGCGTTCGAAGAAGCTGGCTATACACAAAAAATGCTCAAAAATAGCCATACTGGCGTATTTGTCGGTTACCCTGCTTCTACAGGCTACTACGAGAGGGTACGCAAGCTGGAGCCTGAGATGAGTGTACTCGCAGGCCCAGGCAACATCGCATCGGTGCTTGCGAGCCGTGTATCTTATTTTTACGATCTGTCGGGACCTTGCCTGAGTATTGATACGGCCTGCTCATCGTCCCTGGTTGCTCTGCACGAAGCATGCCGCTCCCTGCGCAGCGGGGAATGTACGATGGCGCTGGTTGGCGGAATTAATCTGCTGACCCAGCCAGTCCGGCTGAAACAGGAGGCGCTTCCGGATATCGCATCCGGCGATTACAGAGCCAAGAGCTTCAGCGATACTGCAGATGGGACAGGACAAGGAGAAGGCTGCATTATTACCATCATTAAGCCGCTTCGCGACGCACTGCGGGACAAGGACCATATCCATGCCTTGATTAAAGGAAGTGCTTGTAACAATGATGGTTCTTCCATCGGAATCACTGCTCCCAGCCCGAAAGCGCAGGAAGAGGTGATTGTCAGTGCGTTGAAGGATGCAGGAGTGAATGCTGATTCAATTTCCTATATAGAAGCGCATGGTACGGGTACGAAGCTTGGAGATCCAATTGAGGTCCAGGCGGTCACAGAGGCATTCGGCAGGCACACCAAGCGCAAACAATTTTGTGGGATTGGTTCAATTAAAACGAATTATGGCCATTTAGATTCGGCGGCGGGTTTACTTGGGCTGGCCAAGGCGATTGTATCTCTAAAGAACCGGAAGCTGTATCCGAATTTGCATTTTCATGAAGCGAATTCACAAATTGATTTTGTAGGCAGCCCGGTCTTTGTCGTGGATGAAGAACAGAATTGGGACATTGATACAGGGAGGCCCAGACGCTGCGGGGTAAGTGCATTTGGCCTGAGCGGTACGAACTGTCATGTCATTCTTGAAGAGTATGCCGGATCAGAGGGCGCATGGATTGGAGCAGAGAAAGTAGAAATCCTGCCCCTGTCAGCAAAAACACAACCGGCACTGGAAGCGCTGGTTGCGCGATATGCGGCGTTTCTGAGAGAAGGTCCTGATCTGACATTGGCCCAAATCTGCTGCACAGCACAAAAACACAGGGAGCACTACGCCAAACGAGTAGCCGTATGCGGGAAAACGGCAGCAGAAATGGTGCAAAAGTTAGATGTTATATTGCTGGAGGGAAGTGCAATAAGGGAACACTCTCCGCTCTCCCTTATTGCGGATTATGCACAGCCGTTGCATACCGCGAAAGCGTATATGCAGGGTGTGGAAGTTGATTGGACGGCAGCTGGTAATACATGGTCAGGCGTTACGGCCAGTCTGCCGGCTTATCCATTTGACCGGAAACGCTGTTGGCTGCGGTCAGACTTAGGAGAAGATACGGAGTCTTCTTCCATAGAGGTGAAGGTTATGGTGGAACAAGCAGCTCCGGCTGCCAGTAACTTACATTCAGTGGTATTGAAAGATTTACAGCACTTTATTGCTTCGCTATTCGATACTGATCCTGCGGATATCAACGAGAATGCGGGATTGTTCGAACTTGGCATTGATTCTATTTCCATTGTCCAGCTTAAACAGAAAATTAAAAACAGCTACAGCTTGGATATCGCACCTGAAATTTTGTTTGGAGAACTGGACACCTTAGCCAAGATTAGTAGGCATATTCAGCAGTCCGTTCCGGAAATTCAGCTACCTGCTGCTGCCGCAGCGGAGGACAGCCACTCGGCCCAGACCGTGGACACTCCTTCGCAGGTAAAGCCACAGTCTGGGGAAAGGCCTGATTCGAACAAGGTGCCAATGCAAGACCAGTCTGCAAGTGTTCTTGAAAGACTTATACAAGGACAGCTGGAGGTTATGACACAGCAGCTCTGGGTTATGGGAGCGCGCACAACTGGAGCCGTCCTTCCTGTGTCCCCGGTAGCGCTCTTGGATAAGACGACTGCAGCCTCTAAGCCAGTAGTCCGAACCAATTATTTATCACCGGCACCGGCACCGGATCGGCTGCAGCAGAAGTTTATGGTCAAATTCAGTACACCGCTGCAGCCCCGGCAGGAAACTGAGCTCGCTGAGCTTATTGGCCGGTATGAAAAGCGGACAGCGGGTTCAAAACGGCTGGTACAGCAGTATCGCGGAGTATGGGCCAATGGAAGAATGATACAGGGCTTTAGCAAACCATGGAAGGAACTGATCTATCCGATTTTTGCTTCTGCAGCGAAGGGATCACGGATGACGGATGTGGATCATAACGAATACATTGATTTTGCCATGGGCTTCGGTGCCAATCTATTTGGGTATAATGACCCACGTATCTCCCGGGCGCTAGGCGCTTGTTTGGAGGACGGGGTTGTTCTCGGTTCTCTGGTCTCTTCTCCCGGAGAGGTTGCTGAGCTGCTGCATGAAATTACCGGTGTGGAAAGGGTCGCTTTCTGCAATTCTGGCACTGAAGCTGTTATGAATGCGCTGCGGGTAGCTAGGGCAACGACCGGTAAGAACAAAGTTGCGCTTTTTGCAGAATCCTTTCATGGGACATTTGACGGTATTTATGTCAGGCGAGACATATCCGGTGAAGCAGGACAGGCGGCTCCACTCAGCTTAGGAACGCCTGAAGCTATGGTTCAGGATGTACTGGTTCTGGAGTATCTGGATAATTCAGCTTTGAACGCGATCAGAGAACACGCTTTGGAGCTGGCAGCAGTCCTGGTTGAACCTGTACAAAGCCGCAATCCTGGCGTAGACCCGGGGGTCTTCTTACAGCAGCTTCGTGCTCTGACATCAGAACTGGGAATCGCCCTGATTTTTGATGAGATTATTACAGGATTCCGTATTCATCCTGGCGGAGCACAGGCATACTTCGATGTTGAGGCAGATCTGGTCACGTACGGTAAAATTATCGGCGGCGGAATGCCGATCGGAGTATTCGCGGGTAAAGCTGCTTATATGGATCGGGTAGACGGCGGAAAATGGCAATATGGCGACGATTCTGCTCCCAGCAACTTTCTGGCACATACCGGGGGGACATTCTGTCATCATCCGGTCTCAATGGCAGCGGCAAAGGAAGTTCTGACGATAATCAAGTCCGATGCAGACCGCATCTATCCGGTGCTTAACCGCAGGACGCGACAACTGGCCGAAGGGTTGAACGCCTTCTTCACAGCAGGCGGGATTCCGCTGCGGATCGCGCAATTTGGCTCCCTTTTTATATTTCAGGTGGAGCAGGAAACCTCAGTGCTGCGATTTCTTTACTACATGCTGATCGAGAAAGGGTTCTATTTATGGGAGGGAGGAACTTGTTTTCTGTCTACTGCGCATACGAGTGAAGAGGTCGCTGGCTTCGCCCATGCCGTTATGGAAAGCTGCCGCGAATTGAGCGAACGGGGTTGCTTTAATTTCACTCTGCCGGAGCAGAATTTAACCGTCGAGGGAATTTCAGAAGCGTTTTTTCATTCCCGGCCAGCCAAGGTAGCGATGACAGAGAACCAGATTCGTTTTTGGCTGACCTATGTAGGTAATAAACGGAGAGCGCAAGCTTTTATGGAAAGAACAATCGTGCCTTTACACGGTGATTTTAATCAGCGATGGGTGGAATCGGCATTTCGGCAGGCTGTTAACCGCCATGAAATTCTGCGGACTGTACGAATTGAGAACGAAACGATGTTCATCTCAGAACATGTGGACACTGTTCTTGAGTTCAGGGATATCTCCGGCGAGGCTGGACAACATGCCGCCAAGTCAGAGTCCATATTAATAGAGGCGATGGAAAAGGATTTTGATTATGACGCAGGAGGACCGCTGATTCGTGCCCTGCTGATCCGTGAATCGGAGGAACGGCACATACTGGCGGTCATGGCCTCCGCTCTGATCATGGACGGATGGTCTATGGATATCTTTATAAATGATTTTTCGGCCATCTATGCCCATTTATCACAGGGCATTCCACTGTCGCTCCCCGTAGCTGGCAGATTCAGCGATTATGTTCAGCTTCTTGCGGCATACAACGAAAGCAAGGAGGCAGACGAAGCCATTGAATTCTGGAGTGCAGAAGCCCGGAGACCGGCTGAAGCGCTAGACTTGTCGGTTAATCCTTTTGGGGAATCGAGAACTTCCCTCACTGTGTTCGGAGAGGTCTGCTGCGTGGTGGACGGGGCACTGAAAGAAAGACTGGGACAGCTATCCAAACAATGCAATACAACGCTGTTTACAATACTTTTCGAGGCCTACGCACTGCTTTTGTACGGTGTGACGGGGCAGTCCTGTTTCGTTATTGGAGTTCCCTTTTCCGGGCAGTTGAACATGGAAGTAGAGCAACTTGTCGGTCATTGTGTCTCAACTTTACCTGTAGTAGTCCAGGTGAATCCAGGTTCGACAATAGGTGAATTCTTGAACGGGATTAAGAAGCAGATCATGCTTGTCTCGCGCCATCAGGTCTTCTCCCATCACCGGCTGATGGAAGAAGTGAGCGCTACGCAGTCCGAATATTTGCTGCCTGGAATAACAGCAGCGTTCAACCTGGAGCGCAGCAGCACAGCCGCAGGGCCGGATACGGAAGAAACAGAGCGGCCGATTGCTTTTTCAGGGCCTTCAGGGAAATATGAATTGTTCCTGGACGCTTCGGACAGAGGGGAGAATATCATGTTGGCATTATCTTATAATGCCTCACAGATACCGCATATTTTTGCGCAGCGTTGGTTGGAGTACTATATGGAACTACTGCAAGAACTGCCTGGTGCCATGGAACGGAATGTTGCTGATTTCATTGATGAGCGGGGTGAGAATAGTTATGCTGCATCCATTGGTTAGCCGGGATGAGAGTACAGTCCATGAGTTTCAGCTAAACTGCCTTGAGCAAGAAGTATCCAGGCTACGGACGTTCCTGCTGCAGGAGGACCTCCCTGAAAGGGCAGTTCTAGGAATTTGTACCGCTTCTCCCCTGTTTGCCGCCTGTTGCATGGAAGCTGCGGTTAAGTCGGGGTGGAGTTATGTTTATTGCCGCCCATGCTTGTCCTCTGAGGATGTAAAGGCAATAGTAACTAGTTATTCGATCTCCATTATGTTTACAGACCGTAACGATCTTGAAGGAGTGCGTTGTTTCAATCCTGAGAAAGACGGGAGAGATGCGCAAGCGGGTTACCAGTCTCAGCAAAGTGCAATTCCTGGAGCGGCTGTCCGCTTAACCGGCAAAGGCACGGAATGGCGGATGAACGGGCGGGAGCAGGAGCTTTATTACAGTGCATTATCGGCAGCATTGCAATTGCGGGTGGGCGAGAATATGGTTGTGGCGGTCAAAGGGCTCAACCCTGAAACGGTATGCGACCTAGTTATCGCCTTCATCCGAGCGGGGAGACAGGCGGCTCTCTCTATTCAGCCCACTCTTGACCTTGAAGGAATCAGCGCAAATACGACGATAGTGGCTCATGAGCGGATCTGGCGGACTATGCTGAGAACCGGGGTGGAGCAGGATAAAAGTAATTTACGTGTGTTTGCTATAGAAGCGCATTCCATGCTCAATCGGACCCTGGACCTGTATAGAGAAAATTTTGTGAATGGTCTCTGCGGATTTTTTCTATCTGCCCGGGGCGAACCGTTTATTTTGGCTTACCAAAATAGCTATGAGGAAGTTTTGCCCTTTGGCGGGCAATATGAGCTTGTACCGGCAGGTAAACCGCTGCCCCCCGGGAACTGCATCCTCTTGAATGAAAGGCAACACCGCCCTTGGGCCGGTGCCGTGGGAACACTGTATACTCACTGGAATCATTCCTATTCCATAACAGATTGTCAAGGTTTCTACGATCCTGAGGGGAGCCTGTATATTCGCAGCGCTTCGGCTGATCTTCAAAAAGCAGACCCGGGCTTGCTTGAAGAAATACTCAGCTTTCTGCCGGAACTGCGGGAGGTGCGTATGGAGATTGGCGGAGGAACGCTGGTTTGTCTGGCGATTGCTGAACCTTCGGCTGGTTGCGATGAAACAACTGTAAGAAAAAAAATCAAGGATGAGCTGCCGTTACAGCTGCAGCCCGGGACGATTAATCTTATCGCCCCCGGCGATGGGGCAAATGCCGGCCGGAATACCGGAGAGGCACAGATGGAACATGCGTTTGCTGAAAAATGGTGGCTACCTACGGATAAGGCGGACAGTTCCATGCGCTATGAAGCCATTGGCAGGTCGGTCATGGAGGTGCTTAATAGAACGAATTTGGACTTTGATGATAATTTTTTTGATATGGGACTTGATTCAATTTCGGCGATGCGGCTGGCTGTACGGTTGCGCAAGGAAGGATTTCAGGCGGACATCAGATGCATTTTCACTGCACCTACGGTCAGGTCATTGTCACTGGCACTTAGCCGGAAAGGACTGGATGAGATTTTTGAGGACAAACATGTTGTCCTCAAGGAAAGATACGTGGAAGAGAGTCTCACATTAATTCGAAGCGAGAAAGACCGCAAATATGGCAAAGATATGCTGGATTCCGGTCCCGGAATTGAAGCGATTTATCCGCTAACACCGATGCAGCAGGTGATTCTCGCTCAGAACCTGAACTACCGGAATACGGGGCTTGATGTTGTTATTATGGAATATCGGCTGAACGGACGCTTACAACCGGTATTTTTTGAAGCCGCTCTAAAGGAAACGATAAGGAGACATCCCGTCTTGCGCTCGGGATTTTTGTGGAGGCGGCTGAGCCATCCCCTCCAAGTTGTATATCAAGATCCCGAATTTAAGCTGGAGCAGGAGAATTTGCTGGAGCTCGCCCCGGAGTTCCGGGAGGAACGATACCGGAGCAGACTGGCAGAAGTACGGACAACGGGGTTCAACATTGCTGAACCTCCGCTTCTTCGTGCACTATTGTTTGCATCTGCTCCGCAGGAATGGATATTTGCGCTGGTATGTCAAAGCTCGTTGTTTGATGGCTGGAGCTCCAACCTGATTTTTAACGATGTTATCCGTATTTATTCGGCATTTGTGCATGGGGAGGAAACCAGGCTGAATCCGGCGGAGCCATTCATCTGTTATGCGAAGTGGCTCGAGGCTCAGGATGTCGAAGCAGCCAGATCTTATTGGGTCAAGGAGTTAAGCAGCTGGGTCCCGCCTATATCCCGGCCTCCCGTTCAAATGCGCAGCCATTATGAACCGGAAGAAATAATAGCGGATTTAAGTGCCGAAGTGCTGCAGCATATTCAATCTTTTAAAGAAAGGAACCGAATTACCGCCCATACCATCCTTCTTGGAGCCTGGGCTATGCTGCAGGCTGAGATGGCGGAGAACAGTGATGTTCTGATATCGATGATCGTTTCTGGACGACCAGAATCATTGGATGATGCGGATAGCATTGTGGGTCTTTTTTCAAATACAGTGCTGCTACGTGTTGCAAATGGCACGCTGGGGGATATTGACGAAAGACTGTCCTGGCTGAGCATGATTCAGGAAAAAGTGACCCGGCAAAAGCCTTATGAGTATCAGACGCTCCAGCAAATTGCCGAGTGGTGCAAACTGCCCGTTGAGAGTCTGCAGCAGGCTGTATACACCGGGGCATTCGTCTATCTTAACTTTCCAATGGATATTACAGAGAGTATGGGGGAGGATCTATCGTTCATACCGCTTTCAGAAGCAGGATATGTAAGTGCCCCATTTAGAATGTACGTGCATCCGATTAATAATCACAAACTGATTTTAAGATATGATGGCTATTACTTTAAGAAGCCGCAGGCTGAACAGTGGCTAAGCCGTTATGCAGATATTGTTAAACAACTGGTATACCCGTCCCAAGGAGGAAGAGAGCATGAATGAAACAGAAATCAAAGTCGTACGCATTCTCAAAGAAAATACCGGAAATCAAGCCATGGATGACGCTGAAGTGCTGCATAAAAATTTCAGGGAATTAGGGATCAATTCACTGAACTTCATCAGAGTAGTGGTAGCTATTGAAGAAGAGTTTGATGTTGTGTTTGAAGATAATCAGATGAATTATGAACTGTTCGGCAGTGTGAAGGACATTGTTTCATTAATCCGCAAAGAAGTGTGATCATACTATCCATTGTTTGAAAAAGGAGAAGATCAAATGATAATGACAAAGCAGGACATAGATGTGGAATTAACCCAAATCATAAATGACCTTATTTCTGATGGAACGCTGAGCGGTGATTATAACGAAATCAATTTTGATTGGCAAACCGATAGCCTTTTTAATTCATTAACTTATATCAAGCTTCTGGTCAGTCTGGAAAAAGCCTTTGATATCGAGTTTGAGGATGAAGATCTGAGCTACCAGAAATATTCGACCTTACGGGAATTGAGAGAGCGGATTTATGTCGTAGTGCAATTGGACCGATCATAAAGGAATTATGAATCCATCTAAAGGGGAATAGAAAATGAATGGAATGATTTCAACTTCACTGGCATTCGCTACTGCCGGAGGCCAGGAAGTCCGAATACTTGAACTTACGGAAGAATCCGTCACATTGGAATGTGCAGAACCTATCGACGGGCCGGCAAGCTGTGTAATCGACATTATTGATTTTTCTACCCGGAAGTATACGACATTCGAGTTTTCAGACAGTCCAGTTACCGTCATAGAGGAGCTTACTTTTTCGTATGTATGCCAGATTGAGCTACCTCCGTTAATCTCCGGGAACCAAGCTATCTTTGTTTCGCGGGTAGAACGGCTTAATCATTTCCTGCAGCTGAGGGAAGTGCATGGCGACATCGCAAAAATCAGCAGCTCCGGTTTCTTTGAAGAAGAGAACCTCCCGCTCTATCCCTTGGAGCAAGACAGAGAATTCTGGGCTTCCTATGTGGATCAAGCTGCAGACTGGAAAGAGAAGGTGCAGAATCTGCAGACTGGAGAAAATTCAGCTTCATGGAGGAGCCTGCTTTCTTCAGCCGAGCTCGCTTTTAATATCAACGACGATAAAATTTTTGGTAAATGCCTCGAGACTTCCATTCTTGAAGTGATACAAGAGAACATGGACAAGTTTGAACTGAGCACTGCCGGCATCTCGCACATGGACTTTAAGAGGGTATATATCGGCAACGAATTCTGTCCGAATCGGATTCCTGAATTGGATAAAATGATAGCCTTGATGGACCGTGCCAGTGAAGAAGGATTCAAGGTTACGGTGGTAATCTCTTATATGTACGACGATCAGAGGGAGCGCATGATAAGGATGTTCGATGCCCTGTCCGGCTGGTGCGAACAGAATCAGACTCAGCTTGAGGTGATCATCAATGACTGGGGGGAATTGATGATTCTCCGCGAATATCCGTTACTTGTCCCTGTGCTTGGGCGGCTTTTGAACAAGCGGAAGAAGGATACGAGAACTAAATGGTGGTGGGGATTCGAAGAATTCCGTAAGGAACTGGGAGAGAATGCACTGAACAGCGACTTTTTTCGTGAGTATTTGGCCCAATGGGGAATGTCCAGATATGAATACGAATGCAACCAGACGGATGTAAGCATTCCAGAAGGACGGCACAGCCTGCATTTTCCGTTCTTCCAGATCAATACTGCAACCTTTTGCCACTTAAATGCTTACTGCAAGCTGGGCAAACTCGATTATGTGGGAGCATGTCCCCAATATTGTTCCGAACTATTATTCCAGTTCCCCAAACATTTGAATATGATCGGCAATGGCAATACAGTATTTGGCCTCGATCTTTCGCTGATCAGCGATGCAGAGAGCTGGGCTCCTGCGCTTAAGGACAAGGTTGACCGCCTTGTCTATTCTGCAGTTTGACGGTTTCACAACAATCTATGAATGCGGGGGAAATAAGATGAACATTGTAACGCCATTAACGAATGCGGAGTCATATGAGACACTTGCGGAAGCGGGAGCAGATGAATTTTACTGCGGGTATGTACCAGGGGAATGGCTTAAAAAGTACTCAAGCCTGCTTCCCTTTAACCGCAGAGAATATCTGCTCGGCAATCATAATATTACTAACCTCAGCTCCATGAAGATTCTCGGAAGAAAAGTTGAGTATTACGGAATTCCAGTCAAGATTACGATGAATTCCCATTATTATTTGGCCAGACAGTATGATGAGGTGGTTGAATACATCCGGCGGCTGATGGATATCGGGTTCAATACCTTCATTCTGGCCGATCTTAGTTTTGTGCTCTATTTGCGGGAACAGGGAGTTGACTGCCAGATTCATATCAGTGGAGAAGTTGAAACTTATAACAGGGAGACTGTGCAGTTCGTAAATCAAGCCAAGGTGTCCCGGATTGTATTCCCGCGGAAAATTAATTTGGGCAATATCCGCAGTGTCATTGAAGGCAGCGGGATTGCAGACATGGAGTACGAGGCTTTCTTCCTAAATGCATTTTGTCTTTATTCCGGAGCTTTTTGCAACGGAACACATTGTGATGAAATGTCGCCGGTATGTGAAATACCGATGGTGCCGGGCCGGTTTGAAGACAATGGCCGGTTCAAACGTGCAGAAAGCTATCTGCATAAAATGACGGGGATTCAAAACAAGCTTCACAGCAGGGAGGCAGAGCAAAGCAAGCCCGCTTCAGCCGGGCATGAGGTGGGAAACTGGGGCTGCGGTATGTGCCGGATCAAGGAGCTGGAATCCATTGGGGTCACTCATCTGAAGGTTGTGGGCCGCGGCGGAGCGCTGGAGAATCTGGCAGAGGATATCCGTATAGCTAAATCTGCGCTCCAAATGAACACAGAGCAGCCTGAGCGCCAGGAAGCCGAGATACGGCAAGAATTAGGGTACCGCTGCAGCTATCTTTGCTATTACCCAAGTGGACTGCCGCATGAGGACAATGAGACTAGACCTGTATCTGTAACATCCAAGTGAACAGTGCCGCATAGAGCGGACAGGAGGAGCTATGCAGTATATACCTGGAAACGGCGACCAGACCATTTCTGGTATTAAGCCATTTAATGAGTTTTATTTTTTGAACTGCTTCTACAGTGCATTATTTCCGGTAATGATTGCGCGGGGAAGTAATGTGATTAACTTTCTAGTCAATAGTCCGCTGATCTATAGCTGGGAAGGATGCACAGAGCAGCGCTTCCTGTCTGCCGACTGCTGCCATGTGCAGGAATTAGAGGCAGTTCTGCTGAATGAAGGGATCGATGTGGAAGCGTATGGGATAACTAACCGATTCACATATGATCTGACAAAAGCGCTATGCCGCGGCAGGGCAGTTATTGTAAATGTCGATTGCTTCTACGAGCCTATCCGGCAGGATTGCTACCAAACGATGCATTGGCATCATTCGCTGCTGGCCTACGGCTTGAATTCTGAGACCGGAATGGTACAGATTCTTGAGCAAAGCAGATCCGATGTATTGGATTACCGGGAAACATCAATCGCTCTGGAGGATTTGAGCTGTATGTATGAGGGGTATCTTCAGCATCTCCATAAGCCGGACAAGCTGTCGTTCCATAGTTTTGGGGCAACGGCTCCGTCCCGGCCGCTTAAGGATATCGCAGCAGCCAGAGTGCAATATGTGCGAAGTCTTCAGGTTGCAAGGCCAGAGATTTCAGAAGGTCTCTCCGGTCTGCGCGGGTTCATCGACAGCTATACGTCGAATTGCCGGGACGAGAAGAGGCTTTATGATACATCCGGGATCATGCTCCCGGGCTTGAATGACATTATAGAAGCTAAGCGGGCTCAGAGCTATTTGCACGGGGTGCTGTTTGAGCCGGAAGATAGCGTGCAGAGGCTGCAACAGGATATTTTGGACTTGTGGAAAACTATCCGTGCAATAATCGCAAGATACCAGTTCTCAGGCCGCTATCGCCAGGCTTCCATTCTTGGCGCAGTTTCTTCTTTAGAACGGGTCTATGAACTGGAGTTGGTGTACTATAAGCGTTTTTGGGAGAATGGTACATATGCTGAAAGCTTGAATTATGGAGGTGAATGAATTGGATGAAGATCAACCCTCGAAATGGCCGTTAACCCATGCCCAGAAACGAATCTGGTACCTGGAGCAAATGCATTCAGGGACCCCACTGTTTTCGATCGGAGGAACCATCAGGGTCCGGGGTGCTGTGGATTTCAACCTGCTGGAAGCTGCGATACACCGGTTTATCTCCATGAATGACGGAATCCGGCTGCGGATTACAGTTCATAGTACCGAGCCGGCCCAGTATATATCGGATGCCCCGGCCACTCTGCTGGACCGGATGGACTTCTCATCTGAGGAACATCCCGAATATGCCTTCAGGCGGTGGGTGGAGGCAGAGGCGCGTAAGCCGTTTCAATTGACTGGCGAACCTCTTTTTTATTTTGCACTATTCTCTCTTGGCGATCAGGACTGCGGATATTTTGTGAAATTACATCATATTATCGCTGACGGCTGGTCTACCCATATTATGACTGAACAGATAACAGACAGTTATGAGCAAATGTTGAAAGGGACTGTGGAGCGGGAAAAGGGGAGTAAGGCGCCATCCTACCTTGAATATATCGCTTCAGAGGAGCGTTACCTGGTCTCCGCCCGGGCAGAGAAGAACAAGCGGTTTTGGATGGAGAAGTTTCGCGAGCTGCCTGAATACTGTCTAAAAGCCGGGTCAAACCAGTTTGAGGGACGCCGTCTGTCCTTTCTGCTGGACAAGGAGCTGTCCGGAGAAATTAAGGCATTTGTTCAGGCGTGCAATTGTTCCATCAACACGTTTTTTGTTACCGTTTTCCTCCTTTGGCTGAAGCGCAGCGAGCATATGGTTGACCTTGTTCTCGGAACACCTACCTATAACAGGTCGAGCCGGGAGCAACGCCAAACCTTCGGAATGTTCACCAGCCCGATGGTGCTCAGAATATGTATTGATGAAGAAGATAATACAGCCGGGCTGCTGCAAAGAGTGGACCGTGAACTACAGGCCTGCTATTACAACCAACGGTATCCCTACAATCTTCTTGCTCAGGAACTGGAACTGCGGAAAAAAGGATATGCTGATCTATTTAACATCTGTGTGAACTATTACAACACCCGGTTGCCTTCCAGGCTGAATGGCGCAGCGGTTGAGAATACCGAGTTCTACAACGGCTATCAGGCATATACGCTGCAGCTGGTTATTAAGGAATGGACAGAGGAACAGCGGATCGGTCTGGATTTCGATTACAGGATAGCAGATTACTCCGAAGAACAGGTGCAACGAATGTATAGACAGCTTACAGGACTGATCCGGCAAGCTGTTAGATCCCCGCAGTCCAGGCTGGCCGGATTGAAAATGCTGAGCGAGGCTGAATATCACCACAAGATTATTGAATTCAATAATACGCGGATGTCCTATCCTGCAGACCGGACAATTATCGAGTTGTTCCGTGAACAGGCCAAACGAACGCCAGAACAGCCAGCGCTGCTTCATGGGCAGAACACCATGACATATCGGGAACTGGACCGAAGATCTAATCACTTGGCTATGCGTCTTAGCAATCACGGATTGGGTGTGCGGAAGCTTGCAGCCATTATAGCCGAACCTTCTCCTGAAAGTGTCATCGCTCTATTAGGAGTACTCAAAGCTGGAGCAACCTATCTGCCTATAGACCCGGACTATCCGGCAGAACGGATTTCCTATCTGCTTCATGATGCTGAACCGGATCTGCTGATCGTCAATACGGTAATAGATCCTGAAATTATGTGGCAGGGACCTGTTGTCAGCCAGCAGCAGGAAGAACCGGGGCTGCATTCGTTGTATGTGCCCGCCCCATCTCCGGAGCCCAATGATCTTGCTTATATCATTTATACTTCCGGAACGACCGGCACACCCAAGGGAACAATGATCACTCATAAAGGTCTGGTCAATTACTGCTGCTGGGCCAGAAGCATTTACACACAAGGCGAAACAGAAACATTCGCCCTATATTCATCGCTTGCTTTTGATTTAACGGTAACCTCTATATTCGTGCCGCTGATCTCAGGCGGGCAAATTGTAATTTATCCCAAGAATCCAAATCGCAGTGTACTTCACGATATTGTGAACGACAATCTGACCACCGTGCTAAAGCTAACACCCGCGCATCTGGCATTGCTGCAGGATGGCGAATACCGGAATTCAAGTATTAAGCGGATGATCGTCGGAGGCGAAGAACTCAAAGGGGCCTTAGCATCCCGCATTGTGGCCGCATTCGGCGGTGATATTGAGATTTACAATGAATATGGACCTACGGAAACTGTCGTCGGCTGCATGTTCTATCGCTATAATCCGGCTAGAGATACAGCCAAAACAGTGCCTATCGGCGAGCCGATCGCCAATACATCCATTTACATCCTGGATGAGCTGATGCGCCCGGTACCTGTTGGCGCTACAGGAGAATTGTACATAGGCGGTGACGGTGTAGGGCGGGGGTATCACAGAAGGGGACAGCTGACTGCAGAACGGTTTCCGCTCAACCCGTTCACTGAAGGCGAAAGACTGTACAGAACCGGGGACAAGGCCAGATTCATCACAGATTCATGCATTGAATACATTGGAAGAACTGACAGGCAGATCAATCTCAAGGGCTACCGGATTGAACTCAACGAGATTGAGCAGGTGCTGGCTGATCATCCGGCTGTGAAGATGGCGGCAGTTACGGTATATGAGGATAGCTTCTCCGTGAAGCATCTATGTGCATATCTGGTTATGAACCAGAGGGGAAGTCTGGGCGAGGTAAGGAGTTATCTTGCCTCCAGGCTGCCACATTATATGGTCCCGCCCATTTATGAAATGCTGGATCATCTGCCTCTGACGATCAACGGGAAGATTGATACTGCAGCATTACCCGCCCCGGCGGCTGAAGAAGGCGGGGTTACAGAATGGCAGCTGCATGACACGATGCTGGGAACTGTTCACGAGATAATTAGTCAAGTGCTTGGATTAAAGGCAGAAGAGCTTCGTCCGGAGCACAATTTCTTTTTTATGGGCGGCGATTCCATCAAGGCAATACTGATTTCTTCCAAGCTGCATGATTGCGGGCTTGAGCTGCAGGTAATGGATATTTTAAAGTATCCTGTGCTCGGAGAAATGTACACCCGCATCACCCGGACGCAAATCCGCGGGGTCAGCCGGCCTGTTCCGGCAGAAGGCAGCTTGTCTCTCACACCTGTTATGAGGAAGTTGTTAAGCGGGAGGTATGAACAGAGTAATTATTATAACCAGTCTATCTTGCTGGATATTAATGAGGAATTACCGGTATCCCGGATTGTGGCAGGGCTTGAGGGGCTGGTCCGGCATCATGATTCGCTACGTCTTAACTATGATGATGTGGCAGACATGCTGTTTTATAATCCGGAGCATCTTATGGCGGACATCAAGGTGGAGACTTATGACTTGCGTTCGCTTCCTGTAGATGAACAGGGAAGACAGCGCAACCTTCTGGCACAGCGGCTTAAATCCGGTTTTGATATTGGAAGCGATTTGTTGCTGAGTGCGTGCATCTTCGAGCTTGGCGGGCGTGGCAGGCAATTGCTGATCACAGCGCATCATCTCGTGGTTGACGGGGTGTCGTGGCATCTGCTGCTGGATGATTTGCGTTTGCTGCTCAATTTTCAGCGGGCAAACAATACACAGAACCTCCCGGGAACAACGGCTTCTTTTAAAGAATGGACCGAATTTATGCACGATGAAGCTGTAAGGTTGAAGGCACAGAAGGAAGCGGTTTATTGGAATAAGATATTGGAGCCGGATTATGCCTGGCCCTTGAAGCAGCGGGGAGAAGAGCAGACTGCGGCAGTCTGTATGGAGACGATAGAAGCAGCGTTGTCCGAGGAGGAGACCTGCTTGTTGATGACCCGGGCGAATGAGGCTTATCGCACTGAGACCCAGGAACTGGTGTTGACTTCGTTTTTGAAAGGCTTATGTGAGAGCTCCGGCCAGGAGCATCTGTTGGTGGAGCTGGAATCTCATGGGCGGGAAGGCGGAGCAGAGGCTCCTAATGTCTCACGTACAGTAGGTTGGTTCACCTGCCATTATCCGGCCCGATTTATGCTTGACCGCAATGCAGCGATTGAGGAGACTGTCATTTCGGTAAAAGAACAGTTTCGGACAATACCGAGAGGAGGTATTGGTTACGGCCTCTGCTGCGGGCAATCAGACAGTATCGTGCCGCAGAAACGTCTGATCCGTTTTAATTACATGGGCGGATTTGATATGGCTCCGAATCCCTGGTTCACCTTATCAGCAGACACTGCAGGAGAAGAATCAGACGAAGAGCTTGCGCTTCAAGGCTGCTTGTGGGATGCAAATATCTGGGTGGCTGGCGGAAGATTGAGAATTCGGGTCTCCTACAATGAACTGGAGGTTGAAGGCAGCACCCTGTCGGCTTTCATGCAGAGCTTTGTGGCGTCTCTGACAGGCATAATCCGGCATTGCGCCGAACAGAAAGCCGCGAAGTTCTCGCCGGCTGACTTCGATACTATCAGTTTGAGTGCAGATGAGCTGAATTCCCTTTTTATCTAAGGAGCTGACAGACTTGAAATTTGTTTACAGGATCTTACTGCTGCTGCTGATCCCGCTGATGTTTGGTTATCCGGGATATTCAAGTGCGGAGGAAGCACCGGACAGGATAAGCGGGGAGAAGATGCAGGCCATTGAACAGCGGATTGTGAAGCAGATGAAGGCGGGGAAAATTCCCGGTCTATCTGTCGTCCTGGTGGAAGGAGATCGTACCGTTTATCAAAAAAGCTTTGGTGTTGCCAGCAAAGAGACGGGCTTGCCGGTCACCAGTCAAACCTTGTTTGAGCTTGGTTCTACCAGTAAGGCCTTTACAGGTTTAGGTGTTCTTTATCTGGAAGAGGAGGGCCTGCTGAGCCTGACTGATCCGGTGGACAAGTATATCCCTTGGTTCCACATGAACTATAAGAAACTGCCGGTCCAAATAACCATTGCTCAGCTTCTTCACCAGACATCAGGAATTCCGTACCGTACCATTGGCGATATCGAGGCCTATTCAGGCCCGGATGCGCTTGAACGAACCGTACGCCGGTTGTCGGGTGGAGAGCTGGATTACAAACCTGGAGAGCGCTTCCAGTATGCCACGGTGAACTATGATGTACTGGGGTATGTCATTGAACAAGTCAGCGGACAATCATATGAAGACTTTATAACAGCCCGGATTTTATTTCCTTTGGGTCTGAAGTCTACCTATAGTTCCCGGGATGAGGCCTACGCTCTGCCTACGATGTCGGAGGGGCATAAGCTCTCTTTCCTGTCACAGCGTACTTATGATGCTCCGGCATATCAAGGCAATGCACCGGCCGGGTATATCGTGATGAACGCTGAGGATATGGCAAATTGGCTGAAAATTCAAAGCGGAGCTGTCAAGCTGGAATCACCGTACCGGAAGCTCATAGAAAAGTCGCATGAAGCAGATCGCACCGTTGCCCCCGGCGGAGACGGTTCCTCATATGCTGCCGGATGGCAGGTCTTTCAGAAAGGCAGCGGTCAACTGTCTCATGCCGGTTCCAATCCCAATTTCTCTTCCAATATTGTAATCAAGCCCGGAGAACATCTGGGCTTGGCGGTTCTAGCCAACAGTAATTCGGATTATACCGGGGCTATAGTTAATGACATCATGTCGATACTGGAAGACAAGAATCTGAAGGGCTCTTCCGGAGACATGATGCTGTCGCTGGACCGGATTTCCTCGGCACTAATTGTCCTTTCAGGAATTCTGTCTGTGCTGTCCCTGGGGTATCTGATTATGTTCGTGTACGAGTGTATACAACATAAGAGAAAGGCTGCCGACTGGAGCAATGGCAACTTGGCACGGCTAGGGGTCACACTTGTTTTTTTGGGTGGGCTTGGCTATTGTCTTTATCTGCTGCCCGACGTACTCTTTGATCGTGTGCCATGGAGCTTTGTACATGTTTGGGCGCCGTATAGTCTTGTACCAGCCATGGTTACGCTGTTTGGAGCATTGGCACTCTTTCTGCTATATTTTCAGCTAATCCGCTGGTTTCCTAGAGAGAATGACAAACTGATGTTTCCGCTCATTGTACTCAGTTTCGTAAGCGGCTTTGGTAATGCTTTTGTCATCTTCACCATCAATGCGGCACTTGACCGTAAGGACGCCTTGTTCAGCGGTCTAATTGTCTATTTCCTGCTCGGCCTTGCGCTTTATGTGCTTGGGCAAAAGCTGATTCAGACGGAGATGGTTAAGCTGACCGGCGGTTTAGTCTATGCCAAGCGGACTGAGTTGATTCAGAAGGTGCTGAATGCGCCTTACGCCAAATTTGAACAGATGGAGGAAGGGAATATTCATGTCGGGCTAAATAATGACTCGGAAACGATCGGCCGGCTTCCCGGAGTCATCATCAGCGCGTTTACAGGAACAGCGACGCTTTTATGCTGCCTTGTTTACCTCGGAACCATCAACTTTTATGGATTGCTGGTTTCCATAGCCATTATTGTGCTGGCAGCAGGACTATATGTGGCCGTAGGCAAATCGGCAAACAGGATCTGGGAGCGGACGCGTGATATTCAGAATACGTTCTTCTCGATGATCGATCATTTAATTCTGGGCTTTAAGGAACTTAGCATGAAGAAGCAGCGGAGAGCAGATTTTCAGCGGGATATGGATGAATGTTGCGATGAATACCGGTCCAAAAGCATTCTGGCATCCATCAAGTTTACAAACGCCTTTGTAGTCGGAGAGCTGCTATTCACTTTCGTCATCGGTACTGTGGCATTTGTATTTCCGGTTATCTTCAACAATGTTGAGGTCGGAGAGCTGCGCGCTTATATCTTTGTCTTTTTGTACATGACCAATCCACTCCATTCCGTGCTGGATAATATACCAGAGCTGTTCCGTATTCGGGTGAGCTGGAGACGGATTCAGTCTTTAATTGAAGAGATACCGTCAGGAGAAACTGCTGCGATACCCGTAGACGAAGAACCGCCTCATGCCGGGCATAATTCGCATGGGGAGTTTGAAATCAGCCTGGAGGAAGTGACCTACGCCTATGAGGGGAACAACGGAATGCGTGTCTTCCGCGTGGGGCCGCTGTCTTTATCGTTCCGTTCGGGGGAGATCACGTTTATCACTGGCGGGAACGGCAGCGGGAAGACGACATTGGCTAAGCTGCTTACAGGCTTATATGAGCCACTTGGAGGGAACATCACTTTGAATGGAAGAAAGGTATCCCCTTCGGAGTTAAAGGAGCTTTATTCAACTGTTTTTAGTGATTTTCATCTGTTCAGGACAATGTACGGCATTAATTACGACCATTGCGAAGAAGATATTCAGAAATATCTGCAGCAGTTAAGACTTTCCGAGAAAATCCGGGTGGACCAAGGGAAATTCGACCATCTCAATTTATCAACGGGTCAGAAGAAGCGTGTGGCACTAATGATCAGCTATCTTGAAGACAAAGATATCTTTTTGTTCGATGAATGGGCTGCTGACCAGGACCCTGAATTCAAACAATACTTTTACCGGACGTTGCTTCCTGAGTTACGGGCCAGGAATAAATGTGTTATCGCTATTACTCATGACGATCATTATTATGATGCAGCTGACAAAGTTTATAAGCTCACCATGGGAAAGGTAGACACCCATCCCTATAGTATTAACAGGGAGGTGGTCATTGTTGGGAACTAATATGGGGGTTATGGGAAATGCGATTTGGCGGCAGGGGGAGGACCATTGAATAATATATTGGATCAGGTAAGAAGGAAAAGAGATAGAAAAGCCAATGTCAACCAGTCCATTGGCGGCTTATTGTCAGCGAATTCCTTGCAGATGAATCTCTCTGCGGGGATCAATCAATTTCCTCCACCGGAGCTTTACCGGGAATATTTGCTTAAAGATTCCCTGTCAGGTGACTTTGTCAAGAAATATTCAGAAATCGAAGGCAATGCGGATATCCGGGAAGCGATTTTATTCTACGAGCGTTACTTGACTTCAGGAGATGTAGAGCGGCAGCCTGAGTTTCCGCAACATGTATGTATAACCGTCGGGGCTACTCAGGCTATCGCTTTATTTATGGAGTATTACTCCTGTCAACATCCCGGGTCTACCGTGATGCTGCTGGGTTTAAGTTATTATTTGTTTTATGAATGCTGTGAGCGCCAGCAGCTTCAGGCTGTAACCATCATGTCTCAAGAGGCGGGCCGCATTGCGCCTGTTCTCGCAGAAATCGAAGCAGCACTGGATACATACAATCCAGAGCTGCTGATACTGACACTCCCGTTCAATCCTTCCGGTGAGATTTACAGTGAAACGGAACTGGAGGAGATCATCGGGCTGTTACAGCGTAAAGGGATCACAATGCTGATTGACAAGTGCCAATTGAATGAGTTAGCAGATCAATTTGAGTTCATTAATATTAATAGAGTCATCGAACGCACCAACTATAGCGAACACACTTATGTGATCAATAGCTTGTCCAAAACAAGAAGTATCCCGGGAGCACGGATAGGATATATTCTTTGCAATGAGGAATTCAGGGAATGTGTGTCCTACTGGAATGAGCTGTTTTTATTTTCCCCACCAACCTTCTATGTCACGCCGTTCATTATAGATATGGTGTACCGTGTGCTTTTTCTGCACTGGAAAAAAACCGGATGCGAAAACGAAATACAGCAAATTCTAAGGAAATTCAGAGAACAGCTGCTGTACTGCGGAGGAAGAGAGATGTATATCCGCCACCTAAAACCTATTCTGAAAAACAGGGACGTTATGCAGGATGTTATGCGGTTTGCTCAAGAAATCAGGGAGAACCATGATCAGGTTCAGCTCAATTCTATGTATTTCTCGGAAGCAATGGGAGTCAGGCTGGAGAGCCGGACGGAGCTGGGAGGCGGTTTTAACTTTTGCGTAAGAATCCGCGGGTGGGCCGCGAAGGATCAACTGGACATCTGCCACGACCTTTTGCACAAGACCAGGATTATTTTAATGCCGGAATCTTGTTTTAACAATAACATCGTGTCCGATCTTGAACACCCCTTCTGGTTTCGGATCTCGGCAGCGTTACCTTCGGCGCATTTCGCCCAGTTGACCGACTCTCTTATAGCCTATATTGATGAGAGAATGAAGGACGGCAGTGTGGCTGAAACTGATTCTAACGGCGAACCACTCAACCTAAAGAGGTGATCAATAGTGACCAAAGTTTTACCAGTCCAAAAGCCGCCAGTTTTCGGCTATCACTTCTACTCGTATCCCTTGGCAATTATCCTGAATTATGAGTCGAGCTATCCATGGTTTTACAGCAACTATATACAGTTAGCCTTTAATAGAGATATGAATGCTCCTGTGCCTTTCTGCTTCTATATGTATGACTATGCCATTGTTCCCTGGCTGACTACATACCGTTTGTCCAGGGAAGTATATGCCTTGACTGACAAGCCCGTTGTCGATTTTGTTAAGGCGGCCCTAGACAAGGAGTATTATGTCTATCTGAATTTAGATGAATACTTTGTTCCAGAGAGATTTACTTACGGCAAAGAGCATTTTTCGCATGATTCACTGGTATATGGATACGATTCGTCTACCAGCTCCTTCCATATCCTTGGTTTTAACGGCAAGGGCATGTATGTTTCATCACAGATAACATTTCAAGCGTTCGAAGCTTCATTCCGTTATCTTGATCAGATGGGTAACGAATGTAATCAGATCGTTCTTTATCAATATAAAGAGGACGGGAAATATGATTTCAATCAAAAACTGGTCTGTGAATCTCTCGAGGATTATTTGTATTCCCGCAATACCTCTGAGCGCTTCAGCATGGTGGAAAGTCCATGGGAACGTGCATATGGTATGGAGATTTATGATGTTCTCCTGAAGTATTTCAACAATCTTTCTGAAGGGGAGGCTGCTGCCGATGTAAGGCATGTTCATATTCTGTGGGAGCACAAGCATTGCATGAAGCTCCGTACTGAGTATATGTTTGACAGGGAGATTATCCGAAAGCCGCACCTGGTAGAGCAAGCCGTTTTTCTGGAAGGACAGGCATTGATATTGAAGAACAATTTTCTTAAATATTGCGTTAACTGCAAGCCGGAACTGCTGGCTTCGATTATTCAGCTGACTGAGGATATAAGAGAATTGGAGAAGGTGTTCCTCCCAGACTTGATCATGGATATGAAGCTTACGGAAAGTATCGGGCCTGTCATTTGACAGGCCCTTTTTTAATGGGCGTGCCCAGAGGCACGCATTATCTAGTTGGTGAAAGTAACATCAAGTGAATCCTGCCGCGTCGTCAAAAAGGCCCTGCGAAGGGGAACAGAGGGAGCCGAGTCCCGCCATAATGGACGAAGGCCAAGGAAACTGCACAGAACTTGGAACAGCAGTGAAGAATCCTCCGGTGTATAGGGAACGGCATGGATTGAAAGATAGTGCAGTGAACTGGGGAGACCCTCCCCCACCCGGGAGTTTTTTTTCTACGGTTGACTAATTCACTAACAAAGTTTGTTTTCAATCTGTTTTAGGTAGGCAACGGGGTCTCTGCGGAAGCGTCTACGTTTCGTGGTTTCGTCTAGCCGCTTGGCCCATCGACAACGTTCTTGGTTAAAAGCTTTGGTTCCACAATCCGGACAATGAGTGACTTCTGGGCGAAAATATATTTTTCGTTCGGGAACAATTCGATTTTTAGGTAAGCTTCTCTTTTGCGGTTTCATGATGATTCCTCCAAGTTAAGTATGGAATCTTTCTAAGGCAACATGGGCTCCATACAACGGGAGGAGAAACCTAGCCATGACAACAGAATTGGAAAGAATAGCAGCAAAAGCACGAGAAGATTCGAAGCTCCAGTTTACTTCGCTTACTCACCATATCTCTAAAGAACGACTAGAAGAATGTTTGCAGCATATTCCCAAACGAACAGCCCCCGGCGTAGATGGGGTGACCCGAGACGAGGCGTGAAAAGCTTCGAGGTGTGGGCAGGAGAAATGCTCACATCCATACACCGGAAAGGCTACCATCCGCCAGCGGTAAGAAGAGTCTGGATACCGAAGCCTGTTACCTGGGAGGAATACCAGCGATTACGCTCATTGTTTCCACTGATGCGACCGAAAATCTTCATCCCGTATCAACGGTTGAAGACATACGCGATGCTGTAAAACCAGTTCTGAAGAGCCCGGTGCGGGAAATCCGCACGCCGGGTTCGGTGGGGGTTCGGGTCACCAGTTGGGTTGCCCTTCTACCCGGAGTCCGAGGGAGGAGGGAGTAATACCTCGTCTTACCCTACTGTGTCCTATGCAGAGTGCAAGAGAACAAATTATTATAACAAATCTATACCTATAAAAAGGAAAAGCTATCACATATAATAGAAGAGTAGTAAAATTATGAGTGTTGAATGGAGAAGAAGGAATGAATGAAAAGTATATTGGCAACGTGGAAAATTTCAACAATGTCCGTACCTTTTTAAAAAAAATGGTAACCTTGACAGGGCAGCTTCAAACCTGGGAATTTGTCAGATTCGAGTTCTGGAACCGGTACGAAGCGCCCAAAAGTGCAGACCCTAATTTCATGGAGCATAATGCACACCTATGGAAGAATGAAGCCGGTGAGATAACAGGACTTTTCATTTCCGAATCCGGAGGCGGTTTCTTCAGCTTAATCGTTCATCCGGATTACCCGTATCTGGCGGACGAGATGGTCGCATGGACCCGGAATGTATGGGGCAAGGGGAAAAAGAAGCTTAACACGGATTGCTATCCCTATGGTCAGGAGGTTCAGGCATTATTGGATCAAGGTTTTGTGCAAGATTCCCATATCGGGAATACCCGAAGATACGATCTTGCGAATACTGAGTACACTTTTAACCTGGAAGAAGGCTTCTACATCCGGTGCATGGCTGAAGGGGCAGACGAGGAATCGAAGGGCGAGTTGATTGAACAGATCTTCTCTCCGTCTGATTCCGGCCCAGTCAAGGTAGAGTATTGGAGAAAAACTCTGCCGTCCTATCTTGCGGAGCTTGATTTCTCTGTGGTTGATGATAAGGGCCGGCATATTGCCTTCTGTTTCGGGTTCGTGGATCAGGATAACGGGATCGCGGTTATAGAGACGATTGGGACCCACCCGGATTACCGGCAACGCGGCTTCGGCAAGGCGGTTGTTACAGCCTGCTTCTTGCGGCTGAAGGAGCAAGGTGTGACAACGGCATATATTACAGGGTTCTCTGCTGAGGCTAATGCTCTATATCAATCCCTGCAGCCGGTGGAGATTACTCCGATGCATTCGTATGTATACGAAGATTAAATACAAGCGGGTCTGTCCAACGTAGAAGACGTCTATCCTTCATATATATTTTTCTGCAACAGGTTCCTCAGCAGGATTTCGCACTTAGTTTATTGAATAAACAAAGTGTGGGGATATACATATAATCTAAGAGAGGAATGAGCAGCATTGGACATGAACCATCAGAAGTATTCAACACAAGCAGCGGGATATGATCAGGAGAGAGCAGGGATCGAGCGTGGTAAGATCACGATGATCGAATATCCCTCTGCAACAGTTGGCAACACCCGGAAGGCTAGAGTATACACACCGCCTGGCTACTCCAGCGCAGAGAAATATAGTGTGCTGTATCTGCTGCACGGTATCGGTGGAGATGAGGACGAATGGTACACTCACGGCACACCCCAGGTTATTCTGGACAACCTGTATGCTGATCAATTGCTGAAGCCAATGATTGTAGTTCTGCCGAACGGGCGGGCGATGCTGAATGACCGGGCGGAGGGCGACATCTTCGCGCCTGACAAGTTGGAAGCCTTTGCAACCTTTGAGTCTGATCTGCTGAACGATCTGATCCCTTATATTGAAGCGAATTATTCCGTTATGACGGACCGGGAGCATCGTGCGCTGGCCGGATTATCCATGGGCGGAGGGCAATCACTCAATATGGGTCTGAACAACCTGGACCGTTTCGCCTGGGTAGGAGCCTTCTCTGCGGCACCTAACACGAAGGAGCCAGAGCTGCTGGTGCCTGATCCGCAGAAGGTAGCGGACGCGCTTAACCTGCTCTGGTTATCCTGCGGAGACCGGGACAATCTCAAGTACGTCAGCGACCGCACCCATGCTTATTTCACAGAACATAACGTGCCGCATATCTGGGTGGAAGAGCAGGGCGACCATGACTGGCCGGTCTGGAAGAACGGCTTGTACCAGTTCGCTCAGCTTGTTTTTTAAGGGAGCAGGAAGAACAGTTACCGGTAACAAAAAAGACAGCCCCAAGCCATCTCCATGGCTTCGGGGCTGCCTTTTCTTTTACTTTTACAGCTTACGCAATAACGCTCATTTGCTTACTTATTAGCAATCGCATCGGCGCGCATTTTAACGATTTTGTCTGCTCTTTCCTTGTCTACTGCGAAGACATCGTTCCAGCCGAGTCCTTCGACATCGCTCTTCAGCTTGGTCCAGAGCTGGTCGAATTCGGCCTGGTCCTTGGCGAAGATCATTTTCCAGGAGGTGTTCTTGACATAATCCGAGATCTGGCTGCGTTTGTTCTTGACGTCAGAGGAATCGGAGCCAAGACTGGTATTGATGTTCGGCACGATGTCGATCATGTTGTTCTTCGTATAGTACTCGGTCGGAGTAGTAGCATCATAGGTCTTCTGCCAATCTGTAGTCAACGCAGTCTTGTTGGCTTCAATGGTGGATGCCCAGTAGGTGCTGTTATAGAATTCTTTGGTTTCCGGGTCGGTCACGAAATCACTCATAATCATCGAGTTGACCTTGCTCTGGCCATCCTGGTAACCGCCGCCGCCGTATTCAGCAGGCACAGGAGTATTTTCCTGGAATGCAGTCTGACCAACTTCGGTCAGCTTGAATTTGCCGTCCGGTGTTTTTTCATAGTTGAAGCCTTCGAAGCCGTTGGTATAGTAACGCAGGCCTTCCGGAGAGGACATCCAGTCCATCAGTTCCATGATTCTTTCCGGTTCTTTCGCTTTGGAGCCGATGGCAAACACTCTGCCGTTCCCGAAGTAAGCATCACTGTTCTGGATCAGGTGGGTATCGCCGATCGGAACGGCTACGTTGCCGTCACCCTGGTTGCCGCGTTCAATCGTGTTGTAGAAGCCTCTCTGCCAGGAGTACCACAGGAGCAGCACCTGCTTGTTGGTCAGCTTCTCAGATACCTTGTTCCAGTCCTGGGAAGGGGAATCCGGGTCGACGAGACCCATTTTGTTAGCGTCATAATAGAACTGCAGAATCTTCTTGTACATGCTGTTGTCGTCTACGATCGGCACGATGTCGCCCTTGGCATTCAATTGAATCGTTGTCGTGCCGTTCGGCTGCTCATAGCCATACCAGTTGCTCAGCCACCGGACATTCTCCATGCTTCCGCCGTCCCAGTCCTTCCACAGGGTAATTGGAACAATCGGCTTGCCATCCGGAGTCTTCGGATATTTAGCCTGCATGTCCTTCAGGGCTGTCATCAGGTCGTTCAGATTATTCAGCTTTGGCGCGCCGATTCCCTTGTAATAATCCCAAGGCATAATCGGGCTGGAG
Organism: Paenibacillus sp. FSL H7-0756; assembly: GCF_038006765.1. Classification (NCBI taxonomy): domain Bacteria; kingdom Bacillati; phylum Bacillota; class Bacilli; order Caryophanales; family Paenibacillaceae; genus Paenibacillus; species Paenibacillus sp. FSL H7-0756. The sequence continues at coordinate 1,821,716 of NZ_JBBOVT010000002.1, read as the reverse complement.
TATGGCAGCTCTTCCGAAAAGGTCGTTGGTGAAGTATCGGCGGTGAAGGCCGGGAGAGCATAGATTTTACCGTCCGGATTCTGCTTCTCGAAGGCCACATTGAACGGCTTAAAGTGATTGTCTACATATTGGGACAGATGCTCCGTGTTCTTAATCATGTCGGTTAGATCCATAATCATGCCTGCCGGAATCAGTTCCTCGAGCTGGCTGTTCTCAATAATCAGGAGGTCGCCGAGGTCACCGGATGCCGAGCGGGTCTTGTACAGCTGGTCGCCCGCTACCTGCGGGGCCAGAATGTTCAGCGTGATATTGAATTTGTCCTTAAGCAGCTTGCCGTACCATCCCGTCTGCTCCCCTTGATAGTTAGCTGCGTTGTCGAATACCGTAATGGTTAGAGGTTTGCTGTGATCGATGCCTTTGCTTGTGCCCGGATCGGATGACTCAGTAGGTGTTCCGGGTTCGGCCGTCCCCGCAGCAGCTCCTCCATTGTTGGAATTACCGCTGCAACCACTTAGCGCCGTTGTTACCAGCAGGATGGTCGTCCCTAGTAACAGCGCGGACTTTCTGCCCAGCTTAATGTGTGCTTTCATGTGTAGCCCCCCGAATGTTTAATGTATCATAAATGGCGCTGGCGGATTAGCCTTTGACCGCACCAATTATAATTCCTTTTACAAAAAATCTCTGGAAGATCGGATATACCAGCAGAATAGGTGCGACTACGATAATGGTTACGGTCATGCGGATGGAGGTAGAGGTCTGCTTGGTCGCCAGAGTAGCCATGGCCGTTGAGCCGGCATTCTGCAGATTGACCATGGTCGACAAGGAACTCGCCTGGTTGATGTAGTTATACAGTATGAACTGTAAGCTGTAGAGCTTACTATCCGTTACCAGCAAAAGCGTATCCTGAAAGGAGTTCCACTGGTTGACCGCCGAGAAAATGGCAACGGTTGCAAGGATCGGCTTGCTGATTGGCAGAATGACTTTATAGAAAATCGTAAAGATTCCTGCGCCGTCAATGCTGGCCGCCTGCTGCAGCTCCTTCGGTGTTGCCTCGACGAAGGTTTTGACCAGGATAATGAAGAAAGGAGCAACAACGGACGGAAGAATATAAGCCAGGAAGTTGTCCGTCAGATGCAGCGATCTCATGGTCAGATACCAAGGAATGATTCCGGCGTTGAAGAACATCGTGATAATGGTGAAGCGGTACCAGAACTTTTTGCCCCACATGTCCTCCTGCGCGAACATGAATCCAAGGAAGGCCGAGGCGCCGACGGTCAGGAGCGTACCGATTACGGTTCTGCCGAGGGAGATCATGAACGCATTGCCCAGACCCGGGATTTTGAACACATCGATATAATTCTGGAAATGAATCCCCTTAGGCCAGAAAATGATTTCGCCCTTCGCACTGAGATCATTCGCGCTGATCGTATTGATAATGATCGAGTAGAACGGATAGACACAGATGAAGGCGAACAGGGAGAAGAGGATATAGATAATAGTAGAGATGATTTTATCGGTAGCGCTGACCTGCATTTTGACCGTTTTTTTGGTGATGTCGATCTCACGGGTGTTTGGCGTAAGACTGGTCTGGTTGTCACTCATACAATGCCCTCTCCTCTCAGCATTTTGGACAGCCCGTTCACCGAAAAGAGAAGCACCACGCTGATCACACTCTTCAGCATACTGATCGCAACAGAGACGGAATAGCTGCCGCCGCCCATGGCGAGGTTATACACATATAGATCAAGAACCTGAATAGTGTCCTTGTTAAACGCATTCTGGAATACGAAATACTGCTCCAATCCGTTGTTCAGGAAGCTGGCAATCTGGAGCATCAGCAGGACGAAGTAGGTTGGCATCATGCTTGGCAATACGACATGGCGGATCACCTGCATCCGGGTAGCCCCGTCTACATAAGCCGCTTCATACAGCGATTCGTCGATGCCCATGATGGCTGCGATGTACAGAATGGCGGACCAGCCCAGTGTCTTCCAGGTAGCCCAAGCCCACATCGTCCACCAGACATGCTCGGAGCTCTGCAGGAACATGGTTGGAGAATCGGTCAGCCCGGTCATATGCAGGAAGCCGTTGACCATCCCTTCGCTGGAAAACATGGAGAAGGCGAGGGAGTACACAAGCACCCAACTGATGAAGTTCGGCAGCGTGGTGACCGTCTGGATGAATTTGCGGAAACGTACCGCCTTGATTTCGGTCAGGAAGATAGCGAAGATCATCGGGAGCCAGGAGAAAAGGATGCCCAGTCCGCTGATGCCGAAGGTATTCCAGATGACCTGCATTAACTGGTCGATCTTGACCTGATTCTCAACCAGGGAATGGAACCATTTGAAACCGACGAACTCGGAGGCGGACAACGGGATAGGCGGGGTGTAGTCAAAAAATGCATATACCCATCCATAGAGCGGATAGTAGGCAAAGACAGCGAGTAAAAGCATAAAGGGAGAGATGTAAAGGAATTTCCGGAACGAATTGCTTCTCATGCTCTGGCTGCGCATTGTTTCACTCCTCATCATATTCTCTTTGTATGATTGCTTCCTGAAGCTAAGCCGGGTCAAGCAATCCCGGGCATTTGTCTGTCTGTCATCCCCCTTCTTCAGTAAGCAACTCCGGTTTTTGATAACGCTTTCATGTATGAAACTATAATAAGTTATCGTCTATCTTCCTACAATGACCGATCCTCACCAATTATTGATCTATTGTAAGGTGAAGGAGACGCGGACGAAAAGGGCATTTGCATGGGAGAGGCAAGAAAGAGAAGCAGGAAACACGAATGAAACCGGAGTTTATAGGAGTGGGAAGAAAGGAACACGGGAGGTTAGTGGGCGGATGAGCCGACTGAGGGGCATAAGTGCACCTGATTTCGTCAAATGCGGGCAGATGAGCTGAATGAGGGGCATTAATGCACCTGAATTCGTCAAACGTTGGCAGAAGAGCCGAATGAGGGGCATAAGTGCACTTGTTTTCATCAAATGGATAGGTAGCAGCGCTTCTAGGGTCTGGCAGGCAGCGGCTGTACATATTCAGAGCCTTGCTCCATATTTCGTACAGGCCGCTCCCTCCAAGCCCTCCGCCTCAGGCAGTGATGAAGCATTGCTTGCGGTATTCATTGGCACTGGTTCCCGTGTATTCTCTGAATTTCTTATAGAACCAGTCGATTTCCGAATACCCCACAGCGTCTGCAATCTCATAGATCTTCATGTCGGTCGTTTCCAGCAGCAGCTTGGCCTTCTCCATCCGCTGGCGCAGGAGGTATTCGTTGAAGGACATATTCTCCTGCTGCTTGAACTTCTGTCCGAGATAGGCGCAATTGAAGTTCAAGGAGTCGGAAATCTGCTTGAGCGTAATATTACGATGGAGCTGCTCATCCACGTATTGCTTGATCGTACTGACAATTGGAGACGGGGAGGGCAGCTCTTTTTGAAGGGTGAACTCCGCATAATCCTGCTCCGCAGCAGCCGGTCTGCCGGCTGGAGCCAGTATCCGTCTAACCGCTTCCAGACTTCCGCCCAGCTCAGCCGGGTCCACCGGGTCCGTCAAGTAATCGCTTACATTATAAAGTAAAGCTTGCCGCGCCAGCCCGAAATCCCCGCTGCCTCCGAGCAGGATAATCGGAACGGAGCTTCCCTGTCTAATCTGCTCACAGACTCTCATGCCTGGCGCATGGGCGTCCCTGATGTTCAGAAGAACCAGTGATATCCCCTCGCTGCGGATCAGCCGCAGAATATCGGATGAATAATCAGCATGCGCATGAATGATAAAATTCTTAAGTTTGCTCCCTGCCATATAAGAAGCGATCTCCCGCACCAGACGGTTTCGCTCTACACATAAGATTCTGTACAACATGATGACCCCGCTTTCAGAGAGAAGTTAAGCTTCCTTCATTCATTATGTGCAACAGAGCCAGGCGCTACAATGTGCAATTCTTGCACCAGGCTCCATTTGTTTACCTGATCGAAATCCGGTAGCCCGGTGGATAAGGACTTGCGGACCCGACCTATAATTTGACAGGTGAACGCCTGAAGTTAGACGGGTTGCTGCCTGAAAATGTAAGCGCTAAACTTTCGAGGTAAGTCATTCATATTTGGGGGGACAGATCATGCGGGCAAAAAAAGTAATGTCAGTATTCATTAGTACGTTGTTATTAGCAGCCACGACGGCATGCGGCGGAGCGGGGAACGGCGGGAACGCCGGAGGGGGAGCATCAGCCCAGCCGGCGGCGGCTACGGAGGCTCCGGCCGCTGAGGCCACTGCGGAAGCTACAGCGACTGCGCAGCCTAGCAATGCTACACCGGACAAGGATTTCGATATGGGCGGCAGAACGATCAAGATTGTCTCCTGGTGGGATATGAAGATTCCCGAGGATAACCCGGACAATATCCAGCGCTCGAAGAATCTGAAGGAATTGATGGCCAAGCATAATTTCAAGGTTGAATATGTAGCGCTGGACTTCGGTGAATACCAGAAGAAGGTAGTGGCTTCACTGGTTGCCGGTGAACCGCTTGGCGATATTGTCAGAATGGGCAAGGGCTATATGATTCCGGTGCTGACGAAGCAGGATATGTTCTGGCCGGTTGACGAATACACCAAGAACGAGAATGCTTTCAATCAGCGGATGACTACGGAATTCTCGCAATATGAGGGCCGGGGCTATGGCTTCTCTGAGAATGCGGGTAACCTGATCAGCGGGATATTCTATAACCGCACTTTGATGAAGAAGCTGGGCATGAAGCCGCTCCAGGAATATGTGAACGAGGATAACTGGAACTGGGAGACCTTCACCCAAGTCGCCAAAGAAGCGAACAAGGATACAGATAACAACGGGAAACTTGATGTATGGGGCTTGGCCTCAGGCGGGTTCCTGGAAATGGCGATGGCCTCTAACGAGACCGATCTGACCATTGATGACAAGCAGAATCTCGATGATCCCAAGCTGCTGGAGGTATTCAAGTTCATCGCCAAGCTGGGTGCCGAGAAGGTAGCCCGGCCGACTGAAGGCGGGGACTGGCAGGAACCGGCGCAGTTCTTCCGCCAGGGGAACACGCTGATGTATGCAGGAGCAGATTATGAGGCGAACGGCTTCAAGACGGATATGAAGGATTATGATATCGGCTTTGTTCCTTTTCCAAAAGGGCCTAATGCTACCGAATACCACAGTGTGGAATCCAATGTCCAGTTCCTGACCATCCCGAAGAAAGCCGAGAATCCGGACCAGCTGCTCTATATCTGGGAGAAGATCAACGATATCGAGTCGATCTATGATTATCCGAAGCAGGCTTCCCTGGAGAGCACGTATGACAACGAGGACGATATCAACAACGCCAAGCTGGTCGAAGGCGGCATGCTGTTAACGAACCATAACACCTTCTCGACTATGCCGTACTACGAGATGGTGGATGAGCTAAAGAAGGGAACTTCAGCTTCGACTGTCATTCAGAAGTACAAGGCGAAGGTTCAGGCATCTGTAGACGCGGTCTACAAAAAATAAACGGATATCCGCATGGAACAACAGTCCCCCGCGGACTGTTGTTCCCATTCTTGCGGCATTTTATATGATCCATTGCTTAAGGGGAGGAGTACGTTGAATATTCGAATCAGGAACATAGCGATTATATTGGTTGTTGTCCTGCTGGCCGGGACGATCTGGATATTTAATTCCCCGGGGCAGTCTGTGCATTCCGACTCTCCCGCAGTAGGCAAGTTCACGGCAGCCGCGCAGGATGCTGAAGAAGGCAGCTATGAAGCCTATCTGAAGCAACACGGGGATGCCCCGCGCCCTGACCGGGAGATCCGCATCGAAGGGGAGAGCTATTCCCCCGGCAGCGGAGATGTCTTTGAGGTGAAGCAGCAATTCGAGGGGCTTGACGGAGCAGCAGTCATTACCCAGGAATCGGGAACCATCTCCTGGGAGGTGCCGGTTCCGGAATCCGGGCTGTACAACATCCGGGTTCATTATTATCCGGTGGAAGGCAAAAGCTCGTCCATTGAACGTTCCTTATCCATCAACCGGGAGGTGCCGTTCAAGGGAGCGGATACCTTGCTCTTCGACCGGGTCTGGGGGAACCGTGAGGAGGTCATTAAGCAGGATGACCGAGGCAACGATCTGCGCCCCAGACAGGTGGAGCAGCCGGTGTGGCAGTCCACGGTCATTGCGGACAGTGAAGGCTTCTATGAGGAGCCGTATGCCTTCTATCTGGAGCAGGGGAACCAGACCCTGTCGCTGACCGCACTCCGTGAGCCGATGGCCATTGATTATATTGAGCTGTTCCAGGACCGGACAGTGCGCTCCTATGCAGAGGCTAAGCAGGAGTATGAGACTAAGGGCCTTCAGCCGGTACAAGAGCCTTATATCGAGGTCCAGGCCGAAGCGGCATCCGCCAAATCCTCGCCTACCTTATACCCGTTATCCGACCGCTCCAGCCCGGCAGTGGTTCCTTATGCCGTCTCAAATTTAAGGATTAACACCATCGGCGGGGTGAACTGGAAGCTTCCGGGGCAATGGATCGAATGGGAGATTGATGTCCCTGAAGAAGGTCTGTACCGGATAGCGCTCAAGGAGAAGCAGAATCAACTCCGGGGCGTCTATGCCAACCGCAGCCTGACTATTGATGGTGAATATCCGTTCACCGAGATGAAGCAGATCCGCTTCAATTACTCTCCCGGCTGGCAGATGAATGTACTCGGCGGGGAAGAGCCTTATCTGTTCCATCTTACACAAGGGACGCACAAGCTGAGACTGACCGTGACCCTGGGCGATATCGCGCCGTTGGTCCGTACCGTCCAGTCCAGTGTCCTGACCTTGAATGAAATGTACCGCAATATTCTGGCAATTACCTCCAACAACCCGGATAAGTTCCGCGACTATCAGCTGGAGAAGCGGATACCGGAGATGACCAAGGTATTTCGGGAGCAGGCGGAGATTATCCGCGGTGTCGGCGAATATCTGGAGCAGGCCACCGGGGAACGCAGCGACAAGGTATCCGTGCTGTACTCGATGGTCACCCAGCTGGAGGATATGGCTAAGCATCCGGACACGGTAGCCAAACGGCTGGTCTCCTTTAAGACGAATGTCGGCGGACTGGGGACCTGGATTCTTAGCGTGCGGGAACAGCCGCTGACACTGGATTCACTGGTGGTCTCGGCGCCGGATAAGCCGCTTCCGTCTGCGCAGGCGACCTTCTTCCAGAAGCTGAAGCATGAGCTGAGAGCGTATGGCGCCTCGTATACCGAAGACTATGACAGTATCGGTAACGTGACGAAGAACCAGAAGGCGATTACGGTCTGGATTTCGACCGGCCGGGATCAGGCTCAAGTGATGAAGAGCATGATTGACGATACCTTCACGCCGGATTCGGGCATCTCCGTGGCACTGCGGCTGGTGCCTCCGAACATTCTGCTGCCGGCAACCCTGGCGGGCGAAGGGCCGGACGTAGCCATGCAGATCGGCGAGGATCTTCCAGTGAACTATGCGATGCGCAAAGCATCGGCCGATCTGTCCCAGTTCGCCGATTTCAAAGAAGTGGCTGACCGCTTCCGCGACAGCGCCCTTACGCCTTATAAGTACAATGGAAGCGTCTACGGGCTGCCTGAGCAGCAGATCTTCCCGATGCTCTTTTACCGGAAGGATATTCTGCAGGAGCTTGGCCTGGAGCCCCCTACTACGTGGGAGGAAGTCTACAATGTCGTCTCTGTGCTGCAGAGACATAATCTGGAGTTCTATCTTCCCCTGGAGGATACACTGAACAACGCGACGCTGGTGCCCAATGCGGCCTTCACCATGCTGCTCTACCAGAACGGCGGGCAGCTCTACACGGACGACCAGAAGCGAAGCGCGCTGAACTCGGAGACCTCCATGAGTGAATTTAACAAGTGGACCCAGTTCTATACCAATTACAAGTTCCCGGTGAAGGTGGACTTTCCGAACCGTTTCCGTACAGGCGAGATCCCGATCGGGATTGCCGATTATACGATCTATAACAGCCTGACGGTAATGGCGCCGGAAATCCGCAATTTGTGGGAATTCACGGTGGTGCCGGGAACGAAGCAGGCGGACGGCACGGTGGACCATAGCGTGGCCAGCCATACAACCGGCGTCATGCTGCTGGAGAATGCCAAGGACAAGGAGTCGTCCTGGGAATTCATGAAGTGGTGGACAGACAAGGACACCCAGGTCCAGTACGGCCGGGAAATGGAAGGACTGATGGGAGCGGCGGCACGTTATCCGACCGCGAACATTGAAGCGCTGGAGGAGCTGCCGTGGCCGGTGAAGGATTACAAGGAACTGGAGAGCCAGTGGCAATGGGTGAAGGGTAACCCTCAGGTTCCCGGCGGGTACTTCACAGGCCGGCATCTGGACAATGCGTTCCGCAAGGTGGTCAACGGGAATGTGAATCCGCGTGAAGCCCTGTCGGATTATCTGATCTACATTAACGATGAAATTCAGATCAAACGGAAGGAATTCAAACTTCCGTATTAGGTTGGAGGCTGCAAGCTGATGGTACAAATACACAATACCACTGAACCAGCCTTGCCAGGGCTGGCTGGCGGTCCGGTCAAGGAGTCCCGCCTGGCGCAATTATGGAGAGATATCAAGAAGAGCAAGCATTATTATTTCATGATGAGTCCCTATATGATCATCTTCTTCCTGTTCACGGTAATCCCGGTGGTCGTCTCCTTCGGGCTGAGCTTCTTCTATTTCAATATGCTGGAGACGCCGAGATTCATCGGCTGGGAGAACTATTCCAGGCTGCTCCTGGGCGATGATGTGTTCATGATCGCGCTGAAGAACACCTTTCTGTTCGCTGTCATCACAGGCCCGTTAAGCTATATTGCATGCTTCCTGTTCGCCTGGCTGATTAATGAGCTGTCGCCCTTTGTCCGGTCACTGATGACGCTGGTCTTCTATGCGCCTTCGATTTCGGGCAATGTGTTCTTCATCTGGCTGATTGTCTTCTCGGGGGACAGCTATGGTTACCTCAACGGCTTCCTGATGAAGATCGGGGTGCTGCTGGAGCCGATTATATGGCTGCAGAATGAGAAGTACATTCTTCCCATTATCATTATTGTGCAGCTCTGGCTGAGTCTCGGCACAAGCTTCCTGGCGTTCATCGCCGGACTTCAGACCGTGGACCAGACGCTGTTCGAGGCGGGGGCGATGGACGGGATCAGGAACCGCTGGCAGGAGCTGTGGTTCATTACCCTGCCGTCCATGCGCCCGCAGCTGATGTTCGGCGCAGTCATGCAGATTACCGCTTCCTTCGCGGTGGCCGAGGTCTCTATTGCGCTTGCGGGCTTCCCGAGCGTCAACTATGCGGGACATACGGTGGTAACGCACTTGATGGATTACGGGACACTGCGCTTTGAGATGGGCTACGCCTCTGCGATTGCTACCATTCTCTTCGCGATCATGCTCGGAACCAACATGATGACCCAGAAGCTGCTCCGAAAGGTGGGTGAATGACCCTGTATTCAAGAGTGATAGGGGCTCTTCGCCCTCAAAAAAGACTGAACCGTTCCTTTGCTGTCAGTTTTATGCTCTTCGGCCTGCTGCTTGGCTTCGGCGCATTCATGGTTCTTCCGCTGATCTACACGGTGAACAATGCCTTCAAGCCGCTGGATGAGCTGTTCATCTTCCCGCCGAGATTTCTGGTGCGGAACCCTACGCTGGAGAACTTCACCGATCTGATGGTGATCATGGGCAATTCCTGGGTGCCGTTCACCAGATATATTGCGAATACGCTGCTGATCACCCTGGTAGGAACCGCAGGGCATATCCTGCTGGCGTCGGCAGCAGCGTATCCGCTGGCCAAGTTCAAATTTCCGGGTTCAAGCATTCTGTTCAAAATTGTAGTGCTGTCCCTGATGTTCTCGCCGCATGTTACGGCAATACCGAACTATCTGGTCATGTCGCAGCTGGGGTGGATCAACACCCAAGCGGCGATTATCGTGCCGTCACTGGCCTTTTCACTAGGCTTGTTCCTGATGAAGCAGTTCATGGAGCAGATCCCGGATGCGCTGATTGAGGCGGCCAAAATCGACGGTGCGAACGAGTACCGCGTGTTCTGGCAAATCGTAATGCCGAATGTGAAGCCGGCCTGGCTGACGCTGATGATTCTGCAATTTCCGGCGCTGTGGGGCACAGATGGAGGCAGCTTCATCTACAGTGAGAACCTGAAGACGCTTCACTATGCGCTCAGCCAGGTGATCCAGGGCGGGATTGCACGTGCCGGGGTCGGAGCGGCAGTCGCGCTGCTGCTGATGACTGTGCCGATTCTGTTGTTCATTATTTCACAGAGCAGTGTCATCCAGACGATGGCCACATCCGGTATGAAAGAGTAGAGAGGAGGAACGGTGACAATGGTCGCAAGGATAAAGAAACTGAGAACCGGTCTGCTGGCCTTGTGCTGCCTGGTCAGTCTGGGGCTTGGCGGAGAGCTGGCCCTGGCAGAGAGCGCAGCCCCTTCCTACAATTATTCATACTGGGGGAATGCGGTGGCGGCTCCGTCCGCCTACGAGGCTACTACGCTCATCACGGGTGCCAGCTCCGGTGCGGGCCCCTTCAACAATCCGCAGGATATTCAGGTTACAGCAGATAAGCAGATCTATGTTCTGGATAGCGGCAATAACCGGTTTGTCATACTGGATCAGGACTACAAATCTGTCAAGACGGTAGATGCGTTCCAGTTCAAGGGGAAGGCGGAGAAGTTCAACAATCCGCAGGGCATCTATGTGACGCAGCAGAAGGAAGTGTATGTGGCAGATACGGGCAATAAGCGTATCGTCCATCTCGACAGCAGCTTCAAGGCGGTGGGGATCATTGAAGCCCCGAAGTCCGAGCTATTGCAGGCGAACTTTGAATTTCAGCCTGTCCGTGTTGCTGTAGACAAGGCGGACCGCATCTATGTGATGTCGGCCGGCGTTTTCGACGGCTTCATGGAATTCGGGGCGGATGGTGTGTTCAAATCATTCATTGGCGCGAACCGGGTGCATATCGATGCGGTGGAGTATTTCTGGAAATCGATCTCCACCAAGGCGCAGCGCGAGCAGATGGTCATGTATACGCCAACCGAGTTCACGAATCTGGACATTAATGACGAAGGCTTTCTGTACGCTACCAACGGTGACGATTACGGGGACCCGATCAAGAAGCTGAACGCGCAGGGTGCGGATATTCTGCGGAGAGAGGGCTATTACAAGCCCAGCGGCGATCTGCTCTACTCCACGCGCTCAGGCGGTGCCCCGCGGCTCGTGGATATTGATGTGAGCGACAGTGAAATATACGCGGTGCTGGATGCCAGCCGGGGCCGGGTGTTCACGTACAACGGGGACGGCTATCTGCTGTACATTTTCGGCGGAATCGGTAACCGTCTGGGCGAATTCAACACTCCGGTTGCCATTGAGCACAGCGGTGACGATATTCTGGTGCTGGATCAGGCGCTGGGTGAAATCACGGTATTCCAGACTACAGAGTATGGAAGAACGCTGAACAGTGCCGTACGCAGCTACTATAACGGTGATGAGGAGATGGCTTCCCGGGAGTTCAGCAAGGTCGTTAACTTGAATGCGAATATGGAGTATGCCTATGCGGGCATAGGCAAGGCATTTCTGCGGCAAGGCGAGTACAAGGAGTCGGCGGAGTATTTCGAGCGCAGCATGGACCGGACCAACTATTCCAAAGCGTTCCTGCTCTACCGTAAGGAAGTGCTTCGCGGACATTTTTCCACCATTATGACGGGTCTGATCGCACTTGTAGCCCTATGGCTGGGCCTGAGAATGTTCCGGAAAATGAAGGCCAGAAAGAAGGTGGAGCTCCATTGAACAGAGAAGCGCTGCAACATCCGCTGTATGTGATGGTTCATCCGTTCAACGGATACTGGGACCTCAAATATGAACGCAGTCAAAAAACCAGTCTGATCCTCTCCTTCGGCATTCTGTTTATGCTGATTCTGACGAATGTGCTGGGCGAACAATACAGCGGGTTCCTGGTAAACCTGAATAATCCCCGGTATCTGAACAGCTTGCTGGAAGCGGTCTATGTGCTGGTTCCTGTTCTGTTCTGGTGTGTGGCCAACTGGTCGCTGACCACGCTGATGGACGGGGAAGGGAAGTTCGTGGAGATTTTTATTACCACCTGCTTCGCACTGCTTCCGATTGTGCTGATTAATTTCCCATGGATCTGGATCAGTAATTTCATCTCGGCCCAGGAGAGCTCTTTTTATTACTTTTTCAAAAACTTTGCCATTCTCTGGTCGGGACTGCTGATGTATGTGGGCATTATGACCGTTCATCAGTTCTCCCCGTCCAAAACGATCGGGACGATTCTGCTGACGCTGCTCGCTATGGCCTTCATGGCTTTCCTGACCCTGCTGTTCTTCAGTCTGGTTCAGCAGATGATTGCATTCGTCTCGACCATATATCAAGAAATTGTCTTAAGGAGATAGGAGGAGGACCGGGAATGAGGAAGCCGTTAATCATGCTGCTCTCGATTCTCTTCAGTGTGAGTGTGCTGGCCGGCTGTTCGGCGTCAAGCTCAGACAGCCAGGCCAGCGGGCATGAACCGAATCTTGAAGTGTCCTTTACGGAAGGGAGCGCGCTGAAATCTGCCTTCACCGATTCTGGGGTGAGCGGGATGACAGGCGTACTTGAGAACGCGCAGCTCCGGCTGTTCATGGACGAAGCTACCGGAGGGATCGCCGTCAAGAATCTGTCAGACGGCACGGTATGGTACAGCAATCCGCTGGACCGTGAAGCGGATGCCAAGGCCAGCGGGGATAATAAAGACCTGCTGTCCGCGCAGCTCAAGCTGGATTTCTATAACAACCTGGGTCAGGTCAGCTCTGTCAATTCATATACGGACAGCGTGGCCCATAAGCAAATGAAGATGGAACTGACGCCTGGGGGCGTCAAGGTCTTCTACCAGTTCGGAACGACGGCTGCAACAGCAGAGGACCTGCCGATGAAGATGGGCAAGGAGCGGTTCGAGGAGAAGATCATGAGCAAGATGGATAAGACCGGGCAACGGACGATGAAAATTGCCTATACCTTCGATGAGGAGAACGGAGTCTATACGCGAAACGATGAAGCGCTGAAGGGGCTTCAGCTGGAGCGGACGCTGAAGGGCTTCGAGAAGGCTGGATATACCGAGGAGGATCTGCAGCAGGATATCGCCGAGAACAACCTCAGCCAGACCAAGCCTGCGCCGCGTATTTTCCAGCTCGCCATTGAATATGCCCTGGACGGGGACCAGCTGGTCGTCAAGGTACCGGTAGCGGATATCCGTTATCCTGCGGATTATCCGGTGAATGACATCTCCCTGCTGAGCTTCCTGGGTGCCGGAGGGAGCAAGGATGCCGGGTCCATCCTGGTGCCGGACGGCTCAGGAGCGCTGATTCATTTCAATAACGGCAAGATCCGTTATCCCGCATATAAGCAGGCCGTGTATGGTGTGGACGGGACGATGGAGACCACGGATGCCTATGCGCAGCAGCAGGAGGTCAAGCTGCCGGTGTTCGGCCTGATCCGGGAGGAAGGCGCCATGCTGGGCATTATTGAACAAGGTGCTTCTCTGGCCACCATCAATGCGGATACCAGCGGCAGATTGAATGGATACAATTACGTGTATCCGAGCTTTACCCTGATTGCCAAGGGGGATCTTACCCTGACGTCAAGCGACCAGAACCGCACCCTGCCGAAATTCCAGCAGGAGCCGCCTAAGACAGATTACGTCGTCCGTTATGCATTCCTGAGCGGAGAGGAAGCTTCCTATCCGGGCATGGCGCGTTATTACCAGAGCTATCTGGCGGAGCATGGCGGACTGCCTGAGGCACAGCCGCCGGCTTCCGCAGACTCCCCGGTAAATACGCCGTTCTATCTGGAGCTGGTGGGCGGAATCACGAAGACCAAGCATGTCCTGGGTATTCCTTATCAATCGCTGGAGGCGCTGACCACCTTCGAGGAAGCGCAAAAGATTCTGGAGCAGATGAAGCAGCGCGGGATTGATAACATCAAGCTGAAGTATGCGGGCTGGTTCAACCGGGGCCTGGATCATAAGGTGCCGGACCAGCTGTCTGTGGATAAGGCAATCGGAGGCAGCAAAGGGCTGGAGCGGCTGACTGCCTACGCCAAGGAGCAAGGCATTCAGCTCTTCCCTGACGTCGCACTGCTGCGGGCGAACCAGACCTCAGGCTTCCGGATTAACCAGAAGGCTTCCCGGATGCTCAGTGAGATTCCGGCCGCCGTCTATCCGTATAATATGGCCTTGAACCGGCGGGACCGTTCCTTCACCCCTGCCTATATTATTTCGCCAAGCAGGATCGGCGGATATGTTGATGCCACGCTGAAGGAGATTGCGCCGTTTCAGACCGGCGGCATCTCCCTGAGGGATATGGCCGATCAATTGAACAGCGATTTCCGTAAAAATCAAGAGATTGACCGGTCAGCGTCCGAGCAGATATCGGTCCAGTCTCTGGAGAAGATCACCGGAGCGTCCATGCGCATTCTCGCGGACGGCGGGAATGCCTACGCCCTTCCGTATCTCTCTGACATTACGGATGCTCCGGTGTCCAGCAGCCGGTTCAAGCTGGAGGATGAGGAGATTCCGTTCTATCCGATGGTGGTGCGGGGATATGTGAATTACACCGGCAAGCCTTTTAACCTGTCCACGTTCACGAATCCAAGGCAATATATCCTGAAGAGCCTGGAGTATGGCTCCGGCCTCTATTATGAATGGATGCATGCGCCTAATTACAAGGTGAAGGATACCGACTTCGATAACCTGTATGCGGTCCATTATGAGCAGTGGATTAACCAGGCGGCTGATATGTATACCGAAGTGAACGGAGTGATGAAGAACGTTCAGAATCAGCGGCTGACCGGTCATGAGAAGCTGGCAGACGGTGTCTATAAAAGCACTTACGGTAACGGGATGTCTGTCATCGTCAACTACAATAAGACCGCAGTCCTTGCAGAGGGCCGGACGGTTGAGGCCGAAAGCTATATTACAGGTGGTGAGCAATCTTGAAATCCATACTTAGACTGGACCGCAGATCCTACAATGAGCAGAAGGCAATCATGGGTTTCTTCTATGTGCTGCCCTGGCTGCTGGGGTTCATCTTCTTCTTCCTGATTCCGTTGTTGTCTTCGCTGCGCTACAGCTTAAGCTCAGTGCAGGCCAACTCCGACGGACTGATTGTTCATTTCAGCGGCTTCCAGAATTATGTCGAAGCGCTGACGGTGAATACCGAATTCAACCGCTCGCTGGCCGATGCCATTATGAATATGGTCATCAATGTGCCGCTGATCGTGATCTTCAGCCTGTTTCTGGCCGTGCTGCTGAATCAGAAATTCATCGGCCGATCGCTGGCCCGCTCGATCTTCTTTCTGCCTGTCATTCTGGCCTCCGGGGTCATTCTAAGCCTGGAGAGCACCAGCCTGATTCAGGCGGTCAACGACCAGAATGCCGGTGCGGGAGCGATTCAGGGGCTGGGCACCTTCGAGCTGGAGGGGCTGATGTTGGACGCGGGCTTAAGCGAATGGGTCGTGAACTATCTGACCAGCGCCGTGAGCCGCATCTATAGTATCGTGAGCCAGTCCGGCGTACAGATTCTGATTTTCCTGGCCGGCATCCAGACCATCTCGCCGCAGCTGTATGAGGCGTCCAAGATGGAAGGGGCAACCGGCTATGAGGCCTTCTGGAAAATCACTTTTCCGATGGTCAGCCCGCTCATTCTGGTGAATTCCATCTATACGATTATTGATTCCTTCTCGAATAACGCCATGACGGATCTGATCCGGGAGACCGGCTTCACCCAGTTCAACTTCGGTCTAAGCTCTGCGATGGCCTGGCTGTATTTCGCCGCAGTGGCCTTAATTCTGGCTGTCAGCAGCTATCTGATCTCGAAGAAGGTCTTCTACTATGATTAAAGGGAGGATGGGACAAATGCATGCGACCCGCTTACTGTCGCTCGAACGCTGGAAGAAATGGGTATGGTCCTTCGTGCGGCTGACACTCATTGCAGGCCTGTCGTTCGTGATCCTCTATCCGGTGCTCCAGAAGATATCCACGGCCTTCAAGGCCAAGAGCGATCTGTATTCGCCGATTGTCGTCTGGCTTCCCGAGCATTACACGCTCGACAATTTCGTCAAAGCAATTGGGATTATGGACTACTGGCAGGCCTTGCTGAACACCTTCACTCTGTCGGCGCTGACTACGATCTTAACCGCCATCTCCTGCGCGCTTGCAGGGTATGGCTTCGCCCGGCTGAAGTTCAAGGGAAGCCAGCTATTGTTCGCCGGAGTTATATTGACCATTCTGGTCCCGCCGATCACGATTCTGATTCCGGTCTACCTGAATTTGAAGGATTTCAGCCTGATGGGGCTGATTCCGCTCTTAACCGGCGGCAAATCGGTGAATCTGCTTAACACCTACTGGCCGTTTATTCTAACCTCTGCTACGGCGAACTCGCTGAAGGCGGGGTTGTACATTTTCATCTTCCGGCAGTTCTTCCGGGGGATTCCCAAAGAGGTGGAGGAAGCGGCTTACATCGACGGGGCCGGGGTAGGCAAGACCTTCTACCGGATTATGCTGCCTAACGCGATACCGTCTATAGTTACGGTGCTGCTCTTCTCGTTTGTGTGGCAATGGAACGACAGCTTCTTCACCACGACCTATCTGACATCCAGCAAGGTGATGGCGACCCAGCTAGGCTCACTGCCGTATAATCTGCAGATCCTGCTGGAGGACGGCGCCAATTCCAAGGCCGATCCGTTCTACCTCAGCATGGTCCAGGATACAGGGATTCTGCTGGCAATCCTGCCGCTGATCATTATCTACCTGTTCGTGCAGCGGTATTTCGTGGAGAGTATTGAACGTACCGGGATTGTGGGTTAACTGTAGAAGGAGGATGACTGTGCGCCAAAATAACAGAACAAGCACTCCGGCCAGACTGGCCCGGAGTATAATCTTCGCATCCGCGCTTCTATGGTTATCCGGCTGCTCCGCTTCTGGCGGGGACGCGGCTCCGGCTGCCCCCTCGCCCGGGCCGCAGGAGAGCGCGGCGTCATCCCCGGCTGCCCCGGCAGGGACTCCGGCAGCATCCGCTACAGCTTCGCCTGAAGCTGCGGCGGATGCTCCGGTGCAACAGGAGGCCACGCCGCTGGCGGCAGCTTATGCGGATTACTTCCCCATAGGCGCTGCGGTGGAGCCGGACCAGACAGAAGGAGCGACAGCAGAGCTGCTGAAGAAGCATGTGAACTGGCTCGTGGCCGAGAATGCGATGAAGCCGGATGCGATTGCACCGGCTGAGGGCACCTTCACCTGGGAACGGGCGGACCGGATCGTCGCCTTCGCCAAGGCGAACGGCATGGGGCTGCGCTTCCACACCCTGGTGTGGCACAGCCAGACCCCGGAGTGGTTCTTCCGGGATGAGGCGGGCGGAGCGATGGTCGATGAGACCGATGCGAAGAAGCGCGAAGCGAACAAGAAGCTGCTACTGAAGCGGCTCGACAGCTATGTCACTGCTGTTGTCAGCCGTTACAAGGACGACATCTCCTCCTGGGATGTAGTGAATGAGGTGATAGAGCCTAACGACCCTGACGGTATGCGGGCCAGCGACTGGTACAAGATTACCGGCACCGGATTCATTGAGACCGCCTTCCGGGCGGCCCGCAAGGCTGGAGGACCGGAGCTTAAGCTGTACATTAATGATTACGGCACAGAGAGTCCGGAAAAGCGGGACCGTCTCTACGAGCTGGTGAAGGACATGCTGGCGAAGGGAGTGCCGATTGACGGGGTTGGCCACCAGACCCATATTAATCTGGAATATCCTACGGTGGAGAGCATAATCGGGTCCATGGAGAAGTTCCATGCTCTGGGCCTGGATAATCAGATTACTGAGCTGGATATGAGCCTGTATGTCTATAATGATCTCAGCGATGTCGGCCCTGTAGTCCCCGAGGATATCCTGCAGAAGCAGGCCGCGCGGTATGGTGAGCTATTCGCTGCTCTAAGAGATCGGAAGGAGCTGCTAAGCGGGGTCATGTTCTGGGGCATTGCGGATGATCATACCTGGCTGAGCACCTTCCCGACTGAGCGCACCGAGGCTCCGATGCTGTTCGACCGGCACCATCAGCCCAAACCGGCCTTCCAGGCGGTCACTGATTTCTAAATAGTAAAGAACGGGTAAGCCAAACAAGAATTGCACCTTACAATTCCTTTATTTTTGCCGGGATAATATAATATTCTGGTAGTAATAATCTTGCAAAGTGAGGTTGCAACTGGTGCCCATAACAATCAAGAACACAATGGCCTGGACTGTCGCTGCGTGCATGGCCGTACAACTGTTGACCGCTTGTGAGAAGAGTGATAGCCTTGCGGAGCGTTCTCCGGTCCCTGAAGGACAGCCGGGGAGCGCTCCGCTCTATGAGGAGCCGGGTCTAAGCAAATATGATCCGCCGATTCAGCTGTCGTTCGTACGTGAGAACAACGATGCGCTTGAAGAAATACTGAAAGAATTGCCGGGGGAGTCGCTGGAGCATAACCGCTGGACCGAGCTGTATGAAGAGGTGCTCGGTATTAAGATCACCTATGATTGGACGGAGTGGAGTTCCATCTACTCCCGCAAGCTGGGGGTATCCCTGGCCTCCGGGGATATCCCCGATATTGTGCGGGTGAATGCTTCGCAGCTCAGGGTGCTGAGCAATGCAGGGCTGATCCAGGATTTGAGCGGAGTCTATGACCAGTATGCAACCCCGTTAACCCGCAAGGTGCTGAGCGAGGAAGGGACGGGTCCGTTCGAGACAGCTACCCTCGACGGCAAGCTTATGGCGATCCCGGAGACCAATTCGTCCATTGAGGGTGCGATGTTCCTGTGGATTCGTACGGACTGGCTGGAACGCCTTGGCCTTCAGCCGCCGAAGACGATGGCAGAGGTGCTGGCTATTTCGAAAGCGTTTACGCAGGAAGATCCTGACGGCAACGGCAGGCACGATACCTACGGCCTTGCGGTAACCAAATACCTGTGGGACCCGGTCATGGGACTTACCGGGTTCATGGCCGGTTATGGTGCTTATCCCGGAATCTGGATTAAGGACAAGACCGGCAAGCTGGTCTTTGGAGGGATCCAGCCGGAGATCAAGCATGCTCTGCAGGTGCTTCAGGACTTGTACCGGACAGGACAGATTGACAGGGAATTCGCGTTCAAAGACGGGGTCAAGGCCAGCGACTGGATTGAGCATGAGCAGGTCGGAATGATGTACGGGGAGCAGTGGGGCTCCTTCCTCGTGCAGCTCAGCCGTGAGCAGAATCCGCAGGCCGAGTGGCAGGCCTTCCCGCTGGTCTCGGAGTCCGGGGCAGCGCCGAAGGTGCCGCTTCCGTTCAGTACCAACCAGTTCCTGGCAGTTAAGCAAGGCGTCCAGCACCCCGAGGCGCTGATTAAGCTGATTAACCTGCATCTGGAGAAGAACTGGGGGACTACGAGTGAGGTAGAGCGGTACTATAACGCGCCGCAGGCGGTGTGGAAGCTGTCGCCGGTGACGCCGTTTCCGGTGCAGAAGAACCTGGAGGCCTTCCGGGAGCTGGAGACCTTCCGGCGCACCGGCGATGCCTCCGTGCTTCAGGATGAAGCGAAGACGATCCAGAAGCGGATTGCCGCTTACGAGGCGGGAGGTGCGGACAGCGAGACAGGCTGGGGCTGGGAGCGGACGTATGGGCCTTCGGGCGCTTTTTCCATCCTGGACGGGTATGAACGTAAATCTCAGCTGCTCTATGAGAGCTTCGTCGGCGCACCTACAGAGACGATGATCGAGAAGCAGAATATTCTAAATAATCTTCAGATTGATGCCTTTCTTGATATTATTCAGGGCAGACCGATCAGCGAGTTCGATAATTTCGTGGCACAGTGGAACAAGCTGGGCGGCGAGCAGATTACGGCTGAGGTTAACGACTGGTATGCTAAGAAGGGCGGGAGCGGCAAATGATCGGGCCTGAGCAGACGAGTGGAGGCGGTACACGTGCTTAAGTTTCCTGCGGTGTCGATGCGCCACACTATTTTTATCCGGATGGTTGTGACTTATCTAGCTATTATTCTGCCGATTCTGCTGCTTGGACTCTACCTCTACAACTGGAGCTACAGGAATGCAAGCCAGGATCTGTCCAGAGCGACTCTGTCGCAATTAACCTATTATCTGGAGGACCTGAACCGTGAGGTGGAGTGGATGGAGATCCAGCAGTATGATCTTGCCCAGGATACCGAGCTGAACAAGATTGCCGTTACCTGGAATTATATGGACGATGTTCAAAAGCGGGAGAGCCTGAACTACATCACGCAGCGGCTCACCTCCCTGAAGAACAGCAGCGCCTATATCGGCGATGTGTTCGTTCATATCCGTACCATTAACAAAACGCTGTCCGCGATGAACGGCATTGATCAGTTTGACAGCAGCAAGTTCAATTTCTTCCGGTCGGTCGATCTGAGAAAAGAAGGGCGGCTGATCAACTGGAACAACTTCCTGGAGCTCAGCGTTACCCAGTCAAGCGGGAGGATGGGCGAACCGCCGCTGTTCATCGTTCAGATCGAGCTGGACAACGAGAAGCTGAGGGATTCGCTCCGGGCGATTAACGCGTACGAAGAGAGCGGCTCGCTGCTGGTCTCGCGGCTGACGGACTATGCGCTCGGTACGGAGAACAGCTCCCCGGAGCTGATTGAGAGCTATCACCAGGCGGTTGATGAAGGGAACCTGTACAACTGGGAGCTGGACGGAATACGGTATCATATCGACAGCTTCTCTTCTGACAGGCTGGGGATGGCTGTGGCCACCTATTTGCCGGAGAAGGCGGTCAAGCGCCCGCTGACCAAGTTCGTGGTCTGGGCCTGGCTGTTCGCGGCGGCGTCCTTCCTGGCGGTGCTGATCTATTCCTACGCGACCTATAAGTTCGTTCAGAAGCCGCTGCTTGTACTGATCCGCAGCTTCAAACGGATGGAGAGCGGTACGCTTGATATTCAGATTGACCATGCCCGCAAGGATGAATTCGGCTATCTGTATCTCCGGTTCAACCAGATGCTCAGCAGGCTGCGAATGCTGATTGACCAGGATTACACCCAGAAGCTGATGATGCAGCGGGCGGAGCTGAAGCAGCTCCAGTCGCAGATCAACCCGCATTTCCTCTATAACAGCTTCTTCATTCTCAGCGCCCTGGCGAAGCAGGGGGACAGCTCCCGGATTGAGGAGTTCGCTGGCATGCTGGGCGAATATTTCCGGTTCATCACCCGTAACGGAGAGGATAATGTCCGGCTTGCGGAGGAGACGCGCCATTCCCGGATGTACACGGAGATCCAGAAGATGCGCTTCTCCAGGCGCATTCAGGTTCAGTTCGACGAGTTGCCGGAAGCCATGGAGGAGCTGCGGGTTCCGCGCCTGATTCTCCAGCCTATTATCGAGAATGCCTATGAGCATTGTTTGGAGAAGCAGGCGGAGGATGGGGAGCTGCGGATTTCTTTTGAACAGGAGGAACGGGAGATCCGCATTATTGTCGAGGATAACGGATGCGGGCTGACCGATGAACGGATCGAGACCTTGAGAAGGCGGCTGAATCAGAACGGCGGCACGCATGAAGTTACCGGCATGAGCAATATTCACCGGCGCATCCAGTTAATCTACGGGGAAGGCAGCGGCCTGTTCCTGGACAGAAGCACACTAAGCGGCCTCCGGGTTGAAATCCGGATTAGGCTCACGGGAGGTGAAGGTCTTGTACAGACTATTGATCGTTGATGATGAAGAGATTATAACAGACGGCTTATACGAGGCGTTCAACCAGTTGCTTCCGGACAAGCTGGATGTCTACAAGGTCTATTCGGCAAAAGCGGCCCTGGAGTGGCTCTCGCGCACCCGGATCGATATTGTGCTGACGGATATCCGCATGCCCGGCATGAGCGGGCTGGAGATGTCTGAGCAGATCCGGGAGTTTTGGCCGCGGTCGCGGATTGTTTTTCTGACCGGCTACAGCGAATTCGATTACGCTTATAGCGCGCTGCAGCTTCCCGGGGCCCGTTATCTGCTGAAGACGGAAGGCTTCGACAAGATTATTGAGACGGTGCAGGAGGTGCTGCAGGAGATTGAGCAGGGCAATATGCTGAGCGAGCTGCTGGAGCAGTCCAGGGAGCAGCGCGATTCCATGGAGACGGCGGCGCAGGGCGATTATCTCCGCCATCTGCTTCAGGACAGCCAGGCCTTGTGTGCAGATATGGATGTGTTACGTGCAGATTTCAGCAAGCTGGGCATCGGTCTGGAAGCCGAATCCCCGGTGATGCTCGTTCTTGGACGGCCTACATACGCGGAGGGTATCTCATACATGGACCGGCGCGAGCTTCTGACCTCCTCCCGCCTGATCTGGAATTCCCATCTGGCGGAGATGACCCGGCATGCCTGGGTGCTTGACCGGCACGGGGATCTCTTGTGGCTGCTGCAGCCACTGGATAATGCCGGGGCTGCCTTCGGCGGGAATTTCGCGCGGTATCTGGAGGGAACGCTGGAGATGATTCAGGATTCCTGCCGGCAGACGCTGGGCCTGCCGGTTGCTTTTACGGTCAGCGGCTCAGCCTGTGCCTGGACAGAGACCGGCCGCCATTACGAGCGGCTTCACCGGCTGCAGCAGATGAAGATCGGGGACGGCATCTCCATGGTGCAGATTGACCGCGGCGGTCCGCCGGAGCCTGACATCGTCCGTGAGACGGGGGTGCGGCTCCACCAGCGGGTGGAGAATCTTGCGGCCCATCTGGATGCCGGACGGCGTGAGCGGTTCGCGGAGACGCTGGAGGAGATCCGGGAAGGCATTCATTCGGGCGTCTCTGTGGAAGAAGCGGCCGAGCTGTATTATACGGTTGCGCTTGTGCTGCTGTCCCATATGAACCGCTCGGAGCTCTATAGCCTTGTCAATGAGTATGGCAAGCTGATGCGGCTGGACGAGCATTCGTCTCTGGGGGAAGGCATCTATTATCTGGAGCGGCTGGCCTCAGATCTCTTCGAGCGGAGAAGCACAGCCGAGAAGGAGCGCTCCTCGGAGGTCATTGAGCGGATCTGCGATTATATCCACAGCCACTTGGGTGAGGACCTGTCTCTGGTGCGGCTGGCTGAGCTCCATTATTTCAATCCGTCGTACCTGTCCCGCTTCTTCAAGCAGGAGCAGGGCATTAACCTGTCAGAATACATCGATCAGTGCCGGGCGGTCAAGGCGAAGGAGCTGCTGGGAAATGAAGCGCTCAAAATCCGCGATGTAGCAATGTATGTCGGCTATGAAGCCCACCATTCCTTCACCCGCTTCTTCAAAAAAATGACGGGAATGACCCCTCAGGAATACAGGGAGTCTCTACATGTAAATCTATAATTTGTAAGTCTATCAACTATAATCACACAGGTTTCCGCCCGTCTCCACGCAGAGTACAATTCAGATGTATTCGCTTTCATTAAGACGGCATCCGCCGATTCCACGAAATGAGAAGGAGATGGGTATCTGTGAGAAAAAGGAAGTTAAGCTTATCCATGAAGCTGCTGGTGATGCTGGCCCTGCTGTTAACGCCGATGCAGTCCGGCGGAGGCACTGCAAACGCTTGGGAGGGTTCGCCTGTTCCCAAGCTGCATGTAAGCGGCAATCAGCTGGTGAACGGCAGCGGACAGCCCGTACTGCTCAGCGGCTGGCATCAGCCTACCGGGGCTTACTGGACGTATCAGAACAGCAATTATTATCTGAACCGCAACGGCGGCAACCGGCATAAGGCCACTCTGGAGTACCTGAAAGAGATCACAGATACCTTCACCAGCACCTCCGCCAAATACGGCAACAGCCACGGCTGGTACTCGAATCAGGTCCGCCTGTTCATCGACCGCGAGGATATGGGCGATGTCGCAGCCGGAACGTATAACTTCGCGGGCCTTCAGGCAGCTACCCAGAATCTGATCATTCCTTATGTAGAGTATGCGAAGACAAAGGGGCTGTATGTCACGCTGGGGCTGGACTTCACCCTGCTGGACAACAAGGCGACTACCCAGGCCAACCTGGACAAGTTCAATCAGATCTGGGGTTATCTGGCCTCTCAGCCGGGACTCAAGAGCGCGGATAATGTGATGTTCGAGCTGGTGAACGAGCCGGTGCTGAGCGATGTGAACGGACAATGGGGCGGCAATCCCTCCCAGCCGAACTTCGCGGTGTTCTGGAATTCGCTGAAGAACTTCCAGAACTCGATGATCTCGACCATCCGCAGCAAAGGCGCGGACAATGTGATCTGGGCTTCGGGACTCGGCTGGGATCAGCATTATCAGCTGACGGCATCGAGTCCGCTGACCGATCCGCTTAACAATTACGGGTATGCCGTGCACTGGTACCCGGGCTACGGCGCTTATGACAATTTCAACTCGCTTCAGCAGATCTGGGATAGCAGCATCAAGCCTGCGGCCGATGCTTACCCGATCAATATTACGGAAACCACCTGGTTCAAGAACCAGCCGGGCGACTCCTCGTATTGGGATCTGTTCAACGGTACGAACGCGGGCTTCGGCAAGAATACCAAAGCCATCTTCACTGCCGCCGGCAATGTCAGCATTGCCGTCCATATGAACGGCTTCCTGCTTAATCCCGGTCCGAAAAGCTCCTTCGCCGATCCGGACGGCGGGCTGCTCTATGACGGCAATGCCACCCGGGACGGTATGGCACGGTTTATCTTCGAATGGTACTATGAGCGGGCACAGTTCAACCCTTGGAACGGGGTGTGGAACGGAGTTACCAACAATGCCAAGTACAAGCTGATCAACAGGGCGTCAGGCAAAGCGATTGACGTTCCGAACGGGCAGAATACGAATTCCCTTCAGCTCCAGCAGTGGCCGGAGAACACCGCGCTGGCTCAGCAATGGACGGCTACCGATATGGGCACGTACAATAATATTTACCGGCTGCGCAGCGTGAACTCCTCTGATAACAAAGTGATGGATGTGCGGAACGGCACGAAGAATAACGGCGAAGCCATCCAGCTGATGCAGGATTTGAACAACACCGCCCAGCAGTTCCGGCTCATCAAGCTGAGCAACGGCTACTGGAGCATTCTCAATGTGAACAGTAACAAGGCAGTCGAAGTCACAGGTGCCTCCACCGCAGACGGCGCGAAGCTCCAGCAGAACCTCTACCGCGGCGACCTGCACCAGCAATGGAAGCTGGTTCAGGTGAACTAGAGCTTTATGGTAAGAGCCCCCTTCTCCATCTGCAGGGCGGTCCGGGAAAGTACCGGATTGCCCTGCGGGGGGAGGGGGCTTTTTTGAGCGTGCGGGAGGTGCAAGTGAGAAATGTAATCGAAAAACCGATTAGATTCAGCGCTGCGGAGGCGTGCGGGGGAAATGTAATCGAAAAACCGATTACACTCGGCGCTGCGGAGGCGTGCGGGCAAAATGTAATCGAAAAACCGATTACATTCGGCGCTGCGGAGGCGTGCGGGCGAAATGTAATCGAAAAACCGATTACACTCGGCGCTAGCGGAGGCGCGCGGGGGAAATGTAATCGAAAAACCGATTACACTTGGCGCTGCGGAGGCGTGCGGGCGAAATGTAATCGAAAAACCGATTACACTTGGCGCTGCGGAGGCGTGCGGGCGAAATGTAATCGAAAAACCGATTACACTCGGCGCTAGCGGAGGCGTGCGGGCGAAATGTAATCGAAAAACCGATTACACTCGGCGCTGCGGAGGCGCGTGGGCGAAATGTAATCGAAAAACCGATTACACTCGGCGCTAGCGGAGGCGTGCGGGCGAAATGTAATCGAAAAACCGATTACACTCGGCGCTGCGGAGGCGCGTGGGCGAAATGTAATCGAAAAACAGATTACATTCGGCGCTGCGGAGGCGCGTGGGCGAAAGGTAAT
The DNA here is from genome assembly GCF_038006765.1 of Paenibacillus sp. FSL H7-0756. Classification (NCBI taxonomy): domain Bacteria; kingdom Bacillati; phylum Bacillota; class Bacilli; order Caryophanales; family Paenibacillaceae; genus Paenibacillus; species Paenibacillus sp. FSL H7-0756. The sequence continues at coordinate 1,795,807 of NZ_JBBOVT010000002.1, read as the reverse complement.
CGAAAAACAGATTACATTCGGCACTGCGGAGGCGTGCGGGGGTGCGAGAGCAAATGTGTGTGAAAAACCGAATACATTTTGCGCGCGGGGAGGTACGGGAGATGGGTGGCGACGGGTGGCGGGCCGGGCGCAAATGTGCGGAGGGAAACAGTTGCCTTTTATACACTTGCTGATGAACACAAGGCTCCTCCTGATGGCGTAAAGTAAGTTGTGTACCACAATTTGGAGCCTAGCCAGGCACCAAAAAAGTAGGGTATCCTCGGGTTTACCACAACACCAAGAAGGAGCCCTACTCGATGACTATTGTACCCGAACATATGCTAAATAATCTATTTGAAAAACTTGTTAAAGACTTCATGAAAGAGAATATGGAATCGCTCCTGCGTGCCGAAATCCAAGGGTTTATGTCGAGTGAAGAAGCCGGTGCCAGCAATAGCCGTAACGGATACTATACACGGGATCTGCATACGAGATACGGCCATATCGAGGATCTTCAGGTTCCCCGGGACCGCCAGGGTCTCTTTCAAACTCAGATGTTTGAACCCTACCAACGGCGGGAGGGCTGGCTGGAAGAAGCGGTGATCCAGATGTATAAATCCGGCATGGGAACCCGGGACGTGGCCCGATTTATTGAAAGCATGTTCGGCAGCCATTACTCGCCCACCACCATCAGTAACATCACCGCTACGGTGCTGGAGGATATCCACCAGTGGCAGAAACGTCCGCTGAGCAAACGCTACTCTGTGATCTACCTGGATGGGCTGTACGTGAAGCTTAAACGGGGCACGGTCCGGGGCGAAGTCGTCTATTTTGCCATGGGAATCGACGAAGAAGGTCAGCGTCAAATCCTGGGGTTCTACGTAGGGGGTCAAGAGAGCTCGAATGGCTGGCGGGAGGTGCTCAAAGATCTGTACGCACGCGGGGCCCAGGAAGTGCTGCTCGGTGTATTTGACGGACTGCCGGGGCTCGATGCGGCCTTTAAAGAAACCTACCCGCAGGCGGATGTGCAGCATTGTGTGGTGCACAAAGTACGAGCCACGTTACCCAAAATCCGTGTGGAGCACAAAACCGATGTGATTAAGGCCCTGAAGACCGTGTATGATGCACCAGATGAGGTCGTGGCCCGGGCGAACTTTGACACGGTGAAAGCGAAGTGGAATGCGTTATACCCGAAGGAAATGCGGTCTTGGGAGGAGCAGCTTTCGACGTTACTGACGTTCTACAAGTACCCGGAACCGATGCGTAAAGCGATTTACACGTCCAATCCCATTGAGCGAATGAACAAGGAAATCCGCAAACGTCTGAAGCCGATGAACAGCCTGACCAACATGGATGCGGCAGAAAAAATCGTGTATCTGGAGATGTTAGGCTACAACGAAAGGTTTGGGCAGCGAGTCACCCCTGGCTTTGGGGTGGACACGTTGAAAAAGAAGCTCAGCCAGCTCTATGAAGCCCGCTACCCTTCGTTGCCCACAGTCGAAGAAGAGTAGCCAATGAATCCAATTTCTGGGGGTCGGGGTTCCCCCTCCCCCAGAAACACTACACCCCCAACCCGTAACCCCGGGGAGGTACTTCTACTCATTTACACAAACTTCTTGACGCTACCCTCCTCTCCTGCGCCAACGGTTGGAAAAACAACACTTAATTATACACATTTCCACTAAAGTGACGAGATCAAACTAATTTGATGCTGCTTTTCCACTTACTCCCGCCCAATCCTGAGAATCCAGCCAATTAAGATACCTTTGTCCACCTATTTCCGAGAGAGAAGATGACACAAGTAGTTTTGCTTGCAGCAGGGCCAGAGAAGGTGTGATTGTTCAACCAGCCTACCCGCCCACTCCCGTCGAAGTTGCTGTATATGCGCCCGCAAGCATCACAATCCGCATAAAACATACCAAGCTCTTTACACCTTCGACTCTCTCACTCCGTATATAAGAAAAGCAACATACCTCCATACGAAAGCAACGTTAAGCTATGTATTATAAAGGTTTTATGTGATTAAATACATAAAGAATACAGCATTTCCCCAGGGATCAATACCTCTCATAATGCGAAAGGATGAATACAAATTATGGACAAGCAGCAACAGCTCGGCTTAACGCCGCCGATGGGGTGGAATTCGTGGAACACTTTTACTTGGGATATCAACGAGCAATTGATCCGGGAAGCGGCCGATACGCTGGTGGCGGATGGTTATAAGGATGCAGGGTACGAATACATTGTCATTGACGATTGCTGGAGCCTCAAGGAGCGGGATGAGCAGGGCAGGCTGGTGGCAGATCCGGTTAAATTCCCGAACGGAATGAAGGCGGTTGCAGATTATATTCACTCCAAGGGACTGAAGTTCGGGATGTACTCTTGTGTGGGAACACATACTTGCGCCGGGTATCCGGGCAGTTTTGAGCATGAATTCCAGGATGCCGCTTCGCTGGCCGAATGGGGCGTAGACTTCCTGAAGTATGATTACTGCTTTAAGCCAAGACATATGTCTGGAGAGCTGCTGTACAAACGGATGAGTCTTGCGCTTAAGAACTGCGGACGGGACATCCTTTTCTCCGCTTGTAACTGGGGTGAGGATAATGTCTACCAGTGGATTCGTGAATCCGGCGCGCATATGTACCGTTCTACGGGCGATATTCAGGACAGCTGGGAATCGATCAAGACTCTCGCGCTGTCGCAGCTCGACAAAGCCGCCTACACCGGAGCCTACTGCCATAATGATCTGGATATGCTCGTCGTGGGCATGTACGGGGGCAGCAACAGTGACTTCATCGGCAGTCAGATTGGCGGCTGTACAGATGTGGAGTACAAGACCCACTTCTCGCTGTGGAGCCTGATGGGTTCTCCGCTAATGATCGGCAGTGACATCCGCAAGGCGAATGAGGCGACTAAGAACATTCTGCTGAACCCGGATCTGATTGCCATCAACCAGGATATCGAGGGCCGCGGAGCTTACCGCATTAAGCCTGAGCCGCAGTGGTTCCATACCAATGAAGTATTCATGCTGGTAAAAGTATTGGCAGACGGTGACCTGGCCATCGGGTTCTTCAACCTGAGCGATGGCCAGCGAGAGATGTCGCTGCAATTCTGGGATTTCGGACTTCCGTATGCCTCCGGCAAATCGCTGTCCCTGTATGACTGCTGGGAGCACAAGGAACTTGGCGTGTTCAGGGAAAGATATGCTCCGGTCATTCCGGCTCATGATTGTCTGATTGTACGGGCTAAGATCGTCTAACGGGCAGCCAAAAAAATGAGCAGAACCTGCAGAAAATGCGGCGTCCCCTTAATGACGGATGATGTGGCGATTTACCTCAAGCTGGTCACACGCAATGCCCAGGATTTCCTGTGCATCGACTGCCTCGGTGTTCAGTTGAAATGCGGACGAGAGCCGATTGAGCGGCTGATTAAGTATTTCCGGGAATCGGGAAAATGTGTGTTGTTCCGTTAACACCTTCCAAAATGTAAGAATAGGTCTGTCCCGCAAGGCGTTAGCGCTTGTGTGGGACAGGCCTGTTTCGGCTGAGCGTACCTCCGTAATCCCTACGAACTGTCAACAGTAAGTAGGCTAGGTGGTGGAAGTGAGATGTATAAATCCCTCTGATTGGACTAGAAGTGGGCGGAATGAGCAAATGAGATGTATAAATCCCTCTGATTGGACTGAAGTGGGCGGAATGAGCAAATGAGATGTATAAATCCCTCTAATTGGACTAGAAGTAGGCAGAATGAGTAAATGAGATGTATAAATCCCTATAATTGGACTGGGAGTAGGCAGAATGAGTAAATGAGATGTATAAATCCCTCTGGGTGCGCCGGAGTGAACGGCAAGGGGGAGGTAGGAGATCGGATGGTAGATTGAGCCAATTGCGAGGGAGGAGTAATTGACTAAACAGAGCAGCATATCTCGGGTATTATTCAATACCCCGAGACTGCTGCTCTGTATGTTATTGAGAGTCTATAGGTGTGCTCTGTAAGTAACCAGTATCTAGTGGGTCAGTTCACGAAGCCCGCCTGTTCCAGCAATCTTAGAATTACCGTGGCGGCTTCCGCGCGGGTGGCGGATTGGCCCGGGTGGAATTGCCCGTCAGGCGTTCCGGTGATGAGGCCTGCCTGAACCGCCTTGGCAACATCCTGCTGTGCCCAGCCGGCAATCTGGCCTGCGTCTTTGAACGCTGCTGCCTGTGCTTCGGAAGCTGGAAGCGGCGCGCCAGCAAGCGCCATGGCCTTCACCAGAATAACTGTCATCTCCTGGCGTGTTACCTTGTCATTCGGCCGGAAGGTGTTGTCCGTTCCGCCCTGTACCAGCCCGAGCTGAACGGCTGCCCCGATGCTTCCGGCATACCATGCACCGGTGGGGATATCTTTGAACGAACTGGCTGCCGGACCGGAAGAGGAGAAGCCAAGCGCACGAACAATCATCGCTGCGAATTCAGCGCGCGTTGTGGTACCGTCCGGTGCGAAGCGGCTATCCGTAAGTCCGGTTAGGATATACTTGGAGGCCAGTCGGTGAACGGCTTCCTGGGCCCAGTGGCCGTTCATATCTGCAAAGGTCTTGTTGCTGGAGATTACCGCAAACGTACCGTTGCTAGGACTGTGGAAAGATACTTCGCCTACATTAAAGGTTGCCGGTACAAAGCTGAAGCTGCCGTTATTCTCCACCCGCACGACTGTCGCATTCCGGCTGCTCACCGGAGTGCTGAGCGGCAGGGTATGCCGGGCATAACTGCCGCCGAAGCCCGGAATCTCCACCGACCGGCCACCGGCCTCAGCCTTCACTGTATACTCCACCGCCTGGCCGATGAGCTGGCCTTGGGCGGAGAGGGCAACTTGACGGATCGCTTGCTGCCGCTCTTCTGGCAGCACCGTCATGCTGACGGTAAGCTTCCAGTCTTCGCTTCCCAATTGCTGCCCCAGCGCTGCCGGATTAAGAGCACTCACAGGGAAGTGGATGGTGCCTAGTGTAGAGGTAACCGTGATCTGCTCTGCTGCCTGAACCTGCTTGGCGTCCAGAGTGGCTGTTGCTGAGGTGCCGTTAACCGTAGCTTCAACGTTAAGTTGACTGCTGCCTGGAGCTACAGGCTGCACCGAACCTACGGTGTTGCCGCTAGTAGTATTAGTGCTACTTCCACCGTTACCACTGGAAGTCCCGCCATTACCGCCGCCGCCATTATCGCCGCCGCCATTATCGCCGCCGCCGTTGTCCCCGCCGCCGTTGTCCCCGCCGCCATTACCGCCGCCGCCATTACCGCCGCCGCCATTACCGCCGCCGCCATTACCGCCGCCGCCATTATCGCCGCCGCCATTATCGCCGCCGCCATTATCGCCGCCGCCGTTGTCCCCGCCGCCGTTGTCCCCGCCGCCGTTGTCGCCGCCGCCGTTGTCCCCGCCGCCGCCATTACCGCCGCCGTTGTCCCCGCCGCCATTATCGCCGCCGCCATTATCGCCGCCGCCATTATCGCCGCCGCCATTATCGCCGCCGCCATTATCGCCGCCGCCGTTATCACCGCCGCCGTTATCACCGCCGCCGTTATCACCGCCGCCGTTATCACCGCCGCCGTTATCACCGCCGCCGTTATCACCGCCGCCATTATCACCGCCGCCGTTTACCTCCAGCGTGTGACGGGCATACAGATCGAACCGGTCGAATGCCGGTGTGTACTGGCGCGGGACTGCTGTGTAAGGCGTGAAGCCTTGCGCGCCGCTTCCGCCATAAGGATTGGAGCCGCCGTTGTACGTATTATTGTTAGAGAAGCGGATCGTATTCACGCCTGCCTTCAGTTCCACATCCAGTGTCTGGGTAGTGAATTGCTGCCAGGAGATGGTGTTCTTGAAGTAGACCGTCTGCGGTTCGCCGCCGTTGACACTTACTTGCGCATAACGTTCAACGACATCATTGTTGTAAGCATGGGTTCCCGCACTCTCACCATTGGCATAAGTGACCACCAGCTTGTAGGTGCCTGCCTTAGGCACGTTAATGTTCCTAAGCTCCAGATACCGCTCTGCTCCGTCGTAGGAGGTGATGCCGTTCACATATTTGCCGCCGGAGGCATATTTGGCAAAAGCATCATCCCGGATAAGCGGCAGCTCCGAACCCGCCGGTGTTCCCACCACCACAGCCGCCTCAGACTCCACAGAATATAGAGCAGTCTTACTTACAAAGGCTGCATTAATGTAATCCAGACTAAGTGCCGCGCTGGAGCGCACGTCGATCAGGTTAATACCTCTGCGCAGGAAGACTGGAGCTTTGGCATCCTGCCATTGCCCGTTCGTATTCACCACAGGAAGATCAACCAGCGGCTTACGGTCATGGGCAAGCTGTAGCTTCCCGCCGCCCGCAGAGGCATAGCGTGCGGTTAGCTCATACATCCCGTCCTCCAGCACGCTGACGACGAACCGGGTGTTGGCCACCTGGCTGCCGCCATAGCCGCTCACATATCCGGCCCCCTGGAAGCCTTCCAGGCTGCCGGCCCGGGACAAGCCCTGCTCTGAATCATAGTCGGCGAATTCCGCCTGCACCCGGTAATTCGGAAGTGCGCCGGGCAGCCCGTTATACGTCAGCTCGATGGCATCCAGAGTGGATTCGCCCTGGCCTGCTTCTCCCGTATCCGGGTTGGTTCTGCTGATGCCGATGGAATGGGTGCCCCCTGTCAGATCGGCGAATATAGTATTGCCGCCAAGCAGCTGCATATTGTAGTCGGCACGCAGAACGATTTTGGCTGCCGGCTGATCGTCAATCTTGACGAACCATTCAGAATTGATGCGCTGATTGGCATCACCCGTATTCGATTGATTGCGCAGCGAAGCGGTCGCGCCGCTGCCGCCAATCAGATCCAGACGGTAATTTCCGTCTGCCGGTACGGTCACCTCTGTCCATTTCACGAGGCTGTCCGCAGCCTTGATGCCTGACACATACTGGCCGTTCGAGGCGGAGCGTCCAGTGCTTTTACGCGGATAGTGATCCGTTGTGACTACATTGGTCTGTACCTGCGCATTCTCCGCCTCGTAACGCTTGACGAAGGTCTCCTGCGGAGCATGGCTAACTGCCGGTGTAATGACTGCATAGTAAGCCGAGGTGTAATCATTCAGGTTCACATCCAGCGTGACCGAGCCGTTCTTAACCGGAATATTGCGGTCCAGAATCTGCGCAGGCTCCACCAGGAAGCCGGTCAGGCCGGTGTAGCCTGCATAGAATACAGTGACATGCACCTCTTCCGCCCCGGCCAGGAAGGAAGGGCTGTTCCCGTTGCCGGTGATGTTATTGAATCCGATCTGCCCGTCGCCTTGGGTCCCGCCGAAGGCGATACTGACCTGCTGCTTCTGGTCTTGAATCGAAGTTAACCCGTACAGGCCGGGGCCGAAGGCGTCATTCTCAGCTCTGGCGTTGATCACATTGACCTTGGCCATGTCGCCGCCCATCATGTCGGCATACCATTTGTAGAGCCACCATGCCCCGTTCGGCTCGTTCTGCCCGGCGAGCAGGGACCCGTAGGAGTTGGCGGTATTCCAATACGGCAGCATGCTGTTCATCTTCAGCTCATCGTAACGTGCGATGTAATGGACAAGCGAGCCGCCCACGGCAATCTCTGAAGTGGCCGCATATTCATTAATATCGACTTTGAGCGGGAAGGGAAGAGGGCGGTCCGGGTACAGCTCTTTATAGCGCTGTAAGGACTTCGCTTCCACTGCCCGGAAGGTTGTGACGTTCGAGGCAGCCTGATTAAAGGCTTTGTCCCACAGCATATGCCAGCTGATAATATCGGGCAGACAATCATTCTCCACACAGAAGGGAATGAAATCCTCGAATACTTTAGCCCCGTACTGGGTCAGATTCACGCCGGAAATGACTGCACCGGGATCGATTTCTTTGATCTTCTTAACTACGGCAAGCCAGTCGGCATTGAACACGGCTCTGGAGTTCTTCCCCGTCTGGCTGTCTGACAGCAGCTGGGGATAACGGGTGTTGTTCTGTTCAGGCTCATTGAACGGAATATAGATGAATCTGGAATTGACATCCCGGCCGGGATTTGCCGCAGCCCATTGATCCTTGTAGGCTTTAACGGCCGTTGTAATCGGAATGACAGCTTCCTGAATATATTCCTCTGCCGTTCTGGACGGATAATACCAGTGCTGGTAATAATCCTGCATCACGATATTTACGGCTTCCCCGCCAGCCTCGAAGAAATAATCCGACACTCTGAGTGCATCGCCGGTTGGATGCTGGATGCCGTTCGGCGGCTTCTGGGAGATATGTGAGGGCTTGATCGGAATCAGCGTGTTGATATCCGGCACGTTCGGCTCACTGAGGGCATACAGAGCGCCGGAAGCCCCGTGGTATACAGGTCCTAGCGAGCGGTCGGCGAGATCAACCGTTATTTTGGCCGGATTGGTTACCACGACCTCTTCATGCTTGGTCGCTGTATATAATGCGCTGACCTGACTGGCCGTGAGCTGGACATTGTAGATTCGCAGGTCGTCGAATTTCCCCTTGATGTCTCCATCCGAGGTGTAGAGCGACCGGCCGAATGCATTGAACTTCAGGGCGTCCAGATAGTCGCGCGCAAAAAAGTGCTGGAGTACGGAAGTCATCGTTGCACCTGATGTGCTTTTGCTCTGATCCAGGCCCTTGATGCCGACAGGAGCACCGTTCAGGTAAACTTCATAGGCTCCGCTGCTGTTCATCGTGACGGTCACCTGCTGCCACTTGCCCTTGGCCGGGTTGCGGTTCCAGACGACATCGCCTTTGTAGCTGGCTATCTGGCTTGGGTTCGTGCCGGTATAGATCCGGTTGCTGAACGTGCCGTCCCCGGCGATAATAATGAACTCGGAGTCCTGCCAGCCGCTTACCCCGGCATTGCTCAGCCCCTTCTCGGCAATCGTGGAGGACAGCAGACGGTTATAGGCGTTAGCCGAAGAATCGATGTTAGCCCAAAAGGAGACGGACAGCTCATCCTTGATTCCGCTGTAGAGCTGATCGGGCAGCTTCAGCCAGGCAGTACCGTTCCCGCCGCCGGGCAAGGAGAGGACGTCTCCGCGCTGGTCGTCGTAGACAATGGCAGCTACTCCCTTCAGCTCGGCGCGTTCAGCGGCTGCATCGGGGTAGACGCTGTTCACTACCGTGGTACGGTCAAGCACCTGCCCGGAGCGGAAGCTCCACTGGAACAGGGGGGCCGCTTCAGCAGCGGTTTTCATCGGGGCTTGCTCCGGCGCAGTCTCCTGAACAGGAGCAGCCTCCGGCAGTGCAGCAGCGTCCGCCACCGCACCACCATCCGGCTCCGCCGGGGAAGCAGGTGCTTCATCGGAATCAGGTGCCGTAACCGGATCGGTCACTAACACCGGCTCAGTCACCCATACAGCATCCGACGCCGGAACCGGGTCTGCAGGCAGAGCTGTGGAAGCGCTTGCCAAACTGGAGGGCAGGAGAGTCAGAATTGCCAGTATAGATATCAGTGAACGCTTAAGATATAGCCTCAATAGATACTCACCTCTTTTGTTTTTTAGAGATACCTGTCCTGGATAGAATGGTCTGCACACTTGGGGAAATTCTCTATTCACTAATCCTAATCTCCGCTAACTCCGCATAGGCACCGCAACCTCCCTGTCATGGCTGTTTCGCTTCACCGAGAATGTTAAGGGAATGACCCTTACTATAAAATCAAGCTTTTTTACTGTTTTTGTTCCTTTCTTTACGTCTCTGGGTTACTGCTTGGAGCGGGCAGCCCGGGGAGCTTAAGCGGGAGCCGCACAATTCTGCCAGCCCTTCCTCCGTTATCCCCTTACATGTAAAAAAGGGAACGAAAAGAGTAAAAAAAAGACATGCAGAGCAGGGTGGCGGGAACGCAGCCGGGAGTCTATCATTAAAGGTATTCCACAAAACTCTGCTGCCGGAGGTAATGACTTGAAAGCACCCTTCCCCTTGAAGCCCAGCCGCCGTTTTGTGAGCGTGAAGAACAAGATGCTGTTCTTTTTTCTGCTGGCCATTCTGATTCCGGTTGTGATTCTGTTCGTTAACTCCTATATCTCCTCCCAGCAGATGCTTGAACGTAAATATACGGACCTGCTGGCCGATGTGACGAGACAGTCGAATATCCGCATTGAGGAATTCCTGGAGGACACGAAGCAGATCTCCCTCATCGCCAGCTACGGGATTAACAGCTACATCTCAGCCGTGTCCCAGGAGAACTACCCGGTGCAGAATTTCTTGCACGACAGCTCTGTGACGAACGAACTTCAGGCCACGCAGCTGCTGATGAATTACATCACAATGAAGGACCGCGCCATCTCTATCTATGTCTACAATCTGGTGAACGGCAGCGACCTCTATGTGGCCCCGAACAAGCCTGTCGATTATACCTACAACCCCCGCAAGGAGGACTGGTTCACCGAATTCCTGCGTTCTGACGATATTACGCGCGATTTGCCGACCCGGCTGGACCGGCAGACCAAGGCGGACAACAACTGGACGATCTACAATCTGCGCAAAATCTTCGATATGGAGAACGGCAAGCTGCTCGGCGTTATGGCGGTAAGTGTAGACATAGATTTCATCAACCGGCTGAACAAGCGGATGGAGGCAGGCAACCGTTCAGCCTTCACCGTTACCGATGACAGCGGTATGATTATATTCAACAACAATTATAACCTGATCGGCAAGCCGTTCAGGACACTCTTTCCGGTGCGTGAGGAAGAACTCGCCGCAGGTTCAGGCAGGCAGATAGTCCGCGTAGCCGGGAAGAACTATATTCTCATCCAATCGCCGTTTGAGGTCCATAACTGGAAGACTTATATGTATATGCCGGTGGAAGAGCTGGCGGTCGAAGGCGACATCCTGAAGCGCAACCTGTGGACGATTGCTGTTGTGCTTATCCTGTTTGCCCTGGCCAGTTCGGTGTATATGTCGAATCTGATCACCCGTCCGATCAAGCAGCTGATCCGCAATATGACGCTGGTGGAGCAAGGGAAATTCGATAATCTGCCGGCGGTCCGCTCGAATGACGAGATCGGTGTCATGGCCAGCCGGTTCGAGCAGATGTCCGCTGAACTGAAGCAGCTGGTGGAGCGGATCTACGTGGAGCAGGAGCAGAAGGTGGAGGCCGAGATCCGGGCCTTGCAGGCACAGATCAGCCCCCATTTCCTGTACAATACGTTGAATTCGGTCAAATGGATCGCCACCATGCAGCAGTCTGAGAAAATTGTAGAGATGACTGGGGCGCTGATCTCCATGCTCCGCTATACCGCCAAGACGGACAACCGGCTGGTGCCGATCCGTGAGGAGCTGGAGCACATCAGGCATTATATCGTCATTCAGAAGGTGCGTTATTTCAACCGGATCGAATTCCGCTCTGAAGTGGAGGAGACCCTTGCGGAGCAGGAGATTCCGAAGCTGAGCATCCAGCCGCTGGTGGAGAATGCGATCTTCCACGGAATTGCCGACCAGGAGGACGGGCTGCTGTCTATCGGGGTCCGGCGGGCCGGGAATGCAGAACTTACCATTACGGTAAAAGACAACGGTGCAGGCATGAGCGCTGAGGCGGCTGCGAAGCTGCGCAGCAGGCTGGGCGGCGCAGAGGACAGCGGCGGCATCGGCGTGATCAATGTGCATCAGCGGGTACGCCGGTTATACGGCGAGCCGTACGGGGTATCGTTCGAGAGCAGCCCGGAGCAGGGTGCGGTATTCGTGATCACCATTCCCATTCGGGACAGGAAGGGGGGCTATTGAGTATGCTGGGTGTGATTATCGTGGATGACGAGCTGCTGATGCGTATCGGTCTGAAGTCGATTATCCAATGGGAAGATGAGGGATTCACGATTCTGGGGGAGGCCGCCAACGGACGCGAGGCGCTGGAGCTGGCCGGGACGCACCGGCCGGATCTGATTATTACGGATATCAAAATGCCGGTGATGGACGGCCTGGAGCTGATCCGGGAGGCCCGGCGGCTGGACATCGGCGGAGAGTTCGTCATCCTTAGCTGTCTGGAGGAATTCCAGTATGCCCAGGAGGCGCTCCGGCTTGGGGCGGCGGACTATCTGATCAAGAGCGATATGAAGCCGCAGCAGCTGTTGCATGTGCTGGAGACGGTCAAGAAGCGGGCCGTCCGCCTCTCCGCAGGCAGCTCCGGCGGAATGCCGCCCGGCTCCTACAAGGAGAGTATCGAGCATTTGAAGGAGACGCTGTTCAAGGAAGTGCTGAGCGGCTTCAAGGGCACCGAAGAGGTGCTCGCCCGGCGTGAAGCGCTGCACATCCGCCTGCCGGACGGGCCGATGGTGCTGATGAAGCTGAGGATCAACCGGTTCGACCAGCTCCGGCGCAAGTATGTGGAGCAGGACGAGAAGCTGCTGCGCTATTCGGTGGCGAATATACTGGAAGAGATCCTGCCCCGCAAGCGGGCGAAGGAGATCATCGTCATGAATTCTGCGGAATACGTACTGCTGCTTGATCTCGGGGAGGAAGGGCGGATTGTCCGCGCGGAGATCGAGCGCGCCGCTGCCAAGATCCAGGCGGCGATGAAGGATTTCCTGAAGCTGACCCTGTCGATCGGTATCAGTGCTCCGGCCTCCGGCTTCGACCGGCTGAAGCGTGCATACCAGGAGGCCGACATGGCCCTGGAGGCACTGTTCCTGGAGAACGGCAGCGGCCTGTGCTTCTATGATGAGGCCCGCAGCAGGCAGAGAAGCGGAGAACGGCTGACCCTCGACAAGTCTGCCCTGCGGAGATTCAGGCAGGATACAGAGAGCGGCAGCGGGGAGGCGATAACCTTCCTGAACCGCTTGAAGGAGTCCTTGCTGCAAGAAGGCTGCACGAAGCAGGCGGCGCGCTTAGTCTATATCAGGATGCTGGCGGTGATTCAGTCCTGCTTCCCGGCGTTGCCCGAGCCGAATGAAGCCGGGCTGACCCTGTACGAGAGCATTCTCGGGGAGGAGAGTCTGGAGGGGCTGCACGGGCTCATTACCGGTTATCTGGAGCAGTGCAGAGCGCAGATGTCGCAGGGACAATCCTCCCGGAGCTATGCGGAGCAGGCCAGTGAGCTGATGATGCAGCTCTATGCAGAGGATATCTCGCTGCAGTCGGTGGCGGAGCAGATTAACGTGAACGCCTCCTATCTCAGCCGGGTGTTCAAGCAGGAGACGGGCGAGAACTTCGTCAGCTTCCTGACCCGGCTGCGCATGGAGAAGGCCAAGAGCATGCTCAGGGACAGGAACACCAAGGTCTATGAAGTTGCCGAGCGCGTGGGCTATCCGAACACCGCGTATTTCAGCAAGCTGTTCAAGAAGCTGAACGGCATGAGCCCGGAGGAATACCGGGGCTAGATTGGCAATTGTCAAAAAAAGAACAGAGTCTGTAAAAGAAGTGCATCCGCTGAGGGTGCACTTTTTGCCGCTTCCGGGGAATGGTCAAAAAAAGGAAATGTTACGTAAAAAACCGCCATTTCGATACCGTCCGCCTTCGCCTACTATTGGAGGTGCAGCAGATGCAGCACATCCTAAATGGAAGTTGGGGGTAATTCTAGTGAAGAAAAAAAGCTTAGCAACCGTATTATCCATCCTGCTTGCAGCGGCCACCATGACCGCTTGCGGCAATGGTAACAGCAACAGCAATAACGAGCCGGCTGCACCATCGGCAAGCGCGTCCGCAGAGGCAGCGGCTACACAGCAAGCAGGCGGAGAGAAGGTCCAGCTGACCTACGCGATCTGGGATTCCAATCAGGAGAAGGGACTGCGGACCATTGCCGATGAATTCGAGAGCAAGAACCCGGACATCAAGGTCGATATTGAGGTGACCGGCTGGTCCGATTATTGGACGATGCTGGAAGCGGGAGCCACCGGCGGCTCGCTGCCGGATGTATTCTGGATGCATTCCAATGAGATCTACCGCTATGCGAATAACGGCATGCTGCTTGACCTGACTGATCGTATAAGCAAGAGTGAGGACGTCAAGCTTGAGAATTACCCGGAAGGCCTGAACCAGATCTATAATCTGGGGGGCAAGCAATATGCGGTTCCGAAGGATTTCGATACCATCGGGCTGTGGTACAACAAGACGCTGTTTGACCAGGCAGGTGTGAAATACCCGGATGAGAACTGGACCTGGGATGATCTGCACAGTGCAGCGAAAGCGCTCACCAAGGACGGGGTATACGGCTTCCTTGCGCCGATGCACAACCAGGAGGGGTATTACAACTTCGTCTATCAGAACGGCGGCACCATTATTACAGCGGACAAGAAGTCAGGCTATGACGATCCGAAGACGGTCGAAGCTCTGGATTTCTATGTAAGCTTTGTACGAGACGGGCTGTCGCCAGAGGTGTATGGGGATGCCGAGCGTGCCGATCTGCTGAAGAACGGGAAGGCGGCAATGGGCTTGTTCGGTTCATGGAACCTGAGCGGGTTCACAGAGAACGAATTCATGGCGAAGAATTTCGATGTGGCCGTCCTGCCCAAGAAGGCTGTGCAAGCCTCCATCTACAATGGTCTGGGCAATGCGATTGACGCCAAGGCGAAGCATCCGGAGGAAGCGTGGAAGTTCGTAGAATACTTAAGCTCCAAGGAAGGCCAGGAGCGCCAGGCGGAGCTGGGCGTTGCCATCTCGGCGTACAAAGGCGCGGCTGACAAGTGGGTGGATTCGAACAAGACCTTCAACATCAAGGCATTCGTCGATATGGTGGATTATGGCGTAATTCGTCCGTATTCCAATACAACAGCTGTCTGGGAAGACAAGGCTTATGAAGCGCTGAAGCCGGCATTCTCGGGCAAGGTTACCGTGGAGGAAGCAGCCCGTAATGCAGCCACAGTGATGAATGAGAGCCTGGCGGAAGAGAAATAAGCAAGAGTCATATGCCTGCGGCAGCCTCAGGGCTGCCGCAAGTTTGATAGGAGAGGAAAGCAGATGAATCATACCGTCAAGAGGAAAATTGGAGCCAAAACCTGGAATGAATGGTCCTGGGGCTGGTTTCTGATCGCGCCAACGATGATCGGCCTTATCGTCCTCAACTTCATCCCAATAGTGCAAACCGCTTACCTTAGCTTCTTCAAGAGCGGAGATTTCGGCAGAGGCAATATCTACATCGGCGGGGAGAATTACCGCAAGCTGATTCATGATCCCCAGGTATGGCATGCTGTCGGCAATACACTGCTCTACACCTTGCTGGTCGTTCCTGTCAGCATAGCCATAGCCATGCTGGTAGCAGTCCTGCTGAACGGTAAGCTCGCGGGCCGCTCGCTGTACCGCACGATCTATTTCATCCCGATGGTCGCCGCTCCTGCGGCAGTTACCATGGTATGGCGCTGGATGTATAACCAGCACTACGGCCTCATTAATTACGGGCTATCCAAGCTGGGCCTTCCGGCCGTCAACTGGACGACGGACCCGAGGGTAGCGATCTTATCCATTGCGGTGATCGGAATCTGGAGTGTCATCGGCTATAATATGGTGCTGCTGCTCGCCGGTCTGCAGGAGATCCCGAAGGATTACTACGAGGCCTCGGATATCGACGGAGCCAGCCGGATGCGCCAATTTTTCGTGATCACTCTGCCGCTTGTAACGCCAACACTGTTCTTTGTTGTAGTGACCACGATTATCCAGGCCATGCAAGTGTTCGATGTCATCTATATGATGATCGATGTGAGTAACCCGGCCTATGACCATACAGTATCGCTTGTGTATCTCTTCTATAATAATTCGTTCAAGTACTCGAACAAGGGTTATGGCTCAGCGATTGTAATGGTGTTGCTCGCGCTGATCATGATCATCACCTTCTTCCAGATGCGGGCGCAAAAAAAATGGGTCAACTACATGTAGGAGGCGGCACTATGGCCAAACATAAACAACTTAACCGTATCTTAGCCCACCTTGTGCTGCTCCTGGGAGCAGCCGCCATGATTCTGCCGTTCGTCTGGATGGTGCTGACCTCGTTCAAGTCGGTTACGGAGTCCACCTCGATGAATCCGTTTATCTTTTTCCCCAAGACCTGGCGGGTGGAGAATTATCTGGAGGTATGGCGTCAGAATAATTTTTTGATCCTGTACTGGAATACGTTTGCAATGATGGCGCTCAGGGTGCTGTGCGCGGTGATGTTCAGCGCGATGGCGGCGTATGCTTTTGCCAGACTAAGATTTCCGGGGCGTGACTTCTGCTTCAGTCTGGTGCTGTTCCAGATGATGGTGCCGACCCAGATCTTCATCATCCCGCAATATCTGATGGTCGATGCGCTGGGGATGCGCAATACGATCTTTGCCCTGCTGTTCCCCGGGCTGGTCAGTGCCTTCGGCACCTTCTTATTGAGACAATTCTTCATGGGCCTGCCTAAGGAGCTGGAGGAGGCGGCAAAGATCGACGGCTGCAATATCGGCCAGACCTTTGCCAGAATCATGCTCCCGCTGGTCCGCTCCGGTCTGGTGGCCCTCGGGATATTCACCGCCCTCTTCTCCTTCAAGGACTTGATGTGGCCAATGATCGTCAACACAAGCTCGGATGCAGCGACTCTCTCTTCGGCTCTGGCGAAGATTCAGAGCGCCTTTGCCGTAGACTATCCGGAGCTGATGGCGGCTTCCGTGCTGGCGATTTGGCCGATGCTGCTCATCTACATCCTATTCCAGCGGCAATTTATCGAAGGGATTGCAACTTCGGGGGGCAAGCTCTGATTGTCTGTTGACTGCCATCTATCGGATCGGCCAGAATATAACGATAGGGCAAGAATGTTACAGAAGCGAACGGAGAACAGATGAAGGAAGGGGGAAGCGTCATGAAGAAGTGGAGACCCGGTATCGGGTGCAGCATTGTTCTGCTGCTGTTCACGATTGGCGGCTGTGATACCCGGAGCAGTACAGACGCTTCCCTGCTGTCCGGCGGAGGCGGAGCGGCAGACGTCCGCGAACCCGTCACCCTCCGGTACTCCAGCTATCTTTTGGATACGGCACAAGCAGGCAAAGTGTATTTTGACGCGATTGCCGAATTTGAGAAGCTGTATCCCCATATCCAGATCGATGCAGATTTCATCCAGAACAATAATTATACGGCGGGGATCAAGATCCGGCTGCTGGGCGGCGAGAGGGTGGATGTATTCGATACGTGGTCGCCCAGCCTGTTCGAGGAATTCCGCGCTCTGCGGAGCGATATGTACCTGGACCTGACCGGAGCCGATTTCCTCAAGGAATTCTACCCTAACTCCCTGCTGCCGGTTACGGTTGGCGGCCGCGTGTACGGCGCTCCCGAGGTGATGCACAGTGACGGGCTGCTCTACAACAAAACCTTGTTCGACTCTCTCGGGCTGGAGGTTCCGCGCACCTGGGACGAGTTCCTTGCGCTCTGCGTGAAGCTGAAGCAGGAAGGGCTTATTCCGGTGGCAATGGATGCGGAGTGGTCCACAGCCCAGTTCTTCTGGGGGTCTATCATGTCGGATAACGGGGCGGATGCCGCCTGGACGAAGAAGCTGGAGAGCGGGGAGATCCGGACCCATGATCCGGTGTTCGTGGATGCCATCCAAAAGCACCGGGAGATTATCGACCGGGGGTTCGTGCCGCCGAACTGGAAGAGCCTGAAGCATGAGCAGGCCAAGGATCTGGTCGGCACAGGCCAGGCGGCTATGATTATTACCGGGACCTGGGACATTCCCAGCATCAAGGAGCGGAATCCGGCTCAGGATATCCGGTTCATGATGGTGCCGGGCAGTGTGCGGACGGTGCCGAACATCAATGTCGGCACGTACCGGGTGATCAGCTCGCGGACGGAGCATCCCGAGGAGGCCAAGCAGTTCGTGGCGTTCATGAACGGCAGGGCTACGCAGGAGAAGCTGGCCGCAGGCGCTTTGGCAGTGCCTTCGGTCATCTCGGCCCCGACGGACCGGAGCGATTCGGTCTCATCCATTGCCGCTGCGGTAACGCGCGAGGACGCCACGCTCTATTGGCCGCATACGGTATCGACAGAGTCGCTCCAGGTGAAGATTCTGGAGGGCGTCAACCAGTATCTTGCCGGACAGCCCATGGAGACCGCACTGGCTAATATCCAGCAGGCGATTGATGAGGCTGCGGCTAAGCGGCGGAAATCAGAGTGACCTGAGCAGGAGATGGGAGATACCTCTAGAATACAGTCAGGGAGGCAGTTGAATATATAGACTGAAAGGGTAGGACAAAATGGTTAAATACCGAATGGCAGCTCCGCACGAACGCGAGGAATACATAGACTTGGCCAACCTTGCCTTCCGCTTTAATTTTGAAATTTTGATGCCCAAGGCGTATGACAAGAGCGTAGATTCATCAGCGATGCATAAGGTTGCTGTGGATGAGCAAGGCAGGCTGCGCGCGCTGGTGGCTGTTTTTCCAGAGTCTCTGACGGTATGTGATCATACGCTGCGCACCGGCTACCTGGGTACGGTATCCGTTCATCCGCGTGCGCGTGGCGAAGGGCATATGAAGGCGCTGATGAACCTGTGGCTTGAAGAGCTGTGCGGTACATGTGATATGGTTGTATTATATGGACAGCGGCAGAGATATGAGTATTTCGGCTTCACGCTTGGCGGTGTCATGCTCAAGTATACCGTGACAGAGGCCAATGTGCGCCACAGCTTAAGAGGGTTGGATAACACCGGGATCTCCTTCCGTCCGCTGTTTGAGGTTGAGGGAGGAGCAGAATTTGCGCATAACATGAACACCTCGCGGCTTGCTTATGTTGAACGCAGCTTAGAGCAATTGCCGCTGATTTTCGGTACACTCTGTCAAAAGGCACTCGGCATTCTGGATCAGGGCAGGCTGATCGGTTATCTGGTTGCCAACGAAGCGGGCGATGATATAGCTGAATTCGCAGTGGAGAATCCGGACGATATTCTGCGGACAATTAAGGCTTACGTGGCTTACAGCAGAGCCGGGCGAATAACGTTGCACGCGCCGGAATATGACATCCCGCTGAATAAGGCTCTTGGCGGCATTGCCGAAGACTTCGTAATCGAGAATTCGGATATGTATCATATTCTGGATTTCGCCAACGTCCTGAAGGCGTACCTTACGCTGAAGTTCAAGACCACCGGCATTGCCTGGGGGGAGTTCTCAGCAGTGATGGACGGACAGCCGGTGACGGCGCGGGTGGACGAAGTGGGGGTTACGGTTGAGCGGTCAGCCCGGCCGGATGCCGTGATTCTTGACCGGCAGCAGGCCCAGGTCCTGCTGCTCACGCAGCACAGCCGTTATATGGCAGTGGACGCGCCTATAGGCTGGTTCCCGCTGCCCCTGTTCTGGTACAAGATTGATAAATACTGATTCATCCGTTACGTGATAATCCCGACCCGATGCGAGGAATGGACAAGCCGGATAAGAGCGCTTACGCGCCTGCCTCCGGCTTGTTAAACGTATAATATTTTGGGGAGCGCAAACAGTTGGAATCTCTCCACTTGCTGAGGAACAAATGTACCCTGGTAGAACAGCAGTTGGATAAATGGCACTTAAATAATCGCATTTCAACCCAAGCAGCTGAAACCACCTGTAGTAGTTGGAGTTTTTCCACTTGCTTGCCCGTAATCCTCCGAAATCCACAAACTAAGATACATTAATCCACTTACTTATTGTACCAGTGTAGTCGGTATCCCCCAGCGCCCGCCGGTTTGCCATCACTCTTCCATCCAGCTCATATATTTCCCGCAGTAAAGGCTTCACCGTCCTGACAGAAGGATGATGAAGCTGTTCTCGCTTCTCCAGTCTAGATGGACTTGCGGAATTCCGCCGGAGTCATGCCGGAGAAGTTACGGAACAGCTTGATGAAGTAGCTGACGTTGTCATAGCCGAGCTGCTCCGCGATCTCCACGATGGTCAGGTTCGTCTGATTCAGGAGATCGCGGGCCTGCTCCATTTTCATTCTGGTCACGTACTCAATGAAGGTCAGTCCGGTCTCCAGACGGAATAACCGGCTGAAATGGGTGGGGTTCAGGCCCAGGCGCTTCGCCATCTCCTCCATTCCAACCTTCTCGCTGATATGATTCATGACATAACGTTTGGCTTCAGCCACCTCTTTGCGGACATTCTGCTTCCACATGGAGCTCAGCATGAGTATTTTATCCTTCAGGAATTCCTCCAGCCATTCCATGAGCTGCTCCAGCGTCTCGAATTCCTGGATCGAGCGCTGAAGCCGCTCACTGTTGAAGTTGTTAACGAAATTCTGCATGACTACATATTTCAATTCCAGCTCCATCACCATCTTGAGCAGCCAGCTCTTCACACTCTCCACCGGATATTTCTGGTCCCCGATATACTGCTTGATCTCCCTGACCTTGGCCGCTATCTGCGAGCTGTCCTCCTGCTGAATGCAGTCCCTTAGCTGCTGGAGAATCTCCGAATAATGCACGAACAGGTCCTCGCCGCTGGTCTGGACAGGCGTATACTTCATAATCGCTCCCTCGGCGGTATAAAAGCGCAGCGCATGGGAATCCAGCAGCGCCTGAATCTGCTTCTTGATGTCGATCAGACTTGGAGTAGCCTCCCCGTAAAAGAAGGAAATCCCCATCCGCAAATGCAGCTTCGCCATTCTCTGGACATGCCGGAATTTATCACGGAACTCCTCATAAAGATTGCGGACGAGGATATGCGGCAAAGGAATGAACAGGATGAACTGCCGTTCCGTGAGCGCGAACTGGATAATGCCGTCCATCTCCAGGAATTCCTGCAGCACATTATCCATCACGAACTGCAGGTTCACCACTCCGCCAAACCGCCGTTCCAGCTCATAGGAGCGCTCCGGGACGGCCAGTACGGGCAGATACGGTGTGCCCTTGTGCAGGCTGATGCCCATCGCTTCAGCTTGTCCGAACCACTCGGCTTCATCCCAGACCGGCTGCTCCACGAACATGCGGATGAACCTGGTCCGGATGGCGGCGTGGTTCTGGCTGACCAGCTTCTCCATCTGGAGATAGTGGTTACGGGATTTCAGCTTCACCTCCAGCCGGGCCACCGCCTCCGTCAATACAGCAATCACCTGATCGATCTGCAGGCTCTCCTTCAATATATATTCGGCTACATTCAGCTTCACAGCTTGCTGGGCGTATTCGAATTCCCCGTGGCAGGACAGGATAATCGTCTGCAGCTGAGGGTTCATCTCCCGCGCCTTCCGGATTAATTCCAGTCCATTCATCGCCGGCATGCCGATATCCGTAAGCAGAATATCCGGCTGATGCAGCTGGCAGGCTTCCCAGGCCTGTCTGCCGTCCGAGCAGCAAGCCGACAATTCAAGGCCGAGGGTGTCCCAGGGAATCGCAGCGCTTAAATACTCCAGGACAGGATAATGATCGTCTGCTAGTACTACTTTATAGGTCATGAATATCTGCTCCTATCCGCTTCACGGGCATGATTAACTGTACGGCGGTGCGCTCCCCGTGAATGCTCTCAATGTTCATCTCGAAGCGCTCCCCGTAGATTAGCTTGAGCCGCTGGTAGACGTTGATTAACCCGATGCCGTGAGCGGACTCTGCCACTGGCGTCCCTTCAGTACTCATGGCGCCTATCTCCGCATCCTTCTGCCTGATGTGCTGAAGCAGGGCGGCGAGCGTATGCTCCTCCATGCCCGTGCCGTTGTCCTCGATCTGAATGGTCAGCCTGGACTGAACGAGTCCGATGGTGATGACCACCCGTCCTCCGCCCTGCAAGAACCCGTGCTTGTAAGCATTCTCAATAATAGGCTGCAGGATGAACCTTGGCACCATCTCCAGCAGCAGCTCTTTGTCCACATGCACCTCATATTCCGTAGGATATCTCATTGTGAACCGCATTAACTCCATATATTGCTTGGTGAAATCAAGCTCGCTGGCAATGGAGACGAATTCCTCACGGCTGGAAAAGCTGGCCCGCAGCATCGCGGAGAGGGAGCCCACAATTGCAGCATTCTCCTCATCCTGCTTCATTAGCAGCTTCAACCGGATCGAGCTAAGTACATTGAATAGAAAATGAGGGTTAATCTGGGCTTGAAGCATCGCTATCTCCGCCTGGCGCTTCAGTTCCTGCTCGCTCTCCACCTGCTGGAGCATCTGCTGCACCCGGTCCAGCATGTTATCGAAGGAGTGCCCGAGGCTGCCGATCTCATCGGTTCCCCGGATACCCGAGCGCACCATGAGATCTCCGTCCTCCACCCGGCGCGCCGCCTTACCCAGGACAAGCACAGGCTTGGTGAATCTCCGCAGCAGAACAGTAAGCGCGAACAAGAAGCTGACCGCAAACACCGTCTGAATAATCAGGCCGGTCCGGTTTATCCCGTTCAACCGTTCCGTCAGCTGCTCATAGGGAGCAACACTGATCAACCTCCACTTGGCATATTTCAGCGGCAGCGAGAGGAGGAGCTGGTTTTCCCCTTTGAACTTGACGATGTCAGGGAAGGCCAGCTCTTCTACTGGCAGCAGCTTGTCAAAGCTAGTGCCTATCAGCTCCTGGTTCCGGTTCGACAGAATGTTCCCCTCTTCATCCAGCAGATACACATCCTCTTCCAGTGAAGCAAACCGCTCACGGATCGAAGCCTCACTGCGGCTGACAATCAGGTAAGCGTAAGGGGCGGCAGTTGTTTCTTCTCTTAAGGCGCGTGCTGTCATGAAGATATAAGGCTGCTCAGCCCTCAGGGACGTCAGGTAATTGTCTTCTGCTCCCATAAATAAGGTATCATACGGCGGGAGCTGCTCCAGAGTAGCGAACCAGCGCCGCTTCAGAAATTGCCGGGGATCATAATCATAGAAGGAATAATCGGAATAGGCATGTCCTTCCTTGTCCAGCAGGGTAATCCGCAGATCGATGGTATCTCCGGCCACCTGCTCCAGGCGGCTGGTCAGGGTCCGCGCAGCTACGGGATTAGTCTTGGCATCCTCCAGCAGGGTCTTGATCTCCGGATCGAAATGGACGAAGTTCGACACCGACACCATCTCTTCGAATATCACATCAATCTGCGACTGGACAATTCTCAGGGACTGCGTGGACTTCTCCAGGGAATGCTCCCGGATAATCAGCTTGGAATAGACATTGGTAATATAGATCATCCCCAGTGCCGGAATCACCAGGCAGGCGATGGAGGTAAGGATTAGCTTTTGCCGGAAGGAGAGCTGACTGAGCCTGTGCTTTTCTTTCATTAATATCCCTCCCGTAGTAGACCTTCACAGACTTATGGTACTTGATTCTGCGGTTCGGCTCATCCAATAATTTTTTCAATTTAGAAAAAATAATGCTATACAAAGTTTTCGCCACAGATAAATTCGTTGCATGTGCTATGAAATTTGCCCTTCTATAATAAAGCTACAAACATAAAAAGAGGTGGATAAAGTGGAGGTTATTACTGAAGAGGGAACGGCAAAACGGTCCGGCAGCCCCGGGATAAGCAAGATGCGCAAGCAATCCTTTTACGACAATATTGCAGGGTATTTATTCATTGCCCCCATGCTCATTCTGACCGTAACGCTGGTAATTATTCCGATTCTCCTATCCGGTGTGATCAGCTTCTCGAACTGGAACTTTGTATCCGGGCTGGACGGGTTTCAATTTGTCGGTCTGGATAACTACAGCCGGCTGGTGCAGGATGAGTCCTTTCACCGCTCGCTCTACAACAACCTGATCATGATCGCCGTCGTTCCGGTTGCGATGTTCCTGGCGCTGGTACTGGCGGTGCTAATCAATAAGGCAACGTATTTCAAAACCTTTTTCAAAGTGATCTATTTTATGCCCTTCATCTCAAGCTTCGTGGCGATTGCCCTGCTCTGGAGAGTGCTCTATCACCCGAACAACGGTCCGATCAACGGCTTCCTCAGATCTATAGGGTTCGAGCATCCGCCTATGTGGCTGGCTGATCCCAAGTTTGCCCTGATCTCGGTCATGATTATTATGGTCTGGACTTCCCTCGGCTTCAATATGGTCATCTATCTGGCGGGCCTGCAGAATATCTCACGGGATTTGTATGAAGCCGCCGATGTGGACGGGGCCTCACCGCTCAGACAATTCTTCAGAATTACACTGCCGATGCTGTCGCCTACGTCCTTCTTCCTGCTTATCACAGGAGTTGTGGGGTCCTTCAAGGTCTTCGATCTGATTATGGTGTTAACCGGCGGCGGTCCGGCAGGCTCAACCTCAGTTATTGTCTACTATCTGTACGAGGTGGCGTTCGTGAATCTGGAGTCGGGTTATGCTTCGGCGATGGGCATTATTCTGCTGATCCTCATCCTGCTGGTGACCTTGTTTCAATGGGTCGGACAAAAGAAATGGGTCAACTACTAGGAGGTATACACATGCGATCGATCAAGCTTAACCGGGTTATTGTCACCGTCTTCATGGCGGTTGCGGGCATTCTGTTCATTATGCCATTCTTATGGATGCTCTCTGCTTCCTTCAAGCCTGAGCTGGATGTTATGAAATATCCGATAGAGTGGATTCCGGCGAAATGGAATGCGGTGGAGAACTATAAGCAGGTCTGGGCGGGTGCCGTGCCGTTCACACTCTATTACTGGAATACGACGAAGGTTACCCTGATGTCTACAGCGCTGTCGCTGATTATCTCCGCTATGGCGGCTTACGGCTTCTCCAAAATCATTTTTAAAGGGCGGGATATTCTCTTCCTGGTTGTCCTGGCCACCTTCATGATTCCAACGCAGGCCATTCTGGTTCCGCAGTTCATTATGTACCGCTGGCTTGGACTGTTCGACAGCCATTTCGGGCTGGTGCTGCTTGCTGCCTCCGGGGTGCTGGGAACCTTCCTGCTGAGACAGTTCTTCCTTGGAATCCATGATGAAATTATTGAATCGGCGCGGATTGATGCTGCGGGCCACTGGACGATCTTCATGCGGATTGCCATGCCACTGGTGCAGCCAGCCCTTGCTACCTATATGATTCTCCGTTTTATCTGGACCTGGAATGATTACCAGAATCCGCTGATCTTCCTTCGTTCCGATTCATTGTTTACCCTGCAGCTGGGCATCCGGAAATTCGCTGATTTCAGCGGCGAGTTCTACTCCTTGATGATGGCAGGCGCTGTATCGGCCATTCTGCCGTTGTTAATTATTTTCATGGTCGGCCAGAAGCAGGTGATTGAGGGAGTTGCGATGGGCAGTGTCAAAGGCTAGACTAATTACATTACAGGGGGCCAAATCATGTCAAAAGTAAAACGCAATCTATTCATCGCCGTACCGCTGTTATCCCTGCTGGTATCCGGTTGCGGAGGCGCCGGCAATGCAGAGAAGGAGCCGGCGGCAACGGGTGCCGGAACAGGTGCAGAACAAGCGGTAACCATTAAGCTGAGCAACTGGTATGCCAAAAAAATGGACAACTGGGATGTCGTGATTGCCGAGTTCGAGAAGCAGCATCCGAACATCAAGGTGGAATTCGCCTCTGCCGAGGACAACAATTCCAATGAATATTATAAGAAGCTCGATCTCGCAGTCGCGGGCGGCGATGATCTGGATATTATCATGTTCAGTAACATGACCTTCCTGTCCCAGCGGGCGGGGCTTGGCATGATCCAGCCGCTGGATGAGTATCTGGCTAAGGACGGCATTAATTTCAAGGATGAATACACCGCCGATACCAGCATTGACGGCAAGGTCTATGGCCTGCCCGGCAAGTCCTCCCAGGGTCTGGTGATTATCAACGAGGATCATCTGAAGGAGGCGGGACTTGAGCTGCCTAAGGACTGGACCTGGGATCAGTACATGGATTACGCCAAGGCGATGACGAAGAAAACGGGCGATAAAACCCGGTACGGAACCTACTTCCACAGCTGGATTCAATATGGCTACGTAGTGCAGAACTTCGGCCAGCCGGTGAATGCCAATCTGACTACCGATGACGGCAAGACCGCCAATATCGACAATCCGTTCATGCGCAAATCGCTTGAGCTGCGGCTTCGGGGAGAAACGGAAGGCTCCGCAACCCCGTACTCCGAGGTGGTCAGCCAGAAGCTGAACTACAGACCGCAATATTTCAACCAGGATACCAGTATGCTTGTTACGGGCACCTTCCTGATCCCGGAGACTGGCGGAACGGATACCATTCCGGCTACCTTCAAGACTGTGTTCGCTCCGCTGCCGAAGATGAAGATCGAAGATCCGATGTCCTCGAACGTGAGCGGGGATGTCCTGAGCATCTACAGCAAGTCCAAACATAAAGACGAAGCCTACACCTTCATCCGCTGGTTCTCGACTGAAGGGATTGTGCTGCAAGGGAAGAATATCCCGTCCTGGAAAAAAGCTGACTTGAAAGATGTGGTGGACCGGATTATCGCAGGCAGCAAGACCCCGGAAATGATCGACAAGGCTTCGCTGCTCTATGTTCTGGAGAATACTATACCGACTACGGCAGCTACAGCGGTGCCTTATCACGCTGAACTGGAAAAGGTACTCCTGGAGGAATTCGATAAAGTGATGCTGTCAGGTCAAAGCATTGATGATACCATTCAGCACGCACAGACCAAAATACAGAAGATTATCGATTCCAAATCCTAAGAAGCAGATATCACAGAGTAGATAGGAGTGCTAACCGTGCTGTATCCAATAATGACGGAAACCCGCAGTTTGTACGATCTGGGCGGGGTATGGAATTTCAAGCTGGACGATGGCTCCGGCTGGGAGGAGAACTGGCAGGCCTCCAAGCTGACAGATACAATCCCTATGGCGGTACCTTCGGCTTATAATGATCTGGGCGTAAGCCCGGAGATTCGTAATCATGTCGGCTGGGTGTGGTATGAGCGGGAGCTGACGCTCCCTTCGAGCATCCTGAATGAGCGGCTGGTGTTGCGCTTCGGCTCGGCCACCCATAAGGCCAAGGTATATATCAATGGAAGCTTGGTCATGGAGCATGCCGGCGGATTCCTGCCCTTCGAGGGCGTGATTAACGGCTATATCCGGCCTGGAAAGAACCGGTTGACCGTAGCTGTTCATAACGTCGTGGATTACACCACATTGCCTGTTGGCCTGTACACGGAGACCGAAGGCCCGGACGGGAAGAGGAAGGCGAAGAACCAGCCGAACTTCGATTTCTTCAACTTTGCCGGACTCCAGCGGCCGGTGAGAATCTACTCTACGCCGCGAACCTTCGTTCAAGATGTCACTGTCCTAACCGATTACAAGGAGGAGCTGGAGAAGGGGAAGCAGGGAACCGTCCGCTATAAAGTGGACATTAGCGGTGAAGCCGATATCCGGGTTACGGTGCTGGATGAGGAAGGGGTTGCCGTCTGCTCCGCCACGGAATCCTCCGGGGTGCTGGATATTCCCTACGTCAGGTTATGGCAGCCGCTGAATGCCTACCTGTATACCTTGAAGATTGAGCTGCTGCAATCGGGCCAACTAGTGGATGTATACGAGCTGCCGTTCGGTGTGCGGACGGTAGAAGTGAAGGACGGGCAATTCCTGATTAATGGCGAGCCCTTCTACTTCAAGGGCTACGGCAGACATGAGGATACTCCGTTCCATGGACGGGGCCTGGATGAAGCGGCGAACATTATGGATTTCAATCTGATGAAATGGTCCGGGGCCAACTCCTTCCGCACGGCCCATTATCCTTACGCCGAGGAAGTGATGCGGCTGGCCGACCGTGAAGGCTTCGTCGTGATCAATGAGACCCCGGCAGTGGGCCTGGACCTTAATTTCCTCGTGATGTTCTCAGGGGGTTCGAAGAAGGATACCTGGGCAGAGGTCCAGACCTTCGGACATCACCAGCAGGTGATCCGGGAGCTGATCAACCGGGATAAGAACCATGCCTGTGTGGTCATGTGGAATGTTGCGAACGAACCGGCCTCCTATGAGGATGGGGCGTACGAATACTTCAAGCCGCTGATCGAGCAGCTGCGGGAGGAAGATCCACAGCACCGTCCGGTGACCCTTGTGACGCATATCGAAGCCTCACCAGCTAACGATAGGATCTCTGAGCTGATCGATGTGCTGGCCTTCAACAGGTATTACGGCTGGTATGTGGACGGGGGAGACCTGGAGTCTGCGAAGGTTAAGCTGCGGCAGGAGCTGGAAGCGTGGAGCCAGCGGTGCCCTGGCAAGCCAATGATGATGACCGAATACGGAACCGATACCGTGGCCGGAATGCATGATGTGGAGCCGATCATGTTCACGGAAGAATATCAGGTGGCGTTCTACCGGGCGAATCATGAAGTCTTCGATGAGTTCCGGGAGTTTGTGGGCGAGCAGGTCTGGAATTTCGCCGACTTTGCCACCAGCCAGGGTATCATCCGGGTGCAGGGGAACAAGAAGGGCATCTTCACCCGTGACCGCAAGCCCAAGGCGGCAGCCCACGAGCTGCGCCGCAGATGGACGGCGATACCGGATTTTGGCTATAAGAAGTGAAATGAACTTTCGGTTGCAGCGCAAGCTTGCAAACCTGCAAGCCTGCAAGTTTGCAAACTTGCAAGTCTCCAACCCTTCAAGCCTCCCGTTATGGGAGGCTTGTTTTTTTACAACAACCCCCGGCTCGGCTGGGGGGCCTTGATGATTCGTGGCAAGAGGGAAGGGCGGACGGAGTTGGAAAAAAGGCATTTAATTTTGCCGTAATCGAGGGTTAGGGGGAAGTGGTTGGAAAAAGTACACTTAATTCCTGGAATCCGATGGATTTAGCAGAAGTTGGGCTGAGTAAGCTGCATTTTTCCAACTAATTAGTTCACGTAGCCCTTTACCGTCATATTAAATGTACAATTTCCACTTCTATAAGTCCGCCGTCATGAGTCAGACGCTGTAGCCCCCCACCCCCTAATGATCCAGTCCCGCCTTCCGCAGACACTGCGCCTTCCCGCTCCACTTCCCGCGAACATTCTACATTCTGTTTTATTCCTGCTTGGCATATCTGCCCGGGGATACTCCGGCCACCTTGGTGAAGCTGCGGATGAAATTGGCGTAATCGCTGAAGCCGGATTGATAGCAGGCCTCGGTAAGGCTAAGCCCGTCGCGGAGGTAAGCCTTGGCTAACGAAATCCGGCGGTCCAGTATGTAGGAACGCAGCGTCAGGCCTGTGTGTTGTTTGAACTGGCGGCTGATATAGGTGCTGTTCAAATGAAAGATACCGCTAAGCTGCTCAAGCGTGATGGCCTGCCCCAGATGGGCATCAATATACTCCATCGTCCTGCGGACCAGCTCCGGCATGATATCCGCAGGAACGATGCTCGTTCTATGAAATACGGTGTTGGTCAGCACCAATAGTTGAGCAAGTATGCTGTTGGCGAGGATATCTGCCCCATACGCATCCGATGAGAGGACCTGCTCCAGATCGCCGGTCAACCGGAGAATCTGCTGAAGCTCGGCTTCCTCCAGACGAACGATGTTGCCCTTCCCCTTCGGGCGGTAATCGAAGCACCAGGATAGAGGAGTAGCCGGAGTAGACAGGCGGTGCAGATAAGATTTTTGGAGATTGATCGTAATCCGTTCATATTCCGATTCATCCTGGCTGAAGGAACGATGCATTTCTTCCGGATTCAGTACAAGCAGATCTCCGCGCTGCAGGTGGTAGCAGCTGTTCTCAACATAGAACTTGACGTTGCCGCGCAGAAATAAATAGAGCTCATACGCTTCATGGCGGTGATAGAAGGTTCCCATATTGTAGGTGGTT
The DNA here is from genome assembly GCF_038006765.1 of Paenibacillus sp. FSL H7-0756. NCBI lineage: Bacteria > Bacillati > Bacillota > Bacilli > Caryophanales > Paenibacillaceae > Paenibacillus > Paenibacillus sp. FSL H7-0756. The sequence goes on along the minus strand of NZ_JBBOVT010000002.1, from coordinate 1,766,278 downwards.
GTCCTGTGCAGGTAGAGGTAATCTTTATGGATAGGGTCATAGTGAAGCTCAAAGGGCTCGTTCATGGGTAACCTCCGGATCATTTCGCGCAATAATAACAGCGGAACCCGCAATGATTCTTCTCTGGAAATACTTTAAAATGACATTATCCTAGCATGCAGGAATAGGATTTGCAACCCTTTTATCGTAAAAGAGCAGACTGGAGGACAGGATAGTGGAACTGATCATAACGGCAAGAAGCAAGACTCAGGAAGGTTCTGAGTATACCAGACTTAACGGGCATGGACTACATGCATCCGTAGAGATAACAGGCGGGGCAGGCAGTGCGCGGCAGCCTTTTCAGGCTCATGTACAGATCACGAATCGGAACAGCACGCCTTGGTCAGGCGTCATTCACGTGGAGCTGCCGTTCGCCAAGGAGGATCCGCGTTTTTTTCTTCCCGCAGTTATGTATGGCCGTAACCGGGGAGAAGCTCCGCAGAATGTCCCGAACGAATTCCCAAGATTAAGGGAGGGCCAGCCCGCGCGTCCTTCTTCTTCCTGGTGGATGGTGCGCAGCGACCGGCTGTCGCACCCTGCAGCGCTTGTATATGACACTGGCAAGGTGTACGGATTATGCGCCAGCCCTTATTTTATATACAGGGAAGGAGAGAAGCTTCAGTGGAAGCCAGGGCTGGAGGGGGAGTTCTTGCAGTATGGCGGCTTCACCTGCTCGCTTGCCAAGGGAACGGTCGGGTATACGCTGGGGTATGAGAATGCTCCGCTTCTGTTCATCAAATCGCATCTCGTCAAGGAGCGGGCACCGCTGGAGGAGAACTGCTTCGAGCTGGCGGCTTCGGAATCTGTAGAGTTCACATTGGATCTGTATGCGTATGCGGCCGGGTCTGAGCTGGGCATCCATGCTGCACTGGAAGAGATCTATTCCAGCTATCATCAGCCACCAAGATCCGGCAGTGATAGGCGGACCGCAGCGGCCGACCTGTCGAAGGCGATCTATCAATATGCATGGCTGCCTGAGGACCGGAGCTACACAACCTTTGTCTATGAGGACAAGGAGACGGGCGGGTACCGGTACAACAAAATCATCTCCACCAGCTGGACAAACGGTCTGACTGTAGCCACTCCTATGCTGATGGCTGCGCTGCGGCTGGGGGATGAGACTATGCGCGGGCAGGCCCTCTCCTGCATTGAGAATATTATCGCGAACTCTCTGAACCCGGCTTCCGGTCTCCCTTACGAGGCCTATCAGGACGGGAAATGGAGCATTCACGGCTGGTGGTTTGACGGGATGCGCACGCCGGGACATTCCGCTTATCTGTGCGGACAGGCCTTATTCTATATTATGAAGGCCTATGAATATGAGAAAAGGCTCAACCATGTCATCCACGAGGACTGGGTGGACTTCGTGCGCAAGATTCTCCCTGTACTGGAGAGAAGCCGGAATTCGGACGGTGAGTATCCTACGATTCTCTCCGAGAGAACCGGTGCCGGGCTTGAATACGATTCCTTCAGCGGGACCTGGATCATGGCTGCAATAGCCTACTATAGCTGGCTAACCGGAAACCGGTCGCATCTGGACAGCCTGAAGCGCAGCGAGCGGCATTATTACGAGACCTATGTAAGACGGCTGGAATGTTATGGAGGCCCGCTTGACACGGATAAAGCGATAGATTCTGAAGGGATTTTGGCGTATATCCGGGCGGTCCGGTATCTGCATGCCCTTACCGGGGATGAGCTGTATCTTGATCATATGAGAGATGCCCTTGCTTACGAATTCACCTTCAAATTCGCCTATAATTCTCCGGTGAAGGTGCCGCCGCTCAGCACGGTGGGCTGGTCCAGCTCCGGGGGGAGCGTGACCTCAGTCGCCAATCCGCATATTCATCCTATGTCGAGCAGCGTGGTCGATGAGCTGTATTATTATGTGAAACAGCGTGAAGATCCGTATGTGAAGCAGCGGATGCTGGATACCGTGGGCTGGGGCTGTCAGACCTACAACAGATATGACCGGGAGTTCGATCATGGCTTGACGGGCTGGATGTCCGAGCGCTTTTGTCATTCCGAGGGTCTGGTGACCGAGACCTACAGTGACGGCTCACCGGCCAGCACCTGGTTCTGTCTGATGCCCTGGGCCAGCAGCAGTATTATTGAAGGTCTGGTTGGCGATTACTGGGAGGCGGACAGCAAGTAGCGCTATTAATTCTCAATGTTGATATTCTGCCAAAAATATAACCGCCCTGCAGAGGGCGGTTAATTAAGCTGTCGTAAATTTCATACCAGCCGTCTGCACTACATTTCCTTGAATTTCAGTGGAACCATCTTCTACGAATACCGGAATTTCAAGTGCTGATATCAACTTAGTCCAGAACTTAACAGCTTTTACATTCGATTTGAACATCCCCACCTCGTAGCGGCCAGAATACAGTTTGAAGATTTGCTTGACAGCATCTTTGGCTATATTCGTGCCTCTGTATTTGGGCAATACAAATAGCTCCTGCACTGAATAGTCCACTTCCTGTGCAACATAAGGAGGGGAGGTAACCAGAATAAACCCAACGATTTTGTCATCAAACTTGATAAAGTAAGGATATAACCGTTCATCCCTATAATACGGCGAGATATCTTCCATTTCGAATGTACCTTCTGCTCCAATATCCTCCTGTGAGTAAGCAGAAAGCTCATAGAGATAATAATTAAATAAGTTTTCAAATTGTTCTTTGTTTGTACCTGTTATTTGTTGAATTGTCGCTTTCATCTCATTAACCCCCATATTTTCTCAGTACCCTAACGATAGAGTATCACACATTACGTCGAACGTAAGGTGAGAAGACAGCTATAATTAACGTTACCTTTTTCAAAAGAATGTCCGGGCACTCAGGACAGCATACTGGCCCGGTATCTGCCCGGGGACATCCCGGCGACCTTGGTGAAGCTGCGGATGAAGTTGGCGTAATCGCTGAAGCCGGACAGCTCGCAGGCGGCTGCGACACTCCTGCCGGAGGTAAGGTGGCTCATGGCCAGGGAGACGCGCTTGTTCACGATATAGGAGCGGACGGTAAGCCCCGTGTGCTCTTTGAACAGCTGGCTTATATATTTACCGCTGTAATGAAATTCCTGCTCCAGCTGGGCGGAGTAGATCGGTTCGAGCAGATGCTCCTCGATGTAAGCCATCGTCTGGCGGACCAGCTCCGGCATGAGATTATGCGGCAGGGCGGCGGAAGACTGCTGCAGAGTGTTGATGAATACTAACAGCCGGGTGGCATAGGAATCGGCCAGCAGATCCTGTCCGTATTCCTCGGAGTGAAGGCTATGGATTAATTGATCCGCCAGTCTGGAATAGAAGGCGCACTGGTCGCGGGAGAGCCGGATCAGCGTGTTCTGCCCGGAGGGAAAGGCATTGAAGCAGGCCAACAGGTTCGTGCGGCTGCTGGATAGCCGCCGCAGGGCAGATCTTCTCAGGTTCAGCCCGATCCGTTCATACATCTGATTGTCGGCACAGACACAGCGGTGCATCTCACCTGGACGGATCAGGAACAGATCGCCGGGGGAGAGCTTGTAGCAGGACTGCTCCACATACATATAGGTATTGCCTCTCAGGAACAGGTAGATTTCATAAGCATCGTGCCGGTGGTAAGGCTGAGCCGGGCTGAGCTGCTCTGTGGTGGTTGATTTGTGGAAGCAGATCATTTCTTGGGGAATCGGAGTGAACTCATACTGGGCAAGTTGTTCCATGGCATCCATTCCTTTAATTGGATATATAAGGATTATTGGTATCCGCGCAATATAGTATCGCTGATATGCAACGACGATATATCAATTATTTAATATAATACAGGAATAGGAAGCGCTTGCAAGTGCTTCAAGGAAAAAGGACAAGCCTGTACAGGGTACAGCTGCCGCTTCGATTAGACAGGAGGTGTGGCGGGAGAAGATCCGGCAGAAGTGACATGAGCCCAATTATATTGAAGAGGAGCTGAAGCAATGAAATCCAAGTTCAAAAAATCACTGTTGACCCTATTGGCTAGTGTGACCATGCTGTCTGCAATGGTAATTTCGCCGCCGCCCAAAGTAAATGCGGCCAGCGATGTGACCGTCAATCTGTCCGATCAAAAACAGGTGATCCGCGGGTTCGGAGGCATCAACCACCCGGTCTGGATCGGCGATCTGACGGCCGCGCAGCGGGAGACCGCCTTCGGCAACGGGGCGAACCAGCTTGGGTTCTCCATTCTGAGAATTTCTGTAGACGATAACAAGAATAACTGGTCTAAGGAGCTGGACACGGCCAAGGCGGCCGTTGCCAAGGGAGCCATTGTCTTCGCTTCACCCTGGAATCCGCCTGCAAGTATGACGGAGACCTTCAACCGCAACGGGAATACCTCAGCCAAGCGGCTCAGATACGATATGTATGGTGCGTACGCCCAGCATCTGAATGATTTCGTGACGTACATGAAGAATAACGGGGTGGACCTGTATGCCATCTCGGTGCAGAATGAACCGGACTACGCAGAGACCTGGACCTGGTGGACGCCTGCCGAAATGCTAAACTTTATGAAGAATTATGCCGGTGCGATTAACTGCCGGGTTATTGCACCGGAATCTTTTCAATATCTGAAGAATATGTCTGACCCGATCCTGAATGACTCCCAGGCGCTGGCCAATATGGACATTCTGGGGGCGCATTTGTATGGCACACAGGTGAACAACTTTGCTTATCCGCTCTTCAAGCAGAAGGGTGCAGGCAAAGAGCTGTGGATGACCGAGGTCTATTACCCTAACAGCAATAACAACTCGGCCAACCTGTGGCCGGAAGCACTGGAAGTGGCATACCATATGCACAATGCGCTGGTGGAAGGGGATTTCCAGGCTTACGTATGGTGGTATATCCGCCGTCAATACAGCCCGATGAATGAGGACGGCAGTATCAGCAAGCGCGGGGACAGTATGGCCCAGTTCTCCAAGTTCGTCCGCCCGGGTTATGTCAGAGTGGATGCCACCAAGAACCCGAATACCAATGTCTATGTCTCGGCCTACAAGGGAGATAACAAGGCAGTTATTGTCGCTATTAACAAAAGCACATCGGCCGTAAGCCAGAAGTTTGTCCTGCAGAACGGGACGGCCTCCAGTGCCTCGGCATGGATCACGGACGCGAGCCGCAAGGTTGCTGCGGGAGCATCCATCAATCTATCGAACGGTTCCTTTACAGCCCAGCTTCCGGCGCTAAGTGTAACGACCTTTGTAGCGGAACTTGGAAGCGGAGGCAGCACCGGAACCGGAACTACTTATGAGGCTGAGACTGGCACCACACTGACGAATGCCGCCGCAGAGACAGTCAATGCCGGTTATACGGGCAGCGGCTACGTCAATTTTAATGCGGCAACGGATGCTGCGATCCAGTGGAACAGTGTGTACTGTGCGGTGGCCGGGACCAAGAATCTGAAATTCCGCTATGCCCTGGAGAGCGGCACAAGAAATCTGGATGTGTATGTGAACGGCAGCAAGGTCATCAGCAATACTGCGTTTACCGCAACGGGTGCCTGGTCCTCCTGGGGGGAGAAGACGGTTCAGGTCCCTATGATTGTCGGCAACAATACGGTAAAAGTGGTGACTACCGGTACGGAAGGCCCCAATGTGGACAGCATTACTGTGACCGCCCAGTAGTCTCTGGAGCCTCAACGGTTCAATAGCCTGAAATTCAATCCTGGCTTGTAGACAGCAGCTTGCACAGTGCTTTTACAGGCCGGGATTTTTAATGGGTACCGCAATACATAAGCCTAAAAAAGGCGATCGTACAAATTTGAAGGTTTATAGTGTTTTTTTATAATCTTTCGTGCATCCCTCTCATACAAATTTGCTTTTTGAATTGTTAAGCTATTACCAGGCAAAATCATGTAAGCGCATACAAGAGGAGGAATCTCTAGGATGAGTAAAAAGATCAGGAGAAAGGCACTCTCGGCTTCAATGGCTGGTGTGCTGCTGTTATCCGTCATTACCCCTATGCCATTCTCTAACCCGCTTCAAGCTGCTCCGGCTGCTGCCGTGCAGGCTGCTATTGCTCCGGCACAGGTAACCGCCGATTGGTACAAGAGCTATCAGACGATGGATGGTGTAGGAGCCGCCTATGCGTATACGGATTCCGTCCATATGCTGCAGCTCGCTTCAGCCGGCCATCAGGATACGGTCCGGCATCTGCTCGATCTGACCTTCAGTGAACAGAAGGGTACAGGCCACGACATTGTCCGGGTGATCATCGGTGACAACGGCGGCCTGACGACTTCCGGGGCTACTGCGGCCAGCCCGGGGTTCAACCCGCTCACCAGTCTCCTGGCCGATGTAAGTAATCCCGGCTTCGACATTGAGGGGAATGCCATTCCCCTGCGCGGAACAGCGGGACAATACGGCTACAAGATCGAAGCGGAGAACCGCTATTATGACGGCAATACCGACAGCATCTGGCCGGTTGAACCGGAGCATGCTCCTGGAACCCTTGTACCTGTGCAAGACTTCATATGGGATTATCCCTCCTGGAATCAGCCGATCGGCAATGACGACGGCGGTCCGACCAATCTTCTCAGCAAGCCCGGTGAACTGCCGGTAGTCATTAAGAACTCCCCGCGTACCCGCAAAGAGCTGTTCGATATCGATCAGGTCTGGACCATGCTCCAGGCGCAGCAGTATGGCGTCAAGCAATTCTACGCCTGCACCTGGACTGTACCTTACTGGATGAGCCAATCCAACACCAATTCTCCCAGCAAAATTATCCGCGGCGACATTGCCACCATCGGCGGAAAACCGGTCAAAATATATTATCAGGCCTATGCAGATTATCTTGTCAATTATATTCGCGGCATGTGGGAGCAGTGGGGCATTCCGATAACCCACATCAATCCTTTTAACGAAGTCGATCTGGCGGGCGGCTCAGCCGCTTATGTTACTGAACTGATTAACGTCTATATCGGGCCTGCCTTGAAGAAATCGATGCAGCCCGGCGGCGACCTCTATGATATTAAGAACCCGGACGGCAAGCTCATCGATTTCATTCCCCAGCTTGCCGCTGTGGACGGCACGAATCTGGGCGCTTCCTTAAGCAGAGGCGGTGAGGTGTTCTCGCAGACCGACCCTGATAATGCACTCGACAAGAATCCCTATCTCGATGTATTCACCACCCATCTCTACGGTACAGTTGGCATCGGTACGGATGAGAACAAGCTGTACCACACCGGCGATTTCTCCAAGGGCCCTCTGGATTACACCAAGGATGGAAGCAAGTATCCCGAATATCTGACGAAGTATAAGCTCTGGCAGGCAGAATTCATGAACCAGGACACCGGTGACGGATCGGCTGGCGCGTATACCCAGCGCTACGGCAATCAGAATATCAATGACGCCGTGCGCTGGTCTAATCTGATGACGAATATGTTCACCAGTAATCCGGGCTTCACCGGCTTTGTCTGGTGGAGTATGTGGGACAGCAACGGCGCGGACGGCTCTGACCTGATCCGCTTCGTGACGACCAACTCCCAGCAGGAGCCGGGACGGATCAGCACACTGACCGGTGAATACCGGTTGTTCAAGCGCTTTTACAGCTACGGGCATTTCTCCCGGTTCATGAATCCCGGCGATGTGCGCTTTGAGGTTACACGCGTACCGGCGCCTGATCTGAATGTGGTCGGCTTCAAGAATCCGTCTACGGGCGATTTCTCAATGACGGTATCGAATGCGAACAATGATGACAGCGTTCAGCCGCTGGAATTCAATCTGAAGGATTTCCCGGCAGGAACGGACAGTGTGACGGTGTTCCGCACCTCGGGAAGCGAGAACCAGAAGAAGCTGGGCACGATTCCGGTATCGGGCGGCAAGTTCGTTATTGATATTCCGTCGGCCAGCGTCGTAACGGTTGTTCCGTCCAAGGGAACCTTTGCCACCTATCAGGGACTGGACGGGGAACGCGATATCTTCTCTACACTGGAAGCGGAGGGCAATGACAACCATGTGCCCGGTGACAGTGCAGGCCAGGCGGGCCGGGCCAATGAGGCAGTGACGCTTGGGGCAGGCGGCTACCTCGCTTACAACAATGTGAACTTTGCAGACGGCTCGGCGAACGGCGGCGTGGTCCGCAGACACTTGCTGTATCTTACCGCCCAGACGAAGTCGGCCCAGGGAGGCAAGCTTGCCGCTTATGTGCTTCCGGTGGGGGCCGCTGCCAGCAGCAGTGCCGATATCCTGTCCCAAGGTACGCGGGTCGCAGAGATTCTGGTACCGGCCAACGACAGCTACGGCAAATTCCAGACTATGGTCGATACCGGTGACCTCAGTGCTTACGGGCATAAGGATTTCTATATTGTGGCTGAGCCGAGCGGGGCCGGGGGTACCATTACCGTTGACCGCTTCCTGTTCGGCGCAGGCGATTCCGACTGGAGTACAGCCGCCAATAACTCGGTCGTGACGATTCCGGGGAACCTGCTGCTGAATGGAGATTTCGATACAGCCACAGGCTCGAATTCCGATCACTGGTCGGCAGGCCGTTACAATAACGGCAGCTTCGAGCCTGCTGTCACCGGGCCTGTGCTTACGGCAGATACAGTGCAGAGCTACTCGGGACTCTCCCGTTACCTGAAGAACAACTCTACCTCCAAGGTGGCCGGGTCCGGGAAGCTTGCGGGCCGCACAGCAGCTGCGGAGCAGTATGACGGCCTCTGGCAGGATTTGACCGGCAAGCTGACCAAGGGAGAAAGCTATAACTTCAAGGGTTATTTTCTCTCGATGATGAGCCGTCCGGACAGCTATGATGTCGCTGCGGAGCATCCAGGGGATGTGGAAGCGGCGCTGGTGTATTACGACAAGGACGGAGTCCAGCTTGGCATGGACCCGATTAATGGGCGCGATATGCCTGAACCCTACGCTGCCCGTGAAGCTGGCGATCCGGCTTACTGGCAGAACGGCAAACTGATCGGACGTATTCTTGAGGGCGGCCCGCTTGGCCTTAGCTCCTTCCAGCCTGCGGATGTGAAGGTGGCGGACTGGCATGAGACGCCTAATCAGCCGTTCACGTACAATGAACCCGCAGGCACAGCAAAGGTAATTCTGGCGGTGTATGCCAAGGATGCCAACATCCTGTATGCCGACCAAATGTCGCTTACTCCTGAGGCGGTTGTCTCCCGCAACCTTTTTATCGATGGCGTTCAGCCGTCTGATTTTGACGAAGCGAAGTACGAATATAAATTTATGGTGAAAGGGAATGCCATTCCGAAGGTTACAGCGGTAACCAGCGATCCGGCTGAGCATGTGAGTATCTCGCAGGCGAACAATGTGCAAGGAACGGCAGTGGTCCGGTTTAGCAAAGGCGAACAAGTGAAGACCTATAGAATCTTCTTCAGTACGAACGAGGTGGTTGATTTCTCGAATGGCCTTCCGGCAGGCTGGGAGGTAGTAAATCCGGCTGATCCGCAGGCGGCACTCCGCTATAGCGCGGATGGTGCAGAGATTCAGACCTTGAAGAGCGGTACGGAGTATCCGGGCAGCCATAATATGCTGCAGCTTCCAGGCTCCGCTGACGGTAACTGGACGCTGACGGCGAAGCTCACCGTTGACAAACCGTTAAATGATCCGTCCATGGGCGAGAACTCCCAGGTGGGTCTTGGCATCAGCGGCAGTTCAAGCGGAGAATTTTACCGGATCAATGCAAGGAAGGTCAGCAGCAATATCAAAGTCAATAATTCAGGCAAAATTGGTACCGAATCCTTCACCAACAACACGAACCAAACCAACTTAAGCGGTACTAACTATTTCTTGCGGATTGTAAAAGAAGGCAATGTGGTGCAGGGCTATTTCTCGACCAACAGCGGCTCTTCCTGGATTACGATGGGCAGTCCGTCCACGTATACTCCGGAATTCTTCAAGGCTGCCAAGGTGCAATTGTATGGAACCAATACGAGCGCAGTAACGGATTTCAAAGTCACCTTCTCGGGGGTTACCCTGGTGAAGACCCTGGGAGAGACGGGGGAAATAATCTGGCCTGAGGGAAGCAAGCTTGAAGCTACCGGTATTACGCGTACAGGGGTTACCTTATCGTGGCCGGCGGCAATGGATAATCTGGGCGTTACCGGCTACCGTATCTACAATGGGATTGATGCCGAGCCGCTGCTTGTAACCGGCATTGAACCGGTGGAGAGCGAAGCCGGAGCCGTATACCGTTATGAGATATCCGGGCTGCTGCCGAATACGCAGTATACCTTCAAGGTGGAGGCAAGAGATGCTGCGGGGAGCTGGAGTAAGGACGGACCGTCCGTTATAGTGACCACCCTGCCGGGTGAAGACATCACACCGCCGGTCTGGGCGGAAGGAAGTACGCTTGCCGCTTCCGGTATCACGAGTGACGGGCTGACGCTGACCTGGTCAGCTACGGCTACAGATGACAGCGGCATCTACGGGTACCGGATTACGAACGGAACCGGAGAACAGGCGATTACGGTTACAGATGCTGTGTACACGGAGACCGTAACAGGTGCTGTATATAGTTATCAGGTAACGGGATTACAGCCGGGTACAACGTATAGCTTCAAAGTGGAGGCAGGAGATACAGGCGGCAATTGGAGTGCCGATGGGCCTTCGGTGCCGGCAACCACACTGTCTGCTGCAGACACCGCACCTCCGGTCTGGCCTGAGGGAAGCATGTTTGATGCTTCAAAGATCACGGCATCGGGCCTGACATTAACCTGGACGCAGGCTGAGGATGATACAGGAGTGACAGGCTACAGAATCTATAAGGGATCGGAGGAGATAGCGGCGTTGCCTGGAAAAGAGCTGCGGTACGAGGTAACCGGGCTTGCTGCGGGAACAGAGTATCATTTCTCGGTGCAGGCCGGGGATGAAGCCGGGAACTGGAGTAAGAATGGTCCCGCCCTATCTGTAACTACGCTAAAAGACAGCGGCGGTCCGTCTGAGCCGACGCCAACACCGACAACAAGACCGACGCCAACACCAACAACAAGACCAACACCGACGCCAACACCGACGCCAACACCGACGCCAATATCTACACCAGCGCCGACATCTGCGCCAGGCTCTATGCCGTCATCTGCACCAACGCCAACGCCTGTGCCTGGAACAGTAGGGTCGCCAGCGCCGTCACCAGCTGTAACTTCGGCACCTTCACCGGTGCCTGTCAGCCCATTCCAGGATGTGCAGGCCAAGTATAGCTGGGCTTCCGAGGCGATTGACATGCTGTACGGGCTGGGTATTATCACAGGAACCTCCAGCACCAAGTTTAACCCGGAGAAGAACATCACAAGAGCGGATTTTGTGCTGATGCTGGTGCGGGCACTGGGACTTGAAGCGGAAACAGAAGTATCATCTGCTTCCAGCTTTGCGGATGTCAATCAGGCAGCCTATTATTATGAAGCATTGGGCATCGCCAAGCAGCTGGGAATCATTCAGGGAGTAGATGGAAGCAGGTTCAATCCGAAGGGGGAAATCACCAGACAGGATATGATGGTCATCGCTGCCAGAGCACTGAAGGCGGTGAACAAATTAACAGTTAGCGGCAGCGCCGGAGATATAAGCAGCTATTCTGACCGGAATGAAGTGGCGAAGTATGCCGTGGATAGTGTAGCTGCTCTGGTTAGAGCAGGCATCGTGCGGGGAGACGGCATATCCATTCATCCCGCCGCAGCCACCACCCGGGCGGAAGCCGCCGTCATGACTTTCCGTATGCTGAAGAAGTGATGAAGTAACACCCCGCAGGTAAAAGCATAGAATCATATCAAATCCCCCTCACGGCCGCTAGCGTCCCCCCATCGGAAGATGGGCCGGATGTCGGCTGGCCGGAGGGGTATTTTTGAGTAATATAAACGTCCACGTCCCAAGAGCAATCCCTCGCCGTACCTGCCACCGAACAACCAGCATACTAATCCTTCCGGGTGATCATGATCCTGCAAACACGAAGCTGCCAGAATCGGAATTAGGATAGGAATTAGTTGGATAAAGTACACTTGCTTCCGTACATCCCTAGGATATCAGCGAAATAAGATTCTTTTTGCCAATTGTTTGCGGCTTGAAGTGTGCGTGGAGGCTACTCCCCGATAATCGCAATGTCCGTGTTGATCCATTTGGCTGTGTCTAAGCCTTTGGCCTGTAGAAGCAGCGTGTTGATGATATCCTCGCCCCAGTTCTGCTCGTTCTGTGAGATTACGCGGGTGATCTGGCCGTTATCCAGCGCCTGCTGCAAGGCAGGGGTCAGGCCGAGGGCGAGGTTATAACGCTTCAGCCCCTTAGCCTTCCAGACCAGGACAGAGCTGGTGCTGGAGACAAAGTCCAGATTGACCAGCGCGCTGAAATGGGGATGGTCCGAGATCATCTGCTCCAGCTGCCCGGCAGCCCGCTCTGCACTGCCATCATTGTGGCGAATCTCCAGTACATCGATGTCTGTATGCTGAGTCAGGTAGGCCTCAAATCCAAGCAGACGTTCCCGGGTGCTCTGCATCCGGGACATCCCGGACTCCACCAGAATCATTCCTTTGCCGCTTAGCAGACGTTCCACCGTCTGTCCCATCACTGTGCCGGTTGCCCGGTTATCCGCCCCGATATAGGCTGCTCTCCGGCTGGCTGGTGAATCCGATTCGAAGCAGACCACAGGTATCCCTTGGGCGGCCGCCTTGTTAATCATCGCGGTGAGCGCCTGCGAATCCACCGGAGCAATTGCAATACCGTCTACGCCCCGTTTAATCATCATCTCCATGATGCGGATCTGCTGCTCCAGATTGGCCTCATCAGGGGCTTGCACCAGCAGCTCCACGTTATGCTTCCGGGCTACCGCTTCCGCTTTTCCGGTGATCATCTCGTAAGTGGCATTCACCATAGGGTAGATAATGCCGAAGGTCAGCGGAGGTTCTTCACCTGCACTTGACGGAGAATCTCCCGCGCCTATCTGAGAAGTATCCGTTGCTCCGGCTGCCTTAAGACAGCCGCCAAGCAGGAAACCTGCCGTCAGCAGCAGGAGAACCACGGACCATCCCCGAAGCCTGTTACCGCTCACGCATTTCCCGCCCCTCTGCGGATCGTGTGCAGCTGCTCCCCGGTATTTCCCTGCCTGCGGAATTCCATGGGCGTCATCCCCGTTACTTTTTTGAACAGGTTGGAGAAATAATGCTGATCGTTATAGCCGACCAGATAGGCGATTTCAAAGGTTTTGTGACCCGTGGATTTCAACAGCTCCTTGGCCCGGTCCATACGTGTAGCCGTCAGGAATTCCGTGATGGTCTGCCCGGTCGCCTGACTGAAGGTCTTGCTCAGATGGCTGGGACTGACCCTGACCACCTTGGAAATGTCATTCAGGGAGAGCTGCTCCTTGTCGTATTGCTCACGGATATATTCCTTCACCCGGTCAATCAGCTCACGGTGCTTGTCTGCTCCTTCGGAACGCCATTCCCATAGCCGCTCGTATAACTGCTTGAGATACTGAAGGCCATCCTCACTACTGGAGATTTGCTTCAGCGGTGTCTGCAATTCCTGGAGGATGCCGGCGTGGCCTGCAGCTGCGCGGAACCCGTTCTTCGCCGTCTGGACCAGCTCCAGGGTGATATCGTTCATCAGGTAACAGGCATATCCTGAGTCCCAGTTCATTTGCTCAAGCTGCTTGGACAGCTCCAGCAGGAAGCCGGACATCTGCCTGTGGTCGCCTGACTTCAGGAACTGGACCAGCCGGCTTCTGTCGAGCAGAACCCCATGGGCACTAGGGTCATAATACGCCTCAAGCATGGCGGCGGAATGCATTCTGGACATCTGCTTGAACATCCGGTCATTCTCGGCTTCCAGATAGGAGAGGTGGATGCCCTGAAGTCGTTCGCAGACCTTGCCCCGGCTGACGGACAGCTCCAGCCCGCAGCCTTCCCTCAGCCGCTGCTTCGCTGCCGCGCACAGGTCATCCAGAGTCTGGTTCATCTGGGCCGGATCACTGCCTTTATAAATCAGGACCGTCTCAGTGCGGCTGCGCTTGTAAATGAAGCTGTCGGCTGCCTCCTTGAGCAGGCTCGCTAACAATTCCTCTGCATCCGGTGAAGCGGGGGGAGGCTCCGGGGACTCCTCCATATTCTGCGGTTGCAAAGTAAATATAGCGGCGGCGTAGTAAGGAGCTGTTAACTGCAGCTCAAGCTGGGCCGCCGCTTCGTAAGCGGCAGCGGTGCTGATCAGGCCTCCGCACAGATCCGCGAACAGATTCTCGGGGGTGTAGGCATATTTGTGCCTGATCCTTAGTTCCTCATCAATCCGGGCGCTGACGCTACGAAGGAGCTGTAGCAGGTCGGCTGCGCTGAACGGCTTCAGGCAGTAGTCCTCCACCCCCAGACGCAGCGCCTTCTGGGCATACTGGAAGTCATCATGGCCGCTGAGAATGATGATTTTGATCTGCGGGAATTTCTGGCGGACGACAGAGGTAAGCTCCAGGCCGTTCATGAACGGCATTTTGATATCGGTAATCAGAATGTCGGGCAGCTGCGCTTCAATGATTGGGAGCGCCAGCTCCCCGTCGGGAGCGTCACCGCAATAGAGGAAGCCCTCCTTCTCCCAATCGATGCATTCCCGGATATTCTCGCGGATCAGGATCTCGTCATCCACCAGCATAATCTTCTTCATCACTAGACCCCCCTGTTCTTGGGTATGCGAACCGTAATCTGTGTGCCATAGCCTTCCGAGCTGTCCAGACGGATACCATATTCGGGCCCGAAATACAGACGCAGCCGCTGATGCACATTCTGCAGGCCGAAGCCGCCCTGGCCGGTGTCCTCGGGTTCCTCCGACTGGATGGGATGCTCGACCGATTCCCGCAGCGCCGCAAGCCGCCCGTCGGGGATGCCGATGCCATTGTCCGAGACCGTCAGCATAATGGTGCCTCCGTCGGTGTACCCGCCTATGCGGATCAGTCCCATGCCCCGCTTATTCTTAATTCCGTGGTACAGGGCGTTCTCGACCAGCGGCTGCAGGGTCATATTCAAAATCGGATACTCCTGCAGATCTTCCGCCACCTCAACCTTGAACTCCAGGATGTCGTGGTAGCGCATCTGCTGGATAATCAGATAGCTCTGCACATGGGCAAGCTCGGAGCGGATCTGCACCCAGTCGCGCCCGTTGTTGAGGCTAAGCCGGAAGAACGCGGATAATGCCTTTACCAGCCGGATCACGCCATCGTGATTCCCCGCTTCGGCCATCCAGACAATAGAATCCAGCGTGTTATATAGAAAATGAGGGTTAATCTGCGCCTGAAGCGTCCGCAGCTCTGCCTTCTGCAGCTGCTGCTGCTTACGGATGCTCTGGGCCAGCAGCTCTTTGATCTGCTCGACCATAATGTTGAAGCTCTGTCCGAGATCTGCGATCTCATCGGTACCGTCCGGCTTGACTTTGGCTTCCAGATAGCCACTTGCGGTCAGGCGCATCTTGTGCTGGAGCAGCTGGATGGGCCGGGTTAGCCGCCGGGTCAGCAGATAATGGAGCGTGATTGCAAAAATAATGCTTAAGCCCACGCTGATAATAATCAGCTGCCTGATCCGGTTCGCCTCGGCCACAATCTCCTGCAGCGGGGCTATGCCGATAATCGTCCAGCCTGTTGCCAGTGAGGAGGTATGGACGATGAACCGGGGCGGGCCGCCCGTCTGAAGCACGAAGCTGCCGCTTCTGCCCCGTTCCCCCGCAGGGATCAGGTTGTCCTGAATAACGGCCAGCTCCCCCGCCCGCACAGGAGGGACATAGAGGGGATTGTTCTGCTCGTCCAGCAGGTAGAAGAATCCGGTAATGCCAATCGTCACCTTGTCGCAAAACTCTTTAATGAAGGAATCATTCAGATCCACTATGATATAGCCGATGACCTCATGCGTAATCCGCTGCTTGACCGCCTTCATTATCGAGATCACTCCCTTATCCCCGTAGGTGAAGCCGTCTACCCGGTCATAGCTGGTAACCAGCGGCGGGGGCACCCGGAGGATCAGCTCGGGATTCTGGGATAACGCCTGAAAATGCGGATTGCGCAGCGGGTTGATACCCGACTGAAAGATTCCCCGGCGTTCGCTGATGCCTTTGCCGTACAGATTAATCAGGCTGATGTTGAGCACATTCTCATACTTGTAGGTGTCCCGGTAGAGGGTGAAGGTCTGCAAAATGTCCTTGGCCTCCTGATAGGTCTCCGACTGCGAGAACAGAAAGTGGATGACCTGAGGATTATTGCTAAGCTCCAGCAGACGCTCGGTATCCTTGAACAGGTTGTCCATATTCGTTCCCAGCATTTCGGCCTGAAGCATGCTTGAAGCCTTGCTGTGACTGGAGATGGATTGGTAGGATTTCTGGTAGGAAATGAGGCCGACGGCAATCAGCGGTATGGTGGACAGCACTATGAACAAAGCCAGCAGTTTGGCTCTAAGACTGGAGGAGATCCAGCGTGTAATCCGCATTATCGGGAATTCCCTTTCACAAGTAGAGTAGATGCCGTTCCTAGTTTTTATTTTATAACAAATATTGGAATACCGAAACAAAAAAGAAAGCGCAAACAAAATATCCACCTTTTGAATAAAAAAGTACACCAAAATACCTGTTCGGAGGGAACAAACCCAAAATTAGAAAGCAAACGCCAAAGGCTGCCCGTATAATGCCCTTCTGTAAGCGTTCTATAATGGGCACAACACCGGAACATGGTGAACGTCAAGGGGGAGGAATAAGGAGATATGAAAAAGCTTGGAAAAGTGGGGGCTGTGCTTGCCCTGACCCTGTCCATGACCCTGCTGGGGGCATGCAGCAGCAATAACGGCGGGAACACGGCGGCGGATGCGGGCAAGACAGACAGTGCAGCAACGAAGGCGCCGGCGGCCAATGCCACCAAAGAGGCCAAGGATATCACGCTCGGCTTCTCGCAGGTGGGGGCGGAGAGCGGCTGGCGCAGCGCGAATACGAAGTCGATTCAGGATTCAGCCAAGGAAGCGGGCTACACGCTGAAATTCTCGGATGCCCAGCAGAAGCAGGAGAATCAGATCAAGGCACTGCGTTCTTTTATCCAGCAAAAGGTCGATGTCATCTCCTTCTCTCCGGTAGTGGAATCCGGCTGGGATACGGTTTTGAAGGAGGCGAAAGCGGCGGGCATTCCAGTTGTTCTGACAGACCGTGCGGTAGATTCCAAGGATACCTCACTGTATGTTACCTTCCTGGGCTCCGATTTCGTGGAAGAAGGCCGCAAGGCAGGGAAGTGGCTGAGCGAGCAGTATAAGGATGCTTCCGGGGACGTTAATATTGTAGAGCTGCAGGGAACTACAGGCTCTGCTCCGGCCAATGACCGGATGGCAGGCTTCGCTGAGACCATTAAGGATAACCCGCACCTCAAGGTCATTGCTTCACAGACCGGCGACTTCACCCGCGCCAAGGGCAAGGAAGTCATGCAGGCCTTCCTGAAGGCCAATAAGAAAATTGATGTGCTATATGCCCATAACGATGATATGGCGCTGGGGGCTATTCAAGCGATTGAAGCAGCAGGCCTGAAGCCGGGCCAGGATATCAAGATTATCTCTGTCGATGCCGTGAAGGACGGAATGCAGGCCGCCAGTGAAGGTAAAATCAACTTCATCGTCGAGTGCAACCCGCTGCTTGGACCTCAGCTGATGCAGGTAGTTAAAGATGTTGTCGACGGCAAGCCGGTAGAGGCCCGCATTGTAACCGAGGAGACCACCTTCACTTCCGAGCAGGCCAAGGAAGCGTTGCCTAGCCGCCAGTACTAAATATTGTATAAGAAGAACTTAAGAAATTAACGAAAAGCAAAAAGAAGCGGAGGGGAAATTTGGAACTTTAGGAGAGGTAGCAACCGCCTTTGTCACCGGATTTCAACCGCGAAGAGCGGATTAAATCAAGAAATCTGGTGACAACAGCGGCCGTAAGTCCAAATGTTCACCGCAGCGATGACCAAGCTTCAAGTTCAAACTTAAGTGCGTGGAGAATAAGGAGTGGATATAGCCTTGAGCACACAGCAGCCCATACTGCAAATGACCCGGATACATAAACGGTTTCCGGGGGTGAAAGCCCTGACAGATGTGAGTCTGCGCCTGTTCCCCGGCGAGGTGCATGCCTTGATGGGCGAGAATGGCGCCGGTAAATCCACCTTGATCAAGGTGTTGACCGGCGTCTATTCGATTGATGAAGGCCTTGTGGAGATGGAGGGTACCGCCATCTTCATGCGCAGCCCGCAGGAATCACAGTCTGCGGGCATCAGCACCGTGTACCAGGAGGTGAATCTGTGCCCCAACCTGACAGTTGCCGAGAATATCTTCATCGGCCGGGAGCCGCGGCGGTTCGGCTGCATCCAGTGGAAGCAGATGAACCTGCGGGCAGCGGAGCTGCTCCGGGAACGGATGAATCTGCACATCGACGTCACCCTTCCCTTGCAGAGTTACTCTGTTGCAGTTCAGCAATTGGTTGCCATAGCCAGAGCATTGAATATCTCGGCGAAGGTGCTGATTCTGGATGAGCCGACCTCAAGCCTGGATCAGAACGAAGTGGATCAGCTGTTCCGCATTATGAGGAAGCTTCAGCAGGAGGGGCTGTCGATCCTGTTTGTGACGCATTTTCTGGACCAGATGTATGAAATCTCCGACCGGGTCACCATTCTGCGCGGCGGCGAGCTGGTCGGTGAATACATGGCGAACGAGCTAAGCCGCATGGATCTCGTACTCAAAATGATCGGCAAGGAGCTTCATCTGCTGGATGAGCTGCCAACGCTTGCGGCACAGGACAAGAACAGCCTGGGCGATGAGCTGCTGAGAGCTGAAGGGCTGGGCCGCCGGGGCGGAATCGAGCCGTTCGACCTGAATATCCGCAAGGGAGAGGTCGTCGGACTGGCCGGACTACTGGGTTCCGGGCGGACGGAGGCGGCCCGCCTGTTGTTCGGTGCCGACAAGCCGGACTTCGGGCAAGTGATCCTGCCGCCGTCCGGCGGTGGTGTGCACTCCCCCCGGGAAGCCATAGGACGGCGGATCGCCTTCTGTTCGGAGAATCGCAAGACCGAGGGGATCATCGGCGATCTGACGGTAAGAGAGAACATTATTTTGGCGCTCCAGGCCAAGGATGGAATGTTCAAGACGATCCCGCGTGGGCGGCAGGAGCAGCTGGCTGGAGAATACATCCGCATGCTGAATATCAATCCTCCCAGCCCGGACCATCTGATCAAGAACCTCAGCGGCGGCAATCAGCAGAAGGTGCTGCTGGCCCGCTGGCTGCTGACGGAGCCGGAGCTGTTCATCCTCGATGAGCCGACGCGGGGGATCGACATCGGAGCCAAAGCAGAGATTCAGAAGCTGGTGCTGACGCTCTCCCGGCAGGGAATGTCGTTCCTGTTCATCTCCTCGGAGCTGGAGGAGGTGTTGCGGGTCAGCGACCGGATCGCCATTCTGCGCGACCGCCGCAAGGTGAAGGAAATATCAGAGAAGGACATGAGCCAGCAGCAGATTATGCAGGCGATTGCGGGAGGCTGAACCAACCATGAGCGTAGTAATGAAGCATCATTTATTCTGGCCGCTGTGCGTACTGGCTGCACTGCTGCTGTTCAACCTGTGTTATTCGCCGGATTTCTTCTCCATCACCGTCCATGACGGGCATTTATACGGAAGCTTAATCGACATACTGAACTTCGGTGCGCCGCTGATCCTGGTAGCTATCGGGATGACGCTGGTAGTGGCTACCAAGGGGATCGACCTGTCGGTCGGTTCCATAGTAGCTATCTCGGGCGCTATCGCCTGCCTGAGCATCAGCAGAGGAGCGGACCAGAACAGTATGGGGCTGATCCTGACCTCGGTGCTGCTGGCCGCAGGCCTGTCCCTGATGCTGGGGGCCTGGAACGGACTGCTGGTCTCCATGGCCGGAATTCAGCCGATTATAGCCACACTGATTCTGATGGTTGCGGGAAGGGGGATCGCCCAGCTTATTACCGGCGGACAGATTATTACAGTAACCAGCACCAAGTATGCGTATATCGGGTCCGGTTCACTGGCTGCGCTGCCCTTCTCTATTTTTGCAGTAGCGCTGGTTCTGGTGATCGCCCTGCTGCTTACCCGGCGGACGGCCCTCGGCCTGTTCATCGAATCAGTGGGCTGTAATCCGGCCGCCAGCAAGATGTCCGGCATCCGTGCCCACTTAGTCATACTGGCCGTCTATGTGTTCTGCGGCTTATGCGCCGGAATCGCCGGCCTGCTGCTCAGCTCGAATGTCTCCAGCGCTGACGGCAACAATGCCGGTCTCTGGTATGAGCTGGACGCTATTCTGGCCGTGGTCATCGGCGGGACGTCGCTGAACGGCGGCCGCTTCTATCTGACCGGCACCGTGATTGGGGCGCTGATTATCCAGACGCTGACCACCACCATCTATATGATCGGTGTGCCGCCGGAGATTACGCTGGTTGTTAAGGCCTGTGTCGTCCTGGCCGTCTGCCTGATCCAGTCGGACACCTTCCGCGCTGCGGTTGCCGCCCGCTGGAAGTCGCGGCATTACCCCGCTGAGAAGGAGATGAGCCGTCATGTCTCTTAACCGCAAGTATATTCCGATCGTTGTCACCATTCTGCTCTTCATCGTCATGTTCACCGCGGGTTCTTTCCGGTACACAGGCTTCTTCTCCCTTCAGGTGCTGATGAATCTGCTGGTGGATAATGCCTTTCTGCTAATCACGGCGGTGGGCATGTCCTTCGTCATCCTGTCCGGCGGCATCGATCTGTCTGTCGGCTCGGTGATTGCGTTATCCACAATGGTCTCGGCGAGCCTCGTGCAGCAGCAGGGCTGGCCGCCCGCCGTGGTTATCCCGCTGGTACTCCTGATGGGCGCCGTATTTGGTACGATTATGGGAGCGATTATCCATTATTTCTCCATCCAGCCTTTCATCGTCACACTGGCCGGAATGTTCCTGGCCCGGGGCTTATGCTATGTCATCAGCATCGATACCATTACTATTGATAACACCTTCTATACCGCCATGGCGCAGACGCGGATTCCGCTGCCGGGCGGCAGCTTCCTCTCCATCAGTGCTGTTATCGCCATACTTGTCGTAGCAGCCGCTATCTTTACGGCTCACTATACCCGGTTTGGGCGCAATGTGTATGCCCTTGGGGGCAGCGAGCAATCCGCACTGCTGATGGGATTGCCCGTGGCGAGAACCAAGGTGCTAGTCTATACGCTTAGCGGACTATGCTCGGCGCTGGCCGGCGTGGTGTTCACCTTTTATATGCTGTCGGGGTACGGGCTGCATGCCGTCGGCTTCGAGCTGGACACCATTGCGGCGGTCGTCATTGGCGGCACGCTGCTGACCGGAGGGGTCGGATATGTGCTGGGTACCTTCTTCGGGGTACTGATTCAGGGCGTGATTCAGACGATTATCAGCTTCGAGGGCACACTCAGCTCCTGGTGGACGAAGATCGTCATCGGCCTGCTGCTGTTCATCTTCATCCTGCTGCAGCGGGTGCTAAGCTCCAGGCGGCTGACCTTAAAAGAATAAGCAGTTCGCATAAAGAGGAGAGACAATTTATACTTGTCTCTCCATTTTTTTGAAATATAATAATGTATAGGCTTCAAGCTATACATTATCCTTCTATTTCTCGCCGAAACGGTACCGTCCTTTAGAAGGAAGGCAAAGCCGTTTCCACTTGCTATATAATTGTAATCGCTATCATATGGAAGGGGGAATCTGCTTGCGAACAGTAAAAGAGTGTCTGGTGCTGCTGGGCATCGTCCTGACACTGCTGCTGCTGGGCGGTTGCACGGGTGGCGGGAATAACGGCGGGCCGCAGGCGCTGCCCATACCTGAGCCTTCTCCTGCGGCGCTTACAGGCCTGCTGCCCTCCGCAGCAGAGACCGCCGCAGACAAGCCAATCGTGCTGGGCTTCTCCCAGCTCGGATCGGAGAGTACCTGGCGGGAAGCGAACACCGCATCGATCCGCGAAGCTGCCGGGGAGGCGGGGATTACGCTGCTGCTGAAGAACGCTGAGCAGGATCAGCAGAAGCAGTTCGAGGCCATCCGTTCTTTTATCCGCAGCGGAGTCGATGTGATTGCCGTTGCGCCTGTGGTGCAGACCGGCTGGGAGCCGATTCTGCTGGAGATTAAGCAGGCCGGAATTCCGGTGATTATCCTGGACCGTTCAGTCAATGTACCGGACAGCTCGCTCTATGTCACGTTCATCGGCTCTGACTTCTATGAAGAAGGAGTGAAGGCGGCCAAGTATGTGAGAGACAAGATGCGCCATCATAACGGGGAGATCCGCATTGCAGAATTGCAGGGAACCGTAGGCTCAACGCCGTCCATCGACCGTGGGCGCGGGTTCCGCAAGATGCTTGACGATCAGCCGAACCTGCAGATTACCCTCAGTGCTCCGGCGGATTTCACGCGCAGCGGCGGTCATGAGGTGATGAAGACTTTTCTGCAGCAGCCGAAGGAGCAGTGGCCGCAGGTGCTCTATTCCCATAATGACGATATGGCAATCGGCGCGGTGGAGGCTATTAAGGAGGCCGGACTTGTGCCGGGAGAGGATATTATTATTGTGTCAGTGGACGGGACGCGGCGGGCGTTCGAGCAGATGGTGGCGGGCAGCATCAACGCTGTGGTCGAATGTAATCCGCTGCTGGGGCCGCTGCTGATGCAGGCCGTGAAGGAGATTATGGCCGGCCGGACTCTGCCGAAGCGGATGGTGACCCCGGAGGATATATACACCCGTGAGCTGGCTGCTATGGAGATCAACAACCGCAAATATTAAGACATAAAAACCAAAAAATTTCAACTTTTCAAACAAAAATCTACATTGTTCATTGGGCAGAAGTATATTAAGATGAACTCGAATAACAAATATTAGTAGATTCGTTCAAGTAATTCAATAGGAGGGGAGGATTGTGAGCTTCCGGCATAAGTAACGCATCCGATTGAAAGGGTTTACACAAATTGTAATGGAGGAGAATGCCAATGTTCAAAAAGCTCTCGGTGCTTGCGATGACCTTTGTTCTGCTGCTGGGTTGCCTGCCTATGCTGTCTGCTCAGGCGGCAGGGAATGCCACAGCCAAACAGCCGGGAAATTCCAATCCGCTGATGGACCACAAGCTGGGTGCCGATCCCTTCGCATTGACGTATAACGGAAGAGTCTATATCTATATGTCGAGTGATGCCTATGTCTATAACAGCAACGGAACCGTGAAGGATAATGATTTCAGCGCACTGAACAAAATCAATGTCATCTCTTCGGCCGATATGGTGAACTGGACAGACCATGGCGCCATCCCGGTAGCCGGAGCCAATAATGTCAACGGTTCTGCGGGCATTGCCAAATGGGCCTCGCTCTCCTGGGCGCCTTCAGCAGCCGTGAAGAAAATCAATGGACAGGATAAATTCTTCCTGTACTTCGCCAACGGCGCGTCAGGCATCGGGGTACTGACAGCCAACTCTCCAATTGGCCCATGGTCCGATCCGCTGGGCAAAGCACTGGTGACTGGCAGTACACCGGGAATGTCCGGGGTGACCTGGCTGTTTGACCCGGCGGTGCTGGTCGATGACGACGGCAGCGGATACCTGTATGCCGGCGGGGGCATCCCCAATACCTCGAACCCGGCGTCTATAGCCAATCCCAAGACAGCCCGCGTACTCAGACTCGGTGCGGATATGACAAGCATTGTTGGAAGCGCATCCACAATTGATGCTCCCTATATGTTCGAGGATTCGGGCATCCATAAGTACGGCGGCAAATATTATTACTCGTATTGCTTCAACTTCTCCGGCACGCACCCGGCTGCCTATCCGGCGGGTGAAATCGGGTATATGGTCAGCAACAGTCCGATGGGACCTTTTACGTACACCGGACATTTCCTGAAGAATCCTTACACCTTCTTCGGGGTAGGCGGCAACAACCACCATGCGGTATTTAACTTCAATAACCAATGGTACGTAGTCTATCACGCCCAGACTGTGGCGAAGGCTGTCCTTGGTGACGGCAAAGGCTACCGTTCTCCGCATATCAACAAGCTGGTCCATAATGCGAACGGAACCATCCAGGAGGTTCAGGGAGACATGGCGGGCATCGCCCAGATTGCCAATCTGAATCCTTACACCCGGGTGGAAGCCGAGACGATCGGCTGGAATGCAGGCATTACAACGGAACGTACGCAGGCTGCGGGCGGTCCGGTTGGCAATATGAATGTGACCAATATTAACAATGGAGACTGGGTTGCCGTGGGCAATGCCGATTTCGGCTCCGGCGCTTCCAGCTTCAAGGCGAATGTGGCTTCCGCCACAGGCGGCGGTAAAATCGAAATCCGGCTCGACAGCGCAACCGGCCCGCTGGTCGGCACGCTGAATGTTCCTAATACAGGAGGAGCGCAGTCCTGGCAGGAGGTACAGACTACGGTCAGCAATGCGGTTGGGGTGCACAGACTCTATCTGGTCTTCACCGGATCAGGCTCCGGTAATCTGTTCAACTTCGATTACTGGCAGTTCTCTACGGGTGGCGATGGCGGCACGACACCTCCTCCGGTAAGCAAGGTGGAAGCGGAGGACATGACGCTCAGCGGAACCTATGCGGGGAAGATTACTTCTCCTTTCAATGGAGTGGCGCTGTACGGGAATGATGACGCTGCTGCGTTCAATCAGTATTATGCCTACGGCACGCATAACTTCTCGGTCCGGGGGGCTTCCAACAATTCCTCTACAGCGCGGGTGGATCTGCTGATCGGCGGAGTGAACGTCGGCTCCTTCAATTTCAGCGGCACAACGCCCTCGGTACAGACGCTGACCAATGTGGCCCATGCCACCGGCAATCAGGAGGTCAAGCTGGTCGTTACCACGGATAATGGAAGCTGGGATGCCTATGTGGATTATATTGAATGGAGCCAGTGACGAGGGAAGCAGGCGGGAGGAGGGGCAATTGAATTCTTATATTTTTAAAAAGGCAGGGCTCTACCTGCTGGCAATATCGCTCATGCTCGGTATCCTGTTCAATCCGTCTACGGCTGCTGCGGCGACCTTTACCAATCCGTTTATTTATGCCGATGCCCCGGACAATGATGTCATCAGGGTAGGCAATGTGTATTACATGACCAGCACCACCATGCATATGACCCCCGGAGTCCCTATCATGAAGTCCTATGATCTGGTGAACTGGGAGATCGTGAATTATGTCTACGATACGTATGCGAACGGGGATGCGCAGAATCTGAACAACGGACAGAATGAGTACGGCAAGGGCTCCTGGGCCAGCAGCCTGCGATACAATAACGGGATCTACTATGTGTCCTTCGGGTCCAATTCATCCGGCCGGACTTATATCTATCAGACTACGAACATTGAAAATGGCCCCTGGACCTCATCGGTCCTGGGCAGCTACTATCACGATGCTTCGCTGCTGTTCGACAATGGGCGGGTCTTCCTGGTGTACGGGGTGGATAATATCAGCCTGATTGAGCTGACGGCAGATGCCAAGGCCATTAAGTCCGGCGGAATCAGTCAGGTCATCATCCCGAATTCCAGTAATATTGCCGGCTCGAACTTCATCGTGAAGGCCGAAGGCGCGCATATCCAGAAGATCAACGGCTATTATTATGTGTTCCTGATCTGCTGGCCTTCGGGAAGCGGACGCACCCAATTGACCTACCGCTCCACCAGCTTAACTGGAGGCTACACAGGTCAGGTGTCGCTGAATGACTCGGGCATTGCCCAGGGCGGCATCGTGGACACGCCTTCCGGCTCCTGGTATGCGATGCTCTTCAGGGATAGCGGGGCTGTCGGCCGGATGCCGTATCTGGTGCCGGTAACCTGGTCCGGCAACTGGCCGGTTTTTGGAAGCGGGGGCAAGGCGCCGCGGACCCTGAATCTGCCTGCCGAAGGGTATCCAGTGAAGAAGGTGTACGCGTCAGACGAATTCACGGCGCCTTCGAGTGGAAACGGATTAGCCAAGGTCTGGCAGTGGAACCACAACCCCGATAACTCGAAGTGGTCCCTGACCCAGCGCCAAGGCTTCATGCGGCTGACCACCGGCAAGGTAAGTACAAGCCTGCTGAATGCCCGGAACACACTGACCCAGCGGACGTTCGGGCCGAAGAGCACAGGCGTGACGGCCCTGGAGACGGGCGGGATGAAGGACGGGGATGTTGCCGGACTGGCTGCTTTTCAGGCTAAATACGGGTTCGTCGGTGTGAAGATGTCCGGTAATTCCAAGTCCATTGTGATGGTTAACGCCAGCTCCGGGTCCATGACTGAAGTGGCGGGTGTGCCGCTCAGCCAGAACAGAGTCTATCTGAAAGTGCTCTGCGATTTCACTAATCAGACGGATAAGGCTTACTTCTCCTATAGTCTGGACGGCAACAACTGGACATCCATAGGGAATACACTGCAGATGTCTTATACGCTGCCTCACTTTATGGGCTACCGGTTTGCGTTGTTCAATTATGCGACGAAGTCAGCGGGCGGCTATGCTGATTTTGATTATCTGCGTCTGGAATAGCTTGTTTGAAGTAGAAACCAATTATGCAAAGGAGATGTATTATATTGAAGAACAGAATCAAGAAGGTTGTGGGCGGACTCGCCTTAGCGAGTGTCCTGCTCACCTCTGTGATGGCAGGCAATGCCAGTGCAGCCATTACCAATGGATCGAAGTTTCTGGGGAATATCATTGCAGGCAGTGCTCCAAGTAACTTCACCACCTATTGGAATCAGGTCACCCCTGAGAACGGTACCAAATGGGGCTCCATCGAAGGCAACCGCAACCAGATGAACTGGGGTAATGCGGACATGATCTATAACTATGCGATTAGCAAAAACATCCCGTTCAAGTTCCATACCCTCGTGTGGGGAAACCAGGAGCCTAACTGGGTCGCCGGCTTATCGGCAGCGGAGCAGAAGGCTGAGGTCAGCTCATGGATTACTCAGGCAGGCCAGCGTTATTCTGCAAAGACTGCTTTTGTGGATGTCGTCAATGAACCGCTGCATGCCAAGCCTTCTTACCGTAATGCCATCGGCGGCGACGGAAGCACCGGCTGGGATTGGGTCATCTGGTCCTTCCAGCAGGCCAGAGCCGCCTTCCCGAACGCCAAGCTGCACCTCAATGATTATGGCATTATCGGTGACCCCAGCGCAGCCGACAAGTACGTGAACATTATCAATATCCTGAAATCCAGAGGACTGATTGACGGAATCGGCATTCAGTGCCACTACTTCAATATGGATAATGTCAGTGTCTCCACTATGAATACCGTGCTCAATAAGCTTGCTGCTACAGGCCTGCCTATCTATGTCTCCGAGCTGGATATTACCGGTGATGACAACACCCAGCTTGCCAGATACCAACAGAAATTCCCTGTGCTCTGGAACCATCCTTCCGTTAAGGGCGTAACCCTGTGGGGCTACATCCAGAATCAGACCTGGGCAACCAATACCCATCTGGTGAATTCTAACGGCACAGAGCGCCCTGCCCTGAAATGGCTGAAGCAATACCTGGGCGGCTCGTCAGCCCTGATGGAAACCACTGACGCCCAGGATCTCACGATCACTGACAGTCTGATCCAGCCGGACAGTGTGGTTGAGCCAGACCCTCAACTGGATCTCCAGCCGGTGCTGGAACCCGTTCCGGCCGAATAAGCTGAAGCAGGCACGCTTTACTTAAGGGCTGCTCCCGTGGCGCAATGCGCCGGGAGCAGCCTTTTCTGTAATCGAAAAACCGAACACATTGGGCGTGACGGAGGCGTGTGAGCCAAATGAACACATTGTGAGTGCAGGCGGAGCGTAAGGAGCTAGTGATCTTCTTCTTGCGTTCGCTGACCAAAAGTGGCACACTGGTAACAGATATATTAAACGTGGCAAAGAATGCCCCGCTCCCTTCTCTTGTAGAAGGAGGCGGGGTTTTGTGCGTTTAGAGATTAATCTCATTGCAGACCGGGGGAATTAAAGTGGGATTTACAGAAGAACATGACCAGTGGGTAAGCAATCATTTGAAACGAAGAAAGGGGGAGCGGCTCGATGCACTTAAGCGGGGGCATAGCTACGGTAACCGCTTATTTGTTGAATGTGTATGGTGGCCACTTACCGGACATTTTCACGGACTCCATCCGGAATATGAAGTTAAGGACTGGCGCGGTAGATCCTATTTTGTTGATTTACTGTGGGAGGTTGGTTCCTCGCGTATTGCATTTGAGATTATGGATTACGGCTCGCATGGTACGGACCGGAGCAAATACCGTATGGATTTGAATCGCGGTCTCTTCCTGCAATCACAGGACTACATGGTTCTCTATATCTCGCTGGATGAGCTGAAGGAGAATCCGTCTTTTGTCCTTTCCACACTGAGGAACGTGCTGACTCCTTATTTGTTGGCAGGAACTGCTAATAGAAGCACAGAGAAATCCTATTCCAGAATTGAACGGGATTTGATGAGGTTAGCTATCCGTAACTATCGTGTCCTTCGTCCAGGTGATGCAGCGAGAGAGCTTGAGTTACATTACACGACAATTATTAAGTACAGCCGTATGCTGGTGGATAAGGGGAAATTCCGTCCTGTAGCTAGAGGGACATCTCCACGAGTTACATATTACGAGTACATTGGTACAATTCAAAGCCCAGATCTGGTCTAAAAAACAGCGTCACCGAATGTAATCGAAAAACTGATCATAATCGGCCGGATGGGTGGTGTGGAGGGAAATGTAATCGAAAAACCGATTACAATGGGCCGGGCGCGGGGTGTGGAGGAAAATGTAATCGAAAAACCGATTACAATGGGCCGGACGGGGGTTGTGGAGGAAAATGTAATCGAAAAATCGATTACATTGCGCCGGACGGGAGGTGTGGGCAGAAATGTAATCGAAAAACCGATTACAATGGGCCGGGCGCGGGGTGCAGACGGAAATGTAATCGAAAAACCGATTACAATGGGCCGGGCGCGGGGTGTAGCCAGTAATTTTGCAAAAAACATAACACGGTATATCAACAGGGGGCTGGTTACCTAAAAAGGATATCTTTCCACCTTCGTCTGAGGGAGATTTTGCTGGGGGAGCGCTCAAAAGACAAAAAAAGCCTTCATCCAATTTAACGTTAACAACACCCGTTTTTTTGGATTGGTCTAGCTTCAGTTGTTTGTCTTTGTTAGTAAAAGAGAATGCGCTCTTTTGTCAGCCGTTTGGGATGGATCCTTGGCCTGCCACCCTTTTTCCTTCGCCCCTTGCTGGTTCGCGTCTTGACCCAGTTAAGATGGTTTAGAAAATCCGTGTATTCTCCAGTCAAATACAACCGGAATACTGCTAATACTCGCCCGATTCGCTGGTGGGGGGCATGGCGCAAACGAAGGTGCTCACATAGCACATAAGCAATCAGATTTAAATAAATCTGGTTCCATACCGCGGCCGGTGTACAACTGCTGTACAGTTTTTTGAGGTGGAGGCTCGACTTCATGAACTTAAAAAAGAGTTCCACCTTCCAACGATACCGGTACAACTCCGCCACCTCTGCCGCCGTCACATCCCAGCGATTCGTCAGGACACGAGCCGGGTGAGATTTTCCTTTCTTGTCCACATAGGTGTACTCCACGAGTCGAAACCTACCTGTTTCCCCGGTTTCCGGCGAAGTGATTTCCACCGTGGCATCCTGTTTCAGAAAAGGCTTCGTGACTTTCCGCGTCCGGAGAACCTTCGCCTTGCTATTGTTCTTCAGACGGGCAACAAACTTGATTCCACTGCGCTCCCAGGCTATAAATTGCGCATAATGGATGTAGCCCCGGTCCAGCAAATAAGTGAATGCTTTCTGGAGCACCAGGTGCTTCAGGACTTCCGAATCCAAGTCCGCCACCGTTCCAGTGGACAGCACCGAAGCAGTAGGAATGGCGCTAGATTCGCCGGTTAACTGCACGCAGGTGTGCAGTTTCACCGCATTCGTCCCGGCTTGCTGAAACGCCCACTCCCCGCGAAGCTTTCCCACGGTTATGGTGGAGGAATCGACGGCTGCTAAAGGACCGAGTTTCTGTAAGTGCTTGGGCAGAGGAGGTCCTTCTCTTTCCAGTAACTGCTGGAGGCGGGAGTGATAGAGGTCTCGCAGCTGTTCAGGTGGTAATTGGCTGAGCCTCCGGTTCAGAGACGATTGGTGGATGGAGGTCACCCCGGTCCACTCTTGATAGCACGGCGTCCGCACCAGAGTGTCTACTATATTTTGTACTCCGGGACGACGACTCAATAGGGCTTCTAAAAAAAGAAAGACAGTACTGCCCCAGTTCAGTTTTTTGGCGTATCGGTCACCGAACAACAAGCGACTCTTCGTTTCTAACCATGAAGTGACTTGACACAACAACCCTTTTTCCGCTAACTTATAAAGCAAGAGATCTCCTTTCGTGGGTGTCGTAACAACTTCTACGATAAAGGAATCTCTTTTTTTGTGCAATTTTTTGGACTTCCATTACATGGTAGGTTGTTTGCAAAATTACTGGGGTGTAGCCGGAAATGTAATCGAAAAACCGATCACATTGCGCCGGACGGGTGGTGTGGGCGGAAATGTAATCGAAAAACCGATTACAATGGGCCGGATGGGTGGTGTGGACGGAAATGTAATCGAAAAACCGATTACAATCAGCCTGATGGGTGGTGTAGCCGGAAATGTAATCGAAAAACCGATTACATTTCGCCCGCCATCGCTCACCGCACAGGCAGCTTGTCCCCGCACCCGCCAATCTCACCCCTCACTCCCATCCGCCGCAGGGAGGGACAGCTTACCCTCCCTATACACCTTCCTGTACTGTGACGGCGTGTAAGAAGTGACCTTCTTAAATATCTTCGAGAAGTACAGCGGGTCGTGGTAACCGACTGAGTAGGACAAGGACTTAACCGACAGCCGCGACTCTGCCAGCAGATCACAGGCACGCCGGATACGCACGGCGGTCAGGTAGCCGGAGATGGAGGTTCCTGTCTCTTTTTTGAACAGCCGGAACAGGTAGCTGCGCTCAATCGTCACATATTCCACCACATCCAGCACTGATAAGGAAGACTTCCAATAGTTACTCTCGATATAGGCCTTCGCTGACCCTACATAGTCCTTCTTGAGACTGGCCTGCCCGCTAGGATAATACTCCATGTAGTACGACAGCAGCAGATGAAGAGCCGCATCCGACCGCTCCCGTGCATACGGCTCCAGTTCGTACCCCTTGACCTGATCGAACATGGCCCTGAAATCCTGCGGGGCGGCCGACACAACGGGCTGCTCCGGTGAGATATGAATCATGGCAAGTAAGCGTAAGGCCTCTGCCCCGTTGAATTCAATCCAGCAATAGGCCCACGGGTCCTGCGGATCAGGATAGTAATACACCTCCGTCTGCGGAAAAATCATAAAGCTCTCCCCCGCCTCCACAGGGTGTACCACCTGGCCAGTCTTCAAGTAACCTCTGCCGCTTACGATATAATGCAGCGCGTATACATCCCGGACGCCGGGTCCCCATCTGTGCAGATTAGGGGGCTTATACCCGTTCCCTTTTACCATTGGACCCTCGTTGAGTCCGTATTCCATAGAGTTCATAGTTGGCACCTGTACCCCTTAAAATGATAATACTACTATTATAAGCTGAATATCAGCCACTGGCTCTATGCCCAGTCGTCACTATAGTGAATATTTGGATTTCCTGCGCAATACCCCAACAGGCTGGCAGAATTAACTGGATTTTATAGGCGTTTATGCAACTATATAGATTGAACTTGAAAACTCAAGTTAAAGGAAAAGGGGCGGAGGGGAATTTTGGAACTGTAGGAGCGGTAGCGTCCGCCTGAAAGCTTTCCGCAGGAAAGCTATCTACGGAAGCATATGCTTGGTTTGGATTTCTACCGCGAGGAGCGGTTTCAATCAGGAAATCCCAATACAACAGCGGCCGGAAGTCCAAAACTTCTCTGGAGTCGCGGCTAATCCCAAAACATAAAAATAATTAGTTCAATTTATATAATAATTTAGATGGAGCCAGTTAAGTATGTCTTAGCCGTATTCAAAAATGACAACGCTTTCTTAAGAATGTGAGCTTACGGCGCCCCTTCCCTGGAAGGTAAACTAAAGGTACGAGGGAGGAGCGCATATGGAATTGGAAACACAGCCAAAAAGTCCCGGAACCGGCGGCGGCCGGCGGTCGTTTTTATGGAAGCGGTTTAAAAAACAGAAAGTACTGCATTTGTTCGTCGGGCTAGGCATGATCTATCTGCTGATCTTCGCGTACACTCCGATGTTCGGCATCCTAATGGCGTTCAAGGATTACAGCATCTCCGGCGGCATCAAAGGAATCTTCACCAGCGATTGGGTCGGGCTGAGGTATTTCGATGAATTCATCCATGACTATCAATTCGGCAAGCTGGTCCGCAATACGCTGGTCCTCAGTCTGCTGAAGGTCATCTTCGCCTTTCCGGCGCCGATCCTGCTGGCGATCATGCTGAACGAAGTGAAGCACATGGCCTTCAAGCGGTTTGTGCAGACGATCAGCTATCTGCCGCATTTTATCTCCTGGGTGGTCGTGGTGGGCGTATCCTATGCCTTCCTGTCCGCCGATGTCGGTGTGGTCAATAAGGCGCTGATGGCGATGGGCTTCACGGATGAGCCGCTGGCCTTCCTGACCAGTCCGAATTATTTTTGGGGACTGGCGGTAGGGAGTGCGGTGTGGAAGGAGATGGGCTGGTGGACGATTATTTTTCTGGCGGCGATATCCGGGATCAGCCCCTCGCTCTATGAGGCCGCAGAGATTGACGGAGCCGGAAGGCTGGCGCGTATCCGTTATATCACCCTGCCGGGGATGAAGGGAACCATCGTGGTTGTCCTGGTACTGACCATCGGGAGCATTCTCGGCGGCGGACTGGTTGGTTCAAACTTCGAGCAGGCCTACCTGCTCGGCAACAGTATTAATAATCCAACCTCAGAGATTGTCCAGACCTACGCATTCAGGGTGGGGTTAAGCGACGGGCGGTTCTCCTATGCAGCAGCGATCGATTTAATTCAATCGGTGATATCTGTAGCGCTGATTTTCTCCAGTAACTATATCGCTAAGCGGGTATCGGGCTCCAGTCTGTTTTAGAGAGAGGAGGGAAGGCTATGCTGAAGAGTCAGCGGCAGAAGGATTTTGTTTTTGACAGCGTGATCTATGTGGTATTGTTCATTATTATGCTCACGATGCTGTACCCGTTCTATTACGTGTTAATAGCTTCATTTAATAAAGGCTCAGACTCGCTGCTGGGCGGGGTGTATCTGTGGCCCCGGAACTTTACCCTGGAGAATTACCGGGTGTTCATGGATGATCCCAAGTGGGTGAAGGCTTTCCTGGTCTCCGTACTGCGGACGGTGTCCGGCACCTTGCTCGGACTGCTGCTCACCAGTATCGTCGCTTACGGTCTATCCCATCGTGATCTGTTATTCAGCAAGGTTTATTTCACAGTGATCGTATTCGCCATGTACTTCTCCGGCGGACTGATCCCTTATTATGTAGTCTTGCGTTCACTAGGCTTGTTAAATTCCTTTGCGGTGTACATCATCCCGTCCATGCTCAGCACGTTCTTCCTGCTCATTGCGATCTCATTCTTCCGTGAAATTCCCGCTGAGCTAAAAGAATCTGCGCATATAGACGGGGCCGGTGAGCTTACGATATTCTTCCGCATCATCCTGCCGGTCTCAACGCCGGTGCTGGCGACTATGGCCTTGTTCATGGGGGTCGGGCAATGGAATTCCTGGCTGGATTCGGCTTATTTCGTCCAGTCCGAGGAGCTGCGTACGCTGGCCTTCCGCATGATGGAGGTCATCAACAAGAGCAACTCTCCGATGGATTCGCTGGCGGTAGCCAACAGTGCCTCGGCGGGGGTGACCAGCTTTTCGTTACAGGTGACCTCAATGGTCGTTTCCATTGTTCCCATTATCTGTGTGTACCCGTTCCTGCAGAAGTATTTCGTTTCTGGAATCATGCTGGGTTCGGTAAAAGGCTAGGCCAGTGCTTCGGTGTTCAAATGTTCCATCGCTCATACAGCCCATTAATTCAATCATGGAGGGATTAGCTTGAACAAAAGCAGAAGCTTCAAGATCGTCGCAGCCGCACTCTCAATGGCCGTAGTGTTATCCGCCTGCGGCGGTAACGGGGGAAATACCGCCCAGCCCGCCCCGTCCGGCAGCCCGGACGCCGCAGCAGGCGGGAATGCACCTGCCAAGCCCGGACAGGTGAAGGAGTTAAGCCTGTTCATTGATGCGTCGTGGTACCCGGTTACGGAATGGAAGGGCCCGGTCGCCGACATGATTACCGAGAAGACAGGGGTGAAGCTGAAGGTTACGGTTGCCACCGATGACAAACAGCTTCCGCTGATGATTGCCTCCGGTGACCTGCCGGACCTGGTGTTCACCTCTTCCAATGTAGACCGGTTATCCGACTCGAAGCTGTCGTATTCCTGGAATGAACTGATTGAGAAATATGCGCCGGATTTCAAGATTGACAAGACCCGGATTGCCATCCATACCATGGATGACGGCAATTTCTATACCGTGCGGAATTCCTTTGCGACCCAGGAGGAGATGAAGAATAGTAAATATTCGTTAGGCAGCGACGGCAACCCTGGCATCGCGGTACGGGAGGATATTCTGAAGGAGCTGGGGAATCCGCCGATTAAGACCCTGGATGATTTCGTCAAGGTGCTGGGCATGGTCAAGGAGAAATATCCCGAGATGGTCCCGCTGATTATGGACAAGGACTGGATCGAGCAGTATTTCCTGGCCCAATTCGGTACGGAGACCCTGCTCGACGGCTGGTATGAACAGGACGGCAAGGTGGAATATGCGATCAGGCAGCCCAAGATGCTGGACTTCTTCAAGTTCATGAATAGCCTGTACCGCAACGGCTATATCCTGGCTGAGAATTTCGCACTGGCCAATGACCAGATTGATGATCAATATGCTACGGGCGGCAAAGCCTTCGCCCATAGCCACACCGTATCCACCGCAGATACCGATAACATCAAGATCAAGAGCAATCAGGGGAATTTCTCCTTCAAGATGCTGCCAAGCGTATTGTCGAAGGATGCCAAGGTAGTCAGCTCAGGACTCGGCTTCTCCGGAACCTTTATCACCAAGAAGAATAAGGACCCGGAGGCCTCCATCAAATTCATCCAGTATCTGGCCAGCGACGAGGGCAAGAAGCTGACGATGTTCGGGGTAGAGGGCGTGCACTGGACCTGGAATGAAGAAGGCCACCCCGATTTCAAATACAATCCGTCCGATGCCGATTTCGTGAACAGCAACGGTATTAAGTGGTGGTATCTCTATAATGATGGAGTTACTGAAGGCATGCTGTCCTATGTTCCTGAGCTGCAGAAAACTCAGGCGCTGATGGATCTGAAGTCGATCCGCATCTACAAGCCGGAGATCGGCCTGATCCAGACTCAGCCGGATTCACAGGAGAAGACCATTAAGACCAAGATCGATGAGATGGTCAAGAATGAGAAGGTCAAAATCTATCTGGCTGAATCGGAGGAAGCCGCAGTAGCAGCCTATGAGAATATGCTGAAGAACGCAGAGAACATTGGCTTGCAGAAGCTCACCGACTGGGCGAATGCAACCTATCAGAAGAAAAAAGAATTGTTCAAGTAAGCGAATTCCTGCCGGTAGAGATCAGTCTCTACCGGGTTTTACATGTTCATGGTAGGATTATAGAACACAAGTCAGGCACCGGAGGGACAGACTGCCGTGAGCATTGTACGCAAAATGATAGCAGGGTATATCCTTCTGATTTTTATTCCGGTAGTTGCGTTTGGTTACTATTATTATAGTAAGATCTATGACAGTGTAAGCGGCCAGTTTGTGGAGAGCCGTCAGAAGATTCTGGAGCAGGCTTATGCCAACATGAAGGCGGACCTGGCCCGGATTGATTCCACGCAGCGGATGCTGCAATACAATCCGTATGTCACAGATTATCTGGACGGCAGCTATGAGACGGACGCAGAGAGTGTATATGCCTACAACCGTTATATTAATCCGGTGATTATGCAATCGCTTAATATCAGTCCTGAGATTGAGGGCATCAGAATCTATCTGACCAAGCAGGGCGTGCTGCCCATTACTGACCGGCTGCTCGAACTATCGGCGCTGGATGAACAGGGTGCCGAGGCTACCCGTATGCTGCGGCCGGGACAGGGCAAATGGATACTCCCCGACTCCAAGGTGGAAGCTCCCCCGCTGGTATTCTATCAGAATATATATAACAATGATTTTACCGAGATTGTGGGACTGCTGGAGCTGCGGGTCGGCAGTGAGCTGATCCGCAAGTTCTACCGGGCGACAGGCGGAGGGGATTGGACCGCGCTGCTGCTGCCGGCGGAGGGCAAGCCGCTGGAGCGGGAAGGCATTCCCGCAGCGGTGGACGATGCCACCTGGAGAAGACTGGCCTCGGGAGAAGCGCAGACCTATTTCATCAACCGGGAGGTCATTGTTAATCAGTTATATATGAAGGAACTGGGCGTACGTGTCGCCGTAATCGGCAAGGTATCCGAAGTGTTCCGCTCGATCCGGAGCCAGGAGCTGGTGATGATTACGACTTTCGCGGTGCTGCTTGCGTTATTGTCGTTTGCCTATTACACACTGGCTTCAACGATTACGAAGCGCGTTCTCCGTCTTGCCAGACATATGCGCAATCTGAATGATGACAACCTGAAGCAGTCGGTCAGCAAGGAGGATAAGCCGGGGCGAAGGGATGAGATCAGCTTCCTGACCGAGACCTATAATTCGATGCTCCTGCGCATGGATGAGCTGATCAACAATGTCCACCGGGCCGAGCTGCGCAATAAGGAAGCCGCTTACAAGGTGCTTCAGGCCCAGATCAAGCCGCATTTTCTCTATAATACGCTGGAGACCATCCGCATGCTGGCCGAATCGAACAACGACAAGGAAGTGGCCGAGATCTCTTACTGGTTCGGCAAGCTGATGCGCTACAGCCTGTCTGCCCAGGACGATCATACCGTTCTTTCCCAAGAACTTGAGACCGTAGTCTTCTACCTCAATATTCACAAAATGCGGCTGCAAAAAAGACTCACCTATGAGGTCGATATCGCTGTGGCTGCCGAGACCCTGATCTGTCCAAGATTCATCCTCCAGCCGCTGGTGGAGAATAGTATTATTCACGGAGCTGCCGTGACGCTGCGGCCGGTCCATATCCTGATACAGGCGAAGGAAACGGCGGATGAGATCCGAATCAGCGTGTCGGACAGCGGTATTGGCATTCCTGAGGAACAGGTACGGCTTATTCGCGCCCGGTTATCCCGCGGGGAAGAGGTGAAGGCTCAGGATGAGACGGAGGGAGGCGTAGGGCTGTATAATGTCAGCGAACGGATTAAATCATTTTATGGCGGGACCTCACGGCTGGTTCTTGAGAGTGAGGAGGGCAAGGGGACCTGCCTGACCATCATCCTATCGAAAGGGGCGGCAGAGCAAGCATGAGAATTCTGATCGTAGACGATGAGCCGATTATCCTTGGAGGGCTGGTGAAGGTGATTGGCGGAGCCGCGCCGGTCGGAGCTGAGATCCGCGAGGCCGGCGACGCCTTCGAGGCGCTTCAGATCATGAAGGAATATATGCCGGATGTGACGGTAACGGACCTGCATATGCCGGAGAAGAACGGGTTCGAGATGATGGAGGAGGCGAAGGAGAACGGTTTATGTGAGCGCTTCATTATTCTTACCGGACATGATGACTTCGAATATGCCCGCCGGGCGCTCCGCTACGGGGTAGTGGATTATCTGCTGAAGCCGGTGGATAAGGAGGAGGTAGCCCGGCTGCTGAGTCAGGTGAACCGGAATCTTCCCTCCGTGGACAGTACGGACTGTCCGCCGCATGCCAAGCGGATTCTTGCCTATACCCGGCTGAATTATATGAATGACCTGTCCCTGGACCATCTGGCCGAGCTGATGAACCTTCATCCGAATTACATTAGCAGCCTGTTCAAGAAGGTCACGGGTGATACGTTCGTCCATTACCTGAATACCACCCGGATCAAGGAAGCGCAGAAGCTGCTGAGCCTCCACCGGGATCTGCCGGTAGTCGAGATCGGACGCCGGGTCGGGTATGAGAACAAGCATTACTTCAACAAGGTGTTCAAAAAATACACCGGCAGCACCCCGGGGGCTTACCGTGACAATCACTGAAGCTTACGTGCGGCCGGAGGCCGGGCGCAAGGATGGGGCATGCTGTACCTACACGCCCCTCTTGGCCTTCATGCACTTGAGCTTGTAGGTACGCCCGTAGGCTTTGCCGTATCTTACGATCCGGTCCAGCATCCGGGTATCCTTCAGCTTGGTGAACGGGCAGGGATCGGGGGCGGTGTTCACCTCCAGAATCCACGGGATCAGCCGCCGGTCCAGAGCCAAGTCGACACCGATCTCCTTAAGGCCGGGATAGGCAGAGCTTAACTGGATGGCGCATTTCACGCCAAGCCTGTGCATTTGGGCAAGCAGAGGCTTGCGCTTCCCGGAACGGGTGTAAGCCTTCAGCAGCGTCTCCACCGGATAGATGGTTCCGCCTTGGCTGCCATTCGTAACCACCTTGTGCGGATGTGCCACGCGTCCCGCCGCTCCTGTAGCCTCCCACTCTCCCTGAGGATTACGCTGCACCATCACGCGGATATCAAAAGGCCGTCCGCCGTAAGTCAGCAGCCGGATGCCCTTTTGCACCAGATAGGCCCGGCCCCGGGTCTCCGTCAGGAGGGCCTCATATGCCTCGGTATAATTACTGAATGTGCTTATCCTTGTCCCTGCCTGATAGCGGTAGGACCGCGTGGTCCCCGAATCAGCCTCGCTTCCTCCAGCGCCGCTACCACTCCGCAGTATCCGCTGTTCAACCCGTATGACCCCTTCGCCTAACGAACCGCAGCAGGGCTTAATATAGACCATCTGATGGTTTTGCAGCATCGCCTGGAGTACTCTCTGGCTTAATTGCCGGGTCTCCGGGATATGCCGCTTTAATTCAGCCTTCTTCGCCAGTACCCTTGTCTTCGTTAATTTATTGGATATCCGGCTGATTTGCTCCTTCATGCTACTCCTCCGTTCATAGACTCTAATAGGCTATAGTACGGTACAGAGCCGGATTTGGCTTGGGCGGATGCCCCGGGGCCGAACACACAGGCAGATGAATACATAGATTATTGAAGGTATTCATCCGGGAGGCTGCGTTCAGGCAACCGGTGCGGGAGGCGTCGAATGGAATGAGGGAGCAGTGGCGGGATCGAGTAAACGAAGTAATCAGGTACTTCCCCTGGTACAAGGATCTTATGGGCAATGAGCACGAGAATTACAGTCTGGAGCATCTTCCCCTGATGACTTCAGATCTGCTGGACACTCATTATTATAATAATGAACCCGATCCTTCTCTTGCCGTCTACCGGACCTCGGGCACCAGTACAGGACGGCGTAAGGCAATCGTCTATTCGGAAGAGGATGAGCAGCATTATATCGATATCAAAACCAGGCTGTTCGGGGAATTGCTTCAGGGCAGCGGATGTGCCAGGGCGCTGGCGGATATGGGAACCGGACATGCTGCGGATACGGCACTGGCTATTTTTGCACGGCTGGGACTGGTGAACAGCTCCATTCCCTTCGAGTTGCCGGTAGAACAGCATATTGAGCGTATTCAGGCTTTCCAGCCCGACCTGCTCTACACAATGCCCTCTATCCTGGATCACATCGTACATGCAGCAGAAGACCCCCTGGCGTTTGGAATCCGCAAAATCATTCTGGTCGGCGAGATCGCTACACAGGAGTGGCAGCAGAATATGGCCCGCCTGTTCGGCCTGAAGCCGGAGGATATTACCGATACGTACGGCTCAATTGAAATCGGCACGATTGCTTATTATTCGCATGAGCTGGGCCGGTATCTGCTGGCTGAAGGCATCGTTGCCGAAGCTGTGGGAACGGAGAGCATAGGAGAAGGACTTGATCCGCTGAGCGAAGGCGAAGGCATTCTCGTACTTACCTCAACCGTGCGTAAGCTGCTGCCAGCCCTCCGGTTTGTCACCTATGATGTGGTGAGGGATTTCAGGACTGTGGAGGTAGACGGGGTGGAGCGGCAGAGCTTCCAGTCCATCGTCAAGCGGGTGGGCCGCGAACTGAAGCATGGGGAGAAAATCAGCATCTACGATATTGAACAGGTGGTCTACCGTCACCTTCAGCAGGCCAGGGTCCGGGTAGGGGTCAGCCATAATGCATTATCCGTGTATATCCAGAGCAGGTCAGCAGATCCTACCTGCGTTCCGGTCATCAGGGAAGAGATCAGGTCATGCATCCCGGAGATTGGTCTGATGATCGCCAATCACCTGCTTGACGATATTGAGGTCATTCTGACGGCAGAGGACGGGGAGCTTGCGGGCGGGCAGGTGAAGAATAAGAAGCTGTATTACCGGAAAGATCAAATGAAGCGGCAGGCAGTGGAGCAGAGGGCTGAGCCGCAGCTTACCAGCGGGATATTATCGGCTATCGGGCATACACCACTGCTCAAGCTGGAGCATCTGTTTCCTGCAAGCAGGTTCAGCGTTTACGCCAAGATGGAGCTGATGAACCCGGGAGGAAGCGCAAAGGACCGCCCAGCCTTGCGGATGGTCCGGGAAGCCTGGAAGGAAGGCCTTATCGGACCGGGGACCGTAATTATTGAATCCAGCTCCGGGAATATGGCCATCAGCCTGGCTATGATATGCAAGCAGCTCGGGATGACCTTCATCAGTGTGGTGGATGCCAGAACTACCGGGATGAATCTTCAGATGCTGAAGGCGCTGGGTGCGGACATTGATTTCATTGACCGCCCGGATCCTGAAACCGGGGAATTCCTGCCGGCCCGGCTGAAGCGTGTGCAGCAGCTGCTCGCGGAGATACCGGGCAGCTATTGGCCGAATCAGTACGCTAGTCCCAATAACTATCTATCCCATTATGATACGACCATGCCGGAGATCGTGACGGAGCTGGGGCAGGTCGATTATCTGTTCTGTAGTGTCAGTACCTGCGGAACGATAAACGGGCTGGCAGAATACGTGAAGGACAAGGGACTGCGGACCCGGATTGTGGCGGTGGATGCAGAGGGTAGTGTTATTTTTGGCGGCCATCCGAAGAAGCGGCTCTTCCCTGGACTGGGTGCCGGTATTGTGCCGCCGCTGCGCAGACTGGAGCTGATCGACCGGATTGTGCATGTGACTGACGCTGATATGGTGAAGGGCTGCCGGGCGCTGGCCCGCAGGGAATCCATTCTGGCCGGAGCCTCCTCCGGGGCAGTGCTTGCCGCTATCCGGCAACTTAAGGAGGAGATCCCTCCCGGCGCAGTCTGCACCGCCATCCTGCATGATAAGGGAGAACGGTATCTCGATACGGTCTACTCGGACACCTGGGTTCAGAGCCAATTCGGAGCGGAGCTGCTGTCAGACACGGAAGAGTTCCTGGTGTGATTACAGGTGGGAACTTTTACGGGCAGCCAAACAAACCTTACCTGAGCTTGGCTTGATCGGCTAGGAGCCGTCGGGTCAAGCTCATAGTCGGAGGGGGGCGGCATTCTTTGGCGGCCTGTACGAGCGGATTCAGATATAGTCATCACCTGGGAAGAAGGCCTATGGTATGATGGACGTAATCGTAATAACAGAACTGCCCGTGATTTTACACCCCATTAACATGCTTCATATGTTCGCGTGATATAACTGAAACAATCGGTTATAAGAGGAGAAGATGAGATGAAGCTAAGCAAAGAGGAGAGATCGTGGATTCTGTACGACTGCGGGAGTTCCGCCTATTCCATGGCAGTCACTACGGCGCTGCTGCCGATTATCTTCGGGATGTTCAATAATGTGGGCAGCAGCATGGATCTGGGGTACTTCAATTCGATCGCCAGTATTCTGGTCGCGGTCCTCAGCCCGATTCTCGGTACGATTGCCGATTATAAGGACCGGAAGAAGCGGTTCTTTATTTTTTTCGCTGCGCTCGGTATCCTTGCCACCGCATCCCTGGCCTTCGTGTCCCCGGAGAGCGGGCAATGGCAGCTGCTTATTGCCTTTTACATTCTGTCAGCGGTCGGCTTCGCCGGGTCTAATATCTTCTACGATTCCTTCCTGGTGGATATTACGGAGGATGAACGGATGGACAAGGTGTCTACCCGAGGGTTTGCCTACGGCTACATCTTCAGTTGTATTCCGTTCGGCATCAGTCTGCTGCTGATCTTCCTGCTGGGAATGGACAAGGCCATCGGCTACCAGATCGGGTTCATCATTACGGCGCTCTGGTGGGGACTGCTGACGGTGCCGATGATCCGGGATGTGAAGCAGAGATATTATATCGAGCCTGAGCCGAAGCCTGTGGCCCGGAGCTTCCAGCGTATCGCTGTCACCTTCAGGAATATCCGCCAGCACCGGATAGTGTTTGTGTTCCTGCTTGCTTACTTCTTCTATATTGACGGAGTGGATACGATTATCAAAATGGTTGTGCCCTACGCCACCTCGGTCCTCGGCACAGATGCCCTGGACACCTTCACGCTGCTGGGAATTCTGCTCATCATCCAGATTATTGCCTTTCCCTGCGCGATTCTCTATGGCAATCTGGCCAAAACCTACTCCGCCCGGAATCTGATTATTGCCGGAATCTTCACCTACGTTATTTCTTGTATCGCAGCGTTCTTCATTAGCTCGGTGTGGCATATCTTCCTGCTGGGTGCGCTGATCGGCTCGGCACAGGGCGGTATTCAGGCGCTTAGCCGGTCCTATTTCGCTAAAATCATCCCGAAGGAGAATTCCAACGAATTCTTCGGGTTCTATAATATTTTCGGCAAGTTCGCGGCGATTCTCGGCCCTGCCTTAATGTCACTGACCACTACCTTGACCGGGGATGCCCGCTATAGTATTTTATCGATCATTCCGCTCTTTCTGATCGGCTGCTTCATCTTCATCACATTGCCAAAGGGGACATAGTATGGAATCTGCCGGATTGCAACCGCAACCACTCTCTGCAGCCAAGCATCTGATCGTCATTTCCTATGATGCCTTCTCTGAAGACCACTGGGAGATGGCCAGCCGCCTGCCCAATCTGTCGAAGCTAATCACCGGCGGTGCCTACAGCAACCGTCTCAGAAGTGTCTATCCCACGCTCACTTACGTGGTGCACACTACCATCGCTACCGGCGTCTACCCGGATAAGCATGGTATTCATCACAACAATCCGCTGCAGCCATTCGTGCCGGAGGAGGAGCAGCGCTGGTTCTGGTTCCGCGAGGCGGTACAGGTACCAACGATCTATGATGCAGCACATAAGGCGGGGCTGAGTACGGCGGGACTACTGTGGCCGGTAAGCGGCAAGTCCTCGATCCAGTATAATATTCCAGAGATCCGGGCGCTAAAAGGGGAGAATCAGGCGCTCAAGATACTGCGAAGCGGCAGTCCCCTGTACTGCGCCCGGCTGGAGCTGAAATACGGACGGATCAGGCAGGGCATCGCCCAGCCGCAGCTTGATAACTTCACCACGAAGTGCGCCGCCGATACAATTAAGCGTCATAAGCCGAACCTGCTCATGATGCATCTGATTGACCTGGATGACACCAAGCATATGTACGGCACGGACTGCGGGGAAGTAGACGATGTCATCCTGCGGATGGACAACCGGCTGGGTGAGATCATGCAGGCGGTAGAGGATGCCGGAATCCGGGAGCAGACGGTGATTATGGTGCTTGGTGACCATGGTCAGTTCAACGTGCGCTACAAGCTGCATTTGAACAATCTTTTGCAGGCTAAAGGGCTGATCTATGACAAGGACGGCGTGATGCACTGGCGGGCTTACTTCCAGAGCGGCGGCGGTTCAGCTTATCTGCATGTACAGCCCGGAGATGAGGAGGCGCAGCGGCTGGCCTTGGCGGCGGTGGATGAATACAGGCGAGATGGAGCACCGGGAATTGAGAGTGTATATACGGAAGAGACGCTGAAGAAGCTCCATGCCAGTCCAGTGGCAAAAGTCATGCTAGAAGCACAGCGGAGCTACAGCTTCGATGAGGCGTTGACAGACACGCTGGTCACCGATCTGCAGGCCGAGGGCATTCGCTATGCTACGCACGGCTACTCGCCGGATGCAAGCGGATACCGCTGCAATCTCGTCATCGCAGGCGCAGGGATCAAGCAGAGCTACCCCATCGGCGATCTGGAGATGGTTGACATCGCCCCGACGATGGGACGGATTCTGGGGCTGGGGTTCGGGCCGGGGGACGGGCGGGTGCTGGAGGAGATTTTTGAAGAATAGAGCAACTTCAATCGGTCTGATCAGGATGTCCGCGCACGCGGCAGCCGGGTCGGGCTTTTTTTATCGTTGGTTGTATCGGCAAATAGGATGATAGCTTGCTCATGCGGTGTTGCGGGGTGGGGTGCGTGTACTCGTAGGCCAAACGTATGCGGAAAAGCAAATACAATCTGCTGGTGCTTAGTAGAGTAGCGTTAGCCTTAGGAAACAGGTGGATTTCCTCCACTTGCTGATGAACGAATGAGCGCTTCCCGGACAACAGTTGTATAAACAACACTTAATTTCAGCCTTTCCAGCCGCAGAAGCCCAAACAAACTATTTCGGTTGTATTATTTCCACTTATTACCTTGTATTTGCCTAAAGCGGGCTTATTAAGATACGTTTTTCCACCTATTTGCCGCTAAGAGGGGGGCGCCGCCCCTGAACATTAATCAACGGCACGACTGTAATTAAAATTTAAATTACCGTTGACAATTTGCCTATGATCAAATATATTATCCATAAGAACAAAAGTTTCCTTAGGGAAACAATTGTGTTTATGAGAAACAATATACACAATAGATTCATCAAATTGCTATATAGATTGAACTTGAAAATATATGTAAAGGGAAAAGTGGCGGAGGGGAGTTTTGGAACTGGAGGAGCGGTAGCGTCCGCCTGAAAGCTTTCCGTAGGAAAGCTCGCATCGTAAGCACCCGCAGTCACCGGATTTCTACCGCGTACAGCGGTTCGAATCAAGAAATCTGGGGACAACAGCGGCCGGAAGTCCA
The DNA here is from genome assembly GCF_038006765.1 of Paenibacillus sp. FSL H7-0756. NCBI lineage: Bacteria > Bacillati > Bacillota > Bacilli > Caryophanales > Paenibacillaceae > Paenibacillus > Paenibacillus sp. FSL H7-0756. The sequence goes on along the minus strand of NZ_JBBOVT010000002.1, from coordinate 1,721,282 downwards.
AAACTTCTCTGGAGTCACGGCCAATCCCAAACCAAAAAATCATTAGTTCAATTTATATAGATAGTCCAAACAAGAGACGGGGTGCAGACATGATTCAGATTAAAGGCTTGAACGTTGATTATTTCGGCAATTCAGCGCTGGAAGGAGTGACGCTCGATATCCCCTTCGGGCATTCGGTGGGCATTATCGGGCCCAATGGCGCCGGGAAGTCCACGTTCATTAAGGCACTGCTGGATGTGATCAAGAAGAGAAGCGGAACGGTGAAGGCGGAGGGCAAGGACATTGCCCTGTACAGACGGAATATCGCCTACGTGCCGCAGAAGAACGATATTGACCTGACTTTTCCCATTACAGTTAAGGATACAGTGCTGACCGGAACTTATCCGAACCTGAAGCTGTTCCGGCGTCCGGGTAAGAAGGAGCGGACTATTGCGGAGCGCAGCATGGCGATGGTGGAGATCGGTGACCTTGCGGATAAGCAGATCAGCAATTTGTCCGGCGGGCAGCTGCAGCGGGTGTTTATCGCCCGGGCGCTGGCCCAGGAGGCCAGTGTGTTTTTCCTGGATGAGCCGTTTGTCGGCATTGATATGGTTAGTGAGCGTATCATTGTGAACCTGTTCAAACAGCTCCGCGAGGAAGGCAAGACCATTCTGACAGTGCACCATGATCTGCATGAGGTCGAAGAATATTTTGACCTGATCATTCTGCTCAACAAGCAGCTTATCGCCTTCGGAGATGTGCAGGACACCTTCACCACAGAGAATATCCGCAGAGCCTACGGTACATCTTTGGGCAATGTAATGATCCAGGGAGCAGGAGGTGCCGCTCATGATTGAGTCCTTATCCAGTCTGCTGAATATTCCGGTATACGCGCTGAACGCCGGGTTATCTGCGATTATTCTCGGGATTGTCTCGGGGGCGCTGGGCAGCTTCATCGTTCTGCGCAAAATGTCGCTGATGGGCGATGCCTTATCTCACGCGGTGCTTCCGGGCGTCGCCCTGTCTTATATTCTGGGCATCAACATCCTGCTGGGCGCTTCGTTGTTTGGCCTGTTAGCCGCTATTCTCATTCAATTCATCACCAGCCGCAGCAATATCAAGAGCGATACCTCCATCGGCATCATTCTCAGCTCCTTCTTTGCACTCGGTATTGTCCTGATTACATTTGCCCGCAGCGGGCTGGATCTCACTCATATTCTGTTCGGCAACATTCTGGCCGTCCCGCAGTCCGAGCTGCTGCAATCCTTCATCATCATGCTGGCGGTGCTTGCCATTATTACTCTGCTGTATAAAGAACTGCTGATCAGCTCGTTCGACCCGGTGGTAGCGAAGGCTTACGGGCTGAAGACCGGCTTCTATCATTATCTGCTGATGATGCTGCTCTCCGTAGTGACCGTCTCCTCCTTGTCCCAGGTTGGCATTGTGCTGGTCATCGCCATGCTGGTCATCCCGGCAGCCACCTCGTATCTGTGGTCCAATTCCTTGCTGCATATGATCGTATTAGCCTCCGCAGTAGGGGCAGCCTCGGGGATCATCGGCGTATACGTGAGCTTCCGCTATAATCTGCCGACAAGTGCAACAATCGTGCTGGTAGGCGTCACCCTGTTCAGCATTTCATTCATCATATCGCCCAAGAATAATTTTCTGCGGAAAGGACTGAAGCAAGCATGAGACGTACAAACCGGATTCATTTCGTCAAAATCATAACCGTATCCCTGCTCCTTCTGTTGCTCGCAGCTTGTTCTGACAGCAGTACCAGCAAGGAGGAGGCGGAGGGTGACGGGAAGCTGCAGATTGTAGCCACCTATTCCATCCTTGCAGACATGACCCGGAATATTACCGGAGATAAGGCGGAGGTCTACAGTATGGTGCCTATCGGCACAGACCCGCATATGTATGATCCGCTGCCCGCAGATACAGGCAAGGTTTCCAGCGCGGATCTTATTTTCTATAATGGCTTGAATCTGGAGACCGGCAAAGGCTGGTTCCAGGATCTGCTCAAGGTGACGAAAAAGGAAGCGGCCGCATTTGCCGTCTCCGAAAAGGTCACGCCGATGTACCTGACCGAGAAGGGGAAGGAGTCCCAGGTTGACCCTCATGCCTGGCTGGATATACTGAACGCGGTCAAGTATGTGGAGGTCATCACTGAGCGGGTGATTGAACAGGACCCGGACAACAAGCAGTATTATCTGGATAACCAGACCGCGTACGTGAAGGAGCTGACGGAGCTGGATCAGTATGCCAAGGAAGCTGTGAGCAAGGTCCCGCAGAAGAAGCGCGTCCTGGTCACCAGTGAAGGGGCCTTCAAATACTTTTCCCGGGCCTATGGCTTCGAGTCCGCCTTCATCTGGGAGATCAACACCGACAGCCAGGGAACACCGGAGCAGATGAACCGGATCATCGGCATGATCAAGGAGAAGCAGATTCCGGCGTTATTCCTGGAGACGAGTGTCAATCCCAAGACGATGGAGACGATATCCCGCGAGACCGGGGTGCCGGTCCATTCCAGGATTTTCACAGATTCTCTGGCTAAGGAAGGGGAAGACGGAGACACCTACCTGAAGATGATCAAGTGGAATATCGATAAGGTCGTTGAGGGCTTGTCCCGTTAGACTTCAACAAATAACCCGCCAGCGTGGATGGATTGCTTATCCAGTCTTGGCGGGTTATTTCCGTTATTGTTCATTATTCAAGCGTTAACAATGCCTAACACAAATCCGTCATAGCCCTTGCTGCCCACTGTCTGCAGGGCCGTAGCATCTATGCGCGGCTCTTCCGCGAGCAGATCCATGAACCGGCGGATGCCCTGCACCCGGTCATCTGCACTGTCCGGATTAATCACCTCGCCGTCGCGCACTACATTATCGGCCACAATGACCGCGCCCGGCCGGGCCAGCTTCAGCGCCCACTTCAGGTAATGCGGATTGTTCGGCTTGTCGGCATCAATGAAGATGAAGTCGAACGGCTCCGTTCCCCGGGCTTCCAGCAGCGCCAGCGAATCCAGCGCCGGACCTTCAATGATCTCTGTCTTGTCTGCCAGCCCCGCCATTCTCAGATTATCCTCAGCGACAACGACATGCTTGTGCTCGAATTCCAGCGAGACCAGCCGTCCGTGCTCCGGCAACGCCCGCGCCAGCCAGATGGTGCTGTATCCGCTCAGGGTGCCGATTTCGAGAATGTTGGCGGCCCCCTTCATCTTGGCGAGCAGGTGCAGCAGCTTCCCCTGGTTGGGAGCGACAGCGATATCCGGCAGACCAGCCCCGGCTTGGGCATCCAGTACGGCGTTCAGCACCAGGTCTTCGTCCAGCAGATTGTTATTGAAATAGTCATCGACCTTACTCCATTTGCTTTGTTCGTTCATGTGAATCCCTCCGTTAGTTGTTTTTTTAGTTGTATTGATGTATTGGATCTGCTTTAAATATAAGGTAAAATCATTCATAATACTAATATATGTTTGTACAATTAACATACATTTTGATTATGAATGGAGAATGCTTATGAACCTTCATGCTCTGAGGTTATTCTATTATGTTGCTGAGACGGGCAGTGTTACGAAGGCGTCAGCCTTGCTTAATATCAGCCAGCCGGCGGTGACCAGCCAGATCAAAAAGTTCGAGAAGGAGCTGGGGCTGACGCTGTTCAACCCCAGCGGCCGGGGGATTTCGCTGACGCCCTTCGGTACAGAGCTGGCGAAGCAAGCAGGCAATCTGTTCACCTATGAGAAGCGGATGGAGGAGTTCATAGAGGATTACCGTCAGGGCAGGAAGGGGAAGCTGCGCATTGCCGCCACCTACCTTCCGGCTAATTTCCTGGTGCCGGGTTGGGCGGCCCGGTTCAAGGCCGGGCATCCGGGGGTGGAGATTGAGATCACAACGACGAATTCGCAGCAGGCCTTTGAGCAATTGCAGAGACGTGATGCGGACGTCGCCTTCTATGGGGGCGGGGCCAAGGAGAAGCCGGAGGATGTGGACTGGCTGGAGCTTTTGGAGGATGAGCTGTGGTTCGTAGTGGCCCCTTCCCATCCCTTCGCAGGCCGTACGGTATCGCTGCCGGAGATGATGCAGGAGCCGTTCGTGATGCGTGAGGAGGGCAGCTCCACCCGGGCGCGGCTGGTCTCGTTATGCACGGCCTATGGCCTGAAGCCGCCGCGTGTGACTCTGCAGTTCAGCGGGCTGGGTGAAGTGATCCGTTCAGTGATGGCGGGCTATGGGGCCAACTTCATCTCCTCGCTGGCTGTGCGGGACTATGTGGAATGGAAGCAATTGTCCCGTGTTCATGTGGAGGGCATTCAGCTAAGCAATAACATTGCCGTCTGCACACGTAAGAACGAGACCCTGCCTCTTGCGCTTCAGCAGTTCATAGATATCTGCCGTCAGGAATAAACAATAATAATATATTCTATTTCAATTAAAATATATTGATTAACGATAAATTATATGCTAAATTGAACTCACATTAATAAGTGAGGTGTTTCTTGATGAATCGTAAGCCGGGATCAACGGCGTTTCTGAAGGCGGTCATTATTGTATTTGCGCTGGCGGCGCTGGCCTTGTGCATCTTTGCCGTACCGGCCATCGCGGAGTTTGCCCTGGAGCTGTATCCGGGCCAGAATTACATCCAGGTGCTGGTAATGATCGATCTTTACGGGGCGGCGCTGCCGTTCTTTATAGCACTGTTCCAGGCCTACAGGCTGTTAGGCTTCATTGACCGTAATGAGGCTTTCTCGGAGAATTCGGTACGGGTGCTGAAGCATATCAAGCATGCGGCAGTGTCGATCAGCGGAATGTTCACTTTAGGATTACCGCTGTTCTATCTGCTGGCGGAGCGGGATGATGCCCCGGGCATTATTGTGATCGGGCTGATCCTGATTTTTGCTTCAATGGTCATTGCCGTATTCGCGGCCGTACTTCAGAAGCTCCTGAATGAGGCAATAGCATTGAAATCTGAGAATGATCTGACAGTCTGAGGTGATGACTATGGCGATTATAGTGAATATTGATGTGATGCTGGCGAAACGGAAGATGAGTGTGACTGAGCTTACAGAGCGCGTGGGCATCACTATGGCGAACCTGTCGATCCTTAAGAACGGCAAGGCCAAAGCGATCCGCTTCTCAACGCTGTCCGCCATTTGCAAGGCGCTTGATTGCCAGCCGGGGGATCTGCTGGAATACATACCGGACAACGGTGAACCGGAGGAGCCGGGAACGGGAGGCGGGCCGGAGTGAATCCCATAACACGGCTGCTGCATTTCGGGTATCATCAGGCGATGAGCTGTATTTTTCCTGTGGCGATCTTCGGGACGCTCATTCTTACGGAGACGTTCCGGCTGCCGTTCATCCACCGCTATGATCTGATTCTGCTGATCCTGCTTACTGTGCAGTACCTGATGTACCGGAGCGGGCTGGAGACGCTGGATGAGATTAAGGTGATCGGTGTGTTTCATGTGATTGGTCTGGTGCTGGAGCTCTATAAAATCCAAATGGGCTCCTGGGCGTACCCGGAGCCCGGCTATACGAAGCTGTTCGGCGTTCCGCTGTACAGCGGGTTCATGTACGCCAGCGTGGCCAGCTTCATGTGCCAGATCTGGCGCAGGCTGCAGATGGAGTTGACCGGCTGGCCGGGTCTGGCTTCGGCGGGGCTGCTGGGCGGCGCGATCTATCTGAACTTCTTCACCCACCACTTCATTCCCGATCTCCGCTGGTGGCTGACAGCACTGGTCGTGGTCGTATTCTGGCGGACCTGGATCATTTACCAGGTGCTGGGCAAGACGTACCGGATGCCGCTTGTACTGGCTTTTGCCATTGTCGGCTTCTTCATCTGGCTGGCTGAGAATATCGCCACCTTCCTCGGGGCGTGGCAGTACCCGGACCAGCACGAGCGGTGGCAACTGGTAGGCTTTGGCAAGATCAGCTCCTGGTTCCTGCTTGTGATTATCAGCGTGATCATTGTCGCTCAGCTTAAGCATGTCAAGGCCGGGAGGACCGGGACCAGATAGCCAGCCCGTCCAGCGGGTAACGGAAGGACGAACCGCTTCCGCCTGGAGCTGCCGGGACGAGCGTACACTCTTCCCCTTCGGCATGGAGCGCGAAGAGCTGCTCGATGTGATAGATTCCGGGCTCCGGGGCAGATTCATATAGCCTTAGCGCAACCCCGGCAGCGGTGACGGCGGTTATGGCCGCTTCGTGGACACCTGCAATTCCGTATTCTACCTTAGCAGGCTTGCCATTCAATGACCCGTAGGCGTCTATCTTGACGGCGTAGCCTTCCGAGCCGAAGCTGATGCGGCTGAGTGCCTTGACCGCGAGATTGCGGACCGTCCGGTTACGAAGCAGGCGGGTCAAGCCGGAGCGCCTCAGCAGGGCTGCGGCGGAGGTGGCGCTGCGGGAATCGAAGCAGAGCCGGGTGGAGACCGAAGGGACATTCAGGGTCAGCGGCAGGGTCACCTGATCCGAGAAAGGAAAGCGGTAGGTCCGGTGCTGCCGCAAGTCAAAGCCGAAATCAGCAGCTTTGGCTTCTGTGAAGCTGGAGACGGAACGCGGTCTGCCGTGTTCGGTGATGGTGAAATCCGCCGCGAGGTTGTCCACCGTCCACTCCAGCGCCGCCTGCCCGTGGCTGTCGCCCAGCCCCAGCATGATGGAGATATCAATTGACTCCGTATGCGCAAGCTCCCGGGCGGCCTGCGCGGTAAGCAGATTCGTTAAGCCGGGAGCGAGGCCGACACTGAGCAGGGCAGAGGCCTGGAAGCCATGCTTGACCGGGTCCAGTTGCTGTAACTTAGTCAGGAATTCTCCGTTTGCTGAGACATCTACGTAATGGGTTCCGCTCTGCAGGCAGGCTGCGGCCAGCCGGGTGTCCGCTTGGTCGAGACACATGATGACCAGCCTTGTCTTGTCCAGCAGCTGAGGGTTCATAGGCTGATCCGCTGCCAGCCGGAGCGGCTTCACATGCCCGCCGGTGCTGCGGGAGAACTCTTCGGCACGCTGCAGATTTCTTCCTGCCGCATAGACCTTGCCGGGGTACTTCTCTCCAAGAATACGACTAATCTGTGATCCCACGTGACCGTAACCGCCAATGACTATAATATCTGTTTTCATGATAGAATCCCGTCCTTTATAATATTACGCAGTATCTGCGGTATAATTAGATTAAAAATATAAGGATTTATATGTTGCAGACGATAACTTATCCTTATATTTCTCGCTGAAACGATACCGTCCTTAAAAAAGACGGCAAAGCCGTTTCCGCTTGTGTATTATTATCCGGGGATTACGGGCGATAGACTATCCCACATTTGTGGGATTTCGGAGAGGAAGGAAGATGAACGAGGCGATACGAAGCATTGCGAAGCTTGATCCGGCACGGGGCGGGCCTGACCAGGATTCGATGCAGTACCGGGAAGCGGTGATTGCCAGGCTCCGCCGGCTGGTTCCCTTTAGTGCGGCCTGCTGTACGACCGTAGACCCGCATACGCTTTTAACGACCGGGGCAGTGACGGAGCAGGGACTGGAGGCGGTGCATTCCGTGCTGCTGGAATATGAATATCTGCGTGAGGATGAGATGAACTACGCGCAGCTGGCTATAGCGGACATTCCGGTAGTCAGCTTAAGCGGAGCTACAGGCGGGGAACCGGAGCGGAGCGAACGCTACCGCAAGGTGCTGCAGCCCGCCGGATTCGGGGATGAGCTGCGCGTGGCGCTGCGCACAGGCGGGGTCTGCTGGGGGTTCCTGACCCTGTTCCGGCCGCTGGGGCAACCGCCGTTCAAGGAGCACGAATGCGCCTTGATCGCGGCGGCGGGGCCGCTGATCGCTGAACGTCTGCGCAGCTATGCCTCTGCCCTGCCGGTGACCGCAGCGGATAAGGAAGTGCCGGAGGACAACGGTATCCTGGTGCTGGATGAGCATCTGTCTCCGCAAAGCTCCAATACTGCGGCGGAGAATTGGCTGGCCCGGCTCCGGCAGAAGGAGAAGCTGGCGGAGGAGGCGCTGCCCGGAACGGTACGCGCCGTCTGCCTGCGGGTACTTGCGGAGCAGGAGAAGAAGCCTGCCGGAGCTGAACCTTCACGGGCAAGAATCTGTCTCCAGACCGGAGACGCGGCTTACTTGACCGTAACCGCAAGCCTGCTTGGCGGCCCGGAGCGGCTGCTGGCCGTGTCTTTCGTCAGCGCCCGCTCTGCGGATGTGTTCAGGCTGCTGGCCGAGGCCTTTGCCTTCACCGCGCGGGAGAAGCAGCTCGCCGAGATGCTGTCGCTGGGCTTATCGACCAAGGAGCTGGCCGAGTCGCTTCATATCTCTGCTTATACGGTGCAGGATCATCTGAAATCGATCTTCGCCAAAGCCGATGTATCCAGCCGCCGGGAGCTGATCAGCAGGCTGCTTCCGCGATAAGGGTAGAGAATCATTATTGTAGAACAAATAAGGGGAATCTCCAGCCAGGCGGCTGTGGAGATTCCCCTTGTTTCATGTCTGGGACCTTTACATAACTGGAACGGTTTCGCAACTGGCTGGAAGGAGCGCCCGAATGAACTCTTACTGGCGAAGTGTCTTCAGCGCGCCGCTCCAGGCCAAGACCTGATCCAGCATAGCATTGACGTTGGCGGCATGCAGGTCAGCCGGCTTGAACACCGAGCCGTTCTCGAAATCGGTGAACAGCGAGAGCAGCGGGTGAACACGAACGTCGGCAACGGACAATTCGCCGAGGATTCCGCGCAGATGCTCAGCGGCGCGGGCGCCTCCGGCGGAGCCGTAGCTGACGATCCCGGCAGCCTTGTTATTCCATTCTTCACGGGCAGAATCCAGTGCGTTCTTCAGTGCCCCGGAGAGACTGTGGTTATATTCCTGCACGATGAATACGAATCCGTCCAGCGTAGCCAGCTTAGCTGCCCAAGCCTGGGCTTCAGCGTAGCTGTCGCTTTCCCCAAACATCGGCAGCTTGAAGTCGGCAATATCTACGATTTCGTAATTGGCATCTCCGCGGGCGTCAGCAATTCCCTTCACCCATTGCCCTACCTGCGGGCTAACGCGGCCCTGGCGTGTGCTTCCAAGAATAATTCCGATATTAAGTGTTGTCATTGTAATTCCTCCTCGAATTTTGTTTTCCGTAATTTGTTTTGCTTGATATGTTTTTTATTATAGCTGATAACTTTAATAAAGCAAGTGAAATTTTGAAACCTAGTTAAATTTTTAGCTAAAAATTAAAACGGCCCACTTACATGCATTTTATGGGTATTAGAAATCAACTGATATGTTATTTTGCATAACATTGAATAGTTGATTTTAGGCTTGAATCCAAAATAATCAGCTGGATAATTGATTGTAATGATGAAATTAGCTTAAAATACACTCAACAAGTCAGTTATTCTGACATATAATTAAAGAATCTTATGTACCTATAATATATGGAGAGGTGGGCGCAGCCATGATAGAGGAAAAGAAACGGCAGACAGAGCTTGAACTCCCGCGTGATTGCACCTTCTCGCCTGAAGATTGGCGTATTCTGGCCCGGTACTGGTATCCGGTGGCTACGGCAGCAGAGGTACAGGATCAGCCGGTGGCGGTGAAGCTGCTGGATATGAAGCTGGTATGCTACCGCAGCGGAGGCAAGGTGGTTATTGCCCGGGATCTCTGTTTTCACCGGGGAGCCCCGCTGAGTAAGGGCTGGGTGGAGAACGGGGAGATTGTCTGCCCGTATCACGGGTTCCGCTATAACTGCGAGGGGAAATGTACTGCGGTACCGGCACATCCAAGCGCCAAAATCTCGCCCAAATTGAAACTGATTGTCTATCCGGCCATCGAACGCTACGGTCTGATCTGGACCTGCCTTGCAGATGAGCCGGAGCAGATTCCCGCCTTCCCGGCCTGGGATGATCCCGACTATATTAATATTCTGATCCCTAGCTTCGACATTGCCGGCTCCTCCGGGCGGCAGATGGAGGGCTTCCTGGATGTATCCCATTTCGCCTACGTGCATACGGCAACCTTCGGTGACCGCAATAATACAGAGGTCCCCCAGTACAAGGTGTGGCGCGAAGGGGAGACGGAGCTGGTGGCCGAATACTGGAGCACAGTCAGCAACTATGGCAAAGGGCAGGAGAATCCCGCGCCGGAAGGCTTCCAGTGGCTGCGGGAGTTCCGGGTATTCGCCCCGTTCGCCGCTTCGCTGACGGTCTATTTCCCGGATGAGGGCCGGCTGAAGATTCTGAACTGTGCTTCGCCGGTGTCGGCCCGTTATACCCGGCTGTTCTGCCCGATCTCGCGCAACTTCGACAAGAACGCCCCGATCGAGGATACCATCAAGTTCAATCTCCAGGTGTTCCAGGAGGATGCAGAAATGGTGGAGTCGCAGACGCCGGAGGATCTGCCGCTGGATCTGCAGGCTGAAGCCCACATTCCGGCAGACCGCACCTCCATTGCCTATAGACAGCTGCTAAGCAGCCTTGGGCTGGGGCAGAATTATACGTCCTGATTCATTATTTCAGTTACTTAGGCATTATTAACAGCACACGCCCGGCTGCCGAGATTAGGCTCTCTGCTGCCGGGCGTGTGCTGTTGTGTTGATTAGGTGGAAGCTGCCTGCGTAACGGAGTGTTAGCGGCAGCAGCTAGACCGTATAATTTTCCAGCGTCAGGTCCCATCTTCCATCCACAAGCTCAATTCTGTGCAGGCTGGCATAGGAAGCCGGGAATTTACTGCCCCGGTTATTCCAGTCGATCCCTTTGATGATGTGATAGATGATATTTATAACACCGCCATGTGTAACAATAATTAGGTTATCATCAGGGCCGCTGTCCGCATGCTCTTCGCAGAGCCGGGTGAAGGCCTCTTGAATCCGGGTGAAGAATTCGAGCGGACTCTCTCCGCCGGGGTAACGCTCGTCCATCCGCAGTCCTGAGAAGTATAAGCCGGGGTACCGTTCATTCACGATTTCGTTCGGCATACCGGCGATCACGCCATTATTCATCTCCCGCCAGCCCATGCTGTGCTCCAAGGGTAACTCCAGTTCTCTTGCCAGCTCGCCGGCTGTATCCAGCGCCCGCTGGAGATCGCTGCTGACTATACGTTGTATAGGGAATGAAGCTGAATTCTCTCTCAAAAAACGGCCAAGCTTCTCGGCTTGTCTGTAACCCTGGGTATTCAGTCCCCGCTGGCTCCAGCCGCCGCGATATCCTTCGTCATCCTTGCCGTGTCTTACCAGATAAATCGCCAACTGCTCTTCGGCCTCCTGTTCTATGATGCGTTAGTATGATTCCTTAAAAGATTCCTTCAAGTAGGATACCCTGCTAAGTCTATCACTCACTTTCCAGAATGTTCAAGAACAGAAGTTACAATCGAAGCAACGCAGCATGACAATACCCGGACATAGCTTACTTGGAAGGTTCGGAAACTACTTGTGGGGCGGCACGAAGACAACACGCTGCTGACTGCCCGGCGGAGTCTTCCATACTTCTTCAATCTGAGATAGCGGATAAACGATAGGGTTCGCTGTGAGCTGACCCTCTGCAATGGCATGGATCAACGCCGGGAATTCCGCCAGATATCCGGCTGGCGTGACGGACCCCTGGCCGCTGCCGATGATCTGGAAGTTGGCAGAGCGGAGTGCAGCGGAAGGAATTGCAGCTTCCGCGCCAGCCATGGAACCGATCTGAATCCAGGTTAACAGCCGGCTGCGGTCGGAACGGCGGGTTAATATCGGGAGCATAGCGAGTGCAGCAGGCTCACCCCACAGATAGTCGAGCACGATATCCACTTCGGCTGAGGCTTCGCCGAGGTTCCGGGCCACAGTCCCGGGATCTCCGGCAAGCGATATGACTACATCCGTACCAAGCTGTGTAAGTGAACTGAGCCGTTGCGGGTTCCGCCCGGCGGCGATGATCTGACTGGCTCCCATAAGCTTGGCGATCTGAACGGCCATTTGCCCGGAGTTGCCGGTAGCGCCAAGAATGAGAACCTTGAACCCGGACTTAGCCTGAATCCGGCGGCGGAGAGTCACCCAGGAGGACATGGCCGGATTCATTGCGGCGGCGATGAGCACGGGATCAGCATCTGCGGGTAGCGGGACAGCGCGGCGAAGATCGATGAGGGTCTGGTCTGCGAATGATCCCAGCGCTGTATCAGTTGCGACAAAATAGACCAGCTTGCCATCCGGGAGCCGTCCGACGCCGTCAATACCGGGGATTAGCGGCAGTTCATCCGTACTTGTGTAGTGAGATCCATTGGCTTGTGCCCGGACCCGGAGATGCAATCCGGCAGCGAGCACATCCACCAAAGCTTCGTGTTCTCCTGAAGGTACGGGAGCAGCAATCTTTTCGTATTTCGGACCTGAATCGAATGATCTTACAATAGCAGCGTACATAAATAGGCCTCCAATTTACCAGGATATTTATATCCGGGTGAGTGAATTTGTTTGTGAAACAAACTAAAAAGTTTGTAATACAAACAATATAGTTTGTATTACGTACAATGTCAACGGCTACTGTGGTACAATAGGAGCAAACAAGTCTGAAATATACAAAAGTGCGGAGTGAAATCAATGAGCAGTTACGATAATTCTTTTGATAAGCTGGATGATCTCTCGATGGTAGACAGCCTTGTGCAGCTATCCTTCCTGGTGCAAAATATCCTTGCCCGAATAGGAACGGAGCATGATCTGTCGATTATCCAGATCCGTCTGCTGGGGATACTGCGCGACCGGGAGCCGGGTATGCTGCAGCTGGCCAAGCATCTGGGCCTCGATAAATCCAGCATTACAGGGCTCGTTGACCGGGCACAGCGCCGCGGGCTGGTAGAGCGTACCGTATCACAGATTGACCGGCGGGCATTCAATGTGAGGGCTACGGAGACAGGCTGGAAGATTATTCACGAGGTCGGGGAGCAGATCGAGCGTCAGATTATGGCGGTAACCGATAGTCTTACCGGGGAGGAGCAGGCGCAGATGATTGCCCTGGCCAGCAAGATTCTGGTCACTGCTCCAGGGGTGAGCCGCTGATAAACGGTAGGGTTCTTGACGATGAAGCACATAGGAGGGATTTCCATGGACCAGGAACTGATGGATGAACTGGCGTCTCAATTCAGGAATTCGCTGAAGGTGCTGAACGCGGCCGGTGCCGAGACCCGGCAAGCCATCCTGATGGCCTTGCTGCAAGGGCCGCAAGATCCGGGTATGCGTGTAGGCGAGATAAGAGGGGCCACCCACTTTTCCCGTCCGGTCGTGTCCCATCATCTTAGAATCTTGATAGAGGCCGGAATTGTTAGCGTCCGCAAAGACGGCACCCGCAACTATTACCGGCTGGACTCTGGAAGCAAGCTGATGGTGCTCAAAAGCTTGGTGAACGGGCTGGAGAAGGTTCTGGCACAATGCGAACAAAGCAGCGATTCTCCTGTTAGGGAAGAACTGCTGCTTGAGGACTAGGCTATTACTAATCTGAACTATTAAGGTGTCTTGGTCCGCTCCGCCAGTGCAATAATGGACTTCTTATCCTGCTCGGTCAGCAGTGCCAGGAAGTGCTTGCGTATGGCCGTAGAGACTACCGGAAGTGCCTCATCCAGAATGGACCGGCCGGCGGGAGTAATGTTAATCTGTACACCCCGGTCGGTATCCAGCGGTTTTCTTTGCACCAGACCACGCTTCTCCATCCGTGTCAGATGATGGGATAGCCTGCTCTTGTCCCAGTCCATGGAGTCGGCTAGCTCCTGTTGGCGAAGCTTGCCCTCCCCGAACTGCACCAGCCTGTCTAATACTCCGAAGTCACCCTCGGATAATCCTGTTTGCTCAGACATATCCTTCACAACACGGCCGAAGATTCGTTTGTAGGAGCCTTTCCACATATTCCAAATCCGCATTTCTTCTTCGTTTAATTCGTTCATATTATCCATAGAAGAATCATATCATGGTTGACGTATCAACCACAAGGTGTTACTGTGTATTTATAAGTTGACACGTCAACCAAAGGAGAGATGTATTGTTTTGGTTGATATGTCAACCTATATCTGATATGAAGGGGTGTTTTTATTCTATGGAATATGTGAAGCTTGGAGTAAGCGGATTGGATGTATCAAGGTTAAGTCTGGGAACTATGGGCTTCGGTGTGCCGGAACGCGGCAATACGCCCTGGTCGCTGGATGAAGAGAGCAGCAGACCGATCATTAGAAGAGCAGTCGAATTAGGCATTAACTTCTTCAGTACAGCCAATATGTATTCAGATGGCACCAGTGAAGAAATACTAGGACGCGCAATCAAGGATTTTGCCCGCCGGGAAGAAGTTGTGCTGGCCACGAAGGTGTTCGTCCCCATGCGGAAGGGTCCGAATGCGATGGGTCTCTCCCGTAAAACCATAATGACCGAGATTGACCACAGCCTAAGACGGCTCGGAACAGACTACATTGACCTCTATCAAATACACCGTTATGATCCAAATACGCCCATTGAGGAGACGATGGAGGCTCTGCATGATATCGTGAAGGCGGGGAAGGCGCGTTATATTGGAGCATCTTCTATGCTGGCATGGCAATTTGCGAAGGCCCAGCATGCCGCAGAACGAAATGGCTGGACCCGGTTCATCTCGATGGAGAATAGGCTGAACTTGCTCTACCGGGAAGAGGAGAGGGAGATGCTCCCGCTGTGTAAGGATCAAGGAGTGGGCATTACTCCTTATTTACCACTGGCTGCAGGCCGCTTAACCAGAGATTGGGATCAGTTCACTGAACGTTCAGAGAAGGACCAGGTTGCCAAGGCGATGTTCGCAAGAACGGAAGAGGCGGACCGCAAAGTTGCACACAGAGTAGCAGAAGTTGCTGCTAACCGGGGGATTTCGCGCGCACAAATCGCTCTGGCCTGGCTGCTGCACAAGCAAGAGGTTACTGCTCCGGTCATCGGGTCTACCCGGATCAGCCATCTGGAAGAAGCAGTAGCGTCACTATCTGTGCAATTGACACCTGAAGAAATCATCAGCCTGGAAGAACTTTATATTCCTCATTCATTACAATAAACTATACGGATCTATGAGCGGACACTCTAGCGGTGTCCGTTTCTCGTTGAAGTTAGAAATAATGACTTCGTCTGTTATGGCAGAAGGATATCCGTTAATTAAGCCATCTTGTTCCATACAAACCTATTATGCTATAATTACTTACCGACAGACAGTCGGTCGGTAAATCAGCTATGATAAGCATATTTCCAAGCACAGGCAGAACAATCCAAGCTTCACCATAAGGAGACATGACCATGAGAGTTGTCAAAGAAGCGGAAGCCCGCAGAAATGAGATTCTGGATGCAGCCGGGGAGCTGTTCGGACAGAAGGGCTTCGACGGTACGAGCACTGGCGATATTCTGAGCAAGGTCGGCATTGCACGCGGGACGCTATATTATCACTTCAAGTCGAAGGAGGATATTATGGATGCGCTGATTGAGCGGACGAACGCCAATATCCTTCATGCCGCACAGCAGGTTGCTGAAGATAAGAGTATACCCGTCATTGAGCGGATTCTGCGTGCCGGCATGGCGCTGAACATCAGCAGCG
Source organism: Paenibacillus sp. FSL H7-0756 (assembly GCF_038006765.1). Taxonomy (NCBI): domain Bacteria; kingdom Bacillati; phylum Bacillota; class Bacilli; order Caryophanales; family Paenibacillaceae; genus Paenibacillus; species Paenibacillus sp. FSL H7-0756. The sequence continues at coordinate 1,705,770 of NZ_JBBOVT010000002.1, read as the reverse complement.
GAAACGGCGGCGGCACGGAGATCATGGAGCATATCCACAAGCCGCAGAATGCGCTGATGCATCAGAAGATTCAGAAGGCGGTCATCCGCGGCGTCCCGCCGATTCTTGCCCCCATCATCAGCGAGGGGATAGAGCAAGGGATATTTCATACTCCCTATCCGTACGAATGCATGGAGATGGTTGTTGTTTACGCCACCACTATTTTTGATAATGACATGGTTGAAATGACGGAGGAGGAGCGAATGTCACGCATTCTGGCCTTCATCGCCAATGTGGAACGGCTGCTCGGTGCCGGGAGCGGAAGTCTGATGAGTGTGATGCAGATGTTCGGCGGCGCAGGTGAAGCCAATGTGGAGCATAGGGATGAATAGCTCCGGCACAGGGTTCGGCAGATTTCTGTTTCTGTGGTCAGGGCAACTGATCTCAGCCATCGGCAGCGGGCTCACCGCGTTCGGGCTGGGGATCTATACCTTACAGCAGACCGGGCAGGCATCGGCGATGGCGCTGGTGACCCTGCTGGCATTCATGCCTTCCCTGCTGCTAAGTCCTGTCGCAGGCGTGCTGGCGGACCGCTATGACCGCAGGCTGCTGATGGTAATTGGAGACAGTCTATCTGCCTTAGGTCTGATCTATATTCTGGTCTGCCTGCTGAATGGAGAAGCGCAGCTGTGGCAGATATGCTTAGGCGTGACCGTCAGCTCGGTGTTCTCCTCTCTGCTTGATCCCGCCTATAAGGCTACGGTAACGGATCTGCTCACCGAAGAGCAGTATACGAAGGCCAGCGGTTTTGTACAGATTGCCGGCTCCGCCAAATATCTGATTTCGCCGCTTATTGCCGGGCTGCTGCTGACAGTGTCTGATGTGAAGCTGCTGCTGATCATCGACATCTGTACATTTTTCTTAACCGTACCGACTACCCTTGCCGTCCGCAGCGGTCTGGCCTCCAAGCAGGCGGAACAGGCACAGGCCTTTATCCGGGAATTCAAAGAAGGCTGGCGAGCGGTCTCCGGGAACCGTGGGGTGCTGGTGCTGGTGATTATGACCTCGGTCATGACCTTCTTCATCGGATTCATTGAGACCTTGTCCATGCCGATGATTCTGGCGTTCTCCAGCAGTGCGGTCTTGGGGACGCTGGAGACGGTCATGGCCTCGGGAATGCTGGTGTCGAGTGTCGTGATAGGGATGCTGCGGATACAAAAGAATTTCGTGCGCATGCTGGCAGTGTCGCTTTTTTGCTCAGGAATCAGTATCGCGGTCTTCGGTCTGCGTGAGAATATTGTGCTGATTGGCGCTGCGGGGTTTATGTTTTTTGCCATGCTGCCCTTCACGAATACTGCCCTGGATTATCTGGTCCGCACCAATATCGATAATTCGGTTCAGGGTAGAGCCTGGTCACTGATCGGACTGCTCTCACAGCTCGGATTCGTGGCGGCCTATATGCTGGCGGGTGTGCTGGCAGATTACGTATTTACTCCATTGCTGGTGAGCGGCGGAGTCCTGGCGGATAGTGTGGGACGGATTATCGGCACAGGCAGCGGGCGGGGGATGGGACTTCTCATTATTATTGCCGGGCTGCTGTTAAGCGCCGCTTCGGTCATGATCTATCGGCTTAAATCCATTACAAGTCTTGAGAGCAGGGGGTAAGCTATGTTTTACCGAATAATCCGCAGCGATATCCGCACAAGCAAGGGAATCACGCTGACGACTATGCTGTTCGTAGCTGCCGCAGCCATGCTCGTCTCTCTGTCAGCCATTCTGGTCGTCAACCTGACAGGGGCCATTGATCATCTGATGACACAGGCGAAGACGCCGCATTTTCTGCAGATGCATTCCGGACAGCTGAATCAAGCCCGGCTCACGGCCTTCGCAGAGCAGAACAGCAAGGTTGAGGATCACCAGGTGCTTGAGTTCCTCAACATAGAAGGCGCGAAGATTGGTATGGACGGCCATACGCTTATTGACAGTGTCCAGGATAACGGCTTCAGCACACAGAGCAGGAAGTTTGATTATCTGCTTGATCTGGACGGGAAGGTGATTGATGTACGGGGCGGCGAGGTGTATGTCCCGATCAGTTATATGAAGGATGGCTCCATCAAGGCCGGAGGGACGGTTACCGTGGGTGACACAAGCCTCACCGTAGCGGGGTTCCTGCGGGATTCACAGATGAACTCGCTGCTCGCTTCGTCGAAGCGGTTCCTCGTCAGCCCGGCGGATTATGCAGAGCTGGCGCAGTACGGAACCACGGAATATCTGATTGAGTTCAGGCTGAAGAACCTGTCGATGCTGGGGGCCTTTGAGACCGACTATACCGCAGCGGGACTTGAGGGGAACGGCCCGGTGATTACATATCCCCTGTTCAGAGTGCTTAATGCGATTTCTGACGGGCTGATGATTGCGGTGATCCTGCTGGCGAGCGTTTTGGTCGTTATTATTGCTTTTCTATGTATACGGTTCACCCTTATGGCTACCATCGAGAGCGATTACCGGGAGATTGGTGTTATGAAGGCCATCGGCCTGCGCGTCTCGGATCTGAAAAGAATCTATCTGGCCAAATACGCAGCGATAGCCGCTCTGGGCAGCCTCCTTGGCCTCACGTTATCATTCATCTTCAGAGGTCTGCTCCTTGAGAATATCAGGCTGTATATGGGCGAAAGTGCGCATCCGGCGCTTGCCCTAGCCTGCGGTGTCCTTGGTGTAGTGCTTGTATTCCTTACTATTGTTGTCTATGTGAACAGGGTGCTGAAGCGTTTCCGCAGGATTTCGGCGGTCGAAGCCATCCGTTATGGCACATCCCAGGAGACCCGGATGGGCTCCAGACGTTTCACCTTGAGCGGCAACCGGCTGCTGAACACGAATGTCTATCTGGGGGTTAAGGATGTTGTGTCCAGAAAAGGTCTATACGCAACCATGCTTGCGGTGCTCGTCATCTCTTCCTTCCTGATGATTGTGCCCCAGAATCTCTATCATACGATTTCCTCCCGGGGCTTCATTACATATATGGGCATCGGTGACAGTGATTTGCGCATGGATATCCAGCAGACTGACCATATTGCTGAGAAGGCCGCAGAGGTTGTGCGGGTCATGGACGAGGATCAGTCGGTATCCCGCTATGCTGTGCTTACCACCCGGGCGCTTAACGTACAGCTCGATCATGGAGCCGGGGAACGGTTAAAGGTTGAGCTGGGAGACCATTCTATTTTCCCGGTGGCCTATTCGGAAGGGCGGAGACCGGAGGCAGCGGATGAAATCGCCCTGTCTGCCGTCAATGCGAAAGATCTGGGCAAAAAGCCCGGGGATTCCCTCGTCCTTCTGCTTGACGGAGAACCGCAGACGCTTACGGTAAGCGGAATTTATTCCGATGTGACCAACGGCGGTAAAACGGCCAAGGCCGTATTCACTACACGATCAGCAGAGGCGATGTGGTCTGTCATCTATGCAGAGCTGGCAGATAAGTCGCTGGTGGGCAGCACAGTCTCCGAATATGCCCGGCAGTTCAGTTATGCCAAGGTGTCAGGGATTGATGAATATGTGACACAGACCTTCGGCTCCACCATCCGTTCAGTCGGTAAGGCCGCATGGGCTGCTCTGGCCGTAATGCTGGTCCTTAATGTACTGATTACCCTGCTGTTTATGCGTATGCTTGTAGCTAAGGACCGTTATCCTATTGCTGTCATGAAATCCATGGGCTTCCGGAATTCGGATCTGACGGTACAGTATTATACGCGTTCTATATTTGTACTTGTGATCGGGATGGTGCTGGGAACCCTGCTGGCGAACACCCTGGGGCAGATTCTTGCAGGGGCTGTGATCTCCTACTTCGGGGCATCGTCCTTCAAGTTCGTGGTCCATCCGCTCTCCGCGTATCTGCTGTGTCCGCTGCTAATGACCGGTTCTGTACTCATCGGGGCGGTTACCGGAACCTCGGGCATCGGCCGCATTCAAATATCCGGCAATATTAAGGAGTAGATCAGGAAGATGAAGAAGATTATTTCGGGTCAAAATATAACCAAACAATATGGCACCGGCGCGGAGCAGCGCAAGGTGCTGGACGGAGTATCTGTCGATATTCACGAAGGTGAATTCGTCTCGGTGATGGGACCCTCAGGCTCAGGGAAATCCACGCTGATGTTTGCACTGAGCGGAATGGACCGGATCGACTGGGGCCTGGTTGCTTTTGAGGGCAGGGATCTGGGAACACTGGAGGGCGATGAGCTTGCGGATCTACGCAGAACGGAGATGGGCTTCGTATTCCAGCAGCCGACGCTGATGAAGAATCTGAACATCCTGGATAATATTATTCTGCCGTCGATGCGCGGTAACCGGCGGAAGGTTGCGGCCATTACAGATAAGGCGCAGCAGCTTATGCACAAGGCAGGGATTGCGGAGCTGGCGAAGCGTAATATTACGGAGGCTTCGGGCGGACAGCTGCAACGGGCGGGCATTTGCCGCGCGCTGATGGGCAGTCCGCGCATTATTTTCGGGGATGAGCCGACCGGTGCACTGAATCTGAAGGCTGCCGAGGAGATCATGGACCTGCTGTCCGGGATCAATGAAGAAGGTACGGCAATCATGCTGGTCACCCATGATGCCACCGTGGCGGCCAGGACGCAGCGGATTATGTTCATGTGCGACGGCCGGATCGTCGATGAGCTGCGCCTGCCGAAATACAGCGGAGGGACGCTGGAATCCCGCATGAACCGGATCACGGCCAAAATGCGGGAGATTGGGATATAATAGAGATTATTTTTGTGTATATTGAACGGCAGTAAGAGCTGAATAATGTCTGTGAGACTACGCTGGAGTTAATGGAGCATTTCACCATAACAGCATGCAACAGGATTACAAGCACATAGACTTGCAAATCGGCATTTAGTTGCTCGTAAGGTGACAATAGAGTTCACCTCTTCCTCTGAAACTGTAAAATTACTGATAGAAAAAATATTACTAAGCATGCTTAGTAATATTTTTTCTATATAATAAAATGTAACTATATTGATATTAAAGGTTTTAATGTTTAAAAAATATAATAATTACAAAGTATTCCAATATATTTGTTTTTGTGCTATATTAATTGCACAAGAAAATGTTACTAGAATTGCTTGTGAAAAAAATCTCATAACTGTTCATTATATTATTATTTTAAGAAAGAGGTGGGGAAATGAGTACACTGAAATGCCATGAGGAAATTGGGCGGTTATTCTCATTGAAACAAAAAAGTGAGATTCAACGATTAGGCAAACTTTTCTCAACGGAAACAAATAATTACTATTATGATACCGGAACGGGAAAGGTCTTACAGTTAGATGATGATTCTTTTAAAATCATGCAGTGTCTCTTTGAATTATCTGATGTTAATGATGTCAATGAGATGTTGAGCGTACAAGAAATAAACATCTCAGCTATTAATGATTTTTGCCAAACGGTTATTAATGAACAGCTATTCCGTGCATTTAAACCCGAACGGTTGTATACGCCAGGGCATAACGAACTTTTAGAGGAAAGGGTTAACAATGAGTTATCACAAGTGATTCTGGAATTAACAGGTCGTTGTAATTTGCGGTGTGGATATTGTATATATAATGAAAATTGCGATTTGAACAGAGATTTTAATCACAGTGATATGAGTCTGGAAATTGCAAAGGCAAGCATTGATTATGCGGCACAACATTCCGGAGAGAAAATAGCGGTTACCTTTTATGGAGGAGAGCCGTTACTCAAATTTGATTTATTGAAATGGGCAGTAGAATATTCTTTAGAAGCTCTTAAGGGAAAAAAAATCACATTTTCCTTGACAACGAATCTGACATTAGTGACAAAAGAAATAGCAGATTTTTTAGCGGCGGTTCCCGGTATGGGGGTAGTTTGCAGCTTGGACGGTCCTGAATATGTGCAAAACGCATATAGAAAATATGCTAATGGCGAGGGCAGTTTTTCTCGGGCAATTCATGGTCTGAAGCTGATGAGTGATGCGTTTTCTAAAAGTGAAAATTCAATCTCCATAAATGCTGTATTTGCACCGCCTTATTCGCATGAAAAGTTAAATGATATTAACTCTTTTTTCTCGGGTTTGGATTTCTTACCGCCTAATGTAGATATTAATATTGGTTATGTTGCAGAAGGTAGTCTTCCAAATACAGAAATTAAACTAAAGAACAAATATGATGCTAAGCCCAAAGTCATGGATCCTTTGTGGTCATGGTTGGAAGAATGTGCCTTAAGTCGTCCAGTAATCAGAGATCATATTAATAATATTTCTTCTTCAGGAATTGAAAGTTCGTTAATCAGCATTGAAAAACGTTATCTTTCGAATAGTCCTGGTGATTTTTATCCTTTTAATGGATGTTGTACTCCTGGAGCGCGCAGACTTTACATAACTACAAATGGAGAATTATATGTCTGCGAACGCGTAGGCAATTCACCTTCCATTGGGAACATTAAGGATGGCATTGATTTTGACCGGCTTAAAAAATACTACGTTGAGGATTATTCCGAAGGATCAATCGAGCAGTGCCAGAACTGTTGGGCAATAAGATTGTGTTCCGTGTGTTATGCGCATAACTATACAGAAACTGAATTTAACGCAAATGAAAAGAACAGAAAATGCAACTTGCGTAGAAGTGTACACCTCAAGGATCTAGTTCTTTATCATACCATGCGAGAAATCTCCCCGGAGAAGTTGGCTTTTTTAGAGCATACTGAAATTTACTGATAATATTTTTCCTCGAATTGAGAGGATTAATATAAATATTTTAATAATAGAGGAGGTGAATGGATATGCTAGTAGTTAACCCATTGTTTCGAAATCAAGATAATGCTGTGACAGCAGCGCATAGATGTAACTGTATTTGTAATGTGGATACTCCTAATCAACATGACAATACACAAGACAGAGCATGGTGGTGGTTTGTTCCAGATTGCGGATGTGGATGTAACAGCAATATTAATGAAAATAAAGAACGTAATACGACTTCAGCAAGTGATGGATCGTAGTAATCTGAACTTATAAGGTGATCTAACTTTATGTTAGCTCACCTTTATTTAATATTCTCTCATCAAGGAGATATGATTTAGCATGGCACCTAAAATATCTTTTCATCAAGAAAATAATATTTATTTTGTAAATGATGAATGTGAGGAAACGTTGGTTATTGTGTGTATTAAAGCCGGATGTGGCCAGGAACCCATGGGTGAAAATGGAGTAGCTCATTTAGTTGAGCATATTTGTCTTTCGTATCGACATTATATTCCAGAATCAACTAATGACTTCAAAATATTCAGTAGGATTCGTTTACGCTCGTCAGGAGTTACCAATTATGGACAAACTGTTTTAATGTTCTCTTTCCCCTCCCGTTTGGAAAATATTCATATATTTCATCAAATTTTAAATTTGGTTCTTGGTACTTCCATTGTAACGAAGGAAACTTTTGCAAAATCTAAATTAGAGATATTAGCTGAATGTAAACAGAAAGGATCGCAGTGGTACTGGCAGCAGGAACTTATCTCATTTATAACTGATGGACTGATCAGTGAGCTTCCAGTAGGAAAAGAAGATGAAATTATGTCATTAAACATGAGGGAAGCAGTCACATTTATTCAAAAATATTATAATCCAGATAATATGGCACTTGTATATTTTTCTGGACTTCAGATGAAGGATATTCTATCAGATCTTTACCAAGAAATACCGATAATGCAAACCGAATTGCCTAAACAATTAAATTATGATGTCGTTTTTAATTACACTAAACAACAGAAATACAACTTATCAATTTGCAGAATGGAGCATCCTTTTAATCATAAAGTAGTAGAAATCTATTATCAACAATTTTATAAGTCTCTGAATCTGAAGGCGAAATTAACAAGGATGTTATTTGAAGTCATTGCGAAGAAAAGTATTGAAGAATATGTGTCTGTATCTTCATATGCTCCTAGATGCTCGGAGATTTCAGCAACAGACAAGCATGTCTCTGATTATCTTTATTATGCTGTATTTACGCTAAACTTTAATAATATAGATGATACTTTATCTTATTTTGCAGAAGATATTGTTGACTATTTAAATCATTTATTGATCACAGAAGAGAGACTAAAAGCATCAAAAGAAAGTATTTCTCCATTTTTGTGTGAACCAGAAAAAGCGAGCAGAAGTCAAATATTTCAGAATATATCCTCGCATATTTTTTATGGTGAACCTATTCATATTACTAGCAATCAATATAATCAGTTAAAGGAATTACTCGATCAAGTAGAAGTAAATGATCTTATAAATTACAAAAATTGGATATTAAATACTCCCTGTAAAATAGTAATCTCTACCTAAAAGGTGATGATAAACTTGAGCGGTAAAATAAAACAATTGAAGCAAAATTGTTGGATTTTCGCAAAGACCCTTGTTCTGCTTTGGAAGACAAATCCGGCTAATTTCATATTTATTTTTTTTGTAGATACAATTATTGGATTAACAGTTCCTGCAAAATTGTGGGTTTGGAAAGAGTTTATAGATGCAGCAACCAAGGTTATTAATGATCCTTCAACTTCCTTGAAAAACATGTTTTTATGGTTAGCAATAAATTTTTTTCTTGTATTGCTTAGCTCTGTGTTAGGTAAGGTCTCGAATTTTGTTCAGAACCTGTATTCAGCCAATTTGAATAAAGCTATAACCGATAAAATACTACATAAAATAATGACATTAGAAATGAAAGACTTGGATGACTCATATACTTATAATCAAATACAAAAGTCCAGTGAAGAATCATTGAACAGAAGTATGAATATTATGAAAACTACGGTTAGCTTTATTAATAATATTACAGCTCTTTTTGGCATTATTGGAATTCTTGTGTTTCTAAAATCTTCTATAGTCATACTTTGCCTTATTTCAGCAGTTCCCATGTTTTATATTAGCATCAGAATTCTGAACAAATGGTTTAGTGTGTTCAATGAACGAGTTGAGAAAAATCGATTTATTAGACATTTAAAAACAATACTAGTTACAAATAATTATGTGAAGGAACTGAAGATTTCCCGTTCAGATCAATTTCTCACCAAAACTATTCTTGAAATAATGCAAAAATACATAACAGAGGATAAAAAAATTAGAAAGCGTTTTTTAATAGAAAACTCTTTGGTAGATATTATAGATAATTCGCTGATGTATATCATTAAGGTTTTTGTAGTTATTATTTGTGTAAAGAACAGCTTAACAATTGGATCGTTAACGATGTATGTAACAGCGGTGGATAACTTAAAGAGTACTGTGTCCAATATCCTTTCATTAATATCTATGGCTTATGAGAATTGTTTATATATGCAAAGTATATTTCAATTGTTAGAAATTCCTGAAGAGAGACAGGATGAAAAGCAAGAATTTCCTGTAACATTTAGTAAAATAGAATTCAGGAATGTTACCTTTAAATATCCAGGTTCAAATTATTATGTACTAAAAAATATTAATATTGAGCTTGAAGCAGGACATTCATATGCACTTGTGGGACTTAATGGATCTGGAAAAACAACATTTATTAAGATGCTTTTGAACTTATACCAACCAACTGAGGGAGATATTTTAGTTGATGGTATAAATATCAATGAGTATAACCGTTCAACTTTGTTCCGGTATGTCGCTGCTGTATTTCAGGACTTTATTCAATATCCGTTTGACGTAAAAACAAATATAGGATTAGGGAATTTGGAGGAGGTAAACAATCTGGACCAAATAATAGATGCGGCCAAAAAAACAGGAGCAGATGAATTTATATCCCGGCTTCCTGAAAAATATGAGACAAAACTAAAAAAGGAATGGTCTGGAAGTGTGGATTTATCGCTGGGTCAGTGGCAGAAGCTGGCCATTACGCGGGCTTTAATGAAGTCTTCCGCTATTCTGATTCTGGATGAGCCCACTGCATCATTAGATGTGGTTTCAGAGCATGAAATATTCAAGCAGTTTCAGGAAATGAAATTCAGTAGACTATGTATAATGGTTACTCATAGATTTGTTAATACAAGGGATGTAGACAACATTATTGTATTAGAGTCAGGAGAAATAAGAGAATTAGGCACGCACGCCGAACTGATGCAGCAGGAAGGATTGTATGCTCATCTGTACAGAATGCAGGCAGATTCATATGAAAAAGAATCTTTTCAGGAGATTCACGAAAAAGTCACAATATAATTCCATTTTTTTACGGATAAATCAGTTATACATAATAAGGAGAGGAGGGAACTTGGTGGATGAGGTGGAGTGGATCCGAAGAATACAGGAGGGGGAGACGCAGTATCTTACACCGCTGATCGAGCATTACTACCCAGGGATTCAGAAGTACTGCTACTACAGGGTCCGAAGTGAGGAAGAAGCTAAAGATCTGACTCAGGAAACTTTCTATCGATTCTGCAGAAGTATTGACAAGTATAGGCATACGGGAAAATGTCTTGCCTATTTATACACAATCGCCCGGAATCTTTGTAAAGATTACCTGCAAAAACGCCGCTCATTATCTTGGGAGCAAGTGCAGGAAGCAGAAAAAGTGCATATACGGCAGACCCCTTCTATTGAAGAACAAGTGGAGGGAGAGCAGCTGGTGACTGAACTGCTGCTGATTCTGCCTGAAGAGCAGAGGGAGATGGTTTTTATGCGATATTGTCTGGATATGACCTTCCGCGACATTTCCCGTGTTACCGGAGTAAACGTATGTATGGTCCAATATCGGGTAAATCGCGGACTAGTTGTATTTAGAAACTATTTAGAAAGGAGTGGATTTGTTGAACAAGAAGCAGCTGCATTTCATCGCAACTACACTAAGAGACTACCCTTCGTTTCCCGTTGATCATAAGCGATTAGAACAAACCGTTCATGGGGCTAATGAGATGCTGCGACAAGCACAGGTCACGCGAAGAACCTCATTACCAGAGTTCTATAAGGCTCAACTTTCTTTTATCAGTTGGAAAGTATGGATGCAACAACTGTTAATTGTCGCTGGAATGGGCGTACTTCTATATCAATTTGTTAATCGACCTCACGGTGATATGGAAATTGTCATGCTGGCTTCTGTTGCTGCTCCATTATTAGTGATTACGGGTTTACAGACACTGACCCGATCTTTGAATTGTCATATGATAGAGATTGAATTAAGCACCTGGCGGAGGCTGGAGAAGTTGACAATGGTGCGCATGAGTCTGCTTGGCGTTGCGGATCTAATCGGCTTGATCATTTTGGCCATTCTCTTGAACACTTGGATAGAGATGGAGATTGTGAGCCTCCTGCTATATCTGCTGGTACCGTTCAATGTGTCATGTCTTGGATCCCTTTGGTTAATGAACCGAGTTCGTAATGCAAATTGTGGATATTACTGTCTGGCATATTGCGGACTGTTGATTATAGTACAGGTTATTTGTACATTTACTCCTTCTTTATCCTTATTTCTTTCATCAGCAACCGGAACGTGGCAGATAGCACTGGTGCTTTCTTTGGGCGGGATTGTCTACGAGACTCGAGGCCTAAGCAGGAACTTTAGAAGTCTCGAAACAGCTGTAAGATTACATTATTAAGCGTATAGCAAACAGATCAATTGTGATTATAAGGAGAAGTGTGTGGAATGCTTGAACTAAAATTAAATCAAGTGAGCAAACAATTTTCTGCCAAAGGGGCGGTAAACGGGATCTCAATACAGCTTACTAATGGTGTCTACGGTCTCCTGGGGGCAAACGGTGCAGGAAAAACAACACTGCTACGAATGATCTGCGGAGTCCTGAACCCTACATCGGGTACGATCCAGATGAATAAAGAGGATATAAGTGACATGGGGGAACGCTATCGTGACTTGCTTGGCTATCTGCCACAAGACTTCGGTTATTATCCTGATTTCAGTGCAGAGGAGTTTCTGTGGTATGTCGGATCGCTAAAAGGATTGACTTTGGCGGCATCAAAAGGGAAAACACGGGAATTACTGGGCATAGTGGCTCTGGAGGATGTGGCCCGGAAGAAAATTCGTACCTTTTCTGGAGGAATGAAGCAGCGGCTGGGTATTGCACAGGCTCTTCTTAATGATCCCCGCATTCTGGTGCTGGACGAGCCCACGGCAGGGCTTGATCCTAAAGAACGGGTCCGTTTCCGTAATTTAATTGCTGATCTGGCCAGGGATAAAATAGTAATTATGTCAACCCATATTGTATCTGATGTGGAATATATCGCAGATCAAATTCTCGTGATGAAAAAAGGGGAGCTGTTGACAAGCGGAACGGTTGATCAGCTGACAGCAACGATGACAGGATGCGTATGGACTTGTCATGTCCCGATGCGGAATGCTGAGGAATGGAATGCCCGATATTGCGTAAGCAATTTGCGTCATGAAGGGGATCTGGTGGAATTGAGAATTGTGTCCGCAGACCAACCGAATGAGACGGCGATATCAGTCGTACCCTCATTGGAGGACTTCTATTTATATCATTTTCAGGATGAAGAAGCTGTCACGGCTAAGGTGAAATAGGAGGTATGATCCATGGATATACTGACCCGGTTCGAACTGCGAAAGATTATTCGACGAAAATCATTTTATACAGGAATTATAATTTTGATAGCGGTAGCGATATTATCATCTGTTGTATTGATTACAAATATGCAAATGACAGGTGAAGACGGGAAATTCTTGAATGGAACGGCAGCCATTCAGCTAGAGAGAGAGTACAATCGGCAGCTTGCCGGTCCATTAACTATAGCAGCAATGGAGGCCGCTGTAAGAAGGCATCAAGACTTACTCCATGACCCTAGTAACCTGGATGAGAAGGGGGAGATGACTGTCGAAGCAAATGCAAAATATGATACAAAGGATAATCAAATTCAATTTTTAATAACGGATGCCTTTTCTCCTGCAAGTGAATACGATTATTATTTAATCGACAAAATCAACCCTGAGGAAATGAAGAGTTTCTATCAGAAACGGCTGGAAAAGGTCCGATTATTTTTAAATAGTAATAAATCTGATAACAACTACACTGCCAAAGAGAAAGCTTACTTTACAAAACTGAACGAGGAGATAACGGTGCCTTTTCAGATGGACTACGTTACCGGCTGGAAAAATGTATTTGAGAATTTACCGAGTCTCTTTCTAATTATTGCTTTTGTTATTGGGTTTTGCCTCGCACCGGTTTTTGCTGGGGAGTATCAGAGAGGAACAGATGCTATAGTTTTATCTACCCGTTATGGAAGAAGCAAAGCCATCGCTGCTAAATTGAAAGCAAGCTTTATAGTTTCTGTAGGACTTATTATTTTTCCGATTTTAATATATACTTTTCTGATTTTAGGGGTGTTTGGATTTGATGGTGGGGGTGCCCATGTGCAAATGATCAAATTTTTGGCCCCTGTTCCCTACACTGTGTTTGAGACCTACCTGTGGGCGGTACTGATCGGCAGTCTGGCATGTCTTATGGTAGGAGCCTTGACACTTTGGTTCTCCAGCCGGATGAGCAATTCATTCTCAGTTATTGTAGCAACCGGAGTCCTGCTTGTAGGTACCCAGTTTATTCCCGAAAGCAAAAATAGTCGTCTATTAAGCTATCTGACAGATCTGCTTCCCGGAAATATGTTTGACAGCTTTAGAAAGATAACTGGTTATGATGTATTTAATATTGTGGGACAGTTAGTTCCAACGTATAAAATAATGGTTGTATTTTCGATAATTGCTATAGCACTTCTGATACCTTTTACTTACCGGGCATTCAAAAAGCATCAGGTTGTATAGGGGGTATGACTCATGGACACGCTAACCCGTTTTGAAATACGGAAAATAATAAAAAGTAAATTATTTTATGTTGCCGTTGGGCTTGTGATGACTGTGGTTTTGCTTTTGGTCAACATGAGGTATACGGGGGCGTACATAACGGATCAAGAGGGGGAGGGGATTAAAGGTTTTTCAGCCATCTCTTTGGGGAAAATGTATGCGCGTCAGCACGCCGGACCATTGTCAACGGAAAAAATAGCAAATGCGATTGAACGTCATAATAAAATTTTGCTTGATCCCAAAAATATTGATGCTAATGGGAATTTAAATAATCGAGCTTATGCTGCTTATGAAGTCCCGGATGAACAGATCAATACGTTAATTCGGTTTGCCTTTTCACCCTTAAGCCAGTTCGATTATTCTGTAATGAATAGATTACATGAGGATGATGCAAAGAGATTTTATGAGAAGCGGATGGAAAAAATCAATGGATATTTAGATTACGATTATTCTTATGGAAATTATTCAGATAGGGAGAAAGCTTTTTTTAATACAATGAACGAAAAACTCCGCGTTCCCTTTCAGATGGATTATGTTACTGGCTGGGAGAAGGTATTTCAAAATCTTCAAAACCTTTTTTTAGTGATCGCTTTAGCTATTGGAATATGTCTTGCTCCAATCTTCGCTGGTGAATATCAGCGGGGCACCGATGCCATAATACTGTCGACCCGCTATGGCAGGAATAAGGTGATCATAGCCAAACTCAAGGCGGGCTTTATTATATCTATAGGTTTACTATTCTTAGCGCTCATGCTATACACACTTCTTCTTCTGGGGATATTTGGTTTTGATGGCGCGAAAGCCAATGTGCAGATTATCGATCTTTTAGCTCCCGTTCCTTATACGGTAATTCAAGCTTATCTGTGGACGATCTTAATTGGTAGTCTAGCCTGTCTGATGGTAGGAGCATTGACATTATGGCTATCTAGCAGGATGAATAGTCCCTTTTCAGTTATTATTGTAATTGGTATTTTTGTAATTGGTCCATTTTTTATTCCTGCAAGCAAGAGCAGCCGTTTGTTTAATCAACTGATGGATTTATTACCGGCTAATATGTTTAATGGTTTCAAAAAAATCACTTCATATGAAGTGTTTGATCTGTTCGGTGCATTAATTCTAGAATATAAGTTCATGACAGGATTCGCTATTATTGTTATAGCCTTATTACTTCCGCTTACATTTAGGGCGTTTAAGAAGCATCAGGTGAACTAGACGAACTAAATGTCTATTTTACATTACTTTAATCAGTTTGCAGGTAACTGATATTTAATAAGAATAATCTTAATAAAAGACGGTTACTCCTGGGGAGCAGTCGTTTTTTTATTGTAATTCACTCTAACATATCTCTAACAAGAACTAACTATAAGAATTAAAAGATGATCGAAAGTGACGAACTGAAATTCGTAACAGGGACGCTTACGCCCCGCATGAACCGGATCACGGCCAAGATGCGGGAGATTGGGATATAATTGAAAATGAACGATCTGCCCGGATGGTTCGTATTATAGTTATTTGCTAACACCAAGGAAGAGGTGAGAGGAAATGCTGACCATCAAGAATTTTACGAAGAGTTACAAAGGCGGGGCAAAAGCGGTGGATGATCTTAGCCTCGAAGTTGAACGGGGTGACATCTACGGCTTCATCGGGCATAACGGCGCAGGCAAGACCACGACGATCCGCGCTGTGGTGGGCGTGCTTGATTTTGAACAAGGGGAGATTGAGATTGACGGTATCTCGATCCGCAAGAATCCGGTAGCCTGCAAGGCGAATATTGCCTACATCCCGGATAATCCGGACCTGTACGATCACCTGACGGGGATTCAGTACCTGAACTTCATCGGCGATCTCTTCAGTGTATCGGGGTCCACCCGGGAGCGGCTGATCAGGCAATACGGCGATGCCTTCCAGCTTACAGCCAGTCTGGGCGATCTGATCTCCTCGTATTCCCACGGCATGAAGCAGAAGCTGGCCATTATCTCTGCACTTATTCATGAGCCGAAGCTGTTAGTGCTGGATGAGCCTTTTGTGGGTCTTGATCCGAAGGCGGCGCATACGCTGAAGACCATCATGGCGGATCTGTGCAGCAGGGGCAGCGCGATCTTTTTCTCCACACATGTACTGGATACGGCGGAGAAGCTGTGCAACAAGATTGCGATCATCAAGGGCGGACGGCTGATTGCCCACGGCTTAACTGAAGCGGTAAGGGGCGAGAACAGCCTGGAGGACGTATTCATGGAGCTGATCGATAATGATTAATGTCTGGAGATTAACGAAGCTGCAGCTGTTGTCCTCCTTCGGCCTCAATCAGGCGCTCCATACGAAAGACCCTGCACGCAGACGCAAGGCGCTGCTGATCAGCCTCTTGGTGATAGCCGGTATACTCATGATAGGAGCCGTGTCATTCGGCTACAGCTTTATGATGGCGAAGTCGTTCGAGCAGCTTGGGCGGATGGAGCTATTGCTGGCTGTGATGATGACAGTCACTTCGCTGGTGAGCTTCTTCACTACGGTCTATAAGGCAAGCGGGGTATTATTCAGCTATAAGGATTACGATATGATTATGTCCCTCCCGGTGAAAACCAGCCATGTTGTGGCAAGCCGGGTGCTTCAGCTCTATGTGATGAATCTGTTCTTCACGCTGCTGATCATGCTTCCGGCGGGGGCGGTGTATGCGATACATGTGAAGCCGGGCGTGCTCTATTATCTGTTTTTTCTAATGACGCTCTTCTTCATTACCTTACTGCCGATTATAGCGGCTACGCTGGTAGGCTCCCTTATTAGCTGGGTCTCTTCCCGGTTCCGGGCGAGCAAAATCCTGAATATGATCCTCACGTTCGCCTTCATCATTGTACTGATGCTGGGCTCGTTCACGCTCAATCAAGGGCAGCAGGCGATTGCAGATGTTGGAGCTGCCTTGGGTGATATGATCTTCAAGGTGTATCCCCCGGCTTCCGTGTATGTTGATGCGGTCTGCTCGTACCGGGTGAGCGCCTTGCTCTTCTTCATCGCGGTGTCTGTGCTGGCCTTCATGCTGTTCTCGGTCCTGCTGGCGACCCGGTACAAGGCGATTCATACAGGGCTTATGACCAGCCGCGCAAGCCGCGGATACACGATGAAGCCGCTACAGGCTAATTCAGCATTCAAGGCCTTGTATCTAAAGGAGCTGCGGCGTTATTTCAGCTCGGTCAATTATGTGCTGAACACAGGGATCGGGATGGTGCTGCTCCTGATGATGTCCATTTCCTTATTATTCGTCAGCTCAGAGCAGCTGGGAGCTATACTAGACATCCCGCAATTGTCAGACTCCCTCAGTACGCTGAGTCCGCTGGTTATCTCTCTATTTGTTGTTCTGAGCTGTACGACAGCCTGCTCTATTTCTCTGGAAGGCAATCATCTGTGGATCTTGACCAGCTCCCCCGTGCCCAAACCGGCGATTGTATTCAGCAAGGTGGCGGTGAATCTGACCATTACCTTACCGGTGATTGCCGTAAGCTGGGGACTGCTGGCCTATACCCTGCATGCCGGGTGGATGGAGGGTCTATTGATGCTTGCCGTTCCGGTTATCTATGCCTGCTATTCAGCCCTGCTGGGCGTTCTTGTGAACCTGAAGCTGCCTAAGCTCGACTGGACCAGTGAAGTTGCGGCGATCAAGCAGAGTGCGTCGGTGCTGGTAACGATGCTAATCGGTGTCCTCACGCTGGCTGTTCCGTTCGTGCTGTTCCTGCTGCTTCATGGGGTGAACGGAAATCTCATTCTGCTGGGATACGGCGTGCTTCTGGTAGCGGTCTGCGCCGGAATGTACAGATATATCCAGATTAACGGGGAGCGGCTGTTTGCGAGGCTTTAGCTGCTGAAGAAACTACTCTTGGAACGGGAGGAGGCCTGACCTGTTCCTGGGAGTGGTTTCTTTGTGTATTCAGAGACAAATGATCACCTATGTCTTAAGTCCGGTCTACGAATAACGTCCTATCCTCGACTTAACCTTCTTAAGCAATGGTCCCGCCAGGGCTCTTGCCTTCCGGGCGCCTTCACTCAAGATTGTGTCGATCTGCTCTGGCGCTGCTATGAGATCATAGTATTTCTTCCGTGGCTCCTCCAGAGCAGCATTAACCACCTGGAACAGCTCCTGCTTGGCCTCACCCCAGCTAATGCCGCTTAGATATTTGTCTCTTAACTCCTGCACTTGAGCGGGTGTCGCAAATTCTTTATATAACAAGAAAATATTAGAGGTTTCCGGGTCTTTCGGTTCCTGCGGAAGCGTAGAGTCTGTTTTGATTTTGCTGATCAGCTTCTTCAGGTTCTCTGCCGTTTCGAACAGCGGAATCGTGTTGTTATAGCTTTTGCTCATTTTCCTCCCGTCAAGACCAGGAATCACCGCTGTGCTCTCATCGACAATATAATCAGGCAGCTTGAACGTATCTCCATAAACCCGGTTGAAGCTTTCGGCGATATCTCTGGCGATCTCCACATGCTGAATCTGGTCTTTGCCGACAGGGACCTTGTCTGATTGAAACAGCAGAATGTCCGCAGCCATCAGAATCGGATAGGTGAAGAGACCCATATTAACACCAGTATCCGCATCCACGCCCAGTTGTTCATTTTGATCTTGGATCGCTTTGTAGGCATGGGCACGGTTCATCAGTCCTTTGGACGTCAGGCAGGCTAGAATCCAGCTCAGCTCAAAGATCTCCGGCACATCAGATTGTCTATAGAAAATCACCCGATCCGGGTCGAGTCCGAGTGCCAGCCAAGTGGCTGCGATACTATAAGACAGATCACTGAACTCGTCTCTATGCTGTATGAAATTTAACCCATGGTAGTCGGCCATGAAGTAGAGTGATGTGCAATCACTGGCCCCGGCGATTTGCAGTGCAGGCTTGATTGCTCCGATGTAGTTCCCCAGATGGACTTTGCCCGTAGGTTTAATTCCTGTTAATACAATGTCCTTACTCATATTATCCCTCCGTCTATAAAATCAAAAAGGGGTCTTCTCATCCTGAAAAGGACGAGAAAACCCCGTGGTGCCACCTTAATTAGTCCGAACGGTGATCCGGACCGCTTGAACGTATCGAAACATCACTATATGTTTGAATACGCGTCTCTTTTAACGACGAGACATTCGCCAAAGCCTACTTCCTGAAGGTTCGGTTTGGATGCTCAGAAGCCCACTTCGGCATATTCCCTACACTGATTCGCACCAATCATCAGCTCTCTGAAGTATTCGTTATGCTTACTCTCTTCATCATTGCAAAGTTATATAATATTGTATTACTGTATTTTTACAGTACTTTTCGGTGAATGTCAACGGATAGTTCAAATAGGGTTAGGGAGTGAGTCTGTGCAGACAAAACGTGCAAAGCTTGAGGGATATACGAATCAGTACCTGAAGCTGTGGAATTTTTACGGCGTGATTCAGGTGATCAGGAAGGGCGAGGTGCTCTTCGAGCGGGCTTGCGGATATGCAAGCATGGAGTTTGGAATTAAAAATACGCTGGCGTCACGCTTCTCGCTCGCCTCTATGTCGAAGCAGTTTACGGCCTTTGCCGTCATACTGCTGCATGACAAGGGGCTGCTGGATGTTGACCAGCCTGCATACCAGTGTCTCCCGGCAGAGCTTGCTATAGACGAGTCCATCACCGTTCATCATTTGTTGTCACATACCTCCGGTCTATATAACTTTTATAATTTTGAGAACGATTTCTTCGGCGGAGATTACCGGCTGGACTATTCCCGGACAAGGTTCTTCCAGCAATACATTAACAAGAAGCCAACCAAGCCAGCCGGAGCAGCGTACGATTATAATAACTCCAACTACAATCTGCTGGCCTGGATCATCGAGCATGTCTCGGGGGAGAGGTACGGGGAGTTTCTGCATCATCATATTTTCCTGCCTCTAGGGATGCGCAGCAGTACGGTGGATGACGGCTGCGCCGTGATTGAGAACAGATCCAGCAACTATATCACAGACTTCGCAGTAACCGTCAAATGTCCGTATTATAACGAGAAGTTCAGTATCGGTGCTGCTGCGGTTGTTTCGGACTGCGGGGATTTGTACAAGTGGTATGTCTGTCTGCGTGACCGGCAGCTCCTGTCATCTGCGGCTTATGAACGATTCTTCCAAGAGAACGAGAACAGCTACTGCTACGGCCTGGAGCATCACCTTCTATACGGGCAAGACAGGTATTCGCATGGGGGCGATCAGCTGGGGATTTGCACGTATATGCAGAATTTTTACGCTGAAGATCTTTGCATTATCATCCTCTCAAATAATGAAGGAATCAATCAGTATAGACTCGGCCATGCGCTCGCGGATATTCTGCATCATGTGGAGGTGGAGGCTCCGACCCGGCATCTTGAGCTTCAGCTCAGTGAGGAATGTTTAAGGGCGTACTGTGGAACCTATCTACCAGACAAAATTCAGATCGAGCTGACCGGCGGGAAGCTCTACTTCACCAGATTCACCGGCAACGTCCATATTGAGCTCTACCCGGTAGGCGAAGGAGAATTTGTCCAGCGCTATTATGACCAGCTCCACCCCTATAAGATCACTGAGAATGCGCAGGGAGAGGAAATTTTTCTCGGATATGCACGATTAGCCCCTTGAAGTTGCCGTTGCGTCAAGTGATAGGATAGGGATGAGATCACAGGAAGGAGGCATAAATGAACAGGAATGTTGTTAGCATACAGCAATTGTCGGAGCTACTGGGGCTGACGAGCCGCACCTTGCGGCACTGGGAAGCGGTAGGGTTGTTTCAGAGTAAGAGAGAGGTATCTTCCGGCTGGCGTACATATGATGAACATGCGCTTAAGTGTATCAGGATCACAGCGCTGCTGCGGAGAATGGATATTCCGATCAGAGAAATACAGCCTATTCTAGATAAGGATTCTGTATCTGCACTTAAGCAGGTTATACAGAACAGGATAAGGGCTCTACAGGTACACCAGGAAGAACTCGGACGGATGGGACAGCAATTACATCAGGTACTCGATTACCTGAATACTTCCAATAAGAGGACCTCCATTCAGGAGGAACTGCTTAGCGAAATGGAGAGGGTATTTATGAGTAATGTAACGGGACAGTCAACTTTCAAAGTGATTACATTGCCGGCGATGAGAGTAGCTTATCATATCGTGGTGGACCAGTCTCCGGAAGACAAAGCGATAGGTCCTATCATGGATTGGTTGGAATCTGCTAATCTTCTGGGCACCGCGCGGTTATTCGGCGGAAATATGAAGCCTATGCCAAGTATTGCAGGTAAACCCTATGGCTATGGAATGTGTGCGACAATTCCTGATGGAACCACCGTGCCGGAACCCTTCAAGGAAATGACCCTGCCCGGCGGGCTATACGCCAAGCTGGACAGCAGTGACGACATTGGAGGCTCCTGGAAAATACTGATGGATCAGTTAGAGCATAGTCCAAAGTACTGCTCGGACCGCAGCAGACTCTGCCTGGAAGAGCATATCCGCAATGACAGCCCTGCGGGCAGTGGCAACCTGTACGATTTATCTTTACTGGAACCCGTAGTATTGAAATAATTGTAGCCAAACCCAAGAAAAGAAGGGAAGTAAATGAGCATTGAGTTCAGTAAGATCAGCCTGTTTGAACGTGGAACACTCCTGGAGCTGTTACAAGATGCCTATTCCTTTGACGGCAGGTATGAGCAGAGCTGTCTGGAGGATTGGCAGGAGTTCGACAATTTTTTCTTTGACAATCTGCAAATTGCAGATAAATATGGGTTCATGACTATGCTGCATGGTAAGGTGATTGGCTTTGTATCCTGGGACCCGAGGCAGTTGCCCCAATGTGCTGAAATCGGCCATAACTGTATTGCGACTGCTCATAAGGGCAAAGGATACAGCACCCTGCAGCTTCAAGAAGCGGTTCATCGTATTCTGCGGAATGAAGTGCAGCACATTCTAGTGACGACTAATGGCGATCTGATCCCCGCCCAGCGGATGTATGAGCGTGCCGGTTTTATTTTGCAGGGGAAGCGGGACATGGGGCCTGGCTCCGTACTTAAGGGTGAGCATTGGGATTACGTCTATAAGGTATAACGTCAGGAGGTACATACTATGAAAAAGTCAGAAGTTACACTAGGTAAAGCTACGGTGAAGGATGCGGCGGATATTCATGCTATGCAGCTTCAGGCCTTTCTTCCGCTCTTGGAGAAATATCAGGATTACGAGACAAATCCGGCTAATGAAACGCTGGAGAGGCTCGTAGAACGGATGAATCAGGAATTTGTTGATTACTATATCATCCGAAACGCCGGAAATGCTGTAGGCAGCATGAGAGTCAAGAAGACAGATGAGCATCATTACTGGCTCAGTCAGATATGCGTATTGCCGCAATACCAAGGTCTGGGCATAGCCCAGCAGGCATTCGCACGGATTGAAGAGATCTATGCGGATGCGCAAACTTGGGGGCTGGCTACCGTCGTGCAAGAGGAGCGTAACTGCTATTTGTATGAGAAGCTGGGCTACAGAAAGACCAGTGAAACCCGGGAAATCAATGATAAGATGACCTTGTGCTTTTATGAAAAAAGGTTAAATAAAGGTTAGCGCTCCAGAGCTATGAAATGCTGCATAAATTGCAACTCCGATTCATTGATATAGTAGTATTTGCGAGGATTGTTGTATAAAAAGCAGGAATAATCCGCTCAGAAGCTTGGTAGATGCGGGAAAACTGCCTTTTGTACAACAATTTTGGTTTTCGGACTTTACAAAGAGATGAAAGTTGCAATATGTGCAGGATTGTGAATGGTAATCTGGGATGTCCGGGGGATGAGAACCCTGCGCGTCAGCGACTTAGCACGAACCTCACGGACTGGAAATCCGTTATTTCGGCGGATTACAGTAATTCCGCAGATGATGCGAACAGAGAATCCGTTAAGTAACCAGAATTGGCCTGATTTCAGCTCCCAAGGGTGGGATAAGGTCCTCTGAGTCCGCAGCGTGAAGAAAATCAGGCTTTTTCGGCGAATAAGGTCCTCTGTGTCCCCATAACACACTATTATTGTCTACATCCGCCCCGGCTTTGGCAGACCGGGCACATTGAGCGCTTCGCCCAGCGTATCGGTGAAGCTCCGGGTCAGCTACATTTACTTGCCCTCCTGATGGCATAGTGTGTAACTAAGATGCTGATTTCAACAAGTACTTGACAACTGTAACTATAGAAAGTAAAGTAAGAATAGTAATTATCTTAACTTAAAGATAATATTTAGCCAAATATCTTAAAGTAAAGATATAATCTGAATGAATCAACTTAGGAGGCAATTCAAATGAACAAGCAAACCATGGGTATTCATCATATCACCGCTATTGTCGGGCATCCGCAGGAGAATATGGACTTTTATGCAGGGGTACTGGGACTGCGGCTGGTGAAGCGAACGGTCAATTTCGATGATCCGGGAACGTATCACTTCTACTTCGGCAATGCTGGCGGGAAGCCGGGAACCATTATTACCTTCTTCCCGTGGGCGGATGCGTATCAGGGTAAGATCGGCGGGGGCCAGGTTGGCGTTACTTCGTATGTGATTCCAGTCGGGGCGATGGCATTCTGGAGAGAGCGGCTCACGGCGTTCAAGGTGGCTTACACAGAGATGGAGCGGTTCGGGGAGCAATACCTGGAATTCGATGATCCGCATGGCCTGCATCTGGAGCTGGTGGAACGGGAGTCGGGTGAGCGTAATGAATGGACCTTCAGCGGGGTAACACCGGAGGTGGCGATCAAGGGCTTCGGCGGCGCGACACTATTGTCCACGCATCCGGAACAAACGGCTGAGCTGCTGGAGAAGGTGATGGGACTTACATTCGAGGGGCAGGAAGGTGATGTCGCCCGCTACCGCTCGGCTGCGGATCTGGGCAATGTGGTTGAGCTGAAGGTAACGGCTGTACCGCGCGGTGAAATGGGGGTCGGCACTGTCCATCATATCGCCTGGAGAGCGAAGGATGACCAGGATCAGCTTGAATGGCAGGAAGTTGTGCATGATAATGGATATGGGGTAACGCCTGTGCAGGACCGGAATTATTTCAACGCCATTTACTTCAGAGAGCATGGGGAGATTCTGTTCGAGATCGCTACCGATCCTCCGGGCTTCGCCCATGACGAAACGCCGGAAACGATGGGAGGCAGCCTGATGCTGCCTGCACAATATGAGCCGCACAGAGCACAGATTGAACAAGTTCTGCTGCCGGTTACTGTAAGAGAGCTTAACTAATCTGATCTGACAATACAAAGGAGGCACGAGCATGATCACTATAGATCCGCAGCAGGGCACCGAACGGGATAATTATAAGCTTCTGGTCGGGACGATTATTCCGCGTCCGATTGCTTTTGTAACTACCTTGTCGGAGGATGGGGTCTTGAACGGTGCGCCGTTCAGCTACTTCAATATCGTATCCTCCAACCCGCCGATGATTTCCGTCTCTATTCAGCATGCCGGGGGTCAGTCCAAGGATACTGCACGCAACATCAAGCAAATGAAGGAGTTTGTGGTTCATATTGTGGATGAGCAGAATGTCGGACAAGTGAATATGACGGCTGTGCCGTTGCCGCCTGATCAGAGTGAGGTCACCATAGCCGGAATGACCCCTGTAGATAGTCTGCGCATTAAGGTTCCCGGCGTTCAGGAAGCGAAGGTGCGGATGGAATGTGTCCTTGAGCATAGTCTTGAATTGCCTAATAATGATCTGATGATCGGCAGGATCGTGCAGTTTCATCTGGACGAGGCGATCTACGAGCAGGGGAGAATTAATCCGGTGGCATTAGGGGCGGTCAGCCGTCTGGCCGGGAATAGCTATGCGGGGATTGGGGAGATTTTTGAGATTGAGCGGCCGGTGTAACGATTAAT
This sequence comes from Paenibacillus sp. FSL H7-0756, assembly GCF_038006765.1. Classification (NCBI taxonomy): domain Bacteria; kingdom Bacillati; phylum Bacillota; class Bacilli; order Caryophanales; family Paenibacillaceae; genus Paenibacillus; species Paenibacillus sp. FSL H7-0756. Next base: position 1,681,142 of record NZ_JBBOVT010000002.1, on the reverse strand, counting down.
CTTGGCAAGGCCAGGACGTTAGTTGGATATCCAACTGTTACCCCCGGCATATCCATGAACAGCGCTAATAGGCTATTTAGGCCAAGTAGATACTTTTGGTTCAAAGTACAATAAAACCCTGGCGGAAGCGCCAGGGTTATCTGTGTCATATAAAAGGATTGCATCGTGTCAGGGAATATGTTAATGTTAATAAACTGTCGGCCATTTTAACTTGAAATGGTCAGAGATAATGCATCTTATTTATATCTTAAGTATAGCAAACGGACATCCAGTTTGTCAAGCCGCCAGTGTGGAACGATTTCAGCAAGAAAAAGGAGTGTTCAGAGGATGGAAGAGACAAAGGTCTGGAAGCAGGAGCAGGAGTGGCTGGAGCAGGTGAAGGAGAAGCTGATCGCGGGGATCGCGGAGCTGGAGCCTGAGGTCGGGCAGCTGAAGGAGCAGGCTGCGGATATCCGCCGGGGATTCTGGGAAGAGGTCACAGTCGATACGAACTCACAGGAGGATTTCGAGGAGAGCTTCTTCACCATCACCCAGCAGGAAGCGGTTTTGTCTGAACGGGAACGCAGTCATGCACGCAAGCTCCGGCAATGGAAAAATATGCAGCGGCTGCTGCCGTCACCTTATTTCGGACGGATTGATTTCCAGGAAGAGGGACAGCAGTCAGTAGAACAGGTCTATATCGGGGTCTCCTCCTTCGCGGCTGCAGACGGCCTGAGCTTTCTCATCTATGACTGGCGTACCCCGATTGCGAGCCTGTATTACGACTATCCGCCGGGACATGCGGCCTTCGACACACCGGGAGGACGGATCACCGGCCGGATGGAGCTGAAGCGGCAGTACCAGATCCGCGGAGGCCGGCTCCAGCATCTGTTCGATTCGAGCGTGACGATCGGAGATGAGCTGCTGCAGCAGGTGCTGGGTCAGGGCGCTGACTCCCAAATGAAGAGCATCGTGGCTACGATTCAGGCGGAGCAGAATGCCATTATCCGTAACGACACGAGCCGGATGCTGATTGTGCAGGGAGCGGCGGGCAGCGGCAAAACCTCGGCAGCGCTCCAGCGCGTAGCCTACCTTCTGTACAAACACCGCGAGCGGCTGACGGCCGATCAGATTGTCCTCTTTTCGCCCAATCCGATGTTCAACAGTTATGTGTCTACCGTGCTCCCGGAGCTAGGGGAAGAGAATATGCAGCAGACGACCTTTCAGGAGTATCTGGACAAATGGCTGGGAGCCGCGTTCCGTCTTGGAGATCCGTTTGACCAGATGGAATATGTGCTCACCGCCCAGCAGCAGGAGGGTTATGCCGCCCGTCTTAAGGCCATCGAGTATAAAGCTTCGGAAGCGTTCCTCCACGCTCTTCAAGGATATGCCTACTTGCTGAAGCAGGAAGGGATGCTGTTCAAGGATATTTGCTTCCGGGACCGTGTGCTCATCTCGGGTGAACAGATCCGGGCTAAGCTGTATAGCTACGATCCTTCCATCCGTCTGCCGAACCGGGTGGAGCTGGTGCAGAAATGGCTGCTCACCGAGCTGGCGGCACTACAGAAGGAGGAGCAGGGGGCAGCTTGGGTAGAGGAGGAGATGAATTACCTCGACAATGATCAATACGCTGCAATCCACGGTAAGCTGCACAGAGATAAGGGTGTGTTCGACTTCGCGGAGAAATACCTCCGCCTGCAGGAGCTGCTGGTGCATAAGCGGGAGCAGGATGAAGGGGATTTCGATTACGCCGAGCGGGAGCAGGAGCTGCTGGGAGAGATGATCGTGAAGGAGCAGTTCAGACCGCTGAGACGGGGGATCAGGAAGTTCACCTTTATCGACATGGCCGGGCTCTACCGTCAATTGTTCAGTGATGAAACGGCCTACAGGAAGATGACAGGTGAGACGGAGGTGCCGGAGCTATGGCCGGAGATCTGTGCGCAGACCCGGGAGATGCTGGACTGCGGGACACTCTGGTATGAAGATGCGACCCCATATCTGTACATGCAGGAACTGATTGAAGGCGTGCGGACGAATACGCAGGTGCGGCATATTTTCGTGGATGAAGGCCAGGATTATTCGATGTTCCAATACGAGTTCCTCAAAAAGCTGTTCCCCCGCGCCCGAATGACTGTTCTGGGAGACTTCAGCCAGGCGATCTTCACACAGGCGACGAATCTGTATGGGGACCGTTCACCGCTGCTTCAGCTGTACGGGGAAGAGGAGACTAGCCAGTTCCTGCTGGTCCGCAGCTACCGCTCGACCTTCGAGATTGTGGAGTTCACCAAGCCGCTGCTGCCTGGAAGTGAAGGAATTGTGGCTTTTGAGCGGAGGGGCAGTAAGCCTGTATTGTCTAAGCTGGGGAGCAAGGACTTGAAGGCAGAGCGTATCATGGAGGATCTTGCTAAGCTTCAGGCTGAAGGCTATAGCTCTATCGCTATCATTACGAAGACGGCCGCCGAGAGCAGAGAAGCGTATGAGAGTCTGGCTGCTAGTGGAGGGGTGCAAGAGCTGAAGCTGATTACGAAGAACACACCAACTTTTGAAAAAGGAATACAGGTGATCCCCGCCTATCTCGCCAAAGGCGTCGAATTCGACGCGGTGCTAATCTACGATGCTTCTGCGCAGACGTATCATAGGGAGAGCGAGCGGAAGCTTTTTTATACGGCATGTACTCGGGCTATGCACCGGCTGCAGCTGTATACTGCGGGAGAGTGGACGCCGTTTGTTGACGGTGTGGATGAGGAGCTGTATGAGCAGACCGTAGTTACACTATAGATCTAAGAGTGCCTCTCCAAGTGCTGGAGGGGCCTTTGCATGTTGAGCCTGGTTCAACAATGAGAACGAAGCGAATGGCTCTGTGATACTTTTTTCATATCAAAAGGATCATTTAATGATATTTCACCTATTAATAGTGGTTTGTTACGCTTAAATTACTATTAATTTAGGAGGTAAGAAGATGGAATATCGGAAATTGGGTGCTAGCGGCTTATCGGTCAGTGAGATTGCTTTTGGAAACTGGATTACGCATGGTGCTCAAGTGGATTATGACACAGCCAAAGCTTGTGTCCATGCTGCATTGGATGCGGGAATTACTACATTTGACACGGCAGATGTGTATTCAGACACGAAGGCGGAGACGGTGCTGGGAGAAGTCTTAACAGGAGTGCGGCGGGAAAGCATCGAGTTATGTACCAAGGTCTATCAGCCTACAGGAACAGGGCCCAATGACCGGGGGTTATCCCGGAAGCATATCATGGAAGCTTGTAACTCTTCGTTGAAGAGGCTGCAGACGGATTATATAGATATTTACTATGCCCATAGATTTGATAAAAAGGTTTCGCTGGAGGAGACCTTCCTGGCATTCTCTGATCTGGTGCGTCAAGGTAAGGTTCTGTATGTGGGGATCAGCGAATGGACGGCTGAACAGATCACACAAGCCGCAGTTTTGGCCCGGGAGCTGAGGGTTCCCCTGGTGGCTAGCCAGCCGCAGTATTCGATGTTATGGCGGGTGATCGAAGCGGAGGTTATCCAGGCTTCAGAGCAGGAAGGAATCGGGCAGGTCGTCTGGTCACCGCTGGCCCAAGGAATTCTGTCGGGAAAATACCTGCCGAATCAACCGGTTCCACAGGGGTCCCGCGCTTCGACTTCGGCGGGTTCTCCATTTTTCGAACGATTGGCTGGCCAGTGGCTGCACCCGGAGGTCCTTACGGCGGTCTCCAGACTCTCCTCACTTGCACATGAAGCGGGGCTGACGCTGCCGCAATTGGCCATCGCATGGGTCCTGCAGAATCCGCAGGTGTCGTCTGCAATCATCGGGGCCTCCAGACCGGAGCAGGTACAAGAGAATGTTAAGGCTTCAGGGGTGCGTCTTGAACTTGATTTGCTGGGTGAGATCGATAGAGTACTGGAGGGACTGGTTGAACGTGACCCTGCAAAGACCGGCTGAATAAGTCTGTCTGCTCACCATTCACTTGGAATTATGATCTTGTAAAATCTCTACAAATGCAGAGAGGATGGCCTGATTCGTATCCGTTCTCCAGGCAGCATAGAAGGGAACAGGCGGCGAGTTTTCTTCGAAGGGTCTGAATACGACTCCGCTGCGCTGGAACACGGAAACCGAAGAAGGGACAATGGAAACCCCGAGGTTCGCTGCTACAAGGTTTACAATGGTATACATTTGTACGGCTTCCTGTACAATCTGAGGGTAAACATCATGCTCTGCGCAAAAACCCATAATAAGATCATGAAAAGGAAGTCCGTGCTTACGCGGAAAGAAGATAAATGGTTCGGAACGTAAAGCAGAGACGGGCACCGCCGGCAGTTCAGCCAAGGGATGTTGATCAGGCAACACGGCAACCAGAGTTTCGTTGATCAAGCTGCAATGACTAACATTCTTAGCCGGTTCAATGAAGCGAAGGAATCCAATATGGATGGTACCGTCATGTAAGGCCTGCCATTGCTGGGCAGAAGTCATTTCCAGCAGATTCAGCTGGATTTGAGGGAAGCGTTTCCGGAATATTTTGAGCACATCCACCATGATTCCGCCCTCTGCGGAACCGATGAAAGCAATGTTTAAATGTCCAATGATGCCCTGGCTTGCCAGTTGTACCGTTCGAATAGACCGCTCCAGTTGAGATAAGATCCTTCGGGCTTCCTCCAAAAAGACAGATCCCGCCGGGGTGAGACGGACTTGACGCTTGTTCCGTTCAAATAGCTTCACACCCAGCTCTTGTTCCAGTGCTTGAATCTGCTGGGTCAACGGAGGCTGCGTCATATGTAATTTCTCTGCGGCACGATGGAAATGAAGCTCTTCCGCAACCGCAATGAAGTATTGTAATTTTCGTATATCCATTGTGTTGGACCTCTTTTCCTATCCCTCTTGGCATTATAGCATATGAAGGAGGAGAAGGAGGACGCGTTAAGAAGCAGAGATCCTACGAAGAAGTGAGGGCTTCTTATTGACATTGCCAATAAGTTACACCATACTGTAACCAATACAGTATAGTGTAACTTAATTTTTTGATAAGAAAGGAGAATCCAATGAATACCTACACTGCGAAGCAATTGGCTGAGGTACTGCAGAGTGAAGATCCGCAGATGAATCTGCGGACGGTCCGGTATTATACGCAGATCGGGATGCTGCCGCCGCTTGAGTTGGACGGGAACAAAAGGGTGTACACCGACAATCATCTGCACTATCTGCGCGCCATCCTAGTCTTGTCCAAGAGCGGCGAGACGCTGGCTTCGGCACAGGAGAAATTGGCGGGATTGCCGCTGGATGATGTGATCAAGCTCGGGGATAATCTGCGGCTGTACCAGTCGGATCAGATGCTCCACAGTGAGCTGCATGTTATCAGTGAAGATATAATTCTCTCCGTTAGCCCGCGGATCTCGCCTGCGCTGAAGGAGAAGATGGTTGAGGCCGTCACCCGTTTACTTCAAGAGGAGGGACAGGTATGATCCAAATGCGTTTTGCAAAATCTGCTATTGAGCATGAAGAAGGCATGAATCATCTCTGGATTCAGTTGGCTCTGCCGTGTCCTGTGCAGAATGCCCGCTTACAATTCATCCTTCCGGCAGGGCTTCACCGGTCTCCTGATCTGAGTGGTACTGTTGAAGACGGCAGTGGGAGATTAAGGATTAACGAGATGCTGGCAGTAACGGACCTGTACTTTGAAATCTTCACGCTGGAGCCGATCCCTTGTGGGGAATATACCATTAATGTTGAGCTGTCCTACACGGGCGGCGATGGAACGTTAACCAATGTGAAGCAGGAAATCCCGCTTATGGTCGTGTCTGAGGAAGAGTCGGCTGCGATTCGTACTGATGAGGAAGTAGTGCGCAGAATTAAAGAGCTGCGGGGGATATGCGGCAGCAATGAGCTGAGACAGTACAACGAATACACCCCAGCTAAGCTAATCAGGCTTGATTCCAGCGCTATGTCGGAATGGGAGAAGAAGTACCGCGTTGAAGGGGTAATAAGATAATAATGACTAACCTCTAATTGGCACAATGTATAGTGCGAGCCATATAATTGCATCACAGGCAGGTGAAATCTATGAACTATGAGAACGCCGGGGATATTTTGCCGGAGAAGCTGTTACAGGAAGTGAAGAAATATGCAGCGGGCAAGCTGCTGTATGTTCCGCAGGATAACCATAAGAAGGCCTGGGGAGAGGTTTCAGGCCAGCGTCAAGCTCTGGTCAGACGCAATCAGATGATGCTTAATAAATTTCTGAATGGGACCCCGGTCTGTGAGTTGTCGAAGGAGTACTTTCTGTCCGAGGAGACGGTTAAACGTATTGTGTATTCCAAGAAGGATACGAATAAACTGGATTACCATCCCACTACAAACTCCGCCAAAGCCTACTCGGAAGCAGGCATGCTGGAAGAATGGATTCATACCTATCTGCTGTTCGGCCGCCGTAACAAGGGATTCTCTGACGGATTGCGGCTGATGTGCAGATATTATGCAGGTCCGCTGCGGATGCCGCTCTCCTTGCTGAGCAGATCCAGCGGACCCGAGGGTGGCATGATGTGGAGAGTGGACCGGGATTATTTTGAGCAAAAAGTGTTGCACTGGATGAATGATATCCATGCCGGCCAGGATACTCCGCCGCTTATTGTGAATTACGCACAAGGGGAATTGGAGCTGAATTGCGGCAATCCATTGCTGGAAGCGCTTAAACGCTCTGAGGTGAGTGAGTATCCTGTAATCCTATGGGTTACGGAGCGGGCGGATTACAGCAAGGCGCTGGCGGATTATGCTATGCACGTATAGGCTTATGCCGGGAATAGCTTTAACTATTCTCGTCATATGACCTTTCCCGGCTCTCCGGTATGATGAAGATATCACATAAGGAAAGGCAGACGTTGGGGATGACCTACGGGACTACAGGTTGTGCAATAGAATACGCCCGGCGGGGGGCGATAGAGGAGTGGTTACAGCTCTTTTTGAGAAATGACGGGGGTAATGTGGTATTTGCGGACGGATTACTGCTGGAGCCTAGAACGTATACGGGACCGGTCCGCATGGATATCACAAAGTTTGGCATAGAAGAGGGTCCCCCATCGTATTTGACCAGAGCAGATGAAATTGCCGGCTTTTATGACATTGTTGAGCAGATGACGGAGTGCTACAGCGGGTGGGATATGCCTCCGCTCATTGTTAATTATGCTGACGGGAGATTTGAAATCAATGACGGGCGTCACCGTAACGTGGCCTTGCATCAGATGAATATTACCTATGCCCCCGTGATATTCTGGACGAGTTCAGAGGAGGATCAGCGGTATATTTCGGAATACTTGAGTGAAGAGAGGGCTGAGTACATATGACAGCGACATTGCCATTATTCATTATCACCGGAGCCAGCGGCGTAGGCAAAACAACGGTGATGCACGAGCTAAGGAGACAGATGCCTGAATTTGTGCTGTTCAGCACGGATGACGATAATTTCGGGACGACGGGCCAGAAGCTGGAGTATCAGGACCGGTATAATGTGCTGTTTCATTGTGCGCGTGCCGTTGCGTTGTCGGGGAGAGGAACGGTTATTTGCGGGACGATGATGCCTTGGGATGCCAAGAAATGCGATGTATACGATGCGTTCAGTGAAGTGCACTTTATTAACCTGCATTGTGACGATGCTACCCGCAATGCCCGCCTGCGGGGCCGGGAGGATGCAGCAACCTGGACAGAGGATATGCTTAGGCAGCATCAGGAATTCGCGCAGTGGCTGCTGGACCATGCAGATACGGAGTATGATCCGCCGATGCCGACCTTTGACTCAACCTCTACACCTCCGGCCCGTCTGGCAGAACAGATTAAGGAGTATATCGGGTCAAAATGGAAGGGGAGCGCGGGAATTGTATCATAGCTGTATGTAAAAGTTTAAGGCCATCCCTGCCGGGATGGCCTTTGAACTAGTTTAGCTGGTATAGTCTATCAGATGAATTGGATGCCACCGCTTACGGCTTCATACTATCCCACAGCGCCTGGAAGGCACCGGGCTCAACCTCGAAGAATACCGGCGCATTGCTGTAGCGAACGAGTCCCTGGCTGAACAGGGTCAGCTCCACCCGGGTTTTGTCCTCCAGCTGAAGGTAGACCAGCTTGCGGTCTTCTTTGTCATAGATCCCTTGCTCTATGAGCGGCTCAGCGGCTAGGGGCTTGGCGGTCATGAGGGCGCTCAGGAAGCCGTCAAGCGCTGCGCCTTCGGGCAGCGGCAGGTATTGTTGCTTGCCGTTATTCCAGCTTTCAAAGCTCTCCCACTGGGCGGAGGCGATGCGCCCGTCCAGGTTCAGCTTGCCAATGAGATCGGCTCCGCTGTTCACGGTAATTCCATTCGTATGCTCGTACAGCTCCGCGAACACCTGGCCATCCACTTCTGTATAGGACATGACGAGGAAGCCGGAATCATAGCCCTTGACGGCATAAATATCCGTCTCCCCGATGTTCGAGGCCAGCTCGGTATACGCATCCTTGCTGCTCCATTCATCAATCCCGCTGGTCGTGCGGCCCAGCTTCTCTCCGCGCAGTGCAGCTGCATCAGCCGCTTCCATGCGGATCGCTGCCTGGGTATAGATATTGCCCTGGTAGACGACTAGGCCAATCATATCGGCCACAGCACCGGAGCTTTTATCCGGCAGCTCGATCTTGGGAATAACGACTCCGGCAGAGTTCCCGGCAGCAGGTGTACCCGGATCGACCTGGGCTACTTGATTCGGTGAACCTGTTCCGCCCAGCTGCTTCATTACACTTGGTCCGGCCAGGCCGATCCCGGCAGCAACCAGCACGCTTGCTGCAATATACACCATTTTACGCGGACGGCGCTTTTGTTCCATTTTACCTTCTAACCCTTGCTTCATTTCTCTGCTTGAACTCATAGTATCCACCGCTTTCTTATATTGGTTTCGAAACTGTTCTTCCTTCATTCCGCTTCTGCTCCTTCCAGTTCCAGTCTTAACAGCTGACGCCCGCGCTGAAGTCTCATCTTCACGGCCGACTCGCTGATCTGCAGAATTCTGCTGATCTCCTGGACGGGATAATCCTCGTAATAGTACAGATGAATCACAGTCTTATACTTCACCGGCAGGGCGAGCACAAGCTGCAAGACCGCCAGCTCCTCGGGGTTATCGGCCGTAACCGGCTCCACCCCTTCGAGCTTGACCTCGCGCTTGCGCCAGCCTCTGCCCAGCAGATTCTTGCAATGATTGGTGATGACCCGGATCAGCCAGGCCTTCTGGTGTTCGTCATCCTTGAATACGGGAGCCTTTTCCATCAGCTTGATGAAGGTGTCCTGCGTAGCCTCTTCGGCATCCTGGCGGCTGCCCAAATGAACCAGGGCAATCCGGTACAGCATATCTGCATATTGTTCGTAGCTCTTCATCACAGGATGGCCCGGCCGGGTCATGGGTTGCTGCATGAGGTTATGCCCTCCTTTATCTATAACACCCTTTAGGACGGCATCCGGTCACATTTTGTTTCCGGGAATTTATTCTGCGTGCTCTAAGCTCACCCTGATACAGCAAAAAAAGGGCCATGATTAATGGCCCTATCCCAATTCTTAAGATTCCTCAGATTCCGGCGAACATATCATTCAAGCGGTCCCAGTTGGCCGCGACCCACTGATTCTCCTGACGGAAGCGGACAAGCGGCGGGAATTCATCCTGCCCGGGCACGGCGATCCATTCGGCTTCCTTCCACCAGATTAATTTGAGTGACCGGATGAGTGTACTTGCAGGCAAGGGGGTATATTCACGGTAGCCTGTCACAAACGACCGTACCTGGTCCAGTCCGATCCCTCCTTCAGCCAACGCACAGGAGAGGATCGGCCGGGCTACATCGAACTCCGGATAGACGTAATGCAGCCGGTCGAAGTCCAGGATCGCTGCCACCTGATCTGTACTGAACAGGATATTATCCACGAACAAATCCCGGTGCCCCCAGCCCCGTTCGCAGGCCGCGAAGATGCCGGTGTCCATCCGGTCTATGATCCTCCGCTGAAGCTCAAGCGCCGATATCGTATCCTCGCTCTGCCGGGCAGTGGCCTGAAGATAGCGTGCCTCCCAGTTTCTCACCATAGACGCTTGGCTGCGGACCTCCCAATACAGCGGTAACGAAGCAGGCTGCGCATTAAGCAGCTTGTGCATCTGGCCCACAACCCTGCCCAGTGCATACATCTGCTGCTCCGTGGCCGAGCCGGGGGCAAGACTGTGCCCGTCACACAGAGTCATCAGCACATACCGTTCCTGTGAAGGCGTTCTCAATATATAATTCCCCTCGTATGAAAATAATTTCGGAACAGGAAGGCCTTCCAGGTATAGATGGTCCTGATGGCCTAACGAGATCTCCAGTCCGCGGGTGAGCGCTTCAGGGTAACGGATCTTGCTGTACTGCTTCACGAACAGACGGCCCTGATCACTGTCCAGTCTCCACTTCAGATTCAGGAAGCCCTGATCAATCTGGACCGCTTCCGTGACATGCATCCCGAATCGTTCTGTCATAGAATCCAGGATCTCATCCCGGATTCTTGCGGCTGTATCTGACATACAATATCTCCTCGTCGGGGTAATATAAGGGCTGGGTTAGCGAAGTGTTTACGCTAGTAGAGCATCAGATTTAATGGTGGAGTTGAGGCTTAGCGATGTCAGAAGGGCTGAAGGCGTGGAGCAATCCCCCCTGGGTGTCCCCATACTCAAACAGGGTTCGATCTTAATTGGGCGTTTGGCTCGGCGTTACGGACTGAGGCGCGCTTATTTCGGAGGAAAGTCACAACTTGGGCAAGTGGCGCAGGCAGATGAACCGGCCTCTTCGCAAACTCTCTATGTGAAGAGACAGCAGTGCAGCGACCTATAGGGTTATAGGAATGAGAAAAAAGAGCGCAATAGACCGCGCTTTCTTGGCGGAGACATCAGCCTGCCAGAGGCAACCGGATAAACCTCTTCATGCGGGGAGAGGGATGGACTGCCGGGCTTCTGCATTGTTTCCAGAGATGCGGATAATTGCTTAATCATTACTCGCATATCCTCAAGCTCTGCACGCTGCTGGAGCAGCTGTACCGAAACGATCTCGCTCGCTTTTTGATCCAGTGCGTGTTCAATATACTCGATCCGGGACCATATTTTATTCATAGGGTCACCGTCTGTATTTAGGCTTGGATTCTCCTGCAGCGGTCCCCTTGACAGCTTGTCGTTGGTGAGATCCGGGTCTATCCCTTCCAATGCTTCCCCCTGATTAATACGGTCTTTAATATGATTAAGCTGGCTGATTTGCTGCTCCGAGAAGGTATAGTGTCCAAGACGGTCCTTTGGAAAGAAATCGGGGAACATGGCCGCCCAGCGTTTGATCGTAGTCTGGCTAACGGACAGCAGCTCCGCAGCTTCCTTTGTTTTCAGAATTTCCATTTCAATCCCTCCAGTGTAGTTGTCTTCTATGAGTAATTCGTTATTCTTCGGCGGCCCCCTGCACGGGTGACAAAGGAAGTGCTGATTCGCCAATCAAAGTGTTATTACGACTATTCTTGCTCTCTAGAGAGCGGTGTACATACAGAAGAGTATAATTGTATCCCTGGGGAGTGGTCCTGCCACGCTTCTTTCTTCATGGACCAGAATTATAGTAGGAATACAAAAAAAGCTTTCCATAACCCCTTCCGGGCAATTATGAAAAGCTTTCTTCAGCTCGTTACAGACATTGTGCTGAGCTGCCTTAAGGGAAAAGGCAGGGGTTATAGCAGGGAGAGCTTGAACTTGAACGTATACGGACGGCCCGCAAGCAGCGTGAACTGCTCATGCGTTGGCGCACCCCAGCTGTCGTCGCCGCCGACACCCATTTGCTTGTAATTGACACGCAGCACGGTTTTGTCAGAGGCTGGAAGCTTGTAGCCGTGGTCGCTGGCTTCAAGCTCAGCCGGAGACCAAGGGAGCGCATTAACTTCAAGCGGCAGCGCGCCTTCTACGGATAATCCGTGTCCTTCGTGTCCTGCGGTAACGGAAGCGAACCGGACATCCGTCTTGTTGCCGCATTCCTGAGGGCGGAGGTAATCCGTGAACTGCTCACTGACCTTGCCTGTGTAGAGTCCCAGCGGAGCTCCAGCCTTACGGTCCCAATAGTTCTCATGCGGCCCGCGGCCATACCAGGAGATCGTGTCCAGACTGCTGTCCAGTTCGAAGACCATTCCGAATTCCGGGATCTCCGGCAGGCTGCTGCTGCCCGGGTTCAGCTCCTGGACAATCTCGACAGAACCATCTGTGCGAATCTCGTAATGCACACGCAGAGTGGACTGCGGCTGCGCACCCAGCAGATAGTCGGCGGTCACGAAGCCGAGATTGCCTTCCACGCGGCAGCTGAACCGGGCCAGCTGACGCTCATAGGAGGCTTCCTTCCAGACGGCGCAGCGCTCGGGATGCTTGTTGCCGAGATCGTTGTCGGTTACGGCCCGCCAGAAGTTAGGTCTGGCCGGTGTCAGCAGATACTCCTTCCCGGAGGATTTCAGAGAAGTAAGCGCGCCGGTTGCAGTCTCGAAGGAGAGCGCAAAGGCTTTGCCCTCAAAGGTCAGGAAGCCATCCTGCTCGTTGACCTGTAGCGTATTGCCTGAGCTATCCGGGTTGCCGGATGGAATGTACGGGGTTAACACGAACTGTTCCCAGGCAATTTCATGCGCGGCCTCAGACCAGGCGGTTGTGTTCTCTTGAACAAATGACACCGTTAGCACTGCTTCCTTGTCCGATTCAAGCAGCGCTGAATCCAGAGGAACCGTGAAGCTGGCTGCTTCGCCAGGCGCTGCGGAGAGCGGCAATTGTCCTTCCTGGGCCGCCCTGCCGTTCAGGGCGAGCGTCCATCTCAGCTGATAGTCTGCCAGATCCGTGAACAGGAAGTTGTTGCGGGCCTCGAAGCTTCCGCTCTTCAGATCCAGTGCGGTGATGATAATATTCTGATAGCATTTCTTCACCTCGTAGAGCTTAGGCGTCACGCTGCGGTCCGCGAACAGCAGCCCGTTGCCGCTGAAGTTGCCGTCATGCGGCTGCTCCCCGAAATCTCCGCCGTAAGCCAGATAAGACACGCCTTCAGGAGTGGTTGTGCGGATCGCCTGATCCACCCAGTCCCAGATGAATCCGCCCTGAATGCTGTCATATTTGTCGAACAGCTCGGTGTACAGATGCAGGCCGCCGCAGGAGTTGCCCATGGCATGGCTATACTCGCATAGAATATAAGGCTTCTTCGGATTGCTGAGCGCATACTCCACGACTTCATCCGGCTTGATGTACATCGTTGATTCAATATCGCTGGCCGCGTCCGAAGGTCTGTAATGATAAGTACCTTCATAATGCACCGGACGGGTCGGGTCTGCTTGCTTCAAGTGGTCATACATGGCCAGGAAGTTATCGCCGCCGAAGGATTCGTTGCCAAGCGACCAGATGATGACAGACGTGTGGTTCTTGTCGCGCTGCATCATGGAGTTACAGCGGTCAATGACGTTCGCGCGCCATTCCGGGCGGCTGCCGGGAACGTTGCCCTCATGCAGTTCCTTCTGCCCGTATTGCCAGGAGCCATGTGTCTCCAGGTTCGTCTCGTCGATCACATAGAGACCGTATTCGTCGCACAGCTCGTACCATACCGACTGGTTCGGATAGTGGGAGGTGCGTACGGCATTGATATTGTGCAGCTTCATCAGCTTGATGTCGGTGATCATATCTTCCTTGGAGAGCGCACGGCCGGTATCGCAGGAGAATTCATGGCGGTTCGTTCCCTTGAATACGATCCGTTTGCCGTTGATCTTCATCAGGCCGTCCTGGATCTCGAAGGTCCGGAAGCCCGTCTTGCAGCTGAGCGCCTCCAGCAGCTCTCCCTGATCGTTCTTCACCGAAATCAGCAGGGTGTAGAGGTTAGGCTTCTCCGCGCTCCATTTCAGCGGGTTCTTCACGGCTGCGGACAGCTTAAGGAGCTGAGTTCCCTCCCCTTCAAAAGCAAACCCGGCTGACACAGGCGCTGCCCATGCCGGTTGCTGTTTGCTGTCGTAGAGCTGCACCTCTACGGAATGTGCCCCGGTGACCCGGTTATAATAGTTCTCCAGCGTCAGGTCGACTTGCAGCTCCGCATCGGTGAAGGTCTTGTCCAGCCCGGTGCGGACGAAGAAGTCGGCTACCCGCACCGGAGGCGCAGTGTAGAGATAGACATCGCGGAAAATTCCGCTCAGACGCCAGAAGTCCTGATCTTCGAGCCAGCTCGCATCACACCAGCGGTAGACTTCAACGGCCAGCTTGTTCTCGCCGGGAAGCAGGTAGGCAGTGATATCGAATTCTGACGGTGTGAAGGTATCCTCAGAGTATCCGGCAAGTTCTCCGTTCACCCATACATAAAAGGCCGATTCCACACCCTGGAAGCTGAGGAATACAGGTTGTCCGTCCCAATCCTGCGGAACGCTGAAAGAACGGATATAGGAGCCTACCGGATTGTATACCGTCGGAGCGAAGGGAGGCTTCAGATCCGGCTCGGACACTTCCCAAGGATAGCGGACATTGGTGTACTGGGGATAATCATATCCCTGGAACTGCCAGTGGGAAGGAACGGCGATATCTGCCCAGCCGGCAGCGTCGTAGCCGGTTTTATAGAAGTCCTTGATCCGTGCATCCGGTGTTTCGGCAAAAGCAAATTTCCACGTTCCGTTCAGCGACTGGTAACGGGAGGAGGAAGCTTTATCCCCTTGCAGAGCATCGGCTGCTGCCGGGAAGGACATCATGGAGGCATGGGCGTCTATACGGTTCAATTGAAAAATCTCAGGATTATTGTTCCATTCGGGATATCCGTTGGCAGGCTGCTGATATGAGAGTTTGTTGCGCAAGTTAACATCTCCTTATATTGTTATATTCATATTATAGGATGGGAAATGTTCTGGGTATATATAATGATTTTGTTCAGATATAATAGAATATGAAACTAAGGGGTGCCGGATGGCATCGGAAGGGGGAACGCTATGGATAGCACGATGATCTTTTGCGAGATGGAAGATATGCTTCTGCTGCCGCTGTATGCAACGACCATCGGGTATTGGGAGCATCAGGGGGAGATGGCCCGGCCTGCGGGCTTCCCGGATTATCAGCTGCACCAGGTCCTCGGCGGCAAGGGTGAAGTGAATATCAGGGGCAAGTCCTACCTTGCGGAGGCGGGCGACCTGTTCTGTCTCTACCCCGATGTTCCCCATTCCTATACCCCGCTTAGCCGGGAGTGGGAGTTGGCCTGGATCTCGTTCAACGGAAGAGAAGCAGCCCAGATGCTGCTCTACGCCGGAATCCGCGAGTCCGGGGTCGGACGTCTGCGGGCTGAGCCCATACTTGCTCCGCTGGAAGAGATGCTTACCCTCTCCTCCGGCAATGAGCTGCAGGACAATCTTGAGCGTTCCAAGCTGCTGTATGCACTGCTGCTGGATCTGAAGCGCAGCCTGCTTCCGGCCTCGAATGAGGACAACGAGCTTGCACGGATGAAGCCGGTGCTGCAATATATTGAGCTTCACCTGCACCGCCCGCTGCTGCTGAAGGAGCTGGCCGAGGTGGCGTCTGTCTCGCCGCAGTATCTGTGCCGGCTGTTTCAGCGGACCGTCCGTGAACGGCCGGTGGCTTACATTAATAAGCAGCGGGTCAACCGGAGCAAGCAGCTGATGTTCAGCAGCCGGGGCCAGCGGATCTATGAAATCGCGCAGCGGGCCGGCTTCGAGAATGTCAGCTATTTCTGCGCCGTCTTCAAACGCATTACCGGCATGCAGCCGGAAGAGTGGAGAGGGCTGCACGGATTGGACTAGAGACTGCTATAATTAGAGACAGCGCATTTATACATCTGGATTATCATCCGGGCTTACGCCCACAAATTTTAGAAAACAAGAGAGCGGAGGGATATTATAGTGATCCTAGGACAGAGCAGAGCTTATCAGATCCGCTTAATGGATGAGCCGGCGGCCAGGGAGATTGTCAACTGGAGGTACGAACCGCCATATACCCTGTACAATATGCTGGATGCGGCTGATGCCGCAGAGGATATCGAGGAGCTGCTGGATGGCTCTTATTTCAGCGTAGCTGCTGCGGACGGAGCGTTGATCGGGTTCTTCTGTTACGGGCAGAACGCGCAGGTTGGGGAAGGGATAGAGAGCGGACTCTACCTCGATGGAACGGCCCTCGATATCGGCTTGGGGATAAGACCGGATCTGACGGGGCAGGGCCATGGACTGGCTTTTCTGCAGGCGGGGATGAGGTTTGCAGAGCAGACGTATGACGCGAAGCGATTCAGATTGTCGGTGGCAGCTTTTAACCTGAGGGCAGTCCGCTTGTACAAGAAGGCAGGCTTCGTCCTTTTACATAGCTTTGTGCATCAGCACGGGGAGAGCGAAATGGAGTTCCTGCTGATGGAGACCCCGGACATGGCTGCCCGCCAATAGCGCGAGTGGAGAATACACGGTGAAGTCTGTTAATATAGAATTATGGCATCATCCATATCAAAGGAGAATTCAATGTGAACGAGAACCTGAAGCAAGCGTATGTGCAATTAGGATTACCTGAAACCGTAACCAGAGAGGAACTGAACAAGCGGTTCGACCTGCTCCTGAAGCGAAGACGCGCCCTGACCACAGAGGAAGAGATAGCAGCCTACGAAGCGGATTTCCGGGCGTACAAGCTGATTCTTGATACCTGGGATGAACAGGAGATCCAGAAGGCTGAAGACGAGCGGCTTGCAAAGTATGGACGTTTCTCCGGTACGGCGAGCAAGTGGGAGACCTTCATGCGGCTCTACAAAACACATGTAATCCTCGGCATTATCGGGCTGCTGGTAGTGATTTTTGGCGGGAAGGCCCTCTATGACAATTACCAGCATCGACAATATCTAGCTTCCCTGCCGCCCGTGGATGCGAAGATTATGTTCATCGGCAGCTTCGGTGTCACGGATACGAGCGGCAAGACCGAGGAGCTGGAGAAGGCGATCATCGCGGCTTACCCGCAGTGGAAGCGTGTGGAGACGGTGATGACTTATCTGCCCAGAACGGGCGATGGCTCCGACTCGCTGGACATGAACTATATGCAAAAGGCAGTTGTGGAGCTGGCGGCGAACCGGCCGGATATCCTCGTGCTGGATGAGGCCACCGTCAAGTGGATTGGCGGGCAGACCGGATTCCAGAATCTGGAGCCGATCACGGCGGACGGGAAGCTTGCGGCGGATGATACCCGGATGCAGTGGGGAGTCAATGAGGACACGGGCAAGAATGAGCTGTACGGTGTGGATATTCTGAAATCCCCGTTCATCTCGGAGCTGCCAATCAATTATAATGCGAAATCGATCATTATCGGTGTCCTGAACGACAAGGACAAGGATAAGATGCTGGCGTTCGTGAAGCATATTGCGGAGGAGCCGCCCGTTAAGTAAGCAGGATACACAGTAAAAAGAAGGGGTGTCCCAAAAGCCATGAAATGGCTGCTTGGGACGCCCCTTTGGTTTGGAGAAGGATGTAGGTGTTCACTTGCTGTTTGTTAGCTTGCCTGATTATCCGTTCCGTTCGGCCTTACTGCTCCAGACGGTAGCCCCCGTGGAATACAGGACCGACATATTCATTGAACGCATATCCGTTACGGATAGCGGCGGATACGAAATCCTTCGCCTTCACTACAGCATCCTTCACCGACAAGCCGTTAGCCAGTCCGCCGGTAATCGCTGCGGCGAAGGTGCAGCCGGCGCCATGGTTATGAGCAGGCTCGATCTTCGCAGTCTCAAGGATGAGGTATTCGCTGCCGTCGAAGAAGATATCAATCGCCTTGTCGCCGCCCAGCGCCTTGCCGCCCTTGACGACAACATTCTGGGTGCCCAGCTGATGAATCAGGCGGGCAGCTTCCTTCATCTGATCAAGCGTAGTCAGCTTGCCGAGACCGGAGAGCACTCCGGCTTCGAACAGATTGGGAGTAGCCACCGTAGCCAGCGGCAGCAGCAGATCGCGGATAGCATCCGCACTCTCCGGGTTCAGCACTTCATCCTCGCCTTTGCATACCATAACCGGATCGATCACGACATTGGTCTGCTTGTTGCTCTTCAGGGCCTGTTCAGCCACCTTAACAATCTCGACACTGCCGAGCATCCCGGTCTTCATGGCATCCACTGGACCGCCGGCGAAGATCGTCTTGAGCTGTTCGGCAACGATGGCAGCATCGACAGGGTATACATTATGATGCCAGCCCCGGTCAGGGTCCATCGTTACAATGGTAGTCAGGGCACTAAGGCCGTAAGTGCCGTATTCCTCAAAGGTTTTGAGGTCTGCTTGAATGCCTGCGCCTCCGCTGGAGTCACTGCCGGCAATGGTTAATGTCTTAATGATTTTTGACAAAGGTAACGTCCCCTTCTTGTATATGAATAGTATGCTGCTTATTATAACAAAAATCATCGGCTTAGTCCGCAAAAAAAGTATAAGCTCCAAAAACGCACCGCTGCCCTTGGGTGAGAGCAAGGGTTTGCCGGTTGCCGCACTGCATATCATGGTAGTCTAGTGGATTATTTATTCAGGAGGCTGCCATGATTGAGATCAGTTTATGCATGATTGTCCGTAATGAGGAGAAGAGCCTGCCCCGCTGCCTGGCTTCTGTGGAAGGGCTGGTCGATGAGATCGTCCTTATAGATACGGGATCGGCAGACCGCACCAAGGAGATTGCCGGTGCCTTCGGAGCCGCAGTTTACGATTTTACCTGGATTGAGGATTTCTCCGCTGCCCGTAATTACGCCTTCAGCAAGGCGACCCGGGATTATATCTTCTGGCTGGATGCAGACGACTATCTGAGAGAAGAGGATCAGGCGCTGTTCAGGGAGCTGAAGTCTTCACTGCCGGAACATGTGGACAGTGTGAGTATGCAATATAATCTCGCTTTTGACGGGGAGGGAAGGGTGACGACCTCCTTGCGGCGCAACCGGCTGGTCCGCCGTGCGTGCGGGTTCCGCTGGATCGGTCCGGTGCATGAATATCTGGAGGTCTACGGCCCGTCACTGGCAAGTGCCGTCTGTGTTACCCATGAGAAGGATAAAGCGTACACGGACCGTAATCTGCGGATCTACCGCAAACGGGAAGCGGCAGGGGAGAGCTTCTCTGCACGTGATCAATATTATTTCGCCAATGAGTTGCGTGACCACGGAATTCACAGGGAGGCCTGCCGGTATTATGAGCAGTTCCTCAGCGGCGGGCAGGGCTGGATCGAAGACAATATTCAGGCCTGCCTGCGGCTGGCTGAATGCCTGGAAGCAATGGGGGACAAGGAAGCAGCCTTCACTGCGGTTACCCGTACGCTGCAATATGATGCCCCGCGTGCCGAAGGCTGCTGCCGGCTGGGGACCTGGCATCTGGAGAAGGGCCAGCTTCACCCGGCAATCTACTGGTTTGAGCTTGCCCTTCAGCTGCCCGGACAGGCGGAATCCATGGCGATGAAGAATGAAGCCTTCGCCACCTGGATTCCGAATCTGCAGCTTGCGCTCTGCTATGACCGGCTGGGGCAGCATGAACGGGCCAACCGGTATAATGAGACTGCGCTGCTTCATTCCCCCAGCCATCCCAGCATGCTGTATAACCGGAATTACTTCCAGAAGCTTCTGGGCGACAAGTATGTCTCCTTGCAGCAGCTCTGAGCACCAATAAGCGCTCCCCCGCCAAGGCTGGGGGAGCGCTTATTATGGTCTAAGGATGTCCAGGCATTGCCGCCGGCTCCAGCAGGAGCTGAGGTTCGCTCGTGCGGATGAATTCCAGCACCTTGTCGTAGATAATCCGGTGGCCGTCCCGGTTAGGGTGGATGCCATCCCGGCAGATGAACTTGGTGTAATCCGGCTGCTGCAGGAAGGCGCCCCGGACATCGATAATCTTCGTCTTGGTGCTCTCGGCGACCTTGAGGATCGCGGAGTTGTAACGCTCCTGCCACCAGTAGATCTTGGTGACGCTGCCGAGGAATTTCATAATGTTCACTTCGGAATCGGGATTGTTGCCGCTGACCCACTTGAAGTAGTTGTCCGCATTCAGCGGAGGCAGACTCATCAGGATTGGCGTGATCTCCTGGTTCTTCAGGAAATGAATCATATCAGCCAGCATCCGCTCGAAGGCCGGAAAATCCGTCTTGGGACTATGCTCAGCCTCAGGGTTGCTCGCAATCTCTCCCCAATGGTAGTCGCAGTCATTGCCGCCGTATTCAATCAGCACCACATCGGGCTTCTCCTTCAGGACATCCCGCTTCAGATTGCCGAAGCCCTTCATCAGCGTATTGCCGAATCTGGCAGTATTGCGCATAGCTCCCTTGAGCTTGCCCTGAAGCATAGATACATAGTTATCCTCCAGAATGACATACTTGCTTCGGGTCTCGTCATATACAACGCCCTTGGAGATAGAGTCCCCGCTGACCATATATTTGAACTGAGACCCCATGGACTCTTGCTGCTCCTCATTTCTGTTCATGCTCCCGCCTCCGATAACCCTAGTGTATATACAATCAGTGTAAACCATACATGCAGCCCTGCCTATGTATAGATGTCATGGTTTCTTAGTCCAGTCAGCAGACTGAATTTCCCATAGAATAATGGAGAAGGAATTTGTTACCAGGAGGCCGTGTTGATGACCAAAATCATTGATTTCAGTAAAAGTGCAATTACCAGCTTCAGTCAATCGCTCACTATACCTGTTCCCCTGTCCCCCTCCATCTATACGCTGACCGAATTCGGGCTTGCCACAGTACAAGGCGGAAGTGTCCTGCTCAATGCCACGGTTGGTGTTCAGACAACGCTGGGCAATCCCAATCTGCTGCTTACAATTCTGCGTTCGGGAACACCCGTATTTACCCTGCTGGCAACGGCATCCGGCGGGCAGCAATATGCTCCGTTCAGTTTCTCCTATGTGGACTTTAACTTTACACCGGGGTATTTCACTTATACGTTGACGATTTCACAAGTGAATTCCTCTACGCTGCATTCAGCCAATCTGATAGGTCCTATAGATTTCTCGGGACTGTCCCTGGTGTAAGCGATGACGTTGTCTGCCCTTAGTTTCTTATATTTGTAAAAAAACAGGTCCAGCTGGTTCCTCCAAGCCGGGCCTGTTTTGCCTTGCTATTCTACTTTGTCTATCATCTTTATTCTTCGGAGCTGCCTACCCGTTCTCTGCAAAAGGGCGGCCAACGCGCGCTTTTCCCGCACCGTTCCCGCTTAAAAAGGCGGCAGCCGTCCGCTCCAGGGTTTTAACACTGTTCTCCCAGGTCCATGATTTTGAATCGGCCTCACCGCGCGCGGCGAGCCGGCTCCGGAGTACGGAATCTTGAATAAGCCGCATCACATCCGCCGCAAGCCGGTTCTCATACCGGTAGGACAACAGGCAATTCTCCTCATGGCGGGCATACTCCAGATTTCCTCCCGAATAGACCGAGACTAACGCCGCCCCGCAGCGCATCGCTTCAAGTCCTGGCAATGAACCGGTGTCGAAAATACTAGAGCTCACAAAAATATCAGCACCGTTATAGTGATAGCATAGCTCCTCATCATTGAGCGGGGTGAAGAAGCGGTATTTGCCGCTGTCCATCATTCTTCTCAGGGATTCAGAACTGAAGCATTCATCCGGCGGACTGATGAAATTGATATTGACCCACGGGAAGTGCTGCTTCACGATATCCAGCTGGTTCACCAGATAATTCTGCTCGCGGTGCCAGGAGAACCCGTTCTCCACCTTGCGCAGGATCGCTGTTATGTTCAGCGGCTCCTGAAGCTCTTTACGGATATTCATGTTTCGGAATGAAGCACTGATCCCTACCGGCACAATGCTTCCGCTGATTCCGTGACCCAGTCTAATCAACTCCTGCTGCCATCTCGAGAGGACAATCAGCTTATCGGTAATGTTATAGGAGGGGAAGGAGACCTCGTTCTCTGGCAGAAACAGCGGTTCGTAACACAGAGAGAGGCGGATATGCATGCCCTTGCCGTTCAAGCTGGCTGCCTGTGAGACTGGAACCGTAGTGTAGAAGTTGGAGACGATGATATCACTGACCGGGAAATCGGATTCACGGAGCAGCGTGTGGTCGGTTATCAGCAGAGTGGAATGGACGTCATAGGAAACATCCCCTCCCAGCGGCATGACAATCACAACCTGGTGGCCCCGGGCCGTAAGACCGTTCGTAAGCTCCACAAGCATGCGTTGCGCCCCGCCATGGCATAAGGTAAGAATGGGGAAAGTGAACCGCATCTGTGATCCCTTCCTTTCTGCACAATCGCCCTGCAACAATGCGATAGGTATACTATTTTATTCAGTGAAAAGCGAAAAGTACCGCTAAGCGGTACTTTTGGAGGAAATGGGGTTATGACCGGATGATCAGGAATTGCGCAGATTGCGCAGCAGGTTCACGCAGTCTTGGATCTCCAGGTTATTGACATCCTCGAGCGAGACATCGATCATCGGCTTATGCGCCTCAAGCTTGTCCAGGAACTCAGCGGTGTGGAACAGCCCGGCTCCGGGAGCGCCGTGACGTATGCGTCCGCCGTCCTCGTAGATTCCTTTGAGATGGGCGAGGATGATCCGGTCGCCGAACAGACTGAAGGATTGGTCGACGATCTCATCCTGAAGATGAACCTCTTGACCGATCAGGTTGCACGGATCGAATACGACACCGATGGAGCTGGAGGGCACCTCATCGAGGATTCGCCGCATTTTGGCAGGAGAGGACAGGGTATGGGTGCTGACGCCTTCAAGCCCTAAGAATACGCCCCACTTCTCCGCTTCCTCCGCCAGTTCCTCGACCGTTGCCTTAAGGGCATCCCAGCCTAGCTCCTCATAGCGGTAAGGGTCAAGCTCCTGGAAGGTCGTGAGTGCTCCCGTCTCCGTGGCGACCATAGGGGCACCGAACAGGCGGGCATAGCGCAGATGCTCCTTGAAGCGGTCAATCTCCGCCCGGCGGACCGCAGGATCGGGGTGAATCGGATTGATGTAGCAGCCAAGCACGCCGATGCGGATGCCGGCCTTGTCGAATTGCTCGGCGATATAGGAAGCGAGTCCGGGACTCAGCTTGCCCGGGGAGAGGTCGATATCCTGTATGGCCTTGGACAGAGCGAGCTGTACGAAATCAATATTGTAGGTCTGAAGAGCGGCAGTCAATTCCTTCAGCGGCAGGCAGCCGGCCGTGTGCGCTAACGTTCCGTAACGAATAATAAACAACTCCTTTGGAATTCTATCAATTTATAACTATAATATTAATGACGCTTACATAGACATGCAAGGTTAAAGAGTGCATGCAACAACAGGAGGAATTGAAATGAATGCAATAGAAGCACGTAAGCAAGAGCTGGAGAAGTGCCGTCCGGAGCCTACTCTGGACCGGGAGACGATTGATGAATTTTGGAATGATCTGCTCGCAGAAGATGAGGAGCAGCCGCTGGAGGTGACCCTCACCCCTGAAGAGACCCCGTATCCGGGTATGAAGGTGAGTAAGGTTAGCTACATGAGCTATGGGGAGACTACGATCAATGCCTGGTATATCCAGTCTGCTGTTGATACAGAGGACACGGGAGACCGGCCGTGTATTGTGACCTTTCCAGGGTACACCGGAGACCGGGGATATCCCGAACGTTACGCACATTTCTTGCTGCTTGGATACACTGTCCTGGCTGTAGATGTACGCGGACAGCTTGGCGAGACCGGTAATCTGCTGCCGCAGGAGCACGGGATTGTCAGAGGCTGGATTACCCAGGGGCTGCTGGAGAAGGAGCAATCCTATTATCTGGCGTTAGCTATCGATACGGTCCGGGCTATCGAGACGGCAGCGCAGCTGCCCGGGGTTGATCCGGCACGTATTGCAATTAATGGAGCCAGCCAGGGCGGAGGTATCGCGCTCTTGGCAGGGGCGCTCAGCCGCCGCGTGGCTGCGGTAGCCGCAGACATTCCTAACTTGTGCCGGCTGGATTTCGGAGTGCTGAATTCCACCAGCTCACTCACTGAGATTGCGGATTACCTGAAGCGCTATCCCGAGCACCTTGAGCGTGTGCTGGGAAATCTGGCCTTTTTCGACATCGTTAATTTGGCGCACCGTTTCACCGTCCCTGTTCAGATGTCCGTAGGCTGGAAGGATACAGTATGTATGCCGGAGACGATCTATGCCGCTTATAACCGGATAGAGTCGCCTAAGGAGATTAAGGATTATCCGTTCTCCGGGCATGAGGTGAGCGAATTCCAGCGCAGACAGACGGCACTGTTCTTCCAGGAACATCTGGGCTCCTGAGTGAATTGTTCTAACCCACAGTGATTAGCAGTAAGGGAATGGTGTGAAGATATAGTAAGGGTTGTCGCGAGGCCATGAATAGGCAGTCTAATCACCGGGAGGGAATTACGGATGGATAATCAGACAGGTAAGCTGCCGGCAGGAGTATTGGTGGAGAGCTTTGAGTATGACAAGAAGAATGAGGAGCTTGTGAAAAAGAGCTTCTGGAGCAAAACCCGGAAAGCCGCCGGTAAAATCCCCTTCACCAGAGAAGCGATAGCCATGTACTACTGTGCTATGGATGCCAAAACACCGTTATGGGCGAAAGGGATTGCCTTTGGCGCGCTGGCTTATTTCATTTCCCCGATCGATGCCATTCCCGATGCGCTAATCGGCCTGGGCTTCACAGACGATGCTGCTGTCATGGCTGCGGGCATCCGGGCCATTGCCGGACAGGTCAAGGAGGAGCATAAACAGAAGGCGGAGGAGTTCTTCGAGGATTAAAAATAGCCTGGAAGACAGCGAAGGGATGCAGCGGGTGGCTGCATCCCTATTTTGCTATGCCCCGTTACACTCCGGTGTCTATAGCCGGACTCTCAGAGATCTGCTGCTTCGCCTGATACTCCAGACCCCAATCTCTCATCAGCTTGATGATCGGAATCAGAGACCGGCCGAATTCGGTCAAAGAGTATTCGACCTTCGGCGGCACCTGATGATAGACCTCACGGTGTACAACGCCATCCTCCTCCAGCTCGCGGAGCTGCAGGGTCAGCATGCGCTGGGTGATGCTGGGGCAGATGCGGCGGAATTCATTGAACCGGACTGTGGAATCCATCATATGGTACAAGAGTACCCCCTTCCATTTGCCGCCGATGACATCGAGGGTGAATTCTACAGGACAAGCAAAGGCATTGCCATCAGGGCAGGTGCCGAAACCGCCTTTACGGTCGCGCATCACTGAACACGCTCCTTAGTATCATTTTGTATACTACATCACAAAAATGTGCGTACTTCTAAATGTGTTGTATATCCATTACTATAAGCATGGGAACAGGAAAACGTCAATTCCTTATCATGAACGGTAGACAGAAAGGGAGTATGGAGGATGGAGAACACAAGCACAGTTAGTGAAATGACGAAAGAGCAGATTTTGGCGGCCTATGAGTATAGACATGCGACCAAAGAATTCGACAGCAGCAGAAAGATCAGCGGGGAGGATTTCGGCTTCATTCTGGAGACGGGACGTATGTCACCGAGTTCGTTCGGGTTCGAGCCCTGGAAGTTTGTCGTTGTCCAGAACCCGGAGCTCCGGCAAAAGCTGCTGCCATACGCCTGGGGCGCCCAGAAGCAGCTTCCGACCGCAAGCCATTTCGTGCTTATTCTGGCCAGACAGCCGCGTGATCTGGCAGCTGACTCAGAATATATTCAGAGTATGATGTCGGAGGTGCAGAAGCTGCCGGTTGAGATTGCAGAGGGCAAGCAGCGGGTCTACGGCGCATTCCTGAAAAACGATTTCGGCCTGGCTGGCAATGAGCGGGCGATCTTCGAGTGGGGGGCGCGTCAGACGTATCTGCCCCTTGGCAATATGATGACCGCAGCGGCGCTGATCGGCATCGATTCCTGTCCGGTTGAAGGCTTCGATAAGCAGAAGATGGAGCAGCTTCTGGCCGACGAGGGAATTATGGACCCTGAACATTTCGGACTGGCCTGCATGGTAGCCTTCGGCTACCGCACCGGCGAGCCGCGTACCAAGACCCGGCGGACCGCTTCCCAGGTGATAGAGTGGATCTAAGGGCGGCGTCATCAGCGGGCAGGAGAATCTGCTGAGAATCTAAAAAGAAACGGGTGCAGCCCTCAAGGCAGCATCCGTTTCTTGTTGCAATTTGGAGGACCTGCGGCAGTTCCTGCTTCCGCATCCACCGTAATGAAAATACATAGAAGAGTCGAAAACTTATTGAAAATTTACTGAAAATTCTGCTACTCTTAGGAAGTCAGCCTGCTGCCGGAAAGAGGCTGTTTATGATCGTCATTTCAAGATTGAAGGGATTCCTGCATTATGAAAATCATCCGCATTATCGCCGAGGTCTGCTTGCTGTATGTGTTCTTCCTGGCCGGAGACTATTTGCAAGAGCTGCTTCATTTGCCGATTCCAGGCAGTATCGTGGGACTGTTGCTGCTGTTCGTTCTGCTGCTGCTGAAGATTGTGCCGGTGAAGCTGATCGAGAACGGCTCGTCCTTTATACTGGCTTATCTGCCCATGTTCTTCATCCCCGCCACCGCAGGCATTATGAACCATCTGGATATCTTCAGCGGAAGAGGGCTGCTCCTGATCGGCATTCTTGTCATCAGCAGTGTGCTGACCATGGTTGTCACAGCACATTCCAGCCAGTGGATTGCAGCCCGCAGCGTCAAACGCTTAACACGCCGGACGTACCGTGCCCGTAATCTCCACGGGAAGGGGAAGGAAGCATGAGAATTCTGCTGGCCATTGGTTTCGTGCTGATGAACGTTGTGATCTATCTCTTCATGTCCATGCTGTACAAACGCTACCGTCTTCCTGTCCTCCTGCCCGCGCTGACCGCAACGTTTACGGTTGTTGTTCTGCTCATGGGCTTCCATATCTCTTATGAGACTTATATGATCGGTGGCGACTGGATTAACCGCCTGCTGGGACCAGCCGTAGTGTCGCTGGCCTATCCCTTATACAAACAGCGGCATGTGCTGTGGAAGAACCTCCCCGCCATTCTCGGCGGAACAGTCACCGGACTTATGGTCGGAATGTTCAGCGGACTGCTGATGGCAGCCGGACTCGGCTTCTCCAAGCTGTATGTGCTGTCCATTCTGCCCAAGTCGATTACCACCGCTGTAGCGATCCAGATCTCCAGCAATCTCGGCGGAGATTCATCGCTGACCTCCGTCTTCGTGATGGTTGCCGGCTTCACCGGCGCGATTGGCGGCCCCTATATCATCAAGCTGTTCAGAATCCGCAGCGAGTCGGGGATCGGCATTGGCCTGGGCACAGCTTCCCATGCTCTCGGCACAGCCAAGGCGCTGGAATACGGCGAAGAGTCGGTGTCCATGAGCTCTGTAGCCATGACCGTATGCGCGATTGTCGGCTCCATTGCCGGACCGCTAGTCGCCTGGATCATGTACCATTAAGCTTGCAGTGCTTCAGTAATCAGCCGTTCACGCGCAGCCGGATCACATTCCAGGAAGCAGCCGGAAGCATTGCACTCACCCGGCCGCCGTCTGCGGCTGCCGTTCCCCGGTTGTGCGGAAGCACATTCGACGGGTTGGAGCGGGTATTGGCCGCCTGAAGATCCTCATGCTCAAGAACCGTGTGCTGAATAACCTCTACAGCGCCGAAGCTCCGCAGATCAACCGCCAGCTCCATGCCTTCGCTCAGATGGCGGTTCACTGCAAACACAGTTACCTCGTTCAGCTCCTCATTATATACACTGACCGCTTCCAGATAAGGAACGTCGGTGAAATCCTTGGAGTCATATTTCGCACTTGTAATCAACGGGTGAAGCACTGTTCCCCGGCCGTAGATGGAGGCATGCATGTAAGGATAATAAGTGGTCTGCAGCCAGAGCGGTCCGCCGTCCTCCGTCATAATCGGTGCAATGACATTAATGAGCTGGGCGATACAAGCCATCTTGACCCGGTCTGCATGCTTGAGCAGGCTGATCAGGCAGCAGCCCACCACCAGCGCATCCTCCAGGGTATAGACATCCTCGAATTCAGGCGGTGCAATCTGCCAGTGCTGCTCAGCACGGCTAGAGCCCTGCGACTTCCACACATTCCATTCATCAAGGGAGAGGTAAATCTTTTTCTTGCTTTTCTTCTTAGCCTTGATATAATCACATACTGCTGCTACGCTGTCGATGAACTGATCCATATCGAGCGATTGGGCCAGGAAGTTCGCTGTATCTCCATCATTGTTATTGTAGTAGGTGTGCAGCGATAGGAAATCTACATTATCGTAGGTGAGATCCAGAACTGTAGCTTCCCATTCGGCAAAAGTACTCATATTGCTGCCCGAGCTGCCGCAGGCGACAAGCTCCAGGGAAGGGTCTACCCAGCGCATCGCTTTAGCGGTCTCATTGGCGAGTCTTCCGTATTCGACTGCAGTTTTGGCTCCAATCTGCCAAGGACCGTCCATTTCATTGCCCAGACACCAGGTGCGGAAATTGTGCGGAGTCTTGTAGCCATGGGAGATCCGCAGGTCGCTCCAGTAAGAGCCGGAGGGATGGTTGCAATACTCGACCAGATTTCTTGCAGCGTCGATCCCGCGGGTGCCGAGGTTCACTGCCATCATCACTTCGGAGCCGGCCAGCTTGGCCCAATCGGCGAATTCATTTGTACCTACCTGATTAGTCTCTGTAACCCACCAGGCAAGTTCAAGAGAGCGCTTCCGTTCTTCTTTGGGTCCGACGCCGTCTTCCCAGTTATAGCCGGATACGAAGTTGCCTCCCGGATAACGGATGATTGGTACGCGTAGTGCCTTAATGGCCTCAAGGGCATCACCGCGGAATCCGTTCGCATCAGCGGTAGGATGTCCAGGCTCATAGATTCCGCCATACACGGCCCGGCCCAAATGTTCAATGAAGGAACCATACAGCCTTGGATCTACCTCGGCCAGCTTGAAGTCTTTGTCGACAATCATCTTGGATTGAATGCTCATAGTTTGAAGCTCCTTTTTGTTAGATTAATGAAATAGCTAATCGTTCAAGCCCGTTTATGATTACATGATACGAATTACGGGGTATACTAAGCAATAATTAATTTCAGGATTAACATAATAACTAATTCAAAGAGCGCGGAGGGCTACCGATGTATTTAACCACAGATTCCGAATCGCTGAAGGTCTATGAAGCACTTGCCAGCGAAGTGCGGCTGCGGATCATCGATCTGCTTAGCAACGAGGAGATGCATATCAAGGAGATTGCAGCCCGGCTGTATCTCAGCAGTGCCATTGTCAGCTCGCATGTAGCGAAGCTGCAGAAGGCGGGCATCGTCAGCTCCCAGATGAAGCGGATCGATGGGGGGACTTATAAATTCTGCTCACTTTCTGCGAATTTCTTGCAGATTAAATTATCCGGGGCCAAAGGAATCGCCCGCAAGGTGGTCGAGGTCTCTGTGCCTGTCGGGCATTACACCGATCTGGAAGCCTCACCGACCTGCGGCATTGCCACCACCGAGAAGCTGATCGGGTATTATGACGACCCGCGTTATTTCCTGGACCCGCAGCGGGTGGATGCCGGCATACTCTGGTTCGCCAAGGGATACGCGGAATATAAGGTTCCGAATTATCTGTTCATGGATCAGACGGTGCAGGAGATTGAGATATCCATGGAGATCGGCTCGGAGGCGCCGAGTGTAAACGAGAAGTGGCCTTCGGATATCTCTTTTATGATGAATGGCATTTCACTTGGCAAATGGACCAGTCCCGGTGACTTCGGCGTAATGAGAGGCCGGCTGACCCCTGCCTGGTGGAAATCGGATGTGAACCAGTACGGGCTGCTGAAGGTGCTCAGAATTAATGCAGGAGGAACTTATATAGACGGCCAGCAGATATCGGCAGTTACCATTGATCAGGTGGGCTGGCAGCAGGATCAGTGGAGCTTCAGGTTCACGGCAGAAGACACCACCCGAAGGCGGGGCGGCTTAACGTTATTCGGGCGCGGCTTCGGGAATTATGAGCAGGATATTGTGTTTCGTGTGTATTATGAGTAAGAGGGGCCTGTCCGGCGAATGGCAAGGGAATGGAAAAGACAAGTACATTGGGAGCTTTGTTCAGATGGGATGTTTGCAAAAGGGGTCCGCGGGTAACTATAACTAAGTAATCCAAATCGCGCACAACTTGCATACAAGGAGGAATTCACATGTCAGATCATTCCGGTAATGAAGCAGACATCCGCAACAAAGAGAATAAAGACGGGGATTCACTCGCAGAACGAAAAAAGATGGAAAACGGTGTGGATATTGAACCGGAAGCCGATGATTGGGAAGCCAAACCGGCCGAAACGGCCCATCCTGACCCGCTGCCTAAGAATTAGGAGCTGGGGTATAGGGTATAAGGCAAATAAGGCATAAGCCAAAAGGCAACATAAGGCAACATAAGGCATATGGCTTATGGACGTAGCAGACTGTCCCTCCGGGGACAGTCTTTTTCTAATGAGAAGCCTAAAATGTATGCGAAAACCGAATACAATGTGCTGGTCCAAACGCAGGAAGTTTTATTAGCATGCGGATGGAGAAACATGAGGAACCGCCTGGGAATTGAATAAAACAGCAGCATCTTAACAGGGTCAGCCATGTGCAGGTCCGCCAGATTTTCCCGTCATAACGTCCGGTTCCTGGAGGCATACTAGCTCCAATTGGAAAATTAATGGGACCGGAGGCGTGAATAACGATGACACCGTTACTTTTACAGCAAAGTTACAGTATAGTGGCTGCATCAAGCCCCTATCTGTTCTATTTCACTGTATATTCGTTCCTGGGGTGGGTCCTTGAAGGCAGCTATAACCTCTACAGCACTGGGACTTTTCGGAAAGAAGGATTCCTCAAAGGGCCATTCAAGCCCATGTATGGCTGCGCACCGCTGCTGCTGCTGGCGGCACATGAAATTAGCCTTCCCTTTCCTTTATTCCTCCTGCTTGCTCTTATCGTCCCTTCGGCGGTTGAATTTGTCAGCGGCTGGCTGCTTAAGGGGATCTTTCGTAGGCAGTGGTGGGATTATTCAGGGATGCCGTTTCAGCTGCAAGGGCATATCTGCCTGAAATTCTCGCTGTATTGGTGGGGACTGTCACTGGCTTGCATCTATGGCTTGCAACCGCTGGTACACTTCCTGTATCTGCATATGGAGCGGATATGGATGCCCATACTTCCCATCGTCCTGCTGCTATTCACAGCGGATCTGCTGTGGACCTTCCGCACCCGCCGCCGCGGGCTGCAATTGCTGGATCATCTGTTGGAACCGCCAGAGCTTGGCGAAGGTTGAAGAGTTAGTGAAGAATGGAAACATGAAAATTACAAAGAACCCACAGATATCTCCGCCTTATGGCTGGAGATATTTTTGGGTTATATAACCTGTCAGACAAGGAATATCATGCAACCATGTCAAATATAGTGCTAACCCGGTTTATCCATAAACCGTGGAGCGGGAGGGCACATGAAGAACTTTTTCAGCAAATACAGCCGGGTTATTATTATTCTTGAAACACTACTTATTGCGGTACTTTCACTATTGCTGATACGGGAAGTCAACAAGCCAGTCCCTCTGGTCAGGGACCAGCGGAACTTGATTACGCATTTTGATCAGCTGGATTTGGACAGAATTACAGAAATGATACATAGATTTAAGGAAGGCAAGGGTGATAACCTCACCATGCTTCAGTGGGGTGTTGACAGCGGGCCGTATATTCATGATTTCTACAACGATGGCAGGGTACTGCACTGGACGGTGGACAACAGCCGGGACTGGGCAGGAGACGGCGGGAAGATTGAGTATGTATGCAGAGCGATCCGGCTTGCCGAGACTATGGAATACTATAGGGTAGAGCTGACGGATTGTGAGAATCAATCGGATGATTTCGTGGTTCATCCGGTTTCTTTCCGCAAGGATGAGCTATAGGCTGGAATTAAGAAGGATATAGGGTCTAATTGGATTCAAGTCAGGAGGAAGCTTCATGTCAATGTCTGAGTATTACCGGGAGCTGAGGGGGAAGGCGGGCAACGGGCTGCTAATGATGCCGTCTGTAGCGGCAGTAGTAAGGGATGAACAGGACAGAATTCTGCTGATCCGCAAAAAGGATGAGACGTTATGGGGCCTTCCGGCCGGAGCGATTGAACCTGGAGAGACTCCGTCCAGGGCGCTGCGCAGAGAGGTGTTCGAAGAGACCGGCTTAATGGTGACGCCTGAACAGATTATCGGCGTATTCGGCGGTGAGAAATTCAGATATGAATATAGCAATGGAGATCAGGTAGAGTACACGGTTATTGTATTTGAATGTATCATTGTTAAAGGCCAGCTCAGAAGCCTGGACGGGGAGGCGGAGGAACTGAAGTTCTTCAAGGAAGATGAGTTGCCCGGGCTAACCATCCCGTATCCCCCGAAGCTGTTCGTGCGGGATGATGCTGCGCCCAGGAAGGTTATATTTGATTGAGAGAAATAAAGGAGTAGTTTCCAGTGCGGAATTCATTAATACGATCCAGAATGATCTACTGCGGCGCAGTACTCCTGGCCATTGTACTGGGTCTTGGGACCAGGGCATACGGGAACCAGCTGCCGCACTTTGTCAGCGAACACTTTGGGGATGCGATCTGGGCAGGGATGATCTACCTTGCTTCCCGGGTGCTGCTGGTCCGGCATCCGCTATGGATGTCGCTTGCCCTTAGCCTATGCTTCAGCTTCGGAATTGAGTTCAGCCAGCTCTATCAGGCAGAGTGGATTCTGCATGTGCGTGCTACAACCCTGGGCAGCTTGATTCTCGGCCACGGCTTCCTCTGGGTTGATCTGGTCCGGTATACAGCCGGAATCCTGTTCTGCTGGATGGTTGATCAAATCTTACAAAATTGATTCTGGATTATATAGGAAGAAGAATATATATTAAGTGAGGCGATCCGGTCTGTAATAATCTGGAACAAGAAAGCCGGTCATCTGCCGAATGCTGCCTGATTTGGAGATGAGTAACCGTAAATGACAAATAGTTTGTTGGTGGTATGTCTGTTGACTCTGATTATTCATACGGCGGAAACCTTGTCGTATTCGGTGCGTTTTGCCGGAGTGAAGCTGAACAAGATCGCTATCGCCTTATCCCTGACCGGAATTATCGTGCTGGTCTCCAGAACCGCAAATATGGTACAAGGCCCCTTAACGGCGAAGTTCGTAGATTATGCTAAAGCTGACGACAGCTTCCCGCTGCTCAACTATCTGCGGATTATTATGCTGGCATCTTCACTGGGTACATTGATCGCCATTGCGTTGTTTCCGACGTTCGTAGGACTATTCGCAAGAGTGATCTCCAAGCTGGAGATTGAAGGCTCCATTCCCAAGCTTCTGACAAGTGTAACGGTCAGCCAGCTCAAGAATACGCGCAAATATATCCGTAGACCGAAGGTCAGGCTGAGCAGCTTCCGGTATCTTGGAATTCCCAAGCGCTTCATTGTGATGAATGTCTTCGTGACGGCCTTCTACACGGTAGGCGTGTTATCCTCAATGTATGCGGCCAAGCTGTTGCCTGCGTTCAGCACCACTGCTTCCCAGGCATCAGGTCTGATTAACGGGATAGCAACGATACTGCTGACGGTGTTCATCGATCCGCAGCTGGGAATTATCACTCATAAGGCAACCGAGAATGCGCAGTACCGTGACCAGCTCGGGAAGATCTATGTACTCCTGATGGGCTCGCGCTTCCTTGGGTCGCTGCTGGGCCAAGCCCTGCTGGTACCGGGAGCCTTCATCATCACCTGGCTGGTGAAGCTGCTCTAAGCTTCAGAAATAAGCTACTTCGGCAGCTTCAGCTCTGCGGCATGGAGCGCCGTGCTGATCTGTTGCTCCCAGCCGTACAACTGCCCGGCCATGGTACGGATCTCCTTCATCCTGATGTAAGACAGTTTCATCGCAGCCGCAGCCTGGGTGGCGTCTCCCGCCTGGACAGCGGCTTTGTAGCGCTTGTCGGCTTCGGTTCTCTCTGATTGTGCGGCTGAGAAAAGCTTGTTCTGGGCGGCAATCTGCTTCTTGAGCAGGGGGATCGGGGCAAGGGCATCCTTAGCCGGCTTGTTCTTCGCAGCAGTTAACGCTTTGGCTTCTGCCAAGGCTGAGGCGGCCTTCTTCACTTCAGCCCGTGCTGCGGCAGCGGCAGCCTTCAGCTTATTGCGCTTCAGCTCAAGCACGGTGGCACTCTTCAGATTATTTGCCTTACGGGCAGTGGTAATCTGTTTACTGAGAGCAGTGTACTGGTCCAGGAGCGGAGCATGCTTCTTCTGCACGGCTTCCGAGGCAGACTTAAGCTTGGCGAGCTGAGCGGCGTTAGTAGCTTGAAGCTGCTTGTTCACGGCGGCAAGGGCAGTGTTATTCTGCTTGCGCAATTCCTGATTCCGCTGGAGGTCGGACTTCAGCGATGCCTGTAGACCCGTGTAGTCTGTGTACAGGTTATGAATCTCGTCCAGCGCAGCATCCCACCCGGAATCGGCAGAGACACCGGACAAGGGATAGGCCCACAATGACAGTATGATCACCAGCACAGCCATTCTTCGTACAATTCTCCCCGACAAAGGTGTAACAACTCCCTCACTTCTCCAATTCGTGAAGCTCGTGAATCTAAACATTGACTTCAGCTCCTCTGATTGTTCATTTTGGCAATAGACACAAAGAAGCACCTCCAAGAAAGGCATGAACTGCCTGTCCTGCGAGGTGCTTCTCCCGCTTACCATGTGTTACCTGTGCATTTACTATAACCCCGGTGAACCTGCATAGTCAAGCATTTTTGGGAACATTAGTTCGCGGAATGGGAATTTTATCTTCTTTTTTGTATATGACTCTGCCGGAAAATCTAGTAGAATATATCTGTAGTTTACAATAATATATAAAGTTCGACATCTTGGTACTCACAGGAATGGGAGATGCATTATGCAGCTTAGACATGTGAAAATAAAAGGAACAGGCAAATATTTGCCGGAGCGTGTAGTTAGTGATGCAGAGCTTGATAAGATCCTTGGCACAACACCGGGCTGGGTGAACAAAATCACCGGCGTCGGCACCCGTCATTACGTGGGAACCGATGAAACCGCCTCCTTCATGGGCGCAAGAGCCGCTGAAGCAGCCCTCGCCGACGCAGGCCTCAGCTTCAGTGAGGTCGATTGTCTGGTATGTACGAGCGGAACCAAGGAGCAGCCGCTGCCGAGTACCGCTGTGTTCATTCAGCAGGCCATGGGGCAGGCGGATTCCGGTGTCCCGGCTTTTGATATGGATGCGACTTGTCTCAGCTTTCTGGTAGGGCTTGATGTGATGTCCTACATGGTGGAAGCGGGCAGATATAAGAATGTGCTGCTGGTGGCTACTGAGATTGCATCCGTAGGGCTGAACTGGCAGGATAAGGAGAGCTCAGCCTTGTTCGGTGATGGAGCGGCGGCAGTGGTGATCGGGCCTGCGGAGGCCGGAGATTCCTCGCAGATTCTCCATGCCTCCCTCAAAACCTACAGCAGCGGGGCGCGTTATTCGGAGATTGCCGGAGGCGGGACCAGACTGCATCCCCAGAATTATACAGCCGAGGATGCGCTGCCTTATCTGTTCCATATGGATGGACAGGCTATATTCCGCAAAGCGTCCAAGCTGCTTCCGGATTTCATTGCTGACATGCTGGGCGCCACAGGCAATAAGATGGACGACTTCGCACTGGTCATTCCCCATCAGGGCAGTGCAATGGCTATGCGTCTCCTGCGTAAAAAGCTGGGTATTGCCGAGGAGCGCTTCCTCGACAATACCGCAGGCCATGGCAATACGATTGCAGCGTCCATTCCGATGGGCCTGCATGAAGCTATCCGTCAGGGCCGGATCTCACGCGGAGACCGGATCATGCTGATCGGCACAGCGGCAGGGCTGTCTCTGGGAGGCATGATTATTGATTACTGAGGCCCGGCGTATTCTGATTACCGGCGGGCGCGCTCCGGTGGCCCTGGAGCTGGCAAGGCTGTTCAAGGCCGCAGGACACCGGGTATATGTAGCGGAGAGTGCCGAGTATCACCTGTGCCGGGTATCCTCTGCCGTCGAGGCCAGCTTCCGGGTGCCTGCCCCAAGGCATCAGCCGCAGGCCTATGTCCAGCGGCTGGCTGCGTTAACGGAAGAGCTAGGCATTCACTGCCTGATTCCGACCTGTGAGGAGATTTTCTATGTCTCTGCCGGTCTTGAGCATCTGACGGGGTGCCGTGTACTTACATCAGACCGGAGCATTCTGGCCGGGCTGCACCATAAAGGGGAGTTCATGGTCCTGCTCCGTTCGCTTGGATTCAAGGTCCCGGACACGGTGCTGATCAGCAGTACGGAAGAATGGCGGAGAGCTGTGAAGCAGGCAGCGCAGAGGGGGGAGCATCGGGTCTATAAGCCTGCATATTCCCGCTTTGCGTCGAAGGTCATTCTCCCGGATAAAAGCTCCGCTTCAACTAATCCGCATAGCCGCGTTCCGGGAGAAATAGTGCCTCCAGCCGGACTATCGGCCGAGGCTCCCTGGGTGTCCCAGGAGTACATTCAGGGCAGAGCGGTTTGTACGTACAGCATACTGCACGAAGGCACAGTAGTGGCGCATGCTGCGTATGACAGCAGGTACAGGACGGGGCGCAGCGGGGCCAGCGTGTATTTTGAACCGCTGGAGCATCCTGCGGCTCTGGAATGGGTCCAGCGGTTCGCCGCAGCAACCGGCTTCAGCGGCCAGATCGGATTCGATTTCATCGAACCGGAGAACGGGACGCTGTATCCGATTGAATGCAATCCGCGCGCAACAAGCGGTATTCATCTGTTCACGCCGGAGGAAGGGCTGACGGAGGCGCTGCTGAATCCCGGTCTGCTCGTGCAGAGCGGAACAGTGATTGTTCCGCGTTCAGCCCGTACAGCGATGCTGACACTGCCCATGCTGGGCTGCGGATTTAAGCCGGGACCCGGGGGTCTCCGCAGCTGGAGGCGGGCGCTGCTTGGAGCAGCAGATGTGGTCTACCGCAAGGATGACCGCCGCCCTGCCCGCGAGCAGTTTCGCATAGTATACGCCGCCTGGAAGACAGCCAGGCGGCACCGCATCTCAATCACAGAGGCGTTAACAGAAGATATAGAATGGAATGGTGAGGCATGACCAAAGCGCTGGTAACAGGTGCAACCGGATTTCTTGGACGGCATACCGCCCGGAGGCTGGCCCGGATGGGCTGGGAGGTCTACGCGCAGGGACGCAACCCGGAGCAGGGGAAGCAGCTGGAGCAGGAAGGTGCCGTGTTCCTGGCCGGGGATCTGCGTGACCCGGAGACTGCCTATAGCTTTTGCCGGGAAATGGATGTGGTGTTCCATTGTGCAGCCTTGTCGTCACCCTGGGGCAAATATAAGGAGTTCTATACGTGCAATGTGGAGGCGACAAGCCATATAGTTGAGGGGTGCAAACGGCATCACGTAGGAAGGCTGGTTCATATCTCCACGCCCAGTGTGTATTCCAGACAGCGGTCCCGCTTCGGCATCCGGGAGAGTGATCCGCTTCCCGGCCGTCCGGCCAATGCTTATGCCGCAACGAAGCTGATTGCCGAGCAGGTTGTCCGTCAGGCAGCTCGAGAAGGGCTTGCCGCCTTCATGCTCCGGCCCAGAGCCATATTCGGCCCGATGGACAACGCTTTGTTCCCCCGCCTGCTGGCAGCGAATGAGAGTAAGGGGGTGCCGCTGATGAATGGCGGACAGGCGAGGCTTGATCTCACATGCGTAGATAATGTAGTCGATGCCATGCTGCTCTGCTGTGAAGCCCCGGTCTCTGCAACCGGCAGCGTCTATAATATTACCAATGGTGAGCCGCTAAGGTTCGAAGAGCTGGTTACCCGGCTATTCTCACTGCTCGGGCTGCCGCTGCACACCCGGCGTTTGCCCTACCCGGTAGCTTATACCGCAGCGGCCCTGATGGAGGGGATCTACAAGGTACTGCCTATCCCGGGTGAGCCGCTGCTGACCCGTTATTCTGCAGCCGCACTCGGCATCTCCCAGACACTGGATATTACACTGGCCCGTGAGCAGCTGGGTTATCAACCGCGTATAACAACAGACGAGGGACTTCGCGCCTTTGCAGAATGGTGGAGGGAACAGCAATGATTACAGAAATTCCAGTTGGATTATCTATATTGTCTGCGGGCTATTGCCTGCATCCCGAGCGGCTGACGCTGCGCGGAGGCACACTGAAGCCGGTTGCCTTCCCGGCAGGTTATGCCCTGATCCGGCATCCGGAATACGGCCCCATCCTGTTCGATACAGGCTACAGCGCGCGTTTCTTCCAAGAGACAGCAAGTCTGCCAGCCTCTCTATACCGTAAGATCACTCCGGTTGTCTACAAGGAGGAAGAGAGTGCAATGCGGCGGTTGCAGGCAGGCGGGATCTCGCCGGAGGAGGTGCGGTATGTGGTGCTGTCGCATTTTCATGCCGACCATATCGGCGGGGTACGGGATTTTCCGCAGGCGCAGTATATTTATTTGCAGAAATCTTACGATGCCGTAAGCGGGCTGGGTCCTGTGCGGGCTACGAAGGCGGGATTCCTGCCCGGGCTGCTGCCGGAGGATTTCAGACTCCGCTCCATTCCTGTGGATGAAGCTTCGGCGAAGCGTGCATTGCCGCAAGGCCTTCCGTTCACGGAAGCCTATGATCTGCTCGGAGACGGCAGCCTGCTGGCGGTTGAGCTGTCAGGCCACGCCGCCGGGATGATCGGCGTATTCGTCTCCACCGGTGAGCATGATTATCTGCTCTGCGCAGATACGGTCTGGTCGAGCCGGGCGTTCCGGGAGAACCGCAAGCCGCACCCGGCAGCAGGCCTGATCATGTCCAGCCGGACAGAATACCACCGCAATTTCGAGCGGCTGCGTCAGCTGCATGAACAATTTCCCCTGCTTCGGATTGTGCCCAGCCATTGCCGTGAGGCGCTTGCGCACTGGGGAACGGGAAGTGTGACATGAAGCGGATCAGGCTGGTGATTACCCATTACATTCTCACCAAGTGGGGCAGACGCTGGAAGAACAGGGCAGCACTTGAGCAATGGCAGGAGAAGCGTATCCGGCTCCATGCAGATAAGGTGAGGCAGCACTCGAAGTTCTACAGGGAGCTGTGGGCAGGCATTCCGTCCAAGGATTGGCGGAGTTTCCCCGTGATCGGGAAGCCGGAGATGATGGAGAATTTCGATCAGCTCAACACAGTTGGCATTACGAAGGAGCAGGCCTTTGCCGAGGCCTATGAAGCGGAGAACAGCAGGAACTTCAAGCCTACGCTGCAAGGCGTCACCGTCGGGTTATCCTCGGGAACCTCCGGCAACCGGGGGATTTTTCTCGTGGGAGAAGAGGAGCAGGCGGCCTGGACCGGTACTGTACTGGCGAAGCTTTTGCCGGGTGGACTGTGGAAGCGGGCGAGAATTGCTTTTTTTCTGCGGGCAAACAGTAATTTGTATGAATCTGTGAAGCAGGGACGGCTGCAGTTCCGTTATTTCGACCTGCTGGAGCCGCTTCCCCGGCTCTTGACCCGTATGAAGGAGTACCAGCCGGATATCTGGATTGCACCGCCGTCCATGCTACGTCTGCTGGCTGAGGCACAGCAATCGGGCGATATGAATCTGCACCCCCGCCGGATCATTGCGGTTGCGGAAGTGCTGGACCCGCTTGACCGGCAGCAGATTGAGCAGACTTTCGGGCAGAAGGTGCATCAGGCCTATCAGTGTACCGAGGGCTTCCTGGGTGCGACCTGCAGTCATGGAACGCTGCACCTCAATGAAGATATTGTACATATCGGCAAAGAAATGCTGGATGAACAATCACGCCGGTTCGTACCCATTGTGTCCGATTTCTCCAGAAGTGTGCAGCCCATCGTCCGCTACCGGCTGAATGATATTCTGACTGAAGCGGCAGAGCCGTGTCCCTGTGGTTCGCTGTTCACGGCCATTGAGCGGATAGAAGGACGCTGCGATGATATTCTGTATCTGCCCCATGCGGCAGAGAGCACGCACGTTACGGTATTCCCTGATTTCGTTACCCGGGCGGTGCTGGCGGCTTCCGCAGACATTGAACATTACAGGGTCATCCAGCACAGCCTGACTGAGCTGGAAATCTCCTATCGTACACGGACCGGTACCGATGAAGGCACGGAGCAGCAGATTACAACAGAGCTGACGCGCTTGTTCACGAGGCTATCCTGTCGCCCTCCGCAGTTGACTTTTACCGCTTACAGCTTCGTGCCCGGAACTGTGAAGCTGCGCCGGGTGGAGAGGGGCTGGAAGCTGTGAAGAACCGGGTAACACAGTATGACCGCGATTCTGCTCAGGGGCTGGACTGGCCGGATACGGAGTATGGGCGGTATGCCCGGGAGTATCTTACACCGCTGCTGGAGCGGGGAGCGCAACCTTTTATCGATAATGTGAGTACAACTGTTAAGGTGCTGACCATCGATGGGCTGCCGGTTCCGATTACCGTCAATGAAGCAGACTATGACAACTCGTATGTATGCTCACCCTATACTCACTATGTCAGCTATGCGCGTGAGGAGCTGGCCCTGCTCAATAACCGGATGCTAGAGGGCCTATTGTCACTAATGCTCACAGGAGTGGGCTGGATGCTGCGGCAAGCACGGTTTAACCGGGTGGTTCAGGTGAATAACTGGCTGCTGTCCACCAATCTGTATCCTGCCTTAAGTGCGGAACAGCTGACGGCGATACTTGATTACCTCCGCCAGACTTATCCGGGTCATACCTTAATCTATCGTTCGCTTAGCCGGGAGACCTCGGGAGAAATCATCGGCAGACTGCAGGGGTATGGCTGCAAGCTCGTTCCAAGCCGGCAGATCTACCTGCTGCACCCGGATACCGCTGACTCCAAGGCCAGGTGGCTAGTCAAACGTGACATGAAGCTGCTGGCGAAGCATGGCTATACTGAGGTTGGTCCAGAGGAGATCACGCGGGAAGACATTCCCCGCATTGTGGAGCTGTACAGACTGCTGTATATCGATAAATATTCGGCTTATAATCCGCAGTTCACCGAAGCCTATATTGCCATTGCGCTGGAACGGCGAACCTTGCAGATCTACGGTCTGCGTAAGGAAGGAAGGCTGGATGCGGTGCTGGGCTTCTATGAGCGGGAGGGTGCGATGACGGCGCCATTGTTCGGTTATGACACAAGTCTGCCTCAGTCCCTAGGACTCTACCGTATGCTGTCCGCTGTGCTGATCGGGCTTGCAGGCAGCAGGGGGCTACTACTGCACGAGAGCTCCGGCGTCGGCCAGTTCAAGCGCAACCGGGGAGCGACAGGAGCCACTGAATATTCGGCGGTGTATGACCGGGGGACCACTCTGCTGAACCGCTGCGGCTGGTCGATCTTGGAGCTGCTGCTCCGGCGGATCGGCATTCCGCTTATTCAGAAGCTGAAGCTGTAGGCCGGAACAATGAATGTGAGCCAGGAGGCAGAAGATGAACTTAGCTAACCGTATTACCTTGTTCAGGATATTGCTGATTCCCCTGTTCATTGCGCTTTTCCCCATTTACCCGGAAGGATGGGTCAACCAATTCCCGATCCTGGCCTATTTAGAGGTGCATGGTGTTTTTTATGCATCCATAGTTTTTATTGTGGCTTCTATAACAGATAAGCTGGACGGGTACGTGGCGAGAAAATATAACCAGACTACCAATTTAGGAAAGCTGCTTGATCCGTTGGCAGATAAGCTGCTTGTTGCCGCCGCGCTGATTCTAATGGTGAGTCTGCATATGATCCCGTCTTGGATTGCTTTTTTAATATTGGCGAGGGAAGTTGTAATGATGGGTGTCCGTATCGCCGCTTCAGCGCAGAAGGTAGCTCTGGCAGCCGATAAATACGGCAAATGGAAAATGGTCCTGCAAGTTGCTGCTATCGCGGCAATTCTTTTGAATAACGCGCCCTTCAGCCTGTTCACTTCCTTTCCTGTTGACCAAACCCTGATGTACGCTGCATTGGTACTAACTGTATACTCGGGTTACAACTACGTTAAGAACAATTATCAGCTGCTGCAATTGGAGACTCATACATCACATCATTAAAAAAGGAGGTGCCCCATGAACACTAATTTAGGCCAGCCCCATGGGCATGAGCCGGTTGCGCTAATTACCGGGACCTCCAGCGGATTCGGGCTGCTGACCGCAATTACGCTGGCCCGCAGAGGGTACCGGGTCATTGCCACCATGCGGGATCTTGGCCGCAGCAAGGAGCTGGTTCAGCAGGCTGAGCATGCGGGTGTGCGGGAGCGCATTCATCTGCTGGCGCTGGATGTGACGGACGAAGTCTCGATTGCGTCTGCCGTTCAGGCTAGTCTTGAGCTTGCCGGCAGAATTGATGTGCTGGTGAACAATGCCGGCTTCGCTGTAGGCGGATTCGTGGAGGAGGTCAGCATGGAGGAGTGGAGGCGGCAGCTGGAGACCAACTTTTTCGGCCTGATTGCTGTAACGAAGGCGGTGCTTCCTCTAATGCGGGTCCAGCGCAGCGGCCTGATCATTAACGTGAGCAGTGTCAGCGGCCTGAGCGGATTTCCGGGCTATGGTCCGTATGCCGCCTCCAAGTTTGCGGTGGAGGGGTTCAGCGAGAGTCTGCGGCAGGAGATGCTCTCTTTTGGCGTCCGCGTTGTACTGGTTGAACCGGGCTCCTTCCGTACCCCCATCTGGGACAAAGGGATTACAGGTATGCACAGAAATGAAGGCTCCCCGTATCATACCAAGCTTGAGGAAGTGCTGCGGTACTCCCGGCGTGCGTCCGAGACGGCTCCTGATCCGCAGGAGGTAGCTGACCTGATTGGACGGATCACTGCCTTGCGTGCACCGAAGCTGCGATATCCCGTAGGCCGGGGCTCGCGGGTGCTGATGATCGCCAAGGCTCTGCTTCCCTGGAAGGTGCTGGAGGGGATTATCTCCAAATCACTGCGGGCAATGAAATGATAGCATGACAGAACAAAATGGGGGTGGATGCTTTTGCCGGGAACGGTTGGATTACATATATGCTTTGATGAGCAAGGCCGGGAGATTGAGGTGCTGGATGTGACCCGGGTCGACAAGGATACGTACCGGATTGAGGAGACGCCGATTTTTAACCCTGGGATTGCGCTTGGTGACATTATCCGGGTGAGTGAGCGTGAGGGGATTGCATATTACATTGAGACGGTGAAGAAGTCCGGGCTTGTCCGGTATGCCTGGCTGCTGAGCAAAGAAACGGCGGCTTCCGGCGAGATCCGCAGCTTCACGGAGCGGGTTACAGAGCATGGGGGCAGATGGGAGCAAATCTTCGGCGGACTGCTGGTGATTTATCTGCCTAAGCACTCTGCTGTGGACGCGGAGCTGGAAATGTCGCGGATTATTGAGCATTTTGAAGGCTAATTATACGAATCTGAGGTGAAGGAAG
Source organism: Paenibacillus sp. FSL H7-0756 (assembly GCF_038006765.1). NCBI lineage: Bacteria > Bacillati > Bacillota > Bacilli > Caryophanales > Paenibacillaceae > Paenibacillus > Paenibacillus sp. FSL H7-0756. Next base: position 1,637,813 of record NZ_JBBOVT010000002.1, on the reverse strand, counting down.
TTGAAGAAATTCTTGAAGCAATGGGTGCCGAGTATAGCCATAGGTATTATTCTATCTCTATTCATCCGCACCTACGTAGCAGAAGCAATGCGTGTGCCTACCGATTCGATGATTCCGACTATAGCAATTAACGACCGGCTTGTGGTGGACAAAATGCTCTGGAATACCTCGCTGAAGCATGGCGATCTCGTGGTGTTCCATCCGCCGGTCGCTGAAGATGCGCATAAGAAATATGTGAAACGGCTGATCGGACTGCCGGGTGATGTGATTGAGATCAAGGATAGCACCCTGTACCGTAACCATGAGGCGGTCGATGAGCCATACCTGCAGGAAAATATGACCTATACCTTCGGGCCGGTCACCGTTCCCGCAGACCATTATTTTTTCCTGGGCGACAACCGTAACGTCAGCTATGACGCTCACTTATGGGAGACTCCATTCGTAGACAAGGATGCGCTGATCGGCAAAGTACTGTTCGATGTGAATAAGTTATTCTAAACCGGATAGTCGACCACCACAACGTTCTCCAGGATTCCGTCCAGCATGGACACGAACTTCTGATGGGCCGGATGAGGCCCGTACTCCCGCAGGGCTTCCTGATTCTCAAAGGTCACGCGAAGCCCCAGCGTATAACCATGGACATTCTGCTGCTCTTCGGTTACATTAATGCCTGCTGTAAGGTCAATGATGCCGGGGATTTGCTTTTTCAGCGCCAGCAGTGCCTGTAACAGGTCTTGCTCCTGGCCTGGTTCGAATTGCTCATTGAAGCGGAAGACGACGAGATGCTCATACATATTGGATGGATCCCCCTTGGACAAAGTGTTGGACTGCATTAGCGATTATACTACAAATTGGACAGATGGAGGTTAATTACGTTGACTGGAGATTTCCTTGCCATAACCGACAGGATCAAAGCGCCTAACCCTGTTAGAGTCTTGATAGGTGTGCTAATTCCCCTAATTATTCTGACATTGACCCCTAATCTCGACCCGGATAGACATTTCTATTTATATTACATCAGACTGGTATGGATTGGACTCAGCATCGCGGCCTGCCTCTTCATTCTTATCAACGCCCTGCGCAAGGAAGGACAGCTTCAGTGGGGGACAGATTCGCTTATTATTCGCAAAAAGCGCATCTCCGCGCAAGGGATTAAAGCCATTTACATAGATGGTCCAATAGTAGGAATATTGCCTGCAGGCAAATGGATTGTCCCGGTTAATCTCTGCTTCAGGTTCACAGAAGACACGGTAGCGGTGAGGAAGAGACTAATGTACTGGGCAGAAGAGAACGAAATTAGGATAAAATACAAGAGATTTGTCAGATGGCTCTGAACAGAATATGGAAAGGCGTCTAAAGACAGGGATTCTATAGAACTAGATTGCTTGGAGTTTGTGACTTTCACCGGATTGTTACTTTACCGTCTGTTGACTATGATCAAGTGGAGCATAACGGAATATTCCTATCATACAAAAGGGGTGCTGGTACTTGAAAGTACATGTCACGGATCTGAAGCACGGTGATTGTCTCATGGCAGACACTTTCAATGGTGTAGGGCTGCACGTTCTCCCCAAGGGGACGCGTGTGGAGCGGGAAGAGATTAGTATCCTGATCCGGCACAAAATTGATTATGTCGATATCGAGCCGCGCAGCGGGCTGAATACGGATGAAGAACCTGCGCCCAGCCACGGGCTGCACGATGATTTTGATCTCGCTATTTTGAATTATGAAGCGATTTTTCTGGAAGCCTTGACGAAAGGCAGCTTCTCGCAATCGGCAGTCGATGATACGCTGAAGCCGCTTCTGGAGACGCTGGAAGGGCAAAAGGATGTTGTCTCCCTGCTGCTTCTGCTGGACCGGGATGACATCGATACATATCACCACTCATTACAGGTGGGCTTATTATCCTATTACATTGCTGCGTGGATGGGTTACTCCAAGGAGGAGCGCTACCAGATCAGCCGTGCCGGCTATCTGCATGATATCGGCAAAAGCCAGGTGCCCCTGTCAATCCTGAACAAGCAGGGTCTGCTTACGGATTCTGAGAAGGAGGAGCTGGCACGCCACACCTTCTATGGTTATGATCTGATCCGCGGCTCCAAAATGGACGAGGTTACCGCGCTGGTAGCTCTCCAGCATCATGAGTATGAGGATGGCTCAGGCTATCCAAATCAGCTGCTCAAAAAAGAGATTCATCCGTACGCCCAGATTGTTTCGGTAGCCAACATCTATATGTCGCTGACCACATCTACTGCGAACCGTCCCAAGCAGGGGCTGGTTACGGTGCTGCGCAAGGTGCATGAGATGGGCTTCGGCAAGCTGAACGAGACGGTGGTGCAGGCATTGACAGGACATTTACTGCCGAGCTTCGTGGGCAAGAATGTACAGCTCAGCAACGGCGAAGTGGGCATGATCGTCATGAACAACCCGCTGGACCTCTTTAAGCCGCTGGTAAAAGTGGGCGAGGGCTTCCGGGACTTGTCGCGTGAGCGCAGCCTGTCCATCGACGAAGTGGTGAACTGAATAACCGGATGAAGAGGCACTGTCCGCAGCGTCCTCTTCTAATGAACGGCCGGACTGTCCTTTTGGACGGTTTGGCTTTTTTTCGTGTGCAGAGAGAAGAAGGGAGGTTGCGTGCAGGAGTCCCTGTGACCAGTGGAAGGTTTGTATTCAAGTCATAGATTGGCTATGATTAATGAGAGAAGGAAGAGTTGCATAGAGATTCTAGTCATTTCTGTGCAGCAGCATAAAGGAGAAATGAAGATGCATACCGACAACCAGTTAGAGAAATTGAAGCAGCTCAAATACGAGCTGACCCGCTTTATGATGATCTATAAGTTCGCTCTTGCCGAGATGGAGACCAAGATTGATATCCTCAAAGAGGAATTCCAGCTGCTTCACGACTATAGTCCGATTGAGCATACCAAGTCCCGGATCAAATCCCCGGAGAGCATTATGAAGAAAATGCTGCGCAAGAACAGTGAGCTGTCCCTCGACCAGATCAGAGCCAGTATTAAGGACATCGCCGGCCTGCGGATCACCTGTTCGTTCATTTCGGATATTTATCAGGTCAGTGCTATGCTGCAGAAGCAGGACGATCTTAAGGTGCTTGAGGTGAAGGATTATATTAAAAATCCGAAGCCGAACGGTTATCAGAGTCTGCATCTGCTGATCGAGGTTCCTGTATTCATGTCTGACTGTCAGGAGCATGTCTGTGTTGAGGTACAGATCCGCACGATTGCTATGGATTTCTGGGCCAGTCTGGAGCATAAAATTTTCTATAAATACAGCCAGGCGGTTCCCGAGCATCTGACCCGTGAACTTAAGAATGCGGCTGACAAGGCGTACGAACTCGATCTGCAGATGGAGCGGCTGCACCGTGAAATTAAGGAAATCAAAGATTCGCAGGAGGACGAAGATCCATTCTCCGAGTTGCGGGATATGATTCTGAACAATCAGCAGTTCAGTCTGCCGGATAATTTTGTTAAGCTGTTGAAGGAATAGAGGATGGCTTGACAGAAAGACATATACATATGGGAGCTATCAAGGGAGCGATTACGGGTTGAGCGACAAGCATCTTCGTAATTGCAGTGAACCAGGCGGTTTGTTCAAGCAGGGGAGATAAGCTTGCCCTGTTCTCTGGGGATACCTCCCGGTACCATGTAATGGATTCAATTGCTGATCAGATAAGGAGACGGGTCCATGCAGTCATTCAAAGTGATTAGTCTGGATATGTTCCAGACCCTGGTGAATATTGAGAGCAGGCGGGCAGAGGTCTGGAGGCCGATTCTCAAGCAGGAGTTCAGTGAAGCAAGGGCACTGCAGCTGGGCAAGCAATTGCTGAGCCGTTATTATGCCGCAGCCTGCGAAGCACGGGATACGGGTACTTTTATCAGCAGCAGAGAAATTTATTACAGAGGGTTTCAGAACGTATTCCAGGAGTCCGGCTTGGATTACGATTGTGAGCAGGCAGTGGATAACCTCTTTGCACAGCACCGGCTGTCTGAAATGTATGATGACACTGAGGCCTTCTTACAGCGCATATGCCGGGATTATCAGGTATGTATTGTGAGTGATACAGATGATCTTATGCTTCCTGAGTTCTACCGGAATTATCCCATCTTACTGTTCACTTCGGAGACGTATCAGTCGTATAAGAATGACGCGTATAACCGTATGTTCACTGAGGTGCTAGCCCACTATGGGGTGGAGCCGGAGCAGATTATCCATATTGGAGACTCTGTATCAGATATTCTTGGAGCGGCCAGAGCCGGAATCAAGTCCTGTTGGCTCAACCGGAACGGTCAGTCCTGGGAGCTTGAAGTCAAGCCTGATGTTACAGCGGGAACACTGGAAGAGGCCTATGGGCTGATATCCAATGAACAATAACAAAGGAGCTGTGAGCGAAATGAACGACAATGTGGAAGAGCAGGAACTGGAGTTGTTAAAATACCCGATTGGAAGATTCGCCGCTAAGGGGAACCGGACAGCAGAAGTGCGGGAAGCATCCGTTGCCGTCTTTAGGCAGCTGGCAGAGGAGCTGCGGGCAGCAGTAGAGCCGCTAACGGCTGAACAGCAGCATACGCCTTACCGGCCGGGCGGCTGGACCGTGATTCAGGTCGTGCATCATCTCGCCGATACGGGGATGTATGCATATCTCCGCTTCAAGCGGGGGCTGACGGAGGAAGCGCCGCTGGTTCCAAGCTACAGACAGGATCTGTGGGCGGAACTGGACGATTCTTCCAATGAACCGGTGGAATCCTCACTTCAGCTCATCGGACTGCTTAATCGCAGATTCGCGACCTTACTGGAATCCTTGCAGCCTGAGGATTATGAACGGACCATCGTAAGCGGTGGTCTGGGTGAGATGACACTGGATGCCGCCGTGGAGAGGTACATCTGGCACAGCCGCCATCATATCGCGCAGATTACAGCATTGATCCAGCGAAGCGGCTGGTAAGTGATAACTTTGTTTTAGCATAAAAAGACGGAGAGGTTGTGTACTCTCCGTCTTTTTATTTTGTCCGGGATAGGAGAAGGGTGTGGAGGCCCGACGAGAAAACGAGGAGTCTTGAATGTATGCGGAAACCGCATACATTCAAGCGGACACTGAGCCTACAGGCAAAATGTATGTGAAAAACAGCATACAATAGAGCGGAAGCGGGCCTCCGGGCAATACGTATGTGGAAATCAGCATACATTCGGGCAGATATGGTCCTCCGGGCAAAATGTGTGTGGAAAACACCATACATATGGGCAGCTACGGGTCCTCCGGGCAAAATGTATGCGGAAAACAGCATACATTAGCATAGGGCGGCTGCGGGCCCTACGAGACGCTGCTCCTTTTAGGGTTGCAGCCCCATCCAGCCCAGCCCGTCCGCCCAATCCATTGTCTAATCGCGCATTCAGCTATTCAATTCCGCTTAAGCTGCAATTTTAGTGTGCGGCGGAGCTATTCATCGTCACCTGGGCATGGGCGGATACATATCCTATAACCAGAACGATAAAAAACGGCCCCGAGGAAAGGACGGATATGTGTGACCTCTTATATGGACTATACGTCGCCCAATACACAGTTTACGTTTGATATGAACGGCAACACCTTATTCAAGAAGGATGATTGCAATTATATCAACGTACTGGGCGTCAAAAATCTGAACACCCTGGAGAATACCTCGCTGCTCGATATCTATCTCAGCAGATCCAATGTGGTCGAGCCGCATTATCATCAAAATGCTGCTGAGCTGGTGTATTGTATCTCGGGCGCGGCTGTGGTGTCGCTGATCAATCCGTTTACAAACGAGCTGCTGCATTTTCCGATCACTCCGGGCCAGGTTGCCAATGTACCGCAGGGCTGGTGGCATTATGAAGTGGCCACGATGGATTGCACCCATCTGCTGGCGATCTTCGATGCCCCTACACCGGAAGTTATCCTCGGCTCGGATCTTCTGAGCCTAACCCCGGCTAATGTGCTGGCACATACCTACTGCCTCAATGAAGCGCTGGTTAAGGAAGCACTCGCTCCGGTGAAGCCTCAGACCTTCATTGGTCCGCCTGCGGATTGCTGTCCTCCTGCGAAGGCGGCAGCCGAGAATATGAAGGGAACCCACCCTGCTTCCGCCAATATGGCTCCGCTGCCGATGATGGCTAATGCCAACATGCCGCCTTATATGCACCAGCAGCAGGCTCCGCAATCCTTCGGCTACCAGCCGATGGCGGTACACGGTTATTGTGCTCAGCCGTACGCCCAGCCCTACCGCCAGCAGCACTACTTCCAGGCTCCTCCGCAAGCTGTGCATGAGGCTGGAGCCGAATAACAGAAATCCACACAGCACAAACGGCAGCGTATTCTGTGAATGCAGAATGACGCTGCCGATTTTTTTGCAAATATAAGAACTTATAGGTTTCACACGATAACTTATCCTTCAATGATGCTTATCTGGAACCTGGAAGGAACGCAGATAATTCTGAATATCCTCCTGCGGGGTTTCGAGCAGACCGGCCAGCATGCTTTGGATAGCGTACAGGGCGGCAACCTTTTCGTCGATTTCGGTGATTTTGTCGCGGACGAGTTCCTTCAGGGTGTCTTCATCCATCTTCGAGCCGAGCAGGGCAAGTGCCGCCTGGATTTCTCTCAGTGAATAACCCAGGGACTGGGCATCCTTAATGAACTTCAGCTTGACCAGATAATCAGCAGAGTAGATCCGGTATCCCTTCGCGGTCCGCTCCGGGGCTGGCAGGATGCCGCTGTCCTCATAGTAACGGATGGTTGCTGCACTCAGCCCCGACTGCCGCGCCAGCTCTCCACGGGTCATTCCCTTCATCTGGTAATCCCTCCTGTATTCGATATCTATCTACTCTACGGTCTCTTGTGCGTGTAGGCCGTGTCAAAGATTACTTCCGGGTATTCGGCCGACGGACCGTTCAGCAGCGCCTGCGGCTCATCTAGCAGATACTGATCGAAGAACGACCGGACATAGGCTCTGCTTAAATCTACAGTATGCACCGGATCAAGACCGTTGGCGAATAAGGAGGGTGACAGCAGGGCTATATCCGTAAAACTCTGGTGAATGAAATGATCCACCGTCAGATAATAGGTATCCCTGGTGCTGCGGCTCATGACCGACTTCAGATCCGGCGTGAATTCTTCATAGATCAAGGGATCTGTATTCGCTTCGGGATGTGCAAGGTGCTGCGCACTCGTTCCGGTCATCATGTACATAAAAGGCTGCGTCAGCCCTTCATGGGCAACTTGTCCCCAGAACCCGCCCTCCAGACTGACACCTGCCTTGAAGCGCTTGTCCTGGGCTAAAGCTTCGGCGGTTGTAGCCCCGCCATAGGAATGGCCGAAGATTCCTGCACGGCTGAGATCAAGCCTGTCCTGGAATAATCCATTCGGGTCTTGGGTATTCCAAGCCGTCAGGGTGTCCAGCACAAAGCTGGCATCCCCTGCACGGATGGCAATTCCGTTCACATTGTAGCTGTAGAGCTCTGCGGAAGTATCAAACTTCGGATCAGGCACGTAATTGACCGAAGCACCGTCCGGGTAAGTGACCTTGGCTGAGGTATAAGGATGATCCAGCCCTACGACAATATAGCCGTGACTGACCAGTTCTTCGATAATTGACATACTCTGAAATCTGGTGGAGCGGATCCCCGGCGAGAACAGCAGGACCGGATAGCGGGCTTCTTGTACCGAGAGCTGCACTCCAGCTGTAACATGTGTAGGAATATGGGTGACATGGCTGAATAGCTGCTTCGGCAACCCGAATACAAGACTGATCGCTTCGCCCAGTGCGGAGGGATAATGCTCCTTAGGCTTACCTGCAGTCTGGTCAGGATCGGCCGGATACCATACATTTACCATCAGCTTCCGATTGCCGCCTTCCTCAGCGCTTAGTGTCTCGTCACGCTGCTCATCGGTAAGCTCCCGCGCAATCGTCCCGATGGCATATTTCCCTGTTGGCTCGGGTAGTGTGAACATGGGCAGCAGCCTGGCCGCATAGACGGATAATCCTGAAAGAAGAAGGACCAGGATAAGCAGGAGACTCTTCCATAGCTTCGCATACCGTTTAGGCTGGCCCGTCCGGGCACGCTTTATAAGTCTGAATCCTAGTATGGTCAACAGTCCCAGCGCTGCGGCGTAGGCCGGAGCCATCTGGATGCGGTAATTCTCCAGCAACCCATGTAGCACCACAGCTATAACGACAGCCAGCAGCATAAGGGTATCCAGCCTCCGGTTTTTCTTTGGGCCAATCATTCCTGCCGTAACAGCCAGAATCACAACTATGACTGCAATCTCAAATAATCTCATTTGACCTACCTCCAACTCTATTCATCTGGAACAATTAGAGTATAAAGGTTGAAGTGTACTTCAAGGTCAAGGCTTAATTTCTAGGATAAGCGGACAAGCACGCGGCCACGGGTGCCCGACTGGAGAATATCCTGAAGTGCCAATGGCAGCTCAGTCAGAGAAATCTCACGGTCCACCAGCGTATCCAGCACCGCAGGCTTCATGTCGCCTGCCATGCGCTGCCAGAGCTGGGCCCGTTTCTCCATAGGGCAAGCTACGGAATCGATGCCGAGCAGACTGACTCCGCGCAGGATAAACGGCAGGACGGTGGTCGGGACAGCCGTGCCTGCGGTTAAGCCGCTTGCGGCCACTGCGCCGCCGTAGGCGATTTTGCTCAGGACAGCAGCCAGCGGGGCACCTCCGACTGAATCTACGGCAGCCTGCCAGAGCTGCTTGTCCAGCGGCTTCACCGCACTGCCCGCGACCTCTTCGCGGGAGATGACCTCAGCAGCACCCAGCGCCTGCAGATATCCGGCTTCAGCCGTTCTGCCGGTACTGGCAGTGACCTGATAGCCCAGCTTCGCCAGGATAGCGGTCGCCGCACCTCCGACACCGCCGGTGGCACCGGTAACGAGCACTTTTCCCTGGTCAGGGGTCATGCCTTGTGCTTCCAGCGCTTGCACAGACAGCGCCGCCGTGAATCCGGCCGTGCCGTAGATCATCGCTTCCCGCAGCGTCAAGCCCTCCGGGAGTTCAACAACCCAATCCGCAGGGATGCGGGCGTATTCGCTGAAGCCGCCGAAGTGGGAAACGCCGATCCCATAGCTGGTGGCAATGACAGACTGGCCTTCGCGGAAACGGCTGTCCTTCGATGAGACTACCGTTCCTGACAGGTCAATCCCCGGAATGAACGGATAATTTCGCACAATATTCCCATTCGGGATGCTTGCCAGCCCGTCTTTATAGTTTACACTGGAATAAGCTACCTTAATTAACACTTCACCAGCGGGCAGTTCCTCCAGGGATACCGGTCTGATCTCAACGGAGAATGGTTCTGTCTTGTCCACTACCAATGCTTGAAAAGGCTTCGTCATATCTTCTCTCTCCTAATTCGTGCTGTATTTGTTCAAACATAAGAATTCATAGGCTTCACACCATTACTATTGTGCCCCGTCAATCTAGGAAACACAATGATATGCCACACTAAATGGTTACAAAGGAGTGTTCATATGAGGGCGAAATTGCATAAAAGCGTGCTTATCGCAGCAATCTGTCTCGTTTTGGGCGGGGGAGCATTGTACGTATCCGCAACATCTGATTCCGGTCCGGCAGTACAGAGGCTGCGTCTAAGTGAGGATGAGCCTGCGCGGTATCTGCAAGGGCTTGCGGCTGTAACTCTGGATCGGCTGGAGCTGACGCTTGGTGATCAGAGCCGTCCGGGTAATTATATCAGTATTCCTAACCATACAGAGCTGCTATGGAGGAAGCCTGTGCAGACACCGGCAGGCCAAGGGGAACTGATCAAGTTCATACAGGAGGGGAGTGCGGTCTATCCAGCCCCTGAAGTTACTTATTATTGGCTCTGTTATCAGCGTCCCGGCAAGAGTGAGAGCGATGATACCGTCACCTACTATATAGAAGCGAAAGTATTGGGGCAAGATGAAGAGGCTGCGGAAGCAGAGCTGCTAGAGCTGGCCGAGAACTGGGAAATTCCCGGTTAACCCGGATTTAATTGTGAACAACAAGTGAACTGTAGTATATTGAGGGTAGAATTCATCCGTCTGATGAGGGAGGCATACTCTATGTCCATTGCAACAACGATGATTATCCGGCTTGAAATCCGTAAGGCAGAAGCTTCTTTTGGCGATGTGGCGTCCAGGCTGGCAGCAGCCGGCGGCGATATTGTAGCGATTGACGTGATCCGTGGCGGCAAGGATGTGACGACCCGTGACCTGACCGTGAATGTGCAGGATGCGGCGAATGAAGAGATTATCAGCGTGCTGAAGAATATGCCTGGAATCAAAGTCATCAATGTCTCCGACCGTACCTTCCTGGCCCATCTCGGCGGCAAAATCGAGGTTACCCCGAAGATGCCGATCAAGAACCGCGAGGATCTGTCGCTGGTGTATACCCCAGGCGTGGCCCGTGTCTGTACGGCGATTGCCGAAGATCCGTCCAAGGCGTATTCCCTGACGATGAAAAGAAATACGGTAGCTGTCGTCACCGACGGCACCGCTGTGCTGGGGCTTGGCGATATCGGACCAGAGGCGGCGATGCCGGTGATGGAAGGTAAGGCCATGCTGTTCAAGCAGCTGGCGGATATTGACGGGTTCCCGCTATGTCTGGACACTAAGGACCCGGAAGAAATCATTCAGATTGTGAAAGCGGTTGCTCCCGGCTTCGGGGGCATTAATCTGGAGGACATCAGCTCTCCGCGCTGCTTTGAGATTGAACGCCGGCTATCAGCGGAGCTGGATATTCCAGTCTTCCATGATGATCAGCACGGAACGGCCGTAGTTGCGCTGGCCGGTCTGTTGAACGCTCTCCAAGTCGTGGAAAAGTCGATTGCAGACTCCAGAATCGTAGTCGTCGGCATCGGTGCGGCAGGCGTATCGATCTGCCGTCTGCTGCTGGCGGCGGGCGCGAAGCACCTCTATGCGGTAGACAAGGAGGGGATACTGAACCGGAACGAAGCCTATACCAATGCTGAATGGAGCTGGCTGGCCGAAGCCACGAATCCTGAGAATCTGAGCGGAGGACTGGATGAGGCGGTGCGCGGAGCAGATGTCTTCATCGGTGTATCCAGAGGAGGAATTTTGCAGGTTAGCCATCTGCAGAGCATGGCCCGGGACAGCATCGTGTTCGCTATGGCTAATCCGACCCCGGAGATTGAGCCGGATCTGGCCGAGCCTTACGTCAGGGTGCTGGCAACCGGCAGAAGTGATTACCCTAACCAGATTAATAACGTGCTGTGTTTTCCGGGGATTTTCCGCGGGGCGCTTGACTGCCGGGCGAAGACGGTGAATCTGGAGATGAAGCTGGCTGCGGCGCAGGCCATTGCATCGGTGGTTCACCCGGATGAGCGGAATGAGCAGTATATTATTCCGAGTATTTTCAACGAGAAGGTTGTAGAGCAGGTACGTCTGGCTGTAATTAAGGCCGCCATAGCGACCGGCATCGCCCGGCGCATCCCGCCGGATGTGAGCTGAGGAGTCCACTGAGTATGGGGAAGGTGAACAAGCTGTGGCCTTAGGCTGCGGCTTTGTTTGCGTCTGCTTTTGAGCAGGAGTATATAGTTGGCCATGTAAAAGCAAGGATGCCAGGGGCCCGGGAGTGATAGATTGAGCGGAGGAAGGCTTACGCCTGTGCTTATGGGAGAGGTGGGAAGGGACGAGTGGCAGGAATTAGATGAATTTTGTACATTTGCTGGTGGCCGTTGGGGGCATGGTAGGGCAACAATTGGATAAACAACACTTAATTATCGTGATTCAAGGAAAGTCTTCAAAAGTTGAGTTAACAGTTGGACTTTTTCCACTTGTCTCCTGGAAATCCCCGATATTCGATAAATTAAGATACGTTTGTACACTTGCTTCCTGCCGGGGAGGAAGAATCCTTTAAGATCAGGCTACGCTGTTTATATATAAGGGGCAGCATGGTAAAATATACAAATGGATACAATGATTCATCATTCAGGAGGGCTTATGTACCGCAGAATTCATATTATGGGAGCTTCCGGGGCGGGAACAACTACCTTGGGCAAGGCGCTGGCGGCGAGGCTTCCGCATGTTCAATTGGACAGTGACGATTATTTCTGGGAGCAGAAGTATACGAAGCAAAGTGTTGTGGCAGAGCGTCTGAACAAATTGCAGGCAGATATGGCGCAGCATGAGCCATGGATTCTGTCCGGTGCGGTTTGCGGCTGGGGGGATTCGCTGCGGGATACCTTCGATCTGGTGATTTTCCTGTGGATTCCTGAGCAGGTACGTCTGGATCGGCTGCGGGCGAGGGAGTATGAACGATACGGTGATGAGGGTCTGCCGGGCGGAGATAAATATGAGGATGTACAGGAATTTATGGCTTGGGCGGCGCAGTACGATACGGCAGGACCTGAGGTCCGCAGCCGCACGCTGCATGAGGATTGGATGGCTGGGATAAACGGTGATCTGTTGCGGCTGGAAGGGGATTTTACAGTGGAGGAGCGGGTGGAGGCAGTACTGCAATTCCTATCCCGTTCAAGCTAATTGAATCTATGGGAAAAGGGGGCTGACCATGAGGACGATACTTCGTGTGCTGCTGCTTCCGGCAATTCTGCTATTGCTGCTGACGTCCTGCAATACGGAAACGACCTATTTCAATTATACGTTCAAGGGCGAGGGGGACACCTGGTCAGGGGTGTATAAGCAAGAGGCCAGCCAGAAGCTGACCAAAAAGAATAAAGTGACCAGTGAAAGCTCCAAGCGGTATAACTTAGTACTGCGTTACAAAGGCGACCAGTCTGATCTCGAAACGATTAAACAGATGAAATATACGTTCAAAGCTAAACATAGCAGCGGCAGCCAGACTATCGAGGGGCCTGTTGAAGTAGCAATGCTGAAAATGGGTGCTTCTGGAAATGGCTCTGTTGAGAAAAAAGACTCCGTCATTAAAGTCACTGTTGAGTGGGACGGGAAGAGTGAGGAGTTTGAGCTCAAGAATGAGAAGTAGGGGGCGTATCCGGCCATGGTAACCATCGAACAAATCGAAATCGCATCACTCGAAGCATTGAACACACTCTACGATGAATTAATGGGCGGACGGGCGGACCCGTTGAAGCTGGAGAATGCCTTTCGGACAATCCGGGAGGATGAACGGTATGTGCTGCTGGGTGCTTTTGTGGACGGGGAATTGTTAGGCTCGCTGATGGGGATCGTCTGCCAGGACTTGGTGGGGGATTGCCGCCCGTTCATGGTCATAGAGAATGTGGTGGTATCTTCGCGCGCACGGCGGCAGGGGCTTGGCAAGAAGCTGATGACTGCGATCGAAGCGATTGCGCATGAACGGGACTGCTACTATATCATTTTCGTGTCGGGAGAGAAGCGGAAGGAAGCGCATATTTTCTATGAGGCGATGGGGTATAGAGAGGAGAAGGTCGAGGGGTACCGCAAGCATCTTAGCTCGCATTAGGGCGGGAACATATGATTGAGGGGAAACTTATAAGTGTAGGAAATCATAAGTTGTATCACAGTATTATGGGTGAGGACAAAGGCTTGCCTCCAGTAGTGTTGGAGCATGGCTGTGGTTCTTCTGCATTGTTCTGGTCACTTGTTGCTCCTGAGGTTGCTAAGGTCACACAAGTTATCGTATATGATCGTGCGGGCTATGGCTGGAGTGAGCCAGGACCGTTTCCGCGTACCAATGAGCAGTGCGTAACTGAGTTGTATGAGCTATTGCAGCAATCTGGAATGAAAAGTCCCTATTTATTGGTCGGTCATTCCTATGGCGGATTAAATGTAAGGCTGTTTACCGGGAAATATCCCGGTCTGGTGGCGGGAGTAGTGCTGGTAGATTCGATGCATGAGGATGAAGTTACAGCGCGGTTTCCGGAAGAGCATGTGAAGGGGCAGATTTTGGCGGAGAGGTTCTATCGGGCCCTGAATTTGCTATCCAGAACTGGATTGTTAAAGGTCTTGTCCGCGTTAAGAAGCTTCCCCGGTTTTTCAGCTACCATTAAGCCTTTTTCGAAGCAGACGCAAGAGTTGTTATGGAGATTATCCTTTCAAAAAAAGACTATAGCGGCCATGCACAGCGAGTTCTCTAATGTTCAGGCCGGCTATGAGCAGGTTAGGGAACTGATGCAAACCGATATTCCATTGACCGTTATCAAATCGGAAATAGTCAATGACTTCTATCCGGGGACTTCAGAAGATACGAAGCGGACCATAAGAGAGAAGCTGTGGGAAGTGGCAAATGAGCTGAACCGTATCATAAGTTGGGGCAAGTTTTTTTTGGAAAAAAATAGCAGGAGTCTTTATTTACAGCATGAGGGCCATTGGAGCAGGGGAGTTCACGCTCCGGTCGGAACATTGCGTAAACGGGCTCCTGCAAGTTTATTTGTACTATAGAATGATGATGTACTTCGAAGGGGCTTTTGCCGATTCACAGCAAAAGCCCCTTCCGCCGTTTCGGCAGAAGGGGCCAGTTCAAAAAAATGTTGTTGCACCTGCAGGTAGAATTCGAGTTCTATGCTTCGCATATCCTTTTGGATGCCGAAGTGAATCTGCCTGATGATGGTCTGGAAGAGAGTCTTCTGTGTTTCTGAGGAGAAGAATGCAGCAGCGAGTGGAATGGCCCAGTAACTGCTGAACCAACTTTACCGGAATTGGGTCGGAGGCGCACTCCATGATCCGCTTCCTGTTAGGGATGGTTGTATAAAACAAGCCGCATTCTTCTTAACGAATTCCCATGCTCTCTTTAGAAAACATTACTTAAGAAAACTTACAATAATTAATGTTAAAAACAGTAAAGGGATTCCAAAAACGATACAATATCCAATATATCTTAATGGTACAGGCAAGCTTTGAAGATCCACTTTTTTTGGTGGGCCACCAGCTTCAATTTGTTGCAAAGGGTTTAGCTGCTCATCTATATAAGTTGATTTTTGTTCAATAATGTTTTTATCGGTTGATTGTGTTTCATGAGTTTTCTGTTCCATTGTAACACGCTCCTCACCTAGTTTAACCATATTATAACATAAAAAAAGATTTATGATGAAATAATCCATTAAACTTGAATTAATTCCCTTATTATGGAATGATATAGATGCAGCTGCAAATCTATAATTTAGAGGTGGAAAAATGACTAAAGTAAAAACACTAATTCTTACGGCAATAATTTTACCAGTGTTACTTATTGGAGGGAATTCAGCCCAATCTGTCCATGCCGCTTCTGTTGATGAAGAATCAGTAATAAAACCGTTGGCATTCTTTCCTGAGGATACTGATCTAATTTCGATTTGGCGGGTTGCAAGTGGAGGATATATTTACTCTCCGGTCAGTGTCACCTCCTACGTAAGTATTTATTCAACAACGTCCGGCTCTAATCTCTTAGCTACAAAAAGAGAACTGGTAAGTAAAACCTTTCTAAGTGCATGGGACGTTTATCCTAATGCGACTTTTGGGCCCGGTATTCTTAATATTAGGGGTTCAAATGTTTCATTGCCCAATTATGGTAGTTATTTGAGTGATCCTAGTTGGGTAATGATAGGCAAATATAATGATACTCAGGCTTTGTATAGTTCCACCTCAGGAAGTGGATATGGACAATCAGTATTTGTTGGAGGCAGTGGGTCTTTTCAAGTAGATACTACAGGACAAGTTGATTTCACTTGGTAAGGGGAGAGGAATTTATGAAAAAAAAAATATATTGCCAGTTTTGCAGTTCTTTTTGCGGGAGTAATTTCTTTTAGTGTTATGTTATCTGCTGAAACTCCATTGGAAACTAAATCTTCACAGATCCCTAAACAAGTTGAAAGTAATTTACAACTTGAGACAAAAACTATTTTTCAACTTGACAAAATTTCAATAACTAATCAAGATGTTGAAAATTTTAAAGCATATCAACAAATAGGAGATTCATCACTAACTGATAAAGAAATAATAGAACAACTAGCAACTGAGCAAATTTATTTGAGCGTTGCTCAACAAAAAAATGTTGCTGCAACTCTAGAAGAGGGTAAACAAGAAGCTCTAAAGAATAGAGAAATTCTAAAAACACAACCTCAAAATATTCAAAATACACAATTAAAATTGATAAAACTCATGGGACTTGACGAAGAAGAGTATTGGAATGATTTTGCTCCAAAAGAATATCAAAAAATTCTCACTGCTCAAAATTTAACTAAACTTCTCTTAGAAGAAAATATTCTTAAATACAACTCTAATCAGCCACAGGAGTTCGGAAAAGAACTTAAAGCTTACAAACACAATCTTTATGTTCAAGCTCTTAAAAAAGCAAATGTACTACCAGAATAATTCAAAAAAGCCGTTCACAGTAAGGCTACGTGAACGGCTTCTTCTGAGATTAGGTGCTTGAACATATGGCAGTCTACAATCAGGTGTTTTTTCAAACTAAAGGGCAATGGAACAAAATTAGAGGAGATTGATTAAACTTTTTAATTTTGGAGGACATTAAGAAATACAACCTAATCCTAAACAAAGATAAGGTCTATGAAAAAGATCCTTGTTTTTTTGTCGTTCAAGATTTGCTATTATTTAAAAACTTGCCGCTTCAGCTATCAGGGTGAGGCATACCTCCACTAAAGGGCACTTGGTTGAAGCACAGGGCAGCGGGCATAATATACATATAGAGAAACCACAGATTATTATTGATGCAATAGTGCAGATGCTGCGGCCCCCTCATTAATAGGCTATTTCCAAAGCTGGGACACACAGGTTCTAGCTTTTTTTGTTGTTACAATTCCAATTCTCCGCTAAGTGTCAGGTATCTTCACAGTGATCCTCCAAAATTTAAGTTTGACCATCTCCATGATAGCGCTTTATAATCCGTTCATGACTGGCATAGGCCGGCGAGGATCACTATGAAAGGCGGGGGAGAAACATGAATCCAATATGTAAGGTGCTGATTGTGGACGATGAAATCCTGGTCCGGCAAGGGATTAAGTATGTGCTGGATTGGGAACAGGAAGGATTTCAGATCGTGGGTGAAGCGGCCAACGGACGGGAAGCATTGAATTCGCTGCAGACCTTGCAGCCGCATATCATCATTACGGATATTGTCATGCCGGTGATGGATGGCGAGGAGTTAACCAGGCTGGTGAAGCGCGATTATCCGGCTACCGAGGTGATTGTGTTAAGCAGCTTCAGCGAGTTCCATTATGTGCGCTCGACGTTCCAGCATGGGGTGGCGGACTATATTCTGAAGCCGAAGCTGGAAGCCGGAGCCTTATTGCAGGTGTTAAAAAAGACCCGGGAACGCATCCCGGAACTGAGTGCCGCCGCAGCATCCATGGAGGAAGCAGAAACCCGGCAGCCGCTGGATACCCTGCTCGGCCGGATGCTATCCGGTTACCGGCTGCCGCCGGAGAGCGAAGCGGAGGTGAAGCGGCAGCTGCCGTATAAGGGCTTCGCGCTGCTGGGCTGGGAGACGCTACAGCCGGTACCGGGCGGCGAAGCCCTTAACCGTAGCTCCGGTAACGCTGCCATGAACAATAGCGCCCTTAGCCTTAGCGGCAATCATGCGGCCATAAGCAGCAGCGCCCGCACTGCATATGAGACGGCATCTGTCACCGTCACCACCGCAATTACCGGAGAACTGGACCGGAGAGTTCCGGGACTTAAGCAGTGCGTCCTTCCAGGCGCAGAGCCTTCGGGCACTACATTCATGCTGATTAATCTGGAGGAAGCCCATTGGCCGCAGTTGCTGGAGGCTGTACACCAGTTAGCCGATACGCTGGCTGGGCAAGAAACGGAAATACGGCTGACGCTCAGCCGGAGATTCAGCTCGCTCAGCGAGCTGGCGGCCATCCAGCAGGAGAGTAATGAGCGACTACAGCAGTGCCGGTTTTTCCGGCCGGAGCAGATCCTGCTCAACCAGCTGGAACGTCCAGATCAGGAGGCCCCGCTGCCCAAGTTCAATCTGACGCAGTTCACAGAACAGCTGAAGCGGCAGCAGCTTACGGAAGCGTTCGGTGATCTGCATCAGCATGTGGATGCGCTCAGCCGCCAGAATGACGGGGATGTGTATCAGTTCAAGTCCTTCCTCAGCAATATCATCTTCAATATTACGAATCAGTTCAGCCATCTGCAGGAGCTGGAGGAGGGGAAATACGGCCTGTTCCGGGCCATCGATGAAGCGGGTACTGCGGAGCAGGCTATGCAGATTCTGGATCATTATCTGACCCGGATCATGGAGCTGACTTCATCGGCAACGTCTGCACCGGGCGGCAATGCCAATATGGCGAAGCTGCTTCAGTACATAGAGGAGCATTATGCCGAGCCGCTGACCCTTACGGAGCTGGCCCGTCATTTTCATTTTAACCCATCCTATCTGTCCAGCCTGTTCACAACTCATAATCGCGAAGGCTTCAAGGAGCATCTCAACACGGTCCGCACGGGCAAGGCGGCAGAACTGCTGCGGGCTGGGGAAGCGCCTATAGCGGAGATTAGCAGTATGGTCGGGTACGGGGACCACAGCTATTTTTGCAAAGTGTTCAAGAAATACACCGGCTTGTCCCCGAGCGGCTACCGGCGTCAGCATTACGGGCAGGAGTAGAGCGCATGCGCAGATACTGGGAACGGTTCAAATTTCACAGCCTGTTCATCAAAATCTTCATCGTCATGCTCATCAGCATCATCGCCGTAGCCATCGCTTCCTCCTGGACAACCGTCCGCATGTCGGAGAAGCTGTTCATGAATACCTTCAGCATTACGAATTCCAAGGTGATCAGCCAGATTAAGTCGAGCTTTGAAGCGTTTCATTATTCGATCGTTACGGCTACCAATAATACTCAGCTAAGCGGCACGATCCGTTCCTTCTTGTCTGAGGAGGACTCGGACTCCCTGCGGATGCTGCGGACCTATTACAATATGACCACGCAGATGAAGAAGATTCAGTCCACGCTCGATGCCTACCAGGTCGGGATCAAAATCATGGGCAAAAACGGCCGCAGCTATTCCACCAATACGAACAATCTGCTAATGAGTGACCGGGAGCTGCAGCAGCATGAGCTGACACGGAATACTTTGGCTGAGCCGAAACGGCTGATGTATCAGTTCTATGAGGAGACGGTGCAGGATGCGCCGAAGAAGGAAGCAGTGATCGTGGGCAGCAAAGCGCTGATGGACAGGACTAGCGGCGATATATACGGGACGCTGTATTTTACCATTCATGAAAAGGATTTCCGCTCCTTCTACGGGAGCTTTGTCAGTACCGGGAACGATGTGGTGATTCTGAATAAGCAGGGGATGATTGTGTCCAGCAACCGGAGTGATCTGATGGGCCGGCAGGCAGGAGATCTATTGCAGGTGGCCAGTGAGATTGAGGAGCAGCAGCTTGCGTACCGGAACATTGATTTTCAGGGCACGGATTCGATTCTGATTGCGGATTACCTGCCGTCTTATGATTTCTATATTGTGAACCTGATCGATAAGCAGACGGCCCTCGGCCAGATGGTCAACGGTAAAATGGTCGTGCTGTTCTGCTCAGCCATCGTGGCCGTGGCCCTGATCGTGGTGTTCCTGATCTTCAGAAGGCTGACCCGCTCGCTCACGCTGCTTACCCGGCAGATGTCCAAGATCACCGAGCGTAACTTCCACAACTACATTACGGTTACGGGGAGCTTTGAATTTCAGGAGCTGGGCCATGCCTATAACTATATGCTGGACGAGCTGAATGAATATGTCGAGAAACTGGTGGAGACGCAGAAGGAGCAGCGGAATGCCGAGCTTGCGGCCTTGCAGCATCAGATTAACCCGCATTTTCTGTACAATACGCTGGCTTCGGTCAACTTCCTGGTGCAGCAGGGCAGCCAAGAGAAGGCGGTGCATACGATTCATGCCCTAATCTCGATGCTGCAGAATGCGCTGAGCAATGTCAGTGAGAGCATCACGGTGACGCAGGAGCTGGAGAATCTGAAGTCTTATGTGTTCATCAACCATGTGCGGTACGGCGAACGGATCAGGGTGAATTTCTTCGTCTCCCCGGACTGTATGGAATACCAGCTGCCGAAGCTGATTATTCAGCCGTTCATTGAGAATGCCTTCTTCCATGCGTTTACGCACAAAAGCGGCGGATATATCCATATCCTAATCTCCCAGGATGCCGGGTCCCTGCTCTGCGAGGTGGTGGACAACGGGGACGGGATGGATACTGGTGCGGCTGATCTGCCTATGCCCGGCCTTGAGGGAAAGCGCCAGCTGTTCACCGGAATCGGTATCCGCAATGTGCATGACCGGCTGGTGCTGATGTACGGCGAAGAATATGGAGTCACGATTAAGAGTGCGCCTGGAGAGGGGACTGCCATCCGAATCCGCCTGCCGCTGATGAAGAAGTGAGATTATTACCATTTTCCAAAAAAAGAACAAATGCCAAACAAGGTAACGCTTACAATCAGGCGATAAAATGACCAATCCCCATAAAGTAAGTTCTAACGGGTCCCCTGGAACGGGTGATAAGATTACTTATGTAATAAATAAGCGCTTACATACAAGCGAAATACAGTAAAGCGCATCAAAGGGGAGGCTTACCAATGAAAAAAGGCTTTGCGTTAGTCCTGATTTGCCTGCTGCTGCTTACGGCCTGCAGCTCGAACTCCGGGTCCAAGAATTCCGGCAACACTGCTGCGGACACGGGAAAGACAGAGAATACAACAGCTACAGAGCCTGCACAGGCGAAGGAAATTACGATTTGGGCTTGGGACCCTGCATTCAACATCGCCGCGCTGGAAGTGGCCAAAGCAGAATATGCCAAGACAAATCCTGACGTGAAAATAAACATTGTGGAATATGCCCAAGCGGATATTATCCAGAAGCTGAACACGGGACTGAATTCCGGAACCACCAAGGGTCTGCCGAACATCGTGCTGATTGAGGATTACCGTTCCCAGAGCTTCCTGCAATCGTATAAGGATTCCTTCTACGATCTGAGCAGCTCGATCAAGGGCACCGACTTCGCGGATTACAAAAGCGGACCGACCAGCCTGGACGGCAAGCAGTATGGGATTCCTTTTGACTCCGGCGTGACCGGCCTCTATCTTAGAACCGACTATCTGGAGCAGGCAGGCTACAAGCTGGCCGATCTGCAGGATATCG
Organism: Paenibacillus sp. FSL H7-0756; assembly: GCF_038006765.1. NCBI lineage: Bacteria > Bacillati > Bacillota > Bacilli > Caryophanales > Paenibacillaceae > Paenibacillus > Paenibacillus sp. FSL H7-0756. Next base: position 1,616,714 of record NZ_JBBOVT010000002.1, on the reverse strand, counting down.
ACTGGAAGCAATATATTGAAATCGGCAAAGCGGTGAAAGAGAAGACCGGCAAAGCGCTGATTACCCTGGACCCGAACGACCTCGGCCTGATCCGGGTGATGATTCAATCCGCAGGCGAGTGGTACCTGAAGGAAGATGGCAAGACGCCGAATATCGCGGGAAATGCACCGCTTAAGGAAGCTTTTGAAACCTATAAGGAGCTGACCGAATCGAACGTAGCCAAGGTGCATGCAGACTGGAGCCAGTTCGTGGCTGCCCTGAACAGCGGTGATGTCGCCTCCGTGCCGACAGGCAACTGGATTACCCCTTCGATTACGGCTGAAGCGTCACAATCCGGCAAGTGGGGCATTGCACCGCTTCCGAAGCTGACGGTGAACAAATCCGTTCATGCCTCGAACCTGGGCGGAAGCTCCTGGTATGTGATGAATGTGGATGGTAAGGAGACGGCAGCAGACTTCATGGCAAAGACCTTCGGCTCGAATGTGGAAATGTACCAGAAGCTGCTGACGGACATCGGTGTCATTGGGACCTTCAAAGCGGCTGCGGGCGGAGAAGCTTACAGCCAGGCCAATGAATTCTTCAGCGGCCAGAAGATTGTATCGGATTTCGCCGCCTGGACGGAGCAGATCCCAAGTGTCAATTACGGAATCAACACGTATGCGATTGAAGACATCCTGATTGTAGAGATGCAGAATTATCTGAACGGCAAGGATATTGACAGCGTGCTGAGCGATGCCCAGGCCCAGGCCGAGTCACAGATTAAATAGTTAGCTCTTATATAGTGACCTTGGGCGTGGCCAGCAGCTTCCGGGAGTTCAGGAGGCGGGCGGCGTCCGGGGTTTATTTTATAATATTCAGGAAAGGACTGGGCAGCTGTGCATCAAACCAATTCCAAACTAAGATTCCGCACCAAAAGCGTGTTGACCGGATGGTCCTTCGTCCTGCTTGCGGTCATTCTGATCTTCGTCTTCTATTTCTATCCGATGCTTCAGGCACTTATTCTGTCGTTCCAGACGGGAACGGGCAGCAATCTTACCTTCACCGGCTTCGATAACTATTCACGGCTTCTGTCTGACAAGACATTCATAGTATCGGTTAAGAACACCTTCATCTATCTGCTGGTTCAAGTGCCGCTGATGATCATCCTTGCGCTGTTTATCTCGGTGCTGCTGAATGACAGCAAGCTGAGATTCAAGGGGTTTTTCCGGACGGCGATCTTCCTGCCCTGTGTCACTTCACTGGTTGCGTATTCTGTGGTATTCAAGTATTTGTTCTCCGGCAACGGCCTGGTGAATACGATGCTGCTGAAGCTCCATCTGGTCAGTGCCCCGATAGAATGGATCACCGATCCGTTCTGGGCCAAAATCACCATTATCATAGCGATCACTTGGCGCTGGACGGGTTACAATATGATTTTTTACCTGTCGGCCCTGCAAAATATCGATCACTCCATCTACGAGGCCGCCAAAATTGACGGAGCATCGTCTACCCGCCAGTTCTTCGGAATTACGGTCCCGCTGCTGAAGCCGATCATCCTGTTCACCTCGATTACTTCAACCATCGGAACGCTGCAATTGTTCGACGAGGTCATGAATATTACAAAGGGCGGCCCGGGCAACGCGACCCAGACGATCTCCCAGTATATCTACAATTTGTCGTTCAAATATGCAGCAGACTTCGGCTATGCAGCCACCGTATCGTATTCGATTGTCATTATGATCGCGCTGCTGTCGGTCATCCAGTTCAAAGTGGCAGGTGATAAGAATGGCTAAAAGTAAACGGTTCTTCATGTATCTGTTCCTGAGCATCGCGGCCTTTGTCTCGATCTTTCCATTCCTGTGGATGGTCGTCAGCTCGACGAACCAGTCGGTGGATGTCACCCGCGGGCGGCTGCTGCCGGGCACCCATCTGATGGAGAATCTGCGCAAGCTGCTGGACACCACGGACCTGCAGGTATCCCTGATGAATTCAGCGAAAATCTCCATAACCACCACGCTGCTGGCGCTGCTGATTGCCTCGCTGGCCGGTTACGGCTTCGAGGTGTTCCGCAGCCGCTCGAAGGACATAGTCTTCAACATTCTGCTGCTGTCGATGATGATTCCGTTCGCCGCGCTGATGATCCCGCTCTACCGGATGTTCGGCCAGATCTCGAACGTCTTTCCGTGGATGGGTATCGATACGATGACCTCGGTCATTCTGCCTACCGTGACCACTGCGTTCCTGATCTTCTTTTTCCGGCAGAGCACCAAAATGTTCCCGAAGGAGCTGCTGGAGGCCGGCCGGATGGATGGGCTCAGTGAGCTGGGCATCTTCCTGCGCATCTACCTGCCAACCATGAAGACGACTTACGCAGCCGGAGCGATCATTACGTTCATGTCGAGCTGGAACAACTATCTCTGGCCGCTGATCGTATTGCAGACTCCGCAGACCAAGACCATGCCACTGCTCATATCGACCCTCGGCTCAGGCTACGCCCCGGACTACGGCATGATTATGATAGCGATCGTAATCGGCACGATCCCTACTGCGCTGGTATTCTTCGTGATGCAGAAGCATTTTGTGGCTGGGATGATCGGGTCGGTGAAGTAAGGTGAACAGGAGTTACCTCTCTATATTGGGAATAGTCGTGGCTCCGGAGATTGTTTGGACTTTCGGCCGCTGTTGTCTCCAGATTTCTTGATTCAAGCCGCTTCCAGCGGTTGAAATCTGGAGACAAAGGCGGACGCTACCGCTCCTACAGTTCCAAACATCCCCTCCGCCACTCCTCCCAAATAGGGGGAAGCTCAAGTTCACTTACTTTGGGGGTAGGGCAGGGGGAAAGGATAAAGGCAAAGAGAAAAGCAAAAGCAAGGGGGGTTTAAAATCCCTAAAGGAAAACCAATATGTCTTCCGTATTGACATATCGCAAATCATCGATATAATAATGATTATGAATCCAATAGATGTATTTAAGGCTTTATCGAATGAATCCAGGTTACAGATCTTACAATGGCTCAAAGAGCCATACGTCCATTTTAAACCCCACGAAGGAGTGGATATGGAGGAGATTGGGGTTTGTGTAAGTCAAATAACCGACAAGCTGAACATGACTCAGTCAACGGCCTCTCAATATCTTACGATGTTGCAGCGGGCAGGGCTAATCACCACAAAACGTATAGGCAAATTTACGTATTATCAGAGAGACGAAGAAGCTATACGTCAGTTAGCCCAGTATACGATGAGTGAGATGTAAGAGAGATGAAACTGAGTTCTGTACACAGAATTCAGCTTTTTCTCGGCACTATGATTCGACAATTCGCGATATGTCTTTTTAGATATCAAATCGACAATTCACGAATTGTATATTCAAAAATATTCAAAGGAGTTGTATCATTCTATGTCTGTAAGCTGGAAGGTGTATATTTTAGCCATTGTTAGTTTTTTGGTCGGGACGTCGGAGTATATTCTGTCTGGCATTCTAGATAAGGTATCCCTTTCTCTTGGTGTTTCAGTTGCTGCAGCCGGACAATTAATTACGATTTTTTCGCTAGTCTACGCTATATTCACTCCAATTCTTATGGCTGTAACCGCAGGTATAGACAGACGAAAATTAATTATGATGGGTCTAGGTTTGTTTGTGGTATCTAACATTCTCGCTGTTCTTTTGCCCGGGTATGGATTGTTTGTAGTTGCCCGCATCATTATGGCCATAGGCGCAGGGGTAGTGGTTGTTACCGCCTTAAACATCGCAGCGAAAATTGCCCCAGAGGGTAAACAAGCAAGTGCGATTGCAACGGTCGTAATGGGCTTTACAGCATCATTAATCATAGGCGTACCTCTTGGGCGCATTGCAGCGGATACGCTTGGCTGGAAATCTGTGTTCGGGGGAATCGCCCTTTTAGGGATTATCGCAATGATTATACTTTCTTTCGCCATCCCGCGTGTTAAGGGAGATGAACCTATTCCATTAAGGCAACAATTACGTTTGCTACAAAAGCCTAAGGTCGCACTGGGACTCTCGATTACCTTCTTTTGGCTTGGCGGATATTCGGTAGCATATACGTATCTTTCACCGTATCTGCTTGAAGTATCGGGCATAAATGATAAATATCTCAGCGGAGCTTTGCTTATATTTGGAATAGCCAGCATGATAGGCTCCAAAATCGGTGGCTTCAGCACAGACCGGTGGGGGGTTAACCGAACCTTATTCAGCGGGTTGATACTCCATATTGTAATGCTGATCCTATTGTCTTTAGTAACGAATACACTCATTGGTGTAATGGTTGTGCTATTGTTGTGGTCCTTCTCCGCATGGTCCTCTGGTCCAACGCAGCAATATCATTTAACGACAATTGAACCCGAAGCGTCAGGTGTGATGCTTGGCCTTAATCAGTCTATGATGCAGCTTGCTATGGCAGCGGGTGCTGGGATAGGGGGAGTAGCTATTGAAGCAGTCTCGCTTGTATCTATTACATGGATTGGTGCTGTTGGGGTTGCGATTGCTATAATCGCTACGCTCATTTTATATAGAATGAATTCTAAATCAGAGATGAATGTTCAACATCTAGTTCAGAACCAGTGAATGTTGCTAACCTTGCAGAAATACATCTGGTGACAAAAAAACGGTGGCCGGTTATTCCGGGCACCGCTTTTTTCATCCTATTCCCCGACTCTATACCATAGTTCACAATATTCATAGCCATCTGCGCTTGTACCATACATTTCGAAATTGCCGCCATCTAGAATCGTATAGGTTGATGTTGGCAGCCATTCCGAGAAGATACGATTCTTCAAAGACCGTAAATCATACTTGCCGCTGCCATTCCCATCATGGAGTGTTGAGAATACGACCCACGTAGCTGCGGGAACATCAACCACAGTGTATCCTTTCACTTGGCTGCCTGGCGCTTTGTAGCACCCGATTAGGTATGGGAAGGTCGAGTTGCTAGTGAAGGTATAGGCATCGAAGGCAAAGACCGCTCCAAGCTCCTTACTGAAATTGCCTTCGTCTCTCCAAGCCCCGCTTACTGATTGGGCTAAACGTTCGAACTCACCATTCTTGAATATATTTTGCCAGACCTCCGGGATCGTTACGCCCGCTTCATTCGCAATAGTGTCGTAGTGGTAGATATCCTCCAGCCCATACACTTGAAAAGCATCCCGTTTCTCCATCCGGTAATTCATTCCGGTCACTCCCTTTAAGATGATTTGAAAGGAGATGCGGGGATAGGCTCTTAACTCACTTCCGGCATTGCGCGCTAATGTAGGCGTCATTCCATGCAGATTGTGAAATGCACGGGAGAAGGCTTCCGGTGATTCATACCTGTACTTCAAGGCTATCTCCAGCACAGTGTTCTTTCTGTCCTTTAGATCAAACGCAGCCAGCGTCAGTCTTCTGCGCCTGATATATTCGGACAAGGGGACATCAAGAACAAATGAAAACATACGTTGAAACTGGTAAACCGAACATAAGGCGATTTTAGCGATTTGATCGTAAGCAATATCTTGTTCCAGGTTGTCTTCAATATAGCTGATCGCCCGATTCATTCGTTCTAGCCACTCCACGGCAATCCCTCCTTTCGTAAGAAGCATATCATCGGGCAGTAATCGAAGCCTGATTATCGGTGCAGCATATTGTCAGGCTTAGTTTGGGAATAGTTATGGCTCCAGGAATCGTTTGGACTTTCGGACGCTACCGCTCCTACAGTTCCAAACATCCCTTCCGCCACTCCTCCCAAAAAGGGGGACCAAATACGCTTATCGTGTTTCCCTTTGTACTAACACCCAATATGTTCGTCCCCGCATTCGTAATTAATTCTATTTCCGATGTTCCACTTCATGAATAAATTAATATCCTCGATAGAATCTAGGATTCTCCATTTATACTCTTTGTTTTCGCGGAGCTCTCTCAGGACGAGGGGTTTAACGATGTGTTTCTCTAACTGTCCTTTCGTCCGGGCGATGTATGCAAATCCCAAAACGGCATTAGCACGAATAGCAGCTGACTCATGATCCGCAAGCTGGGCACAAGTATCTTGGGCGAACTTCCAGTTCGAATGGTATTCACCGACAGAAAGAGGGAGCGTCAGAAGATCAGCGGCGTCATTTCTTTTTAGACGGTCCTTTATCTCCTCGCTGGTGAGTTCATTGAGCGGTGTATAAATTCTGGACGACTTTAGCATAATTCTCCTTCATCCCCTTGCACTTTGGCATAGCTCATAATATTAATCTCTTTTGCAATAACTTCACTCTAATTATAAATAGATCAAGTAAGTATTCAAATGGCTTCTACGTCTTCAATCAGAGAAAGGGCATGTCACGAAAATGACACTGCCTCCCTGGGCGGTTTGTTAGATTTTAGTAGAGAGGCGCAACTGATGCGGAAATATGGAGTAATAAGAAAGATGGTAAAAATATATGAAATAGAGGAAAAGAGAGGATGTTTGGGATGAAGACAGGTAAAAAAGTGCTGACAGCCTTACTGGCTGCGGGATTGAGCTTCGCTATGTTGACGGGGGTGAATCCGGGGAAGGTAGAGGCGGCGGCCAAGAAATACCCTGCGCTGCTGAAAATTAACGATTACTATGTGCTCTATACGGCACCAAAGGCGCCATATGTGGATGCCAACTACCGGACGATGATTCCGCTTCGCTCCATTAGTGAGCTGATGGGGGCCAAGGTCAGCTATGATGCCAAGGCAAGAACGGCTGCCATCGAAAAAGATAGTGTAACGGTTAAGTTCACAATTGGTTCCAAAACTGTATCGGTTAACGGGGTTGCCGGGTCGATGGATACGGTTCCGGTGATGGAGCAGAATTCGATGTTCATCCCCGTCAGTGTACTCGCCGGACGTCTGGGCATTGTGAGCAAATGGGATCAGGCGAATCAGCTCTACACGCTGACAGGTGAAACCCTGATGCAGACGGATATCATCAAGTATTCTATAGAGGACACTGAGAAAGGTCCCTTCACTTCCCCACCGGGGACGATCATTAGCGACGATGCGTTCCGGCCAGTTTCTTACACCTTTGACCCTGCAAAAGGCAGCTTCACGGTGAAGGCGAAGAATATAACAGGGAAGGATGTTCCTGAAGGAGCAGCGGATGTTGCCGCGTATATTCTTTATGATGATCAATTGATTCAGTTGCCGGCGCAGAAGCGGGAAAGACCGGCTGTCCGTAAGGATGGAACAATTGAGGTTACCGTTAAAACCGAAACACCGAGTACTCCTGCCTATTTGCTTGTAAAAGGGCGCCTGCTCGACCGCTCCGAGAATTAATTTCAATTTCGATTTTGGAACAGAGGTGAATCTATTTGAAGGACACCCATGTTCACATCCTCTGCGGCGACTCGTTCGGGGGCAGTATGAAGCAGGCGCTGAAAGGTCTTGGCTGGACGGATAGCCATAAGCTGATTATTCTTCGGGAGAATTATGCTATAGGTCCGCTGGATCAGTTGGATACACTCGTGGGAAGGAAGCTTAGCAGCGACTGGTTCCGTCAGCATATCCAGGAATACTTTACGGTCTCTGATGAATGTGATAGAGAGTATACGGAGCTGCTCGATAACCTGGAGCAGATTCCCGAACAGGCCAAGATAGTCATCTGGACCGGGAGCAATGCATCCGAGCAGGCGGGGCTACGTCTAACCGTTCATCTGCTGGGGAATAGAGAGAATGAACTCATAGAGATGGACGCCGGGGCCATCTGTGAGGAGCTGTTCAACCGGCCGGATGCCTTCATTAACTACTGTCATTCCGGAGAAATTCCGTCAGACAAGCTTAGGGAAGCGCTTCTGCGAATTGATGTGGGCAGCAGGTTGAGTGCTGCGGATATCGCGCGGCTGTCTCAGGATTGGCTGACGATTTCCGGGCAGTCCGGCGTACTGAGAATCTGGCACAAGGATGTCCTGCTCGAGGTACCGGCTGATTACTACGACAGCTATCTGCTGGAGAAGCTGGACTCGCTTCAGCCGCCAGGGGAAGACGGGTTCCTGAAATCGGCCCGGCTGGTTGGAGAGGCACTTGGACATTGTGAGCAGTATGTCGGTGATGCTTATTTCGAGCACAGGGTGAGAGAGTTGATCTACAGCGGGGTGCTGGAGATGAAAGGAGTTCCTACAGCTATGAGATTCTATAGCATCTGGCGTAAGCAAGGGTAAGGTTTAAAGGTATATAAGAAGCACTAGAGAATTTAACAAAAAGCAAAAAGAAGCGGAGGGGAAATTTGGAACTGTAGGAGCGATAGCGTCCGCCTTTGTGTTTGGATTTCTACCGCTAATAGCGGTTATAATCAAGAAATCCAAACACAACAGCGGCCGGAGGGCCAAATGTTCACCGCAGCGACGGTCAAGCTTGGAGTTCAAATCTTTAGAGGCAAAAGGAGGCCAACCATGCAAACCTTATTTCGTTATAACTGGCAAGTCCGCGAGGAATGGTATCAATGGTGCGAGGAGCTGCCGGAAGAAGAACTGGTGAAGGCACGCATTGGGGGAGTCGGCGGGATTCTGCAGACACTGGTGCATATAGTGGATGTGGAATTAAGCTGGGTACGGGATATGGAAGGCAAGCCGGATATTCGTATAGACTTCCCGGAGTATAACACTTTGCATCAAATTAGAGAGGTGGATGCACGCTTCCGGCCGGAGGTAGAGTCCTTCATAGTAGCCTGGAATGAGGGTTTGGAGCGGAGGATTCTAAGGGAGGATAGACCGGATGGGCAGGTTACCCAGCACACCTGGGGCGAAGTAATACGCCATGTTATCGCCCATGAGATTCATCATATCGGCCAGCTCTCCATCTGGTCAAGGGAACTTGGCCGGAAGCCAGTCTCCCCTAATCTGATAGGCCGGGGGCTGGCGGAGTATCTGCCCGGCAAAGCGTAGGGGCTTGTCCAACCCTATGTCTCTGCCGGGAGTCTTCACCGGCTCCAAAAGTATTAGCTACTTTCTGTTCCGCTACAGCTCCGGCGGAAACCACAGATGGCGCAGATCGACCCAGCCCTGGCTGTTGAAGGTCACCCCGCGCACGGAGGGCAGATAGGCAGTCTCGGCAGGCCGCTCGTACAGAATATGCAGCTGGTGGTCACGGGTTAGAGTATCCTCAATCACCCGGAAGCCTTCCGCCCGTACTGCGGCGTCAGGCTCCCGCGAGATCTGGCGCAGCCTGCCCTCAATGCCCGCGCGGGTGCGCGGTTCAATGTGCTGCGAGAGAGTTAGATACAGGTCGTACAGCCGGAGCTGCTCGTCCTGGTCGCGGAGCAGCGAGAAGACGATCAAGTCGGACTTCAGGCGGATCGGGCCTTTGAATTCCTCCGGCGACACGGATAACACCTTGCAGGAATACCCGTGCTGCCTTAGTCTTGCGGCGATGTATTCGGCATCCCCGGCATACTGCGGGATCGTGGCAATCTGCAAGACTTCAGCCGGAGGCGCTGCGAAATGCCGGAAGGGCACTCTCGGTGCTTCCTGCAGACAGGACAGCAACTCGGCACGGAGAAGGGGATCGCTTAGCGGTCCCTTTTTCTTCGTGTTGCAGGTTACGAATTTGCGGACATAGGACTCAGAGTGGATTCTGCTTAGAGAGTCTGTGCCGGCTGCTGACGGATTCGGGATGACATGGAAGGCAGAGCCGGTCTCTGAGGGCTCCCGGTCAAGGCTCCACGGGACATAGATAATCTCCACACGGTCCAGATGGGCCCGCCCCTGGAAGTAGTAAGGGAACACCTCCAGCACACAGGTGTCCTCATTCATCTCCACGACCTTGAACGGACCGGTGCCCGCCGGTCTGCGTCCAAACAGATTCTCTCCAATGGATTCCAGATCGCGGGGCACAATCGCCGCCCGGCTGGTGCAGAGGAAGGGAAGGAAGAGTTCGTTCGGCTTCTTCAGCAGAATACGGACGGTTGACGCATTCAAGGCCTGGACCTCCTGAATCTCCTTGACAATATAACTGTACAGCATGCGCTGCGAGGTAGACATCATCCGTTCGAAGGAGTAGACGACATCCTCCGCGGTCAGTACCTTGCCGTGATGGAACAAGACCTCCTTGCGCAGATGAAAAGTCCAGGCCGTCCGGCTCCCGTCTGTCTCCCAGGCATGCGCCAGGCCGGGGATCACCTTGCCGCGTTCACCGCTGCGGCCGACCAGCCCGTCAAAAACATGGCTGGAGACAAACGACTCCGCCAGCAAATTCATATACAGCGGATCGAAGGTATGGAGCTGCTGGGTGACCGGCAGCCGCAGCGTATCGATCCGCTTATCGCTGTGCACCTCGGCATGATGCCCGAAGTACGCCAGCAGCCAGCCTTGCAGCGTGTCCTGCAGTGATGAAGTGCGGGCATGTCCGCGGATGCCCTCCAGCGCACTGCTGATATCTTTACTGCTTATCGCCTGCTTCATGGATTCCAGGGCAATGTCCTCGGCCGCCGCGAGGAATACCAGCTTGGAGCGCCGTCCCCGCCCCCGGCTGGGGGTCCAGGTGATCCAGCCGAGATCGGCCATTTTGCGGATCACATGCAATGCATTGCGGTGGGTACAGCCAAGGGTCAGGGCCAGCTCGTCCAGGGTGATGGAGATCTCGGCCGGACCTCCATGCTGCGAATGCAGCTTCAGGAATTGACTGTGCAGCTTCATGTGGGACATTCTCCTCCTGTCAAATCTATAAAATAGGAAATTAATGATAATATATTTCTCTTTTTCTTCTTATTTTATCAGCTAAAATCAGGGTATGACAGTAAAAAGATGGGGGAATTTACCATGGGCGATCAAAATGATTCCAAACGGGGGCTTGGTCGTGTAGCTTTATTAGCCGCATTCCTGCTTGCGGTTGTGCATCAGTATCTGTTTTACGACAAAATGCCGGGAATCTCATATCCGATTTTTATCACGCTATTTTATGCCTTTATGCTCTATTTCGCCAAGGAGCGGCTGCGCAAGCAGACCTGGTTCAGCTATGTTTGGATGGTGTCCATATTTCTGTTGTCCCTGACCTATATGCTGTTCGGCAACTGGTTTTTCTTTGCGCTTAACTTCGTTGTTATTCCGGTGCTCATTCTATTACATATGACGTATATGCTTAGTTACCGCAAGCCCGCATGGAGCGGACTTGCGCTGATCGGCGCGGCACTTGAGCATCTGTTCCCGCAAAGTCTGCGCAACTGGGCCACGGCACTGAGGCTGCTGCGCCGGGGCAAAGGCGGGATGGCGAATGAACGCAAGCAGGTATTGATGCGGGTGATGATCGGCCTGCTGATTTCCGTGCCGCTGCTGCTGATCGTGATCTCGCTGCTCTCTACGGCGGACGGAGTGTTCAGTCAGCTGCTGGCAGCCCTCCCGGGGATTTTTGACAATATTTCGCTGGGGGACTGGATCTTCCGAGGCTTGTGGGTTCTGTTGCTCGGACTCGGCATGTTCGGCTTCCTCTGGGGGTTCGTACAGAGCAAATCCTATATCCGCTCCCCTCTGGTCAGTGAGTTTGATGCGATGGGACAGAAGCTGGAAACGGCTGAAGCAGGGGACGAGGGGATCGGTCTGGATGACCCGGTCATTATCACTACCATACTTACCGCAATCAATGCAGTGTACATGCTGTTTGTGAGTGTCCAGTTCTCGTATCTGTTCGGGGCCTGGGATGGTATTCTGCCGGAGAACAGTACGTATGCGGACTATGCGCGGAGCGGTTTTCTGGAGCTGATTCTGGTCACATCGATTAACTTCGCAATCTTGCTGCTGTCCTTGCTGGCAGTGCGCAAAGCGGGCGGTATCCTGAAACGGGTCATTCAGCTCCTGTTGTATATTCTGGTGTTATGCTCCATGGTCATGCTGTATTCTGCATACTCGCGGCTGACCCTATATGAAGAGGCGTATGGTTACACCTACATCCGGTTCCTGGTGCATGCCTTCATGATCTTCCTCGGATTGCTGCTGGTGCTGGCGGCCGTGCGGATTAGCCGGGAACCCTTCCCGCTTCTAAAATGCTACATTGTGCTCGGTCTGCTCTCCTACGTGCTGATGAACTATATAGGGATGGATCATATCATTGCGAAGCAGAATATCCAGCGTTATGAAGCAAGCGGCACACTGGATGCCGGTTATCTGGCCGGACTCTCTGCAGATGTGGTTCCAGAGCTGATCGGGTTCAGCAAGCAGGAGAAGGGGATTCTGGACGAGGCGCTGCGCAGCAGACTGTCTGATCGCGCCCAGCCCCAGCGGAGCTGGCCTTCGTTCAATCTGGCGAATCACCGGGAGCGCAGAGCGCTTGCGGAGTATTTTGCAGGAGAAGTAATGCAGAAATAGCTTCCGGCCTCAGACTTGTGATACAGTAATTTCAGCAGAAATGACACAAGGAGAGAAGAAGCGCATGCAATCGATTATAAATCCGGAGGCGGTTCGAAGCCTTACCGAGCAGAATGGTCTCACAGCCATGTTCAGCAGCAGCGCCATTGCACAGATGGAGCTTCGGCGTTACGGCGGAGGGGAGGCAGTCTGCTCGGTTGGCGACCGGCTGGAGCATATGTTTTTCCTGATGCAGGGCAAGCTGAAGATTCATACGCTGCTGCCTAACGGCAAGTCGATGCTGGTCCGGTTCGCCCGGCCGATGTCAGTGATCGGGGATGTGGAGCTGCTGCGCCAGTATCCTGTCAAGAATGAGGTGGTCTCCGTAGGGGATAGCCTGCTGCTTGTCGCCGGAAGGAAGCTGCTGCTCCGGGAGATTGAAGACAATACAGCGCTGCTGCGCTTCCTGGTAGGAGAGCTGAGCCACAAAATGTACACGCTTGGGCAGACCTCAGCCATGAATGTGCTCTATCCGGTGGAGAACCGGTTCGCCAGCTATCTGATGTCGCTGTTCGCGGACAACACTGGCGCCCAGCGCGTAGAAGAGATCCGCACCTCCACGCTGACAGAGACCGCCGATCTGCTCGGCACCAGCTACCGGCATCTGAACCGGGTAGTGCGCCGCCTGATTGAAGATGGGATTATTGAACGCAGGAACGGCCGGCTGATTGTGCGGGATGAGGAGCGGCTGGCAATGCTTGCGAACGGGAACCTGTATGATTGAACCGGAATTAAGGGACGTAATTCATAGAACCTCCATTCCTGCTTTTGGCAGGGGTGGAGGTTTTTTTGTGCTCCCGGCAGCATATTTCAGTTTCATTTAAGAATGATGATGTACGATACGTAGAGGTTACACAGTAGAGCTTACATATCGAGTGGAGGTAGTTATCATGTTCAACAGACTTAGAGGAATCCGGGCCAAAATCATGTTTGGTTTCGCCGCTGTAATTATCGTGTTCATTCTCGCTATATTCGGCAGTACTATTTTTCAGGCTAAGGTGACTATGCTTACAGAGCAGATCAACCGCAATTACAGCAAGCTGTCGATGGTACAGAAATTAACTGATGATATCCGGACGGCGGACGGTCTGGCCGCAAGGTATGTGATGAGCAATACCACGGAGGAGCGAACAGCCAATCTCACCGCCTATGAAGCCAAGATACCAGAGATTACAGCCTCAGTCGAAGAGCTTAAGGGAGCTGGTCTGAATGAAGCGGAGCTTGCGGGAATTCAGAAGCTGGAGGGAGAGTGGGACAATTATCTGACGGTGCTGGAGCAGGCTTTTGCCTTGGCCAAGGAAGGGAACTTCCCGCAAGCGCAGAAGTCGTTCACAAGCCTCTCCCTTACGACGATCATCGATTCACAGCTCGTGTTCGAGACGATGCTGCATGATGAAATTATGAAGGAACAGAGCCAAGCGGCAACCCACCGCAGCTCCTCTATGATTACCAGCATGGGGGTGACGGGATTATCCGTGGTACTGGCTCTGTTGATCGCATTCGTATTGTCTGCACGGATACTGAAGCCGGTGAAGGATGTCAACAGGCAGCTTCAGGAGATTGCCGACGGCGATGCCGATCTAACCCGCAAGCTTAGTGTGCAGACGAAGGATGAGATCGGTGAGCTGGCCCGGAATTTCAATACAATGACCGATAATCTGGCAACGATGATCACCCAGGTGAAGCTATCCGCGAACGGTCTGGCGGCTTCTTCAGTGAAGCTGACCTCGGATAGCGGATTGACCGCCGAAACGACCGAGAAGATCTCCGGGATTATGGGTGAGGTCGCAAGTGGTTCGGGCATGCAGATGAATGACCTGCAGACTAACATGAACACCATTATTGAAATGTCGGACGGAATTCAGCTGATTGCTGCCAGTGTACAGGATATCTCGGAAGCTTCCCTGCGTTCTGCAGATTATGCCGTTGCCGGGGATCAATCCCTGCAATCTGCCGTCCGGCAGATGGAATCCATCAACGAATCCATTCAGTCCTTATCGGAAAAGGTTATGGGCTTCGTGAAGCGTTCACAGGACATTAGCAGCATTGTCGGGGTGATCAAGGGGATCGCCTCGGAGACGAATATGCTGGCACTGAATGCGACCATCGAAGCGGCCCGGGCCGGAGAGCACGGCAGAGGATTTGCTGTGGTAGCCGATCAAGTGCGCAGACTGGCTGAGCAGTCCGCAGATTCCGCCAGTCAGATTGCTGAAATGGCAACCGGTATCCAGGCCGATGCAGATCATGCAGTGAAGGTGATGAAGAACAGCATGAACGAAGTGCTGGGGGGAACCCGGATCATAGAAGAGGCCGGGCAGTCCTTCAATGCCATCCGCCATTCGATTGATTCACTAGCGGGACAGGTTCAGGAGGTATCCGGCGCGGTAGAAGAAATCACGGCAGCGACCGAAGAGATTGTAGACTCTATCCGTAACGTTACGCATATCTCGGAGACTACAGCGGCAAGTACACAGCAAGTATCCGCCGCATCACAAGAGCAGATGGCTTCAGTGGAACAGATCGCCTCTTCTGCCAGTGCCCTCAGCATGCTGGCGCAAGGTCTGCAAGGTCTGGTAGCACGCTTCAATGTATAATTAGGCAAGCCCCCAACCTGAACGAAGGGAGGGGGCTTGATCTTGCTTATCTGTTACTTTTTCATATATTGCCGGTACAGCTCTTCACAAGTATCGTAACGCTGGGGCTGCCGGCCGACCCGCTGATATTCCTCCAGATAGTCATCCATTGCCTGGAGGAACCGGTCCTTGAACAGATCCAGATTACTTGCATCAAAATACTGCATGAGTTCGAACTTCCGGGTTCCCCGCGACTCAGTCATTTCATCCAGCAGACCCTGCGCTCCCATGGCGGCGTAGAAGGCGTAAGAAGCATCCTTACTTTCAGCGCTGGCAATGATCTTGTTGCGGTAGTTGCACCATAATTCCTCATAGGTGCCCGCCAGATTATCATAGGTAGGAACAGGCTGTTCCACATATTTCTGATACAGGGTGCTGTACAGATCGAGGATACTTTTGAGCAAAATGCCGGAGGTACTTCGGATCTCGTCCGTCGTCATCGCGCAGATCACATTCATATAGATCGTCTCATAATTCTCAGGGAGGTAGCGGTAAGCTGCGGTGTCCTCCAGGTATCTTTTCAGCCCTCTTTTCAGATAAGTATTGTTCATATGCGTCAAAGCGTTCACCAGATTGTAGACCAACTCCGCTGAAGCCAGCCTAACGGCTCCCTTATCCTCCGCAAGACAAACATTCGCGTATTCCTGCTTCGCCAGATTGATCCATTTCTTCGCCCGTTCCAGAGAATCGCGCCCCATGGGCTTCGCCAGAGTATCTCGCGCCCGTTGCTGATAGACCCTAAGCTTCTCCAGATCCTCAGGCTTGGCATAGTAGAGCACCTGCAAATCTATTAGAGAGGAGATCATCGGACTTTCAAGCGCGGCCTGTTCTTCGATCCGGGTCTCCCAAGGAGTGCAGTAGATATCATAACCGACATCCCCCAGAATGAAGCAGGACGAGATGCCCCAGCCTTGGTTGTTATTATTGATGATGATCAGATCCAGGTCGCTTTTCTCATGATAATCCCCGGTACGGCAAGAGCCCGTAAGCCCGATCACCGCAATCTCCTCTGGATAATCCCGTTTGGCCCGCTCGATCACCATGTTGATCAATTTTTCGTTTTTGGATAATAGCTCCTGCCTGGTACTTTCATTCATAGCTGATTCCTCCTGCGCTGTGGCTTGTTGTTGTATTCATTGTAAAAGCATCTGCCGTCCGCGGGTATGCCGACTTCAGTTAGGTCCATTCTCTCCCTGAGCGCTCCGTATGTACGCACATACTTTTCATAGAATACGCCATCGACCTGAGCCAGGCTCTATCTTATATTATTACCATAATTTGTTTTATGAAAGCGCATACTCGAAGGTGGCACCATAATCTATGGGAGGTGGTTGTCAAATGATCAGCAGAACTAGGTCTTCGGTAGCAAGGACATTCCTGATGTACGGTCTGATGCTTGTGTTATGTGTGGGACAGCTCGCGTTATTTCCGGCAGTGGGGGCGGCGGCAGGCAATCTGGCTCAGGGCAAGACGATCAGCGCAAGCTCAGTCGGTGATGTGTATGTAGCAGCGAATGCTAATGACGGTAACCAGGGTACGTACTGGGAGAGTGCCAGCAATGCTTTTCCGCAATGGATCAAGGTGGATCTGGGTGCCAGCAGCAGTGTGAATCAGGTTGTACTGAAGCTGCCTGCGGGCTGGGAAGCCAGAACACAGACGCTGTCTGTGCAAGGCAGTACGGATGATGCGTCTTACAGCAATCTGGCGGCGTCTGCGGGGTATGCCTTCAATCCGGGCAGTGCGAACTCCGTCACCATCAACTTCACAGCTGCAACCGCCCGGTATGTCAAAATCAACTTCACGGGCAACACCGGCTGGCCCGCAGCACAGCTGTCGGAGATTGAGGTGTACGGCACCACGGCCTCGCCACCCGGAACCTATGAAGCGGAGGCCGCTGCCTTATCCGGCGGGGCCAAGACGAATACCGATCACAGCGGCTATACCGGTGCTGCCTTCGTAGATGGCTACCTGACGCAGGGAGCAGTCACAACCTTCACGGTAACGGCTCCGGCGGCAGGGAATTACAGCGCAGCCCTGAGGTATGCCAATGCCTCCGGCAGTACGAAGACGCTGAGTATCTACGTGAACGGCACGAAGGTCAAGCAGACCTCGCTTGCCAATCTCTCGAACTGGGATACCTGGTCGACACAGGCAGAGATTCTTGCCTTGAACGCCGGAACCAACACCATTGCTTACAAATATGATGCGTCTGACTCCGGCAATGTGAATCTGGATCAGCTTGTGCTGAGCGCTTCCTCGACGCCGACGGCAACGGCAACGCCAGCTCCGACGGCTGTGCCGACCGCAGCCCCAACGGCTACGCCAACCGTAGCTCCAACGATCGCGCCGACCGTTGCACCGACAGCTACACCTACTGTAGCCCCAACGGCGACTCCGGCTCCGACGATCACGCCAACGGCCACCCCGAGCACGGGTCCCGGCTCGAATCTGGCGGTCGGCAAGGCTATCCATGCTTCTTCTTCCGTCTTCACCTTCGTCCCCTCCAATGCCAATGATGGAGATGTCACTACCTACTGGGAAGGTGCGGGCGGCAGCTACCCGAATACGCTGACCATCAGCCTCGGCGCGAATGCCAATGTCACCTCGGTGGTCGTGAAGCTCAATCCGGCAGCCGCCTGGTCAACCCGTACCCAGACGATCCAGGTGCTGGGACATAACCAGTCCACAGGAACGTTCACCAGTCTGGTATCTGCGGCGGAGTATACGTTTAATCCGGCCAGCGGCAATTCAGTGACCATTCCGGTGACCGCTACAGTCAGTGAGCTGCAGCTGAGAATTACGGCGAATTCCGGTTCAGGCGCCGGACAGGTAGCCGAGCTACAAGTCATCGGCACACCGGCGGCGAATCCTGACCTGACGGTAACCGGAATGTCATGGAGTCCGTCCGCTCCGGTGGAGACCGATGCCCTCACGCTGAGTGCCAGCGTCAAGAATATCGGCTCAGCGGCTTCGGCCGCAACCACAGTCAGCTTCTATGTCGGCACCACCCTTGCCGGGACAGCACCGGTGGGTGCGCTCGCCGCAGGAGCTTCCGCGAATGTATCCTTCAGCCTCGGAGCCAAGGATGCCGGAACCTATACGGTAAGCGCCAAGGTTGACGAGAACAACAATGTCATTGAGCTGAATGAGGGCAATAACAGCTATGCCCATCCTGCGGGCCTTACTGTGAACCCAGTATCCAGCTCGGATCTGATTGCTTCTCCGGTCAGCTGGTCTCCCGGCAACCCGGCAGCAGGCAACACGGTCAGCTTCTCGGTAGCCATTAAGAATCAGGGAACGGCGGCCTCAGCCAGCGGTGCGCACAACATTACGCTGACCTTGACCGATGCTACGACAGGCGCAGTCCTCAGAACGTTGACTGGCTCCTATAACGGTGTCATTGCTGCCGGAAGTACTACGGCCCCTGTGGCTCTTGGGACCTGGACGGCGGTGAACGGAAAATATAATGTCAAAACAGAAATTGCCGTGGATGGCAACGAACTGGCGGTAAAGCGGGCCAACAACATCCAGAACCAGTCGCTCTACATCGGACGCGGGGCCAATATGCCTTACGACATGTATGAGGCAGAAGATGGAGTGATCGGCGGCGGAGCTGTCAAGCTGGCACCGAACCGGAATATCGGCGATCTGGCCGGTGAAGCTTCAGGCAGACGGGCCGTTACGCTGAATACCACAGGCAGCTATGTTGAATTCACGACCAAAGCCAGCACGAATACCCTGGTTACCCGGTTCTCTATTCCCGATGCTCCGGGTGGTGACGGCACGACAGCTACACTCAATATCTACGTCAATGGAGTGTTCAACAAGGCCATTACCTTGACCTCCAAATACGCCTGGCTGTATGGCTCGGAGGCCAGTCCCGGCAATTCGCCGAGTGCCGGATCCCCGCGCCACATCTATGACGAAGCGAATATCATGTTCGACAGCACGATTCCGGCAGGCAGCACGATCCGGCTGCAGAAGGATGCAGCCAATACTTCGCAATATGCGATAGACTTCGTGAGCCTGGAGCAGGTATCGCCAATAGCCAATCCTGACCCGTCCAAGTATACCGTTCCGCTTGGATTCACGCATCAGGATGTGCAGAATGCGCTGGATAAGGTCCGTATGGATACAACGGGTAATCTTGCGGGTGTCTATCTTCCTGCCGGAAACTATGAGACCTCGAATAAATTCCAGGTCTACGGCAAGGCAGTGAAGATCATCGGAGCCGGACCGTGGTATACCCGGTTCTACGCTCCGCTCAACCAGTCGAATACAGACATCGGCTTCCGGGCGACGGATTCAGCGAACGGCTCAACCTTCTCGGGGTTTGCTTACTTCGGCAACTATACTTCACGGATTGACGGCCCCGGCAAGGTGTTCGACTTCTCCAATGTGGCGAACATAACGATCGACAACATCTGGACGGAGCATCAGGTATGTATGTACTGGGGCGCGAATACTGATTATATGGTCATTAAAAACTCGCGCATCCGCAATACCTTTGCCGACGGCATCAATATGACCAACGGCAGCACGAACAATCTCGTGTCTAACATCGAGGCCCGGGCAACCGGAGACGACAGCTTCGCCTTGTTCTCGGCGATCGATTCCGGCGGCTCCGACATGAAGGACAATGTCTATGAGAATCTGACGTCCATCCTGACCTGGCGGGCAGCCGGTCTTGCCGTCTACGGCGGGTATGCGAATACCTTCCGCAACATCTATATTGCTGATACTCTCTGCTACTCCGGGATTACGATCAGCTCGCTGGACTTCGGTTATCCGATGAACGGTTTCGGGGCATCACCGACGACGAACTTCCAGAATATCTCCGTCGTCCGCTCAGGCGGACATTTCTGGGGCGCACAGACCTTCCCGGCCATCTGGGTGTTCTCCGCTTCCAAGGTGTTCCAGGGCATCCGGGTCAGCGATGTGGACATCATCGACCCGACCTATCACGGAATTATGTTCCAGACGAACTATTCCGGCTCTACGCCGCAGTTCCCCGTAGCCGATACTATCTTCTCGAACATTACGATTTCCGGTGCCCTCAAGAGTGGTGACGCCTTCGACGCCAAATCCGGTGTCGGCATCTGGGCCAATGAATTGCCGGAGCCCGGCCAGGGACCGGCAGTGGGCAGCGTGGTCTTCAACAACCTGAAGATTCTGAACACGGTAACGCCGATCAAAAACACAACCTCCACGTTCACGATAACGGTGAATCCGTAGATGAAGGTGTAGAGGTCTGACTGAATCTTGCTACTAACGCAGGAATTAATGAGCAGAAGCACTAGAATGCCGTCTCCCGTTTTGCGGGAGGCGGCTTTTGGTGCTGAGGGATTTTTTGGACTTAAAAAGTAAAGGAACGAGTTAGTACAAATAAGACGTTTATTGAAAATCGTGGTCTTTTTTCTTATGGTAACCATTATTTACATGGGTTATAATGTAAATAGTTGCTAGTGAGAGGGAGGTGGATGACTAACATTTTTAGTTGGAAGGTAGTTTTGTACAGCCTGCCAAAATATCATTTAATGGAGGTTAGCCGAATATTATGAAGAAATTATCAAAACTTTTATTTGTATGTATATTAATTTTCTCGTTTGCTCTTCCGGTATATGCTGATGAAAGTGGAGGATCTAATCAGCAGCTTCTTTTATTGCAGGGAGTTATGGACAAAGTAAATGCTGAGTTGGGTTCAACTTACTATATTCCAGAAGAAAATCAGGAAAAAGTACTTAATAGTATTGAAGGAAAAAGCATGGAGGAAGTTGAACTGCTATTAACAACGCAGTATAAAGCGGCCTTTCCAGATGGGCAGGCCCAACAAGATATAATAGATTCTTCCTCCATTTATCTCGATGATGAAAATACTAGTGTTATCACTCCACTGTCCGTAACCGAGCATATTCGGCAGACCACACCCATACAATATAATACTTCAATGTACCAGGATGCTACTGTATTCAGTGGAAGCGGAGCAGCAGGTTCATTCGTATATCAGTCCCTCGGACAGTATGGGACAATAAAATCATCATCACCCGGATTCTTCTTTAAGGTAGACCAGTCCTCCAGACAACTTCACCCGGATCAAAGGCATGTAGGTATAGAATTAATTGGACATCCTGAAGATGAGAATGGTTTTGCACTCGCTCTTCAGCTTATTGCTCAACATGTATTCAATGCTGGATGATCTGGACGTAGAGTAGACCAACAAACAACCAGCGAGAAGCTGGTTGTTTGTTGGTCATTTGAAGTAGTATCCACCCTTCTTTTAATGTAAAATATAGTTGAAGGTTCATTTGAACGTTGCTGGAGGTGAAGATATTGAAATTACTTAGCAAGTATATAGGATTAAGCACCATACTAATGTCGGCGATTTTTATCTTTGGTAAAGCGGATATGATTCGTTCAGAAACAGTTTCTGATCACCAAGTTCCGACTTCAAACAAGTTGACTCAGCAGTATACTAAGTTTTCATATCAGAATGAAATTACTGTTCCGATTAGTGATGAGGAAAAGGGGCTCGTTCAACTCCTGCCGGTTTATAAAAAAGAGAATGCTCCGCAAATAAAGCTTTTGCCGATCCATTAGTTTTTCAAAACAGTCCACTAAGGGCTGTATTTTTTTTGACATCTTAAAATCGACAAATGCTATCCCGTAACTATACAATGGGTGTTATATCGTGCATAGGATAAGGACCGAAACAAAGGAGGCACACCCATGACGAATCGGGTAGTAAGTAATATTACAGAGCTGATTGGCGGCACGCCGGTTGTACGCTTGAACCGGGTCACCGGACCGGAGGACGCGGAGCTGTATGTGAAGCTGGAGATGTTCAATCCCAGCGGCAGCGTCAAGGACCGGGCGGCCTATAATCTGATCCGGCAGGCGGAGCTGGACGGACGGCTGCAGCCGGGCGGGACAATTATCGAGCCGACTAGCGGAAATACCGGGATTGGACTGGCGATGAACGCGGCAGCGAAAGGGTATAAGGCCATCCTGATCATGCCGGATAATATGACGAAGGAACGGATCAATATCCTGAAGGCCTACGGGGCGGAGGTGGTGCTGACTCCGGCGGCGGAGCGGATGCCCGGCGCGATTGCCAAGGCGGTGGAGCTGGGACGGGAGATCCCCGGCAGCTTCATCCCGCAGCAATTCGAGAATCAGGCGAACCCGGACATTCACCGCACCACCACCGCGCCGGAGATTCTGGAGCAGATGGAGGGGCGGCTGGATGTCTTCGTTGCCACTTCCGGGACAGGCGGCACCATCACCGGAACCGGAGAGGCGTTGCGTGCGCGACTGCCGGAGCTGCGGGTGGTTGTCGTGGAGCCGCAGGGTTCGCCGGTGCTGTCCGGCGGCCAGCCCGGGCCGCATAAGCTGGTGGGGACCAGCCCCGGCTTCGTGCCGGCGATTCTGAATACCGGCATTTACGATGAGATCGTGCAGGTATCCGATGAGGATGCCTTGGAGATGGTAAGAGAACTGGCCCGTACCGAGGGGGTTCTGCTCGGACCTTCCGGCGGAGCCGCAGTCTGGACTGCGTTGCAGGAGGCCCGGCGCCTGGGACGGGGCAAGCGGGTGTTATGTATCGCTCCTGATACCGGGGAACGTTACCTCAGCATGGGGATTTTCGACTAAATGATACTGGAGGGCCGATATGAATCAAGCGAAGCACAGTTTCCGGCACGGGGTAAGAGCGGCCGGAAGTCTTATTTTTGCAGCAGCCCTAGTCTTTAGCCTGAGCGGGTGTGCCCGGACGAATAGCAATGACGCTGCCAGCAGTGCAGCAGCATCGGCCGGGCCGTCTACCGGCAGTCCATCGCCAGCTGCTCAGCAGACGGATAGCCCGCCAAGTGCGGTTCCGACAGCATCAGCGTCAGCTGCGGCCTCTCCAGCCCCGGCTGCCTTGCTCGACCCTGCCAAGCTGCAACCTGTCTTTGGATTCGCGAGTGAGACCGGAAGTCATATCATGGTCACAAGGGAAGAGGAGGGCGCCGGGGAGCAGATGAAGTCCCTGAACACTGCCATCGGGAACGGGGGCCAGGTGCTGGCTGTGAAGCTGGAGAAGTGGCAGACGGGTAACGAGAACAACAACGGACGGGAGCTGGCGAATAATATTCCGAACCTGTCCGGCTATCTGTTCAAGGTAGAGGGTGACGCAGCGATGCGGGATGAGACCTATGTTCTGGTTGATTCTGCGGTCTTTCCGCAGGCAGCCTTGCTGGAGCTTCAGCCCGCTGACCCGGCAGGCCCGCAGCTTGCAGCTGGTGATCCGCTTCGTAAGAGTGTAGAAACTGCCAAAGGGCGGAAGATCCAGGCAGCCTGGAAGCTGGCCGGGCTTGGCCCGGACAGACAGCTCTATCTGGTGCAATTCGTAAGACAAGGTAAGGATATGTTGTTTAGCCTTGTGCTGGAGGAAGGCGGGAAGCTAAGCTTCAAGGACTATCCTGCGGAGATTACGGATAATGAATATTCAGTCTGGCGTGTCGATGACGGCGGTGAGGTGAACCCGCAGATGTTCTCCCTGCTGTTCGCGGCACAATCGGCAGAGGGACTACTGCTTGGGCTGAACTGGTGGGGAGCGGAGGGTGTGAACAGCTTTTTCCTGAAGCAGGAAGGCAATGGCTTCACAGAGCTAGCCATCGAATATGGCCGCTATATCTCTCCCTTGTGAGCAGGGCGAACGGACAGCAGGGCTCCCCGTTACTTCTGGGTGACGGAGGAGCCTTGTCTGCCTGACATATAGATCATCATGATTGGCCTCATCAGCATGTATCCCAGTATCCCGCCGAAGGTGTTCAACAGCAGATCATCCACATCAAACGTTCCAATATAGAAGACGGCCTGCGAGCATTCCAGCACCGCGCTTAACGCGAAGGACCACAGCAGGACACCGGTGAAGGAGCCGCTGCCTTTTCCATTCGGGTTGAGCAGCACCAGGAAGATGCCATAAGGGATAAACAAGGCGATATTTCCCAAGAAATTAACGACGGTGCTAGTGCTGATATGGTGATAGGTGTTAGTCAAGGTGGCCAGCGGGATCAGATTTCCGCGTTGCAGACTGGCCGCAATATGGCCCGGGCTGTGCTGAAGCTGCTGCCATAGAAACGGGAGATCCATCGACCCGAATTTGAACAAAATGATTTTAAACAAAATATACACGTAGACGGTAAACAGTACCTGCAAACCGTACTTTGTCTGCTTGTGTGCCTGATTCATTTTACATCACCGCTTTCTGTAGATTGTACTGTTATATGGGTTAGTCATTAAGGATAGACCGTCATAATCACACCATTCATATTGTCGCCGGAGAACTCAACGTGCTGGGCGTCAGGGGTGGGAACAGGAGTGTTCCCGTTAACTTCGATATAGGAAATCTGATATTCAACCCCGTTAACGGTAGTGGCAATCGACTTCTGCTCCTTTAGGAATTCAAGATATTCTTCCAGCGTGAAGTTCTTGTCGCGCATAATCACACTGTGCGGAAGTCCTACATAACGGAAATGCCATGGCTCATACTTGATGCCGGTGATGTCTGTTTTATCCTCAGGATAGCGCAGAATGAAGCCGTAATCCCATGCATGCTCACGCAGCCACTGCCCTTCAGGGGCATGGCTCATGGCCATTTGGGAGGAGCCGATGTCTAGCGACAAGCCCAGGTTATGCTCGCTGTATCCGGGTGGAAGAGCGTAGTCGGCCCCTTTTTCATCGTATAGCTGCTGCTGCTTGTCATTGTCCCTATATCCGCTGCTGATCAGGAAGCTGTTGATGTCCTCCCCGGCTGCAGCATGTACCATCTCTGTGAATTTCTCCGCGACTTGCCTGGAGAGCAGCGTTTTGTGATCCAGCAGCAGGTAGCCGGAAGTCAGCTCCTCATGATCGAGCAGACGGACGATGTCCTGGCTGACTCCTGTATCGTGAACGGGGTAATCCTTGTTGACCAGCAGCAGGTTCCCCTGATAAATTTGGCCCTTCGGGATCACTGTCAGAGTCTTCGAACCATTATCTGCAGAGACTCGTACCGTCTTAATATTCAGGTCTGCCTTGGCATCCTCTTTATCCCGGGACATCCACTCATACCCGATCAGCAAGGCAATCACAATTAACAATAACCATTTCTTCATGTTCTCGTCCTCCTTGTTTCAATGACTTAAGCATAGAGGAGTGTGTTTAAATAGAAGTGGGGGAAAGATAAAGTTTTTCTTAAAAGATAAAACTAAAGCCGTTTCCACCTGAAGTGTCAACGCAAAAAAACCGCCCTTCTAAATTCTAAAAGGACGGCAACACTGCTATAGCAGGACCAGACTAGTGGATCAGACCCGGCAGACGGACCTCGAAGACCGTGCGGATCGTGTCACTCTGTACGGAGATCGTCCCCTGATGCTGCTCGACGATATTTTTGGCAATGAACAACCCCAGTCCCGTACTGCCTTCCTGATGGGTCCGTGCCCGGTCACCTGTATAGAACATATCGAACAGAAAAGGCAGGTCCTCCGCCGGAATCCTATCTCCGTAGTTCATGACCTGGACAACGATCGTCTCACCCTCCGGGTAGCAGCGGACATCGACATAACGGCCGTCTTTGCCGTAACGTACTGCATTGGTCAGCAGGTTCTCGAACACCCGGGCCAGCAGTTCCCCGTCTCCGGTAATTTTGAGCTGCGGAGTGACCTGGGTGCGGGCAGTCAGCCCGTTGTTCTCCAGCAGAGGATACAACTCCTCGTTCAGCTGGACCAGCAGCTCGCTCAGATCCAGGGGGCGCTGCTCCACGGTAAGCATGCCGTAGTTCATCCGGGTAATCTCGAACAGCTCGTCGATCAGCTTTTCCAGCCGCTGTGATTTGGTGTAGGCAATCGTGGTGTAATGTTTCACTTGTTCAGCGGTTAACTCCCCGTCCTTCAGCACCAGATCCAGGTAGCCGAGCACAGAGGTCAGCGGAGTCCGCAGATCATGAGCCAGATTCAGCACCAGCTTGTCCTTGCTATTCTCCGCGAAGTCCCCGCGTTCCACCGCTTCCTCCAGCTTATCCTTGGCCTGATTCAGATCAGCGGCAATATCCTCGAATTCATCGTTAGAATGGATTTGAATCCGGCTTTTGAAATCCCCGTTAGCCAGCAGGCGGATATGATGCGAGATTTCTTTGAAATAGCGGGCATACGGCTTGGTGAACAGGAAGAAGAACAGCAGTGCCAGCGGGATGAAGAAGATCAGGAAGAAATTCAGGTCGCCGAAATCGGCAATCAGATAACGGAAGCGGGTCAGCTTGTCTTCATACTTCACCTGAGAGGTATAATACATTTGCAGGCTTTTGTAGAGTACAAAGGTAATAGCACCGGAGCAAATCATGCTGAGTACCAGCAGCGATATCATTTTGAAGCGGAAGCTGCGGACAAGTTTAGCCATTGAACGTGTACCCTACTCCCCAGATCGTTTTGATCCATGTATTTTTATTCTGGTCATCGCCGAGCTTTTTGCGCAGGGTGCGGATATGGACCATCACGGTGTTCCCGCCTTCATAATAAGCCTCACCCCAGATTTGCTGAAAAAGCTGCTCAGCGCTGAATACTTTCTTCGGGTAGCTGGCGAGCAAATACAGGATGTCGAATTCCTTCGGTGTCAGCTCCACGGGATGTCCGTACAAGGTCACGGAACGGCGGTCCGGATCAACAATCAGTCCCCCGGCTTCCACCACGGCCTTCTGCTCGGTAACCGGCTGGTTCAGCTTCATGGAACGTCTGAGCTGCGCATTCACTCTGGCTACTAGCTCCATGGGATTGAAGGGCTTGGTCATATAATCGTCGGCGCCGATGACAAGTCCGGTGATTTTATCCAGATCCGAAGTCTTCGCGCTCACAAAAATAATCGGCAGCCCATGCTGCTCCCGGATCTGCCGGGTCACCTCATACCCGTCCAGCCCGGGCATCATAATATCCAGAATCGCCAGGTCGATATGCCTGGACTGGATGACCTGCACCGCTGCCGGGCCGTTTGTAACCTTTATGGGGTGGTAGCCTTCTTTTTCCAAATGCAGTCCGATCAGATCGGCAATGTCGGGATCATCGTCGGCGATTAGAATCGTAATCCGTTTCATTTCAATATCTCTCCTGTAGTGTCAGTATGAATGTATTCTTGATTAAATGTTATTCCTAGTGTAACCTATCGGATATTGTTTCGCTAACTGTTATGATAGGACGATGGGAGCTATGAAGAGAATGATTTAACTTTTAAATACTTAATTCTGTAACATATGCGGACGGGCATAGCCCGAAAGAGTCATGCCGGAGATCACCCGGAAATGGTAAAATAACGAACAGAAATTAGGGAGGGAACTGTGACGTATACCCGAATTAAAGTGCTTATTCTGCTGATTCCAACGGTCATGGTGGGTATCTGGGAGTGGGTGAGACATCAGTTCCTGATGCCTTACATCTCTATGGACACAGGCAACTTCTTAACACCTGTATTGGTATTTCTCTTCAGTATTATTCTGCTGCTGCCGCTCTTTCGCCTCATGGAGCGCAATCAGCGGGAGCTGGAGCAGGAGCGGGCGGCAACCGGAGCGATGGAAGCACGGGAGGCACTGGCAAAAGAGCTGCATGACGGCATGGCCCAGTCCCTGTTCCTGCTCTCTGTACGGATCGACCGGCTGGAGCACTGCCGCAAGGATGGCGGGATCAGCGCGGACAGTGTGGATCAGATCAAGAAGACCGTTCACGAGGTTAACCGTTATGTACGTCAGGCTATAGCCAATCTGAAGGTGCCGGTGAGCGGCGCGGAGAGCTTCTCGCTGGAGCGTTCTATTCATGAGCAGTTGGCGGCAATAGCCGGAGAAGTCATGATCGAGGTATCGCTGGACTGGCATCTGGAAGAGCGGGCGCTGACAGCGGCGGAACAGGCAGAGCTGTTGTCCTGCATTCGTGAAGCGATTATTAATGTGCGTAAGCACACACGTGCGGGCAGGGTGTCCGTATCAGGTCAAGGGAATGAGCACGGCTGGCGTGTAACCGTTGCAGATGACGGTGCGGGGATTGAGCATGATGATCCTTTTGCGGTGAGCGGCAGCTATGGCCTGCAGATTATGAGGGAACGGTCCCGCAGTATGGGCTGGGCGCTTAGGCTTCACTCAGGAGCGGACGGAACCACTGTAGAAATTGTAAAAGGGGGTGCGCAGGATGGAACGCTGCCGGGTGCTGATCGTCGATGACCATGCGCATGCACGCGAAGCGATGACCGAGATTGTGGGGCTGGATGAACGGTTTGAAG
Source organism: Paenibacillus sp. FSL H7-0756 (assembly GCF_038006765.1). Lineage (NCBI taxonomy): Bacteria > Bacillati > Bacillota > Bacilli > Caryophanales > Paenibacillaceae > Paenibacillus > Paenibacillus sp. FSL H7-0756. Next base: position 1,588,494 of record NZ_JBBOVT010000002.1, on the reverse strand, counting down.
TGATTGGTGCGGTGGCCAGCGGAGCGGAGGCGATCGTCTGGACCGGGCAATGGATGCCCGACCTGATCCTGATCGATATCGAAATGCCGGGAATGGACGGTCTGGAGACCACGCGGCGCATTAAGCTGGAATATCCGTATGTCCGGATTGTGATCGTCACCGTGTCGGATGAGATCTCTTATCTGTTCGAAGCGCTGAAGCAGGGAGCGCAGGGGTATCTCCTGAAGAACCTGGCTCCGTCTACCTGGATCGAATATCTGCTGGCGATTGTAAGCGAAGAGGTTCCGCTGAGCCGGGAGCTGGCGTTCCAGATTCTGAAGGAGTTCGCGGTTACCTCCGTCAAGGAGGAGCGGGAGGCATTAACCGCGCGGGAGAAGGAGATACTGGGCTGTGTATCCTCCGGGTCCACCAATAAGGAGATTGCCGCCACCCTCGGGATCTCCGAGCATACGGTCAAGAATCACCTGAAGAACATTCTGCAGAAGCTTCAGCTCCAGAACCGCACGCAGCTCACAAGGTACGCCCTGGAGCAGGGGCTGGCTTCGCGGGAGCGGGATTTTCCGGGGAAGAGATAGAGCTTAAGATAGCGTAGACAGGCCCAATATCCATTATTAGAGAATAGGGGAGATTTCATTGAATAGAATGTTTCGCAAAATAGCAGCATTGGCCGCACCGGCAGCCGCCGCACTACTGTTGTTCGCAGCCGTGGCGAGTGCCCACGTAACCGTTAGTCCAGCCCAGTCCAGCACGGGGGCCTGGGAGACGTATACCCTGAAAGTACCGTCTGAAAAAGAAAGCGCCACCGTGCAGGTGGATCTGCGGATTCCGGCAGGCGCGGAATTCAAGCAATATGAAGCCACTCCCGGCTGGGAGGTAACAGTGGACGGGAATAAAGTAAGCTGGATTGCCAAGGATGGCGGCATTCAGGCCGGACAGTTCCAGCGATTCTACTTCACAGCCAAGAACCCGGATTCCGCAGGCGATATCGCCTGGGATGCCTATCAGCACTATGCCGATGGCAGCCTCGTGCAATGGTCCGGCGAACCCGGCTCGGAATCCCCGCATTCCATCACCGCCATCGCTGAAGCCTCCGGCAGCGCCGATGGCGGCCACGGCCACGGTGCCGCAGACATGTCCGGCAACGGCACGATGACCATGGACGAGCATCAGGCCATTGTGGAGAAGGAAGGCACCAGCACCGGCACCTCGCCGATGGTTTACATTACCCTCGGCATCTCGCTGGTCTCCTTCCTGCTGGCAGCGATCGCTTTGCTTCGGGGCCGCACGGAGTAGGCTGGACGTAAGTGGCGGGTTGACTTGTATGGAAGAACCCCGCAGCAGATGTGAAATCTGCTGCGGGGTTGTTTGTGGTTGGTATTAAGTGCTGTTTATCCAATGGCTGCTCAGATGAGAATATCATTTGATTACAATGGTTTTAACACCTATTCCAGAGCTATTTCCGAATGGGTCAGTGGTATAGATGTGAGTTATATAAGTTCCGGTCTCGTAATTGTGTTCACTGAGAGGAATGGTAATCTTCCATGTTCCTGGTGATACTTTTTGTCCTCCGCTTTGTTTTATATCATCTTGACCATGTAACTCGGTCCAAGTATAGAAGGTAAGTTTAGAAATATCTTCACGTACGTTTTTATTGTTATTTCGTATGAACCAGCCCTTGAGCTAACTGTATCTGGAATGATAATCGTATTGGTTTTAACAATGGTGGTAATCCCTCCAAAATACACACCATCAACCCAGACATCGTTATAGTACAACCCGGACTCATTATTATGCTTGTTCAAAGGAACGACAGCTTTCCAAATGCCATCGGAGACTTTCTCACCGGCTACCCAAGGAGAGGCTAGATCGTCATTACCATTGAAAGCCGTCCAAGTGGGGAAGGAAACATTTTTGGCGTCCTTTTTGACTCCATAGGCGTAGACTTCATACGAACTATCCAATAGATATACCTCAGAGTGAGCAATTATAGAGGAATGGACTTGAGTCTGAACACCGATTCCAGTGCTATTTCCGTATAAGTCAGCTGTATAGATATGGGTAGTATATATACCTGTCTCGAAAAAATGATCACTTAATGGGACCGTGATTTTCCACATACCTGGCGATACTTTCTGCCCTTTATTTTGCTTCAAATCATCCTGACCATTGGCTTCAGTCCAAGTGTAGAAGGTCATATTAGTTATCGCTTCACTTACTCCTTCAACGATAATATCATAGGCTCCATCCTTAAAATTTACCTTCTCTGGAAGAGTAACCTTATTTCTTTTAACAACTGTAGTGGTTCCTCCAAAATATACACCATCAACCCAGACATCATTGTAGTACAATCCAGACTCCTGATTATGTTTGCTAAAAGGAATGACAGCCCTCCAGATACCATCCGAGACTTTTTCACCGGCTACCAAGGGTAGAGTTAAATCGTCCTGACCATTGAAGGCAGTCCAGGTGGGGAAAGCAACGTTACGCGCATCTTTTCTAACCCCATAAGCGTAAACCTCATAGGAAGTGTCTAGTAAAGTTGCTTCTGGCGGTGCTAAAACTATCGGCGTTTTAAGGCTGCTTTTAGACGTCAGATTCCCGTTCAAGTCATATTTATAAGTAATAATCGTTCCATCATCATAAGCTACACTACTTAACTGTCCCGTGGAACCTTTGTAATTATACTGAACTGCTAAAGACACGTCGTTGTCCCATATCAAAAAAAGAAGCATTCCCAACACAAACATAATAAATTTTGAACAATATTTATTTACGATTACACCCATTTCTCTTAATCCCCCTAAATAAATTCTTAGAGGATTATAGCCTTTTCGGCAATCTCTGTAAATTATAGAAGTCTCCATTCTGATAATGTGACTAAAACAGTACGCAATCGACAATATAAGTTTTATTTCGACAAATTACAACCGTTTAAATGTGCGGGGCGGTAAATTATGATGAGTGAGGAAGTCAATCAATTAAAGAAAGGACTTAAAACTAACATGAACTTCAAAAAATGCAAAACTCTATTTCTGGTCATTACTATACTTTGTTCATTTATTATTAGTACAAATACTTCCGCAGCTGGAGCCCCCAATCTAAATAAGCATACTGGGTACCTCCCATGGAGCTGGACCACAGCTAGCCGTATGATCGATGACAATAGTCAAATGTGGTTCGAGGATGTGAACGGGGATGGCAAGAAGGATCTGATCTCCAAAGGTGAGGCAGGGGCGTGGAATGCTGGAGTTGTCTATGTTGCTTTAAGCACCGGAACTGGATTTCAGCCATGGACGTGGAATTCCGGCACCCGTATGATCGATGACCATAGCTCGATGTGGTTCGCTGATGTGAACGGGGATGGTAAGGCAGATCTTATCACTAAAGGGGAACCAGGGGCGTGGAATGCGGGGGTTGTGTACGTTTCTTTGAGTACTGGGAACGGCTACCAGCCTTGGACCTGGAACTCTGGCATTCGGATGCTTGATGATCATAGTCCATTATGGATTGAGGATGTCAACGGAGATGGCAGGGCAGATCTAATCTCAGTCGGACAGGCAGGTGCCTGGAATGAGGGATACATATACGTGTCATTAAGCACGGGTTCGGGTTATCAGCCTTGGACCTGGACGTCCTCAATCAAAATGCTCAATCCCCTAGATACAGCTTGGTTTGCAGATGTGAATGGCGATGGTAAAGCAGATTTGATCGCAAAAGGGCATCCGGGCGCAATCAATGCTGGTCAGATGTATGTCTCTTTAAGCACCGGGAGCGGTTATAATCCATGGACCTGGACATCGGGGGTACGAATGGTTAATGACAACGATGTTCAGTGGTTTGCTGATGTCAATGGAGACGGCAAAGCCGATATGATCTCCAAAGGTCAGCCTGGCACAGCCAATGCTGGATATGTGTTCGTCTCATTGAGTAATGGAGCAGGCTATGCCTACTGGACATGGAACAGCGGCAAACGAATGATCGACGACAGCGGAACCATGTGGTTCACAGATATTAATGGCGATGGTAAGGCCGATATGATATCGGTTGGTAAAAATGTGGGATATAACGATGGCTGGTTGTATGCATCCTTGAGTACTGGAAGCGGCTATCCTTACTGGACCTGGAACTCTGGCAGTAGAATGATTGATAGTGATGATTTATGGTTCAGCGATGTGAGTGGCGACGGAAGAGGGGACTTGATTATTAAGGGAAGCGGCCGGGAAGCAGGTTTTGTACGCGTTGCAGTCAGTACGGATTTTAATCAACTCCAGCATGTGTATAATGCAGCAGGCCAGCTTCTGCGTACTATCCTGCCAGACGGATCAACAATCCAATATACATATGATAAGAACGGTAATTTACTGAAAGTGGAGAAGAAATGATTTATATCTTTTATCTCGATGGTTCAAAAAACCTAATTTAAGAGAGGATAGAGATTGAAATGAAAGGCTATAAAATAATGGGTTTGATGTTTTTAATTCTTATTTTAACCTCCATCTCTGTGAATGCTGAATCATCTAATAATCTTAACACGACAATCTATCATTATGATTCTGGGGGGAGCAGACTAGATTACACAATAGATTCAAACAACAATAGTTTCTATTATGTGTATGACCGTAATGGGAATCTCAAACGAAAGATTGCTTCTACAGGATACACTGTTTTTACTTCTTCTAGTATAGAGGGCTGGGAGCCTTACAAACTTAGGGACAACAATTCGGCAACAGTATGGTCAAGTGTAAATAGAGGTAACGAAGGCGATATGGAATGGGTAGCTGCTGACCTAGGCAAAAGTGGTATTGTAGGCGGAGTCGAATTAACTCCAAGGGGGAAGCTATCTTTTCCGGTAAACTTCAAAATACAGTCTAGTGACGACGCAGTGGCTTGGACCGATCTCCCTGGTCAGACCTACAGCAATTTTGTCAATGACGGTTCGACTCATTCTTTTCAGTTTGAAGCACCGGTAATTGCAAGATACATAAGAGTATATGCCACGAAGTTGGGAAAGGACGATAACGGACAATTTTATTTCCAGCTTGCTGAAATTAAGATTAAGCCTTCTACGGTTGCGACTTCATCCACAACTGGGGGGTGGCCTGCGTCCAGACTGGTAGATCAGAATGCTACAACAACCTGGTCAAGCATAGCGCGATATCCGGCTGAGAGTACAGAATGGATCGTCTTAGATTCTGGGAGCATACAGATGATAGGAGGAGTTGAGCTATATCCAAGAGGAACATTGGGATTTCCGGTAGATTTTAGAATACAGAGCAGTAGTGATGCTAAGTCTTGGACAGATATCCCGGGACAGGCCTACAGAGGATATATCAACAATGGATCTGTACAAACATTCAACTTTGATGCTCCTGTCATTGACCGCTATGTAAGGGTTTATGCTACCAAGCTTGGAACGGATGACAATGGAGGATACTATTTTCAGCTTGCTGAGATTAAGGTCAATCTGTCAACTGTAGCAGTGTCTTCTGAAATAAACGGCTGGCCTGCGTCCAGACTCGTGGATCAGAATGCTACAACAACCTGGTCAAGTGTAGCGCGTTATCCAGCTGAGAGTACAGAGTGGATCATTGTAGATTCTGGGAGTATTCAGATGATAGGAGGAATTCATCTATATCCAAGGGGAACATTGGGCTTTCCGGTTGACTTTAAAATACAGAGCAGTAGCGATGCTAAGACTTGGACAGATATCCCGGGGCAGTCCTACACAGGATATGTCAACAATGGATCTGTTCAAACGTTCAACTTTGATGCTCCTGTTATTGACCGCTTTATAAGGGTATATGCCACCAAGCTTGGTACGGATGACAATGGAGGATACTATTTCCAGCTTGCTGAGATTAAGGTCAAATTGTCAACCGTATCTGTCTCTTCTGCACTGAATGGCTGGTCCGCATCAAGGCTGGTAGACCAAAACACTTCAACCATGTGGTCAAGTATTGCGCGCTATCCGTCAACAAGTACAGAGTGGGTAGCTGTAGATTCCGGTATGCTCCAAAAAATTGCTGGCATTCAACTGATTCCAAGAGCAACATTGGGTTTTCCGGTTGATTTTAAAATACAGAGCAGCATAGACGGTAAAGTTTGGACAGACGTAAAGGGACAGTCTTACACCGGCTATGTTAACAATGGGAGTATTAAAACGTTCACCTTCAATGCTCCCATCTTGGCACGGTATGTACGTGTATATGCGACCAAACTGGGTACCGATGATAACGGAGGTTTTTATTTTCAACTTAGTGAGTTCGGGATCAATAAATCCTAATCATACAAGTACAAGAGTATCTAATTTAACCTAAGAATCGAGGAGTCTAATGCGAAAATCTTTATCTGCAAATACATTTGTTTTTACAGTTGTTCTCTTAATGCTTTCTTTCACTATTTTGAATTCTGCGTCTGCCGCTACCTTCTACTATTATGATGCTAATGGTAGATTGGCACAAAAAAGTGAATTGACCGGAGAGACGGAACGCTACTTCTACGATAACAATGGGAATCTAGTATCTAAGAATTCTGGAGAACCGTATTTTGAATTGCAGACAGCCTTCGGTTCCAAACAAGGAGAGAGCAACTGGTATTACCAGCTATGGGACGGAACCCAGTATAAGGACATGACATGGGACCCGGTTGAATCAAGATGGAGAGGGGAACAAAACTGGAACATCGTCAGCAAGGAATGGATGCATCCGGATGGCAATGACGCCGTGCTTAAATGGGTTGCGCCTCAAACGTGTACCATACGTATCGCAGGAAGAGTAGCCAAACATCCGGTTAATCTGCAAGGGGATGGAGTTCGCGTAAAGATTATGAAGAACACCACACAAGTTTGGCCCTCAACAGGTTGGCAGAGTATACAAGGTGATGATGCGATCGGAGTGACAACGGACGTAAACATTAATGTGACCAATGGGGACTCTATCTATTTCATTGTTAATCAAAATGGAACCATAGGATATGATGCCACTCAATGGTCACCGTCAATTACATATATTGAAAAAGCTTCAACAGCATTTGGCTCTGAGCAGGGAAGGAACAACTGGTACTACCAATTATGGAACGGAATCCAGTATAAAGACATGACATGGGATTCGGTTGAATCAAGATGGAGAGGGGAGCAAATCTGGAATATTGTCAGTAAGGAGTGGATGCATCCGGATGGCAATGACGCTGTGCTTAAATGGGTTGCCCCCCAAACCGGTTCCATTCGTATCTCAGGGAGGGTAGCCAAACATCCGGTTAATCTGCAAGGGGATGGGGTTCGCGTGAAAATCTTGAAAAACAGTACACAAATCTGGCCCTCAGCAGGTTGGCAAAGTATAAAAGGCGATGATGCTATCGGAGTGACGGCGAACCTGAATATTAATGTGACAAAGGGGGACTCCCTCTATTTTGTCGTCAACCAGAATGGTGATCAGCTCTATGATGGGACTAAATGGAATCCGTCGATTGCCTATATTGAGAAGATGGCATCCGCATTTGGCCCTGAGCAGGGAAAGAACAACTGGTACTACCAACAATGGGATGGAACCCAGTATAAGGACATGACATGGGACCCGGCTGAATTAAGATGGAGAGGGGAACAAAACTGGAACATCGTCAGCAAGGATTGGATGCATCCAGAAGGTAATGATGCTGTGCTTAAATGGATTGTGCCCCAAACCGGTTCTATACGTATCGCAGGAAGGGTAGCCAAACACCCGGTTAACCTGCAAGGGGATGGAGTTCGTGTAAAGATAATGAAGAACAATACACAAGTGTGGCCTTCAAATGGCTGGCAAAGTATAAAAGGTGATGATGCCATAGGAGTGACAACAGACATTAATGTTAATGTGACAAAGGGAGACTCCATCTATTTTATCGTCAACCAAAATGGTAATTATGGGTATGATGCTACCAAATGGACACCATCTATAAATTATACTTTGCAATAGTTTAATCAAATATATTGCGACAGGAGAACTCATCCATGAGAACTAAATCCTTACTCAATCGCTGGTTGATCATTATTTTATCTATTTCCTTAGTATGGAGCTCGTTTCCTCCGTTACAAGGATCAACATATGCTGAAGCTGCGAAGCAGTCACCTATACCAACGGAAACTGCTGACACCTCTGTACCTTCTGCTGTGCCTAGCCCTGAGCCTTCTGCGAGGGTGGAACCACAGCCTATGCCTACTCCACAGAACTCTACAGAAGATACATTGTCACAAAAAAGTTCTATGTCTAACGATTCTTCTGAATCTTATTTGAAATACAGTGTTGTTCCTGATGGCCCCGTCATTGTAGGAGAGCCTGTAAATGGTATTCAAGTGAAAATTAATGAGATCAAGGCCAAGTATGCGAACCGCAAGGCATCGAATGATTCCAGCAGGATGGCCATAAACAGCCTTCAACCTGAACCCTCTATGACAAACGAACAAATCGCAGAATTAATTAGCAAAGGCGCCACGATTGAAGATATTTATGAAGCGGCTTACTTGAGTATGGAGAGCGGAGTGGACCCCGTTAAGCTCTATGAGGAGTTCAAAAGCAATAAGCTTTATACGACATGGGATCAACTAAGAGAAGCTTATATTCCCTCTTCAAATACGACAGTTACCAAAGATACATATCTCGAAACCTCAGCTTGGGAGGCAAATAGTTTACGTAGTCCCGTATTGGAAAGCGCCTATTCTCCTTATAGAAGCAGTGTTATGAAGGACGTGTATACTGAGACTGGGAATAATCCCTTACTTACCGCTTTTGACTATCGGGTAAACGGTGTCATAGATAAAGATGTAATCAAGCAAATCAATCAGACCTATAAACCGCAATATTCGGATCGGGCAGATTCTTCGGAAACGATAGATCCGATTACAGGCAGCCTGACCTGGAAACAAAACCAATTCACTTTACCCGGCCGCGATGGATTGGATTTCAGCTTGGGGGTAATGTATCAATCCAATCAGGCATTGGCCAGAAGGCCATACGGTAGTAATGTTACATCTGATAACTATCTGAGCAAAAAATATGACTTAGGCACGGGATGGTCATTCCGGTTGCCTAATCTTCAGTTTGATCTTACATTAAGCGACAAGACGATGTACTATCACGATGGGGAAGGCGGAGTCTATGAAATAGGCAGCAAAGATACGGATCCGCTCTCCCAAACCACCCAACTAATCGGATATCCAGGTAAAGACAAGAAATTCGTGTATGATCCCAACCAATCTTTTACAAATGGGACAGAGAAGTCGAATTATTATATAGAGTATGCAGATAAAAGGCGCGAATACTTTGGCGGGAATATGAAGTTATTGCTGGGAATCGTTGACCGGTTCGGCAATGAAATTACGTTTCACTATCAAGAGGTTCCTTACGGATTTATGCCGCTACTGTCGGAAATAAAGGATAGTGTAGGAAGGACAATAGTCTTCCAATATGACCCGCGCTCCAATGTTCAGGTACCTGAGAATGGGAGAGGGCAGAAAGAGGATCTAACCGTTATTGTTAAAGCACCCAATGGGCAAGAATCCCAAAGAGTGGTCTATGAACGGGCCAGAGAAGGATACTATTTCTCATCCTATTCATTGCAACCGGGAGACCATTCCAAAATAACCTATTGGGATCCAGGTCCGATGATTGCCCTTCGATCCATAGTGAAACCGGAAGGGGAGAAAGTTAGCTTTGAGTATGCTGTAAGTGAAGCAACGTTTAACCCGGAATACAAGTATTATGATACGTGGTACTGGGCTACTTATGTTGGAGTATCGTTTTTACTGGACACAACAAGATATAACCACTCAAGCACGAAGTACACTTATGGGCAGATTCCCCGTAATCTGGGCCGGAAAGGGTCTATCAATGAATTTCAAATCACTAACCGATACGATCAATTAATAAAAAATAACACTGACAGCGGTAGAATGAATGAACAAACGTTTGAATATGAAGGGACTGCTGATGGTTTTCCCATCTACTACGAGACTTCTGATATGCAAGAGTCGGATTATTCTATATCTAAAGTAATTAATACAAATCAAACCACAACCCGCAGATTTAACGAAAAACGCCAACTGATTTTTACAGAAACGAAAGCGGCCAATGAGGAACGGACAGTCATTAAGAACACTCAATTCCATAATTCCTTTAAGTACTTACCAACGAAGACAGAGCAATGGCTCTACAACGCGGGGGATACAGATGCTTCTGCTGCGAAGTTCTACCAGGAGACCGGCTACGATGATCTGGGTTCGGTAAATTCTGAAACCAGGTTGTTAGACGAGAGCCAAAATAATGATCCCGGCTTAAAAAGTAAATTCACTACAACGTATGCGTATGAGCCTAATCACCATCAACTGTCATCCAAAGCCTGGTTCAAAGACGTGAACGGCCCTCAACTGCAAGAAACCTATACGTATACACCAGAGGGAAGAATAGCGACCATTACGAATCCTTTAAATGAGATAACTACATTCAGTTACGAGTATCTTCCGGACAAAAAACAAATTACGAGATCCTCTGCAACGAGTGCTAAAGATGGTGCAGTATTCTCGGAAATAAATCAATATTTCACGAAAGATACCGAATACTCATTACCTGCCCAAGAAGATAGAGTATTCACGTCCAATGGTTCCCGGCAGGTAGTAAGCAAATATAACAAATATGATCTAGGTTCGGGAAGAATTGTGGAATTGAAGGATGGCAACAATAACAAGACTACCTATACCTATGATCAATTAGGAAGAATAAAGAAAGAAACCTATCCAACCCGGACGAATGACAACGGAGAGCAGTATCTGGAAGTTGTAGACTATAATTATTATCGTGAGAGTTCTCCTAATTTCGATGCGGTGAATGCAGGCGTATACACCTTGAAGGTAAATAGTATCCATACTGTGACGAAGGTTTCGACGAATCAGTCGATGAGCACCAATTCCGCTATATATTATAACGGGCTAGGGTCGGCACTCATGGAAGAGCGCCTTGATCCCAATGCGAAAACATGGGTGTTCACACACTATCGTTATGATGACCAGGGGCGTCCGGTGTATTCCCGCGATCCAGCCGGAAATACTCTGACCGCCAGCTACGATGCCTGGGGCCGCCAGAACCGTGCCACCAATGCCAACAATGATCAGATGATCAGCGACTACAATTTCAAAACGCGTACCAGCACCAGTTATATTAAGGATCACACTAACGGAGAAGTGTTGAATTACGTAGAGCAGAGCTATGATCCTTGGGGAAATAAGCTGTCAGCGGCAACCTACAAGGATTGGCCAACCAATCAGCAGCGGATTGCCGAATCATACCGGTACGATATTATGGGGAATGTTACAGGGTATACTGACCCTAACCACAATCTGAATGAAGATGGGGTGACTACCTCCTTCGCGTATGATGCTTTAGGCCGGTTAACCAGCCTGAAGGATGCCTTGAATCAGACAACGAACTACAGCTATGACGGGAACGGCCAAGTAACCAAGGTCACGATTCAAGCCAAAGGCGGTACTCCACAAACTCTAAATACAAAGAGCTATAACGAACTCGGTCTGCCTAGCGTCAAGCAGGACGGCGCCTCGCAAAGTGAGAGCTACACGTATAATAGCCTGGGCCAACTAGCCGCCAAAACCGACCGTAATGGCAGCTCATTCGATTATGTATACGATGAAGGCGGCCAGTTGAAAAGCAGCACGATTCGTGGAAATATGAATAATGTAGCGCAAACACAGGTAACGAAAATGATTAGCGGCGACGGCAGCCCGGATAAGCAAACGGTTCGCACCTTTACCAATGGGGTAGAGACCGCTTCACATACCCAAACCCAGAACAGTCTGGGTCAGGTAAGCAGTGTATATTCGAAATCGGGTGCACATGCGGCATCGATCGGTAACCAACTTGATGTCTTAGGACGAATGAAACAGATTACAGATAACTATATGGGGTTCTCTGCGAATTATCAGTATTCTAAGGAACGGTTGGACAAAGTTCAAACGAATGGAAGCTCGACCCTAAATAGTGACCCTTCTGTAAATGCCCAATACAGTTATTATACGAATAACCAGATTCAGCGGATTGTCTATCCGACACTAACGGATGGCAGCCAGTTGATCACGACATATACGTATAATAAAGCACTCGGCTGGACGGAATCGATGGAGAATACTAAGGGAAGCGGAAGCCTGTCCAGTTACAGCTACAGCTATGACAACAACGGGAACCGGGTTGCTGTTAGGGAATCGCGTAACGGAGGAGCAGTTCAAACAACCCATTACAGCTACGATGCGCTGAACCGGTTGATTTCGACCACCCGTCCGGATGGCGGTCAAACCACGTATACGTACGATGTGCGGGGCAACCGCCTAACCTTGTCTGATACAAGTACCGTAAGTTTGGATTCTGCAGATACCAGCTACACCTATGATCTGCAGAATACATTAACAAGCGTCACCAAAGGCGGCGCCAACACTAGCTTCAAGTACTATGCCAATGGAATGCGTTCCATGAAAACCAAAGGCAATATCCAGACTCAGGTGAACTACGACTTCCAGGGTCAAGTGATCTCGGAAGAAAAGCTCGTCAATGGCACCTTTGTAGAACAGGCAAACTTTGTCCGGGGAGACCGGGTGTTGGTGAAGAAGGATAAAAAAGCGGCTAAGGATTATTACTACCTGTACAATGGACATGGTGACGTGGTGCAGATCGTCGATACTAACGGAACAGTAGTGAACAACTACGCCTATGACGAGTGGGGAAATATCACCAGCCAGGATGAGAAAACCTCTAATCCCTTCAAATATACGGGTGAGGTATATGACCAGGAGACTGGGCTGTATTATCTGCGGGCACGGTACTATGACCCGAGCATGGGGCGGTTTTTAAATGAGGATACGTATGAAGGGCAGATTACAAATCCGCTGAGTCAGAATTTGTATACGTATGTGCATAATAATCCGTTGATTTATACAGACCCGACTGGACATTATACATTTAAAGATGACCCAAGCCAGCCAGCAGTAGTTCAGGGTTACGTTGTTAGCACCGACATGCATGCGAGTGAAAAGCTAGTTGAGTTTCTTAAAACATATGAAACATTCTCTGGGCAATGGTATTATGCAACCAAGGAAGAAAAAGAGAGAAATATAAAGACGATAGGTTATGGGCATGTAATTAAACCTGGAGAGGAAAAATTACTTAAAGGAATTACCGAAGAGCAAGCACAATCTTTATTGAAGTCGGATATTCAGAACAAAGCCGAGAATTATATAAATGACTGGGCAGACCGTAATGATATCATTTTTACACAGCAACAGTTCGATGCTCTTGTTAGTTGGAAATTTAATGGAGGTGATTTTTTAAATCGTGATCCAGGAAAAATGTTGAAAGAAGGGGTTTTTTCATCTTCTAAATTTCAAAATGAATTTAAAAATGAAATGCTTTTATGGGTAAAGGGCAGTGGAAAGAAGCTGCCAGGATTATATATGCGTAGATATGATGAATGGGAAATTTTTGTGAATGGTGATTATGCTAGATATTACAACAGAGTGCTCCCCAAGGGGTTTTAAACTAAATTAAGTGGTGATAAAATGAGGAATTTATCAAAGATTGTTATTTTGATTATGTGTTTGCTATTAATTACAGCATGCGGAACAGAAAAAGGAAATGTTGCACAGACGGTAACTCCAGCTAAAGCTACTACTAATACTTCTGTAGTTCCTGATAATTCAAATTCTCGAATAATAAAAAGTTTGATAGGAAAGTGGAAAATAGACAGTCTTTATGCATATGGAGTTGGTGGTTCAAAGAATGACGAAGCAGATATCAAAAAGTTAATCGGAACAGAAATTATATTTTCTTCTGATTCTATTAAATTTGGTAATGAAACTAAAGAAAAACCTATTTTCTATAAAGTGAGTAAAATTTCGGATGAAAGTTTCTTATCCGATATTGATTGGATAAAAGAAAGTACTATTGATACAGATTTAAATCCTCAAACTCTAAAAGAAATAAGCCTATATGAAGATGAACAATATGAGGATTTTTATTATGGTGATGGGAATATTACTTATTACAGTGATAAGGGAGAACTTATTTTAGATCAAGATGGAGATTTGTTTTTATTGGTTAAAATGGAAAATTAAATGCGTCTCCAATTAATTCAGAAAAAACCACATGGCAGTTAAAAACTCCATGTGGTTTTTTCTTTGGGATAAAAGCTTCGACATGCTGAGTGTGGAGGTGTTTGAAATGATAGAGTTACAATTTATAGCTGGCACGTTTCACATGGAGTACAAATCGGTAGCAGAAGCCATCGGGGTTTCCAAACAAACATTTCAGGACTGGATCAAAGAAAGACTGAAGATACCGGAACCACGTCTTGAGCAGTTGTCTGAGTTATTTGGGATCGAGGATAAGTTCCACAGCAATCAGAAGTTAAATAGTGCAGCTTAAAAATGGCTGCCTGGCTATTTAAAGGTTTTGCTGGATTTGAAAATTGATAATTATATTAAAGGAGAGCCAAAATGAAAAGATTTAGCTTAGCAACAACAAAAGAAGCGCAAGAATTTTGTGAAGGCATTGTGATAGAGATGATTCAATTATTTAATATAAGCGAGGAAGAGGCATGGGGTAGAGTGAATGATTTCTGGAAAAGACCTTTTAAAGAAGACTACGATATTAGATACCATGAGACATATAAGTTCTGGGCAAATACCATATATTTTGGACCGGAAGCTGACTGGTGGAAAAGAGAGGGGGATCCAACATTAAAGCCAGCACCTTACCCAAATCAGAATTAATATAAGAAGTACAGTGCCCATGTAGTTTTTGGAGTACTGTGTATGCCGAAGAGAGTTATAATTCGGAAATCGTAATATATTGATGGCGAGCTACTACGGCTTAAGTGATGGGACTTTATTTTGTATGGATAATCAAAGTTAATACCGAACCACATGTGAGTATCCACTCCATGTGGTTTTTTTAATGCAAGTATAGGTTGTTTTTCCATAAAGGACTGGTCTAAATCTAAATGTGGCTGAAATATTACTCAATCGACAAAACAATTTATGATTCGACAAAATACAACCATTCTCAACGTTGGTTAACTCCCTTATGATGGGTGAGGAGGTTATTGGAGGAGAGTGGAAGTGTTGAAAAACGTCAAATGTTCAGTGCATTGGTTACTTATTTGCTTTTTAGTCTTCACATTGTAATCTGGTCAAAGCAAGGTTTCGGCGGCGGAAAATATTATAGCAGTCAACGAATCCTTTGAGGATGGAACATATGCGGGGACGAACTATCTTCCTATTCAGGGAACGATTACAAGAGACCCGTAAAAAGTGGTAAATGGGAAATATTCAGCACTGCTGAGTTCCCTTCTGTCGGAGCTCTGGAAGGAGTTTAACTATACCGATTCAAATCAAGTTAAATTCGAGAAAAATACTACATACAATATTACCTTTGCATACAAGTCTATAGATATGCAGCCGCTAGATTCCAACCGTTTTTTCTATTTTCTTGCCCGTAGTACGAATGGTCAGGAGGATAAGGGCATTACTTCCTGGAATGATGCCAGCGGAAATAAAGGGATCAGGACGATGACGTTTACCACTGGCAACAAGGAGAACTATTATTTGATTTGGGGCATTCATGCGGGAGGAAGCTTGGCGTTGGATGATATTCAGATCGTAAAAGCAGTCCATCCCACAGTTACACATATTTAATATAAAAAAGAATAGGCGGGGAATTTGTTGAAAAAGATAGCATATTTGTTCATTTGCTCATTACTGTTATTGTTATTAATTCTACCGAATGTAGAAGCAAACTCTAGAACGAAATATATTTATAACAAAAATGGACAACTAATTGAATTGAACAACTCCACTAGTAATTATGAGTTTGAATACGATAGAAATGGTAATTTAATTAATAGGTCAGAAAGCAATAATCTATTATCTAATTCAGGGTATGAAAGTTATTCAGGTACTGAGAATGTTGCAGATAGCTGGAATCCATATTTAGGGTCAGGGGTACAAGGAACTTATGAAATTTTAACCACAGGAGCAGCCGAAGGAAAACAAGCCCAGAAATTAACTATAAGCTCCTTTCCGAACTCTGGTGATGGGGCGAATATCTGGCAAGAAATGTTTGTTAAGGACAATCAAAGTTACGACATAAAAGGGATGTTGAAGCTGAATGACATGAAGAATGCGAAGTTCGAGGTGATCGTCTTCTTTTATGACATGAACAATCAATTCGTCGGAGGTCAAACTCCATTTACATACAATCGTAATACTGCAGATTGGGTGGCATTCGCTGGAAATATAACGACTCCGGCTAACGCCATATCGGCACGTGTGCATCTGCACTTAAGCTCAACGGCAAGTCAAGGAAAAGGAACTGTGTTTCTTGATGGAATAACTGCTACATTACAAGAGGATAGTAATCTGACATTTAATAATGGATTTGAATCGGACAAAAGAAATAATGGAGTAGCAGATGGGTGGAATTCATATTTAGAGTCAGGGGTACAAGGAACTTATGAAATTTTAGCCACAGGAGCAACCGAAGGAAAACAAGCCCAGAAATTAACTGTAAGCTCTTTTCCGAACTCTGGTGATGGGGCGAATATCTGGCAAGAAATGTTTGTTAAGGACAATCAAAGTTACGACATAAAAGGGATGTTGAAGCTGAATGACATGAAGAATGCGAAGTTCGAGGTGATCGTCTTCTTTTATGACATGAACAATCAATTCGTCGGAGGTCAAACTCCATTTACATACAATCGTAATACTGCAGATTGGGTGGCATTCGCTGGAAATATAACGACTCCGGCTAACGCCATATCCGCACGTGTGCATCTGCACTTAAGCTCAACGGCAAGACAAGGAAAAGGAACTGTATTTCTTGATGGAATAACCGCTACATTACAGGAAAATAGTAATCTAGCATTTAATAATGGATTTGAAACGGACAAAAGAAGTGATGGAGTAGCAGATGGGTGGAATTCATATTTAGAGTCAGGGGTACAAGGAACTTATGAAATTTTAACCACAGGAGCAGCCGAAGGAAAACAAGCCCAGAAATTAACTGTAAGCTCCTTTCCGAACTCTGGTGATGGGGCGAATATCTGGCAAGAAATGTTTGTTAAGAGTAATCAAAGTTACAACATAAAAGGGATGTTGAAGTTTACAGATATGAAGAATGCGAAATTCGAGGTGATCGTCTTCTTTTATGATGCGAATAATCAATTCGTCGGAGGTCAAACTCCATTCACGTACACTCGCAATATTGTAGATTGGGTGGCATTCGGTGGAAATATAACGACTCCAGCTCATGCAACGTCCGCACGTGTGCATTTGCATTTAAGTTCAACGGCAAATCAAGGGAAAGGGACTGTGTTTCTTGATGATGTCTCACTTAAGAGTTTTTAAATTTGTTAAAGTCAAAAAAGTACTGAATAGCACTAGGTTTTTTAAGATATCATCCCATCCTTAAACTTAAAAAGGAGCGTTAATATTGAACTCGAAAATAATGAAAAGTAAACTGCTAATTTGGCTGTTGTGTGGAAGTATTATAGGAGGCAGCTTTTCTGGTAACATCTCGATAGTGCAGGCAAAAACGGATTCCAACAGACAAGATACGCTCACGTTGAATCGTTCAGAGGAGAAAACTTATCCTGAGCCGGTGCCAACTACTGCACCTCCCGTTGCCAGTAACTATGAAGCAAGATCAGAACTGTCAACGCCGTTATCTTCACGAACGAATGCACCAACAGTTCAATCAGATACATACATAGAGGAAGCGACGAGGCCTATTGCAGGGTTGAATATTATGGCAGACCCAACCATACAAGAACTAGCGGCCAAATATGTTGCTCGATTCGGGACTAAAAGCCCCAATTTAAGTGAAGGAGAAATAGAAGCCTTGTTATCTCAGGGGGCTGAGTATATTGATGTTTATGTAATTGCTTTATTGCAGGATCTTTATCAGACAGAGACGCTAGAGCTTTTGAAAATGAAACAAACGCGCAAGATCACTTGGTTAGAACTGGAGAGTCTTTTGCAATTAAAAGAATCAACAAAAAGTGAGCTCCCTGAAACAGTACCAACAATAGTGTATGGAAACCAGGTAATCGTGCCATCGATATCTTCTTACCTGTTTGCTTCTCCGTTCACTGTGTCTGATGCAGTCTATAAAAATGCGAATTTTGATTTGAGTACTCCATTGAATCTCAATTCAGCATTTGCTCTCTTAAGTACAACCATCAGTTCTGTCATTCAAAGCTCCACAATGTCACAGCTCAACCAAACCTTTAAGGAACAGTACTCTGATCACTATGGAACCAGTGAAACTATCGATCCAGTGACGGGCTCCTTAACCTGGAAGGATAATCAAATCAGTCTTCCCGGTAGAGATGGATTAGATTTAAATGTAGGTGTAATTTATCAATCCAACCAATCTGTATCCGGCGGCCCTTTTAGCTCTTATGAACAAGGCGTCTTCTATAATAATAAATCAGGCTATAACTACGGTGATCTTAAAAGCTATTTAGGCTTAGGCTGGTCCTTTCGCTTTCCTTCTCTTGAACTAAGCAATGATTATTATCGGTTTAATTACCATGATGGTGAAGGAGGGGTATACGAGGCTGAAAAATTAACTGATTTTTCATGGAGATTAAAAGGTTATCCTACAGATGACATTGTAATCAATATTGATTATGAGGGTGTATATACTGTTGAGCATATTGATGGGAAGGTTGAATATTATACGCCAAAAGGTGATTTGATTAAGATTCGAGACCGGTTTGGAAATGAGATTCACTTCAACTATGTTACTCTGGATAATGTTTCTTCCAGTTATGATAAACCAGTCCTTCAAAGTATTACAGATTCATTAGGGAGAAAAGTCGTTTTCACTTATATTCGTCCAGCCCGCTATGACCATGAGGGAGAGAAAGTGATTCTGGACGTGCAGGATGCAAATAACCAATTGATTCAACGCGTCACCTATAGCAAGCATATTAGTGATTACGCAAGGCTCCCTATACTAGCAAGTATTAATGTTGAAAATGGTGATCTAACCTCATTTGAATATGACACTGTCCAATCGAAATTCGACTTTTATCATACCGATTATTATGAGGGAGTCACTAATTTCTTGCCTTATCAATTTTTGAAGAAGATCAAGTATGATCAATCCTCTGAGACGAATTACACTCATGAAAGTGCCAAACACTCTTTTCAATGGGAAGGGTATATCGAACAAGAACGTATCACCCGACGGTATGATTCGATCATGAAAAGCAACGCCGCCCCCCAAATCGTTAATCAAGTAAGTTACTCTTATGAGGCGGAATATAGCAATTATCCTCAGCCATTTGGAAGACCCGATGAACCGCTGCCTGCAGGGTATCAGTATTCAAGCTCGGCAACCCAGATCGGAAGTAATGGACAGCCTCAGAAGGTGACGAAAACAACATTCAACAATCAAAAAAAGACCGAGTCTGTTGAGACAAAGGTGCTAACTGGAGTTCAGGCTGGTGAGCGGAAAACGGTGCTCTACTCTAACTATCACCCCAAATTCAAGTATAACCCAACCACTATCGAGAGCCGTGAGTATAGTAGTGATGCAGACAGCAATCCCCATTCATTATTTACAGATGTAATCTATGATGATGCAGGCTATGTCATTGCCCAAACGGCTGAACTCACGCCAGCCCAACGCAATAATTCGAATTTGCGTGAGAAATATACCACGAGGTATACCTATGATCCTACGTTCCACTTTATAAGCACGAAATCCGGATATCAGAATGAGAGTGATGGTACTCCATTGACGTCAAGTATTACCTACAATGCCCAAGGACGAGTGCAGAGTTCAATCAATTCACTGGGAGAGGTGACAGCCTATACCTACGAGAATGCTCCAGACGGAACAGGGAAACTCCATAAGATGACGGAGACTCAAACATCTGGTGGGAACCTCGTCGCCAAAAAGGTGATCACCTATGGAGCTGAGGCATTATATGCCTATCCGACAAAACAAGAATCCTATATGAATATCGATCAAAGCAATCAGCAGGTTGTGACGAAGACCATGACTTACAATTTGGCAACGGGTTGGCTGCTGAGTGAGAGTGATGGTGTCCATACAACGAGCTACACTTATGACGGGCAAGGCAGATTACTGAAAGTGGCTTCACCAAACTTTACCAATGAAAAAGGTGTTTCCTATAGCGAGGTTGAAGAATATATTTACAAGAAAAACCAAGTGTCCACAAACTTTGATGGAGTGAATGCAGGAACGTACAGCTTCGTTGTAGATACCATACATACCTTAACCCAGATTTCAAATGGAAGCACGGTTAAAACCTATGGGATTGAATTTTACAATGGGCTGGGGCAAACGCTGCTGAAGGAACGATGGGATGAAAATCAAGAGAAATATACACAAACACAATACCACTATGATGAATGGAGCCGTCCGGTGTATGCCATCGATGCTGCCGGAAATGACCAGAAAGCAGGTTATGACGGTTGGGGGAATCAGAGTAGCGCCACGGATGCGCTAGGAAATCAAACGGTGTTGAAGTACGATCTGAAGCAACGAAAGAATATACGTTATCTGCTTACAGCCGGGACCGGAGAGCAACTCAACTATGCAGAGGAACAACTGAATCAATGGGGACAAGTGGTCTCCCGTAAAACCTATCTTGATTGGCCCAGCCAGACGAAGCCAATCAGTGAGTCCTACCGTTATGACCTCTTGGGGAATGTAACGGCATATACAGACCCCAATAATAATCAGAATGATGAGGGTGTAACGACAGCCTACCGATATGATGGCTTAGGCCGTCTGACTAGCCTCAAGGATGCTTTAAATCAGACAACGAATTATAGCTACGATGGGCATGGGCAAATTACGAATGTAAGCATACAAGCAAGCGGCGGAACACCCGAGCAGATCAACCATAAAACTTATAACGCACTTGGATTACCGATAGAGAAGAAGGATGCAGCTTCTCAAAGTGAGACAATGCAGTACAATACGCTGGGCCAACTGCTTCGTAAAACAGATCGAAACGGTAGTGTAAATGAGTATCAATATGATGAGCGTCAGCAACTCATGAGTTTGACCATAAACGGTCTAGTCAATAATACATCTCAGACACAGCAAATCCGCCAGATCTTTGGTGGGGATGGTATTCGCACACGGGTAACGAAGACCTTCACGAATGGAGCTGAGACAGCATCCCAAAGCCTCCTATTAGACAGCTTGGGACGAACCCGTTCGTATCAATCGAAGGTAGGAAGCCGCAGTGTGAATATTCAGAACAAGATAGATATTGTCGATCGGATGATACAAATTGAAGATGTTAACTTTAGCTTCTCTACGAACTACCAATATAACAAAACAAGGTTAGACAAAGTTCAAACTAACGGAAGTGCAACATTAACCAGTGCAGCATCGGCTAATGCGCAGTACACCTATTTCGGCAATGACCAGGTGAAGTCGATCACCTACCCGACGTTGACGGATGGGAGCATACTGAAGACGGAATACACCTACAACAAAGCACTGGGTTGGACGGAAACGATGGAAAATACCAAGGGAAGCGGCAGCCTGTCCAGTTACACCTACAGCTATGACAACAACGGGAACCGGATCTCCGTCAGTGAATCACGTAACGGAGGCGCTGCCCAAACAACGAATTACGGTTACGACGCGCTGAACCGGCTGATCTCGATCACTCGCCCGGGCGGCAGCCAAACCACATATACGTATGACGTGCGGGGCAACCGCCTAACGTTGTCCGATACGAGTACCGTAAGCCTGGATTCTGCGGATACCAGCTACACCTATGATCTGCAAAATACTTTAACGAGTGTGACCAAAGGCGGAGCCAGCACCAGCTTCCAGTACTATGCAGATGGAATGCGGTCTATGAAGACCAAGGGCAATATCCAGACCCAGGTCAACTACAACTTCCAGGGGCAAATCATCTCGGAAGAGAAACTCGTGAACGGCGACTTTGTCGAGCGGGCGAACTATGTTCGCGGTGACCGGGTGTTAGTGAAAAAGGACAAGAACGTCAATGACAACACCGTAAAAGATTATTATTACTTGTACAACGGACATGGTGACGTGGTGCAGATTGTAGATACCACTGGCAAGGTTGTCAACAACTATGTGTACGATGAGTGGGGCAACATCACCAGCCAGGACGAGAAAACGTCTAATTCGTTCAAATATACTGGAGAGGTGTATGACGAGGAGACCGGACTGTATTACCTGCGGGCACGCTACTATGACCCTAGCATGGGGCGGTTTTTAAATGAGGATACGGTTGAGGGGCAGATTGATAATCCGCTGAGTTTGAATTTGTATACGTATGTGCATAATAATCCGTTGATTTATAGTGATCCTACGGGGCATTACGCAGATGTAGGAGGAGCTTCAAGTGGTAATACGCTTGGCAATCTGTCTCATACGGATGCTACTAATCAAGTTATCTCCGCTCGATCAGTGGACGCAGCTACTCAGGCTAAAATTTTAAAATCATTAATTAAAGAATACAAGTATGGATTCTATGGTGATGACTCGGGTGGGATGACTCGAAACCAATTTGAGTTTTTATTTGGGTTAGCAATGGCTACTAGAGGCGGCGATTACAGTAAGGCTAAATGGGCTGTTTCTGAATTAGACTACTACTTCATGTACGGAAAAGATGATAAGACGTCTACAATTGCTTTAACGATTGGAGCAATGGGAGCAGGAGCGATATCAGGAGGGAATTCTAATTGGAAAAGTTCAAAGCAATTCGGGCATGCATTTTTAACTCATGGAGCTGGTGCTAAAAATACACGAAGTTTAATAGATAGAGCCAGAAGTACAGAAAAAAATCAAGGACAATGGTTGGATAATCAAAAAGCAGCTGATTTTATTAATTCTAAAGGTCCAATTACAGAAGCTACAACATTTAATTTACCTGCTGGTATGGGGCAAGTTATTACTCCAGAAGGTGTTATAATACCAGCCACGAAGGCTATTCTTGTTCCATCTTCAACTGGAATAAAAACTGCCTATCCGATTCCATAAATGCCCATTTTGAAAGGACTGAACCCATATTTTTAAAATGAAGTTAACATTCAAAAAGTCGTTAGTAAGTATACCTGAAACAGAACACTTTATCTCTGAGTTAGAACTTGATGATCCACTAGCTATTTTATCTTGTATATGTGAAGCGTTTGAAATATCTCAATCTGTATCATTCGTTGTTGGTGGTTTTGGGCAAGATGTTTGGCCTGTTGATTGCAGAACGGATCTATGTACTATTATTGAACAAGTGCCGGATATATTAATGAAAACAAGAGCGGGTATATATTCCTTCGAATTAGATTTTTTCGAACAGGGAATTGAAAGACGGCTACTATTTGAAGATGATATGGATTTTGTTAAAATCACTTGTAGTAGTCGCACTGATTGGTTACCTAAACCAAGTTCTATAGTAATGACCAAGGCTGAAATTTCAAACATGTTTGAAGCACTATATCAGACCTTCGAAGATTTGGGCAGTGTGATTTGTGAAGGTCTAGTAAATCACTTTCTATTAAACGATTGGAAAGTGTGAATGTTTTTAACACCGAACCACATGGGAGTATCTAATCCATGTGGTTTTTTTGAATTGGAATAGTATGCTCTCCTCTCCAAATGTCTAGTCTGAAATTAAATGTGGCTGAAATATTACTCAATCGACAAAACAAGTTATAATTCGACAAATTACAACCGTTCTCAACGTTGGTCAACTCCCTTATGATGGTTGAGGAAGTTCTTGGAGAAAAGAGAGCGGGGGAATTATAGTGCTGAGCAGCAAACCTAAAATAACATTCTATTTAACACTATTGATCATCTCGACATTATTCATTAACGACACTGTGGTTATGGGTGCGGGAGGAAAGACGTACTATTATGATACCAATGGGAGATTAGTAAACGAGGCATTGCACTCCAATGAGATTATGGAATATCAATATGATCTAAACGGAAATGTAAAGCGGAAGTTTAGAAGTAATAATATGCTTGTCAATCCGAATTTTGAGTTGAATGCCAGTAGAGCCACGGACATAGCCAGTGGTTGGGATAAATGGAGCGATACCGGAAGTGCCTTGTTTCAAGTAATCCCGGCGTCAGTAGTGTCTAAGAGTGTGGCACAGAAAGTTTCAGCCTCGGGGATGAGGCTTGGTACTGCAGCATGGCTATTTCAGGATGTTGCCGTTAAGGGGAACTTGCCGGTTCTGTTTAATGGCGATGTTAGTATCGAGAACATTAACAAAGCCAAGGTGTCCTTATGTATCCAATATTTCGATGCAGCCAATACGCTGCTGTCTCAAAAAACGGTTGATTACCCCTCTGGAGCGTTAAATAGTTATATGACTTTATCCTTGACAGATATCACTCCTCCTAACACGGTTCGTGCCAGAGCCCATGTAGGGATCAGAACGGAAGAAGGGGGAGGAAGCGGTGCTTTTTATGTGGACAACATGGCATTCAGATATGACACCGCAGGCAATATATTGAACAACCCTAGCTTTGAAAACAATCTATCCGGCCAAAAGGAAATCGCTGAAAGCTGGTCACGATGGTCAGACTCAGGCGGAAGTGTATTACAAGTAGTCTCTTCCCCAGTTACTTCAGGTGTAAGAGCTCAGAAATTGACAACGCCAACCATGAAGTCTGGAGGTGCGAGTTGGTTATTTCAAGATGTAATCGTCCAACCTAATGTCCCCATTTCAGCAAGCGGAAATATAGTTGTGGATCAGCTTACGTCCGCGAAAGTCTGCATCGTTATCCAATTTTTTGACGAAAAAAATAAGTTCTTAAGCCAGCAAGCGGTAGACTATCCTGCAGGGATACTCAAAAAGTATATGACGTTAGCTCTAAATACAACAACGCCATCGGATGCGGTTAGAGCCAGAGTGCATGTTGGGATTCAAGCCATTGCTGAGGGAGGCAACGGGGCCATTTATGTTGATCATATGGCTTTAAATCGTGATCCTCAAAGGAACATGTTATCTAACCCAAGTTTTGATACTATTTCAACTGCAAATGTTGGTATCGCAGATAGCTGGCAGACGTGGTCTGACACCGGGAATCATACATTTCAAGTGTTGTCTCCTTTTCAAACAACA
This sequence comes from Paenibacillus sp. FSL H7-0756, assembly GCF_038006765.1. NCBI lineage: Bacteria > Bacillati > Bacillota > Bacilli > Caryophanales > Paenibacillaceae > Paenibacillus > Paenibacillus sp. FSL H7-0756. Next base: position 1,563,305 of record NZ_JBBOVT010000002.1, on the reverse strand, counting down.
AACACCTACGGGCAAAAATTCTCTAGCGTGAATATGAAGAAGGAGAAGAACGGAGCAGTATGGCTGCTGCAAGATGTAGTGGTAAGCGGGAATAAGTTAGTCGAGTTCAAAGGTAATATTTTAGTTGAGAGTGTGGTGCAGATAAAAGTTTCTTTATGCATACAGTTCTTCGATCGTAATGATGCTTTACTCTCAGAGAAGTATGTTGACTACCCTGCGGGAGTGCTACAGAAATTCTCTACGCTGTCATTAACAGAAAAAACTCCCTCCAACGCTGTTAGTGCAAGGGTCCATGTCGGATTACAAGCAACCGCAGCGGGCGGGAGCGGTACCTTTTATGTGAAGCAAATGATATTGAAATAAAGTGAATAATGGAGCGTGGAATATCGTGAGTACGAAAATAGTGAACCTTGTTAAATATATCTGCCTTCTCTTTATTCTGTTCTTAGGATATGCTGCTTCATCCGCTCTTGCTGAGGCATCCAGTACAAACCATATCGTTATTGATGTCATTGGTTCATCTCCCCAGCGTATTTATACCTATAATCAAGGGCGGCTGGATACGGAGATTCTACCGGACCGCACGATTAATCAATATACATATGATGTTAACGGAAATCTGATTAAGCGCAGCCGCGCGAATTCTTCCACACCACCCTACGTATTCGATCTATCTTCAGTATCCTATGATATTTATATCCGCGCGGTTCAGCCTAATGTCCAGCAAGTGCACTTTCCAACTTGGACTGCCTGGAAGGACCAGGATGATGTGGAGTGGATCGTAGGCGAAAAACTGGCCGATGGAGTCTGGAAAGGAACTGTAGTTTTTAATAGACATGGTGGAGAGACAGGTACATATATTACACATATTTATGCAGATGGGAAAATGGTTAGTGATGTTGCTGCAGAAGTCCGGAACAACGGATTAACGGTTACAGCACCTGTACAAGCTTCGCTGGCTGACGGTTTCTATACTGTTCAGGCTAGTGGTATACCGGAGAGTATCAAAGAGGTGCGCTTTCCTACGTGGACAGAACATATGGGACAAGACGACTTGGTCAATCCCTGGATAACAGGCGAAAGACTTGCAGACGGATCTTGGAGAATTAAGATTCCGTTCAGTAATCACAACTTTGAAATGGGGAATTATATTACACACATTTATACGTTTGACCGGTATGGAAACAAGACGGGCGTAGGCGGCAAGGTAGTCAATGTGGCAGGCGGGGCTGGAGGGTCTAAGGAGACTGATCTGTCCGGTGTTTCGCATGACGTATTCATCTATGGGGTAGACCCGTCTATCCAGAGTGTACAATTTCCGACATGGACGGCTAATAATCATCAGGATGATATTGAGTGGATTGAAGGCGTGAAAGTCGGGAATGGCGTATGGAAAGCAACGGTTGTGTACTCCAGGCACAATTCAGAGACAGGTAGGTATATTACTCATATCTATTCCAGTGGCCAGTTCCTTGGAGATTGGGAATTTGATGTGACCAATTCACAAATAGTGAAAGCACCAGCAACTGCTAAGCTCGGTGAGGGCTACTATGAAGTCTCTATTGATGGAATTCCTGCTAACGTAACCCGCATGGAATTCCCAACATGGACGAATCAGAATGGCCAAGATGATCTCATTTGGTATCAAGGGGAACGGGAGAGTTCGTCTAAATGGAAAATCAAGATTCCTTTTGCTAACCATGGGAATGAAACTGGAATTTATATCACCCATCTCTATGCCAGTGACGGATACGGGAATCGACAGGCTATTGCAGGGACTACAGTAAATATTAATCGTTAGTGACATGTTAATGGATTGGGGGAAATGGATGACATGAAGACTGGAAGGAATATGAAAATTCTAATTGGTATTTTTATAGTCTTCTCTCTAATAGTAAAGCCTTCACAGGGTTCGGCTGCTTCTGTAGATGAAGTGTTTAAGATCGTTGATAAAGGCGGAACCATATACAACTATGACCCCTCTGGTAGATTAACGGGGAGTCAAACTCGTAGTGCAGTTGTCAAAAACAAATACGACTTGAATGGTAACCTGGTAACCCGAAAATCGGTGGCGAGAAGCATGACAAAGTGGCAATTGGGAAACGGACTTGGCTCTAATGCTCAATTTATCAATGACGTGAACGGTGATGGAAAGGCGGATGCGGTTCTCTTTTTTAAGGATACGGGAACGTGGTATGTCGCTCTGTCGAATGGTCAAGGAATTAAAGGTTACCAGAGATGGGTTGCCGGCCACGGCGTGGGATCGGATGCCCAGTTTCTGGCCGATGTGAACGGGGATGGTAAAGCGGATGCTGTTATTGTGAATTACGGAAATTGGTATGTGGCACTGTCCAATGGCAGTGGGTTTGAAGGTTATAAATTATGGGTGGCTGGGCATGGAGTGGGGGCTAGTGGTTTGTTCCTGTCTGATGTGAATGGGGACGGTAAAGCCGATGCAGTTATCGAAAATAGCGGAAGCTGGTATGTATCCCTTTCTACAGGTCAAGGATTTCAAGCCTATAGTAGATGGGTTGCAGGATTCGGTGTAGGAGCTAACAAAGAGTTCCTGTCAGATGTAAATGGGGATGGGAAAGCAGATGCCGTTGTATTTTACGAACGGGAAGGTTCTTGGTACATAGCATTATCCAATGGAAAAGGATTTGAAGGATACAAAAAGAGGATGGAAGGACATGGCGTTGGTTCAGCAGATCAGCTTCTGGCTGATGTGAACGGCGATGGCAAAGCGGATGCCGTGATCGTTAATAATGGGAATTGGTATGTTGCGTTATCAAACGGAAGTAGCTTTACAGGCTATGAACCTTGGATTATGGGGTTTGGTGGTGCCGGGTCAAAATTATATAGTTTAGCAGACATGGACGGAGATCGCCGATTAGAAGCGATAGTGATAACCATCGATGACTCTTGGTATGTGTGGGATTATTTATCTGGTTCTAATTGATTAAAAAGAAAATGGGTGTGAATAAGGAGCGAAAGATTTCTATGACCTTCAGAGTGAAAAAGAAAACAATATATCTTCTTGCCTTATGTCTAGTCTTCAATTTAATTGGTATGTTCAGTTCCGATTATATTATGGCGGATGCAAGCATAGGTACAGACAATTTAGTTAAAAACTCTGGTTTTGAAGTAATCACTAATGGAAGTAGCATAGCCGATAACTGGGTCTCACATGGGGTTGGGAGTTTCGAAGTTACCAGTTCAAAGGTCTCTGGAGGAAGTAAAGCCCAGAAGGTTTCCATGAGCAATTTACCGACGAATCAATTTGCTGGGGTGAGCCAAACCTTATCGGTTAAATCCGGGCAACCGTATAATATGAACGGGCGATTTTATATTGAGAGCATATCCAATGCTAAAGTGCAATTATACGCAGATTTCTTTAATGCAGGGGCTTTTGTGGACTGTAAGATTTTTGAATTGCCTAATCAGGCGACAGGACAATTCGTTACTTTAGGCGGAACTGGCAGTGTGCCGGAGGGGGCAACATCCGTTGTCATTTATGCTTTGATTCGTTCTAGTTCTGATGTCAATTCCGGTGCTTTTATTACGGACAATATTTCTTTTCAATATACCAATGATACTAATCTAATTGTTAATTCAGACTATGAGAACTTTTCAAACACGCTTGCCAACTCAGACGATTGGGATTATACGACCTCTTATAACCCGACATTTAGTTCTGTAGCCTATCCATCCTTAAGTGGAGCCAGAGCTCAGAAAATAAAAGTTTCGTCTTTGCCGGTTATTGGATATGCTGGCATCTTGCAAAAAATCAAGGTCGATCCGGGTAAGTCATTTCAAGCAAGCGGAGCATTGTTAATAGAAAGTCTATCGAATGCCAAGGCTCAAATCTATATTGATTTTATGAGCTCCTCTAGCAACTATACGGGGACCACTATTCTCGAATATGCTAAACCGACTAATGGAACATACATGACATTATCTGATTCAGGTCAAATTCCTAAGGATACAACTTATGCTGTTATATACGTAATCATTCGAGGGACAGGGAACAATGGTTCAGGAAGCATGTATGTGGACTCTTTGAATTTTCATTATACGAAGGAAGCTAATCTATTTAACAACGGGAACTTCGAAGCACCTGGTTCTAACGGCTTGGGAAGCGGGTGGTTGCCCAGTTACGGGAATGATAACCATACCTACAGATTAGTTTCGGAAAGCTACGGGAATACCGTTCAGCAAATCGATGCATCTAATATAAAAGCTAATGAGTATGTTGGAATAAGTCAGATGTTAAAAGTTGTACCTGCTAAAAAGTATACGATGAGCGGCAGATTAAAGGTAGATCGTATCAGCAATGCCAGAGTACAACTGTATGCGGATTTTTTTACAGGCTCAGGTGCGTTTATTGATGCGAATATTGTAGAATTGCCTGCTACTACTCAAGGCGGATATATCACAATATCTAATACAGGAACAATACCTTCTAATGCTGATTATGCCCGTGTCTACGCTATCATACGTGCTACCAGTGGGGGCGGGACAGCGAGTATTTATGTAGATGATATGAGATTCAGTTATAGTTCCAACTTAATAGATAACTCTGACTTTGAAGTAAGTAATTACGGGTCAGTAACACCACTGAACTGGACGATTCATAAGCCTTCAGGAGTGGAGGCTGAAATTCGGCTACTTGAGAATAGCCCGCCTAAGGATGTAACTACAAATTCATATTCGGCAGCGGGACGTTTGCTTAACCAGACGCTTATAAAAGGAACACAGACATATAATACTTCTTACAAATATGATCTGAACGGAAACTTAACGAAGAAATCAACGGTAATAGGGACACTAGAGGCTTTTCATGATCAAAAGTCTTTGGAAGTCAGGGGATTCGGGATTCCAGCTAATCAATTTGTTGGCGTCTCTCAGACTCTGCGTGTAATTCCCGAGAAGTCTTATATGGTTTCAGGCAATATTAATATCAGCATGTTGCATCAATCCAAAGTGCAAATGTATATTGACTTTTATGCTATGGATGGGTCATTCGTCTCTAGCAGCATTAAAGATATAACCGAAGCTAGTGGAAAGTATATGTTACTGTCAAATGAGGGAGTAACACCAAGTAAAGCTGTATTCGCAACTGTATATTTTCTGATCAGATCTGTAGGAGATTCTGGGGCGGGGACATTCTATCTTGATTCGGCTAGTTTTGATTATAGATGAAATGATTTTTTAAGGAAGATAGGAGAGTATCAATTGTGTTAAGAAAATTTAATTCAGAGAATGGGGAAAAGAATGAGAAATAGGAAGAGTTCACTTGGGGGAATTGTTGTATTTTTATTTTTTCTTGTTGGCTATTTATCAAATGGTAATTTGATTTTTGCTGATAATGGTAAGAATCAAGAACTTCAATACTTTTATAATCAGAATCGATTGGACTTTATTTATTCAGAAGACAATTCATATTTAGATTTCTACTATGATCGGAACGGAAACTTGATACATAAAATACATAGGGAGTTTGAAGGGTTTGAAAAAGGTAACATCTCGGCAACCAGCTTCATGCCTTTAATAGGTACGCTATCGATGACCCAAGAGCCAAACAAGGTTGTAAGTGGAGCATATTCAGCATATGGAGTCGGGGAAAAGAATGTGGAATGGACAGTATTTATGATTTCAAATTTCTATAAGTTCAAACTCGAACCGAATACGCCATATAGCGTGACGTTCAACTATAAAGTAATAGATAAACCAGCAAGTGGAGGGTATTTCGACTTCTTTGTAAGAAGCTTAACCGGTAATGGAAAGGATGATGTGGGTTGGCTGACTTGGAATGAGGCCATCGGAACGAAGGGAAGTAAAAAGGTAGAGTTTGTGACTGGAGCGAACAGTGATTATTTTTTGAACTTCGGGATGCGTAACGGTGGAGCTATTTCTATTGATGATATTAAAGTTACGAAGGAAGCGGAATCATTTGAAAAAGGGGATGTTACAGCAACCGAGTATATGCCTCTAATAGGTACGCTATCGATGACCCAAGAGCCAAACAAGGTTGTAAGTGGAGCATATTCAGCATATGGAGTCGGGGAAAAGAATGTGGAATGGACAGTATTTATGATTTCAAATTTCTATAAGTTCAAACTCGAACCGAATACGCCATATAGCGTGACGTTCAACTATAAAGTAATAGATAAGCCAGCAAATGGAGGGTATTTCGACTTCTTTGTAAGAAGCTTAACCGGTAATGGAAAGGATGATGTGGGTTGGCTGACTTGGAATGAGGCCATCGGAACGAGGGGAAGTAAAAAGGTGGAATTTGTAACTGGAGCGAACAGTGATTATTTTCTGAATTTCGGGATGCGTAACGGTGGAGCTATTTCTATTGATGATATTAAAGTTACGAAGGAAGCGGAATCATTTGAAAAAGGGGATGTTACAGCAACCGAGTATATGCCTCTAATAGGTACGCTATCGATGACCCAAGAGCCAAACAAGGTTGTAAGTGGAGCATATTCAGCATATGGAGTCGGGGAAAAGAATGTGGAATGGACAGTATTTATGATTTCAAATTTCTATAAGTTCAAACTCGAACCGAATACGCCATATAGCGTGACGTTCAACTATAAAGTAATAGATAAGCCAGCAAATGGAGGGTATTTCGACTTCTTTGTAAGAAGCTTAACCGGTAATGGAAAGGATGATGTGGGTTGGCTGACTTGGAATGAGGCCATCGGAACGAAGGGAAGTAAAAAGGTAGAGTTTGTGACTGGAGCGAACAGTGATTATTTTTTGAACTTCGGGATGCGTAACGGTGGAGCTATTTCTATTGATGATATTAAAGTTACTAAAAGGCCGTAACAGTAGCATCCTTACTATCTTGCTATGTGGAATCGACTTTGTAATGAACTGTTCAGTTTTTCTTGGTCAATTGGACGGCGCTCCAGGGGAATGCTTCAGTTCTGGAAGTCCTCCTGTTTCATACGCTGTGATGACAATGGAGTATCCAATAAACGGGGGTATGACTTATAAAAAGATATGTATTAATTTTATTAGCATTTGCTTTATTTATTAACTCGCAGACTGCCACAGCAATGAAATACACTTATTCAAGAACAGGTGGGTTAAGTCTAATACGAATATCTGAAGAGAAGTATATGAATTTTCAGTATGATAACAACGGTAACTTAATTGGAAAGAAAAACTTAAACTGCAAACCATCAGAATATAAACTATTGAATGTGAATAGTAATAAGGCACTTGATGTATACGCAGGAAATAGTGTGAACGGAACCAAAGTTCAAATAGAAACAGATAACGGAACAGATGCACAGCGGTGGTTGCTCTGTACAACAGAAAACAACCTTTTTAAGCTGATTAATGTTAATAGTGGGAAGGCACTTGATGTAGCAGATGGAGGAACCTCCAACGGAACGAGGGTTCGGATATGGAACGATAATGGAACCGAAGCTCAGATATGGCGCGTAATCGAACAAGAGGACGGGTCTTATGAACTAATAAATATACATAGTAATAAAGCTCTCGACGTTGTAAATGGTGATACAGCGAATGGAACCCCTGTACAGATATGGGCCTCTAACGGAACATCCGCACAGAAGTGGAGACTCATTAAAGCGATTAGCAATGGAGCAGAATACAAAATACTGAATGCTGGTAATGGAAAAGCCTTGGATGTGACAGGGGGAAATACTACTGACGGTACTCCTATACAGATATGGACCCACAATGACACCGCATCCCAAAGATGGAGAGTCTATGATACTGGGGGCAATAACTATAAGTTAATTAATGTGAATAGCGGCAAGGCACTGGATGTGGATGGTGGAGGTACAACTAATGGTTCTGCTATTCAAATTTGGACGGATAACGGTACAACAGCTCAACAGTGGAAATTTAAAGAGAATTCAGATGGATCGATTAGTTTCATCAATGTGAACAGTAATAAATTGCTGGATATAACAAATGGAAATAACGAAAATGGTACCCGCCTACAGATATATGAGAATAACGGAACAAGTTCGCAAAAGTGGAAAATGATTAGATAGCTAAGAACTTAGAATATCTAATACATAGTTCAAGACAGGGTGTGTTTTATTTGAGAAGAATTTTCTTGATATTTGTTTTTTTATTAACTTTAGGTGCAAGTCATGCTTATGCTTATCCCATTAATGAGAATATCAATGGAGGATTTGAGCAGGATCAAAACAACAATAACCTTCCTGATTTTTGGGAAACCGTTTGGAGAAACGGAACCAGTGCTCTCTCAAGTGCTTCATTAGAAAGTTTCGAGCCAGCTGAAGGGAAGTATCATTTTAGACTGTTCAATGGTAGGGGAGATAAAAATTCATATATGTACGCTTTGTCGAATCCGGTTACTATCGAAAAAGACCATTTGTACAAAATTAATGCTTTTATGAGATATACACTGCCTGTTGGAAGAGCAAGCATAACGATCATTGAAACTGACCGAAATAGGAATATTGTATATGAATCCAATCGTTCTTTCTCTAACGGCGCATGGCAATGGCACGATAATTTCTTATATCTAGCCCCCCAAGCCAATACAGAATATATACAAATCCGCTTTGAAGTAGGGGGAGAGGAAAATGCCTATTTAGATATCGATAAGGTCAATATTGATTCTATTGAAATGAATGAGAGTTTTGAAAATGATTTTAATCATAATAATCTACCTGATTTCTGGGAAACAGCATGGAGAAATGGAACGAGCAATAATTCGAGTGTCTCCAAACCAGGTTATGATCCTATTGAAGGAACCTATCATTTAAGAATGTACAATGGAACAGGAGATCCGCAATCCTTTGTTTATTCACTATCGGACCCAATTCCTGTTAGTTCTGGATCTTCATATGACATGAGTGCTTTTATGAGATATACCTTACCAGAAGGTTGGGCGGAAATAACCATTATAGAAGTAGATAGCAATGATCGTGTTGTTACAGAGTATGGAAGAAGTATGAATAACGGTGGATGGAAATGGCATTATCATTCAGTTTTATTTACTCCTAACTATCAGACCAGTTACATACGAATACGTTTTGCTGTAGGGGGAGAAGAGAAAGCTTATTTGGATGTTGATCAAGTTTCTTTGAAAAAAGTTGTAAATCCAGCGGCATGGAAATTAGATATACCGAGTCAAAATCAAATACGCTACTTCTATGATACTAACGGCAGGCTTCAATATGTGCTGCTGACTAATGGTAAGATTCTCGCATTAAAATATGATAAAAATGGATCGCTGATTAAGAAAGAAGTATTATGATCCTATTTTTGTGAAATTAATCAACATAAGACAGGAGAGTATTAGAGTGAAGTCTAATCAAAAAGTAAAATCATTATTCATTTATGTCCTATCCTTGGCTATACTATTTAGCGGATTTCCTAACCTTATGGGCAAGGCGTCAGCTAACCCTGCTATGACAACTGCATCCAGAAGCACAGCAGAATTAGTCAAAAGCAGTCCTGCTCCCTCCCCTTCAGCGCTGCCTGTCTCAAGCCTAGGAGCACTGAAACCTGAACCTACCACAATGCCCATGTTGAGTCCAAGTGTAACTTCTGCGCCGGATAGCTTGGAGCCTTCTAACGCAATTGAGCCCCAAGCGTCGATTGCTTCTCAAAGAAGCATGCAAGCGACGGAAATTAAGGCGTCCGAGGGTTATGATATTCTGAACGACCCCGAACTGAGGGCAATATTTCAAAAGTATCTCGAGCACTATGGTGATCAGGAGGTGCAATTCGATCCGAAGTTTATTCAACCCTTAGTAGATGAAGGAGCCTCCGCTCAGGATATCTATATTATCGCGTTGTTATATCAAATGTATGCTCAAGATCCGGGGGAACTCTGGAAACAAAAACAAAGCGTGCAAGAATCCTGGATTGAACTGGAACAAAAGTTAGAGAAGAATCGTCAAGCTCTCGTTCCCGGTAATGTCACCGCAGACGTGTATGTGCAGCGTGAGGGCCGGATCAGAGTTGAAAAGCAAACAGTAAAAACTGTGGTTTACGAAGAAAATCCGCTGATCTCATCCGAGCAGTTCCGTATCGAATCTAAGGTTTTGAGTGCACTTAGTAGATCAATCAATGATGCTTTGAGTCAGCTGGGACTTAAGGATAAATATCAAACGTTTAATCAACAATTCTCCAACCAGAATTATTCTACGGAAAGCATTGATCCCATTACCGGAATGCTGACCTGGAGAAATACACAGATCAGCATTCCCGGAAAGGATGGGATGGATCTTAATCTAGGTGTTATTTTTCAATCTAATGCTATGAGTCAGTTTTACCCCGCAATAACGTATGACTATGATGAAGGGAGAAGAGTCAATATCGGAGCTTGGGATAATACCCAATTCCATAACTATCTTGGGCTCGGCTGGACGTTCAACGTCCCCGCAATCAAGAATTCCGGTTACTATAGTGACGGGCAGGGTAGTCAATATGAGATCATGTATGTCAGTCCCCAAGACGGCTCTACGCCCTATTATACTTTAAAAGACTATCCTACCGGTGGCGTCAAAATCGAATACGGGATGAATGGTAGTACGACTATTCATTTTCCAGATAATTCCAAACAATATTTCACTTCTGATCTGACGATATTATACGACCGGTTTGGCAATACCATCAGCTATAACTATAATTCTGAAGGGAACATTTCCTATATTAAAGATACTATAGGAAGAAGAATACAGTTTGAGTATCAAGCAAAGATTGATGCTAATACACCTAACATTATTGTAAAAGTGCTGGATGATAATCAGGCAGCCGTCAAGGAAGTAAAGTATTTCGAGCAAGGGTTGGGTTACAGTGGCGCTAGAGGACTCCGGCGTATTGAGCAGACCGCAAATGAAAGCATACAATTTGAGTATTACGAGTATGCGCAAGAATTTGATTACATGAGTAAGACTATTCCGAACAGACAGTCTCTTGCAATTAGTGAGTATATGTTGAAGAGGGTTCAATACAATCAATCTTCGGAGACCGTCTACAATTACGAATACGGACTTCACAATTTATCTGTAGATGGGGTGATTCAAAAATCCAGAGTCAGCGGCCGAAGTGATCGGATTCTCCGGAATTCACAATCTCCTTATGAAGTGAATCGACAATCCATTCATTATAGCGGAGACTACAGTGCCTATGGAACGGGTAGTGATCCTGAAAATGTGCCGGCAGGATACCAGTTTTCAACAGCTGTCTCATCGTTAGATACTCAGGGCAATGTCCAAAAAATTACGACGACAACATTCAACCATCTGAAACAGCGAATCAGCGAAGAGAGCAAAATTGTGGCCGGGAGTCAAGCAGGACAACGGGTATTGACATCATATGCCAACTTTTCGGATACGTACAAGTTCAAGCCAGCCGTAATTGAAGAGCGGACCTATGAAGGAGAGGGAGATAGCAATCCGAATGTTCTGTATACCGACTTGACCTATGATGCCATGGGTTATGTATTGACCCATACCTTGCCTTTACCGCCTGAGAAGCGTAACGATAATAGTATCAAGCTCAAATACACTCGCAGTTATCAGTATGATCCAGTCTTTCATTTTGTCAGTTCAACGAATGGGTACGCCAATGAAAGCGACACAGCCCCCTTATCCGAGACCACAACCTATACTTCGGAAGGAAGAATCGAACAAAGTGTAAATGCAAAGGGGGAAATCACAAAGTACTTTTATGCTAAAGATAACAGCGCTTTTACCGTTACGGCAGAACGATGGTCCGAAGGGCGATTGGTCTCGAAAGTAATGACAGTGTATGGAGAAGCTAATTATAAATATGCCTATCCTACAGAAACGAAGCAATGGTTCAACATAGGGCAACCCAATGAACAAATCATACAATCCCAAATGAGTTATTATAAAGATAGCGGTCTGCTCAAAAGCGAGACGAACAGTGCCAATCAGACAACGGAATACTTCTATGACGAGCTTGGGCGAGTAGTCACTGTGAATAAGCCGAATTTCAGGAATGCATCCGGCGAGCTCTTCTCGGAGAAAGATGAATATACGTATAAATATAATCAAGCCTCCACTCATTTTGACGAGGTTAATGCAGATATAAACAGTTTTGTAGTCGATACCTTCCATACGCTTAAGAAGGTCGTGGATGGAAGTACACTAACGGACCACCGTATTCAATTCTATAATGGTCTGGGACAGACGCTCTTAGATGAACGCTATGATCCCAGCGCAGAAAGATTTACGCAAACCCAATATCACTACGATGAGTGGATGCGTCCTGTCTATGTGAAAGATGCTGCGGGGAATACGCTGTCGATGCGTTATGACGGATGGGGCAGACAGAATAAAGTGTCGAACGCTGATGGGAATCAGGTCGTAAGCGATTATTCACCAAAGGCAAGAAGGAGTACTAGTTATATTCAAGACATCACGACAACCGAAAAGTTCAACTATGCCGAAATAAGTTTTGATGCATGGGGAAATCAGATATCAGCTTCGACCTACAAAGATTGGCCCAACCAGCAACAGAAAATTACTGAAACGTATCGTTACAACCTGATGGGAAAGGTCACGGGGTATACTGACCCAAATCATAATCTGAATGAAGACGGGGTAACAACCTCCTTTACCTATGATGCCTTAGGCCGGTTAACCAACCTGAAAGATGCCTTGAACCAGACGACGAGCTACAGCTATGACGGGAACAGTCAAGTAACCAAGGTTACGATTCAAGCCAAAGGCGGTACTCCGCAAACATTAAATACAAAGAACTATAACGAATTGGGCTTGCCTATCGTGAAACAGGATGGCTCCTCTCAAAGTGAGAGCTACACGTATAATAATCTGGGCCAATTAGCCGCGAAAACGGACCGTAACGGCAATGCTTTCGAATATGTATACGATGAGAGTGGTCAGTTGAAAACCAGCACAATTCGTGGGAACATTAATAATGTAGTACAAACCCAGGAAACCAAAATGATTTTCGGTGATGGCAGTCTGGATAAACAAACGGTCCTCACCTCGATGAATGGGGTACTGACCGCTTCACATACCCAAATCCAGAATAGTCTGGGGCAAGTACGCAGTGTATATTCGGAGTCGGGTGCGCATACCGCCTGGATGGGTAACGAACTCGATGTTTTAGGGCGAATGAAACGGATTACAGACAACTATATGGGCTTCTCTGCAAATTACCAATACCAGAAGGAACGGCTGGACAAAGTTCAGACGAATGGAAGCTCGACCCTAAATAGCGATCCATCTGTAAATGCCCAGTACAGTTATTATGCGAATAACCAGATTCAGCGGATTGTCTATCCGACACTGACGGATGGCAGCCAGTTGATTACGACCTATACGTATAATAAAGCACTCGGCTGGACGGAATCGATGAGAAATACTAAGGGAAGCGGAAGCCTGTCAAGTTACAGCTACGGCTATGACAACAACGGGAACCGGATCTCCGTCAGCGAATCACGCAACGGAGCGGCTGCTCAAACAACGAATTACGCCTACGATGCGCTGAACCGGTTGATTTCGACCACCCGTCCGGATGGCGGTCAAACCACGTATACGTATGATGTACGGGGCAACCGTCTAACCTTGTCTGATACGAGCACCGTAAGCCTGGATTCTGCTGATACCAGCTACACCTATGACTTGCAGAATACATTAACAAGCGTCACCAAAGGCGGAACCAACATTAGCTTCAAATACTACGCTGATGGAATGCGTTCCATGAAAACCAAGGGGAATATCCAGACCCAGGTGAACTACGACTTCCAGGGACAAGTCATCTCGGAAGAGAAACTCATGAACGGCGACTTTGTCGAGCGGGCGAACTATGTTCGCGGTGACCGGGTACTGGTGAAGAAGGACAAAAACGTCAGTGACAACACCGTCAAAGATTATTATTACCTGTACAATGGACATGGCGATGTGGTGCAAATCGTAGATGCCACGGGTAAGGTTATCAATAATTACACCTATGACGAGTGGGGCAACATCACCAGCCAGGACGAGAAAACCTCTAATCCCTTCAAGTATACTGGAGAGGTGTATGACGAGGAGACTGGACTGTATTATCTGCGGGCGCGATATTATGATCCGAGCATGGGACGGTTTTTAAATGAGGATACGTATGAGGGGCAGATTACAAATCCGCTGAGTCAGAATTTGTATACGTACGTGCATAATAATCCGTTGATTTATAGTGATCCTACGGGGCGTATGGCTGCTGCAAACGGAGGCTCAGGTGGAGATCCGCTGTACAATGTATCAACTACTGATGCTACTATGAAAGTTATCTCAGCTCGTTCAGTGGATGCAGCTACTCAAGCTAAGATTTTAAAATCATTAATGAAAGAATATAAATACGGATTTTATGGTGATGATTCGGGAGGAATGACTCGAAATCAATTTGAATATCTGTATAACTTAGCAATGGCTGAGGGTTTAGGAAATTATGATACGGCTATATGGGCTATTTCTCAATTAGATAACTATTTCAGTTATGGGAAAGATGATAAGACTACTACGATTGCCTTAACGATTGGAGCTATGGGAGCAGGGGCGGTATCCGGGGGAAGTTCTAATTGGAAAAGCTCAAAGCAATTTGGACATGCATTTTTAACTCATGGAGCTGGTGCTAAAAATACACGAAGTTTAGTAGATAGGGCCAGAAGTACAAAAAATAATCAAGGGCAATGGCTGGATAATCAAAAAGCAGCAGACTTTATTACTTCTAAAGGTTCAATCACAGAAGCTACAACATTTGATTTGCCTACAGGTATGGGACAAGTAATTACTCCTGAGGGTGTTATAATACCTGCAACGAAGGCTATATTAGTTCCATCTGCAACTGGTATAAAAACTGCTTATCCGATTCCATAATAAGAAATCCACTATGAAAGGGCCGATACAATATTTTTAAGATGGAGTTAACATTATATAAGCCGTTGGAAAGTATACCTGAAACGGAATACTTAATACCTGATTTAGAACTCGATGATTCAGTGGGAATTCTAATGTGTATATGTGAAGCGTTTGAAATTTCACAATCTGTATCATTCATTGTTGGTGGTTTTGGGCAAGATAACTGGCCTGTTGATTGCAGAACAGATCTATCTACTGTTATAGAACAAGTTCCTGATATATTAACGAAAACAAGAGCTGGCATATTCTCTTTTGAATTAGATTTCTACGAACAGGGAATCGAAAGACAGTTAATATTTGAAGAGGATACGAATCTTGTTAAGGTTACTTGCGTTAGTCGTACTAAATGGGTGCCTTACCCAAGTTCTGTATTTTTGGAAAAGACTGCAGTTTCTAAAGTATTTGAAGAAATATATATCAAATTTTTAGAATTTAGTTCTGTGATTTGTGAAGGGCTGGTGAATAATACTCTATTAAACGATTGGAAAGTATGAGTTATCTTGACCTTGAGGGTGTTCTTCCTCAAGGTCATTCTCTAATTAAACTAGTGCCGAATAAACCTGCGGGAAGCTTCTCAAGACTACAACCCACATATTTCTTATAAAATATTCTGCAAGTGCATGGAAATTCTAAATCAATTCAAGCAATTAAATTGACCAAAGATTTAAACGTACATCCCTGTTCGAAACGTAGCATTTTATTTTAATAAATATATACTGATTTCCCTCGGTTTATGGAGTACTCCACCTCATTGACTCACTTACCTCCAGAATACTTCCGGATGAGTTAAAATGATCAGACATCCTTAAAAACACCTGTATGAGGGACTTTGGATTAAACAGAATAGATTAGCCGTATAGAAAATAATCAGTCCCTAAGCGATAGAACGTATGCTACGCACTCAGAAGTCACTCTAGATGGCCGAATCCTTGTAAACGTGAAATTCCGACTGTATAAGCATTAAAATCGTAAATCTCTTGGTTTAAATCGTCTGTAGTCATTTTAGTTTCCAAAACTGAACTTTGGACGAAGCGAAGCGGAGTCTCCGAGCGCAGCGAGGTGTAACAGTACCAAACGTTCCTCCCATTTGCGATTAGATGGACACTATACCGCTCTACGGCGCTGCAGGAGGTGTTTACGTTCGTAAGTAAGGAAAACGTCTGTACTTTCACTAACGCTTGTATTTGCCCTATTACAATCCACTGTATTCATTTAACCTCCCTACAAACGCTCTGCCCCCAAAGCATCTCCGTAATTAACCGTAACTAATCTGTCAAAAATCAATCTTCAACCCATGGCATACACACGGAGTACACTCTTCTTCCCCTGCTTTATTTATGGCAAAGGCTACCCCAAAGGGGCCTTACCCTAAGGAGGAAGAAGAGTATGAATGCTTATAACTGTCAGGCAACATGGATTGGTAACTACTTGAAAGTAAAGATGTATGGGAAACCCATATACCCTGGCCGCATGAAGTCCTACCGAACGATGACTAAGTGTCAAGTGGAAGGGATTAATTCTAACCTTCCCTTGAAACCTGAGTCGCTGGATCTGGGCAACTCCTCACGATATAACAGCACTCCACAACCTAGACGATTGTCATTGGCAGAACGAGAACGATTCGAAAACCTGATTGATCTGAACTTCGCCACGGGTCATAAGTACATCACCCTAACGTATGGAAAAGAGCACGTTTCGCTGGCCGAAGCCAGTAAGGATTTTGAAAACTGGATGAAGCGGATGCGGGAGCGGTATGGGGACTTTAAATATCTTGCTGTACGCTCATTTCAAGGCAGAGGAACGATCCACTTCCACATACTGGCGAATCTTCCCCGAATTCCGAGGGAGGAACTGGCGAATGGTACCTTTAGGTATATCTGGGGCCACGGAAATGTTGACTTTAAGCAAGTTTACGAATTATCTGCAGGAGATCGGAGAAATAAGCTTAAGAAGTATCTCCTGAAGAACCTTCAGGAATTTAAAGCGGATGAGCGCTCCTATGGCAAGCGGCTGTTCCTTCATAGCAAGAACCTAAAGCTGCCTGAAATATTTAAAGGTAACTATGACGAGCTTATGGAGGATTTTCGGAAAATGGGAGTTGAGCTGAGACTGATAGAATCCAGACAATTTCCTGTGGACTATTTGGATTTTATCCGGTTAGAAACACATCAAATTATCGCGTGAACATGAAGCCTAACAGTTTAATGAAACGTGTATAAAAAGCCCCTCTAGGCCCTCAGGCGCACTTGAGTCTAATCTGTTTAAGGTAGCCATAATGTAGAGCTTAAATTAGAGTAACTGCATGGAATTAAGCTCTCCGAAGGCTAATCGGATAGCCTGTATAGGAACTTAATACCAATTAATAACGAAGGAAAGAAAGCTTGAACTCTTCTGCGGAGCGTACTATACTTGCTTTTATTAAAAGGAATTAATTACCAAGTAATAGGCGCTAAACTAAGCTTCCGTTACGGTAATTAAAATTTTCGTTGCGATTGGGAGAAAGCAGATGAACGTAGTTGGGTATATTCGCGTGTCGACGCAAGGGCAAGTCAAAGAGGGATACAGCCTATCGTACCAGCAGGACGAAATCAAAGCGTACTGCAAGGAGCAGGGTTGGAATTTAATCACGATCTATACGGATGCCGGAGTAAGCGGCGCTAAGGTGGATGAAGAGGCCATGGAAGTAGAGCGAGAAGGTTTTCGGATGATGCTGGATGCACTCTCTTCAGGTGGTGTGGATTATGTAGTGGTCTTGAATACAAATCGCCTGTGGCGAAGTGATCTTGTCAAAGTGTTAGTCCACCGGGAGTTTAGGAAATACAGTGTAGACATCAGGAGTATTGAGCAGCCGACATACAGTATTCATCGTAAAGACCCGAATGACTTTCTGATGAATGGACTTATGGAACTGCTCGACCAATATCAGCGATTGGAAATTGCCTTGAAGCTTGGGCGTGGAAGGAATAAGAAAGCACAGCAAGGTGGATATGCCGGAGGTCGCGTAGCTTTTGGGTATTCAGCCAAGCGAGGCACGAAAGTGATGGAGATTAACCGAGTGGAAGCGTCAGCTATTAGGCGACTGTTTGCACTGAGAGAGCGTTATTCGGATTCGACATTGGCAGAGTTAGCGAGACGGTTGAACGCCGAGGGCTTCACTACCCAGCAAGGTAAACTATTTACGAAGGTTCAGGTCAAGCGAATCCTTGATCGCAAAGAGTTTTACGGCGGGATATACCGTTACGGAAACGTGGAGGTTGTCGGTGTCCATCCAGCGATTCTGGAAATGGAGAACAGTAGCATTTCTCATTGATGTGACAATATAAGGAGTGGCTAAAACAGAAGCCAATTTATGAGTCAATGAAATAAAGAGCCGTGTGAAGCCATGAGGGAGAAACAGGATTTTGCTAACGTATCTTTGCGGCCCGTCCGCTCGAACTGAGGATGCAGACCTGTTTCTTTACTCTTGACTTCTCCGGTTGACTTCAAGGAGTGGGCAATCATAATAAAGCCGGATCAGTTAGTGTATGTAGGCGTTGACCTGCATAAACAGCACCACACAGCCGTCATTTTGGATTGTTGGAATCGAAAGCTAGGAGAAATTAAGTTCGATAACAAGCCTAAGGCCTTTCCGCTACTTGAAAAAGAAGTAAAGAAACATACACCGAGGGGAATGTCTGTGGTTTACGGGTTAGAGGATGTAGGCGGTTACGGTAGAGCACTAGCGGTCTACTTGACAGAAAAGGGCTGCTTCGTGAAGGAAGTTAATGCGAAACTGGCGAACAATAGACGAAAGAGTCACGTAACCATACAAAAGTCAGACTCCTGGGATGCAGAATGTGTAGCGAAGGTCGTACGGGATGAACTGCATAATCTACCGGATGCCAAGCCGATTGATCTGTACTGGGCCATTAGCCAACTGGTAACCCAGCGCAATTGGCAGTCCAAGAATTTGACTGATGGGGTCAAGCGGCTACATCAGCAGCTAGGCTATCACTATCCAAGTTACAAAAAGTTCTTCTCAGAAATTGATGGGAAAACCGCCTTAGCCTTCTGGCATAAATACCCTTCCCCAAATCATCTTTCAGGTGTGAAGGTGGAGGAACTGGCCCTGTATCTCCGAAAGCTGAGTAATAATGGTTTATCCACCAAAAAAGCAGAGCAAATCCTGTCTCTTATCGCAGATGATGGCGACACAACTCGTGATTTCCAAGATAAGCGGGATTTCATTGTCAAAGGCCTTGTGCGAAACATCCGCTTTTACAAACGGGAAATGAGACGGGGCGAAGGAGAGATCAGGAAGCTGACGGACCAGTTAGGCTTCCAACTGGAAAGCATGACGGGCATTGACCTTGTCACGGCGGCAGAACTGGTAGCAGAGATTGGTGATATTTATCGCTTTGCTACGCCCGATAAGCTGGCCCGATTTGCCGGAATCGCCCCGGTAATCGTTGGCTCAGGAAACAAGGTCAGAAACTACAAGAGTAAGCAGGGGAATAGAGTATTACACGACATCATTAAATCTCTTGCGATCCGTCAGCTTCTGGTTCCACGTTCTACGAAGGTACCCCGGAACCCCTACTTTCACTGGTACTATGAGCAAAAGTTAGCCGCAGGTAAGACCAAGCAGCAAGCCATTGTGTGCATTATGCGGAAGCTAGTGAATGTGATCTTCTACTTGATGAAAACCAAGAAGACATACGTAATTCCAGAAGTATCCATACCAGAAGCTGGATGATATAATCTGGATGGCGGCGATTGGAAACAGTTGCCGTCCTCTATTTTAGAATAGTCGCTTTATAAACTAGGATACGTATGAAGGGCAGATTGATAATCCTCTGAGTTTGAATCTTTATACGTATGTTAGCAATAATCCTTTGATTTATACAGATCCATCGGGGCATGCAGCTAAAGCATATGATTTTGGAGGAGGTGGAGGCGGATTAATGGATGGTGCCGCCCCAAAAGCTACTTGGGTAAAAGCAGGTGAAGGGGTTTATAGTGCTGTTGATTGGTATACAGGAGGAGCGCTTACAAATTACATTAATTCAAACGATCAACCTTGGAGTGCAGAACATCTCTTAAATGCTGCGAATTTAGCGATTAAGTTTATTCCAATATCAGCAGCTGAAGCGAAAGCTTTACAAATTGGGAAGGCTGCTGAAAAAGCAGGGGTCAGCCTTATTCAAAAAGCAGGACAGTGGATAAAGGTTGTGTTTAAAGGCGAGGCGAATATTGTTAAAGCTATTCCTAAATTGGAGGGTCTGGCAAGCAGTGCCGTTAGTAGTAACAGACCGATAATTGGTATTCTAAGAGAAAAGGGTCAAGTTGATGCATTTGTTCAACCAGAGAATTATGGTGCTTTTTTGAGTCATGAGCAGTTGGGATTAACCAAAAAAGATTTAGGTTTCAGTCTATCTTATCATGATGGTAAGTGGTCTGTTCAGGGCTCTGGATATGCTGCCGGTAAGAATTGGGCTCAGCCAACTCCAGAACAGGCGGAAATGATAAAAAAAATGTTTGGCATAGGAGGATAGAATGAACATAAAGCAATTAATTTACAAACATTATGCAGTGAATTGTCCTAATTGCAAACATGAACTATCTGTTTATGCAATATATTCAATTAATGAATTTGCTGTAAAGTGTAACAGCTGTAAGAAGGGATACATTTTACAGCGAAGCAAAGGTATAAAACTAACACCTTCGGATGCTGTAGATAAGATTAATATGGATTTACTGCAATATGATGAATACCATAAGTATTATTTAGGCACTCCCACTAGCCAAACGCTAATGCCTCAATGGATGAGGAGATTTATTAAGTAAAAGTAATATCAAACCAAGCTGCCACATGCGAGCGTAATAACTGCATGTGGTTTTTCTTTTAGAAAAAGCATTTGACATTCTGAGTATGGCGGTGTTTGAGATGATCGGATTACAATTTATAGCAGACATACTTCACATGGAGTACAAATCGGTAGCAGAAGCCATCGGGGTTTCCAAGCAAACATTTCAGGACTGGATTAAAGAAAGACGGAAGATACCTAAACACGTCTGGAGCAATTGTCTGAGTTATTAGGGATCGAAGATCAAACCTTGTTACTGAAGGAGTTGCTTCCATCTGAAAAGTCGGAAATATGTATGGTTTACTTAACCAAAATAGATGAACATGAGGAAATTGAAATTACCAACTTTGATGATGACGGAAACGAGTACACTACAACACAGCACTATTCGCAGAATTTTAACCTTCTTGAGTATGTTCAAGCAGGACAAAAAAGAGAAAGATTGATCGAACAGGTAAGTTCCTTGCTGAATACTGATCCAATCAACGAAGGCGCAAATTTCAACCTTTTAGAAGATGCAGTTGCGGTAATCCAAGAACAAAATCGTAATAAAAAGAAAGCATTGGAATTGGTCTTATATTATCTCGTTCACCGGGATAACGAATGGGGAGTGCATCCCGATTATGCAAAATACGAACAGAAGCAGTTCTTTGAGAAGCTTGACAAGTTGTTTGAAGAAACAGGAATTAAACCTTAATGAGGTGGTGAGCACGATGAAAAAGATAGACACAAGTTGAACAATAGCCCGACCCTGGATGAGGGTTCTCGTTCTTATAACATCTCCAATCACATCCAATATTTTAGACTACTAGAAGTGAAAGAAGGTTTCATATGTTTGACACTATCATACTGAAAGCAAAACCTATTCCTATTGATCCAGCTATATTGAATCAACATAGCTCTAATTTAACTACATTCTATAGCGAAGAAACAGGTGCATTGAACACAAGCTATACGTTAAAAGGTGAAAAGTTGCCATACATGAAGTATATCGAGGGTAGCCAAACACTCACAGTACAAGTATCCATGCCAAAGTTTCTATATGGAGACAACGTTACGATGCTCACAGAAGCAGACATTCCCTTGTTCTTTGAACAGTTGCAAGAGAGGCAGCTCCAGCTCTTTGATGTGTATATTCCACACTCTGAATGGATAATAAGCCGATGTGATGTCTGTTGCAATTTTCAAGTAGGTAAGAAGGTCAGTGAATATGTGCGGATGCTAAGTAGGCAGCAGCTTGCTTACAAGAATACAATATCATACAACCAAGAACAGACCGTTGAATACCGGAACAAGAGCAGCAGAATTATGTTTTATGATAAGTATAAGCAAACTCGAAAGGAAGAAGAATCAAACGAGATTATTGAACGTTCTAAAGGTATCCTTCGACTAGAAGTCCGACCTAGCGACAATGATCTGAGAAGGTTCTCGCCAACGAGGAAGGCTGTAGAATTACTCCAAAAACCATTCTTTGACTACACGATGGAGAGGGCACTTGCGCAGATTGAGTATCCAGAGGAAGTTAGCGATATGGATTTGTCTTGGCTAATGGAGAACAGAGAAAACATATCGAAGATCGAAACTGTTCTTGGTTTCCAAATACTGCAAAGCATATTCGAAGAGTCCGTATTAAGGCAGCTTTATACATCATCTACGTATGCTAATCGCAAAAACTTGGCAAAAAAAATAGCAATCCCTCAAGGGGACTGCCTAGATCGTCTTGCTATAAATAGCTAGAAGACACATCCATACCGATGGACACGTTATTTTGCCGATAACGATAAAAAGTCCAACATGTTGGATGAAATAAAAATAACATAGTCTCTATTGTACTTGAAAATAAAGAGATTACAACCCCTCCCTTCCGGGAAATGTTCACCATTACGATAGGAAAACACCCGGGGGTGGTTTACATCAAAAAGCATGATTCTTGTTGAGGAATAAGGCGTAGCACATCCAGCGCCCGACCCGACTTCCATTTGAGCACCTTAAGCTTCAGAATCTTCAACAATCAGTTCATGGATGGAGATGTCTAGGGCTTCACAAATCGCTTCCAGCGTTCGGATATAGACTCTGTCTACTGAATCGGAACAGAGATGATTGATCGTTGCGTAGCGAATGTTCATTTGCATAGAGAGTTGACGTTGAGAAATTCCTTTCTCAGCAAGTATTTCTTTTAAGCGAATCTTTAGTTTCATAGGAAAATAATCCTCCAACGTAAAAACGTACTATTAACCGTACTATATCACATTGTGTCCAATCTAGCATTGATATATACGCTTAAAGGTACTATAATCACTATATACTCTTAAAGGTATATAGTGGCGGTGTTACAGCAATTCTAATTCATGTAACGCTAAGATTATGCGGGGAGGTTAACCTAATGAATGTCATAGGCTATGTACGGGTCAGTACACAAGGTCAGGTGAAGGATGGCTACAGTTTGTCCTACCAGCAAGACGAGATTCAGTCGTACTGTGAGCAGCAGGGATGGTGTCTGGTTCATGTCTTTACAGACGAGGGTATCAGTGGAGCGAAAGTGGACGAGGAAGCCTTAGAGGTCGAACGAGAGGGCTTCCAAGATATGCTGACCTATGTATCGAGTCAGAAGGTAGACTACGTAGTTGTCCTGAACACAAGCAGGTTATGGAGAAGCGATATTGTCAAAGTCCTTATCCATCGGGAACTGAAAAAGCGCAGTATCGACATTCGGAGTATTGAACAACCGACATATAGCATTTTTAAGAAGGACCCGTCTGACTTCCTAATTAACGGTTTGATGGAATTGTTGGATGCTTATCAACGGTTAGAGATTGCTATGAAGCTGGGACGTGGACGAAACAAAAAGGCTTCGGAAGGTAAGTTTGCAGGTGGGGGTATTCCTTTTGGTTACAAAGGGAAACGGGGATCAAAGCAAATGTTCATTGACGAACAGAAGGTAGCTACAGTTCAGCGGCTATTTCAATTGAAAGAGCAATACCCTATATGGTCATTGTCGGCTTTAGCCGAGAAGTTGAATGAAGAAGGATTTACAACAGAACAAGGGAAGAGTTTCACCAAAGTACAGGTGAAACGAATCCTAGATCGTAAAGCATTTTACCAAGGAACGTATCGTTATGGGCAGATCGAAGCAGACGGCAAACATCAAGCGATCCTACAGTCTGGGGGGATGTGCTTGTGACGATATTACAAGACAATTATGACTTGCTGGTTGAGCAAGAAAATCAGCTTCTAACAAGTCTCCGAACCACTGCCGCTTATGAAAATGCCATTTTTCAAATTACACATGAACAAGCTGCGGAGATTCACTTGCCGACAGCAGAGAAAATCATAGATAAGATTCACGAGTATACAGAAGAACTGCGGCTAGACCTGCTTTATGTACGTCTGGAGAAGTCACATGTTGCTGGGATGTTAAAACGTACAGCTTTCTAAGCATTAAGGTAAACAAGAGATTGCTAACGTATCTTTGCGGCATAGACCGCTCGAACTGAGGATGCAAACTTGTTTATCCATGATGTTTTCGCCACTCGTTTGAGTGGTTACTAATGGGCTGGATACATACAGATCAAGCGATAAAGACAGCAAAGATTCTTGAATGCAACGAATCGAATCCATTAGTAACAATTCAAATACAGAGGGAGCAAAAGAGAATGATTGAACAACAGAATCTAATCTATGTAGGAGTTGACCTGCATAAACAGCATCATACAGCCGTCATTATTGACTGCTGGAGCAAGAAGTTAGGGGAACTAAAATTCGATAACAAGCCGTCTGCCTTTCCCTTGCTGCTTAAAGAATTAAAGAAGTACATCAAGAAGGGCTTGTCCGTTGTCTATGGACTGGAGGATGTTGGAGGTTACGGTAGAGGACTTGCCGTGTATCTGAAGGACAATCGTTGCTGGGTGAAGGAAGTGAACGCAAAGCTCGCTAACGCCAGACGAAAAAGCCATGTGACCGTTCAGAAGTCGGATAGCTGGGATGCGGAATGCGTTGCCAAGGTGCTCAGAGACGAGTTGGAGCGCCTGCCAGATGCTCAGCCCGTTGACCTGTTCTGGGCGATAAGCCAGCTTGTGACGCAGCGGAAATGGTTGGCTAACAGTTTAACGGAAACGGTAAAAAAGATGCACCAGCAGATCAGCTATTCCTATCCCAGTTACAAAAAGTTCTTCTCTGAAGTAGAGGGGAAAACGGCGCTTGCCTTCTGGGAGACCTACCCTTCACCGTATACCTTGAAGGACATGTCAGAGGAAGCCCTTGCTGCCTTCTTGCGAAAGCACAGCAACAATGGATTGTCTCATAAGAAGGCAAATCAAATTCTTAGTCTGATCGACGCAGATGGAGAAACGTATCGGGATTTTCAGGATTCAAGAGATTCAGTAGTGGTGAGTCAAGTGGAATCCGCTCGATTTTTTCAAGAACAATTGGTCAGTATCGAGGGTAAGATTGAGCATTTGATGCAGCAGCTTGGCTTTCAGCTTGAATCCATGACAGGGATCCATGTGGTGACAGCAGCGCAGCTTGTGGCAGAGATTGGCGATATTCACCGATTCTCTTCCTCCGACAAACTTGCCCGATTCGCTGGCATTGCACCAGTCATCGTAGGTTCAGGTAATAAGTTTCGAAATTGTAAGAGTAAGCAAGGTAATCGGGTATTGCATGAGATTATTAAGAGCCTTGCGATTCGTCAGATTGGTGTCACCCGTACCAAGAGAGAACCCAAGAATGCCTATTTTCATGCTTATTATGAGCGAAAGATAGCAGAGGGGAAGACGAAACAACAAGCAATTGTGTGCTTAATGAGGAAGCTGGTAAACATCATCTACGTCATGATGAAGAAAAAGTCAGCCTACGTGATGCCGAATACACCAGTACAGCAGGCAGGATGATAGAATGGGTGGTAGCTGGGAGTGCTTTCTCAGTTGCCACCTTCTTTATTCAAAGCTCCGCTTTATAAACTAGGATACGGTTGAAGGGCAGATTGATAATCCGCTGAGTTTGAATTTGTATACGTATGTGGAGAATAATCCGTTGATCTATAGTGATCCGACAGGTCATAGAAAAACAGAGTCGTATTACGAAATAGAAATGCTTCTTAATGCTTCAATGAAAGGTAATTCATCGTATAAAAATAATTTACAGAAACTATATGGTAATGTTTATGATGATGGAGGAAACACTTTTAAATACTTATATGGCTTATTAACTCAGACAAGCCCTTACGAAAACTCTGCGGGTAGAGCTTCATGGGCTAAAGGACAATTGCTCAATGCCCTTGAGACTTCACAAGACAGTTATGATAAGAAGTTTGGATACGTGACTGCAGCTTCTGATCTCATTGTTGGAGGAGGAGCAGTTGGATTTTCTAAAAGCTCGATAAGTTTATTTAGAGCGGTCGGCCCTGAAGAATTCTATCAAATCTTTAAAACTGGAACCTTTGAAATAGGTGGCAGTGGTTTTGAAGCAAAACAATTTGGCTATACTCTCGAGGAGACCCTGGCTTTTGCTAATAAATTTAAAGATTATGCAGCAATTATTGAAGTTAAAATATCTAAAAATGCTCTTAAAAAATTAGGAGACTTTACAAGTGTTGATCCTTTTATATTTAAAAGTGGTACTGTAACAATAACACTGGAGAAGTTAGGGGATTTCAATAAAATGATTAAGGAGATCATCCATGCTTTATAATTTGGAGGTTACAAATGCTTTTACTCAAAGCGAAAATATTATTTGATAAGTTAAGTAAAGATATCAGTACTAAATCGATAATAAGACCAGGATTTAATTTTGGGAATAATATTATTATTTCTGGTTCAGTTATACCATTAAATGCTGTAGAGACATTAGCGGAAGGTGAATGGTATGAGGTGGAAATTGAGATGAACACGATTGAAATAGAAGCTATGGAAGCAGTCGCCCATCTTGTAAATATTGGTGGTGAATTTTTTATACAAATTGGAGTACAAAGAATAGGAAAAGGTGAAATTATTGATTTTTTATATTATGACTGAATGAGCGAAGTAAATTATTGTAGGTTAAATAATTTTACACGAAAATGACATATTTTATTTTAGCTAAAATGCTTATACCTTTCGTTGGGGAGTTTTTTGATGGGAAATGCAAAGTGAATATTGTTACATTTGTATAAATATAATCTATAGTGGTAACTGGGAATACCTACCCTCAGTTGCCACTATAGATCTATGTACTGTTATGGAACAAGTGCCTGAACTAATAAAGAAAACAAGAGAGGGCATATATTCCTTTGAATTAGATTTCTACGAACAGGGAATTGAAAGAAGGCTTCTAGTATGTTAACTTATGGAAAGTTGATGAACCCGATGAGTTCTATGAAGCTTTTACTACTTTCAATATTTCAAAAATAATATTAGAGAAAGAGAAAATTTCCCTTGTTATAAATTACAGGTTTGATAATCCAATTGAATATGTGAATACTACTTTAAACGTAATTTTTATGGAAAGATATTTTGCTGAATATTATATTCTTCTTAATTTGAATGGAGAAATTATAGATGATGGATTAAGTTTTAAATAAAAGGAAAAGAGTATCAGATAAGTCGGTACGAGTTAAACAATAATAATTAGGAGAACAATATGGAAAACCTCAAAGTGCTGTACTTAAATGATACTGAACGTTCAGAATGGGAGGGCAAGAGCAAAGGGTATAGGAATGATGTTTACGTTAAGGTAGGGAACAAGTTATTTAACATAAAAGTCTATGATATGGTAAGGCTTCAGCAGGACTACGAATTAGAAATACAAACATATGGATACTACTCCATTGAACCTAATCTGGTTTTAGTAAAAGATGTGAGCAAAGAGGAAATTGAATTTGTTGTCAGAAGATTGTTTGAACAGAACTATTTTGAAAATATACAACCAATCGATGATGAGAATATCTATAGTCATTTTGAAAAAAATGCAAATAACGGTGAATATTGAGTTCATAATTCCAGGTGAAAGCTTTGACTCTAAACTTGTATCAACAATTCGAACTCATAGGGTAGGTATATGGAAATAAAAAAAAGAACAATAGTGAGAGTATTATTTATCATTATGTTTACTATACTTATCGCTACAATAGTCTTAAAGTATAGTTCATTTGAGCGAAGGATCTTGTTGTTTGAAATGTTTCGTGGGATAGTTTCTTTGTATGGACTAATTGTAGAGCTTCCTTTGGCATTCGTTCGAAATCGTAATCAGTTAGATAAGTTATGGAAAAGAGTGGTATTATTACCTGTTCTCATATTTGCAGTATTTAGTATCTGTGTTGCTGGGATAAATACATATAATCTGACCAAAGATGTCTTTACAGGATATCTCGTAAAAGTGGTATCCATTATTGAACGAGAACATGAGTATAGAAGTAGTGACCGTATTTGGGTTAGTGACAATTCTAAGCGTTTAAAGCTATACCTGGCCCCTGGATACGTTAATGTAGACGTTGGAAAAGCTTATACTTTCCGGGTTTTTGAGAATTCTCATATAGCAATTTCTATTAATAAAGTGGAGCAACCTAATGATGATAGCTAAGGAAGGATCTATCTAATAAAAGGAGGAGGGAACGCAGATACAATTAAGACTAGAAAAACTATGGAAGAGGGCACATATAGAAAGAAGCTACTTTAGTTTTATTGAGCGAGGTGATCCCCATAGCGGCTAACTTCAACATAGTCATCTACTCTCGGGACATCATTGACCCGGATAAATTGTTGAGAATTGTGCGAGACAAGGGTTTTGCACCTGCTATCAAACAGATCGAATCAATAAGAAACTGGGAATATGAAGATTCGAGAACTCTCACGATTCAGGGAATGCTGACAGACCCTTTAACCGCTCTTCTTGAGAAAGGGAGAATTATTCTAATCCAGGGCGAAGTCAAGCGGAACAGGTTTGTAGTGCTTTTGAGCAAGTCAGAAGAAGTGTATGAAACAAGAATTTCTATCGATACCCGCCATATAGATTACCTGGATGATGCACTGAATGAACGTAACCAGCCCTTCTATGATGCACTATCAAACCTGTTGTTATCTTCCGAACTGTCGAATGATTTCCTTGTTGCCGCATTAGGTGTTGAAGTGGTGGTAGACTACCATACCGACCCAAACAAGATGATGCGCAATAGTCACAACGTGGTGAAATGGATATTTAACACATAAAAGGAGGCTCCCATAATGTCCCTATCCCGACAACAACTAATTGCTCTTGTAACCAAGATCGTGAACGCTGAAGGAACTGAGGCGGAGCTGGATGAGTGGCTGGAGGTGGTAGCGAGCAATGTGCCTCATCCCGGCGTGAGTGATCTGATCTTCTGGAATGAGCCGGAGCTGACGCCGGAGGAGATTGTGGATGCTGCGCTAGGGTATCAGCCGATTGTGCTGCCGCCTCCAATAGAGAACTAGCTCTGAACTGCCTTGCGATTGCTGATCGCGAGGTTTTTTCATTACACAGTACCCCAATCCCCAAATTCGTCAAGTGTGAAAATGGTGCGCTAATTGCTGACAAAATTCCCGTATAATCAACCGTTTTCTCTCACAGCATCGGCGAAATCTGCTCTATGATGGAAGCGTTACCAAAGTATGCTTGGGGAGGTAAGGATCATGAGTCGAAAACGTATCCGAAGACTAGGAATACTTGTCCTGCTGACAGCGATGTCAGGCTCTTTGTTGAACGTTGCTCCCGCTGTAACCCATGCCGCAGCCACTGAAGACTATAGCTGGAACAGTGTGGTTACCGGTGCGGGCGGCGGTTTTGTGCCGGGGATTATTTTCAACCAGACGGAACCGAATCTGATCTATGCGCGGACGGATATTGGCGGCGCTTACCGCTGGAATGAGGCGGACAAGAGCTGGATTCCGCTGACTGACTCGGTCGGCTGGGCGGACTGGAACAAGAACGGGGTAGATGCGCTGGCTACTGATCCGGTTGATCCGGACAAGGTGTATATGGCAACGGGCACATACACGAATTCCTGGGACGGCAACGGTCAAATTATGCGTTCCAGCGACCGTGGGGATACCTGGCAGTCTACCCCGCTGCCGTTCAAGGTTGGCGGCAATATGCCTGGACGTTCAGCCGGAGAACGGCTGGTGATTGACCCTAATAAGAACAGCATCCTGTTCTTCGGGGCGCGGAGCGGGAACGGTCTGTGGAAGAGTGTGGACTCTGGCGTGACTTGGTCCAAGGTTACCTCCTTCACTAACGTAGGAACGTACATCCAAGATCCGGGGAATGAGTATCAGAGTGATATCGTGGGCTTGTCCTGGATTACTTTTGATAAAAGCACGGGCTCTGCCGGACAAGCGACCCAGACGATCTATGTCGGCGTCGCCGATACCGCCAAAAGTGTGTTCCGCAGCACAGATGGAGGCGCCACCTGGTCTGCGCTGCCCGGCCAGCCTGTAGGCCTGCTTCCGCATCATGGGGAGCTGTCTCCTACCGGCGATCTGTACATTACTTACAGTGACGGGGTAGGTCCGTATGACGGACACAAAGGCGAGGTCTGGAAATACAACACAACCAGCGGGGTTTGGAAAAATATCAGCCCTACAACGGGGGCCGACAACTTCTACGGCTTCGGTGGGCTTGCCCTGGATGCCCAGCATCCGAATACGCTGATGGTCGCCAGTCTCAACGCCTGGTGGCCGGACGAGGTGATCTTCCGCAGTAAGGACGGCGGAGAGACCTGGAGCCGGATCTGGGATTGGGGCTTCTATCCGGAGCGCAACTACAAGTTCGAGATGGATATCACGGCGGCGCCGTGGCTTAATCTTGGACTGACTTCGAGCTCGCTTGATCCTGCACCGAAGATGGGCTGGATGATGGGGGACCTTGAGATTGACCCGTTCAACTCGGACCGGATGATGTACGGCACGGGTGCTACGATCTATGGTACGAATAACCTCGGAGCCTGGGACACCGGCGGCAAGGTCAAGATATCCGTTATGGCTAAAGGGGTAGAAGAGACCGCAGTGCTTGGGCTGATCAGCCCGCCAGCGGGTGCCCACCTGATTACCGCACTTGGCGATGTGTCCGGCTTCCGGTATGAGGATCTGACAGCGGCACCCGTCAAGTTCCAGACCAGCCCTTCCTGGGCCAGCACGAACAGCATCGATTATGCGGAGCTGGACCCGGCCTATGTCGTCCGTGTCGGCGGTGTGGACAAAGAGAAATATCCGAACAGCAAGTCGATCGGGATTTCGAATGACAACGGCAAGAACTGGTATATGCCCAATGCGGAACCCTCCAGAAACGGCAGCACCACGGTAGGCCAGGGCCAGATTGCTGTATCGGCGAGCGGCAATGCGCTGCTGTGGAGCACCTCAGATATCGGGGTCTTTTATTCCAAGACCGGGGGCAATGCCTGGACCGCAAGCAGCGGCGTACCTGCCGGAGCGAAGATTGCCTCGGACCGGGTGAATCCGAATAAATTCTATGGCTTCTATGAGGGCAAGCTCTATGTCAGTACGGATAGCGGAGCTACCTTCACTGCTACGGCAGCCACCGGCTTGCCTGCCAATAACGTGAACGGCCTGCAGCCCAGCCAGGCACAGGTCAGTCTTAAGGCGATGCCAGGCGTTGAAGGAGATATCTGGTTCGCCGGCGGGCATCCGCTGGATAAGTACGGCATCTGGCATTCTACCAACTCAGGTGCCAGCTTCACGAAGTTGAGCAATGTGGAAGAAGCGGACCTGATCGGGTTCGGTAAGGCCGCGCCGGGTGAGAATTATATGGCACTCTATACGGTAGCCCAGATTGACGGGGTTAGAGGAGTCTTCCGTTCGGATGACGCCGGAGCCAGCTGGGTGCGGATTAATGATGATAATCATCAGTATGCCAGAATTAATATGGCGATTACAGGAGATCCGCGCGTCTATGGCCGTGTCTATCTCGGAACCAATGGCCGCGGGACGTTATATGCAGATCCGGTGAACCCTCCGGCAGCAGGCTCCGTCATTACGCCGGTCACTGCCAGCTTTGATAAGAAGACGGGGAATCAGAGCGACATTGCAGTGACGATGACCTTGAACGGAAATACCCTGGATTCCATCACCAATGGTTCTACTACGCTAACTGCTGGCACGGATTATACAGTCAGCGGTTCAACAGTGACGATCCATAAGGCTTATCTGGCAGCGCAGGCTGTGGGAACTAGCACATTAAGCTTCCATTTCAGTGCCGGAGCTGCGAAGACCTTAACGGTTACGGTGGCAGATACGACATCAACGGCTAATGATTCAGCCATAACACCAGTCACTGCCAGCTTCGACAAGAAGACGGGTAATCAGAGCGACATTGAAATAGCGATGACCTTGAACGGGAATACTTTAGCTTCTATCAAAAATGGCCCGGCAGTGTTAACCGCCGGAACCGACTATACAGTGAGCGGATCGGTTGTAACGATCCACAAGGCCTATCTGGCAGCACAGGCTGTGGGAACAACCACGCTGAGCTTCCAGTTCAGTGCAGGGGCTGCGAAGACCCTGGCGATTACAGTAAGCGATACGACAGCGCCGGTGGACGGCGGTCTGAAGGTCCAGATGTTCAACAGCAGCACGGCAGCTGCAACGAATGCCCTCAGCCCGCGGATCAAGCTGGTGAATACCGGTACTGCTGCGGTCTCCCTCGCAGATGTGAAGCTCAGATATTATTACACCAGTGACGGCGAGCAGGCCCAGAATTTCTTCTGTGACTGGTCCCAGATAGGGAGCGCCAATGTGACAGGGACGTTCGTGAAGCTTCCGGCAGCCTTGAGCGGAGCGGACCATTACCTGGAGCTGGGCTTCACAGCAGCAGCAGGCTCGCTTGCTCCGGGAGCCAGCATCGATATCCAGATGCGGGCCTCCAAGGTGGACTGGACCAACTATAACCAGTCCGATGACTATTCGTTTAATCCTACAGGTACAGCTCCTGCGGATTGGGCCAAGCTTCCGGCTTACCTCTCCGGCAGTCTGGTATGGGGGAATGAGCCTTTGTAATCTGTAACGCATAGCCAGGGAGGTTCCGGCGGCAGCACAAGAACCGGTTGCACATGATGAAACTCATGGGCAACCGGTTTTTGATATGTCAGGATGAAATAAATTGCATAATAAGGGAACCTTCGGCCGGTACCGGACCAATATAGAGTGAAGTCAACTTAGAGAGGGGAGAGGAAGATGACTGAAGAAGAGCTTCGGGATTGTCTGCAAAGGCTGGCACAAGGAGATAAAGAAGCCTTCACCGTATTACATAACACCATCCGGCAACAGGTATACGGAACGGTCAGCCTGCTGGTGAACCGGCAGGCTGATGTGGCAGATGTAGTCAATGAAATTTATGTCGAGCTGTTCCGTTGCCTGCCGCAGTATGATGGCACACGCCCCTTCGGCGCCTGGTTGAACGGTATAATCGTCAGGCAATGCAGTAATTGGAACCGCAGAAGCTGGCGCCTGATGCGGCTCATGATCCGCAGCCGGGAGAATACATCTGAGATCCTGTATCCGGGGGCGGATGCACAGCTTCTGATGCAGGAACAACAGGGCGAACTGATGCAGCTGGTCAGCGGACTGCCGCCCAAGCTCCGCAGTGTAATTGTGCTGCGTTACTATGGGGAGTGCAGCTATGATGAGATTGCTTCAGCCTTGGGCATACCACTGGGGACAGCTAAGTCCAGGCATCATAAAGCGCTGCGCAAGCTGCGGCAGCATGCGGCTTTTACGGAGGAAGATGAGATGAAGGAGGAATGGACATGTCTGCCGAGAGTCAACTGAAGCAGGAGTATGCTGAGTATAGACGTACCATAGCCGTACCGGAGCCGCTAGAGCAGCGGTTAGCAGCGAGCTTTGAGCAATTTCATCTGCCGCAGCAGCGGGGAAATACCGGCCGGCCCGTGCGCGTGCGCGGGACAGCGAGGATCGCCCTGGTACTCTGCGGACTGATGCTATTCGGCGGCGTGGTCTATGGTGCGGAGCGGCTATGGCAGGTTACTTATGGTGCCACCAGTTTGGAAGTAGACATTCATGAGGGAGCTAATGAGTCGACAGCCTTTGCGAACCATACAAGGCGAATGATTACAGACATTCAGTCCCAGCTCGCTGATAATGAGTCGGCTATGCTGCTAATTTCCAGGTCAAACGGGATGACGGAGCTCCGTATGATTAACCGCCCGCAGATATTCACAGATATCGATAGCTGGAAGAAGGCTATGGAGCCTGTCACAAGTAAGCTGAGCGTGCCGGGCCGAATGCCGGAAGGGTATCATTTTGCCGAAGGAAGATCCGACAGTACAGTGGGCATTACAGACAGCTCCTGGGTCAAAAAATACACGAATGTCCTAACCAAGCGGCTTAAGCCCGGTGAGCATTATGCCTGGATCAAGAGCTTCAATGTGCCCAACCAGCAAGCCGGGACGGTTAGTCCTGAGCTGGTGTACCAAGGTCCTAAGGGAGAAAATGATTTTATCTCGATTACTTATTCCCCGCTTACTCCGTGGGCACAGCTTACATCTGATGTTTGGGCAAATACAAAGGTTGAGCATCTAAAGGTGAATTCTGAGGAAGCCTTGTATGTTGAGAACCGCCAAGCCTATGAGAATAACAGCAACGGTTATTATGCTTACATCCGCTGGATTGAGGTGCGGGAGGATGAGGAGAGGAATTTGATGTATCAGGTAAGTACCGGCTCGCCTAAAGTCACCAGAGAGATGCTGCTAAAAGTGGCTGAAGGCCTGCGTTAACCTAGAGCGGCGGTAAGACTGTGCAAACACATATAAACCTCTATCGTTGATCAGTACATCAACAATAGAGGTTTATAATGTTACCACTATACCCATGTTAGTCTCAGACTCCTTATCCTATCCTTTGTACTCAGCCGGGTAGAAATGGTCCGAGGCGGCAGTATATTTGCCTATCCTGCACATTCATACTGCTCTAACTGATCCGCTTACCACGATAGGATTGGATGGTGTAGCCTGTGAGCTTTAAGAAGCTCATACCGTTTCGTGCAGGGACTCACTTAAGGCGGGAATGTCAGGATCAAAGATATAGTCTCAGTCACAAGGTGGAGCGCTGCTTAAGATTAGCTGCCGGAGATTCTGCCCTGGCTCACGTTCTTTCTGCAGTATCTGTTTCCTTGAGCTGATATCTGAATTATACCGTCCGTACGGAGAATAGTAAAAAGCCGAAATTTTTAAATTTGCACTTCCTGTTTGGAAAAAGGTCTTGTAAGCGCTATTATTCTGCGATTTCCTTAGAATCTGCTGAATTCAAATCCCACTGCCTTTGCTGTATAATGAAAAGGATGGTTTCAATGCTGCGTATACTCCGGCAGCTTTGCGTGGAGGGAAAGGATACGGAAATGAGCTTGTATGGGGTGAAGCTTGAGGAACCCGGCAGCGGGCTGCTGAAGTCCTTTTTGGAGGATAATTATATATGTGCGGGCTATCCCGGCGTGGGTGATCTGGAGCATCACAGCAGAGAAGAGATTATCCGTAAGCTGGTTGCTGCCAGCTATCACGGACAGGAGCTGGAGAGTGCAGCGAATACCCTGGATATCTTCGTCAATGCGATGCAGGATGGGGATTATGTGCTGATCGCCGATGAAGAGTGGTTATATCTTGGGGATCTTGGCGATTATTTCTATGATACCCGGCACAGCGGAACAGAGGACAGTACAGCACACCGGCGCGGTGTCACCTGGCTGAAGAGTCTGCCCCTCGCTGCTGTTAATCCGGCTGTAACAGAGCTGCTTGCCTCTGACAGCAGAATAACTGTCTATTCCGGAGTGCTGCCCGCAGCCCGTATCGATCTGTGGCTGGGGAATCAGGCTGGTGAAGGCGGGAGTACCGCCGGTACCCCTTCGGTTCAAGTGGATGAAGCTACAGTAGTGCAGGCGCTGGCTGTCCTGAAGGCGGCTTTGCACAGTACGGATGTGGAACGGCAGGAGCGTGCGGCTGTGGCAATTTTGCAGTATGCCCGGTGAGGATGGGGTTATGAATACGGAAGGATGATATAAATAAGGGTCTTTCGGTGTAGTAGCCGGAAGACCCTTTTTATTAGATAAATTCAACAAACTCATTAACCGGCTTGCGGTAGCCGCGCGATCTGATCTTGTGCTGGTTGTCCTTGCCGATCGTAATCAGCATTACTGGAACCATATGGTCGCCCAGACCGAGGGTAGCCTTCACAGCCTCCGGATCGAAGCCGATCATCGGGCAGGTATCCCAGCCCTTATCCTTGGCAATCAGCATGAACTGCATCGCCGACAGAGAAGCATTGCGGATCGCTTCATCCCGCTGGAACGCATCATTCCCGGTATATGCATCATTGATGGATTGAATGGTTTGCTCATAAGCATCTTCGCTCATTGCTCCCAGCAGCTTAAGCCCGCTATAGATTTCAGGAGCCTGCTGATAGGCATTCTTGTCACCCAGCACGACAATAACAGCAGAAGCAGTGTGGATCTTGTATTGGCCATACGCGTCCTTGCGGATGGCTTCCTTCACGTTGTCATCGCTGATTACTTTGTAATGGGCGTGCTGAAGATTATAAGCTGAGGGAGCCAGACGGGCCAGGGAGAACATCTCTTCAAGCTCACTCTGCGGGATGGTAACACCTTCCACGAAATTATTAGCCGATCTGCGGGATTGCACCAATTCGGAAAAAGTACTCATAAATCATTACCTCCATCTAATTATGTATGCTGCTTAGTTAAAATTAATTGCTGATATTAATTAATAAACTTACAATAAGTTACTTGCTTAAGATATCACGACTATCCGTATACGTCAATGAGCAAAAACATAATCATTTGTAAATTTAACCTGATTTAATGACTAAGTTGGATGAAATCGACGAGGAAGTGATAATAATCACAAAAATAGGTTGAAAAGACAAAAAGATTGTGACAATAATAACAAATAGAGTGTTATAATAGTCACATAGTTTTACCTGGATGTCATTATGCAAGAATACGATTTGTAAAAGGAGACTTCGATATGTCAGAAACCCTTACCCAAAATCTTCCTGAACAAGAAATACCAGAAGCAGCCCTTCCCAAAGAGGATGTACTGAAAGAGCTCTTGAAGCCGGAGGTTCAGCAATCTCTGATGGTACTGGTCGAGCAGCTGCCGCAGATCACACAAATGGTCAGTGTATTGTCCAAATCATTAGATTTTGTGCAGTCGGTGGCCACGGATGAAGTGCTTAAGAATGACACAGTCGGTGCGATCAAGGAAATGGCGGGTCCTGTGGTGGGCACAGCCAAGAATCTGGCGGCTACTGTCATTGAAGCGAAAGACCGCGCGGAAGCAAGCAGCGAAACCGTCAGCCTGTTCGGCATGATGAAGATGATCAAGGACCCGCAGGTGCAGAAGGCTCTCCGGTTTATGAATGCCTATCTGCAGGTCAGCGGTGAACGCCAATCGGGCAAATAAGCCCGTAATACTTAATGATGGAGGAATAATCATGTCAAAACATATAGTGATTCTAGGTGCAGGCTACGGCGGTCTGCTTAGTGCCTTAACCGTTCGTAAATATATGAGCAAAGCGGAAGCCAAAATTACGGTTGTCAATCAGTATCCGACACACCAGATTATTACGGAATTGCACCGGCTTGCAGCGGGCAGTGCGTCTGAACAGGCGGTTGCCATGCCACTGGCGAAGCTGTTCGCCGGTAAGGATATTGATCTGAAAATCGCCAAGGTCAACTCGTTCTCCGCAGAGAACAAGCAGGTTATTCTCTCGGACGGCGTTATGCTGACTTATGATGCTCTCGTTGTCGGTCTCGGCAGCACCACCGCATACTTTGGTATTCCGGGACTTGAAGAGTACAGCATGGTGCTGAAATCAGCAGCAGATGCGCTGCGGATCCGCCGTCATATTGAAGACCGGATTCGTGACTATTCCAAAACCCGCAACGCAGCAGATGCTACGATTCTGATCGGCGGCGGCGGACTGACCGGCGTAGAGCTGGTAGGCGAAATTGCTGACATTCTGCCTAAGCTGACGAAGCAATACGGAGTGAATCCTGCTGAGATCAAGCTTCTGCTCGTTGAGGCGGGTCCGAAGATTCTCCCCGTCCTGCCGGATCATCTGATTGAGCGCGCTACGGCCAGCCTGGAGAAGCGCGGGGTGCAGTTCCTGACGGGTCTTCCGGTTACAAAGGTGGTTGACAATACGATTGATCTGAAGGATGGCCAGCAGATTGTGGCGAACACCTTCGTCTGGACCGG
The DNA here is from genome assembly GCF_038006765.1 of Paenibacillus sp. FSL H7-0756. Classification (NCBI taxonomy): domain Bacteria; kingdom Bacillati; phylum Bacillota; class Bacilli; order Caryophanales; family Paenibacillaceae; genus Paenibacillus; species Paenibacillus sp. FSL H7-0756. Next base: position 1,525,305 of record NZ_JBBOVT010000002.1, on the reverse strand, counting down.
CGGGGTACAGGGCAATCCGCTGGTTGGCGAATCCGGTCTTGAAGTCAACCGCGGCCGGGCCACGGTGAATGAGTTCCTGCAGTCCACTTCACACCCTAATGTATTTGTAGCCGGAGACAGCGCTGTTGTCTTTGCACCGGATGGCCGTCCTTATCCGCCAACGGCACAGATCGCTTGGCAGATGGGTGAGCTGATTGGCTACAATCTGTTCGCATATCTTAATGATAAACCGCAGGAAGCCTTCAGCCCGGTCAATTCCGGCACACTTGCCAGCCTCGGACGCAAAGACGGGGTAGCCATTGTCGGCGGTAACTCCACTCCGCTGAAGGGGCTGCCGGCTACACTGATGAAGGAAGCCAGCAATATCCGTTACTTGACTCATATCCATGGCTTGTTCAGCCTGGCCTATTAATCTTTGATCCTAAGATCCCCCTCGGGCTGTCATATGGCAGTCTTAGGGGGTTTTCTAATTTAAAATAGAAGGAATAATTTTCAATGAAAACGTGTCCGCAGGAAAGTCTATTTGCTATAATGATCATGTTTATATAACAGATGTTTTCATAGGAGGATTTCAGGCATGCCATTTCAAAAGAACGATATCATCCTGTTCCAGGGAGATAGTATCACGGATTGTGGACGCAATTACGCCGATGCCTCATCGCTGGGTGTAGGTTACGCGCTGATGGCCGGCGCCCGGCTTGGCCTTCAGTATGCAGAGAAGAATCTTACGTTCCTGAACCGCGGAATCAGCGGCAACCGGGCGGTAGACCTGCAGGAGCGCTGGGAGCGGGATTGTCTTGCGCTGAAGCCAACCTGGGTATCTATTTATATTGGAATAAATGATACCTGGCGCTGGTATGATTCGGGGCAGGAGACTACAGCAGCTGAATTCGAGTCGTCCTACCGTGATCTGATTGAACGGACCAAGCAGCATCTGGACGCCAAGCTGGTACTGGTGGAGCCGTTCGTATTGCCGGTGCCGGAAGACCGCAAGGGCTGGCGTCAGGACCTGGACCCCAAAATCCATGTGGTCCGTGAGCTGGCCCGTGAATACGGAGCGGTGCTGGTGCCGCTGGACGGCCTGTTCGCAGCGGCATCCGTCAACGCTGAACCTGGCTACTGGGCGGCGGATGGCGTGCACCCTTCGCCTGCCGGACATGCCCTAATCGCCGATGCCTGGATGAAGGCTGTAGGTGCAATAAGGTAATAGGTACGTTCATTTCACTCTGCGTAACAAGGCTGTTATACTTGTAGGATACATACTCAAGGTGTAGCTTTGATAACGAGAGGAATGTGAGCAGGGATGACGAGCGAGACGCTCCAGGATATGCAAGGACTGAAAGCGGCGGGTGCAGTGGTAGGCCACACCATCGCGGAGATGAAAAAAAGTGTAGTTCCCGGAATGACGACTGCGGAGCTGGATGAAGTGGGGGCGAAGATTCTGAACCATTTTGGCGCAAAATCTGCTCCAAAGGTAACCTACAACTTCCCTGGAACGACCTGTATCAGTGTCAATGAAGAGGTGGCACATGGAATTCCGGGACAACGCGTCATTCAGGCCGGAGATCTGATCAATATTGATGTCTCCGCCGAGCTGAACGGTTATTTTGGCGATGCCGGGGTATCGTTTCAACTGCCTCCTTATAATGAGAAACTGGTTCACCTCTGCCGGAGTACGGAAGAGACCATGATGAGCGTGATTAATCATCTCCGGGCGGGTATGAAGGTTAACGAGATCGGCCGGGTTATGGAGTCTGAAGCACGGAAGCGCGGCTATAAAGTCGTGCGTAACCTATGCAGCCATGGCATCGGCAAAGCGTTGCATGAGAAGCCGTTTGAGATTCTGCCCTTCTATAATCCGCGTGTTTCGACGGTTCTGAAAGAAGGACAGGTGATTACCATCGAGCCGTTTCTGTCCACGGGAACTGATTTTGTAGAGCAGCAGGCGGATGGCTGGACACTCAGCGTCGCCGACAACAGCCGCGTGGCCCAGTTTGAGCACACCATTGTGGTCACCAAGGGCAAGCCGATTATTTTGACCAGTGCGTGAAGAGATTTAGGAATATTTAACAGTTGTAATGTATGCATTACGCAAGAAACCCTCATACTAAAGATGATGTTATGATTTGGAATGCAAGAATATGTTTCCAGAATCGGAGGGTTATTTAAAGTGGATAATGTACCGCAAGTCAGTCATGCCTTTATGACATTTATGAAGGAAGCGCCGGAGCAGCAGAAAGCCCTTGGCGAAATTGTGAAGAAGCTGGATGCTGCAAGCAGCCTGGATGCCAAAACCGAGGAGATTGCTTATATTTCCGTACTCGCGGCGGTTAGGCTGGAGAGCGGGCTTCCCTTTCATGTCAAGCATGCCAAAGCGCTCGGCGCAACCCGTGACGAGATCATCAGCGCAGTGCTGCTGCCCCTTCCGGCGGTGGGCAATGTGGTGATTCAAGCCCTGCCGGTGGCATTGCAGGCTTATGACAGTGAATAGTGTTCTGTTGTCTGCAAACTCCTCGCGGGATTGACAATTGCTCGAAATGTAACTATTATAGTTGCATCTGGCGGAAGTTTTCCGGCCAGTGTGAAGGAGTGATTGTTATGAACATTAGCACGCGGTTTGCGGTGGCTATTCATATTTTAACCTTAATTGACAGCAACAAAGACGGCAAAAGTACCTCCGAGTGGATCGCCGGCAGCGTGAATACCAACCCCGTAGTGATTCGCCGCCTTACGGGTATGTTGAATAAGGCAGGACTTGTGGAAGTTCGTCCCGGTGTAGCCGGAGCGAAGCTTGCCCGCAGTGCAGCTGATATTACGCTGCTGCAGATTTATAAGGCAGTGAATGCGGTGGAAGAGGACTCTCTGTTCTCTGTCCATGAGCATCCGAACCCGGAGTGTCCGGTGGGCAAGAACATTGCAGGAGCTATTGTTCCTGTGTTCTCTCTTGCACAGAAGGCGATGGAGAATGTGCTGCAGGAGGTCACCCTGGATCAGATCGTACATCAGATTCCTGTAGGGTAAGCCAGGATTTGATGGAAGTGAATTTTAAGGAAACCTTCAGCCCCGCTTTATGTTTTTTTAAGGTTCGGGGAGTATAGTGAAGTTCTCCACCCCCCAGTGGAACCATTTGTGGAAGACCCCGCCGTGCCTCGGCAGGGTTTTTCTTTTTGCTACTATATATATTCATGCATTTTCATTAAACCTTTATGTGTTTTTCATCTGGCCTTAAGCTTCGCTCAGTATAGTAGACCCATGACCCCCTTACAATAGACTTTGGCCCTGCCGGTTACCGGCGGGGCCACTTTTTTTGACGCGTAGCTGTCCTGGCGTTAACTTTACACTGCGATTTCTATCGTTTAGACTGACACATATGTGGCAGGATTACAGGAATATAAGGGGGGATCTCATAATGATTCTATTTCAGAACGGAGACCTCAGTGTCCGCAGGCTGGAACAGCAAGATGCGCCGCTGCTCGTACGATGGCTCTCAGACCCGGAGGTGCTGGAATATTACGGGGGCCGTGACCTTCCGCATGATCAGGAGCTGGTGCAGACGACTTTTTATAATCATGAGGAAGAGGAGATTCATCGGGCAATTGTGCAGTTCAAAGGCAGGGACATAGGCTATATCCAGTTCTATCCTGTCGGCAGGGAGGAGCTGATAGAGTACGGTTACGCAGAGTATATGGGAAAAGTCTACGGAATGGATCAATTCATCGGTGAGCCGCAGAGCTGGAACCAAGGCATTGGTTCACTATTAGTAGGCGGGATGGTGAAGCACCTGATTGAAGTGGAGCAGGCAGACCTGATTGTCATGGACCCGCAGTGCTGGAATCATAGGGCACTCAGAGTCTACGAGAAAAACGGATTTGTCCGCGGCAAGCTTTTACCGGAGCATGAACTGCATGAAGGAAAGTGGAGAGACTGTTGGCTCCTTACGTATAAGGCTGCGCATTAATCTAACATACATATAAGGAGATGCTGTACATGAAGAATCAATATACCATTCTTGGAGCTGCTCTGATTCTGGGCCTGTGTCTGGTTGCCGGCAGCTTCGTAATCGGTGATCGGATTAGGGCGGGTTATGAGATGAAACTGCCGGCACCTGCCGGAGCGCAGACGGAGAGCCAAGCTGAGGATCATCCGTTAATGACACTTGCAGAGACTGCGCAGTTCCTGCGGCTGAGTGAAGATCAGGTGAAGAATATTATGAAGGCGGAAAATGCAATGTTGCGTAATGACGGACCCTTCGAGGGGACGAAGCTCCCTTATCTCAGAATAGATAATGAGTTCCTGTTCAATAAGCAGCAGTTAACCGTCTGGATTCTGGCTGCTTCGCAGGAGCATAGGGTATACGCGGGGGCGAAGCTGGCCGGGAATTAAGGATCGCTACAGAGTGGAGGGAAGGGCAGAATGAAATTTTTCACAATACCCTGGTATGAAGAAATGCAGGTGCGCGGGTTCATGGTCTTCCCGGAGACAGAGCAGGATTGGGTGGAGGATGTGGCCTGGCATGTGGCGGAAGGGATCAGCTACGAGGAGCGGGCCAAGGATTGTCTGGAATATATGAAAAAAGATCTGCTGAAATATCTTCCCGGGTACTTCCACGCTTCGATACATGACGGAACGATAAATTCCACCTATCCTGCGTCTGAGTTCAAGGAACGGGCCTTGCAGTGGGGCAGGGAATACGATGAACGGATGCAGGTGCTTTTCAGGGAATACCGCAAAGGGTACGAAGCTGTTAAGCATGAACTCCCGGAGGGCGCGGTACAGCTAGTCGAGAAGAGTCTGCATGATGCAAGAGTAATCTCTTATGCCATACCTGCAGAAGGGGTGCTGGAGATGATTCTGGACTGCGGCGGGGCAATGCATTACCAGTGTGAGGTGAAGCTAACGTTCAGCGGTGTGAGCGGACTGCGCTTGCCAGAGCCGCTGGAGAAGAAGTATTGGCTGTATGACGAGATCTATGCCGTGGAGCAGGGGTTCGAGCTACGGGTTCTGATGGATTCCCCGCCGAGTGAACTAAGAATTACTGCACAGGATGTATCGATAGAGATCCTTGGGGAACCTAAGTATATGGAATGACTGTGCTTTCGGAGTTTAGTAGAGCATCAGATTAAAAAGGATGGATAAGCTTGTTAAACCCTATCGACCCAAAATCTAACGGACCGGAGAGATCTTATCCCCGCGAAAGCGCCACTTTTTGCAGCTTAACGGACTCCGTGGAGCTTATAGTCTCTCCATGAGACATTTCGGAGTTGACGTGCAAAGGATAAGGCCTGTGTAGTCCGTTACTTGCCCCATTGGCGACTTTCTTCCCAGATAAGAGCACCTCAGTCCGTTACGCTACGCCAAATGCCCCTGAAGAAAAACACCCGCTTGGAAAAAAGATGGAATTCGAAGGGGAATTGCGTCTGCTCCACTATTTTAAATCTGATAAGGTACTGGCCTGTTGGCTGGGCTTTTTTGTTGGACATGACCTGTATTATAAAAGTAATTGACAAACATATAGAATGCTACTAATATTAAGTAAGTTAGTATGTAACGGAAATCGAAATTACCTTTGCATGGACAGGATAGGAACAGTTAACACTAACCGTTAATATGCACCGGGGATTGTATTTGAATTAGCATACATTTATTTCAGGAGGGATTCCTATGACAACAACAGCTATTTTACCGCAACAACTGGAAATTGGACTTGTACAGATTCGTGTAAGTAATTTGGAGCGCTCGCTCAGCTTTTACCAGAATGTGATAGGACTGAAAATCCTGCGGCAGCAAGGGCGAACGGCAGAGCTGACGGCGGACGGCCAGCAGGTGCTGCTGGTTCTGCGGGAGATTGAGCAGGCTCAGGTGCTGCGCCGGAACTCGGTAGCCGGACTGTACCATTTTGCAATTCTGCTGCCGGACCGCCCCTCTCTGGGACTGGTGCTGCGCAATCTGATCGACTCCGGGATATCGGTCGGACAGGGGGATCATCTGGTCAGCGAAGCTCTGTACATCGAAGACCCTGACCATAACGGAATCGAGCTGTACCGCGACCGCCCCCGTGACACCTGGAAGTATGAAGCAACAGGCGAGGTGGTCATGACCACAGATCCGGTGGATGTGGACGGTCTGCTGGCTGCCTCGGAAGGACTGAGCTGGACCGGGCTGCCTGCCGGCACTATAATGGGTCATGTTCACTTCCATGTGGGCGATCTGGCAGAGGCCAAGAAATTCTACGTGGATGCGCTTGGATTCGCGGTGACCGCCCATTATGGCGATGCGGCCATGTTCATTTCGGCTGGAGGCTATCATCATCATATGGGACTGAATACCTGGGCTGGCAAGGGGGCTCCTGCGGCTCCGGCGAATGCGGCGGGTATCGATTATTTTACACTATTGCTCCCTGACATTCAGGAAGTGCATGAAGTGGCTGAACGTGTGAAGCGTGCCGGATACCGTGTTGAAGAAGAAGGCGGTATAGTCACTCTGTGGGACCCGTGGAATATTGGCATACAGCTGCTAGTGAAACGCTAAAATAAAAGGGCGGACAGCATCACGTTACTATTTACTGCTAGACACGCGGCGGACAGCCGTGAATGATAAGGCAACGGAAGGTACGGGCGGAGAATCATAATTTCCGTGGTGCCTTCCGTTTGTTGACGTTAGCCGGGTCACTGCAATATTATAATTGATTATCAGACGGGGAGATGATGGGCTTGGAGACTTTTCTGGCTGTGCTGTTAATGCTTGGATTAATCGCCGTATCGAATATCTTGAACCGCTTCATTCCGTTTGTCCCCGTTCCCCTGATTCAGATCGGACTTGGAATCATTGCTGCACTCATTCCGACGGGAATACATATGCACTTCGAGCCTGAGCTGTTTTTTGTATTATTCATCGCTCCGCTGCTCTTCAATGACGGGCGGCGGACACCGCGCGGTGAGCTGTGGAACCTTAGGGCCCCCATTTTGCTGCTGGCGCTTGGACTTGTGTTTGTCACGGTATTTGTAGCGGGCTATGCAATTAACTGGATGATTCCCTCGATTCCGCTGGCGGCATCCTTCGCTCTGGCGGCTATTCTGTCTCCTACCGATGCGGTCGCGGTGAGTGCGCTGGCTGGAAGGGTTCATCTTCCCAAAAGCATCCACCGGATTCTCGAAGGAGAATCGCTGATGAACGATGCTTCCGGCCTGGTCGCCTTTAAATTCGCGATTGCAGCCATGGTTACCGGTGTGTTCTCTCTGCCTAAGGCCTCGCTCAGCTTTGTGCTGATTGCCGCAGGGGGACTGCTGCTTGGGGCAGTGCTGTCGTTCCTGCTGATCCGGCTCAGCGTGTTCATCCGCAGGTTCGGCATGGAGGATGTGACGATCCATGTTCTGCTGCAGATCCTTACCCCGTTTATTATTTATCTGATCAGTGAGGAGATCGGGGTCTCAGGCATCCTGGCCGTTGTGGCAGGGGGAGTCATGTATGCCATTGAGAAGGACCGGGCAGTCTCTCCGCAATATAAGCTTCAACTGGTATCTGCCAGTACCTGGTCAGTACTGCTGCTGGTGCTGAACGGGCTGGTCTTCCTGATTCTCGGCGTGTCCGTTCCGGATGTGGTCGAGGTTATTTACCGGGATCAGACGCTCAATAACTTCATGGTCGCCGGCTATGTTCTGGCGATCACAGCGCTGCTGATTGTGCTGCGGTTTCTGTGGGTCTATGGGTACTCCTTATGGGAGAGCAAGCGGCTGAAGGCAGAGAAGGCTCCGCTTAAGTCACAGATTATTACATCAATCTCAGGCGTGCGTGGAGCGGTTACCCTTGCTGGTGCTTTTTCGATTCCGTTGGTGCTTGGGGATGGAGTGACGCCATTTCCGGAGCGGGATCTCATTATTGCGCTGGCGGCAGGTGTCATTCTGATGTCGCTGGTCATCGCCAGCATCTTCCTTCCGCTGCTTGCGGACAGTGAAGAGACCATAGTTCAGAGCGCCGGAGCTGTGCACGGGAATACGGAGCTGACGGCCAGAAATGTGGTCATTGACGCCGGGATGTCGATGCTGCGCAGCCTGGTCTCAGAGAGCCCGGAACGTTCAACACAGCCTGTGCTGCTGGAATTCACAGATAAGGTTGACCGGCTGTGTGCTGCCAAACCGGATCATGATCCGGCCCATGAGCAGTTCCTCCGTCTGGGAGTCGAGGCACGCAAGAGTGCGCTCGAAGCTGAACGCACAGAGCTGCGGCGGATTATGGAGAACGGGTCACTGCCGGAGCCTGTTGCTGTGAAAATGGAGGAGCTGCTGGACCATACGGAGTCTCTGCTGTGCAAACGGCTGAATACGCAGATTAGGTTCTCTTTAACAGAAATTCAGCGTCTGTTCTCTGGACTGTTCTCAGGTAAGCTCGGCGGGGAAGAAGGACAGCTCGCTATGCAGAATGCCGAGAGTGCGCGGACGGCGAAGATTGCGATGTGCCAGGCGGCTGTATCCGCCGTTAGTGCGGGAATAAGTGATGAGAATCGGCTCGCCTCACAGAAGGTCATCGACAAGTACGAACGGCTGGAATCCAAGCTGGTACAGGGCGAAGGCTGGATTAATGACGGCGTGCTGGATGATGACAAGCTGGAGCTGAAGCTGCAGGCAATTCAGGAGCAGCGGAATACCGTGCAGGAGATGTACCAGAACGGGGCGATTAATCTTAAGATTGCCGGCAGGCTGCGGCGGTTCGTCGATCAGCTTGAAACCTCAATCTGGGAGGATTAAGCTCAGATCAAGTGGAAACGGCATTGCCGTCCTTTTAAGGACGTATGCAACATATAAATTCTTATATTTGTACAAAGCCCGCTTGCACAAGGACCCGGAGGCCTTGCTGCAAGCGGGCTTGTCTATGCTGCCTGAAGGCTCAGGCTGCTATCTGTGAAATGGAGCGTTACGGTTGTTTGGGCAATTTCCTGAGGCGCATAAAGACTTGGCCCAGCACCTCGCTCAGCACCAGCCCGGTAGCAATGGCCCCGGACAGCAGGAGCGCCTGAACCCCATACTGGATGCCGAGGTTATTATCATTCTCCACGAACCTGCGCATGGCATCATACGCAAGACCGCCCGGCACAAGCGGGATAATGCCGCCGACACTGAAGATGATGACCGGCATCTTGAAGGAACGCGCAAAAAACTGGCTGATCAGTCCAACCACAACGGTAGCACCAAAGGTTGCGACGACAGTATCGGAACTGTAATCCAGCAGCAGGTACAGCATCCAGCCGATCATTCCGGCAAAGCCGCATTGCAGCAGCGCGCGCACCGGCGCATTGAATAGAATGCAGAAGGTTGAGGCAGCGATGAAACTGGTGATCAATTGCAAAATCATGGCAGGAAGACCTCTTTCAAGTGGGTGTTAAAAAATGGACAGGACCAGCCCGATGCCGGTCCCGATGGCGAACGCAGTCAGAAAGGCGTCGGCCCCTTTGGAGATGCCGGATACCAGATGCCCGGCCATCAGGTCACGGACCGCATTGGTGATGAGCAGCCCCGGCACGAGGGGCATTACACAGCCGATAATAATCTTGTCCATCTCCCGTCCCACGCCGAGCTTGACGGAGAAGAAGGCCAGCAATCCAATAATGAAGGAAGCAATGAATTCCGCGAAGAAGCGGATCTGCACCAGACGGTGAAGATAAGTGGCTGCTGCGAAGCCTGTACCGGAGATCAGCAGCGAAGGCAGAGCATCCTGCAGGCTGCCCTTGAACATAACCGTAAAGCAGGCTCCGGTCAAGGCTGCGGCTGCGATCTGTACCCATACCGGGTAAGCATGGGCTGCGTCATCGACCACGCCAAGGCGTTCGCGGGCTTCAGCAGCTGTCAGCTGACGTTCGGTCAGCCGCCGGGAGATGTCATTCACCTCGGATACCTTTTGCAGGTCTGTTGTCCGTTCGGCGATCCGGAACAGCTTCACCGGCTCGGTCCGGCTGGTGGTGAACATAATGACCGTGGGCGTGACGTAGCTATGCGCACCGGGGAAGCCGAGTGCCGCCGCCATCCGGCTCATGGTATCCTCCACACGGTAGGTCTCTGCACCGCTCTGCAGCATGATCTTGCCTGCCAGCAGGCACAGATCGACAATGTCATGTGTGGAAGGGTTGCTATTCGTGCTTGTACTATCCAACTTCGTTAATCCTCCCCGGGAATGTTATCTATTCGATTGTCGCCTGAAAGTCTGAAAATTTCAACCTTTATTCCATAGCTTCCGGCAAATCCCGGGATTTTATCAAAAATAGCGCGGAAATCATGCTTCCGGCGGCCTAATGGTTACTGTCTATTCCTCCAGTGTGCATAATCCTGTAGCCACCCCTCCTGCAATAATCGTCAGAATCGAATGTAAAAAGGTCTCCTTGGAGATCAGAATACCGCCAGCACCGATGATCAGGAAATCCGTCAGGAAGATAATCAGGCCGACATTCAGCGGAAGGTAGCGCTGGATGAATCTGGCGAGGAGGTCGGTTCCGCCTGTACTGGCTTTGAAGCGCAGCATCAGCCCTAGTCCGGTGCCCATCAGGAAGCCGCCGATAATGGCGCTTGAAATGGAGCCCAGCTCAATATAGTACAGGAAATAATACTGGAGCGGAAAGAGCAGCTCGATCAGCAGGGAGGAAGCCAGCAGACCCAGAATGCTGTTGTAAAAGATTTCCCGCTCACGGAACCAGGCCAGCAGGAAGATAGGCAGACTGCATAGCATAATGCACAGTCCGATTTTGGCGCCGGAGATATAATTAATAATGAGGGCAATGCCGATAATTCCTCCATCGAGGATTTTATAGGGGACCAGAAAGAAGTTCGTTCCTGTTGCAATCAGCAGGCTGGCCAGCAGAATAATCACATAGCTTGGGAAGGATCGCATAGTTAACATCTCCGGAATTAAGGCATGTCTTAAACCTTATGCGCCTATTTGGAAAAAAATAGCTAAAATCTCTGCTCTGCCCGAATCAATTGACGATAAAGCAGGTGAAGTCTGAAATGGGTGATTTCTATAAAATACTGGAGACTGATATGGAGCTGCTGGCTGCTGCATTGTCGGAGGTGCCGGTGGCAGTATTGCTGAAGAGCGGATCAGAGGAGCAGCTGGAGACGGGACCGATCAGAGCCTACACGCCGCAATCCGTGCGGATTCGCGGGTTATCCTACTGCCGGGAGCTGCATCAGTTCCGTATCCTTGCCCCGGGTTCCGCCTGGCCATAAACAAACAACCCGGCTGTACCGCTTTGGCGGACAACCGGGTTGTTATGCTTTTATAGGAGTGATAGATAATTAACCGAGAGTGACTACAACCTGGTGTACTGCACCGTCGCCTGCAGGAGCGATAATGTTGCCTTCCACGGCAGTGCCGTCGAGCGTCAGGCTGGCTACGCCTTTGGAGACATGGTTCGGATTCTGGATCGAGATCACATAGGTGTCGCCGCGGAAGACGCGGGTAATCTCGAAGCCGTCCCATTCTGCAGGGATACAAGGGTCAACCTTGAGCCCGGCGAAGTCTGCCTGAATCCCCAGGATAGACTGTGTAATCGCTACATAGTTCCATGCGGCTGTACCTGTGAGCCAGGAGTTTTTCGCTTCCCCGTGACGTACGGCATCTTTACCGGCGATCATCTGGGAGTACACGTAAGGCTCCATACGGTGCACTTCGCTGATGTCCTCCAGGTAGGCCGGAGCGATTTTGCGGTAGATGTCAAAAGCTCTGTCGCCATGTCCAAGCACCGTCTCTGCAATCATGATCCACGGGTTGTTATGGCAGAAGATCCCGGCATTCTCTTTGTAGCCCGGAGGGTACGTGGAGATTTCACCTAAGTTCACATAGTATTTGGAATATGGAGGCTGCTGCAAAACGATACCATAGTCCGTATCCAGACGTTCCTGCACGGAAGTCAGGGCGCGGGCCGCTTCACCGTTCTCTACACCGATACCGGCCATTACGCACATGCCTTGCGGCTCGATGAAGATCTGTCCTTCTTCGTTCTCCTTGCTGCCGATCTTGTCGCCATAGTGGTCATAAGCGCGCAGGAACCAGTCGCCGTCGAAGCCGTGGGACAACGTAATGGCACTCATGTTCTCAATCTTGGCAACAGCGTCAGCGGCTACATCATCCAGTCCGCGCATCCGGCAGATCTCGGCATAGTCCGGTCCTACGAAGACGAACAGACCTGCGATGAACACAGATTCCGCTACGCCGCCTGCAATATTCTCTGTGGTCTGGAACGATTCGCCCGGTTCGGTAGAGAAGCAGTTCAGGTTCAGACAGTCATTCCAGTCCGCACGTCCGATCAGCGGCAGGCCGTGAGGCCCGAGGTTGTTCGTGACATGCTCGAAGCTCAGCTTCAGATGCTCGAACAGGGTTGCAGTATGATCCGGATTGCTGTCAAAAGGAACCTGCTCATCAAGGATCGAATAGTCGCCGGTCTCCTTAATATAGGCTGCTGTACCTGAGATCAGCCAGAGCGGATCGTCGTTGAAGCCGGAGCCGACTTCATTGTTGCCTTTCTTGGTCAGCGGCTGGTACTGGTGATACGCGCTGCCGTCAGGGAACTGGGTAGCGGCGATATCGAGAATACGTTCTCTGGCACGCTCAGGAATCTGGTGGACGAAACCGAGCAAATCCTGGTTGGAGTCGCGGAAGCCCATACCGCGGCCGATTCCGGATTCGAAGTACGAAGCGGAACGGGACATGTTGAAGGTTACCATACACTGGTACGGATTCCAGATGTTCACCATCCGGTTCAGCTTGTCGTCACCGCTCTTGATCTGGTATTTGGACAGCAGATTATCCCAGTGTGCAGCCAGAACCTCCAGAGCAGCATCCACTTGGGCATCTGTAGCGAACTGATCGATGACAGCTTGGGCCGGCTTCTTGTTAATAACGTTCAGGGCTTCCCATTTCTCATCCTCAGGATTCTCGATATAGCCGAGCACGAAGATGAAGCTTTGTTCTTCACCCGGCTCCAGCGTGATGTCCAGAGCGTGGGAGCCGATTGGCGACCAGCCGCTGGCGACAGAGTTAGTAGCTTCACCGGCAGCAACCGCCTGCGGAGCATCCAGGCCATTGTACATGCCCACGAACGATTCGCGGTCCGTATCGAAGCCGGCAATTTCCTTATTTACAGAATAGAAGGCGTAGTGGTTTCTGCGCTCGCGGTATTCTGTTTTGTGATAAATGACGGAATCCTTCACTTCGACTTCGCCCGTGCTGAGGTTACGCTGGAAGTTGGTCATATCATCGTTGGCATTCCACAGACAGAACTCGGCAAAAGAGAAGAGCTTCACAGTCTTCTTCACATCGCCTGTGTTCTTAACGACCAGACGGTGGACTTCCGCATTGTGGCCCATCGGTACAAAAGCAAGCTGATTCACGGAAATGCCGTTACGCTCGCCAGTAATGGAAGTGTAGCCCAGACCATGGCGGCATTCGTAGAAATCGAGATCCCGCTTCACCGGCATCCAGCCCGGAGTCCAGAAGTCCCCGCCATCGTGCAGGTAGTAATAGCGGCCGCCGGTATCCAGCGGAATATTGTTATACCGGTAACGGGTAAGTCTTCTCATCCGCGCATCGCGGTAGAAGGTATAGCCCCCGGCAGTATTAGAGATGAGGCCGAAAAACTGCTCGTTGCCGAGGTAGTTAATCCAAGGATAAGGGGTTTTGGGGGTGTTGATTACATACTCTTTACGGGTGTCGTCAAAAGTTCCGAATTTCATGAGAGACAAGTCTCCTTTCGATTGTGAACGCGCGTTTACAAAGCGGAGAAAAAATTCCCTTGGGGCAAGGGATTTTTCTGTAACCGGATAAGTGCAATATGCGGTAAAACTTTACGGCTTCTTCGGCGGCTGACAGGAATCCCGGGTGATCAGACTCGCCGGGAAACTGATGGTGCTGAAGGTCGGCTGCTGTGAATCACATAGCTCAATGACCTTCTCGACTGCGGCTTTGGACATTTCATAAATTGGCAGACGGACGGAGGTCAGCTTGGGATGAATCCGCGCAGCAAGCTGCACATCGTCGAACCCCGCGATGGAGATATCCTCCGGCACGGAAATGCCATGCTCCGAGAACGCTTCCATCGCCGAAATAGCCATATCATCGTTGGAGGAGAAGAATGCAGTGGGCATCGGTCCGCCGGACTCCAGCAGCTTCTTCACCTCCTGATAGGCGGTCTCCTTGAGAAAATCACCCTGAAGGACGAAGTCCTGCTGCAGGGCAAGTCCATGGCGCTTCAGCGTATCCTCGTAAGCCATGTAGCGCTCCCGCCCGGAATAAGTATTCATCCGCCCGCAGATCATGCCGATCTCCTGATGGCCGAGGCCGATTAAGTATTCAATGGCTTCAACCGTACCTTCATAATCCTTGGAATTCACAATAGCGAGATGATTACGGTCCAGATGCTCGGACATAATCTCCGAAATGTCATAATCGATCAGCACAAGCGGGGAGCCGAGACCCACCATCTCCCTTACAATCTCGATATCCTTCTGGGTGCCGACAATGATGCCGCCGTCAATCCGCTTCTGCAGGAAGGCCTGCTTGACCTTCAGGAAGTCGTCAGGAGAATAGACGGTGTGAATCAGAACATAACAGCCGCGGGCATTCGACGTATCTACCACAGCATCGACGAACGGGGCAAAATAATTATTCTGATAAATCCGCGTTGCATTCTCCTTCTCGTTCATGCTGATGGCAAACAGCCCGATCGTGTCGGTCTTCTTGCCGGCCAGAGCCCGGGCGAAGCTGTTCGGCTCGTACTGATGCTGTTCAATTACCTTCAGCACCTTGGCCCGGGTCTCTTCAGGGACATTGGAATAGTTGTTGATCACACGGGATACGGTGCTTCGCGAAACCCCGGCTAGCTTGGCAATATCTTCGCTTCGCATAATGTACCCCCTCTAATGTAAACGCGCGTTTATGAATTCATTGTAGAATAAATCTGTCCAGCGGTCAATCGTCCGCCGCAACATTTTTGCCATGCGATAAGAGCGTTTCCACTTGCCGGATTCTCTGATCTGCGTTACAACTAGAGACAAATCATAGCTCCACAGAGCTGCGGGGAGAAGGAGGGCTAATTATCTTTTATTCGTTGAAAAACCGCTTGATCGCGTTCTTTGTTGTGCTGCTGGTGCTGTCCTTCGGCACGATGTCGCTGCTGCTGTTCAATCAGTCACGCATGATTATCCGCTCTTATATCGAATCCTCTGCCCTGGAGAAAATGGACGAGTACGGGTCATTTATCAATATGGCGCTGCAGCAGAGCTATGACTTGTCCTCTCTGGTCTATAACAGTGATATTACCCAGAAATGGGATACCCAGCTTACGAATCCCGCTTCTACCGAAGGACAGAAGATGCTCGCAAGCATTACCATGAGCAAATTCCTGACCCAGACGACCAACAATTATTCGATTGTCTCCTCGGTCAGCATCTACCGGGAGGAGGGGCTGCGGGTCGGAGCCGAGAATCAGGTGATTACAGATACCTCCTTCAGGCAGGAGGCCTGGTACCGCAATTTCATTGAACACAGCAATCACTGGGTTCCGGCCCATACCGATCAGGCGGAGATCAAGGGGGCCAAGCCGTACGAGGTGGTGAGCCTGCTGCTGCCGATAGGTATCTTTGAGCCATCGCTGGCGAGGAATGTAATGAAGGTGAATATCAAGGCGGACTTTCTGCTGGAGCCGCTGAATCGCATACACCTGGGTGAAAGCGGTACCATCTTCCTGCTGAATGAGCAAGGCAGCCCCATTCTGTCCCAGGAGGAGTACAGCGCCTATCCGGAAGCGGCGAAGGAGGTTGACCGGGTCCGGTCAGGCCGGACCTTGCAGGGGGTGAGCTACCTGGAGGATCAGCAGGGTGCCTCTCATATTCTGGTCTATAAAAAGCTGCCCATCACCAACTGGCTTCTGGTGGGCTTTGTCTCGGAGAGGGACCTGTATGCCAATCTGTTCAAGCTTCAGAAAAGCATCATTGTGTTCGCTTCGATTATGCTGATAGCCGCCTTTGTACTGGCTTACTGGATCTCCTACGGGATTACCAAGCCGCTGTCCCGCCTGGTGTCGGCTATGCGCCATGTGCAGAAGGGGGACTTCGCCCAGGCCGAGCGGCTGACCCCGCCTGAGCGCAGGATACGGAGCGAGGTCGATTACGCCACCGATACCTTCCGTAACATGGTCCGGCAGCTGCGGCATCTGATCCGGACCGAGTTCGAACAGAAGCTCCTGCGCCAGCAGGCGGAATATAAGGCGCTGCTGATGCAGATGAATCCGCATTTCCTGTTCAATACGCTGGAGCTGATGAGTAGTCTGGCTATCCAGCAGCGGACGAAGGACACCGTTACGGTCATTGATTCGCTGGGCAAAATGCTCAGATTCTCGCTGCGCATCAGCGAGGATCTGATTCCGCTGCGCGAGGAGTTAAGGTATGTCCGCTATTATATGTCCATTCTGGAAATCCGCTTCGGTCCGGGTCTGGATCTGCAGCTGGAAGAGGAGGGGACACTTGACGATCTGGAAATCGTCAAGTTCCTGCTTCAGCCGCTGATTGAGAATGCGGTGAAATACAGCTTCATTCACCAGGCGCATGCCAAGGTGCGGATAATAGTGAGACAGGACGGGGAACGGCTGGTTCTGTCCGTGGCTGACAATGGCATCGGGATGGACCCGGAACTGCTGCGGCAGCAGCATCATCAGGATATGCGTCAGCAGCTGGAGCAGCTTCTGCAGAGCAGAACGCATCAGATTGGACTGCGTAATGTGCTGGCGAGATGCTGGCTCTATTACGGCGATTTGTTCAGCTTCCGGATCGATTCGGATCAAGACAAGCGGGGCACCTCTATTGAGCTGAGCCTGCCCCTGCAGAGGAGGAATGAAGATGTATCGCGTATTGATCGTGGATGATGAGCCGGAGATCCGTCAGGGCCTGCGGCTCAAGGCGGACTTTGCCGGTCTCGGGATGAGCGTAACCGGTGAGGCAGGCAACGGGCTGGAAGCCATGGAACGGCTGGCCCGTGAGCCGGTTGACATTGTGATCACAGATATGAATATGCCTGTCATGAACGGCGTCTCTGTGCTTGAGGATTGCTACAGGCTCTACCCGGAGCTGAAGCTGATTGTGATTACCGGCTATGAGGATTTCCAGTATGCCAGAGCGGCGGTCCGCAATCAGGCGCGTGATTATTTGCTGAAGCCGGTGACCGGGGATGAACTGACGGCGGTACTCCTGAAGGTGAAGGAGGAGCTGGACCGGGAGCGTAGTGAGCAGGACCGGCAGGCCTTCGCCCAGTGGCGTCTGTCCCAGTATTACAAGGAGATGAAGGAGCATTTCCTGGTGCAGCTTGTCAAAGAGGAGGTGGAGCAGGCGGCTGTGCTGAAGGAGCGTGCCGCACTGTTTGAGCTGGGCGAGTGGGATCTCGCCGATGTACGCTTCGTGACAGCCGGACTCCGCGAACGGACAGGGGATGCACCGGAGGCGCTGGAGCGCACGCCCGGTATGTTGCGTCTGCCGTTTGAGCTGCTGGGCAGAGAATTCGCAGGCGGATACGGCAGTCCTTGCGCTGTATTCCGCGATCCGAATTATCCGGGGCTGGTGCATTATATACTGCAAGATGGTGGAACAGATCTGGCACACTTCAGTGCGGAGCTGGCCGGATGTGTCACCGCACATCTCGGCTACGAGCCGGTCATCGGCTATAGCGGACTCAAGCTTGGCTTCAGCCAGTGGAAGGAAGGCTATCTGGAATCGCTGCTGTCCTGGAATCTCTCGGAGAATGCGGCCATCCCCCTGGCCGCAGGAAGGGCGGAGCCGGAACCCGTTCTGACCGATGAGCTGGCACGGACCTTGCGCCGCCTGCTGCTTCAGGGAGAGCGGGACGCCACCCGGCAGACGGTGAGGCGTGAATTGCAGGCAGCCTTCGCCCAGTCGCGGTCCTGCCTGGTGAAGCTGATCTTCCAGCTGTATTTGCTTGTGGATACTGCGGTTGGCGCTGCGGCAAACCGGGGCGGGCAGGCCCAGCAGCTATGGCTGTATCCCGAAATGGTCCATAGGCTGGATTCGGTAGACAAGGCTGAACAATTCCTCATGGAGCTTATAGACCATGCGGACCGTGCGGTGCAGGCTGGCGGAGATGCCGAGGATTCGGTCATCCGTACGGCGACACAATATATCGACAGCAATTACATGTATGATCTCAACCTGACCCAGCTCGCCCAGCGGTTCAATTACAATTCATCGTATTTCTCGGAGCTGTTCAAAGCCAAGGTCGGCCGGAGCTTCATGGCCTATCTGACCGGCACCCGGATGACCCAAGCCACGCACCTGCTGGTAAGTACAACCCTTGGACTCTGGGATATTGCCGAGCTTACCGGGTTCTCGAATGCCAGCTACTTCAGCGCAAGATTCAAAAAGATGTACGGCATCGCCCCGTCGGACTTCCGCCAGAACCCACCCGAAAAATTCAATAGCCAGCAGCCGAAGAAATAGCATTCAAGCAGGTGGCGCTTCTTCCTATAATGAGCCTATATCCATGAAGAGGAGGAGGCGCATATGAAGACAGCACACAGACCGGCTATGTGGAGAAGGAGCGGCACCGCTTACCTGTTCCTGCTCCCGTGGCTGATCGGATTTTTTGGACTGACCCTGGGCCCCATGCTGGGTTCGCTCTATCTGTCCCTGACCAAGTATAACCTGCTGAACGCCCCGGAATGGCTGGGGCTGGCGAATTACAGGCACATCTTCACGGCAGACGAATATTTCTACCAATCGCTGTCGGTAACCTTCCGGTACGTGCTATTCTCGGTCCCGCTGAAAATGGCCTTTGCCCTCTTGGTCGCCGTTGCCTTGAACAAAGGCATCCGGGCGCTGGGCATCTACCGGACCGTCTATTACATTCCCTCCCTGCTCGGGGGAAGCGTAGCGATCGCGATCGTCTGGCGTCAGATTTTTGACGGGGAAGGGCTGGTCAATCATTTCCTCGGCTGGTTCGGGATCGAGGGTCCGGCCTGGATCGCCCATCCCAGCTACATTCTCTCCACCATCGTCACCTTGTCGATCTGGCAGTTCGGCTCGGCGATGGTCATCTTCCTGGCTGGAATCAAGCAGATTCCGGCTGACCTGTACGAAGCGGCGCAGGTGGACGGAGCCGGGAAGCTGCGGCAATTCGCGCGGATTACACTGCCGATGCTGTCACCTGTGATCTTTTTTAACCTGGTCATGGGGATCATTAATTCCTTCCAGGTCTTCACACCGGGATACGTGATTGGGGATGGGCGGGGCGGTCCGGTCAACTCCACTCTGTTCTATACGCTGTATCTGTATCTCAAGGGCTTCTCCTTCTTCGATATGGGCTATGCCGCGGCTCTGGCGTGGATCATGCTGATCATTATCGGCCTGTTCACCTCCATCGTGTTCATAACCTCCCGGTTCTGGGTGTTCTACGGCGACGGAAAGGACGGGCGATAATTCATGGCTGAATCCAAAATGATCTTCAGGCTCGGCAAGCATGGCGTCATTATTCTGTTCGGGCTGCTGATGCTGTATCCGGTGCTGTGGCTGCTGTCCAGTTCCTTTAAGCCGAATGAGCTGATCTTCTCGGAGCCGGGTCTGTGGCCGTCGAGGTTTACACTGGAGAATTATTTGAATGGCTGGAAGGGTCTGCAGGGCATCTCGTTCAGCCGCTTCTTCCTTAATTCCGCTACCATCTCGGTGCTGTCGGTAATCGGCAATATTCTGACCTGCTCGCTGGCGGCTTACGCCTTTGCCCGGCTGGAGTTCCGCTTCAAAGGTGTGCTGTTCGCCTGCATGCTGGTGACGATTATGCTGCCATACCATGTCCTGCTGATTCCGCAATATATTATCTTCAGCAAGCTGGAGTGGGTGAACACATATCTGCCGCTGATCGTTCCCAAATGGCTGGCGCATGATTCGTTCTTCATTCTGCTGATGATCCAGTTCATCCGCGGCATTCCGAAGGAGCTGGACGAGAGTGCGACCATTGACGGTTGCGGCCAGGGCCAGCTCTACTTCCGGATCATTATTCCGCTGCTGGTTCCGGCGCTGATCACTACGGCGATCTTCACGTTCATCTGGAGCTGGGATGACTTCTTCAGCCAGATGATCTATCTGAGCCGGATCAATCTGTTCACGGTACAACTGGGCATACGTTCGCTCTATGACCCCTCGGGATCATCCGACTGGGGCGCGCTTCTGGCGATGTCCGTGCTGTCGCTTGTGCCGATTATGACGATCTTTATGCTCTTCCAAAAGCATTTCCTGGAGGGCATTGCTACAACCGGCCTGAAATGAGCAAGCGATTACAATTACTCTTGGGGGGACTTAATCATGAAAAAGATCTTGGGTCTTACATTGGCTGCACTACTGCTGACGGGAACGGCCGGCTGCTCCGGCGGGAATAGCGGCAAGCCTGCGGCGGCGGGGAATAAGGATTCCGCTGAGCCATCCGGGGATCAGGTGGAGCTGCGGATCATGTGGTGGGGCGACCAGAAGCGGGCGGACAAGACGAACGAGGCGCTGCGCAAATTCGAGGAGAAGCATCCGAACATTAAGGTAGTCGGGGAGTTCGCCCCGAACTCCGGGTACTTTGACAAGCTGAACACGCAGCTGGCTTCGGGAACGGCTCCTGATGTGTTTTTCCTCGGAGGGAATGTTACCGATTATGCCGATAAAGGCGTGCTGCTGGATCTGCAGCCCTATGTCGGCAAAGAGCTGGATCTGACCGATATGGATCAGACGATGATGGAGTACGGCACGCTTAAGGGCAAGCTGGTGCATATCTCGGCCGGAGCCAATGCCAGAGGCATGGTCCTGAATACCGAGCTGTTCAAAAAAGCGGGCATCGAGCTTCCGGCTGACGGCTGGAGCTGGGAGGATTACGCGAGCATCAGCAAAGAGATCTCTGAGAAGCTGGGCAAGGGCTTCTACGGTACCTATAATTTCACAGTCGAGGGCATGGATATCTATATGAAGCAGCGCGGGAAGCAGGTCTATGACATGGAGAAGGACGCGCTTGGCTTCGGCCAGCAGGATGCTGAGGACTGGTTCAACTACTGGAGCGGGCTGGCGGAGAGCGGAGGGATGGTGACCCCATCGATGCAGGTATCCAATCCGCCGGGGGACACGAGTAAATCGCTGGTGGTGACGGGAAAAGTGGCGATGAGCCTGATTCCGTCCAACCAGTTCGCTGCCCATCAGAATCTGATTCAGGACACGCTGACCATGGTGCAGGTGCCGCGCGGACCTAAGGGAACGGGAGTCGTCTTCGAATCCAGCCAAGGGCTGTCCGGGTATGCGAAGACCGCGCATCCGAAGGAAGTGGCGGAACTCATGAACTACTGGATCAATGATCCCGATGCCGCCCGGATTCTGGGCAGTGACCGCGGCGTGCCGGTGACCTCGAAGATGCGCGATCTGCTGATGAAGGATGCGACTCCGCTGGAGCAGACGGTCTACGACTTCACGAGCCGGGTATCGGAAGCGACGAAGAAGGAGCCTTTTGCCATAAGCTATAATCCGCCAAGCTTCACCGAGTTCACCAAGCTGGCCGAAACCGCTGTGCAGGAGATTGGCTTCGGGCAGAAGGATGTGAAGCAGGGAGTAGAGGACTTCTACAATGGGGCGATGCAGTTATTCGGTGCCAAATAGGCATGAAGGGAGAGAAGCGGTCTGCCCGGGCAAGCTGCTTCTCTGCTGCGGGACGGGCAAAGTGAAGATACAGGAGGGGACAGCATGACTGCTGACAGCATATTACAGCAGCTGCGGAAGATTACCGTAGAGGACAGGATCGGAGCGCTTACAAAGGAAGAGGACCGTGAATCTCTGGAGCAATGGAAGCAATCGGGAGTGGTCTTCGCTGCCTCGTCTGCGGACATGGAGAATGTCTACTATTCCGCGGTGCATAAGCTCATGGATTGTATCGTGCCAATGGATGGGGGCGGCCTGGTCCTGCATGAAGGCGGGGTCTATCTCGGGAGCTGGCTGGAGAGTACCGGCACGATCAGCGCGGAACGGCTGTCACGCTTCATGCCGGAGGTGGCGGAGGCGACCTTCCGGCTATTCGCGGAATATCAGCGGGAGGATGGGCTGATCCCTTACAAGGTAACCCCTGCTGGACCGGCTTACCGGCAGATTCAAATGGTGACTCCGCTGGCCCGGAGTGTCTGGAATCATTATATTGGAACCGGACACAGCAAGGCGTTCCTTGCCGAGATGTACCAGGCGATGAGCAGGTTCGACGCCTGGCTGGCCTCCCGGCGCAATACACGAGGAACCGGCTGCATCGAAGCCTTTTGTACGTTCGATACCGGACATGATCTCTCCCCGCGTTTCTGGCATGTGTCGGATACGCCCCATCTGGAGGATGCGGCCAGGGTTCATCCGGATTCGCCGCTGCTGCCCTTCCTGGCCCCTGATCTAACTGCCAATGTCTATTGCCAGCGGCTATATCTGTCCAGGATCGCAGAGGAGCTGGGGGAGAGCGATGCCGGGTGGCGGGCTAGAGCAGCAGCCAGCAGCCACAGCCTTTTCAGCCATT
Source organism: Paenibacillus sp. FSL H7-0756 (assembly GCF_038006765.1). Classification (NCBI taxonomy): domain Bacteria; kingdom Bacillati; phylum Bacillota; class Bacilli; order Caryophanales; family Paenibacillaceae; genus Paenibacillus; species Paenibacillus sp. FSL H7-0756. Next base: position 1,502,757 of record NZ_JBBOVT010000002.1, on the reverse strand, counting down.
GCTATGACGGGGAGGATGCATTTTTCTATGACCGTGACCAAGGGGGAAGGCTGGTCCGGGTGCAATCGGATGTCTTGCTGCGGGTACTGGCCTGCGAAGTGGGGGACCGGGAGTTCTTTGATGCTGCGCTGCGCCGTTACCTGCTGAATACCGGCAAGTTCTTCGCCAAATATCCGTTCACCTCGCTTGCGATGGATGATCCGAGGTTCGACCCTTCCTCCGGCTATAACACCTGGGGAGGGACGACTAACTTCCTCAGTCTGATCCGTGCGCCGCATGCCTTCGAGCATCATGGGCGTTACGTCGAGCTAACCTGGGTGCTGCAGCCTATTCTGGCGGCATGCTCGCGGATGACGCGGTTTGCCCAGACCTTAAGCCCGTGGACGGGAGAAGAAGGCTATACCGAAGCCTATTCACCGGCCATATTGTGCCTGCTCGATTATGTAGAGCGGTTGTGCGGCATTCTGCCGGCAGGTGGGGGGGAGCTATGGTTCACCTGTCTGCTCCCCTATAATATGGATCACGGCCGGGAGACGGCCCATGAGACAGGCTACCGCCGGATCGTAGATGGAACCGTATTTGAGCTGATTAATACGCATGAACAAGCTGTGATCTACCGCAATGAAGAGGAATACCTGCGCTGTCCGTTTGGAGTGCGTGTGGTGCTGGACCGGGCCGGACACCTGCGGAAGCTGATTGGCATGAGCGTCCGCCAGATTGAAGGAGAGGTCCGGTATCAGGGCAAGAGACTTCCATTTAATGTCAAGGGCAATGAACAGTTGGAGTATGCGGACGGCGGATTTGTCAGCATCAGTGATATCGGAGTGGTCTTGCCGGAATACCGGTAAAGCTTATATAGATATTGCTTGCAATGTGAGGGAAGAAAGGAGAGGCATTCATGATAGATAACCATAACCTGCAGATCAGAGATCCGTTTGTGCTGCCGCTTGCCGGACAGAGGCAGGGAGAGGGACTCTACTATTTATATGGCAGCACCGACAGTAATATCTGGGGCAAGGGGACCGGCTTCAATGCGTATACCGGCAAGGATCTGGAGCATTGGGAGGGGCCATTCCCGGTATTCCGGCCGGGGACGGATTTCTATGCCGAGCGGAATTTCTGGGCACCGGAGGTCTATGAATACGGCGGCAGCTACCTCATGTTCGCTACCTTCCGGCGCAAGGACAATGATCTGCTGGGTACGGCCGTGTTAATCTCGCAACATCCGCTGGGCCCATTCCTCCCGCACAGTGAAGGACCGGTCACTCCGGCGGATTGGAGTTCACTGGACGGAACACTGCACTTAGATCATCAGGGCCAGCCGTGGATGGTCTTCTGTCATGAGTGGCAGCAGACCGGAGACGGGGAAGTGTGCGCTATGCGGTTAACGGAGGATCTGCGGAGCGCGGCAGGAGAACCCGCCGTGCTCTTCCGGGCCTCGGAAGCTCCGTGGACGACTCCGTTCGTATCTGCGCGTTATACGGATCAGCTCAATTATGTAACCGATGGGCCGTTTCTGTTCAGGTCAAGCGGCGGTACGCTGTATCTGCTGTGGGCCAGCTTCATTAATAACACCTATGCACTGGGCATCGCCCGTTCTGGAAGCGGAGAGATTACAGGGCCGTGGATTCATCAGGAAGAAGCGCTCTACCAGAAGGACGGCGGACATGCCATGGTATTCCGCACCTTCAGCCATCAGCTGATGCTGGCGATTCATACCCCGAATCAGACGCCGGATGAACGGCCTGTTTTTGTGGAGCTGGAGGAAGAGAATGGTGTGATGGGGGTAAGGGTGTAAAAAGAAAAACGATTGCCGGTCCCTATCGGATCAGCAATCGTTTCATTGCGGTGCGAAGCTTATTCGATATCAATGCTCCATTGTCCGTCTGCTTCTACAGAAAAGACATAAATTCCGTCGGTGTCGATTTTTTCCGCGGTAGAACCGGAATAATTACCAACTTCATTCACCAGCCCGCTATCATTCAATCTGACGATAAAGTTCGATTCACCTGTATGTTTGGAGGTGAACCGGGTCAGCTTGCTTTGCAGCTTTGCAAACACAACATCGTTACCCTTACCGGATAACTTAACCGGTGCGCTCTTGATATTCTCAGGGATGCTCTGCTTAATATCTGCCTTCCAGGAGCCATCCGACTCTACCTTCAGCATATACTTCCCGTCTTCGGGAATCACCACTAAAGACTTGCCCTTGTATGGTCCAATCTCGTTAACAACATATTCTTCAAAGTCTCCAGTTTCATCATACATGTGGATAATAAAGTTAGAATTCCCGGCGTCTGAGGCCTCCACAATTGCGATCCCGCTATTAAGTTGGAAGAACTCCGTAGCCTGGTCTTTTTTTCCTTTGAGATGAACGGCTTCGTCCTTTGCCGCTGCCGGGGCTGGCGTAGCGGTTACAGCCGTTGCTGAATCAGGTAAGCCTTGGTATAACGGGAGCAGCTCAGCATATAGTTTTTGAACAGTTGCCTTGTCATCTTTTTGAATGGCAGTGGCCATTTCCTTGTATTTGCTTTGGTTTTCCTTAATTATAAACTCCATGCTATGGAGAAAATATGCTGAAATATCATCTTTTATTTCTTGGGTAAGCTCCTTTTCCAGATAGCTTTTGGCTAAATCAAGTCCTCTCGATCCAAACTCCTGGTCTGCTTCTAGGTAGGTCATATCAGTATCCCCGCCAGAGGGTGCATCCGTTTCATCGGGTGTAGGTGTGGGATCCGGATAGCGGGCGGCAACGGAAGCAGGCAGAACTCCACCAATTTTCGTAAAAATCTTCTTTACATTTTGCACATCATTTTTCTCAATAGAGTCAGCAATCTCCAGATAAGTGAAGGTATTCTCTTTATCCTCTCTGGCCTTAATCCGGATGTTCTCGGCAATTTCTTTGGACGACTCAGCATTCCAAGCACTGGTGCCGAAGTTCTCCAGGTATTCCTGCGTCTTATCCTTCACAGAGAAGTTCTTCAGTTCTGGTGCTGGAGTAGGAGACGCAGTCGGTGCAGCAGAAGGAGTCGCGGTTGCAGCTTGCGTAACCTCAGCAGACCCGCCACATCCACTTAATATCACCGGTGACGCTAAAAGAGCAAAAGCTAAAGTCATTTTGGTTAATTTTCCGTACATCAGTAATTTCCCCCAAATGTTTAATCATACTTAGCCAGTATATCAAAATTGGATTATTTCTACAGTAAAATTTATTAGAACTTTGCATTCCTTACACAAACGTGCCAAACTTGATATGATTAGGATATAGACTTGTATCATGTTGAATTAGGGGGATGTAAGCTGTGTATATGACAGGTTTTGGGTCCTTGCTTGCTGGAGGATTCAGTATTTTTGCTCTTTTGCTCTGGTTGACTTGTTTGGGGATGGGGATATATTTATTCGTTCTGGTGGTGAAGCTGGCACGCAGAGGAATTATCGCGCTGGACTTGTACAATCACTCCAAAAATCTGGAAATCCGCGACCGCTACGAATCTGTTGGGCGGCGAGATGGACTCTAAGTGTAGTTTAGAGTACATAGGAGTATCGAATGCCCTGCCGGATTGGCAGGGTATTTCTTTGGCTTGACAGCCTTCTAAGGGGTATGTTGCATCTGGTGGCAGGATTTATTATACTCCCAATATGGAATATTCAAATTTGTTATAAATGGAGAGGAGTATGATCGAATGAAGAAGAAGATGACTGCTGCACTGACTGCATTTGCCGTACTTGGAGGAATGGGCACGGGCGTGTATGCCGGAGCCAACCTGCAGGAGATCAAGGCTTTCCTGAATCCAAGCATCAAATTCAAGATGAACGGCCAGCCCGTACAGCTTAAGAATGGCAGCGGTGCGGTGATTGCCCCAATTTCCTATAAGGACACAACGTATCTGCCGGTCCGTTCCGTATCTGACCTGCTTGGCGTCACTGTCAAGTTCGATGCTGCAACTAACACCATTTCTCTTGGAGAGCAGACGGCAGGTGTGCCGATTGCTACAGGCTTTGACAATATGTATCATACCAAAGACCCGGGCAAGACTGTATACAAGGACAAGGACTACAAGGATGTATTCTTCGATGACGCCAGCAGCGACCGCGGAAGTTCCTTCATGCTGGAGCCTAACAAAAAGTATCAGAAGCTCTATCTTCAGATCGCCGCAATTGGCGGGGAGATCAAAGACTTCACGATTCAAGACGCGGACACCAACACTGTGCTGAAGAAGCAGACCATTGACCCGGCCAGCGGGCTCACGACCATCGAAGTGGATATTGCCGGAGTCAGCAGCTTGTATCTCACCGGCGATGTGAAGAAGGGAACCTCGGTCTTCGTTCCGCTTACGACATCTTATTATAAATAATTTCTGAACTTATAAATTATTCGATTCACCCGGGAGCCTTGGTTTCCGGGCTTCTTTTTGTCTACATTTGTTGTTTGGAGGAATGTGAAAAGGGGTATTATCCGGTAAGCCATTGAATCTAACTGGCGATGTTAAAGTTCCATGAAATCATGAGGAGTGAGAAGATGTACACCAAAAAACTAATAATGTCCTTATCCTTGACCTTGTCCCTGCTGGTCCTGAGTGCGTGCAGTAATTCAGCGAATGCGCCGTCCGCTGAGCCGTCCCAGGAATCCACACCGACAGCCGAAGCGGTGCAGACCCCTGCGGCGTCAACAGAGCCGGAGCAGACACCAGCAGCAACGGATGAACCGGAGCAGACGCCCGCACCATCGGCAGAGCCGGAACAGACGCCTGAACAGTCGGACGCTGGAGGCGGTACTGCTTCCGGCAGCGTAGACATTCCGAAAGAGCTTCCAGAGGATTTTCCGATGCCGGATAATATAACAGAGACTGTGCTGTCCACAACGTCTAAGAACGAAGGCAAAACATCGGTGATGCTGGTTTATAGAACGTCCGATAGTATGGAAGCTGTAACGAAGCTCTATGATGATTATCTGTCTGCCCAAATGGGGGACCAGTCTGTGAAGACCATTGATGCCAAGAATCTAATTATTCAGGGTATGACCAAAGACAACAAACACAGCTGGTCAGTTATTGGCGGTCCGCTTACTTCCCAGGAGGGAATCGTGGAGATTAACATCATCTGGTCCGAAATTTAATTCGAATAGCCAAGCTGTTATATACAGAAGAACATCCGTTGAGACTCGATTCAGAGCATTCAGCGGGTGTTTTTTTGCCTTGAGTAAAAAGTGTCGAATTTTGTAATTAAGTAGTATACGTCTGGTGCGGCGTGGATATATAATTAATCTTGTAAACGAAAATTAGTCAGGCGGTGTTTTGGTTTGTCGTGGGAACCTGTAGGCTTTATGTTTTTTTCAACTATAGAGACGCTTGCGCTCTATTATCTGATTATGTCGCTCTTTCGATTCAAATGGAGATGGTACATATGGCAGGCCCTATTCGTCATTTTGCTGAACAACCTCCAGAGCTATCTATTACGCAATGAACTGGGCATGTCAAATGTCGCACCACTCGTATTAATCCTGATCTTTATCTTATTCTTTGCAGCGGTAGTGAGGATGCCTCTAATCTTGTCCATTATTGCAACGATATCAGGATTTGCTATTTTTGCAGGGATTCAGACGTTGATTCTTTGGAGTGTCTTCGGCTCCGTTTCGAATATCGACAATAAGGCGAACGGGTATTTTCTGCAGGTTGCGACCGCTGCTATTGTCTTTGGAGTATTCGGCTACCTATACCGCAAAGGCAAAGGCTTCACCTTCGATCTGGATAAACTCCGCTTCAAAATAGAGGATATCTTGCTGTCCGTGCTGATTTGTGCATTTGTAATAGTAGTATCTCTCCTGCTCTATTACAATGATATTTTGTTAAATGCACTGATTTTTTTGGTTATGTCTGTCTTCCTTCTATACTATTCCACCCGGAAGGAGATGGAAGATGCTTGAATTCATGTCCGGCAAGCTTGCACTGCGCATCAAACGTATAGTTCCCGAGCATCCGGCATCTGCTACGGTCCTGAAGTTTGCTATTGCGGTCATCCTTAATGCGTTATTTATTATTGGGCTGACACTGGTGTTGTCCCTTCTGACGGGCAGGACAAAGGAGACTATTCAGATTTTGATCTCCTTTGCCTTATTGCGTCAGGTATCCGGCGGGTTGCATCTGAAATCGGGAATGGCCTGTGTCTTGTTTACAGCAACTTTGTTCACGTTCTTGTCCTTCATTAAAGCAGGAGATACAATGATTCTGCTTATGAATGGAATCAGTCTATTGATTGTACTGTGGCTGGCCCCTATCGGAATCGAACGCCAGACCCGGATTCCCAGACAGCACTGGCCTAAGCTCAAAGTCATAGCAGTAATGCTTGTTATGGCCAATGTGGTGGCAGGTTCACCGGTGATTGCTGCCAGTTTTTTGGCTCAATCGATCAGTCTGCTTATTGCTAGAAGGGGGGTGAGAACTGAGAATGAAGGGGTTACAGGCTCTACGACGCACAGTAGTGTATAAACTTGCATCCGGTTTGTCTGCCTTCGCTGCCCTTATCGTGTTGGTTACAGCAAGTGTATTTTACATTAACCAACCCGAGGTTCCTGAAGAGTTACTTAAATAACATTGGAGTTGATCCCTTTGAGCACGATATCTGTTACTAGAGACACAGAGGGAAACACTGGTGTATTCTCACTCGATATTGAAAAAATAACTTTTATGGAATTTGAACGGACTATCTATCGGATCATTGTCCATACGTACGATCAGACCTTTTATACAGTAGGTACGCTGAAATATTGGCTTAATACCCTGGCCAGTTCAGGATATAATTTCGTTCTAGCAGATAGAAACACGTTAATTCAGGTTTCTAACATTATCCAGTTGGATAAGACGTTTCATATTGCTTATTTTGGGGAAGACCACAAAGGAGTCGAGCAAAAGTGTTTTCTGTCAGAGAAGGGCTATAAAGAAATTCTCAAATACGTAAAGACATCCGCATCGGATATTCAATTAGTGGAGCTGCCCCAGTGGTAGCTTTATTTTTTATGAAGGCTTGTATATAAAATAAGGCTGACCCTGCGCTGTTCATTCTGAAGCGCCTGGGGCCAGCCTTTGTTCAGATTATCCTAATCTGCAGCTAATTTAGAATACATACACAGGTCAATGAAGGTTCCGTTGGACCGCTCACTCTGTCTCATTGTTCCTTCCAGCGAGAAGTTTAATTTCTGCAATACTTTAATAGAATTGATATTAGCAGGCTGAGCCTTTGCTTCTATTCTATTGAAGCCCAGTGTATCAAACGCATAATCTATTAGCGCACGAAGGGCTTCAGGCACATAACCTCTTCCCCAGAACTCGCGGCTAAGGTCATAACCGATCTCTGTCTTCGCATTGTCATAGTCCAGCATATTGTAACCGCATGAGCCGATAATCCGGCCGGATTCTGCTTCAATGATAGAATAGCGGATCGCCTGATTCTCATCGGCTAACTTACCAAGCAGCTCAATCATTTCTACGGCCTGACTCTCATCTGTGAAGCTGCTGATATTCATGAAGCGGGTGACTTCAGGATCAGACCAGATCGCGAAAAGGCTGGCTGAATCGGCGGTACTCATTTGTCTTAACACTAATCGCTCGGTACGTAATTCAGTAATCATCAAAGTGTTACCTCCATGAAGTATATATGGTATTGGTGAGGTACAACTATTGATATCTGCGCATAGTTCAGTCCTTTCCGTGTGTAAGCTGACTCTATTATATAGAATGCACGGGAGAAAGTTAAATATCTGGTGTGCGATCCTGACGGCGGTGTTCAAAAGACGCTGACAGTAACGACCTGATTGCTGTAAATTCGTAACCGTCATTATTAGAGGTTGTGTGAGCTTGTGCTCATGCAGTCTTTTTTATGTTTCTTATTCCTCCAAGCATGGTAAGGTTTAGGTAAAAACATCCGGGAGGGCATGATGAGAAAAACGGTACTGGTAATGTTGTTCTTGTTCGTATTGACGGCTTGTGCGGATTCCAAAGACGGGGTAACCACCAAAGACTTAGCCATCCAAAAGGTGAACGATCATAAAGCCATGGTTGAGTATGGTATGAGCCGCGCGGAAGCAGAAGAGGTATTGGGCAAAGGAGAAGATAAGGATATTGCGAATTCAATCATGTACAGCTCTGGCGTAAGAATTATGTACCGTGAGGATAAAGTGGCAGGTATTACTCTGGCGGAGGAATCGAAAGATACGTATGAAACCACTGGCGGTTTTAAAATTGGCATGTCTAAGGATGACTTCAAACAAATCTATGGCGATCAGTATCTGACGGATATGGAGCGCAACCTGGATTATGCTTACGATTCCATCAACAAGCGGTATTTGCATGATAAAGAATGGGCAGCGAAAGCTGAAGATGATACGAAAATATATGTAATTTCAGGCCTGTTCAACGGTAAGGGTGAAGCGGACGGCGTGGTATTGGTGGATAAGCGAATGGCGATAACTTACAGGTGAATGGGAGGGCTGAATATAAAACTGGGCTTGTATGTTTCATAGATCTTTGAAGGGAGAAACAATTTATTCTGGACATTAAAGCCAAGACGGCTGAGGGCAAACGGATCAACATCGAAATGCAACTATTCAATCCATATAATATGGAGAAGCGGACACTTTTCTACTGGAGTGAGATGTATTACCACCAAATTCAAAAAGGCGACGATTACATTCAATTGAAGAAGTGTGTAACGATCAATATTTTGAACTATTCCTGTCTTCCTAATAACCGCCATCATAATATCTTTCGCCTTCGGGAAGATCACACCGGGATTCCACTGAACAATGATCTGGAAATTCATGTAATAGAATTAACAAAGCTCGAGGAGCAGGCCGTCCCATTAACTGGTGGTCTGATCAACTGGTTATTATTTCTGAAGGGTGTTGAGCAACCAAACTGGGAGGTGCTGACCATGAATGAACCGATGTTGAAAAAAGCAATGGATACGCTGGAGTTCCTGAGTCAGGATGCCGCTACAAGGATGGAGTATGAAGCCCGGATGAAGTATTTGCGGGATGAGGCGTCTCGGATGAACGGGGCTAAGGCAGAATAAAACTGTTGCAATGATAACAACGAAAAACGAAGCCGATCATATGATCGGCTTCGTTTCTTTAAGGCTATCCATATATAGGACGGATGGGGTTCGAACCCATGACCCCTACCCTGTCAAGATAGTGCTCTCCCGCTGAGCTACCGTCCTGCAACGAAATTTATAATAACACAGGACGTAAGGGAATGGCAAGAGATTTTTAAATATGCTATAGATGATCAGTTAAGCATGACCCTTCCATACCACCGCAGTGACAAAAACCCACGACACCCCATCCATAGTATATTACAATAATGGCGCTTGTCTGGAAGTTCCTTAACCAACATAAAAGGTGGAATTCTATCATGATCGTAACATTGCATGAAGCGGAGTGCCCTGGGGGGAGTCTCAAATATGTAGTGATTTTTATGAAGCAAGGGAAGGATTGGGTTCTGGTACGGCACCGTGAGCGGTCCACGTGGGAATTTGCCGGCGGGCATATTGAGGCGGGTGAGAGTCCCGGGGAAGCTGCGGTAAGAGAACTCTACGAAGAGACAGGCGCTGAAGATTATGAACTGCATCCGCTATGCATCTATTCGGTCAGAAGTGATGAGCTGGCAGAGAGCTACGGGATGTTGTATTATGCAGATGTCAAAAGGTTCGGAACTTTGCCCCCGTACGAAATGGCGGAGCTTCGAAGCTTCAGCGAGCTGCCGCAGGCTGTGACCTACCCGGGGATCTACCCCACGCTATATGCGAGAGTATGTGAATATGTGAAGCATCTGTGAATCAATCTTAATCGTATTTCTGGTAGAATAGACACTCGATTGGCTGAAAGGAGGCCCAGCTCATGAGCAATGAGATTACGAGGTTTAAGCGTCTTGGCGACTACCTGAGATCACGCCGGGACCGCCTGCAGCCAGAAGCTGCAGGGATCAAGGAAACGAACAGTCAGCGCAGAACACCAGGTCTGCGGCGGGAGGAGGTTGCGGTTCTGGCCGGTCTCAGCAGCACTTATTATACATGGCTGGAGCAGGGCAGGGAGGTTACCGCCTCCAGAGAGGTCATGGAGAGTCTCAGTCAGGCGCTGCGGTTGTCGGCAGATGAGCGCAAGCATCTGTTTGAGCTATGGAATCCCGGCTTGCCGGATACACTTGCTTCTATAGATACGGTCAGTCCGGAGCTGAGTCCGCAGTGGCGGGATATTATCCGGCAATTGACTTATCCGTCTTTTATTACGAATGAGCGGTCTGAGGTACTGGCCTGGAATGATAAAGCGAGTGAAGTGCTTAGTGATTTCGGAGGTCTGTCTGCTTCTGAGCGCATTATGATGCGTCTTCTGTTCCTGGATCTGGAGCTGCGCTGCCGGATGCTGAACTGGGAGGAGTTCGCCCTACATTCAGTAGGTGTGTACAGAACCTATTATGACTTGAACCTGCATGATCCTTGGCACAAGGAGATGGTCGATCAGCTCTTGGAGGACAGTGCGGATTTCGCCGAGATGTGGAAACAGCACAATATTCAGGGGAAAAGAGTCAACCGTGTGGTCATAGAGAGTCTGGGTACAAGTGAGCCTGTAGTCTACGACATCAATTCGATGGCCAATCTGGCGGATCACCCGGGACTGCATATTTGTATCTATACGCCTGTTATAACGTAGCAGACGATTCTCGGGGGACATACGCCATACGTTTCCTCCGCTCCCTGGTAATGATCTTACTAGCATGAACGTACTGTGGCTGCTCCACGGCAGGACGGTTAGAATAAGGACATGTTCGTAAGATCTATTACAGGGACAAGAGGGAGGCAACCATATGCATACAAGAACACTCGGGAACGAAGGGCTGAGCGTATCGGCTCTGGGACTCGGAACGATGATGATGCCGGATAATGAAGAGTCTGTACGAACCATTCATGGCGCGCTTGATCTGGGCGTAACTCTGCTGGACACAGCGGATATCTATGGAGCCTTCGAGCAGCAGCGCTTCGGCGGTAATGAACGGCTTCTCGGGCGGGCGCTTAAGGGCCGGAGAGATCAGGCAGTGATTGCGACGAAATTCGGCATTACGCATACTCAGGGACCCAAGGGAGACCCGGCCTATATCAAAAAATCCGTAGATGCCAGCCTCTATCAACTAGGCACAGATTATATCGATCTGTACTATCAGCACCGTCCTGATCCGAACACCCCTATTGAGGAAACCGCTGGTACCCTGGCTGACCTTGTCAAGGAAGGAAAGATCCGTTATATCGGCTTATCCGAGGCTTCGCCTGAACTGATCCGCCGGGCACATGCGGTGCATCCGTTGACCGCCCTGCAGACAGAGTATTCGCTCTGGAGCCGGGAGGTGGAGGATGAGATTCTGCCGCTGGTCAAGGAGCTGGGCATCGGCTTCGTTCCTTATAGCCCGCTGGGCCGCGGTTTTCTGACTGGACAGATCAAGAGCTTCGATGATCTGCCGGAGGATGATTACCGCCGGCATTACCCGCGGTTCCAGGGAGAGAACTTCACCCGGAATCTGGAGGTCGTCTCGCTGATCGGGCAGATGGCAGCCGAGAAAGGCTACGCTCCGGCACAGCTTGCCCTGGCCTGGCTTCTTGCACAAGGAGAGCGGATTGTACCGATTCCCGGTACGAAGCGGCTGGAGCGGTTAGAAGAGAACCTCGGAGCACTTCAGGTTACCTTGACGGCGGAGGATCTCGCAAGGATTGAGCGGATATCCCCGCAAGGGATTGCAGCCGGAGCACGTTACCCCGGCCAGAACTAAGTTATCACACAGAGCAGACAGCTACTGTGTATCCATCCATATTATTTTCCCGGAGCGTTCTTGCCTGCGCTGCTTGCTTTAGCGGGCGGTATGCGGGAAAGAACGCTTTTTTAACCCATCCCCATCCGCTCCAGCTCCTCTTCTATCCGCTGCACCTCTATCCGCTCAAACAGTAATTCAAGCTCCAATATAGGCCGCCCTGCAAGAATGGATACCGGGTGCCATACGGGCTGTTCTATGGACAAGAAACCTCTAATCTTCCCGCAGGAGAAAGGAATGAACGGGTTCAGCAGGTTTGCCAGGTTGGCAATAATCTGAACACAGGTGTACAGCGTGTTGCCCCCTGCCGCAGGATCATGCTTGATCTGGAGCCACGGCTGCTGTTCATCAAAATACTTGTTGGCCTGGCGGACGTGCGAGAAGATGAATTCCAGGGCTTCTTTGAAGTGTCCTGCTTCAATCAGCCTTCCTGCTTCCCTATACAGGTGATCCAGACTACTCACCCATGCTTCGTCTAAGACTCCATCTGGAACTTTGCCATTCCAGAATTTATTCACGAACACGAGGCTGCGGTTGACAAAATTGCCGAACGCGCCCAGCAGCTCGCTGTTATGGCTATAGATGAACTCTCTCCAGGAGAAGTCGGCATCCCGCTTCTCGGGACCGTTCGCGGTCAGGAAGTAACGGACCGAGTCCGGGTCATACCGGCTGAGAATATCCGGCACCCAGACCGCCCAGTTGCGGCTGGTGGAGAATTTCTGCCCTTCCAGGGTCAGGTATTCAGAAGAGAAGATCCGGTCCGGCAGATGCAGCTCCTCAGCTCCCAGCAGGATAGCAGGCCAAATCAGGCTGTGAAAAGGAATATTGTCCTTCCCGTGCACATAGTAAGCGGTTATAGGGGGCTGCCCATTGTTATCTTGTCTGGACGCTACGGACCAGAAATCCTCCCAGCGGTTGCCCGTCTCGGCGGCCCACTGCTTGCTGGCGGACAGATAGCCGCTGACGGCTTCGATCCAGACATAGATTTTCTTGTCTGCGAAGCCGTCAACGGGGACATCCACGCCCCAGTCCAGATCGCGTGTTGCTGCACGGTCCTGCAGGCCTTCCTGCAGATATCTGCGGGTCAGCCGGACCGCATTGTCTCTCCAGCCCTGCGCGGAATCAGCGTATTCTGTGAGTGCATGCTGGAAGCTGGACAGCGACAGATAGTAATGCTGAGTAGAGCGCAGCACAGGCGTAGAGCCGCAGAGGGCACATATACGCTCCAGCAGGTCCACCGGATCGAGAATCGTTGAACAGTAATCACATTGGTCTCCCCGGGCCTGCTGTCCGCAGACCGGGCAGAGGCCATTGACATAACGGTCCGGCAAGAAGCGCTGGTCCTGCTCACAATAGCACTGGAGACTGGATTTCTGGTACAGATACCCGTGATCCAGCAGCTTAAGAAACAGCTCCTGAACCGTACTGTGGTGATGTGCCTGATCGGTCCGGGTATACAAGTCATAAGTGAAGCCTAAGGCGCGGAAGCAAGCGGCGAACTCCTCATGATACCGGCTGGCGAATTCACTTGGCGATACACCCTCCTGCGCCGCCTGTACAGCAACGGGGGTGCCGTGGCAGTCACTGCCGGATACATAGAGTACAGCGTCGCCTTTGGCACGGTGGTAGCGGGCCAGAATATCTCCCGGAAGAATGCTGGCGAGTCTGCCCAGATGCAGGGAGCCGTTGGCATAAGGCCAAGCCCCGCCAATAAAAATGTTAGTCATATTTCTCTCCTCCTCAAATGATGTGGACGCAAAAAAGGCACTCATCCCCTAAAGGGACGAGAGCCTGTGCTCACGTGTTACCACCCAAATTCATCAATGCCTCGCGGCATCCACCTCTTCAGGTACGTCCGCAGAAAAAAAGCGGGTATACCCTAGCATGGTAACGGATGCGGGTTCCGGCGCAGCCTACGCCCCGTTCATGCCGGGATTCGGTGCGCAGCTCTGAGACCATATTCCCGAGGGTTTTCTTTGCTCCTTTTCACCAGCCGGAGCTCTCTGTGGAAGAATTGCCAGGGTACTCTTTCTCTTCGCAGCTATTGTGGTTATCCTAATTACTGGATATCATATATGCAGGCCGGGAGATTTGTCAACACCATAAGTCTATTTGCAATCCACCGTACTCCTGTGCGACAGTAGAGAGACACAGAGGTCAAAAGGAGATTGAGACTATTGCAGGAAAACAAACAGGAGAAAAAAAGCTCAGGCGCATGGGGATGGCTGGGCAGCGGGGCGGTATTGCTTCTGCTTAAGGGAAAAGCCATTATCTCTCTGCTCAAGCTGGGTAAAATCGCAGGTCCGCTGATCTCCATGATGGTATCGATCTGGGCTTATGCACTGATCTCACCATGGCAGTTCGCTGTGGGCTTCGTGGCGTTATTATTCGTTCATGAGATCGGCCATGTTATCGCTGCCAAACGGATCGGATTGCCGGTAAGTGCACCACTGTTCATTCCTTTTATGGGCGCACTGATTACGATGAAGAAGCAGCCGCTGGATGCCAGAGAGGAAGCGTATGTCGCTTTTGGCGGCCCAATATTGGGGAGTATCGGTGCGCTGATCGTATTCGGAGCGGCCTATTATTATCATAGCCCCTTGTTATATTCACTGGCCTACATCGGCTTTTTCCTTAATCTGATTAACCTGCTGCCGATCCATCCGCTGGATGGGGGAAGAATTGCCACGGCGGTTACACGCTGGTTATGGCTGGTAGGGCTCATTGGAGGATTAGCTGTAATCATCTATCTGAAATCCATCCTGTTCGGCGTAATCTGGGTAATGTTCGCCTATGATATGTATAAGAAGTACATCAGCCGGCGTACGAAGAAGCAGATGCATACTGTGCTCAAAAGCTTCCTGATCCCGATCGGGGATCTGCAGGAGCAAGGGTATCTGATCCCCGGCCCTGAGCATAAGCGGGAGCTGCCGTTCACCACTTACAGTGATTTGAACCGTCAGCAGTTCGTCGGGGTACGCTGGGATAACCTGGATTACTATGGAACGACGACTATGCCGGTGCAGTCTCTGATCGGAAAAGTCAAAGTCGTGCAGCTCGACCAGCTCTATGTGGATGCCAGCCTGCAGATGAAGATGACCTGTGAGATCAGCTTCACAGTATATGACAATGATAAGTATTATGAAGTGCCGGTTGCTTCCCGCTGGAGATATGGGGCTGCATATTTTGTGCTTGCCGGGGTTCTCGGGGGCATGATGTATCTTGTCCATGTAGTTGGCAATGTAAATCTGTAAAGCTTCGTTTATGAACCTCCCGATTCGTCAAAGCTGTAAAGAGCCAAGAAGGATGAGGGGGTAACAACAATGCGCATGGCAAGAGTATGTCTCTTATGGATTGGAGCATGTCTCCTTCTGGGAATCGCCGGATGTGCGGCAGGCAAGGAGATTCCTGAATATACGGATGTTCACAGCATGACCGGACTAGACGGAAGTCTGAATTCACGGGATAGCCTGACCTCGCCGGTTCTGCGGGATGTGTATGACCGCTCGATTCCCGAGGAGGTCTATGACACTCCCTGAAATCAGTGTCCGGCGGTTCCCTGCCCGCTGGCCTTCCCCGGAAACTCTCAGGCTCTATACAGGATATTAATAATTCTGTATAATGCTCCATATTGATTGGACCTATAGAGAGGAGTCAGGGAGATGGCAGTGGAAATCGTACATGTTACTACAGAGGAGCAGCTTCAAATGGCGCTGGAGATCCGCAAGAAGGTATTTGTGGAAGAACAGAAGGTGCCGGTAGAAGAGGAGATCGATGAATATGATGTCATCAGTGAGCATGTGCATCATTTCCTGCTCATGGAGGGCGGACAGCCGGCTGCAACCGGCCGGATGATCTATTATAAAGCGGACACCGCCAAGATGCAGCGGATTGCCGTTCAGGAGGCCTTCCGCGCTAAGGGATGCGGACGTATCCTGCTGCTGGCTATGGAAGAACGCGCACGTGAGCTGGGTCTGCAGGCATCCATTCTGGATGCCCAGTGTCAAGCAGAACCCTTTTACCGCAAGCTTGGCTATGAAGTGATCTCCAAGGAGCCTTTCTATGATGCGGGGATTCTGCATGTCAGAATGAGTAAGGCCCTGTAATCTGCCGGGTACATACTCTTTCGCTGCGATGGACAAGCTAGAATCGGGCCAGGACAGCTGGCTAATTCTAGTGCGAAGGAGACGATCCTAAGTGATGAATCAAGAACGGGAACGCTTTATTGCCGCCAAACGTAACGGTGACGGGGACCTGACCGGGTTCCAGACCTCCTCCGGACGCGTGCTGGATTATCAGCAGGCACTTCAGGAGGTGCAGTCCGGCAGCATCGCAGGCGTCAATGTATTTAAAGGCAAAGATGGTGAAATGTATATCCGCGGCGATGCAGACGGAGATCCTACGAATAATCTGGATCAGCTTCCGCAATTTTAGCCGGGCATAGATAACAGAGGGAACGGCCGGACAGGCGTCTTACAGGCGCTGATGTCCGGCCTTTTCTATGTCCAGAGGAGACAGCAGCTTCTCCAATAATGCTGCGTTAACGTCTGCTGCACATGCCGAAACCGGTTGCTGAAGGGCTTGGTTTTCTTTTCTTCTGCAAAAAGAAATAAATCCCTGAATTCTGCGCAACTTGTCGTTGGCTTAGCAGTATACATTAACAGCATGAATTATTTGGAGGGGCTTTACAATGAGATGGAGAAAAATTGCTCTGTGCACGGTTGTGTTTTTCATGATGGGAAGCTCCTATTTGTTCGCGGACGCTGTGAACCAGAGGATCAAAGTATGGAGCAATGGAAAGGAAATAGCAGACGGCGGCTATTTGATTGACGGCAAGACCTATATTCCCGCCAGGGAGGCCGGGGGTATCGTCAGCTGGGACGGCTCAGGCAGAGTGACGATCCTCAAGCCGAATGTTCATATCGTACTGTTCAAAGGCGACACGGTATTCGGCAATGTCAACACAGGCAAGCTGAAGATGAAGATTCTGACACAGGTGGACAGCCTGAAGGACAGCATCGCTGCCGTGAAGGTGGCGATCACCGATCCTGCCGGGAATGTGAAGGATATTCTCGAGGATGCCGTCGGCTCCAAGAATGAGGATTTCTGGTTCTCCACACCGGAGTTCACCTATGATTTCAAGGAACCGGGCAAATATAGTGTAGGCTTCTTCATGAAGGCGTCTAAGAACGGAGAGTACATTCTTGTGTCCGAGAAGGTAGTTACGGCTTCATCCAAGAATTAAGTCCCTCCTGCAAATTGACCTGTCCTTATCTTACGTGTTACGATACCAAATGTAGGATAATTCAATTAAAGTGAGGTATTACAATGAGCGATCACAAACATGAGCATGGCCATGAACATGGTGAAGCATGCGGTTGCGGACATGATCACGACCATGAGCACGAGGAGTTTGTGCTGACCTTGACGAACGAGCAGGGCGAAGATGTAGAAATGGTACTGGTGGAAACGTTCGACGTAGGCGAGAAGTTGTACGCCCTGCTGCTTGAGCGCGAGAACCCGGAAGCAGACGGAATCATCCTTCGTATGGAAGAAGAAGACGAAGAAATGGTTCTGTACAACATTGAAGATGAAGCTGAATGGAAAGCTGTTGAAGAAGCTTATAACGAGCTGCTTGCCCAGCAAGAATAGATTTCAGGCATTCATGCAAAACCCCGATACTCTATACGTATCGGGGTTTTGCATGTCGCACTGCTATGGGACAAGCCTTAGGAGATAGGCTCTGCTTCAACAATGACTTTTATATTGGTAATGCTGCGGTCCTCGGGTCCTTTGACAGGTAATCCGATTTCTACATGGTCGATGATATAGTCGATATTATCCTGGGTAATAACTTCTCCAGGGAGAAGAATAGGAATACCCGGCGGATAGACGTAGATGAACTCTGCAATGATGTAACCGGCAGACTCCCGGAAGGGAATCAGCTGCGTATCCGCGTAGAAGGCATCTCTCGGGATCAGGGCCAGCTGCGGGATATTCGGTACCTGCACCTTAAGCTCATAGATCTCACCCTTGCTGTAATGGATCGCTGAGAGCACCTGCAGCGCAGCTAGCAGCTTATCTACAGATTCTTTAGTATCACCAGGGGTAATCAGGCAAAGAATATTATACATGTCGCTGAGTTCAACTTCGATATTATACTTCTGCCGGAGCCAATTCTCGGTCTCATAACCGGTAATGCCCAGGTGGCGTACATGAATGTTCAGCTTCGTCGGATCATGATCGAAGGTAGCTTCTGTTCCGAGAATTTCTTTGCCGAAGCTGTACAGCCCCTCAATCTCATTAATTGAATTACGGGCATAGGTCGACAGTGCAATGGTTCTCGCCGCCATCTCATGTCCGTTCAGGGCAAGGTTGCGTCTACTGGTATCCAGAGAGGCAAGCAGAATATATGAGGTTGAAGTGGTGGTCAGCATGCTGAGAATGGTCTGTACCCGTTGTGGGTTGACAAGACCCGTCTTGGCATTGAGGTTCAGTACCGAGCTCTGCGTCATGGAGCCGCCCAGCTTATGCACGCTGGTTGCTGCCAGGTCTGCACCGGCCTGCATGGCCGATACCGGTAAGTCCTCATGAAAATGAATCAGTACTCCATGTGCCTCGTCCACAAGTACGGGAACCCCGTAACTATGGGCCAGGTCGACAATCGAACGGAGGTCGGCGCATACGCCGAAATACGTCGGATTGATAACGAGGACACCCTTGGCATCCGGATGGCGCCTTAAAGCCCGCTCAAGCGAGCTGGTGGTTATGCCGTGGTCTATCCCAAGATTCTCATCCTGTACAGGAGAGACGAAAATAGGCTTGGCTCCGGAGAAAATAATGGCCGACATCACTGATTTGTGAATATTGCGCGGCACAATAATTTTGTCTCCTTCTGAGCAGACAGAGAGGATCATAGTCATGATGGCATTGCTCGTGCCCTGTACACTGAAATACGTGTAATCGGCGCCGAAAGCCTCTGCAGCCAGCTTCTGAGCTTCAAGAATAACCCCGGTGGGCTGATGAAGATCATCAAGCGGTGCAATATTGATCAAATCTATGGATAGAGCGTTATCGCCGATAAACTCACGGAATTCGGCATCGGTCCCGAGCCCCTTCTTATGTCCCGGAATATGGAATTGAACTGGATTTCCGGCGGCATGCTTTTTGAGAGCAGTGAAGAGGGGAGTAGCTTGTTGATTCATTTAATGCTGTCACAACCTTTCGCGAAGAGTGGTTTTTTGATTTCGCTGAAGCAAAAGGTGTCCCCGGAGGGACGGAATCCCCATTTCTACTTGAGCAAGCATCAGTATAACAAATCAATCAACATAATACTAGGATGTGATGAAATGTCTGGCAAAGCAGCGGAACGTATGCATATCAGTTTAGCCTCACCGTTCATATTAGAAATGTGGATCATTATTTTCCTGGTCGAATTCGTCAAAGGATCGCTGCTGGTAGCCCTGCTGCCGGTCTATATGGAGAATATTCTGGGTCTCTCCGTAACGGTGGTCGGGTTCGCCTTCGCGCTGCAGTATCTCGGGGATAACCTGTTCCGCAGCCCGTTCGGCTGGGTGATGGAGCGGATCGGCTACCGTTGGACGATGACAGGGGCGCTACTGCTGCTTGTGGTGGCTGTCGGGCTGATTATCTATGCCAAAGATGCCGTAAGCTTGTCCATCGCCTGTCTGATTCTGGGGATCGGCACCTCGCCGCTGTGGCCTTGTACGATGACAGGCATCACCGAGCTGGCGGGCTCTACCCGGAGCGGCAGCAGCGGTGCAGCCATGGGGGCGGTGGAGATGGCGTCACTGGCCGGAACCGGCGTCGGTCCGATTATCGTCAACTTCATGATGGATCATGGCGGACATGGCTACCGGACGGTCTTCCTGGTGCTGATGGGCTTCGCTGCCGCCGTTGTAGCCGTGGCGCTGTTCCTGCCTTCGAAGATTGGCGGGCATGCGCCGCGCGCTGTCCGCGAGATGTCGGCAGAGGGGCCGCCGGTACCGCGTAAGCCGGTAAGACCCTTGCAGAGTCTGAAGCGGACCTGGAAGCAGGTGACCTCCTCTCTGAAGGTAAGCCGCCTGCTGTTTCCTGCCTTGTTCTTGCAGGCATTTGCGATTGGGCTTATGACGCCGGTGGTTACCCTGTTCGCACGCTCGGAGCTGCATGTCACCCCCAACCAGTTCAGCCTGCTGCTGATTGCCGGGGGAGGAATTACCGTGCTGACACTTATACCCGCCGGGAAGCTGGTCGATAAGGTTGGCACCTCCATCTTCCTCAATATCGGCTTCCTGCTGGCAGCCTGCTCCATGGCCTTCTTCTCACAGGTCCGCTGGCTTCCGCTGGCCTTCGTGGCGGTAGCTCTGGTCGGGATCAGCTATGCGCTGATTCTTCCGGCGTGGAACGCCTTCCTGGCCAAGCAGGTGCCGGAGGGGGAACGCGGGACCGTCTGGGGGCTCTTCCTGACGCTGCAGGGATCAGGAATGGTTGCTGGTCCGGTGGTGTCAGGCAAGCTGTGGGATACGGTCAGCCATGGTGCTCCTTTTCTGGCCAGCGCGGGAGTAATGGTTGTATTATTCGGCCTGCATCTGCTGATCGTCCACCGGACGAAGCTGAAGCACGGCAGGGCGCACTAACAAGAGCGGGCACAGGGGATTGAACCCGGTACAACAATGCAATAAGCCGCAGACCGCCTGAAAAAGAGGAGGAATGCGGCTTTACTGCTGTTTTTGCGTATAAATGGCTGGTCCATAACATCTAAAGCGGGTACCAGCGTTTGGAAAAGGCCGAAAACGGGTAAAAATAGTCAATAAACCAAGTTACCGCTACATAATATGAAGTATAAAATAAGTGTAAGCCACACAAAGAACCAAGGTGCAAGCGGAGGTCCGGCAGTCTGTTCTACTCTTAGGTTAGGCCATGAAGCTGACGATGCTTAAATCAAGCAGTTAGGGGGGAGTGCCGTGAACAAAAACGATGAAGTGGAGTACTGCAATCTGGAGCTGCGGTTTGACAGACAACATATCCAGGATCTAATCAAGGACTTGATCAAGGAAGGTTATTCCCTGTACTGGAGTGAGAACGAGAGTGTTTTTCTTATTTCGGTGCGCACCGGCCGCAAGCTTGTGAAGCTGCGCTTCCAGCGGATTAAGGACGGCTTCAAGCTGGTGGGAGACTACATGATCCGTGATGCGCGCCTGTCAGAATGGATGGAGAAGCTGATTGGGGATATGAGAGGTCATGCCGTTGTCAAGCGCTTCCGTGACCGTCAGATCATTATAGAGAATATTTTATTCGGTGAAGTTATCCGTCTGGTGGAGATTTCCGGTTATCAGCAGCGGGTGCTGTACCAGAAGGGGCCGCTTTTGTCCGATCAGGAGCTGACGAAGCTGTTCTACTCCATAGAGGGCGAAGAGCGAATCCGCGACCGCAGGCTTGCCGTGGATGAACAGCTCGACTTGCTGAATGAAGCTATGCGTGAGTGCGATGCAGACGCGGTGGCGGCCAGCACAGCTAGGCTTGAGCAATTGACCAGGGAGCTTGCAGCGCTGGAGTGGTAGGGAGCGAAGTGAATACATGCGGTTAAGGGCATCCCATCGCGGGGTGTCCTTTTATTGAGCCTTTCTTGAGGACGGGGGTTCACTTCTGTGCACAAAACCGTTAAAATAGTCATTGTGAGCAATTTCCCTGATGGATCGAAGTTTGTCAATGAAATTGATCTCTCTTTCGCAGGCAGAACTTTGCTGTCTCTGACAAAGGGTGGTATTCTTATACTGCGAGAAATGAATTTCACAAAAATACAGGGTGCAAAGGGTGGAGAACCAGATGTCAAAACAACAAATCGGCGTTATTGGCTTGGCGGTAATGGGCAAAAATTTGGCTCTTAACATCGAGAGCAAAGGCTTCAGCGTATCCGTGTTTAACCGTTCCCCGGAGAAGACACATGATCTGGTCGCAGAAGCAGCAGGCAAGAATCTGGTGGGTACGTTCTCCGTTGAAGAGTTCGTAGGGTCGCTGGAAGTACCGCGCAAGATTCTGATCATGGTTCAGGCAGGCCAGGCTACGGATGCCACCATTGAGCAGCTTCTGCCGTTCTTGGATCAAGGCGATATCATCATCGATGGCGGTAACGCTTATTTCCCTGACACAGTACGCCGCAGCAAATATCTTGAAGACAAAGGCTTCCGCTTCGTCGGCACCGGCGTGTCCGGCGGTGAAGAAGGCGCGCTCAAGGGCCCTTCCATTATGCCAGGCGGTCAGGAAAGCGCGTATAAGCTGGTTGAACCTATCCTTACGGCGATTTCAGCCCACGTGGGCGGAGAGCCTTGCTGTACATATATCGGGCCGGACGGTGCAGGACACTATGTGAAAATGGTGCATAACGGTATCGAGTACGGTGACATGCAGCTGATTGGCGAAGCGTACCACCTGCTCAAGGACGTCCTGGGTCTGGATGCCAAGGAACTGCACAGCACCTTCGCAGAATGGAATAATGGCGAGCTCGACAGCTATTTGATCGAGATTACGAAGGATATCTTCGCCCAGTATGACGAAGAGACCGGCAAGCCGATGGTGGACGTCATCCTTGATGCTGCCGGACAAAAGGGTACCGGCAAGTGGACAAGCCAAAGCTCGCTGGATCTCGGCGTGCCGCTGTCCATGATTACCGAATCCGTCTTCTCCCGCTTCCTGTCTGCCATGAAGGAAGAGCGCGTTGAAGCCAGCAAGGTACTGAGCGGTCCTGCTGTGGCTCCTTTCGACGGCGACAAAGCCGAATTCATCGAGAACGTGCGCAAAGCATTGTTCGCCAGCAAGATCGTATCGTATGCCCAGGGCTTCGCACAGCTGCGTGTGGCTTCTGACGAATACGGCTGGAATCTGAAATACGGCGAGCTGGCCAAAATCTGGCGCGGCGGCTGTATCATCCGTTCCCGGTTCCTGCAGAACATCACAGATGCTTATGAGAACAACGCAGAGCTGAAGAACCTTCTGCTTGATCCGTTCTTCAAGGATGTCATGGACAACTACCAGTCGGCATGGCGCAAGGTTATCGCTTCGGCTGTAACGCTGGGTATTCCGGTTCCGGGATTCTCCAGCGCCCTTGCATACTACGACAGCTACCGTACAGAACGTCTTCCGGCGAACCTGCTGCAGGCACAGCGCGATTACTTCGGCGCTCACACCTTCAAGCGTGTGGACAAAGAAGGCGTGTTCCACCACAACTGGCTGGCTGAGTAACAGGCAGCGTTTAGCTTAATGCTCAGGAACCCGAGATGCTTTCCGCTTCATGCGGAGGGCTTTCGGGTTTTTTGCATCTATGAGGCACAGCCATGGCAGGCACAGCCCGCTTCAAAATGAAGGCTGCCGGCATTGTGCAAACTTTTCACCCTGTGTTATGATATGACAAATGTCGCGGCTTGGAGGTTGTTATGGACGATCGAAATATCATTCTCGTCGGGATGATGGCTACGGGGAAGTCTACAGTAGGCGCCATTCTGGCCGAGGAGCTTGACTATGAACTGGTTGATCTGGATGCAGTGATTACCGGAAGAGAGGGCCGCAGTATTGCGGATATCTTCGCAGATGGCGGAGAGCAGGCGTTCAGGCGCATTGAATCAGCGGTGCTTCAGGAAATGTTGCAGGGAGAGCGCAAAGTGATCTCTACAGGCGGAGGGGCGGTGCTTGCGCCAGGGAATGCCGAAGTCATGCTGGAGCATGGATTTGTTGTGGCTCTTACAGCCTCGGAGGATACCATTATTGAACGGGTCAGCGGGGATGAGAACCGGCCGCTGCTCGCCGGCAATGCGGCAAACCGGGTCCGTTCCATTATGGAACAGCGCAGGGAAGCTTACCGTTTCGCGCATTGCACGGTCGATACAACGGAACTGAACGTGGCTG
The DNA here is from genome assembly GCF_038006765.1 of Paenibacillus sp. FSL H7-0756. NCBI lineage: Bacteria > Bacillati > Bacillota > Bacilli > Caryophanales > Paenibacillaceae > Paenibacillus > Paenibacillus sp. FSL H7-0756. The sequence goes on along the minus strand of NZ_JBBOVT010000002.1, from coordinate 1,479,007 downwards.
AGGTCTCGCAATACATTTTACTGCGTTACCGCGCTTGAGCTTTTATGTGTGTTGGTGCTTAGGGATCAGGATGGGGCTTATTCCGCCCCGGTATCTTCCCACTCGATCATGCCGCCGCTCAGGTTAGAGCCTTGAATGCCAAATTGCTGCAGATATTCACAGACCCGCTGACTGCGGCTGCCGGAACGGCAAATGAAAATGATCTCAGTGTCTGACGGAAGCTTGTCCGTCTGCTGCGGGATCTGGCCCATCGGGATATGCTGTGCACCTGGAATCATGCCGAAGGCAACCTCATCCTCTTCACGGACATCGATCAGTACAAGCTCTTCGCCGGCAGCGAGCCGCTTACGCAGCTCCTGCGGTGTGATTTGCGGAATTTCATTCATGGTAGTACCCTCTTTTCTGCCCGAATGGGAATGGATTCTCTTCACGCAATGATAACACAACTGCGGATTACCCTGTCAAACAGGACCGTACATACAGACTATATATGATGAAGGAGCGCTTATACTATGGACGTTATTGTTAGGCCTACGCCGACGCTGCAAGGAGAATTCGGAGCCCTGTCCTCCAAAAACTACACCACGCGTTACCTGCTGGTAGCCGCTCTCTCTGAAGGAGTCAGCACGATCTACCATCCTGCCCACAGCGAGGACAGCGACGCGATCCGCAGATGTATCGCCGATCTCGGTGCAGTCCTGACCGAAGATGATGAGAAAATCATAGTGCAGGGATTCGGACGCCATCCCCGTGACATCAAGGAGCTGAATGTCGGGAATGCCGGTGCTGTTCTCCGCTTCCTGATGGCGGTGGCTGCTCTTAGCCCGGAGGTTACCTTCGTAAATACGTATCCCGATTCTCTCGGCAAACGGCCGCATGACGACCTGATTCTGGCACTGGGCCAGCTCGGCGTTGAAGTAGAGCATAATAACGGAAGGCTGCCGATTACGATCCGCGGCGGCAAGCCGCAGGGCGGACGCATTACCGTCTCCGGCGCTGTCAGCTCGCAGTATCTTAGCGCACTCCTATTCCTGACCCCGCTGCTTGAAGAAGACAGTGAGATCATCGTGCTGGATGATCTGAAATCCAAGGTGGTCATCGGCCAGACGCTGGAGGTGCTGGAGCAGGCCGGGATCATCGTACATGCGGCGGATGATTATATGTCCTTCAAGGTGCCTGGACGCCAGAACTATGCAGCCAAGACCTATACGGTGCAAGGCGATTATCCGGGATCAGCCGCAGTGCTTGCGGCCGCAGCGGTGACGAAGTCGGATGTGACTATTCACCGGCTGGCTGAGAGAAGCAAGCAGGGGGAGCGGGCCATTGTCGATGTGCTGCAGATGATGGAGGTGCCGCTCACCCATGAGAACGGAACAGTGCATGTGCAGGGGAACGGCATTCTGAAGGCAGTCGAATTCGACGGCGATGCGGCAACCGATGCGGTGCTGGCAATGGTGGCTGCGGCGGTTTTTGCCGAAGGGACCTCACGCTTCTATAATGTGGAGAATCTGCGCTACAAGGAATGCGACCGCATCACGGACTACCTGGCAGAGCTGACCCGGGCCGGTGCGAAGGTCGAGGAACGCCGGGACGAGATTATCGTGCATGGCACACCTGAAGGCGTGGAAGGCGGCGTAACCATTAATGCCCACTATGACCACCGTGTGATTATGGCGCTTACTGTAGTGGGCCTGCGTGCCCGCCAGCCGCTGCTGATTAAGGATGCCCATCATGTGGCGAAGTCTTATCCGCAGTATTTCGATCATCTGCGCTTGCTGGGTGCGGATGTGGAATGGGTGAAGTGAGCATTCTAGGTTCTTTAAGCATCACACCTCTTGCTCCGGAAGATATCCCTTCCGTATCGAAGCTGTTCAAGGTGACGATCGCCGACGCCTTCGAACGGGAAGGATTGGGGCACCTGCAGGAAGACATCCGGCAGGAGACCGCAGCCAAGATACAGATGGCCAATGCTGCGCTGAATCCGCAGGATACGGATGTGTATTTCTGGCTGGCCAGAAGCGGCGGAGTGGTTATCGGCACGGTTTCTTATGCACCTTGCGGAGAGGACATACGGAACTGCACCGATAACCGCCTATCGGCTGTCGGTGAGCTGGGAAGCTTGTATGTCCTGCCTGAATTTCAAGGGCAGGGTGTAGGCTCAGCTTTAATTGAGGAGGTCACGGTCTTTCTCAGAAAGCGGGGGATTTCCGAATTCTGCCTGGACAGCGGATATAAGCGGGCGCAGGACAGATGGCTGCGGAAATTCGGAACGCCCCATGCAGCAGTGCAGGATTATTGGGGGCCGGATTCCATTCATATGGTATGGCTGTGCAGCTTGGGGCACCCAGAGGATTCGTAGATCCAGATATAAATGAACAGGTTACGTAAGGCTGACGGGAATTTGGAACTTCTGGTGCGGCGCTGTATGATATAGGTGTTGCTGAAAATGACAGAACCGTGGCTGAAGCGGCAAGCAGTGCTGCGGAGGGCATGGACGAAATCAGACGGAAGGGGAAATACACACATGAGCTTTGAGAACCCTAGCAGGGAAGAGATCGGCGAGATACTGGCTGCGGCAGGCAATATCGCTGTTGTTGGCCTATCCGACAAAACAGACCGCACCTCATATATGGTTGCAGGGGCTATGCAGAGCCGGGGTTACCGGATCATTCCGGTCAACCCGTCTGTGGACGGGGAGATCATGGGCGAGAAATGCTACCATACGCTGGCGGAGATTCCGGAGCCGGTGGATATTGTGAATGTGTTCCGCCGCAGTGAATACTGCGCGGCTGTTGCGCAGGAGGCTGCTGATATCGGCGCACGTGTGCTTTGGCTGCAGCAAGGGATCATTAGTCAAGAGGCGGCGGACATTGCCGCTGCCAATCATATGATCGCGATCATGGACCGCTGCATTAAGGTGGAGGAAGCGATTACGATGAAGGGCCGGAGCCGGGGATAAGACGATTCACATGTATGATCAGGTGTGCAGATGCCGGATATACTTGTAGGTCAAAGCTATCCAGATTTAATTTTTCCAAATGTCCCTCAGACCTGGTTGCAGTATTCTTGATTAGTTTTCGCTAACAATTATTGAAATGATTTACACAGACGAAGAACGTCCTTTACTCCATTAACAAGGGGAGAAGGGCGTTTTTTGCATTTTTCGGGAGGGGGAAGATAGATATGGAATTTGAAATGGCACACAGCAGCTTTATGGAGGCACATACGAATGAAAGAACGGGTGAACGGAGAGGGAGGCTGCTGCGCGGACATAACTATGCGGAGAAGCTGTTTCTGCAGAATGTATGGTGGCCGCTATTCGAGTCACTGGAGCATCTGCACCCTGAATATGAGGTGTACGACTGGAACCGGAAGTCGCAGTTTCTGGATTTTGCTTTTCTGCCGCAGAACGGAACCCGCTTTGGCATCGAATGTGACGGTTATCAGAGCCATATCAAGGATATGGACCGGGAAAAATTCAACTATGCGCTGAACCGGGACACCTTCCTGACCGGGATGGGCTGGAAGATGCTGCACTTCTCGTTCGACGATATTCAGCAGCGTCCCGAAGTGTGCCGGATGCTGCTGCAGCTGGCGCTGGCACCGTTTTTGGCGCGGAGTAGAGTGGCTCGAGCACAACTGTTGTCTGGAGAAAAAGACGTATTACGTTTAGCCTGGCAGATTGGAAGCCCCCTTCGTCCTAAGGATGTAACGGATTATTTCGAGATTAACTTTAGAACGGCACACAAACTGCTCAGCGCTCTGAGCGAGAAAGGACTGCTCCAGCCTGTCGCTGGCGGAAGAGGGGTAAGATCCTATGAACTGAGGCCAATGCATCAGGATCAGAGTTGGTGAGGAGACGGAACATCATTGTTTAAAAGGCATTGAATAGTCGCAGCCGCACCAGTGTGAATGTATTTTGTACATTAGAATTTAGTCAAAACCCGCGATTTCGAGCTTCTGTTGCATTTTATACAGTAGAATTTTGATTTATGGTTGGTTATGATGTAATTCTGAGAATTCTAATGTACGAAATACAATAGATCGTGGATATGAGTGGAATTTCGGCCAATCTGTTGTACAAAATACATTCACCGCTCTATTGGTAGGCTGTCTGTGCTCATGCTACACTTTAGCGGGTGCGAAGGGTGCGAAGGGTGCGAAGGGTGCGAAGGGTGCGAAGGGTGCGAAGGGTGCGAAGGGTGCGAAGGGTGCGAAGGGTGCGAAGGGTGCGAAGGGTGCGAAGGGTGCGAAGGGTGCGAAGGGTGCGAAGGGTGCGAAGGGTGCGAAGGGTGCGAAGGGTGCGAAGGGTGCGAAGGGTGCGAAGGGTGCGAAGGGTGCGAAGGGTGCGAAGGGTGCGAAGGGTGCGAAGGGTGCGAAGGGTGCGAAGGGTGCGAAGGGTGCGAAGGGTGCGAAGGGTGCGAAGGGTGCGAAGGGTGCGAAGGGTGCGAAGGGTGCGAAGGGTGCGAAGGGTGCGAAGGGTGCGAAGAGTGCGAAGGGTGCGAAGGGTGCGAAGAGTGCGAAGGGTGCGAAGGGTGCTGACGGTGCCGTCTTCGTAGCGCGCTTCCCCTCCGGTTCATCCCCAGATTCTTTTGACAAAAACTGCTGTAACGCTTACCATTCAATATAGAAAGAAAGGAGAGGGTCGCCTTGAATTGGCTCGGATCTTTGCAGCAGTTGGGCAGAGCCATTATGCTTCCTACCATGGTGCTTCCGGCGGCAGCTATCCTGCTGAGTCTGGGCAGCTTACCGTGGTCTGCATGGGGACTTTCTTCGGTATCCGAAGTGACGACGTACGCGGGGCAAGGAATATTCTATTTCATGCCTTATTTGTTTGCTGTCGGTGTGGCGTGGGGGTTGTCCAATCAGGCCGGACCGGCGGGACTGGCCGCACTCGCAGGGATGTTCACTTATGACCGGATTGTGTCCAACATGGGAGACGGGGCTGTACAGCCTGCAACATTAATTGGTATTATCCTTGGGATTGTAGCCGGTGTAGCGCATAACCGGTTTAAGAATATCAAGCTGCCGGAGGCGATCCAGTTTTTTGGAGGGTCGCGTTTTGTTTTGCTGTTCATGGGCTTATTCTCGGCGCTGTTCGCCTGGATCATGCTCGGTGTGTCTCCGCTCTTGCAGGAGCTGCTCAACGAGCTGTTCAGGGTAGTGCAGCTGACCGGCGGCTATGGAGTGTTTGTGTACGGGGTGCTATACAGGGTGCTGACGGCCTTTGGCCTGCACCATATTCTGAATAATGTGTTCTGGTTTCAATTGGGCTCCTTTACGACGCCTGACGGCAGTGCGGTCGTACAGGGGGATTTGCCGCGCTTTTTTGCCGGTGACCCTACAGCGGGTGTGTTCATGGCCGGGCTATTCCCGATTATGATGTTCGCCCTGCCGGCAATTGCCTTTGCCATCATTCAGGAAGCGCGCGAGGACCTCAAGCCCAAGATCAAGAAGACGTTTTTACGTGCAGCTTTGGTGTGCTTTCTGACCGGAGTGTCGGAGCAGATTGAATTTGCCTTCCTGTTCGCGTCGCCGTATTTGTTTGCCCTGCATGTGGTCATGTCCGGGCTTGCGATGGTGCTGACCTACTCGCTCGGGATTCATCACGGCTTCTCCTATTCGGCGGGGACCATCGACTTCTTCCTCAATATGCATCTGTCCCAGCGGGCCTGGCTGCTGATTCCAATCGGGATCGGCTATGGCATTGTCTATTATAACGTGTTCCGCTGGGCGATCCGCCGGTTCCAGATTCCTACGCCGGGCCGCGAGGAAGGCTCTGAGCTGGGCGACTGGGCGGGCAATATCCCGTATCAGGCTCCGCTGATTCTGGAGGCACTGGGCGGCAAGGAGAATATTGTGCAGGTTCAGGCCTGCATCACCCGGCTGAGATTAACGGTGCATAATGACCGCTTCATAGATACAGGGGCACTGAAGGGGCTGGGCTCCGCAGGCATTATCAAGCTGGGCGGGGGCAATGTGCAGGTCGTCTTCGGTACATATTCGGAGCTAATCCGTGAGGAGATTGACAAGCTGATGCTGCGCGATCTGCCGCAGGTGCTGTTCAGTGCGCCGATCCAGGGACGGATGATGCCGATTGAAGAGGTGCCGGATCATATTTTTGCCGCGAAGCTGGTTGGGGATGGGGTGGCCTTTGTCCCGGAAAAGGGAGAGCTGGTCTCGCCCGTATTCGGCAAAGTGATGCACGTATACCCTACGATGCACGCAGTGGGCATTGCTACGCCCGAAGGGCTCGAGGTGCTCATGCATATCGGGATCGATACTTCGCAGCTTAAGGGCCCGTTTGAGGCGCTTGTACAGGAAGGTGACAGTGTGGAGCCGGGGCAGCTGCTGGTCAAGTTTGATCTGGCCTACTTGAAGGAGCATGCCGCTTCGCTGGCGACACCGATGGTGATTACCAACCCGGACCGGGTCAAATCCTGGAGCTATGCGCCATTCAAAAACGTGAAAAAGGGGCAGTCTTCCGTCATGTCCGTGGTACTACATGAAAGCAATGTTGGAGGGATCGAAGCATGATACAAGGCATAGGCGCCGCAGCAGGTGTTGCCATCGGGAAGGCCTTTGTCCTGCCGAACTGGGAATGGAGTCTGCCGGACACCCAGGTGAATCCGGTGGATCTGGCGAAGGAGTTCGAACGGTTGTACGAAGGCATTCGGACCTCCAAGGACGAAATCGAGTTTATCAAAAAAGAATTCCGCGAGGTCGTCGGACCGGAGGAATCGAGTATTTTCGATGCCCATCTGGCGATCCTGGATGATCCGGTGTTCATGAGCGAAATCCGCGGCATTATCGAACGCCAATACAAGGCAGCCGAGGTGGCGGTCAAGGAAGCGATCGACCACTTCGTGGCGATGTTCGATTTGCTCGACGATGAATATATGAAGGAACGTGCGGTGGATATCAAGGATGTCGGCAACCGCCTGCTGAAGCATCTCCTGGGTGCGCCTGAGGTTACACTGCCGTCGGATACCCAGCCGTACATCCTGGTAGCGAAGGAGCTGTCCCCCTCACAGCTGGCGCATTTGAATCCGGCGTATGTGCTGGGCATAGCGACGATGATGGGTGGCAAAACCTCGCATTCCTCCATCATGGCCCGTGCGCTCGGCATTCCGCTGGTGGCGGGCCTGGAGAACAAGATCCTGACTCCTATCCAGACAGGGGACATGCTGGTGCTCGATGGGGAGACCGGGGCGGTCATGATTCATCCGGATGAATCCACACTGCTTGATTTCAACACCAGACGTGCGAAGCAGCAGCGGAAGCGGGAGCAATTGGAGCTGCTGGCAACTGTCGAAGCGGTCACGAAGGATGGCGTGTCTCTGCGGCTGGCCGGCAATATCAGTTCCGTGAAGGAGCTGAATATGGCGCTGAAATACGGGGCCGAGGGAGTAGGGCTGTTCCGCACAGAGTTCCTGTATATGGACCGCAGTTCTTTTCCGACAGAAGAGGAGCAGTTCGAAGTTTATAAGCTGGTCGCGGAAAAAGTCGGCAAGGAGTCCGTGGTCATCCGTACGCTTGATATCGGGGGAGACAAGCACCTGGATTACTTCCAGCTGCCGGAGGAGCAGAACCCGTTCCTTGGCTACCGGGCCATCCGGATCAGCCTGGACCGCAAGGATATGTTCAAAACCCAGATTACAGCCATTCTGCGGGCCAGTCATTACGGCAATGTGCGGATGATGTTCCCGATGATCTCTTCGGTCGAAGAGGTGCAGGCGGCCAAAGCGGTGCTGAACGAGGTGAAAAGCGAGCTGGACAGCCGGGGAGTACCGTATAACCGCGAGATGAAGGTAGGTATAATGATTGAGGTTCCGGCCGCAGTGATGATTGCCGACCTGCTGGCGGAGGAAGTGGACTTCTTCAGTATCGGCACGAATGATCTGGTGCAGTATGTACTGGCTGTGGACCGGATGAATGAGCAGATTGCCCATATGTATCATCCGTACCATCCGGGAGTGCTGCGCATGATCCGCATGACGGTGGATGCGGCACGCAGCGTAGGCATCGATGTCAGTGTATGCGGCGAGATGGCCGCAGACGAGCGCTCACTGCCGCTCTGGCTGGAGCTGGGGATCAGTGTGCTGAGCATGTCGCCGCAAGCCTTGCTGAAGGTGAAGCACCGTACGCTGAACACCCTGGCTTCTGAAGCCAGAGAGATTGCGAAGGTCTGCTTCCGCAACCGCACCAGCTCGGAGACAGAGGAGCAGCTTACAGCTTTTGTAGGACGGAGCGGATTTCCGCTGGGCGCCGGCGGAGATTCCAAAGAGAAGACGTCATAGCCTTCTTGCGGCATAGAGTTATCAGCATGACAAGGACAAGTTGAACAAGAACATCGATATTAAGTCCGGGGTGAGGGTCAAGGGGGCCATACACACCGGGCTTTTTCAATGATTTTATATGTTTTGGGGTCCCCGCAAAGTATCTGAGTCATCATTGAAGCTAAGCCCCATTTTATGGGGTTATTTTGCTTTTGCAATCACTGGGAACAAGTGCGCTGTCAAAAAAGTAAAACCGTTTGGGCTGCGGGACAGTCAGTATATACAGAAGTCAAAAAAGAAAGGGGAGACTAAGCCTGGATGGAACATACGTGGGAAGGTGAGCAGGTGCGCCACTTGAATGAACAGGAGCAGCTGTTTATCAGCCGGGTACTGGAGCAGAAAAAAATACTCTACAGCATTGCTTACAGCTACTTGCGCAGTGAAGCGGAGTCACTTGAGATGGTTCAGGAAACTACATACCGGGCCTGGGTGAAGCGCGGGAGCCTGAAGGATGAGGACCGGTTCGCACCCTGGCTGACCCGGATTCTGATCAACTGCTGCAAGGATGAACTGAAGCGGAGGAAGCGGCTGGCTGCTCCTGTCCCGGAACCGGCAAGCGCTGGACTACAGGAGATGACCAGTGACCGTAAGCTGGATATGGAGCAGGCCCTGGAAGCGGTAAAACCGAAATACCGTCAGGTGCTTGTGCTGAAGTACTACCGGGATATGACGCTGACAGAAATTGCCGAGGTGCTGGGTAAGCCGGAAGGAACGGTCAAGACCTGGCTGAACAAGGGACTTAAGCAGTTGCGCGACAAAATGAGAATCAAAGGGGGACTATAGCATGGTCAAGACCGAAGAAGAGCTGCTGAAGGAGTACTACCACAGTCTGTCGGCAGAAGCGGATGAGGTTGCAGAGATGAAGCTGAATACGGCAATCCGTAAAGGCATAACGCGTTCACGCAGAAGCTCTATGTCACTAAGGAAGCGTTATGCTCTGGCTACAGCGGCGGCAGTGCTGGGGATTGTGCTGTTATTCTCCTTTCCCCGGGCGGGTGAGGTGTTGAAGACCCAAGGGGCAGCTCCCGATCAGGCAGCAATATATCAGAGCTATGGACCCTTTGAAAAGTACATTCCAGCTGCGATGACCACAAACGCCGTATCTTCGGCAATCGAGGCTGGCCTTGTACAGCGCATTACGGGTGTTACTGCGGAGCAGAATGGATTTGTCCTGACTGTAGACGGAATTGCTGCAGATCAGAAGGGGATTATCATTTTGTATTCCTTGCAGAATAAGACTGATGAGAAGGCCAAAGTAGCACATATTCAGTTAACATCAGCTGTTTCAAATCCTTTGCATACATCCCTGGGGCCTGAGAACTCAATTTCCCCAAATCGTATAACCTATGGTTATGAAGTAAGGCAGTGGGAGAGTGACGGAGGCGCTCTTCCGGATCAATTTACACTGGAATTGGAGCTTGGTAAGTACAAACAGTTCACGCCAGCTTCAGCAGATAGCTCCCTTGCTAAATTGTCTGTAGCTCTTCCGCTAGACCGGGAGGAGATTGCTAAGGCAGGAGAAACCATACATGTAGACAAAACACTGGAAATAGAAGGTCAGAAAATTAAAATTAATCAGGTCTATCTGGCCGCCTCCGGCATTTATCTGGATTATACCTCCGACCCGCTGAACTCCAAACAGATCTTCTCCATGTACAAACCGGGGCTCTTAGCAGGCGGTAGCGGTGATTTTACGTATCTGGCTTTACGCGCTGCCAGCTTTACGGACAGTGGGGGCAGACTGATATTTGCCAACGACAGGAGCTCGGCACAATCGCTCCAGCTGCAAATCAATGGAATTCTGGCGCTGGATAAGAAGGCAACCCAATTAATTGTAGATACGGATAAGCAACAAATTATCAAGGCTCCAGATCAGAATTTGCAAATGTCTGTCCACAACACGGAAAGGGGCTCTACGATGGTGCTGGAATATGATTCTCAGGCACAGAATAACAGTATCTACAATGACTTTAGGCTGGGGCCAACATTTACCGATGGAGCAGGTACAGTTCATTCAACAGATAAGTTTGATATCGATATTCCGCAACGCACGGAGCCGGAGAAAGCGAAGTCAATCCCTCACATGTATTACCTTGGTTTGGGGGGCAATATATATCCGCAGCCGCTGACGTTCGCCATTAAGGCATATCCTGCCCTGATCAAAGAGAAGCTGTCCGTTCCAATCCGGTAACCATCTGGTGAATTAGAACAAGCCCTGAACCTCATCGAAAGATAAGGCAGGGCTTGTTTGTGGCCGTTCCGGCATTAGTCTGCTATTCCAATTCTATTCCGCCTATTCACCAGCAAGCGCATCGCAGAACGCTTTGCCGTAAGGCGGCAGGTCCGGCGGGCGGCGGGCGGAGATGATATGGCCGTCAGTGACGACAGGCTCGTCCTTCCAGATGGCTCCAGCGTTCTCCATATCGTCACGGATGCCCGGTGTGGAGGTGACGGTTACGCCCTCTAGTATCTTCGCGGATATCAGTACCCATCCGGCATGGCAGATCTGGCCAATCGGCTTCTTCGCACTATTGAAATCCTGCACCAGCTTCAGCACTGCGCTGTACCGGCGGATTTTGTCGGGTGCCCAGCCTCCGGGAACGAGGATACCGTCATAATCGGCAGCGTTCAACTCGTCCCAGCTGTATTCAGCAGTGGCAGGTACGCCATACTTACCGACATACGTCTTTCCCTTCTCAAGGCCGGCCAAATGAACCTCGGCCCCTTCCTCGCGTACGCGGTATACGGGATACCACAGCTCGAGGTCTTCAAATTCATCGTCCACCAGCGCAATGACTTTTTTACCTGAAAGTCTCATTCTGTTCAGCTCCCTTCGGCTTAACTTCCTGATATCTATGTCATTCTATCAAAAGAGAGACTTGAAGTCACTTTTCGATATGGAAAATCCTAAAACTATTGCCAATTAAAACATGATATGCAAACTTGCAGGGATTCAGGGGAATAAGGTCGAATAGTAGATAGGGAAAAGGCAGAACTATGCGTTTTTAAAAGATCATTCTGAGGTGTGGGAGATGTATAAGGAACAATTAATGAAGAAGTCTTGTGGCTGCGGCGGGATCATGACCATACATATGCATACGCTGATTTATAGTGCGAAGATCAAAATTACTCATGTCCCTGTATATACCTGCGGGCAATGCGCCCGTTATGAGCCCTTGCCGGTGATTAAGCGTGACCTGGGTCTGCTGATTCGGGAGCTTGGAGAGCGCCCTGCGGGCAAGCTGCATCTGTCCTTTGCGGAACGCAATGAGTGGGCTAGTGTGCTGAAGGATACGCTTTCTGCGGGCCTGTTTGCCGGCGGCCTGCCGGAACTGGAGGAGGCTATCCGCAAGGCTATGCAGAGCCGGATTGATCTGCTGCTGGATGTATACCGCACGGCGGCGGATCTATCCGACAAGAAGTGGATGGAAGAGATTGGCTTGCGGCTCTCCCAGTTGACTGCTCAATCGGCAGAAAGTGCCAAATAAAGAGCATTTTTTGACATTTTGAAAAAAAGTCTGCAAAAACAATGAAAAAGTTTCAACGAATGTTGGATTTTTCACGCGCTTTTTGATACGATAGAGAAAGCATACGGAATTCTTGAAATTTTAAGGGCTTTCAACTGGAAGCTATTGGAGAATCAGGAATTGGCGGAAGGCGTTAAAGCCGCGCCAGGACTGACGTTTCAACCTTTGAAAGAAATTTTGAAAGGAAAATGAAGCGTTATCATTGCACAATTGTACAAAGTGTCGTATCATAATTTTAATTAGTCGAACGATAAAATTTATCGCAATGGAGAGAGTAATTTGACGGTAACCATTTACGATGTAGCTCGAGAAGCAGGCGTATCTATGGCTACGGTATCACGGGTTGTGAATAATAACCCCAACGTGAAACCGCAGACCCGGAAGAAGGTTTTTGAAGCGATTGAGCGTTTGGGCTATCGTCCGAATGCTGTGGCGAGAGGTCTCGCCAGCAAGAAAACGACAACCGTAGGGGTTGTTATCCCAGATATCTCAAACTCGATTTTTGCGGAAATTGCACGCGGGATTGAAGATATTGCCAATATGTATCACTACAACATTATTCTCTGTAACGCTGACAAGCGCAAAGAGAAAGAGATTCGTGTCATTAACACACTGCTCGAGAAGCAGGTGGACGGGCTGCTGTTCATGGGCGGAACCGTTACGGAAGAGCATATTCAGGCGTTCCAGACCTCTGCTGTGCCTATCGTGCTCTGTGCGACCCGCGATGAGAAGGGAACGTATCCTTCCGTGGATATCGACCACGAGACGGCTGCATTTGATGCAGTGAATACGCTGATCCGCCACGGACACCGTGAGATCGCCATGATCAGCGGCACACTGCAGGACCCTGCGAACGGTTATGCACGGTTCCACGGCTACAAGAAGGCTCTGGAAGCGGCAGGTATCGAGTATCAGGAGGATCTGGTACGCATCGGTAACTATCGTTACGAATCCGGTGTCGAAGCCATGAAGTACTTCCTGGGTCTGAAGAAGAAGCCTACAGCTATCTTTGCCGCTACTGATGAGATGGCAATTGGCGCCATTCACAGTATTCAGGATGAAGGTCTCAAGGTGCCGGACGACTTCTCGATTATCAGTGTAGACAACATCCGGATGGCTTCAATGGTTCGTCCGCTCCTCACTACTGTAGCACAGCCGATGTATGATCTCGGTGCTGTGGCGATGAGACTGCTGACGAAGCTGATGAAGAAGGAGACGGTTGAGAATCCGCGGGTTATTTTGCCGCATGAGACCATTCTTCGTCTGTCTGTCAACCATGTCAACAAATAAGATCAGTCGCGTGAACATAGGTTTCTTAAGAAGCTCCTTCGGGAGCTTTTTATGTTTGCGGGCAGAAAGTTCAAGGGGGATATGAAATGAGCGGAGTGCTGGGACTGATTGGCGCAATGGATGAAGAAATCAAGCTGCTGCTGGAAGAGATGGAGGACCGGCAGACCACGGTGAAGGCCGGCATTACCTTTTATGCAGGGAAGGTATTCGGGAAGGCGGCTGTAGTCTGCAAATCAGGGGTAGGGAAGGTGAACGCCGCCGTAACCACCCAGATTCTGCTGGACAGCTTCGACGTAGAGCAGGTGCTGTTCACCGGAGTGGCCGGAGCGCTGCATCCTGAGCTGAACATCGGGGATATTGTTATTTCGTCCTCCTGCATTCAGCATGATATGGATGTTACAGCGCTCGGTTATGCCAGGGGGGTGATCCCCTATCAGGAGATCTCCGCCTTCCAGGCAGATCCTCTGCTGGTGAAGTTAGCAGAAGAGGCTTGTCATGAGCTCAAGCAGAAGTCTGTAACAGGTATTGTGCTGTCCGGGGATCAATTCATTGCCAGCAGGGCCTCAGTAGCTATGCTGCGTGAGCAGCTGGACGGAGCCTGTGCAGAGATGGAGGGTGCGGCGGTCGCCCAGGTCTGCCATATGAACGGGATACCTTTTGTAATCGTACGCTCCATGTCAGACAAAGCAGACGGCTCAGCCCATGTGAATTACAGTGAGTTCACCGTAACGGCCTCGCAGCATTCGCATGCCATTCTGGAGCATATGCTTAAGGCTATGTAACCTGCCGGCAGGCCGCCTGCATTAATACATAAACCGCTGTCTGAAGCGCACCCGGTCGAAGGTCTCGCGGGAGGACAGCGGTACTTCCCGGCCCATGCGGACCATGAGGCAGTTGGCCGGATGCGAGCAGATCTCCGGATCATCGGTGGCATACCACACCATATCTACCGTCTTCATCAGCTTCTCCATCATCTGGCGGTACTCCCATACGGTAAGGCCGCTCCCCTTGAGGTCCCAGTGCCAATAATATTCGGTTGTGAATACAATACAGTTCTCCAGTTGTCCCTCTTCAAAAGCACTTGAAACCAGCAGCTTCGCAAGTCCGCTCCCGCGATACTCGTCAGCCACTTCGATCGCTCCCAGCTCAATCAGATCTTCCATCCCGCCCTGGGACCATAACTCCAATTCATCCGGATAATGAAAGGTGACATAACCCACGATAGCGCCTGAGACCACCGCTGCCACGATGCGTCCTTCAGGTAAGGCCGATATCTCTATCAGTGCTTCAAGCTGCTCCTGCGGCTTACGGAAGGCGTCCAGATCGCGGTGGATGCTTAAGGTCTGAAGTGTTTCGGGCGATAGGGGGCCACGGACAGAAATCAGCCGGCCTTGATGCTCTATCGTATGGGATACAGGAATTTTAAGATGCTCCATGCTTGGGCTCCCTCCGGTTCACTATAATATGGAATGTAACCGCTTCCTGTGATATACTGATTCCGACACGGAATATTCACATTTAGAGCGTTGACGGAATTACTAGAAGTAGATGGTACCCTTAAAGCTTAAAGCAAACCAGTAGGGGAGGCAAGAGTAATGGGGCAAGTTCGAGGTGAAATTTTGCCGGGCCGGGTGCAGCATTCGAATATGGAGGATTATTCCCGGGCAGTTGATGAATTCCGGTGGGAGGATGTCGAGCGCAGCTTCTCCTGGCATGGGACCGGCAAGGTGAATATGGCACATGAAGCGATAGACCGTCATGTCGAGGAGGGGCGGGGGGCTGCTACGGCACTGATCTACAGCGATGCGGTGCGTGAGGAGAGGTACACCTTCGCCGACTTACGGGAACGGTCGAATAAGTTCGGTAATGTACTACGCAAATACGGAATCGGCAAAGGAGACCGGGTGTTCATCTTCATGCCGCGTACCCCGGAGCTGTATTTCAGCCTGCTCGGCATTCTGAAGACGGGAGCAGTGGCAGGTCCGCTATTCGAGGCGTTCATGGAGACGGCGGTCAAGGACCGTCTGGAGGATAGCGGAGCAGTGGCGTTAGTAACCACACCGGAGCTATTGCACCGGGTGAAGCGGGAGCAGCTCCCGGGACTGCGCCATATCTTTGTGGTAGGAGCTTCTGCTGCTGAAGATTCGGGGCTGCTGAATTATGAAGCGGAAATGGCTGAAGCGTCGGCCGAGCTGGAACCGGAATGGCTGAGCCTTACGGACGGTCTGATTATGCATTATACCTCCGGTTCCACCGGGAAGCCCAAAGGTATCTACCATGTGCAGAAAGCCATGATTCAGCACTATTATACAGGCAAGGTAGTTCTGGACCTGCGGCCGGACGATGTATACTGGTGCACGGCCGATCCGGGTTGGGTAACCGGAACCTCTTATGGGATCTTTGCCCCTTGGCTCAATGGGGTAGCGAATGTAGTCCGGGGAGGACGTTTCAGTCCGCTGGATTGGTATAAGACGATTGAGCGCTTCGGGGTGAGCGTATGGTATAGTGCACCTACGGCGTTCCGCATGCTGATGGGGGCTGGCAAGGAGACTCTGGAGGGGGTCGATCTGAGCAGTCTCCGTCATGTGCTGTCTGTAGGCGAACCGCTGAATCCGGAGGTCGTGCGTTGGGGCGACAAAATCTATCAGCAGCGGATTCATGATACGTGGTGGATGACCGAGACGGGAGCGCAGCTCATCTGCAACTACCCGGGAATGGACATCAAGCCTGGTTCCATGGGCCGGCCGCTGCCGGGGATTGAAGCAGCTATCCTTGATGACCGCGGCAATGTACTGCCGCCGTATTCTATGGGTAATTTGGCCATCCGCACTCCCTGGCCGTCTATGATGGCCAAGGTATGGAATAACCAGGCTAAATACGATGAATACTTCCGGATTCCCGGATGGTATATCTCTGGGGACTCGGCGTACATGGATGAAGACGGCTATTTCTGGTTTCAAGGCCGGATTGATGATGTGATCAATTCCTCCGGGGAGCGGATCGGACCCTTCGAGGTTGAGAGCAAGCTGGTGGAGCATCCGGCTGTGGCGGAGGCTGGTGTAATCGGCAAGCCGGATGTCATGCGCGGAGAGATCATCAAGGCCTTCATCTCGCTGCGGGATGGATACAGTCCAACCGCTGAACTGAAGGAAGAGATCGCGGCATTTGTCAAAGCAGGCCTGTCTGCCCATGCGGCACCGCGTGAAATCGAGTTCAAGGATAAGCTGCCCAAGACCCGTTCCGGTAAAATTATGCGCCGTGTACTGAAGGCCTGGGAGCTGCATCTTCCAGCAGGCGATTTGTCTACCATCGAAGACTAGGCAGAGCTGGAGTACGTTGAAAAAAGCCCGTTCCCCTTATCCCGGGGAACGGGCTTTTGAGCTTATATTGAAGTCTGCCTGTTCAGCTTAACGTCCAGAGTTGCCTGTTGCGTTAGTGGTGGTACTGCCTCCGGCATTCCCACCCGTATTCCCGCCGGCATTGCCTGCAGGCTTCCCGCTGTTATTACCTGTGGCATTTCCGCCGCTGTTCCCGCCGGCTGCATTGGTTCCGCCTAACGGAGTTGAAGTATCCGCAGCAGGCGGTTGAACAATGATCATGCCAGGGTCTTCTGTACTGTCCGGGATGATTCCGGCATCCGGTGTCGGCTCTGCATCCGGCGTCTGTTCCGGAGTAGGCGTAGGCTCCGGTGTCGGCTTAATGCCGCCAGCCACACTGCCGGAAGCAGTCTCATGTCCGGCTACGTCTACAGCAGCCACATAGAAGGTAGCATTAGCGCCTGCTGGAGTACCCGGCCTGAAGACGGTGCTCTCTCCAGCCGCGAGAACGGCCTGCTTCTGGAAAGATCCGCCGTTCAGGGAACGGTAGAGGCGGTAGCCGACAACATCCGGCGAACCGCTTGGAGTGAACGTAACTACAGCCTTGCCTGTACTGTAGGAAACCATGACTTCACCGGGAGCACTTGGCCCGTTGCCGTCATCGACCCGCGGATCGACCTCAGTCGGATAGTCGGTCTTGGCATCCTGCGGCATGTAGTACGCCAGGGACTCATGTGATTTCATTGCCGGGAAGGCGGCCAGCAGCTCTTTAACCAGCTCCTGAATCGGCTTCTCACGCTTGACTACAATCTTCTCCTTCAGGAAATCCTCAGGAGTTCCTTCCAGAGGGATGTAGTTCACCCCGTTATAAGTGATATATTTGGCATTGGAGATTCCGTCGTCGCTCTCCTTAGGAACAAATTTCGCGTTGAACAGGTCCGTTGTGAATCTGTCCGTCAGCTTGGAAGGCTTCTTGCCGCTGTATGCCGAGACTGTCGCCTTGACGATACCCTCCGGCTGGGCGAATTGCTTCGTGGTGAACAGCTCGGGACGTTTGTCAATCACTGTATTCATTACCTTGGTCCACAGGGTCTGCGCCTGACGCTTCTGCGTATCCCCCTGAAGGGTATTGACCTGCTCTTTGTAGCCCACCCAAATTCCAAGGGTGACATCCGGCGAATAGCCCATGAACCAGACATCTCCATAGTTCTGGGTGGAGCCGGTTTTGCCGACAATCGGAACTTCCTTGAAATGCTTGTAGTTCCTCTTCACTGTAGTTGCTGTTCCGTCAGTAATTACGGTGCGCAGCATATCCGTCATCAGATAAGCGGTCTGCTTGGAGAAGACCTGCTCCGGGTTAACTTTATGCTGGTAGACGATTTTACCCTGACTATCCACGATCTTCTCGATCATATAAGCATCATTGAAGGCACCACCGTTACCGATGGAGGAATAAGCATTGGTCAATTCTTCCACGGATACCCCGTAACGCAGCCCCCCGATAACCCCGGTCTGAGCGCTATAGTCATTGTCCTGGATGGTGGTAATTCCCAGCTTCTTGGAGAAGGCCCAGGCCTTCTCAATACCCACCTTGTCGTTGAACAGCTTCAAGGCGGGCAGGTTCAGGGATTTGTTCAGGGCATAACGGGCGGTTACCAGACCCTGATAACGGTTGTTGGCGTTCTTGGGAATGTGGTAGCCTTTGCCCCCGTCCTTCATGACAATCGGCGCATCATCCAGAATACCCGCAGGCTGAATGAGACCTGCATCCAGTGCAGGCAGGTATGCTGCAATCGGCTTCATGGTGGAACCGGGCTGGCGGATCATCTGGGTGGCGTAGTTCATCTGCTCGATGTTGAAATCGCGCCCTTCAATCATGCCGAGAATCGCGCCGGTCTTGTTGTTGATCATCATACCGGCCGTCTGTTCCTTGCCTCTGGCTTTGCTGTCCTTGGTGAAATTACTGCTGTCATCCGAGATGCTGTGCATCGCACTGTACACTTTCTTGTCAATGGTGGTGTACACCCGGTAGCCGCCGGTCATTAACTGCTGGCGTGCTTCCTCCAGCGCTTGGGCGGAATCGGCAGCAGAGGCCGCCTTGTCTGCCGTATCCTGGTTCAGCTTCAGCAGGATCTCGGACGCTTTGCGTTCGGTCTCCATCATGAGATAAGGGAAGGTGGCATAGGCCTTCTTGGTATGCGGTGCAAGAGAGCTCTTGATGTCGAAGAGCAGGGCCTCGTCGTACTGGGATGTAGTAATTTTGTTCTCCTCCAGCATCCGCCGTAAGACCAGCTTCTGGCGGTCCATTGCCCGGCCGAAGGCCGTTTCGTTGAATTCGCCTACGCCGTTGAACGCAGAATACTTGGAGGGGAGCTGCGGCAAGCCGGCGAGATACGCCGCCTGGGCCACGTTCAGCTTCTCCAGATCATCCAGGCCGAAGATGCCTTTGGCGGCGGCCTTGATACCGAATACATTATAGCCGTTGGAACCGTTCCCGAAAGGAACCTTATTTAAATAAGCTGTTAAAATTTCCTGCTTGGACAAGAAACGTTCCAGCCGCAGGGACAGCAGAATTTCCTTCACCTTGCGGTCTTCCGTGCGGTCCAGGTTCAGGAACACGCGCCGTGCAAGCTGCTGGGTCAGGGTGCTGCCCCCGGTCTGAACAGATTCATTCAGTACCTTTTGCTTAACGGCCCGCAGGGTGCCGCTGAAATCCACCCCTTTATGATTGTAGAAATTATTGTCCTCTATAGCGAGAACGGCATCAATCACAAGCTGCGGAATATCGTTGAATTCAATAAGTCTGCGGTCTTCTTCTGTGCGGAGCTGGCCGATCGGCTGTCCGTCACTGAAATAGGCAAAGCCGGTAATGGCGTTCAGCCCAACCTGCTGCTGGATTAATTCTTCGGGCCGTACCGGATCGTCCTTCACTATTGAAGTGACGTAGCCGGCTACAGCGCCGCCGGCGAACAGGCAGCCGAGTATACCGAGTATGAACATCCACTTCACAACTGAACCGAACCTGCGGAGCCAGGATCTGCGCGGTGGACGCTGTTTTGCGGTCTTCTTTTTCTTCTCCTCAACCATCGACGATAATCCTCCTTTTAACGGAACTATTATAGCACAATTTGGCGATTTTGAATGCGCTTCTGCCGCAGAGGATTTTTAAAATAACCCCACCAAGCGGGGACTTCAGCTTCGATGATGACTCGGATTCATAAAAAAAGCTCCCGGATAGAAATCCGGGAGCTTTGATCAGATTCCGCTGTAAGCGAATCTTAACGGTTGTAGAATTCGACGATTTGCTTCTCATCGATATCCTGGGACAGCTCGGCACGTTCTGGCAGACGAAGGAATTTACCTTCGAATGATCCGTCAGCATATTCCAGGTAAGCCGGAAGGTGGTTGCGGTTCTCGAGAGCTTCCTTGATCGAAGTCATAGCACGGCTTCTTTCGCGAAGTCCGATAACGTCGCCAATGCTTACACGGAAAGAAGCGATGTCGACTTTTTTACCGTTAACGGTTACGTGGCCATGGGATACCAACTGGCGTGCGCCTGCACGGGAGTTAGCGAATCCAAGACGGTAAACCAGGTTGTCCAGACGGCTTTCGAGCAGGAACATGAAGTTTTCGCCCGCAATACCCTGGAGCTTTTGTGCCTTAGTGAAAAGAGTTTTAAACTGCTTTTCGCCCAGGCCGTACATGTGGCGCAGTTTTTGTTTTTCCAAAAGCTGCATTCCGTAGTTACTTACTTTTCTGCGTTGGTTAGCGCCGTGCTGTCCTGGTGGGAATGGGCGTTTCAGGTCTTTGCCTGTACCGCTAAGGGAAATGCCCAGACGGCGGCTGAGTTTGAATTTAGGTCCGGTGTAACGTGCCATATTATAGTAGACTCCTTTTAATGAAAAAAATTTATTGTAGGGCCTATTTGCGCCGCAATTCGTATCCGTGAAAGCGTTAAATGGTTTCACACTGCCGAGGGAAGTTCAGCCGCTGCCCTGGCAGTAACGAAATGCGTAGAGGGTGACACAACGTTACGCCCAATAAGACTTGTTACAGTCTTGTTCAACAATAAATATTATATGAAAATGGCAGGCAAAGTCAAGCGCAACTTAAAAGAGTTTTTGTCTATCTTTGTCGTTAGTTCTTTGGTCCTAAAAAAAATCCCGGTTTTGCGGAAAATATAATGCAATACCGCAAGAAAGGGAGTAAAATATAACTAATTGGATGTTATCGGAAAACTGTGATTTCAAAATATCCTGACTATATTTACGCTGGATTGGTAATGTCTCTACTATAGAATCAGGGGCCTACTCCGGTCTGGCCTGATTGAAGATGCAAAGGAGGTCCTCTTTATGTCAGAGCAGGAGGCATACGGCCATAAGGATCGGGACGGCCGTATGCTGTTACAGGACATGAGGCAATCCGGCGGAGAGTATGAAGATCCCGCCGCCTGGCTGAAGGAGACGGATATCGTGTCTCACGATTTCCCCTACGCCGCCAGCTTGATTGCCGAGAGTTTCAGGGAATGGCAAGGACAGGGAGTCCCCTCCTTCGCGAAGACCTGGAGCTGGTGTGTGCTGAATTATGAAGGTGATTGGATTGAGCCCGCCTCTGAACTCCGGCAGGGGCGCTGGAGTTCAGAGTGGGAAGAAGCGGCGGGAATCTGCCTGCAGACAGGCGGGATGTATGCTGCCGAGGTTCTGGAGGAAGGACAAGCCTATACCCATCTGGCTCTGCCGGTATTTACGCGCGGACACCGGGAAATATTTGCCGTGCTTGGCTGCAGAATGCCTGCAGAGCAGTATGAGTCGGGAGGGAAGCATACGGCTGAAGCCATGTCGATGCATTTCCAGACCTGCTTTTATCACCGGTTTGAGCATGTGTTTGTCTCGGATCTTGCGGGGATTCATCTGCATGCCGAGCGTGAGGGCAGCCGCCGTTCGCTGCTTTTTCAGATTGTCCAGCGCATGCATGACAACATTGATGTAGACGCCGTACTGACGGAAGTCATTGACAGTATCGCTGCGATGTATCCGGGAGCACGGCTTGATTTGTTCATGTCCCAGGACCATCGCAGCACGCATCCTCAGGTCAAGCCGCTTCCGCTGACATGGGCAAATAATGATGTCTGTGCCCGGGCCTTCAAGGATGGGCGGGTTACGCTTCATACCGGGAGGGAAGAGAACGGGACTGTGGAGGTAGGGCTTCCGCTGGGCGGCAAGCAGGGGGTATACGGCGTGTTTCACATGATTATGGACAAGGCGTCCTTCCATGAGCTGGATCTTAGCTTCCTGACCATGGTCGCGGATACCGCTGGTACAGCCTTCGAGAATGCGAAGCTGTACGAACGCTCCAACCAGCTGATCAGGGAGCTGCGCATGAGCAATGAGCTTACGCAGCGGCTGAATCAGAGCCTCAGGCTCGGCGATATTTTCCAGTTTGCTTTTGAAGAGCTGCTGGACATGTTCGAGGCGGATTATTGCTGTATTCTCCATATGAATGAAGAACGCGGCGGACTTGAGGTGATAGCCTGCAATTATCTGCCGCTGCTGGGTGAAATATTGGATCGCAACCAGGGACTCGGCAGTAAGGTTTACGCTACGGGAGAGCCGCTGCTGCTCTCCGATTACAAGTATGCTGTAGGGCAGACTTCAACGCTGATGGATGCTACCGGCTCAGAGTCGCTCATTGCTACTCCGCTGAATGTGGGCGGGGAGGTGCGGGGAGCCATTATGCTGGCGCATAAGCAGGCCCACTTTTTCTCCTATGACAGCTACAGGCTGCTGCAGGCGATGGCCGGTCATATCGGGCTGGCTGTCGGAAATGCGAGGCTTCATGCGGAGGTGCGCCGCCTGGCGAACCGGGATACGCTGACCGGACTTTTCGCCCGCCACTATCTCGATGAAGAGATTAAGCAGCGGCAGTCCAGTGATTTTTGCGGAACCCTGATTGTGGTGGACATTGACCAGTTCAAGATGGTGAACGACACCTATGGACATCAGAAGGGGGACAAAATCCTGAAGCAGGTCAGCGACATCGTGAAGTCCTCGATCCGTCAGGGGGATGTCGCCGCCAGATGGGGCGGGGAAGAGCTTGCGGTCTATCTGCCTCAGCTTGGAGTGCAGCAGGCCGTATTCGTAGGGGAGCGTATCCGCAAGCGTGTGATGGGAGAGACAGAGCCGCGTGTGACCGTGTCCTGCGGGGTCGCCGAGTGGAGCTGGACCGATGACCGGGTCAGTGTCGAATCTCTCTTTTACCGGGCGGACATGGCACTCTACGAAGCCAAGAACAACGGGCGAAACCAGGTAGTGATCGATAACAAAAACGTTGAGAACAATTCGAAGAATCCTTGGGCTTAGGCCTTAAGGATTTTTCTTTTGAATGGACATCGAAGCTTAAGCGTCACCTTGCAGGGGTGTTTTGCATCATCCGGCGTATAAGCCCAGCATTCAGGGAGACCCTAGGTAGAATACAGCTGCACTCTACTTTTTGCGGAAAGGGCATGATGGCCATGATGAACTTACGACGCGTCCGCACGGAATTTCTTGCACTGCTAATGCTATCTAGTCTTGTATTTAGCGGGTGCACAGTGATGAAGGACAAACCGGCTGCGGAGGATTTGAATCTGGTAATGGCGGGGATGGATGGCACTGATGGGGTGTCCTTCGAAGGAGCGGCTGCGCTGCTGATCGACGGAAAGACGGTCCCGGAATCTTCGCTCTACTATGGAGGGAAGACCATGGATCACAACCAGATCAGCCTCTATTCTCTCCTGCCTGACGGCGGACAACCAGCTCCTGCAGCGGAGTCCGGTCCGCATTCTCTGAAGCAGGGCACAGGTGATGCGCCAGTCTACTATACTCGGATGGTGAAGGAAGACGGGAAATGGACGATGAAGCAGGCCTCTCCGGCCCTTGGCGGCAGCAATCCGCTGGAGGCGCTGAATCCGCTGCGTCAGCTGGAGGAGCTGGAGAAGATGGGCAAGAAGGTGACGGAGGAAGCGGGCAGCGCCAGAGGGACCCGGGTCCTGCGGATTGAATTAACGGCAGAGGAGGCGCGCAGACAGCTCTCGGCAGAGCTTGCACAGAAGATGCAGGCTATTAAACCGGTTGCCAGAATAGACGCTGCTGCGCCTGCTGACACTCACGCTAAGGCACTTGCGGCTAAGAGCGCACTTTGGGAACAGAAGCAGACAGAGCTGCAGCAGAGGCTGAACCAGGCGGATATCCGCACGGTATATTATCTTAAGGTCGACCCGAAGCGGAATCTGCCTACCCGGCTGACCTCGAACCGTACCCTCACCTATCCCGGCAAGGCCGGAGCGACCACGGAAGAGACCTATATTACACAGGTGGATTTCTACGGTTATAAGTGAGCGGTTCTCTTCCCGCAGATGGCTTGCGCTCTATGGCAGGCGTGCTACAATATAACGGTATGTTTATTTTCAGTAAGAGGAAGGAAGAGAGAGACAGATGAATGATCCCCGGATTCAAAAGCTTGCGGCGAACCTTGTAGGTTACTCCGTAAACGTACAGCCTGGCGAGAACGTGCTCGTCGAAATGATCGGCAGTGAACGAGATTTGATCAAAGCCGTTGTGGAGGAAGTGGGAAAGGCCGGAGGCCGTGCATTTGTGCAGCTGACTGACCGCACTGTTCTGCGCAGTATGCTCAAATATGCAACACCTGAAGGAATCAAGACCTGGGCGGAGATCGACCTGAACCGGATGAAACAGATGGACTGCTATATCGGCATCCGTGCCGGTGAGAATGTCAATGATCTGTCCGATGTGCCGGAAGAGAACATGAAGCTCTACAACTCCCTGTATTCCCACCCTGTACATAGCGAGCAGCGCGTCAAGCACACCAAATGGGTGGTGCTGCGTTATCCTAACGCCAGTATGGCCCAGCTCGCCAACACGAGCACAGAGGCCTTTGAGGACTTTTACTTCGAAGTCTGCAACCTGGATTATGCCAAAATGGACAAAGCCCAGGATTCGCTGGCTGAGCTTATGCGCAGAACCGACAAGGTGCGTATATTAGGTCCCGGAACAGACCTTACATTCTCCATCAAGGGAATCGGGGCGGAGAAATGCTCCGGCCAGAAAAATATTCCGGACGGAGAAGTGTACAGCGCGCCTGTCCGCGATTCTGTGAATGGAACGATCAGCTATAATGCCGCATCAATCTATAACGGGGTTACCTTCGAGAATGTGAAGTTCACATTCGAGAACGGCCGGATCGTAGAGGCTACCAGCAATGATACCGCACGCCTGAATGAAATTCTGGATTCCGACGACGGCGCGCGCCATATCGGTGAGTTCGCCATCGGCTTCAACCCTTATATTCTGCATCCGATGAAGGATATTCTGTTTGATGAGAAAATTGCCGGCAGTCTGCACTTCACACCGGGCCAGGCGTATGATGTGACGGACAACGGCAACCGTTCGTCCATTCACTGGGACCTCGTGCTGATTCAGCGTCCTGATTACGGCGGCGGCGAAATTTACTTCGACGATGTGCTGATCCGTAAGGATGGAATTTTTGTGGTGCCGGAGCTGGAAGGTCTGAATCCGGAGAACCTGAAATAAAATGGTACAAAAGCGGTGATTCCAAAAGCACGTAATGCCTGTTTCCAAGAAACACCTTGCGTGAGTAAGCGGATTCAATGTATCATGGAATTGGTAACAAGTGAACATAAGTTTATAATCAAGTTGCGGAGGGATTCCTATGTCCAACAATGCGGCAATCGTGGATATTGCACAGACAGCAAGCCAATTTAATTCATCTATCGTTCTTCAAGCGGACAACAAGTACATTGATGTTAAGAGCATCCTGGGCTTGTTCACTACTCTGGTATCCAGCCAAAGCTACGAGCTGCATGTACATGGCACAGATGCCGAGGAAGCTAAGAAAGCCATGAGCGAAGTTTTTGCCAAACACAATCTGAATTTTACAGTAGTAGCAGAGTAATTCCAGTTTCTTCTCAGACGTCCGGCCTTGCGGCTGGGCGTCTTTGCTGTGCAGCGGGGTGATTTTGCAGGAACTTCAGGAATAACCCAAACTGAAATCTTGTATTAGGTCCTAATTTCGACTAATATTAAGAATAATAAGCAATCGCTGCTGTAACTTTTGGACATGGGGGGGAAAATGCATGACTTCATCGGATTTGCAGGAACAGCTCAATATCAAAGCAATCAATCTTCTTCAAGAAGATGCCGATAAAATTCAGAAGCTCATTGAAGTACAGATGGAGAATTTGGCAACCCGTTACTGCCCTCTCTATGAGGAAGTGCTGGATACCCAGATGTACGGCTTCTCCAGAGAGGTCGATTTTGCGGTCAGAGCGGGGCTCGTGCCGGAGCTTACCGGTAAGCAGGTGCTGAGCAAGCTGGAACGTAATTTGGCCGTACTATACGAGGCACTGAACAAGAAGGCTGAGGAACGGGAGATGT
This sequence comes from Paenibacillus sp. FSL H7-0756, assembly GCF_038006765.1. NCBI lineage: Bacteria > Bacillati > Bacillota > Bacilli > Caryophanales > Paenibacillaceae > Paenibacillus > Paenibacillus sp. FSL H7-0756. The sequence goes on along the minus strand of NZ_JBBOVT010000002.1, from coordinate 1,453,082 downwards.
AAGTCCCGCTCATTCATAGAAAACGCACATGAAAGACCCGGGGGTCGATCATGTGCGTTTTTTTATAAAAATATAAGAATGTATAAGCTGTGCGGCTGCTTCACACCAGATAGAACGATACGCCGAGAATCATGTAAACCGCCAGCAGCAGGAGACCTTCGTACCAGTTGGTTGCGCCGTCCTGAATAATCGATTTGGCGATGAACACAGATACGGCAATCGCTACAATCTCAATCGTGGTGAAGACAATCGACATGGTGTTGCCCATGAAGTAACTGGCGAAGATCAGCACAGGGGCGACGAACAGGGCAATCTGCAGACTGCTGCCTACGGCAATCTCGACTGCGGCTCCGATCTTGTTCTTCATGGCGAGCATAATGGCAGCGCTGTGTTCTGCGGCGTTACCGATAATCGCTACAAGGAATGCCCCGACGAACAGCTCGCTGAAGCCGAAGCGTTCGGTGAGCGTCTCCAGCGTTCCGACCAGCCATTCACTGACGAAGGCGACCATCACGGTGGCAAGGACGAGATAGAGGATTGAACGGTTCCGGGACCAGACTGGAGCATGCTCATTCGGCAGCTCTTCCGCCGTATCGTCCGTAACATCTGCCAGATACTTCTTGTGTGTGATCATGGAGAAGACCAGCCAGGCGAGGTAGGCGGCAATCAGCAGGCCGGCGACGACAAGACTAAGCACATTGGTGTCTTTCTCGGTGATGGAATGCGTGTTGAAGAACATGGCCGGGACGAACAAGGCGATGACCGCAACGATCATCAGCGAGCCGTTCAGACCGGCGAGCGTGACATTGAAGTTCTGAACCTTGAACTTCATGCCCCCGGCAAATATACTTAATCCGAGGACGAGTAGCAGGTTACCGATGATGGAGCCGGTCAGACTCGCTTTGACCATGTCAAACAGTCCTTCCTTGACCAGGAAGAAGGCGATGATCAGTTCGGCTGCATTGCCGAAGGTTGCGTTCAGGAACCCTCCAAGCCGCTGCCCGGCGTAGTGGGCTACACTCTCGGTGGCCCGGCCGAGGAAGCCGGCCACGAAGATGACCGAAATCGCAGACAATATGAACTGAAGCGTATGATCCCAGTTCGCGTAATGCCCGATGGCGCTGAGGATGAAGCTGATGACCAGCAGCGCCGGTGAGATCCATTTTTTCAAGGGTAAGCACTCTCCAGTCTCTATATGTAGGTTGAATTCATAATCAATATACCCAAATTGTTCCTGGCTGTAAACGGGGGTGAGAGAAAGTCATTTGCTTTTTAGCCTGCTTTGGAATTACAATAATTGATAATGAGAGTAGGGGGGATATGGCATGGCAGAACAGCTTCAACTGGAATTGGGTAATATACGGATATCGAATGACGTTGTCTCAAAAATTGCCGGCCTGGCCGCGCTTGAGACTCCCGGAATTGCAGCCATGTCTGGCGGTTTGTCAGAGGGCTGGGCAAAGCGCCTGAGCGGCAAGAACGTGCAGAAGGGTGTTACTGTCGAAGTTGGCCAATTGGAAGCTGCAGTAGACTTACGCATCATCGTACTGTACGAAACGCCGATTCATGAAGTGTGCCGCATGCTTCAGCAGAATGTCCGCGAGGCTGTGGAGAGTATGACCGGGCTTCACATCGTAGAGGTTAACGTGAAGGTCGAAGGCGTAGCCTTCAAGAACGACGAAATTTCTTAAGCACAATTAACTTAGGCATCCATGCAAAAGGCAGTCCGGATTTATTCCGGACTGCCTTTCTATTTGGCTCAACCTTCATCTGTATGCAGGTTGCCTCTTAGCGTGCGCGTGTGCCTGCGCTTCTGTTGTTCCGCACCTGTCTGACCGTAGTCACAGACTTCACCACTTCCTCTTTGGCTGGACGGTTGGTCTCCCGTGAGATGCTGAGCATAATCCCCATGCAGAGCATCGTGACGAGCAGGGAGGAGCCACCGTAGCTGATGAAGGGCAGCGTAACGCCTGTAAGCGGAATCGTATTGGTCACACCACCGATGTTGATGAAGGCTTGAATGGCGATCAGGCCCATGATTCCGATACCGACCAGTGTACCGAAGGGATCGGTGCACCGCAGTGAAATCAAAATCCCTCTCCAGATGAAATACAGATAAAGCAGCAGGAACAAGGCGGTTCCGACAAAGCCGAGCTCCTCACCAATGACCGCGAAGATAAAGTCAGTATAAGGGTACCGCAGATAATGTAGCTTCTGAATACTCTGCCCGAACCCGGAGCCTTGTGTTCCACCTTCACCGAGGGCGATCAGGGACTGCATAATATTATATCCGCTGCCCTCGGAATTGGCCTGCGGGTCGAGGAAGGCTTCAATACGGCCCTGTCTGTAATCCTTCTGAAACTCTGCCTTCTCGGTTGGCGGGGACAAGGAGTCGATGGCGGCCTTTGCGCCTATGACGAGGGCCACCCCGAGAATCAGCAGACCGATCGATCCCATGATATGCTTCATGCTGGCGCCGCCGGCATAGATGACAAGACCGCTGGTCGCTACAAGAATGAGGCAGGAACCCAGATCGGGCTGCATCATAATCAGTCCGGCGACAATTCCGACGATAATCATGACCGGGATATACCCTGTCCGCAAATCGCGCAGGCGTTCGCCTTTTTTGGTGATCAGGGCAGCCAGGTAGAGAATGATAGAGATCTTGGCCAGCTCGGTGGGCTGAATCCCAAGGGTCCCGATGCTCATCCAGCTCTTGGCGCCGTTAATTCCCTCGGTGGTTGCTACGAACAGCAGCAGGACGAGGGTAATCACGAAGATCGGAGCATACCACTTCTTGAACTTGCTGTAGTGGATATTCATTACGACGAACATGATGAAGCTGCCCAGCATGGCCCAGAGCAATTGTCTTTTTACGAAAAAAAACGCATCATTGCTGAATTTGCCGCTGGCCAGGGTTAAGCTGGAGCTGGAGCTGAATACCATAAGCAGGCCGAAGCCTACGAACAGCAGAGTGAGAATGAGTAACTGGAAATCGGGCGTTCCTCTTTTGGGCGGGCTGGCCTTGGCGGCCGTCTTTCCCTTCGCGGTACTCAAGCTTCCAGCAGCGCTTTCAATTCACCGATATGCTTCCGGGCTGCCTCAAGCACCGGCTGAGGCACCGGAGATTCATATTCCAGTCCGTGGGGGAATGTAGCCTTGCCCAGGTAGACAGCTTCAATAGCCAGTACCGCGTCCGCCTTCTCTAGCTTCCCTTCCACAGCACGGGTATTAATGCGCAGGAAGTATTCGCCGCCATCCTTGCGGTCTTCTATCTTGCAGTCATAGGTCGCGCGGTAGTATTCCCATTGCCATCTGATGAATCCTGCCTTTGCTGCACTTTCGTCGAGATAAAGAAGGTCGCTCTTTAATCCTTCGAGACCCGTGTTCTCAAATATCATAGCGCACAACTCCCCTTAATGAAGTATAATGATTCATTTGTAATTAAAATTTGTTATTGTTCTTCCTCATGATAGTCTGTTTCCCGGGGTTGTGCAAGGTAGAACGGGCTGATCGATACCCACTTTTTTGTGTTTCTGCTACAATAAAAGAAAGTTGGCAGGCTGCAGAGCGGGCAGAGCTTACGGGCTTGTCCTGATGGCTATCCGCAGGATGCTGCCAGAGAAGGGAATGGAGAGTTATGGAGAGGTTAGAGACCAGGGAGCTGTTCCCGGAAATGGTCAAATGGCGCCGCCATCTGCACCGTCATCCGGAGCTGTCCTATCAGGAGAAGGAGACCTCCGCTTATGTCGGGGCAAGGCTCACGGAGCTGGGGATTGAGGTCCGGCGGAGTGCAGCAGGCTACGGATTGACAGGCATACTTAAGGGCCGGGAGTCCGGCAAAACGGTAGTCCTGCGTGCCGATATGGACGCGCTGAATATTACGGAGGAGAGCGGCCGGGAATATGCTTCACAGCATTCCGGTGTCATGCACGCCTGCGGGCATGACGGGCATACCGCCATGCTGCTGGCTGCGGCGGCGTATTACAGCTCCCGCCGGGAGGAGCTGAAGGGGGAGATCCGCTTTCTGTTCCAGCCGGCGGAAGAGGTCTGTCCCGGCGGCGCAGTGGGCATGATTGCGGAAGGTGTGCTTGCGGGTGCGGATGCCGTCTACGGGCTGCATCTGTGGACGCCGTTCCCGCTCGGGACGGTAGGCAGTGCTCCGGGGCCGCTGATGGCTTCGGCCGATGAGTTCTTCATTGATCTGACCGGCCGGGGAGGACACGGCGGCATGCCGCACCGCACAGCAGACAGCATTGTGGCCGGTGCGGCACTGGTCACCGGGCTGCAGACGATTGTCAGCCGCAACGTTGATCCGCTGCGTCCGGCCGTAGTCAGCGTGGGGACGATTCAAGGCGGTTCGGCGCAGAATATCATTGCCGAGCGCTGCCGGATTACCGGGACGGTGCGGGCATTTGATGAAGAGACACGTCATCTGATCCGCCGCCGCATTGAAGAGTTGGCGGCGTCTATAGCCGCAGCCTATGGTACGGAGGCGAAGGTGGACTATCTGATGGGGTACCCGCCGCTGGTGAATGACGAGGCGGAATATGAACGTTTTGCCCGTGTTGCCCCTAAGGCGCTTGGGACAGATGCCGATGTGATGCTGATGGAGAAGATTATGCCGGCGGAGGACTTTTCCTATTATGTTCAGGAGATTCCCGGCTGCTTCATCTTCGTCGGTGCGGGCAATGCGGCCAAGGATGCTGTATATCCGCATCATCACAGCAAATTTGATTTCGATGAGGATGCCATGCTCTATGGCTTGAAGCTGCTGGTAGGTATGGCCGACTCCTGTCTGAATGAGTCAATTTCCGTATAAATGTTACCGTTACAGGAAAAACTACTCTCAAATGCCACGCTAACGTGGACAGGAGGGTTCATTCTTGAAGACTGTCAAAGAAGTGATGACCGCGCAGCCGGTGTCGGTTACTCTGCTGGACAATATCTATGAGGTTGCCGTCGCTATGAGAGATAGCGGGACGGGCTTCATTCCGGTGGTAGATTCGGCTGACGGGGCAACGCTGATTGGTGTGATTACAGACCGCGATCTGGTCATCCGCGGGTACGCAGCCAAGCACCCCGGCTCAACAGCCGTGGAGACTGTCATGAGCCGGGAGGTCCTATCCATTGAGGAGTCCGCCTCTGTGGAGGAAGCGGCAGAGCTGATGGCCTCCGCGCAGATCCGTCGCATTCCGGTAACGCAGGGCAAGAAGCTGACCGGAGTAGTCTCTTTAGGTGATTTGGCAGACAAGAGAATGTTCGCAGATGAGGCTGCTGAGGCGCTTCATGAAATCTCGCAGCGCCAGCAGCTGCATTAATAGAATGACGAATGGCTCATATCCGGTTAGGCGGAGGTGGGCTTTTTCGTTGTAGGGAGAATGTGGATGCTGGCAGCGGGATGGAAGGTGAAAAGAGAGGGATAAATCCCTTTGGTTCGGATGAGTATAGCCCGATTGAGTTCACCAAGCAAGGGTCGAATGAGCAAATGAGGGGCAGTTGTGCTCCTAGTATACTGGATGCCAACAGAAGTAGGGCAATAGAGATTAGATACAAGGAGGGAACAGGATGAGCGGAGCAGGGGCGGGGCCATGTATCATTCGGAATGACCGGACAATTCTGCTGGAATGCGGACATCCAGGATTTGAGGAGGCGCGGACGGTTCTAAGCGGATGCGCCGAGCTTGTCAAAAGTCCCCCAGCTTACCATACTTACCGGATCACACCGTTGTCCCTATGGAACGCCGCAGCCGGGGGACAGACAGCGGCAGAGGTCATTGAAGGCCTCCGCAGGCTGTCCAGGTGGGGCATTCCTTCCGAAGTCGAGGGGGAGATGGAACTGCTGATGTCCCGTTACGGAAGCTTGCACCTGCATGCGGATGAGACTGATTCACAGCTTGTCAGGTTAACCGCTGACCGGACGAGTCTGCTGGATGAACTGGACGATTCTCAGGAACTGAAGGAGCTGGGCCTGTGCCGGGCCGGGGAGCTGCATAGCCATTGTCCGAAGATGAACCGGGGGCTGCTGAAGCAGGAATTGACCAGACTGGGTTATCCGGTCCTTGATTATGCCGGGTATCGGGACGGGCAGAAGCTGAAGTTAGCCTGGCGGGAGTCTCTGGGGAACAACATCCGAGAAGGCAGCAGCAGTGGGTTCGAGCTCCGGGATTATCAACAGGAGGCTGTCCGAAAGTTCCAGGGGACTGGAGGACATGGCGGGAGCGGAGTGGTCGTGCTGCCCTGCGGGGCAGGCAAGACTGTTGTGGGCCTTGCGGTGCTGGAGCAGCTGCAGTGTGAGACGCTGATCCTTACTTCGAGCACGACTTCTGTAGAGCAGTGGCGCGGGGAGCTGCTGCTGCGGACCTCGCTGAGCGAAGATGAGGTCGGGGAATACACGGGAGAGCACCGGGAGGTGCGTCCTGTAACCGTTGCAACCTATCAGATGCTCACTCATAGGCGCTCTAAAGGAGGAGCGTTTGTCCACATGAATCTGTTCCATGAACGGAACTGGGGTCTGATTATCTATGACGAGGTCCATCTGCTTCCGGCACCTGTCTTCCGTGCGACCGCAGATATTCAGGCTACGCGGCGGCTGGGGCTGACAGCAACGCTGGTCCGGGAGGACGGTCGGGAGGGTGATGTGTTCTCCCTGATCGGCCCGAGATGCTATGACCTGCCCTGGAAGGTGCTGGAGCGGCAGGGATGGATTGCAGCTGTCGATTGCGTTGAGGTCATCGTCCCGATGAACCAGAAGCTGCGGCAGCAATATCTGTATGCCGGGGCGAAGGAGCAATTCCGGCTGGCGGCGGGCAATCAGGCCAAGGCGCAGGCGGCAGCACAGATCGTTGAAGCGCATCCCGCAGCGGCGATACTGGTGATCGGCCAGTATCTGGACCAGTTAGAGCAGTTGGCGGCGCTGCTTGCGGCCCCGCTGATCACGGGCAAGACTCCACAGAAGGAGCGGAACGCGCTCTACGCTGCGTTCAATGAAGGCAAGCTTCCGGTACTGATCGTCTCCAAGGTGGCGAACTTTGCCGTGAATCTGCCGGATGCCTCAGTGGCAATTGAGGTATCCGGCGCCTTCGGCTCCCGCCAGGAGGAGGCTCAGCGGCTGGGCCGCATTCTTCGTCCGAAGCCGGGGGATAACCGGGCGTATTTCTATACGCTGGTCACGGGAAACAGCCGGGAGCAGGATTTCGCTCTGCGCCGCCGGATGTTTCTGACGGAGCAAGGCTACGAATACGGGGTCCGGATGCTGGACCCGGCGGAAGGAGCTGTTTTCTGATGGAACTGAATCCCGCAGATCATATTAGCAGACTATCTTCGGACGCCTGTGAAGTACTGCTGCGGATAGCGGCAGAGCATGCGGCTTCGCCGTGTACAGCAGATTCTATAGAGCGTCTGCGGCCTGAATTCCTGTGCCGGGCCGAGCAGATGCTGGCCCTGGACGAATTGCTTCATGCAGGGATGCTGGAGCTGCGGCAGAAGGTGTGGGGCGAGCGGCTGTATCAGGTTCCTCAGCAGCAGTATCCCTTAATCCTGCAGAGCTTCTGGGCGGGTTGCCCGCAGGTACAGGCAGAGGGGACGGTGCGGATTGAGCATGCGGCGTGTTCAGAACTGGCAGGGGAGTTATTTCAAAGCCTGCTGTTCATAGCCCGGGAAGGCCTGCCGCTGACTTCTAAGGGAGTGATACATAAGAAGCAGCTCAGCAGGTTAGCCGGAAGGTTGTCCATACCGGAGGAGTCTCTTGCCCTGCTTGAGTCCTCCGCCGGTCACCAGAACTATCCGCTGCCGGTTACATTAATCATTGATCTGCTGAGCGCACTGGGGCTGATTACCCGCGACAATAGCGGGTATGCAATAGACAGACCTATGCTGCAAAGCTGGCTGACCCTTACTGCACAAGAGATGACGGATACGCTCTATACCTTGATCATCAGCCGGTACGGTGCTCCGCTGCCTGAAGAGCAGCATTTCAGACACTTGCTCTCGGCAACGGAGTTTTGTCCGGACGAGTGGTTTGCGGTAGAGCCTGTTCTGAGCTGGATGAGACAGAATGGTCTTGCCGGGGAGCAACCTGTACCGGGGAAGGCAGGGACAGACTCAGGGCTTAAGCAGGCAGCACTCGCCTGGATTCGCCTTCTGGCAGCCTTCGGCTGGTGTGAGCTAGGGTCTTCAGCGGAAGGGGAGGAATGCTTCCGCTGGAAGGCACTGAAGCCGCAGCTAACGGAGCGTAGCCTAGGAATAACCCAGCAGAATCAAGGGGGGGCAGAGGAAGCAGATAGTGACGCAGAAACAAGCAGCAGCCCTAGAATATTTGTAAGCAGCTCAAGCACAGCGGAAAGCACCCCAAATACCGCTGCCAGCGGCACCAAACCACAAGATAGAGTCCAAACAACAGTATGCAGAAACCTAGGGCCAGTAGACTGTGACATAGAACCAGCAGGCAACAGCTCAGAACTTGCAGACCTAGACAGCGCCTCCGAAGCTCAAGACACCGTCCTTAGCCCGCAGAGTCCTGTAGCAGCTGAAACTGCGCAGAAGCCGCTGCCGCAAGCAAAGGCTTCAGCATCTCCCGGCTTCATTGTCCAGCCGGATTTCGAGGTGCTGGTTCCGCCCGAGGTCCCTTATACGGTGCGCTGGACGTTGGCCGGATGCGCAGAGCTGCTGCACCACGAGGATATCTGGAGCTTCCGGCTGACCCGGGAGCGGCTGGAAGCGGCAGCGGACCAGGGCTTCGCTCCGGGTGAGGTGATCTCCTGGCTGAACGCCCATGCCGCCGGAGAATTACCGGAGCAGATCGAACTGGCGCTCCGGCAGTGGGCCAGTTCGATCGGACGGACGGAGCTGGCGGAGGTTCTTCTGCTGTCCTGCGCCGGAGAGCAGGAGGGCGAGGATATCGCTGCCCATCCCCGGCTGCAGGATATCGTTACCCGGATCGGCCCGCTCCACTTCATCGTCCGGCCGGAGGCTGCCGGGCAGCTGCGTAAGGAGCTTGCCGCCGCCGGTCTCGCGCCGTCCGTGAGGGCAGGGAACCTGGACGGGCCTGCTCCCCATACCCAGCTGTTTGAACTGTCCGGGCCAGCGCAGCGTTACCTGCTTCCTGCCGCAGCCGGAGAACGGGGCTTGCTGGGAACAGGCCCGCCCCCGAAGCTCCTGCCGCTTGACAGCGGCGGCCCCCCGAAGCTGGAGCTGCCGGGTGAAGAGACCGTGCCGCAGATGTGGTTCAATCAGTGGAGGCAGTATCATGTCACCACAGCGCAAAAGGTAATGGAGCAGGCTCTAAGCTGGGGAATCAAGGTCCGGCTCTCCTATGGCGGCAAGGCGGCGGATTTCATTCCAGAGCGGATCAACGGACGTCCATGGCAGGTGCGGGGCATTCTGCTGCTTCCGGGGACGGAGACGGCAGAGGAGACAGAGCTTGCAGCGGAAGACTGGCAGGAAATTCAGCTGCTGCATCCGCTAAAGGGCAGAAATTCTTCTTCTGCTGAGGCGGGCGGATATGTTATGATAAGGTAGTCTATCGCTGCGGTAGAACATTAAATGCAGAAAAGAGTTGAAGTTCATGAGCGTAGCGGAATTAAATACGGTCGATATGGCCGAAGTGCTGACATACGCCTATGAATTAGGCGATATGATTAATCAATCCGCAGAAGTGTCGGATTACCTATACTGGAAGGGACAGGTGGATAACCATCCCGAAATCCAGGCCATGATCAAGCGGCTGCAAAGCAAGAAGGAGCTGTTTGACGAGACACAGCGGTTTGGTCATTTTCACCCGAACTATCACTCTGCCAAGGATGAGGTTGAGGCCGTAGAGCGGGAGCTGGAGCAGTTCGAAGCAGTGGTCCGGTTCAAGAATGCGGAGAAGACGCTGGATGATATTCTTCATTCCATGTCAGAGGCGATCGCATTCTCGGTCTCGGACAGCATTAAGGTTCCCAGTAACGACCCGTCCCCCAAAGGCGGATGCGGCAGCGGCGGCAAATGCTCCTGCGGATAAGCTGACCCGTGAGGAGATAGAGAAAGAGAGGCGGATGAGCTTATGTTTGCGGAACGGACAGGTTATATTGTATGGGTTAGCGACGTCAAGGCGGCGCGCAACCTGGAGAAGTACGGCACACTGCACTACGTTTCCCGTAAAATGCATTATGCGGTAATGTACGTCAATGCGGAGCGCGCCGAGGAAGTCATGAAGAATGTCCGCAGACTTTCTTATGTGCGCAAGATTGAGCGTTCGTACCGCAATGAACTGAAGACGGAATATACCAGCAACGGACCGGACAAGTCCAAGTACTACGGTCTGTAGTTCAGGGATAAAGGTTATTTAGACAGACGCCGCTGGCGTCTGTTTTTTTAAGGGGGACCCGCAATGAACAAAGAGGAACAGGTCTTAACAGCTTTCCGGGAATTATTCAATAAGATGAACTGGCTGAACAAGTCGAAGATGGAGAACAGTCTTAAGGGGAATAAACCCTCCGAGGTACACTGTATTGAATACATCGGAACACATGCAGACGCCAACGTGACCAAGCTTGCAGAGGCCTTGTACATGACCAGGGGGGCGATCAGCAAGATTACACGGAAGCTCCTGCACAAGGGGCTTATTGAGAGCTACCAGAAGCCGGACAATCAGAAGGAAATCTATTTCAGGCTTACTGTTCAAGGGATGGCTGTATATCAGATTCATGATGAATTGCACCGTGAGTTCCGGGAGCGGGACAGACCTGTGTTTGAGCAGGTGACCGACAGCCAGTATGCCGGTATGCTCAGCTTCATGGAGAAGTACAATAAGCATTTGGATGAAGAGATTAAGAAGCAGGAGCCGGACAATAGCACGGAAGAAGAATAATTTCCCCTCTATGCTCAGGCAGAATAGTTCATCACAGTTACCTTCACCCGGCAGGGTGTTTTTTTATGTTAAATATTTTGTTTCCTTGGAATCAAAAGTGTGTTAGGATGATATTGTTTCTTAGGAAACAAATCACAAGCTCTAAGGAGAGAAGATACATGTCTACATCCAAACCTGCTCACCATCAAGATCAATCTTCAGAATCAAAGGTAGATAAGCACGCGCTTATATTCGGTCTAATCTCTGTATTTTTATGCGGAATAGGCTTCAGTATCATCGCTCCTGTGGTTCCGTTTCTCGTCCAGCCTTACATTAGCGATCCCGAAAAACAAGCGGTGATGGTTACCCTGCTGACTTCAGCTTATGCGGCCTGCCTGTTCTGCGCGGCGCCTGTGCTGGGTGCGCTGAGTGATAAATACGGACGGCGTCCGCTGCTGCTCCTGTGCCTGTTGGGTTCTGCTGCCGGTTACTTCATATTTGGCCTTGGAGGGGCATTGTGGGTGCTGTTCGCCGGGCGGATCATTGAAGGGATCACAGGCGGGAGCATCGGTACGATCTTCGCTTATTTTGCAGACATCCTTCCGCCGGAGCAGCGGACCAAGTACTTCGGCTGGGTGAGTGCTGTGGTCGGAGCCGGGACGATTATCGGCCCGTCATTGGGCGGGCTGCTGGCCAAGTTCGGGTATTCGGTGCCCATGTATGCTGGCGCAGCCGTAACACTGCTGAATGTGGGTTATGGCTTTCTGTTCATGCCGGAGAGTCTGGAGAAAAGCAAGAGACTGAAGGTCATCCCCCTAGTCAGGCTGAATCCCTTCTCGCAGCTTGCGAACCTGCTGTCCATGAAGAACCTTAACAGGCTGTTTGTCTCCGCGTTCCTGCTGTGGATACCGAATGGATCATTCCAGGCTATTTTTTCACAGTTCACGTTGGATAATTTCAGCTGGAAGCCGGTTATCATTGGAGTGATGTTCTCCATCATGGGCTTGCAGGATATCCTGTCCCAAGGATTCATTATGCCGAAGCTCCTGAAAAGATACACTGACAGGCAAATCGCTCTCCTTGGAATGGGCTCCGAAATTGTTGGCTACATTCTGTTTGCGTTGTCGGCTTTGCTCGCCTTTTATCCTCTTTTTATCGCAGGGATGTTTATCTTCGGCTTCGGTGATTCGGTCTTCGGGCCTTCGTTCAACGGAATGCTGTCCAAATCTGCCGCTGCGGGCGAGCAGGGACGGGTTCAAGGGGGCAGCCAGTCGATTCAGGCACTTGCGAGAATGATCGGGCCTCTGGTTGGAGGACAGCTCTACGTGTCCCTTGGACCGGCTGCACCGGCGTTCATGGGGGTAATCCTCATTGGAGCGGCGATCCCTGTGCTCTATACGATCAACCGGGCAGAAGTACTGTCGAAATAAGTCGTTAATGTGAAAAAAATGCGCAGAAGGCCATGCCCCGTCCCGAAGTTTATCCCTGCTTAATAATTCCAATCTATGCTGAGGAGAGTGTTATTGAATTCACGAAGACAAGCAGACGGGGGATTAGATGAATAAGACAGGAACCCTGTCCCGCAAGCTTGCGGCATTGCCGCAATATCTGAGGTATATGAGCGGGAGAGTCAGGGATGAGGTTCAGGAGCTGGGCAGATTAGCTGTGCTGCTGGATATTATGGAGCATGAATTGCTGGATACGTATTTTCAGCCCATTCTGCATTTGCGGACCGGGGAGACGCTGGGACATGAGGCGCTGAACCGTCCGCCCGCTTCGCCGCAGTTTCCGAGCACGGAGCATTTTTATGATTTTGCCGGACGGACGGATCAGATGTTCCGCTTCGAGCCGTACTGCCGGAGAATGTCACTGTCCCGGTACATGGAGCGGCTGCCGGAGGCAGAGTCAGGGAACGGGGAACTGCTGTTCGTGAATGTGCAGCCTGGTGTGCTGTATGACCCCCGCCACAAGAGCGGAGAGACGCTGGCCTATCTGAAGAAGCTGGGGCTTGCGCCGGAGCGGATCGTCTTCGAGCTGACAGAGCGTCAGGCGGTGCAGGATTATGTCCGGTTTGAAAAGGTGCTGTCCCATTACCGCGAGCAGGGCTTCCGCATTGCTGTGGATGATGCCGGCTCCGGCTACAACAGTCTCAAGACACTGGTCTATCTGAAGCCGGAATTCATCAAGCTGGACAAGTCCCTCATCCGGGGAATTCATACCAGCCGGGAGCAGCAGGAGCTGCTGGGACTGGTCCGGGAATATGCCGACCGTTCCTCTACCCGGGTGATAGCCGAGGGGATTGAGACTGCGCCGGAGCTGCATTTTTTACAGATGGCGGGGGTGGAATATGGTCAGGGCTATGCGCTTGGGAGACCGGCTCACCGGCCTGAGCGTGGAGCGCTTCCGTCTCCGGTGCTTCCGTATCCAGTCAAGGGAGGGTGTAAGCATGTTTCTTCAGATCGGTGAAATCGCTGAACAAATCCCGGACATTTCGATTCATCACAAATGCGGGTTTGTGGACCAGATTTTTAAAAGCAATCCCCAGCTCCAAGGCGTAGCCGTCACGGAAAACGGGCGGACTGCCGGATTGATTATGAGGATCAGCTTTTATCAGAAGATAGGCACACTATACGGATATACGCTCTATATGGGCAGACCTGTAGAGCTGGTGATGGACAAAAATCCGCTGGTGGTGGACTATAACACGCCTATTATCGAGGTAAGCAGGCAGGCGATGTCGAGGCAGGAAGAGAATCTGTACGACTATGTGATCGTGACTCACGAGAAGGCTCTGTTCGGTGCGGTTAGCGTACGGGATCTGCTGCTTAATTTCGCGGAGATACAGGCGGTGGCCGCCAGCTTCCTGAATCCGTTAACGGGACTGCCGGGGAATATCAGCATTACCGAGTGGATGGTGAAGACGCTGCTGCAGGATGAATTCAGTGTACTCTACATCGATCTTGACCATTTCAAGGCGTACAACGACACCTACGGTTTCAAGGAAGGCGACCGGATGATTCAGGCTACTGCGGAGCTGCTGAAGCATGAGGCACTGCGGATGAACGGATTCCTGGGGCATATCGGCGGGGATGATTTTATTATTTTCATCAGCAATTATCACTACGAGGAATGCTGCAGAAATATTATCGCGGCGTTCGATACGACAGTTAAGGATTTCTATCATGCCGGGCATCTGGCCCAGAAATACGTGCTGACCGAGAGCCGTTCGGGACAACTGGAGGAGATCCCGCTGGTCTCGATCTCGATTGCCGTGGTTACGAACCGCAGCCGCCGGTTTGCTTCCATTGAAGAGCTGTCGGTAGAGGCGGCCCGCTTCAAAAAAAGCTGCAAAATGATCAGAGGCAGCAGCTACGTCGATGACAGTGATATCAGTATACATAGGACGGGCAGCTGACGTTTCTCACTGCAAGACTCCCGGGGAGAGCGGTATGCTTGAACAACGGTCGTAAGTGCGGTAAGATTGACAACAATAAGAGCATGCCAAGACCCTTTTTACGTGGAGTGTGATGACTATGCAGGGCAAGGGGATGGACTGGTGGGGCGAGCACGAACCCTTCCATATCATGCTGAATAACTACGGGATTGCCGACATCGTGCTGACCCGGCATGCCAGGAGCCGTTATGCGGAACGGGTAGCTGCTGAGGACAGCGGGAATGTGGAGGTGACCGCCTGGATCTGGCAAGCCTTGAAGCAGAACCGGCTGAGGCCTTACTCTAACAGTGATTATAATGCCTATCTGATAGATAATGATACGGTGATCGTGGTTAATTTCAGGCTGCTTGAGGGCGTCACGGCCCTCTCCGGAGAGCCGCTGTATGTCATGGTGATCGTGTCTTTTCTGGGCAAAATATCGGTGACTCCGCAGCTCAGGGATCTCAAGAGATACTATTCCTGGCTGCGTCATTCCCGGCGGATGAAGCTGTCCAAGAAACGCCGCAGGCGCAAGTAGGGTACTTGAAACGAGTGAGGCATGCGGCTTAGGGCTGCGTGCCTTTTTTGCTCTACACTCTACAACTGTAATTAGCGAAGGAGCCAGTAACGTATGAATTTTCATCAGCTTCATATTTTCTATACTGTGTCTGAACGGGGCAGCTTCTCGGCGGCGGCACAGACTCTGCATATGACCCAGCCTGCGGTGACGATGCAGATTCAGGCGCTGGAGGATTATTTCGGAACCAAGCTGTTCGACCGCTCCACCAAAAAAATCATACTCACCGAGGCCGGCCTGACGCTGATGCCGTTCGCGGTGCGCAGCATGCAGCTGATGCGCGAGACGGATCAGGCGATGTCAGCCTTCACCCACATGCTGGAGGGCCGCCTGATGCTCGGAGCCAGCCTGACCATCGGCGAATATGTGCTTCCCCGCATGCTGGGGCCCTTCGGCAAGGAATATCCGAATATCTCGATTATGATGAAGGTGATGAACACTTCTCAGATTATGGATGAGATCCATAAGCATCAGCTCAATTTCGGGCTGATTGAAGCGCCGGTCTCCCATCCGGACATGGTCATTGAACCGGTAATGGGCGATGAGCTGAAGCTGATCGTTCCAGGGGAGCATCCGCTGGCCGGCCAGGTGGAAGTGACGCTGGCGCAAGCGCTCGCCTACCCATTCGTGCTGCGTGAACGCGGTTCGGGCACACGGCGGGTGATGGAGGAGCAGCTTGAGGCTAACGGACTTGATCCAGCGGCGATGCAGATTGTGATGGAGTTGGGCAGTACGGGAGCGGTGAAGTCGGCGGTAGAGGCGGGGCTGGGGATTACGATCATCTCGACCTCCTCGGTCAAGCATGAAGTGGCGCTCGGCCTGCTGAAAATTGTTAATCTGACGGATGCCTCCTTCAAGCGGCAATTCTACGCCATTCATCTGAAATCGACCTTGCTGCCGATCTCGGCGGTAACCTTCCTGAGCTTCCTGCGCCAGCATGCCGGCGGACAGTAACGGATAGGAACAACTACGTATTTGCATAGGAAAGCGCGTGAACTTTAATTGAATGAACGGAGGAATTCCATGACAGAACACAAAAGTCATAGCGGTCAATCTGAGGCAGAGATAGTTACAGCGGGTTTTGCTGATACAGCCGGCAGATGCGACCTGCACACTCATACCCAGGCCTCGGACGGCATGCAGCCGCCTGCTGAGAATGTACGGCTTGGCTATGAGGCGGGATTGGCAGCGCTAGCTATTACTGACCATGATACGGTCAGCGGTGTAGCGGAAGCGCTGGAAGCAGGTAAGCGGTATGGGATTACTGTAGTTCCCGGTGTTGAGATCAGCACACGGCAAGGCGGGAAGGAGATCCACGTCCTCGGTTACTATATCGACATAGAGCAGGAGCTGCTGCTGTCCCGCCTGGAGGAGCAGCGGGGAACCCGGCTAGGGCGGAATGAAGCGATTCTTGAGAAGCTGCGCGGACTGGGCATTGCGATCACTCTGGATCAGGTAGTGGCCGGGCTGGGCCGCGAGCTGAAGCCTGATGAGAGCATCGGCCGGCCGCACATCGCGGATGAGCTGGTGCGGCTGGGTGCAGCCGCGGATATGCGGAATGCCTTCGACAAGTATCTGGGCGAAGGGGCGGCGGCTTATGTCTCGCCTCCGCGCATTACACCAGTGACAGCCTGCGAGTGGATTCGTGAAGCAGGCGGTGCAGCGGTGCTGGCCCATCCGGGAATCTATGGGGATGACGCTCTGGTCCGGAGCATTGTGGAGCAATGTGATCTGGACGGCATCGAGGTGTATCATTCCGACCATGGCCCGGCAGAGCATGAGCGCTACCTTGCACTGGCTGCGGAATTCGGCCTGCGGGTAACCGGCGGCTCCGATTTCCATGGTGCACGGCAGGGCGTTGTTTTCCACGGGGATATCGGCAGTGTGAGTGTGCCTGCCGCTGTGCTGGAGCAGCTTAAGGCTGCTAGAGGCTGACCGCAACACGCAGAGCAAAGGGCATAGGATACAGGATACAAAAAACAGACACAAGGCACCAAACCATGGGACACCAAAAACCCAAAAACCCAAAAACCCAAAAACCCAAAAACCTCCCTCCCTTAGCGCAGGCGCTACAGGAGGGAGGTTTTTGGGTAGGAGCAATCCTTACTGTAAGTAGAGCGCATGTCAGTAAGAGGAAACCACCTGCTATTGTGTTCGGTTTTCCGCATACATTGGGCCCATGCGCTTTGAGCGAGCCTGATGTATGTTGTTTTCCGCACACATTGGGCCCATGCGCCTTCACTCGAACCCATTGTATGCTGTTTTGCGCATACAATATGCAGACTACCTTCGCGCGAGCCCGATTTGTTAGCACACTACTTGAGCCTTAACTCCGCAGCACATTCGGCAGCTGCTTGACCCGCTCTTCATCCGGCGTTACGAACAGTGTGCGCTGATGATCGTAGATGACGAAGCCCGGTTTGGCTCCGCTTGGCTTGCGAACGTAACGGATCAGGGTGCAGTCCACCGGCACGCTGCTGGATTGCTTGGCCTGGCTGAAGTAGGCGGCGAGCTGAGCGGCTTCCTCCAGGGTGGCATCGCCGAATTCCTCACTGCGGATGACCACGTGCGAGCCGGGAATATCCTTGGTATGCAGCCAGGTATCGTTCGGCGCGGCGAGCCGGTTGGTGACATATTCGTTCTGCAGATTATTTTTGCCGACATAGATGTCCACCCCTTCAGAGGAAGTGAAGACCTGCAGCGTGGGTCTGGCAGCTTTCTTTTTCTTCTTGCCTTTCTTGCTGCGGTCGCGCAGATAGCCTTGGCTGACCAGCTCCTCACGGATCTCCTCGATGTCATTCAGTGAGGCATGGGCCAACTGCTGGAGCAGCAGCTCCATGTAGGCGATCTCTTCGTGTGTCTTCTTAACCTGCTCACCGATCACCCGCAGGCTGTTTTTGTACTTGTTATATTTCTTGAAATACCGCTGTGCATTGTCCGTTGGGCTTAGCAGCGGGTCAAGCGGAACGGTAATCTCCGCCTGATTCTCATCATAGTAGTTTACTAGTTTTGCTTGCTTGTCGCCTTTGCTCACAGTGTGCAGGGAAGCGAACAGCAGCTCGCCCCAGATGCGGAACTGGTCTGCATCCTCGGCTTCGTTCAGATCCTTTTGCAGGTTGGCCAGCTTCTTGATGTTCTTGCTGCGCTCGTTGCTGAGGAAGCGGATCAGGTCGCTGACCCGCTGCTTAACGGTGTCCTTCTCCGCCTTGTCCCCGTAATAATCCTCCAGGCACAGGCTAATGGAGCTGTAATGCTTCACATTCCCGCTCATCAGCTTCAGCGGAATGGCTGAGAAGACCGGCTTGCCCTTGGCATTCCAGCCAGTGACCGGAGCGAATTCCTGCTTGCTTACAGGCTCCATGACAGAATGGAAGGCTTCCCAGAGCTGTTCGGGCTTATCCATCCCGCTGCTGTAACCTTCAGCTTCGCCGCTGATCTCTTTGTACCGGTATAGAATCTCCCCGGCGATCAGCGGACTCAGTCCGCTGAAGGCGTGGACCAGCCATCCGGCCGGATCGGCTGAAGGGGCCGGGCCGCCGGAGCCGTCAGCCTGCGGGGACTCAAGCGAGGCCAGCAAGGCTGCGATCTCGCCCTCGATCAACTCCTCCTCCGGCTCCTGCGGATGCTCGGCAGCGTAGCGGGCCGCTTCCTCTGCCGAGGCCAGCAGGGTCAGGAAATCGGGCTGGCTGATCTGCAGGGGATTCAGCTTATGCTGCTGCGGCGGCTGGGTATACGCCGCACCCGGCATAACGACCCGGTAACTGCTGATCGACGGGGTAACATGATGAATGCCGTCGATAATCGTCCCCGTGGCCAGCTCGGTCAGAATGATGTTGCTGTGGCGCCCCATCAGCTCGATGATGATTTTTTTGGCGGAGACATCCCCCAGCTCATCCCGGGTTCTGACGGTGATATGAATAATCCGCTCAAGCCCCACCTGGGTAATGCTCTCGATGGTGCCGCCTTCACAATGCTTGCGCATCAGCATGCAGAACATCGGTGCTTCCGCCGGGTTGATGCTGCTTCTCTCGGTCAGGTGCAGCCGGGGGTAGGTCGGGTTTGCCGACAGCAGCAGCTTGCCGCCGCCGCCCGCACCGCGCAGGGTGAAGATGAGGTCATGTGTGCTGGGTTGATATATTTTGCCGATGCGTGCACCGATGAAGGGCTGAAGCTCATGCACGATCGCTTGGGTAACAATGCCGTCTAATGCCATGATAAGGTTCTCCTGTCGCCTGATAATGAAGTACTCCCTCTATGATGCCACACTTTTACCGTTTCGCGCAAAAGGAGAAACCCAGATGCGGTGATATTTTGGGACGACCATGAATACACTTGGACATGAACAGGTGGAAAAGCTGTGCGCCGCCGGAAGTCAAGAAACGACCGGGAGGGGAAAGATTAGTTATGGAACAAAAAAGCTGGCACCGGCTCGGTGCAGAGGAGCTGCAGGAGATGTTCGGCGTTCAGCCGGGAACGGGGCTAAGCGCCGAGGACGCCGCCGCAAGACGTAAAGAGAGCGGGTACAATGAGCTGTCTGAGGGCAAAAAGGTTTCACCTTTTACGCTGCTGCTCAATCAGTTCAAGGATTTCATGGTACTGGTGCTGATGGGGGCGACACTGGTATCCGGCCTGCTCGGCGAATACTTAGACGCCGTTACGATTATCGCAATTATTCTGCTTAACGGGGTACTCGGATTCGTGCAGGAGTTCCGCGCCGAGCGTTCGTTAAGAGCACTGAAGCAGCTCTCCGCGCCTACGGCCAAAGTGATGCGCGGCGGGAAGCAGGAGGTGCTTCCCGCCAGAATGCTGGTTCCCGGAGATATAGTCCTGCTGGAGAGCGGGGACCGGATACCGGCAGATGTCCGCTGGCTCCAGTGCAGCAGCATCTATGCCGAAGAGTCGGCGCTGACAGGGGAGTCGCTGCCGGTCTCCAAGCATGCCTCGGCGATCTATGCTGAAGATATCCCGCTGGGCGATCAGAAGAATATCGGCTTCATGGGTACGATGGTGACCCGGGGAACCGGCCGGGCCGTGGTCATCCGCACAGGTATGGCGACGGAGATGGGCAAGATTGCTGATCTGATCCAGAATACGGAATCTCAGGAGACCCCGCTGCAGCACCGCCTGGAACAGCTCGGCAAGATTCTGATCTACGTCTCACTGGGACTGACCATTGTTGTGGTCCTGGCAGGAATTATGCATGGTCAGCCTGCTACGGCGATGTTCCTGGCCGGGGTGAGTCTGGCGGTGGCAGCTATTCCCGAAGGACTTCCGGCCATTGTGACGATTGCGCTCGCGCTGGGTGTCCAGCGGATGATCAAGCGCAAGGCGATTGTCCGCAAGCTGCCTTCGGTAGAGACGCTGGGCTGCGCCTCCGTGATCTGCTCGGATAAGACAGGAACGCTGACGCAGAACAAAATGACCGTCACCCAGCTCTGGAACGCCGGACGGACCCTTGAGGTATCTGGGGAAGGCTATGCTCCGGTTGGCAGTGTGCTCCAGAAGGGCCGGCCCGTTGATCTGAAGAATGACCAGAGTCTCCGGCGCATGCTTCAGGTGGGTGCATTATGCAGCAACGCAGAGATTTATGAGAGCTTCCCCGACACGCGCAGTAAAAAGAAAGGCAAAGGCGCAGAGGCCGATAAAGGGGCTAACGCCCAGCCGGTCTGGGAACTGAAGGGCGATCCTACGGAAGGTGCGCTGGTTGCTTTGTCTGCCAAAATGGGACTAACTGCCCAGGCACTTGCCGTAACCTATACCCGGGAGACAGAGTTTCCGTTCGATTCCGAACGAAAGCTGATGTCAGTGGTTGTGAATCACCCCGGCGGCCGGATGATCTGCACCAAAGGCGCACCTGACGTGCTGCTGAATTGCTGCACGTATATGCTCTGGGAGGGCGGAGTCGTGCCGTGTACTCCGACCTTGCGCCAGAAGGTGCTGGATGCCAATGAACAGATGGCTTCGGGCGCGCTGCGTGTGCTCGGGATGGCGTACCGCGATCTGCGGAGCGGAGAAACGGCCGGCAGCGAGAAGGAAGCGGAGAGCCAGCTTGTCTTCGTGGGTCTGGCCGGGATGATCGATCCGCCGCGCAAGGAAGTGCGCGATGCAATCAGCGTGACCCGCCGGGCAGGCATCAAGACAGTCATGATAACCGGCGACCATGGGACAACGGCAGAGGCTATTGCCCATCAGCTCGGCATTCTGCAGCGCGGCGGCACGGTCCTGACGGGCAGCCAGCTTAGCCGGATGGACGATGATGCACTGGATAAGGTCTCCGATAATGTCTTCGTCTACGCCCGTGTATCTCCGGAGCATAAGCTGCGGATCGTCAAGTCGCTGCAGCGCCATGGCCATGTCGTAGCGATGACTGGCGATGGAGTAAACGATGCGCCTGCAATTAAGGCCGCTGATATCGGGATCTCGATGGGAATCACCGGTACGGATGTGACGAAGGAGGCTTCGGCCCTGGTCCTCGGGGACGATAACTTTTCGACCATCGTGGCCGCCATTGAAGAGGGGCGGAATATCTACGAGAATATCCGCAAGTTCATCCGGTACCTGCTGGCCTCGAATGTCGGCGAGATTCTGACCATGTTCTTCGCCATGATGCTCGGGTTGCCGCTGCCGCTGGTGCCAATCCAGATTCTGTGGGTCAATCTGGTTACAGACGGCTTGCCTGCAATGGCACTGGGCGTAGACCAGCCGGAGAAGGATCTGATGGAGCACAAGCCGCGCGGTGCGAAAGAAAACATCTTTGCCCGGCGGCTGGGCTGGAAGATTGTCAGCCGCGGGCTGCTGATCGGTCTCTGCACGCTGGCCGCCTTCTGGCTCACGCTGCGGATTGATCCAGGCAGTGCGCAGCAGCTGATCCGCGCGCAGTCGGTTGCTTTTGCCACCCTTGTGATGGCCCAGCTCATTCATGTGTTCGACTGCCGCAGCTCACGCTCGGTCTTCTACCGGAATCCGTTCCAGAACAGATATCTGGTCCTGGCGGTCCTGTCCTCTGTCCTCTTAATGCTAGCTGTAATGTACCTCCCTGTGCTCCAGCCGGTGTTCAAGACTGTTCCGCTGAGCTTCCGTGAATGGTGCCTGGTGCTGGTGATGTCCGGAATCCCGACCTTCCTGATGGGAGCGGGCAGCGTCTGGGGCGGCAAGAAGAACCGCAGCCGCAGCGGCGGACGCCAGATGATAAAAAGTACAAAGTTTTCAGCATAAAATCAATAGCCTCACTCCACTCCTATAAGGTATGCTGGTTTCACTGAGAAGCTTGGTTTATGATGAATCAGGAATGTGAAAGTAGCTGAGATTACTTATAGGAGTGGACCTGACAATGGAATTTACTAAAATGCACGGTTTGGGCAATGATTTTATTATCGTATTCGGTGAGGATGAGCTGCCTGGCAATGCCCCGGAGCTGGCAGTTAAGCTGTGCAACCGGTTCTTCGGCATCGGCGCAGACGGACTGGTCTACATTCTCCCTTCGCAGCGCGGCGATTACATGATGCGTATCATGAACTCTGACGGCTCCGAGGCTGAACAATGCGGCAATGCGATCCGCTGTGTATCCAAATATGTATATGAGCATGGTCTGGTGGAATCGGAGCAGATTGTCATTGAGACGATTGGCGCCGGAGAACAGAAGGTCTCCCTGAAGGTGAAGGACGGGATCGTGGAGAGCGTAACGGTGGATATGGGCGAGCCGGTCCTGTCCGGACTGCAGATTCCTGTTGCGATTGACGCGGAGCCTGTACTGGACCAGCCGATTGAAGCGGACGGCGCAGCGTTCAGATTCACCGCAGTCTCTATGGGGAATCCGCATGCGGTCATTTATGTGGACGATGCAGTATCGTTCGATCTCGCTACCTGGGGACCGAAGCTGGAGGTGCACCCGCTCTTCCCGCGTAAAGTGAATGTGGAATTCGCCACTGTCGTAAACCGCAGCCACGTGGATATGCGCGTCTGGGAACGCGGAGCCGGTCCTACCCTGGCCTGTGGAACAGGAGCCTGCGCTACCCTGGTCTCCTCCGTGCTGAACGGAGTGACGGACCGCTCGGCGGTCATCAGTCTCAAGGGCGGCGACTTGTTCATCGAATGGAACGAGCAAGACAATCATGTCTATATGACCGGCCCTGCCCAGGTGGTATACACCGGCTCAGTGGATATCTGATATCTGATTTCCATATCACTATTTGCAAACCTCTGCATACCGGATGCAGGGGTTTTTTATGTAATTCAGAGCCAGTATGAAGCTGGAGTGCGAAAGGAAAGCCGAATAATGGCAGGCATATCCGCGAATAATACAACTCTGCATAGAATCAGGGAGGAGGAGCGGAGATGAAGTCAGGGTCCAACCGAAAGGCACAGAAGGCGGGTACAGAGACTGCACCCGGACCGGGACGGCCGCAAGGAGATGTTCCCTTAGGCCTCACAGATACGGTCGCCCAAAGTCTGCTCCACATTCAGACGGAGCTTGGCGACAGCCCGGATCTCCTGATCCGCAGAATCCAGATCGGGGGAGCACGCCGCCTGGAAGCAGCCGCTGTTCATCTGAGCGGGCTGGCGGACTCAGCGTCCGTGAATGAATTCGTGCTGGGCTCGCTGCTGAATCATACAGAGGAGCTGTTCCCCGGCAGCACGGCTGGCGGCGCTGACGGCCCACGGGAGCAAGCTTCGCTCCCGCAGCAGATTCTTAGCCGGGCTATGGAGATAGGTGACGCGGAGCTCCAGGAGGATTGGAAGGAGATCATGCTTGCAATTCTCTCCGGGGACACAGCAATTCTGCTGGAGGGCTGCCGGGCAGCGATTCTGTGCGGGACCAGGGGCGGGGAGCAGCGGGCGGTCAGTGAGCCTTCCTCCCAGCTCGTGGTCCGGGGGCCGAAGGACGGGTTCGTCGAGTCGGTAGCCACGAACATCTCGCTGATCCGCCGCAGAATCAAATCTGCCAAGCTGCGTCTGGAAGTCATGAAGATCGGTTCCGAGACCCATACTCATGTGGCGCTGATGTACATGGAAGGGATTGCAGGGGAGGATCTGATCCGCGAAGCCAGAGACCGGCTGAACAAGATTGTCATCAATGAGATTCTGGAATCCGGATATATTGAGGAATTAATTCAGGACAAGACCTTCACACCGTTTCCGACGATCTACAATACGGAACGGCCGGATGTGGCTGCAGGCAATCTGCTCGAAGGCCGGGTGGTTATTATTGTGGACGGCACACCCTTTGTGCTGATTCTTCCGGCGGTGTTTACGCAGTTTTTTCAGTCTGCCGAGGATTATTCCCAGCGGTTCGACATTGCCATATTAATGCGGCTGGTCCGTTATTTGAGCTTCCTCGTTCTGATTCTTGGCCCTTCGGTGTACCTGGCGCTGACTACCTATCATTATGAGATGATTCCGACCACACTGCTGATTAATCTGCTCTCCCAGCGGGAGAATGTGCCTTTTCCGGCCTTTGTAGAGCTGCTCTTGATGGAGACAGCCTTTGAAATCCTGCGTGAAGCCGGGGTGCGGATGCCGCGCGCCATCGGGCAGACGGTTTCTGTGGTCGGTGCGCTTATCCTGGGAACGGCGGTAGTAGAGGCGGGTATAATTACACCCATCATGGTCATCGTAGTGGCGTTGACCGGGATTGCCAGCTTTGCCCTTCCGGCGTATAACATGGCCATTGCCGGGAGAATTATCCGGTTTGCTTTTCTGATCATGGCCAGTATATTCGGCTTCTATGGGATTACACTGGGTCTGATCCTGCTTGTGGCACATATGAGCAGCCTGAGATCCTTCGGTGTTCCCTATCTCTTCCCCTTCGTGCCGCTCTCCATTAAAGGGCATAAGGACACGCTGCTAAGAATGCCGCTCTGGCTGAGCGGGCCGGATAAGCCGCCGGCGCAGATGCGCGCAGAAATGCCGGACTACATGCTGCTGACGACCGGTCATGAGGAGCAGCTCCCCCCGTTGACCCGCAAGAACAGCAGGGCAAAGGAGGAACGCCGTGAGGAATAGAATTGTCTGCCTGGTGCTGCTGCTTGTCCTTCCAATGCTGCTGCTTACCGGCTGCTGGGACAGTGTTGAACTCAACCGGCGGGCGATTGTCTCGGGGGTGGCGATCGACAGGGGCGATTCTGAGGCTGAGCGGTACAAGCTGTCCTTTCAAGTGATTGTAGCGGAGGAAATCTCCGGGGAGAAGAGCAGAGGCATATCGCCGGTTGCGCTGTACACTGGAACAGGCCGCACGATGTTCGAGGCACTGGCAGACGCTTCCCGCCAAACAGCACGCTTCCTCTCTCTGGGCCATGTGCGGGTGCTGGTGATCTCGGAGGCGTTCGCCCGCGAAGGCATTAAGGATGTCCTGGATGTGCTGGAGAGGGAGAGTGATACCCGGCTGAACAGCCTGATCTTCATCTCTAAGGGACAGCCTGCGCGTGAGATCATGTCCACAATGACCGTGTTCAGCAAAATTCCGGCTAATGATCTGGTGGAGAAGCTGGAGACGACCTCCAAGCAGTTCGGTTATAACTTCCGCATGGCTGTGGATGATGTGATCCGGGGGATTCAGATCAGAGGAGGCGGTCCGGTGATCAACGGGGTATACACCAAAGGAGAGTGGACTCCGTCATCGGGCAGCAATGACAGCCTGAAGAATATCGAGCCCCGGTCGATCCTGAGAGTCTCCTCGCTTGCGGCGTTCAAGGATGACAAGCTGAAGGGCTGGCTTAAGGGTGACGCTGCTCTGGGCACCGTTCTTTTGCATAATCGGATCAAAGAGTTTCCAATTCTGCTTAAGCAGCAGGATGGCGGTTATCTCTCCTTCAATATCTACCAGTCCCAGGTGTCGCTTGCGGTCGAGTCGTCTGACCCGGAGCATCCGGTCTTTACGGTCAAGATCACCCAGCAGGCAGCGCTCAAGGAAGCTCCGAATCCGCTTGATCTTACCTCTCCTAAAGCGCTGGAAGAGCTATCAGACCGGCTTATAAAAGAAAGCGTGAAGCATATCCAAGCAGCTGTCAGCACCGCCAAAGAAATGGGCAGCGATTATCTCGGATTCGGACAGGCATTGCAGCGGAAGAACCCGCGCGGCTGGAAGAAGGTCAGGGACCACTGGGAGGACGTATTCGCAGACTGTGAGATCCGGTTCGATGCGGATGTGGTTATCCGGCATACCGATATGCGCAGCAACTCTTTTCAGATTCATTAAGTATGCCGGTAAAGTAACCGGGTGAGGAGGTCCACGGAATGGGTAAGGTCAAAATTGGACTCGGCGAATTCTTCAGCCTGACGGTGCTGTTCGAGCTGGGCACGGCGCTGGTGGTGAATCTGGGGATGGGGGCGGGCCGGGATGCCTGGCTCTCGATCCTGCTCGGCTGCGCGGCGGGGCTGATCATGTTCACGGGATACGCTTATCTGTACCGCAAGTACCCGGACCAGCCTTTTACAGCCTATACACGGCAAATTCTCGGAAAATATATCGGGGCACCGGTAGGCCTGCTCTATATTATTCTCTACATAAACCTGGCCGCCCGGGATCTGCGCGACGGCAGCACTATGCTCGCAATGGCGACCATGCACAACACTCCGCTGTTCATCTTAAGTGCCACGATGCTGTTATCGGGAGCTTATGTGCTGCACAAGGGGGTGGAGGTACTGAGCAGAACTTCCGTGGTATTTACGTTTGTCGTTCTGGGGATCGGCCTGTTCGGTACAGTGATGCTGATGCTCTCCGGTACGATCAATCTGAACAGACTGCTGCCTGTACTGGAGAATGGCTTCCGGCCCGTGCTAAGCTCGGTGATTCATCAGAATTATATGTTTCCGTTCGGGGAAATGGTGTGCTTCACTATGCTGATGCCGTATCTGTCCAGTGTCAAAAAAGGACCGTGGATCATTGCCGCCGCCATGGTGTTCTCCGCGCTGCTGCTCAGCTTTACGATGGCGCTGAATGTTTCTGTTCTGGGTGCCGACATTGTTGAACGCTCGCCGCTCCCGCTGATGCCGACGATCAGCAAGATCTCCGTTTCGGATATCATCCAGCGGGTGGATATTTTTGTGGTCATGGTGCTGATCATCGGGGTGTTTTTCAAAATGGCCGTCTTCTTCGCTGCCGCGCTGATCGGAATCTCGGACCTGTTCAAGCTTCCATACCGGAGAATGCTCTATCCCTGCGGACTGATCATCCTCTTCACCTCCATGCTGGATGCACGCAGCTTCATTGAACATCTCGATGAGGGCGGGACCCTGCTGTACAGGGTATATCCTTATTTAATGATAGTCATTCCGGTGCTGCTGGTCATCGTGACGGCGGTTCGTGATCATTTCTCCGCTCCCCGGCCGGGCTGACGGCCGCTCACCCAATAGACGGCATCCGGCACGATCAGCAGCAGCACCAGCACAGCTGCAGTCAGCTTCTCCGAGGTAGTATAGAGCAGATAATTCAGAATATAGCGGATATTCTCCGCTCCGTAGCCTAACATCAAGTCCAGCAAGTACAGGTACAGTAGCGAGAGCGCCGACAGCAGGAGAATTACGGTATATTTGCGCAGCAGCAGTTTTCTGGTTTTTTTCTTCATTTATGCAGTCTCCTTCCGTCAAGATTAAGCGTAGTATGAATCAATTGACGGACCGGCATACAAGAATAATGGACGCCCGCCTCTTTTGCCTGCTAAAGCTTATCATCCATCCCGATTTATGTTACATTAGTATGAAACTAATGTCAGTCAAGGGGAGGTTCTTGCGGTGAAGCCGGATTTGCGCTCTGCATGGGAGAAGAACGTATTAGTCGGAGACGGAGCGATGGGAACTTTTTTGTATCAAAAGGGTTTCCCTGTCGGCATCTCCTACGAGGAATTGAATCTGACCTCACCGGAGGTCATTGAGGATGTGCACCGCAGCTATATCAATGCAGGTGCTGTACTGCTGGAGAGTAATACCTACTCCGCGAACTACGACAAGCTGTCGAAGTTCGGATTGGAAGCCAAGGTGGCGGAAATCAACCGTGCGGGTGTCCGCATCGCCCGCCGGGCTGCCGGCGAGAACGGTTATGTGGTCGGAGCCATCGGCTCCATCCGCGCCGGCAAACGGGCGAATCTGTCCTCCTCCGAGCTGAAGAAATTCTTCTCGCAGCAGATTGCTGCGCTTCTTGAGGAAGCGCCGGACGGAATCATGCTGGAGACCTTCTATGATGTCGAGGAGCTTCATCTGGCGCTGAAGGCTGTGCGCAAGCTTAGTACGCTGCCTGTAATCTGCCAGCTGGCTGTGGACGATTCGGCGCGGACGCTGGACGGTTTAACTCTGCCGGAAGCTTTCCATATTCTGCAGCAGGACGGAGCGGACGTAATCGGCTTCAACTGCAACACCGGACCGAACGGAATCAAGCGTGCGCTGGGTACGCTGCAGGGCAAGCTGGCGCTGCCGGTGTCGATCTATCCGAATGCAGGCGTAGCCGATTATGTAGACGGCCAATACCGCTACGGGGCATCACCGGAGTATTTCGGCCAAATGGCACCGGTGTTCGCGGATATGGGCAGCCGGATTATCGGGGGCTGCTGCGGCACCACTCCTAAGCATATCGCTGAAATCTCCGCTGCCTTGAAGGGCTATGTGGTGGAGCCGCTGCCTGAGCCCGCTGCCTTCAGCGCGCCTGAGAGGATTGCGGTGCAGGAGCATTTGGCGGATGACGAGGGGCAGGGAGGCGGCGAACCGACACTTGTCGATCTGGTCAAGGAACGCCACACCGTTATCGTAGAGCTTGACCCTCCGCGCGATCTGGACATCGCGAAGTTCATGAAGGGGGCAGAAGCGCTGCGCCGGGCCGGAGCTGATGCCCTGACGCTGGCCGATAATTCGCTTGCTGTAACCCGGATGAGCAATATGGCGCTGGGGCATCTGGTGCAGGCCCGCACAGGCCTGAGGCCGCTGGTCCATATTGCCTGCCGCGACCGCAACTTGATTGGCACCCAGTCGCATCTGATGGGCTTCGACGCGCTGGGGATTGACCATGTGCTGGCCGTGACCGGAGATCCTGCCCGGTTCGGGGATCTGCCCGGCTCAAGCTCGATCTATGACCTGACTTCCTTTGAAATTATACGTATGATTAAGCAGCTCAATGACGGCGTGGCCTTCTCCGGCAAGCCGCTCAAGCAGAACGCGAAGTTCGTCATCGGCGCAGCGTTCAATCCCAATGTCAAGCATCTGGACAAAGCGGTCGAGCGCCTGGAGAAGAAGATTGCCTCGGGTGCGGATTATATTATGACCCAGCCTGTGTATGATCCTGAATTGATTGCCCGGATGGCCAAGGCTACCGAGCACCTGGATATTCCGATCTTCATCGGCATTATGCCGTTGGCCAGCGGACGCAATGCCGAGTACCTGCATAATGAGGTTCCGGGCATTCAGCTCTCTGCCGAGGTCCGCAGCCGGATGGCCGGACTCGAAGGCGAAGCGGGCCGGGCCGAAGGGGTACTGATCGCTAAGGAGCTGCTGGATGCGGCGGTTGCACATTTTAACGGAATCTATCTGATTACGCCGTTTATGTTCTATGATATGAGCGTGCAGCTGCTGGAGTATATTTGGGAGAAGCAAGGACGTAAGTTATCCCCCTTGTTTCGCTAGTAATAATCAATTACAATAGTGTAATGGATGTGATTCCGTTGTCATATAGTATGACCGGATACGGTCAGTCAGCCCTGCAATCCGGCGGACACAAGATAACGTTCGAGGTCAAATCGGTGAATAACCGGTACTGCGAAGTTGTGCTGCGGTTGCCCAGGGAATGGACGGGGTATGAGGATAGGCTGCGCAGAATGGTTCAGGCTCATATCAGACGGGGACGGGTAGATGTTATTATTAATAGAGAACTCACCGACGGGGCGGCTGACACGCCTGTGCTGGACCGCCGCAGGGTGAGCGCCTATCTTGATGCAGCGGAGGTACTGGTCCGGGAGTATGGCTTCAAGGGAGAGTTGTCCCTGCGGGATATCCTTGCTATGCCCGGTGTGATGGAACCGAAGGAAGAGACGGCTGCGGATGACGCCTCCGGAGAACTTGCAGATCTTCTGGAGCAGGGTCTCCAGCTTAGTCTGGAGGCCCTGCTGGAGATGCGCGGACGGGAAGGCTCCTATTTGGCGGCCGATCTGACGCGCAGACTTGACCGCCTGGAAGAGCTGCATGCCGGAATCAGCAGATATGCGCCTCTGGTTGTGGAGGAGCAGCGCGAGAAGCTGCGGCAACGGCTTAACCTGCTGAATGACGGGAGCTTCCCCTGGGATGAGCATAAATTCGGCATGGAGATGGCTATTTTCGCCGACCGCTGCAATATAGATGAGGAGCTGACCCGGCTTCACAGCCATTTCGGCCAGTGCCGGGCCTTGCTGCTGGGCAGCGAGCCTGCCGGACGCAAGCTTGATTTTCTGATCCAGGAGATGAACAGGGAAACTAACACAATAGGGTCGAAGTGCACTCATCTGGCGGTTGTGAATCTGACGCTTGATATGAAGGCGGAGCTTGAGAAGATTCGCGAACAGGCGGCGAACCTCGAATGACAGGAACCAGTGAGCAAGCTATGATGTTACTTATGGGGGGAACAACCGGAACATGGCAATCAAATTAATCAACATCGGCTTTGGGAATATCGTGTCAGCGAACCGCATTATTTCCATTGTCAGCCCAGAATCGGCACCGATTAAGAGAATTATCCAGGAGGCCAGAGACAGGCATATGCTGATCGATGCCACCTACGGAAGGCGGACGCGGGCTGTTATTATTACCGACAGCGACCATGTGATTCTCTCGGCTGTACAGCCTGAGACGGTAGCTCACCGCCTATCCAGCAAAGACGACGATAACGATGAATAACAACAAATGGAGTGTACTATGTCAAAAGGATTGCTGATTATACTATCCGGCCCTTCCGGTGTCGGCAAAGGTACGGTATGCACAGCGCTGCGGCCGAAGATGCCTGAACTCGTCTATTCTGTTTCTGCCACCACACGCTTACCGCGTGCGGGTGAAGAGAACGGAGTCAATTATTTTTTCAAATCCAGAGAGCAGTTCGACGAAATGATTGAAGGCGACAAGCTGCTGGAATATGCGGAGTACGTAGGCAATTATTACGGTACTCCGCGTGACTTTGTAGAGAGAACCCTGGAGAGCGGAAGAGATATTATTCTGGAGATCGAGGTTCAGGGAGCGCTCAAGGTCAAGGAAAAATTCCCCGAAGGCATCTTTGTGTTCCTTCTTCCCCCGTCAATGGACGAGCTGAAGGACCGCATCCGCGGCCGGGGCACAGAGCATCCTGATGTGATCAGCCACCGCATGTCTGTGGCCGAGGATGAGATCGGTCTGATCCGGCATTATGACTATGCCGTGGTGAACGATGAGATTGATTTGGCTTGCAAGCGAATAGAAAGCATTATTATCGCCGAACATTGTAAGGTTAGATGATCGGTTCAGCAGATGGGTCCATTGCTCCACAGTAAAAGATGAAGAGGTGCCTTACATGCTATATCCATCCATTGATGAAATGATGACTAAGGTTGACAGTAAATACTCCCTGGTTGTAGCTTCAGCCCGCCGGGCCAGAGCACTCCGTGAAGGCGGCAAGACCGATATCGTTGCGCCAAAATCGCATAAATATGTTGGTGTTGCCCTTGAAGAAATCTATGAAGACCGCATTATAGTCACACGCGGTGAAGAATAGGACCAGTTCCGTAGCCTAAGCCTGAAGAGGCTTGGGTCCATTAACTATCCGCACTTGTTACGCTTGAAATGGTGCCGCCATGCTAAGGGCGGCAGGACCATTTCTGCCGGGCAGGCTGCTCATAACCATAATAGCCCGTACCGGGCTGTTCCTGACAACCGGAAGGTTGTTATTTTTTTCTCTATCTTTAGGGAAAGGTTGAGGCTGTATATAGATTCTGTAGCGGGGGGAGAGCACAAATGAAGAGCCTACAAGGGAAGTCAATTATACTCGGAATTACCGGCGGAATTGCTGCGTATAAAGCGGCGGCGCTGACCAGCAAGCTTACCCAGAAGGGTGCCGAGGTGCATGTCATTATGACGTCATCGGCCAAGCAGTTCATTACGGAGCTGACGCTCCAGTCGTTGTCGAAGCAGCGGGTATACAGTGATACGTTCCAGGAGCGTGATCCGTCCTCCATTTCGCATATTGATCTGGCAGATGCTGCCGACCTGGTCCTGATTGCTCCGGCTACGGCTAATATTATCGCCAAGATGGCCCACGGGCTGGCAGACGATATGCTGTCCACCACGCTTCTTGCTACAACAGCGCCTATTATGGTAGCTCCGGCGATGAATGTCCATATGTATCAGCATCCGGCGGTCCTCAGCAATATGGATACCCTCTATAACAGAGGCGTTCAATTTATTGAGCCCGGGGAAGGGCTGCTGGCCTGCGGATATGTGGGCAAGGGACGGCTGGAGGAGCCGGAGGAAATCGTGAAGGTGGTTGAGAACTTTTTTGTGCTGCAGAAGGAGAAGACCTCCGGACCGCTTGCCGGCAAAAAAGTGGTGATTACCGCAGGAGGCACGGTAGAACGTATAGATCCCGTCCGTTATATCTCCAATGATTCCTCTGGTAAAATGGGCTTCGCCCTTGCGCGCGCCGCGCGCGCCATGGGTGCTGCGGTGACGCTGATTGCCGCACGTACCGATGAAGTGCCGCCCCGTGATGCCGGTATTGATCTGGTCCGTGTCCAGTCAGCACAAGAGATGCACGATGCGGTCATGGACCGCTGGAAGGATTGCGATATTCTTGTAAAAGCAGCGGCGGTTGCCGATTACCGTCCACGCGAGAGCAGCGACTCGAAGATTAAGAAGAGCGGCAGCACCATGACGCTGGAGCTGGTGAAGACAACTGATATTCTGGAGAGCTTGGGCAGAATCAAGGAGAAGCAGTTCCTGATCGGCTTTGCCGCCGAGACCGGAAATGCCGAAGCCTATGCCAAGGATAAGCTGGTCCGCAAGAACCTTGATCTGATCGTAGCCAATGATGTGGCCGCAGAAGGCGCGGGCTTCGGCACGGATACCAACATCGTCAAGGTGTATGATGCCGAAGGTCTGGTGCTTGATCTTCCGCTGGCCTCCAAGGATGAGGTGGCGCGCCGGATTCTGCGGCTGGCGGCTGAGCGTGTTGCCGGAGCCTTACTATAATGGATATTGCCAAGGTCATTGTCGATGTTCCTGTACGCAGCACCGACCGGCCGTTTGACTATATTATCCCGGATGCACTGAAGCTGTGGATTGAGGTGGGCAGCCGTGTGGCTGTTCCGTTCGGTCCCCGCACGGTCCAGGGGTTCGTAGTTTCCCTGGAATCGGGCGAGACCGGCAGTGTCTCCCGGATGAAGCCGATTGTAGAAGTACTGGATTTGCTTCCTCCGCTGTCGCCGGAGCTGGTTGAGCTGGCCGACTGGATGAGCCAAAGATACGCCTGCAGACGGATCTCCGCACTGCAGGCGATGCTTCCGACTGCCTTGAAGGGCAAAGCCGAGCGGCTGATCTCGCTTGGGAGTACAGAGGAGGCGGCCAGCGCCCCCGCAGATGAGCTCTTTCCGCTCTTCCTGGAGGCGGATAACGAAGAACAGCAGATCATTGACTTCGTTAGGCGACACAGTGAGGTATCCATGAAGCTGCTGACCCGCACCTTCCCTGAGGCTGCAGAGACGATTAAGTTCATGGTGCGGCGTGGTGTACTGGCAGAGAGCCAGTCGATTAAGGATAAGATGGGCAAAAAGAAGATCAAGGCCGTTGATTTGGCTATTGGATTGTCAGCAGCGCGGGAGTCGCTCGCCAGCTTCCCGGCGCGTTCGGCGCGCCAGAAGGAGGTGCTCTCCTACCTGATTGAAATGGAAGCCCTGCTGCCGATGCCGCTCAAGGATATTCTGGCGATCCTTCAGGTTACTGCGGGCACGGTCAAAGCACTTGCAGATAAGGGTTATATTGAAATCAGTGAAATTGAAGTCTACCGTGACCCCTACCAGGGACGGGACTTCAAGCCAAGTACCCCGCTTCCGCTGACAGCGGAGCAGGAGATTGTATACAAGCGGATTGTGCGCACTGTAGAGCAGCAGACGCATGAAGTCTTCCTGCTGCACGGGGTGACCGGCAGCGGAAAGACGGAGATCTATCTCCAGACGATCCAGCGCTGCATCGAGCAGGGACGGCAGGCAGTGGTGCTGGTGCCTGAGATTGCGCTGACTCCGCAGATGGTGGAACGGTTCAAGGGCCGGTTCGGCAGCGGGGTAGCGGTGATGCACAGCCGGCTGTCTGTCGGCGAACGTTATGACGAGTGGCGCAAGATCCGCGAAGGCAAGGCGATGGTTGCGGTCGGAGCACGCTCAGCCGTGTTCGCTCCGTTTGCCAATCTGGGCCTTATTATTATGGATGAAGAGCATGAAGGCTCTTATAAGCAGGAGGAGAATCCGAAATATCATGCCCGTGATGTGGCTGTCCGCAGGGCAGAGCAGGGCGGGGCCGTGGTTATTCTGGGCTCTGCAACACCTTCACTGGAGAGCTATCATGCTGCCAGATCGCAGAGCGATATCCACTTCTCGCCGATTCTGCTGGAGATGCCGAGCCGTGCACTCGGCAACGAGCTGCCGCAGGTGGCAGTGGTCGATATGCGTGAAGAGCTGAAGGAAGGCAACCGCTCCATGTTCAGCCGCAGCCTGCATGCCGCTCTGGTCAGCAGATTGGAGCGCGGTGAACAGACGGTGCTGCTGCTCAACCGAAGAGGCTTCTCGACCTTCGTCATGTGCCGGAGCTGCGGCTATGTTGCCGGCTGTCCGGAATGCGATATCTCGCTCACCTATCACAGCCGAAGCGACAATCTGCGCTGCCACTACTGCGGGCATGCGCAGCCCGCGCCCAAGCTGTGCCCGGAGTGCGGCAGTGAGCATATCCGCTTCTTCGGGACAGGCACTCAACGGGTAGAGGAAGAGCTGGGCAAGCTGTTCCCCGGCATCCGGGTTATCCGAATGGATGTGGACACGACAACGGAGAAAGGCTCGCATGAGAAGCTGCTCAACCAGTTCAGGGACAAGAAGGCCGATGTGCTGCTGGGTACACAGATGGTCGCCAAAGGACTCGACTTCCCCGATGTAACTCTGGTTGGGGTCATTACTGCGGATTCTGCACTCAATCTGCCTGATTTCCGGGCGGCTGAGAAGACCTTTCAGCTCTTGACGCAGGTTGCCGGCCGTGCGGGGCGGCATCAGCTCCCCGGCGAGGTGGTGGTGCAGTCGTATACACCGGAGCATTATTCGATTATCCATGCCAGCGGGCATGATTACCGTTCATTCGTCCGGGACGAGCTGAAGCACCGCAAAGAGCTGCATTACCCTCCTTATTGCCGTCTGATTCTGGTCACCCTCTCGCATGAGCAGCTTCCGCTGCTGCTGAAGCTTGCGGAGAATTATGCGCTCAGCATTCAGGGCAAAGCCAGACAGCTGCGCTGGTACGGCAGTCTGGACAAGCTCTCCTCGGATGCGCTGGATCTGCTGGGGCCGGTGGCCTCGCCGCTGCCCCGGCTGAAGGGGCGTTACCGGTTCCAGTGCATTATCAAATGGCGCGGTGCGATTGATGCTATTGCGCTGGCCCGCCAGGTGGCGGAGGAGCTGGAGGATTCCGTCCGCGATAAGGGTCTGCAGATCAGCATTGATGTTGATCCGCAGATGTTGATGTAATTCTCCGGCGTGTTACAATAGTAAGGCGGTTTTGCCCTAAGGAATCGATAAGTACTAATGATATGTATAGAACAAGGATGGTGTTAGTGTAAATGGCAATCAGGCTGATTGTGAAAGAACCGGATGAAGTATTGCACAAGAAAGCGAAGACGGTAACCACCGTCACCCCCAATGTACAAAAATTGCTCGATGATATGGCCGATACGATGTATGACGCGGAAGGCGTAGGTCTCGCAGCCCCGCAGGTAGGCATTCTGAAACGGCTGATTGTAATAGATGCCGATGAAGAGCATGGATTGATCAAGCTGATCAATCCCGAGATCGTCAGCATGGAAGGGGAGCAGTTCGGACCCGAAGGCTGCCTGAGTATTCCCGGCTTGAACGGGGATGTCCGCCGTGCGGAGACAGTGACTGTACGCGGCCTGAACCGCGAGGGCGAGGAAGTGACCATTACCGGAAGCGGCCTGCTGGCACGGGCTTTTCAGCATGAGATTGACCACCTGAATGGCGTGCTGTTCACGGATATTGCTGAGAAGGTCTATGAATACACAGCAGAACGCAGTGAAACTGAGGAGTGAATGAAATGAGAATAGTGTTCATGGGAACACCAGCCTTTGCAGTCCCCTCCTTGCGGATGCTGCTGGAAGAGGGCTATGAGGTAGTGGCCGTGGTGAGTCAGCCGGACCGGCCGCAAGGCCGCAAGAAGACGCTGGTGCCATCCCCGGTGAAGGCGGCTGCACTGGAGCTGGGACTGCCTGTCCTTCAGCCTGAACGCCTGCGCCGCCCTGAATCAGTGGCTGAGCTGGCTGCCTATGAGCCGGATCTGATTGTTACCGCCGCATATGGACAGATTCTTCCCAAGAGCGTTCTTGAGCTGCCGGCGAACGGGTGTGTGAATGTTCATGGCTCACTTCTGCCCAAGTACCGGGGCGGTGCTCCGATACAGCGCTGTATCATGAACGGCGAGAAGGTGACCGGTGTGACGCTGATGTATATGGCGGAAGGACTGGACACCGGAGATATGATCTCACGGGTGGAGGTTGCGATAGAGGATGACGATACCTCAGGCACGCTGTTTGAGAAGCTAAGCATTGCCGGACGGGAACTCCTCAAGGCAGAGATGCCCCGGCTGGCAGCGGGCCGTGTAGAAGCTGCCGTGCAGGATGACAGCGAAGCAACCTATGCGCCGAATCTAAGCCGGGAAGATGAACGGATCGACTGGAGCCGTGGCTCGCTGGAGTTGTATAATCAGATTCGCGGTCTGGTGCCGTTCTCGGGTGCGTTCACCCTGTGGAACGGAGAGACCTTCAAGGCATGGGCTGCGGTGAAGCCGCAGGATGAGGAGCAGCCGGGCGGCAGCGCGGCTCCGGGCACCGTGCTGTCCGTGAGCGAACGCGGCGTTGAGGTGAAGACCGGCGACGGGACGCTCCTTCTTACAACCGTTCAGCCTGCCGGCAAAAAAGCCATGAGCGCAGCCGACTTCAGCCGTGGTGCAACCCTTGCACCCGGCACGGTGCTCGGTTGAGCGCGGGCGGCAAGGGAGATGGCGGACAGCGTCCGCGTACTTCCGGCAATCAGCCAGCGGCCTCCGGCAGGAAGCCTGCCGCAGGCAGAACCGGCGGAGCGGGCCGGAACCGGCAGGGCGGCAAGCCCGCTGCGCCGGCTTCTGCGCGTGAGGTTGCTCTTGATATTCTGGTACGCGTAGAGCAGCAGGGCGCGTACAGCAACCTGCTGCTGGGAAGCAGCCTCCAGAAAACGGACCTCAGCCGGGAGGATACGGGACTTGCTACAGAGCTTGTGTACGGAACTCTCTCAAGGATGATTACCCTTGATTATGTCCTCAGCAGCTTCGTCAGCAAAGGGATAGCCAAGCTGGAGCCTTGGGTACGGAGTCTGCTGCGGCTAAGCCTGTACCAGATCATGTATCTGGACCGGGTGCCTTCGCATGCAGCTGTTAACGAGGCTGTGAATATCTCCAAGAGACGCGGCCATCAGGGCATCTCGGGTATGGTCAACGGCGTGCTTCGCAGTGTGCTGCGGGCTGGAGATCTGCCGGTATTGCCTGAGGGGCTGAGCCGGGAAGAGCGGATCTCCATTCTGCATTCCCATCCCCTGTGGATGGTGAAGCGCTGGTCGGCGGAATACGGTCCGGACACAGCAGAAGCCATGTGTGCGGCGAATAATGAGCCGCCCGCAGTCAGTGTACGTGTTAATACAACGATGATTAGCCGGGAGGACATGCTGGCAGAACTGCTTGAAGCCGGTCTGGATGCCGCAGAATCGAAGGTGAGCCCTGCGGGGCTGGTCATCAGAGGCGGCGGCAATCTGGCGCTGACCTCCTGGTACCGGGACGGCTATCTGTCCGTTCAGGATGAGAGCTCGATGCTGGTCGCCGAGGTTGTCGCTCCCGAAGCCGGGATGAAGGTGCTGGACTGCTGCGCTGCTCCCGGCGGCAAAAGCGCCCATATGGGTGAACTTATGAAGGACGAGGGCTCCATACTGGCCAATGACCTGCATGAGCATAAGGCTAAGCTGATTGCCGAGCAGGCAGCACGCCTTGGCCTGGAGTGCATAACCACTGCAAGCGGGGATGCGCTGGAGCTGGGCGTAGCCCTCCAGCCGGAATCCTATGACCGGATTCTGCTGGACGCTCCTTGCTCGGGGCTTGGGGTCATCCGCCGCAAGCCTGATTTGAAATGGCGCAAGCAGCCGGAGGATATTGCAAGCGTAGCTGCGCTGCAGCTTGAACTGCTGCAATCGGTCTCCGGCCTGCTGAAGCCGGGAGGCGTGCTGGTCTACAGCACGTGTACTACTGAGCAGGCGGAGAACAGCCGGGTTGTTGCCTCTTTTCTGGAGCGCAATCCCGGCTTCGCCCCGGTCAGCTTCAAGTCAGCCGTCTGGGAACGGCTGGGAGGAACCGCGCTTGCTGCCGGTGACGGCATGCAGCTGCTCCCGCACCATTATGGCAGCGATGGCTTCTATATTGCCCGGCTGGAGCGACTCTTGTAATATAGCGATTGTGCTTACGGACTACAGCTTCCCGCCCGCAGATTCCTCCGCGCGGCGGGCTTTTCTTTTACCGGTTCTGAGTTTTGTGTTAAAATAGGAAGAATGAGAAACAATACGCATATAATTTATGAAAGCACAGGTGCAAAAATACAATGAAACCTTTAATATATGATTTTTCTTTAGAAGAGTTACAGCAATGGGCTAAGGACAACGGAGAGCCGGCTTTTCGCGGCGGGCAGATCTTTGACTGGCTGTATGTAAAGCGGGTTAATGACTTCGAATCCATGAGCAACCTCTCCAAGGCACTCAGAGCCAAACTGGTTGACCAGTTCAGTATTTCGGCACTCACCGAGATTACGAAGCTGGAGTCCAAGGACGGCACAGTGAAATTCCTGTTCGGTCTACATGATGATCATGCGATTGAGACAGTTATTATGAAGCATAATTATGGCAACAGCGTGTGTGTGACCACCCAGGTAGGCTGCCGGATCGGATGTACCTTCTGTGCATCTACCCTTGGCGGTCTCAAGCGGGATCTGACTGCAGGGGAGATCGTTGCCCAGGTAGTCCGCTCCCAGCAGATTCTTGATGCGCGCGGCGAACGTGTCAGCAGCATTGTCATTATGGGGACAGGCGAGCCCTTCGAGAATTATGATGCAACCATGAGATTCCTCCGTCTGATGATCCATGAGAAGGGCCTGAATATTGGCCAGCGGCATATCACCGTATCCACCAGCGGAATTGTGCCGAACATCTACAAATTCGCCGATGAAGATACTCAGATTAATCTGGCGATCTCGATTCACGCTCCTAATGATACGCTCCGTTCCAAGCTGATGCCGGTGAACCGCCGTTATCCGTTCGACGATGTAATCGAGTCCCTGCGCTATTATCAGGCTAAGACAGGCCGCCGGATCAGCTTCGAGTACGCTTTGATCGGCGGCGTGAATGATCAGAAGGAGCATGCAGAGGAACTGGCCGGTGTGCTGAAGACCATGCTCTGCCATGTGAATCTGATCCCGGTCAATCATGTGCCTGAGCGCAAGTATGTCCGGACTTCCCGCAATGATATCTTTGAATTTCAGCGTATACTGGCCGATCATGGCGTGAATGTTACCATCCGCCGTGAGCAGGGCCATGATATTGCGGCCGCTTGCGGACAGCTGCGCGCCAAACATATGGAGTTGGGGTGAGGATATTTGATCAGAACAGTTCAAGCCAGCGACATTGGCCGGGTACGTACCGTCAATGAGGATTCAGTCTGGATCGGCGCCACGCGCCACGGTTATACCCTCGGCATTATTGCCGACGGAATGGGGGGACATCTGGCTGGCGATACCGCGAGCAGGCTTGCACTTGAGACCGTCAGGGGGATTCTGGACCAGCTGGAGCCTGATCTTCCGGAGGCAGAGCTGAAGGAAGCGCTGACTGCCGCCATCATGGAAGCCAATAACACAGTTCACAGAGAAGCTCAGAGCGATGAGAAGCTCCATAATATGGGGACCACCATCGTTGCTGCACTGCTGAAAGGGTCGGCAGGCTATATCGGCCATATCGGAGACAGCAGGGCTTATCTGATCCGGGACGGTGAAGCCAGGCAGCTAACCGAGGACCATACGCTGGTGAATGAGCTGTTCAGGAACGGCCAGATCAGTCTGGAGGAGCTGGATAACCATCCCCGCCGCAATGTGCTTACCAGGGCACTGGGGACGGATACAGTGGTATCCGCGGATCTGGCATATGTTACGCTTGCGATTGGTGAGCTGCTGCTGCTGTGCAGCGATGGGCTCAGCAATTATGTCAGTCTGGAGCATCTGGGCAAGGTAGCCGGAATAAATGAAATATCTCTGGAAGAAAGAGCAGAGCGATTACTTCAACTGGCATTGCTTGCGGGCGGCAGCGATAATATAAGCGTTGCTATGCTGGAACACCAAGGAGAGGCCGCAGTGCCCGAGACAAAGGAGTGGGAAAGATGATCGGTCACGAATTGGGCGGCCGTTACCAAGTCATCGAACGGATCGGCGGAGGAGGCATGGCGCTCGTCTATAGAGCCCATGATATTCTGCTTAACCGGAATGTTGCTATCAAAGTACTGCGCAATCAATTTGTGCATGATGAGGAATTCATCCGCCGGTTCCGGCGGGAGGCGCAATCAGCTGCTTCGTTATCTCATCCCAACGTAGTCAGCATATACGATGTCGGCCAGGAAGATGAAATTCATTATATTGTTATGGAGTATATTGAAGGCAAGAACCTGAATGAAATTATTAAAGAGCGGGCACCGATGCAGGTGGATGAATCCGTGCGGATTACCTCGCAGATTTGTGATGCGCTGGATCATGCGCATATGAACCAGATTATACACCGCGATATTAAACCACATAATATTCTGATTGGTCGTAACGGGCGGGTTAAGGTAACCGACTTCGGGATTGCCCGGGCGGTTACGTCCACTACGATTACTCAGACAGGGTCTGTGGTCGGTTCTGTGCATTATTTCTCGCCGGAGCATGCCAAGGGTGTAGCTACGGGTGAGAAGTCGGACCTCTACTCCCTGGGTATCGTACTATATCAGATGCTTACAGGTGTATTGCCTTTCTTAGGAGAGAGTCCGATTAGCGTGGCGCTGAAGCATCTGCAGGAGGAATTCGAGGAGCCGCGTCTGCTGAATCCGCTGATTCCGCAAAGCGTGGAGAATGTAATTCTCAAGTCGATGCGCAAGAACCCGGAGGAGCGCTACCAGTCTGCCAAGCAAATGCTGCAGGATCTGGAGACCTGTCTGCTGCCTGAACGGCGCAGCGAAGCCAAAATGCTGTTCCAGGATGATGATGATGAGGACAGAACACGTATCATTCCGGCGATCAAGCCGCTCCAGCGCGGGCTAAGCAGCCGTGGCGGCGGAGAGGAGCGAATCCGCAGTATGGAGGAAGCTCCGCCGCCTGCTGCTGTGAAGCGTAAGGGCCGCGCAGCACTGTGGATCAGCCTTACGCTGGTCGTTTTAATCGCCATGACCGGAATTGTGTGGTATGTCAATTCCAAGCTGTCGGTCGATGAAGTCTCGGTGCCTGCAGTGACAGGGAAGACCTTCCAGGAGGCCAAGGCTGAGCTTGAGGCTGTGGGACTGTTTGCCGAGGAGCCCGCACTGGTTGAGTATAATCCTAATTTCGAAGAGAATATTGTCTGGAAGCAGAACAAGACCAATACGATGGTCAAAGAAGGAACTCATATTATTCTGACGGTAAGTGCCGCCAAGGTTCTTCCTAAGCTTAAGGATGTCTCTAACCTGAGTTATGACGATGCCGTCAAGGAGTTAATTGCGCTTGGCATAGCCCAGAGCAGAATCACTCCTGATGAACGCTTCAGTGAGGAATTTGCCAAGGGGAAGGTCATTAGCTCTGAGCCTGCCGCAAACTCAGAATATGATCCTGAGACGGTGAGTATCAAGCTAATCGTGAGCAAAGGCAAAGAAAACACCCAGATGCCGGATCTCCTAGGGAAGACCGAGAAGGAAGCCAAGGCTGCGCTGGAAAGTGTAGGTCTGGTGCTGGATGCGGTCAAACAAGAGCCGAGCTTCACTTACGAGAAGGGTAAGGTTACGAAGCAGTGGGCCTATGAGGCAGGGGATCTGGTCCCTCCAGGCGAGAAGATTACGATCTACATCAGCACAGGTTACCCTCCGGAAGCTTTGGAATTTACGTTTAATGTTCCGGTAGCACCGGCTGCTGAAGGCAAGAAGAGTAAGATTCGTATCGTGTTTGCCGATGCGCGCAACGGCGGCGAGAACCAGGAGTGGGGCACACGCACGATTGGCAAAAGCCAGACCTTATCCGTGAACATGCTGCTTGCCCCTAATAAAGACGGCATGGTATCAGTATACCGGGACGGGGAGTTCCTGGAGACTTATCCGATCACTTATGTCGATGTCAAAAATAACACTGTGCAGCAGCCTGAACCGCCTCCGGTGGAGACACAGACGCCTGCACCGACGGTTGCTCCTACCGAGCCTGCTCAGCCTACTGAGACTCCAGTTCCCGACCCGACAGCAGAGCCGGCAATTATTCCGCCGGACACCGGAGAAGGAGAGGTGCCGGGCGAGACGGACCAGACGGGTTATGTTCCGGGTAACGGACAGAATAACACTGAACTGGCTTCCGCCCTCAGCAATGGCAACAGTAATGGTAAGGGGAAAAGTAACGGTAAGGGCCCTGACAACAAGCCGGGCAAAGATAAAGTCCATAAATAATAGAACAGATAAGCTTCAGCCGGGCTGCCGGGAATACGGGCAGGGTTGAAGCAGCGAAATGACCCGGGGGACTATACACTTGGGTCATTTGCGCAATATACAGGAGAGGAAGGCTCAGCATGTATGCCAGAAGGAATCATAATTAAAGCGTTAAGCGGATATTACTATGTTAAGCCGCTCAAGGATGAACAGATTGTAACTGAAGAAGAAGCGGTACAGTGCCGGGGGCGCGGCATCCTGAAGAAGAAAGGAATTGCGCCGTTGGTCGGTGACCGGGTAATCTATGTGCTGACTGAGAACGGAGAGGGCATGGTTGATGAACTGCTTCCCCGTGAATCGGAGCTGATCCGCCCTCAGGTGGCTAACGTGAAGCTGGCAGTGCTGCTGTTCTCCGTGCGGGAGCCGGATATGAATCTTAATCTGCTGGACAAGTTCCTGGTTCATATCGAGCATTCAGGCCTGGAGACGCTGATTGTGCTGACGAAGCAGGATCTGGCCGATGATGAAGGCCAGGCTACGGAAGCCGTCAAAGCTCTATATGAGCAGATTGGTTACGAGGTCATGGTCACAAGCTCACTGAACGGATCAGGTGCGGATGAGCTGCATCAGCGACTGGCCGGAATCATCAGCGTCTTCTCAGGACAGTCGGGCGTAGGGAAGTCG
This sequence comes from Paenibacillus sp. FSL H7-0756, assembly GCF_038006765.1. NCBI lineage: Bacteria > Bacillati > Bacillota > Bacilli > Caryophanales > Paenibacillaceae > Paenibacillus > Paenibacillus sp. FSL H7-0756. Next base: position 1,409,634 of record NZ_JBBOVT010000002.1, on the reverse strand, counting down.
ACATTGCTTAACCGGCTTGTACCCGGTCTGGCACTGGAGACAGGGGAGATTAGCCTCCGACTCGGACGCGGGCGTCATACTACACGCCATGTAGAGCTGATGGATATAGGTAATGGCGGGTTTGTGGCCGACACTCCGGGCTTCAGCCAGCTGGATTTTCTGGAGCTGGGCGTAGAAGAGCTGTCGGAGTGCTTCCGTGAGTTCGCTTCCTATGCGGAGAATTGCAAATTCCGCGGCTGCAGCCATCTCCACGAACCGGGCTGCAAGGTGATAGAGGCCTGGGAGTCCGGGGATATTGCAGATAGCCGTTACGAGCATTACAAGCTGTTTTATAATGAAATGAAAGATAAAAAGCGGAGGTACTAAACTCATGGTAAAAATTGCTCCTTCCATATTGTCAGCAGATTTCGCAGCGCTTGGCGCAGAGGTGGCCGAAGCGGAAGCCAGCGGTGCGGACTGGATTCATGTAGATGTGATGGACGGACATTTTGTGCCGAATATTACGCTGGGTCCCGCGATTGTGTCAGCGGTGAGAGCCCATACTTCTTTACCTCTAGATGTACATTTAATGATTGAGAACCCGGAACGCTATATTGCTGATTTTGCGGCTGCGGGTGCTTCTGTGATTACAGTTCACGCCGAAGCCTGCGTGCATCTGCACCGAGTAATCCATCAGATCAAGGAGCTCGGCCTGATGGCCGGGGTGGCCATTAATCCGGCTACCCCGGCTGCGGCGGTGCGTGAGGTTCTGGAGGATGTAGATATGGTGCTTGTGATGACAGTCAATCCGGGCTTCGGCGGGCAGGCCTTCATTCCGCGCACACTGCATAAGATTACACAGCTCCGGGAGTGGGCTGAGGAGATCCATCACAAGGGTCTGCATATCGAGGTAGACGGCGGAGTAGCCGAAGCTACGGCGCCGCTTGTAGCTGAAGCAGGGGCCGATGTGCTTGTGGCTGGTAATGCGGTGTTTGGCCGCACCGACCGCGCAGGCGCGATCAAGGCCATTCGTGAGGCGGCGGACAGCGCAGCCCGGATATAGGCGAGGATACCCATTTACTATTGAACGAATTGACCCTCAATCTGCTGCATTCGCATACGGAAGGTATAGGCCAAGTTGTGGTCGCATAAATATGGTTACATGAGCAGAAATCTCATGTAGCCTTTTTTGCGGAGGTCTGCAATCGATGGAATATTCTTCATCTAGACAGGATCGTCTCCTACTGCACGGCATGAATTGATGGGAGGGTTAATCATGAAATTTTACACGTTCAAGCTGCCAAGATTTTTGGGAGGTTTTGTTAAAGCGATTTTGAACACGTTTCAGAAGAGTTAGGTTAAAGAAGACAAGTAAATATGAAAAAAAGCACCTTACGAATGTAAAGGGTGCTTTTTGCTACAAATATAATATCTCTTCTATTCTCGCTGAAACGGATACCGTCTATGAAAGAACGGCATGTCCGTTTCTACTTGGTATGAGATATCGCCAGGCCCGGGAATGATCGGAAACTAGACGCGTTCAACTTTACCGGATTTCAAAGCACGGGTGCTGACGTACACGCGTTTCGGTTTGCCGTTCACCAAGATACGAACCTTCTGAACGTTAACTCCCCAAGAGCGACGGTTGCGGTTGTTAGCGTGAGACACGTGGTTACCGCTGCCCGGTTTCTTGCCTGTTACTGTACATGTGCGGGACATAGATTACACCTCCTTGTTACTTACACCTGCGTAAAACAATACTTGAATATCATATCACAGCAAAAATTGCTTCGTCAACCGATTCAAAAACATTTATTTCTGTAGACTCTTATAGTACAATATAAATTAGTGCATTATGTCCAGTTGATCATTGAATTGATTAGGCATGAAGTTAGGAAGGGGAATTCTCATTGAGTAAGCGTTCTATAAACGGGACAGATTTTACCGCAATGGTACTAGCCGGTGCGGAAATGCTGCAGCAGCATGCCGAGCATGTCAATTCATTGAATGTGTTTCCGGTGCCGGATGGCGATACGGGCACGAACATGAATCTGACTATGACCGCAGGCGCGAACGAATTGAAGAGAAACAACACGGCCTCTGTCGGTCAATGTGCAGGAGTGCTGTCGAAGGGACTATTGATGGGCGCGCGCGGGAACTCCGGCGTTATTTTGTCACAGCTGTTCAGAGGACTTGGACGTTACGCGGCCCAATATGATGAGCTTAACACACAGCAGTTCGCTGCAGCACTGCAGACCGGGGTGGATACCGCCTATAAGGCAGTGGTGAAGCCGGTTGAAGGCACCATTCTTACGGTCGCCAAGGAAGCTGCCAGACATGCAGTGTATTATGCACGCCGCACAACTGATATTATCGAGCTGATGACTGAAGTCCTGGCCAAAGCTAAGGAAGCCTTGGCACATACGCCTGAGCAGCTGCCTGTGCTGAAGCAGGTGGGCGTGGTGGATTCGGGGGGCCAGGGTCTGGTCTACATCTATGAAGGCTTCCATCAGCATCTGATCAGCGGAGCGGTCTCAGCACCTGTGCAGACTCCTGTGCAAGGACAAGCCGCAGCTCCGGTATCTGTACCGGCACCAGTGTTGGCCAAACCTGAGCATGCCATGTCCTCCGTACAGTCTTCCGCGCAATCACAGCTCCATACGGAAGACATTGAATTTTTATATGATATGGAATTTTTCATTAACCGTCAGCTTGGCGCATCCGTGAAAGCGGATTTTGATGAGGAAGCTTTTCGGAAAGCGTTATCAGTTAACGGGGATTCGATCATCGTCATCTCGGATGATGAGACAATCAAGGTGCATGTGCATTCCAAGACTCCCGGAGAGGTGCTTAATCTGGCGCTTGTCCACGGGGAGATTACCCAGATTCACATCCTTAACATGCGTGAGCAGCACCGCGATCTGTTGACTGCCGGTATGGACATCGCTCCGATGCCGGATGTCTTCGCCGATATTCCGGAAGAGAAGGCCAGTGTGCAGGCGCCTGCGGTTCCTCCTGCGGATGATCTGGCGCCATACGGCTTCATTGCGGTCTCCTCAGGAGATGGAATTTCGGATATTTTCCGCAGCCTGGGTGTCGATGCGATCCTGGCCGGCGGCCAGACGATGAATCCGAGTACAGAGGATTTCGTGAATGCGATCTCTTCCATTTCCGCAAAGCATATCTTCATTCTGCCGAATAACTCCAATATCGTCCTGGCTGCTCAGCAGGCCAAGGAGCTGCTGGAGGGCGAACGTGAGATTACAGTGATTCCGAGCAAGAGTATTCCCCAGGGAATCTCGGCAGCCTTTGCCTTCCAGGAGGAGGATGCGGTAGATACCAACACCAGCAACATGCTGGAGGCGATTGCCCAGGTCAAATCCGGGCAGATTACCAATGCTGTACGGGATACCGTGATGGAGAATCTGGAGATCAAATCCGGTCAGTATATCGGCATCGAGAGCTCCAAGATTGTTGCTGCTGCCGATGATTTGCTCACGGTCAGCAAGGAGCTGTTGTCCAGCATGCTGGTCAATGGTGATGAGATCGTTACTGTACTCACTGGTGCAGATACCGAGGCTGACATTACGGATGCCCTCGGCAGCTGGCTGGAAGAGACGTATCCGCAGGTTGAGGTTGAGATTCATGAAGGCGGCCAGCCGCTGTACTATTATCTTTTTTCAGTCGAGCCGTAGAATCTCTACGTGAGTGGCGCAGCCAAATCATAGTATGGGGAGGAACATTATGAATCGTACCGTAATCGTTACCGACAGCACCTCCGATATCCCGCCTGCTCTGGCGGAGCAGTACGGCATTGAAGTCGTTCCGCTGACGCTGATGTTCGGCGAAGAGGCATTTCGGGATAATGTAGATATGACTCCGGAACAATTCTACGAGCGTCTTCCCCGCTCGCCGCAATTGCCGACCACTTCACAGCCGTCTCCTGTAGAATACATGAATGTATACCGCAATATACAGGAGAAGCATCCAGGCAGTTCCATTTTGTCCTTCCATATCTCCTCCGGCTTAAGCGGTACTTATCAGTCTGCTGTCATGGCCAAATCCATGCTGGAAGAGGACGGAGAAGCTATCACCGTGGTGGATAGCCTCTCCGCCTCCTACGGCTTCGGGTTCATGGTTGTGGAAGCCGCCCGGCTGGCAGAACAGGGGCATGCTCCTGCGGAGATTCTGGCGAAGGTGGAGAGTCTGCGTCAATCCCGCAAGCTGTATTTCCTCGTGGATACACTGGAATATCTGCAAAAGGGCGGTAGAATCGGCAAGGCATCGGCCATCCTGGGCACACTGCTCAATATCAAGCCGATCCTGTCCATTGATGCGGAAGGCATTATTTATGCGGTAGAGAAGGTCAGAGGGCGCAAGAAGGCAGTCGCCCGCATGATCGAGCTGTTCAAGGCAGATCTGCCGGGTGTGAATACAATACATGTGGCCGTGGGTCATACGGCTGAACCGGCTTCCGGCGAAGAGTTCCTGCGGGAGTTAGCCGGACATTTCACCTTGAAAGAGAAGGTTCTGACCAATGTCGGCCCTGTCGTGGGCAGCCATGTCGGGAACGGAACCTTAGCCGTATTCATCTGGCCCGCTTAAGGTTAGGGGATGAACATGGTGCTTACTTTGGATTCAATTGAAGTGAAACAAATAACTGGCGTGAGCGCTCAAAAGCAAAGCGAGCTTCACGCCTTTGGCGTCTTTACAGTGAAGGATCTGCTGGAGTATTACCCCTTCCGGTATGAGGACTTCCGTCCGAAATCTCTTAGTGAGGTTAAGCACGGCGATAAGGCAACCGTGGTAGCCAAGGTCATCGGCATTCCGGTGCTCCAGCGCTTCGGGGGCAAATCCCGCATGAGCTGCAAGATGGTGGCGGAGCCGTGGATGTTCACCGCTACGTGGTTCAACCAGCATTATGCGCGTGAACAATTGACGGTCGGCCGTGAAGTGGTGCTGACGGGGAAGTGGGACCAGAAGCGTAATCAGATTACGGTGACCAACTATGAATTCCCGGACCGAGGCGAAGGCAAGACAGGAACGCTACAGCCGGTATACTCCGTCGGGGGCAAGATTACGCAGTCCTGGATTCGCCGGATTATTGGCCAGGCGTTGCAGCAGTACGGGGACCTGATCCCTGAGATTCTGCCGCACAGCATTATGCGCAAATATGACTTCATGTCACGCAAGCGGGCCATAGCCACGATCCATCAGCCGGAGGACACGCGCGAGGGCCAGCAGGGAAGACGCCGGATGGTGTATGAGGAGCTGTTCCTGTTCCAGCTGAAGGTACAAGCCTTCCGCGTGCTGAACCGTGGCCGGATGGATGGCGTGGTTCATACAGTGGACAATGCAACAGTGAGGCAATTCGTGCGCAGCCTGCCGTTTGAGCTGACCGATGCCCAGAAGCATGTGGAGCTGGAGATTCTGCAGGATATGCGTTCAGGGTATTGCATGAACAGGCTGCTTCAAGGCGATGTGGGCTCCGGCAAAACTGTACTCGCGGCCATAGCGCTCTACGCAACTGTAAGATCCGGATTTCAGGGTGCGCTGATGGTGCCGACTGAAATCCTGGCAGAGCAGCATATGCGCTCGCTCACGAAGATGTTCGAGCCCTTCGGTATTACCGTGGGCCTGCTGACCGGCAGCGTAACCGGCCGCAAACGGAAGGATCTGCTGGCCTCTCTACAGATGGGCATGCTGGATGTGGTCGTCGGGACCCATGCGCTGATCCAGGAGGATGTCTTCTTCCGCAGCCTGGGGCTTGTGGTTACGGATGAGCAGCACCGCTTCGGGGTGAACCAGCGCAGTGTCCTGCGGCGCAAGGGGTACAACCCGGATGTGCTGACGATGACTGCCACTCCGATCCCGCGGACGCTGGCGATCACCGTCTTTGGGGATATGGATGTGTCTACGTTATCCGAACGGCCGAAGGGGCGTGTGCCGATTACCACCTACTGGGTGAAGCCGGATCTGATGGAGCGGGTGATGAACCTGATTAGCCGCGAGATTGAACAGGGGCGGCAAGCCTACCTGATCTGTCCGCTGATTGAGGAGTCGGAGAAGCTGGATGTGCAGAATGCGATTGATCTGCATGTGCAGATGTCTCAGGCTTTTCCGGATTACAGGGTGGGCTTGCTTCACGGGAGAATGACGCCGTCCGAGAAGGACGAGGTAATGCGGAACTTCTACAGTAACGAATTGCAGCTTCTGGTGTCTACAACGGTCGTAGAGGTTGGTGTCGATGTCCCGAATGCCACGCTGATGATTATCATGGATGCTGACCGCTTTGGGCTGTCTCAGCTGCATCAGCTGCGCGGCCGGGTCGGCAGAGGGGAGCATGCTTCCTACTGTGTGCTGATGGCTGATCCGAAGTCGGAGATCGGGCGCGAGCGGATGACTGCAATGACAGATACGGATGACGGGTTCGAGGTATCACGGCGGGACCTGGAGCTGCGCGGACCGGGGGATTTCTTCGGAACGAAGCAGAGCGGCCTGCCTGAATTCCGGCTGGCGGATATGACCGCTGACTTCGAGACGCTGGAGCTGGCGCGCGATGATGCTGCGGAGCTGCTGCGGGAGGCTTCCTTCTGGACCTCGGCGGATGTTGCGCCGCTGCGCGGGTATTTGCAGCAGGAACAAATTTTCCAGGGGGATTTAATTGACTGAACAGGCACATCCGGGCACCTGCCTTCATATACTGTGAATGATTGGATATGACAGGAGGTGCTGTACTTGGGTTATCAGCAATATGGAATCAGTCCCCAGCTGGTGGATCGTATCAAGCTGAAGATGAAGAATCCGGCGGTCAAGGAACGCGTCAAGAATATGATTACCGGCATCTCCAAACAGGAGCTGCAGGATACAGCAGTCGTGCGCAAGCTGGTGCGTAATGCCTCGACGGTGATGCATGAGAAGCTGACGTCTGCGCAGGAAGAACAAATTGTGAAATTCGTCATTGCCCAAAAGATTGATCCGAACAATACGTTTCACCTGATCCGCTTATGGGGGATGTTCCGCTGACAAATAGCAGGATTCAGTAGGCTCCGATAGGCGTGTAATCCAAAAAGCGTTCCCGTATGTTACTTACGGGAACGCTTTTTACTTGCTTTGTGCCGCTATGGAAGGCCATAGGGCTTAGCCCGGCGGCTTATTACGGAAAAGCGCTGAGATCCGGTTGTTCCGCGCGGCATTAATCACAATCTTGCTGTCCTGATCACAGTCATGCACGATAGAGGCAAGCTGCTCTTCCTCCAGCCTGCTGGCCAGACAGAATACTGTCCCTGGCTCTCCCTGCGGTCCTGTGGATTTTACGAGCTTCACCTCGCGGTCCAGCGACTGCTGGAGCTTGCGCCGGATCTCCTCGCATTTGCTGCTGGTAATGAACACCGCCTGCGTAAGTGAAAGATCTCTTAAGGAGAACCTCAGCGCTTCAAAGGCGAGCAGGTACGCGATGATACTATACATCGCCTGATCCCAGCCGAATAATGATCCGCCGTAGAGCAGGATGAGCATGTTGAACAGCATAATCGGCATCTCAGCCGATTTGGGCGGTCCTCCGTTCAGCAGCCGTACGCTCTGCTTCTCGCTTCCTGCGGTCAGCCCGCCGAAGCGTACAGAGATGCCCAGGCCGAACCCGAGGCATAGACCCCCGGCAATGGCCGCAGGCAGCGGCTCGCTGATTGCCGCCGGGAAATGGTGCAGTGCCAGAGACCCTGCTGTCAGACAGATCAGGCCAAGCATCGTATACAAGGCAAAGCGGAGATTTATCTGCCTGCGCGACATCAGAATAAATGGAAGGTTGAACAGGAACAGGAATAATCCAAGCCGCATTTCAGTCACATGGGACAGCAGGGCGGATAGTCCGGCAATGCCGCCCGGAAGCAGCTTATGCGGCATCAGGAACAGCTCCAGACCAACGGCAGCAAGTAATCCTCCGCCTACAATGGACAGCAGACGCAAGGTCTTAGAATAACGTAAGGGTGCAGCGTTTCTATATCTGACTTTCATAAGATTTCCTCCTTTCAGCAGGAAACCGGTATTTGTGTTGCGGGTTACGGCGGTTGCTGCTCATTCAGCGTACAGCCGCACTCCTACGAAATGTGAATTATATTTGAGCGGAATCAGCAGCCGCCGCTTCAGCAGAATGTAAATGAAGGGGAGCAGGGATACACAGAGCAGCAGCCCGAAAGGTCCGGACTCCAGCGTCAGAGGGTTCTCACGGGGAGCAAGCCTGACGGCCAGCGCATCATAAATCTGCGTATGATGCACGCGCGCTGGCTGAGCCAGCTTATGCTCATAGCGGTCCGGCCTTACAGAATGCATCTCAGACTCTTGTTCGTGCAGCATCTGGAGGGCCATGATCAGGAAGGTCAGCAGCAGCAGTGGAAGGAACACGGCCTTCAGCACATCCAGCAGTGACAGATGCGTCCAATCTCTCCTCATGAGAACCCCCCTCTTTTGTATATTGTAGTTAAAGCATATCATAGGATCTTAGCAGGGCCAAATATAATAGGCTGTTTTTTCAATGCCTGCGACTGCGGAATAACGAAACCGGAGCTGCTACGCTGCGTATTCTTTAGTAAATTGAACTTTTTGTGAAAAAATTATCGGAAGGAGCGGTTAATTTGCATCATGCAGGCTTATTTAACGGTTTGTACCCGGCAGCGTCCAGCAGCCAGAGCGGATTTTTCACGGAGGGGCCATTCTTGTTAAAGCTCATTCTGCTGCTGATCGCAGGCTTTGTTGCATATACGATTTGGAGAGGGCTCAAGACTTGGATGACCAACCAGACCAGCCCTCTGCAATCAAAGGTAGTCACGGCAGTAGCCAAACGGACAGAGGTCTGGGGCGGAAGAGGCCATATGGGAACCCACACGAGTTATTATGTGACCTTTGAATTCTATAATGGCAGCCGCAGAGAGTTTGAAGTGAAGCCTAAGGCGTATGCCATGATTGTGGAGGGGGACCGGGGGGAGCTGTCATATCAGGGCAGCCGGTTCAAAGGATTCGTGCGTTCGGATTCAGCAATAAATGCAAGGAAGTGAACCGGTCGCTCAGTAAGTGAGCCGAGGCAGTCTTCCTTGCATTTATTGTGTCCGGGTCTAGAGCACGCGCTGCATGTGCAGAATTACATTGCTCCAGTATCCGCTGTCCAGCTCACTGATCTGTACGCCGGGGTCACCCCAGGTGTGAATGAAATTCCCTCCGCCGATGTAGATACCGACGTGACCGGGAACCGCGTCGCTCTCGAAACGTCCGGGTACGGTGAAGAAGATCAGATCGCCGGGCTCCAGCGAGCTGCGCGACACCCGTCTGCCGATGTTGTCCTGATCTTTGGCCAGACGAGGCAGATCCACCCCGAATTTCTGAAAGACATGGCGTGTAAAGGACGAGCAGTCGAAGCGCTTGGTCTCTTCATAGGGGCCAGCGCCGAAATCGTAAGGTACACCGAGAAACTTTTTGGCATAGGAGACCAGCTCTCCCGTGTCCACGCTCGATACACTCTGAATCCGCAGCGGCTTCGCAGCCTCCACCTTGCCGGAGCCCTCTGTACTCTCCCTGTCGGAAGGAGTCGCGATATTGATCTCGCCAGTAACAGGATTCCAGCCGACCTCGGTCTGCAGCAGCTTGGACAAGGCGGTGGGGGTGATATAGATTTGACCTTCACGGCGGACGGGGACATCGGGAAGGGTGATTTTCTGGCCCAATGAGAACACCTGGCTGGAATCCGGCCGCAGCATATACATGACATCACTATAGCCGAGCTTGGTATAGCCGCCGCTTGCCGTGTCATCCTTCATCCGGAAGCCGATGGAGGCGACAGCCGGTTTGAGCGGAATCCAGTACTTGCCTTCCTTGTCGGTAAAAGAATTCTTCTCATAATAGCTGCCCGCAAATGTTCCGGTTGGGGTCAGCGAGTTAACCTTGGGAGTGCTGTCCTTGCTGGTGTAGCTGCAGGCGGTTGTTCCCGTAATGGCGGTAACTAGGATAGCGGAGGACAATAAAATTTTGCTTGTACGCAGATTGATTATTGGCATAGGGCACGCTCCATCTTCAAACTTTAAGGTAAGTTTGTGCAGGACCGCTTTTTTTATGTGCTGCAGGCTTTAGCAAACAATGTCAAGATAAACCGCAGATTGTTGAAGCGAGGAGATACTCATTGTGCGTATTTTGTAAAATATGGACCCCACTTAAATGATTGACGGGAAATCAACCTACATATAATATATGTTTAATAGATTCGGGGAGCGGATGGGGACAGGGTGCGGGCGTTCGCTTTAATGCTTTTAAAGATGAAAGCGATAATGCTGGACCGCTAGCCCAGGTTCTCGCGCTGAACCCGTACAAGAAGAGGGGTTATCTGATGAAAACAAAGAAGATTTGGATGGGGCTAAGTATGGCCTTGATGCTCGTAGCTGCCGGTTGCGGAAACAATAATGCAGCAGTGAAGAATGACGCGGGCACCGGGAATGCCCCGGCCGCAGCGACGGAAGCTCCAGCCTCGAATGCAGGCTCAGGCGATGCCAAGTCCTATAAGATTGCCATCTCGCAATATGTGGAGCATCCGTCACTGGATGCCACCCGCGAAGGATTCCTTGCTGCGCTGAAGGATGCAGGGATTGTTGAAGGGGAGAATTTGAAGGTGGATCTTCAGAACGCTCAGGCCGATCAGGCCAACAACCTGTCCATTGCCCAGAAAATTGCCGGCGACAAGAATGATCTGGTGCTGGGAATTGCAACACCTTCAGCTCAGGCAGTGGTTCAAAAAGTCAAGGACACTCCGATTCTGTTCGCTGCGGTAACCGACCCTCTGGATGCCAAGATTGTCAGTGATCTGGAGCATCCCGGAGGTAATGTATCGGGCGCATCGGATACCAATCCGGAGTCGATTACCCGCCTGATGAACTTCATTGCGACGCAGTTCCCCAAGGTGAAGAAGCTGGGCCTGGTCATTAATGAAGGAGAGCCGAATGCTGTAGTTATGGCGGATATCGCCAAAGGTGAGCTGGACAAGCACGGGATCGAGCTGGTGAAGGCGGCGATTACCAATACTTCGGAAGTGAAGCAGGCTGCGGATTCCCTTGTAGGGCGCGTAGATGCGCTGTACATTACGCTCGATAACTCCGTTGTCAGCGGCGTAGATACGATTATCCAGACGGCTAACGACAATAAGCTTCCGTTCTTCTCGGCTGACCGTGATACGGTAGAGAAGGGGGCTTTTGCTACGGTAGGCTTCAAATACTATGATCATGGCTATCAGGTCGGCCAAATGGCGGTAGAAGTGCTTAAGAACGGAAAAAGTCCCGGTGATATGAAGGTGACGATGCAGGAGAAGCTGGACTTGGTCCTTAATCTCAAGGCGGCGGCAGCACAGGGAATTGAAGTAACGGATGCTATGAAGGCTGAAGTGGCTGATCCGGGCAATAATATTATTCAATAACCTATAGATTTCATAAACAGGGTGCGTCCGAGGGTGGGCGCCCTTTGCCGCTTGAGGGAGGAAGTCAGCAATGTATAATTCATTAATCGGGGCTCTGGAAATGGGCCTGCTCTACGCATTCATGGCGCTTGGGGTGTATATTACCTTCCGTATTCTGGATTTCCCCGATCTGACGGTGGACGGAAGCTTCACAACCGGCGGCGCGATTGCCGCAGTGATGATCAATAGTGGTTATTCTCCGTTATTGGCTACCCTGTGTGCGTTGCTCGGCGGAATGGCGGCAGGAATGTGTACCGGTCTGCTTCATACCAAAGGTAAAATCAACGGGCTGCTGTCCGGGATTCTGATGATGATTGCCTTGTATTCGATCAATCTGCGGATTCTGGATAAGCCGAATGTCTCCCTCATGGGGGAGGATACGTTATTCAGCTCCATGAATCCTCTGCTGGTCATGCCTTTTATCGTTGTGCTGGTCAAAATCCTGATGGATCTGTTCCTGCGCACCGATCTGGGACTGGCCCTGCGGGCCACCGGCGACAACTCGCGGATGATCCGCAGCTTCGGGGTCAACACGGATTCAACAACCATTCTAGGGATCAGCCTGTCGAACGGGCTGGTGGCGCTCTCGGGCGCACTGATCGCCCAGTATTCTTCCTTCGCCGATGCCTCAATGGGGATCGGGATGATTGTGATCGGACTCGCGTCGGTAATTATCGGTGAGGCAATCTTTGGTGCGAAGAACGTTTTCCGGGCGACACTGGCTGTGCTGCTCGGCTCAATCGTGTACCGGATCGTTGTCGCTCTGGCCCTCCGGGTATCTTGGCTCAAGGCTTCCGACCTCAAGCTGATCACTGCAATTATCGTCATTATTGCCCTAGTCTTCCCGTCGGTTCAGCGGTATGTGAAGCAGAAGAGCACGGCCCGCAGACGGACTGCAGAGCTTGCTGAGCTGGCTCAACGCAGCAAGCAGAGAGGAGGGGCCGCTAATGTTGAAGCTTGATAATGTGTGTAAACTGTTCAATCCCGGTTCGCCGGATGAGAAGGTTGCACTGCTGGGAATCGATCTTGAACTGAAAGCCGGGGATTTCGTCACGATTATCGGCAGTAACGGTGCCGGCAAATCTACACTGATGAACATTATCTCAGGCGTGATGAAGCCCGATCTGGGGGAAGCGCGCATTGAGGGCAGCTCAATCAGCCATCTGGCGGAATACCAGCGCGCACGCTGGATCGGCCGGGTCTTCCAGGACCCGATGGCTGGGACTGCGCCGCATATGACGATTGAGGAGAACCTGGCTATGGCCTACAAGCGGGGCAAGTCCCGCGGGCTGTCCTTGGGTGTCAATGCGTACAAACGAACGCTATTCCGTGAACAGCTCAGCCGCCTGGGCATCGGCCTGGAAGACCGGCTGCGTGCTAAGGTGGGACTGCTCTCAGGAGGCGAGCGGCAGGCGCTGAGCCTGCTGATGGCGACCTTTACCCAGCCGCAGATTCTGCTGCTGGATGAGCATACAGCTGCGCTTGACCCATCGCGCGCGGAGCTAATCACCACCCTTACGGAATCCATTGTCCGTGAGATGAAGCTGACTACGCTGATGGTTACCCATAATATGGATCAGGCGATCCGGCTGGGCAACCGGCTCATCATGATGGATAAAGGCTCGATCATCCTTGATTTCGATGAGACGCGCAAGAAGGATCTGACGGTAGAGCGTCTGCTTGGCGAATTCGAAGCGATCAGCGGCCATAAGCTGGCTGACGACCGGATGATGCTGGGCTGATTCGGGATCATCATTCTTTAGCATTACGACTTGATCTGCTGCCGGTTTAACCGTCGCGGGTCAAGCTTTTTTGCTATTTCAGGCGCTATGTTCCGATTCACTTCCAGGTATGAGAGGTAAAGTTAAGGGAAAGAACATAACTTGAACATCAAACACCAATGGAGGCGACTGCACATATGACTGCGAAGAAACTGGAAGGCAAGGTTGCGATTGTTACAGGAGGCGGCTCGGGTATCGGCCGGGCATCTGTGCTGGAGTTCGCCAGAAGCGGGGCCAAGGTGGCACTTCTGGACCGGACGGTGGAGAATGCGGAGAAGGTGGCCGCTAGAATCAAGCAGGAGGGCGGAGAAGCCGAAGTGTTTGAATGTGATATTGCTGATCCGCAGCAGGTGGAGCATGCCGTGAACCAGGTAGTGGAGAAGTGGGGACAGCTGGATGTGGTCTTCGCCAATGCCGGGATCAACGGCGCCATGACACCGATTGAGACGATGGACATCGAGTCCTGGGATCAGACGATTCAGATTAATCTGCGTGGCACCTTCGCCACCGTCAAATATGCGATTCCTCATCTCAAGGAGAAGGGCGGCAGCATTCTGATCAACAGCTCGATCAACGGCAACCGGGTATTCTCCAATGTCGGGTTCTCTGCTTATAGTACGACCAAGGCAGGTCAGGTAGCTTTTATGAAGATGGCTGCGCTTGAGCTGGCCCAGTACAAGATTCGTGTAAACGCTATCTGTCCGGGAGCTATTACCACGAATATAGATGATAATACCTATCCTTCGGACGATCTCAAGGAAGTGCAGATTGAAGTGGAGTTCCCCGATGGCGGACAGCCGCTGGAGAAAGGGCCTGGACGTCCGGATCAGGTGGCCAAGCTTGCGCTGTTCCTGGCTTCTGAGGATTCGGATCATATCACCGGTACGGAAATCTACTGTGACGGAGCAGAATCGCTTCTGCACGGCTAATCCTTCTATAAGTCACTCATCGCTCATATGATGGGATAAGTGAGGTCTTCTCTGAAGCGGACGATGTTCCTTGCCGGAGCCTCAGGCAGTATTGCCTGAAGCTCCCGGTTAGCGGGGATACGCGTCCGTTTCTTTTTTTGAACAGGGAGCAGAAAATTTCAGTAAAGATTGCAGCGCATTTCAGGTATACTGATTCTATGTGCCATGACGGGCGGGAAAGGAGGGAAATGAAATATGAATATGGACCTGCTGCATACGGAATCAATCATTAAGCTGCTGGTGGCCATGCTGTTCGGGCTGTTCATCGGCATTGACCGCCAATTGAAACAGAAACCGCTGGGAATCCGGACCAGTATGGTCATCAGTATCGCCAGCTGTCTGGTTACCCTGGTATCTATTCATGCGTATGACAAATTCGGCGGACCGGAGCATCCGAGCATGGACCCTATGCGTCTGGCGGCGCAGATCGTCAGCGGTATCGGTTTTTTGGGAGCGGGTGTTATTCTGCGCAGAGGCGGAGATGCCATCTCCGGGCTGACCTCGGCAGCGCTGATCTGGACGGCATCCGGTATCGGGATTGCGGTCGGCGCGGGCTTTTTTGTAGAGGCGGGTTATGCGGTTATACTGCTTATGTTCGCGGTTAACGCTGTGCCTCTGCTTATCAAAGCCATCGGACCTGAAGTGCTGAACAAGCACGAGATCTCCATCAAAATCATTATGGAACCGAACTATATCCTGACGGATGTGATCCAGAAGATTGAGCAGCGTAATGTTATTACCGACCAGCGCAAAACACGCAAAACCGGCCGGACCATCCGGCGGATGAAGATCAAGGATCTTGAGGATGGCAGGCAGATGATCGACATGGTCGTTTCTGCGCCGGACAAGGATTATGCTACAGAAATCTATTATGATGTCAAAAAAATCGAGCATGTCATGAGTGTCGAAGTAGAGCAGCTGTAAAAATGGCATGTTGCCATTCCGGCAGATGTGGTACTCTATCTATGAGAGAGTCATTTTGAACATATGGAAGGGGATTAATGTAATGACATCGATTTCAGCATTTGAAGGACACTATGAGGGCGAAGCTGCTGTCTGGTTGAAGGCTGGCCGTTATGAAGCGGCTATACTGCCAGGCATCGGCGGGAATCTGATCTGCTTCCGTGATACTGAGAGCGGTTACCGTTTCTTGCATGAGCCTGGCGCGGAGGAGATGGAAGCATTTAAGGCGAACCCGGGCATTCACGGCATTCCTGTGCTATTTCCGCCGAACCGCTATGAGGATGGAGAGTTCCCTTGGAACGGGCAGACCTACCATCTGCCAGTCAATGAAGCTAAGACCGGCAATCATCTGCACGGCTTCCTACATACAGCTGCATGGGAGGTAGAGGAATTCGGCACCGGCACAAGCGAAAGCTTCGTCACTGTAGCTATTAAGGTGGATGAGAAGCATCCGTCCTATCAGTATCTGCCATTTAAATACACGGTGAAGCTACGCTACACGCTCGGTGAAGGCGGCCTGTCCCAGCAGCTGCTGGTTCACAATGACGGCGATGTGCTGATGCCTTGCCTGCTGGCGTTCCATACCGCTATCAATGCTCCGTTCGCACCAGGCAGCAGCGCGCAGGATTACCGTGTTAAGCTGACGATTGGCGAACGTTGGGAGCTTAATGAGCGGATGCTGCCAACCGGCAAATTCCAGGAGCTTACAGCCGATGAAGTGGCTCTGCGCGGCGAAGGATTGTATCCGTTCTACGCTTCGATGGACAACCACTACACCGCAGCTGCCCAGAATGGCCGCAACCGGATGGAGCTTACCGACCGCAAAGCCGGAGTTACGCTGGTGTATGATGTGGGAACCTCGTATAAGCAATGGATGATCTGGAACAATGGCGCGACTGAGGGCTTCTTCTGCCCTGAACCGCAGATCAACCTGGTCAATGCCCCGAAGGTGGATCTGCCTGCTGATGACATCGGCTTGTTCGGGCTGGAGCCTGGGGAGTATTGGGAGGAGAGCAGCCGGATATACGTGAAGTAGGGGGAGACAAACTGAACTTCAGTTCGTAATCTTAGGCAAAGGCGTCATTCCGGAGAATATTTGGAGTTCCGTCCGCTGTTGTCCCCAGATTTCTTAATTTATACCGCCTAGCGCGGTAGAATTCCGGTGACAAAGGCGGACGCTACCGCTCCTACAGTTCCAAAATTCCCCTCCAATCCTTGGCCTAATTATTAATTATCCTTTCAGTCTATCCTCTGGGATGAGAATAGAAAAGATAAGAGAGCAGCGTCTGAAATTTGGATGCTGCTCTCTTTTTGCTGGGAGTAACTGGCTGTAGGCTCATTGCCTTATTGAGTGCTTTCAGAAGCGGAGACAGTTGGAAAAATCCACTTGCTGATGGGCGGAAGAAGGCTGGTCGAGAAGCAGTTGGAAAAATAGCATTTGTTGAACCAGATTTCCTTCAAAAGAGCCCTAATCCGCTTGTATAGATGTAGTTATTCCAATTGCTTCAGCAAAATCGGTAGAATCCGGAGTATTAAACTACGTTTTTCAACTTGTTATCCTTCAGCTACTTCGCCGATAGCTTTTTTTTGAAGAGGGGGGTATCCAGCAAGCGCACGTTTCCTCCCAAAATCCTAGTGGAACAGGAGAAAAATAGAGGGTGTACCCAATTGGATGCTGAATTTTAAGGCGGTTTTAAGCTAAAAGGCGTATACTACTCCTTTAACAGTTAGGAGTGAATGAACTTGTCACGGTTATTGCCATCGAAGCGTTTATTGTATTTGTTGATTATTTTACTGGCTGTAGGGTTTGGGCTGAATTTATTTTTGCAGGCCGCTTCTTTTCGGATGGATGTGCTTCATGCGCTTAAGTGGGTTGGAGCTTATCCTTGGCTGTATTGTACAGGAAGTCTGTTAATTTTCTTCATCCTGCTCTTAAGCTCAGTGATTGTGCCTAACGCATATGCGGGACCGGCGGTGGTCTCGGCGCTGTTCGTGCTGCTCGGGATTGCCAGTGATCAAAAGCTGGCTACGAGAGGCGAACCGTTATTTCCATGGGATCTGATGCTGCTGAAGAATGCCGGAGAGATGAGTAAAATCACCAGCGGTATGATCTCTCCGCTTGCTATAGGGGCCGCTTTTCTGCTGGTTGCCGGTCTCGTCCTTGTGATTATTAAGCTGCCGAAGAACCGGATCAGATTGTCCCTGCGCGTGACGCTGGCGGGGATCTCTGTAGGGCTCAGCGCATGGTTTCTTGTGCTGGTCACCAGCCAATCTCCCGTGATTGCAGCAATGAGCTATCAGAACATCTTCTGGAATCAGAAGGTGAATTATACGCAGAACGGGTTCGTGTATGCCTTCGCCGGAAATCTGCGGCAGAGCCTGATGGACAAGCCGGAAGGCTACAGCCGTGAAGCCGTTGAAGCGGTGGCTGCCAAGTATTCGGCATTGCCGGATGTGCAGGTGCAGGCCGCGCCGGAGGAACAGCCGAATATTATGTTTATGATGAATGAGGCGTTCTTCGACCCTACGCGCCTGCCTGGGTATACATTAAGCGAAGATCCGCTGAAGTTCATCCATGGGGTGGCGGGCCAGACGCCGTCCGGTTATTTGCTGTCCCCGGAATTCGGCGGCAATACGGCTAATGTGGAGTTCGAGGCCCTGACCGGGCTGTCGATGTATTTTCTGGGGGATGGAACCATTCCTTATCAACAGCGCCTCGTCAAAATGTCCTCTCTGCCGTCGATTGTCA
The DNA here is from genome assembly GCF_038006765.1 of Paenibacillus sp. FSL H7-0756. Lineage (NCBI taxonomy): Bacteria > Bacillati > Bacillota > Bacilli > Caryophanales > Paenibacillaceae > Paenibacillus > Paenibacillus sp. FSL H7-0756. Next base: position 1,391,709 of record NZ_JBBOVT010000002.1, on the reverse strand, counting down.
GTATTCTGAAGGACAGAGGGTATGAGGCTCTTGCGCTGCATCCGTTCGATGAGACCTTCTATAACCGGAACCGTGTCTATCCGGTGCTGGGGTTCGACAGCTTCACGAGTGAGAAGGATCTGCCGGATGCTGACCGCCTGACTCCCGAGGGGTATGTCTCGGATAAGGCGGCCGTTCAGGAGGCTGTCCGGCAGCTTCAAGCGGCTTCGGGCCCGGCATTCCTGCATCTGGTGACGATGCAGAATCATTTTCCCTTCACCAAAGGCCTGAACGGACCGAACACGATCACCGTAGAGGGCGGCCTCCCGGATCAGAAGGATGAGCTGGAGACTTATGTACAGGACACCAAGCTGACAGATGAGGCCATGGCTTATCTCCAGCAGGAGCTGCTGAAGATCAAGCGGCCCACCATTGCGGTGTTCTGGGGAGATCATCTGCCTGCGCTCAGCGCCGGGATCTATACCGCAGCCGGCTGGGATCAGGAGCCAAGACTGAAGCATGAGACGAAGCTGTTGGTACTCGCTAACTTTGAGATCGGGAAGGAGCCGCTCGGGACGCTCAGCCCGGCTTTTCTCGGCCCTGCGGTCTTCCGGTTATCCGGACAGACTTTGCCGGCTTTTTACAAGCTGCTTGAGCAGGTACGGGCGGAAATTCCCGGACTCAGCAAGAAGGTGCTAATCGGTCCGGGAGATACGGGAATCCTGAAGGAGCTAACCCCGGAGCAGCAGGCGCTGCTGGCTGACTACCGTCTAGTTGAATATGACCTGCTGGAAGGGGAGAAATACGCGGAGTCTCTGATGTTCTGAGCACTCCGCCAGGGGTTAACGCAGCCCCACATCATGGAAGCGGTTCTCGATCGGCTCCCGCAGCAGCAGACGGATGGACTGGATCGCTGCGGTCTCGATCCGCTGAGCTTCCCGGAGGAGCGGGAGCAGGCCTTCAGCATCAATGGAGCAAGGAGTCTCAGGAGCTTGTACAGGCTTTTGGATTAGAGTGCCGGTAATTTCGTTATATACAGCAGCCAGAGCTGCATAATGTTCTGCAACACCTTCAACTTCAGGCCAGTACAGGCTCGCTTCCCTGGCGTAGGCTGCCGTATCCTGTTTCATTCTTGCATAGAAAATCAACGTCTCATAGGCTCCGGCAGCATCGTAGGTCTTGCCCGCCAAGGCTTCCAGCATGGCATCATAGGCCTTAAGGCCGCAGGCATATTGCGATTCCGGCAGCATCGGATCATGAACCTCTGCCTTGTACACCGCTTGGATGAAGGACTCTCTGATTACCTGAAGAGTATCTTTTTGGACCTGACCTTCATAGATCTGGCCGTACCAATATGGCGACTCATTTCTTCCGAGTTGATCATAAGGCAGCTCCAGCTCTGCGGCAGCATCGCTTTCCTTGTAATAGAAGAGCTGCCGCTCATCATCACAGCGGGTAATCACTACGAAACGGTCTTTCCAGCAGACCACGCCGGTGCCCTGCTCAAGGGATTGGCGGATTGCCGCAATAGCCTGCTTCTGATAGAGAGGGAAGGTGGGACTGAAGTTAAAGCCTGCACCCTGACTGGCGATAATGCCGATCAGATCAGCCGCTACGAAATGTTCAGCTGCCCAGTTATAAGCCGTAGCAGAATCCGGGTGAAGCTGCCTGTGCACGGACAGGCGGAAACATAAGGCCGTCATTCCGGCCAGCATGGGCTTCGAACGCGTGAACCAGCCTTTAGCCGACAGGACCTGATGCATGGCATCCGCAAAAGAAGATGCGAGCGGCACACGCGGCTGATCCGCAGTGGCTGAAACTTGCTTGTTATGATGGTCATTCATCGTGCGGTATGCGCCCCCCATCTTGGCAGAGTGGACCGCTTACGGTCCGGGTACTGTCCAGAGATTATTTTGACCCGCCCCATGGCCTGCTCCTCAAGCTCCAATGCCCTCTCCAAAGCAGCACAGAGGGACGGAAGCTGCTCCTCATTCAGCACCTTGCCGCTGTTATTCTCTGAGATTGCAGCCGCGAGCGGCCCCCTCAGCTCTTCCGCCAAGTCAGCATACAAGTGCTGAACCTCCTCCAGCCCCGGCAATACAGACTGAACCTCCCGCAGATAAGCGGAGATTTCGATCCTTGATGTCAGGTAGGACTCCAGGATGTAGACAGCGCCATAGCTGTCGAATCCGCCCTGCTGAAGCGCCCAGATCAGGAAGCTGTAGGCCAGGCGGCCTGAAGCTATACTCAAGTCGGGTAGTGTTTTGTAAGGCGTATCCCAATCCTCCAGCGCAAGCCGCAGCGACTCCAGCACAGCATCTTTCAGCGGAATCTTCACTCCATCCCCCACATAGTGGCAAAACCAGAAGGGCGTGAAGTTAAGGCCGAAGTTGTCATACAGCACAACCTGTGTCTCGCCGGACCAGCCATCCTGCACATAGAACACCCGGTCATCCTCATCATAACCATGGATCACGCCGAATTCCGGTATCCAGTAGATGCAGGCCCGGCCACGGTCCAGACTCTGCTTGACACTGTCAATAGCGATCCGTTGATACTCCCCGAACGAAGCATGTCTGGTTCTCCCGCCGTCATATTGGAAGAAGATGCCGAGGTTATCGGCGGCCGCACTATGCTCTATGCCCCACTGCCCATAAGCCGTAACGGACAAGGGGAGGAGCTTCTTGTGCACGGTGAATTTGAAGGCCATGCCGCTTAGCCCGGAGAGCATGAATTTTGGACCCTCGAATAAACCGGCGGCAGTGGTTACGGCATAGAGCGCATCGGTAAAAGATTTCGATTCACGCTTCATCTGAACGTCAAGAATTACGCCTGATCGTTTGCTCACTGTTCATTCTCCTGTTCATCCAGCCGTCTCAGTGCTGCTTCGCAGATGCTGCGGAGCTTGTCCTTCAGCCATTTGGGGGACAAGAGGGCATTCCACTCGGCCTGGAGCAACTGAGCAATAAACGCGCTGGTATCATAAAAATCAACCTCATAGACCTCATCAGCGGCGGCGCGGAGCTGATAACCGCCCCATGAGCTATCCTGAGGTATTCCGTTCATACGGATTCTCGCCGTGAATGGCTTCAAGGGTCTGGTCTGTTCTGCCGTTGCCGCCGGACCGTCTTCTCCGGCTGCAAAAACCCTGCCAGTCAACGTTAGCTGGCGGATGCCGGACAGGCTGAAATACTCACTCCGTCCGTCGCCCTCCACAGCTGCCACCAGATAATCTTCCTCTACCCGCCGGCTTAGCTGCTGGGGGCAGAGATACAACTCCTGCGGAGTGTCCTGCCCGTTCCGGTAGAGAACATGGACCACCCTGCGGGCCCGGATCGCCTGCTCCAGCATCTCTATCATCTGTATATGGTGGGCATTCACTTCAAAGACGGGCAGCTTAAGCTCCCTATCCGTAAGAGGCTGTTCGGTGAACCGCTCCAGCAGACTCCCGACCTTGCGGATACTCTGGGCATTCTCATAATCATAATGGCTATACCGGTAAGCCAGATATTTAAGCACCCGCTGCTCCTCGTCCGTAATGTACAGATGAGGCAGCACGAAGCTGTTGTCCTCATATATATATCCGCGCTGCTTCGCCACATACCGGAGCGGAGCCCGGAGGGATTCTGTCAGGTATTCAATATCCCGCTGCGCCTGGCGCCCTGAAATTTCGAACTGCTCCGCCAGCTTCCTGCTGTTCGGATAAGCAAGCTGGCGAATCTGCTGGTCAAACCACTGGATCCGGTGGATATGGCTCATACTGCGGCTCCGCTCCTTTCTGTAAGCCTCCAGTATAGCTGGTGGTGACGCATTAGACCAGAGGTGAGCATTCCCCGTCAAGAAACAAGGATGCTGCCCGGCATCCATGCGCGAAGCATGAAGCAGGGGGCATCCTTGCGTCAGTTTACCGGTTTGCTGCGTCCACTCTAACCTGCGTGGCTTTGTCACAGCGCTTGCAGACCTTCAGGGCGGTGCCGTCGGATTTTATTTTGGTGTAGAGCAGCTTGATTCGGGTGGACCCGCAGACAGGACAGGTGCCGCGTCCACGGGATGGAAGGGTCCAGAGTACCCGTCCGCGTTTGGTTTTTGACATTCTTGTAATCCTCGTTTCATTGAATTGATGGTACCTGTCCAGTATAAATCAGCTGGTACGACATAAAATGTCGCAGCAGATAATGATCTTTTAACTATAGGCCCTGTAACGTAATTGACGGAACGGCTGCCAAGCCAGTAGACTAGATTGGACTTAGATGGAAGAACCTGGGGTTTGCGGACCTTCGGCATTCATGAAAGGGGTTACATATGTGAAAAAGCTTGGGCTCGTCTACGTGCTGTTAATCGGCATCTTCGTGCTCTACGTGCTGAATTACAAGCAGCAGGGGAATGCGGCAGATCCGTGGGAGACTACCGGACTGCGCGGTAATATTGAAGACAAATACGTGATGGTTACGTTCCAGATCGGCATTGATTACTGGAAAAGCGTACTGAAGGGCTTCGAGGATGCAGCAGAGGAGCTTAATGTATCCGTCGAGTATCACGGCTCCACCCAGCACAACGCGAGTGAACAGATGACGGTGCTGGAACAGACCATCGCCAAGAAGCCGGCGGGAATTGCCATCTCGGCCGTGAATTCCAAGCTGCTTACAGCGACGATCAACAAGGCTGTGGAGAGCGGTATTCCGGTAGTGCTGTTTGATTCGGGCGCTGAGGGCAGCAAGGCGTATTCCTTCCTGGGAACAGACAATTACAATGCCGGAACGAAGGCGGCGGATAAGATGGCCGAACTGACCGGGGGCAAGGGCGAGGTCGCCATTATCACCACACCGGAGCAGCATAATCATCAGCAGCGGACGGACGGCTTCACGAATACAATCCGCAGCAAATACCCGCAGATGAAGCTGGTGGCGGTCAAGGATGGGCGGGGAGATCAGGTGGCGTCCAGGGAGGCTGCCGAGCAGCTGCTGGTGCGGTATCCGCAGCTGGCCGGGATTTTTGCCACAGAAAGTAATGGCGGTATCGGGGTTGCGGAAGCCGTGGAAGCCGCCCCAGGCAGCGGACCGGTCCCGCAGATTATCAGCTTCGATACGGATAAGGGCACGCTCGATCTGGTGAAGGAGGGCAAGATTGCTGCAACCATGGCCCAAGGCACCTGGAATATGGGGTATTGGTCACTGACCGAGCTGTTCCATCTGCACCGTGATTTGGAGGCTGATCCTGAAGCCTATGCCAATAACAAGCCCCTGCCTGTCCCCGATTCTGTAGATACCGGAATTGATGTGGTCACGCGGCAGAATGTGGATAATTATTATGCCAAATAGGCTACAGAGGGGGAGCCAGAGATGCGCAAGACCGGCGTGACAATGGAGAAGCTGAAGCTGAATAATATGCCGATCCGCTATAAGCTGATTATTCACTTCCTGCTGATTAGCATCCTGCCTTCCATTGGACTTGGGCTGTTGATTGGCTGGACGGTGGACCGGATCGTGGAGGAGCAGAGCACCGAGAACACGATGCAGCTTATCCGCAAGGTGAATACGGCCATTGAGAGCGACGTAGAGAATCTGCAAAAAATTACATACCTGATCTCGTTCGATCCGGGCGTCCAGAAGTTCCTGAAGGGAGAGCCGCCGGTTCCGGACCAGCCGATCCCTGCAGCAGGTAATGGGGAATCAGCGGAATACAATATCCGCAAATTCCTGCAGGGCTTCACCACGCTGAGCTCGGAGATTGCCGGCATTATGCTGGTAAACCGTGAAGGCGATTTCATCAGCAATGAGATGTATACCCGTTCCGGCACCAGGCTGACGGAGGAGACCTGGTACAAGCAGGCGGCAGAGAATAAGGGGATCTTCCTGATCGTGGGGCATCCGTATGGCCGTGCAGTCAGGTCCCATGTGGACTATAAGGAGAGCGAGGTGGTCTCGGCCGTTCGGGCCATTGTGAATCCTGAGACACAGGTGGTCCAGGGCGTGGTGCTGGTGGATCTGAAGCTGCGGGTAATTGCGGAGACGGCCAGAGATGTCACGCTCGGCAAAACCGGATATCTGACGGTGGTGGATAATCGCGGAGAGATGATTTACGCGCCGCAGCACCCTTTGATGCGTACCATCCCGGCAGGTCTGTTCACCGAGTCCTCGGGCATTACCTCAGAGACCGTAGACGGCCGTGAGCTTCAGCTGATCTACCGGACCTCGCCGTTTACCGGCTGGACCACGATGGGCGTGTTCCCGATGGATGAGTCGGCTTATGGTATCCGCGAGATTACGTTCAATGTTGTTACCTTTGTATTTGTAGTCTGTATGCTGGGCATGACCGCATCGTTCTATCTGGCCTATTCGATCTCCCGTCCCATCGGCCAGCTGGCCTCCTTCATGAGCAAGGCGCAGTCCGGCGATCTGACGATCCGCTACTGGGGCAGCCGTTCCGATGAGATCGGGCTGCTCGGCCGCAGCTTCAATACGATGCTGGCCCAGATTGGCCGGCTGCTATCCCTGACCGAGCTTCAGGCGCGGCAAAAGCGTGAGGCGGAGCTGCGCAGTCTTCAGGCGCATATCAAGCCGCATTTTCTGTACAATACGCTGGATACGATTCACTGGATGGCCCGCAGCAAGGGGGCGGAGGATATCGCCGAGGTGGTGCAGTCCCTCTCCAGGCTGTTCCGGCTGGGCCTCAGCAAAGGGAGCGATATCATACCGCTCTCCGATGAGCTGGAGCATATCGTCAGTTATCTGAAAATTCAGCATGTCCGTTACAGCACCAAGCTGACTTATTCCATTGAAGTGGAGCCGCACTTACAGGAGCTCTATGTGCTTAAGCTGCTGCTGCAGCCGATGGTAGAAAACGCGATCTATCACGGCATCAAGGAGCGGCGCGGCCCCGGACACCTCTATATTGCAGTCGTGGAACGGGACAACGACCTGTATCTTACTGTGCGCGATGATGGTGCAGGGATGTCTGCAGATAAGCTGAAGGAGCTCAGGCGGCGGCTCGAAGCGGTAGGTACAGAAGAATTGGAGCGTACGGACACTGAAATGGCGGGAACAGGCAGCGCAGGCAGCGGCTACGGCATATTGAATGTGCAGGCGCGGATCAGGCTGACCTACGGAGTGCCGTACGGCATCCAGATTGAGAGCGGGCAAGGGCAGGGGACACTTGTAACCGTAAGTCACCCGGTTGTTCGTGAGAATTACCCGGAGAAGCATTAGGATAGAGGAGGATGATCTGTACATGATGGACAAATGGAAAGTAATCATTGCCGATGATGAGCGCATTATCCGGGAGGGCATCCGGCAATGCGTGGACTGGAATAGCCTCGGTATGGAGGTAGCCGCAGAGGCAGAAGACGGGGAGGAGGCGCTGGAGCTGGCCGTTGAGCTTGCCATTCATATCGCCCTGGTCGATCTGAACATGCCGATTATGCATGGCATGGAGCTGATGAAGCGGCTGCGGGAAGCGCTTCCGGGCTGCAAGATTATTGTAATCACCGGCCACGATGAATTCGCTTATGCGCAGGAGTCGATCCGGCTGCAGGTGAATGATTATATTCTCAAGCCAGCAGAGCCCAAGCAGTTGATGCAGGTACTGCGGGGCGTTCGCGATGAGCTGGAGTCCGAGCGGCAGCAGAACCTGCATCTGGAGCAGGCCTCCCGGCAGCTGATGAAGAACTTCCCGCTGCTGCGTGAGCGCTTCTGCCAGGAATGGCTGGACGGTAATCTGAGCCAGGCAGAGATCAGGGAGCAGCTGCAATTCCTTAAGCTTCCTTCGCAGCGGCCGGAGCTGATCGGCATCATCCGCTGGAGGTGGGAGGGCCAGCATCCGGCGATGAAGGAGAAGGAGCGCCAGCTCTTCCTGTTCGCCATCGAGAATATCGCCGCAGAGCTGCTGGACCCGTATCCCAAGGTGATGTTCCGGGACGCCGCCGGACTGATCGTTATCCTGCTGTGGGATGCTGCCGCTGAGCGCATCCTGGCCGGAGTGGAGGCGGCTGTACGCAGCCATCTCAAAATCGCCGTTGAAGTCGGCACCCGGCTGATCCAGGGAGAGATTACAGAGCTGGCTGCCGCTTACCGGAGCTGCCGGATGGCGCTGGTCAAGGAGCAGCCGCTGTCGCCGCTCGTCCGGCGGGCCAAGCAGCATATCCAGGAGCACTACAGCGAATACGGGCTTACCCTGGAGGCGACAGCAGGGCTGCTTCAAGCCTCGCCGGTCTATCTGAGCCGCTTGTTCAAGCAGGAGCTGGGCGAATCCTTCGGCACGTATCTGACCCAGACTCGTATCCGCCGGGCTGCGCAGCTTCTGCATTCTACCGACCTTAGCATTAACGAGGTTGCGGAGCAGTCGGGCTATGAGACCCAGCATTATTTCAGCACCGCCTTCAAGAAGCAGACCGGTGTGGCTCCGCTGCAGTTCCGTAAAGGGGTGCAGGCTGAGGTACGCAAGTAATAGAAGATCAGATTAATAGTGGGGAATGCTTCCGCAGCTATCTATAAGCGAGGGGCATTCCTTTTTGCATATATAAAGTTATATTTTCACAAAAACAGTAGACTCAGTGTAAATACGGCACCTGCTCCCGGTTGCTATACTCGATTTGTCACACGGGATCACCTGTGGAAGACATCAGAATAGTTCAGGGGGTAGTGCAGGAATGAAAAGATATTCAATGATCACGCTTCTGCTAACAATGGTACTCATCTTATCTGCATGCGGCAACAGCGGTAATTCATCCAGCAGTGCCGGCAGCTCTTCCGGCGGTGGGGATACATCCAAGGGCAAGGTGGGCATTGCGATGCCGACCAAATCCTCGGAGCGCTGGGTGAATGACGGCAACAACATGGTCAAGGAGTTCGAGAAGCTGGGCTACGGCACGGATCTGCAATATGCGGAGGATGTTGTCGAGAATCAGGTGTCGCAGATTGAGAACATGATCACCAAAGGCGTGAACGCCATTGTAATCGCTTCAATTGACGGCGAGGCGCTGACGGATGTGCTGCAGAAGGCGCATGACGCCAACGTTAAGGTCATCGCTTATGACCGTCTGATCAAAAAAAGTGAATTCGTAGACTATTACGCAACCTTCGATAATTTCAAGGTGGGCGTGCTGCAAGGCTCCTACATTGAGGAGAAGCTTGGCCTGAAGGACGGCAAGGGCCCGTTCAACATCGAGCTGTTCGGCGGATCGCCGGATGACAACAATGCCTACTTCTTCTTCGATGGCGCCATGTCGATTCTGAAGCCGTACATCGATTCCGGCAAGCTGGTGGTCCGCAGCAAGCAGCTTACGATGGATAAGGTAGCTACGCTGCGCTGGGACGGCGCCGCCGCCCAGTCACGGATGGATAACCTGCTGAGCGCGAACTATGCGAGCGATAATCTGGACGCCGTCTTGTCTCCTTACGATGGCATCAGCATCGGTATCCTGTCTTCACTCAAGGGTGTAGGCTACGGCTCCGGTGACAAGAAGCTGCCGGTGGTCACCGGACAGGACGCCGAGCTGGCTTCGGTGAAGTCGATTCTGGCCGGAGAGCAGACCCAGACGGTATTCAAGGATACCCGCGAGCTGGCTAAGAAGGCGGTGGAGATGACCGAGAGTGTGCTGAAGGGGACCGAAGCCGAAGTCAACGATACCACTACCTACGACAATGGTGTCAAAATCGTCCCGTCCTACCTGCTGGAGCCGGTCTCTGTGGATGCGGACAACGTGGATAAAGTGCTGGTAGACGGCGGGTACTATACCAAGGAACAGCTGGGACAATAGCCGTCATAGCGCAGGTCTAGCGGGCACCGGCGGCAGCCGAGAAGCAAGGAGCGCCGCTGGTGAACCGCTGCACAGTCACAAGGAAAGCTGGGTGAGAGGCACTTGAGTGAGATTATTTTGGAGATGAAAGGCATTACCAAGACATTCCCCGGCGTCAAAGCGCTCTCGGGCGTCAATCTGCAGGTGAAGGCAGGCGAGATCCACGCCCTCTGCGGAGAGAACGGGGCAGGCAAGTCCACACTGATGAAGGTGCTTAGCGGAGTGTATCCGCACGGGACGTATGAAGGGGATATTTTATATCAGGGGCAGGTATGCCAGTTCAAGGATATCAAGGACAGCGAGGGCCTGGGGATCGTTATTATCCATCAGGAGCTGGCGCTGATTCCGTATTTGTCGATTTCGGAGAACATCTTCCTCGGCAATGAGCAGGCCAGACGCGGGGTGATCAACTGGAACGAAACGACGGTCAAGACCAAGGCGCTGCTAACCACCGTCGGCCTCAAGGAATCGCCGTTTACAGGAGTCTCAACGATAGGTGTCGGCAAGCAGCAGCTTGTAGAGATCGCGAAGGCGCTCTCCAAGGAAGTGAAGCTGCTCATTCTCGATGAACCGACAGCGGCGCTGAATGAGGATGATAGCGAGAACCTGCTGCTGCTCATTCTGGAGCTGAAGAAGCAGGGGATATCCTCGATTATCATTTCCCACAAATTGAACGAAATCGAGAAGATAGCGGATTCCGTCACGATTCTGCGGGATGGACAGACCATCAAGACCTTGGATATGAAGCAGGATGCCGTTACAGAGGATGTCATTATCAAAGGCATGGTCGGGCGCGACCTGACGAACCGTTACCCTGAGCGCACACCTAACCCAGGCGAGACGATCTTCGAGATCCGCGACTGGAATGTCTATCACGAGACTCAGGCGGACCGCAAAATGCTGGATAGAATCAATCTCCACATCCGGCGCGGCGAGGTGGTCGGCATTGCCGGGCTGATGGGCGCAGGGCGTACGGAGCTGGCGATGAGCGTGTTTGGGAAGTCCTACGGCAAGCGGATCAGCGGCCAGACTTTTATGCACGGCAAGGAAGTGCACCTGAATAATATCAGCCAGGCGATAGAGCATGGATTAGCCTACGTGACCGAGGACCGCAAGCATTACGGCCTGATCCTGATTGACGATATCAAACGGAATATCTCGCTTAGCAGTCTGAAGAAGCTCTCCCGCCATGGCGTCATTAATGAGAACGAGGAAGTGCTGGTCGCAGAGGAGTACCGCAAGAAGCTGAACATCAAGACCCCCAGCATCCTGCAAAAAACCGTGAATCTCAGCGGCGGCAACCAGCAGAAGGTGGTGCTCAGCAAATGGATCTACGCCCAGCCGGATGTTCTGATCCTCGATGAGCCTACCCGGGGCATTGATGTCGGGGCGAAATATGAGATTTATTCCATTATCAACAGCCTAGCCGCAGAGGGGAAGGGCGTGCTGGTCATCTCTTCCGAGCTGCCGGAAATTATCGGGATGTGCGACCGGATCTACACCATGTGTGAGGGGCGGATCAGCGGGGAAGTGGAGCGGAAGGACGCCACGCAGGAGCTTTTGATGAAATTTATGACACGAAGCAGGGGGTAACACCGCATGGGAGCCATTAGTGAACTGTTTAAAAAAAATATCCGCCAATACGGCATGATTATTGCCTTGATTTTTATTTCGGTGTTCTTTCAAATTATGACGGACGGCATTCTGCTGAAGCCGCTGAACGTGACCAATCTGATTCTGCAGAACAGCTACATACTGGTGCTGGCGATCGGGATGGTTCTGGTGATTATCACCGGTCATATCGACCTCTCCGTCGGCTCGGTAGCTGCCTTCATCGGCGCCCTGTCGGCCATTATGATGGTGGATATGGAGCTGAATCCGGTACTGGCGGTAGTCCTCTCGCTGCTGATGGGTGCGCTGGTCGGGGCCTGGCAGGGCTTCTGGGTCGCTTATGTCAAAATCCCGGCGTTCATAGTGACCCTGGCGGGCATGCTGCTATTCCGCGGCCTGACGATGATCGTGCTGAACGGGCAGTCGATTGCGCCGTTTCCGAAGACATTTCAAAAGATTAGCTCCGGGTTCATTCCTGATGTGGCCAGCGGCGGCTCGCTGAACATACTGACGTTAATGATCGGAATTGTCCTGTCGCTGCTGGTAATTTATCAGGAAATCCGCAGCCGCCGGATCACGGTGAAGTACGGCTTCGAGCAATCTCCGGTCTGGATGTCCGTTGCCAAGGCCGCTGCGCTGGTGATCGTCATCAACCTGTTCACTTATGTTCTGGCGCAATATAACGGGATTCCTAACATCCTTGTGATTCTGATGGTGCTGATCGTGATTTACTCCTTCGTCATGAACCACATGACCATGGGGCGGCATATCTATGCCCTGGGCGGCAATGAGAAGGCAGCAAGCCTCTCCGGCGTCAAAACCAAACGGGTGACCTTCTGGGTCTTCGTCAACATGGGTGTACTCGCTGCCCTGTCCGGTCTGGTCTTCGCGGCCCGCCTGAACTCTGCCACCCCCAAGGCTGGTACCAACTTCGAGCTGGATGCCATCGCCGCCTGCTTTATCGGCGGAGCCTCCGCGTCCGGGGGAATCGGAACCGTGGTCGGAGCCATTATCGGCGGTCTGGTCATGGGCGTCATGAACAACGGCATGTCGCTCGTCGGCCTCGGCGTAGACTGGCAGCAGGGGATCAAGGGACTGGTGCTGCTGCTTGCCGTAGGCTTCGATATCTATAACAAGTCGAAGACAGCTTGATAATAGGATAGAGACTCAGGCCGGGACTGCTCCAGATGGGGCGGCTCCGGCTTGTTGGCCAGAATTTATATGTTTTGGGGTCCCCGCAAAGTACCTGAGTCATCACCTACGCTAAAGCCTCACTTTGTGGGGTTATTTGGCGTACAAGTCTTCCCGCGCAGCTTGCAGCATCTGCCTCTGGCATGGATAATAGCACCTAAGGTACTTTAAATTTCATGCAAGTAACAGGAGGCTACAGATGCAGATTATTGCCATGCTGACCATGCTGATTGACCATGTTGGGCTGATCTTTTTCCCGGGTGAGCTTGCCTGGAGATATGTGGGGAGAATTGCCTTCCCGATCTACTGCTACGCGCTGGCGCAAGGCTATATCCATACCTCCTCCAGACCCCGCTATCTGCGGCGGCTGCTTGTCATCGCTGTGCTGGCGCAAATTCCGTACAATCTGGCGATTCATCCGGGAGGCTGGAACGTCGTATTCACCCTGCTGATCTCAGCGCTGGTCCTTGCCCTGCTTGATAAGCTGCCCAATCTGTGGACGGGTATTCCGGTAGTGGTAGTCGCTGTGCTGCTGATGGATGCGCTGCCGCTTGACTACAACGCCTACGGCCTGCTGCTGGTGCTGATCTTCCGTTATACCCGTTCTTATGTGCTCGTGCTGGCGCATTTGGCGCTGAATGTATTCTATCTGTTCTATTATAATTGGCTGGTGCAGATGGCCAGCATTATTCCGACCGTTCTGATTGCGCTGACCCCGGGTTTTTGGGTGCTGCTGGAGAAGAGACGTCTGCCGCGCTGGGTCTGGTGGAGCTTTTATCCGGCCCATTTAGCAATACTTGCCTTGGTAAAGTTTCTCTTTTTCAAAGAATGGGTATTTATAGAATGGCGGAGTTTATTTAGCGTATGAGGGTTCATCATTTCCAGGTGCTGTATTTACAAATTGATGCTCCTCTGAGATGATGGGTACGTTGCCAAATTATGAGCTAGAGGAGACATGCTATGAAGAAAATGAAAGCAAGAACCAAATGGCTGGTGCCGATTCTCGCCCTGCTGCTGATTCTGTCAGGCTGCCAAGCGGTTGGCGGCTTCGATGTCAATAAGGCACTGCTGGGGGATCTGGATGTTAAATCCTCTGAATCAAGCACTACGATGACCCTGAGCGCTGTTCCTGCCGCAGGCATCACCGCAGAGGACCGGGAAGTTGTTGATCTTATTAATTCCTTATCACTTACGCTCGGCCATGTGAAGGTTCAGGATAACGGCAATGTCTCGGCCACAGGAGTTGTGGGTTACAAGGAGTTCAAGATTCCTTTCTCCCTCTTCACCGACCAGAAGAACCTGGTCTTCACCGCTGAAGGTGCGAAGCAGCCGTTCTACATGCCGCTTCAGAGCAATGAAATGCTGCTTGGCCTGGAAGTAACTGATCCAGCCAAGACTTTGGAATTCACCAAGCTGGCCTCCCAGTTTGTGATCAAGAATCTTCCGAATCCGGGTGCGATCACAGTGACATCAGTAAATGAATCCGTATACGGCCAGCCAACCAGCTTGACGAAGCTACATACGGAAATTACAGGAGAAGAGCTTCCAGTATTGCTTAAGAGTTTCCTGAGATCTGTGTCTAAGGATACCGAAGGCTTCACTGCCCTGATCAGCGGTCTATATGATTATATGTATCCGCTCATCAAAGACAGAGCTGAAGATCTGAACAGCATTGGTCTGGGCGATATTCCGCTGGAGGACAAAGAAGGGGTAGTTACCGTAGTGCATGATGCAGCCAAGCTGGCTGTGGATGCTCTCCTGCTGGTCTATGACAAGCAATTGGAGAACCTCTATGAGAGCACTCCTGAACTTAAGACTGTTCTAGGCAAGGATACCAAGCTGAGCGCGGATATCTTCGTGGACAGCGGCTTCCATGTCCGCAAACAGAACATCGACTTCAATGTCGCTCTTCCGGCCGATGAATATCTGCCGCTGCAGAGCATCAACATGAAGCTGGTATCCGAAACTTGGAATGTGAACGGTCCTGTTACCGCTGATGCGATCAGCACAACAGGTGCAATTGATTACTCCATGGGAGATCTTACTCCAGGGGAGACCCTGAGAAGCTTCGAACCTAATTCACAGGTATATAAGCTGCTCAAAGAAGAGATGGGAATCACCGCTAAGAGCCTGATGATCGCACCGGACGACGATTATTATTATCCGGTTGTGAAGAATGGCACTACCTATGTTCCGCTGCGCTATGTCGCAGAGGATCTGGATGCTAAGGTAGAGTGGGATGGACCTAACAAGTCGATCAAGGTTACCGATGATGTATACGGCGATCAGCTCGTATTCAAAATCGGTTCCGCGCAGGCACTAATTGCCGGCAAGACCGTGAAGCTTCCGTTAGCGGTATTCGTAGATGAGTACGGAGATGCTAATGTGCCGCTGCGTGTATTGGCCGAAGGCCTGCATGCTACGGTTGAAGTAGATGATGACGGCTATATCTGGATCGAACGTCCGTAAGAAGTAAGGCAATAATCAAGAAGCCGGGACCCCTGAGCAATCAGGCGGTTCCGGCTTCTTTTGATAGATAAGAATTTATGTGTTTTGGGGTCCCCGCAAAGTACCTGATTTATCATCGAAGCTAAATCCCCGCTTTGTGGGGTTATTTTGTGCTGGAGGTAACGGGTGTATCCTTGACAATATAGGTTTACTGCAATAGACTTAACATCAGTAGGTCTACTGCAATAAACTTATAAGGAGTGAACAGGATGGAACCCTACAAATTATATGATGCCGAATATAAATTTGCTTGCCTGATCTGGGACCATGAACCGATTAATTCCACTGAGCTGGTGAAGCTGAGTCTAGCGGTACTGGGCTGGAAGAAGTCCACGACCTATACCGTGTTAAGAAAGCTATGTGAGCGGGGAATTCTCAGGAACGAAGGGGCTGTGGTCACCGCCATCATCCCGAAGTCGGAAGCACAGCGGCATGAGAGCCGGACGGTCGTGGACAAAGCCTTTGGCGGCTCGTTGCCGCAGTTTTTGACTGCTTTTCTCGGGGATAAGAAATTATCGGCCAAGGAAGCTGCGGAGCTGAAGAGGATTATCGAGGAGGCCTCTCAATGACGGACCTGTGGATCAGTATTCTGAACATGAGCATTACCGCCAGTTATGTGGCCGTCGCCGTGATGCTGGCGAGAGTCCTGCTGCGGCGCGCTCCCAAAATCTTCTCCTATATGCTGTGGTCAGCAGTAATGATCAGGCTGATCCTTCCGGTTAGCTTCACTTCAAGCTTCAGTATCCTGAAGCTGGCAGGGCCTGCGGGCCCGTCCGGCACAGGGCAGCTGCAATTCGTTCCGAAGAACATCGGGATGCAAGCACAGCCTGCGGTGGAGACCGGAACAGCTTCTCATGGAAGTCTGTTGAACAGCCTGCTTCCGCCGGCTTCACCTGCAGCAAGCGTGAATCCGGTGCAGATCATCCTGTGGGCCGGCAGTATGATCTGGCTGACAGGCGCTATAACACTGCTGCTGTACAGCGTGTTCTCTTATGTAAGAATCATGCGCAGAGTCCGTACGGCAACCCTGGTGAATGGGCATGTTTTTGAGACCGACCAGATTATGACTCCTTTCGTCTTCGGCTTCTTGAAGCCAAGGATCTACATTCCGGCCGGAGTGAGCGAACAGGAGCTGTCCCATATTCTGCTGCATGAGCAGACTCATATTGACCGGCGGGATTATCTGGTCAAGCCGCTGATGTTCCTGCTGGTCATTCTCCACTGGTTCAATCCGCTGATGTGGCTGTCTTTTGTGCTCATGAGCAAGGATATGGAGATGTCCTGCGATGAAGTGGTGATCCGGAAGCTGGGTCCGCAGGTTAAAAGCAGCTACTCAGGCTCCCTGCTTGGCTTCTCAGCCCGCCGGAGCGGTCTTATGACCGGCAGCCCGCTGGCTTTTGGCGAGAGCAGTGTGAAGGCCCGGATCAAGCATATTCTGGCGTACCGTAAACCGACTTCAAGGAGTATGGCCGCTTGTACCCTGCTTATTGTGATCTTGCTTATTGGATGTACAGCCAATCCGAAGACTGTGGAGCCCCCGGCGCAGGTGTTAGATTCCGGTTATGCGGTGGATCAGCTGCTGGAGAGCAAAACAAAGTATATTGGGGACGCCAGCAAAGTCACAGCGCTGCTTGGTGCAATGCCGCTGCCGGAAGGACTGGAGAGGGCAGGCATTGAGCTGACAACCGGCTCCCGCCCGTATGCATTAACCGTCAATTATACAGTGAATGATATTAAGGGAATGTGGAACGATGAGCTTCAGGCAGTAAGCCGTGACCCTCTCCTGAAGAATTCGGTCCTGCTGTTCACCCTCATCGATAATGCAGATATCATTCATTATTCGCTTGCGGATGAAGGGATAAGTTACAGCTTCACATTTACCAGAGAAGAGGTGGATAAGCTGCTGGGCGAGGATGTCCGTCCGTCTGGAGCGGATGAAGCTGGCCTTCGTAGGCTGATCGACCGGCTGGAGAGTGTCAAGCTTACACCATAGAATCATTCAGCCCTGCAACTAGCGTACAGTGAGGCAATACGCACTTTTACAGAACATTTACAGAACACTGCTGTACCTTTTATCTAATGCTTGAACTCGGATGATAGTCTGGAATGAGGTATACATTCTAGGGTCAAGGGAGCAATAGATATGCAAGCAGAGAAGCAGGCGGTGCCGGGAGACCATCGGAGGGGGAAGGCTGGGGTGTTACTTGAGATCCTGCTTGTATCCGCCAAACTGGGTCTTACCTCCTTCGGCGGACCGGTCGCCCATCTGGGTTATTTCCACAATGAGTATATCCGCCGCCGGAAATGGATGGATGAACGAAGCTATGCGGATCTGGTAGCGCTCTGTCAGTTCCTTCCCGGTCCGGCGAGCAGTCAGGTGGGGATTGGCATCGGGATGGTGCGGGCAGGCTGGCTGGGCGGGTTGGTCGCTTGGCTGGGCTTCACTTTGCCCTCTGTCCTGGTACTGGCCGCGTTTGCCTTCCTGCTTCAGGGCTATGATATTGCCGGTGCTGGCTGGATTCACGGACTGAAAATCGTAGCTGTCGCGATTGTTGCCCAGGCCATCCTTGGCATGGGGCAGAAGCTGACCCCGGACCGGGAAAGAGTGACCATCGCGGCTATTGCGGCAGCTGTTACATTATCATGGCAGACCGGCTACAGTCAGATTCTATCGATTGCTGCAGCGGGCATAGCCGGGTTATGGCTGTACCGCCACAGTTCTGCGGAGAGTTTGACGAATGTTCCGGTCCCCATTCGCCGGTCCTCCGGCATCATTTGTTTAGCGTTGTTCGGCTTACTCCTGATAGTACTCCCACTCCTAAGAGGGACGGCGGAGACTGGAGGAATAGCGATATTTGACAGCTTTTATCGTTCCGGTGCTTTGGTATTCGGCGGCGGACATGTCGTGCTTCCGCTGCTGGAACAAGAAGTAGTTCCTACAGGCTGGGTGAGCCCAGCCGATTTCTTGGCGGGATACGGGGCGACGCAGGCTGTACCGGGTCCGTTGTTCACTTTTGCAGCCTATCTTGGAGCAATGACCGACGGTGTTCCCGGGGCCACCCTGGCCACGCTCGCAATTTTCCTGCCAGCCTTTCTGCTGGTTGCAGGCGCACTGCCTTTTTGGAACAGCTTAAGAAGGAGCCCCCGGATTCAAGGAGCCTTAACCGGAATCAATGCCGCTGTGGTCGGTATCCTGCTTGCCGCCTGGTACGATCCCCTGTGGACGACAGCCATCCTCGCGCCGCTGGACTTTGCCTTGGCTATCATTCTGTTCATAATGCTGGTCTTCTGGAAGCTGCCGCCTTGGTTGGTTGTGTTAGCCGGTGCGGCGGGTGGAATGGTGATCGGGGGAATGTGATCGCTCTATATAGAACTGGCCGTTGCAACTTTGCAGGGTCAGTTTTTTGTTGTGGGTTTCTTTTTGCCACCAGAATCATCCAATCCTAACATTGTAAGCCCATTGATCGTATGATAAAATAGTAATATAGATATTGAAATAGGTAACCTAATTCAAAAAAAGAGGAGACAAGTCAAATTGAGTCAAAATGATCTGAAAATAGGTCTTTCCAATAAAGAAGGTCAATTAGGATTCATGTCTGCAAGAGGAGGTCCCCGGGAGGGAGCAGGCCGCAAGAACATAGGTGTAACGAAAAAAGTCTCGGTAACCTTAACTAATGAGCTTTGGGAGAAGGTCGAACAGCATTGCGCAGAGCATAAATTGTCCCGGTCGGAGCTGATCCGATCTCTGATTGAATCTACCGATTTGTAATGTAGTTTATGGAAGCGGGTGAAGCCAGTGCGGGTCAACGTCAGCAAGGATATTCTTCTCAAAGCTCTTCAGCAAGTGTTAAGGGCTGTGCCGGCAAACCATATGATTTCCATACTGACAGGCGTTCATATACAAGCTCGAATGAATGAACTTATAGTTACCGCAAGCAATAGCAGTATGACTATCCAATATCGCATTCCTCAAGAGAATACAACCTTGATGTGGAACATGAAGCTGAGATGGAGAGGCATATTATTATTCCTGGCAGAAATTTAATTGAAGCGGTTAAAATTATGGACGGCGAGGCCAGAACAACAGAAGTTGAAGTAACCAATCGTCATGTTAGATTCACTGCTAACCATATTATGGTTCAATCTGCTTTAATTGAAGGGGAGTACCCGTCCCTGCACCATGTGATTCCGCACACTTTTATATCAGAGATTACAATTAGAATAGATCCTCTGTTAAAAGCGGTAGAACGGACGACGGTATTGGCCAGTGAAAGTATTGTAAGGTTAGAGACCACTGCCGACAGACTACGATTGTTATCCCAAACCGCAGAAATTGGAGATATTGAGGACGAGGTATCTATACTCGAGAAGAACGGGGAGGATTTCACGATCTCGCTAAATGGAAAGTATGTTGCAGACATCCTTCATGGTACGAGTAGCGAGTTCATACGGTTGAGATTCACCGGTAAAATGAGCCCGATAGTCATACATCCGTTGAATGATCTTTCTTCAACTTTTTTTCTAATTACTCCAGTGCGAACCGCAAAGTAAGCGTAAGGCATAGCCCTGTTATCCGTAAATAAAAAGCAAAAATATGTATGACTATTTTTTCCAAGACCTAATTCAACATAATAACAGAGCGCAAGGTAGCGTCAAGAAGTTTGTGTAAATGAGTAGAAGTACCTCCCCGGGGTTACGGGTTGGGGGTGTAGTGTTTCTGGGGGGAGGGGGAACCCCGACCCCCAGAAATTGGATTCATTGGCTACTCTTCTACGACTGTGGGCAACGAAGGGTAGCGGGCTTCATAGAGCTGGCTGAGCTTCTTTTTCACCGTGTCCACCCCAAAGCCAGGGGTGACTCGCTGCCCAAACCTTTCGTTGTAGCCTAACATCTCCAGATACACGATTTTTTCTGCCGCATCCATGTTGGTCAGGCTGTTCATCGGCTTCAGACGTTTGCGGATTTCCTTGTTCATTCGCTCAATGGGATTGGACGTGTAAATCGCTTTACGCATCGGTTCCGGGTACTTGTAGAACGTCAGTAACGTCGAAAGCTGCTCCTCCCAAGACCGCATTTCCTTCGGGTATAACGCATTCCACTTCGCTTTCACCGTGTCAAAGTTCGCCCGGGCCACGACCTCATCTGGTGCATCATACACGGTCTTCAGGGCCTTAATCACATCGGTTTTGTGCTCCACACGGATTTTGGGTAACGTGGCTCGTACTTTGTGCACCACACAATGCTGCACATCCGCCTGCGGGTAGGTTTCTTTAAAGGCCGCATCGAGCCCCGGCAGTCCGTCAAATACACCGAGCAGCACTTCCTGGGCCCCGCGTGCGTACAGATCTTTGAGCACCTCCCGCCAGCCATTCGAGCTCTCTTGACCCCCTACGTAGAACCCCAGGATTTGACGCTGACCTTCTTCGTCGATTCCCATGGCAAAATAGACGACTTCGCCCCGGACCGTGCCCCGTTTAAGCTTCACGTACAGCCCATCCAGGTAGATCACAGAGTAGCGTTTGCTCAGCGGACGTTTCTGCCACTGGTGGATATCCTCCAGCACCGTAGCGGTGATGTTACTGATGGTGGTGGGCGAGTAATGGCTGCCGAACATGCTTTCAATAAATCGGGCCACGTCCCGGGTTCCCATGCCGGATTTATACATCTGGATCACCGCTTCTTCCAGCCAGCCCTCCCGCCGTTGGTAGGGTTCAAACATCTGAGTTTGAAAGAGACCCTGGCGGTCCCGGGGAACCTGAAGATCCTCGATATGGCCGTATCTCGTATGCAGATCCCGTGTATAGTATCCGTTACGGCTATTGCTGGCACCGGCTTCTTCACTCGACATAAACCCTTGGATTTCGGCACGCAGGAGCGATTCCATATTCTCTTTCATGAAGTCTTTAACAAGTTTTTCAAATAGATTATTTAGCATATGTTCGGGTACAATAGTCATCGAGTAG
Source organism: Paenibacillus sp. FSL H7-0756 (assembly GCF_038006765.1). Taxonomy (NCBI): domain Bacteria; kingdom Bacillati; phylum Bacillota; class Bacilli; order Caryophanales; family Paenibacillaceae; genus Paenibacillus; species Paenibacillus sp. FSL H7-0756. Next base: position 1,370,664 of record NZ_JBBOVT010000002.1, on the reverse strand, counting down.
GGCTCCTTCTTGGTGTTGTGGTAAACCCGAGGATACCCTACTTTTTTGGTGCCTGGCTAGGCTCCAAATTGTGGTACACAACTTACTTTACGCCATCGAGCGCAAAGAAACAGTCTATATTTTTTTCCTGGAATGGAATAGAGTAAAGTAGCCGGCAATACAAGAAGAAGCGGAGTGTGGTTACTTGAAATTTCAATGTCATCTGGGGACTGCTGAGTTGCAGGAGTATGTGGAGAAGGTCTTAGGCACGAGTTATACAGTCGTAAAGGTCAGCAGGATGGAGGGCGGTGCCCAGAAGGTGGTCTATAAGCTCGACTGCAGCAATGGGTTCTCCTGTATTCTGTACGTGTGGGACCTGATCATGAATTATTTTCAGGAAGAAATCGTTAATCATAACCTGCATGCAGAGTCCTATGGGAGTGAATTATTTGAGAGTAATAACAGGTTCTTGATAGAGCATGCGATCCGCACACCAATACTCTATGATTTGAATAAGGACAGAGACCGGTACGATTTCGATTATGCGCTGGTTGAGTATGTAGCCGGACAAGAGGCCGGGGGATATTTCAAGCATCCGGACCGTAAGGTTCAGGATAAGGTCTTCCAGCAGGTGGGAGAGATGATTCATGCCATGCATAGGATTCAGAGCAGAACCTACGGTAAACCGGATCAGACTGCGCCTAACAACACACAATGTCATTTGCATCAATTATACAATGGGATCGAACAGCTAACTTACGCCGCAGAGCATGTGGAAGCCATCCGTAAGAATCAAGGGAAACTGCTCGACAAACTATATAGTCTGGAGTCCAAAATAGTACCCCGAAACAGCTACGGATTCATTCACGGGGAGCTTGGACCCAATCATGTGATCGTAACGGATCAGCTGGAGCCTTACCTGATTGATATTGAAGGAGCCGAATTCTATGATATTGAACACGAACACAGCTTCCTGGAGATGCGTTTTGGGAAGCACTACCGCTATCTGAAAGATGTTCAGCTCGATGAGAACCGGAAGCTGTTCTATAAGTTCCATCATCATCTCTCATTAATCTCAGGCGGGTTGAAGCTAGTTCACCGAGGCTTCCCTGACCAGCAGCTCGCACAAGGAATTGCCGATCATCATACAGAGTGTGCGCTCCAGTTCATAGAAGCATAAGCCTGGAACAAGCCTCGCTTTCGTACACCGGAAGGGAGGCTTTGCTGTCAGCTATTGTGTAGTCAGAACCATCTCCAGCGAGGTATTGCTCTCTTCTGCGTGCTCCGCCATACTGCGGATATATCCGGACATGAAGCCGCCCTCCATACTCTCCCACAGCTTGAATCCCGGCATCGCCCGAATCTCCTCCAGCGAATCAGCAGCATTCCCGGCAAAATACTTCACGTTCAGCTTCGACATCACCTCAGCCATCAACTGCTTCTGCGCTTCTGTGAAGCTGCTCTCCTTAAGCCGGCTCATCGCTTTGTCATACGAGTTCTCTGCGAAGATCTGCTCCGCATACGCTTTGAAGTTCAGCAGGTGCGGATCGGTCTTGTGGTTGGCCTTGGCCCAGCCGTCAACATCTACTTGAGTGGTATGGTAGGTCACGGCCCGTGATGCGGGATCGAAGGTCATTCTGCCGTACTGGTGCGGATTCACCGCCATGGCGCTTGTAGCAATATCATAGACAGGTAAGGCCGGATCTATAGAGGCTTCTGGAGGATCGCGGCGGATATCCTGCATATGAATATGCCCGGACAACACCAGATTTAGCCCGTTCCGGCGAAAAGCCTTCATCGTCTCCTGACTGTTATTAAGCTTGAACCCGGATACGGCCATGGAGGTGTGGCTCAGCAGATTATGATGCATCACGGTAATCACAGCTGCATGCTCCTGAGCGGCCAGCTTCACATTATCGTCAATCCAGGCAAGGGTGGAGGGCAGAAGGCGGCCGTCGGTCTGCGGAAAATTATATTCTTCGTTATGAGCATACTGCGCACTGTCAAGCATCAGCAGCCACAGGCCGGGTGCGGCCTTCACCGCATAGCTTAAGCTGTCCGCATCCCGCGAGACCGCCTCGTTATATCCGAAATCGTCATAGATGCGCAGGAAATCCTCTACGTTAATATGCTTGGCCACGACCTGCTTGTCACCGTCGAACGATCTGGCCCAGGGGTTGTTGATATCATGGTTGCCCGGAATGACGTAGACGCGGGTTCCCGCAGCTTCCATCCGGTGCAGCTTCGCAGCCAGCTCCTCATGACTACCTGCTTCCCCGTTATTCGTAAGGTCGCCGCTCAGAATGAGGAAGGCCGGCTTGTTCTGTTCCACATCCCGGACCAGGGCTTCGGTCAGCTCATCGCTGTAAGGAAGCATTTTGCCATCGCCGCCTGTGACATAAGTCTGGAAGGCCTGCCCACCGTCCTCCAGGGCTTTGTCCAGATAATGTGTATCGGTGGCGACCCAGAAGGATACTGGTTCTCCGGGTTCTGTAGCAGGGGTCACGGCCCCGGCGGCGGCTGGAACAGCGTTCAAGGCAGAAGAAGCGGAGTCTTCACACCCGCTGAGGATGAGGAGGGAAGAGAGGAGCATCATTAAGGTGAGCTTCACCATATGAGTTGTGCGGTTATGAAGCGGGACGCGCATAGCTTAACCTTCTTTCTGTATTTTAGCTGAATCATTGTAGCGTATTTATGACAGGGTTGTATATACGATATGTTAGCCGTTGTTTCTAAACCTCCAGAATAGCTTATAGAAAATAGTGGAAGGTGCATAATTGAACTCAATTCAGCGACACTAAGAGCGGATATACAAACAAAGAGCTGGTACAGGAAAAAGTTGTGAATGATGTGTTGTATTCAGACCGGAAAAGTGTTACAATTAAAAAAAGTAAGTTACTTAATTTAATGGAGGTAGTTATTTTATGTCTAAGACTTTTTTTGAAGCGGTAAAAGGCAGACGTTCCATATACGCCATCAGTAAAGAATCCCCAATCTCTGATGAACAAATTCAGAAGATTGTTGAAGAGGCCGTTCTACATAGCCCAACTTCCTTCAACTCGCAAAGCTCAAGAGCTGTCGTATTGCTGGGCGAACAACATGATAAGCTGTGGGATATTACAGCTGAGACCCTGCGCAAGATCGTTCCTACTGAACAATTCGAAGGCACGGCTCAGAAGCTGTCCTCTTTCAAAGCCGGCTACGGCTCCGTGCTATTCTTCGAAGATCAGGCAGTGGTGAAGCACCTGCAGGAGAATTTTGCCCTGTATGCTGAGAACTTTCCGATCTGGTCCAACCAGTCCTCCGGGATTCTGCAATTCGTAGTATGGACTGCCTTCGCAGAAGCAGGTCTGGGTGCATCCCTACAGCACTATAACCCGCTGATCGACGATGAAGTGAAGGAGACCTTCGGTATTGCTGCGGACTGGAAGCTGATTGCCCAGATGCCATTCGGCAACATCCTGACGCCTCCTGGCGAGAAGGAATTCCAACCGATTGAAGAACGCGTGAAGGTCATTAAGTAAGAAAACCCTGCGATAAGCAGTTTAGAACCTCCCTGATCCGGCTAAGTATGAATATAGCCAGATCAAGGAGGTTTTTGTCATGCCATGGAATAAGGAGAACTACCCGGATTCACTGAAGAACTTCACTGCGCCTGTTCGCAACAAAGCGGTGGAGATTGCCAATGCGCTGCTGGACGACGGATATGAGGAGGGGCGGGCCATCGCCATCGCCACTGCACAGGCCAAAGAGTGGGGCGAGAATCACGATAAGCAGATCCGAAAAAAAGGGCAATAGCAGCTCACTCTGCACGAACAATAATTGAGGCAGACATCTGAACACAAATAAAAAGGACAAGCGGATGAACGCTTGTCCTTTTTATTGTAGCCTTCTATATTGTTATAGCTTGTACCAATATCGCAATCTTTATTTTGCAGCAGGAGCTTCCGTTGCCGCAGCAGGAGCTTCACTGGCTGCCGGAGTAGCGGATGCATCCGGTTTGTCGGTCAACGTATTGGTGATCTTGGCATTCTTGTTCAGATCAGCCAGCCACGTAGCAGACATCTCGGATACCTTCTGCGACATCAGAGTTTTCTTGATTTCTTCCTTCTTCTCGGCAAGTGTATATTCTTTGGCTTCCTTGCGGTCAGTAACCTTGATGATGTGGTAGCCGTAATCGGATTTCACAGCGCCGCTGGTTTCGCCAACCTTCAGCTTGAAGGCTGCATCGGAGAATTCAGCAACCATGTCTCCGCGTTTGAAGAAGTCAAGATCGCCGCCCTTGTCCTTGGAGCCGGTGTCAGCGGATTTTTCTTTAGCCAATGCTGCGAAATCCCCGCCGTCTTTGAGCTGCTTCAGAATAGCGTCAGCTTCTTCCTTGGTCTTCACCAGGATGTGGGAAGCGCGAACTTCTTCCTCCTGATTGTATTTCGCTTTGTTTTCTTCGAAGTATTTGGAGATCTCATCATCGGTAACGGTTACCTTCGGTTCTACCAGCTTGCGGATTTCAACCTGGAGCGGCATTTGCTTCTTCAGGTCTTCAATGGTCATCGAGCTCTGTTGCAGAGCGTTATTCAGAGCTTCCTCGCCGCCGAACTGGGTTTTGAGGTTCTCGATCTCCTCGTTGATGTCGGCATCGGTAACCTTAATGTTGGCTTTTTTGGCTTCCTGGCCCACCAGCGTGGTGGTAATCAGGTTTTGCAGGGTGGATTCCCCGCCGGCTTCAAGCAATTTATCATACAGCTGCGCCTTGGTGATGTCTGTTCCGTTCACGGAAGCAACGGCAACTTTGCTGTCATCCTTCTTGAAAGGCTGTACAATCAGCACTACAATCAGTGCTGCTGCCAGTACGAGCGATGCAATCATCCAGCCTTTGCCGCCGCCGGATGGAGCAGGTGAGGATGGGGGAGTACCTCCGCCGCCGACTTTGTTCATTACGGGAACGCTTTCTTCAACTCTTGGAGCTGCTTGTACAGGTTCCTGCGGCACAGGGGCTGTTCCAGCAGGCTCAATTCCTTCTTCCGGAGTAATCACAGAAGTATCATTCTCTTCCGGCGTAAAGCCGTTTTCTAGCTTTTCATTTTCATTGAAATCTTTTTTGTCCATTATAATTAATGACTCCCTTCAATATAGGTGGTGCCTGTCTTTCTACAACTTTACCAGAAAACAGAATTCCAAACCTTAAGAAAGTATAAAAAAGCACAATTACTTTTTAAGATTCCATTAAGAAACAGGTAAAACACAGGAAAAACCGGAGCAGCACGGGTGTCCCCATATGCGCTCCGGCCTGATGAGAGAGACTGTAATCATTCGAATAGAAGAGTACCGTACTGCAAGATGTGTGCGGATAACGTTTCCGGCTTAGGAACTCAGTCCCTTAAGCAAATGGCGGATGTTCTCCTGCTTACGTCTTGGAACCCGTACAGACTTGGCATAGAGGCCCATCTCACCGAAGTAGATGCAGTCGTCCTCTATGGAGCTGATCTTGTTCAGATTCACGTAGCAGCCTCCGTACACATGATAATAGCTGTTGCTCGACAATAAGCGGTTCAGTTGCTCGGCAGTCATTCTCTTTTTAATATTGTAGTTTCTGCCGTGAAAAATGACCAGGTCATGGTCCCCGACCTTAAAGAACAGAATGTCTGTCTCCACCTCGAAGTCCTCATATACATTTCTGGCTTCCAGCAGGCTGCTCATTCGTGTTCCCCCTTTATCTTGATTAATAACATTAATGTTAGCGCTTTCATTATATCATACTCTGAACGGCTTGAGAAGTCTTATTTTTGAAATGTTTTTTGTCACTTTTTCCGTTGCATTTGTCAACCCTCACGAAAAATTGTAAATTATATAGATGGCTGTTTAACTTGAGGAGGAATTCTAGATGAACGAAAAGACGAAGCTGCTGTTATTTACCGGTTCCTACGCCACCGCAGAAGAGAGCGGAATCCAGGTGTTTGCCTTTGACGGTGAAGCCGGAGGCACGCTGGAGCGGCTGGATACCGCAGGAGGCCTGACGAATCCTACGTTCGTCAATGTGGACCCTTCCGGTCGCAAGCTGTATGCCATAGGGGAGAAGCCGAACGGTACGGGCGGTAAGGAAGGGGAGGTTATAACCTTCGCTATCGATCCTGAGACAGGCAAGCTGACCGAATTGCAGCGGATTCAGACTATGCCTTCCGAAGGCAAAGGCCAGAGCACGACCTGTAACATTAACCGGGACGCCAAAAATCAACATCTGGTCGTGTGCAGCTATCACGGGGGATCGGTCGGACTCCTCACGCTGGACAAGGGCGGATTGCCTGTGGCATTGACGGATATCGCTCAGCACACAGGACATGGTGGGACTCCGGGCCAGGACCGTCCCCATCCGCATTCTGCCATCTTCAGCCCTGATGGACGTTACCTGTTTGTCTCGGATCTGGGACTGGATCTGATCCGCAGCTACCGGATAGATGCAGAGGCGGGAACGCTGGAAGCGATTGGAGACACTGCGCTGCATGCCGGTGCAGGACCGCGGCATTTCGTGTTCCATCCAGACGGGAAGTCCGCTTATGTCATTAATGAGCTGGACAGCACGGTGACATCATTCCTATATGATGCTGCGGCAGGAACCCTGAAGACGGCTGCTACTGTATCCACACTGCCTGAAGGCTATGAAGCCGGCCAGAACAGCTGTGCAGAGATCACCTTCTCCAAGGATGGCAAATATCTGTACGGCTCGAACCGCGGACATGACAGCATCGTACAGTATGCTGTGAATCCGCAGACGGCAGGGCTGACCCTAGTAGAGCATGTATCCACCAGAGGCGGACATCCCCGTCACTTCACAGTTACACCGGACGGTGCGTATCTGATTGTTGCCAACCGGGACGGCAATAATCTGGTTGTCTTCTCCCTGGACGAAGGCAGCGGCCGCCTGAGCTTCACCGGCAACACAGCTGAGCTGTCGAAGCCGGTGTGCGTGATGCCGGCGGTTTTCCCCGTGTAGGACAAGCTGGCTGACTCAAAGGAGACAACGGCAAAAGGAACACCGGGATGCTGCTCCGGTGTTCCTTTTGAGTTCCTGGAAGGTTCATTTGTAGTAGCTTAGGTTAAAATGTGCGCCGATCAGACAGCTTATTTGAGTGAGACGGGCTTCAGCGGCACCACGGTGGAGACTGCCGATTTGAAGAGTACGTTCTGTCTTCCGTCACCCTGACCCTGCAAGGTGATCGTATAAGCGTCATAAGAGGTTACCAGTCCCTGCATTTTGACTCCGTTAGTTGTAAAGATCGTCACAGGCATCTTTGTTGAGATGCACTGGTTCAACAAACGTTCCTGCAATTTTAGACTTTCCACTTGGCAGCACTCCATCTTTAATTAAAATAATTTCTCCAGGCCATTATAACACGGGAAAGACCTTCCCAGGAAATGTGTTCTTAAGGCCTGAGAAATAGACAAGGGGGTAGTTATGCTATATTATCATTACTGGTCCCGTGGATTCCGGCGGTTTATATGGTTTTTACTGGCTTTTATCCTGATCGCATTACTGGTTAAGCTGGGCGGAGCCCAGGGCTTCGACCATGCGGTGATCCGGTTCGTGCAATCGATGGAATCTCCGCCGCTTACCGCACTGGCCAAAGGCTTATCATTAGTCGGCTCCTCGAAGCTGGCAATAGGGATCTCCGTGCTGACCATGCTCATTTTGTTCTTCGCGCTAAAGCACCGGCTGGAGCTTGCCCTGTTTCTGTGGGTGGGCCTCGGCTCCCAATTGCTGAACACGCTCCTCAAGCTGTGGTTCCACCGGGAGCGTCCCACCATTCACAGGCTGATTGAGCAGGCAGGCTACAGCTTCCCCAGCGGACATTCAATGGCGGCTTTCTCGTTATACGGGGTCATTGCCTACCTGCTCTGGCGGCATATGCACAGCCGTAGCGAGCGGTTCTTGCTGATTCTGTTCACTGTGCTGATGACCGGAGGAATCGGCTGGAGCCGGATTTATCTGGGGGTGCATTATCCGAGTGATGTGATCGGCGGCTATGCCGCGAGCGGAGCCTGGCTGATGCTGTCGGCGGCCTGCTTCGAAGCTTACCGGAATTACAAAGCGAATCCGCATCACACAAAGAATGCCCGGAAGAAGTAACTCCGGGCATTTCAGTGCCTGTTCTCTTACATACGGTATCCATCCGTAAGGAGGACGGTCTCGCTAGCTTGTCTCCCCCGGGACGGTGCCGTACAGTTCAGGGGGCCTTCGTAGCAGCAGGCGGCGGTGACGGCTTGCCCTGGTGAAGCTGGGCTACGCGGCTGAGGCTGCGCTTGATCAGCGTCGGCAAGCCCGGTTTCAGCTTCGCCGCGTCTTCCTGCGTCAGCTTCCCTTCCTTGACGAATCCATCCAGCTTCAGGCTGGCGGCATCGCTCAGCTTCTGGACATACTGGTCTTCGCTCCAGCCCTTCTTCTCCTGGGCCAGACCTGTCAGGGTCTTACCCGATTTCAGGCTGGCAATCAGCTCCTCACGGCCCATTCCCAGGAGCTCAGCCGTTTCGCTGATAATGAAATGGCCTCCGGCCCTGAGATTCCGGTCCCCGCTGCGGTGAGGGGGATGTTCTCTGCCGGTATGCTCTCTGCCGGCATGCGGTGAGGCCGGAGGAGGGGTGGCTGTGCCTTTGGGAAGCTGCTCGCCGAAGGCGGCTGCTGGAGACAGGGCAAGCATCATGGCTGCTGCCCATGCGGATAGGGTTCGGGTCGTTTTTTTCATGAATACACCTCTTCTGATGGTTATAGTGACTACCCGGTATAACAGTATTCCCTGAAAGCTGAAAGAATCCTGAAGCCCGGCTTAAGACATACTAAAATTCGCCAGCGCAGTTCATGGGTAATAACAAGATATACATAAAGGATGAACATCCACAGTAATTATGATAAGCTTCAAGCTCTTGGGAGGGATGGATTTGGCTTTCGGTGCCCGCATACTCAAAACAGGAATGGCCGTAACGCTTGCGCTTTATCTGTCCGTTCTATTCAATTTCGCTTCTCCTGTCGGTGCGGCTATTGCGGCAATCTTTGCCATGCAGCCGTCCATATACAGATCATGGCGGTATTTCCTCGATCAGATCCAGACCAGCACGATGGGGGCCGTGATTGCGCTGCTTGGCGGAATGCTGCTCTCCAATGAGCCGATTGCGGTTGGACTGGTATGTATCCTGGTGATTATGATCAGCATGAAAATGAACCGTGCCGACACCATCGGCCTGACGCTGGTCACAGTCATCTCTGTCATGGAGGCTTCCGGCCAGTGGCAGTTTGCCTTAACCCGGTTCCTGCTGACCCTGACCGGGATTTTGTCGGCTTTTATTATCAATATCTCTGTATTTCCGCCCCAGCCGCGCAAGCAGTACATCCGGCAGATCGAGAATGTGTTCACCAGCTTATCGCTGCTGCTGCGGACAGCGGTGTCGCATGAGATGAAGGAAAGTGTATTCCGGGATGAGAAGAACGGCCTGGAAGGCGCGATTAAAGCGCTGGCTGACAAATACGCGTTGTTCGAGGAGGAGCAGAAGCAGCTCCGCAAGGCTAAATACAGTCAGACGAGGCAGATGGTTGTCTACAAAAACCTGCTGGGTTCCCTGCAAAAGGGCTATCAGGTGCTTGAGGCGATTGACCGGCATTACTTCCAGGCTGACCGGACGGAGCAAACGGATGAGCTGTTCGACCGCCATCTGGAGCAGCTGATCAAGTACCATGAGTACATTTTGCTGAAATTCGAGGATAAGCTGAAGCCGGGAGCCAATGATTCCGAGCCGCTGGCGGAGGACAATGACCGCTTCCTGAAATCCGCCATCAACGGATATGATCCGCAGAAATCCGGGCAGCTCCGGCTGTCGGTGGTGGCTGCGGCCATCTATGACTACGGCTATCAGCTGGAGCGTCTGGATAAAGTGGCTGACCAAATCCACCGGATGAACGCAGATGACAAGGACAGTACAGTGCTGAGTGAGAAGATTTAGAGCGCGAGATCTATATAGCAAAAACTTGTAAAATGACTAAAGAGTTGGTAACATTGTTAGTCAACCTTCCAAAGGGGATGAAATGAATTGGATAAACATGATCACGAGTGGCAAAAGGAGCAGGAGCGGGTAAACGGCATCACCAAGCTGCTGTCTGCCCATATCCGGCTGCTGTCAGAGGAGCTGGGACTCCACCGCACGGATGTCGTGGATATGCGCAAAGACTTCTGGGAAGAGGTCACAGTGAACTTCAGCAGCCCCGACGACCTGGGGGAGACTTCAACCAGTCTGCGGCAGCAGGCACAGATTCTGAACGAACGCGAACGCCATCATCTGCAATCCAGCAAGGCGCTTAAAAAATATAAAAAGCTGGTAGTATCGCCCTATTTTGGCCGGATTGATTTCTCGGAGGCGGAGGATGCTGCGGCTGATACCATCTATCTGGGCATCGGTTCGCTGATGGAGGATAACGGGACCTTCCTGATCTACGATTGGCGCGCGCCTATCTCCAGCTTGTATTATGACGGGGCGCCGGGACCTGCATCTTATGAGACACCTGGAGGACAGATTACAGGCACCATGGAGCTGAAGCGCCAATTCGTGATTGATAACGGTGAGATTGAAGTCATGTTCGACACGGGCGTCACCATCGGCGATGAACTGCTTCAGCAGGTACTGAGCCATAGTGCCGATGACCGGATGAAGTCGATCGTAGCCACCATCCAGAAGGAGCAGAATGCGGTCATCCGTAATGACCGAAGCCGGATGCTGGTTGTGCAGGGAGCCGCCGGGAGCGGCAAGACATCAGCAGCGCTACAGCGGGTAGCCTATCTGCTCTACAAGTACCGCGAGGTGCTTCAGGCAGATCAGATGCTGCTCTTCTCGCCGAACCCCCTGTTCAACAGCTATGTATCCACTGTGCTGCCTGAGCTGGGGGAAGAGAATATGCAGCAGACCACCTTCCAGATGTACCTGGAGCACCGGCTGGGCCAGGAATTTCAGCTGGAGGATGTGTTCAGCCAGACGGAGAGTCTGCTGAATGCCCCGGACGGGGAGGAAGCCTATATCCGCCGGGAAGGCATTGCTTATAAATCATCAGTAGCCTTCCTTAGCGCCATCCGGCAATATGTGAATCTGCTGGAGCATGAAGGCATGCTGTTCAAGCCATTGATGTTCCAGGGGAAGGCCGTTGCCTCTAAGGAAGAGATGGAGCGCCAGTTCTACAGCTATGACCCGGGCATCAAGCTGGCGAACCGGATTGAACTGATGACGGGCTGGCTGCTCAAAAAAATTGCGGCCTTCGGCGCAGAAGAGCGGAGTGCGGCATGGGTAGACGAGCAGATTGAGCTGATGGACAACAGCGATTATCAGCGGGCCTATAACCAGATGCGCCGCAAGGGCGGAGGGCATAATGACAGCTTCGATGATTATGATGCGGAGCGAATCCTGCTGGCCCGCTACGTAGTCAGCCAGCGTCTCAAGCCGCTGCGCGGCTGGACCAAGCGCGGGCGCTTCGTGGATGTGAAGGCGCTGTACAGCCGTTTATTCGAGGGCCGTGAGCTGATAGAACGCCTGGATACCCGCCAGCCGCTGCCTGAAGCGTGGGATGAGATCTGCGCGCAGACGCTTACTGCAATCAGGGGCAATGAGCTGGCCTATGAAGATGCGACACCGTTCCTGTACTTGAAGGAGCTTAGCCAGGGCTTCCGGACGAACACGCTGATCCGTCATGTCATTGTCGATGAGGTGCAGGATTACTCGCCGTTCCAGCTGGAATTCATGCGCCGCCTGTTTCCCCGGGCCAAAATGACCGTGCTGGGCGACCTGAATCAGGCGATCTATGCCCAAGGCGAGGTGCTGGGAGATCTGGCCGGGCTGGTGAGCATCTACGGCGAAGAGAACACCGAGGTGATCTCTTTGACCCGCAGCTACCGGTCTACGTATGAGATTGTTGAATTCACACGGGCGATGATTCCCGGCGGCGAGAAGATAGTACCCTTTAACCGGCGGGGGGAGGAGCCGCTTCTGACGCTGGTGGACAGTGAAGACGATCTGCTCTCCTCTGTGGAGCAGGATGTGCTTAAGCTTCATGCCCAGGGCTATCATTATGTGGCTGTGATCTGCAAGACCGCAGAAGAGAGCGCACAGGTGCACGGTGAACTGGAGAAACGGCTGCCGGTGCGGCTGGTCACGAAGGAAACGCCTAATTTTCAAAAAGGGACGCTGGTGCTTCCAGCCTACCTCGCCAAGGGCGTCGAGTTCGATGCTGTAATCATCTATGACGGTTCCGCTGAGAAATACGGGCGTGAACATGAACGTAAGCTGTTCTATACCGCCTGTACCCGGGCGATGCATCTGCTTCATATCTACAGTCTGGGACAGCCAAGCCCGTTCATGCCTGCTGCTGTGCGTGAAACGGTAACGGCTGGTACGCAAGAGAAGTGAGCAAATATAAAACCGCCTGCGCGTGTGACGCGAGGCGGTTTTGTTCTTATATTAGGAGACTATAGCTTCCTGCTGCTGTGTAGAAGGTGTGTGTTGGACCAAATGTATGTCAAAAACAACATACATTGTGCTCGCAAGCAGGCGCACGGCCTGGATGTATGCCAAAAACAGCATACATTGTGCTCACAAGCAGGCGCACGGCCTGGATGTATGCCAAAAACAGCATACATTGTGTTCGCGCGAAGGTAATCTTATTTTTCCGTTAGGGTGGTTTTCTCCATTTCACGTTAGCGTAAAGCTATCCCTCTAAGGCAGCTTTGCGCTTACTGTTCTGCCGGGTCATGAGTACCAGAAGATAGATAACGAGCAGCAGCACAGGTGCCAATATCGAGTACCGGTACATCACGGCATAGCTGGTGAACATGGCGACAGCGCCAAGCAGCATGGAGCCGATGGCGACACCGAGATCCAGGGAGTTCAGGAACATTCCGTTGGCTAATCCGCGCTGGCGCGGTTCGACAGACTGGATCATCCACGTCTGGAGCGCAGGCTGCATGGAGCCAAAGCCGAAGCCGTAGCATAGGGCGGCCGGGAACAAGCCTGCTGTTGTGGAGGCGAAGGATAGAAGCAAAAGCCCCGTGGCGATGAACAGGCTTCCCGGGATGAGCAGGGCAGGCGCACCATAGCGGTCGTAGATTCTGCCGGAGAGCGGCCGGATCACGACAATGGCTAAGGCATTGAACAGGAAGAAGTAAGCGATATGCTGGAGGTGCTTCTCTTGCCCGTAGAGCGCCAGGAAGCCGAGCAGCCCGCCGTAAGAGATGGATAAGAGAAAGTTAAGCAGACAGGGAAGCAGCAGCCTGCGGTAAGGATTGCTTCCGGCAGCTGCTGCCGGAACTGCGGACGGCTCCAAATGACCGCCAGGCAGTGACTTCGCCAGGCGGAAGCCCATCGGCAGGATCAGAGCAAGCGCGACAGCCGTCCCCAGCAGCAGGGACCCGAAGCCTGGTCCTTGCAGCAGGCTGAGTCCGATTAGCGGGCCAGCCGACATGGCGAGGCTGGTAGATAATCCGAAATAGCCCATGCCCTCGCCCATGCGGCGGATGGGAATGACATCGGAGGCCATGGTCGGGAACGCCGTGCTGGCCATACCGAAGCCTATGCCGAACAGGATGCGGAACAGCAGCAGGGTGAGGATGCTGCCTGCGAAATAATAGCCCGCCACCGCAGAGAGGGCAATGGCAAGGCCGAGGAAGATCAGCAGGTTGCGCCCGCCTTTCTCCATGGCTTTGGCGGAGATGAGGCGGGAGGCAATCGCACTGAGGGCGAACAGGCTGGTCACAAGACTGACCTGCACGGGTGAAGCATGCAAAGCACTTTCCGCATAAGCAGGAAGGGTAGATAAGGTCATCTGCAGTCCTATGAACAGCAGAAGGTTGCAAAGGGTCAGTGTAATGAAGGATGTGGTCCATAGACGTTCAGAGGTTTGATTCAAGTGGGTTGACTCCTATTCCTGATGTATATTTCCGGTGTTGTGATAGATCTGCTCCAGCATACTGCGGAGATCTTCAAGCTGTTGCGGCTGCAAACCGGCTACAGCCATATCTATAGTCTGCTGCTCCAGAGCTATAGTGTTCTCAATTAACGCCCTTCCCTCTCCTGTGGCATAGAGCTGGAACGCCCTGCGGTCCTCCGGGTTGGCCGTTTTGGTAATGAAGCCTTTCTTAATCAGAAGCTCCACGATCCGGGCGGTGGTGGGCTGGTCTTTGGCGGAGGCAACGGCCACCTCCTTCTGGTTGACTCCGCTGCGGTCACAGATCATCAGCAGGGTGGACCATTGCTCGGGTGTAATGTCATACGGCTTCAACGCCCGGGCGAAGCTCACTGAGATTCTCCGGTGGGTCGAGCCCAGCAGGAAGCCGAGGAATTGCTGGGGAGAGGACAGGGTCATAAATGAATTGCTCCTTTATAATTACTTGTTGTAACAAGTATAAGCATAACAAGTAAATGAGTCAAGGAAAAATGGTAATCCGTCCCACCTAACAACACCAAAAAAGCCCCGCTCCGCAGAATGCGGAAGGGGGGCTTGAAGATTTGCTTTGTTTTTAAACCTGTGGAACCTTCTCCCAGTCCTTCAGGAAGCGTTCGATACCATTGTCGGTCAGCGGGTGCTTCCAGAGCGATGGCAGGAGTGATCCCGGGATGGTAGCGATGTGAGCACCGGCAATGGCTGCTTGCTCCACATGGGCAATGTTGCGGATACTGGCGGCGATGATCTCGGATTTCAGGTCGTAGTTGGTCAGAATCGTCTTCAGATCCTTGATCAGCTTCATGCCGTCTACACCGATATCATCCAGACGTCCGACGAACGGACTGATATAAGTTGCTCCTGCCTTGGCGGCCATGAGGCCTTGAGCAGCGGAGAATACGAGCGTTACGTTGGTTTTGATGCCTTTTTTGGTCAGTTCATAACAAGCTTCCAGACCATCTTCAGTCATAGGGAGCTTGATGACCACGTTCGGAGCCCATTCAGCGATCTCGTAAGCTTCCTTAAGCATCTCTTCAGCCGTAAGACCGATAACCTCAGCGCTTACAGGACCAGGGACAATAGCTACGATCTCTTTGATTACGTCCTTAAACAATCTGCCTTCCTTGGCGATCAGCGACGGGTTCGTCGTTACGCCATCCACTAATCCGAGGCGGGTAATACGTTTGATTTCCTCAATATTTCCGGTATCCAAGAAAAATTTCATTTCCAGGTATCCTCCCTTGATTTCGTATGGATTTGACAAAACAGCAGGCTCCACTTCATTATGAGACATGCCACGTGAAGTTTCAACTGTTAATTTGAATCTTTCAAAATAACTTTATGGAATCGGCGCAAAAAAATGTTTTTACACGGGTAGGACCATTCACGGACACTTCTGTCCATGATACTATAGAAACGGTATTGTTCATTACAGGCGATGGGCTGGTGACAGGAATGTATACTTTAATTGCGGGAGTGGTGCTGTTTCTGCTGGTCACAGCCGGAATTATTGCTTACCAGAACAGCAGAATCCTTGCGGAGCAAGAGTCGGATGCTTCCAGAGCGCATACCGGCAATCTGATGTACTCGGTATATAATCAGAGATTCTCTGCGGGTGAGGAGCTGCCGGAGGCGGTGCCGCTGTTTCAATTCACGGTGGTTGAGCCCGGGGAAGAAGACCTGCCGGACTCAGAAGCGGGAACAACCCGTGCTTTGTGCAGAGTTGCCGCCGGAACGGGCGAGCTCGTGTTATCGGATGCGCAGAATTATATGCTGGGCATTCTCCGCCAGGCCGCAGTGCAGGGAGGCCGGCTTACGCATGTTTCTTTTTCAGGGAAGGCTGCCCGCAGGGGCGAGAAGGAACTGATTCAGGCGCTGGAGACTGCGGCGAAGGAGGAGACCCGCTATGCAGATCAACGTTAAGGATGTAATCCTGTCGGTTCATGAAGGCGATATCACCTCCTGGCAGGGCGAGATGATCGTCAATGCCTCGAATTCCGGTCTGTATGGAGGCGGAGGAGTGGACGGGGCTATACACCGGGCCGGAGGCCCGGGAATTGCGGAGGAATGCGCGGGAATCCGTCAGAAGCAGGGCGGCATTCTTCCCGGCGAAGCTGCGCTCACCGGTGCGGGGCGGCTTCCTTTTCGCGGAGTGATACATACGGTGGGTCCGATCTGGAAGGGCGGTACGGCCGGTGAAGCGGCTGTGTTGGCGAGATGCTATAAGAGCAGCCTTGATCTGGCTTGCACTCATGGGGTGAAGAGTCTCGCTTTTCCGAATATCAGCACGGGCATTTACAACTTCCCGAAGGAGCTGGCCTGCAAGACGGCGCTGGAAACTGTAGTAGGGTATGTCCGCGCGAAGAGCCCGGCAGAGCTCCCGCTGCGGCAGATCGATTTCGTCTGCTTCGAGCATGAGAATGCCGGGCTGTACGAGGCCATGCTTGGGAACTATAGCTGAACAGCGGCTGGAGCGGCTAGAGAAGAGATGAAGGCCCGGAAGTTAGGCGTGATATTTGCCCGCGGGTGCGTTCAGCACCCATTCCAGCATTAGAATCAGATCTTCCAGCCTGGTCAGCTGGGCGTCAAGTGCTGCCCGCTGAGGGTCGCCGGGAGGCAGCGGGGCCAGCCGTGATTCCAGGGATCTGCGCTGGAGCGTCATTTCGTTGATTTTGGATTGGATTTGGTTCTCGGTTCTCATGCGGATGCCTCCTGATGGATAATTAGTGTCAGGCTGATGGGTTAGGATAAGAATTCCTTGTGGACAGGCACAGCCCATTCCACTTCGTTCATTATAACGGATAACATGGAGGGAATAAAATGAGTATCAATGTGAAACAGCTGGCAGCGGAGAAGGCAGTCGAATATGTGCAGGACGGTATGAAAGTAGGCCTGGGAACAGGCTCTACTGCTTACTGGGCCATCCGCAAGCTGGGTGAGCGGGTGAGCGAAGGCCTGCAAATTACGGCCGTAGCTACCTCACAGGCGTCTGAGGATCAGGCTCGCGAACTGGGCATTCCGCTGGTAGCGTTCAGTGATGTGGACAGCCTCGACCTGACGATTGACGGGGCGGATGAACTCGACGGGGCGCTGCAGCTGATTAAGGGCGGGGGCGGTGCGCTTTTGCGGGAAAAGATTGTCGCCATGGGCAGCGCACGCATGATCGTTGTGGCCGATGAGAGCAAGGCCGTGACCACGCTCGGGAAGTTCCCGTTGCCGGTGGAGATTGTGCCGTTCGCCTGGGAGTGGACGGTCGCCGCGCTCGCTAAGCTGGGCTGCAAGACGGAGCTGCGGCGTAGCGGAGAAGACCTGTACAAGACGGATAACGGCAATTATATTGCCGACTGCCGGTTTGAAGCCATTGAATCGGCGGCAGAGCTGGCGCTTGCCCTCCAGCGTATTCCCGGAGTCGTCGAGCATGGACTCTTCATCGGGATTGCCGATCTGGCGATTATCGGTAAGAGCGACGGCACGATTGAAATAGTTGAAGGTGGCCAGGATCGCTAAGCCGAATGCAGGCCGCCGGAAAGGGAAGACTTCAGCCAAGCAGGCGCTTCCGCCCGGACGCCGCTTCCTGGCCTGGCTGCTCCTGATCGCGTATAGCGGAATGCTGCTGTACTGGATGTTCCTTGGATTCGGACGGACGGTTCAGCTGGACGGACCGCTCCGTTACAATCTTGAACCGCTGCGGACAGTGCGTTTATACTTTGATATGACGAATGGATTATCGTATGCCAGCAGGCTGGTGAATCTCCTGGGGAATGTGGCAGTATTCGCGCCTTTTGGCATTCTGCTTCCGCTGGTGGTCACCGGTTACCGCTCTTTTATCCGGCTGACGCTGCTGTCTGCACTGGGCATCATTGTACTGGAGCTGCTTCAGATGCTGCTGCATGTCGGGAGCCTGGATATCGATGATCTGCTGCTTAACCTGCTCGGGGTGTGGACGGGTTATGCGCTGCTGCGGCTGGTGCGGGGATAGCGGGACGTCGGGTCAGGTATACTTTTAGGAGGATGAGACATATGTTGATTGATTTGAAGCCGCTTGTCGGCACACCGCAGGTGAATGAGCTGCTGGCTTATGCGGTTATAGATGACCCGGATGCGCTGATACGCACTTCGGAGGAATATAGTAAGCTTGCGGCCATGCAGCTGTGCGGCTGGGAGGAGGAAGGGCTGCTGGTCGGACTAACTGGATACGAAGAGACGGAAGACGGCTCGCTCGACATCCGCCATATTGCAGTGCTCCCGGAGAACCGGGGCAAAGGGTATGCGCGCGGCATGATTCTTGAGCTGGTCACCTCCCGTCAGCCGCGTTATCTGGTAGCGGAGACAGAGGACGAGATTGCTGCTGACTTTTACCGCAGTCTGGGCTTTATGGTGTACAGCCTGGGCGAGAACGCTGCCGGAATCGAAATGTTCCGCTGTGTCTATGAGGTGGAAGAGACGGAAGACGAGGAGTAAGCAGGCCGAACGTACCAGGATATGCGTTAGGTGAATTCACAGTCTTAGCCACTCTGCACTACACGTGCGGGGTGGTTTTTTGCGTTCTTGAAGCTGTTTAATCGCCCTGCTAAAGAACAATGTAAAATTCATGAAAACCAGTTGACTTTTAATGAAAAGGACAATATAGTTTTACTGTGAAACTGTTCTACACGTGAACTATAAGGACAGAAGGAGGAACCGGCTTTGAGAAAAGATGCAGAGCAATGGATTAACCGCTACGTAGAGGCTTATATGGTCGTTACCAGGCAGATCAACTCGCGGCTCCGGGATATTTTTGGAGAAGGCCTGACCTCGGATCAATTCCGCATTCTCAGGCTGATTGGCGGGCAGGAGAAGTGCACCTCCACCTATCTGGCTGAGGCTGTTGCGGTCGGCAAAAGCTCGATTACGGCCATCATCAACCGGCTGGATGAAGCGGGCATGATTCAGCGGACCCGGGATGAGAATGACCGCAGGCAGGTGTACCTGACGATGACGGAGCGCGGGAAGGATGTGTATGAGACCTCTCAGAAGCAGATGAATGAGCTGATCTCCCCGTATCTGTTCCATTTCGATGATAAGGATATTGAGCATTTTGTTGTGATGTTTGAGAAGCTGGCATTTCTGATGCAGGATACAGGGGGGAAAAGCAATTGAGAACGATTTTGAAGGCAAGATGGGCAGTTATCGCGGTATGGCTGGCGGTGGCGGCAGTGTTATTCCTCACGGCTCCCGGCATGTCGGATCTGGTGCGCGAGAAGGGTCAGATCGCTGTCCCGGCCGGCTATACCTCATCGCGGGCTGCGGAGATTATGAAGGAGGTCGCTGCGGCCAAGGACGGGGAGACGGTGCATCAAGTGGCCCTGGTGTTCCATAAGCCGGAGGGGCTGACGGCCGCAGACACCGAGAGTATTAAGCAGGGTGTGGAGAAGCTGGCCGGGAACAAGGATTCCCTGAAGCTTGGTGCGATTACTGATCCTTTCTCCCAACCTGAGCTGAAGGATACGTTAATTGCCGGGGACGGTAAGACGATTATGGTGGCATTGTCGGTGCAAGGCGGAGAAGCGGCGGTCAAGGAGCTGCCGGGTAAGGCTGCTGAACTGCTAAGTAACGTCACGGCGGAGCATTATATGACCAGCGAAGGGCTGATTACGGAGGATACGATTGCCAGCTCGGAAGCCGGTCTGAAAAAGTCGGAATATATCACAGTCGTGTTTATTCTGCTGATTCTGTTCGTGGTGTTCCGTTCGTTCGTGGCTCCGTTCGTACCGCTGCTGACGGTGGGGCTGAGTTATATCGTGTCCCAGTCGATTGTTGCGTTCCTGGTGGACCGCTTTGACTTTCCGCTGTCGACGTTCACTCAGATCTTCATGGTCGCTGTCATGTTCGGGATCGGGACCGATTACTGTATCCTGCTGATCAGCCGGTTCAAGGAGGAGCTTGCTCATTCGGAGGATACACACAGCGCGATCATCGCCACTTACCGGAAGGCCGGTGGAACGGTGTTCTATTCAGGGCTGGCCGTCTTCGTCGGCTTCGTGGCGATCGGCTTGTCCAAGTTCATGCTCTACCGTTCGGCTGTGGCGGTGGCGGTCGGCATAGCGGTGATGCTGCTTGCACTGGTGACGGTCGTGCCGTTCTTCATGGCGGTTCTGGGTCCTAAGCTGTTCTGGCCCTCCCGCGGCAAGCTGGAGCACAGTGAGAGCCGGATCTGGGGAGCGGCCGGTTCGTTCTCGCTGAAGAGACCCTGGGCTGCGCTGCTGATCGTTGCTGCGGTTGTGGCACCGTTCCTGCTTACCTACAGCGGGAAGCTGAGCTTCAACAGCATGGATGAGATCGGGCCTAACTACGCCTCGGTCAAAGGGTTCAATATTATATCCGAGAGCTTCGGTCCGGGTGAATCCATGCCGGGCAAGATTGTCATCAAGAATGACGACCGGATGGACACTGCTGAATATATGGGACTTGCCGAGAAAATCAGCCGCGAGCTGGAAAAGGTGGATGGCGTTAAGGCTGTGCGCAGCATGTCCCGGCCTACTGGGGAGCAGATTAATGACTTCCTGATTCCTACTCAGGTGGCTACGCTGGCGGATGGTCTGGATCAGAGCAGTGAAGGGTTAACCAAGATCCAGAGCGGGCTGAGCGAAGCAAGCAAGCAGCTGAAGGACAATGGGCCTAAGCTTGCCGAGGCCGCCTCGGGCAGCGCGAAGCTGACAGAAGGAACGGCTGAGCTGAAAAAAGGCATTGACGCGCTGGGCGCTGGCCTAACGCGGATCGAGGAGGGTATCCGCAGCGGCGGGGCCGGAGCGGGAGAGATCAAAGCCGGCCTGGCGCAGGCAGCAGGCAGTGCGAAGCAACTGGCACAGGCCAATGCCGCGCTGCTCGAAGGGTACAAGAAGATCGGCGGCGGCCTGACAGCGCTGAACGGGGGCCTTACCGGTCTGCAGAAACAGCTTCAAGGCGTGGCGGATGCGCTTAATGGTCTGGGAGCCTCATTCACCGGACTGGAAGCCGCCTATCCGGAGCTGCTCCAGGATGTGAATTACCAGACGATTAAAGGTACAGTCACGCAGAGCGGTACAGGAGTTGCGGGCCTGGCCGGAGGACTGGGCCAGATCTCGGCCCAGCTGAGCGGTGCGGCGGCCGGATTGACGGAGGCCAATGCCGGATATTCCAAAGCGGCAGCAGGGCAGGCTGCGCTGGCGAAGGGGCTGGATCAACTGGTAGCCGGTATCGGCAAGCTGCAGTCCGGGCTGAAGCAGGCGGCAGACGGCCAAGGGCAGATTGTCGGCAAGCTTCCGGCGATCACCACCGGGCTTACACAGCTTCAAGGCGGACAGAAGCAGCTTGCCGACGGGTTCGGTGAGCTTACAGGCCAGCTTGGCCAGCTGACGGACGGACTGACCCAAAGTGCGGATGGTCTGGGACAAATCACAGGAGGCTTAAGCTCGGCGCAGGATTATCTCAAGCAGATTCAGGATGCCAAGGATGATGAGCTGAGCGGGTTCCTGGTTCCGGCAGAGGCGCTCAAGGCCAAGGGGATGCAGCAGGTATTCGATACCTATCTGTCCGGGGATCGCAAGGTAATGACCCTGGATGTGGTTTTCGCCGGGAATCCATACAGCGCGAAGGCTATTGACAGCGTCGGACAAATTCAGGCTGCGGTTGACCGTGCCGTGGCCGGCACCAAGCTGGAGAATGCGGAGACAGCCATGAGCGGCGTGACCAGCACCTACAATGATTTGCAGACCATCTCTAACGAAGATTACACGCGTACGGTCATTCTGATGCTAAGCGGTATTTTCATCATCCTGGTGGTGCTGTTCCGCTCGATGATTATGCCGCTGTACATCATTGCCTCATTGTTAATCACTTACTTTACGGCACTGGGCATCACGGAAGCGATCTTCGTGCACCTGCTGAACTATTCGGGAATCACCTGGACGACGCCATTCTTCAGCTTTGTCATGCTGATTGCCCTCGGGGTGGACTACAGTATCTTCCTGATGGACCGCTTCAATGAGAACAAAACCTGGGATGTGCGGGAAGCCATTCTCCACGCCATGCGCAATATGGGAACTGTAATTCTCTCTGCCGTTGTGATTCTGGGCGGCACCTTCGCCTCGATGTACCCTTCAGGGGTGCTGTCGATGATGCAAATTGCCACGGTTGTATTGTCCGGTCTGGCGCTGTATGCCCTGGTATTCCTGCCGTTCTTCGTGCCGGTGATGGTGCGCATGTTCGGCCGGGCCAACTGGTGGCCGTTCCGTCCGGCGGCTACGGACGAACACCCGAAATCACTGGATATGTAACGTTCTTCACTACAAGTGATGAAACAATAAAGAGCAGGCTTCCCGGTTATATGGGGCCTGCTCTTTGGCTGTTTACGCAGAAAACATAAAAAATCACCGTGCCGATGTAACCTTATCGGCTTGTACATCATCTAAAGAGTATATGAAAGAAAGCACTGAATGGGGATGCGGCAGCTTCCCGTTAGAAGGGGGACTATCATATTTGAACACGGGACAAGAGGATCTGGTCAGGCGTGCCCAGGCGGGTGACAGCGAGGTCTTCATCCAACTGGTGAAGAGTCTGGAGAGGCGGATGTACAGTATGGCCAAGTCCATGGTCAGGAGTGACGAGGATTGTGCAGATGCGATGCAAGAGACCGTGCTGAAAGCTTTTAAAGCCATCTCTGGACTGAAAGAAGCGGCTTATTTCAACACATGGCTGTTTCGTATTCTGATCAACGAATGCAACTTGATTCTGCGCAAACGGGAGAGGGTAGTCGTCATGCCTAATCCGCCGGAGAGCGTACAAGCCATATCTTCGTCCGCAGAAGAGATGGATCTTCGTCAGGCCATTGGCAGTCTTGAAGAGATATCAAGAACCATTGTTAAGCTGCATTATTATCAGGGGTTAACCGTGCCAGAGATTGCCGGGCTGCTTGAGCTGTCAGAGAGCGCCGTCAAGACCAGGCTGCACCGCGCCCGTAAGACGTTACAGCAATCCCTGGAGCAACCTGTAGAAAGGAAGGTGAACGGATGAGCCAGCAGCGGTTGGAGAGCAGGCTGGCAGACCTTCAGGAAGAGACTCTTCCTGAACTGCCGGAGCTTGTGCATCTGCGTATGGAGGAGACTTACCGGATCATCAGTGAAAAGGATGAGGCTGGCTTGGAGGCGGCTTCAGAGCATCAGGAGACGCTCAGACGTAAAAGAATGCCCCGGTGGCTGTCCCGGGTGATGATCAGTGCAGCATCTGTGGCCGGAGGGCTGGTGCTCCTGATTAGCCTGGGATTCATCTCCCCGGCCATGGCAGAGACCTTGAAGCAGTTGCCGTTCATGTCAAGCGTATTCCAGCTTGCAGGAGATGCCGGGTTGCGGAAAGCCAATGAAGCAGGGTTAACCACAAATGTTGAGCAGACCGTTACTCTGGATGGAATGACTCTCAGGGTGTCTGAACAAATGTATGACGGAAGCCGCTTCTCGGTGGTGCTGACCCGTGTTGAGGCTAAGGAGGATCAAAAAAAGGAGGGCTGGTGGAATTTATTGACCCAAGGGGGACAGCCAGCGGGAGGAATAAATAATATCGAGTTTTACGTGAACGGGAAGAAGGTCAATACCGGATTCGGTTTTGCCCAGGGAGGTGCCGGCGCACCTGACTCTATCATTGTTTCAGCACTGGATGGACCGAATTTACAAATCCCTGATCAATTTGATCTCACCATGCTGGTCCTTATTAATGGGATGGATGAGAGGTTTCGCTTTGAGTTTCCCGTTAGCAAGAATACTCTGGGCGACCTTGTTCTTGGACCGGGGGAGTTCAAGGTACATGATCATATCCATCTCCGTTATACACGGCTGGAGCTGAGCCAGACATCGACTCGTCTGCTGACCGAAATTAAGGGAGACCCCGGCGCGGATCTCAAGGCTATTGAGGAAGCAATTCCAGATAAATATAAGGATGCGGGGACTTTTATGATCTGGTTTGAGCTGTGGGATGATCATGGGCAAAAGGCTGTTGTGATTAGTGGCAGCGGCAGCGGTAAAGGGGATACGTTCTCATACAGTATGGTCTTTGAACCTTTTGAGAATAGGCCGGAGAGTGTAATTATTAAGTCTTTCGTTATATCAAAGGACGGGGGGAAGCAGTATATTCCCGAACTTGAGATGTCCGTCCCTATACAATAAAACAAACAACCTCCAGGGTCTGCAATGTGCAGTAGCCGGAGGTTGTTTGCTGTCAAAAGGCTATATGCTTATAATCTGCCGCTCACCGCAGCTTCGCGAAATAACTGCGCAGCGCCCAGCCGCGTTCCTGACGCTTCTTATACTTAGGCAGAGAGCGGTAGACAGCCAGCGATTCGTTAAAAGCAAGCTTGGCGTCCTCAGTCCGCCCCAGCGTTTTGAACATCGAGCCAGCCAGATAATAGGCTTCGCTGGAGGAGGATTGAATCTCCTGGAATTGGCTTACATAATGCAGCGCTTTGTCCTGGTCCACATGCCGGAAAATCTCGGCCAGACGCAGGTAAGGCTGCCCGTATTGCGCCCGGCGGTTGATGTCCAGCCCCTTAAGCATCTGCGCTTCGCCTTCGGAAAGCTGTCCCAGCTTGAGGTTGGCGTACCCAAGCTCCACCCAGTATTCAGCGGATGTCTCATAACGGTCAGCGATGGCGGTCAGCAACTCCTTGGCCTCGCTGTAGCGTTTGCGTTCAATTAGCAGCCGGGCCAGATCGAATTTGGCGGTTACATCGTTCGGGTTCTGGGCGATAGTCAGCCGCAGCTTAGACATCTGACGGCTGCGGCGGAATGGCTTGGATAAGCTGGGCAGAATGCCGACATAACGGCGGTCCAGGAAATACAGGACGGCCAGCAGGATAATCAGGGCCAGAATCGGATTACCGAGCAGCCGGTAGAGGAGCAGGAAACCTAGAATTTTAATCATGGATATGAATTCCCTCCGTTACGTGTGTGGTTCGATTGCGCTTCCTGCAAGTTGGATATGAATAGGCAGGGTAATTATACCATATCATCCTTTTTTGAAGCCACGCTAAAAAGAGTCACGGTGCGCTTGTTCGTTAGACCGGTACGATCGGTGGGAGTCTTGCTTCCGCCCTGCACAGCTGTAATTGACAGCCTGCCTTAGAAGTCATAAGCTTTGTGTACAGTTAAATTGTTTCATGGCTATATTAGCTCTTACAGAAAGAAGGATGAAACATGGACACATTGGCAAGCAAGGTCCAGCTGCGTCCGCTGGGACGCTCTGAGCTGTCCGTATCACCACTTGGTCTGGGCTGCTGGCAGTTCAGCCGGGGCAGCGGAATCGTAGGCCGCTACTGGAGCAACATTACAGATGAGGATATTCTGGAGATTGTGCGGGTCAGCCTGGAAGGCGGCATGAACTGGGTGGATACGGCAGAAATCTATGGCGGCGGCAAATCTGAGCAGGCGCTGGCTCATGTGCTGGATCAGCTGCAGAAGGAGGGCAGTCCCCATGCGGCTCCGCTGATTGCGACCAAATGGTGGCCGATGCTGCGGACGGCAGGCTCCATTACCTCGACGATCGACCAGCGCATTGCCTGTCTGGGCGGTAGAGGAATTGATCTCTATCAAATCCATCAGCCGTTCTCGTTATCCTCCATTGCCAGTGAGATGAAAGCAATGGCAGGATTGGTGAAGGCCGGTAAAATCCGTTATGTCGGAGTGAGCAATTATTCCGCCAAGCAGATGACAGAAGCGCACCGGCTGCTGAAGACTTACGGTCTGTCGCTCGTATCCAATCAGGTCAAATACAATCTGCTGCACCGGAGTATCGACCAGAATGGTCTCATGGCGGCTGCCAAGGAGCTGGGGATCTCGATTATCG
This sequence comes from Paenibacillus sp. FSL H7-0756, assembly GCF_038006765.1. Lineage (NCBI taxonomy): Bacteria > Bacillati > Bacillota > Bacilli > Caryophanales > Paenibacillaceae > Paenibacillus > Paenibacillus sp. FSL H7-0756. The sequence continues at coordinate 1,344,881 of NZ_JBBOVT010000002.1, read as the reverse complement.
CGTATTCTCCGCTTCAGCAGGGCATCCTGACCGGCCGCTTCCATAATGATCCTTCACAGGTGGCTGCCGTCTCGCGTCCCCGGCGGATGATGTCCGGCCTGGACGACAAGAGCTTGGCCCGCAGTAAGCCGCTAATCACTTCGCTGACTGCACTGGCTGACAAATACGGGGTTACTCCCGGACAGATCGCGCTGAACTGGCTGATTCATTATCATGGCGACACTGTAGTTGCCATTCCGGGCGCATCCAAGGCCCGCCATGCCCGGGAGAATGTCGGCGCCATGAGCTTCCGGTTGGAGCCGGAGGAGCTGGAGCTGCTGAACGAGGCTTCCTGGGCAGCCCTGAAGTAGTAGCCTGGAAGAAATCCATAAGTCTGGTGGTGAACACAAATGAATGATAAGCATTGGCTCGTGGTACAGTATCCCTTGAAGAGCGCCAAGGGAAGCAAGCGTGATGAATGGCTTAGAGACAAAGTAACCGAATACTTGAATCTGTTCCTGGCGGATGCCGAACTTGGTTATGTGGATGGCTTTGATATGGGCAAGAGTATGGCTGACCCGGCCAAATATGTGCTTAATCTATTCTGCGTAGTGACAGATGAAGCCCGCGGAATTGCTCTGGTCAAGAGAGTCTTAAAAGATCACAGGCTGGACTATACCCGGATCACCATCGCCACGATGCCTTTTGAGGGCGGAGGAACGTATATGCTGAAGTATGCCGCCAAGAAAGGCGTGACTGATTTTTCGATATAAGTCTTTCTTAAAAATATAAGAAATTATATGTTTCACACGATAACTTGTCCTTCTATTTCTCGCTGAAACGGTACCGTCCTTACAAAGGACGGCAAAGCCGTTTCCACTTGTATCAATCAGGGGTTGTGTATCACGTAACGTGATACAGTACGATTGGTGTAAGAGGTGATAGAAATGAACAATATTATAAGAATGCTATCCGTGAACCAAGAATTCAGAATGGCTGTTGCGGATACCCGTCAGATAGCTGCAAAAGCATTAAATGCGTTTACCGGGACAGCCGGCATGCGCAGCCTTTTGCAGGAGATCATAACGAATGGTGTATTATTATCTTCCATTAATGATGCTCCTCCTAAAATAAGCTTTTCTTTTCGTCTTTCTCAAGGCGTCTCAATTTTTTGCCAGATCTCTGATGCGAAGTTTACTATGGAGTATAGTGCAGAAATGAATAAATTTGACGGGGCAGCCGCTGATCTATTTGACGATAAATCTGTGCTGTCGGTAACAACAGGGAATTGGGAGACGGGGATACACACTAGTACAGTTGAGGCGCATATGGATAGCGTTGTTATGCTGTTTTCTCACTTTACAGTACAGAGCGAGCAGCTTCCAAGTCATATTATACTCGGTGAGGACAATGCTTCCAGGGGGATTTTGATGCAGCCCTTACCCTTCGCAGATAACGAATTGATGGGAAAGGCTGCTTATGAAGTGGTATATCAAGCTAAGGAATTGGGAGAACTGCCTTGGGGGCAGGTTCCCGGGAAGTTGTCCTGTTTAGCAAAGGTAATCTCAGAAAATACGATAGAGTAGAGTGTATGACTATGGAAAAATACATTAAAACCAAAGAATTTGCAGAGCTGACTGGGGTCAGTGTGCGTACTTTGCAGTACTATGATGACATAAAAGTTCTCACTCCGGCCTATGTCAATGAGCAGGGGCACCGCTTTTATGACTCAGATTCCTTCTCCAGCATGTTTGTTATTCTTTCACTTAAAAATATGGGGATGACGCTCAGCGATATTCAGCAATATCTCAACAATGACAGCTTTGACGTCAGGCTCTTTATCCGTGAGGAAAAAGAAAGGACTCAGACAGCGCTATCGGATCTGCAGCTTCGATTCATGCGTCTATCCGCTCTTGAGGAGAAGGTTAGTAAGGAGCAGGACGTAACCCCGTATATTCTTCCGCTTTTTTCACCGCTGCCGGATACAGGCGATCTTCCAAAAGGCAAACCGGCTTCCTTTAACCTTAAGCTTTGGAATACCTTCATCAAGGAATTGGATTTCTGTGCGGAACACCGCTTGTCTGCAAAAGATGATAGAGCGGAAAAATGTGTTCAATACTGGAAAAAGAATATTCTTGAGGCAAATCAGGTGCCGGAGGATACGGTAAAGAAATCAGAGGAATATTACCAGCAGAATCCGGCGAATACTTTCGGGATCACGCAGGAAAATTACCGCTATTTAGTCCAGTTGATTGATGAGTATGATGCCGGCTTGTAAGCCATAACAAAGAGCAACGATTCTCCATGAGGGGAGAACCGCTTGCTCTTTTTATTTGGATAAATGTATAGCATCATTACCAATAATTCAGATAAAACTGTTTAGGACTGGAAAGAGCGGTTTAAATAAGGGATAAGAAACTTCGCACTCACGCAAATTCAGGGTGAAGATTATGGAAGGAGGTTGAACTTCAATGAGTATGAGCGTACATAACCTTATGGCTTTTAATCATCAGTTTTTTAGACCTCAGCCCGTTCTAAGTCCGAAAGTGCAGAGACAGGAAGATAAGGTCCAGAGCTTTCAGGAAGTCCTGAATGAGAAGCTGCGCAGCCATGGCGATATGAAGAAATAAGCAATAGAGCCGCAGAACCATTTTTACACAGAAGACCTTGCAGCAAATCATAGAGCCTTCAGCAAAAACAGCAAAAAGGTGCCTCCCGGAACTCGGAAGGCACCTTTTTGCTGCGCACTGGATATGGGAGCACCAGCATCATCCTGCTGATTAACGTTTGCTTCGCACCCGCTTTGATTTGCGAAGCTTCGGTTCGGCGCCTGGCGCCTGCCGCATGATCCATTTCAGATAAGCGGCAATCTGCGGGTCGCTCCGCAGGCTGTCCAGTGTTGTAAGGCCAAGAACAACGAGATCGCTGTTGGTATACAGGGCATGAATCTGCCGGTGGCAAGCCTTGCACAGAAGGGCAGTCGGGAGCAGGCTGCCGCCTTTCTCACGGGGAATCAAATGATGAACGGTAGTTGCAAGAGGAGAACGGCCGCACAGCTCACACGTGTCCAAGGCCCGGGCAGTCATCCTTTAAGGCCGGACTTCGAAGAATTCACAGCGGCTGCGCGAATAATAGGTTAGATCACTGACCCGCGACTGGATCACAACATCCGAATCCGTGAACCGCACTATAGTTGCGCCGGAATTCACCAGATGGTCATCCTGGAAGACGCGGACGGGCAGCTTGCGGTCTATCGCTTCCTGCAGATCCTGGTCAGTGAGTAGTGGTCGGTTGATGGGCATGGAATAAATCTCCTTTAGATAGGGATAACTGCTGCTTCAGCAAATACGATCAGTATACCCGTCTGTCCGCCAGAAATCCACTTAACACTTACTTGGTCTGTTCCTTCACTTTATAAGTACAGGAGGACGGGGTTCCTTGAATGTCATATCGAAGGGTTAGAACGTCATCCTTCCTTTCGGCCTCGACAGAGAACGCAGGAGCTTCCGGGTTGGTCAACTGCACCTCAAGGGACTGATTTTTGCCGGTTGAATAATTTCCGTAAGACATCTGTACAACGTTCCCGTTAGTCTCTTCTATAGAGACAGCTCCTCCAGAAGTAGCAGGGGTTGCTACAAAACGGACTGTCGTATAACAGCCTGTGTCTCCGGAAGACAAGGCCCACTTGCCTTCGATGTCTGCTGCGATGCCTGAGCGTTTCGTGTAGCCATACCAGCCCAGCGCCGCAATCAGCACGATGAGCACGGGAACTATAATTGTCAATTTCTTCATCGCGGAAGCTCCTTTCCTGGTAACTAATACATTATTTACCCGCTGGAAATGGAAGCTAAGCTACTGCGCGGGGGGCAATCAGAATAATTTCCACCATAAATCAGCAATATGCCTCCTCAAAAAAAACAGTGGCCTACGGTACACTAAATCTTGTAAAAGAAACCTTTGAGAGGGGTACAGAGGAATGAAAAAAACAAAGAACCTGGCGCTGGCGCTGGTCTCCATCATGCTCATGAGCTCACTTGCGGCATGCGGAGGAAGTAACAACGGCGGCAACAAGTCTGCGGAAGGAAATACGGGTAACAACGCGTCAAGCACAGCAGCACCCGCAGGTGAAGGAGACAAGGCAGAGAAGGTGGAGCTGTCGTTCTGGACGCTGGGCAATGTGAACTACGAAGAGCTGGCGGCTGCCTACACCAAGGAACACCCTAACGTAACCATTAAAATTCAGAATACCGGTGACCAGACGGCCCACCACAACAATCTGACCACGGCACTCTCGGCGGGTTCGGGCGCACCTGACATTTTCCAGCTTGAGATCGGTTTCATGGAACGCTTCCTGGGAGCCCAGGACAAATTTTACAACCTGAATGACCTCGGAGCGAAAGACATCCAGGCCAACTATCTCGACTGGAAATGGAAGCAGGCTTCCTCCATCGACGGCAGCTTCCAGCTCGGACTTCCGACAGATATCGGCCCGACGGTAGTCTATTACCGTACTGACCTGGCTGAAGCAGCCGGACTGCCAAGTGATCCTGAAGGCTTCGGTGCAGCCATTGATACATGGGACAAATTCGCCACTGTAGCAAAAGCGTTCAAAGACAAGACGGGCAAGTATTTCTCCGACCTGACCGATCTGACGTACAATGCGCTTCGTGACCAGTCGGCGGACGAGATCTATTTCAGCAAAGCAGACGGCAGCTTCATCGGCGATACCAATCCGCAAGTGAAGAAGGCATATGACTTTACCGTTAAGGGTATTCAAGAAGGCTGGATCAGCAATGTTATGCTCTGGTCGCCTGAATGGGGTCAAGGCATGAACGATGGATCGTTCGCCGTAGTGATGGGCCCGGCCTGGATGGCCGGTAATATCAAGAGCAACGCGCCGGACTCCTCCGGCAAATGGAAAATTGCCCAGCTTCCTGAGGGCGCCGGTAACTGGGGCGGTTCATTCATCACGCTGCCGAAGGAAGGCAAGCACTCCAAGGAAGCTTATGATTTCATCCAGTGGCTCGTGAACAAGGATAACCAGCTGGAATCCTTCAAGACCAAAGGCCTGATGCCTTCTATTCCTGCCCTGTACGAAGATCCTGCGTTCGTAGATTTCAAGGATGACTTCTTCGGCGGACAGCAGACGGCGGTAGAATTTGGCAAAGCGGCTAACCGCGTGAAGCCGGTATACTACGGACCGCTGCATGACCAGACCGATACCTTCTTCAAGAATGCACTGAAGAACGTGCTGGAGAAGAAAGCCGATCCGGCCAAAGAGTGGGACGATGCTGTGAAACAGGCAAAAACGCTTGCAGAACGCGGCTAACCTGTAAGTAGCGGGGAACTGGCTTCCCCAACTGTCCGGATTCATGGGGGATTCCCTCTATGAATCCGGATTTAGATATGAATTCCCTGGAGGTGTGACATGGCAGAGCCCGTAATTACAAGTCCGCATGCCGAGAGCAAACGTCCTTTCTTCACTGAACAAAGACGGAGCCGCTTCACTGCGTATACTTTCATTTCACCGTTCTTTATTCTGTTCTCGATATTCGGACTATATCCAATCTTCTTCACATTCTATTTATCGTTCTTCAAGTGGGATGCCTTGGGTCCAATGAAATACGTGGGCTTCAAAAACTTCGAGCTGATCACCACGGACCCGACCTTCTGGATCTCCTTCAGTAACACGCTGATTATGGGGCTTATGGGTACTGTGCCGCAGGTCATGCTGGCGCTGCTTCTGGCGGTGCTGCTGCATTCGGGGATGACCCGGTTCAAGAAGACCTTCCGCATTCTCTACTTCATGCCGAATATCACTTCGATCGTGGCGGTTACGCTGGTCTTCAGTACGCTGTTCGGCAATAACGGGATGATCAACTGGCTGCTTAACGGAATCGGGTTAGAGAGCATGGCCTTTAACTCCGGCTGGTGGGGGGTCAAAATTGCCATCTCCACCATGGTTATGTGGCGCTGGACGGGCTACAATGCCATCCTGTTCCTCTCGGGACTGCAGAGTATTCCAATGGATCTGTACGAATCTGCCAAAATCGACGGGGCCAACCGCAGACAGCAGCTGTTCTTCATTACACTGCCGCTGCTTAAGCCGTTCATTATCTTCGTATCTCTGCAATCCACTATTGGTGCGCTGCAGCTTTTCACAGAGCCTTATGTCTTCCTCGGCCAATCCGGCACCGGATCTACCCGGCAGGAAGGGATTACGATGGTTACTTATTTGTACAGTGAGGCCTTCCGTAACGGCTTCTTCGGCACAGCGGCGGCTACAGCGGTTCTGCTGTTCCTCGTTACGATCCTGTTCTCTGTCCTCAATATGCTGATCTCCAGAGGCGGCGGCAGACAGACTGGAGGGAAAAAAGCGTGAGTACATTGCGTATGTTCAGAAAAAAGCCGGATGATCCCGGATTCTTCGGTAAGCTGGGCTTCTATTTTCTGCTGATTCTCGGGGCGCTGGTCTCCATCTTCCCGTTCTATTGGATGTTTGTGGTAGGGACCAATGACAAGGGAGCCGTGTTCCACGTACCGCCGCTGCTCACCATCGGAGACCAGTTCTTTGAGAACTTCAAGCGGGTGCTGGACAAATCGGACTTCTTCCAGGCGCTCGGCAACTCGCTGTTCGTCTCGTCCATGGTGACCATTTCGGTCGTGTTCTTCTGTACACTGGCCGGGTATGCTTTTGCCAAATATGAATTCCCTGGTAAAAACATGCTGTTCGTCTTCGTTATCGCCACCCTGATCGTTCCGCAGCAGCTCGGCGTATTGCCAACCTATGTCATTATGGCCAAGCTTCACTGGATCGACAGCTTCAAGGCGCTGATAGTTCCCGCTATGGTCAATGCCTTCGGAATCTTTTGGATGCGGCAGTACATCTCCTCGGCCGTGCCTACCGAACTGATCGAAGCCGGGCGTATTGACGGGGGAGGCCACTTCCGGATTTTCTGGAGGATTGCCGTTCCGGTCATTACACCGGCGATGGCTACCTTGGGTATTCTGAATTTCATGACGGTATGGAATGATTTCTTCTGGCCGCTGGTCGTCTTGAAGAACAAGGAGCATTTCACGATTCAGATTGCATTGCAGCAGCTGTTCACTACACGTGACGGTCTTGATTACGGGATGATTATGTCCGCTACCTTCACGGCCACGCTGCCGCTGCTGGTTGTCTTCCTCTTATTCAGTCGCTGGGTGATTGCCGGACTGACTTCAGGCGCCATCAAGAGTTAACCGTCTTTCTATCGGATAAGTAAGAGGATTTACAGAATGCTTTGAAGAATAATACATGGACATAGACCGCAGGAGGAAGGGACCCGTCATGAAGCTCCGCCGCAAAATCTTGTTCGCTATTATTCTTCTTGTATTCATTCCCGTGATTGTTATGGGGATTGTTACGTATGTGAATTATTCGAACGCCATGGAGAAGAAATCAAGCAATTTCTACTGGATCTCCCTGCTGGAGACGGACCGCAAGCTGAAGTTCGCCCTCAGTGAGATTTCATCGATCACCAATTCAGCGATCACACAGCCTGCGATTCAGCAGTCGCTGAAGCAGCAGAATTTCGTCCTTACCTATGACCGCAAGCAGGAAATCAACAACCTGCTGATCAACCATCCGATGATCACCTCGTTCAGCCTGTACGGCAAAGACCGGCTGCTGTACCAATACAATGCGCCGATGTCTTTTGCAGATATGCACAAGCAGGTCTGGTTCGGAGCTATGGAGGCTGCCGAAGGGCGTCCTGTCTGGTCCGGTCCCGGAGAGAACGGTTCGGCCAGCGGCGATAAGCCGGTGCTGGTCCATGCCAGAGTGATTAAGGACTATTATTCGCTGGAGGATATCGGCTATCTGGTTGTATATGTGAAGCCGGATCTGCTCGATCAGATTTTCTGGGAGGCTGCCACCCTGAAGAAAGGGGATATTCTGCTGGTCAACAAGCAGGGCAATATCGTCTTTAACAAGTCCGGGGAGCATATCGGGGAACGGACGGATTTTCCTTTTTTACAGGAGAATTATAACCAGGATCAGGATTATTACATTGACAATTATCAAGGGGAGCGGTCACTGATCACTTTCCTGCCTTCACATAACGCGGACTGGTATCTGGCGGCCATTACGCCGATGAACCTGATCTCCTCCGAATCGGACTCCATCCGCAATATTGCGATTATTCTCGGCATGGTATCGCTGCTGTCGGCCTTCCTGTTCGACCGTTATTTCATCCGCAGGCTGGTCCGCAGCATTAACAGTGCCGTGAACGGGATGAAGCGGGTCAAGCAGGGGATCTTCACCCCGATTCCGGTACCGCTGCGGGCCAATGATGAGAGCGATTCCCTGATTGACGGCTTCAACCGGATGAGCTCGCAGATCAATGAGCTGATTGACCAGGTCCAGACCGAACAGGGACGGAAAAAGGAAGCGGAGATGCAGGCGCTGATGGCCCAGATCAACCCGCATTTTATCTATAATTCACTGGAATCGATTAACTCCATGGCGGTGCTGGCAGGCAACCGGGATATCAGCAAAATGGTCATCTCACTCGGCCGGCTGCTGCGGATCAGCATCAGTCAGAATCAGGACCTGATCCCGCTGCAGATGGAGTTCGAGCATGTCCGCCATTACCTGGATATCCAGAAATTCCGGTTCGAGGATAAGTTCTCCTATGAGCTGGAGCTGCCCGAGCCGCTGAAATATGTGATGACCCAGAAGCTCATTGTTCAGCCGATAGTGGAGAATGCCTTGTATCATGCCATTGAGCAGATGGAGGAGCACGGGACGATTACGGTTACCGCTCAAGAGAACGGCAAGGATATTATCATTATTGTGAAGGATAACGGCCCCGGGTTCGATCTTGAGGTGCTGATGAGCCAGTGGAACAAGGAACGGAGCAATCCGAAGAAATACAGCGACAGCGGGGTTGGGCTGAAAAATGTGCATGAGCGCCTGAACATCCGGTTCGGCAATCCCTATGGTATTCTGGTCTGTTCCTCACCGGGCTTCGGATCAGCCATCTGCATCCGGATTCCGAGGATACAGCCGACATGAGGGGGAGAAGCCAAATGAAGGATCAGCGGCATGTGCTTAGATGGTTGACCAACTGGGGATGGATTCTCCTCTATATTGTGCTGATGTCCGGCGCCGTATGGTTCATTATGCAGGAGGACCGGGAGCAGATTGAGGATACCTCGCCCGAGAAAATCACACTGACCTTCCGGCACTTTTGGATCAAGGAGCATGACCGGCCGCTTCTGGCGATCTTCGAGGAGGTTGTGCGAAGCTACCAGGAGAGCCATCCGAATGTGAAGGTGAACTTCGAGGGGCTGGATCAGAATATCCACCGCGAGCAGAAGCTGAAGAGTGAGATGGTAACCGGCACAGCGCCCGATATGTTCGTTCTGTTCGGCGGGGCGGAGATTGAGCCATATGTGCGTTCAGCCCGGCTGATGGATCTGACCGATTTCACAGCTGAGAACGGTCTCAGCAACCAGTTCAAGGATCTGCATCTCTGGACATTCAACAACCATATCTACGGATTGCCGATTGAGGGCAATGCAGAACCGCTCTACTATAATAAAAAAATTTTCACCAAGCTAGGCATTAATACTCCGAATACGCTGGCCGAGCTGGATACGGTGATGGCGAAGCTGAAGGCAGCGGGCTATATCCCGTTTGCCCTGGGGAACGAAGACCGCTGGCCTGCGGGGATATTCGCCCATTATCTGATGGACCGCTACGCCGGAGCTGACCTGATTCAGAAGCTGGTAACGGGCGAGGACATGTCGAGCTTCCAGAACAGCGGCTACCTGGAAGCGTTCCGGCACCTGAACAGATGGGTGGAGGCAGGCTATTTCAGTGAAGACTCTAACGATACCTCCACTGAGGGGGCGGTCCGTCTGTTTACTGAAGGCAGGGCAGCCATGTACCTGAACGGCAACTGGGATATCAATTTATTCTCGGGAGACAATGCACCGGACGATTTCCAGAGCCGGGTTGGAGTCATTCCCTTCCCGGCGCGGGAGGCCGGGTCAGAGCCGTCCATCGCCGGAGGGTATACGATTGGCATCGGGCTGTCTTCAAGCCTCACCGGAGCGAAGCGGACAGCGGCCCTGGAATTGATGAAGGGCTTCTATACGAAAGAGATTCAGACACGGATTGTCTATGAGGGGCTCCGGATTCCGTCGATGCGGATCGCGTTTGACCCGGAGAAGACCGGGCCGGTCTTCGCCCAGGTGATGGATATGATGGAGGAGAATCAGCAGAGCTTCGTCCCGTATGACAATCTGTTATCGCCTGAAGTGAAGAAGACCTTCCTCAGTGTCATTGAAGAGATGATTGACGGAGGGCTGCAGGCGGAGCAGGCTTTGCAGCAGCTGCAGGATGCATCCAAGCAGTATTGGAATCTGATCCGGAGTTCATCGGGTCAATAAGCCTGGGGGGTGTAACAGATGAAGGAACAGCAGGAGAAATATAAGGTCCTGCTCGTTGATGATGAGCCAATTATACTTCGCAGCCTGAAGGTTGCGATTCCATGGGATGAGCTGGGCCTGAGCATTGTGGGGGAAGCGAAGAACGGCGAGGCCGCCTTGCAGCAGATTCAGCAGACCGCCCCGCATATCATTATCAGCGACATCCGGATGCCGGTGATTGACGGGATCACGCTGATGAAGGAGGTGCTGCCGCGCAGCGCCAAGCTGATCTTTATCTTCATCAGCGGCTACGGGGAGTTCGAATATGCCAGGGAAGCTCTGCGGCTGGGGGCCTTTGATTATTTGCTGAAGCCGATCGACCATGACGAGCTGGTGGAGATGCTTAAGCGGGCCAGGGAGCGCCTGGACCGCCAGAAGGAGAACGAGCAGCTGATGCTCTCGGTGCAGACCTTGTCGCTGCTGGCCCGCGAACGCATGCTGGCCGAATTCACGCTGGGCAATCCGCGGCCGCTCCAGCACCTCAAATGGCTGGAGAACAGTGAGCTGGAGGGCGAATACTTCATGGCGGTGGTCCGTCTGGATGACTACGCCGCGCTGACGGCGAAATGGAGCGCCGAGGAGAAGCGTCTGTGGCTGTTTGCCGTGCGCAATATCCTGGAGGAGTGGTCGCTTACGAACGGGGCATTGTCCATCTTCCCGTTCTATAACGGGGAATGGATTCTGCTCTTCCCGGCGAGCCTGAATGACAGCAAGCAGGAACTCGGAGAGCAGCTCATAGCCGGGATCAAGCGCTATTCCAAGCTGAACTGCTCTGTCGGCATCAGCAGAAGCACCAGCGGGATTGATCAGCTTAGCACGGTATACCCGTTAGCCTCCCAGGCGCTGTACCAGCGCTTCTATTCCGGCCAAGCCGGAGTCTTCCTGGAAGAGGAGACAGCAGCGGCGGGCAACCGCGAGGTGCAGTATCCGAAGGAGCTGGAGCTGTCGCTGATTGAGAGCATCCGCACGTTGAATCTTACGCGGATGCTGGCTCTTTTTGACGAGATGTCCCTCTTCATTGAAGCCCAGAGTCTGCCCCAGCCGCTGGCGGAGCGTCTGATGATTGAGATGAGTGTGGTGCTGTACCGGCAGTTCGCACATCTGAATACCCATAATGACTGGTCCATCGAAGGGCTGCTCAGCAAGCTGAACGGACTCGGCACACTGCCTGCCATGATGGATGTTCTGAAGACCACCTTTGGCGACTGGCTGGAGCAGAGTCATAAGACCGCAGCCCGGGAGGACGGCCGGAGCATCATTGAGAAGGTCCAGCGTTACATTGAATCCAATTACCACAAGGATCTCAGCATCGAGGAGGTATCCGAGGTGGCCGATCTCAGCATCAGCCATTTCTGCACCCTGTTCAAGCAAATCTCCGGCTACACGTTCCTCGAATTCGTTACCCACTGCCGGATGGAGAACGCCAAATACATTCTGCGCAGCAGCAATGTGAAGGTCTATCAGGTCGCGCCGCTGGTCGGCTATCAGGACCCGAGATACTTCACTCAGGTATTCAAAAAAGCGACCGGCAAGACCCCCACGGAGTACCGTGAGGAGCATGTGAAGCAGGCTTAGCACGGGTGAGGGTACAGATATATACATAGACAGAAGATACTTAACGTGTAAAGCGAAACCTGTGTAAGCACCTAAGGAGACTTAGGTGCTTTTTTGTCGTTTGCTGGAAGGGATAAATCCATTTGAATGCGCCGGAAACGGGCGATACGGGGGAAATGAAAGGGATAAATCCCTTTGAATACGCCGAAAGTAGGCGATAGGGAGAAATGAAAGTGATAAATCCCTTTGAGTACTCTGAAAGTAGGCGATAGGGAGAAATGAAAGGGACAAATCCCTTTGAGTACGCCGGAAGTAGCGGTATGGGGAAATGAAAGGGTTTGTCCCAAACGCTCTTGTCCCCAGATTTTATTTTTCTCTTTAGCGGTGAAAATCCGGAGACCAAGGCGACCTCCATCACTTTTAGGCGGGGAGTTCCGTCCGCTCCGCTGGTTCGCCGGTCTTGCCGCCGGACTGTCCAGCCGCTGGGCGTCTTCATCATTATGGAGAATCTGGGCAGAGACAAAAGCTTCCTGCAGTGGGTGATGATGGCGAATGGAGCGGCGATGCTGATGGGCGGAATGTTTATTATGAGTAAAGGCAAAACTATGAAGCCGCAGACAATGTTATCCCTAGGCCTGCTGATTAGTGCGGCCGCAACGGTAGGAATAGGCTGGTCGCATCATACAGTGCTGACGCTGGCGCTCCAGACAGTTAGCGGCTTCTTTTACCCTTGTATTCATATCGGTATCAATACTCTGTTGCTCCGTCATAAAGACACTGCTTATATGGGCAGGGTGGGCGGCATTATGGGGCCGATGTTCATGGCTTCATGGTGATCGGAATGTCTGTAGCTGGCTATGCAAAAGGTATACTCTCCTTATCCGCAGTCTTCACCGTTAGCGGCGTACTGTTCCTGATTGCGGTGCTGATTCTGCTGCCGCTGCTCGGAACGAAGGAGGGGGGCAGACAAGCCATTCAGAGCAGACTATGACATTTGTCATACATCAGAGTTGATATATATGACTTACGGGGATGACACTGTCTTCTTTATACTGGAAATATAAGAAGTGTCCTTGAATGGATGCATCCGAGGAGGAACTGATCCCGATGACCAACAACCAGATACCCCAGCTCTCTACATTGAAGAAAAGCGTAGCCCCTTACGAGAAAACAGACCGCAACACGAGTATAAAACAGCTCATGAATACGCTTGGGCCGCTGGTGCTGCTCTGGGCAGCCGCCTACTTCAGCTTATCCGTGTCCTACTGGCTGACGCTGCTGTTTGCGGTTCCGGCTGCCGGATTTGTCATCCGCACCTTTATTATTTTTCATGACTGCTGCCACGGGTCGTTCTTCAAGAACCGTAAGGCCAATGATATTGTCGGCACCATCACCGGTGTCCTTACCCTGGTCCCTTACCGCCAGTGGAAGCACAGTCATTCGATTCATCATGCCGGAAGCAGCAATCTTGACAAAAGAGGCATTGGGGATATCTGGATCATGACGGTGGAAGAATATATGGCTGCCAAGCCGCTCCAGCAGCTCTATTACCGGATCTACCGCAACCCGCTGGTAATGTTCGTCATCGGACCGATTGCTGTATTCCTTATCCAGTACCGGTTCAATGCTAAAGGGGCAAGACGCAAGGAGCGCATGAATACGTACCTGACCAATGTGTCCATTGCGGCTTTATATACTGGAATTATTCTGCTCATAGGCTGGCAGGCGTTCCTGCTGGTACAGCTGCCGATTGTGTTCGTGTCCGGTTTCCTCGGCATCTGGCTGTTCTATGTACAGCACCAGTTTGAACATACCTATTTCGAGCATGATGAAGAGTGGAGCTATGTGAACGCCGCTGTAGAAGGAAGCTCTTACTATAAGCTGCCGAAGGTACTGCAATGGATTACAGGAAATATCGGGTTCCACCATGTGCATCACTTGAGCCCGAAGGTGCCGAATTATAATCTGGAATTGGCTCACAATGCCAGCCCGCCTTTGCAAAAGGCAACCACCATTACACTCAGCACGAGTCTCGAAGCACTGAAATACCGTCTGTGGGATGAAGAGCATAAGGTCTTCGTCAGCTTCAAGCAGTTGAAGCAGCGCTTGCGGAAGAGTGAGCCTGCCGTGAAAGAAGGGCTGAAGGTAATCAAACCGGGATTCCAGAGCGAATAGAAGAGGGAACATGCAGAAAGACAGATCCGGGGAGCAAGAGGCCGGGTCTGGTCTTTCTTTTTAGAATATACACAGGTTGTTTAGAAGGAAGTTGCCGGTCGGATACTGGTTTATGTTAAAATGGGGGTATAAACTTGCTGGCAAAAAGGATGGCTAACATGCAGAAGTGGCATCATATTTTTCATAAAAGTACGGGACTAAGCCCTTATGTATGGGTTATTTTTTACATTCTTCCCTTCTATTTCATCTTCCGTTCCTCTACGGCGGACCGCTGGGTGTATGGCATCCTGATGATTATGGTCTTCTTCGCCTGCTATGTGCTGTCGTTCAAGTCGAGGGGTTGGGTGGTCTATTTCTGGACGAGTGTGCAGATGGTGGTCTCGATTACGATGACGCTGCTGTTCGGGTATATGTACTTTGCGCTGTTTCTGGCTTTTTTTATCGGGAATATCCAGAAAAGAGCAGCCTTTTTCACCCTCTATCCGATCCACTTGCTCACTACGATTGTAGCGATTAACTATGAGCTGATTATGCGCAATCCCGTCTTCCTCTCGCAGCTGCCGTTTGTACTGGTCAGTATCATTGCGGTGGTGCTGCTCCCGGTCACAACGTATAACCGCAACAGGCAGGATAAGCTGCAGGGGCAGCTGGAGGATGCCAACAAACGGATCTCCGAGCTGGGCATTATGGAGGAGCGTCAGCGGATCTCACGGGATCTGCATGATACGCTGGGGCAACGTCTGTCATTGATCGGACTGAAGAGCGACCTGGCCGGTAAACTGATCACCAAGAATCCCGCGCAGGCCATGATCGAAATTAACGATGTGCGCATGACGGCCCGCAGTGCACTGAAGGAAGTCCGGGAGATGATCACGCAGATGCGGGGCATCCGGCTGGAAGACGAGCTGGTGCGCATCCGCCAGCTTCTCCAGGCCGCTGAGATTGATTATGTGCTGGAAGGCAACACCGATTTGACCCAGACCTCGCTGATTACCGAGAACGTGCTGAGCATGTGTATGAAGGAGGCGGTAACCAATGTGGTCAAGCACAGCGGCGCCACACTATGCCGGATTCAGATCGAATCCTCGCGGACGGAACTGGTCATCAAAGTGAAGGACAACGGCGGAGGGATTGAGGGGACCAAGCTGTACCACAAGGGACATGGCCTGCAGGGAATGAGGGAGCGGCTTGAGTTCGTCAACGGTTCGATGGAAGTGATCCAGGATGAAGGAACTACGCTAGTGATTAAGGTGCCTAATGCGGCTCAGCAGCCGGATATGGAGGTGAACGCGCAATGATATCAATCGTGATAGCTGAAGACCAGCGCATGCTGCTGGGGGCGCTATCGGCTCTCCTGGATCTGGAGGAAGACATGCAGGTAGTCGGTAAAGCGGGCAACGGGGAAGAAGCGGTGAAGCTGGTGAAGCAGCTGCAGCCGGATATCTGTATTATGGATATTGAAATGCCGGCGATGACAGGCCTGGAGGCGGCAGAAGCGTTGAAGGGGGAAGGCTGCAAAATCATGATTCTGACCACCTTTGCCCGGGCAGGTTATTTCGAGCGTGCGGTCAAGGCGGGAGTGGACGCCTATCTGCTTAAGGACAGTCCGAGCGAAGAGCTTGCGCTGTCGATCCGCAGTGTCATGGACGGCAAGCGCATGTACGCGCCGGAGCTGATGGATGAGGCGTACGGGAAGGAAGCGAATCCGCTGACCGAGCGGGAGAAGGAAGTGCTGGGGCTGATCGCGGACGGCAAGAATACGAAGGAGATCGCCAGCCAGCTCTATATCACCACCGGAACGGTCCGCAACTACATCTCGGTCATTCTGGACAAGCTGGATGTGGGCAACCGGATCGAGGCGATTACACGCTTCAAGGAAAAAGGCTGGTTCAAATAAAATATCCCTATCGGGGAAGTATGAACGGCGGCTGTCTCTAGGAGGGCTGGCCGTTTTTTTTGTTCAAATATAAGGTTACATAAACCGCTTAGAACGAGGTTTGACAGGACTGGAATCTAGGACCTACCACCCATTTTTCATCTGAAAGCGGTTACTCTATTGGATCGGACGCCAAGATTTGCTAAAATAAATGCAAACATATGATCCTATTTGTAGTCGTTTCATGTGAAGTTGGGTAATAAATACTTGTGCCCTGTATGCACGTCTATTCATTCTGCTTACATCCTAATTCAGCCGGGAGGAATCTAATTTGCCAGAGCTAACATCCACGTATGTCGATTCACTTGCACCCAATGCTGCTGCGATCAAGAACGGCCAGGGACTGGTCCGCAAAAAGAGTTTTGTGGAGCTCCATCAGTCGGAGAACGGAGAGCTATTATTCGGAAAATGTGCCGGAAGCGGCAAAACGCCCTATGAGTGTTCAGTGGACTTCATCGTATCAGACAGCCCGGTTTTCCGCTGCAGCTGCCCCAGCCGCCAATTCCCCTGTAAGCATGCACTAGGTCTGCTGTATGCCTATACCGAAGGCCAGACGTTCACACCTGCTCCGGTTCCCGAAGACATCGCATCGAAGCGTGAGAAGGCCGAGAAGCGGGAAGAGAACAAGGCCAAGCAGGCGGCTGAAGGGACAGATCCCAAGCCGAAGAAGGTTAACAAATCCGCCCTGAAGAAAAAAATTAACGCACAGCTCGAAGGGCTTGAACTGCTGGAGAAGCTGGTGCTATCCTTTGTACGCAGCGGCCTGTCCACGATTGACAAGTCTGCGGCCAAGACGGTTCAGGGGCATGTGAAGCAGCTCGGGAACTATTATCTGTCCGGTGCGCAGATTGAGCTGCGCCGCTTCGCGAATCTGATGTTCAGCGGCAAGGATCAGGAGCAGAACTATACATATGCGGTGGAGCAGCTGACACGGCTACACGCATTTATCAAGAAGGGCCGGGCGTATCTGCAGGCCCGGAGCGAGGACCCGGAGCTGGCGCTCGATCACGAATCCACTATTGATGAATGGCTGGGCCATGCCTGGCAGCTTAGCGAGCTGAAGGAATACGGGCTGGTGAAGGAGGGGGCGGAGCTGCTGCAGTTATCCTTCTACAGCTACAACGATGCTGCCCGCCAAGAGTTCGTAGACCTTGGCTTTTGGCTGGATCTCACTGCGGAAGGCGGGGAGATCCGCCGGACCTTTAACTACCGCCCATACAAGGCGGCGAAGCTGATGCGTGAGGAAGACAGCTTCTTCGACATTGCTGTGGTTCCACAGCTATACACCTATCCTGGAGACATGAATGCCCGTATCCGCTACGAGTCCATGTCTTCAAGAACGGTACAAGGCTCAGATCTTGAGCGGGCGGCCGCCAAGGCTCACCGTTCATATTCAGAAGTCTTCAAGAAGGTGAAGAACCAGATTAAGAACCCGCTGAGCGACAAGCAGCCGGTCATGCTGCTGCATACCGCAGCTCTGGGCGTTACAGAGAACGGCCAGTATGTTATGACTGACGGGGAAGGTACAAGGCTGCTGCTGGAGGATCTTCCATCGATGCCGCAGGGCACGGTGGGCCTGCTGCCGTTCCTGCCAGCCGGCGCCCGCGAGGATTGTGCGGTTCTGGTCATGTTCGAGCATGACCTGGACCAGGGACGTCTGCGTGCCCAGCCGCTAAGTGTCATTAAGGACGAAGAGATCATTCGTCTGCTGTACTGACAGGAGGGGCGTCTATGAGCACAGCGTTGTTACAGGAGCTGCATCAGGAGTATAGGAGGTTGTATATTGCCGGAAGTGAGCTCGCAGCGGGAGATTTCCGCCTGAAACGGCTGCTTCAGCAGTTTCAGCAGTTCGGTGAGCGGTCGCCAGTCTTCAAGAGACTCGGTGAAGGAATTGCAGTGTTGCTTGAACCCGGCAGTCCTGACGGGCCTGCCCCCGGCGTTCTATTGCAGGAGCAGACTCTGCTGCTGGAATCCGTGCTGTACACCCAAGGGACAACAGCTGTGGAAGGAACCCCAGGCCCCATGCCTCTGAGGAGCTTCACGCTTCAGACTGCTCAGCCGTACCGGAAGCTGGCTCCTGTGCTGGAAGCGCTCAGCACGACGGGCAGCGGCAGATATGAGATCGTGGCCGATGCCTTCCAGAAAGGCGTCTTCGGGGATCTGCGTCTGCTGCCGCTGGCGGTCTCAGCGCTGAATGACTCTTACTCGGAGCTTGCGGATTACGTGAAGGAACATATTCTACCTTCGTATGGGCCGGAGATTAGCGGCTACCTGCTGGAGAGCTTCAATCCGGCAGGCGGTCGGAGTGAGGCCCGTAAGCTGGAGGTCATCGCCAAGGCAGGTGCCGCCGGGCATCTGGAGACGGTCTTTCAGGCTGCTGAGAGCGGCAGCGATGAGGTCAGAGTTGCTGCGATCCCTTGCCTGGCAGAGGATGAGAAATATACACCAGCCTTGCTGGAGTGGTCCGCTGACAAGAAGAAGGCGATTCGTGAAGCGGCTTATAAGGCGCTGGCAGCCGGCGGGAGTGAACAGGGAGCAGAGCGGCTCTACGAAGCTTTCTGTGGCGCAAAGGACCGTGAGATGGTTGCCGAGGTACTCGCTAACCGGCCCGCTGCCCTGGCGGTGGAGAAGCTGGCAAAGTTGTTCATGGAGAAGCTCCGCCAGGCGCCGCAGGATAACAGAGACCCGCAGCAGACGGAGGCTGCCTGGACAGAGATTAAGCAGTTCATGAGAGCGCTGCTGATGGCCCGCAGCCGCAGGCTTGATGAAATCTACAGCTATGTAATCAGCGAATATGATTGCTTCCAGTTGCTGGGATGGAAGTATCTAATCATTCAGGCAGTGCGGTACAAGGAGAGGACAGTAACAGATTCCAGCCTTAGGGAGCTGCAGGAATTGGCGGAGCGTGACTACAACTATCTGCTGTATTATTTCCAGGCCGCCCGGAAAATGATGACTCAACAGGAGCTGTATAACCAGTTCGCCGGGGGCTTGAAGCAAAGGCTGCTCTCCTTCATGAAGAAGGATGCCGCGCAGCGGGAACAGGCACTGATTGACATTCTGGACCGGGTGATTATTAATCCACGGCCACGGTACTATTACAAGGCTGAGGATACCTTTGATCGAATGAGCGCTGAGGCGATTGAAGCCGCCTGGGACCCGCGCTGGCTCGACTGGTTCATCCAGCGGGATGCACATAATCTGGTCTGCACTTTCGCCCGGCCGGGACATAAGGGGGTGCGGGAATATCTGCTGAAGAAGCTGAAGGTTCCCCCGCAACCCATAGATGACGAGGTTCTTCCTAATATTTTCATTGGACTTGAGCGTGCAGGAGTGCCCGAGGCGGAACGCCTGGAGCTGCTTATGTCTGCACTGGAGAGCGGCAGATTCGATCAGACGAAACAGTTTAGCAATTCGCTGACCCGCCTATTGGAGCGGTTGCCGGCCGTATACCGTTCCCGGCTGGAAGCTGCGGCGCCAAGGTACACGTTCGTGGCCAAGCGGCAACTGGAGCACCTGATCAGCATCATGAACTAATTATATTTACTTAGGGAGGACAATCCATGAGCACAGCGTTATTGCAGGAGCTGCATCAGGAATACAGAAGACTGTATATTGCCGGAAGTGAGCTGGCGGCCGGAGATTTCCGCCTGAAGCGGCTGCTTCCGCAATTTCAGCAGCTAGGCGAGCGGTCACCGGTCTTCAAGAAGCTAGGCGAGGGAATTACTGCACTGATTGAACCGGGTAGCCCGGAGGGTCTTGCCCCGGGTATTCAGTTGCAGGAGAATACCCTGCTGCTGGAGTCCGTGCTATACACCCAGGGAACGACAACCGTGGATGGAACTCCCGGACCCTTGCCGGTCCGGAAGTTCACCCTTCAGACGAATCAGACCTACCGGAAGCTTGCGCCTGTGATTGAAGCGCTCACCACTACCGGAAGCGGCAGATATGAGATTGTACTGGATGCCTATAAGGAAGGAGTCTTTCAGGATCTTCGTCTGCTGCCGCTGGCTGTCTCAGCACTGAACGACCCGTATTCGGAGCTGGCGGAATATGCGAAGAACCATATTCTCCCTTCCTATGGGCCGGAGATCGCCGGATATCTGCTGGAGAGCTTCAACCCGGCCGGGGGTCGGAGCGAGGTCCGCAAGCTGGAGGTCATTGCTCAAGCAGGCGCTTCCAGTCACCTGGATGTTATTGTTCAAACAGCCGAGAACGGCAGTGATGAGATCCGGGCAGCGGCCATCAAGTGTCTGGGAGAATATGAGGAATATACAGGACTCCTGCTGGAGTGGTCTGCCGACAAGAAGAAAATCATCCGTGAAGCCGCCTACACAGCGCTGGCAGCGGGTGGATCTGCACAGGGAGCAGAGCGGCTCATTGAGGTGTTCCTCCAGAAGAAGGACCGTGAGATGTTAGCCGCAGTGCTGGCATATGGGGCTCCTGCAGCGGTCTATGCTAGGCTTACGGCATTATTCATGGATGAGCTTACAGCCGCACCGGAGACGAATGCCGATAAGAAAATCACTGAGAAGGCCTGGGATGAGCTGGCTCCCTTCATGGCTGCTCTCCACCAGGCAAAGAGTGCGGAACTGGATGCCATTTATAGCTATGTTCTTAAGGAGTATCAACGTTATACTTCCCTCGGGTGGATTCATCTGATTGACCAGGCAGCCCGATACAAGCAGGAATCAGCGGATAACGCCGCGCTGGAAGAGCTCGCGGAGCTGGCGCAGCGCAGCGTGCGGTATCTGCCGAACTATTTCCATGCCGCGAAAAGGAGGGTCAGCCCGCAGGAGATGTTCGACCGGTTCGCCGGACTCACGGAGACCAAGCTGGTAGGTCAGGCGGCCAAGCAGGCCGCTCAGCGCACACAATTGCTGATTCATACGATCGAGGAGCAGGCCGTGGACCTTTACTGGGACTATGAGGTACGTTGGGATGCCTCGGGCGTAAGACAGTACAACAGACGGATCATGTCGGCTGAAGAGGTTGCTGCGGAATGGGACCCGCGCTGGCTGGAATGGTCTATCAAGCAGGATGCCATGAATCTGGCCTGTGTCTTCGCCCGGCCCGGACATCAGGGAGTACAGAATTACCTGCGGGGCAAGCTGGAAGGAACGCTCAAGCGGTACACGTATGACCGTCTGGCCAATATTTTCAAAGGACTGGAGAGGGCAGAACTGCCTGAGACGGAGCGGCTGGAGCTGCTGATTTCTGCGCTTGAAGAGAACAACGTCCGCAATTTGTATACCTTTGACCACTACTTGTTCGAGATGATGGAGCGCTTCCCGGCCAGCTATGTGGACCGGGTGAAGGAGATCGCTCCCCGGTTCAAATATGAATCCAAGCGCCAGCTGGAATATATACTGGACCAGCTAGTGAGTAAGCAGTAAAGTCTGCAATATACTTACGAGTCAGTACGGAAGAGATAGTCCCGGATAGACGGGGATATACAAAGGAGAGGTGTACATGTCAACAGAACAAGGTCAGCTTCAGGATTATATGCGTCTGCCGGCTGAAATCCTGTACCGTGAGGAGCTGGAGGCTCTGCGCAAGGAGGACACCGGACGTATTCCTGCCGGCTGGCAGATGTCCCCGCGCTCAGTTCTCACCTTCATTACTGGCGGCAAGGCGGGCAAAACCGTGATTACCCCGAAATATATCGGGAACATCCGGCTGATTGAGATGGCCGTTGCCACGCTGGTCACTGACCGGGCACTGCTGCTGATCGGGGAGCCGGGCACCGCCAAATCCTGGCTGTCCGAGAATCTGGCAGCGGCGATCTACGGCAACTCAGGTATGGTAGTGCAGGGGACAGCGGGAACAAGCGAAGAGCATGTGCGTTATTCCTGGAACTACGCCATGCTCCTGGCGAACGGGCCGACGCCGGAGGCGCTGGTCAAGAGCCCGATTATGCGGGCGATGGAGGACGGCGGTATTGCCCGGTTTGAAGAAATCTCCCGTTGTGCCTCCGAGGTGCAGGACGCATTGATCTCCATTCTGTCGGAGAAGACAATCTCCGTGCCGGAGCTGGGCAAGGAGACCAGTGCCCGCAAGGGCTTCTCGATTATTGCCACTGCTAATACTCGGGACCGCGGAGTCAATGAAATGTCCGCTGCTCTGAAGCGGCGATTCAATATCATTGTGCTGCCTGCGCCATCTGACCTTGAGACGGAGCTGTCCATTGTGAAGAAGCGTGTCGGTGAGATCGCCTCCTCCTATGAGCTGCAGGCTGCTGTTCCGGCAGATGAAGCGCTGCTGAAGGTGGTTACCATCTTCCGCGAGCTGCGCAGCGGCATGACCCTCGACAAGAAGGAGAAGGTGAAGACTCCAGCCGGTGTAATCTCTACGGCAGAAGCCATCTCGCTGCTGACGAACAGCATGGCCCTGGCGGCAAGCTTCGGGAGCGGGGAACTGACCGACGAGGATCTGGCAGCGGGACTCCAAGGGGCGATCGTCAAGGATGACGATAAGGATAAGCTGGTCTGGAAGGAATATCTGGATAATGTAATGAAGAAAAAAGGAGCGGACTGGCGCGGACTCTATCAAGCCTGCAAGGAGATGAACGAGTGAGCAGGGCAGCGGTTGCCGGCGTTCATGTCTTCGGAGTCCGGCATCTGTCTCCGGGCGGTGCCAGGCATGTCCTGGAATACTTGAACGAGCTGCAGCCGACCGCCGTCTTGATTGAGGGGCCGAGTGATGCCAGCGGAGAGATCCGTCATTTAACCCATGCGGTAACGAAGCCGCCGGTAGCTATTCTGGCCTTCACCGAGGATTTGCCTGTGCGGACGGTGCTCTGGCCGTTCGCTGTGTATTCCCCGGAATATCAGGGGATGAAATGGGCGCAGGAGCATGGAGCACAGGCAGAGTTCATCGACCTGCCTTCCTCTGTAACACTGGGGCTGCAGGATGCGTTACGGCAGGATGCCGGTGGACGCCCAGAACTGAAGCCTGTGGCTGACGAACAGGGGGAACCGGCGGAAGAGGAAGTTCGTGAGCCGGAGTCAGTATACAGCCGGATTGCCCGGATTGCCGGTGAGCATGACTATGATATGTACTGGGAGCGTAATTACGAGCATAACGCCAGCAGCGGCGCATACCGCGCCGCGATCCTGGCCTTCTCTGCCCAGATGCGGGAGCTGTCGGAGTCCACGGAGCGCGCAGAGCAGCCGCGGGAATATGCATATAACGCATTGCGCGAGTCTTATATGCGGCGGCAGATTCAGCTCAAGATTGACGAAGGGCATGTGCCGGAGAAGATTGTTGTGATCTGCGGGGCATACCACGCCGCCGCGCTGGCCGATCTCTCGGAGGGAATGAGTGATGCGGAGCTGGCGTCACTGCCTTCACGCTCTACCAAGCTGACGCTGATGCCGTATTCCTACTATAAGCTCTCCACTATGTCGGGGTATGGTGCGGGCAACGCAGCTCCGCACTACTTCCAGATGATGTGGGAGCTGATGGCCTCCGGCCGCGCTGAGGAGCTGCCCCATCTCTATCTCTCCTCCGTGGCCCGGATGGTGCGCAGGGCAGGGACGCACCGCTCCACGGCTGAGGTCATTGAAGCGGTACGGCTGGCGGAGTCGCTGGCTGCGCTGCACGGCGGAAGCGCACCTACGCTGCGTGATCTGCGCGATGCCGCCCAGACCTTGCTCGGGCATGGGGATCTGGCTGTTATCGCTGATTCGCTGGCCCGGGTCGATGTCGGTACGAACATCGGAAGGCTGGCCGATGGCGTCAGCCAGACGCCGATTCAGGATGACCTGAACCGGCTGCTGAAGCGCTACAAGCTGGAGAAGTACAGATCGACCGTAGCCAGCGACCTGACGCTGGATCTGCGCGAGAACCGCCGGGTGTCAAGCAGCGAAGCGGCTTACCTCGATCTGCACCGCTCCGTGCTGTTCCACCGGCTGGAACTGCTCGGTATCCACTTCGCCCGGAATGTGCCAAGCGGCCAGTCCGGGGCGACCTGGGCGGAGCACTGGATACTCCAGTGGGCGCCGGAGGTGGAGATTGAGATTGTGGAGTCTACCCTGCTGGGGGAGACCATAGAAGTGGCGGCAGCCTATGTGCTGCGCGAGAAGCTGCTGGAATGCAGCTCCATCGCTGAGGCATCCGCGCTGATTGTCACCGCCTGCGAATGTGCCATGACCACACAGATGGAGGAGAGCAGTCGCGTGCTCCAGCGCCTTGCGGTAGACAGCCGGGATGTCGTCTCGATTGCCACGGCTGCCAGGGAGCTGGCCAAGATCATCGGCTATGGCGACATCCGCAAGGTGGATACGGCCCCGTTCATACCGCTGCTGGAGGAGCTGTTCCGCCGGGGCTGCCTGTTCCTGCTGGATGCCAGCGGCTGCAATGATGAAGCGGCGGCGCTGATGATCGGCGCAATGAATGATCTGAACAACATCTCGCAGGAGCATAGCGAGATTGCAGATACGGCTCTGTGGCTGCAGGAGCTGCTGCAGCTGGCGCAGCGGGATGACCGCAACCCGCGGCTGTCGGGCTTCGCCTGTGCAATTCTGATGGAGCGGGGAGCCATCCCTGCCGGAGAGGTTGCGGCAGAGGTGTCGCGCCGCTTGTCTCCAGGGATACCGGCAGACCTGGGGGCAGGCTGGTTCGAAGGGCTGTCCATGCGTAACCGCTATGGGCTGCTGTCGCGGATGAGCCTGTGGGAGCAGCTGAATGACTATATCAACGCCTTGGAGGATGAGGAATTCAAGCGTGCGCTGGTCTTCCTGCGCCGGGCGTTCAGTACCTTCTCCCCGCGTGAGAAGACGATGATCGCCGAGCTGCTGGGTGAGCTGTGGGGCGTGAACACAGAGCAGGCCGCCGAGATTCTGACAGGAGAACTGAAGGAGGAGGAAGCCAAAATGCTGGATGATCTGAATGATTTTGACTTCGGGGATTTGTAGATGAGTGAAGAAGAACTGAAGGAAGAACTGAAGGATGATAACCGGAACGGAGCGCTTACACGCTGGCGGCTGATTCTGGGGCAGGAAGCAGAAGAGGCCTTGCCCGGCTTCGGCCCGGGCAGCGGACGGATCTTAAGCGAGGAAGAGCTGATTATGGATGCCGCACTGGCGGCTATCTATAATGAGACAGGCGCAGGTAAGGCAGAAGGGAGTGCCGCTGCCGCATCGAAGGGCAGAGGTTCAGGCTCGGGAAAGTCAGCAATTAACCTGTCCAAGTGGCTCGGGGATGTGCGGAATTTCTTCCCGGAGGATGTGGTCTCGGTTATTCAGACCGATGCGATGGAGCGCAAGGGCTGGAAGCAGCTGCTCTTCGAGCCGGAGCTGCTGGCGGCAGTGAAGCCGGATATCCAGCTGGTCGGTACGCTGCTGGCACTTAAGGGTAAAATCCCGGAGAAAACCAAAGATACCGCAAGAATGCTCGTTCAGGCGCTCGTGGATGAGCTGGTCAAGCTGCTGGAGACTGATATCCGCCGTGCAGTTACCGGAGCACTCAATAAGCGGCAGCATTCCCCGCTGCCTTCGCTTAGCGGCCTGGACTGGAAACGGACAATTGAGCGCAACCTGAAGCACTACGATGCGGAGCGGCGGATGATTATCCCCGAACGCTTCTTCTATTTTGACCGGGCCCGCCGCAGCAAGGAATGGACGGTCATTGTAGATATTGACCAGAGCGGCTCGATGGCCAGCTCCGTGATCTGGGCTTCGGTGATCGGCTCGATCTTCGCCAGTATCCCGGCGCTGAACACGCGTGTCGTTGCTTTTGATACCGAGGTGGTTGACTTGACGGAGCAGTGTGCGAATGATCCTGTTGACATGCTCTTCGGCATCCAGCTCGGGGGCGGTACGGATATTCATAAGTCGGTGAAGTATTGTGAGCAGTTCATCGAGGAGCCGAAGAAGACACTGTTCATCATCGTATCGGACCTGTACGAGAACGGCAATCAGGCCGGGCTGGTCCGGCGGATGCGCGAGCTGCGGGAATCCGGGGTGCGGACGATGACGCTCTTGGCCCTCTCCGATGAAGGCAAGCCTTCCTATGATGAACGGCTGGCCGCCCAGCTCGCCCGTGATGGAACGCCTTGCTTCGCCTGTACTCCGGCACTGCTGCCTGTCCTGGTGGAGGGAGCACTCAAGGGCCAGGAGCTGGGTGAGCTGGCGAAGCGGCTGGGGATGACGCGGTGATTTTGTTTAAACAGGAAACACTTACTTTATAATCACATATTGTGTAACATGCCGCTATCATTTATAATCGGTTATTAAAAAGCACCTTTCGCTAGGCGCTGCTTGAAAGGAAATGAATTTCTTATGTCGAGGAAGCTCAGAGCGGGTATTGTTGGCGGTACCGGTATGGTCGGCCAGCGTTTCATTGCACTTTTGGAGAATCATCCATGGTTTCAGGTAACAGCGATTGCGGCGAGCGCGAATTCAGCCGGCAAGTCCTATGAGGAGTCTGTTCAAGGCAGATGGAAGCTGTCCACTCCTATGCCTGACGCAGTTAAAGGCATCATGGTTCAAGACGCCTCCAAGGTGGAGGAAGTGGCTGCGGATGTGGATCTGATCTTCTGCGCCGTAGATATGAAGAAGGATGAGATTAAGGCGCTGGAAGAAGCTTATGCGCGTACCGGAACTCCGGTGATCTCCAACAATTCGGCGCACCGCTGGACACCGGATGTTCCGATGGTGATTCCTGAGATCAATCCGGAGCATCTGGAGGTTATCGCCCAGCAGCGGAAGCGTCTGGGGACAGAGACCGGCTTCATCGCTGTGAAACCGAACTGTTCCATTCAGAGCTATATGCCCACCCTGAATGCACTTCATGAGTTCAAGCCTTCTAAGGTGGTTGTAACCACTTATCAGGCGATTTCAGGTGCGGGTAAGACCTTCGCGGACTGGCCGGATATGGTGGATAACGTGATTCCTTACATCGGCGGAGAAGAAGAGAAGAGCGAGCAGGAGCCGCTGCGGATCTGGGGTAAGGTAACCAGTGAGGGGATCGTCCCAAGCGAGCAGCCGGTAATCACTACCCAGTGTATCCGTGTGCCTGTTGCTGACGGCCATATGGCGGCTGTCTTTGCCTCCTTTGAGCAGAAGCCTTCCCGCGAAGAGATTCTGGAACGCTGGAACAGCTTCCAGGGGCGTCCACAGCAGCTCGGTCTGCCGAGTGCTCCTAAGCAGTTCATCACGTATTTTGAGGAAGAGAACCGTCCGCAGACCCGTCTGGACCGTGACATTGAGAATGGCATGGGCATCTCCGCAGGACGGTTGCGCGAGGATTCACTGTACGATTACAAATTCGTCAGCCTGTCCCACAATACGGTAAGAGGCGCTGCCGGCGGTGCGGTACTGATCGCCGAATTGCTGAAGGCCGAAGGATATATTCAGCCCAAATAAGCATATCTATGCTCTTGGACGGATACCCGTTATGCAGCCTGCCGGAGGCTCTCCGCGCAGGCTGTTTGCAGTTTGACCTGACAATCCGCCCGAAATAATGGTAAGATAGAGTAATGTACGGCGAAAACTGAATATTGACGGAGTGATATTGTGGCAAAAAGTAAAGGCGGCGGCACAGGCAGAGGAACAGGCAGCAAGGGCTGGACCCGCTGGAACAAGACGGCAAAACCCGTGAAGCCGGCCCGAAGCGGCCCTCCCGGCAGCCCAGGTGCCAAAGGAACCAAGCAGGCTAAGACCAGCAGCGGCAGCAACAAAACCGGAGGCGCTAAATAAGCGGGCATCTGCCCCTTGAGGATGACTAAATATAAGGGTTATAGGTTGGAGGCAACATCTGATGGCTATGTGAATCAGATGTTCTTTCATATGTAGGACCTGAAAGCGGGAACTTCATGAGAATTAACAAATACATCAGTGAGACCGGCGTCTATCCGCGCAGAGAGACGGGCCGGCTGATTGCCGCCGGAAGGATCACGATTAACGGGAAGGTCTGTGCGCCTGGAGCAAGTGTTGAACCTGGAGATATGGTGGCTGTAGACGGAATTACTGTGACTCCAGACCGGGAGGAGCGGGTCTATCTGGTGCTGAACAAGCCGGTAGGCATCACCTGTACAGCCGCCCGGCACGTGGAAGGGAATATTGTAGATTATATCAATTATCCCTCCCGGATCTTTGCCGTCGGCAGACTGGACAAGCGCTCGGAAGGGCTGATTCTGCTGACCAATGACGGGTCGATTGTCAACCGGATGATGCGGTCCGAGCATAGTCATGAGAAGGAGTACCGGGTGAGCGTGGATAAGCCGGTCACAGAAGACTTTTTGACGGAGATGTCGGCAGGTGTAGATATTCTGGAGACCCGCACCAAGCCATGCCTCACCCGGCGGATCTCGGAGAAGGAGTTCATGATTATTCTGACCCAAGGGCTGAATCTGCAGATCCGCCGGATGTGCAAGGCGCTGGGCTATCGTGTGCTCCGGCTGGAGCGGATACGGATTATGCATATCACGCTCAGCGGTCTGCCGCAAGGGCAGTGGAGACGGCTGACGGAGGAAGAGCTCGCGGAGCTTCATGCCAGATTGGAAGGATAGCCGCAACTCACATACCAGTTTATGTTTCCGAAGCGGGCTCCGGATGGGTATACAGGAAGTCTTGCTACCACGACACGACATTTAGGAGGATCACATGCGGATTATAAGCTTATTGTTAGCCTTAGCAATCATAGCAGGTTGCTCACGAACAGGGGATGGCGGATCAGCAGATCCGTCTGCAGTGCCAGCCGCTTCCCCGGCAGCGGATCTCTCAGCAGCACCTGGAGGGCATCTTGAGGAAGACGCAGCTGCCGCAGCACTCGCAGAAGTGTCCCCTGAGATTGCAGATGAGTATTCGGGGTTCGTACATATGGATGCGGTTCAGTTGAACGGGCAGATTTTTCAGGTATATTACTGGAACAAGGGAGAATTCAGCTATACACAGTTCGCCATCGTCAAGGAGGGCAAGATGGTCTTTGACAGCAAAAAGGCCGGGCTTACCCTGGAAGGCGGGGACATTTGGAATGAGGAGGAGCAGCTCTGGGCTGAAGCGGTTGTGCAGAACAACCGGAATACCTTCTTGTTCAGTCTGATGGATAACCGTCCTAACTACGCGTCTATTGTGGTCGAAGAGATTGACGGAACGATGCAGGTCACCGTTAACGATCTGTTCAGCGTGAATTATGAGGACGTGGATCAGGACGGAAGCGAGGATCTGCTGGCCAGTCCTTATCCGGGTAAATCGCCCCTGGGTCCGGCGCTGACGGGCATCTACCAGCTGGAAGGGACGAACTATGTACCGGATAAGCTGCTTACCAAGCAATATGCGGACGATCAGCTTCAGCTCAGTGAGCAGGAGTATAAAAACAATCCGTCCGAGCAGACGTTAGAGCAGCTGCTGAACGCCTACCTGATTCTCGGGAAGCGCAGTATCGCACTGACACGGTTCGAAGAGTTCCATGAGTGGGCCGGACAGCTCGCCGGGGACGGCGGTTATGTGGACGAATATCAGCAGCTGCTGCGGAATACAGAGACGGCAGAACAAATCAGCGGCTGGATGGACAAGCTGAAGCCGCTGCGTACTGCGCGGTAAGCCGGGTTGATCGAGGACAAGAAGAGAAGGGATTCCCAGGGCAGGTGATGCTGCTCCGGGAATCCCTTTTTCAAAATATAAGAATCTATTTGTTTCACGCTATACATTATGCTTCTATTTCCCGCTGAAACTGCTTGTTGTACAAATCCCGGTATACCCCATTCTCTGCCAGCAGGGAGGCATGCTGCCCCGACTCTACAATCCTGCCGTCCTGAACAACCAGAATATTGTCGGCTGCCATGATGGTGGAGAGACGGTGGGCGATGACCATGCTGGTCTTGCCCCGCAGCAGTTCATGCATCGCTTGCTGGATGTAATATTCCGATACGGTGTCCAGCGACGAGGTGGCTTCGTCCATGATAATAATGGGCGGATTCTTGAGCAGCACGCGCGCGATGGACATCCGCTGTTTCTCACCGCCCGACAGCTTAATGCCCCGGTTGCCGACTACCGTGTTGTAGCCCTCAGGCAGCTTTAGAATGAAATCATGAATATAAGCAGCTTCACAGGCGGCCGTCAGCTCGGCTTCTGTGGCTTCAGCATTAGCATAGAGCAGATTCTCGCGGATCGTCCCGTTGAACAGGTACGTGTCCTGAGTGACGAGGCCAATCTGCGAGCGCAGCGAATGCAGCGTGAACTCGCGGATGTCCTTACCGCCAATACGTATTGCGCCTGAATCCAGTTCATAGAGCCGGGGGATCAGGTTGGTAATGGTGGTTTTGCCTGCTCCACTGGGTCCGACCAGGGCTGTCAGTGATCCGGCGCTTGCCGTGAAGGAGATCCCGCTCAGAGCGGGCTTGTCCGGGGCGTAGGCGAAATTCACCTGCTCGAAGACGATGTCTTGTCCCTCTACGCGGCTTGGAAGAGCCAGCTTAGTATCCACAATCAGCGGGTCCATATCAAAATAGTCAAAAATCCGTTCAAACAGCGCCACCGAACGGTTCACATCTACATAGAGATTGGTCATCTGCATAACCGGAAGATACAACCGGCCCAGCAGTGCCACAAAGGTGATAATCGCTCCGATGCTCAGCTCTCCCTGGATGAATAAATAACCCCCGTACAGATAAATCAGCATCGGCCCGATAGTGGTGAAGGTGGTTAGGACCAGCATGAACCAGCGGCCGGCCATCGATTCGCGAATTTGCAGCCGTGTTGCCTGGGCATTTACGGTCCGGAAGCTGGCCAGTGCGGTGTCCTCTCTGGTGAACAGCTTCATTAGCATGTATCCGCTGAGGCTGAGCGTCTCCTCGATGATCTGATTCTGCTCCGAGATCTTCTCCTGCGTCTCTTTGGCCAGCTTCCAGCGCACATTGCCCATTTTGCGGGTGGGTACGATGAATAAGGGGATGACCAGGATGCCCAACAGTGCGAGCTTCCAGTTCATAATGAACAGCGTTGCCGCCGTGGAGATCAGAATGAACAGATTGCTGGCACAATTGACGATGGTGCTGTTGAAGACGCCCTGAATTCCGGCAATGTCACTGGTCATCCGGGTGATGACCTCGCCTTGCTTGACGCCTGAGTAGAATTGCAGCGGCATGCTCTGCAGATGGCGGTACATCTGGTTTTTCATATCATGGACAATATTCTGGGAGATAAAAGAGTTCAAATAATTCTGCAGCACGCCCAGCAGTCCGGACACAACCGTTGTAGCCAGCGAGGCGGCAACCAGCAGGAAGAGCAGCTGCAGATTCTTGTCCGGGAGTGCCCGGTCGATAATCTGCTGAATCAGGATGGGAGGGAGCAGCCCCAGCACTGCGGATATGCACAGCACGGTCATCACCAGCAGCGTCTGCTTCCAGTATGGGACAAAATATTTGACAATACGTAATAACAGGGCTTTGGATATATCCGGCTTCGCCTCCTCCTCATTGAACTTTAATTTGCCATGCCCGAAGCCTCCTCCGGGTCCCATGGCTCTGAAGCCTCTCGACAATAGGGTCACCAGCTTTACTTGAATTTTAGGGAAATTATATATGTAAAAATAATCCGGCGCAGGGTCTGACATGGGAATTATACGCCTGGATTTTCTGGATGTAAATGCTAAACTGGATAAGCTCAAACAAAGCTGAGAACGAGGTTGCAGCAGTAACCTTAGGTTCGGGAGGACAGGAACAGAATGATTATAGATGCACAGGAATATGAAAACAAAGGACTCCGCTACATGGTGAGATCCGCCGTGCCGCAGGATGCCCCGCAGTTGTCCGCGCTGAGACTGAAGGTTGACGGCGAGACGGAGAATTTAGACCGGGTTCAGGGTGAAGGATTCATCGACCCGGAGGGATTCAGGTCGCTTATAGCGGCAGATACGGCCAGCAGCACGAACCTGTTCCTGGTTGCAGAGGTGCAGGACAGGCTGGCGGGCTTCGCCAGATGTGAAGGAAGTCCGCTGCGGAGGCTGGCTCATCTGGCCGAGTTCGGAGTCGGAGTGCTCCAGGAGTTCTGGGGATACGGCATCGGCCGGAGTCTGCTGGAGCAGTCTATCAGCTGGGCGGAAGCCATCGGTCTGGAGAAGCTGAGCTTGAAGGTTCTGGAGGGGAATGACAAGGCGATCCGGCTCTATGAGAGCCTGGGCTTCGAGGTCGAGGGTGTCTTGCGCAGAGACAAGCTGCTGGCAGACGGACAATTCTATTCCACTATTGTTATGGGCAGATTACGCGGGGATAGAGGGGGGAGCGTAGGCCGAATGTAATCGGAAAACCGATCATAATTGGATTGGTACATCCTGTACGCGGCTTGAGCATCAACATCGTACCACCCGCAGTGTGCCTGGTCTAAAATTAAGGAGCAGTGATGAGCTGCGCGAATCTCCGCGTGGTCTCGCGTATATCCTCAGCTCCGGCAATGGCCGAGATGATGGAGATTCCATCCGCACCCGCACGGATGACCGGCGGAGCATTCTCCAGGGTGATGCCGCCGATGCCCACCACGGGAATGGTCAGGCCGCTTCGTCTTAGCTCTTCAATGACAGTAGTTCCCCGGACGGCCTGGGCATCATCCTTGGATGAAGTAGGATAGACAGGACCGATTCCGAGATAATCGGCTCCGTCCGCGATAGCCTGCCGGGCTTCCGTCAGATTATGCGCGGAGACCCCGATGATCTTATGCTCACCGAGCTGCTCCCGGATCAGCCGGGCGGGCAGGTCATCCTGGCCGACATGAATGCCGTCGGCATCCAGCGCAGCGGCAAGCTCCAGGTCATCATTCACGATGAACGGAATGTTATAAGCCCGGCATATCTGCCGGAGCTGTTGTCCAAGATGGAGCAGAGCGGCACCTTTGAGCGCGGAGGGACCCTTTTCCCGGAACTGGAACAGAGTAATGCCCCCGTCAGCAGCAGCGGTTAAAGTGTCCTCCGGCGAGAGGCGGCAGTTCACACTGCCCATAATGAAGTACAGCTTCAGCAGCCTGCGTATATCCTCGCTGTCAATCCGTGTCATAGCGTTATCCCCCTTGATCTCATCCGGTTCCTGTAAGCAAAATGATTCGTCGGCCCCTGCCCGGCCCCTATGTTCAGGCTATCCTCAATCGCGGCTTGAATGAAGGCCTTGGCGGTCTGGACAGCTTCTGGCATGGAATGGCCCAGCGCAAGACCTGCCGTCACCGCAGCTGAGAAGGTGCAGCCGGTTCCGTGAGTATGCTTCGTCGCAATCCGCGGGCTGGACATATACTGGAATTCCCGTCCGTCATAGAGCAGATCCACCGCCTCATCTCCTGACGGGTCATGTCCGCCTTTCAAGATAATATACTCGGGTCCCATCTGATGAAGCAGTCTTGCTGCCTTCTCCCGGTCTTTCCTGCCCTGAATCTTCATTCCCGTCAGCATCTCTGCTTCAGGAAGATTGGGGGTAATGGCGAGCGAGAGCGGAAGCAGGCTTGTAATCAGGGCTTGCACTGCCTCCTGGAGCAGCAGCTGTGAGCCGCCCTTGGCGACCATGACCGGATCGATCACCAGCTTTTGCTGCCAGCCGTACTGCTGCACTTTACTGGCAACGATGCGGATAATGTCACTGCTGAACAGCATCCCTGTCTTAATGGCATCCGGCGGCAGGTCACTGCCGATCGAATCCAGCTGGGCTGCAACGGACTCCGGCTCCATCGGATAGACTCCCTGGACACCTAGTGTGTTCTGGGCGGTGAGTGCAGTAAGTGCAGACATGCCGTACACTCCCAGCTCCTGAAAAGTCTTCAAATCCGCCTGGATCCCGGCCCCGCCGCCGCTGTCAGAACCGGCAATGGTCAATGCTTTGCGTATGCTAGTCATCTTGTTCTCTCCTTTGGGGTGTGCGTTTTAGGCTTCGAGCAGCTTCAGCCGGGATCGGCTGTTGTATTGCTCCGGAGTCACCAGTGACAATTGATTCAGGAACAAGGTCTGGAAGCTGCCTGGACCTTGGCCTTCAGCAGCCTCAGCCGCAAGCTCTGCTGCCACGCCGTATAAGGAGAGGGCCTCGGCAGCCGCCTCTAGCACATCCCCGCCGCTTACGGCAAGAAATGCGCCCACTACAGCACTTAGCAGGCAGCCGGTTCCGGTTACCCGGGTCATAATGGAGTGGCCGTTGCTGGCGATATAAGTGCGCTTGCCGTCTGTGATGATGTCTTCCTTGCCGGTGATAATCACAACACAGTTCAGCTTCTGCGCCGCTTTAATGGCTAGAGCGACTACATCGCCTTCGCCTGCTCCGGCATCCACGCCTTTGCTTGCCCAGCTCTCCCCGGCCACATTGGCAACCTCAGCCACATTGCCGCGCAGCGCTGTCAGCTGAAGCTCACTGAGCAGCCCCGCCGTAACGTTCGTGCGGTAGGCGGTAGCCCCGGCTCCAACGGGATCAAGCACTAGCGGCACATGGTGGCGGTTCGCAGCCTTCCCGGCCCGGGTCATGGAAGCGATGGCAGCTTCATTCAGCGTGCCGATGTTCAGCACAACCGCCCCGGACATGGCGGCGACATCCGCTACTTCTTCGATGGCATCGGCCATGAACGGCGAGGCTCCCAGAGCCAGCAGCCCGTTCGCTGTGAAGTTAGCGACTACGATATTCGTGATATTATGCACCAGCGGGTTCGCCTGGCGTACTTTGGACAGATAAGACATATGAATTCCTCCTGAAGGTATAATTTAAAAATTAATAAAAGCATTCTTAATATCCACATCCGCTGCCAGCAAGCCGTTCTCCATCAGCCACTGGTTCACCTGCTCCCATGATGCGCTGTCCTGATAGCCGAAGGGCTGGGAACCGGCATCCATCAGCGGCAGCAGGATCTCCAGACTGCGCTGTTCAATCACTTCATCCAGCGGCGCGGTGTCCTCCTGATGGGCAAGCAGCAGCTTCAGCGCTTCATCCGGGTGACCGGCTACATACTGCTGGCCTTTTCTGATGGCATCCACGAATTTCTGATAAAAGCCCTGCGAATCCTGCAGTCCCTGCTCACTGGCGGCCAGCACCAGCTCATAATAATCCGGGACCCCGTAATCCACGGGATTGAAGGAGCGGACCGGATGGCCTTGCTGCTCCAGAATCAGCTGCTCATGGTTGATGAACCCGCCCATAATTCCATCCACCCGTCCGGTGGAGAGGGCAGGAATCAGCTCAAAACCGACATCCACCAGCTTGAGGGAGGAAGGGTCCCCGCCGTCGCTTTTCACCATCGTATTCAGCATCGCTTCATATAACGGAACGGAGGAATATCCGGCCAGCTTGCCTGACAGCTCTCCCGGGCGGGTAATGCCGCTGTCAGCGGCTACCATGAGATGATTCAGCGGGTGGCGCACCAGCGCGGCAATCGACTTGACCGGAATCTGCTCCCCCCGTGCCATCAACACCTGCGGCTGATAGCTGAGTGCCAGATCCACCTTACCCGCAGCAACCAGCTTCAGCGCATCATTGGTATCGGCCGGCATCTGAATCTCAACCTCCAGACCTTTCTCAGCGAAATAACCTTCAGCCTCTGCCGCATACAAAAAAGAGTGAACCGCATTGGGATACCAGTCGAGCATAATCGTTAGCTTATGGGCTGCTTCTTCAGCTCCAGTACCAGCCGGGGAGCCGGAGGCCGCCGGATTGTTCGTATTGGCGCAGCCTGCCAGGACAGGCAGCATACAGAGGAGCAGAGCGGACAGCAGCATGGCTGGCCTTGAAATTGCATGGTGCAGATAACGGGCATAGCGGATAGTAATCATGAATAACGTCCTCTTTTCTTCAGAATAATCTTCTCCAGTGCGGCGACTGCCAGAAACAGCAGGATACCGAGTAGAGATAATAAGACAACAGCGGCGAACATCTTGGCGCTCTGCAGATTCCCGGCCATTCTGCGGCTGAAATAGCCCAGCCCCCGGCTGCCCCCAAGCCATTCCCCGATCGTTGCACCAATCACACAGTACACAGCAGACAGCTTCAGTCCGGAGAAAAAAGAGGGCAAAGCCAGCGGAACGCCCACCTTCCCGAGAATCTGCCAGCGGCTCGCGCCGTAGGTAAGCAGGAGCTCCCGGTAAGCGTCCGTGTTCTTGGACAATCCGTCATAGGTGCCGATGACCACCGGGAAGAAAGCAGTCAGGAAGACAACGGCGACCTTGCTCCACAAGGTATAGCCGAACCACATGATGAACAGGGGCGAGAGGGCGATCAGCGGAACCGTCTGGCTGATGATCAGCAGCGGATACAGTGCCTTGGCCAGCGGACTGAACAGGTGCATGGCGATCCCCAGCAGGCTGCCGCAGATCACTGACAATGCGAAGCCTGTGAGTACCTCCAGCAGAGTAGCAGGCAGATGCACCCCGAATAACAAGCGGCGTTCCTCCAGCAAAGCCATGCAGATCGCAGACGGAGCCGGAAGAATGAAGGGAGGAATCAGGCCCAGCCGGGCTACTGACTCCCAGACCGCAAGCGCCAGCAGGGCGAGCAGGGCCGCCGGACCGTAATGCTGGAGCAATCTTCTAGGAGCGGCGGTTCTCATATAGCTTCAGCTCCAATTCCTGGCGCAGGGCGGCGAACTGCGGTTCATAGTTCAGACTGTGATGACGCGGACGGGGGAGACCGGCTGAGAATTCCTGCATCCCGCTGCCCTCTCTGCCGGTCATTAGATAGATTCTGTCACTGAGCAAGAGCGCCTCTTCCAGGTCATGGGTGATGAACAGCACCGTTTTGTCCAGCTCCGCCCATAACTCCAGCAGCCAACGCTGCAGCGAGCGCTTCGTAATGGCATCGAGCGCCCCGAACGGCTCATCGAGCAGCAGCAGGTCGTTTCCGGCCGCCACGGTGCGGAGGACCGCCACGCGCTGCCGCATTCCGCCCGACAGCTCCTGCGGATAAGCCGCTTCGGTCCCGTCAAGGCCGAAGCGGCGCAGCAGGGTGCGGATCTCGGCAATAGCGGCTGCTTTGGGCCGGCTGCGCTTGAGCTCCCAGGGCAGCAGACAATTGTCCAGTACGGTGCGCCAGGGCAGAAGAAGATCCTGCTGGGGCATGTAGGCCACACTGCCCAGCCTCTTCGCAGCTGCAGAGGACTCGGCTCCGTTCAGCATAATCCTGCCGCTGCCCGGCTCCAGCAGACCGGCGATGATTTTGAACAAGGTGCTTTTGCCGCATCCGCTTCCGCCTACGACAGAGATGAATTCGCCGCGCTGCACATTCATGGACAGCTCTGAGAAGACGGGGGTCCGGGACGAACCGGTCCCGAAGGCATAGGACAGATTGCTAATATTGATCATAAGACTATGTACGAAGCCTCCTTGAAATTGGTATAGATACTGTGCGGAGCACAAAAAAAGCCCCATTCATTCCCGGAGGCAATGAATGGGGCGGAAGGTACAGTCAGCTGCGGCCCTGTGACGGGAACCACTGATACATTCTGCTCCACTTCCCTCCGCTGGTATGATCCAGATCAGGTTCAAAGGGTCCGGAGCTTAAGCTCCGTCTCAGTCGGCCGACTCCCCTAGTGAATAATGTTGCTATTGAATTCGTAATTGCTACTTAATATACCACAAATTTCCCTCTTGTAAAGGGCAGGCGGTCAGCGCTTCGCCAGACCGGTCACGAACAAAGTGACGATGCCCCTGGAGATGTCCAGCTTGGAGGAGTGGTGCCGCTTCTGCTCATACAGGTACAGATCGGGACTGAGGATAGAGATTAAGGCCGTGGCCGCAAAGGCCGGATCAATGTCAATAATCTCACCACCTGCCGCAGCGCGCTCCAGCAGCTCTGTCATCATCACGCCCAGCCGCTGAAAAAAAGGATGCTCAAACTGGGTCAGCTGCTTCTTGCCGGTGAACTCGGCTTTGATCATATTCAGCAACTCGGCATATTGCTCTATGAAATCGGCAATCTGCTCAATGCTGCTCTGCAGCTGAGCGAGAGCCGGGGCTTCGCCGGCACTGGCAGCCACCTGCTGCTCCAGCCCGGACAGGAATTGGTCTGCGCTGCCCTTCAGCAGGGCAGAACAGATCTCACCCTTATCTGTGAAACGGCGGTACAGGGAGCCTTGCCCTATGCCTGCCCGCTTGGCAATGCTGTACATGCTGACCGCCTCAAGTCCGCTCTCGGTGAACAACTGGCGGGCAGCTTCAAGAATCCGCTGTACATAAGGATCGGCGGACATGGGCGAAGCGGATTCTATGGCTTGCGAAGCTGACGGCTGGAGCTGTGCAGCGTCGGTGTCTGGCTTTTTCATGAGAACCCCTTTCAGAAAAGAATTGACACAACGGACAATTGTCCGTAGACTATGAATTGCACTTACGGACAGTTGTCCGTTCACTCATTATATAGAACAATCTGCCCGCAGGTCAATGAAGAACGCGGACAGCTTTAGGAGGAGAAGAGACATGGATCAGACCTTGAAGCAGGAAGCCGATTTCCGGCTGTCCAGCATTCTGGTTCCGCTGCTGGCCATTATTGCCGGAGTATTTATGGTTGTGCTGGACAGTACGGCGATGAACGTAGCCTTGTCCAGGCTGGTGGTGGATTTCAAGACGGATCTGCATACGCTGCAGTGGGTAGTTACCGGATATATGCTGGCCCAGGCTTCAGTTATCCCGTTGTCAGGCTGGCTGTCTGACCGGTTCGGGGCCAAGACAGTCTTCCTGACGGCGGTAATTGTGTTTACGATAGGCTCGATTCTGTGCGCTACACCAAGCAGCGCCGAATGGCTGATTGTTTTCCGGGTCATTCAGGGACTGGGCGGCGGCTGTGTGCTCCCTGTAGGGATGGCCTATGTGTACAGACTGGCTCCCAAAAGCAAGGTTGGCGTAGTCATGGGCATTATGGGCATTCCCGTCCTGTTCGCACCGGCTATTGGTCCGGTATTGTCGGGCTGGCTGGTTGAATACCATTCCTGGCGCTGGATCTTTCTCATTAATATTCCGATTGGCATCATTGCGGTGCTGATTGGACTGCGCAAGCTGCCGAATGCGGCGAAGAACAGCGTGCCCGGCATGGATAAGCTAGGTATGGTTCTTGGCCCGCTGGCTTTTGCTTCGCTCACTTACGGAGTTAGCCAAGGCGCTCAGAGCTGGACCTCCGAGAAAACGCTGATCGGGCTGCTGCTGGGCGCTGTGGCGCTAATCGCTTTTGTCATCGCAGAGCTGCGCTCCAAGACACCGCTGCTGGAGCTGCGGATTCTGAAATCTGTAGATTTCACGACAGGAATCATCGTGCAATGGATCGCCCAATTCGGCTTATACGGCGCGTTATTCCTGCTCCCGCAATTTCTGCAGCAGGCCCGCGGCTTCGGCGCATTTGATACCGGTCTGACGCTGCTGCCGCAGGCGATCGCTTCCGGGCTGATGATGCCTATTGCCGGGATACTGTTCGACCGGATAGGTGTGCGCTGGCTCGTGGTCTGCGGCCTCAGTCTGGTCTCCGGCGCGTTATTCCAGTATTCCCATGTGGATCTTACCACGCAGAGCCGCGATTTGATTCTTCCGCTGATCATGTGCGGGGCCGGCATGGGTATGATGATGATGCCAATGAACACGCATCTGCTCAACAAGGCGCCAAGCCATCTGGTGAACCGGGTAACCTCGCTGACGAACTCGATGCAGCAGGTAATTACTTCGCTGGCCGTCTCGACGCTGGTTACCATTCTGACCGCAAGAACAACGGCGCGCGGCATAGAGATGCAGGAAGCGGCGGCGGCTGCCGGGAAAAGCACCGCAGGCGCTTCACAGCAAGCGCTGCTGCTGGCTAAGCAAACCGTATTATCTCAGGGCTTCGCGGACACGTTCCACATTATGATGTTTGTCGCGCTTGGCGGTGCGGTCCTTGGACTGCTGCTGCGCCGGGGCCGCCATGCCGGAACTGAACGTTCCAAGGAACAGGCGACGCCAGAAATCATGCACGTGTAGTAATGCCCATATAGAAGTAGAGCTTATGTAGTCCAATGAGAGCGATTCTCCTTTTCCCGGAGAGTCGCTTTTTGTGTTGATTTCTCTTCTGGAGATCCTGATGCAGGAGAAGAAATTGGGGCAAGCTAAGCTATGGAAATCAATATACGGTGTCTATAAAGAAGATACGAGAGGGGATTGATCGAATGAAAAAACTTAGTCTGACTATTATGCTGCTCCTGACCATGGTCACGGCTGCGGCTTGCGGAAGCAACAATACGGACAAGACAGCAACGGGCGGCAATACCGGGGCTGAGCCTACGGCTGCGGCTGCAGAGGGTGCAGCTTCCGGGGAGCAGAACACCCTGGAGGCCGTCAAAGCCAGCGGCAAGCTGCGCATCGGCACCGAAGGGACCTACGCACCGTTCACCTTCCATGATGCTGACGGCAAGCTGACGGGCTTCGATGTCGAGATCGCCGAAGAAGTGACCAAGCGCCTGGGTGTGAAGCCTGAGTTCATCGAGACGCAGTGGGACGGGATTTTTGCCGGGATGGATGCGAAGCGCTTCGATGTGATTTTCAATGAAGTCTCCATTACCGATGAGCGTAAAGTGAAATATGATTTCTCCGATCCGTATATTGTCTCCAAGGCTGTGCTGATCGTGCCGGAGGATAATCAGGATATTAAGACCTTCGCCGATCTGAGGGGTAAAAAAGCCGGCCAGTCGCTCACCAGCAACCTCGGCAAAATCGCCACAGACAACGGTGCCGAGATCGTATCGACCGAGGGCTTCAATCAGGCGATTGATCTGCTGACCTCCGGCCGGATCGATGCTACCGTCAATGACGGCTTGTCCTACCTCGACCTGAAGAAGCAGAAACCGGATGTCAAGATCAAGAAGGTGGATGAGATTGCCGAAGGCTCGCATAGTGCTGCAGTCTTCCTGAAAGGGAATGACGGGCTGGTACAGGCTGTGAACGAAGCGATGACTGCTATGAAGAGCGATGGAACCTACCTTAAGATCTCCGAGAAGTATTTTGGCGCTGACGTATCGAAATGATGGATGACCGCCAAATACAAATATTTCTCGATTCACTGCTGCCTCTGTTCAAAGCGGGGGTGGCTTTTACCCTTCCCCTTGCGGTAGCATCCTTTATTCTGGGGCTGCTGCTGGCGGTGATTACTGCGCTTGCCCGGCTGTCCTCCTGGAGGCTTCCGAGGCTGTTCGCCCGTTTCTATGTCTGGGTGATCCGGGGAACGCCGCTGCTGGTACAGCTGTTCATTATTTTCTATGGACTGCCCGCCGCCGGGATTGTGCTTGATCCGTTCATCGCCGCGCTTATCGGATTCACGCTCAGTGTCGGGGCCTATTCCTCGGAGATTGTCCGGGCTGCCATTCTGTCTATCCACAAGGGCCAGTGGGAAGCCGCGTTCTCTGTGGGGATGAGCCGGAAGCAGGCACTGCGCCGGGTGATCTTGCCTCAAGCTGCCCGTGTGTCAGTTCCGCCGTTATCGAATTCTTTTATTAGCCTGGTTAAAGATACTTCGCTTGCGGCCAGTATTACTTATGTTGAGATATTCAGAAAAGCCCAGCAGATTGTGGCGACCTCCTATGAACCTCTGTTGCTGTATTGCGAAGCGGCGCTGTTCTATCTGCTGTTCTGCTCTGTATTGTCTGCGCTGCAGAATAACTTGGAGAAGCGGCTGGACCGGTATTCGGCCAGTTAAGGTTAAGGAGGCACACGAATGATTGAAATACGCGATTTACATAAGTCCTTCGGGCCGCTGGAGGTGCTAAAAGGTGTGGATCTCACCGTTGAACACGGCCAGGTAATGGTCATTATCGGACCTTCCGGCTCCGGCAAAACCACACTGCTGCGCTGCTTCAACCTGCTGGAGACCCCCGATAAGGGCAGTCTTACGCTGAAC
Source organism: Paenibacillus sp. FSL H7-0756 (assembly GCF_038006765.1). Lineage (NCBI taxonomy): Bacteria > Bacillati > Bacillota > Bacilli > Caryophanales > Paenibacillaceae > Paenibacillus > Paenibacillus sp. FSL H7-0756. The sequence goes on along the minus strand of NZ_JBBOVT010000002.1, from coordinate 1,302,969 downwards.
ACGGTTAAGCTGGATTTCACCCCGGGCGCCAAAATTCCACAGCGTACCGTACTGTCCCTGCGCCAGCAGACAGGAATGGTGTTCCAGTCCTATAATCTGTTCCCGCATATGACGGCACTCGGCAATGTGATGGAGGGACAGGTCACGGTACAAAAGCGTTCCAAGGAAGAAGCGCGCAGCAAAGCGCTGGCCCTGCTGGACAAGGTGGGTCTGGCAGATAAGGCAGACTCGTATCCGCATCAGCTGTCCGGCGGCCAGCAGCAGCGTGTAGCGATAGCACGTGCAATGGCGGTCTCGCCGGAGGTGCTGCTATTCGATGAGCCGACCTCGGCGCTTGATCCTGAGCTGGTCGGCGAGGTGCTGAAGGTCATCAAGCAGCTGGCCCGGGAAGGAATGACGATGGTCATCGTCACCCATGAGATGAAATTCGCGGCCGATGTGGCCGACCGGATCATCCTGATGGATAACGGAGTTATTCTGGAGCAGGGAACCCCCCGGGAAGTATTGGAGCAGACGAAGAACCCGCGCGCCCTGCAATTCCTCAACCGGTTGAGCGGGGAAGCGTGATTGCTTAAAACCAAATAAAATTGGCTGGTACAACGGTACATGAGCTACTGTATGTTAAAAACAGTATACATTGTTCTCGCAAGGAGGCATACGGAGCAATGTATGTGGAAAACAGTATACATTATGCTCGCAAGCAGGCGCACGGTCTAAATGTATGTGGAAAACAGTATACATTGTGCCTGCAAGCTGGTATATGGAGCGAACGTGTGTGAAAAACAGCATACATTGTATTTATGCGAAGGTGAAGTGGGCGGTGAGCGTAAATGAAGAGCAGAAGTGCACTTGAAACTGTGTTTGTAACTCCCCCTGTTAAACAGCGGAGCGGGCGGAATGATTGTGGAGAAGAAGCGGAGCGGTCGCCTTTGTATCCGGATTTTCACCGATTAGGGGAATGAAAAAAATCTGGATGCAAGAGCGATTGGAACAACATTCCGTTTGCGGAGCGTGCTCCTAAGCGTCGCCGTAATTTATACTCCATTTCAAAGCTCCTCATTTTTATAAACTAATTTGCCTGTGTATGTGATGTGATCTTGTGAATGAACCTGGATCGAGCTGCTGCCCAGCTTGGTGTTATCCTTGATGGCTGTAATCTCTAGACTGCTGTCAGAGACAGTGTTTTGAACGGATTTGTCGGTTAAAGGAGGAGACCAGTAGACCGTATCCCCAGGCTTAACAATGGCCTTACTGTTCTGAAGGATCACCTTACCGTCGGCTGGATTCCACAACAGCAATTGTCCCTCAGTGGCCCGTACCTGAATGGTATCTGCACCTTCAGCAGCAAGCTTGATGGGGAAGCCGGGCACACTGCTCATATATAACGAGTACTGGCCAAGCGGAAAATCGACATCGGGTTGAACCGCTACCGTGACGCCGTCTGCCGCATATGCAGTAACAATGAACCCGCTGTACAGGGAAGAAGGGGTAGCTGTTTCGCCGCTGTTCACAAGGAGCGGGCCCCCGATGGCGATTAAGAGGATGATCACACAGGAGAGCACAGTGGTCATAATTTTTCTGCGAAATGTCCAAACTGAGGTCTTATATTTATCCTTCATCCTTCCATTCCTCCATTATCTTAGTCTTCAGCAATGTTTCATTTCACAATAAGCCTACGTATTTCCTGCCAACAAAACAAGGCTGCCCCTAGCCGTAACGGCTTCCGGGACAGCCTTTTATCTATCATACGCGGGGGAACGGTATGAACGAATCCAACTTCCTTTACTTCTGTGTGCCGCCATCGCTAACGGACTTCAAGTAGTCCAGCGTGTTGTACAGCATAACTGCTGCTTCAGCGCGGGTAATCGTGCTCTTCGGATTGAACTTGCCGCTGGCATCGAGAGCAGTGATCTTGTATTTCAGCGCCCGCTGAATGCTGCCCTGGTAGGAAGGGTCCAGCGCGTCTGCATCTGCAAGCGTAGCCGGGACGAGATTGATCATCGGCAGGTTACCGGCCTTCTCCACAGCTTGAACCAGCATACTGGTATACAGCTCTTTAGAAATCGGCTTCGCCGGATCGATATTGGCCGGGATATTCACACCATTATAGTGCGCATTGATGAAGGCTTCCGCGTACCAGGCATTGTCCTTTACTTTGGAGAAAATAGCACTGGCCTGGGGGGCCTTATTGAAGTCAATAGCGGCCAGGCTAAGCTGCAGACCACCGGAGATGAACTGAACACCTTGTGCAGTCGATACTATGGCTCCGGGAAGAAACTGTGTGTCTGATATTCCTTTGATCCGTCCTTGTTCCTTTAGTGTATCTATTTTATCTTTGCCGCTTATACTGCCGATATCCTTAAAGCTGCTGCCGGCTGCAAACATCTGCCCGCCGAACGAGAAGGAGAGAAGGGTGGCTGCGGTTATAGCTGCGATAGTGTATTTTTTCAATGTCATTTGAATTCCACCTCTATTATAGGTTGGGCCGCTTGGCCTGTATCAACTCCCTTGACGGTATAAGGTTAGAAAAGGTTGCAGCGCTCTACATCATTTCCTGAAACAGCAGATTGCGGTAAGGGTACCGGCTGAATCTGGTCTTGAACAGCAGCGCTATTCCGCTTTCTTCAATCGTTACGGATTTCAGTGACGTTGTCTTCACATGGCTGCGCACCATCGCCCTTACCGCCCGGTTATCCTTACGCCGGATGGCGGCAGCCATAGCTTCCGCGAAGCTCCGGTTAACCGCAAGCTCGCGGTACAGCGGGATGATGGAACGCGCTATGCAGCGGTGAGCGTCTGTATTGAAGGTGAACTGAACGGTTCCCGGCGGAATCGTCGTTCCATTGGTATAGAAGGCAACCGGCAGCGGAAAAGGAAAAGAGATAAAATATCCGATCCCGTTCGTTCCGTAATTCTCCGCGTCAGCAAGCGCAGGGATACTGTGGAGCAAGCTGCCCATCAGGTCCAGGTCGGCAGTGACAACCGCAGTTGTCCATTGCCCTGCATAACTGCGGTTTCCGGCAATTTTCCGGTAGAACGGCAGCATGGCCGCAGCTACGCTGCGCAGAACACGGGCTGTTACAAGCCGCTGCGTCTGCTTAGGTTGTACTTTCGCCATCTGGATCATCCTCACTTTGTACAGATTCTTTCCAAGTATAAGCACCTACAGGTTACATTTGATCTTGATATAGAGTATGGGGATAGCGCGCACTTCGGAATGGGCGGACCCGGTTTCGGCAGAAATATTATCTGTGTGCGGAGCGGCAGAGGGGGATATTGTGTGCTAGGGATGTTATACTGGTGTCAGGACTTTTCTTTGACGGGCAAGTTTGTTATGCTTATATCGTAACGATTACTAATTATTCTGCGGGAATTGTTCTGCTTCCGGAAAGGTGGGAACCCGGGTGAACCGAGTGGCAAATATCAGCCAGCAGTTTGCGGCTCATAATTATAAGCTTACACCACAGCGTGAGGCGATAGTGAGAGTGCTGCTGGATAATGAGAAGGATCATCTAAGCGTGGAAGAGGTATACATGCTAGTCAAGCGCAGTTACCCGCATTTGGGGCTGGCGACGGTCTACCGTACCTTGGAGCTGCTGTGTGAACTTCATATTGTGCAAAAAATGAATTTCGGCGACGGCGTCGCCCGTTATGATCTGCGCGACGACGACCATATGCATATGCATCATCACCTGATCTGCAATGTATGCGGTAAGCTGGAAGAGATCAAGGATGATTGGCTGGTGGAGCTGGAGGCGCGGGTAGCCCGTGAATATGGCTTCAGTGTGACCGATCACCGTCTCGATTTCAAAGGCACCTATAATAGTTGTCAAAAGAACGGCTGCAAGGGCGACAAGGACTGCCGCGCCGTCTCATAAGCACATCTGTAACGCACAGAAGGCGCAGGGCTGAACTTCAGCCTGCGCCTTCTTGCAATTATAAGAAGTTACGGAATCTGCGAAATGCGGCTGCTAGGAGCGGTTCGGCACGAAGGATTTGATCCAGGTTCCGAAGCTGCCGGGATTGCGGGTCTGAACCAGGATCACCCCTTCGCCGCGGAACCGGCAGACCAGGGCCTCGCCGCTGGTTAAGCTGTTCAGCCAGCCGGAGGCAGCTTTTTCTATCTTGTATTCCATATAGTCGGGCCAAGCTACAAGATGTCCGTTATCGATGATCATCTCTTCGCCCGGTCCGAGGTTAATGGCGTGAATCGCTCCGAAGGAGGAGAGGAAGACGGTGCCCCTGCCGCTGATTTCGAGAATGAAGAAGCCTTCGCCGGAGAACAGGCCGCGGGTCAGATTCTGCATCTTGGTATTGACCTGAATGCCTTGGGTTCCAGCCAGGAAGCCATCCTTCTGAACAATCAGCTTGTACGACCCGTCCAGCTCAATGGCCTGTACATCCCCGATGGCACCGGGTGAGAGCAGCACCTCACTCTGTCCGCGCGTGGCGGTCAGCTCCTGGAAGAAGAATTTCTCCCCGCTCAGCATGCGGCCCAGGCCGCGCATAATTCCGCCGTCCACGGTGCCTCTGAGCTCCACATTCGGTGACATGGCCACCATCGCCCCCATCTCTGCTTTAACGCTTTCGCCCGGTTCCAGCATGACTTTCAGCATGGCGAAGGCGCCGTCATACAGCACATCATATTTCATATAGTACTCCTCCTCATTCTTGCGGTTATTTGTTATGATCACAGGTATGTATCTTGCTCTTCAAGGATACTGTACCAAGCCGTGAGACTGCAAGCCGGACCTAAGGAAGCAAGGGGCTGGTATGCAGTAACAAATGAATATAGTGAACAGTACCGGGCAGCAGTCAGGATATTGTGTTAAAATGAAGCGGACAGTGCAGCCGCATTGAATCTACGAACGATAAGGAGTGTCGCCGCTTATGGCACGGACAAGAACGCAGAAGGCGCTGCTTAAGGCAGAGCGCTCAGGCACATGGTGTGCAGAAAGAAACCGCAGACTCAATCAGGATTACGGGGCCATTTCCCAGCATGTCAGAGTAACCCCCGGCAAACGGGAGCAACTTAATAAGGTCAAACACAAGGAGCGGATCTTCCATGATGGCGCTCCTTTTGCATGCCTTGCGCATAATTCATCATGCTTAAACCTGTGCCCTGCTGTGAATACGGTACTCCTTGGGCGACATGCCGAACCGGCTGCGGAAAATCCGGTGGAAATAGGTATAATTCGCAAATCCGCAGGTTTCGGATACATGCTCCAGCGGCATGGGGCTGAACGTAATCTTTTCCCGGGCCATATCCAGCCGTACATCATTTACATATTTGACAATCGTGGTGCCGAAAGCTTCCTTGAATAGATGAACTGCCCGGGAGACCGAGATATCTACATGTGCAGCCACATCCTCCAGCCGGAAGGCGTAAGAGGCATGCTCTTCAACGTACTGCTTCATCCGGTAAGCCAGATAAGCCTTCGGTGAAATCGCGGGCTGATCAATCATCAGCCGGTCAATCTCCATACATAGAATCTGCAGATAACAAGAAGAAATGTCCGGTGAGGAGTCTGACAAGCGGCGCTGTTCCAGCACAAGCTGGCGGAAGAGGCCGAGAATATGATCGCTCATCGGCAGGCGGAGTACCGCCGGACGCTGCTTGCGTCCCCACCATTCTTCAATCCATGGACCGCTGCAAAAGATATGATAGTCGCCGCTCTCGATTCTCGGCTTGCCAACAGGATAGACTTCCTTGTCGATACTTAAATAGTAGGGATCATTCGGTGCGAACAGCATGAGATCACCGCTCTCAACGGTCGTGATAGCTCCGTTCTCTCTGGTGCGGCTGCGCCCTTCGGTCTGGAGCCGCAGCAGATAATACTGTACGCCCTCGCTGCGTGACATATGAAACGGTTTGCGGTGGAAGGAGAATCCGGCGGATAGAATGTGGCAAGCGGCAGATGTTGTCATGTGTCCCTCCAAGTCTAATAAATGATAAGCAGATTGTTCATGTTTTAATCATATTATTCATTTTATTATATACGCTTTCATATTACCATGTAGCTAAGCAAAAAACATACAAATGATGTGGAGAAGGCCGTATTGCGGCGCTAATCGCTACATTTACAAACTCTGGAAGCAGTGGATGAAACCAAGAGAACACATCGTTCTCCAATGTTTACAGCCCGTTTGTTCAGGTGATGCACTTTCAGGGAAGATAACCTGTAGTGCGGCGGCAGCAAGCACAGGATAACTCCGGATCATATAAGGAGTGGAAATAACAAATGCTTAAGGTTGGACTGCAGCTGTATACGCTGAGAGAAGAACTGGAACAGGATTTCGAAGGGACTATACGTAAGGTAGCCGAGCTGGGCTACAGCGGTGTGGAGTTCTTCCACTATTTCGGCCGTACGGCCGGGCAGGTGAAGGCGCTGCTTGAAGAGACAGGGCTTGTTGCTGTCGGAGCCCACCGCCCGTACGATGCGATGCTGAATGATACGGAGCAGGAGATCGCCTTCAATCTGGAGATCGGCAACCGCAATCTGATTGTGCCTTATCTGACAGAAGAACAACGGAACTGGCCGGAGGTAGCGGCGGGTCTGCGGACCATCGGCGATAAATGCCAGGCTGCCGGTGCTGTTCTGTCTTATCATAATCATGATTTTGAATTCACGGAGAAGGTTGACGGCCAGCCAGCCTTTGATTATCTGTTCGAAACGGTGTCTGCGGAGCAGCTTCAAGTAGAGATGGATACATGCTGGGTGTATTACGGCGGATATGATCCGGCAGAATATATCCGTAAGTACGCAGGACGCCTGCCGATCATCCACCTCAAAGATCTGAAGAAGAAAGAAGACGGCTCACCGGAGACTGTAGTACTCGGCGAGGGTGAAGTGGATTTGGCTGCGATCATTGAAGCAGCAGCTGCGGCTGGTGTGGAATGGGCAGTGGTCGAGCAGGACTTCTGCAGCCGCTCGCCGCTTGGTAGTGTGGCTGACAGCTTGAACTGGATCAAAACATATGAGAATCAAGGAGGAAGTATTCATGTCTAACAAACTCAAAATTGCTATTATCGGTTGCGGTGGTATCGCAAACGGCAAACATATGCCAAGCCTTGCCCGTCAGGAGGATGCCGAAATGGTGGCATTCTGTGATATTGTGGAAGAACGTGCCCAGGAGGCTGCGAAGACTTACGGTTCAGAGGGAGCTGCCGTATTTACCGATTTCCGTGAGCTGCTGGCAACGGGCGGCTTCGATATCGTGCATGTCTGCACGCCGAATGACAGCCACTCCGAGATTACGGTTGCTGCACTGGAAGCCGGCAATCATGTGCTATGTGAGAAGCCAATGGCCAAGACCACTGCACAGGCCAAGGAAATGCTGGATGCCGCTAAGCGTACCGGCAAGAAATTGTCCATCGCCTATCAGAACCGATTCCGCGCAGACAGTGAATATCTGAAGGGGCTGTGTGAAGAAGGAGAGCTTGGCGATATCTATTACGGTAAGGCTATTGCGCTCCGCCGCCGCGCCGTACCAACCTGGGGCGTGTTCCTGGATGAAGAGAAGCAGGGCGGAGGACCGCTGATCGATATCGGTACCCATGCACTGGACCTGACACTCTGGCTGATGAATAACTACAAGCCGCGTATGGTTGTAGGCTCTACCTTCCATAAGCTGGGCCAGAAGAAAAATGCTGCGAATGCCTTCGGTCCATGGGACCCTGAACAATTCAAGGTAGAAGATTCCGCCTTCGGCTTCATTACAATGGAGAACGGTGCTACAATTGTACTTGAATCCAGCTGGGCGCTGAACGTATCTGAATTCGGTGAAGCGAAGACGATGCTTGCCGGAACGGAAGGCGGAGCGGATATGAAGGACGGGCTGCGTCTGAACGGCGAACGTGCCGGCCGCCTGTATGAGACCAAGGTGGACCTGTCCTCCGGCGGTGTCGCCTTCTACAGCGGAGCTGCGGAGAATGAAGCAGACCGTGAAGCCCGTCTGTGGCTGGAAGCCGTAAGAGAAGACAAAGACCCGGTGGTTCTGCCGGAGCAGGCCTTCGTAGTTACCCAGATTCTTGAAGCAGTGTATGAATCAGCACGTACCGGACGCGCCGTATATTTCGACGGAAGTTCTGACAACTAAGAGCATCTCCGGGTCACGCGACTATTTAGAGAAACAGGAGTGGAATCCATGAGTTCAATCAAACATACTGTAGCCATCATTGGTTACGGCGGAATGGGAAGCTACCATACCCAATTAATCAAGGAGAGTGACCGGGTGGTAGTGACCGGTGCCTTCGATCTGCTGGAGAACCGGCGCGCCTTGGCTGAGGAAGCAGGCTACACAGCGTATTCCAGCTATGAAGAAGTGCTGGCAGATCCGGCTGTGGACATCGTTCTGATCGCTACACCGAATGATGTCCACAAGGACATCGCCCTTCAGGCTTTTCAGGCAGGCAAGCATGTAGTCTGTGAGAAGCCGGTGGCCATGTCCTCGGCTGAATTCATCGAGATGCAGGCTGCTGCGGAGGCGGCCGGACGGGTGCTGATGGTGCACCAGAACAGACGCTGGGATGAGGACTTCCGCGTAATCAGAGAGATGTATGAGCAGGGAACGATTGGATCACTCTTTCAGATTGAATCCCGGGTGCACGGCGCCAACGGAATTCCCGGCGACTGGCGTCATGTGAAGGAGCATGGCGGCGGGATGCTGCTGGACTGGGGCGTGCATCTGCTGGATCAGCTGTTGTTCATGATTGACAGCAAGGTGAGCAGTGTCAGCAGCAGTCTGAGCTTTATCCTCGGCAATAACGTGGATGACGGCTTCGATGCCGTGCTGCAGTTCGAGAATGGCATCAGAGCCATCGTGGAGGTAGGGACAACCAACTTCATCACGATGCCAAGATGGTATGTGAAGGGCACCGGGGGAACCGCTATTATTGAAGACTGGTCACTGAGAGGCAGAATTGTAGCCCCCAACCACGAGTCGGAAAAGATTGAACCGACACCGATCCGCGCAGGTGTAGGCTTGACCAAGACAATGGCCCCTCCTTCAGAAGGTTCAACGGTCCTTGAAGATCTGCCTGCGGCATTAGAGATGCCCTCCAGCTTCTATGATAATCTGGCCGCTGTCATCGAAGGCACGGCGGAGCCGATTGTCAAGAATGCCGAGGTGCTTCGAGTGCTGAAGCTTATTGAGGCAATCTTTGAAGCGGCAGAGCGTAATGAGACGATTAAGAATTTCGATAACTACGGAGCTTAAGCAGGCTACAATACGACCCCTAGGAAAGGTGGAATCTGCAAATGAAACTTGGAGTATTTATGGTGTTGTTCGGCGGCCGCAAGCTGGAGGATGCACTGGATTATGTGGTCTCCAAAGGACTGAAGGCTGTTGAGATCGGTACCGGAGGGTATCCCGGGAACAGCCATTGCAATCCCAAGGAGCTGCTGGAGAATGAAGCGGCCCTGCAGGAATTCAAGCAGCAAATAGAATCCCGCGGCTTGATCATCAGCGCACTAAGCTGCCACGGCAACCCGCTGCACCCGCAGAAGGAGCTGGCAGACAAGGATCATGAGGTGTTCGTAGACACCGTGAAGCTTGCACAGAAGCTGGGCGTCAAGGTTGTGAATACCTTCTCCGGCTGTCCGGGCGATCATGAAGGTGCTAAATATCCGAACTGGCCGGTTGCCCCATGGCCGAATGATTACCAGGAGATTCTGGCCTGGCAGTGGGAGAACAAGGTCATTCCTTATTGGACAGAGCAGGCGGCCTTCGCTACTGCACATGATGTGAAGATTGGTCTTGAGCTGCACGGTGGCTTCTCAGTACACACTCCGGCTACCCTGCTGAGATTAAGAGAAGCTGCCGGGGATGCCATCGGGGCCAACCTTGACCCTAGCCATATGTGGTGGCAGGGAATTGATCCGGTACAGGCCATTCATATTCTCGGCCGTGAAGGCGCGATCCATCACTTCCATGCGAAGGATACCGTTATTGATCCGGTGAACGTCAACAAGTATGGCCTGACGGACATGCAGTCTTATGCGAACATGCTGGACCGCGCCTGGCAGTTCCGTTCCGTAGGCTACGGACACGATGTCAAGGTCTGGGCAGATATGATGAGCGCACTGCGTCTGGTAGGCTACGACTTTGTAGTCAGCATCGAGCATGAAGACGGCCTGATGTCCATTGAAGAGGGCTTCTCCAAAGCGGTAGACAATCTCAAGCAGGTGCTGATCGAAGAGCCGCTGTCTGAGATGTGGTGGGTCTAACCGGTGGAGAGCTTCACTAAAGTCCAATTGAACGACTGGCAGCTTAGTCTCTTGACTGCCGCAGCCTTTGGTACGGATGTGCAGATCGCCAGCAGCAGGGAGCTGACCGCAGGATTCTTTAATACGGCCTATGATTTAGAATTAAGCGATGGCCGGTCGGTCATTCTTAAGGTGGCTCCGGACCCGGAGACAGAGACTCTAAGCTACGAGAAGGATATCATGCGTGCTGAGGTGGAGGCTCTACGGCTGGTACGTGCTGCTGGCGGTGTGCCTGTGCCGGAAGTGTACAGCTATGACGATAGCCTGCAGTTGATCTCCTGTCCGTATTTCTTCATGGAGAAGATTGAAGGACAACCGTATAACGAGGTGAAGGAGAGTCTTACCGAGGAACAACGGTATTCCATTGAATTCGAGCTGGGCCAGTACCAGCGGAGAATCAATGCAATTGAGGGATCAGCCTTCGGGCTGTTCGGCAAAGAGCCTGGCGGAATCGGACTCACCTGGAGGGAGACCTTCAAGTCGATGCTGCTGAATGTGCTTCAGGATGCGGTCAGGCTGGAGGCACGGCTACCGGCCAATCAGCAGGAAATAGAGCAGGTGGTGGAGCTGTATCTGCCGGCCCTGGATGAAGTAACCCAGCCGCGCTTGGTGCACTGGGATCTGTGGGGCGGCAATCTTTTTGTACAGAATGGAGTAATCGTATCGATTATTGACTGGGAGCGGGCGATGTGGGGCGATGTGCTGCTTGAGTATTATTTCCGGCATTTCGAGAGCTCGGCAGCATTCTATGAAGGATATGGGTCGGCTTTTGCCAGCCGGAATGAACTTCTGCGCAAGCAGCTATATGACCTGTATCTGGATTTGATCCTAGTCATTGAATGTTACTCACGCCAGTATAAGGATGAGAATCATATTAACTGGGTGCACGATAATCTTGCGGAATCCTGGACACGATTCACAGCTTTGGTACTATAGCATACCTATAAGGCCGGGTCTCTTATTGAGATCCGGCCTTATAGCCTGTTGATCCTCAGTAACTGTTGCGGATGGCAACAACCGGATCGGTATCAGCCTCATAGTCAACGCCGCCGGATTCGAAGCCGAACAACTGGAAGAACTCGCGCCGATAACCGGCCAGATCGGAATACTCGTAGACATTCTCCGTGCGTAGCAAGGGCCAGATGCGGTTCACTTCTGTCTGCACGGCATGGCTCATCTCATGGTCATCTATCCGGATGCGCCCTTGTGCATCTAACGGAGTCCCTTCCGGATTGTACAGGAAACCGTTATACAACCGGTAGGCTTGCTCAATGCAGCCTTCGTGTACTCCCTGTTCTTTCATGACCTTGTAGAGGACTGCCATGTATAGCGGAACTACAGGAATCGCCGAGCTGGACTGGGTCACCAGACCCTTGCTTACTACTACATAAGCGCGGCCGCCCGTTCGTGATAATTGTGCATTCAGCTGTAAGGCTGTAGCTTCCAGATGGTCTTTTGCCCGGCCGATGGTGCCGTCTCGGTAGATAGCCTGTGTTAACTCTGGACCTACATAGGAGAAGGCGAGGGTAACCGCATCAGCTGCCAGAACGCCGGAATCCCGGAGCGCTTCAATCCATAGCTGCCAGTCCTCTCCGCCCATCACATGAACCGTATCATCGATTTCAGGTTCGGTGGCCGGTTCAATCTGTACGGTGCTTAGTTCTCCCGTATGGAAATTGACGGTTGTATTGGTATAAGTACTGCCGATGGGCTTCAACACAGAGCGATGAACGTCTCCGGTCTGCGGGTCTGTTCTGCGCGCCGAGGCTACACTGTAAATGACCAGATCAACCTGTCCAAGCTCGCGGCGGATCAACTCGATGGTCCGTTCCTTTGTCTCAGCGGTAAAAGCGTCCCCGCATACGCTATAGGAGCACAGTCCCGCCGTGTGGGCCATCTCCTCAAACGCTGCGGAATTATACCAGCCTGCGGAAGCGGTCCGGGTCTCGCTGGCTGTACTCGGCCTATAGACACCTATAGTGGCTGCTCCAGCACCGAAGGCTGCTGCAATTCGGGCGGCAAGCCCGTAACCGGTTGAAGCGCCGATAACGAGCACGTTGCGGGGACCGGTGAATCTTCCTTGGGCCTGTACATAATTTACTTGTTCTTGTACCTGTTGTGCGCAGCCTACCGGGTGGGCAGTCGTGCAGATGAACCCGCGGGTTCTCGGTTTTATGATCATTAGAATAGCTACCTCGCTTTCATCGGTGGTTGCAGGGACTGCTGAAATAAACATACCAGATGACGACTTTCTTTGGCAAAGGGAGAGAAGTGAGGATGATGAACTTTCTTCAATTACATATTGACCTAACAAGCCTGCTGTGGCTATTGCCTGTCTGCTTTATGTTTCATGATTTTGAAGAGATTCTAACAGTCGAGGCTTGGGGAAAGAAGCGCGGACAGGCTGTTACCGCATCGGTTTCCCACGCTTTGCGGAAGCGTATTGCGCCAATGATGAGTGTAACCACCAGGAATTTTGCTATGGATGTGCTCTTCGTGTATATTCTCATAGTAGGGGTAACCTTCCTTGCGGTCTTTTTAGAGTTCTACTGGCCCTACTTAGCTGTCGTCGCTGTATTTCTGCTGCATGTCTTCACACATTTGGCACAAACTATTGTTCTAAAGCTGTATACCCCGGGTGTAGTGACAGCGGTGCTTGTAGCATTTCCGTATTCTTTGTATGCTTTTTACCGCTTGCTGCATGATGGCGTTGTTAGTGAAGCTGACATAGGATGGTCGCTGCTGCTCATGTTGATGCTAACACCGCCGCTTGTATGGGGGTTGATGAAGAAGAGGACAAGACATAAGCACAGCCATGAATAATGATTATTGACGGTGGCGTTTTCAGAAAAATCTTGACGTAAGCCCCCTAAGATAGATAAAATAATAGTATTGCGTGTTTTTCCGATATTAAGAATGAAGATCATACTTGAAAAGAAACAGAGAGGGTGACAGGATGGAGCGCCTTTTAGAGGTAAAAGACCTGGCTATATCATTCAGAACACGCGGAGGAGAAGTGCAAGCAATCCGTGGTGTCAGCTTTCATGTAAATAAAGGGGAGACACTGGCGATTGTTGGCGAATCCGGTTCCGGTAAGAGCGTAACCTCGCAAGCCGTCATGAAGCTGGTTCCTCAGCCTGCGGGCGAATATAAGCGTGGACAGATTCTGTTCGATGGACAAGATCTGATCGGCAAGAATGAGAAGCAGATGCAAAAAATCCGCGGCAAAGAAATCGGAATGATTTTCCAGGACCCGATGACTTCACTCAATCCGATGATGAAGGTTGGCCGGCAGATTACGGAAGTGCTGTTCAAGCATGAGAATATCACGAAGGAAGCTGCTTACAAGCGTGGTGTTGAATTGCTTAATCTGGTAGGGATTCCGTCACCAGAACGCCGTTTCCAGCAGTATCCGCATGAATTCAGCGGCGGGATGCGCCAGCGTGTCGTAATCGCTATGGCACTGGCGGCTAACCCTAAGCTCCTGATTGCCGATGAGCCGACAACCGCGCTTGACGTAACTATTCAGGCACAGATCCTTGATCTGATGAAGGACCTGCAGAAGAAGATTGATACAGCGATCATTTTCATCACCCATGACCTTGGGGTTGTGGCGAGAATGGCTGACCGTGTTGCTGTAATGTATGCCGGACAGATCGTTGAAATGGGTACCGCAGAAGAGATCTTCTACGATCCAAGACATCCGTACACTTGGGGCCTGCTGGCTTCCATGCCAAGTCTGGAGAGCAAGGGCTCGATGCTTACAGCGATCCCGGGTACACCTCCCGACTTGATTAAGCCGCCTAAGGGAGATGCCTTTGCCCTGCGCAGCACGTATGCAATGGCGATTGACATGGAGAAGGAACCGCCAATGTACAAGGTATCGGATTCTCATCTTGTGAAGTCCTGGCTGATGCACCCGATGGCACCTGCGGTAGAGCCGCCGGATGTTGTGAAGAAGCAGCGCCGCGTGTTGAGCAATGCTTATCCAGAGCCAGTACTTGTTGGCAATAGCAGCGATTACTAAGTTTAATTAGATTAGCGTCAGGCCTTCATGGGCCTGGCGTTTTTTTTGTTTTTTAGGAAATTTGTCCGAATACAATCGGTGCTCCTGCATTGAGGAAGGGCCCCTTGCTCCGCAGTCCGTAACATTGTAGAGATAATCCTGCAAGAAGTGCAACAATACTGCCCTATAGAACCCAATGATGCTGAAATCCTGCATAAAATACAACAAAGCCAGCACTTACTTGCTTAAAACACCGGAATTCTTGCAAATGATACAACAATACACCCTAGAATGTAACATTTTTAGAAGAATCCTGCAAAATGTGCAACAATGCAATCCATGCAAACGGCCCGTGAGAGGAAATGCTCAGAATGGGCGAGAGATAGGCGGAGAACCATCATGAAAAGAAGAAGTACTTCAGAACTTCTGCAAAGACCGGCTACAAAGTATGGCCAAAATGGTATACGGGCTGGATATATGTCACAAAAAGCGATGAGAGACGAGCATCCTTCACCCATGGGATGATTTTGTTCTATCTTTATTTTATAGAGGATATATTTCATATAAATATGAAACAAAACTAACTAATATAAATAAAAGTATTGACTAAATCTTATTTGCGCAGCAAAATGTAAGGGTATACATAGGGAGGTTATGATGAGATGAGAAAAAGATCCTTAACGGCATTGATATCCTTATCTCTGCTGTCGGCATGCGGTGGAGGGAATCCGGAAGGGCCGCCGGAGTTCGGGAATGTATCTGTACACGATCCCTCTGTGATTAAGGTGGAGGATACGTATTACGTGTTCGGTTCGCATCTGGCCTCGGCCAAATCCAAGGACCTGATGTCGTGGACGCAGATTTCTTCCGGCGTGACGGACGATAATGTGCTGATACCGAATGTAACGGAGGAGCTTAGCGAGACGCTTAGCTGGGCCCAGTCGGATACGCTGTGGGCACCGGATGTCATTCAATTGGCCGACGGTAAGTTCTACATGTATTACGATGCCTGTAAAGGCGATTCTCCGCTGTCAGCGCTAGGTATTGCCGTGGCCGATAAGATTGAAGGTCCATACAAGAATAAAGGCATTATTCTGAAGTCGGGAATGTCCGGCATCGGGGATGATGGAGAGGTCTACGATTCCACGGAGAAGCCGAATGTGGTGGACCCTGATGTGTTTTGGGATAAGGACGGCAAGCTGTGGATGGTCTACGGCTCCTACTCCGGCGGCATCTTCATCCTGGAGCTTGACCCGGCTACGGGCTTCCCGCTGGAGGGCCAGGGCTACGGCAAGAAGCTGCTCGGAGGGAATCATGCGCGGATTGAAGGGCCGTATATGCTATATAGCCCGGAGACCGACTATTACTACCTGTTCCTCTCCTACGGCGGGCTTGATGCGAATGGCGGTTATAATATCCGTGTCGCCCGCTCCAAGCATCCGGCTGGCCCGTTCGAGGACTCGGAAGGTAAGGCTATGCTGGACGCCCAGGGGACGCCTGGGGTATTGTTCGATGATCCGGCCTACGCACCTTACGGCGTGAAGCTGATGGGGAATCATGAATTTGTGAATACAGATGAAGAAGCCGCCGCCGGATCAGGTACAGGCTATGTCTCCCCGGGACATAATTCGGCGTACTATGATGAGAAGAGCGGGCAATATTATCTGATCTTCCACACCAGGTTCCCGGGTCTCGGAGAGCAGCATGAGGTTCGGGTTCACCAGATGTTCATGAATGAAGCGGGCTGGCCAGTTGTCGCACCCCACCGTTACGGCGGCGAGAGGATCGGCAAGTACACAGTCAAGGATGTGGCGGGTGCTTACAAGCTGGTGAACCACGGCAAGAAGATTACGGCTGAGCTTGCAGAGTCGCAGGTGGTAGAGCTGAACGCAGACGGTACGATTAGCGGGGCCGTAACAGGTACATGGGCCTTGAGCAATGATCATATGGCGAAGCTGACACTAGAAGGTGCGGAGTACAGCGGGGTATTCCTGCGGGAATGGAATGAAGCGACCTCAAGCGAGGTAATGACCTTCACGGCACTTTCAGCGGAAGGCGTTGCAGTCTGGGGAAGCCATGTATCACCGGAGGCCAAGTAAACTAATCCTGCGAGCATTCAAGTCACAACCGGCTTCATACCCTTAACCATTACAAACAGCGGGTCTCCCTTAGAATGGGTGGTCCGCTGTTTGCTGTATATAGGAATTAGCTGCGATTACGATTCATACTTGCGCAGAACGATTACAGCGTTATGGCCGCCGAAGCCAAAGGAATTGGAGATCCCGATCTTCAGGTCTGCTTGGCGGGCTACGTTAGGGACATAATCCAGGTCGCAGGATTCGCCCTGCTGCTCCAGATTAATCGTGGGCGGGATTAGTCCTTCTTGCAGGCTTTTGAGCAGAGCAATCGCTTCCAGACCGCCGGCTGCGCCAAGGGCATGTCCGGTCATCGATTTGTTAGCCGTGACCGGAATCTGGTAGGCCTGCTCTCCGAATAGCTTCTTAATCGCCAGGGTCTCCGAAAGGTCTCCGACCACCGTGCTGGTTGCGTGTGCGCTAATGACATCTACCTCCCCGGGACTGATGCCAGCCTCGCTAAGTGCCAGCTTCATTGCCTGGTAGGCTCCTATCCCCTCAGGATGAGTAGCCACCATATGATAAGCGTCGGAGCTTGCGCCATATCCGGTGACCTCGCCATAGATAACGGCATCTCTGCGCAGGGCATGGGAGAGGGACTCCAGGATCACAATAGCTCCGCCCTCCGCGATGACAAACCCGTCCCTGTTCCGGTCAAAAGGCCGGCTGGCCCCCTGCGGGTCTCCGTTCCGGGTAGACAAGGCGGTCGCATTGCCGAAGCTGGCCAGGGCAATCTCGGTCACCGCCGCTTCCGCACCTCCGGCGATGATCACATCGGCCCCGCCGTAACGGATCAGGCGGAAGGCTTCGCCAATGGCCGTGTTCCCGATGGAACAGGCGGTCACCGGCGATAGTGTAGGCCCTTGTGCCCCGAGCCTGATGCTGATCATCGCTGCCGCCATATTGGAGATCAGCATCGGGATCAGGGTAGGACTTACCCGCTCCGGTCCCCTGGACCGCAGCAGCTCGCCCTGGTCCATTAACGTCTGGATACCGCCTACGCCGGAGCCCACATAGACGCCCAGCCGTTCCCGGTCCAGCTCCTCCAGCCGGAGACCGGAGTGCGTCCAGGCCTCCTCTGCGGCGGCAAGCGCGAACTGGCTGAACCGGTCCATCCGCCGGGCCTCCTTGCGGCCGAATCTGGCATCCGGGTCGAAGGCCTGCACCGAGCCGGCAATCTTGGTTTTGAAATGGGTGGTATCAAAAGAATCAATCGGCGTAATCCCCGATTCTCCTGCCGCCAAACGGCTCCAAAACTGCTCCACAGTATTGCCAAGCGGGGAGATGACACCCATTCCTGTAATTACGACACGTTCCATCTGCTATTCCTCCTGTTATTCTGATTAAGCTTATTTTTTCATGTTGCTTATCCTATTACAAGTTGTAGTTTATACTAGTATAATTACTACTACACTAACAGGCAGACGAACTGTATGACAGGAGGAAGCATGATGTCCAATCAGAACAGGCTTCAAGCATTATCGGAATTCCTGAAAGCAAGACGCGCGGCCATTACCCCGGCATCAGCGGGGCTCCCGGAGGGCACCCGCAGGCGGACGCCCGGGCTCCGGCGCGAGGAAGTGGCGCAGCTCGCCGGAGTGAGCAATACCTGGTATACCTGGCTGGAGCAGGGGAGGGACATTAAAGTGTCCCCATCCGTTCTGGATTGTATTGCCGCAGCATTGCGGCTGACGAAGGATGAGCGGAGTTACTTGTTCGCTCTGGCGCTGGAGAACGGACCGGGAGTCGCAGACTATACCCAGGAGGAGCCTTCGGTGATTCATCCGTCCCTGCAGAAGATTTTGCAGGAGCTGAAGACCTGTCCGACCATCATCTCGGACCGGCACTGCGGCATTGTCGGCTGGAATGAGGCGGCGGCGCATGTGTTTCTTGATTTCGCCAAGCTGGCTCCACAGCAGCGCAATATGATCTCACTGCTGTTCGAACGCAAGGAGTTCAGGCGGCTGGCGGTGAATTGGGAGCAGTTCGTCCGGGGATACTTATCGATCTTCCGCGCCTATTACGGGCAATATCTGGAGGACCGCTGGTACGATGAATTCATCGCGGAGATGAAGGAGCGGCATCCGGAATTCAATCATTTATGGGAAGAGAGCCGGGTCAGCTCCGCGCCGGATGTTGTACTGGAATTCCGGCATGCCAAAGCCGGCAAAATGCTGTTCCATCTCACCTCCCTCCAGGTGCAAGGTACAGCGGATCTGCGGTGCAGCATCTACACGCCAGCGGGTGAATCGGGTACAGAAGCCAAGCTGAAGCAGCTTATGGAGCTTAAGTGAGGTAGGTGATAGATTTTCCTTATGGTTTCATAAAAAACTATAAATATGCAATATAGATTTTGCAGTTTATACTCCTAATATGATGAATTTCTTCCTGCGGGAGGGACCGGAAAAGGGGTAAAGATATAATGGCTAAAGTTACGGGATTAGAAGGCATAGTTGCCGGAGAGACAGCAATTGGATTAGTAGATGGAGAGAAAGGGTATCTGGTATACCGCGGATATTGGGCCAAAGAGCTTGCGGTGAGCAAGAGCTATGAGGAAGCCGCTTATTTGCTCTGGAACGGACACCTGCCTGATGCAGAGGAGCTGACGCAGCTCAAGGCGCAGATGGCAGCGGAGAGAATAATTCCGGAATATCTCTGCAAGATGCTTGATCTGTATCCGGCTTCTGTACCGCTGATGCTGGTATTACAAAGTGCAGTGGCTGCACTTGGGGATGAGGAGAACGCTACCTGGCCGCCCACACTGAAGCAGGCTGTGCGGCTGACGGCTATGCTTCCGGCGATCATTGCTTACAGGTACCGCAGCCTTCAGGGCTTGCCGCCTCTGAAATCGCTTCCTGAGCTTGGCCATGCCGCGAATTATCTGTATCTGCTCACAGGCAAGCTGCCTGAAGAGGCTCATGTGAAGGCGCTCAGCGCCTATATGATTCTCTGTATGGAGCATGGCATGAATGCCTCGACCTTCGCCGGGCGGGTGGTGCTGTCCACGGAATCGGATCTATGTGCGGCCGTAGCCGGATCGATCGGAGCGATGAAGGGTCCGCTGCACGGCGGCGCGCCGTATGAAGTGATATCGATGCTGGAGGAGATCGGGACGAAGGAACGCGCGGAGCCATGGCTGAGAGGGAAGCTTGAGGCCGGAGAGAAGCTGATGGGCTTCGGGCACCGGATCTACAAGACCAAGGACCCGCGGGCGGAAGCCTTGCAGATTGCGACACTTAAGATGATCGGCAAGGACGATTACTTTGATCTTGCGCTTCATGTGGAGGCTACAGCGGTTGCGCTGCTGGAGGAATACAAGCCGGGCCGCCGCCTGTTCACCAATGTTGAGTTCTATGCTGCGGCTATACTGAAGGCGCTGAAGCTGGCGCCGGAGATCTTCACGCCTACATTCACAGCGGGAAGAATTGTCGGCTGGACGGCCCATCTGCTGGAGCAGTCAGCCCATAACCGGATTTTCCGGCCACAATCTACTTATATCGGACCTATGCCTGAATCAGAGACGCTCTGATAGCAGCTGCTTCTCTATTGACGTGCAAAAGCACCCCCGGCCGTCTACCAGCCGGAGATGCTTAACAAGGGAATGTTAATGAGAGAGTATGAGGGGATACTCTTACATTAGATTAGAAATCAGAGGTTGCCACTTCGATTGTGCCGAAGACTGCACCGGCAGCTGTGCTCAGAAGTCCTGCGACCAGCAGGGCATGAACGGATAAAGTGAGACTGTTAAATGCAGGGATCAAATAAGTGACCACTGGAGCGTTGACGCGGTAAATAACGAGATCCACAGGAAACCCGGAATTGTTGTTTACCGTCACAGCCGCGTTGATGCCACCTGCCAGATTTTCATAGTAAGATTTACCTACAGAAGCGGGCAGATTGAAGAATTGTTGCGGTAATAAGATAGCCATTGTAATGTCCTCCTTTTCCTTGTGATAGGATAGTATATTCGGCAAAACTATGATTGCTGTAACGTATGCCATGGGAGATTCACACATTTCAATAGGATACCTTCAGGTTCATAGAGACCCCGAATCTATGGTACACTGGATGTAATCTAGTGACTGGTAAGGGGAAATGACAACGATGAAGCTGGTGTCCTGGAATGTGAACGGTCTGAGAGCTTGTGTGAATAAAGGGTTTAACGAGTATTTCCGGGAGGTTGACGCAGATATCTTCTGTGTGCAGGAGACGAAGCTCCAGGAGGGGCAGATTGTTCTTGACCATGGGGAGGAATATGCTCAGTACTGGAACTATGCACTCAAAAAAGGATATTCGGGTACGGCTGTATTTACCAGAATCAAGCCGCTATCCGTACGATATGGACTGGAGCAGGAGACGGAGGATGAGGGGCGGATCATCACCCTGGAATTCCCGGACTTTTATCTGGTGAATGTGTACACGCCGAATGCCAAGCGCGATCTGTCGAGGCTGGACTACCGGATGGAGTGGGAGGACCGGTTCCGTGCCTATTTGCTGAAGCTGGATGAGCATAAACCGGTTGTCGTGTGCGGGGATCTGAATGTGGCGCATCAGGAGATTGACCTGAAGAATGCGAGATCGAACCGGGGAAATTCAGGCTTCACCGACGAAGAACGCGGCAAAATGACCACGCTGCTCGCAGCCGGCTTCGTGGATACCTTCAGATGGTTCTATCCTGAGCTGGAGGGTGCCTACAGCTGGTGGTCCTACATGCCTAAGGTCAGAGAGAAGAATGTGGGCTGGCGGATCGATTATTTTCTCGCTTCAGAGCGCTTAACCCCGCGTCTGCTGGACGCCGGAATTGAATGTAATGTTCTTGGCAGCGATCATTGCCCGGTAGTTCTCCATCTGGCGGATGCGGCGGAAGCATAGACAGAGTGTATATCTGTGATACAAGTGGAAACGGCTTTGCCGTCCTTTTTAAAGTACGGTATCGTTTCAGCGAGAAATATAAGGATAAGTTATTGCGTGAAACATATAAATTCTTATATTTTAAAAAGAGGCTGTATCCCGGAGTTCGGGATACGGCCTCTTTCAGTTGTAACGCCGGTTGAGGGCCGGCTTGCCCGGTTATTCTGACGGGCTGCCTGGCTCCAGCACCGGCGGCCGCCGGTGCTTCGTGGCCTGTTCGTAACTATAAGCAATCCCTAGCAGCATAGCTTCACTATGCGCTGAGGCACAGAAGGTGATACCTTGCGGCCCCTTGGTAAGATAGCCGCCTGGTGCAACAATACCCGAGCAGGTGTAGCCGGCAGGAACTGTAATCAGCGGATAACCCGCTCTCGCCGCTACTTCACGTCCGTGATCTCCAGGGAAGAGGAGCGCATCCAGACCGTAATGCTCCAGGGCATAATCGATTCCCTGGCTACCGGCCAGCGAACGGGAAGAATGCAGCTGCTCCAGATATTCCTGCTCTGTAATATCATCCCCGGAGGTGTTCAGCCATTCCAGTGTTCCCTGGCCGTATTTCAGTGCCTGTTCGCTATGCTGCTGATTGAAATCTATCAGTTCCTGCAGGGAATGCACAGGAGCGGATTCCGGCAGGCCTCCCAGATAGCGGTTCAATCCAGGCTTGAATTCATATTGCAGAATCGTAGCGTTCCATTCCGCATCCTGACAGGGGAGCTCTACAGGGTCAATGATTTCTGCCCCCAGCTCTCTTAGAGCCGCTATGGCAGATTCCATCATCTTAAGAGCTTCACTATCCAGATCTTTATAATAGAATCGCGGAATTCCGATTCTAGTGTTTCTTACCGCATCCGGCTCCAGACCTGCCGAATAATCCGGTACAACAGAGGAAGCAGAGTCAGCGCTCCCGGCCAATACATTAAGCAGGAGTGCAGCGTCCTTGACCGTTCTGGTCATCGGACCGGCGCTGTCCTGGCTGCCGATTCCCGGTATTATGCCCTTGTTGCTGACCAGCCCCCAGGTAGGCTTCAGACCTACAAGGGAGTTATGGGCCGCCGGGCTGATGATGGAGCCGGAGGTCTCCGTGCCTATGGCGACGGTGACAAGGTTAGCGGCAACCGCCGCCGCACTTCCTGAGCTGGAGCCGCCAATGAACAGCTCCCCCGGGCCGTAGGGGTTCAGTACAAGCCCGCCGCGTGAGCTGTATCCGGCCCACATCGAGGGCGACATGAAGTTGGCCCACTCGGTCATATTGGCTTTGCCCAGAATCACTGCCCCGGCTGTTCTTAGCCGAGTGATAAGCTCAGCATCTTCTGCTGCTATGCACTCTGCAAGCGCCAAAGCTCCTGCACTGGTGTGCAGCTTATCAGCTGTGCCGATGTTATCTTTGACCAGGACTGGTATACCATGCAGCGGTCCCCGGCTACCCTGATCTCTTCGTTCCTGATCGAGCTTCGCAGCAATCGCAAGCGCCTCTGGATTCACCTCCAATACGGAACGGAGGAGACCATCCAACCGGTTGATCCTTTCCAAGTACCAGCCCACCAGCACTTCGGAGGTTAAGCACCCTTGTGCCATTTGCTCCTGAATGCTAGTGATGTCTGCTTCTATTAACCAATCTTGCTCATCTGGAGCAAAGGAGATACGGATGGAATCGTTATTACTCATAAGAGTGCTATACCTCTATTCATTGATTACTGTATTGCCTAGGGTCTCGCTTGCCGCTACCTCATGCCGCTTCGGCCAGCTGATTACATTGCGGGTTCTGCTAAGCTCCTCGTAGATAAGTGGACGGTCACGCTTGATTAACCGCAGCACCAGATGAATGAAGAAGGCTACATCTACCGCCAGGATGAACAATTTCACCACGGCCGTCAATGCTGTGCCGATGCTCAGGAAGATCGCGGAGTCAGGCGGCAGGGCATTCATCCCCCCGAGGACGCCATAGAGTAATCCATATCGTGCCCATACCCTCCAGGGTCTGGCCGGGCCGCCGTCCTCACTCCTAAGCCGGATACGCACAACCCATTTGCCGAAGGTACGTCCGCCTGTGAACAGAGGAATGCTCAGGAAATACACCATACTAACTGCCCACAACGAAATGCTTAGTGAGAGCAAATTGAGGATTACCGTCACCGTGAGCAGCAGAATCGAATCCAGCAGAAAAGCAACAGCGCGGCGGGTGTAGGTCACTCTTTTGGCAGAAAGGTCCTCTTGGCTGTCAAGCTTCTCAATCCTCGGCAGAAGGCCGGAGATCCATAGGGATATCTTGAAGCCGGCAATGCCGCCCAGCGTATTCGTGATCATGTCATCGACATCGAAGATCCGGTAAGGGTGGTCGAAGAATCCGTAAATGCCGGTAATCTGCGTAATCTCGAACAACAGCGACAGCGCAAAGGACAGGATAATGCATGCCACCCAGCGCGTGCGGAAGTAGTAGCCCAGGAACATACCGAAGGGGACGGTCAGCAGTACATTGAAGGCTGCCAGCAGAAAATCCGCTCCGGTCAGCACATTAAGGTAGCTGGAAGGGTCGCTGCGCGTAATTGGCGTATTGTGCAGAATATCCTGGATGAATTGCAGCGGTACAAGCTGGATCATACTCCCGGACGGGGCTGCATTATGCCTGGAATCAGGCAAGGGAAGCAGAACCAGGAAGAACGCATTAAGCAGGTACAGCAGCAGCAGATACAGCACCATGGCCCGGATTTTATTGATATAGCCGTGCCGGCGGTACTGCACAATCAGGAACGGTAAAGTGAAGAATAGTGCCGCAACCGGAAAAGCCATGAATGCATAGGAAATCGGGAATAGATAAGTCTGAAACATGGGTTCACCTGCTGTCTTGTTTTTGTCACAACGATATCATTATAGAATTAAACATAAACCGTCTCAACAGAATTAATCATTCTAACCGTTCTTTCCTGCATAGACATGTTAGGAGAGGAGCGTGAGCACTGTATGGAAAAGAAGGTTCAACAGTATTACAAGCTCAAGACGAAGCAGAAGGAGCTGGAAAAGGAGCTGGCCGGACTCCGGCAGGAGATTCTTGCCCACGTTAATGAAGCGGGGCAGACGGAAGCGGTGTTCGGCAGCTACAAGGTCAAGCTGGTCACGCAAAACCGCAAGGAATATGATGACGACAAACTCTATCAGACCTTGTCCGACCCCGAGCTGTGGAGACTGCTCTCCCGGGCAGATCCGGCCAAGGTAGCCAGCCTGACGAAGCTGAAGGTGATCGCGGAAGAGAAAATCGCCCATACGTACGATGTGAAGACCATTCAGCTGCTGCAGGTGGATAAGCAGTAGCGGAAGCACTGCCGGAAGCGGAGGAGTTACGACATGCTCAGCTTCCGGTTGTACATAGATGATAGATACGTGCCATCTTCGCGGTCTTCCGCTATAATTATACAGAGACAGTGAAGATATGGAGGAAGAGAAGAAATGAAGGATTTTGAGCAGATGCTGGAGAAATACGCAGAGCTGGTAGTCAAGGTGGGTGTGAATGTGCAGCCGGGACAAGTGCTGATGGTTCACGCCCCGCTGGAGACAGCGGAGCTTACCCGGCTGATTGTAGGCAAGGCTTATGACGCTGGAGCGAAATACGTGCTTGTGGACTGGGACGATGAAGCGGTCACACGCATCCGTTACGAGAAGGCACCTGAGGAATCATTCGGGTATTATCCGCAGTGGCATGCCGATATGCTGGAGGGATTCGCTGAAGAAGGCGGAGCTATATTACATATAAAAGTGCCGGACCCGGAATTATTCCGCGGGATTGATTCGGCCAAGGTGTCCACTGCCGTTAAAGCGGCTGCGGTTGCGCGCAAGAAGTACCAGGCCTACACCCGGAACAGCAGAATCAGCTGGTCGCTGATTAAGGCGCCGACACGTGCCTGGGCGGACAAGGTGTTCGCCGATCTGCCGGAGGAAGAGCGGATCGATGCGATGTGGGAAGCAGTCTTCCAGATGAACCGTGTGAACAGCGAAGACCCGGTGGCTGCCTGGCGTACTCATATCGGCGAGTTGAAGCAGAGCCAGGACCGTATGAACGCCAAGCGCTACAAAAGCCTGCACTACCGTGCCCCTGGAACGGATCTGCGTGTCGAACTGCCGGAAGGCCATCTGTGGCGCGGCGGCGGCGGGGAGAATGGGAGTGGCGTTTATTTTGTAGCGAATATGCCTACAGAAGAGATCTACACGATGCCCCACCGCACCGGTGTGAATGGCACCGTCAAGAGTACGCTTCCGCTGAACCTGAACGGGCGGCTCGTCGACGGAATCACACTTACCTTCACAGACGGCAAGGTTACCGCCTATGACGCTGAATCCGGCCGTGAGCACCTGACCTCCCTGCTGGATACGGATGAAGGAGCCTCCTACCTCGGAGAAGTGGCGCTGGTGCCGTATGATTCGCCGATCTCCCGGCTGAACAGAGTGTTCTACAACACCGGAATTGATGAGAATGCTTCCTGCCATTTCGCGCTGGGCAGCGCCTATCCCGTTAATATTGAAGGGGGCACTTCCATGACCAGCGAGGAATTGCTGTCCAGAGGGGCAAACGTCAGCCTCACGCATGTCGATTTCATGGTAGGCTCCGATGCGCTAGATATTGACGGAGAACTGGCTGACGGCACGATTGAGCCGGTGTTCCGTAAGGGGAATTGGGTACTTTAGGTGTATCCTATCTGGAAGTGAAATAATCTCCAGAACAAAATCATCCTAACCGGATGAATAAGACTACCTTTGCGCGAGCACAACGTATGCTGTTTTTAGCATACAATGAGACTGTGTGCCTGCATGTGAGCAAATGTATGCTGTTTTTCACATACATTGAGGGCGTGGGCCTGCTGGTGAGCACAATGTATACTGTTTTTGACATACATTGAGGGCGTGGGCCTGCTTGCGAGCACAATGTATGTTGTTTTCCACATACATTCAGTCCATATGCCTGCTTGCGAGCCCATGTATACTGTTTTTCACATACAATTAGACGTGTGCCTGCTTGCAAGCACAACGTATGCTGTTTTTGACATACATTTGGTCCAGCACCTTCTCCACAGCAGCAGGAAACTATAGTTTCCTATATAACAAGAAAAGCCGCAACATTCCCGGCAGCGGGGGTTGCGGCTTTTCTGTTGTTCGTGGAAGTTATAAAATAATTACCGCAGACTAAAACTGTTTGCATAACCTCTCCGTCTAATTCATGTAAATGTGATGGAGAGGAGAGGGAGAGATGACGATGTCCGGGGCAGAGATGAAGCGGGTAACTGCCGCTGTGCCGCTTGAGGAGACGGATTTTGTCAAAGCGGTGATGGAGCACAGCGACCAGCTATACCATATTGCTTACAGCTATCTGGGCAACCGCAATGACGCACTGGAAGCGCTCCAGGAGACCACCTGCCGGGCCTGGATGAAACGGCGGACCCTGAAGGACCCCAGCGCGTTCAAAACCTGGCTGATCCGAATATTAATCTATGTCTGCATAGACGAGCAGCGCAGAAGAAAAAGGGCAGTCCCTACAGCGGCAGAGAATATGCAGCAGGGGGTCATGCAGAACAGTACGGATGCCATGGAAATGCAGTGGGCGCTCTCGCAGGTGAAGGTGAAATACCGCCATGTGCTGCTGCTCAAATATTATAATGATCTGACCCTGGCTGAGATCGCAGTCCTGCTGGGCAAGCCGGAGGGGACCGTCAAAACCTGGCAGCACAAGGGCCTGAAGCAGCTTAGGGAAATTATGAAGAACCGGGGTGAATGGAATGAACAATAGCAGAGAAGAACAGGCGATGCTGTCCGATGCGCTACGTATCCGTGAGGAGGTGCGGGTGGACTGCGGGGGCAATGAGGTCAGAGGGGCGGTTCAAGCAGGGATCGAGCGCGGACGCCGGAAAAGCTGGCAGGGCAGACTCACCAAAGGCTCCTTCCTCGGAATAGCCGCAGCCGCTATTGCTGTAGTGATTCTGTTCTTCATCCCAGTCATTCATGATGCGGTACCTCGGGCCGCCGTACCTGCCGGAGAAGTGAATTGGGGCGGGCTGGAAATGTTCAAGCGGCTCTATGAATTTGATTCAGAGGCACCTACACTGGATTCGGCGATCCGGCAAGGATACATTCAGGAGATTAATCAGAGTGCAGCCAGCGGGGATTACCGGATTACCTTGAATGCGGTAACGGCGGATGAGAACAAAATCATCTTTTTGTATACAGCTAATGTTGCGGAAGGACAGGAGATCTATGGTATTAGCAGTGCGAGAATCAAGAATCTGGAAACCGGATACGATCTGGACAGCGGCGGTCAGATTGGTGCTAATGCTGAGACAAACGGTCACGACGATTATCGTATTTTCTATGGCCGGAGTGTCATCTATCTGGACCGCAACAAGCCATTCCCGGAACAGGTGGAAGCCAATTTCCTGATTGCCTCGATGAATGAAGGGAAAATGAAAGATCTGGGGAAGAGCAAGGGTGTAAATTTAACCGATGTGCATAATTCTCCAAGACTCAAGATCAGCTTCAAGCTGGACCCGAAATTCAAACAGCAACAGACAGTCATTGTCCAGCCGGAGGAAGATTTCATACTGGAGGGCGTTCAAGTGACACTGGAGCAGGTTGAGCTCTCCCCCTTGATGACCCGCACTATAGTCAAAATTAAAAATGAGTCTGAGGTTACATGGCAGAACCGGCAAAAGATATTTGGCGCCGCACACGGGGGAAAAATTCAATCGATAACGAAGTACGGAACCACCGAGATAGGGATGTCGTCAGGATCAGGCACTTACGAGGGCTTTGAATGGTACTCTGGCAGCAATCTGCTCGATAAGCCGGAAGCAATGAATATGATTATGAAGACAGGGACCGGCAAGAGTACTAGGGATATTAACTTGCCCATTCTGCCGTGAACACTTGTACACGAAAAAGGCTGACTACTGGTATATCCAGCGGGTCAGCCTTTTTGCGGTGAGGTCAGAGTAGTTCTAACCCCCCCGGTTATTGAACCTGAATGCAAGCTTCTGTCCGTCAAAAGTCTCCCCGGTCCGCTCAGAATATTGGCCCTGCGTGTAGCGGGAGACGGTCTTGCGCCAAAATTTCTGGCCGGTGATATTCTTCGCTGCCGGGTTGGTGAACAGCTCCCATTCGCCGCGAAACTGTTCAAACACCAGCACCGCCGCCTGTTCCGCGATTCCCGTCCCTCTGAAGGGCTGCAGCAGAAAGTAGTCGCTCACGAAATAATCGACGCCCTGCGCACAATATGGAGGGGTAGCAATCCGTGCGAAGCCTGCCGGCATCGAATGAGCTTGAATCAGAAAAGAGTACAGAATGCCCGGCTTGTCCCACCAAATATTCTGCACCTCATACTGATCTGCCAGCGTGCGGTATTCGTCCGTGTCCTCAAAGATGCCATGCCGGTTAGGCAGATGCCCCTCCACAAGTCCGTAATGACCTGAAAGATCATGCAGATAGAGCGGTAACATATTTTTGATAATATAGGCTTCATCCGGCCCGGTTAGCTTGATCGATATATTCATTGCCAGCCTGCTTTCTGTAATTATCTATAACACCTACTCCCACTGTATACCGGAAATCATGCCTGTTCATAGGCAAGTCTCTGTTATAAACTGAACTTTATCTATTCGCATTTCTAAAAAAAGCCGAAACTTCCGATATCGGAAATTCCGGCTTATTCTCTCTGTATATTACTTCGCGGAGACCAGCGCTATATAGCTAACCGGGCCAGTGGACAGCTTGGTTTTGGTTTTGCCGTCATTGCTGTACCGGTATAAACAATCGTTATCCAGACCGTTGATATAATACAAGCCGGGAATATTGTTTGTAATTACAGAGTAATCGGATTCTACTCCGCTCAATTTGATCAAGGATGAATCGGCATTCAGCAAGTAAGCATCGGCTGCGGTAAACAACACGGTGGTAAGCGCCGCCCCGTTCTTAACCGTTCGGATATCTTGAACATTCGACAGCGGCAGCGTCTTGGAGGAGGTGACTTTGCCGTTAGCCAGCGTGCTGATGTAGGCTTTGCCTTTGGAGTCTGCATATACCAGTTTATTCGCAGCAATCTCGCTGATGCTGATCACACTGTTCTGGCTTAGCTGCAGGATCTTCCCGTTCTTATCCATCAGGAAGCCTGCGCCTGTACTGTAGTCGAAATCCTCTCCCTCGGCATCCAGCTTGATTCCCTTGTTGAACAAGAAATAATTATTGGACCAGGTCCCGGAGGAGACATCATTGGATTGAAGCGGATTCTTCGCATTGGCTGCTTTGGCAGCTC
The DNA here is from genome assembly GCF_038006765.1 of Paenibacillus sp. FSL H7-0756. NCBI lineage: Bacteria > Bacillati > Bacillota > Bacilli > Caryophanales > Paenibacillaceae > Paenibacillus > Paenibacillus sp. FSL H7-0756. Next base: position 1,273,365 of record NZ_JBBOVT010000002.1, on the reverse strand, counting down.
CGCCGCTTAGAGGCAGGGTGTAGAGCACCATGGAGTTCAGAGAATACTCGGTTTCAGCAGGTTTGTTGTCAATCATAAGGTTAATACTTGTAGCGTAAGGATGATAGAATTTGCTCTTCTGAATAGCTCCGCTGGCAATCCACTGAATGACCCCGCTCCCGTCGCGGGACCTCGAAGCAACCCAGGTTGTGTTGTTCTTCAGCGCATTATAGTAGATCCGCCCGCCCGAGACGTTGAAGGTCCGGAAATTCACATCGGCGTTATCTGCTATAAGGGTAAGGTGTGTATCATCGTCAGCGTCGGCTAAGGTGCGGTAGATGTGCCCTGTATCATCCAGGAAGTACAGATATGGACCCTCGAACAGGTAAAAGAGGATATTCCGGTCCCCGAGGAAGCTTGTAATTAAAGCATCGGGATCGCTAAGGGACAGCCGCTGAATTCCCATACCGTCATCATAGTAAAAATACAAATATTTGCCGGTCGAGTCTAATCCGTTGCCGTCATAGTTCTCTACGATCGTCTGTGTCTCACTTCCATCTGAGGTCACACGGTATAGAACATCGTCAGAGACATAGTACACATATGATTTCGCAGAAGCAGCCGCTGCTGCTGTGTGTGACTGTCTGCCGCCTCCAACTGTACCGAGTGACGCCAGTATCAGCGCGAGCAGAAGGACACCTGTTTTTCTGGATAGTAAGTATAAAGCCTTCATAGTCATTCTCCCCTTCAGTAAGTGTAGATGTGTTGTACATCAATGCGATAAGCAATAGATCAGAATGGCCTGCTGAAGATAGATCAGGCTTTTCTTGAACCCGAATCCGGCAAAATAAGGCGAAGCAATAACCTCTTCACTGACCTCCTCATTGCGGAAGAAGGGAGGACAGGGGTTCAGCAGCGCCCCGGGTCTTGTCTGCTTCATCCGGTCCAGTGTAATCTGGTAGGCATGGATATACTCCGGAGTCAAGAAATCCTTGGGCAATGAATCGGTAAGAATCACATCACTCTCCGGTAACACGCTATCCAGACTCGTATGAAAAGTATAGCCGGGGTGATTGCCGCTGGCCATCTCATGACCTGGCGTGCATACATGATGGAACGAGAGATTCAGGGCTTGCGCCGCCTCCAGCCAAGTTCTTGATATATTGCCGGGCGGTCCAACGAAGGTGTAGGTCAGCTCCCGGTAGTTGTCCCGGAGACTGCGCAGAGCATACAGGTCAGCCAGAATTTCGCAAGGGTGATTATGAGCAGTCATCGCATTAATAACGGGAACAGAGGCGTAGGCGGACAGTTCCTTCAGTTTGCAGAGGTCAGGTGTTCTGACAATAATGCCATCCCCCCAGTTCTCCAGGTAGCGGACGATATCGCCCGGCGCTTCTTTCTTGTCGAGCGTCTCCGGCGGAAAGGGAATGCAGGCCCCGCCCAGGTCGCGGATGCCTTTCTCGAAGCTGACCCTTGTCCGCAGACTGGTCTCCGGGAAGAAGAGAATCATCGTTTTACCTTCGAGCAGTGGTTCTGATTTTCGGAGACGCAGCCGGTCGGTTAATTCAAAGATATCCAGAATCTGCTCTGCAGTAAACTGGTTGATATTCAAAAAATGCATCGGTGTATCCCCCGGTAGATGAGAAATCAGCAATAAATGCCGGTTGAATAAATATACAATAATCAGGAATAGTATACAACCCATTTTATGTTAAAATATTTAGGGGGTTTCATTAATACTTAACCCTGATATTGTCATCCGGAACATTCTACCGGCAGTTGAATCAGAGGGGATGCAGCCATTCAACCAGCAATTGATAGGATTGCGTATGCTGAAATGCTATGCTGTTTCTGGCAGTGCGCACTGTACATATTATAATCTCGGAGGGATATCATGCTCGACTTACGCAGAATTGGGGCTTATATATCGCGGCTTCGCAAAGACCAGGACTGGACCCAGCTGGAGCTTGCCGATCAACTAAATGTAAGTCATCAGGCCGTATCGAAATGGGAGCGGGGCGACTCGCTGCCGGATATTGGAACACTTCCGCAGGTTGCGGGGTTATTCGGCTTAACCGTTGACGACATTTTGAATGCAGGAGACCACGCAGAGCATCGGGAACACCCGCATCTGGGACGGATCGTAGAGGAGATTGCAGAGAACAGGCCGGGCCAGGTTACAGAGATGGTTAATGCCGGTAGGCTGGAGATGGAAGAGCTTGTAGAGGTAGCGCCTTTTGTAAAAGCAAGTGCCCTTAATAAGGTCACAGAGGGTATAGACAGCAGCGTCCTTAGTTTAAATGTAATTATGCGTCTAGCCCCGTTTCTGGGAAGAGATACATTGGATGAACTGGTTCGTCAGGCTGAAAAGAAAGAAATGGCATGGGATGTTATTGCCGGACTTGCGCCGTTCGTCAGCAGCAGAACCTTAAGCCTACTTGTTGATCAAGCAGCAGACGGTTCTAGAGAGGTGAACAATCTTGTGGGCATCGCCCCGTTTCTGGAACGGGAACAGCTGGACCGGTTGGTGCAACAAGCCAGTGGGGACAGCCCCAGCTGGCATTCCATTCAAGGACTGGCTCCCTTTATTAGCAGGGGGACGTTAGGCCTTCTGGTTGACCGCGTGGCAGACGGTACAGTCGATGGAAATCGGCTCCCAGGACTCGCTCCTTTTCTGGATAGGGGGAAGCTTGAGAAGTTGCTTGGTGAAGTCGAAGCGGAACAGCTTAGCCCGGATCTGCTAGCAAGCCTCGCCCCGTTCATCGATCAAGGGACGTTGAGCAGAATGGTGGCAGGCTTGTTGAATACAGGGAAGTAGACAGCAAAAAGAAAATAGACAGACAAAAACAGAGCACCGGCGTATCCGCGTCATGCTCTGTTTTGCGTTAAATATGGGTAGCGTTGCTGCTACAGCCCGAGCGTATTTCCTTTTTCCAGCCGCTGAATCTGCTGTTCGCCGTTATCTGCCAGCTCCCGGAACTGGATAATCGTCTCACGCATCTTGGGGAGCGCTTCCTGCTTGTAGGTACTTATCGAATCCAGGGCAGAGAGGACGTCGGTGAAGGCCTGCTTCAGCGTATCGACCGAAATACTGGTTTCGAGCGATTGCTTGTGAATGGCTGCACCCTGCTCCTTAAGCATTCTGGAGGTGCCACTGATCAGATTATCGGTGGTCTGGTTCAGCAACTCGATTTTTTGGAGAACGATCTTCTGGTTGTATAAGGCGCTGGCTACCGTAACCGAAATTTTAAGCGCAGATACCGTAACATTCCTGGCTCTGTCCACTCCACGGATCAGTTCCTTGTTGTTGCGGATGACAACCTCGATGGCCATAATTCCCTGTTGATTGACCACGAGCATCTGCTGCAGATCCATCACCCGCTGGCGCAGCGGGAACAGCACCTCCTCCGTAATGAACCGCACCTTATCCTCATCTTCACTGCGCTGCTTAGCAGCTTCAATCTGCTTCTCAATCTCCTCGTCCATCAGGATGCCGAGCTGAATCTCCTTCTTAAGGCGCTTGGTCAGCTCCCGCAGGGTCTGCTGTTCAATCTCCAGTGTCGTGTTGTCATTCTTCAGCACGGCTTTGCCTTTATCCAGGGATAGAATAATATCTGAGATGACAGCGTCGGCCTTTTGATATTTGGCGAAATAATTACGCAAGGGATGGAAAAACTTGCCGAGAAACCCGCTTTTGGCGAAATCGACCGCGCTGGGATCTAGATCCTTAAGCTGCTGATGCAACTCGGTTAATCCCTTGGCGACCTGGCCGCCTTCATCCCCGGTCTTGGACAGATTGCCCACCGATACCTGAAGCAGGGAGTTCTTCTCCGACGAGGAGCGCATGGTGCCCATCCCGAAGCTGTCAATGGACTGCAGCACGGCCTTGCGTTTCTCCAGAGACTCGAAGTCCAACTCCAAAATACTGGAGACATTATTAATCGCCTGCTCCTTAAGCTGGGTGACTTCCTCCGGCTCCGGCTGGACCTGCTCCTCGATGACTGATTTCAGCTTCTCGGGGCTGGGAATTTCCATGGTGAATGACATATGAACCCTCCTTCAGAATATAAAGTCTACATTTGCACGTTGAGCAGATTACCGATTTTGTATACTACATCCTCTGTGTCAGCATTGATATTGGCCGCCTCGTTGATGCTGGAGATGCTCTCCAGAGCCTTGATATTGGCGTTATATCCAATGGTGTATACCGGAATCTTGTACGTCTCGATCAGGCCCCGGATATCATCCAGGGAATGGCCTTCGTTCGTCTCCCCGTCGCTAAGCACGAAGATCAGGGGCTTCATATCCGGGTTCACCGCCAGCTCATCCTTCAGCATCTTCATCGCAACCACCAACCCGTCGAAGGTAGCCGTTCCGCCCACAGGCTGAAGGCTGTTAATCGCTCCTACGAACATGGATTGCTGATTGGTGTCATATTTGCCGATGGGCAAATTAATAGTAACATCACTGGAATAAGAGACGAAGCCGATGCTGTTGTCCTTGCCGAGGAATTTCTGGCCCTTCAGCAGGGACTCCTTGAGCCGGTTCAGCGGCTCGCCGGCCATGCTGCCTGAGACATCGGCTACGAACACTGCCGCAATCGGTTTGCTGCCGTTCTTTTTCTCCTTCCAGAGCTTCTGGGCTGAGGAGAGAATGGAGCCGTCAACCGGTGCCAGCTCGGAGACATAGTCGCTCAGGCCGTTGAAGCCCTTGTCGGCAGCTGTCTTCTGGTACTTCTCCTGCTGGACGAATTCGCCGAATTTCTTAATGATCGCCAGCTTCTCCGGCGGCAGCTGCCCTAGTGCATACAGCGGGCTGTCATGTCTTACCCCGAACGGGGTGAATACATAGCCGCTGGTCAGGTCCTTCGCATTGACAAAGGTCTGATACTCAAGCACGAAGGCATCCAGCATGCCGGATTTGGCCGCTTCCCGCATTTGCAGGGTGGTGGAGGCGATGAAGGGCACGTTGGCCTGGAACTTCTCGAAGCCTTGAACCGCCTTGTCTCCCAGCAGATCCGTACTGTCGAAGGTGCTCAGAGCGGTGACCAGGAAATTCAGCCCCGTTGAGCTGGCAAAAGGATCGGTGTACCCCATCGCCAGCTCATTAGCCGCAATGGCATCGGTAATGGTCTTCACGTTGATCGAACCGTATTTGTCGACCAGCTGATCGTATTTCTGCTTGCTCATTACTACTCCGGCTACGTTGCCGGTCAGACGCTTCGTAACCAGCTCGGCCTGCACTCCGCCGGCCTTAACCATCTCGCCCCATAGCTCATTAGAGGGAGTGAAGGCATCAGGCACATATTTGCCGGACCGGATATAATCAGCGGCTGTGCCGGAAGCGATGTTGCGGATTTTGACGGAGGCCGGTTTGCCGTCTATTGTAATACCGGCAGCGTTGAAGTCTGTTGCGACTTCATTCAGCCAGCCGTCATTGCCTGTTCCGGACTTCTCCGTGGAGGAGAAAATCTCGACGTAGCTATCGGTTGTGCTCTCTACGGAGATGGGGAACTTGGAGATATCGGGCAACGAATCGCCGATGGACGCCGGATCAAGATCAATCTGCCCTTTTACAGGCTCAGCACTGGTCACGTTGATATCCTTATAGATGCGGTTCAGTCTTTTGTCGGCGTCTTCGGCAGAGATTTCTGTCTTGGATTTGCCCAGATTGGACGTTAAGGTAATTCCGAAATAGACAAGTGCGAAGACGGATGCGGCGATAATGCCGAGTATGAACAGTGTTTTGCCTTTCCTCATAGGTTCATCTCCCTTTCCTTACTGATAGAGTTTCGTCTGCCCGATCAAGGCGGTTAATTCCTGCATACATGGCATGTCTTCCACATTGGTATAATCTGTGCTGCCCAGCTCGGTGATCTCCAGCAGCAGCTGATCCAGCTTCAGCAGAATTTCCTCGTTGGCCCCGAGGCAGCCTTTGACATAGGAGAGATATTCGTTGTATAACGCGGTTTTCTTCTGAATCAGGGAGCTGGAAAACCGGGTAGACGCGTTATCTGCACTAAATCTGGCGAACTCTGAGGCATCGAATACGCTGAGCTTGCCCAGCAGCCCCCGGATATTCAGATAAAAGAGCTTCTCGACCTCCATAATGACGGAATGAAACTTGCGGAAGCTGAGCTCAGCCGGATCGAACCTGCGGCCCAGCACCTGGAGCAGTGCGGTCTTCTTCTTCTCAATCCGCTCCATCTGGTCCAGGGCGAGGGCGATATCATCCTTCAGCACCTTCACATTCCGGTGACGGCCGAGGCCGGCAATGTAATCCTCCCGCGTCTCTAATTGCACGCTAACGGGCTTGGCAGCCGGGGGGTTGAAGAGCAAGGTGTAACTGCCATATAGGACGACCAGCAGACTGATGATTAACAGGGTTACTGCCGATGCCGTTTCCAGCGGACTTCCGCCGATCTCGACACCGAGCAGGCCGGGAGAGAGAACGATGACATTTAAGATTACAACTCCGGCAATCATGCCGAGGAGCTTAACGGGCCCGGATCTGTTCAGGATCTACACCTCCTCCATAGTAGTATATTTGGGGATAGCAGCTTGAATCACATGAAAAGAGTTAGAATGAAGGCTATTACAGACTGCTACGTATCGAAACTTGTCAATGTTTCAAATTTTTACGATTGCGCCGGATTGAGGACGGGGCTTGACCATATGTAGGCTCCTTTCAAATGATCTGCTGAATTGAGTTATATTTTATCATAATTTGGGAGAGTAGGGTCTGTGTTTGTTATTGTTCATTGGCTGGAGAATTAATTGAAAAGAGGTCTATGTACCCTGAATTTCAAATTTAAAAGAATTAAGGCTTGACGTCAGCTCACTTGGCGTGTAACATATGAACAGTCGTCATTCAGGCGTAACCAGGCAATAATTTCATAACTCTATATTGTTCTCGTATAACCTCGCAGCCATTCCGATGTCACAGGGCGAGGGTTTCTACAGGAAGCCTATTCTTCCTAACTACGATGATAAGGACCGTGAACCAAGCGGTCCCTGTCCCGGAGTTAGGATTTTTTGCGTCTGGCGGTCCTTGACCTTGACGCAACATGATTCAGATTAGAAGATTCAGGAGGCATAACCGACATGAAGGATATGAAATATTTAATCTCCGTACTTGTAGGCGCTATGAGCTACGGCATTTTATCAACGATTGTTGTATTGGCCTACGGGCAGGGTTATAAACTGGGAGAGGTGGTCGGCACTCAGCTCTTAACCGGCTGTATTCTTGCCTGGCTGCTGGCGTTATATACCAAGCTTAGAGCGAACCGCAAACAGCGCAGCACAGTTAACGTTGCGGTGTCCGCTAAGGCGGCCCCCGCCCGGCTGACCTGGAAGCATAGAGTGCTCTTGATGATGGCCGGTGCGCCAACCGTGGTTACGGGGCTGCTGTATTACCAGTCCCTCCGGTACATTCCCGCTTCGCTGGCGATTATCCTGCTGTTCCAGTTCACCTGGATCAGTGTGCTGATTCAGGCGGTAAGCAAACGTCAACGCCCTGACAAAATCACGGTGCTGACGCTGATCCTGCTGTTCGGCGGAACCCTGCTTGCCGCAGGTATTCTGAATCAGGGAGCTGCCGAGTTTAACCTGCTGGGGCTGATGCTCGGTTTGTTATCTGCAGTAAGCTATTCGATGTTCATTATCTTCAGCGGCAAAGCCGTTCCATCGGCTCATCCGGCCTACCGGAGTGCCTGGATGGTAACAGGCGGCCTGGTGCTGTTGTGTATCCTGTTCCCGCCGACCTTCCTGTTTAACGGTATGTTATGGGGACCGCTGCTGCTGTTCGGCTTCCTGCTCGGCTTGTTCGGCGCCTTTATCCCGCCGCTGCTGTTCGCCATCGGGGTTCCGCATATCGGCGGCGGTATGGCCGGTATTCTGGGTGCCGTCGAGCTGCCCGTTGCGGTCTTAATGTCCTCGTTCGTATTGCAGGAGCATGTAAGTCTTCTGCAATGGGCCGGAGTGGTGCTGGTGCTGCTGGGTGTGGTATTGCCGGAGCTGTATAAGCTGCGGTGGGGAAATGGAAATGCCCAGGCCGTGAGTTCGTCATCGGTCTGAGTTCAGGCGGATAGAAGAGGAGTGTTCCCTTTGAATAGGGGGCACTCTTTTAATTTGCAGATTCAGATAATTGTAAGCGCAAACATTTTTGTTGCCAAAAGTGAAATTCAGTGCTATTCTGAATTTGGGATTGTTACTGCAAAGGCAAAACCCAAAACATGGTCACGTGTTTTGGGTTTTGCCTTTCTTTATGTTAAGGGCCCTGCGGGACGCCGTAAGGAACCCTTGACCCGTCTAACATCCCGTAAGCAGTGCCAAATGAAATTCGGGGTAAAGGAGGGCAGCTTGGTTGATTATCGAGAAGATTTTCAATAACAATGCCATTATTGCCAAGGATTCAGGTAAGGATGAATTGGTTGTTATGGGACGCGGCATCGGCTTCAAGAAGAGCCCGGGTGATCCGGTGGATGTCTCTCTGATCGAGAAGACATTTGTGCTGAAGCGAAATGACGCGTCCGAGAAATTCAAGGCCCTAATGGCGGACGCCCCCGCCGAATATGTGGCCTTAAGCTATGACATTATCGAGTATGCCAAGCAGACGCTGAAGGCCCGGCTGAGCGATTATATCTATGTGACCTTGACGGATCATTTGACTCATGCGCTAAGGCTTCATGAGCAGGGCATCCGCAATGACAATCCGCTTCTCTGGGAGATTCAGCGCTGTTATCCGAGGGAGTACGCGATCGGGCATCATGCCATGGGGATGATAGAGCAGTATACCCGTATCCGCCTGCCGGAGGATGAAGCAGGCAACATTGCACTCCACCTGATTAATGCGCAAATGAACAGCTCGGGCAATAAGATCGCAGATCTTACCAGGCAGACCCAGCAGATTGATGACATCCTCAATATTGTTAAGTATTCCTATAACAACGAAATAGATGAGCACACTGTCAGCTACGAACGGTTCATCACCCATCTGCGGTATTTCTTCCAGCGTTCGCGGGGGCAGGAGTCTGAGGAGTCCGTGGACGATTTTCTGCTCAAGCAGGTGAAGATGAAATACAGGAAGGCCCATCAATGTGTGCTCAAAATTGAGAAGTATCTGGACCTGAAGCTCCTGGATGAAGAAATCCTGTATCTAACGATTCATATTCAGCGGGTAACGCAAAGACAAACTGAATAAAACCCACTTGGATTGTTACTGGTCATGCAGGCGAAACCAAATCAGGCAGGAAGCTGCCGGGATGGTTTCGCCTTTTGCTTATCAATCATCAGGAAACGGGAGGATTTACTATGAAATATGAGGCACTAGCCAAGGATATTATCAAGCATGTCGGCGGCAAGGAGAATATCAACGGACTCAGTCACTGCGTGACCCGTTTGCGCTTCAAGCTCAAGAATGAGGCGGCGGCGAATACAGATGTGCTGAAGAACATGGATGGTATTGTAACGGTCATTCAGAGCGGCGGCCAGTATCAGGTCGTTATCGGCAATCACGTATCTGAGGTCTATGCACAGGTAATGACAGCAGGCGGATTACAAGAAGGAGGATCAGAAACAGCCTCCGGTGAGAAAATGGGTCTGTTCAACAGCTTCATCGACATGATCTCTGGCGTATTCTCGCCGACCCTTGGCGTACTGGCTGCAACCGGGATGATCAAGGGCTTCACCGCCCTGTTTCTAACTGTGGGACTCCTTACTAAGGAGTCGGGGACCTACCAGATTCTGAATGCGCTCGGGGATTGCCTGTTCTACTTCTTCCCGATCTTCCTGGGGTATACCTCGGCTAAGAAATTCGGAGCCAATATCTTTATCGGGATGGCGATAGGCGCTACGCTGGTGTACCCGTCCTTCGGCAGCATCACGGCGGCGGGTGAACCGCTGTACACGCTTTTTAGCGGAACGATCTTTGAATCGCCTGTGTACATTACCTTCCTGGGGATTCCGGTCATCCTGATGTCCTATACCTCCAGCGTCATTCCGATCATCATCTCGACTTATATTGGTTCCAAGCTGGAAGCCTTCTTCCGAAAAGTGACGCCGAGCGTGGTGCGCACCTTCCTCGTCCCGTTCTTCACCCTGCTGGTCACCGTTCCGCTGGCGCTGATTGCCATCGGTCCGGTCTCCACCTGGGCCGGACAGCTGCTGGGGCAGGGAACCTTATTCCTTTACAACCTCAGTCCGGTTATTGAGGGGCTGCTGGTAGGCGCGTTCTGGCAAGTCTTTGTCATCTTCGGGCTGCACTGGGGTCTGGTGCCGATTGCCCTCAACAACATGGCTGTACTGAAATCCGATCCGATTCTGGCAGCTTCCTTCGGCGCTTCGTTTGCCCAGACCGGTGCAGTGCTGGCGATTATGCTGCGGACCAAGAATGCCAAGCTGAAGTCATTATCGATTCCAGCCATTATCTCAGGCATCTTCGGAGTTACGGAGCCTGCCATTTACGGCATTACGCTGCCGCGCAAGAAGCCGTTCATCTTAAGCTGTGTTGCGGCGGCAGTCGGCGGCGGTATCGTCGGTCTGATGGGCACCAAGGGCTATATTCTCGGTGGTCTGGGGATCTTCGGCATCCCAAGCTACATTAGCCCTGACGGGATGGATAAAGGCTTCTACGGCGCGATTGCCGCCATTGTGATCAGCTTCATTCTCGGATTTATTCTTGTCTTCTTCTCCGGGTTCAAGGATGAGGAAACGGCGGACAGTAAGAGCGGCGGGACTGCCCGGAGCGTTTTGGTGAAGCAGGAGACGGTTGGAAGTCCGCTGAAGGGCCAGGTCAGAGCCTTGTCGGAGCTGACGGACGAAGCCTTCTCTACAGGCGCAATGGGCAAAGGTATAGCGATTGAACCGCTGGAAGGCAAGGTATACTCTCCGGTTGACGGGGTACTGACCACCTTGTTCGCCTCCGGCCATGCGATTGGCATCACCAGTGATAACGGGGTCGATATTCTGATTCATGTCGGCAAGGACACGGTCAAATTGAAGGGCAAACACTTCACCCCCCGGGCCAAGCAAGGCGACACCGTCACCAAAGGCCAGCTGCTCATGGAATTCGATGTTGCCGCGATCAGAGAGGCGGGCTATACGCTGACCACGCCGGTGATCATCTCCAATTCCGGTGATTATCTAGATGTCATTGAGACGGACAAGAAGAGTGTCGATTACCGGGAGAATCTGCTGACCGTCATGATCTAACTGATATTCTAATCTAATCTGAGGAGGAATTAATATGAATAAGAACGTGAATGTGAATGTGAGCAACAGAAGCTTTCCGCAAAATTTCCTGTGGGGCGGCGCAACGGCTGCGAATCAGCTCGAAGGCGGGTTCGATGCGGGAGGCAAGGGGTTAAGCACGGCGGATGTCATGACCGCCGGAACGCATACGGTCTCCCGGAGAATTACTCCTGTGCTGGAAGCCGGAGCTAATTATCCGAGCCATGAAGCGGTTGATTTCTATCACCGGTACGAGGAGGATATCGCGCTGTTCGCTGAGATGGGCTTCAAGGTGTTCCGCATGTCGATTGCCTGGTCGCGGATCTTCCCGAACGGGGATGATGCCGTGCCAAGCGAAGAAGGGCTGCAGTTCTATGACCGGGTGTTTGCCGAGCTGGCCAAGCATGGGATCGAACCGCTGGTGACGATCTCGCATTATGAAGCGCCTTATCATCTGGCTGAAGCGTATAACGGATGGGCGGACCGCAGAACGATTGACTTTTACGTCCGTTACTGCGAGGTGATCTTTAACCGGTATAAGCACAGCGTCAAGTACTGGCTGACCTTCAATGAGATCAACATCCTAACCATGCCGTTCGGGACCTTTATGGCCGGGGCGATGAAGCCAGAGGGAAATGCCGAGCTGACATCATCCGCGCAAACCGACAATGAGCAGCTAAGATACCAGGCGCTTCATCACCAGTTCATCGCCAGTGCCAGAGCGGTGAAGCTGGGACATGAGATTCATAAGGATTTTCAGATCGGCTGTATGATTGCCTACATGTGCTCATACCCGCTGACCTGTAATCCCGAGGATGTGCTGCTGGCCCAGCAGAAGGATAATCTGAGTAATTTCCTCTGCTCCGATGTTCAGGTAAGAGGCGCTTATCCGGGCTTCGCACTGCGATACTTCCGGGAAAAGCAGATTGAGCTGCAGATGGAGGAGGGTGACGAGCGGATTCTTAAGGAAGGCTGTGTCGACTTCTACACCTTCAGCTATTATTCATCCACCTGCGTGAGTGCAGCTCCAGATCAGGAGTCGATTGGCGGCAATATGTCACTGGGGCTAAAGAACCCGTATCTGAAGGCAAGCGCGTGGGAATGGCAGATTGACCCGCAAGGCCTGCGGTGGTCCCTGAATCATATCTACAACCGTTACGGACTGCCGATGATGGTGGTAGAGAACGGGCTTGGCGCAGTGGATACCGTAGAAGCAGACGGTTCAATCAAGGACGATTACCGGATAGAATATCTGCGGGAACACATCCGGGCGATGGGGGAAGCGCTGGCTGATGGCGTGAACTTAATCGGATACACCTCTTGGGGCTGCATCGATCTGGTCAGTGCAGGCACCGGAGAGATGAAGAAGCGTTACGGCTTCATCTATGTGGATAAGGATAACGAAGGCAAGGGGACGCTGGACCGGTCCCGCAAAGACAGCTTCTTCTGGTATCAAAGGGTAATCGCCAGTAACGGAGCGGAGCTGGAGTAATACGCGTTTGCCGGAAGCTCACTTTTTACAAATATCCGTTTGCTGTTTCAGTCCGCCATCCCTACGGTATATGATAATAAAAAACCGTTAAAGGGGATTTCCGATGATCATAAAAGGGATCGAGAACATGGACGGCGGCAACATTATGAGCCAGATTCAGCAAGGCGGCAAATTTGTGATCTACACGTATTGCTTCTCTGTTGTCCTGATGACGTTCAGACGCAGCTCGGGTATCTATTTCATCAAGGCGGGCGAGGGCTCCGTCAAAAAAGGCTTGAAGTACACCCTGCTGACCTTCTTTGTAGGCTGGTGGGGGATTCCCTGGGGGCCGATCTATTCCATCGGGGCGTTCATTACTAACTTCAAGGGTGGCAAGGACGTCACTAATGAAGTGTTAGCCGCTCTGTCGAATCAGAACGCTTCATAATAGTAGTACAAATACGAGAAGCTATCCCGCCTGCCGTGAAATATGGCTGGTTGGGGCAGCTTTTTGTGATGTGGTGATCTACTGTATCCTAAACGGAATAACCACTTAATTATCTATAGCACCTTATAATATGTTATAATGAATTTCTGATTTCATACTAAGCAGAATAGAGGTCGCCAGAGGATGAAAGTAAAAATTAACCGCAATGCAGCTAAAGTTCTAAAAGATATGCTGAACAGCCCGGAAGCGGAAGGCAAGAAAATCCGCGTGGTCATCACCCAGAATCATGGAGATCACGGACACTATGATGTAGCGCTTGATACACCTACTGAGCACGATGAAGTAGTTGCTACAGACAAGGATATCGAGATTCTGCTGGATACACGCGAACCGCTGCTCGACGGCGTTTGGATTCAGTATTTCTATGTGCCGCAGGAAGGCTTCTTCATTACCAATCCGTCTACCGGATTCCTGGAGAAATAAACAGCAGATCACTATCCTATTGTGTTGCCTTAGGGGCGGCATGTTCTGAATCAGCCTTACCCGGCTGGTCAGACCGTGCCGTCTTTTTTTCAGGGTTAGCACATTTTAATGCGAATGTATGTTCCTTTTATTATATACAATCCTTGGATGATGGAATATAATTACATACGCGTAGTCCGATACTTGAACCCAGGAGGCGATAGAGATTTCTATACCGCATGATGAGGCATTTAAAAAGCTGCTGGAAACATTTTATCAGGAATTCATTGAGCTGTTCTTTCCTGAACTGGGTGCTATGCTGGACTATAGTGAGACCCGGTTTCTGATGCAGGAATTGCTGGTGGATATTGTCGGCGAGGAGGCGCGGGAGCTGGATCTGCTGCTGGAGACCCGCTACAAAGGGCTGGACGGTTATATTCTCATTCACCTGGAGCCGCAATCGTACAGGGATAACGAATTCCGTGAACGAATGTTTATTTACTACAGCCGTTTATTCGAGCGTTACCGCAAAGACCACAAGCTGATCATCCCTATTGCGATTTTTACGTCAGATGAGGTCAGGGAGGAGCAGGATACGCTGGAGATATCCATTCCCGATCATTCCATTCTGCGCTTCCAGTTTCTTAAGGTGGAGCTGCGCAAGCAGAACTGGCGGCGGTTCATCGATTCGGATAATGCGGTGGCTGCTGCGTTATTGGCGAAGATGGGGTATACTACAAGAGAAGCGAGAGAAGTAAGGCGGGAATTCCTGCGCATGTTCATGAAGTTGAGAGCGCGGCTAGATCAGGGTCGGTTGGCGCTGATTATGTCCGTAGCAGATCTGTACTTCAAGTCGGACCGGGCACAGGATGAGGAAATTCTAAGAGAATTAATCGATGACTACCCGGAGGAGGGAGAAGTAATTATGGAACTCATGCCAGCTTGGAAGCGTTGGGGCTATGAAGAGGGTATTGCGGAAGGTATGGAGAAAGGTATTGAGAAAGGCAAAGAAGAAGGCCAGGCGGAGACGATTCGTAAGCTGCTGCTCCACGGTTTTTCTCCTGAAGCGGTATCCAAGGCCGTTGAATTGCCACTGGAAGAGATTAAGAAGCTGATGTGAATACAGATCCGGGCAGATGTTGCCCGGGTCTTTTTATGATAGGCTCTTTTACAGGAATATTATGTTATCCCGTCCTGAAAGTCGTTGCAAAAGTATGTATAATCGTTGAATGCCTATATTAGCGGGGCGCAGATTTTTTATTATACTGTTCTTGTAAGCGATTACACACATATAGCTGGGGGGAAATTCTAGTGAATAAGAAAAAAGCAATGACACTGATGTCCAGTATCCTGATGATCTCTCTGCTTAGCGCTTGCGGAGGCGGTAACGGGAATGCCGGCGGAAACGCAGCGGAGCCGAAGGCCTCAGCCGCAGCAACGGAAGCTACAGGAACAAACGCCCAGCCAGCCAAGGATGCCGGTGCAGTGGATACATCCCAGCCTGTTACCCTGAAGATGATCTTCGTAGGTCCGAAGCCGGTTGATTACGATCAGGTATTCGGGGAGATCAATAAGAAGCTCAAGGAGAAAATAAACGCAACACTCGAAGCCGAATTCCTGGACTGGTCCGACTGGGCGCAGAAATATCCGCTGAAGCTGGCGGCTAACGAGGACTTCGATCTGATCTATGCCGCCAACTGGGCAGGCTATAACGACCAGGCACTCAAAGGCGGGTTCCTGGAGCTGACGAACGAGATGCTGGAGAAATATGCACCGATGACCTGGAAGGCGATGCCTGAAATAGCCTGGGGTCAGGCGAAGGTGAACGGCAAGCTGTATATGGTGCCTCAGAACCGCGGTGAAACCGTAGAGAAGCTGATTCTGTACCGCGAAGACTTGCGAAAAAAATATAATCTGCCGGAGATCAACAGCCCGGAGGCATACGCCAACTATCTCAAGACTATATCCGGTAAAGAGAAGGGAATGACCCCATTCGTACCGGAAACCGGAGACTGGAAGCTGCATAATCTGGACCGGATCCTGCTCAAGCAGCAGAATGAATGGAATCTGTTCGACCTCGATCTGCCGATGGGCTTCAAGCTGGATGATCCGGCCGGTAAAGTATTCAACTTATATGAGACTCCTGAATTCAAGGAGCTTGTCTACTATTATAAAGATCTGGCCGAGAATAACGCCTGGTCAAAGAGCGCACTGAACAGCAAGCTGGATCATCAGCAGGAATTCAAGGCAGGCAAGGCTGCCTCCATCACCCACAATTTGGGTACGCTGGGCGCTTTGATGACCGATATGCGGGAGAAGAACTCCCCGTATGAGCTGGCTCTGGCCGATATTAACCCGGATAAGAAAAAATCCGTTGCCGTCTCTACGCAGAATGGCGTAGCCATTCACTCCACCTCCAAGCAGCCGGAACGTGCACTGATGATGATCGATCTGCTCCAGAACGACAAAGAGCTGCATGATCTGATGATGAACGGCATCACGGCGGTACATTATAATCCGGTCGGTGAAGATAAATTCACGAACGCCGAGAAGAATGCCAACTACACCGGCTTCTCCAACTGGGGCTTCAACTCCCCGCTGAACCGGGATAATGCTTCCTTCCCGGACGAAGCGAACGCCCTGACTGACAAATGGGAGAAAGAGGTCTATCACTATCCGCTGGAGACCTTCGTCTTCGATAACAGCAAGGTGAAGACAGAAGTGGCCAACGTAGGCAATGTGATGCTGCAATACGGCATTCCGCTGGAATACGGAACGGTGAAGGATGTAGATGCGGGTCTGGCTAAGCTCCAGCAGCAGGTAAAGGCAGCCGGTATCGATACCATCATCGCAGAGGTGCAGCGCCAGATTGATGAATTCCTGGCGAACTCAGCCCAGTAAGCCAGGGCAACTCCGTTACACCCTATATGTACAATATGGCAGCGGTTCTCCCTTTATGGGCGAACCGCTGTTTCATGTTTTTTAGGCCTGTTCATCTTCTGTTCATCTTGCCGTCACTCTGGGGACATTTTGGCAGGCTATGCTGTCTGTAGCGCCGAATCAGGCGGCTTGTACCATTAAGATCAAGATAGGAGTAGATGCAGCAATGAAGCTAAGAGAGAGAAGAACCACGAAGACAAGCATACGCACAGCAAGCGCAAAATATTCTTTGGCAGCAGCAGCGCTCGTACTGACTATGCTTGCTCCCATGTCCGCTATGGCTGCACCAGCCGCCGGGGCGCTTGGGCCTGCCCAATACACTGCAGTCCAGAAGCTCGCGGAGGATAAGGCCGCACTGCTGACCGAAACTTACGGTATCCCAAGTGTGCAGTATGCGCTAATTGATCATGGTAAGATTGTAGTCTCTGGCCAGAGCGGCAAAAACGATCTGAACGGCAAGCGTCCCCTTACATCCAATACCATATATGGGGTAGGCTCAACGAGTAAAATGATGCTGACCGCCGCTGTGATGAAGCTTGTAGATGAAGGGAAAGTAGATCTGGATGCTCCCGTAGTGAACTACATTCCCGAATTCAAGATGAAGGACAGCCGGTACACGCAGATTACCCCGCGTATGCTGCTCAATCATTCTTCCGGCCTGCTCGGCAAACCGGGTCCGAATGTGGCGCTCTATAACGATAATGATTCGTACGCACACGATCATTTGCTGGAACAACTGGCCACTCAGAACCTGAAGGCAGATCCGGGAGCCTTCTCCGTCTACTGCAACGACGGCTTCACCTTGGCTGAGATCCTGGTCGAACGGGTCAGCGGCATGAGCTTCACAACATTTTTGCACAAGAACATCACTAAGCCTCTGGAGATGAACCATACCAGAACCCCGCGTGACCCTATGGATCTGAAGGCAATGGCCGGTATCTATTCTCCGGCTTATGAGGGGCAGCTTCCCCAGGAGAATTACGCGGTTATCGGTTCGGGCGGAATCTTCTCTACAGCGGAGGATCTGGTGCGATTCTCGCAGATTTTCACGGCTCAGAACAAGGGCATTCTCTCGAAGAATTCCTTAACCGCCATGGCCCAGCCAGAGTATAAAAAAGGCATGTGGCCTCCGGCAAGCGACGGCTCCTTAGCTTATGGATTAGGATGGGACAGCGTAGAACTGTTTCCCTTCAACCAATACGGAATCCAGGCGCTGGTCAAAGGCGGAGACACTATGTCCTATCACTCCTCGCTAGTGGTGCTCCCGGAATTGAACCTGGCTGCGGCTGTGATCTCTTCAGACGGTTCAAGCTTGATCGATCAAATGATGGCAAGTGAACTGCTCCTCCGTGTGCTTCAGGACAAACAAATCATTAAGCAGTTGAAGCCGGAACAATCCTTCGGGACTCCAGTACCCGCCGTTATGCCCAAGGAAGTCTCGCAATATGCCGGTCTCTATGGCAACTCTGCGTTGTTAAAGGCAGAGATCACTCCGGCAGGGGAACTGTCTGTAGCAGCGAGCGGCGTGCCGGACAGTGCTGTGCAGAAGTATACGTACACAGCCGACGGCTCTTTTGTAAATAAAGAAGGAACGGAAAAAATAAAATTCGTGGTGGAGAAAAATGGGCGTACCTATATGTGGTCCCGTTCTTATATAAGTGTACCGGAGCTTGGACAGGCGGCGACCTCTGAATACACTGCTGAGAAGCTTGATCCCAATCCCTTATCTGCAGAGGTTGCAGACGCATGGGAGAAGCGGGACAATACCCGATATTATTCGATATCCGAGAAGTATTCATCGATGCTCTATCAATACGGGCTGCCGGTTGTACCAGTTAGCTTGGACAAAAATACACCGGGATATATTAACGGCCATAAGATTCTGAGCGCAAATCAGGTATTAAATGAACAGCAGATTCCCGGGATGGCAGGCCGTGACAATATGCAGATCGATTTCTATACAGATAATGGAATAGAGTATATGACGGTAGCAGGCAGCCTGTACGTTAGTGAACAAGCGGTCACAGACCTCTATGCAGGCGCGAAGTCATCCGCAACGGTCTCAGCAAGCGGCTATGCCAAGTGGTACAGTGTGCCGAAGTCAGCCCAAGGGAAGCTTATGACCGTAAAGTTACCTGCGAACAGCTCTTTTGCGGTATATGATCAAGCCGGAATCTGTGTGAACCACACCGTGGTCAGCGGGAAGAATCAGGTCCTGCTGCCAGAGCAGGGTAAGATTGTATTTGCAGGCGGGGCGGGTGCGAAGTTCCAGATTACACTTAAGAAGTAAATGGAGATACCAGGGTAGCGGTATATTTAGAATCAACGAGCAGGCGGGGGCGGCAACCCCCTCCTGCTTGTTTGTGCAAATATAAGAATTTATATGTTTTACACGATAACTTATCTCTCTATTTCTCGCTGAAACGGTACCGTCCTTTAAAAGGACGGCAAATCCGTTTCCACTTGGTAAATCAGCTTGTGGTGCGGGCTGGCGGGATGCTCTGCGGATTGTTGAACACATTGCCTGGATCATATTTCGCCTTGACTCTGCGTAATCTGGCATAATTCGTTCCATAATAGACCGGTCCGGAATGCTTGATGCCCTGGTCAGGCACATTGATATAGCTTCCCACGATGAACGGCTGAAGCTTGCGGCGGGTGTTGCGGACGTAGAATATGTTTTTGGCGGCATCTGCTTTCTTGATCCAGGAGCTGTTCCACTCCACATAGAACTTAGCCTTGCGCCAGTAGAAGGCGGTGGCTTTAGGAGATTTACGGCTTACGGCCCCACCCCAGTTGAGGAAAAAGAAACCGGCGTCTTTCCCCTCCACCTTCTCCAGGAACTCACGCATCGGCTTGAATGCCTGCTGCGGGAACGGTTTTCGTCCGAAGCCGCTGGAGAACTGGTTGCTGAACCGCTGGGTCTGTACCGGATCGGGAGCAAGCAAGAAGCTGACTACCTGCGGATAAGGCAGAGAACGAATCGTTTGGATCGTAGGCGTTCCTACGCTTGTAATGGGCTTCAAGAGGCGGACCGCCTCGGCCTTAGATCCCAGAAAAAGTCCCAGCATGCTGACATTTCCGCCTTTTTTGGGACCGATGGATAATTCGCTGCCCAGTCTCGTATTCACTGCGGGAGCCCAGCGCTGCCAGGTCTTCAGCACTCTCTCGAACTGGCTCCAGGGCCAGGTGATGCGGAATACGGTCGCTGTGGCCGGAGCCGGGCGTACTTTGAATTTGTAACGGGTGCATACGCCGAAATTCCCTCCGCCGCCTCCGCGGGAAGCCCAGAGAAGATCGGCATTATTCTTTTTATTTGCGATAATAATCCTGCCTTTGGCATCGACCATTTCGAGCTCCACAAGATTATCGCTGACCAGCCCCAGGGTACGCTGAAGCGGGCCAATCCCGCCGCCCAGGGTAATGCCGCCGATCCCAACGGTCGGACTATCCCCGAAAGGCGCCATATACCCCTTCCGGGCAAGTGTATGGGCGATTCTCCCTACCGTATTTCCGGCTCCGACCACGGCTGTTCCCGCTTTTGAGTTGAGCTTAATGCTTTTCATTTCACTGACATCAATGACGATGCCGCCGTTCACCTGGGACAGATTGACCTCCAGCGCATGTCTGCCGCCTCTGGGCCGGATGGGAAGCCGGTGCTCGTTGGCATATTTGATGGCATTGGCTACATCCTGCGTCTTCTTCGCGAAGACAAATACCTTCGGGAAGCGGTCGGTATGCGGGTCCCAATTTTTGCGTGCGGTCTCATAACCCGGGTCACCTTTAAAGATTACGCGTCCGGTAAGCTTCGTTCCTGAGTTCACTGGTTTCCAGCTCCTTTTGAGCTAATATTGGCATACATGGAAATGACTTTGACTAGGTTATCGTATGCAGGGCGTTAGTCTATGGCGTGGGCTATAATATGGGGTGTTAATGAGAATGGTTATCAATTATAATGTGATTAACCGGCAAAGAATACAACGAAATAAAGATAAGCGGGGAATAGAGATGAAGCTGAACGAACATATACAGTGGTGGAACCATGCATCGGTCAGGATTATGGATATCCGCAGAGGGAGACTCCCGGCAGGCTCGGCACTTCCGTATTACCAATTGCCTGCGAGTGCATTCCTGTATGCAGCGCAGGGACAGGCACAAGTACAGCTGGATGAGCTACAGACTACCTTGAGACGTAATCAGCTCGTGCATGGCGGGCGGGGAGCGGTTCTTGCGGTGCACGCGGATGAGGCCTTCGAATACTTCCTGGTGCTGTACAAGACAGTGCTGATGCTGCCTCAATCGGGCAGAGGGATAAAGCTGCTGGAGCAGGAGAATCCGGCCAGGCATCAATACAGCTTCAGTCCAACTTACGCGCATCCCCTGCTGGACCGGCTAGAACAGATGCACATAGAATGGTTAACCGCAGATCCGCTGCAGCATCTCTATGTAAGATCGCTGTTTCTTCAGCTTGTGCATGAGGTGCTGGCTCAGATGAAGCAGCAGGGTCTTGTTCCGGTTCAGCCGGACCTGCTGGCCCAGGCTCTGCGGTTCATGCGGGAGCATTACAGGGAGCAGATCACACTGGATACTCTGGCTGATCAATTTGATTGCAGCGTCAGCTACCTGAGCAAGCTGTTCAAGAGCCGGATGCAGGCAGGGCCTATCCGTGTACTTACACAGATCCGCATGGAGAGGGCAGCGCATGATCTGCTGCATAGCGGATATAGCGTGCAGGAGATCGCGGAACGGACAGGTTATCCCGATGCCCATACCTTCAGCCGGAATTTCAAGAAGTACTATGGTAGCCCGCCGGTACAATTCAGAATGAGAATGGATACCCAGCTGCTTGTGCAAGAATCGCCTGTTGTTGATCCGATAACTGCCCTTGTAGCTCATAATTCCAGGTGCTATAGCATCCAAAGTAGTGAGAACTATTATCATTTACGGCGAAAAGGGGGATTACCAGTAATGCGGGGAACGAAGACGGCATCTATGGCTACAGCGGTTTTATTATTGTGCGTAACCCTGCTGCTAAGCGCATGTTCGGGGGCTGGTGCAGGGACACCGGCGAATAATGGTGCGGCAGGAAATAAGGCGGCTCAATCCGTGAGTACGTCCAATCCGGGGAGTGAAGCGGCGGCTCCGGGCTCTACTACAGACAATACGGCTGCAGCAACGAAGGTGTATACTGACGGCAAGGGAGAGGTCACTATTCCAGTAAACCCGCAGCGGATTATTGATCTGACAGGCAGCGCAATCGGCAATCTGCTGGTGCTCGGTGTGAAGCCGGTCGCAGCTTCGGATGACTCCTTGCAGAATCCGTTCCATGCGGGTCAGCTGGATGATATCGTGAATATCGGGGCGGAGCCGAATGCTGAGGCTATTCTCAAGCTGGACCCGGATCTGATTCTGACGTTTGACTATATCGAAGAAGCCCAGTATGAGCAGCTTGTCCAGATCGCTCCGGTGGTCCGGCTGAAATACGGCGGGGGTACTCCGCAGGACCTGTTGCTCGAATTCGGCAAGATTACCGGCAAGGAAGCAGAGGCGCAGCAGTGGATTGACGGGTGGAACGATAGAATCGCTGAAGTGAAGCCGAAGATTACTGAAGTTGTCGGGGACCAGACGGTATCGATTCTCCAGCCCTATGCGAAGGGCATCTATGCCTGGGGCAACAAGGGAGGAAGAGGCGGTGAGATTCTGTATGGGGACCTCGGCCTGAAGGCGCCGGAAATTATCCGGACCACGCTGATTGACGGGGAAGGCTTCGGAGGTGATCTGTCGCTGGAGCTGCTGCCGGAGTATGCGGGAGACTATATTTTCACCAGCAACTGGGGCTGGGATGACGGGGATGCGAATGTGGTCTACGGCAGCAAGGTATGGAAGTCACTCCCGGCTGTAAAGAATAATCGTGTCTATTTCATTAATGAGAAGGGTTCGTATTATAATGACCCGATCTCTCTGGAAGCACAGCTGAAATTCATTGTGGAGAGCTTTTTGGGAACGGGGCAATAATCTGGTCGGTGCGGCTGCGCAACTTGATGTTTACATTTCGTGTAATGTATATATACTTAACTTTTGAAGGATTCATATCTCCGGGTTAACCGGCAAGGGAGGATATTACAGACATGACATCAACCATTAGAGTAGGGATCGTCGGATACGGAAATTTGGGCAAAGGGGTACAGCAGGCCATTACGCAGAACGCCGATATGGAGCTGGTAGCCATATTTACCCGCAGAGATCCGCAGCAGCTGGCAGACATCACAGGAACGCTTACCGAGCACATCTCAGCCGCCGAGCAGTACATAGGCAAGATTGATGTAATGATTCTGTGCGGCGGTTCAGCGACAGATCTGCCGGAGCAGACTCCGCAGCTGGCCCGGTTGTTCAATACGGTGGACAGCTTTGACACGCATGCCAAAATCCCCGACTTCTTCGCTGCGGTGGACAAGTCCGCCCGCGAAGGCGGCAGCGTAAGTGTGATCTCCACAGGCTGGGACCCTGGAATGTTCTCCATGAACCGGCTGCTGATGCAGTCCATCCTGCCGGTAGGCGAGGATTATACGTTCTGGGGTACGGGAGTCAGCCAAGGGCATTCGGATGCGATCCGCCGGGTTCCCGGTGTCAAGGCAGGCGTGCAATATACCGTGCCGGTCCAGGAGGTTATTGACAGCATTCGCGGAGGAGAAACCCCGCAGCTGTCCACCCGCGAGAAGCACCGCCGGGAATGCTACATAGTGGCTGAAGCAGGAGCTGACCGCGATGCCATTACCCGGACGATTGTGGAGATGCCGAACTATTTCGCCGATTATGATACAACGGTCAACTTTGTGTCGGCAGAAGAGCTTGCCGAGAAGCATTCCGGCATGCCGCATGGCGGATTCGTAATCCGCAGCGGAGTGACTGGGGGCGGAAGTAAGCAGATTGCCGAATTCGGACTGAAGCTGGACAGCAACCCGGAATTCACAGCCAGCGTCCTGGCCGCCTATGCCCGCGCTGCTGTGCGCCTGAAGCAGGAAGGCCAGACAGGAGCCAAGACGGTATTCGACATTCCGCTCGGACACCTCTCTCCAAGATCTGCTGAGGAGCTGCGGCGCGAGCTGCTGTAGGCAACAATGAATGGAGCTGTCCCAAAGCCATGAAATGGCTGCTTGGGGCAGCTTTTTATTTTGGAGGAGAATCAACGTGAGCACTTGGGAGGACGCTCCGCTTGTCCACAATTGTTCTGTACGCTCTGCTATTTAAGCGGGAGACGACTCGTCCATCCTTAAAAAAGAAAACTATGGAGGGAGGGCATTTGTGTAAAGCTGTGTTGCCTTAAAAGGCTACGCTTTAGTTATACGCTGAATGAAAGAACCGGAAAGCGTGTTTACAACTGAAGTGCCGAAAGCTGTCTGGAGGGTTGAATGAGAGGGAGAAATCCCTTTGATAGGGCCAGAAGTTGGCTGGAGGGTTGAATGAGAGGGAGAAATCCCTTTGATAGGGCCAGAAGTTGGCTGGAGGGTTGAATGAGAGGGATAAATCCCTTTGGTGGGATCGCGTGTGGCTGTAGGTGAGTAATGAGGTGCATTAGTGCACCTGAATCCGCCGGAAGTCAGCTAAATGAGCGAATAAGGAGCATTAATGCACCTGAAAGTCCAGAACCCTGCCTTTTACACAAAAAAAAGAGGTGTCCCCCAGCCAAATGGCTTAGGGACACCTCTTCTTGTATCAATTGAGTCTATAGCAGGTTACACGATACCCTGCGCCAGCATGGTATCGGCAACCTTCAGGAACCCGGCGATGTTGGCGCCGGCAACCAGGTTACCGGCGACGCCATAATCCTCAGCCGCCTGAACGGTGCTGCTGTAGATGTTTTTCATAATGACTTGCAGCTTCTCGTCCACCTCTTCAAAGGTCCAGGACAGACGCATGCTGTTCTGGCTCATCTCAAGACCCGAGACTGCTACGCCGCCTGCATTAGCAGCCTTGGCTGGAGCAAACAGCACCTGGTTCTCCAGGAACAGCTCCACCGCTTCGAGGGTGGTCGGCATATTGGCGCCTTCGCCAATGGCCTGAACCCCGTTCAGAATCAGCGTCCGGGCAGATTCCAAATCCAGCTCGTTCTGTGTGGCACAAGGCAGGGCGATGTCGCAAGGCAGGCTCCAGATTCCGCTACAGCCCTCAACATACTCGGCATGCGGGTGTTCCTTCACATATTCGCTGATGCGCAGGCGTTCTGTTTCCTTCAGTCTTTTGACGGTAGCCAGATTGATGCCCTGAGGATCATGAATGTAACCGTTCGAGTCACTGCAGGCAATGACGTGGGCGCCAAGCTGCTGAGCCTTCTCGATCGCATAGATGGAGACATTCCCGGAACCGGAGATGACCACCTTGCTGTCCTTGAAGCTTGCTCCGCGCGATGACAGCATCTCCTGCACGAAGTATACACAGCCATAGCCGGTAGCTTCCTTGCGCGCCAGACTGCCGCCGTAGAGCAGCCCTTTTCCGGTAAGAACCCCGGCAGCATGCCCGCCGTGAATCCGTTTGTATTGGCCGAACATATAACCGATCTCGCGCGCGCCTACACCGATATCTCCTGCAGGAACATCTGTATCCTGCCCAATGTGGCGGTACAATTCCGTCATGAAGCTCTGGGTGAAGCGCATAACCTCTTGATCCGATTTATCCTTGGGATCGAAGTCGCTGCCGCCCTTGCCGCCGCCCATGGGCAGGCCGGTCAGCGAGTTTTTGAAGATCTGCTCGAAGCCCAGGAACTTGATAATCCCGAGGTAGACAGAAGGATGGAAGCGCAGGCCTCCTTTGTAGGGACCGATGGCACTGTTGAATTGAATGCGGAAGCCGCGGTTAACCTGCGTATTACCGGCATCGTCCACCCAAGGGACACGGAAGGAGATGCTGCGCTCAGGCTCAACCAGCCGCTCGAGAATCCCGTGCTTCATATACTGCGGGTGGCGGCTCAGAACGGGGGTGATGCTCTCCAGGAATTCCTGGACAGCCTGGTGAAATTCCGGCTCATGCGGATCGCGCTTCTGGACCTCTGCATAGATCCGCTGCACGTACTGCACAGCCTCATTTGATACTTCTGACGTTAGTGTAGGAACGATGGACACTTTGGCAAGCACTCCCTGTCTGATTGTAATTCGGGCTATCCCGTATTAATTAGAATTTAAAAGAATTCTATAAAACCTGACATCAATTTGCCAATCAATTATTTTTGGCAGAGTCATTAAGAAATTCTATGAACCTTACATACTATGCAAGCTAAATGCGGCAGAATGTTAATAAACCTCTGGTCAATTCAGGATTGCAGTTCCCTTTAAATAGGGTATATATAAATATTGGAAACAGCATAAAGCATTGAGAGAGAGGCGGAAGCATATGCACTTATTATCTGTAGCAGAATTAGTAGATGTGGAGAATCATGCCTGGGAAGAGATCAGGGAGCTGCTGAGCCAAGGGCCGCGAACCTACCGGCTGGAGGCCGCAGAGCCGGAGGCAGCCGCGCTGACGCTCGTCCGTCTGCAGGTAAGTACGAGGTCTTATCTGGGAGCCATTGCCTATGAAGCCGGAGGTATTATCTTCGAGCATGGCTGGATTACCTTGCTTGGCGCTGGAGCAGAAGGGGTCTGCGGCAGTCTTGCTTCCTGGAACGGTCTGGGTGATGCAGAGGATACAGTCCCGCTGCCGGGTGTGCTGATTGTAGCATATGATGCGGCCGGAGGCTTCTTCGGCCTGGATACCGGGCGGTTCGGACAGAGCGGGCATATCTATTATTATGCCCCCGATGCGCTAGAATGGGAGACGACGGAATTAACCTATTCGGGCTTCATCGGCTGGCTGGCGGAAGGTGACCTGGATCTGTTCTATGAAACGTTCCGCTGGGAAGGATGGGAAGAGGAGACACAGAAGCTTGCGCCGGATCAGGTCTTCGGGTATTACCCGCCGCTCTGGACGGATAAGGGCAGCGGCTCGGCCAGCAGCAAAGCACCGGTCTCTATTCTAGAGGCATGGCGGGCAGCAAGAAGTGCAGGTGCTGAATGAAGCGGCGTAAGGCTGAACGCGGGCAGCTTAGAGTCTTACGGGTAGCGGAAGAACCGCTGGAGGTGGTCCCCTTTGTCAGTGCAGCGCCCGGCAGCCAGGGAATAATATATAGTGGGCTTCCGATATATCCGGGAGAAATGCAGGGACTGCCGGAAGAGGTGAAGGTGCTGATCGTCGCATCCGATCTTCAGGGAGTTGCCTTGTCTGACAATGGAGATTACAGCGATCTATTGGTGGGTGAGAAGCTTGCCGCCACATTGGAAGGTCTGCTTCTCCGCCATATGCCGGATGTCCGCCCGGATCAGGTGCTGGTCTGTTTATGCGGCGATCTATATGGAGACACTGCAGTAAGAGGTTCTAGCGGTGATCCGCTGCCGGTATGGCGGGCCTTCCGCCGCAGATTCGGTACGGTATTCGGCGTGAACGGCAACCACGATCTTCTGACTTCGGATGGGGAAGCTGAGCTTGCCTCCACACCGGGAATGCATCTGTTCACCGAACCGGCGGTCTTGCGCCATGCGAATATGCTTATCGCTGGACTTGGAGGCGTCACGGGAAGAGCAGGCCGGCCGAACCGCACGCCGGAGAAGGAGTATCTGGAGAGACTGGAGGGGCTGCTGCAACGCGGACCCGATCTGCTGCTGCTGCACCAGAGCCCTGACCTTCCTGGAGCAGGGCTACCGGGACATGCAGGCATCCGCGAGCGGCTGGAAGCCGGGCCGGAGGTACTGGTCTGCAGCGGGCATGTTCACTGGGACCAGCCGCTGGCGGAGCTGGACAACGGTGTCCAGCTTCTGAATACAGACGGAAGGGTGCTGGTATTCACAGCCGCAGGCCTGTGCTAAACGTGCGCTTGTCCGTAAACTTTACAAACAGCATCGGAATAGGTATAATTTAAGTATATTTCAGGGTTTGAAACAACAGAGAGGGGCCTAACGCCATTAGGCTCCTTTTGTATTTCCACCCATGTTAACAGGAGGGCGAAAGTCATTCACAAGGAAAAGATTATGGTATGTGTTCATTATGGGCCGCATGGGGAGCGTCTAATCCGGCGTGGTGTCGAGCTATCTGAGATGCTTGGGGCACCGCTCTATGTGCTTAATGTGGATAGTTCGGACAGCGATGAATATAATCATAGCAAAGAAATGTATATGGCTGTCTGGAAGCGTCTGGCGGAAGAAGCCGGGGCAGAATTTATGGTCCGCAAACGCCGGGGCCGCAAGACAACGGATGTTATTGTTGAAGCTGCAGAAGAGAAAGAGGTCACTCAGATCATTATTGGCCAATCCGCCCAGACCTTGTGGCAGGAGCTGACCAAACGCAACTTTGTCAATGAGCTGATCAGCAAGATGAATATGATGGATCTGCATGTCGTTGCAGTTCAGCGTATGCGCGCCGGTCTCGAAGAGACCCATGAAGAAGGCGTAATCTCTTATCTGGTGAAGAATGAGGGAGTATACCAGCTCAGCGATGAGCCGGAAGGCGACGATTACATCAAAGGCAAATTTTTTCATGAATTGCACACAGAATTTGAGAATGGCTTGTTCAAAATTGAGCAAGATGGTAAAGCGAGATATTTGCATATCTGTGAAGGAACGCTGACCGAGCCATTATAACCGGCTCTTGTTTTCAGGAAGTAAGTACCAGCGTTCACAACCCAAATTGTAGAATGAAAAAGGAGGCTTGCCTTTGCTGCATATAACCGTTCTTGTTCCGTTTCTCCTGGCCCTGATGATAGCGCTTCTGCGCGGGAGGATGCGAAAGCTCCATAGAGGATGGCTTGTATTAGCCGCACCGCTGGCGTTATTCATATATTTCTTGACCCGGATTCCAGTCATCAAGGGAGGGGAGCTCGGATACGAGACCCTGTCCTGGATTCCTTCCCTTGGGATTGATCTGGTCTTCCATCTCGATGGATTAAGCTTGCTGTTCGCCTTGTTAATTACGGGCATGGGTACTCTGGTCTTTATCTATTCCATATTTTATCTCGATAAACGCAAGGAAGAGCTGACGCCGTTCTATGTATATCTGCTGTTATTCATGGGGGCGATGCTTGGAGTTGTGCTGTCCGATAATCTTATGGTGTTATACGGATTCTGGGAGCTAACGAGTGTCTCGTCGTTCCTTCTGATCGCCTACTGGCACCGGAGACAGAAATCACGCTATGGCGCACAAAAGTCCATGCTGATTACCGTCTTCGGCGGTCTGGCGATGTTCGCAGGCTTCCTGATGCTGTATGTGATGACGGGTACGTTCAGTATCCGCGAGATCTGGAGCCAGGTGGGCGATATCAGCGGAGAGACGCTGTTCATTCCTGCGATGCTGCTTATTCTGCTGGGTGCCTTCACCAAATCGGCCCAGTTCCCCTTCCATATCTGGCTGCCTGATGCGATGGAAGCGCCGACTCCGGTCAGTGCGTATCTGCACTCGGCAACCATGGTCAAAGCCGGTTTATATCTGGTAGCACGTTTCAGCCCGGTGTTCGCGGGGCAACATGAGTGGTTTTGGATTGTGTCGGGTGTCGGCCTGATCACCTTGATCTATGGATCGATCCAGGCGATGAAGCAGACGGACCTGAAGGCTCTGTTAGCCTATTCTACAATCAGTCAGCTTGGACTGATTATGGGATTACTCGGTATGGGTTCAGCCGCGTCCTTCTACACAGGGGAAGAGGCTGTATTCTATACCGCCGCAACAACGGCAGCCCTATTTCATTTAATTAATCATGCCATATTCAAAGGTTCGCTCTTCATGGTGGTCGGAATTGTCGACCATGAGACGAATACCCGTGATCTGCGCAAGCTCGGCGGTCTGGTGTCTCTGATGCCGGTCACCTTCACGCTGGCGTTGATCGGCAGCTTCTCGATGGCGGGTCTTCCGCCGTTTGCCGGATTCCTGAGCAAGGAAATGTTCTTCACGGCTGTGCTGAATATCAGACAGCTGGATATCTTCAGCCCGGGGGCCTTCTTCACCCTCTTCCCGGTGCTGGCGTGGATTGCAAGCATATTTACCTTTGCATACAGCATGATTATGGTCTTCCAAACCTTCTTCGGCAAATATCAGCCGGAGAAGCTGGACAAAAAGCCGCATGAAGCGCCCTTCGGCCTTCTGCTTCCGCCAGTGATTCTGGCATTACTGGCCGTAGTCACCGGCTTCTTCCCCAATATACTGTCGAAGTCACTGATCGTGCCGGGGATGAATGCGATTCATCCGCAGATTGCCGCCAGCTCGCCTTTTTATGTGAATATCTATTTCTGGCACGGGTTCACCGCCGAGGTCTGGATGACGCTGGGTGTGATCCTTCTGGGGATTATCGTATACCGCGTATACGGCCGGTTCAGTCTGGTCGAGAAGGAATGGCGCACCGGACTAACGCTGACCCACGTGTATGACGGGAGTATCCGTCTCGTGGAGAGCGTATCCCGTGCAGTGACAGGCCTGTACATGACAGGTTCAATGCGTCATTATCTGATGTACATTTTCACCCTGATTATCGCCGTTGTCGGCGGCACGATGCTGTACTCGGAAGGCATTACGTTCGGCCAGGGGCAATATGCTCCGGTCACATTCTTTGAAGTTGTTGCGGTACTGGTCCTGCTGACAGGCGCGCTTGCCATTCCGTTTGCCAAGTCCAGAGTCTCAGCGATTCTGATGACGGGAATGGTCGGTTACATGGTGACGCTGCTGTTCATCCTGTTCCGTGCACCCGATCTGGCCCTCACCCAGATGATTGTCGAGGTGGTCTCCGTTACGCTGTTCCTGCTCTGCTTCCGGCATCTGCCGAAGCTGAAGCGGGAGAAGGTGAAGCTGCGGGTCAAGGTACCCAAGCTGATCATCGCCTTAGGCTTCGGGATCACGATGACGCTGGTGGCGCTGGCGGCGCTCGGCAGCAGTCCGTTCGAGTCTATCTCAACCTACTATGTGGAGAATAGTTACAAGCTTGGCGGCGGCAAGAACATCGTCAATGTCCTGCTGGTGGACTTCCGCGGCTTCGATACCATGTTCGAAATTACGGTGCTGGGGCTGGCATCGCTGGCCATCTACTCGATGATCAAGCTACAGCTGGAGCAGGATCATACGCCTGTTCTGACCAGAAGCAAACCGGAGTCCTTCACGCGCCGCTATACCCGCAGCAATGATGTATTGCTGCAATCGGTGGCAAAAGTAGCCTTCGTGATCATCATCACGTTCTCCCTGTACCTGTTCTTCGCCGGTCATAATCAGCCGGGCGGCGGCTTTATCGGAGCCTTGATGGCTGCTGCGGCGCTTGTACTGATTGCGATTGCCTTCGGCACGGAGTTTGTAGAGAAGGTACTGCCGGTCGATTACCGCAAGTTAATCGCAGTCGGGATTATGATCGCTTTTCTCACCGGAATCGGTTCCTTTGTCTTCGATGTTCCGTTCCTGACCCAAGCCTTCGGCTACTTCGAACTGCCGGTCATGGGCAAGACGGAGCTAACCACGGCGATGCTGTTCGATCTGGGAGTTTACCTCTCGGTGATCGGTGTCACGATGAATATTATCTTTACGGTCGGGAGGGATAACTAATGGAGATCCTTATTGCCCTGGCGATCGGTGTCTTGTTTACCGTAGGTGTCTATCTGGTCCTGTCCAAAAGTCTGCTCCGCATCCTGCTTGGGACCACGCTGCTGACTCATGGCGTTCATCTGCTGCTGTTGACGATGGCCGGCCTGAAGACGGGCGCTTCACCTCTGCTTGGTGAGAATGCGGACAGTTATGTCGATCCGCTGCCGCAGGCGCTTATCCTGACTTCCATTGTAATCAGCTTTGGGGTATCCGCGTTCTTCATCGTTCTGGCCTACCGGGCTTACCGCTCGGCGGGGACGGATGATGTGGAAGGAAGCAAGGGGGAGAGACCATGAACAACCTGCTGGTACTGCCTTTGCTGATTCCGGCCTTTACGGCGGTCATCCTGATTTTTCTGAAAGAGAAAGTGAAGCTGCAGCGTATCCTCAGTGCCATCAGTGTGCTGGTGAACATCGCAGTAGCGCTTATCATTGTGTACCAGGTCCGTACGGACGGGATTCAAACGCTGTATATGGGAGGATGGCTACCGCCTTACGGCATCGTCTTCGTAGCTGACATGTTCGCAGCGCTGCTCGTCTTGACGACTGCGGTGGTAGGGGCAGCTTGTCTGTTCTTCTCCTTCGCAAGCATCGGTGAGGAGCGGGAACGTTTCTACTATTATACGTTCTTCCATTTCCTGCTCACCGGCGTGTTCGGCTCGTTCCTGACGGGTGACCTGTTCAACCTGTTTGTCTGCTTCGAGGTGCTGCTGGTTGCTTCCTACGCCATGATTGTCTTGGGTGGAACCAAGGTACAGCTGCGCGAGACGCTCAAGTATATCCTTGTCAACGTAATTTCCTCCACCTTGTTCGTAGCGGCGATTGCCTATTTGTACGCTGCGACAGGCACGCTTAATATGGCTCATCTGGCCATCCGTGTGGGAGAGGCCGGGCAGGGCGGAGTGATGAATGTGATTGCCGTGCTTCTGCTGCTGGTGTTCTCGCTCAAAGCAGGTCTGCTGTTATTCTTCTGGCTGCCGGATTCGTACAGTGCTCCTCCGCAAGCGGTAAGGGCATTGTTCGGCGCACTGCTTACCAAGGTGGGGCTGTATGCCATCACCAGAACGTTCTCGCTGATTTTTGTACATGATATGGGCTTGACCCATTCGCTGATCGGCTGGATGGCAGGGGCCACTATGATTCTTGGAGCCATAGGGGCGCTCGCCTATAATGATCTAAGCCGGATCTTCAATTATAATATTGTCATCAGTGTCGGCTTCATCGCCTTCGGCATCTCCGTGGCTACCCAGGATTCGCTTAGCGGGGTTGTATTCTATCTGATGCACGATATGGTTGCCAAGGCGCTCCTGTTCTTCCTGGGCGGGCTGATTGTCGCGGCTTCGGGGACGGAGCAGCTCAGGCTGATGGGCGGTCTGATACGCCGGTATCCGTGGACGGGCTGGATGTTCTTCGTCCTGACGCTGGCGCTGGTCGGTGTTCCTCCGCTTAGCGGTTTTGCCGGGAAGGTCATGATGGTCCGCAGCGGCTTCGGAGAGCAGCACACTGTGCTTGCGCTCATCGCCTTGGCTTCCAGCTTCGTGGTTTTGTATTCGCTGATCAAAGTGTTCCAGCAGGTATTCTGGGGGGGCGAGAAGAGCGATGAAGAAATCCGCCCTCTCCGCTACAAAGCGATGATGGTACCGGCTGCTGTGCTGTTTGTTCTAGTCATCCTAATGGGTATTGGCGCTGAGCTGGTGAACGGCTATGTAATACATGCCGGCGCAGTCCTCGCTGATCCGGCAGCGTACATTAATGCTGTCATAAGGAGTCGATGAAGATGGCCTTTCAAATATTGTTGAATCTCATGATTGCCTTCCTGTGGATGTTCCTGAATAATGACTGGACGGCCTCCGGCTTCATCATCGGTTATGTGCTGGGGGTGGCCGTGCTGGTGGTCATGCGGCGATTCTTCGGCGGACGGCTGTATCTGGGTAAAATATGGGCGGTTCTGAAGCTGGTGGCCCTGCTGCTGCGGGAGCTGGTGGTATCCAGCTATGTAGTGGTGAAGGCGGTGCTTAGACCGAATCTCAATATCCGCCCAGCTATCCTGATGTACCATACAGAGCTGAAGTCGGACTGGGAGGTAGCCGTGCTGATCACAATGCTCTGCCTTACGCCGGGTTCCGTCGTGCTCGAGGTGTCCAAAGACAACCGGACCCTATACATTCATGCCATGGACATCCAGGATGTGGAGCAGTTCGATGCGAATATCCGTAATACCTTTGAACGCGCGATTCAGGAGGTGACACGTTCATGATTCAATCGATTCTTATGCTGGCGTTGTCAATTATGGTCATCTCCATCGCGATCTGTGCCTGGAGGCTGGTTAAGGGGCCATCGCTGCCTGACCGGGTTGCCGCACTCGATACCATCGGTATCAATCTGCTGGCGATGGTGGCAGTCCTCTCGGTTCTGTTCAAGACGCAAGCCTTTATAGAATATATTCTTCTGATTGGAATCCTCTCTTTTATCGGGACGATGGCCTTGGCCAGATATATCGAAAGGGGAGTGGTGTTTGAACATGGACATGATCAAGACGGTCATTGAGTATGTGTTTGTCCTGCTGATTCTGACCGGAGCCTTGCTTAGCGCAGTCAGCTCTGTAGGGCTGATCCGCTTGCCCGATGTCTACTTAAGATCACATGCCGCTGCCAAAAGTGCTACGCTTGGTGTGCTCTGTGTACTCAGCGGCGCCTTCCTGTATTTCGCCTTCTTCCTCGATTTCATCAGTGCGAAGCTGCTGCTCGGAATCGTGTTCGTATTCATGACTTCGCCGCTCTCCGCTCATCTGACAGGCCGCGCGGCCTACCGCTCCGGTGTTCCGCTCTGGAGCCGCCGCGTCCAGGATGATCTTAAGGCGGCGCTGGAAAAGGAGCAGGCAGAGGAAGAGGCAACGGAACGTGTGAAGACTGACGCATCACCATAAAAGAACAGGGATGTCCACAGCGCTTGAGCTGCTACGGACATCCCTGTTGTAATATTGGCTTGGTCATGCGCTCTGAGGAGCTGTCCGTCTGCGGTACAGGTGCAGCAGCAGATACGAGGCGGCGAACGCTGCGGTTACCAGCCACAATGGAATTCTCGGGTCGAGCTTGTAGGCCCAGCCTCCGATAATGCCCGCTGGCGCGGTGAATACCAGGATCAGGACAGACAGCATGGAGAAGACCTTGGCCCGCTTATCATCATCAATGGCGTTCTGCACAGCTGCCTCCAGATAAGGAGAGCTGATCATCAGGCCTACAGCTGCCAGAATGGTGCTCAGTCCGATCCAGATAAAGCTCGCTGTAGGGTAGAGAACCAGCATGGCATTCGACAGAGCAGATAAGCCGAAGCCTGCCATCATAGCGCGGTTAGCGCTCTGATCCGGGATTCTGGGCATCAGCAGCCACAGCGTTAGCAGCATGATGACTGAGGACACGGCCGGGAACAGAGAGAGGATGCCGCTGTCCAGATGGATATAATCTGCCAGATACAGGTACAGGTAGGTGCTTTTCAGCGTAGCCTGGAAGTTGAACAGAATGTATACGCCGAAGATCAGCAGCAGATTGCGCTCCGCCCCGAGGTCACGGAAGGCGCCGCCGTATTCAATCATACTTTCCCTAAGGCTGAGCTCACGGGTCTCCTGTCTTTTGCGGATGCCGGCCTCGGTCTCCCGGGTAGTCAGATGGCGGCCCACGAACTGGAAGGTCATGAAGAGGAAGGCCAGCACGTACATGATCCTCATGCCCGTGACCATGCCATACTGGTGGACAAGCAGACCGCCCAGCGGTGCGAACAGGCCTCCGATCACCCCGATAATTTGCAGCAGTGTGAATACATAGGTCCGGTCAGAGGGGCGGGTATCTTCAACAATCAGGCAGTAAAAGGCGATATGCGGCACACGCTGGAAGCCGTTAATCACCGCAGCCGCCACGAAAAACCACAGGTTCTGTGAGAAGGCCCATAACAAGGTGGCGAGACTCCAGCTAAGCAGGTCAAAATATAATATAGCCCGCTTGCGTCCCAGCCGGTCCGTTAAATATCCGCTGAGCAAAGAGGAGAATACCTGTACGATGAGTCCGATCGTCGTTATCCAGCCGATGTTCAGCTCGGTCAATCCAAGCTCATACATGTACAGGGTGGCATAGGTAGAGAACATGCTAAAGGGAATCAGAAAAAAAGGCTCAAAGGTCAAGCAGCCCCGGCTGTTTCCCTCCAGCCGCGGAAAAAAGGGTTTTGCCATGATGAAATCCTCCAGGTTGTCGATTGTCTACACTATATTTATTTAACACAAATTGGAGCTGAGCGCATGTTTATTATTCTCGGACTGGTATTTATTACGATATATGCCCTGATTGTCTTCTATATTGGCTGGAGCGGCTGGAGCTGGATCAAGCCGGTCGTCTCCGGACGGTTCCGGCTGTTCTATATTATTGCGCTGATCTTCCTGGCCAGCTCGCTGATCCTCTCCAGAGTAGTGGCTGGGTCAGCTGTCTTAAGCGTCATCGGCAGCTACTGGCTGGCCGTATTCAGTCTGCTGCTCATGCTGCTGCCGCTCGTGCATCTTATGGTCTGGCTAACGAAGCTGTCCAAGCTGCCGCGCCGCGCGGTTCAGAAGTGGTCCGGTATCCTGACGCTGGTTATTCTAATCACCCTGATAGGATATGGAAGCTATAATGCGTACAGTCCGGTTGTCCGTTCCTATGAGTTACAGATTGACAAGCCGGGTCCGCCCAGCGGTAAGCTTCACATCGTGATGGCTTCGGATATGCATTTCGGTTATTTATCCGGCAAACGCCATGCAGAGCGGATGGTGCAGGAGATTAACGCCTTGCACCCCGATCTGATACTGCTTCCGGGCGACATCGTGGATGATGACGTCAGGCCCTATAAGGACAAAGGTCTCGGCGCTGTGCTGGCGAAGCTTGAAGCTCCGCTCGGGGTATATGCTTCCCTGGGGAATCATGACCGGTTCAAGGGCGGGACAGAGGAGATCATCAGCCTGCTGGAGGAGAGCGGGATGCAGGTGCTCTACGATGAAGACGTCGAGGTGGGCGGCTGGCTGACGCTGATTGGACGGAAGGATTACAGTGATAAGGAGCGGGCCAAGCTGGCTGACCTGACCAAGGACGTAGACCGTTCCAAGCCGGTATTCATGTTAGAGCATCAGCCGGTGGAGTTCGGGATTGCTGAAGAGCAAGGCATCGACTTGATGGTCTCCGGCCATACCCACCGCGGGCAGATCGCACCAGCCAACCTTATCACTTCCAGGGTGTTCGAGAATGACTGGGGGTATCTGAAGAAGGGACAGCTTCATACCGTCGTCTCTTCAGGCTATGGCTTCTGGGGCCCGCCGATCCGTATCGGCTCGCGCTCAGAGGTGGTGTCCCTTCAGGTGGAGTTTTCTAACGTGAATAAGTAATTTGGAAGGGCTGACCGGGTGTTCGGGTTAGCTCTTTTTTTGGATGATATATTTACAAAAACCATTAGATCAGTTATATTGTACTGGTACAATAAGTACACTGGTCACGCAAGGAGGAAGCGTGTGGAGATTATCATCAGCAGTAACCGGAACAAGCCCATTTATGAGCAGATCACCTCGCAGATTAAGGGCAAGATTATGAGCGGAGAGCTTCAGGCAGGAGACCCGATCCCTTCGATGCGTGCCTTGGCCAAAGCAATTCAGGTCAGTGTCATCACCGTACAGAAGGCGTATGAGGATCTGCAGCGTGACGGATTCATCGAGACGACGGTCGGGCGTGGAAGCTTCGTCTCTGCCGTGAACCAGGATGTCTTTCAGGAAGAGCAGCTGAAGAAGGTGGATGAGCATCTAATGAAGGCAGCCGAAATCGCCCGCGCAAGCGGAATCAAGCTGGAGACGATGGTGGATATGCTGACTATCTTTTACAAGGAGGGAAATCATGAATCTTAGTTTGGAAATCACCGGACTGACCAAGTCCTATGCCGATTCCGGCTTTATGCTGGACAATGTATCATTTGCTATACCCAGCGGAACGATTATGGGGTTCGTGGGGGAGAACGGGGCAGGGAAGACGACAACGATCAAGTCCATTCTGAACACGGTTCAGATTGACAGCGGAACAATCCGGCTGCTGGGCAGGGAGATGACGGATACTGACACGGTCTTACGCGAAGATATCGGAGTGGTGCTGGATTCGGCCAATTTCCCGGCGGTGCTGACCCCAAATAAGCTGGCTAAGGTCATGCGCGGCATCTATAAGCAATGGGACCCGAAGCTCTACATCAAGCTTACAGGGAAGTTCGGCCTGCCTATGAACCAGAAGATCAGCGGGTTCTCACGGGGCATGACGATGAAGCTGGCGATTGCTGCCGCCCTGTCGCACCATCCCAAGCTGCTGATTCTGGATGAGGCTACTTCGGGGCTGGACCCGGTGACCAGAGAGGAGATTCTGGAGGTGTTCCTGGAATTCGTAGAGGATGAGCGTCATGCTATACTGATGTCCTCCCATATCACAAGCGATCTGGAGAAAATCGCTGATTATATCACCTTCATCCATCAGGGGCAGATCATTCTGACAGCGATGAAGGATGAGCTGATCTACGACTACGGCGTAGCCCGCTGTACCAGTGACCAGTTCCGCCGTATTGCAGAAGGAGACAGGCTGGCATACCGGGTGAGGGAGCATCAGACCGATGTGCTGGTGAGGGACAGAAGGAGCTTTGAGGGGCAATACAGCGGGATCACCGTCGATCAGGTATCTATTGAAGAAATTCTGCTGCTGCTGGTAAAGGGGGAGAAATAGGATGCGCGGACTGCTGCTTAATAACTACTACTCGCTGCAAAATACGATCAAGACATCCCTGGGCATCGCGCTGATGCTGGCGCTGGTCCCATTGGCCGTAATTAATAACTCGATACTGAATGCCATCATTGGTGCGCAGATTCTGGTCTTTGTGGTGAGCATCGGGGCCTCCCTGCAGGCGGATGAGGCATCGAAGTGGAACCGCTTTGAGATCACATTGCCGATCAGAAGGCGAACGGTGGTCTATGCCAAGTACTTAAGCTTTCTGCTGCTGATTCTGATGGGGACAGCTACGAGCCTGATTACTATAGGGGTGATCTATGCCAAAGGCGTGGACACCTCGGGCTGGAGCCTATCCACCGGGTTCACCTTCGGTTTATCGCTGGCCATCACAACGCTGGCGGTCTATTATCCGGTTGTGCTTAAATTCGGTGTGGACAAAAGCGAGCTGATGGTGATGGTAGCCGCAGGAATCGCTGTAGTCCTCCGGGTTCTGGTATGGCTGCTGCTGGGCCAGTATATGGACGGTGTTAACTTCAATGGACCAGAGACCGGGTATGCATCTCTGCTGTTGGCGGTTCTCTTGTTCGCCATATCTTATGTGACGGCCGTGCGGATTCACCGGAACAAGGAATTCTGATGCTGAAGAAGCCGGGCTAAGACCCGGCTTCTTCAGCTTTTGCGGCTTCGCATAATCTCCTTATAGACTTCAATAGCCAGCGCCCGGGACCGCTTCAGGTCAACAATGGCATCATCGGCAGGCAAATGAATGGCCTGGTCAGACCAATCCGCGCGTTCCGGCAGCCAGGTGCGGAGATAGCTGCCGTCTGGATCATGCGTCCTGGACTGGGTGACCGGGTTCATCACCCGGAAATAGGGAGAAGCATCGAAGCCCAGCGAAGAGCTCCACAGCCAGCCGCCGCGGTTCTGGGCATTGTCGTAATCGCTGAGCTTCAGCCGGAAATAACGTTCACCGTAGATGAACGGACAGCCCAGATTCTTCGTCAGGAACATCGCCGTAATCATCCGCAGCCGGTTAGGCATCCAGCCGGTCTCATTCAATTGGCGCATGGCAGCGTCGATGACCGGAATGCCGGTCCTGCCCTGAGCCCAGGCCTCGAAGTGCTGTGTTCCAAGCGCAGAGAGGTCATATATTTTCTCATAATTGAAAAAATCCCCATCCAGCCTTGCCTGATACAGATAGAAATCCCTCCAGGCCAATTGCCGCAGCCATTCCTCTCCAAGGTCATCTTCCTCAGTCAGCCTGCGATAGACAGCCCTTGCAGATACAGCCCCTGCATTCAGGTGGCTGCTCATCCGGCTTGTCCGGTCCTCCGCATATTGGTCGCGGGTATCCGGGTAATGCTGGAGTTCTGCCGTAATGAAATCCTCCAAGGTTCGGCCCGGATTCATCTCCCTTGCCGCATCCTTCAGTTGTGCGAGTTGCTGATCTATTTCCTCCGGAAGCCTGAAGGCCTCTCTCATCTCCGGATGAAGGTCTGCCGTCTGCAAGCTGCCCAGTCCCTCAGTGTAAGGGGGCCGGAACCGTTCTGAG
The DNA here is from genome assembly GCF_038006765.1 of Paenibacillus sp. FSL H7-0756. NCBI lineage: Bacteria > Bacillati > Bacillota > Bacilli > Caryophanales > Paenibacillaceae > Paenibacillus > Paenibacillus sp. FSL H7-0756. Next base: position 1,233,885 of record NZ_JBBOVT010000002.1, on the reverse strand, counting down.
AGAAAAGCGCGCCAACGGCGGTAAAAGGGAGTGAATACCTTGAACGGCTCACTCCTGCCGCACCAGTCCATGAAATCTTCCAGGTCACAGAGCATCCGTTCATGCCGGGCATGGAACCGGAGGCCAAGCGAATAAGCGGTATCCTGCAGCACACTGTCCCGCTTCAGAGCATAAGGGGTATAGTCTGCGTGTAAACTGACTTCCTGTATGGGGTGGAGCTGTGCCAGTCTGCGGAGGATTTCCTCCGGCTCCCCGTACAGGAGATGAAGCCGCTTGCCCTGCTCCGCGTATTCCTGCCGGAGGCGGGCAACATGCAGCAGGAAATTCTGACCGCTATGCTCCAGATAACGCTTATTCCTTAGCAGAAACGGCTCCAGTATTAATACATGCAGGGAGTCCTCCTCTGCTGAAGCTATAGCGTCGAAGGCCGGCAGATCAGAAGTCCGCAGGTCCTTGCGGTGTATGAATAGAATCATAGATGATGGATGTCCTTTCAAATAGAAGTATCGTGTCTCTATTCTATATACCCAAATTGTACTTTTACAAGATTATAACACTCAAGTGTCAGGTTTTTTGTTAGAATTAGGAAGGCTGCAGGATTTTACTCGACTAAAGGAGAGGTTTTATTTTGAAACGAGGATTCACACTAGTGCTCATGGTGCTATTGCTGCTATCGGGCAGCATTACAGCATTTGCCGCAGAGCAAGGCAGCGTAGGAGCAGGGGGAGCTACCCCATCCGGCATTCCGCTGACCGGGCTGGAAGCTTTTGTAGACGATTATGTAAAAGAGTACATAGGAAAGCAGACCGTAGGCGCTTCCGTTGTGATGGTGAAGGATGGACAGATTGTTCTGTCCAAGGGGTACGGCTACGCCGATGTGGAGAAACAGATCCCCGTCACCCCGGATACGGTCATGGAATGGGGCTCGATCAGCAAGCTTGCTGTATGGGCATCCGTAATGCAGCTGGCGGAGCAAGGCAAACTGGACCTGAATCAAGATATCCGTAAGCTGCTGCCGGAGAACTTCCTGACTAAGCTGACGTATGATGAGCCGATCACGATGCTGAATTTGATGAACCACAACGCCGGATTCGAAGAGTATATGTTCGATATGGCCTACCAGTCTCCTGAGGAAGTGCGGTCACTGGAAGAGGGGCTGAAGCTGGCTCAGCCCGCACAGATCTACAGACCAGGGGAAGTGGTCGCGTATTCCAATTACGGAAACTCACTGGCTGCCTATATTGTGGAGCGCATCAGCGGACAGCCGTATCATGAATACGTCCAGCAGCATATTTTTGAGCCGCTGGGCATGAAGCATTCCATGGCGTATTCTGTGGTGGAGGACCGCCCGGAGCTGCTGGAGCATAAGGCCAAGGGATACTTCTTCGCCGGACCAGGCTCCTTCAATCAAGGGTCATGGAATTATATGTCCATGTACCCGAACGGCGGAAATAACGGGACGGCGGAGGATCTGGCCAAGTTCGCCATGGCCTTCATGCCTGCCGCCGGAGAGCAATCTCCGCTGTTCCGGAAGTCCGGTACGCTGGATACGATGCTGACCCGCAGTCATTCCGCTGCAGAAGACATGCCGGGCATCGCCCACGGGTTCTGGGAGTATCCGGGAGTTCACCGGACGCTGGGGCATGGCGGGAACACGATTGCTTTTGCCACCAATCTGATGCTGGTGCCTGAAGACCGGTTTGCAGTCGTGATTATGACGAATCAGGCGGGCGAATCCCATATTGTTCATGGTCTGACCAAGGCAGTAGTGGGGCAGAGAGCGAAGACGGAGGCAGCGGTTCTGCCGGATGTATCAGAGGTGGAAGGCCGATTCGTGGCAGCACGCCGTCCCGGACATGGCTTCATGAAGCTGTTCCCTTATCTCACGATGATGAAGCTTGAGCCTCAGGGAACAGATCAGCTTAAGGTGTCACTTGCCGGGATGAGCGGAAGCTATCAGCAGGTTCAGCCTTATCTCTATGCGAAGACGGGCGGAGATTCAGGGCTGGATGCCTGGCCGATGCTGTATACCAAAGTCAGTGAGGGGAAGGTAGAGGCCGTCTCGGTGTACACCTCCGATTATCTGCCGCTGGGTCCGGGCCGGTCCATGCCGGTACTGCTAATCAGTGCAGCACTGGCGGCACTGGCGATTGCCTATTTTGTAATTGCTCCGTTTGTGTTGCTGGTACAGGCGCTTCTGGGTAAAAGGAAAGCGAGTCGTCACCGTACTGCCCCCCGTTCCGCCAACCGGAAGCTGACGGCCGGACTGACTTTAACCGGCACCGGTCTGGTCGTGAACAATCTGGTGCTGGCCTTACGGATGCTGAGCAACAGTGAACGTGCCTATGCAGAGGTCTATCCTCAGATTATAGTGAATATTGCACTGACCGGCCTGGCGGCATTGCTTATCGCTGCGCTATTGCTAACCTTGATGAAGCGCCGGTCCCCGTCTGTCTTACCGGCCCGTAGCCATTGGCCGGCCATCGTGCCCATGGTGATGATGTCGATTCTGCTGGTCCAGCTTGTATTCTGGGAGTTCTACAGTTAAGCAGCAGGGGACAGGCTGAGAAGCGGCAGCTCTGATGGGAAAGAGGCCAGGATGCGATGAGAGCCGGAAACAGGTGGATTTTGTCCACTTGCTTGACCGCAAAAAACTCTTACTAAGCCCCACAAGTGCGGTGATCATTTGCTCGTGGGGTATCGGTAGAATACCTTTCAATTTCTGTACAAACTAGAAACGGCTACGCTATCCTCTTAAGGACGGCATAGCCGTTTCTATTACTATAATAAAGGTTCTATTAGTATTTCGGCTGCTTAATGAAGGGGGATAGCAGCTTCTGAGCAATTGGACGAAGCCAAAAAGCCACCACTGTCGTTCCCGTCCATGAGCTGCGCTTATTCTGGAGATATTGGTCGTTGATGATATAAGTCCGGGTGGAAGCAGGGCTCCTCAGTCCCAGCCGTTCCCATTCAGCCGGATCATTGGACCCGCCGAGCCTGATCAGCATAGCCTCTGCCGCACGTTCGATCTTATCCGGAATCTGATCGAATGCTCCGGTAATCTGCGTATGAAATTCATCGATCGGGCTGCGGCTGGCGATGCTCTCCAGGTGAATGCCTTCGCGGAGATAGGAGACGAAGGCCAGATGGTCAGCCCAGCATTCATCGATATAGAACAGCCGTACCCGCTGTTCCGCAGGGCTCACCCTCTGCTCGCCCAGCAGGATGCTGAGCCGCTCTGTGTAGAGAATCCGCCGCTGGTCCTCGATCATATCCGAATAACGGTTCAGCTCGTTATGGATATCGAAGTTCTGGCTCATTACAATTTGCTGAATACTTGCGATCTTCCGGCCAAGCGAAGGCTCTGCAATAGCTTCCTGCTGTCTGAGCGCATGGGCTGGGGTTGGGGAGCTGAAGCGGCGCATCAAATCGTCTTCCAGACTGACATAGAAGACAGAAGCCCCCGGGTCGCCCTGGCGGCCGGAACGCCCGCGAAGCTGATTGTCAATCCGCACGCTCTCATTCACATGGGTGCCAATGACATATAACCCGCCGAGCCGGGCGACAGCGTCGGCCTGTACCGGGTCACCGCCGCCGAGCCGGATATCGACACCGCGACCCGCCATATTCGTTGAGACCGTTACGGCGCCGAGTTCTCCGGCTCTGGCGATGATATCCGCTTCCTCAGCATCATTCTTCGCATTCAGTACCTGAACGGGAACACCGGCAGCCGCAAGCTCCGCAGCCAGCATGTCCGATTCCTCGACGCTTGCGGTCCCAATCAGTATGGGACGTCCCTCCCTGTGAATAGAGGAGATGTCCTGCACGAGCGCCTGATATTTGACATCCTTGTGTGTGTAGATCCGGTGAGGGTGATCTACCCGGATGTTCGGCTGATTCGGCGGAATCTCCACCACCTGCAGAGCATAGATATCCTTGAATTCCATAGCCGAGGCGCAGGCTGTAGCGGTCATTCCGCAGATTTCCGGATATAGGCTAATGAAGTGTTGAATAGTGATTGTACCGAGAATTTTCCCGCCTGCGGTCCATTTCAGTCCTTCTTTGGCAGTCAGTGCGGCTTGCAGCCCGTCCGGCAAATACCGGTTCTCGGCCACGCGTCCCGTATATTCTTCGATCAGCTCGATAGCACCGCCACGGACAATGTAATCAATGTCCTTCGTTAATAAGGTCTCCACATGCAGCGCACAATTCAGTGAGGTTAGCAGCTGACTGTTCCGGCTATCGTAGAGATTACCGCATCCCAGCAGCTCCTCTACCTTGGCAGCACCAGCATCGTTCAGGTATACGTTCCGTTGGAATTCGTCATAATCGTAATGCTCTCCAGCCAGCAGCTGCCGGGCCAGATCTGCGTATCGCATGCCGTCGCTATGACTGACCTCGGATTCGCCGCTGATTACAAGCGGTACCCGCGCTTCATCAAGCAGCAGGGAATCAGCTTCGTCCACGATGACATAGTGGAAAGGGCGGTGTACCGTAGCGGCTTCCGTGAGCGCAATGGTGTCCCGCAAGTAGTCGAACCCTGCTTCTTTTGCCGTAACATAGGTGATATCGCTCCTGTAGGCCGCCCTTTTCTCGCTCAGACTCATGCCCGCTTGAACCGAATCCACCGATAGTCCCAGGAAGCGGTAGATGGGACCCATCCACTGTGCATCCCGCCGGGCCAAATAATCATTGAAGGTCAGCACATGCACGCCTTTGCCGGTCAGCGCATTCAGATAGGCCGGCATTACGGCTGAGAGGGTTTTGCCTTCACCCGTGTGCTGCTCAATCAGCATTCGCTCGTGCAGGGCGATAGCAGCCATGATCTGGACATCATAAGGCTGTAATCCGAGGGTTCTTGAGGCAGCCTCGCAGACTAATGAATAGGCATCGACCAGCAGCTCGTCCAGAGCTATGCCGGATTGGGCAGCGTGCCGGAGCCGGAGGGACTCCTGCTGAAGCTTGGTGTCATCCCATGTCTGCAAATTGCGTTTGCGGATGTGCTCCGTTTTGTCCCGGTAGACACTAAGCATATTCCGGTTATCGTAATCTCTGAAACGTTGCACGAATCTAGCAGCTATATTCATAGTCATAGTCTCTCCCTGTTCTCCCAACTGCTAATATGAACGTCATCGGGCTACTTTACTGTATATTATAATCTATTCCTGTTTCGGTTTACCAATGTATGGATTATAAGCCCAAGAGACGAGAGTTAGCTGAATAGGAAAGGGGAGTGGGAGCAGCCTTTAGGCACTCAGTCCGCCGTCAACCGGCAGGATGACCCCTGTTACGATTAAAAGCAGCCTCTCACTTGAACTGTATCCCCAATTATTATTGATGTCTAACCTATGTACAATTTATTGGGTTCGTTAGCGATAGAAGTCCACCATATCTCCAAACAGCTGTTTAATAAATTCGAGCTCGCTTTCTTTATATCTTTCCAAAAACTCGTACATTCTTTGCTTTTCCTTCACATGAAGCTCATCATGAGCAGCAAATAGCTTTTTGCCGATAGGCGTTAGCCGAAAATACACTTCCTTTTTGTTGTCGTTGAACTGGGCTTTTCGCACCCAACCTGCCTTTAGTAATTTATTTGCGATCTTGGAGGTATTTCCTTTACTTAAATTGATTCTCTCCGCGATGGAAGTGAGATTGATCGGCTCCTGCTCTCCGATGCACGCAATGGTGTGCAGTTCCGTCATATTCAAGCTGAATTCTGATTCAATATGCTTCCGGATATCCTTCAGGTATGTGGCAGTTATTCGGGTTTCATATTGCTCTTTTTGCTCAAGAAACTGAACGAAAAATTCATGAATGGCAGTTTTGTTTTTACTGGCAGTATCCATCATTATGCTGGCTCCTCGACTTATTTGTTTTATTATATCATAGATTGTTCTCTGAGAAACATACGGAATACCCATATTGGGATTGGGGTTGACATGATAAAGAGTAACCAAGTAAAATGATATTGTTTCGAATGAAACTAAAATTGTATATAATTTTCATCACCCTTGTTTTAACGGGCGATAAAAAAGGTTCTAACGAAACAATAATTGATGAAGGAGGTTTGCCGGGAATACTTGTCCACTTTTCAAGAGGGAATTTATAAATAGGGAAATGGAGCATACCTGCCTATGGAGGTCGTAAATCCGAAGACCTTGACGGATAAGTTTACATCTGTAATTTCTCATGTCGTGGTAACTACTGCCTCCCAATTGGCCTTCATCTCAGGTCAGGTTTCTGTAGATGAAACAGGATCATTGGTCGGTTCAGGGGACTATTACGCGCAAGCGATTCAAGTGTTCACCAACCTTAAGTATGCATTGGAAGCCGTGCGAGCGGATCCCTTGTACATTGTAAAAATGAATATTTTTGTTGTAAACCACAACCCGGAAATGATTCCGATTATTTTTGAGGCAGGATTTCATGTGTTTGGCCCTCACTGGCCGAAGACAGCAAGTACCTATATAGGCGTTCAAGCACTAGCCGATCCTGAATGGCTTATCGAAATAGACGCTATCGTGATCTTCCCATAATGTTTAAGAAAAGAGGCTTTTGATATGAAATATGAAGTCATCCTGATCGGTGGCGGACCTGTCGGCATGATGCTGGCCGGGGAATTGGCATTAGCCGGTGTAAAGGTCTGCGTCATTGAGCGATTAAAAGAGACAACTCCTTATTCACGTGCGCTTACCGTACATCCTCGAACTCTTGAAATATTAGATATGCGTGGACTGAAATCACAATTAATCAGTCAAGGCCGCTTACTTTCGAGAGGACATTTCGCCGGATTAGAAACTCCTTTGGATTTCACGGTGTTGAATTCTTCTTCCAATCACACTCTCTTTTTACCGCAGAGTGAGACGGAGAAGGTGTTGGAGGAATGGGCGCTTAGCCTTGGCGCAGAGGTCTGGAGAGAGGTTGAGGCTCTATCTGTACACCAGGATGAGGATGGGGTTGACGTTAAGGTCGCAGGACCTCATGCAGAAACAACGTTAAGATCAGCTTATGTGGTAGGTACGGATGGAGCCAGAAGTTTGGTTCGCAAGCATGCAAATATATCATTTGAAGGTTCAGATGCGACCTTCACGGCGATTCTGGGGGATGCCGTTCTATCTGATTTGGCTCCTATGAGTGTCATATCCCGGATTACAGAAAAAGGATTGGTCAGCATCATGCCGATCAATGATCATCTGTATCGGGTCTTGATGATCGATATGGAGAGACGTAACATCTCTAAGGATGAGCCCGTTACATTGGAAGAGTTTCGTTCATCGCTCATCCGTACAACCGGAAGCGATCTGGGATTGAACGATGTGAAATGGATGTCCCGTTTCGGAAATGCGACGCGGCAAGCTGGACGCTATCGGAATGGTCGATTGTTCTTGGCGGGAGATTCGGCGCACATTCATTTTCCCGCTGGTGGACAGGGAATGAATGTCGGCTTACAAGAAGCGATGAACTTAGGCTGGAAGCTTGCAGGAGCAATCAAAGGCTGGGCTCCGGACTGGCTATTGGACAGTTATCATGCCGAACGCTTTCCATGGAATACAACCTTGCTCCGGAATACCGAGGTCCAAACCCTGCTTCTGGATGTGACTCCCCCTATCACGGAACTTCGAAGTATGTTAGCTAAACTGATTCAAATACCGGAAGCAAATTATCAGATCGCCGCACAAGTTTCCGCAATGGATGTACTTTATGCTCCAGACGCCGAAGCGCCTCCCCATCCTTTAAATGGGAAACGTTTCAAGGATCTAAGCTTAAAGCTGAAAGACGGGCAATTGATTAACTCCTATCCGTTACTACAAAAAGGTACTTTTCTTCTGCTGCATTTCCATCCTAATGAACAGAATAGCTGTCAATGGGAAACGTTTAGCAACCTTCAAGTTGTACATGCCTCTTTGGCTGAGGCTGACGCGGATTGGAACGACGTCCACACGGCGCTTATTCGGCCGGATGGACATATTGCCTGGGCGATTCCTCTATCCGCTCCAAATCCAATGCAAACCATAAATGAAGGAATCACTCGCTGGTGCGGGGACATTACCGTATAGTAATTCGTTCGAGGTGCGTAACTGATTCGCTACCACGTTCAAGGATCTAATGAATTAGGGCTTGCAATTAAAAACAAGCGACCCTTCAGAAGGCGGACAGCCCCCGGAGGATCGCTTGTTTATTTTAATAGTATTCATTGGATCGTAAGACTTAACCTTTGACCCCGCCGACAACCATCCCTTTGACGAAATACTTCTGCAGGAACGGATAGACGATGATAATCGGCACACTGGCCACAATAGTCATCGTAGCACGGATAGAGGTCGGTGTAACGGTCGATTTGTTGCCCTGCGCGTTCGCAAAGGCATCGGCTGCCGAGGAACTGGACATCGCGGTGTTGGATGTTGACAGCATCTTCATCAGCTCGTATTGCAGCGTACTCAGGCTTGGCGTGGAGGAGTTGTACAGGAAGACGTCAAACCAGGAATTCCACTGATAGACCGCTACGAACAGGGAGACAGTAGCCAGCGCCGGAACGGTCAGCGGAAGCACAATGCGCGAGAAGGTGATGAAGTCGCCTGCGCCGTCGATTTTGGCCGATTCCATCAGTCCCTCAGGCAGTGCCTCAATGAAGGAGCGGATGACGATCATATTAAATACGCCGATGATGCCCGGAATGATATAGACCCAGAAGCTGTTCAGCATGTTCAGCTCTTTGATCAGCAGGTAGCCTGGAATCAGACCGCCGCTGAAGTACATGGTGAAAATAAACGTGACGGACACAAACTTCTTCAGCTTATATTCCGGACGGCTTACCGTATAGGCCAGCATCGCTGTACAGAATACGGAGACCACAGTGCCGATTACCGTCCGTGCTGCAGAGACAAACGTTGAAAAGAAGATGTTGGATTCACTGAATACATACTCGAAGTTGCGCAGTGTCCATTCACGAGGCCAGATATAAATATCACCGCGGACAGAGTCATTCGCTTCATTGAACGATAGAGCAAACATATTCAGGAACGGATAGAGGGTAACAATGACCAAGAGAATCATGAAGATCGTATTGCATATATCGAAGATTCGGTCACCAAGCGATGAATTCCGGTATGAATTGGTTTTGGATTTAGCCATTACTTGTGTCCTCCTTTCTAGTACAATCTGCTTTCGCCCATACGCTTGGCGATATTATTGGCTGCGATCAAGAAGATGAAGCTGACCAGCGTCTTGAACATACCCGCTGCGGTGGCAAGCCCGAAGTTGTTCATCTGCATCCCGTACTTCAGTACGAAGATATCCAGATTCTCCGAGTAGTCGAGGTTCATCCCGTTACCTAACAGGTACTGTGCCTCGAAGCCGGACTCCAGAATATGGCCCAGGTTCATGATCAGAATCAGAACGATAACCGGCTTGATACCCGGCAGGGTAATATAGAACATTCTTTGCAGACGGGATGCCCCGTCAATCTCAGCCGCTTCATATTGAGAAGGGTCGATGGAGGTGATGGCTGCCAGATAGATGATGGTATTCCAGCCGACATTCTTCCAGACTTCCGTAACCCCGAGTATTCCCCAGAAGTACTTGCCTTCGCCCAGCCACAGAATTGGATGATCAATAAGCTGCGCTTTGACCAGCAGCACATTGATGATCCCTTCCGGTGCCAGTGCCATCTGTACAATATTGGCCGCTACGACCCAGGAAATGAAGTAAGGCAGGTAACTGATCGTCTGCACGGTGCGTTTGAAGAACACATTGCGCAGCTCATTCAGCAGCAGGGCCAGTACGATGGCCGTTACAAATCCGAGAACCAGGTTAATGGAGCTCATAACCAGAGTATTACGAAGGACGCGATAGAACTGCTGTTCCTGGAACAGGAATTTGAAATTGTCCCAGCCGACCCACTTCTGGTCGAACAGATCCTTGGCTGGCTTGAATTTCTGAAAAGCAATCGTCCATCCCCATAGCGGGAGGTATTTGAATATAATCACCCATAACAGAAAGGGCAATGACATCAGCATCAGCATTTTCTGTTTAGATAGCTCTTTAAAAAAGGTTTTGAAGCGCGAAGTACCGGTATTATTCGATTTTGCCAACTGCACAGCGGTTTTTCCCACCTGTACCGTCCCCTTTCCAAGCTCCATATTCTCTCTTTGCTAACAAGTGTAGAAGGGAAAAGTGAAGGCAGGCTTCACTTTTCCCGGTTCATCATGCTGCATCTGGGAAGCGGACGCTTACCATTTGCCGTCGATGCGGTCCTTGATCTTGTTAGTCATGAATTCTTCGTAGCCCTTAGCATCGAGCTTGTTGTATTCGGCCAGGTATTCACTCCAGACCTTTTCAAATTGGCCAGGGGCAGCAAGCACCATACGAGGATAGTACTTCTGCTGCAAATCGCCGGCTCTCTGGCTGAAGAGCTGCTCAGGGGAGCCCGGTTCTTTCTCAATACTCCAGGCAGGGTACCATGGACGCTCTACCGGCTCGGCATAGAAGTCGGAGAAGGTCTTCAGGTTGTATTTCTCCAGCAGTGTTTTGTCGCCATCTGTGTAGTTGATCGCTGCAACTTCCGGCTGGTTGAACGGAACGTGGGCGTTGCCGTCATCATACACGGAATTGTCGCCATAACGCGGCCATTCATAATCGAAATAAGCGAAGCCGAATTTACGTTTGAAATCATTGTCGTTGCGGTTTGTCAGCTGTTCTTCGCTCATCACCATACGGCCTTCAGCGTTCTTAGTGTAAGTTTCGCCTTCAATGCCCCACTCGACAAGCTTCTGGTTCTCATCGGTCAGCAGGTTGTCAAAATACTTGATGATGCGGACCGGATCTTTTGCGCTGACAGAGATACCCAGCCCGCGGTTGTTAACGAAGGACGGAGGATCAACATAAGCATCTTTAATGCCTTCGTCAAATACGATAGGAAGGGCAACGTAACGCAGATCGTCGTTACCGGCGGATCTCAGATTGTTCGTGGCGTCGTTGATCTGCCAGGAATAGTTGACATATCCGAGTACACGGCCGGAGGTCAGCTTCGCCAGATACTGGTCTTTGTTCGCTGTGAACGTCTCAGGGTCAACCAGACCCTTGCCGTTCATTTCGTTCAATTTAGCCAGCCAGCGCTTCTCATCTTCGGTTCCCTGGTACAGCTTGGCTTCATGAGACTCCATGTCCACCAGGACGGCGCCTTCATTCGGATAACCGGCCAGATGCATAGGCTGGTTGGTGATGGTGAAGAATTCACCGGCTGTACCGGCGAAAGTAGCGAAGCCGATGGTGTCTTTACCATCCACCTTAGGGTACTTAGCTTGGTATTTCTCAATCAGGTCAAAGTACTGGTCAAGCGTTTTCACTTCCGGGTAACCGAATTCCTTAAGGACGCGTCTCTGCATCCAGAAGGTACTGCTTGGATCTGGCGGCGATAAGTATCCGTTTACATTTGCAGTGAAGGGAAGGATATAGATGTTGCCGTCTTCATTGGTGATCTTGTTCATATAATCGCCGTAGACACGCTTGATGTTAGGGCCATACTTCTCAATCAGATCATTGAGCGGAATGTATGCACCGGCATCGAGCAGCTTGGCGAGCTCGCCGACTGGAGAGATGACATCAGGATAATCGCCTCCGGCAATCATAACCCCGGACTTGGTGCTTCCATCGCCAACTACATATTCCATTTTCCAGTCTACGCCTGTCTGTTCCTGAAGCTTCTTACCGATGGTGGTATCACTGGCCATGGTATCCTTGTTGGCTCCGAAGCCGAAGTAAGTGAACGTTACCGGCTCAGTGCTTACCTCGCCGTCGTTGCCGCTGGCACTGTTCTTGTTCCCGTTGTTGCCGCCCGAGCAGCCGGCAATGAGGAGGGCTGAAGCCATAACAGCAGCCAGTCCGGTTTGCATCCATTTCTTTGTACGCATTTCATATCCCCTTTCTTTACTTTGTGCTATTGAACATCCTCATTATAAAAGAAAGCGTTTAACTTTGTTACAGGGCAAACCTTAGATCAGTCTTTGAATAATTAAGGTATACCCTATATTTATTATTTGTTATCCAGAGGCAACCGCAGCAAAATGCGGGTTCCCGCTCCGGGCTCGCTCGTGATGGAGAAGGTGAACGATTCCCCGTAGGTGATCCTCAGCCGGGTGATTACATTCTTCATCCCGATTGAATCCCCCATGGCGGTCTCATCGTCCAGATAATGCATAAGCTCACTGATTTTCTCCTGGTCCATGCCCACGCCGTTATCTGCAATGACGAAGACAATCTGCCCGTTCTCCTGGGCGATCTGGATATTGATATACCCGATGCCGGCTATATTCTCAATTCCGTGAATACTGGCGTTCTCCACATACGGAAGGAAGGCCATCTTCGGAATTTCAATGTTCAGCAGCGACTGGTCTACCTCGATGTGATATTCAAGCTTGTTGTCGAAGCGGTATTTCTGAATCTCCAGGAAGCTCTCGATTAATTCCAGCTCCTCGCGGATCGTAACGAAGCTGCTCTTCCATGTGATTGATTTGCGGAAAATTTTCGCCATGTTCTGAATCGTCCGCGCCGTCTGGGTCTCACCCTTCATCATACTGCGCATCCGGATCGTCTCCAGCGCATTGAACAGGAAATGAGGGTTGATCTGACTGTGCAGCGCATGCAGCTGGGCCTGCCGCTGCCGGAGTTCCAGCTCCTTCTTCTGTATTTCTGCAACATATACATCATTGATCAGGTTCTCAATGCGTTTACTCATCCGGTTGAACTCAACGGTAAGCTCGCCAATCTCATCCCGCTCCAGGTGGTAGGGGATGAGTCCGAAGTTTTTGTCTTTTACAGACTTCATATGCCTCAGAATGTTCTTAATACGCGTGTGAATAGAACGGGACATGATCATAATTACGATGGTAGGAACCAGGAAGTTAATACCGGCGAACCAGAGGATAAATTGCCCGGATTGTCTGACGTCAGACAAAATAAGGGTCTCATCCAGGACGCCGTAAATCGACCAGCCGCTTAGATAGCGGTTATTCTGGTAGGTTTTGTCGATTACAATGGCCTGCTTAGGCTTGGGAATCTCAGTTGGGGTCAGGGTATGCGCCGCATTAATCAGCCCGCTGGGCTGACCGCTGGAGAGACGGCCGAAGCGGGCCTGGCCCGACGGGTCAAGAATATAGAAATCACCGCTGAAGCTGGATAAATCCAGAATCTGCCGGATATAGTTCATGTTCAGGTCAATTTTGAGCACATGCTCGTAGGTCTCCAGCCTGCGGTCGGTAAGGCGCTGGATCACGCTGATGCTGTCGGGCGTTACATAGAGATGAGGGTGAGTGTTGCTGAACTTACTGATCTGCTTATACCAGTCCTGCTCGCGCATGCTGTCCTCCAGCTTAATGATATGGGCTGAGGCCAGAACGGTTGGATTGTCGGTCATAATCACCGAGGAGCTCAGCACCTTGTTCTCTTTGTCGGTCCGGTTGAACAGATTCGATATGGCGTTCAGCGACTCCACATAGCGGTCTGTTGAAGCATAGGTGGTATTCAGATGCTGGATCAGCTGCCGGTCAATAGAGTAGAGGTAGGACATGCCTGCAGCATCTTCAATGACGGTCCTCAGCTCAGCCTGCAGCAGATTCATCGCCTGCTCGGCATCCGCGGTCTTCTGATTCTTGATATTGGCGGTGGTCACCTGATAGAACATTACATTGGTCAGGATGATCGGGATGAACACGCATACAATGTAGATGACAATCAGCTTGCTTCTAAGCTTCATATGATTCAGACGGAAGTTGAACACGGCAGGGAGCCTCCTTATTTACTGCCCAATCATCATATTGCGATAATCGGTTGGCGTCATATTCTCAAGCTTTTCAAACTGGGTGGCAAAATAATCCGCATTCTGGAAGCCGACCAGCTCCGCGATTTCGTACATCCGCTTCTTGGTTTGCCGCAGCAGGCGTTTGGCCTCCTCAATCCGCAGGGTCAGCAGGTATTCATTGAAATACACTCCGTAGGTTTTGCGGAATAACTGTCCAAGATAGACAGGGTTCATATCGAAATCGGCGGCAATACCCTTGAGGTAGATATTTTCACGGTAATGCCCGTCGATGTATTTTTTGATTTTTTCAATATTGCCCTCGCTCTTGCCGCCGCGCTTCTCTGCGATATATTCTGCGGCTTCGGCGATAAACTGCTGGAATATCTGCTTCAGCTGATTCAGATTTCGGTACTTCAGCGGCCAGTTGAGCAGCTCATGCATCCATTGCAGCGTATTCTCGTCACCTTCGAGCTGCCGGATAATATTAATGATGGCAATCATGCTGCGCCGGATCGTGTTCGTCACCGCTCCGGGGGCGAAGTGGCGCTCTTGGAACAGGGTGAAGATAGCGTCCACAGTTGAGCTGTAACCCTTGTTGTCATTGGCTTCGACCTCGTAAATCAGCTTGCTGTGCAATCCTTCATCGATGTCGAAATAGTATAAGGGCAGCTCCAGCAGCTCGTCCGCCATATAAATGCCTTCGAAGCCGGCGGCAAAACGGTACTGGAGGCATTGCTCGGCACTGGTCCCGGAGTCTGCAATCTGCTTGAGATGGCTTACCGTCCGGCCAACGAACAAAGCGATGCTTGTTCCAAGCTCCCGCTCCAGTGCATCCAGCATTGTGCGGTAGCCTCCCCACGGGGATGGATTAGGATCATCGGCCCAATGGCCGGGCACGATCACCCCGTATTGATTGTTAGTGCGTACATGAAGGAGCAGAGTCTGAGCCTCTTGGCGGAAATAACGCAGCAGCGAGTCCTTCAGTGCAGGCAGGTAATCGACTTCTCCGGCGGGGAGCTGATCCTGCATTTCTGCGATGAGATACGTATAGGAAGAGGTGAGAGGAAGCTCCAGCGCGTAGGCGATCCGCCCCATGACCTGATCATCAGGTTCTGTCTGCAGCAGGCTTTCGATGACCGTCTCAACCAGAGGCTTTTCACGGGTAATGGAGAGGAGCTGTTTCTTGTTCAGTATATGGGCGATTTTGCTGAGCGCAACCGCAAGCTCCTGTTCGTCAACCGGCTTGAGGATATAATCGGACACATTGTACCGGAAGGCTTGCTGGGCATAGGAGAAGTCGGCATATCCGCTCAAAATAATAAAAATCGGCTCCTGCACAAGCTCCGTCTTCACTTTCTTGATCAGTTCCAGCCCGTCCAGCACTGGCATACGGATATCGGCAATCACCAGCTCCGGGTTCAATTGTTCAATCAGGGTAAGCGCTTGCTCCCCATTCTCGGCTTCACCGCAAATTTCGAATTGCGGCGAGCATTCGCTTAAGATCCGGATCAAGCCCTTCCGCACAAAAACTTCATCATCTACAATCAGCACCTTATACAATGGACTTCCTCCTTGGGGTTATTCTGGATTGCTTGGTCCTGTTCCATCCTCGGTCAAGCCGCAGTGTGATCATTATAAGCTAATTTCCTGACAGAATTCGAGTGGAAACGACTTTTTATTCTAGCACCTGCTGGAAAATCTCTTCAACACGAAGAGCCTGCATCGTTTGACACAGGTTGTTCGGTATTGTATTTTCCGCTATGCGCTTAGTTTATTTGTCATTCTGCAGGAGATGCGGGGGCAGCGGATGCTGATGCTGCACCAGCTCGGCTGCCCGGGTCTGAACATTCGCCAGTTCAGCTGAATATTCATCCGTCCACAGATCTCCCCTGGCCAGACGTTCCTTCAATTCGCAAATACAATGCGCCAGAGCGAGGTGTGCGGGCCGACTGAGCAAGGTGTACGTGGTGCTATTCTAATGATATCCTGCCGTATATGGGAGCATCCGTCCGAATGTTTACGAACCCTGTCTGCTGAGTTAGTCTCTTCTAAGCTCAGTACGGCTCACCCTGTGTAAGCCCGGCTGCTCCGCATTGGGTGAGCCGGTTCTTTCCCGTATAATAGTAGACGTTACGCCGGAAGTCATATTTGAGCGTACCCCGGCGTATGAACTCTAAGCATCAGGAAGGGAATGAAGAAACGTTGACTTATACGAAACTGTTGGAACGAAAAGGGGAAATTCTCAAGCGAACCGTGGAAACCTGGATCATGAAAGAGAATCGTGACGGGCTGGACCGTCAAGAAGCCCATATCTACAGGAATATGGTCAAGGAGCTTCATCAGAATGAGCAGGAACTGAATGTGGCGCGTGTGGAGGAACTGGATAAGAGCCCGGATTCGGACACGGATGGAGCAGCTTCCGCGCAGAGAGAGCTTGTATCGCAGGGTGTGTGAAACCGACAGCGAGAAAAGTTGTGTTTATACTAACTAATATAATGGAAAAAGCCGTCCGGAATTCGCGTTAGCGAAGCGGGCGGCTTTTCGCTGTGAATAAACTTCATGTCAAGGCAGCTTGATCCGGTAACAGCTTGCAGCAGTCACTTCAGTGCCCTTGGTCGTAGCGAAAGTATAGTGATCGCTGAAGGAGAAACGAATTCCGCTGCGAGTCACCCAATTACCGCTCACAGCAGCGATTTTGCCGTGGGAGATGGCGTGTTCAATCGTCAGCGCAGTGAGCTCTGGAACTGATGCTGACTTCTGGAGAACGGCAGATAACGGATAATGTTCACTGCCTACAAGTTCTACAGTAGAATTGTCGGTAAGCAGATGGCTTAATGTCTTGGTATCTCCAGTAATAAGAGCAACTGCTAAATCCTCAGCCAGCTTGTTCTTCGGTGAATTTCCGCACATGCCGCTTAATTGAATTTCCATAGCTTGTGTGCCTCCTTTGACAGTGTTTGAGCGAATGGCCTACAGCCTCACAACCCGCCGGTACACCAGGCAATCCAGCAGATCCTCCCATTCCAGCTCGCTCTCATAAGGGTCGCGGAAAGCAGTGGCGGTTGGGAGATACCCGAGAGCAACGCCCTGGCCGCCGTGCAGATTGCAGCCGCCGTCGCCGCCTTTACCTGTGATGCCGCCCTCAGTGAGGACCAGTTCCTTCTTATAGGGATCGCCGGGGAAACATAGCCCAAACCCATTCGGCTGCTCCAGCGGATACGGGTCGGAAGTATTGCCCTCAGCTGCTCGGGATACATGCCTGAGACGCATGGATTCGTCAATCTCGTCACCCCATGGGAACAGCGTCCGGGCGCCTGCGCCGTACAGATACTCCCATTCATCCTCAGTCGGCAGGGCGAAGCCCTCTGGCAGCTCCGCTTCGGACCATTCCTCGAACGATTCGCTGTCGTCGAACAGGAACACTACGACCTGATCACCTTCCCGTTCCAGCCGGAAATACTGGGAGTACTCATAGCTGGTGTGCGGCCCCTGCCGGAATTCCTCGATAGCCTGAAGGACATCCTCGTCCTCTTCCGGGTCCAGCCGGTCCAGCGGACACTCATACCAGCCTGCCGAAGCAGGCTGGCGCTGCACGAGCAATGGCCCGATCACAGCTTCGCGGACGGGAGACATCTCCGCATACATATGTAACTCTGAACGGCCCAGGGTCACCGAGCCGCCAGGCACGTACACATATTCACTGCCCTCGTACTTGAATACCCCTGTTTCCAGTGACTGGCCGTAACGTTCGAACCTCTCTAACCGCAGCCATTTGAAGCCGGCGGGCAACCGCTTAATCAGCTCTTGCATCGCGGTTTGCTTCTCTTCTACCGTTAATTGCCCCCACCCGGCACGGTCCCATGCTACCATATCATCCTCTCCTCCCGGGAATCGGCATTATCAGCCTCTTTACTGTCATTGTAATGGACAGCCCGGGTACTGGCAAACCCGACGGGAATGCTGCCGGGCACACCTGTTAGATAGCATCCATTTATAACCTGTCCTTATTGTCTGCGTGGTCATATAATAATTCAGGTTGGAACATTAATACATAGACAAAGAGGGATAGAAGTATGAATTCAATTCGACTCAAAATCTTCACAGGAGCATTTGCGCTTCTGCTGGCGGCACAGGTACTGCTTCCCGGGCGCTCATCGGCAGCAAAAGTCATTGAACAGCTCCCCAAGCCGGAATGGAGCTATACGCTGCCGGAGGGCCAAACCTTCTGGGGCACCATAGACAGCTTACAGAGCAGCAAGCGGTTATTCGTTCCAATGGTCAAGACAGTCACCGTCTCACCAGCCAAGACGAAGTCTTCCGGTATGCTGTACGCATCCATTGACCGCGTTTACGGTTCTAACAACTGGGTCTATGACTACTCCGACATGGCCAACGACAAGCCGTTTACCGCCCATCGTTTCTTTACGGCCAGTAACGGCTACAGCTATTTCTATAAAATGTGGGGCGGCAAACCCTATGATCTTACCGTTGTTGATCCGAACGGCAAACGGAAATGGACCAAAACCATAACCGGGTCCTATTCGCCGGTGGTGCTGGATAACGGGAATATTGTGATTCTAACCTTGGTTAGCGGCAATGTAGCTTCTCGTGGTATCACCGAGTACAATCAGGACGGGAAGGAGGTACGCAAGCTTAAGCTGACCGGCAAATGGGCCGCAGGGATGCTAGAAGTGCTTCCAAACGGGTATGTGGTGCATACTGAGTACGATAAAAATAAAGTTAGCGTATACCGGAGCCTGGGCGCTCTGACGAAACCGCTGGCTGCCTACACTGCTCCCAAAGCGTTGAGCGATCCTTACTTCCAGGTGCAGCTGCTCAGCGGCGGGTCTTTCCTGATCCAGATGAGTAGTAGGGATACATGGCTGCTACTTGGCTATGATGCGGGGGGCATCAAGAAGTGGGTCCGTCCCTTGAACAAAGCGGATCAAATCAATACGACAGGAAACAACTACCTGATTAAGAGCGACAACGTCTACAGACTGTACAGCAAAGACAACCAATTGCTTGGCAAGCAGCAGATCGGTGAAGCCGGGAACCGCGAATGGTACTACAGGATAACGCCATCGGGTGAGATTACGGTCGAGAAGCAGTACCAATGGCAGGAGCGTCCGGCTGTGATTGATCCTGAGACCTTTGAGGGAGATATAGCGAAGGAAGATTTCTATGTGCTGGACCCGGCCAACCTGCAGATTAAATATCATCTCTCCACAAGCTGGCATGACTACGAAACCGGGCATAATTACATTTATGCGGGAGGCGGCGAGCTGTACATTACGAGGAGCTATGCGCCTAAGACCATAAGCAAATATATGTTAAAATAGGACCGAGCCGAGCATATGCCTCCGAATGATAAAAACAACGCCAAGTGGGACGTCCACTTGGCGTTGTTTTGGCATATTCCGCTACTCCAGCTTGAACTGCCTCAGCTCTTCCTCCAGCTTCTGCGAGATTTCGCTCAGCTCTCTGGACAGTTCAGCGACCTGCTCAATACTGCCTAGCTGTTCTTGCGTGTTGGCGCTAACCTCTTCAGTGGAGGCGGAATTCTCCTCGGTAGTGGACGAGATGACCTCAATCGCCTGCAGAATCTCATCCTTGTGCTTGTGGACAATCGAAGTGTTATTGCTGATCTGCAGCATCCGTACCTTAAGCTCCTCCAGGTCGCTGTTCAAGCTGAAGAAGACCTGCTTCGCATTCTCGACAGATTTGGCATTCTCCTCCGCAATCGTAAGGTTAAGCGTAGTGTGTTCTACGGACAGACTTGTTTTTTCTTCAATGGCGCTGACCTTCTTGTAAATTTCCTCGGTAGCGCGGGCTGTTTGCTCGGCAAGCTTACGTACTTCACCGGCCACCACGGCGAACCCTCTGCCATGCTCACCTGCGCGCGCCGCTTCAATGGAAGCATTAAGGGCGAGCAGATTGGTCTGCGTCGCTATTTGATTCACTGTGCCTACAATACCCGAAATCTCATGACGGCTCAGATCAATATCCTCAATGAGCGATGACATCGCCTGTGTAGATCGGTGATTGTCTTCTGCAGCTTTGGAGAGCTGCTCCACCAAGTCAAGACCGGAACTGCTGAGCTCTGCTGAGTTCTGCACCATGGTTCCTACAGTCTGGGCATCACTGGTAATTTCGTCAATTTGATCCGACAATGCACCGGTTTTGTGAAGAATGCTCTCGGATTCAGCGGACTGGTAGTTGGTAGCATTCGCAATTTCATTGATGGCCGTAGCCGTTTCGTTCATGGTTATCGCAGTTTTGGTAGAGATGGCTTGCAGGTTGTGGGAGGATTGGGCCAACACCTGAGTCGTATTATGGATCACCTGAATCATGCCCTGAATCTTCTGGACCATGCCCGCGATGCCATGAGCAATCTGTCCGATTTCATTGCGAGAGGCGTCACTCAGCTGAACAGTCAGGTCTCCGTCTGCAATCCGTTTGATAGCGGCCAGCAGTTTTGGAATGGAACGTAACAGGTAGCGCAGTGTGAGATAACAGATGAACACCAGGACCAAAGCGGCGACAGCAAAACCGGTGATGGTCGTCCGGGTGAAGGATGTCAGTTCGCTAAGCGCCTCTTGCCGGGTAATGGTTAAGCCTACAGACCATCCGGTATCCTTGCTGGTGGCATAGCCGATATAACGGGGGGCACCATTATCATCAATGAGCGATACGCCAGATTCGCCGTTAATCATTTTTTTGCCGATGGCCCCGAGATCGCCAGGACTGTCTGTAATTTTCTCCTTCAGCACTTTGGCTTTATCCGGGTGGTAGAGAATATCGCCTGAGCGGGTAGCCAGAATGGAGAACCCGGTGCTTCCCAAGGAATAGCTCTGCATGATTTGCGGGATGTCGTCGAAGGCAATATCTGCGGCAATGAAGCCGATCATTTGGCTGCTCTCATTCAGAATCGGATAGAAAATGCCCATCAGCATTTTGCCGCTAATGACGTCGGCGTAAGGTTCAGAATAATAGAGACCCTTGGATTCGGATACGGGCTTGAAGTAGGGGCGGGCGCGGATATCGAAGTCTGATTTAGAGGTCAGACCGTCATTTTGGAGAAAATATCCCTTCCCGGATAACCCGGCCACCCAGGCATCGGCGAAGGAGGGCTCTGATTTTACAATGTCCGCCAGTGTAGCGAGTGCTTCTGCGGCGTGGGGGGAGGTGGTGATTTGCTCTGGTGTAGTGCTCTCAATATATTTTTGGAAAATCGAGTTGGTAGCCATTTGTTTGACCAGTGAGCCCTTCTCCTTAAACAAAGCATCGAACTGGCTGACAATTCCCTGCGTCTTGGTCATCAGCATCGACTCTTGCTGACTGACCAGAATGCTTCGGGTGCTGGAATAGAAGAAGGTACCCAGAATCGAGAAGACGACAAGAATAATGACGAGCAGTACAATGGCCAATGTGTTGGCAATGCTGGTTGAACGGACTGGCCGTTTTTGAATGAGCTGTGACATAGGTCATCTCCCGGATACGTATTAGAGCAAAGGCTCTTAGGTAATATGTCGGAATTTGGCGGATGTTCTTGTAGAGTGAAGCAGGTTAATTTTCATGAAAAAACCGGATGGGAAAATGATCCCAATCCGGTGTGGAATTTTATAAGAGTAGTGTCAGGTTAAATGATGGGGCATCCGCCGCAATAGCCATGATCCACTCTGAGCTTATAAGCCAGACAGCAGGTAGCTTTCACAGATATCGTATCATGCGGAGAGGCGGGGTCCGTCCGGAACTTGGGGGTGATACGCAGCGGATTGCTGCGAAGTCCGAATACCTCCGGTGTCAGCTCCCAGAGGGCAGCTTGGAATTGCCCGTGGATCAGGTTGCGATGGCATTCACTGGGAGCGTCAAGAGCATCCTCTTCGATAAAAGTATACAACTGATTATAGACATGTTTCCACAGCATCACCGCTTTGGTCTGTGAAGCCTCGGCAAGCGCGGCAATAACCGGTCGGACAACGCTGCTGTAGAACATGCCAAGCTCGCCGGATAATTCTTTTCCATCCCCATCACGTTCATAGGTCCCATTTCCCTGATCGTGGATAAGAAAGGCGAATTCGGGATACCCCTCCGTGCGGATGAGCTGCACAGACAGGTTATTCAGCCGCAAGGCATGAGCCAGCGGGTCTGCGGCTGCGAGCAGTGCGTATTTGGCTCCGCAGATCCCGGCGACCCATGTGCAGAAGATGGCTGCAGCGATACGCTTATCCTCTGTCCCGAGCATGGAAGCATAAGTGGTAAGCAGATATTCAGCTTGTGCAGGGCTGCATAATTCGGTCAGCGGTACAGTAGCCACTGCGTTCTCAACAGCTTTGGGGCGGATGTAGTAACGCTCAGCCCCCTGGAGTCTGTCAGTGTCACCCATCTGAAGTCCCCCTTTAATTGGAGTTGCCTTCAAAGGCCTGAAGCACCGCATCCACCGCATAACGGTTAGCCATTGGAGACATCCCCAAGTTGAACCAGTCCTTGCCGGCCATGGTGTAGACCTGGTTCTTTTTGACTGCCGTCATGTTCTTCCATAATGGGCTCTTCAGCAGATCGTCATAGGTTTTCTTCACCCCGGCATCATCCTCGTTATTCAACTGGAGGAAGATGTGATCGGGATTATACTCCGGCAGCTTCTCCAGCGAGATCGATAAGGAAGGATCATTAGCCGGAAAATTCGGGATCATCTCCAGCCCAAGCGTAGTGTGAAGGAATTTTCCGCGGTCAATCTGATCTCCGTAAAGAACGAAGCTGCCCGGCATAACCATCATGTACATCACCGTTTCATTACCCACCAGGTCATCCAGCTTCTGCTTGGCTTCTGCTTCCTGAGCCTCCAGATCCTTGATTACCTTCTCTGCAAGCTCCGTCTTGCCGAGCACTCCGGCGATATCCTTCAGCTCATCGCGCCAGTCATCGCGCTGCGGCAGCAGAACCGTCGGAGCGATCCCCGACAACTGGTCGTAATCCTTAGCCGACCACCATGTAGGAGCGAGGATCAGATCGGGATTGGCAGAGAGGATCATTTCGAAATTCGGGGTCTGGGCAATGCCCATCTTCAGCGTATCCTTGAACGGCTCCTGCAGATAGGTTGGGAACTCCTCCTGGTAGTTCTGCACAGCAACGGGAGTAACGCCTAAGGCCTGCAGGAATTCCGGGTAGACCACAGACAATCCAATCACTCTGGCCGGGTGGGCAGGGATCTTAATCTCGCCTTTCTCACTGTTGACTGTCCGGTAATCAGCTTCGGAGTCTGCGGCTACCTTGGCCTGTCCACTGTTGTTAGAACAAGCTGTCATTACCAATATCAACGCTATCGCCATGCAGAACACCATTCTTTGTCTCATCTGTCGCATATCTTCAATAACCTCCTGAGTATCAATACCTGTCTTCTCACCTGAGAGTGAGAATCAATATCACTGTTAGGAGTATAAAACAATCCGTCTGATTCGACTATTGACTATCACGCCAACATTTCATGTCCGATTACGCCATAGTGTCAGTGCGGAGTCGAGAGACAGCTCTTGGGTGAACGAGTTATACTCTGTCCAAGGGTAGGGAGGGAGGTGCCCAATACGTGAAAACCCTGCGGGATCAGGGGGCAGCAAGGACGCTCTGTCCCGGAATTTAGACCAGACGGCCTGCGAAGCAGCATCCTCATCCACAATGAACAGCAGCTTGTCCGCATCTGATGACCATAGCTCCTCCGGGGTTATGGTCTGATTACTTAGCTTACGGTCCACAACGGACGCCGGGATAAAATGCAGATCATCGTAGAACACCTCAGCTAAGCTTCGGGTAGACAGCACGGTGATAGATTGAGCGGATATACGGACAAGGAGCAGCTTGCCCATAGCGGGTCCTTGTCCCAATTTTACCCGGATGCTCTTGGCCTTACGCTCATAGTTATTCAGCCATGCCGCTGCTTCCGGCGCCCTGCCCACGCATTCTCCAATGAAGTGTAATTGCGAGCGCCAATCCTTCTCGAGCGGAGGCACGAGGAACGTGGGAGCAATTGCCTGGAGCTGCGGGAGCATCCACCGGCTTACCGAAGTCTCCAGCCCGAGAATGTAATCAGGATGGAGAAGAGTAAGCTGCTCTATCCATAGAGTATCCTCCCGGGCAAGCGGCAGCACCGCATCCGTCTCATATTTTCGCCGGTAATACTCAGCCCAGGGATGGTCCGCAGGAGCCGCGCAGGGAATAATATTCAGGGTCAGCAGCGCCCCGGTGAGGCTGCCATGACAAACTGCGATTTTGAGCTTGGCATTGCGCATGAAGGTGGCCGGTGCGACCCCGGTAATCTGCTTGAATTTGCGCCGGAAGTAAGGAACATCCTTGTAACCCACATAAGCCGCAATATCCTTCAGCTCATAATTCGTCTGCGGAAGCATCAGGCTCCTGGCTTGTCTGATCCGGTATTCGGTCAAGTACTCGATTGCGCTGAGACCATAGGTCTGCTTGAATAGCCGGATGAAATGCCTGACGCTGGTGCCTGCTTCAGCAGCAAGCAGATTGATGGATAGCTCTTCACGGTAATGCTGCTCTATATAGAGCTTAGCCCGCTCCATGGCAGTATCGGTATCGGTGGGCTGCATTTGTCCGGCACTGCTCAGCAGACTGTGCAGCAGCTCATAGAACCGGCTCTGGGCAAGCAGACGCTGCAAGGGGGCCGGGCTTCCCATATAACCGCTGATCAACTCACAAAGTTTGCTGTATGTAATCGTTGACTGAATGGCTATGTTTCCGCTCAGAGGGAAGGGGAGATGAAGCTCCGCCGGGCGGGTAGGTTGCTGTTCTTCTGATATACTATGCTGGCTATACACATCAAACCGCAGGGTGTAAACACTTTGTTCAGCTGTGTCCTCCATTGAAGCCTCGATTAATTGCCCCGGCAGACAGACGAACACACATCCCGCCTTCAGCTCGCAGTATTTACCGTCCACCGTGATGGAGCCCTGGCCCGCAATGGGAATTAGCAGCATGTACGATTCCACAAATTGCAGCCGCAGCGGCCACTCTCCCCCTGGATTACGGCCATGCATAATACTCCGAAGCCTGAACCACATCTGATCTAGCTCTCCAAAGGCTTTCGAAGGCGGGAGGCTATTCTTATCGTTCATTTGTTGCACCGCCTTTCTGCTATGTGCAGCTTAATTTCATGGAATTTATTATAGCTCACTTGGCAGACAGATCCTATTTGCAGAGCTACATTGTTGTAACTGATAATGGTTATCAATTATAATAATAGAAATGTACAGTGAACGGATAGCCAGGGGGAAGTTGATGTGAGACTTAGACAGGAAGACAGCATTCGGGCATGGAACCATGTACCGGTTAGAATCATGGATATCCGTCATGTAAACATGAGGCCGGGAGAGCAGCTAAGGTACGTTTTTCCGTCAAGTGTGTTTGTACTCACCAATCAGGGGGAGGCTGAGGTTCGGTTCGACGGGGACGGGCACACTCCAGAGTATGCGCATGTTATTCATGGCGGGAAGGGAGCCGTTCTGGAAATTGCATGTCTGGAGCAGACATTCGACTATTATCTCATCCTGTACAAACCGTGGACAGACACTCCCTTCACAGAAGCGGGAGGGGACAGACCTAGTCCTTTTCAGCAAAAATATACCTTCCAGGGGAGAGACCCATGGGTGATTCTGTCCCTGCTGGAGCGTATGCATCAGCTATGGAAGAGCGGCGGAGAGCTGGAACGGATGCAGGTGACCGGGCTGTTCTATCAGTTCGTAGCCGAGCAATTCCGTCAGCTTGCGCTGGCGGGGGAGCAGGAGCCGGAGACAGATCTGGCTGAGCAGATCGCCCGTTATATCAGGGAATTCTATCACCAGGCCCTGTCCATGAGCACAATGGCGGAGTTGTTTCATTACAGCACCCATCATTTGGTGAGGGTGTTTAAGCGCAAGTATCACTGCAGCCCAATGGAATATGTGAGCCGGACCCGGATGCAGCACGCCAGAAGCCTGCTGGCCGGGACAGATGCGCCGATCCGCGATGTGGCTGAACGTGTGGGATATACGGATTTCTATTATTTTAGCAGACTGTTCAAAAAGGTGTTCAGAGAGACTCCGGCACAGTTCAAAATGCACGCCCCGCTTCTGAAAGGTTCAAATCCTACCAAAGAAATGCCGGAATCGTTCATTGCTCCCCGTAAGGAAGCACGCTA
Organism: Paenibacillus sp. FSL H7-0756; assembly: GCF_038006765.1. Classification (NCBI taxonomy): domain Bacteria; kingdom Bacillati; phylum Bacillota; class Bacilli; order Caryophanales; family Paenibacillaceae; genus Paenibacillus; species Paenibacillus sp. FSL H7-0756. Next base: position 1,207,897 of record NZ_JBBOVT010000002.1, on the reverse strand, counting down.
TATTGATATCGATGATAATCATTATCAATACAGAAGATGGAGTGTGAATGATTTGAAAGTTAGCCATAAGCCCATGTTTGCGATATCCCTCTTGATCAGCTTGTCTGTGATGCTTGCAGGCTGCGGGGGCGGAGATATGAATGCTGCTGAAGACAAGCCCAATAAGGTATTTACTGATGGCTTCGGCAGAAAGGTAGAGATTCCGGCGGAGCCCGCGCAGGTTGTGGCACTCGCATACGGCGGGTATATGCTTCCGCTTGGACTGAAGCCGGCAGGTGTCAACCAGGAGACACTGGATCAATACAAGGAAGAGATGGCAGATGTGGAGAATGTCGGAGCAGGCGTAGGCAGTGTGGAAGCGATCTCTGCATTGATGCCCGATCTGATTATTATACCGGATTATCTGGGGCAGGATGTCATTGAGACGTATGAGAAGATTGCTCCGACCGTAGCAGTAGCCTGGGGCGGTGACCCGGATGTGGTGAACACACTACGGACCATGGGCGAGATTATGGGCAAGCAGGACGAAGCGGAGAAGTGGATTGCCGCATTTGATAAGAAGCTGCAAGGCATCCGGGATACCATCAATGTGAAGCTTGATGAAGGTACTACCGCCATCTCCTTCGTAATCCATAAAGGGGAAGTGCTGCTTGGAGGCGAGGGTGGCACCTTAGGCAAGCTGATCTATCAGGATTTCGGCTTTACCATGCCTGAACAATTCAAGCAGTATGCTGACGGGGGAACGGTACTGTCAATGGAGATGCTGGTGGACAAGCCGGCGGATTACTTTTTCACGCAGATGACCGATGAAGAGCTGGCTGCCATGCGGGAGCTGTTCAAGGAGCCGGTCTATCAGAGCATACCTGCGGTGAAGAACAACCGGATTATCAACGTCTCACGCGACAACTGGAACAATGGGCCTTATACGGTGGAGCGGGGCGTGGATGCACTGATTGAGCAGGTGTCGAAGCTGCAGGAGTAGGCGGTATGGAGGAATTAGCTGAATAGGCAGCCGAAGACTTCGGCTGCTTCTTCTCAGGGTGCTATAGTTTTCTTACGCGTGCCGAGTTTAACAGAGAACTGATGCAAGGCTCTTGGCAGTCCGCAAAACTCTAAAACTCCTTGGTTAACTAAGCTCCAAATTCTATTGGTAATAAATGGACACCCTACGAATTGGTGCGAAGTATCAAATATTCTAGCGACTACACTCCCCGCGTTAATAAAGCCATTCTCATCTTGTTCTTGCTCTAGTTCAATGACGGAACTAATGATCATTTCGTCCAGTGCAGATTCCTCAGCGCCTTTCACAGAACGCTCCTTCCACAAACGGAGCACATGATTCTCACTTGAGAGCATTAGCCATTCTGATTCATACCGTCTTCTTTGACTAGGATCAAGAGGAACACCTTCATAATATTTTTTAACGATGATCTGAAAATGTTCTCTATCGATTAAACTACTCCAATAAGGTTTGAATTCTTCTTTGTTATGATTGCCTATAGTATTAAAGAGCTCTGTCACATTAACAACATTAACCGGCTGTTTCCGGTCTCTTAACAAATGCATTACGAAACGTAAGCCTGTTTGATCATGTGCGTTATCCGCGCACCAAATGACAATGGTTTTATTTTCGGGAATATTCTTTACAGCCTCTACTATTCTATCAAGCTGATGCTCGGGGTTATAGCTGACGTTTTCATCGTTTTCCGTCAACCAAACTAACCTATTCTGCTGTCCAGTTTCCGTATCCAAGTTAGTTATGGGTCCAACTGAGAACAATTCATTGAATGCCAAGACTTGGCAAAGCTCCCGCTTGCCGATTTTACTTAGCGCTACTTTTAATGAACCTGCATCAGAGAGACTGAAAACAAGATAAACATATTGTTGGAGTTCATCTATTTGCCGTTTATGGTTGTGAACCGCCTCAATATGATTTTGCACGATAGTAAGGAGTCCCTCTGCTAACTTTTTTTCTTCAATACTGCCGTTCGTTTGATAATGCTCTACTGTTTTTAATAAGTTGTAAAAGAAAAACCGCAGGTCATTTCCATCTAATTGATGTAGACGATCGTAGAGCTTCTCCATTGATTTCCTCCTCACAAGGCTGCTCAAGCCCTACACACAGCGCCACGCTTCAAGTCTTCCCTCACTGATATGCAGGAACAGATCGGCTTGCCTATGATACAAGTCTGGTTGAACCGGAAATTCATACATCTGCGGCTGCAGATCCGGCAGGTTCCAGCAGTAGAGGGGCAGGCCGGTTCCCCAGGCGAATAGTCTGCCGGAATATGATGCAGCCAACTGTGCCTGTGGGTGTATAAATACATCTTCCGTATTGGAACTCATGATAAAATTAGGCAGGTCTGTCAGGACAAGCTCTCTGCTCTTTTGGGCCGCATTGTAGACCAGAATGGCTGGACGAATTCCTTCTTCCTGCCAATCTTCTTCATCTACCATCTCTCTATCGATCTGCCCCCATACCGCCAGCCGTTCGTTATCCAGCCATACCATGGGCAGATCCCAATCAATCAGCGGGGTCCAGATTGCGTTCAACTGCTCGCTTCCCCCGGTTGCCGGCTTATTCTGAGCCCCATTCGAGAGATTCCATACCAGGGTGATGCCGGTCGGCGACCATGCCCATCCGGTTTCCGCGATGTAAGTATGACCTGGAGAGACATGAAGCTGCCCGTGAAAATAGTCCAAATCGTCTTCCTGCACATCAGAGCTTGCTTCGGTAAGGCTTATATCAGCAGCAACTGGCCCGGCTTCAGGCAGAACAACAGTAAGCTCCAGCCGGTTCCAATCCACACCGTGAATAAGAACCAAGTCCTGTCCGCGTTCAGCAAAAGCAAGCGGATAGGTGGATACGTTGAAATGATAGGTTCCCCGGCTTAGTTCCAGCAGCGTATGACCGGTCTTCAGAGAGACCACGGTGGCATGGCGCCCGAAGCGGTTGCACACGGCGGCCGCTTGTCCGCATGGGCTAATGACTAGCTGCACCGGATGCTCCGGATGAAAGTCTGGCAGATGAATATCCGCCACAGCGGTGGTGCGGCCGGATATAAGATCAATCTGCCATAGCTGCAGGTGCTCGTTCAGAGCGATTAGCTGAGGCTGTGAGTTCTCCCGGATTCTTGACGGCTGCGGCAGTTCGCAGATCACAAGCAGCTTGCCGGGATCGGGTTGAAGCGGAGGATAGGTACAGCGCTGAATCTCCATCGTCTAACTCCTTTACATACCAAAATACACTGCCATAGGCATTGCCTGCCCCCCAGGTTAGGCAATTTAAGATGCCCCGGGCAGCGGTCTCCAAGCCTTAGGTTTCTTGTGCCGTAGCTACCGGATTTTCCTCATAACTAATCCAGTCACTCCAGCTGTCGTGAAACGTAATAGTGCATTATACATAGTATAAAACATTTACTGTATGACACATAGTCTTGTTGTTCATTTTGGAGGAGAGAAAACAGTAAACAATGTTGTTAACGTCATTATAAGAAATGGCATTGGCACAGATGCCAGTTATATGAACTCTTCACCTATATTATCCCAGCACAAAGAGCCCGCGCAAATGCGGGCACTTTACTTTTACTATTCTTTAATCTATCGTAGTAACACGTTTCAATTCACGGCAAACCTTTTTGGGACGGACTCCAGTATTAATTTACAAGCATCCTCGCGTGATGGATAATTTCAGTAATATTCTAGATAGAAAAGGTGAATCTCGATATGAATCCATTTAAGAGAAAAGTCAATGTTCCTTACGTCAAATTCCGTAAAGCCAACATCCTCCGAAACGACTCTACCCAGCATGACTGGCAGCACTGGGGGGGCTACCGGGATCAGATCCGGCAAGTTCTGGAGCAAACTCTGGAGCATAACCGCTGCGGGCGCGGGCATATTTTATTACTCGGAGCAGGGAACGGAAACGATGTGCCCATCTCGTACATCGAGTCTATATTTGAACGGATCACGATCGTCGATATTGATGGAAAAGCGCTTGACCGCTTTCTGGCCAAGTCGGCGCACCCGGAAAAATACGAACTAGCAATCATTGATCTGACCGGAGTAGGAACGGAAGTGTCTTCGCTGGATGATTTGAAAGAAAAGGTTGACGATTTACGGCCAAGCGTGGATTTCTCGCCGCTGCACCCTCCTTTTGACGTGGTCATGAATTTATGCTTCACGACGCAGCTCATCTCAGCTTTTTTTTACCGGAAGAAAAATAAGGTTGCCCATACGCCAGAATTCAGCGCTCAGCTGGATCGACTGCTTGAACGGATTCATATCAATATCTTTGAATCTTTGCGGGGCCTTCTGGCATCGGACGGGGTGATTGTCCATTTAACCGATACTCTGCTGCTGCAGCACATGAAAACAACCGGCTATACCAGCCCGGCTACTTTTAAGACGCTGGAGCTGACGGGAGGTAATCTCCGTGAAAACTTGGACTTGATTTACGAGCATCTGCCGGAGCTGGCTAAACTAGGCTTGTGTCTTCCGGGGGCATTTGTCCACGTTCATCCGCAAATTATGCGGCTCTATAAAGTTGAATTAAGGTTTTCGCTGCTGTGGGAGTTCGTCCATGACGAATACGAAGACAGGGATTACATTGTGAGCGCACATGTGCTGACCAAGCTGTAGTGAAAGGTACCGGACCGGTCTTAGGTGGGACTGACGAATGGGGAGTGGGGGCTGCTAACCCGGAACGTTTGCAAGTTGTTGGCGGAAAGCCCAAAGAGGGCCGGGAAAGATCACTTCCTCCTAACCTTTTCCAGCCCCCAAGCCCGCGTCCGACGCGGCTTCCCGGTTCTTATCGGCGCTTAGCTTTCGATGATAATGCTGTCCAGCTTGAGATTAACCGGATATGCGAGGGTATCTCCAACTGGACATTTGCTTTCCAGGAATCGTACAAATTCTTCAACCTGTTCTTTGGGCGAATCTGTTTTGATTCGGAATGTATACCGAATGTCAGAATAGCCCGGACGTACCTCCGACCTGTTAAAAAAACCATCCAGGTCAAGATCGCCTTCTACATCCACGAAGAAATCCTTGAGGTTCACGCCGAATTTAGGCGCATACACTCTGGCCACGATAGACTGACATGCTCCCAGCGAGGCCAACAAAGCTTCGACCGGATTCATTCCGGTATCGGTTCCGCCCAAGCTTTTGGGCTCGTCGATAATAAACTCAAAGCTTCGGGATGTTACTTTCACTTGGACTCCGTCTTGCAAATGCGCAGATGCTTTAAAGGTTTGGAGAGCGGCCATTTTTTAAGTCTCCTTTTGAAGTTTAGTTTATAATGAATTAAATCATACTAATCCGCTGTGATTATTTTAGATTAGACACGGCTCATTGTCAATCTTCAAATTACTAACTTGTATATCTCGGGAACCGCGCGGGGACTTGTGATTTATTACTTTCTTAGGGATCTTGTTTGCAGGCTGTTGAGCGAAAATGCCAAAAAAGGGCCGGGAGCAGCCTGCCTCCCGGCAACCTGACACAGCCCCAAAACCGCGTCCGGCGCGGTCTATCAGCTTTTACTCGTCTCCCGCCGCCACTGGATTCTCCTCATAACTAATCCAGTCACTCCAGCTCCCCGCGTACAGCCGCACATTCTTATATCCGGCCTTCTCTAGGGCCAGGATGTTCGGGCAGGCGGTTACGCCGGAGCCGCAGTAGACGATGATCTCGCGGTCTTTATCCAGTCCGGCAAAATGCTCCGCAAGTTCATCGGCGCTCTTGAAGCTGCCGTCTGCATTCTGCGTATCTTTCCAGAAAAAGTTGAGCGCGCCAGGGATATGCCCCGCCTTCTTGTCCAAGGTCTCGTTAAGACCGCGATAGCGGTCATTCGCGCGGGAGTCGATCAGAACCGGTAGAGCGCCAGGTGAGGATGATACACCAGTGCCATCATTTGTCTGGACCTCAGTTGGTGCATCCGTGCCGTCAATAGCGCCAGCACTTGTGCCGGCACGTACCGTTTGCTCCGAAACCTCCCGCACCTCATCAACCCCCGCCAGCATCTGCGGCTGGACATTTGCTACGAACGAGCTGGGCACGCGAACCGGCTGATGATCCGTCACCGGATAATTGCCCTCTTTCCACTGGCTGAAGCCGCCCTCCAGAATGAAGACCTGCTCATGCCCGAGGTAGCGCAGCAGCCACCACAGACGGGCGGCATTCATGCCGTTCTCATCATCGTAGGCCACAATACGCGAGTGGTTGCCGATTCCGAGCTTGGATAGCCGGGATGCCAGCACTTGCGTGTCGGGAAGAGGGTGTCGTCCGCCATGCCCGCCTACAGGAGCAGACAGGTCGAGTTCCAAATCGAGATAGACCGCGCCTGGAATATGCTCTTTATTATAACGTTCTTTGCCCTCCTGAGGCTTGCCCAAGGTGAACCGGCAGTCTACGATGGTCTGTTCCGGTTCATAGAGTCTGGCGAGCAGCCAGCGTTTGGTTACGGTTGAATCCACATGCATCCCATCCTTTACAAGGTTCAAGTATGATATGGAGTTATTATAGCTGATTATTGCATCTCCGCATAACCGCTCCGCCAGTCTAAGCATTTGACACGGTCCTGATCTGATTCTACAATGGCTGGATACATAACCTATTCGTCGAAAGGGGCATAAGCCTATGGAGGCCATCGTGAGTCAGGTCTGGCCTGAATGGAAGGGGACCTTGCGCAAACGGAGCGGGGGCTGGAATAACACCACTTATTTCGTGGAGGGCGGGGAGCGCCGCGCGGTACTGCGGATCTACGACACACATAAGGACAGGAACAAAATAGAATTCGAGCATACGGTCCTCCTGAAGCTGGCCGGTGCAGGTCTGCCGTTCAGTACACCTCTTCCGATCCGTACTGCAAGTGGAGAGACCTTGGTTCAGCTCGAAGACAGCGGGAAATTCGCCTGCTTGTTTGCTTATATTGAAGGCGAATCCCCGTCCGGACAAGCTTCGGATTATTATGAGTCTTTTGGAGAAGCGGCAGGCAACTTGTCCGTTGCACTAGCTGAGATAGATACGGGCATCCCGGCCGTATACCGTCCATACTATGAGCTGCGGACCTCCTATCCGCTGTGCACCCGTGAAGCGCTGCATGGTCTGTTGACAGACCCGCCTGAGTCTCTGAAGGAGCTGATCCCGGAGTTGACCCTATTAGTGGAGGCCTACGACAATGTGGCTGACTCGCTGGAACAGCTTCAGAGCCTGCCGCATCAGCTGGTGCACGGAGATCTGAATGCTTCCAACCTGCTGGTGGATGGAGCGGATACTACCCGGGTGAAGGCGCTGCTGGATTTTGAATTTTGCACCAGGGATGTACGGGTTATGGATGCTGCTGTAATTCTGTCGGCCTTGCTCAGTTATGAGGAATCGGAGAGGATCATTCGTGATTTCTGGAGGGGTTATAATCGCATGGTCACGTTGACTCCCGAAGAACTGGCGGCTATTCCGGTGCTTATGCTCCTGCGTAAGATAGATGTGTTCCTGCATTTTGTCACCCGTTACTGGGAAGGGACCGATGAGGTAAATGTCCTGCAGCAGCAGGTGAGGGAGCTGGCGGCAGAGGTAGCTGCGATGTAGGCGGGAAGCTTCCTTACAGGAAAAGCTGCTGATTATGTATTCTATTCATAAGCTCTCTGCCTGATCGGACGACCTCAGGTTGATGATGGTGAGTACCCCAGCAGATATCGCCGAGGGCCATTTTGATGCAGCATATTTGTATTTCAGCAGTTTGGTTCTTAAGCACTTCAGGTCCATATCCTGCAAAATAGGCATCTCTGGCAGACGGATGATCTATGAAATATCTGGCGAACAGAATGGAGAAGTTGTCCACGGCCAGCCCCCATAACATATTCTCGAAGTCGATCATTCCCGTCAAAATCCCCTGGTCATTCACCAGCCAGTTGCCTGGCGTAGAGTCCCAGCTTATAGGCACAGGTGCGCTATGCCGTAGGATATGAACATTCTGAAGTGCCCAGTCGGTTAAACTTAATTCATCGGCTTGCACCAGCCCCTCATTAACACACTGAGAAGTTAAATCCTGAATGGTATCGGCAACATACTGCACCGGGTCAGCGTTGTGACTTAGCTCTATCGGGTTTCCGTATTGATCGGGGCGGCCAAACCATTGGCCTGCCTGTGAAAGGTGCAGAATCTTTGTTAATTCACCAGCCTTATAAAAAGCAGCATCAGCAGCACTCGGGCTTAGTGCTGTCTCTCTCATAATGGACCCGTCGATTGCAGTAATTAGTATGGCCTGCCACCCCTCACCCTCGTAAGCAGCGACTAACTCAGGCACATATGGCTTCAAGTAACCAACCCAATGACGGTATGCATAGACTTCCGGGTGCCATCTCTGTTTGCGGCTGTATGTTTTTAAGTAATAATAGTTAGAGTCCTGATCGGAGTACAGCTTCCAAACCCCGGTTCTCGCACTATTCTGCCTGTAATTCTCCAAGACCTGAAAGGGGCCAATGTCGGACTGAACCCGCCCGTACAACGCTGATGGATGGATATCCAATGGATTCATGTTCTGCTGGTCCTCCTTGTGTCATGCTAGGTTTCACAGGATATACTACCGTCCAGGTGATGTGGTCTGAAGATCCTATTGAATTTGATTAGCTAAGTCTATAAAGGCGGAAACCTCTAATTTATCAGTGTGGATTGGATCTAGATTTCCGTTGATATAATATACAAATCGCGCCAAAAAGCCGTTCTCCTCTTCCCACCAGATGGATTGAGTAGTTTCGTCTTCGTCATAGTATGCTTCTTTTCCATTATCAAGTTCTAAGCGTTGCTTGCCTTGAATAGAAATTTTCTCCGGTGCACTCATATCCTTACTTAGGATGTATCTTATTTCTTGCAGGGTCTGCTTGTTTTTATAATGAAAAACATACTGTTGAAGCACATTAGGGTTATCCACTGCGATTTCAGTACGAACGTCATCGATCTCAAACGGAAAAAGATGTGGTTCTTTGAAGCTGTAATTCATGTTTATGTTTCGTTCTCCGGTTGGGTTGTTACATCCGCTTATCAGAAAAATAGATACCAGAACGGAAAAGCAAATACTCCGCATGATCTCACCCCCCTATAACTTTAACGAAAAAGAAATCAATTAGTTGTGTGAAAAGTACGTTAATCAAGACAATTAAATGACAAACAGGGCACACTCCGGCTGGGCGATTACCAGAGGGTGCCCTGTTCAGCGTGCGTGTTCTGTTAGATTAAGCGGTAGCCTGCAGGGAGCTCCCCGCTGCTGCGGATACGGCGGATCTGGTCCAGCGTCAGTCTCTGGTTGGTAGAGATGATCGATTCTACGTCATTGCCGGAGATGAAATCATCCAGATCGCGGATGCTGTGGTTGCCGCGGAGCACGCGGAAGCTGCCTCTGAACCGGGTTCTGCTGAACAGGACGAGTGTAGCATTGCTGCTGGTGGAGAAGAAGCGGAGGCTTTCGATGCCATCCAGAATATTGTCCGTATTGCGGATGCCAAGATTGCCTCTGTAGATTCTGCTTCTTCCCCGGAAGTTTTCTTCACTGTACACTGTGAGTCTTGGATAAGTCTGAGAGATATGAACCTCTTTATTCATGTGTATTCCTCCTTGAAGCGGTTTTGGCAAAAGCAGCATGATACTGCCACCTGCAATACTATTCTATGTATGCTGATAGAGACTGGTATGGTTAGAACCCCTGCACGGATAGCCTGTTTACATACAGCTTCAGGAAATTTTTCACAAACCTGCTTTACAAACCGAAATACCTAGTGTACTATTTAACTAACACACCAATACAACGTAGAAAAATACACATGTTTCAGCTCAGTAACACACGTTCCAGCTCAGCAACAACCCGTGGAATACTCCACCTATACCGATCCGCACAAGGAGGCTGTCATGAATTCAACTGCTAATAAGGCTCAGGGGCCGTCTGGCCCGGCACAAGAACCAACCGTACTGGAAATGCAGGGCGTCAGTAAAATGATTAAAGGTAAGGCGATTGTAGATAATCTGAGCTTCAAGATTCAGAAGGGAGAGATTGTCGGTCTGCTGGGACCAAACGGTGCCGGCAAAACAACCACCATCCGGATGATGACCGGACTGATCCGCATGAGCGGAGGGGATGTTCTGATTCATGGACACAGCATCCGGAAGGAATTCAAGCAGGCGATCTCACAGATCGGGGCGATCATTGAGAATCCTGAGTTCTATCCGCATATGACCGGGTACGACAACCTGCTGCAATATTTACGCATGAGTGATGGAGCCGGGGTCTCGCGGATCAAGGAGGTTGTGGAGCTGGTGGGGCTGCAGGAGGCGATGAATAAGAAGGTTCGGGCTTACTCACTCGGGATGCGCCAGCGTCTGGGGATCGCTCAGGCCTTGCTGCACTCACCGAAGCTGCTCATACTGGATGAACCGACCAACGGGCTGGACCCCGCCGGTATCCGTGAGATGCGCGATTATATGCGCAGAATAGCAGAGGTAGAGGGCATTGCCATTCTAATCTCCAGTCATATGCTGGCTGAGATTGAACAGATCTGCCACCGGGCGGTGGTTATTCAGAACGGCAAGCTTGTAACGGTGACACAGCTTACGGAAGCACCGGAGGCGCGGAGTGAGGTAGCGCTTGCGATCCGGGTAGATAAGCTTGAAGCTGCACGGACTGTGGCCGCAGCCTTGCAGGGCGTCAAGGTCACAGGAACGGATGAGGCCCGTTCCGAGCTGCATGTGCAGCTGCCGGATGAAGCCGTACCGGAGCTGGTGGCGGCACTTAGCGAAGCCAAGGTAGGGATTTACCGGATTACTGAGAACAGACAAAGTCTGGAAGAAGATTTCCTGAAATGGACAGGGGGCAACCGCATTGCGTAAATTTAATCTGCTTGTGCTGAATGAATGGCTCAAAATATCGAAGAAACGCAGCAATATCATTCCTTATATCATTCTGCTGGTGCTGTCGCTGGCAGTGGGCTATATCACACGTACATTTGCTACGGATATCTATGCTTCAGCGGCGGACTTTACGGCAGATTCTCTTCAGCCCAGAGGCATCGGTCAGATTCTGGCCATTCTGGTCATCGTCGGAACGGCGGGGATTGTATCCAGAGAATACAGCCAAGGCACGATCAAATTTCTGCTGATCCGTGCCCGCAGCCGCACCGCAATCCTGGCCTCCAAATATCTAACTGTACTGCTGTATACACTTAGCATGCAAGTAGTTGCAGCGGTTGCGCTGTTCCTCACAGGAGCGGTCTTCTTCGGACTCAGCGGAGGGGAAGCGGGAATAGGCGCGATCCTTGCTTCGCTGCTGTATTCAACTGTGTACTGTACCGTCTACGCCACGATTGGCTTCATGCTGGGGATTCTGACAAAGTCGACGGGTGTAACCATTGGGGCGACCATCTTCGCCACCACCATCGACAAGCTGGTCATTTCCCGTGAATTCTACAAATATGTGCTGTTCCCTAATCTTAATCTCGCAGCCTACCAGGATGGCGGTGCGCCGATGCAGGGAATGACACTGACCTTCTCCATTATCCTGCTGTGCATCTACATGACGCTGTTCCTGCTTGCAGGCTTTGCCGTCTTCAGACGCAGGGATGTTGCTTGATGGGAATCGAATTCGATAATAACCAGCCGATTTATCTCCAGATCATGAATTACATCAAAGGAGAGATTATCACCGGCAAGCTGAAGCCTGGAGATAAGATTCCCTCTGTCCGTGAATTGGCCGCTGAACTGCAGATTAACCCGAATACCGTGCAACGAACATTTCAGGAACTGGAGCGTGAGACCATCGTGGAGACCCGCCGCGGCATGGGCAGATATGTGACCGGAAGCGAAGAGACGATTCTGACCGTTAAGAAGGAGATGGCACAGGATGTGCTGGACCGTTTTATCCGCGGAATGCAGGAGCTCGGCTTCCAGGGCGAAGATATTCTAACTGCAGTAGCAGAGAGCATTCATCAGCGGGACCAGGGACAGGGGGAGTAAGAAGAGTGGATGATATACTTGATATTCAGAATGTAAGCAAACAATTCGGTGCCAGACAGGCGTTGAATCAGGTCTCCTTCAAGCTGGGCAGCGGCACCATCACCGGTCTTCTGGGAAGCAACGGCAGCGGCAAAAGCACGCTCATGAAGCTGATCTCAGGACTCGCCTGGCCCGGCTCGGGCCGGATCTCGGTCCTTGGCGTACCCGTGGGCGTAGAGAGTAAGAAGCTCGTCTCCTTCATGCCGGATGTGCCGGTCACAGAGTCATGGATGAATATTGGAGATTCTCTGAGATTCCAGCAGGATTTCTACCCGGATTTCGATCAGGCCAAGGCACTGCGGATGCTGGATTTCATGAAGCTGCGCACAGCGGATAAGGTGCGGACGTTATCCAAAGGGATGAATGAACGCCTGCAGCTGACCTTAGCCCTCTCCCGGCGGGCCCGATTATATCTGCTGGATGAGCCGATAGGAGGCGTTGATCCGGTGGCGCGGACCAAGATTCTGAATGCGCTGATGGAGTTCTATGAGGAGGACAGCAGTATTCTGCTCTCCACCCATCTGGTGACGGATATCGAGCGGATCTTTGATGAGGTGATTTTCCTGAAGGATGGGGAGATTGTGCTGCATCGTCCGGTGGAGGAGCTTAGACAAGAGCACGGGAAGAGCGTAGATGAGCTGTTCAGAGAGGTGTTTGCCGAATGCTGAAGCTATTGAAATATGATCTTAAACGCCGCAAAGAACGCATTCTCGTCTTCATCGTCATTGCGTTGCTCGCTCAGGCCGGGCTGTGGATCTCCAGTGCAAAGATAGACGCGGACTTGGCGTCTCTGAATCTGGCTGTGTACTGTATACTGGCCATCGCAATGATATTTATAACGGTTACCGGATATTTCCGTAATCTTAAATCCTATCAACGGCGGCTTCTGCCGGTTACTGCGCTGCAGACGGTCCTGTCGCCCATGCTGCTGGCGCTGCTGCTGACCGGGGTAGTGATCCTCCTCGGTCTGGCCCATCTGGGGATCTACAAGCTGCTGTACACGATGGATTTCCTGCCTGGAAATCTGCAGACGGTTGGCTTCAGGGCATTGCTTCAGGCGGTCTGGTCCACCTTATTTCTAATGGTGATGGTTATGTTCTCCTTTACAGTAGCCTTGAGTCTGCGAATGAAGGGGAGAATCTGGATTGGCATCGTCCTTCTGGTCCTGCTGGAGAACGGATTCGGTTTTCTGGAGAAGTTTTTCTTCCACACCTATTTCATCAGTTTGGAGAATGCCTTTAGCTTCGAGATCTACCCTGGAAGACTCCAGTCCGGCAGTGATTACACTATAAAATATCTTCCAATCAATCAAGGGGCGCTGCTGTTTGAAGTGGCGGCTGTCTGCCTGATGATCTGTGGAATGGTTACACTGGTGAGGAGAAGAATCGAAGTATAAAGGGATGTTCTTATTTCACGCAAGCAAGGCTCCCCATCAGCCTTGCTTGCGTTTGTGTGCATCCATAAGGAGAGGAATGGCTATAAGCCTTGCGCGCTTCTTCCGCTGGTCCAGAGCTCCAGCTCCCGCAGCAGCTGTTCTTCCTCGTCTTCCTGCAGGTCCAGCCTTACCCCGTACTGGTATTGTCCCAAACCAAACATCCAGCCCCAGCGGACACTGCCTTCGTACTGTAGCTTCTCTTCCGCCAGCTGAAAATGAATAATCAGCTTCGTATCCCCTGCGGTGAAGCGGAGGTTCAGCGAGGTGCGGACCTTGCAGCCGGAGCGGCTAAGGTCAAGCAGGATACCTTCAGTCAATTTTCCCGCTCCCGGTCCCGAATTACTGGCTGGAATCTCAAGCCAGCAATCGATGGGCTGGTTCATTACATATCGGAATGGTTCTTTTCTGCTGGAGTCATCCATCATTTACCTCCGCGATTTTATTTGCTATTATATCGAAACGGCTACACTTGGACAATCTCCTAAAGTAGTATATTTAAAGAATAATATAGTATATGTTATACCATATCTTTGGCCCAATACCCAGATCAAGAGGTGCTTAAACCATGTATCAATTTCATAATGAAACGTTTAATGAGCATAATTTCGATTACGCGGCGCTGCAGGATGGAGAAATAAACGGCTGTACCTTTGAGCGCTGCTCCTTCAAGGGAGCTTCGATGGAAGAGATGACCTCCAGCGGCTGCCGGTTTGTCGATTGCGATTTCACCGGTGCCCTGCTGAATGCTTCGCTGCACACGGATGGCGCATTCACCAACTGCAAGTTCACCGGAGCGAATCTGTTCGTGGCGAAGTTCGAGAACTGCAAGATGGTCGGATCGGATTTCGCCAACGCCCATATGGACGGAATCACATTGAGCGGAGGGGACTGGGCCTATACGAATCTGCGCCATCTGAACCTCAGCAGGCAGGATCTGCGTGGCATCCGGTTCACCGAGGCCGATATGCAGGGCTGCGATTTGCAAAAGGCGGATCTGCGCGGAGCGGATTTAAGCCGGGTTCAGCTTGCAAAGTGCAAGCTTGCAGGGGCGGATCTGCGTGACGCCAAGCTGGAAGGGATTGACCTGAAGAGTCTGGATCTCAAAGGGGTGCGTCTGGATGTGGAGCAGGCAGTGCTGCTGGCCCGCTCTATGGGAGCGAAGGTAGGGTAACGGCTCAAGAAAAAACGGCTGTGTGCCGGAAGCTGTATTATATTTCTGCCGGACTCTTCCGATAAAGAAATATCGACCCGTTTCGACATGTTGCCGCAAGATATCTTCAGTGGTCGGAAGCATGAACAAGGTCATCGGAAGAGGAGAGTTTACATGTCATTAAGTCTTCGCACTTTATTTTCAACAGCATTTGCGGTTATTATCATTCTGCTCACGGCTATCCTCAGCTATGTGATCGGCAACCGCTCCACCACTTCTGTGGAAGTCGGTATCGGCAGCTCCCTGGCCGCAGAGGCCAACCAAATGTCCGAGAAGCTGGATCAGTTCATGTGGTCACGTTCCGGTGAAATAGAAGTTTTGAGTAAGCTTAATGCTTTTCAGGAGCCTGTGGAACCGGCAGAAGCTGGCGGATTGCTGAATCAGCTGAAGAAGAGTCTTCCAGTATTCACCTGGGTAGGTTTTCTGGATAAGACAGGGAATGTAGTTGCTTCCACGGATCGGATTCTACAAGGAACGAATATCAGCCAGAGGCCGGTTTTTCAGCAGGCGCTTAAGGGAACCTTCGTCGGGGATGTCCACGATGCAGTGCTGCTCTCTAAGCTGCTGCCTGCCCCGACGGGAGAAGCGCTGCAGTTTGTTGATGTGAGCGTGCCGGTCATGGACAAGCAAGGACAGACAAGCGGTGTGCTGGCGGCACATCTTAGCTGGGAGTGGTCACGCGAGGTCGAGGCCTCCATTGTGAATCCGCTCAAGGAACGGCTTAAGGGTGTGGAGGTGTTCGTGGTCAGCAAGAAGGATGATACCATTCTGCTGGGACCTGAAGCGCTCACCGGTAAAAGAATGACGGATGCGGTTCTGCAGCAGGCCCGCAGCGGCAAGAACTCCTACGTGATTGAACAGGAGCGGGGCCGTGACTCCTATCTAACGGGATACGCTTATGGCGATGGTTACTTGAACTATCCGGGCCTTGGCTGGACGGTCATGATCCGTCAGCCGGCAGACATCGCTTTTGCCTCGGTCCATCAGCTTGAACGCTTCATATTGATCAGCGGTCTGCTGACCGCAGCAGTCTTCGCACTAATCGGCTGGCTGCTGGCCTCGTGGATCAGCCGCCCGCTGAGGGATATCACCCGTACAGCCGACCTGCTCAGCTCCGGCGCCGATGTGGAGATCCCGGCTTCTACCCGGTTCAAGGATGTGGCGATTCTGTCAGCCTCCCTGCGGGGCCTGGTGAACAACCTGACCAAGACAGAGACCAAGCTAAGCTATATGTCGGATATGGCGCTCCATGATAAGCTTACCGGCTTGCCCAACCGCGCAGCGCTGGATGAGTTTCTGGCCCATGCGGTCAGTAAGGCCAAGCAGAAGCGGACGACGCTAAGCTTTTTGTACATGGATCTGGACGGCTTCAAAAAAGTGAACGACAGCTTCGGCCATGCGGTTGGAGATGCCTTGCTGCAGGAGGTTGCCTTCCGGCTGATGGACTGTACGCGGGACAATGAGATCGTTGCCCGGCTGGGCGGGGATGAATTCTTAATTATTCTGAATACCTCGGCGGGCAAACCGATGAAGGAAGCGGAGGTGGTGGCTTCGCGGATTATCAGCAAGATCAACCAGCCGATTCTGATCAAAGGCGAGGAGTTGCGTGTGGGCTGCAGCGTAGGTGCTGCTGTATGGACTCCGGACGGCGGAGATACCGCCCTGACCCTGCGGCTCGCAGACGAAGCGCTGTATATCTCCAAGCGGAGCGGGAAGAACCGGATTACCTTCGAGGCGGCATCTTAGGATCAGGAGTCAGAAGCAGACAGTAACAACAAACAACCTTTTATCAGCAGGACAGGGGTGCTCCTCTTGTGCCGGATAAAAGGTTGTTTGACGTTATCTCACTACATTCAGCGCAATCGCTTACGTGGATTAGACCATCTCTTTATCCACAGAAATCCTTCATCGTCCCGGAAAAACTTAATGCCTATCCAGCTCAGCGGTGTCCAAATTTCCTTGAAATAATATGAAGGCATAGTAAATTAGTCCCTCCGATATAGTTAATTATTACTAGTTTAAGCCAGGGTGGAAGATTTAACAATACTTTTTATTACATATAAATCCCATATTGTGCGTTCGCCCAGTTTTTTTGGGACTACAGGCATATGATGTAGAGGAATCAAAGCTGGGCATGTGCGTAAGAAAGGAGGGCTTCAGATGAGTGGAGGTCTGAGAACGTCAACGGCGACCATACTGGTGTTGTTTATTTTGCTGATTATTATCCTTAGCGTATTTTAGCGGAGGGGCATATAGGGAGTATTGAAACAGCGCCGGGGCATCCGCTCCGGCGCTGTTTCAATACGTATAAGCTGCAGCCTGCTTCCATATACATCATAACAGGGATAAGCACAGGCAGTTTGGCAGGGCGGCGCATTTAATATAGTAGGAAAGGGAGTGATGCAATGGCAAGCTCCGAATTTATCACCCGGATTGCTTCCTTCGCGGTAGCCGATATGCAGCGCAGCCGTATCGCAGCTTCGCTGACGATTGCCCAGGCGGCGCTGGAATCCGGCTGGGGAACGAGCGGCTTGACGCAGAAGGCTAATAACCTGTTTGGTATCAAGGGCAGCGGGCCGGCAGGCAGCCTGGCGTTTCCGACAACGGAATACAGGAACGGCCAAGCTGTACAGGTGACTGCCCAGTTCCGTTCCTATCATAACTGGGGAGAATCTATAGCGGATCATTCTGCATTGATTACCGGGGGAGTCTCCTGGAACCCCAAGCTGTACAGCAAGGCCATTGGAGTGGACGGCAAAACAGCCGCCCGCGAGATTGCTGCTGCAGGCTATGCAACGGACCCGGATTATGCGGCCAAGCTGACTCAGATTATGGATTCATATAACCTGTATCAATATGACGAGCAGAAGGAGGATGAAGAGATGTCGGCTGAAGATAAACAAAAACTTGCGGCGCTGGAAACCGAGCTGCGGGAGCTGAAGGAGCTGCTGGCAGGATTGTCTGTCAGCAGAGATACACTGAAGGCCGGCGTTCAAGAGCAAGGCCAGTCTATTAAAGGTGTGGCGGAGCGGCTGGCTGTCATTGAGGGCCGTGCTGTGATGAACGTACCGGCTTGGGCTGAGCCTGCGGTACAGGCAGCGTCAGCTGCCGGTCTGCTGGATACGCCTTCAGGAGGCAGCTATGATTTTTACCGGATGCTGACCGTTTTGCACCGCGCCGGTCTTCTGGTTACCAGCAAGGGGGTGTAGCCGTTATGTACAATGATGCACTTAACAATGTACTAGCCTTTGCATCCGTATTGGCGGTATTCGTCATGGCGCTGGTGCAGCTCGTCAAGAACAGTGTGAATCTTCCACGCAATGTGGTTCCTGCGGTGGGGCTGGTCATCGGCCTGCTGGTAGGAGCGGCTGCGTACCCTTTTACAGACATGAATCTCATTCTTCGTCTATGGGCCGGAGGCTTGGCCGGATTATCGGCAACGGGATTGTTTGAACTGGCCTTCAATAAGCGGAGCGGGACGACCAAAGAGGAGTAGGATAATACCGGCTACTTGAGAGGAAATAAAATAGGGTGCAAGGAATGGTAATTCCATCCAATCGGTTTGGTAGGAACGCTAATATACTAGTTAAGAAGAAAGGAGGTGCTTGATATGGGAACTTATGTTGATGGAAGAACCTCACAGAATGCTAGTACAGCCAACTCTATTGCAATACCGATTACAGTTATTAATACGCCACAGCTCTTCGGTCAAATTGGTCTGATCACTGCTGGGGTAGGCGCGAATCCGCGTGTAATTCTGAAGGGAACAGTTTCCGTTTCGCTGCCTCTTGCACTGGTTGGCATCACTGTAACCATCGTTAGAGGAACACTGGCTACGGACCCTCTTGTGTATTCCGCCACTTCCACTTTCAGCCTTAGTGTTCTGGCTCCGCAGGTTATCACCTTCTCTGCAGACGATTTCCTCCCGACGATTACTCCGCAGTTAACCTATACTGCGTTTATCAGCTCGAATCTTTTGGGTACGGTCCGTGTGGGTCCGGAGAGCTTTGACGGCATTCTGGTGTCTGATTAATCTCTTGGCTGTGGGACATCCTGCTCTGCTCTAACATTCGGGCGGGCAGGATGCCCTTGTACATACGCCCCAAATTATGTCCGTTTCGCCCAATCTGATCAGGCCATTTGCTCATATGCTGTTCTGTAGTCAACATTATGAAGGAGGTAATCTCATGGGTGCAGATTGCGGATACGGTGGCAATGTAGGCGGAGTGAATACTTGTGGAGTAAGTCCTTGGACATCGACAGGCGCGATTCTGGTTCTTTATATCCTGCTCGTTATTATTCTGAGTGCCTGCTTCTACTAGGAGATCCCATCAGTCAGCGCAGTCCCGGTAATCCGGGACTGTGCTTTTTTATAGATGCTGGATGGACAAGACATGCTGCCTGACGGTGAATTTAAATTCGCCTTGCCCTGACAGGATGTGCGATAATAGAAGTCATTGTCTTCAGGGCAATCAGTGCTGGCATGAAAGAGGTGTACGATGGAAGAGAAGGAAAAGATATATGCCATCCTTAAGCGGATCGAAGCAGATCAGCCGGTTAATCGGGAGGTAATGGAACTCGAAGCCGAGGCCTTCGCCGATATTATGGAGGAACTCATCGACAGCCGGATGGTGGAGAATGTTAAGATCTCCAGATCAGGCAGCGGGATGGTGACGGTTAGCACCACTGGAATGAAATTGACCCGGCGTGGCCATGATTTTATTTTATTGAAGGAGTCCGGCCGAATTTGACCGGAAAATAGAGGTCATTACCCGGCACTGAAAGAGGCCGGGTTATTTTTTTACTATCCACCCCGCTTGATGAATCAACGCTTAAGATTACTTATTGCTGTATTTCTGCAGAATCCCTTTCTTCTCAAACAACAGATAGACGCGGTCCAGAATGGTTGCCAGTTCTGCCCGGGTAACAGGGGCGAGCGGTCTGTAGTATCCACGGGAATCGGCTGTAATAATCTTGTGAGAATCCATCGCTGCAATGGCGTACACCGGCAGGAAGGTGAAATCTCCAACTAGCGAGATAGATCCATTCGGGTATGTATAAAAAATCGCAGGGGAGAGCTCATCCCCAGGTATGTATGTATTCCATCTGTTGCCGGCCTTCGCTCTTTCTGTATCCATGTATTGATCCATCGCAGTCTCAGTATTAAATTTTTTCAAGGGAATATCCTTGAATTTACTTAACCGCTGGTATAACTCTTTGTCAGGATCATCGGGATTCGCACCCTTATCGAAATCTTCAGCGAATAATTGGTAGAGCATAGACGTTAGCTTGAGTCGTGTCAGCCGGGCATCAGGCTGGAAGATATATTTGCCTGTTGAAGGGTTTTGGGAAATCCCGCCGCCGCTGACCGCAGAGGAATTGTATAGCTCGGATATTTCCTTGTAGGCCCAATGATTCTTGGGGACATCCTGGTAGCCGGTCACTTTCGGTTCATGGAACTGGGGCGCTACATTGGGGCGGTACTTATCGAACAGCCGGTGCAGCATGACGGTGAACTCGGCTTTGGTAACCGTTGCCTCAGGTTTGAAGGTACCGTCGGAATACCCTTTTAGCACATCGTTATCCGTCATGAAAAGAATGGATTCCATCGCCCAGGCATATTTCTGCTCGTTGACATCGGAGTACAGGCTTTGCGCACTTGCGGAAGAAGTTGAGGCAGAGCCGAGCAGCAGCATGCTGATGACGGGGACAAGGATCGTTTTTTTGAACATGGGACCTCCTGAACAATTGAATTCTTATGATGAATGCGGGAGCTTCTGCTCCCTTACCCTAATGAAAGGTATCACCATCATTCCTGAATTGTCAATCAATACGGGAGGTCCCATGCCGGTAACATAAGAATTTTTACTTGGTTGTAATCTCCGACAACGCCTTGTCCATCTGCGTTTCATTCGATTGCACGGCTTCGCTCTCCACAGCATCAATTCCGCGGAAGACATTCTTAGTGTTCTGATAAAAGTCAAAGGCAAACTTCTTAATAGCCTCACCATCAGAGTGATTGCGCTCAACAACGGTAGCCTTGAACAGGTTCGTCAGCATGTATCCGGCATCCTCGCTATGCGCGAGGTAATTCCCGGCGGTGTACTCCTCCACGATCTGGGATTCAAAATCTTTAAGCTCCACAGCCGACGGAGTATACGATTTTGCCAAAACTTCTGCGGCGTCTGCTTTTTGCGTGGCCTCCGTATCCGTAGCCGCGATTTGCTGGATCGCAGATTCCCAGTTCACTGCCCCCTTCCCGGTGGACGGTTCAGAGACAGGCGCAGGGGTTGATTGGGCTGCTGTCGGCTTCGCTGCCACGGTAGGAGTTGGGGCGGCCTGATTAGCCGGAGTGTTGCAGCCTGCGGTCAGTCCGATGGCACCGCCGAATACGATCGCTAGGGCAAGGGACGACATCTTTTTATACAAGGGCTTCTTCATAGCGGTTCCTCCTGAATCTATCTGATATCCATATACTATATATGTAACCTTGTCCGGACGGATTGAATTTATTCGCTAACGTGGCTGATAGATATGAATATTTTGTGAGTCTATAGAACTAAGTCATTTGGCCTGATATAATTGGTAAAAAATAGAATTGTAAAGAGGTGCTACTGTAAAATGAAGCGGAAACTGGCAACGCTCTTTTTGGTGATGATATTAGCGCTATCCTTAAGTGTGCAGCCAATATCGGCAGCAGGCAAGACTCAGAAGGTTAAGGTCACGTTTATTAGTGCAGACCTGGTTGAGAATAATCATGTAGGCAATGAGTGGTGGTGGGGCGGATTCGTCAATGGAGAGGAGCTTGAGGAAGGCGATTCAGTCACGCTGGATGTCAGTTCTACAGGAAGCATCAAGCTTCGGGCTGAAGCGCAGGAACAAGATAAAATTCCCGATGAAGGTTCGGCTAACGCCTCAATTAAGGTTTCCGCCCTGAAGGATACCCAAAACAAATCGCTGACAGTGAAGGTAGTCGAAAACCGCGGGCGGTATTCTGGAAATTCTGCTTCCTGGAAGTTTGTGTTCAAGATCGATAAGGTCAAATGACAAGCAGAAATGAAGTAGAATAATACATTTGGTTCTGGTACAATCTAAATATTAAGTTTGAAGGAGCGGAGCACATGGATGATGATCTGGTACATTTATTACGGTCCGTTATTCGGGAAGAATTAGTTCCTGTTAAGGCGGAATTAGGAACCGTCAACGAGCGTTTGGATCGAATAGAGACAGAGCAGCAGAACATGAAACAAGATCAGCAAACAATGATGCAAGAGCAGCAAACAATGAAGCAAGATCAGCAAACAATGAGGCAAGATCAGGAACAGATTAAACGTGCTGTGCTGGAAACAAACGAGCGGCTCATCAATGTGGAGTCTCTTCTGGAGAATCAGCACAGAATAATCGAACTTCTCTCAGCGCGCTCCATTGAGCAGGAAGCCAAGCTGAAGCGGATTATATAAGTATATACACAGCAAGCCCCCGTATCTTGATTTCAAGGCGGGGGCTTTTTTGAAATATAAGAATTTATATGTTGCACATGCTAAATTATCCTTCTATTTTTCGCTGAAACGGTACCGTCCTTAAAAGGACAGCAAAGCCGTTTCCACTTGCGTAAAACAAAAATCGAGGCTCCCTTTCGGGAGCCTCTTTCATGGGAGAGGAGAAACCGGACGAAGAGCTTATGGGGAAACGTAAGCCTGCTCCGCGGTTGTCTACGACATTTTGTGATGTCGATAGTTACAGGATGACCCGGTTACGGGAGTTTTATACATTTGCTTGCGAATATTCTTCTGCTCCTCATTGTGACAAAGTCGGACAATCTTTTTATTTCATGGAATAATTGTGGTACTATAGGCTTGGACTTATGCCCTGTAATGGCATAGTAATGTAGAGACATAAAGCTAAAAAGCAGGTGGATGATCGGTGAGAGTCATATCGGGAAGTGCAAAAGGCAGGCCGCTTAAAAGTGTTCCAGGCAATGGCACACGGCCTACTACCGATAAAGTGAAGGAAGCGTTATTCAGTATGATCGGGCCTTATTTTGAAGGGGGAACAGTGCTTGATTTGTATGCCGGTACCGGAGGCCTGGGGATCGAAGCCCTGAGCAGAGGGATGGAAGCTGCAGTATTTGTGGACATGGAGCAGAAGGCGATTGACACGGTGCGCGCAAATCTGAAGGCGGCCCGGCTGGAGGTGCAGGCTGAGGTCTACCGCAATGATGCGGGAAGAGCCCTTGCGGCACTTCAGAAGCGTGGGAGAGCCTTTGATCTTGTTTTTCTGGACCCGCCTTACCGTATGAAGCATGGAGACGAGCTGATGGTTACACTGGCGGACAAGCTGCTGCTGAACCCTGATGCAGTGATTGTGCTGGAGCATGAGTCGGGATATGCCTATCCGGAGGATATACCCGGGTTCGTGAGAACGAAGCAATCCGTCTATGGAGAGATTACGATCTCTATCTACCGGTATGAAGCTGCTGTTCCAGAGGCTGCCGTACGCGGCAAGGAGGTTAATGATGAGTCTGCAAATTAGAAAAGAACGTGTCGCCATCTATCCGGGAACCTTCGATCCGGTTACGCTGGGACATATGGATATTATTCACCGGGCCGCCAAACAGTTCGACAGGCTGATTGTGACGGTGCTGAACAACCTCAGCAAGAATCCGTTGTTCACGGTCGAGGAACGCACAGAGCTTCTGCGCCAGGCGACAGCCGATATACCGAATGTTGAAGTGGACAGCTTCCGTGATCTCCTGGTTAACTATGTGAGGCAAAAGGATGCGCAGGTTATTGTCCGGGGAATCCGGACCGTTACCGATTTTGAATATGAGCTGCAGAATGCTTCCATTAATCATAACCTTGACCCTGAAGCGGAAACTATATTTATGATGACCAATCCGAGATACTCCTATCTTAGCTCCAGTGTGGTCAAGGAGATTGCCCACTTCGGCGGGAAGGTCTCGGATTTTGTAACGCCTGAGGTGGAGCAGGCCATGAAGCTGAAGTTCAGCCGGATGGACGGCGGTTTGAAGTAAACAGCTTCACGGCAGCAGACAGCGACAGCAGCAGCGTAACAACCAGGGTCTGAAGTATCAGGATCTGCGGGGTCAGAGTCCATATGTTCAGCGAAAGGGCCGCTTGCGGCAGAGCAGCTGGGGGAGAACCGGCAAGAACCGGCAGCACCGCAGACTGAATATGGAGCAGCGGAGTCCACAGCAGGATTGTGAACGCAAAGGCAAATAGTCCATGCAGCAGCCTGACTGCGGTGAACGGGAGGAAGCGGACATTCGCTGCCTTCAGCAAAGCCAGTGCCTGAAGCTGGGCGCAGATGCCGCTCCAGGCCAGTCCGGCGGACAGCAGTGCCGGGCCAAGAAGACCGCCTATGACGGAGCCTTCGGGACCTGCTGTGGCTGAAGTCATTGCCCGGGCTCCGAGATGAATCTCAAGCATGCTTGCTGCAACCATAGCTGGCAGCTGAGGGAACAACCGGTTAACAATACTTATGACAACCGCGAACATGATCATATAGCCGCCTACAATCATTAGGCTCTGTACAGCGGAGGATACGGATTCACCAAGCACCTTACCGAAGCCCCGTCCGTCCCTTGAACGGGCATCCGCGGCTGCCTGATGGATACGCCCGGGTAAGGATGCTTTTTTGGCGCTGGAGCGGCTTCCGGTATGGCTGGGATCACTTTCTTGCGAAATAGGTGAGGTTATCTTACGGGAGTCATTGAAGCAGGCGGATAGAATACCTGCGGCTACCCCAGACAGCCAGTGAATGGCAAGCAGGGCATATCCGGCGGCTGGACTGTGAAGGAAGGCTGTTCCTACTACAATAAGCAGGGTGACTGGACTGGCATAATGTACGATAGCCGCCAGTCTTCCGGCTTCCATGTCCGTAATGTCCCCTTGCTTGTGCAACTGCATCACTCCGCCGGCTCCTGCAGGGAAGCCGGCGGTTAGGCCAAGTACCAGCGTCCAGCCGCCCGCCCCGGGAAGCCGGAAGCACCGCTTCATCAGCGGTTCAAGCAGAACGCCGATACCATGCACGAAGCCGGATGCGCTGAGCATCTCTGAGAGGATCAGGAAAGGCAGCAGCGCAGGAAAAACCAGGGTCCACCAGAGCTTAAGGCCCGTAAGTGAAGCCTTGAGCGAGGCTTCAGGTGCTATAATAATCGCTACAGCGAGCAGAATGGCTGCAACCCCGGGTATAAATGGAGCTGAACCCGACAGGAAGCGTTTGGATCTAAAGTTTATCATTAGAGTTATCCCCTCTTCATAGCTTAGGACATGGGCAGATCTTGTTACCAATTTATGCAGGGGAGACAACCATCATGCCACAGCCGGAGTGAAGCTCCAGGCTGAGGTACGACATTCTAAGTGCCGGGGCATCATCCGCAGGAAAGAAGGGGAAGAGACTTGAGGCAGTATAAACGCCGGGTAGGCATCCGCGCTTCAGCCTATTTATTTTCATTCGTGGTCATTCTCTATGTTGTCGTCTTTATGAACACGCCTTACATTGTATATCAGCCGGGAAGCGCCTCCGAGGTGGCACCGATGATCAAGGTTGAGAATGCCGATCCGCAGGAGCAGGGAACCTTCATGATGACCACAGTCTCGGCAAGCTATGCGAATGTGGCACTTCTAATCGCTTCCGTGTTCAATTCCAATGCCGAGGTGGTCCTGAAGGAAACCCGCCTGCAGGATAAGACGGAGCAGGAATATGCGGCGGAGCAGGTATTCTATATGAATAGTTCACAGTCCTATGCCGTGCAGGCAGCCTATCATGCAGCGGGCGTACCCTATGAGGATGTCGTGGATTATCTGTATGTGTTCTCTGTCCCTGAGGCTGCCAATCAGGACCGGTTCCAGCCGGGTGACAAAATCATCAGTGTAGGCGGGCAAAAAGCTGCCGATCCGGCCGCGCTGTCCAAATTGCTGTCGGTTCATCAAATCGGGGATAGCGTGGAGGTATCGCTCCAGCGTGACGGCAAAGAAATCAAGGAGCAGGTCAAGCTGGTGGGGGTCAAGGATAAAGAAGCTGCAGCTGCACGGCCGGGCTTCGGAGTTGTAATTGGTGCGGTTCAAAAGGTGGAGCCTAAGGAGAATGGGAAAGCCGTCAGTTTCGTGGATACTAATGTAGGCGGACCCTCTGCCGGACTGATGTTCACTATGGAAATCTACAACCGGCTTACGCCGGGAGACCTCACCAAGGGCCGGAAGGTGGCTGGTACGGGTACGATAGATGCGGAGGGGAACGTGGGGCCGATCGGCGGTGTGAAGCATAAGATTGTAGCGGCTGACCGTAAGGGCGCAGAGATCTTCTTCGTTCCGCTCAAAAACTATGATGAGGCCAAGGCAAAGGCGGAGCAAATCGGCACGGACATGAAGCTGATTCCTGTCTCAACGCTATCCGATGCTCTGAAATATATGGAGGAGCTGCCGGTCATCAAATCCTGACCGGCGGCTCGAGATAATCACTGTACAGATCGCTGCGCAGCGGGTCGGCATAAGCCCCGGCGAACACAGCCGCCGCCTGGAGGTCCCGCTCCAGCATGGGATGGGTATAGCGGGCCGGGCTTGTAATCACCGGAAGCGCCGCAGTCTGCTTCATCTGCTTCAGCAGCTCCCGGCCGCTCTCGCGGAAGCCGAGAACCCTTATGTAGCCGGGCCCCTGAGAGAGAACGGAGGGGGACATCTCTGCTTTGCTGTGGTTCAGCAGGGTGTGGAGCAGCAGACGCTGGAGCCTGGTGAGCGTATATCTTCTGCTCTTAAGCTCCTGCAGCAGGCCGTGGGTTGTGAACTTGTCCAGCTGGGGCAGGCTGCGGAGCAGCCGGTTCTCCAGGCCTTCGTTCATATCCTGCAGCATGTGCAGCTCCGCAGCGGAACGAGTAGAGAGCACATGGCGCAGCGGACCCGCGAAGTCTTCCAGCCGCACTGGGCCCCGGCCTGCGGCACGCTCCCGCTCCAGGATGGAGAGTGCGTACTCCGGCATGTAAGCCGCCGGTGATCCGCCCTCCTGCAGCAGCCTGCGGATGGCTGTTGCACTGGCAATGGCCGACCCGCCCTCCAGCGGGTCGTGGAAGCCCGCGCCGGTACGCGGCACGGTCAAGGGCTTGATCGCGCTGCCCAGCCGCCGCAGCGCGATCAGGTAGTGCAGGCCGAGGGTGTTGTTGGGCTGCCGTAATATATCTTCAGCATCTTCCGGTTTCTCCTCTCCCATGAAAGAGGCCTTCCAGGCCGCCGCAGCCGCCGTGCTGTAGGCGGCGGGGAATCCCGCGCCCTCAGAGAGGCGCGCGCGGATCTCCTCCTTAAGCGCACTGCTCTCTTCGGCCAGGAAGCCGGCCAGCGGCAGCAGCACGCCCAAAGAGCCTGCTTCGGAGCCGAAGCACAGGCTGTCGACGGCGCCGGTCGCCTCCAGCAGGGATACCGCTCCGAAGGCGAACCATTCCGCCGGCTGGACGGCGTACGCCACCGGCAGCTCAATAACCAGATCAGCGCCCATATGCAGCGCCATCTCAGTGCGGGCGCGCTTGCTGACCGCCGCCGGCTCGCCGCGCTGGGTGAACGGTCCGCTCATAATGACAATGGAGCGGTCCGCTCCCGAGATTCTTTTGGCCTCGGTGAAATGATGGACATGCCCGTTATGTAAAGGGTTATATTCGGCTATAATACCTACAGTTGCCACAGTTGCTTCACGCCCCATTCTGGAATCTATATTGTATATCATAAATTGTCACGCCCCCTGAAACAATATAAAGGGAAAGTGGTTGACAAAGTCAGGGAATAATAGGTATAATAAATTTTGTTTGTTTGGAGTGATAACGATGAACATTCACTTTCGCAAATTAGCGAATGCCGACGAGCCTCTGGTCCTCCACGAAGTTGTGGATGTCAGCGGGGTTGTCACAGGGCGCAAGGATATACTTGCTGTTGCACCACTCTCAGTAGACCTTAAAGCGCTGCCCGCGGGAACCGATAGTGTGAACGTGGTGGGAACACTGAACGGAGAAGTGGACATGTTATGTTCACGTTGTCTCGGTGAGGTCAAGAGTAAGCTGAACATTCCTTTCGCTGAGACCTTCAAGTGGCTTAAACAGCCAATTCTTCCGGAAGATGAAGATGAGGAACTCATTTACATCACAGATGAGATTGTGGATCTTATCCCGTATGTGGAAGAAAATTTCGTACTGCACTTACCGGATTCGGTATTGTGCAAGGCAGACTGTCTTGGTCTTTGTCAGAAATGCGGACAGAACTTGAACGAAGGCACCTGCAGTTGCGACAACACAGTGATCGATCCAAGACTCGCTGCGTTGAAAGGATTCTTTACCAAGCAAGATGACTAAGAACAAATCCCAAGGAATTGGGTTACAACCAAATCAGGAGGTGTCTAACAATGGCAGTACCACAACGCAGAACGTCCAAGACTCGCCGTGACAAGCGTCGTACTCACTTTAAACTGGTTGTTCCAGGTATGGTGAAATGCGAACAATGCGGAGAGCTGAAGCTTGCTCACCACGTATGTAAAGTTTGCGGAACATACAAAGCAAGAGAAATCATCAAACAATAGTTTGCACATAAGAGTAGCACTTCATCTGCCGGTGAAGTGCTATTTTTATGGAGAAAAGGAAGCTGGGGCGGAGCTTGTATGCCTTGCACTGCGCGGGTTTTCAGGCGCTTTTCAAGCCAAAGCTTTATTTTTGCGGCGGCATGCTTTATACTACATATTAGTACCTGGTTCTAAATGGTAAGGGATAACAGAGAATCATAACTACAGCGGCCACTCTTGCGGGCCGGTGAGCTGCACATCAGGCCTGTACCGGGAGGTGAGCCGCTATCGAGCGGATGTCCAAGAAGGAACGTCAGCAGCAGCTGCTGGCAATAATTGAAGGGAACCCGTTTGTAACTGACCGGGAATTAACCCGCCAGCTGAAGGTGAGTATCCAGACGATCCGGCTGGACCGGCTGGAGCTGGGGATTCCGGAGCTGCGCGAGCGGATGAAGCAGATGGCGGAGCATTCCTATGATCAGGTGCGATCCCTGCCGGCCGATGAAGTGGTCGGTGATATTGTGGATCTGCAGCTGGACAAGAGCGGGATATCGATCTTCGAGATCCGCGATGAGCATGTGTTCTCCCGTAACGGGATTGCCCGGGGCCATTACGTATTCGGCCAGGCGAATTCGCTGGCAGTAGCCATAATTAATGATGAGATTGCCTTAACGGCTTCAGCCGACCTCCGGTTTGTGCGCATGGTCCGGCTGGGCGAGAAATGCATCGCCAAAGCGCAGGTGCGCTCACTTGCGGGCCGGAACGGCAAGGCTGAAGTGGATGTATTTACATATGTCGGAGAAGAGCTGGTATTTCAGGGCCATTTTATAGTGTATCGTTCAGCAACTGAAGAGTACAGCGAAGGGGGAAACCGGAGTGCGGATCGCCATTGATGCCATGGGCGGGGACAATGCTCCTGAATGTAATGTGGAAGGCGCGCTGGCAGCGGCAGCGGAGTGGAGTGACATAGAAATCGTACTGGTCGGTGATGTAGCGCGGCTTGAACCGCTGCTGAAGAGCAAGCCTTCCAATGTTACGGTACGTCATGCGGGGGATGTGATCGGTTCGGATGAAGAGCCGGTGAAGGCAGTCCGCCGTAAAAAAGACTCATCCATGGTCGTAGCCGGACGGATGGTCCGCGAGGGTGAGGCCGATGCCATGATCTCCTCCGGGAATACCGGAGCGCTGATGACTACAGGACTTCTGGTAGTCGGGAGAATGGAAGGGATTGAACGGCCGGCGCTGGCTCCGATGATTCCGACGCTGGATGATGTCGGTGTGCTGGCCCTGGATCTTGGCGCGAATATGGATGCCAAGCCGCAGCATCTGGCACAGTATGCCCAGATCGGCAGCATCTACCGCAACAAAGTGCATGGCATTGCGAAGCCCCGGGTAGGCCTGCTCAACGTCGGGACTGAGCCGGGCAAGGGAAACGAATTGACTAAGGAAGCCTATCCGCTCCTGGAGGCGCTGCCGGGCATTCATTTTGTCGGCAATGTGGAAGCGCGGGATGTGCTCACAGGAAGCTGCGATGTGCTGGTCTGTGACGGCTTCGCCGGTAATATACTTCTGAAGACGCTGGAAGGAACGGCCGGTGCGATGTTCTCCCTGCTGAAGGAGCAGTTCAGCAAATCGCTGAAGACGAAGCTGGGTGCTGCGATTCTGATGCCGGAGCTTAGAAGTCTGAAGGGCAAGATGGATTATAAAGAACACGGCGGAGCGCCGCTGCTCGGTCTTAGCGGCCTGGTAGTCAAGGGGCATGGTTCGTCCGACGGCAATGCGGTAAAGAATGCGGTAAGACAGGCACGGATTGCCCTGAAGGCTGAGCTGGTGCCTAGTATATCGAAGGAAATTAGCGGGAAGTGAGTGAAGACATGAGACAATTACGTCCGGTAGGAATTATTGGGACTGGTAAATATGTACCTGAGAGAATATTAACCAACAGCGATTTGGAGAAGATTGTTGAAACGAATGATGAATGGATTGTCAGCCGCACAGGAATCCGGGAACGGCATATTGCGGCCCCGGAACAGGCTACCTCTGATCTGGCCTATGAAGCGGCCCTGAAGGCACTGGAATCCGCAGGCATGAAGGCCGAGGAGTTGGATCTGATCATTGTCGCTACAGTTACACCGGACAGTGCTTTCCCGTCCACAGCCTGCATTCTTCAGGACAAGCTGGGGGCCAAGAACGCAGCCGCCTTTGACTTGTCGGCAGCCTGCTCGGGGTTCGTCTACAGTCTGGCTACTGCTACGGGCTTTATCCAGAATGGAATGTATAACAATGCGCTGGTGATTGGCGCAGATACGCTGTCGCGTATTACAGACTATACTGACCGCAACACCTGTGTGCTGTTCGGTGACGGCGCAGGTGCGGTAATCGTCGGCGAGGTTCCGGAAGGACGCGGCTTCCAGTCCTTCGATCTTGGGGCGGAAGGCTCTGGCGGCAGCCTGCTTAATCTTGAAGCCGGCGGCTCGCGTCTCCCGGCTTCCCAGCAGACCGTAGAAGACAAGAAGCACTTCATCTATATGAATGGCCGCGAGGTTTTCAAGTTCGCAGTACGCGTTATGGGATCGGCTACGGAGCGTGTGCTTACCAAGGCGGGATTGTCTAAGGAGAATATCGACTTGTTCGTGCCGCATCAGGCCAACATCCGGATTATTCAATCTGCTATGCAGCGTTTGGATCTGCCTCCGGAGAAGGTTGTAGTCAACGTTGATAAATACGCAAATACCTCCGCAGCCTCCATTCCGCTGGCTCTTGTAGAAGCAGCCGAGGAAGGCCGGATGAAGGCCGGCGATGCTGTGCTTATGGTCGGCTTCGGCGGCGGACTTACCTGGGGCGCTTCTGTGCTGATCTGGTAAGAATCGGGGCATTAATAATAGCAACGCGCAGCAGCTCGATCCGGAGAATATCCGGGTTGGCTGCAGTTAAAGGGAAGGAGCTTTATACCTCATGAGCAAAATCGCATTTGTCTTTCCCGGTCAGGGTGCACATGCAGTCGGTATGGGTAAGGATGTATATGAAGCATTACCTCAGAGCCGTGCGGTCTTTGAAAAGGGTGACGAGGTGCTTGGATTTCCGCTGAGCGGGCTTGTATTTGAAGGGCCGGACAGCGAGCTTAAGCAGACGGTGAACACGCAGCCGGCACTGGTTACGGCCAGTGTGGCTTATCTGGAAGCGCTAAGCGGCCTTAAGGTTACGCCGGATTATGTGGCAGGCCACAGTCTTGGTGAATATAGCGCTCTTGTGGCAGCCGGCGTGCTGTCCTATGAAGATGCTGTAAGGCTGGTCCGCCTGCGCGGACAATTCATGGAAGAAGCCGTTCCCGGAGGACAGGGGGCTATGGCAGCTGTGCTTGGAGCAGACCGTGAAGGGCTTACGGAATTATGCCGAAGTATTACAGCGGCGGGTACTCCCGTTGAACTGGCGAATGTCAATTGTCCGGGGCAGATTGTGGTCTCCGGTTCCGTGGCCGGTGTCGGTGAGGTGATCCAGCGTGTGAAGGAAGCCGGGGGCAAACGGGCGATTCCGCTGGAGGTTAGCGGGCCGTTCCACTCCTCATTAATGAAGGGTGCGGCTGAGCGGCTGGCTGCTGAGCTCGACAAGGTAACCTTCAATGCTCCCGCTATGCCGGTAGTGGTCAATGTGACTGCTGCTCCGGTGACAGACCCGGAAGAAATCCGCAAGCTGCTGGTAGAACAGGTGTATTCTCCGGTACTCTGGCAGGATAGCGTGGAATGGCTTATTGGCGCAGGGGTAGATACTTTTGTAGAGATCGGCTCCGGCAGTGTGCTGGCTGGCCTGATCCGCAAGATTGACAGGAATGTCAAGGTTGTGAATATCAACAGTCTGGAGAGCGTACAGGCTG
This sequence comes from Paenibacillus sp. FSL H7-0756, assembly GCF_038006765.1. NCBI lineage: Bacteria > Bacillati > Bacillota > Bacilli > Caryophanales > Paenibacillaceae > Paenibacillus > Paenibacillus sp. FSL H7-0756. The sequence goes on along the minus strand of NZ_JBBOVT010000002.1, from coordinate 1,175,794 downwards.
GCTGGTAAGCAGCTTGAGACTAGCCGCATGATTATCGAAGGGGGACAACATAGCATGTTTGCAGCACTAAAAGGTCAGACCGCCCTTGTAACCGGAGGGTCCCGGGGGATCGGCCGCAGCATAGCCTTGGCACTCGCTGCTCATGGCGTGAAGGTCGCGGTGAACTATTCCGGCAGTCTTCAGGCGGCTGAAGAGACCGTGGCCCGTATTCACGAGCTTGGCTCGGAAGGAATCGCCCTGCAGGGGAATGTCGGCAGCAGCAGTGACGCCGAGAACCTGGTCAAGGAGGTTATCCAGACCTGGAGAAAAATCGATATCCTGGTGAACAATGCGGGCATTACCCGGGATAATCTGATCATGCGTATGAAAGAGGAAGAATTCGATCAGGTCATCGAGACGAATCTGAAGGGCGTCTTCAACTGCCTGAAGGCAGTAACCCGCCCGATGATGAAACAGCGTTATGGCCGGATCATCAATATTTCCTCGGTCGTGGGTGTGACGGGGAACCCGGGGCAGGTGAACTATACCGCTGCTAAGGCAGGTGTAATCGGCATGACGAAGTCTGCGGCCCGCGAGCTGTCTTCACGTGGAATCACCGTGAACTGCATCGCTCCCGGCTTCATTGATACCGACATGACCCGCGAGTTGTCCGATGAGGTTCGCAGCGAGCTGATCAAGGGGATTCCCTTGGGAGAGCTTGGGCGGGCGGAGGACATTGCGAATGCGGCGGTATTCCTGGCTTCGGAAGGGGCAGCCTACATGACAGGCCAGACGCTTCATGTGGATGGCGGAATGTACATGTAAGGCTTCGCAGGGCTTCAGATCATTACGGGGGAAGATGGACAGAGGCGGCCAGGGCAGCGTTTTTTATGCTCTATGGTATTTTGACTTCATATCTCGTATAATACCAAAAGAGGAGGTGAACCGGATGTCCGATGTATTAGAGCGTGTAACACGCATTGTCATCGACCGCTTAGGTGCCGATGAAGCAGAGGTAACATTAGAAGCGTCTTTCAAAGATGATTTAGGTGCTGATTCTCTTGATGTAGTAGAATTGGTAATGGAATTGGAAGATGAATTCGACATGGAAATCTCTGATGAAGATGCAGAGAGAATTACGACCGTGGGTGAAGTTGTGAAGTACATACAATCTCATACCTAGAGTCATATGATTGAGGGTCCCGTTCCTGCCAGGGCGGGACTTCTCCTCATTTTACGGTTCTTTAAGCCAAGCGTCCGCGAAGTGGTGCATGAGCATCTTGATGAAGATAATAACAGAACCGCAGATTAATTAATCTTGCGGCGACTGCAGTTTATATAGACATCTGGCATGTTTGCGTTTACAAATTGTAGAGGTACACAGCCTATAGACGGGGTGATTATGTTTGAATCATAGAGTAGTTGTAACTGGCATGGGTGTAATGACTTCGCTGGGTAAGGATCTTGAGACGTTCTGGGATAGCCTCATGAGCGGCAAGTCCGGAGTATCCCTGGTTGAAGCTTTTGATGTTAGCGAATATCCAACACGAATCGCTTCCTCGGTCAAGGATTTCGATGCGGAAGCACGCTTCGGCCGCAAGGAAGCCCGTAAGATGGACCGGTTCGTACAATTCGCGGTTGCTGCCGGTGAAGATGCGCTGAAGGACAGCGGACTTACGATCGGTGAAGATATCGATGCAGAGCGGATCGGCGTATCTGTCGGCTCTGGAATCGGCGGCCTTGGCACATGGGAAGATAACCACAACCTGCTGCTCGAAAAGGGTCCGAAGCGGGTTAGCCCGTTCTTCATTCCAATGATGATTGCCAACATGGGCTCCGGCCAGCTGTCGATTAACCTCGGGGCCAAGGGACCGAATACAACGACAGTGACCGCTTGTGCGACCGGCAGCCACTCCATCGGGGAATCCTTCCGTCTGATCCAGCGCGGAGATGCGGATGCGATGATCTGCGGCGGTGCGGAAGCGACCATCCGTCCTACAGGAATGGCAGGCTTTTGTGCAATGAGAGCCATGTCTACCCGCAATGACGAGCCGGAGAAGGCCAGCCGCCCGTTTGATGTGGACCGTGACGGTTTTGTCATGGGCGAGGGGGCGGGAATTCTGATTCTCGAATCCCTGGAACATGCTGAGAAGCGCGGAGCCAAGATCTATGCCGAAGTCATCGGATACGGTCTCAGTGCCGATGCCCACCACATGACGGAGCCTGATCCTGACGGTGCAGCACGCTGCATGAAGATGGCGATTCGTGATGCGGGCATTAATCCTGAGGATATCGACTACATTAATGCACATGGTACATCAACACCGGTAGGCGATAAATCCGAGACTGCTGCTGTGAAGAAGGCGCTTGGAGAGCATGCATACAAGGTTGCGATCAGCTCGACCAAATCGATGACAGGCCATTTGCTTGGTGCTGCCGGCGGTGTGGAAGCGATTATCTGCGGGCTGTCCTTGCAGAAGGGTATAATTGCCCCTACCATCAATTTGGACAACCCTGATCCGGAATGCGATTTGGACTATGTTCCGAATGTGCCCCGTCAGGCGGAGCTGAATATCGCGATGTCGAATTCCTTCGGATTCGGGGGACATAACGCAACCGTTATTCTCAAAAAATATAATAAGTAAGGGGAGACAGTGCAGTGAAAGGAGACCTGAAGCAGTTACAAAGCCAACTTCAAATCCAATTTCACGATCCTGTACTTCTGAAGCAGGCTTTCACCCATGCATCTTATGTGAACGAACACCGGTTCAATCAGCATCAGGACAACGAGCGCCTGGAGTTCCTGGGTGATGCGGTGCTTGAGCTGACGGTGTCCGAATATCTGTACAATCTGCTCCCGGACAGACCTGAGGGAGAATTGACCAAGCTGCGTGCTGCGATTGTCTGTGAGCCGTCGCTGGTCCGGTTCGCCGAGACCTTGGGCTTCGGGCGGTATGTACTGCTGGGAAAAGGGGAAGAGCTTACGGGCGGGCGTACCCGCCCGGCTCTGCTGGCTGATGTGTTCGAAGCCTTTGTGGGAGCGCTCTATCTCGATCAGGGTCTGGAAACGGCCCGGAGATTCCTGGATAATCACGTATTCCCGCTGGTTGAAACCGACGGTAAGCTGCAAATGCAGATGAGCGACTTCAAGACAGAGCTTCAGGAACTGATACAGCATCATGGGTTGGGTACGCTGGAATATCGGATTATTGAAGAACGCGGACCGGCGCATGAGCGCGAGTTCGTCTCAGAAGTATATATGGCCAGCCGTTCACTCGGCAGCGGCAGCGGCCGCTCCAAGAAGGAAGCGGAGCAGCAGGCAGCGGCAGCGGCGTTATTGCTTCTGAAGGAAGACGGTGCCTGAAGGCATATCGAAGCAAAGCCCCACTATGTGGGGATAGTTTGCGCAATGCGGAGTAGAGCAGCAATGGTCTGAATGCCGGCGGTTCGGCGGAAGTCAGACTTTTGCTGCTCTTTTTCGAAAGATCAGTGGGGTTGTTTTGGCAAGGAAACACTATGGTATAATGGGTCAGAGGTGAGTGGCGAGTTATGTTTCTGAAACGGATTGAATTAGCAGGCTTCAAATCATTTGCCGACAAAACGGAGATGGAATTTGTACGCGGAATTACGGCTGTAGTCGGCCCGAACGGAAGCGGCAAAAGTAACATATCCGACGGCATCCGCTGGGTGCTTGGGGAGCAGAGTGCCAAATCCCTGCGCGGCGGCAAGATGGAGGATATTATATTTGCCGGAAGTGATGCCCGCAAGGCGGTCAATTACGGCGAGGTCTCGCTGACGCTGGATAATGAGGATCATGTGCTGCCGCTGGATTTCAGCGAGGTGACCGTGACCCGGCGTGTCCACCGCAGCGGCGACAGTGAATATCTGATCAATAAGCAGGCCTGCAGACTGAAGGATATTACAGAGCTGTTCATGGATACCGGTATCGGCCGTGAAGCTTATTCAATTATCGGACAAGGCCGGATTGAAGAGATTCTTAGTACCCGTTCGGAAGACCGGAGGGGCATCTTTGAAGAGGCTTCAGGTATTGTTAAATATAAGTCACGCAAAAAGGATGCCGGCCGCAAGCTTGATGAGACCGAGCAGAATTTGCTGCGGATTCATGACCTGATCAGTGAGCTGGAGGATCAGGTGGGACCGCTCAAGGACCAGTCCGAGAAGGCGATAAGATACAAAGAGCTGCGTGAGCAGCTGAAGCATCTGGAGATTTCGGTATATGTGCATCAGATTGAAGGCATACATACTTCCTGGCAGGAGGGCAACGCCCGCCTGGAGGTGCTTAAGACGGAGCAGCTGGAGCTGTCCACTGTAGTCTCTGCCCATGATGCCAAGCTGGAGAGCGGCCGGGCGGAGCTGCGTAATCTGGAGCAGGAAGTGGAGAAGCTGCAGGAACAGCTGCTGCGCAGCAGCGAAGCCAACGAGAAGAGCGAAGGCTATGGAGAGCTGCTGAAGGAGCGCCGCAGGAATCTGGAGCAGAACCGGGAACAGCTCATGCAGACTCTGGGTTCTGTAGGCGAACGTTCGGAGGGGCGGCAGCGTGAGCTGGCCGAGCTGGAGCATAAGCTGAAGCAGACCAGGCAAGCGCTGGAAGAGCTGCGGGCACAGCTGGCGGATGAGGAATCGAAGCTGCAGGGGGTGGCCGGAGGCATCAGCCAGAGCAAGGAGGAGAAGCTGAAGAGCGCTCTGCTTGAGCTGATGAACCTGATGGCTCAGGCGCGCAACGAGATCCGCTATGCGGATCAGCAGAAGGAGAGCCTGGAGCGGCGGATGAGCCGCAGCCAGGAGGAGAGCGGCAAGTGGACAGCCCGGCTGCAGGAGCTGCTCTCTGCACAGAACGGGCTGAAGGATAAGATTGCCGGGCTCGGGAAGGAAATCGGCCTGCTGCGCGGCGCGTACATTACGGAGAGCGAGCAGACCGGCAAACGGCAGAAGCTGCTCGAAGAGACGCAGAGCGGCCTGCGCAAATGGGAGCAGAAGCGCGAAGCCCAGGTGTCCCGGCATGAGACGATGAAGGAAATGCAGGATGATTTTGACGGCTTCATGCTTGGGGTCAAAGAGGTGCTGAAGGGTGCGCGTAAAGGACAGCTACATGGTGTACACGGTGCAGTTGCCGAATTGATCTCTGTTCCCGAGAAGCTGGAAATGGCGATTGAGACCGCGATGGGCGCTTCCTTGCAGCATGTAGTTATGGAGAATGAAGCGGTGTCCCGGCAGGCGATTGCGTTCCTGAAGCAGCGTCAGCTCGGGCGGGCGACCTTCCTCCCGCTGGATGTCATCCGGCCCCGGCAGATTACCGGCAGTGACCGCAGCATGGTTCAAGGTGCTGAAGGGTTCGTCGGTATCGGTTCGGAGCTGGTCGGCTATGAAGAGAAGTATGGCAGTATTATCGGAAGCTTGCTCGGCAATGTCGTAATCGCCGAGAGTCTGGAGCAGGCGAACCGCATTGCGGCCAAGTGCCAATACCGCTACAGAGTGGTTACGCTGGAAGGCGATGTGGTCAATGCAGGCGGTTCGATGACGGGCGGCAGCCAGCATAAGAAGAACAACAGCCTGCTTAGCCGCAAGCGCCAGCTCGACCAGCTCTCCGGTGAGATTGAAGAAAGCGAGCAGCAGATTGACAAGCTGAAGCAGGGGATCAGCCGCTTGCGCGCCGAACAGGACAAGGGCTCCCAGAAGCTGGAGCAGCTGCGGCATGACGGGGATGAGAAGCGGCTGGAGGAACAGCGCGTATCCGGCGATCTGAAGCAGCTGGAGCAGGAGCTGCGGCATGTGCAGGAGCAGGTCGAGGGCGCAGGCGCGGAGCGGAGCGGCTTCGAGCAGGAGGTCCGCGGCCTGGACGAGGTCCGTAAGCAAGCTGAAGCGGAGCTGGCCCGGCTGGAGAAGGAAGAGGAGGATGCGCATGCAGCGATCCGCAGTGCCGAATCGGACCGCAAGGCGAATGAATCTGCTAAGGAAGAGCTACAGGGCAAGCTGACCGGGATGAAGGTCACGGAGGGCAAGCTGGATCAGGAGATCTTCTCGCTGGAGGAGCAGCTGCGCCGGATGAGGCAGGATGCCGGCTCCCAGGAGAAGGAGCTGCGCCAGAGCCGCAGCCTGCTTATGACCATCGAGCAGGATCTGGAAGAGAATGCACGGGAGACTGTGAAGCAGAAGGAAGAGGTCAACAGTCTGCGCCTGAGCAAGGAAGATACGTCTGCGAGGCTTGACCTGGCCCGTGCCGACCGCGCGGCGATCTCGCGCAAGCTGGAGCTGGCCGAAGGCGAGACCAAAGACCAGCGTCAGGCACTCCGGGCAGTCGAAGACAAGCTCCGTTCCACGGAGGTTGCCGTTGGCCGGCTGGATGTGGAGCTGGACAATATCCTCCGCAAGCTAAGCGATGACTACGAGCTGAGCTACGAGCTGGCGAAGCAGCGTTATCCGGTGCCGGAGGATGTGCCGGCGGCACAGCTGGAGGTGCAGCGTCTGAAGCGCAGCATCTCCGGTCTGGGCGAGGTTAACCTGGGCGCGATTGAGGAGTATCAGCGGGTGCATGAGCGGTATACTTTTCTCAGCGGGCAAAAGGATGATCTGGTAGAAGCCAAAACAACGCTGTATCATGTCATCCATGAGATGGAAGAGGAGATGTCAAAGCGCTTCAAGCAGACCTTCGATGCGATTCGCCGCGAGTTCGGCACGGTGTTCACGAAGCTCTTCGGCGGCGGCCGGGCAGATTTGCAGCTGCTGGACCCTGAGCATATGCTCGATACAGGGATTGATATCGTTGCCCAGCCGCCGGGCAAGAAGCTGCAGAACCTCCAGCTTCTCTCGGGCGGAGAACGCGCCTTGACTGCGATGGCTCTGCTGTTCGCCATTCTGCAGGTCAAGCCGGTGCCGTTCTGCGTGCTGGATGAGGTGGAAGCGGCGCTGGATGAAGCCAACGTGGTGCGCTTCGCCCAGTACCTGCGTGAGTTCTCGGAGCAGACGCAGTTCATTGTAGTGACCCACCGTAAGGGAACGATGGAGGAAGCTGATGTGCTCTACGGCGTGACGATGGAGGAAGGCGGCGTATCCAAGCTCGTATCCGTGCGGTTAGAGGATGAAGAGGCTGAGATAGCTTAATAGATGCAGGATTCATGAAGTGATCCCTATAACCCTTTAGGAGGAAGCATAAGCATATGAGTTTTTTCAAAAAACTGAAAGACAGCATCTCCGGCAAAACGGAAAGCGTAACGAAACAGTTCCGCGACGGTCTGGAGAAAACACGCAAGGGCTTCGTTGAGAAGGTCTCTGATCTGATTATCCGCCGCAAAAAGATAGATGAAGAGTTCTACGAGGAGCTGGAAGAGATTCTGATCGGCGCTGACGTAGGCGTAAATACGGTCATGAATCTGGTGGAGGAGCTGCGTGCCGAAGTGAAGCAGAAGCGGATCGAGGACGCGGCGGAGCTTCAGCCGATTCTCTCCCGCAAGCTGATGGAGCTGCTGCGCGGCGATGACGACAACAGTCTGAACGAGAATCCGGACGGCATTACCGTGATCCTGTTCGTTGGCGTGAACGGAGTCGGGAAGACGACGACCATCGGCAAGCTGGCGCACCGCTACAAGCAGGAAGGCAAGAAGGTTCTGCTGGCGGCTGGCGACACCTTCCGTGCCGGAGCTATTGAACAGCTTGAGGTGTGGGGCAAGCGTGCCGGAGTGGATGTTATCAAGCAGCAGTCGGGCTCGGACCCGGCTGCCGTGATGTATGATGCGGTTCAGGCTGCCAAGCAGCGCAGTGTGGATGTGCTGATCTGCGATACGGCAGGCCGGCTGCAGAACAAGAGCAATCTGATGGAAGAGCTGAACAAGATCTTCCGTGTCATCCAGCGGGAGATTCCAAGCGCCCCGCATGAGGTGCTGATGGTACTGGATGCGACCACCGGGCAGAATGCGCTAACTCAGGCTAAGCTGTTCGGAGAGAAGAGCGGCGTGACCGGTCTCGTATTGACGAAGCTCGACGGTACGGCGAAGGGCGGGATCGTGGTAGCGATCCGCCAGGAAATGAACCTGCCGGTGAAACTGGTCGGCCTTGGCGAGAAAATGGAAGATCTTCAGCCGTTCGACTCCGACCAGTTCGTGCACGCCCTGTTCGCAGGCATGATCTCGGAAGAAGAAGCTGACTCCGGGGAATAACCGTTTAACTATGAATGGATAAGATAGTCAGAACCTATATACAACAGGCTGTGCACTCCCCGGGAAAGGATGAATTTCCGGGGAGTTTTTTGTGTTGTGTGTTGAATGAATCTTACAACCTGAGAGGAGGGTGATGGAAGATTAATGAACAAATTGGTGCTGTCAAAGCAGCAGTTGGGAAAAACACACTTAATTAAGTGTATTTCAGCTAAATAGAAAAAACAAACACTGATAGAAGTAGCTTATCCAATTATTGATTAAACCCAAAACCTAACGGACCGAAGAGAGCTTATCCCCGCGAAAACGCCACTTTTTGCAGCGTAACGGACTCAGGCAACCTTATAGTCTCTTTATGAGACGTTTCGGAACTGAAGTGCAAAGGATAAGGCCTGTGGAGTCCGTTACTCGCTCAATGGACGACTTTCTTCCCAAGTAAAAGCACCTCAGTCCGTTACGCTAAACCAAACGCCCTGAAGAACAAGGCCCATTTAGAAAAAGATGTGATTCGAAGCGGAATTGCGTCTGCTCGACTATTTTAAATCAATAAATCTGATAAGGTACTGTCTTTTTCAAATCTCCTTGAATCCTTGAAGAAATTGCCGGAAAATATAATAAAAATACATCATATGAAAAATTCATAATAGTACTGCTTGTCAGCACTCCGGCATACAATGGGATGTGGAATGAACGCGCAGCACCCCGAAAAGCAAGGTTAAGAGAAAGGAAGCGATTCCAAACGGGCAGAATGATTCGGAAACTCCATTTTGCTGTTATATATATTGACATGGATAATATCATTTACGTATTATGGAGGTAGTAAATCATATTTTCGTGGTGAATTTTTAAATTTTGAACTTATTTGTCAAGAAACATAACACATTATACTGATCCGAGAGGAGTCGGGCTCATGTCCAAACTAGATCCTTTGCCCGGCCTGTCCCCGTATCCGCTGCAGCATTTCTATGATGAGATGTATGCGGATGAACGGAACGTCCGGCCTCATTACAAGCATGTGAACCGCATGTTTACCGGGATGAGCCCCGAAGAGCTGCAAGGCAAGCAAAAGCTGATGCAGCGTCGGATGATGGAAGAAGGCATTACCTTTACGCTGTATAATCCGGCACAGGATCAGCCGATGGAGCGGACAATTCCGTTTGACATGATTCCGCGCATTATTCCCAAGGGGGAATGGGAACGGCTGGAGGCGGGCATCGTGCAGCGGATTACCGCACTGAATCTGTTCATTCATGATATTTACCATGAGCAATACATCGTGAAGGACGGTATAGTGCCGCGGAGAATGATTATTTCGAACTGTTATTTCCGGCCGGAAATGTCCGGACTCCGCGTACCCGGCGGTGCGTACATCACCACTTCAGGAATTGATCTGATCCGGCATCATGACGGCGGGTATTATGTGCTTGAGGATAATTTGCGCACACCCTCTGGCTTCTCGTATCTGTTCAAGGGCAGATCGCTCATGAATCAGCTGTTTCCTGAGTTGTCGTTTGCCAGCTCCATCCGCGATGTCGATCACAGCCTGAACCGTTTCCTCTCTGTACTGCGCAGCCTGTCGCCGTCCCGGACCAAAGATCCGGTCATTGCTCTACTGACTCCGGGGGAATACAATTCGGCTTATTATGAACATGCTTTTCTGGCGCAGCAGATGGGAATTCATCTTGTTGAGGGCCGCGACCTGGTTGCACAGGACCACAAAATCTACCTGAAGGTGATGAACGGGCTGCGCAAGGTCGATGTGCTGTACCGCCGGCTGGATGATGATTTCATTGATCCGCTTGCTTTTCAGCCCAGCTCGCTGCTTGGGGTTGCAGGTCTGATGAATGCCTACCGGGCAGGAAATATCGCGATTGCCAATGCGCCGGGAACCGGGGTAGCTGATGACAAGGCCATGTATGTATATGTACCGGATATGATCCGCTATTACCTTAATGAAGAGCCGATTCTGAGTAATGTGCCGACCTATCTGCTGTCACGGCCGCAAGAGCGCCAGTATGTGCTGGATCATCTGTCTGAAATGGTGGTGAAGGAGACGTCTCTCTCCGGGGGCTACGGCATGCTGATCGGAAGTGAGGCCACGAAGGACGAGATCATAGACTTCCGGCTCAAAATACTGGCAGAACCCGAGCGTTACATCGCTCAGCCGATTATGTCACTGTCCCGTGCGCCGGTCATGTCAGAAGGCAGTATGGCTCCGCGCCATATTGATCTGAGAGCCTTTGTGCTGATGGGGGCTGACCGCAAGCCGCATGTCATTCCAGGGGGGCTGACCCGGGTGGCGATGCGTGAAGGCTCGCTGGTTGTGAACTCCTCCCAAGGCGGCGGAGTGAAGGATACCTGGGTAATGGCCTAGAGACTTTTCTAAGGTAAAGGGGGGGCTAGAATGCTGAATCGCAATGCGGAGGCTCTATTCTGGATCGGCCGATATATTGAAAGGGCTGAGAATCACGCCCGGCTGATCGACGTGCATTACCATATCCAGCAGGAAAAGGATTTCCAGGAAGAGGGGCATAAGTGGTCTCGCCTGATTGACGCGCTTGGGGTGCGAAGCGAATATTTGCAGCAGTTTGAGAGCTTCAACGAGCAGGATGTATTGTCCTTCATCACACTGGATATGGGGAATACCAACTCCCTATTCTCCTGTGTGCATCAAGCTAGGAACAATCTGCGCACCCTGCGCCAGCATCTGCCGAGTGAGCTGTGGGATATAGTCAACGGCTTCAACCTGTGGCTGGGGGAGCAGTCGGTAGCGGATATCATGCGCAGTCCCCATCAATTCTATCAGCAGGTTAAGGAACGGGCGGCGATGTTCCTCGGTGCGGAGCAATCGGTGATGCTGCGGGGCAATGAATGGCATTTCATCGAGAGCGGCCGGTTTCTGGAGCGGGCAGAGAATACGACCCGTATCCTGCAGACCGTCACGGTATCCTGCAAGTCGAAGGATATCAGCTCGATCTATACCCAGCTTCAGGCCGTGCTGAAATCGGTAAGCGGCTATCAATCCTTCCGCCGGTATTATGCGGATGATATGTCGCCGGAGTGTATTCTTGAATTCCTGATCGTGAACCCGTTCTTTCCCCGTTCGATCCGCTTCTCGTTCCACAAGCTGGAGGAGCATCTGGCCAAGCTGGAGCTGGACACGGCAGAGAAGGGCTCGGGGCATGAGAAGGTGATCCGGCAGGCGGGCAAGATCAAGGCGGAGCTTGATTATATGGAGAAGGATGAGATGTCCGGGGACCTGGCCCTGGATGTGCTGGATTCACTCATGATATCCTGTCAGAGGCTCGGCAGAACGATGGACGGTGCTTTTTTTCGCCGTGAAGGAGTCTCGGTATGAAAATACAAATCAATCACACAACCACCTACAGCTACCCCGAGCCGGTGACGGACAGTGTCAATGAGATCCGGCTGACGCCGCGCACGAACTACCGGCAATCCTGCTATCACCATGAAGTAGAGGTGCATCCGGCGGCCAATCTGCTAACGTATGAGGATTTCTTCGGCAACCGGGTCCATGCCTATTCGGTGAATAAGCCGCATACGGAAATGGTGATCCACACCAAAGCTACCGTGGTCACGCTCGACAAGGCGCAAGGCACGGATCTGCCGCATATCCCGCTGGAGGAGCAGGTGAAGCTGCTGAATGACGAGAAGTTTCAGAACCGGTATATAGAGTTTATTCTGCCTACCCGGTACACCGAGGTGACGCCGGAGCTGGTGGAATTCGCGTCGCAGCATCCTTTTGAGGAAGCCGAGGATATGTATGAATGGACTCGGAAGCTGTCGTCCACGATCTATGAGCAGTTTACGTACGATCCTGAGGCGACTAGCGTCAATACTACAGTGAAAAGAGCACTGATGCTCAAGCGCGGAGTCTGCCAGGACTATGCGCATCTGATGATTGCGGTCTGCCGCAGTGTCGGCTTGCCCTCGCGTTATGTGAGCGGGTACCATTTTGTCGGGGATTTGCAAGGGGGCAACGCTAACTTCGAACAGGCCTCCCATGCCTGGGTGGAGACGCATATTCCGGGTACGGGCTGGCTGGGCTTCGATCCGACCAATAATGTTGAAGTGAACTGGCGGTACATCAAGCTTGGCCATGGACGGGATTATAAGGATATTGTTCCGGTTAAAGGCGTATACCGCGGAGCAGCAGGCACGCTTACGGTTAAAGTGGATGTCCGGCAGCTGGAGAATTGAATACGTAGAGGAGACCCCGCAGATGTGGGTTCTTTGCTGTTGCCGGTAAGCTGCACGCTATGCCCGGTTAGCGGATGTGCTGTGCATGTTGCACGAGGTTTGTGCAATTTTTTGCATAATCTGATTATAATCGAGCATCAATTGGGTAATCTTGAAACAGAGCCATTATCAGCAGAATGGTATTCATGGAAGGAGAGTGTACATATGAGCCCCAATATAGCAAAAAAGCAACGTTTTCAAGGGAAAACAGCCATCATTACAGGTGCGGGCTCGGGAATCGGCAGAGCGGCAGCGATCCAGCTGGCACGTGAAGGCGCGAATGTCGCCTTGTTCGATCTGGTGAACGAACGTACCTCTATCCTGGAGCAGAAGCTGAACAAGCTGCGCAAGGACTGTGCCTTAGCCATTGATGTGGATACTTCGGATGCCGGCCGGATGGAGGAAGCGGTGCGCAGAACCGTGGAGCATTTCGGAGGTCTGGATATTGTGTTCGCCAATGCAGGCATTAACGGAGTGGTCGGTCCGATTGAGGAGCTGAGCGTAACTGATTGGGAGAAGACCCTGTCGGTCAACCTCACAGGCACCTTTCTGACGCTGAAATACAGCATTCCTCATCTGAAGGAGAAGGGTAAAGGCAGCATTATTATTACCAGCTCGATCAACGGCAACAGCAGATTTACCAGCTTCGGCTGGTCACCATATAGTACTACTAAGGCTGGTCAGGTTGCTTTTGCCAAGATGGCTGCACTGGAGCTGGCTAAGTTTAAAATCCGCGTGAATGTCATTTGTCCGGGAGCGATTGCCACGAATATTGATGAGAGCACGGAGTGGAACGATGAAGTGGAGTCCATTGTCATCCCGATTGAATTCCCGGAGGGAGCACAGCCGCTGGCAGACGGACCGGGTAAACCGGAGAATGTCGCCGATCTGGTCGCCTTCCTCGCCTCGGATGAATCCATTCATATTACCGGCTCGCAGATTGTGATTGACGGTGCGGAGTCGTTGCTGTCTTAAGCATATTCTGCCTCCCGTTTCTGCTATGAGACACTGCCATGATTGGCGGTGTTTTTCTTTTGCGGAAAATGGTCTAATTAGATACTTGTTAAATAACAAACGAAATGATAATATGTCTATATAAAAGCAAACAAAGGATGTGGTGGTCCAGTTGACAGGAGAGAATGAGGCGGTGCGGATATCAGAAAAATTCTGGAATGCGTCCATTGCAGAATTGAAGCAGGGCTATAATGTGGAGACGGAAGAGCGGACGGAAAAGTACCATTGTCTGGTCTGTGGCGCTGCCTTCGAGAAGGGCTTGATCTATCAGGATGCCGGGCAGTATTACGAAGCGGAGAAGTTCGCCGCTCTGCATGTGGACAGGGTTCATGGCGGGATGTTCAATTGGCTGCTGACACTGGACAAGAAGCTGAGCGGGTTGACCGAATTACAAAAGGGGCTGCTGCAGGCCTTCCGCCAAAGTCTTAGCGATGCAGAAGCAGCCAAGGAGCTGGGAATCGGCAGCACCTCTACGGTGCGTAACCACCGGTTCACGCTTCGCGAGAAGGTGAAGCAGGCCAAGCTGTTTTTGGCGGTTATGGAGCTGGCTGAGGAGAAGCCGGGAGCTTCATCGCCTTTTGTCAGTATTCCGCGTACGGCTGTGATGGTCGATGAACGGTTCGCGATTACGGAGCAGGAGAACGCCGAGATTCTGGGCACCTATTTCAAACAAGGGCCGGACGGCCCGTTGTCAGAGTTCCCTAAGCGGCAGAAGCGGAAGGCGGCTATTCTGCGGCATTTGCTGCAGCGTTTTGAGACCGGGCGCAGGTACAGTGAGAAGGAAATCAATGCGGTACTTGAAGCGGCTTACCCCGATTACGTGACGCTCCGGCGGTATCTGATCGATTACGGGCTGCTGGATCGTGAAGAAGACGGAAGCAGCTACTGGGTGAAATTATAACGGAGATAAGAAGGGGAGAGAAGAAATGACGGATAAAACGAGACGCAAGGAACTGGGATATAATTACGCACACTCGCACAGGCCGATGGGGGTATACCGGATTGTGAACACCGGCAATGACAAAATGTTTGTGGGAAGCAGCCTGAATCTGGACGGGGTCTGGAATAAGCATAAGTTCATGCTGGATATCAAAGGCCATGACAACAAGGCGCTGCAGGAAGACTGGAATGAACGCGGTGAAACGGGCTTCCGCTTCGAGGTGCTGGAGCAGATTAAGCCTGAGGAGGATTTCGTCGCGGATGTGCAGGAGCTGAAGAAGTACCGCAAAATGCTGCCGGAGATGGAGAGTAAATGGCTGGAGCAGCTGTCTCCTTACGGGGAGCGCGGCTATCATAAGCAGAAATAGAGGACAGGCGGGGATGGGAACGGAAGGAATTTGATCAGCGGCTGTGGTAAAATGAGGGCAAAGCGGCGGCAGGTAAGCCGGATGTAATAAGAAGAGATGCTCAGCTGCTGATGAAAGGTGCGGTGTGTATGGCTATATTATCTTGGCTTGCAGAACAGAGAATTCAGGAAGCGATGCGCAGCGGAGAGTTTGCCAATCTGCCGGGGCACGGTAAGCCACTGGAGTTGGAGGATCTCTCCGGCGTACCGGAGGAATTGCGGATGTCCTACAAGATTATGAAGAATGCCGGGCTGCTGCCGGAGGAATTGACGCTGCGGGCAGAGTGCGTAACGCTCGAAGAGCTGCTGGTAGCCTGCCACCGCAGCGGCAACAGTACGGCCGGGGAACGCAAGGAGCTGGAGGGTAAGCTCTCCCTGAAGCGGCTGCGCCTTCAGATGCTTTTGCAGGAACGGGGTCTGGAAGGCAATGCTGCCTATGCAGATTACGGGGATGCGGTCGGGCTGCGGCTGGCCGGGGCGGAACGGGATGGCAGGGAGTAGTCAGTGATATGGCAGGGCGACTGGGCGGATGGAAGATAAATGAATAGTGAAAAGATGAATATGATAGTTGAATGGATGGATAGGCGAGCTAGTGAATAGGGGAACAGATGAGTAGACGAGTATTGAAGTAAATATGAGGCCTCCGGTTCATGAAACCGGGGGTTTTTGTGCAAATAGAAGAATTTGTATGTTGCACACGATAACTTATATCCTTCTATTTCTCGCTGAAACGGTACCGTCCTTTAAAAGGACGGCAAAACCGTTTCCACTTGGAAGATTAGTTGGGAGGGGGGAATAGGTGGATTTCCTCCACTTGCTGATGATCGGATTGGCGTTTCGGGAACAGTAATTGGAAAAAGGGAACTTAAATTATCACAGGTTTCTTTTAATGGTCAACCTAACAGCAATAGTTGCCCTTTTTCCACTTGTTTGCCTCTAATCATACGAAATCAACAAACTAAACTACATTTTTCCACGTATTGTTGAAGACTAAATCCTCGCACAGCAGCAACGAACCGCTTGATATCTGGAATGAATTCGCCGATGATAGGGAGATGGAGATTTAACTTAACCTTTAGCAGATGATGGAGAGATGAAATGAAGCAGCTTCCGATTATGCAGGTGCTCCCTGACCTGAAGAGAATTCTGACAGACCGTGCAGCGGCGGTTCTGATTGCTGAGCCTGGGGCGGGGAAGACCACGGCGGTGCCGCCTGCCTTTTTGGAGGAGCCCTGGCTGGCCGGTAAAACTATTCTGATGCTGGAGCCCAGACGCCTCGCCGCCCGTTCGGCCGCTGCTTATATGGCTGCTTGTCTGGGAGAGAGTGTGGGGCAGACCGTAGGCTACCGTATGCGGATGGATACCCGGGTGGGGCGGAATACACGCATTGTTGTAGTGACGGAAGGTGTGCTGACGAGAATGCTCCAGAGCGATCCTTCCTTGGGGGATGTGGGGCTTGTGATCTTTGATGAGTTCCATGAGCGCAGTCTGCATGCGGATCTTGGACTGGCACTGGCGCTTGAAGCGCAGAGTGTGCTGCGCGAGGATCTGCGCATTCTGGTGATGTCGGCGACTCTGGACGGAGACCGCGTAGCTTCTCTGCTGGGGGAAGCGCCAGTCGTGCGTTGCCCGGGACGCACCTATCCTGTGGATACGATCTATATGCCGGAGGCAAGTAATGTTTCTCCTGAGAAATCCGCAGCCGCCGCTGTCAACCGGGCACTCGCTGAGCAGCCGGGGGATGTGCTTGTTTTTCTGCCCGGGGAGCGGGAAATCCGCCGGACGGAGCAGGAGCTGGCGTCAGGAAGCCTGCCGCCGGGAACGGTAGTGCGGCCGCTCTATGGCCAGTTGCCGCAGCCGCAGCAGGATGCTGCGGTGGCTCCTGCGGTGGACGGCGAACGGAAGGTCGTGCTGGCGACTTCGATTGCCGAGACGAGTCTGACAATCGAAGGGGTACGCTCGGTGATTGACACAGGGCTGCGCCGGACACAGGTATTTTCTGCGCGTACCGGCATGCCGCGCTTAACGACGGTGCCGGTCTCGAAGGCATCGGCTGATCAGCGGCGCGGCAGGGCAGGCCGCACAGCGCCGGGCGTCTGCTACAGGCTGTGGAGCCGGGAGGCGCATGATCATCTGCCGGACGACAATGTCCCGGAGATCATGGAGACTGACTTGGCGCAGCTCGCCCTGGAGCTGGCGCTCTGGGGCGTGCGCGAACCGGGAGCGCTCGCCTGGCTGGACGCGCCGCCTGCCGCGCCTTACGCGCAGGCCACGGCGCTGCTGCGCCAGCTCGGCGCGCTGGACGCCGGCGGCGCCATTACGCCGCACGGCCGCAGCATGGCCGTGCTTGGCGCACACCCGCGCATCGCGCATATGCTGCTGCGCGCGGCAGACCTTGCAGCCGCGCCGCTCGCCGCCAGGCTCGCTGCGCTGCTGCAAGAGCGGGACCTCTTCAAGGGTCCCGCGGCTCTAGACAGCGACCTCACGCTGCGCGTGGAGACGCTGCTCGGGTACGAGCGCTCCGCCAGCAGCGGCGGAGCGGACCCGGCGGCCTTGCGCGCGGTGCAGCGCGAGAGCCGCAGCTTCCTGGCGCAGCTGCAGGCAGCGCCAGGCGAAGGGCCCGGCGACATCAGCCGCAGCGGCCTGCTGCTGTCGTTCGCCTATCCCGACCGCATCGGGCAGGGACGCGGCAATGGCGCGTTCCTGCTGTCCGGCGGCCGGGGGGCGGCGATGCGCGAGGGGCAGCCGCTGGCGCGCTCGCCCTATATCGTGGCGCCCGGCGTGGATGACCGTGCCGGGCAGAGCCGGATTATGCTTGCCGCAGCGCTCTCCGAGCAGGACCTGCTGAAGCATCATGCGGACAGCCTTCTGGAGGAGCGCGAAGTCTACTGGGACAGTGAGAGCGGAAGCGTGAAGGCGCGAAGAGTGACCCGGCTGGGGGTGCTCATTCTGAAGCAGACGACCCATGAGCGGGCTACTCCCGAGGAGACAGAGAGCGTATTGCTGAAGGTGATCGCGGCGGAAGGATTACAGCTGCTGCCTTGGGAGAAAGGGACCACTCAACTGCGGCAACGTATGGAATTCATGCACTCGCTGCGGGCTGACTGGCCCGATATGTCGGATGAGGCATTGACGGATACATTGGACGAATGGCTGGCACCCTTTATGCAAGGGATGCGGAATCTCCGTGACCTGCAGAGGGTGAAGCTGACGCAGGCGCTGGAGGGAATGCTGGACTGGAACAGCCGCCAGCAGCTGAACAGGGAGGCGCCGACACATATAACGGTACCGAGCGGTTCGCGTGTCCCTTTGGATTACAGCAATCCGGGAGCGCCGGTACTTGCGGTAAGGCTCCAGGAGATGTTCGGGCAGATGGATACCCCGCGGATAGGCGGAGGGAAGGTGCCGGTGCTGCTACACCTGCTGTCTCCGGCGAGAAGGCCGATGCAGATTACCTCAGATCTGGCCAGCTTCTGGCAGAACACCTATTTCGAGGTGAAAAAAGATCTGAAAGGCCGTTATCCCAAGCACTACTGGCCGGATAATCCGCTGGAAGCAGTGCCTACCAACCGTACCCGTCCTTCCAAATAGAATAGAGCGGTCCTTGTTCTTAATGTTATTCATAATGCAACCGGAGATACATTTCCTGTTTGGCCGCCGTGTGAACGGGTAATACAATAGCGAACAACAATTACGAAGGAGGGCTTCAAGTGACAGAGAAAATTATTGGTGTATTCGATACGGAACAAGAAGCAACCAGAGCAATTGAAAGTTTGCAGAGTCAAGGGTTCACGAACGATGAGATTTCAGTAATTACGAAGGATCGGGATGACCTGAAACACATATCTGAAGATACAGGAACGATGGCGCCTGAAGGCGTTGCTACTGGAGCGGCTACCGGCGGCGTTGTTGGCGGAATTACCGGACTGCTGGCCGGGATCGGTGCGCTGGCCATTCCGGGAATTGGTCCAATCCTTGCTGCAGGCCCAATCGCAGCTACGTTAACAGGGGCTGCCATCGGAGTAGGAGCAGGCGGTCTGGTGGGCGGATTAATCGGACTCGGCATTCCCGAAGATGAGGCCAGAGATTACGAAGGCTACATCGACAGCGGCAAAATCCTCGTCCTCGTCGATGACAACGGCCGCGGAAGAGATATCCATACCGTGTTCCGGGGTAACCGTTCACTCAACTCGGGCCGGTACGACAGCCTGTACCCGGAGGATACCAGAGTCGGCAACTCTTTGGGCAACAGGGGCGCGATGAACGCAGACCGTGATCCAGACCTTTATAACCGGGACAAAATCTAATCTTACAGCGGTTAACCCCCGCTAATATAGCTTCATCCAACAGCTGCCTGGGACAACCCCGGGCAGTTCTTGTGCTGACTGCCTGGTTGTTCTAGCGGATGATTCTCGTCATGATCAGATCCGTTTGCTCCTCGTCACCCATATAGAAAGAGTGAGCTCCCGTCTGTACGAAATTCATATTGTTGTAAAAAGAAATCGCGTTCCCGTTTTGTTCCCAAACCCCCAGCCAGAGCTTCCTTTTATTCTTTTCGACTGCAAGTTCCACCGCCTTCTCTATAAGAAGTTTCCCTAGCCCCAGCCTGTGAAAGGGCCTTCTAATATAGATCCGTTCCACTTCGAGCGAGTCCTCGCCCATATTTTCAGATTGGGCATCCTCAGCGTTAACCTTCAGGTACCCGGCAATTTCTTCATTATAATAGATGAAATGAAATTCAGAATTGCGGTTGGTGCATTCTTTTTTTAACTGCTCTATATGAAATGCTTTTTTCAAATAAGCTTCTATAGCTTCTGGTGAATTTTGATTTTTGAAGGTGTCTGTAAACGTTTCAATACTAATTTTTTGCAGGGTGCCCAGATCGCCGGAAGAGCATCTCTTTATCAAAACAGCCATCTATAATTCTCCTTTTGTATAATCAATAGTCACTTGTACAATCAATAGTTCCGTTTGTTTCCCTTTTTTACATACTCCCAGTCTTTTTCCACATTGGATCTTACCTTTTGCAGCAGTTTCACCAGGGTAGCTGCCTCACTTTCGGAGAAGCCGGACAGCGCTACGCTGTTGGAATGATCGTTTTCTCTTTTGATCAGAGGGTAGACGGCTTGCCCTTTCTCTGTAGGCATCAGCCGTTTGATTTTTTTGTTATGCTGATCTTCATGTTTTTCAATAAAACCGTTACTCTCAAGCTTCTTTACAGCACGTGCGGCGGTTGTCCGGTCCACCTTAATCATTTCAGCCAGCTTCTCCTGGATGATCCCCGGATGCTCACAGATCCGCACCAGATACAGATATTGGCCCCTGGTTAGGTCGTACTGTTTAAATTCAATATTGCTGATAGAGTCCAGTGCCCGGGCAATCATTCCAACCTCGCGAAGAATCTCCTTCATAGATTGCAGCTCCATTATTCATATATTTTCCAGCCCCTCAACATTTCCCCCAAATCTCCTCCGCCACTTTTTCCTGTCTGTATATTATCAAGAACATTCTCTATGGTTTTAAAATAATATAGGATTTTTGTTGTGATTACAACAAAATTGTTCGTGAGAGGAGGTGAAAAGTCGGGGGATTGAGGTGGAGATTTTATGTTAATTCACCATATGAAAAATTCATAATATTTACAAATACAACATTCCAATAATCGCAATCCCATTTAAGCAGAAGCAGCTAACCATCAACACAATATGAACCGGAAAGCTTTTTAACTAGCTTATAACCTAATTTCATTATATGAAAAATTCATAATAGAAGAAATAAAAAAACAACCCCATCTACCTACAACCCCACATAATCAAACTCCACACCTGTTTATCTCCTTAAACCAGGAAAAAGTGAAAAATAACATCTTCACCCGGCAACGCAAATACCACAAGTGCCCGAAATCTCAAGCTATCTGAACCTTAAGCTTCATGACTAGCGGACTATATTGATGTCGCTTGGATTTTATTCTCAAATTACTTGTTGTGAAGGCTGGGAAATAGGGTTTATACTAGAGACATAGTTTAAATTTGCAATTCTCAAATCGTACAAAAAAACACCCCGGGAGGTGTCCTATGGCGTTCATGATTGCCCAGCGGGCGTTTATAAAGGTATACCTGATTACAATGGTGGAGCAGCACAAAGGGTATGGGTACCAGATGCTTGAGGATTTGCGCAGAGATTTCAAGGCTCATGGCTATTCCCCTCCCCAAAGTGAAATTTACCGAGCTCTGCATGAGCTGGTACAGCAAGGGATACTTTACCGCACCAAGCAGCTTAAGGGAAACGACCCGAAGGTCGATTTCCAGGAGATTGTCCTGTATCATTTCACTTCGGACGGGGAGGAGAAGGCCAAGCTGTATAAGAAGCAAGTGAAAGCTGACCTGGACCGTTGTCTTGGAATTCTTAATAAGGCAGTAGCAGACAACTTCTGATGGAGGATCGACGAGCTGGCTCGCTCATGCTTATCGTTCTAGCCACGATCCGGCGGACTTATCTAAATCAGTCTATCCACAAGCCTTGTAAGCTCTAAACTGCCGGATCAGGAATCCTCATCTTCAGAATCCTGGCCCGGCGGGGTCACCGGCGAGCTTGCGCTGCCATAATCCTCCACGGCTTCCCAGGCACCGGCATCGTCGAACCGTCCGCTATTCTGCTGGCGTCCTTCGCCTGCACCGGCTGGCGGCGGGGTCATGACCTCTTCTTCCACAGGACGTGTGTCAGTGTTATTGCTGGTTGGGGCATGCTCCACGGTATAGCGGGTGTAGGGGATGGCCTCAAGCCGTTCATAAGGAATCTCTTGCTTGCTGGCCTCGCAGATGCCGTACGTTCCGTCATTCATTCGCACAAGTGCAGCCTCGATCTCCGTTAATTCTTCGGATAGCGAGGTGTTGATGGACAGATCGCGGCTGCGTTCAAAGGTCTCCGTGCCTGTATCGGCAGGATGGTTATCGACAGAAGAGAGCTCGCCCGTAGAGAGATTAAGGGAATCACCAAGCAGGCTGTCTTCAGCTCCGTTGCCGGAGAAATGCTGCTCCAGCTCTGCCTTGCGTTCCTCAAGGGCTACCCGGAGTGTATTTAATTGGTCTTTGGTTAAGTGGCTCATGTGTCATCTTCCTTTCAGCTTGATTAGTAGTTACACTGTCGTAATCTTTCCTTACCCTAATGTGTTATAGGGCAATCAGCGGACATCTCTATGCTGAATTGTAACTTTAGTGATATTTTCAGGCTGCTTTCACCCTGTTATAATAATTACTGCCGGATGAAAGCAGCACACACTTGGAGGTTATGAAATGGACGAACATATGAAACGGCGGCTGGATAAGCAGAGAAAGCTGTTCAGCCAGCTCGGTATTACACTTGATGCACTTACAATTCATGAGAAGGAATTCAGTATGAAGCTTCGCGGCTATGATGCCGAAGAGGTGGATACGTTTCTGGACAGCGTAATTAAGGATTATGAACGGTTCTATGCCACCATAGCGGATCTGATGGATAAGTGGCAGGAACAGCAGCTTGAGATGAAAGAGCTGAAGGCAGAGGTGAGAACCTCAGCCACTCCGGCCCCTGTGCCGATAATTAAGGGGATCGATCCGCAGGATCTTGAGGATATCATCATCAAGCTGGAAGCCAATGTGCGTCAGCTCAAGGACAGATTGCCTATGCCCCGCACGGAGGGGTATTTATAAGCCCTGTGCAGCCACAGCGTGAGAGACAACAATATGCAGCATAAGTATAACTCTGGACGGGGGTTGGACCATTGCCGGAGAAGCATGCTTGGAGCTTGAAGATCCGCGGCAAAATCGCACTTGGATATGTCATCATACTATTAATGCTAGGGCTATTTCTGATTATAGTCTCTGGCCGGATTAACAGCCTGGAGAAAGAAACCGTGTTCTTGAGCGATCATGATATAGAAGTTCATGAACTTACATATCAAATTGAGAAAAATGTACTCGATATGGAGACCGGACAGCGGGGGTACGTCCTTACCGATGATGAGTCTTACCTGGCGCCCTATAATGACGGGCTGGTGGAGTGGAGGATTAATGCAGCGAAGCTGAACAAACTCATTGCCGATAACCCGAATCAGGTGCGGAATCTGGACACGATAATGGATAATATCGAGAAGTGGGTCGATGTCGCCGGACAGCATGTGGTTGAGCTGAAGAAGAACGGGCATACGGAGGCGGTCAATGCCTTTTTCCGCAACGATACGGGGAAAAATCTCGTCGACACCATCCGCTCCCAATCCGATTACTTCCGTGACATCGAACGAACGCTCACGAATGACCGGATCAGCAATCTGAAGGACAGCAATCATAAGCTGCTGATCACCATGTACATATTGTGGGGACTGGTGGTCGTACTTGCGCTGCTCATCACTTATCTGCTCTCGGCCAGCATTGTGAATCCATTGCACAGCGTCATACAGGCTATTAACAGCATTGCCTCCGGCGGTAACCGCTCAGAGCGTATTAAGGTGAAGACGCTGGATGAAATCTATGACCTCAGCGAAGCAACGAACGGACTGCTGGATAATGTGCAGCGGGAGCAGTGGATGAGCGAACAGCTCACCTCAATGTCGATTGCCCTGCAAGAAACTGTTGATATGCCTTCACTGTGCAGAATTTTTGTCAGCCGGTTGTCGGTTATGCTGGAAATGCAGTATGCCACTATATACGTCGTGAATAACGATGAACTGTTCGAGCGTATCTACTCCTATGCCGGAGCAGAGAATAAGGAAGAACATATAGGACCGGACATTATTCACCCGGGAGTAGGCCTCGCAGGTCAATGTGCGCTGGATCAGCGGATGAATGTGATCGAGCAATTGCCTGATGACTATATCTACATCAACTCTGCTCTGGGCAGAACGGCACCTAAGTTTGCTGTGATCGCTCCGATTATTTTTGAGAACAAGACCGTTGCCGTACTGGAGATTGCTGCACTGACCCGTTGGGCACCTTATCATTTCGAGCTGCTGAAGGAATTGCTGGACATGATGGGGGTTACCGTGAATTCGGTGAAGACCCGGATGGAAATCCAGAGGCTTCTGCATGAATCGCAGGTGATGAACGAAGAGCTTCAGGTTCAATCAGAGGAGCTTCAGACGCAATCTGAGGAGATGCAGATGCAGACGGAGGAGCTTCAGAGTCAGACCAGCGAGCTGCTCACCGTGAACAAGGAGCTTGAGAATCAGAAATATGTAGCCGAGAATGCCGCGATTGAGCTGGAGCGTTACAATGAACAGCTGGAGCAGAGCTCGCGCTACAAATCTGAGTTCCTGGCCAATATGTCGCATGAGCTGCGTACGCCGCTGAACAGTATGCTGATTCTCTCACAGCTCCTGACGGAGAACCGTAATCATACCTTAACTGAGGAAGAACTGGGCTATGCCTCAGTCATCTACAATTCCGGCAGTGATCTGCTCAATATGATTAATGATATTCTGGATCTCTCCAAGGTGGAAGCCGGCAAAATGCTGGTGGAAATGGATGCCGTTAATCTCACCGAGCTGCCCTCACTGCTGCAGGGTTATTTCGGCAAGCTTGCCGAAGCGCAGAATGTGGAGTTTAACGTGACCCTGAACCCGGAGGTTCCGGATCTGTTCTTCACCGATGAGATGCGGCTGCATCAGATTCTGCGGAATCTGCTGTCCAATGCCTTCAAATTCACGGAGCAGGGCTCAGTGACCGTGGAGATTACCAAGCTGGCGGCATATTCAGATCAGCGTTACATAACAGAGGGACCGGTGCTGGCCTTTGCTGTACAGGATACCGGAATCGGTATCTCCAAGGAGAACCGTGAGCTGATTTTCGAGGCCTTCCGCCAGGTGGACGGAACGACTGCCCGCAAATTCGGGGGAACCGGTCTGGGCTTATCCATCTCCCAGCAATTGGCTCAGCTACTGGGCGGACATATCAGCCTGGAGAGTGAAGAGGGCGAGGGCAGTACATTTACCTTGTATCTCCCTTGCCGTGAACTGGACAGTGAAGAAGAACCGTTCCATCCGGCGGAGCTGGCTCAGACGGCAGCCGGGTCGGAGCACTCCGGGACTGTTCCTGATGAAGGGCAGCCGGGTAATGCCCAGGACTCCCTGTTCGAGAAGGAATATGCCATGCTTCAAGGCAAAACTGTCCTGATTGTAGATGATGATCTGCGCAATATTTATGCCCTCCAGAAGGGTCTGGAGCCTTACGGGATGATCATCATGACCGCTCAGACAGGGTATGAATGTCTTCAAGTGGTTAGAGAGCGGCCGGAGGTGGATATCGTACTCCTGGATATTATGATGCCGGTTCTGGATGGTTATGACACGCTGTCTATTATCCGTGAGGAGATGCATCTCACCGACCTCCCGATCATTGCGGTCTCTGCCAAGACGATGAAGGAAGACCGTGAGCGCTGCCTGGCCGCCGGAGCCACTGATTTCATCAGCAAGCCTGTACTGATGCAGGACGTCATTACACGAATGTGCCGGTACATTTGACTTTTCCAAAAACCCATTGACGGGAATACAAGGTATGCTTTATGATGGGTTCATAAATGATCATTTATATGCAGTGGCGTGTTACCTTAACAGGGCATGAGCCAAGATTCGTACTCAACACTTTGAGTCCAGTCTTGGCTCTTTTTTGTGCAAAAAATCAGGCAATGGGCGGAAAGGAGGGGGAACTTGGCGAGGGACACTGAACAATTTCAGGTGCTGCGGGTGATTGGAAATAATGTCGTAATGGTAGAAGGCGGCAAGAAGAGCAAGGAATATGTAATCATCGGCAAGGGCATCGGGTTTGCGCTTAAGGATACAGGTGTTATTGATTCGGATGATCCCCGGATTGAGAAGCTGTTTCGGCTGGAGGACCGGGAGGAATGGAGCCAGTATCAGATTTTGCTGGAGGATATTGATCCCAAAGTCATGAGGATCACAGATGAGATTATCTCTGATATCGCCCGTGAGTTTCCCGGCAAGTTAAACGACAAGATCTATTTGGCGCTCCCCAGCCACATCCAGTTCACCATTTTCCGCTTGCGCAGCGGGATGGACATTGTGAATCCTTTCCTGGAAGAGACCCGGATGACCTTCCCCAAGGAATTTGAGATCGCTTCCAAGGCGGCGGGGAAGATCAGCGAAGGCTTCGAAGTGCAGATTCCTGAAGATGAGGTCGGTTTCCTTACTTACCACGTCTATTCTGCGGTCAGCAATGTGCCGGTGGGCCAGCTCGTGAAGGCCTCCAATATTGTCAGCGAGCTGATGGAGATGATCCGCAGTGAGCGCAAGATCCGCTTCGAGCAGGGCAGTATGAATCATGTCCGGCTGATGGTCCACTTGAGATTCTCGATTGAACGGATTCTGCAGGGTTCTCTCATCGACAATCCTTTTGTGAAGCATATTAAGAAGGAATACAAGGATGAATACAAGCTCGCCCAGAGGATGGGCAAGGTCATGCAGGGCAAGCTCAGTGTAGACGTACCCGAAGAAGAAATCTGCTTCCTGGCTATGCATCTGTACCGGCTGTTCCAGACCATAGAGAAGAATAAATAACAGCGGCAAGGAGTGAGTTTTATGTTTTCGAGATGGAAAGCTAAAAAAGAAGAGAAACCTACTGTGGCGGTAACCCGCCTGGAGATATACGCTCCGGTCAGCGGACAGTCCGTACCGTTAACGGAAGTGCCGGATGAGACCTTTGCTGGTGGGCATATGGGCCAAGGCATCGCCATAGAACCTATAGAGGGACGTTTAACGGCACCTTTTGACGGGAAAATTGCGCATGTGGTCAAAACTAATCACGCTCTAATCCTGGAGCATGCCTCCGGGCTACAGCTGCTGATGCACATTGGAATTGATACGGTCAGCTTGCGGGGCGAGGGCTTCATCAGCCATATTGCCACCGGAGATGAAGTGCAGGCAGGGCAGACGCTGATCGAATTCGATCTGGAGGCGATCCGGGCTGCGGGCTACCGTACCATTACTCCAGTGATAGTAACTAGTAACGGGGAGGAAACCCCGGAGGTGAATTGTCATTACGGCCAGGTTACGGCAGGAACGAGCAGTATTCTTACCACAGCAGCTTCACAGCTATAGAACATACACTTATTAATATGAAACCAGGGGGATGATTTCATTATGTTGGCTTTTCTACAGAAGTTAGGGAAATCTCTGATGCTTCCAGTCGCAACTTTACCGGCGGCAGCGATTTTGCAAGGGTTCGGACTGATTAATTATGAGAAGGATTTCCATCTGGGCAGTACCGTAGGCGGATTCCTCAACCAGTATGTGGCTCCTTTCCTGAATGCGGGTGCGGGTGCTATATTCGGTAATCTGGCGCTGATTTTTGCAATTGGGGTAGCGATCGGGTTCGCAGGGGATGCGGTTGCCGCGCTGTCTGCCCTCATTGCTTATCAGGTGCTGGACAGTATTCTTAAGGTGCTCCCGGCCCAAATGCCATTCATCGGCGATGATGTGAAGCTGAATATGGGCGTGCTGGGCGGGATTTTTGCCGGAGCCTGGGCCGCTTACCTCTACAAGAAATATCATAATATTAAAATGCCGGACTGGCTCGGCTTCTTCGCAGGCAAACGCTTCGTACCCATTATCACAGCTATCACTACCATGATTCTCGCAGTACTGATCGGTATGATCTGGAGCCCGATTCAGGATGTCATCAGTGACTTCGGTACCTGGGTTGTCGGTCTCGGCGGTGCAGGGGCATTTGTATTCGGGACGGCTAACCGTCTGCTGCTCCCGTTCGGCCTGCATCATGTAATCAACGCCATCGCCTGGTTCCAGCTCGGTGATTTCACGAACGCTGCAGGGGATATTGTTCACGGAGATCTGACGCGCTTCTTCGCCGGAGATAAGACTGCGGGAATGTTCATGACAGGCTTCTTCCCGATTATGATGTTCGCTATGCCGGGTGCAGCCCTGGCATTCATTCACACAGCCAAACCGGAGAAACGCAAAATGGTCGCGTCCATCTTCATCGGCTCGGCGATTGCTTCCTTCCTGACAGGGATCACGGAGCCGCTGGAATTCTCCTTCATGTTCCTCGCACCGCTGCTGTATCTGGTACACGCTTTACTGACCGGGTTTGCCGGATTCCTGATGTATGTGCTGGATGTGAAGCTCGGGTTCGGATTCTCTGCGGGGCTCATTGACTACCTGCTTAACATGAAGCTCTCCACCAATGCGTGGGTGCTGATTCCGGTCGGGCTTGGCTTCTTCGTCCTCTATTATGTGCTGTTCCGGTTCATTATCGTCAAATTCAATCTGAAAACTCCTGGACGCGAGGATGATATGGAAGAGGACCTGATTGATCTGTCCAAGAGCGGAACAACGGTGTCGTCCTCTTCCAGAGCCGCCAAGATTCTGGAGAACATCGGTGGTCCTGGGAACATCCGCAGCATCGATGCTTGTATCACCCGCTTGCGCCTTAACGTAAATGATGACAAGGCGGTTAAAGACTCCGCGCTTAAGCAGCTTGGTGCTTCCGGTGTGATGCGGCTTGGGCAGGGTGCCGTACAGATTGTGTTCGGACCGCAGTCTGAGCAGCTCAAGGATGATATCAAGAAACTGATGTAGCTTGAAGCTTGTTAACAGAGCAGAATAGCATTTTACTGGCAGGCATCCTTCGCGGGGTGTCTGTTTTTTGCACAATTTCACCAATTTTCGTTTTGAATACTTTGCTTCCGGGTAAGGAGATAAAAATCTGTTTGTTTAGCTATCTATAATTTGAGGTCTGCGAAAGGATGGGTATACGTGAGAAAAAGGCGAATGGCCGGACCTGTAATCCGGCGGATATGGACGGCTGTCATCTGGCTGGGGCTAGCCGTAGCACTGAGTGCATCAGCGGGTGAGGCGCAAGCTTCGCCAGCTGCGGGCAAAACGGTTGAGGTCAATCTGGACGATAAACCGTTGTCTTTTGAGAAAGCTCCCTTGCTGGATAAGGGGACAACGCTAGTTCCATTCCGACCGCTATTCGAGGCCATGGGACTAGAAGTAGGTTGGAACCCCGCGCAGCAGACAGTAACCGGTACGAAGGAAGGTCTATCCATCGTCATGAAGATAGGCAGCAAGACGGCCACCGTCAACGGCACCAGTGTTCAACTATTGCAAGCGCCAACAATTATCGATAATTATACAATGGTCCCGCTCCGCTTCGTCGGAGAATCCACTCAGGCACTGGTGGCATGGAACCCGTATAAGCCGCAAATTCTCGTCTACACCGACCCTTATCTGGCGGCGAACGGCCTGACCAAAGCAACGGCGAAAGCGGCGGTTGACAAGCAAATTGCTGAATTCAAAAAAGTATATGATGAGCAGATCGCCAGCCAGCCGCCGCAGCCCAAGCCGCCAGCTCCAGGGACTGTGCCGAATGCTCCTGCCGGAGACGGTTCCTACAAGCCAGCGGCTTCGGACCAGGTGAATCTGAGCAATCTGCAGGGAATGTATTATGGCTTCAGCCCGGACTATGACGGGTATGAATGCGGCGGGATGTGCTGGAATATCATCACCTTCCTGCCGGGTAATAAAGTGGTTGTGGATGCTCCAAAGCAAGGCGGACCGGAAACGATCAACTGCTCGCGTGACGGCTGCCAGACTTACACGATACAGAGTGGTAAGCTGAAGCTAAGTAACGGAGACACTTATGATATTGCGGTCAAATCCGGTAAGCTGCATATTGACGATGTTGAGCTCGGCCGGGTCAAGGCTGTCAAGAACGGGTTGACCCTAAGCGGCACTTATGTTCACCGCGGCTTCCAGGGGCTGGCCGGAATATCAGCCGGATCGACCTCCTGGACACGGACGCTGGTGCTGAACAGTAATGGTACCTTCAGCAGCGATAACCTGATGCTGGGTACTGTTCAGGGCGGGGCGCCTACAACAGGCGGGGCCGGCGGGTCTGACACCGGCTCCTACAAGATAAGCGGGAATACCATCGTTTTCGCTTTTGGCAACGGCAAAGTATCCAGCTCTCTATTCTTCCAGCATGATGACGGCAGTATCCAGGTTGGCGATGAGAATTATGACAAGGAATAGCTAGAGGCAGCAACATAGAACGGTCCACGGGAATATCCGGAGGACCGTTTTTTTTGTGAATATAAGCGTTTTTGTAAATATAAGCGTTCATAGTTGCTCATTCGTACACATGCTCCTTATCGGCCGACGTTGATCACTTTGCGGGTCCAGGACGGCTCGCTGCCAGCCGCACGCAGCAGGCAATCGGCACAGGCAGCATAAGGCAATGCCTGGAGTGGATGTATGCGGGCCGATGGGCCAGCCGTATAATTAGAAGAACTCTGTGCGTATTTAAGCACGGATGCCCGTACGATCACCCAGTCCAATCTGCTGCGCATTACGGCTTGTTCAGCAGCAGCCTTATCCTCAATCGCTTTGCGGAAAATGCGGCGCATCAAGCGGACAGCCCAGCGGTTGACGAGTGACAACTCCTTTCCATCACTCAGATTAATTCCGCTTTGCATCACCAGCCGCTGAACTTCATGATGCTGACAGGCTGCAAGGATATTAGGAACTCCTTCTGACATGACGGTACCCGGCGAGAAGTTGGCCGCCATAACATTTTTACCTGCTTTAAGATTTATAAGGCCCTTATTGCCGGCAGCATCCGGAGAGATGTTGCTTGGAGGACCAATACAACTGATGACGGCTTCGCTTCCGGCAAGGGCGTGGATCATGCTGGATTTGTCGAATACATCCCCTTGCCGGATAGTAAGCCCCGTTGCAGGGGAGAGTGCCTCCGGTCTGCGTACCACAGCTATAACCTCGTGTCCCGCTGCAAGGGCCTGCTCCATTACTTTTCTTCCCGTTCCTCCAGTGGCTCCGATAATTGCAATTTTCATTATAATATTCTCCTTTTAATGCACAGTAGTGTATTAGTGAGCATGTATGTATAATATTAAGCGGAATAAGAAAAGATACAATTCTTAAAAAGCTTGATTCTGTGCATTAATTCACGACTTCAACGGAATTGTGCAGTAAACTGCAGGAAAGCTGGTGAGGATAGAGTGTTAAAGATCGACCGGAGAATACGTAAGTCCCAGGAAGCCTTAAAAAAGGCTGTTATTGAGCTGATGCTGGAGAAGGATTTTGATCAAATTACAATACAGGACATTGCCGATAGAGCGGATGTCAGCCGCAGAACCCTTTATCTTCACTACACAGACAAATTTGATCTTCTGGACAAGCTTATAGAAGAGCATATCGGCAACATACGCGAAATCTGCGAAAGTTCAGATGATGCCGCCGGATATACCGAGATGGGCTTAGTGTGGTTTGAATATTTTGAGCAGCATTCGATGTTCTTCTCTGTGCTGCTGGGGAGTAAAGGCAGCGTGTTTTTCCGCGGACGGTTTCTTGAATTCTTCCTCGGGGAGCTGGAGAAGGATAAGAGCCTGTCCGGTGGGAACGGCAAGGATTCAGCGGTCATCAAAAATGTGGACATCCAGTTTCTAGGATCGGCGATCGTTGGGGTAGTGGAATGGTGGTTCAAGAATGGACAGCCGCTCTCTCCAGACGTAATGGCCCGGCGGATCGGGAGCTTGCTGGAGAGAAATCTTGAGGCAAGGTGATACAAATCTGCCCTAGCCTTCGTCTTACTTATAGCTGCAGCGGATAAGGAGGATTTACCTAATGAATATTCCGGAATCAGACCCATACAAATTCATCTTTTATGAGCATTACCCGAGTGTGCGGCGCAAGCTGGCTGCACTGGTGAGGGACGAGAGTGCTGCCGATGATCTGGCGCAGGAGGTTTTTATCAGACTCTACCGGAATCCGCCGGATGATCCGGCGGCTCTGGGAGCGTGGCTGCATAGAGTACTTACTCGGATCGGATATGATTATCTGAACCAGCGGGTGAGAGAGCGGCGGCTGATCAACAAGCAGGAGCTGTTATATGATGCGGGGGCTTCGGCTCCTACAGGGGAAGAAGTGGTCCTCAGCAAGCTGGATCAGGAAGATGTGCGGAGCTGGCTGGAGGATCTTCCTCAGCGGGACCGGCAAGCCCTGCTGCTTAAGTACTCGGGCTACAGCTATGCAGAGATCGCCCTTGAGCTGGGAGTGAGGCCACCGGTGGTCGGCACCCTGTTAAGCCGGGCGACAGCCAAACTGAAACACCATGCGGTGAAATCCATTCCGCAAGAATAATGAGAACCGGGAGGAAAGAAACCATGAATAGAGCAAACGGGCAGGGACAGCCCCAGAGCACAGATGAAGCCTGGGCTAAATTACAGAAGAAGCTGGGAGATGAGCCGGTCAATCCAGTGTGGGCTACATGGGGCAAGCAAGATACCCTTCTAGAGGAACAAGCTGCCAAGACTGATAGATCAGATAGAACAGAATTGGCAGCAGAGGAAGTGCTTCCGGCAGCAACGGCGGATAACCTTGCAGCAGCGGAGCCAGTGCAGAATACAGAGCGGAAATCACGCCGGCCTATGACCCGCAGCCGCAAGTGGGCAGCAGCGGCAGCAGGCGTAGCGATTTTTGCAGCAATTCTGGCTACTCCGGTAGGGAATACAGCCATGGCAGCCCTGCTGAACCAGTTCAAGATGCAGGAGGCTACAGTTGTTGAAGAAGGCGATCTGCGGGATATGTTCTATCAGATAACAGAGAATGGAAATGACCGCAATATCGAGAAATCCCTTGAGGCCTTCGGTGATGTCTCGGTCACTAATGGTGAGGTGAAGGAGAATGTTGCGCTCAAGGATATCCAAGGCTTGCTGGGCTACGAGCCGCTGAAGGGGTCCGCTATGAATTCAGTTAAGTTTGTCCGGGTAAGCGGCTCCCATGATATCACACTGAACTTGAAGGTGGAGGAAGTGAACAAGGCACTGAAACGCCTGGGCTCGGACAATCTGCTGCCTGCATCTGTAGACGGCAAGCCGATTACGCTTCATATCCCCGAGCAGGTGAATTACGATCTGGGCAGCGATCAGCACTGGGGATCCTTATCGCAGATGAACACACCTGTCGTTACTGTAGATCCTTCTGTGGATTTGGACGAAGCGATTGATGCCGTTGTGAACTTCCCGCTGATTCCCGACAATCTGCGAAGCAGTCTGCAGAAGAGCCGGATCTTGGCCGGAGATCTGCCAATGCCGCTGGTTAAGGGCAGTCATGATGAACAGATTACGGTGGCCGGTACGCCGGTGATTCTTACTGAAATGAATTTCAGCAGCGGCAACAGCTATACGGCTGTCTGGGTGCAGAATGGGCAGTTTCTACAGTTTTATGGCGGAGATATCTATCCTGACCGCGAGCAGTTCATTCAAAAGGTACAGGAGTTGATCACACAATGAGCAGTATCCCTGCGATAGATGCGAACGCCTTAACTAAAGCTTATCCTAACGGGCGGGGTTGCCGGGATGTTACTCTGACTGTGGGGAAAGGGGAAGCCTTCGGCTTCCTCGGCCCCAATGGTGCCGGCAAGAGTACTTTTGTCAAAATGCTGGTTGGACTCATCTCACCAACGGACGGGCAGGCTTCCATCCTAGGCCATCCGCTGGGTTCTATAGAAGCCAAAATGAAGATTGGCTACCTGCCGGAGCTGTACCGCTACCAGGATTGGCTGACCGGTGAAGAGGTGGTCAGGCTTCATGCCAAGCTGTGCCGGATTCCGAAGTCCGTTATGGATCAGAGAATTCCCCAGCTCTTGCAGGAGGTAGGCATAGGGTTGCGCGGAAAGGACCGGGTTAAGCATTATTCCAAGGGAATGCAGCAGCGGCTGGGTCTTGCGTGTGCGCTGGTGAATGACCCGGAGATTCTGTTCCTGGATGAACCCTCCTCAGCCCTTGATCCCATCGGGAGAATGGAAGTGCGGAAAATTCTGCAGAAGCTGAAGGAGCGGGGGATTACTATTTTTCTCAACTCTCATTTACTTGAGGATGTTGAAGTGCTGTGCGACCGGATGGCTCTGCTGAGTAACGGAGCGGTCCTGCGGCACGGCAAAGTAGCGGAGATGCTGAATAAACGGACAAGCTGGCATTTTAAAGTGGGCGGATACACGCCTTTTTTGCTGTCCTGGCTTAATGAGCATACGGGTCTATCCATCCGGCAATCCATGCCTGCAGCGGGTAAATCGGGCAATGCTCCGGCACGGGAGGAGTCAGATTCAAGCGTCGTATGGCTGGAGACGGAGCTGGATCATGAGGAACAGGCAGGCTGGCTGAACGGGCTGATGGTGGAGCAGGGAATGACGCTGTACCAGGTCAACCGCCAGTCTGAACGGCTGGAGGACTGGTTCATGGATGCGGTAGCCGGGCTCAGTCATAGGGGGGAGAAGGAATGAGAACCATACTGGCAATGACCTGGAAAGAAATGCTCCGCAAAAAAGTGATGCTGCTAACCCTGCTGCTAACTCTGGTGTTCCTGATTGCCTTCTGGTTTGTGGCCGATACCGTGGGAACGAACGATCAGGGGGCCGGAACGTTGGGAAATGGCAGCGGGTTGTTCATGCAGTACATGAACGGCGCTTTTATTCTGAGTCTGGGCTTCTTCTTCGGCGCGTTCGTTATTGCCTTTCTGGCCATCTTCAGCTCCTTCTCGGTGATTGCCGGTGAAGCAGAGCAGGGGGTCATGCAGGCTCTCTTGCCCCGGCCGCTGCCGCGCTGGAAATGGTATCTTGGCCGCTGGCTGGGCTTCGTCACGCTGGGAACGATCTATGCCCTCATTCTGTTCACTGCAATTCTGCTGATTACAAGCGCCCACGCGAATGTTCCCAGAGATGTAGTCGTGCTTGCGAAGTCATTCCTGCTGTTCGCCTCTGTAGTTCCCTTATTAATCTCTGTATCTATGCTGGGTTCAGGACTGTTCTCGGCGCTTGGCAACGGTGTGTTCATGACGATGCTCTACGGGGCGGGATTTCTCGGAGGGATGATAGATAAGATTAGCGGGTCGCTGAGACTGGAGGAGGACGGACTGAAGGTACTGGATAATCTGACCGGAATGATCTCGATGATTATGCCCGCAGATACCTTACAGCGCCGAATGACTGTTGAGCTGTTCAGCTTACAGGATATGAATGGTATGGTGTCGATGAATAACGGGGCGCTTAGTCTGATGAATTTCAATTCATTTCCGTCTAATACGTTTGTCGTATACGCTTCAATCTACACGGTGGTTATCTTTGGGCTGGGGCTTCTGCGCTTTCAGCGTAAGGATCTGTAGGGATCAACCATGCTTATTATAAAAACAAACAAAGCAGCGCCCCGAAGGTTCCTGTTCAGGAGCTTCAAGGGCGCTGCTTCGCGTGCCGTGCGGGAATCATTTGGTCACGCCGATCTCGATCCAATCCGTAGACCAGTTACCGATCTCTCCAAGAATGGGGGCGAGTGCCGTACCTTTATCGGTTAACGAATATTCAATTCGTACGGGCATCTCAGGATATACAGTGCGCTGTATAATCCCTTCCGTTTCCATTTCCTTCAACCGGTCTGACAAGACCTTGCCGCTCAGGTTGGACAAGCAATGCTCAATTTCTCCGAACCGCCGCGGACCATCCATCAGAACGAATACGATCAGGGCGACCCACCGCTTACTAAGCACATCTACCGCTTTCTCAAACCGCGGGCACATCTCAAAATCATTCATAAGGATCACCTCAGCATTCATTATATCATAAACTTACAATAAGTAATTATAAATATTTAAATATATATTATAACTTGACGAAGTTACATTACAATGATAAACTAACTTACAAATAGTTACTACAGAAAAACTTAAATATCAAAATTAAAACTAAGTGTATGCTTTCTAAGCAACACTATCAAACTTTTAGGACGGTGCTCTTATGATTAACCCAGATATCCTATCTATACTACAGAACAAAATCAGCCGGATTCCTATGGAAAACTCCACGAATATATTGGTCGGACCTATTACTCTGCCTGTTAATCTGGATGGGGAGACAATCACCTTCAAATGGTACAGCTGGCTGAACGTGACGGACGAAGAGCTTCAGCGCGCTGAAGGCAAGGAGGCTACCGAGCTGCTCATTAGCCGGTTATCTTCGATGAAGCTTGCGGATGGACAGCAGTCCAGCGTCCTGGTCTACGGAGATTTCGAGCATTCCGAGGAAGCGCTGATCCGGATGCACAGCATTTGCCATACCGGGGACATCTTCGGCAGCAAGCGCTGCGATTGCGGCTTCCAGCTGCATCAGTCGATGAAGATGATTGCCCAGCATGGCGCCGGGGCACTCTTTTATCTGGCGAATCATGAAGGAAGAGGGATTGGCCTGTTCAGCAAAGCAATGGCATATCTGCTCCAGGAAGAAGGGTATGATACTGTAGAGGCCAATCTGGAGCTTGGGTTCGCCGATGATTCCAGAGATTACACAGATGCGATCAGCGTGCTTCAACACCTGCGCAGCCATCCGGTGACTCTGATCACCAACAATCCGAAGAAGCTGGAAGCACTCCGGGCTGCCGGAATGAACACAGTGAAGCGGGTGCCGCTATGGGGCGATGTATCGGCCTTCAATGAGAAGTATCTGCGGACCAAGGTGGCCCGTTCCGGACATCTGGAGGCTGTGCCGGGTGCAGAGTTTTTTGAGGGAAGATTGGCTAAATAAGCAGGCTGGACGGATATGCATCCGTTCCATTATAATGGGGTACTGAACCCAATACTTAGTTTAGTGAGGTAACCTATGAATGCTATACAAGTGCAGGACTTGCGCAAGACCTTCAAAGTCCAAAAAAACCGCGAGGGCCTCAAAGGGGCCTTCGCTGATTTGTTTAAGCGGCAATATTCCGAAGTAACGGCAGTGAAGGACATCTCGTTCAGCATTCCCGAAGGTGAAATCTGCGGATATATCGGAGAGAACGGGGCAGGGAAATCTACTACGATCAAGATGCTTACCGGAATTCTTGTCCCTACCGCCGGCAGTCTGACTGTCGGCGGCTTCGTGCCGTATGAGGAGCGCGAGAAGTTCGTGCAGAATATCGGGGTTGTCTTCGGCCAGCGCAGCCAGCTCTGGTGGGATATCGGCGTGATTGAATCGTTCCAGCTGCTGCGTAAGGTGTACCGTGTGCCGGAGCAGGCGTTCAAAAAACGGCTGGATGAGCTGGTCGAACGCCTGGAGCTTCAGGATCTGCTGAACCGTCCGGTCCGTAAGCTGAGTCTGGGCCAGCGGATGCGCTGCGAGCTGGTCGCGGCGCTGCTGCACAATCCGTCCATTCTGTTCCTGGATGAGCCGACGATCGGACTCGATATTGTCGTGAAGTCGGAGATCCGCGAATTCCTGAAGGATATGAACCGGGAGCATGGCACAACCATCCTGCTGACGACGCATGATCTGCAGGATATCGAAGCGCTCTGTTCGCGGGTCATCATGCTGGATGACGGGCGGATTATCTATGACGGAGGTCTGGATGACCTGAAGCAGCGCTGGGGAACCGGGCGTGAGGTGCAGTTCCAGTTCGGAACGGCCACGAAGCTGCAGCAGCTGATCGACTGGACGGAAGGCATGCCGGTGACCTGGACCGCCGAGAATGAGCTGGCAGCCAAGGTCTGGATTCCGCTGGAGCTGAATGTATCGGATGTGCTGGGCCGGGTCGTAGGGCAGGCAGATATTACAGACATCAAAATCATAGAAACGAATACGGATGACATCGTCCGCAGTATTTACCAGTCAGGCTCGGCAGAGAAGCCTGAGGAGCGGATCGCCGCACTCAGCGACGAGAAAGAGGCTATTCATGTCTGAGAAGCTGGCAACGGCAGTTCCCTCCTCTGGCGGTTCTCCGGGCGGTTCCGGGGAAAACGGGCGGAGGCTGCTGCTTGGCGCTTATTTTGATTTTATCCGTATCCGGTTCCTGACGATGCTTGCTTACCGGGTGAATTACTATTCGGGGATTCTGATCTACACGCTTAATATCGGGGTGAACTATTTCACCTGGAGAGCGATCTATGGCGATGGTGAATCGCTTGGCGGCTTTACCGGGGCGCAGATGACCACGTATGTGGCGGTGTCCTGGATGGCGCGGGCCTTCTACTTCAATAATCTGGACCGGGAGATCTCTACGGATATCCGTGACGGAAGCATCGCGATCCAGTTCATCCGGCCTTATAATTATGTGCTGGTCAAAATGATGCAGGGCCTCGGCGAAGGCCTGTTCCGCTTCATGATGCTGATGATCCCGGGCATGGTGATTGCCATTCTCCTGTTTCCGGTGCAGCTCCCTACGGAGCCTTCGGCTTGGGCCGGATTCCTGGTCATGCTGTTCTTCAGCTTCCTGATCAGCTCGCAGATTAATATTATCACAGGCCTGTCCGCCTTCTTCGTGGAGAACAATGAGGGGATGATGCGCATGAAGCGTGTGGTCGTCGATCTGTTCTCAGGCCTGATTGTGCCAATTACCTTGTTCCCGGACTGGTTGTCTTCCGTGCTTAAAGTTCTTCCCTTCCAAGCGATTACCTATCTGCCGGGTTCTGTATTTACAGGCCGGGTGCAGGGGGTAGGCATCTGGAATGTGCTGGGTATCCAGGTCATCTGGTTCCTCATTCTGCTCATTCCGATTGTCTGGCTAAATCACGCAGCGCGTCAGCGGCTGTTCGTGCAGGGGGGTTAAGCTGAGCTATGTACTACCTGGGCTTATTGATTGAATATCTGAAGAATTATATGAAAACACGTTTAACCTACCGCGCGGATTTCTGGGTGGAGGTCATCTCCGACCTGTTGTTCCAGGCGACGAACTTTATCTTCATCCTGGTCATATTCATGCATACCGACAGCCTGGGCGGCTGGAATCAGAACGAAGTGGTGTTCGTCTACGGCTTCTTCATGGTGCCGTTCGGCGTATTCAGCTGCTTCGTCAATATGTGGGGCTTCAGTGAACGGTATATTGTCAAAGGCGAAATGGACCGCATCCTGACCCGTCCGGCGCATAACCTGTTCCAGATCTTCCTGGAAAATGTGGACCCGCCGTCCCTGTTCGGCTCTATCATCGGGCTGATCGTTATGGCGATCAGCGGCAGCAATCTGGGCCTGCCGTTTGAATGGTGGACCTTGCCGATGCTGATACTTCTGACCCTCAGCGCAGTAGCCATTTATACGGGGATCTATACGACACTGACTTCGTTGTCGTTCTATTCGGATGCCCCTACGGGCATTCTGCCGCTGATGTATAACATCCAGACGTACGGACGTTATCCGGTAACGATCTACAACCGGGCGATTCAGGTGCTGCTTACCTGGATTATCCCGTTCGCTTTTGTCGGGATCTATCCGGCTGCCTTGTTCCTGCACCGCGATGAGATGCGGACGATGGCCCTGCTGACCCCGCTGGTTGGCGTGGTCTTCCTCAGCATCGGCCTGATGGCCTGGAGCTTCGGCGTCAGGCGGTATAAGGGCGCAGGTTCTTAACGGACTGGAATCTAATAGAATTACGGGGAGGGTTGTCCCGCAGCTTCGGAAGAGGCTGCCGGGGCAGCCCTCTTTGTCAATAAAATACAGCAAACGCTATCCGTAGGATGTGCGCTTTCAAGTGAAATGTACTATCCATATGCTAGGAAAATACTACTTATCTAAAAGTTGAAAGCGCATAATAAGGTAAGAAGACATACAGCAATCTATCGGGGAAAAAGGTTGGGGCAAGATGAGCAAGTATATAGTAGGAATCGATCTGGGTGGAACCAATATCAAAGCAGGCCTATTCGATGAACATTTCACAGCAGTGGAGGAGCTGTCAATACCCACAGAAGCGCAGCAGGGTCCGGCGCATGTGCTGGAGCGGATCCGGCTTGCTGTTACACAGTTATGTGCAGGAAGCGGGGCTAACGAGTCTCAGATTGCCTGTATGGGCATGGGAATCCCTGGTCTGCTCGACCCGGAGGAGGGACTGTCGGTCTTCTCACCGAATTTTCCCGGCTGGGAGCAGGTCCATGTGGTCAACGAAATGAAGCCTTACTATGACTTCGAAGTCTACATAGATAACGATGTGCGGGTTAATCTATACGGGGAATGGCAGCGGGGGGCCGGACAAGGCCATAAGCATCTGATTCTGCTCACTCTCGGCACTGGTCTCGGCTCCGGGATGGTTCATGACGGCAAGGTGATCTACGGGACAACCTACAGCGCTGGTGAGATCGGACATATGAATATGTTCCGGCAGGGACGGCCCTGCCGCTGCGGAAGCTCCGGATGCCTGGGGCGGTATGTATCTGCGGTAGGGATGGTGAATACCTTCAAGGAGAAGCTGGAAGCAGGAAGGGTCAGCCTGATTCAGACCTGGACCGGGCAGGACCAGGAGCAGATCACGGCGCAGATGATCTCAGAGGCTTATGATCTTGGAGACCCCTTGGCAATTGAGGTCATGCATGAGACGGGAGAACTGCTGGGGTTCGGGCTGGCGAATGTGATCAATCTGCTGAACCCGGAGCTGATTATTATCGGGGGCGGCATGGCCGCAGCAGGAGACCGTCTCCTGAATAGTGTCCGCGATACTGTAAATGCCCATGCGCTGAAGCTGTCCGCAAGCCGGTGCCGGATTGTTCAGGCAGAGCTGGGCAGCAGGGCGGGCACATTGGGTGCGGCTGTGTATGCTTATCAGAAACAGAGCAGGCACAACGATATAGATTGAACTAAAAAATACTAGTGAAGCTGGAGCTAGAAACGGACCGGAGAGATCTTATCCCCGTGGAAACGCTACTTTTTGCAACGTAACGGACTCAGGCGACCTTATAGTCTCGCTATGAGACGTTTCGGAGCTGATGTGCAAAGGATAAGGCCTGTGGAGTCCGTTACTCGCCCAATTGGCGACTTTCTTCCCAAAGAAGAGCACCTCAGTCCGTTACGCGAAGGCAAACGCCCCTGAAAGAACAACGCCCGCTTGGAAAAAAGATGTAATTTGAAGGGGGATTGCGTCTGCCCCATTCTAACTGAGCAGAAATGCGCTGATGCAAAACTATTGAAATTCAATAATTCACCATATGTCCATATAAAAGCCCGGAATCGACATGAATCGTCAAATTAACCCAATGAATATAGTAACTGACAGGCGATATACTGATAACAGTGCAGATAAATGGAATATATATCCTTCTCTTTTAAGGAAGAAGATTGGATGATCCGGTTCTTCCATACTGCGCATTATAATCACGGGCAGATTGAATGAACCGTTAGCAGGTTGCTGAAGGTCTTCATGTGTTCGATAAGGAGCCGTTCATGTTATGAATCTCGTAATTGGGGGTAATGGCGGTCTGGGCCATTCTATCACACAAGAATTACTGTCACGGGGCAAGCTGGTGACAGCTACATACCACCGTTCCAGTCAGGCTCTGCGCAGGCTGAAGGGGCCGCTGCTGACCATGGCAGCAGTAGATGTAATGAATGAGAAGGTGCTGGCTGAAGCGCTGAATGGGGTGACAACCGTCTATTTCTGTCTTAATGTGCCGTATCAGGACTGGTACTCTATCATGCCGGAGGCGCTGGAGCGGGTAACCCGCCTGCTTAGGAGCGGACAGACGCTGGTATTTCCGGGCAATATCTACGGTTACGGCAAGCTCCAATATCTTCCGGCGGATGAACGCCATCCGAAGGAGGCACGAACCCGCAAGGGGAAGCTGCGGAATCAACTGGAGGAGCTGCTGAAGACGGAGGCTGAACGGCGGGGCTTCCGTTACGTGATTCCGCGATATCCGGATTATTACGGTCCCAATGTCACGAACCGGTTATTCGGACCGATCTTCAGCGGAGCCCTCCAGGCCAGAACGATTAAGTGGCCAGTGAAGCTGGATGTCCCGCATGATCTGGTCTATATCCGCGATGCGGCCAGGGCGGCCGTGCTGCTGGCGGAGAGCGGCGAGCAGGGGGAGTGGCATGTGTCCGGCTCCGGAGCTATTGAAGGGCGGCAATTCCTGATGCACATCCAGCAAGCGGCTGGCAGCAAGGGGAAGTGCTGTGCGCTGCCGGCATGGGCAGTCGGAGTAGCCGGTGTGTTCAATAAGGAAGCGAACGAATTCCATGAGCTTCTATATGAATTCGAGTATCCGCTCCTGCTGAATGATAACAAATTCATGATGCGGTTCCCCGAATACAATCCGACATCGTATAAGCGGGCCATTAGGGAAACCATAGAATGGTTCCGCGAAGAGCTGGGCTAGCGGATGAAGCCAAGGGAAATGAGCAGCAGTGCTTGTATAATAAGCTTGCAGAATTGTACGCTGTCCCGGGTAGCATGATATGCTATAGGCAGTAATACACGGGAGGTAATATGATGACACGCGACATACAACATATGCCTTATGGCTATGAACCGCCAGCCAATGAACGTAAGGGAACGCTGATCTTCTATGATTCGTTCGAGCATATATCGGATATGGAGCTGCTTAAGGCGGCGGAGACGGCAGTGGACCGCAGGTTCATGAAGCTGGTGCTCTACCCGCTGCATGAAGAAACCGTCCGGCGGATGACGAAGGAGCCGGTGAAAGCCTGGTATAAGCGGGATGACCGGCTGCATGAGTGGAAAAAAGAGCAGAGACAGTCCTTCATTACCGTGGAGAGCCTCGAAGGTAAGCGGAAGAAGTATACCCCGCTGGATTCGGCACTGCGTCATATCAGTGACATCTATCCTGCACCGTATTTTCTCTATCTGACTCCAGATATGGCGAATCTGTTTGCCTCCTTCTCCTCCTTCGAGGAGTGGATCGTCAAGCTGCGTCTGCTTCTCTCCGAAGCGCCGGCAGAGGTCCATCCGCGCCTGGAGAAGTTCCGTCACCGCTGGGATGTGGCAGGCAGGGAACGCTGATCGGTCTACACCTTAGATTCGAAGCCTAATTCCGTGAGGAGGATAAGCATGGGAGAGTCTTATCAACTGAATGTCGAATTGCAGCCGGGTGAAGTAGTGATGCTGATCAAAGAAGGGATGACACAGCGGTCGGAGCTTCTGTATGAGGAGCTTAACGAGGTGGGGAATGGCCGGATGATCGGGACGCTGATTTATGAACGCTTCTACTTCCGGTCCAGAAATCAGGCGGCGCTGGTAATTATCGTGGATAATCTGCTGCGGGGAACTGTGAGTAATGTCCGTCTCATTCCGGCAGGCGCCTCCCAAGGCCTGATTCTTAAGATGGATTGGGGCGCAGGCCAGAGCTTCGCCTCCACAGTGGAAGAGATCCTTGAAGATTATGTAGTGAAGTAAGCCGTGTAGAAGAAGAGGCAACTCAGGCCAGCCGAGCCTTGACAGTAGTGTTAGACTGCTGCAAGGAATGGCTGGCCTGTTCTGTGAAATGGTGTATAAATGCGCAGCAGTAAGGAAATCCCGGATTATTTGTGAAGCCCGGCCTGCTTGCGTCTATAGGTGTACATTCTCCACTGATAATGAATGAAGCAGCCAATGCAGAAGCCTAGAATAGCAACCGTTGCTGCGATTCCGACCATCATGGTGAAGATATATCCGGGAATTGTCCAGCCGGCGAGAAAGCTGACCAGTCCGCCCGCCAGACAGAAGACGGCAATCTTCTGGTTGAATTGCTGCTGCTCCGGGTCTTCCAGCGCATAGGCGGAGCGCGGCTTCGTCAGCAGCGGGCTGCAGAGCCTGATGACGGGATTATATCCGAAGATTAGGCCAGATAATCCGGCGGCAAGCGGGAGGGCGAGAATCCAGTGGAGACCTGTGAGCAAGGCCAGTAATACAGATATGACAATGAAGGCCTGATTGAGCTTCACTAACGGCCGGGGAATTCCCTGCACTGAAGGCGTTTGATTCATGTAAATCATACCTTTCGTATTGGAATTATATAATTTAACTCGATTATAACGGCAGAACGTGGAAGTAGCAATCCTTATGTGCTACGAGCAAGAAACAGAAATTAAAATTTGAAATTATTATCCATTGACAGGGGAAGTTTTTTTGTGGTTTTATTATGTAGACCAATTGTTATAATCATTGGATCGTCAAGATAAGGAAGTGTAGAGCTTGTCGAACAAGCCTAATGCACGCGAAGCCATTGTGGATACGGCTTCCAGGTTGTTTTTTACACAGGGGTACCATGCTACCGGACTGAATCAGATCATCAAGGACAGCGAATCGCCCAAGGGCTCCTTGTATTATTATTTCCCCCACGGCAAAGAGGAGCTGGCCCTGACCTGCATTAACCGGACTAGTGAAGAGGTAGCCCGTTTATTGCGCCATTATATGGAGGGCGAAGCGGCACCGGCTCAGGCTGTGCAGAATTTCATCATGTCTATGGCAGATGAAGCGGAGAAGTCCTCTTTTGAAGGACTCGTTCCGTTCAGCTTCTGGGTAGCCGTGGAGACCTCCTGTGTCAGCCATGAGCTGCGCACTGCTTGCCAGTGTGTCTTCAGGGATTGGCAGGATATTATTGCAAAGCGTCTGATCCGGGAGGGGGTACAGGAGGAAACGGCAGAGCGCAAAGCTTCGGTGGTGGTGTCCTTGTTCGAAGGAGCGCTGCTGCAGGCGTTGACCTGCAGAAATATTCAACCGCTGGAAGCAGCGGCAGAGTGCATTCCGGCAATACTGGCTTAACCGTAATACGCAAGACCAC
Organism: Paenibacillus sp. FSL H7-0756; assembly: GCF_038006765.1. Taxonomy (NCBI): domain Bacteria; kingdom Bacillati; phylum Bacillota; class Bacilli; order Caryophanales; family Paenibacillaceae; genus Paenibacillus; species Paenibacillus sp. FSL H7-0756. Next base: position 1,131,504 of record NZ_JBBOVT010000002.1, on the reverse strand, counting down.
AGAGAGATATACACAGATACCAGGAGGATACGAGAGTGAACGCAACTATGACTGACAAGGGGTCAAGCAACCCCCGGCAATTCAAGACTTTACCCATTCTGATCTCCCTGCTGATTGCCGGCTTCATCGGCATGTTCAGTGAGACCGCCCTAAATGTAGCTTTAAGTGATCTTATGAATGTCCTGCAAATTACACCATCGACGGCGCAGTGGCTGACTACCGCCTATCTGCTGACGCTGGGGATTCTGGTTCCGATCTCCGGAATGCTTCTGCAGTGGTTTACCACAAGACAGTTGTTCGTAGCTGCCCTATGCTTCTCCATTCTGGGCACGTTCCTTGCGGCAATGTCGCCGAATTTTGAGTTTCTGCTCACTGCGAGAGTGGTACAGGCGATGGGAACCGCGCTGCTGCTGCCGCTGATGTTTAATACGATTCTTATCATCATTCCCGCTGAGAAAAGAGGGGCCGCGATGGGACTTATCGGCTTGGTAATCATGGTAGCTCCAGCGATTGGACCTACGATTGCCGGTCTGCTGATTGAGAGTCTCAGCTGGCACTGGATCTTCTGGCTATCGCTGCCATTCCTGGTGATCGCCCTAATTAGCGGAATTCTCTTCATGCAGAACGTCACGGAAGTGACAAAACCTAAGATTGATGTCCTGTCCATTATTCTGTCCTCCTTCGGCTTTGGCGGTATTGTCTACGGCTTCAGCAGTGCTGGTGAATCGGAAGGCTGGGGAAGTCCGAAGGTTATTATCGCCATCGTGATCGGTGCGATTGCCCTTATTCTATTCTGTATCCGCCAGTTGACGATGAAGCAGCCAATGATTGATCTGCGCGCCTTCAAGTTCCCGATGTTCGTGGTTGGGGTACTGATGGTCTTCATCTGTATGATGGTCATTCTCTCCTCAATGCTGATTCTTCCTATGTATCTGCAGCAGGGACAAGGGTATTCAGCCTTCAAGGCAGGATTACTGCTGCTGCCGGGCGGAATCATCAACGGTCTGATGTCGCCGGTCATGGGACGTCTGTTCGACAAATACGGTCCCAAATGGCTGGTTATCCCTGGACTGGTGCTCGTCGCTGTCTCCTTGTGGTTCTTCTCAGGGATTACAGCTACATCGACCGTTGTCTTCGTAATCGTGCTTCACAGTGTACTGATGATCGGAATCTCCATGATCATGATGCCTGCACAGACGAATGGTATCAATCAGCTTCCGCTGGAATACTACCCGCATGGTACTGCCATTATGAATACACTCCAGCAGGTGGCGGGTGCGATAGGTACAGCGCTGGCGGTAAGCATCATGACCTCCGGCTCCAAAAGCTACATGCAGACCGTCACTAACCCGGCTGATCCGCTGAACATCGGCGCTGCCTTCACTCATGGAGTGCAGAATGCCTTTATCTTCGGTATGGTCATGGCTATTGTAGGTCTGGTGATTGCGTTCTTCCTGAAGCGTGTCATCGTATCGCACAAGACTCAGGCTTCGATGCATTAATTAATCTGCAATTGAATAAGAACCTCTCCTTGCTAAAACGGGCAACCATTTGGCGGGAGAGGTTTTTTTGTTTTGTGGACAATGATGATTTACATACTGGACTTCGTTTGGTTAATACTGTATATTAAGCATAGATTAACGATGTATAGGCGAATCAAACAGGAGGGAATGCCGATGAAGGTCAGCAAGGAAATGCTGAAGGGGAGCACGGGTACGATGATCCTCACTCTGCTGCTGGACAGGCCGCTGTATGGGTACGAGCTGATTAAGGAGCTGGAGCAGCGCTCACAGGGAGTTTTTGCCTTGAAGGAGGGTACGCTCTACCCGATTCTCCATGCGATGGAGAGTGAACGCTGGGTGGAAGCGTATTGGATGGAGATAGACGGACGCAGACGCAAGTATTACCGGCTATTGGATGAAGGCAAGCACAAGCTGCAGGAGAAGAAGGCAGAATGGGCGCTGTTCAAGGGTGCCATGGATACCGTTCTGGGGGAGGGCAGCGGATGATGAAGCAGAGTAAGCAGGATCTGGAGCGTTACCTGGATACAGTATGCGCAGAAGTTAGAGCCAAAGGGATGCATAATGAAATCCGTGACGAGCTAAGCGGGCACTTCGCAGACCTGGTGACGGAGCGGCTGGAGCTTGGTGCTACCGAAGAAGAGGCTCAGCAGTATGCGATCAGGCAACTGGGTGATCCGCAGGCCGTAGGCAGAGAGCTGCACCAGATTCATAAACCGCGCATTCCCTGGGGGCTGCTGGCGGGTGTATTATTGTTGTCGGCGGTTAGTCTGCTGGGGATGGCAGCTGTGGAAGCGGGGTTCACTGAGGACTTTATTCCTAATGCTCTAATGTTGCGTCAATCTGTCTTTATCATCCTTGGTCTTGCAGCCATGACCGGGATGTTCTTCATCAATTTCAAGCAATTGCAGCGGGCCTCAGGTTGGATTTATAGCGGAGCGCTAATATTGATTGTTGCCAGTCTATGGCTCGGTCCAGAGATGATGAATGGCAGCAGGCGCTATGTTTCTATTCTGGGATTCCCCTTTGATCTGATCGGTTGTAGTCCTTATCTCTTCGTTGTGGCGCTAGCAGGAATTTGGAAAAGACCAGGGGGACAGAAGACTGCGGGCGGACGACTGAGGATTTGGATGGAGTTGGGCTTGCTGCTGCTGCCTGCGGCCATTTATATTCTCATCCTTTCTTTTGCCGAGCTGGTTGTATATCTGGTTGTTGCCTTGCCTTTGTATGTATGGATCACCCGGCGGTGGGTAAGAGCAGTCGTTGTTGCTGCAAGCTGTGTATCAGGAGTTGCCCTCTATGTCTGGAGTCAAATGTATTTACGCGACCAGTTCAACCATTATTTCTTTATCAGTGATGCGGAGAATGGCGTAGGTTTTCTTAACCGGATGATTCACAGCGCCCTGACCTCCGCAGGCTGGGGAGGTCAGGGAATAACCGATTTGGCAGTGGAGGAGCGTTTGCCCTATCCGTATACAGATTTTTTCCCTTTGTACCTGGTTCAGAGCTTCGGCTGGGCTGGCGGTCTGCTGCTGCTTGTGCTGGTCTGCTGGTTTGTGCTCAGAATGTTCTCCTACGCCCGCACCGTAAGCGATACCTATGGACGGGCGCTGATCCTGGCACTGGCTCTGATGCTCTCCATTCGTCTAATCTATGGGCTGACTATTCTCACCGGCAGAATGCCGCTGATCTCCATACCGTTCCCGTTCCTGAGCTACGGACAGCATGTGTTCATTGAATTCGCGGCTCTCGGGCTGCTGATGGGGGTCTACCGGCGGAAGGATATGCTCCCAGCGGGTCAAGCTCCATCTTCACTATAGACGCTCCCTGGGGCTGCACCGTATACTTGAAGGGTAAATATGGGATAAGGAAGGTGAGGAGTAAGCATTGTGAACAAGCTGCGATATACAGGCACAAGACTCGGATTACTGTTAGGTGCAATGATTGTAAGCGGGGCTGTGTTTCTAGGTGTCATGACAACAGCTACAGCAGCACCCGTAACTCCTGAGACACCGTTTACACCAAGTACAGTTGTGAAGAAAAACAATCTCCCCGGCGGTTTTGTCTATCTGGATGAGGTTATTCCCTCGGCGCAATATGAGATCCGTTATTATAGTGAGAATAATTTTACCGGCACCAGGGTGGACGGATATAAAGCACCGCTCGCGATCTTCTCGAAGACTGCCGCCGCTGCGCTGAAGAAGGTTAGCGAAGATCTGGAACAGAAGGGCTATATTCTGCGGATCTATGATGCTTACCGTCCGCAGCAAGCAGTGAACCACTTCGTGCGCTGGTCGCAGGATGCCGCCGATCTGAAGATGAAGCCGCAGTATTATCCGAAGCTGGACAAGCGGAATCTGTTCAAGCTGGGCTTCATCGCCAAGAAATCCGGGCACTCCCGGGGCAGCACGATCGACCTGACCCTGGCCCACAAAAGTACAGGCAAGCTGGTGGATATGGGCAGCCCTTATGATTTTTTCGGCGAAATCTCTTACTATAATACGACGCTCATCAGCAGCACCCAGCATGCGAACCGGAAGCTGCTGAAGGATGCGATGGTGAAGCAGGGCTTCAAGCCCTACGCCAAGGAATGGTGGCATTTCACACTAATTAAGGAGCCTTATCCGAAGCAATATTTCAACTTCAAAGTGGAGTAGGGCTGTTCCAAAGCTGTACAGAACGGTTAATGGATAATGTAAGGTTAATCTCTGAAGCATGCGTGCATAATATTGTAATACAGGAGAGGTGGGATCGATTTGTTCAAAAGAATCGCAGCCGTATTCCTTAGTGTAATGTTATTTGCAGCAGGAGCAGGTGTATTGACCAGTCATAATGTTAGTGCCGCCGGCAGCTTGAGGATTATCGTGAACGGTCAGGAATTGCAGCTAGGTGGGGCATCGGCTTATACCGACGGACCGGATGCCATGCTTCCGCTACGGGAGACGGTAGAAGCTCTCAAGTATAAGGTCACCTTCAGTGGAGCTACCGGAACATTCCTGCTGGAACGGTTCCAGGAGAGCGTACAGTTCAGACTATCCGGTCAGGAGCTTGTGCTGGACGGCAAGAACAAAGTACCGTTTACAGACGGCTTTGAGTTAAAGCAAAAAAAGGCATACGCGCCGCTGTCTTTTTTTGCAGCAATCGGGTTAGTCACTTCCTATAATCCGGCAACAGGCCAGGTTGATGTATACTCACCGGAGGTAATGGCTGGTGCCGTAGCAGGTCTGCTGGCAACCGGTAACTATCCGGCGCTGAAGGAGCGGTATTACGCCAAGGATGCAGAACCTGCTCCTCTTCCGGCGCTCCAGCAGAGCTGGGAAGGAATTAACACACCGGCGGGCAGTTACCTGGGAGTGAAATCGACCACAAGCACACAGCAGGATGGAGTAATGACGATTGTGAGCGTATTGTCATTCACCAAAGCGGAGGCCTTACTGACTCTGGAACTAGGCGCTTCCGGCAAGCTCACCAAGCTGACTCTAACACCGGTTCAGGCAGCCAGTGAAGTATTGGCCAGCCCGGCCCAACCCTAGGTTCACATAAAACATAACCTCACTCCCAAGGGAGAATTCCACGGCTTAAGTACAGCTGCAGGAATTCTCCCTTTATATTTCTGTTGACAGAATGCCGTAAAGAGAGTAATTTTAAATTCGAATTAAACAATGTTTAAATCAGTGATTAGATCAAGGATCAAGGATTAAGATTCTGTGACAGAGGAGGGCGGCAATCTTCATTATGGCCAAACCGGACGGTAAGACGGATTCAACGGATAAAGATACGAAGCAGATTATTCTGGATGCCACCGTGGACTTAATCCGTGAGGAGGGATTCCGCTGCATCACCCTGCGCAGTATCGCAGCGAGAGCAGAGACCAATCTGGCGCTGGTGAACTACTACTACGGCTCCAAGGAGAAGCTGTTCGGCGATGCGGTGAAGCAGCTTATGGCGACTTTTGACGATGCCTTTAAGGTCCTGGAGGATACATCTTTGCCGCCAAAAGAGCGCTTGAAGCTGTTCTTCACGCGGTACATTGTCAATCTCAATCGCTATCCCGGCATGGCCCGGCAGATGCTTGACCAGCGGCATCATATCATGGGCTCCCACGATGAATATGCGAAATATTCCAAGCTGATGCGGATTGAGCGGATTCTGGACGCACTTGGGGAGATTACCGGAGAACAGGACCGCGATAAGCTCATGATGATGAATATGCAGATCTACGGGGCGATTGTCTTCCCGGTGATTATGGTGAGCAGTTTCCCGAAGGAGCGTGAGGATCTTCAGCAGATCTTCAGGCTGGCCCCGCTGGAGGAACAGATTGACGGGTTGTTTGAGCTTTACTTTCACAAATATCATTAATTTCTAACAGAGAGAAGAGTGGACAAGAGAATGTCAAAACCTATGAATCCAAGTAACACCGCAGCAGCAGAGGCGCCGTTCTCGCTGAGAGCTATACTGCCATCATTGCTGGCGATTATTGTCGGCATGATCATGGTTATTCTGGACAGCACCGCGGTCAATGTGGCCGTTCCGAATCTGGTGCAATATTTCCATACGGATCTGAAGACTGTTCAATGGGCGATTACCGGCTACACGCTTGCACTCGCTGCTGTAATTCCGCTGGCCGGCTATATGACCGACCGGTTCGGGTCCAAGCAGGTATTCCTAACAACCATTGCCATGTTCGTGCTTGGCTCTGTGTTATGCTCTGTAGCTCAGACTTCGGGGCAGCTCGTCTTGTTCCGCGTCATCCAAGGTCTTGGCGGCGGCATGGTCGCTCCAATCGGGATGGCGATGGTTTTCAGACTCGCTCCGGCAGAGCGCAGAGGCTCTATCATGGGGATGCTCGGTATTCCAATGCTGCTGGCTCCGGCCCTGGGGCCGATTCTTTCGGGATGGCTGGTGGAGTATGTGAGCTGGCACTGGATTTTCCTGATTAACCTGCCAATTGGTATTGTAGGTATTATTCTGGGCCTTAAATATTTGCCGGCGACCGAGAAAAAGGGAAGAGCCCACCTCGATATCTTCGGAATCATTCTGGCTCCGCTCGCCTTCTCGATGCTGGCTTATGGCGTCAATCAGGGCGGCGGGGAGAGCTGGACTTCCACCGGGGCTATCGTAGGCTTGTCGGTTGGCGGAGCCGCGTTGATCGTCTTTGTCATTGTTGAACTGCTGCAAAAGCATCCGCTGCTGGAGCTGCGCGTCTTCCGCTCCTCGGACTTCACGCGCGGGATTATTCTGTCCTGGGTCACACAGGCTGCATTGTTCGGCTCCATGCTGTTCGTTCCGCTGTATCTTCAGCAGATCCGCAATTACACGCCACTTGAGACGGGTCTGATCCTGCTTCCCCAGGCGCTGGCTTCCGGAGTAGGGATGCCGCTGGGCGGCCGCCTGTTTGACCGGATCGGTGCGCGTCCGCTGGTATTCGTAGGTCTCAGTATTATATCGACGGCCTTGTTCCTGCTCTCAGGAGTTACAGTAGACACTAGTCTCCCTATTATTATGCTGTGTCTGGTCATGATGGGCCTCGGTATGGGTCTGTCGATGATGCCGGTCAACACCCATGTCCTGAACTCTGCGCCGCGTGAATGGGTGAACCGGGTTACCCCGCTTACCGCCGCTGCCCAGCAGGTTGTGGTATCGTTCGCTGTTGCCGGCATGACCGGTTACCTTACCAGCCAGATTACCGTGCATATGGGTAAAATGGCGGCCGGAAGCAATCCGCTTGCCGCTGCCGTGCAGGGCTTTGGGGATGTCTTCTTCCTCTCGGGCTGCATCGCTGTAGCCGGTGTGGTGCTCAGTCTGATTCTGCGCCGTCCGAAGACAGCAGGCGCCGCGCCTTCTCCTGAAGAACAGCAGACCGATGCTGCCATGATGATGGGGCATTAATCGGACACCATTGTTAAAGCACAGTATAGATACAAGTATAGTTACAAGTTATATACGCATGTTATAGACATATCAATAACGTCCCTTACTGCCCGTTGGCAGGGGGGCGTTTTTTGGTTGTTCTCAATGAATGATGCGGGGGAGGGAGTGTGTGGGCAGAATGTATGCAGAAAACTGAACATAATGTGCAGCAGCCAAGTAACCTAGGACTAACGTATGTGAAAAACTGAATACAATGCGGGGAGCGCTGGTACATGGAGCAGCACAAACATGAAGGGAGAAGAATGAGGTGCAGAAGTGCACCTGAATTCACGGGATGTGTGAGAAAGGAGCAAATGAAGAGCACTAGTGCACCAGAATAAGCGTGAAGTGGGCTAATGAAGCAAATGAAGAGCACTAGTGCACCAGAATATGCCGAACGCGATCATAAGGAGGAAATAAGGTGCACTAATGCACCAGAATTGGCGGGATGCCCCCAGTATTCGCCGGAAGTTTGGCTAAGGCTGGCTGCATCCCGTTATCGGGCTACAGATGCGCCCGCCGCTTCTTCAGCATCCTTGCCGGCGGCACAAGATGCAGCTTGCCCAGCAGCTCGGAGGCCAGAATGCCCAGCAGGACAAGGGCAGCACCGGTATAGCCCTGGAGCGAGAGCTGTTCGTGTACGAACAAGTAGCCGAAGAAGGCAGCGAATACCGGCTCCAGTGCGAAGATCAGACCGGTGCGGGTCGGTGTTGTGTACTTCTGGGCAACCGGCTGCAGGATGAACCCGCAGGCGCTGCAAAAGATCCCCAGAGCCAGAATCGCGATCCACCCCGGAAGGGTGGACGGCAGCGAGGGGGACTCGAAGATAGCGGATAGAATCAGGGCATAGCCCCCGGCGAAGCCGAGCTGCAGAATGCCGATATTCAATGAGTCGCAGGTCTTGACCGCCCGGCCCGTCACTAGAATCTGCACCGCATAGAATACTGCTGACAGAATGCAGAGGAGATCACCGGGCCGGATTTGCAGCGAGCCGTTCAGCGTGAGCAACCCGATGCCGCTGATGGCGAGAACGGCACCGAAGATCTGCGGGGGCGCGACTTTTTTTCGGAAGACCAGAACCTCCAGCACCGGAACGAACACAACAGTCAGAGCGACCAGGAAACCGGCATTAGAGGTCGTAGTGGTCTTCAGCCCGAAAGTGATGCAGGTGAATACGCCAAGCAGCAGGAAGCCGAGCAAGGCTCCGTATTTCAAGGTTTTGGCATCCACACTGCGCAGCCGTTTACGGAACAGCAGCCCCGCCAGGATAAACGCAAGCCCGAAGCGCAGTGCGATCAGATTGAATTCTCCCAGTGTACCCAGTCCCAGCTTCATGAACAGATAGGAGGAGCCCCAGAATAGTGTTACTACAATGAGCATTAGCTCGGCCTTAAGCGGCTTCATTCAGTCATCATCCTTCTTTATTTCAAGTGAATATAGTATAATACGCACGAATACATAAGGTAACTGAATGTTTATCATAGAATACATGAGAAATTGTCATGCTAAATGAGGGGGCTGGGCATGAGTCTGATTAAGTACGAGGTGTTCCTGAAAGTGGTGGAGCTGGGCAGTCTGACGCGGGCCGCAGAGGTGCTGGGCTTCACCCAATCCGGCATCAGCCACACGCTGAGTAGCCTGGAGCACGAGTTCGGCTTTCCGCTGCTGGTGCGCAGCCGGTCGGGGGTGAAGCTGACGGTGAACGGGGAACAGGTAATGCAGCCGATCCGGGAGATTCTGAACTGGAATGAGCAGCTGAAGCAGCAAGTAACGGATATCCACGGGCTGGAGACAGGGACGATTACGATCGGTACCTTCACCAGTGTCTCTGTTCATTGGTTGCCGGATATCATCAAGCAGTTCCGTGAGGAATATCCGTACATTGAGTTCAAGCTGATGGAGGGCGGGTATCTGGAGATTGAGCAGTGGATCGAGGCTGGGGTGGTCGATTGCGGCTTCCTCTCATTGCCGACAAGGGAGCGGTTCGAAGTCATTCCCTTGAAGCAGGACCGGATGCTGGCTATTCTCCCGCTGGACCATCCGCTGAGCAAGGCGCCTTATATGCCGCTGGCTCAGATCGCCTACGAGGACTTCATCATTCCGAAGCCCGGTTCGGACTATGATGTACAGCGGGTGCTGGAGAAGGCGGGCATCAAGCCGAACATCAAGTTCTCGGCCGGGGACGATTACGCCATTATTGCCATGGTGGAAAAAGGTCTGGGCATGAGCATCCTCCCGGAGCTGGTCACCCGGTTCCAGTATGAACGTGTAGCCATGCTTGAGCTGGAGGAGCGCAGTTTCCGTTCGCTTGGTATCGCGGTCAACTCGATGAAATATGCTTCACCTGCCACCCGGCGGTTCTTGCAGCATGTGCAGCACTGGTCGTCCAGCCAAGGAGCAGTTTAACTTGGTGAAAAGCGCAAAAAAGGCATGTTTCCAAATAGAAAACATGCCTTTTTGCCAAGTGAATCCGCGTATCATCCGCTTAATTTGCGCCCTTCAGGGTCGAGAAACAATAGCTCGTAGTATTTTTTTGGCCGCCCCTTACTGTTGTCCCTTTTTTCAAATACCGTTTGCACTTGTTTACTTTCCTCAATTTTGTTAAGAATTCGGTTGGCACCTTTGACGGTCATGGACAGACACTGTGCAACATCCTCAGAGGATAGCTTGTTGGTTCGCATGATTTCTGCATAGGATATGATTTTCTGCAGGTTGATGTTGTTGATACCGATTCTTTTGGCTAAAGCAATGATTTCCGGGTCTCCCTGTTCTGAGAACTGGATGACATTCATGCTCCGCATGGGGCCGGCAACCGTCTGATTCTCGTCTATGAAAAAGCTGGAACTGCCCGTATAGGCTTCCGCCTGTCTGTGAGCCTTGGTGGCATTAACATTCGCTTGATAATATTCATGCCCCGAGCCCCACCCGATCTTCACTTTGCCCTGTATGCGCTCCTCCAGATACTCCAGCAGGGAACAGTTATGAGCGTTAGAGGTGATTCGCATGAAATTTCCGTAGGTGGTGTACAGTCTGACATAGCCTTCTGAGATTTGGGCCGTGTCTGCCAGATTCACGCTGCGCAGAAAATTGCCGACCAGGACGTTCAGCTCATGAAGCTCCTCTTCGGAGGACTGCTGATCCTTTTGGACCGATAAGCACGCAACCACTGCCCTCTGGTTCTTAAGCTTGAGGATGGTAATTTCGTTGATGATTTCGCTGATGGTCTCTTTAACGCTCTCCAAAGTGGGCCGGATTAAGATATATTTGACGCCGTGCTTTTGGAGTTCTGGAACAAAGTGGCCAAAGGCCGTAATGGACAGATCGATCTTCTTCTCTTCCCACAGCGTGATATGGTTCTCCAGCATGCTCTCCACCCGCTCCAGCAGATTTCCGCTGCTAACGGGCTTTACTTCATGAGTCAGATATTGCTGGAATTCGCTGAAGGACTCGATGACATACGCATAATCCACATAGACCCGGGACATATCAAGTCCAGGTTCTGTAACCAGCAGCCGGAAAAGCTCTCTGTACAGCAGGTTCTCATCATCATGCAAAATGTGAACAGGTACCTTGTCATCCAGGCATTCCTTGTCGATGGCCTCGTAAAGCATCCTCCCGCTGATCACAAATCCATCCACCGAATCCAGGTTTTTGAGATAAATGTCCGTTGTTTCCCGGAAGTTGCTGATGGTAAGGAAGCGGAACTGGCATAGGGGCCGCATTTCTTCTTCAATGGCGCGGAAATAATCCATATGGGACTCTGGCGTGATAATACCCAGCTTGATTTTCATAATAGATTCCTTTCATGAACAGTTCAATCAAAAGAGTTATATCACAATAAATGTGATATTACAATGTTCCGGCAGCCCTTGAAATAATGTTCTTAAAAAGTCTAAAAATATCTTGACAGCGAATGAAAATGCCAGTACGATGAAACTGTTCTTAAAAAGTCCTAAAACATAAAGGGGGTAAGATTTATTCTAACTAAACGTTCATTTAATTTATGTTGCGGGAGATGTTCATTGTGAGTGAAGAAGCTGAAGACTTAATGAGTATGGCTCATCAGCTGCAGGACAAAATGGTCACGTACAGGCATCATCTTCATGCGGTTCCGGAGCTTGATCTAAGTTTAGCTAAGACTACTGCATACGTAAAAGAGGCATTGGAATCGATGGGGCTGAAGCCCACTCTCGTCGGGGAATCAGGGCTAACCGTTACCATTGGCGGACAGCATGAAGGGAAGGTAGTTCTGATCCGTGCGGATATGGACGCTTTGCCCATTTCAGAGGAAACGGAGCTCTCTTACGCGTCGTTGAACGGAAACATGCACGCCTGTGGGCATGACATGCACACTTCCATGCTGCTCGGAGCTGCGGAGATCCTGAAGGCTAACGAAGCTGAGCTTCGCGGGACGGTTAAGCTTATGTTCCAGCCGGGTGAGGAGACGCTGCACGGGGCAAAGATGATGCTGGAGAATGGGATTCTGGACAATCCCAAGGTGGATGCAGCCATGATGCTCCATGTGTTGACCGGAATGCCGCTACCTCTCGGACAATTTGTAGTGCCTGAGGAAGGCGGAGCGATATCTGCTTCTTCGGATTGGTTCGAAATCATCATCCGGGGGAGGGGCTCACATGGCGCTATGCCTGAGGCCGCAGTGGACCCTTTGAATGTGGCTGCTCATCTCCATCTGGCACTGCAAGGAATCCTTAGCCGGGAAATCTCGCCGATTGAACATGCAGTCCTTACCATTGGCGTGATGGAGGGCGGAACTACGAACAACGTGATTCCCGATACGGCCAGATTGAAAGGCAGTGTACGTACATTTAACACCGCATTGCGGGATAAAATGGAGACCCGTATCCGTGAAATTACCGCAGGGATCGGAGAAACTTTTCAGGCAAAAATGGAAGTGATCTATACACGTGGTTGTCCTGAAGTGAAAACGGATGGCGGACTTAATGAGCAAATGAGGGCTTCGATTGCAAATACCTTTGGCGACGGCTCCTATATTGGTATAACTGAGCTGGTACCCGGCGGGAAATTAATGGGCTCAGAAGATTTCGCATTTGTCTCTCAGGCGGTGCCAAGTACCACAGTGTTTCTTAACGCAGGCAATGCCGAAGAAGGTTATAGTTACCCTGTACACCATCCTAAGACGATGTTCGCGGATGAGGTGCTTCATAGAGGGGCTGCGGCTTATGCAGCTTTTGCCAGAGATTGGCTTGAAAGTAACAGTTAAGCTTAAAACCAAACTTAGGAGGAATTACAATGACAGAGAGACGTATGATTGGACCCACCAAATTCGAAGAGTATTCCGAGAAATACAAGGAATTCCTGTTAATGACCCGCCGTGACGGAATCCTTGAAGTGCGTCTGCACACTGATGGAGGTTCATACAAGCACAATTGGGAAGCTCATACCGCCTGGTCTCATGCCTGGTCAGATATTGGCCGTGACCCTGAGAACGAAGTCATGATTATTACGGGAACCGGGGATAAATGGCTGATTGGCGACCCTGAGGTCTGGAATACGAAATTCATGGACTGGCCGAAGCAAAAGAAGCTCGAACAGTATCATGAATCACTGAGACTGCTTGAGAATCTGATCTTCTGCATTGACATCCCGACCATCGGGGCGGTTAACGGACCGGGAACGCACTGCGAACTCGCAACGCTTTGTGATATTACCATTTGTACGGAAGACGCTGACTTTTTCGATCCGCATTATCTGGGAGGCACGCCTCCGGGAGATGGAATGTTGCTCACACTGCAGAACATGATCGGTTTCAAAAAAGCAGCCTACTACGCCTACACCGGCAAGAATATCAATGGACAGACCGCCTTGGACCTGGGCATAGTCAGTGAAGTTCTGCCCCGCGAAAAGCTTCTTCCACGCGCTTGGGAGCTCGCGGAGATGATCATGCAGGCACCGCGTTCAACGAGACATCTGTCTCACTCCATCATCTCCCGTCCATGGAAGCAGGCCCTGGTCGCCGATCAAGGATTCCAGCTGGCCCACCAGATGTACGACATGGCCATAGATGAAGAAGGAGCGCTGGAGCGGCTGAAGAAAATGCAAGGACGCCTGATGGGCAACGATGTTCAATAGAGAGATGACTGGACCTACTAGGCTCGAAGAATACTCTGAGAAGTACAAGGACTTATTCCTCATGACCCGCCGTGACGGTATTCTCGAAATGCGGTTGCACACTCACGGGGGACCTTTACAATTCGACTGGCCGGTCCAAGCCGCATATGGTCAGGTATGGTCAGATATTGGCCGTGATCCTGAGAATGAAGTCATGATTCTCACAGGGACTGGAGAGTTGTGGCAGACCGGCAATCCTGAAGTCTGGACCACCAAATTCATGGATTGGCCGAATCGCCGGAAGCTAGAGATGTATCATGAATCACTTAGAATGATTGAAAATATGGTTCATTGCCTGGACATCCCCACGATTGGGGCGATCAATGGCACAGGCGCACACTGGCAATTGGGAACGCTTTGTGATATTACCCTTTGTACGGAAGCCACAGCGTTCTTCGATGCCCATTATCTGGGCGGTGTACCGCCCGGAGATGGAATCGTTCTGGCACTTCAAAGGATTGTGGGAACCAAGAAAGCGGCATACTATGCATACACGGGCTTGAATATTAATGCTCAAGAGGCATTAGAGCTCGGTTTGGTCAGTGAGGTGCTGCCTCATGATCAGCTTCTTCCACGGGCATGGGAGCTGGCAGAAATGATCATGCAGGCACCCCGCTCTACGAGACATCTTACTCATTCGATTGTGTCACACCCGTGGAAACAAGCTTTTGCGGAGGATCAAGGTCTTCAGCTTACCCACCAATTGGTTGATATGGCTATGGATGAAGAGGGGATTCATGAGCGGCTGATGAAGCTCAAGGAACGTTTTCAGAGAAATGGGTAATAAGCCTGATCAAGCCGCAGGAGGAAATCTTAAGCCAAAGACAACTTAGAAGGGATGAGGGTGCTATGAGATCGTTGACTGAGCTATTTAGGATTGGCAGTGGACCGTCCAGCTCCCATACCATGGGGCCGGAGAAAGCGGCCAGCATCTTCAAGTCGGAAAATGAAGACGCAGACCAGTTCAAGGCACTGATCTATGGTTCTCTTGCCAAAACAGGCAAAGGCCATATGACGGACAAGGCCATTATTCGCGCATTGTCACCCGCTTCAGCGGAGGTTGAATTTGTTCCACAGCCTGACTTTGATCTGCCTCATCCCAATACAATGGATTTGTTTGCTTACAAAGACGGTCAGCAAACAGCCTCCATGCGTGTTGCCAGTATCGGCGGCGGGGAGATCGTGATTGATGGGCGGGAGGAGACGCGGGGACCTGATGTCTATCCGGAGAACAGTTTTGCCGAGATCAGTGCCTATTGTAAAGCGAATCATATCCGCCTAAGCGATTACGTTGAGCAGCGTGAAGGCACACTGATCTGGGAGTTCCTCCAAGGCATCTGGGAAGCGATGAAGCGGTCGATCGACGAAGGGCTGTCTGTCACAGGCATTCTGGAGGGTGGTCTGAATGTCGAACGCAAGGCGAAATATCTGTATCATCAGGGGACTGAGGATGAGAGCCCGGAGACTCGGGAAAATCGGATCGTCAGCGCGTACGCTTTTGCCGTCAATGAACAGAATGCGGCCGCCGGTACAGTCGTAACGGCTCCAACCTGTGGGGCCTGCGGTGTTGTGCCCGCCTCGCTCCGTTATATGCAGGAGAAGCTGCAGGTCCCGGACGAACGAATTCTCCGGGCGCTGGCCGTCGGCGGGCTCATCGGTAATCTGGTCAAGCAGAACGCCTCCATCAGCGGTGCTCAGTGCGGCTGCCAGGCGGAGGTGGGCACGGCTTGCTCTATGGCAGCGGCTGCACTGGCTGAACTGTCCGGGATGGAGATTGACCAGATTGAGTATGCGGCGGAGGTGGCGATGGAGCACCACTTGGGGTTAACCTGTGATCCGATTAACGGACTGGTTCAGATCCCTTGCATTGAACGGAATGCGGTCGGTGCGATGCGGGCGATTAATGCGCAGAGTCTGGCCAAGTTCTTGTCCGGTACCCGTAAAATATCCTTTGATCTGGTTGTACAGACCATGTATGAGACAGGCCTCGATATGAACAGCAGGTACCGTGAAACTTCTGAAGGCGGGCTCGCTAAGTTCTACAACATGGGCAGTTAAATGAAAATGATACCGCTATAGATGAGGAACGTCCCTGGCTGCCGTTTGGCAGAGGGGGCGTTTTTTTGTTTTTTAGGAAATTATGATTTTTATCTAATTTGCTCCGCAGCACGTAACATTGTAGAGAAATCCTGCAAATGGTGCAACAATGTACCTTAGCCCGTTCTGCAAAATGTGCAACAATACGGTTGTAAGGCAGATCTAGCTGTCCGGCAAGAAGGGATTTGACTTAAGCGCAGCCTGAATGAGAAAATGTATGCGTGTACATCGAGTAGTCTATTCAGTGAGGAGGCACCAAATGAAACAGCTACGCATTGGAATGATAGGTTATAAATTCATGGGCAAGGCCCACAGCAACGCTTACCGCAGTCTGCCCATGTTCTTTCCCAAGGCAGTTAAGCCGCAAATGTCGGTCATCTGCGGACGTAATGAGGGAGCGGTACAAGAAGCGGCAGCACAGCTTGGCTGGTCGGAGAGCGTGACGGACTGGAAAGACCTGATCGCACGCAGCGATATTGATCTGGTCGATATTAATGCGCCAAGCAATGCCCATAAAGAGATTGCCCTGGCGGCTGCGGCAGCAGGCAAGCATATCTTCTGCGAGAAGCCGCTGGCCCTGAATTTGGAGGATTCCCGCGAGATGCTTGCGGCTGCCGAAAAGGCTGGAATAGCGCATATGATTGGCTTCAACTACCGTTTCTCCCCGGCGGTACGGCTGGCGAAGCGGCTGATTGAGAGCGGCCGGCTGGGCACCATCTATCATTTCCGCGCGTGGTTCCTGCAAGACTGGATTCTCGACCCGGAATTCCCGCTGGTCTGGCGTCTCCAGAAGGAGGTTGCCGGTTCGGGATCGCATGGGGATCTCGGGGCGCATCTGATTGATCTGGCTCATTTCCTCGTAGGGGATGTGGAGGAGGTAATCGGGATGAGCGAGACCTTCGTCAAGGAGCGTCCGCTGGCAACGGAGATGACCGGGCTTAGTGCCAAGGCTGGCAAGGATGCACCGCGCGGTCCGGTAACCGTGGACGATGCGACCTTGTTCCTGGCCCGCTTTGCGAACGGCGCACTGGGCAGCTTCGAGGCAACGCGGTTTGCCGCCGGACACCGTTCGACTAACTCCTTCGAGATCAATGGCAGTCTCGGCAGTGTGAAGTTTGATTTTGAACGGATGAATGAGCTGGAGGTCTACCTGACCTCGGATGACGAGGATGTGCAGGGCTTCCGCCGGGTACTGGCCACCGATCCGTCCCATGACTATGCGGAAGCGTGGTGGCCGCCGGGCCACACCATCGGGTTCGAGCATACCTTCATTCATGAGATGCTGGAGCTGTCGAATGCCATTGAGGAAGGTCGCCAGCCGGAGCCGAACTTCAACGACGGTGTGAAATGCCAGGCGGTGCTGGAAGCCGTGGACCGTTCCATAGAGCAGCGGCGCTGGGTTCCGATATCTGAGATGTAAGCTGAAGACAGAGAAACACCGCCGGGGGTTTAGTGGCCGGCGGTGTTTTTTGGGCTGCCAGGGGGAAATGGGCGTGTTAGCAGGATGTGTTCGAAAAACCGATCACAATTGGACTGTGCGCGGCGGGCGGGCCAAATGTAGTCGGAAAACCTACCACAATTGGACTGTGCGCGGCGGGCGGACGAAATGTAGTCGAAAAACCGATCACAATTGGACTGTGCGCGGCGGGCGGACGAAATGTAGTCGAAAAACCGATCACAATTGGACTGTGCGCGGCGTGCGGACGAAATGTAGTTGAAAAACCGACCACAATTGGACTGTGCGCGGCGGGCGGTCCAAATGTAGTCGGAAAACCGACCACAATTGGACCGTGCGCGCCACGTAAGCCTGATGGTCGGCCGGAGTGCCCACTTGGATTTACTCTTGTTTCCGTGCCTGGGAAGGGGTCAGACCCTTGTACTGCTTGTACAGCTTGGTGAAGTAATTCGGATTGTCACAGCCGACCCGGCCTGAAATCTCGGTAATGGTCAGGTCCGTCTCCAGCAGAAGCCGCTGCGCCTCATCCATTCTGCAGAAATTCACATAATCGATGAACGTCCGTCCGGTGAGCTTCTTAAAGGTTTTGCAGAAATGAAAAGGGTTCAAATTTACGAACCTGGCAGCGGCCTCAATCGACATCTTCTGATCTGCGTGGTTCTCCAGGTGTTCGAGCAGCGGCTTGAAGCGCTCCCGGTGGACGCCGCCCCGTTCCCCCTGCTCCCGCTCGCTGCGCTGCCGGGCCGGGAAGGCCCGGGACATCAGGGTGAAGAACAGGTGCAGCTGATTCTTCACCACGAGCTGAAAAGCCGGCTGCTTGGCCTCCACTTCGGCAATCACCCGCTCCAGCAAATGATAATACGCGGCGCATTCAGGCTGCTGGGCGGCAGGCATAACAGGGAATTGATTCAGATTATTAAGGTATGGAGCTACGAATTGCTCATGCTGGGAATCCTGGTTCCTGTCCTTGAACAGCGAGGCATGGAACACAATTGAGACATACGACAGGTCACCGCTACACTGGCTATAGCCGACATGAAGCCCGCCGGACGGCACCATCAGGACATCCCCCGGCCCGGCTTCATAAGGCTTGCTGTCCACATGAAAAATGGCCTGACCTTCGCGCATAATGATGATCTCGAAATGCTCATGCCAGTGCAGAAACAGGATGTTCTGTTCAGGAGATACCTCCCGGCAGTTGTTGAAGAACAGACGGAACGGATACGTTTTCTCTTCCAGCCTTGGATATTCCTTAAGTTCCTTCGGATAGGTCATCTTTATTCAACTCCCGCAAGATTCAGCTAGTTTAGCACAAGATAAGTAGAGATTTTGCCCAAAATGAGCGATATACTAGGAATGTTGCATTAACTATAAACCAATATTGGAGTGGCATACAAGATGCAGGATACATTAAGAATCGGAACACTGGTTGGAGGCGGGGATGCGGTCAGAGTTATTCCGCAGATTATAGGGCATGGATTCGAATCCTTCAGCTTAACCTTTTGGCAGACTACAGGAACTACTGATTTGGCAGAAACCGCGGCACGGGTGCGTGAACTGGCTGCGGAGCATGATTTCACGATTTCTTCCGTCGGCATATTCGGGAATCCGCTTACAGGGACAGGTGACAATTCAGATACGGTTGCCAGCTGGGAACGGCTGATCGACCATGCCCACTTGTTCGGGACGGATCTGGTCTCCGGCTTCACTGGACGTCTGCCCGGCGTATCTATAGATGAGTCGATTCCGAAGTTCGCGGAGGTGTTCGGTGAGCTGTCGAAGCGGGCGGCGGAGCGCGGGGTCAAGATCGCTTTTGAGAATTGCTCGATGGATGGGAACTGGCGGGCAGGGGACTGGAATATTGCTCATAACCCTACTGCCTGGGAGAAAATGTTCAACGCGGTGAATGCCGATAATCTCGGCCTGGAATGGGAGCCCTGCCACCAGATGGTGCAGCTGATTGACCCGATCCCGCAGCTGCGCAAATGGACGGACAAGATCTTCCACGTCCACGGCAAGGACGCAACCATCGCCTGGGATATTATCAAGGAATACGGAATCCACGGACCTAAGCCTTATGTGTGGCACCGGACGCCGGGCTTCGGGGATACCAACTGGACAGATGTGATCTCGATTCTCCGTCAAGCCGGATACAAGGGCACGATTGATATTGAAGGCTGGCATGACCCTGTCTATCGTGACGATCTGGAGATGACCGGTCAGGTCCATGCACTGAATTATCTCAAAACCTGCCGGGGCGGCAGCTTCATCCCGAACCCGGTGTAACTTGGAGGAGAGAGTGATGACAGCAGGACATCGTGTGGTTGTGGCGGGCTGCGGGGCTATGGCTAATGAATGGATCAGCTATGCTCTGAAGCATGCTGATGGAATAGAGATTGTAGCGCTCGTGGATATCCGGCGGGAGTCCGCTCTGGCCATGGCAGAGAAGCACGGGCTAACTTGCCCTGTATTTACTGATGTGGAACAGGCAATTGCTGATACAGCGGCTAATCTGGTATTCGATGTGACGGTGCCCGCCAGCCATTACAATATTGCCAGCAGCGCGCTTGAGGCCGGTTGCCATGTGTTCGCGGAGAAGCCGCTGGCGGAGACGATGGAGCAGTGCAACTCGATCGTCAGCATTGCTGAACGTACCGGCAGAAGCCATGCGGTGATGCAGAACCGCCGGTATGATCCGCGCATCCGCTCATTGCGGGAGCTGATAACGTCAGGGGTGATAGGGCGGACAGGCTCTATCAGCGCGAATTTCTTCCTGGCTCCGCATTTCGGCGGTTTCCGGGATGCGATGGACAGCCCGCTGCTGCTGGATATGGCGATCCACACTTTCGATCAGGCCCGCTATATCAGCGGCGCTGATCCGGTAAGCGTGTATTGCCAGGAGTTTAATCCGCCGGGGTCGTGGTATGCGGGGAATGCGGCGGCGGTCTGTATTTTTGAAATGTCAGACGGCTCCGTGTTCTGCTATCAAGGTTCCTGGTGTGCGGAAGGCGCGCCTACCTCCTGGGAAGCTTCATGGCGGGTGCAGGGTGAAAAGGGAGCTGCGATCTGGGATGGACGGGATCTGCCGTATGCCGAGGTGATTAGTGCCGGGAGTGAACACTCCGGCCAGTTCCTCCATGAATATGGGCGGCTGGAAGCGCCGGAGGTACAGATGGAGGAGACCTTCCACCAGGGCTGCCTCGATGAAATGTTCCGTTCGCTGGCCGAAGGTCGTCCGGCCGAGACAGATTGCCGCGATAACCGCTACAGTATGGCCATGGTGCTGGGGGCTCTGGAGAGTGCGCGGACAGGCCGCAAGCTGAGCATTGCCGAATTCATAGAGGGCGCTGAGCTGACGGGGAGGAAGGCGTAGGGGATTTTAGCACGGGAAGCAAAATGGAATGCAAAAAAGCATGGGGAAAGCCCCATGCTTTTTCTTTTACCGCCGTCTTCACAGATCACTAATCTGCTTGTTGGTCTAATTATTTATCCGTCCCCAATAACAAATTCACAACCGTATCCAGTTGCTGCTCCAAAGAATAGGGGTCCTCCATGACAAATTCATCATGATAATGATCCCCGTATAAAAATACTTTGCCATTCTTCACGGCAGGTACACTTTTCCATATATCACTTTCCATTGCTTGGTTTGTAATCTCAGCATCGCCATTATATACAAAGATATAATCTCCTAAATATTCAGGCAGCACCTCAAGGGAGATCGATTCGAACCCCTCTTTCATATGTAAGGCACTTTCTGTTGGCGGCAGCTGCAGCATTTCGTAAATAGTGGAGGAACCGTAATTTCCGCCCGTTGCTGCTAACACATATACTGTTTTTTCGGCAAATTGAACGATGGATACGGTCTCCCCTTCTTTCATGACGTTAGATACCTTTGACCTTGCATCAATAACCTTCTGTTCGTATTCCGCAATCCAATCCTCTGCCTGCTGTTCTTTTCCGAATATCGAGGCTACTCTTCTGAATTTATCAAGCGGACCAGCTGTTGACAGCTCTTCCCAGTATGGCAGAAAAACAGTGGTGCCGATCTTCTCATATGGGTCAATGTAATCTTCAATCGAACCGATAATGAGGTCTGGCTCCAGCATGGTCAATTTCTCCAGATTCATCGGGAATTCCCCCAGATCTTCGATTCTTTCGAGTGTTTCTTGGGGAATCTCCGCCTTGTCCATCCAGCCTTCGTCGAGCATGAACGTTCTTGCACCGACAGGGACAATGCCCAGTTTCAATAAATGACCCATATATTGGTCTGCCGCCACTTTTACCGGCTCTGCGGGTACTTCAATGTCTCCTCTTGGTGTGGCTACGATCCTTGTCTTAGAACTTTCTAGCGAGGCAGCCGGAGTTGCCTGATTTACGTTATTGTTCCCGTTGGAGCAAGCACTGAGCAGGAGGGAGCCGCACAGCAGGATAGCAGCCATGGCCACTGATCTGGTCGGTTTTGATGTAAACATATGTATGTCCCCTTTATCTGTATTCTGATAATGATTATCATTATTAATATACAGATCCGCACGAGGTTCAGAAATAGAGGATATGGGGAAGTTTAATGGACTTTCAGCAACTTTGTGCTGCTGCAGCTCCCTATTTCTATGATGAGCAGGGGCTACACCCTTTCGTTTTTTATAAATTCTGCTGAAATAATACACGTCTTTATACCCGACGCTTGCCGCAATCTCCCCGACAGAAGCATTAGTTGTCATTAGAAGCTCTGATGCAAGGTCAAGCCGGTAGCGGATTAAGTAATCTATCGGACTGATGCCGGTATGCTCCTTAAATAAGGATGACAGGTGATAAGCACTGAAATTGAACACTTCCGCAAGTGAATCTAAGGTAATAGGCGCCGCATAATTCTCACGGATATAAGTGATTATCTGCACTGCAATCGAAGTTATTTTGACCTCGGTCTCATGCTCTTGCAGGCGGAGTTCCTGTAACGTCAGATGAACGAACTGGTAAAAAAGTGCTTTTACCTGAAGACGCTCTTCCGGCTGATCCCATTTCTGATGCATCTGCTGAATTTTGTTATACAGTGAAAGAGGAGCCTCAGGCCTAAAACAATACAGCTCTTGAAAAGGATTCGCTTCATGAAGCAAGGATTTGTAATAAATAATATAGTAAATAAATTTGCCGTTTACGGGAACGATGCTTAGGGTTGCCCCTTCGCCGCAATGCAAAAGTTGAAATCCTGTACAAGCAAACTCAGCCTGGTCTGCCTGAACTTGTGCGCTTCCTTGTACCGATAGCAAAAATAGATTGGCAGGTATTATAAATGGAGGAAGAACTTCGCCTTGCGCTAACTCCTTCTGCCGGATATTTAGCAGCGTAATTGCAGCCTGATCCCAAAGTAATAATTGATTGCTGATGTGCATGATGCGTTATTCCCCTCTATTATCTGTCTACAACTCATTTTAAATGATAACTATTATCAATGACAGTCTGATTAATACATGCGTAATTGAAAGTCACATCACTCCATATCCTCCTCACATCGCTGCATTCCAGATCTGTGTAATGAAGCTTAGAATAAATACCAGATAGTGGATGTAACGAACAAGGGGGATCGCGATGGTTGAGCAGTTAAAAGTTGTAATTGGCAGCGGTGGAAGCCGGCATAACCAGGGATGGCTGCATACGGAGGAGAGGGAGCTTAATCTTTTGCAAGAAGAACAGTGGGCCGTCAGGTTCAAGAAGAGCTCCATACAAGCCATCCTTGCGGAGCATGTCTGGGAGCATCTGACGTATGAGGAGGGGATACGGGCGGCAAGTATCTGCTATCCTTATCTGGCACCTGGCGGGTATATCCGCTGTGCTGTGCCGGACGGGTATTTTCCAGATGAAGCTTATCAGATGATTGTGCAGGTCGGGGGACCGGGTCCCCTGGATCATCCGGCTGCATCCCACCGTATTGTACATACTTACACTACACTTCGCAGCATGTTCATAGCCGCCGGATATGAGGTAAGACTGCTGGAATATTGCGATGAATCCGGGCAGTTTCATTATCACCACTGGGATGAGGGTGGAGGATTTATCTACCGTTCCAGGCGCTTTGACCACCGTAACACAGAGGGAAGGTTAGGTTTTGTCTCGCTGATTGTGGATGCCGTTAAGCGATAACACATAACATCTCCTCCTGACAAAAAGGCTGATCCCCGCAGCACAATTCGCTACGTTAAGATCAGCCTGTTCTTCATTCTATCCGTCCGGGCTAGAAGCCCCGGTACTGCGGTTCTTCCTTTTCCAGCTCGGTTACGCGTCCTTCCACCTGCTGGACAATCTGCTGAGTCTGCTCGGCCGCTTGGGTGAACAGAGTCTTGGCTTCCTCATTCTGTGTCTCCATGGCGAATTGCTCCAGACTGGCCTGGGCGCTCTTCAGCGAAGCTACGCAGGTCTTGACTTGTGAGGCGACAGTCATCAGGCTTTCCCTCCTCCATATTATAGAAATGGATCATCATCCACGGATTCTAGTATCTGCATTCCCGCAGCTCATATTCTGGAAAAATACTCCAGACTCATGAGACATATAACCAACCCGCACAAATCTTATGGTTAATTCCCCCCTGGTTTGACAAATACTGAAGCAGAATGCCTGAGCACACAGAGCATGAAATATCACAACACAGGGGGTTATTCGAATGCCTGAAGCGCTGGAGGTTGTCCTGCGGACCTTGTTTGCAGTGGTCGTAATGTTTTTTCTAACCAAGATACTCGGTAAACGGCAGGTTTCGCAGCTGTCTTTTTTTGAATATATTACGGGAATTACGGTGGGGAGCTTGGCGGCTTATATCTCGCTGGACACGGATAAGACTTGGCATCTGGGCCTGATTGCCTTAGGCGTGTGGGTTGCCTGCTCGCTGGGAATCGAATATCTGCAGATTAAGAGCAAGAAGGCCCGGGATTTCATTGACTTCAAATCGACGGTGCTGATTAAGGACGGCAAGATTCTGGAGAATAATATGAAAAAAGAGCGTCTGAGCGTCGATGAGCTGCTGGAGGAATTGCGCAAAAAGGATGTCTTCAAGGTGGCCGATGTGGAATTTGCGATTATGGAGTCGGATGGTGCGATTAACGTGCTTTTGACCAAGGAGAATCAGCCCTTCACCCCCAAGGATCTGGGAATAAAGGTCGCCCCGGAGAAGGAGACGCTCGCTGTGATTATGGATGGTGAGATTCTGGACGAGCCTCTGGATACGCTGAATCTGTCCCGGAAGTGGCTGCAGACCGAGCTGGAAAAGCTGAATCTGACCGTGAAGGATGTCTTCCTCGGCCAGGTGGACTCTTACGGTGAGCTTACCGTGGATCTCTATGCCGACAATGTGAAGGTGCCGCAGCCGCAGGATAAACCGCAGCTCTATGCGCTGCTGAAGAAATGCGAAGCCGATCTGGAGCTGTTCGGCCTGTCTACGAAGAATAAGGCGGCGAAGCAGATGTACGGAAATTGTTCAGAGCAATTGCAGGAGCTGCTGCAGAAGCTGAAGCCTTTTATCCAGAACTAACAGCCATTGTCCTAAGAGGCATCGGGAAGATTTTCCATTCGGGCGCTGTAGAGGTATACTATAATCGATTTCATAGGATCTACTTCTACTACAAGGAGGATGCTGCCGATTATGGACTATGTGAAGCTGGGAACGACCGGACTGGATGTATCACGGATCTGCCTGGGGTGTATGAGCTATGGGGTGCCGGAGCGCGGGAGTCATCCCTGGTCGCTGAATGAGCAGGAGAGCCGGCCGTTTATCCGCAAAGCGCTGGAGCTGGGGGTTAATTTCTTCGACACGGCTAATATCTATTCGGATGGGACCAGTGAAGAGATTGTCGGACGGGCCCTCAAGGAGTTCGCCTCCCGTGACGAGATTGTGCTGGCTACCAAGGTGCATGGCCGCATGCGTTCCGGCCCCAATGGCGGAGGACTGTCGCGCAAAGCCATCCTGAGCGAAATTGATCACAGCCTGAAGCGGCTGGGCACAGATTATGTGGACCTGTATCAGATTCACCGCTGGGACCCGTCCAGGCCGGTTGAGGAGACGATGGAAGCCCTGCATGATGTGGTAAAAGCGGGCAAAGCCCGCTACATCGGCGCTTCCTCCATGCCTGCATGGCAATTCCTTAAGGCACTGCATACCGCAGAGCGTCATGGATGGACCCGGTTCGTGTCGATGCAGAACTATGTGAACCTGCTGTACCGGGAGGAGGAGCGGGAGATGCTGCCGCTGTGTGAAGCGGAAGGGATCGGTGTCATTCCGTGGAGTCCGCTGGCCCGCGGCCGCCTGACCCGGGACTGGCAGGAGACGAGCACCCGCTCGGAGAGTGATCAGTTCGGCAAGCTGCTGTATTCACAGACGGAGGAAGCGGACCGGCTGGTGGCCCTGCGGCTGAAGGAGATTGCGGAGCAGCGGGGAATTCCCCGCGCACAGGTGGCACTGGCCTGGGTGCTACAGAAGAAGCCTGTTGCAGCGCCGATTGTCGGAGCAACCCGGATGAGCCATCTGGAGGATGCCGCCGCAGCGGTATCGGTTATCCTCACCGATGAGGAAATCCGCCGGCTTGAGGAGCCGTATGTGCCTCATCCGGTGATGGGCTTTTAGCACAGGTATTATATGATAATTTGAGTTGTTGAGTTGAACAGGAGCCGGATGACGGCTCCTTATTTGTGCGTTCTATATAAGGTGAACTAAAAAAAATAACAAAAAAGTAAAAGAAGCGGAGGGGAAATTTGGAACTGGAAGAGCGGCAGCGTCCGCCTTTGTCAACCGATTTCAACCGCGAAGAGCGGATAAAATCAAAGAAATCGGGTGACAACAGCGGCTGGAAGTCCAAATGTTCACCGCAGTGACGACCATGCTTCAGGTTCAAAGCCTCAGTGAGTCTTATATAGCTATTATATAATGTAGACGCTTTCTGGTATGATTAGCTTATATGTACATACCTTTTTTTGGAATAGGATGGTGTTATTATTCATGAATCTTCAAGAAGCAACCGCTCTAATTGGATCGATCCGAAGTAATCTGGCGCAAGTTATTGTCGGCAAAGAGGGCGGCGTGAACCTGCTGCTGACCGCCTTGCTGGCGAATGGTCATGTGCTGCTGGAGGATGTTCCCGGCACCGGAAAGACGCTGCTCGCCAAAACACTGGCCCGTTCCCTGGACTGCACGTTCAAGCGGATTCAGTTCACGCCCGACCTGCTGCCGTCCGACTTAAGCGGCATCAATTACTATAATCAGAAGACCGGCGAATTTCAATTCCGCCCCGGGCCGGTATTTGCCAGCATTCTGCTTGCGGATGAGATTAACCGGGCCACGCCGCGCACCCAGTCCAGCCTGCTGGAGTGTATGGAGGAGCGGCAGATTACGATAGACGGAGTGACGCATGAGCTGGAGCGGCCGTTCCTGGTTATTGCTACGCAGAATCCGGTGGACAGCCAAGGGACCTTTCCGCTGCCTGAAGCGCAGCTGGACCGGTTCCTGATGCGGATTACCAGCGGGTATCCGACATTTGAGGAAGGGATACATATCCTCCGGAGATTCCGCCAAAATAACCCGCTGGAGGATACCGTTGCGGTGGCCACAGCCCGGCAGATTCAGGATATTCAACGCCTGGCTGCGGAGGTTGCCGTCAGTGACGAGCTGCTCGCTTATATGATGCGCGTGGTTGAGGCCACCCGTACCTCCCCGGCGGTCCGGCTGGGGGCAAGCCCCCGGGCTGCCTTCGCCCTGCTGCGCGCCTCGCAGGGGTATGCACTGATCCAGGGCAGAAGCTACTGTATCCCGGATGATATCAAAGAGGTTGCGGTTCCCGTGCTGGCACACCGGCTGATTCTTCAGCGTGGTCCCGGAGTCCGTGAAGGCCAGTCGGCAGAGGTAGTGCTTCAGGTGCTGCGTGAAATCGAGGTGCCTGCTGAGCCTGCGGTCCTGTCCAGAGGCGGAAGGGTGGAGTGATCCATGTCGCTGCCGTGGTTCATAGCAAGCACGTTCATTCTGCTGGTCCTGATCTCGCTGATCTATGACCGGAATGCACTGAAGAAGGTCAGCTATACCCGTTATTTCTCTGCCAAAGCGGTGTACGCCGGAGAACAGGTCGAGATGGTTGAGGAGATTATGAACAAGAAGCTGCTGCCGCTGCCATGGCTGCGGCTGGAATCCAGCATAGCCAAGGGGCTTGAATTCGGTAACCAGGAGAATCTGGGCATCAGCAGTGGAGAGATTTCCCAGAATCATGTCAGCTTATTCTTCCTGAGATCTTTCCGCCATATCAAACGGCGCCATAATATCACCTGCAGGGAGCGGGGGCTGTTCGTCCTGGAGACGGCAACCATGACTACCGGCGATCTGTTCGGACTGAGCCGCAGCGCCAAGACCTTCCCGCTTCATCTGGAACTGCTGGTCTACCCCGGATTGCTGCGTTTCCATGACCTTCCGTTGCCGGTTCACAGCTGGCTTGGAGAGCTGCCGGTCAAGCGCTGGATCGTCGAAGATCCGTTCCTGACCGCCGGTACAAGAGAGTACAGCGCGGGGGATTCCCTGGCGAGCATTAACTGGAAAGCGACCGCCCGGACGGGAAGTATGCAGGTGCATAAGAAGGATTACACCGCCGATTCCCGGCTGGTCATCTGCCTGAACGTAGAGACCAGTGAGTCCATGTGGAGAACGGTTACCGACGTACAGCGCATAGAACTGGGTATCCGCTATGCGGCAACAATAGCCGAGTATGCGATCAGCCACGGGATTGAGGTCCGGCTGCTCAGCAATGGAAGACTGGACGGGAGCGGGGCAAGAGATTCGGTGGACACCTGGTCCATTGCCCATACCGAGGAGTTCCTTGGCCTGCTGGCCAGACTGAATCTGGACCGGACTGTGCCGATGAGCAGGCTGATGGAGATTGAAGCGGACAAGGGTGAGGGAGATATGGATTATCTGATCATTACCTGCCACCGGGGGGCAGAGCTGCAGCTGGCTGCATCAGGGTTAAGCTTCCTTGGGAACGGTGTAGAGTGGCTGGATATTCCGGCAGAAGGGGGCGGTGAGCTATGAATTCCCGAATCCCGGATGCCTTCAAAGAAAATTTCGCCATATGGATGTCAGCCCTCATCGAATGGCTGCTGCTGCTCCCCGTATGGCTGGTACTCCAGACTTATTTCCAGCCGGAGGCCGAGGCGCTGCGCTGGATCTATCTGCTGCCGGTACTGGCCGCAGCTGGTGTACTGCTGCGGAAGATATGCAACCGCCGCTGGAAGCAGCTGCTGGCGGCGCTGGTTCTCGGAGCTATTACAGTTGCTTTAACCGGTACGCTGACACTTATGGGCCTTCCGCTGGCAGCCGGAGCGGCAGTGTCTGCCTTCCTTGGTATGACGGCAGCCACACGGGGGAACCGGCTGTGGCTGTATATCAGCGGGATTATCCTTTATTTTGTCGCTTCGATTGTCTTCTCGCGCATACCCGGTCTCCAGCCGAGTGCAGCGGTGCTCACCTGGAGCGGCAGCTTATGCCTGATCCTGGCACTGCTGGCTACGAACAGCACACACCTGCGGTATAGCTCTTTGAACGAAGGTGCAGGAAATTTGCCACAAGGACTTCGGAGGCATAACCGGATGTTCGTGGCCGGTTTCATTATCCTGGCCGCACTGCTTGCGGCGGGGGGCGGTAAGGCGGTAGGAATGCTGCTATGGAATATGACGCGGGCATTCTTCGCCTGGCTCAGCCGGCTATCCTCCGGTTCCGAGGAGGCACCGCCAGCAGAAGCACCGCCTGAGGCCATCCCTCCCATGCCTGCAGCGGAGCCGGGTGAACCGGGCTTGCTGTCGATGATTCTAAATATAGGCTTCTATATTCTAGGAGCGGCAGCTATTCTTGCGGTACTCTATTTTATCCTGCGTTGGTTATACAGAAATACAGGAGGCATCCTGCGCAGAGCGATGGACAGGCTGTTGTCCCTGCTGCGCAGAGAGACGCCAGCGGCTTCGGGGTATCAGGATGAGGAGACCAGCCTGTTCAACTGGGAGCAGACTGTTCAGGACTTCCGCCAGTACGTGCGTTCCAAGCTGACACCAGCCAGCCGCCGGGACCGCTGGGAGGGGATGGACGGAAGCCGCGAGCGCATCCGTTGGCTCTACCGGCACTGGCTGCGGGCCAGACATGCGGAAGGGTATGAAATGAAGCCTTACCTGACCCCGCAGGAGACAGCTGCGGATGTAGCCGCCTGGTCGCAAGGCAGGAAACGTTCGATCAAGCACCCCGGCAGCGATCAAGCTGTCCACAGCCGCCTGCTCGGCCTATATCATAAGGCCCGATATACCGAGGAGGAGCTGCCTGAACTTACTGACGCTGAGGCGGCAGCGCTTAAGGAGCAGTTGAAGCTGTAGCCGAATCATTACATTCAGCGAATATTGGGAAGGAGCAGCAGCTGTGACCACTTATCTGCGCGGTGAGCTGGCTAAAGAGGCTCAGATTAATATGGAGACGCTCAGGTTCTATGAGAAGAAGGGGCTGATCCCGCTGCCGCAGCGTTCAGCAGGCGGGTATCGGCTGTATCCGGAGGAGACGCTCCTCCGGATTGCTTTTATCCGTAATGCCAAGAACTGCGGGTTCACGCTTCAGGAGATCAAGAAGGCACTCGTTAAATCTGCCGACCGAAGCATTGGAATTGGTGATTTCGTCCAAGTCATTGAGCGGAAGATCGCCGCTGTCGATCTGGAGATTGCCCGGAGGAACGAGACACGCAGCCAGCTTGAAGCGTTAAAGTCCGGCCTTCTGTCTCAAGACAGGCACCCGGGCGTGCAGGATACGCTTGCTATGTTGAACATGAATGATTAATCCGCTGCCACCTGTTAATCGGAGGAATTGCCGCTTGACTCTGTACATAGCTACAGGGTTTATAGTAGGGGCATCTCAGGATAACAGGAGGAATTACATGTATGTTGTATCCGAGCAGCACCCCGATTGAACAGTTGCAGGCCATTTCAGCCTATCTCAAAAGCAATAATAATTACTCTGGAAGAACGGTGCAGGAGATCCGGGCTGCGGCTGCGGAAGCTTCCAGGCAAATCCCCTTACTTGAAGGTGTGAAGGTTGAACCGGTTGGAACGGAGACTTTCAGCGGAGAGTGGGTCCGGGCGCAGGGAGAGAGTCGGCAATGTGCCGGGCATCCGCAACCCGCAGATAACAAGGTAATTCTATATTTTCACGGCGGAGGGTTCGTATCCGGCAGCTGCGAGATTTATAGAGATCTGGCATCCCGCCTCTCTCAAGCAGCTGGGGGAATTGCCGTCTTAACGGTGGAGTACCGGCTTGCACCGGAGTTCTGCTATCCGGCAGCCAATGAAGATTGCCTGGCAGCTTACCACTGGCTACTGGAACGGGGCATTCATGCCGGGAATATCATAGTCTGCGGAGATTCTGCCGGAGCCACGCTTGCGCTGATGACCTTAATAACGCTGCGGGAACAGGGGGACAAGCTCCCTGCTGGTGCATGCCTGCTATCTCCCCATGCCGATCTTGTCCATTTGGACGGAGAGTCTTACGACAGCCGTGCAGGTGTGGACCCGACAGGAAGCCGGAATGCCAATCAGAGAATGCTTGAGGAATATATGGGGGACTTTGGCGGTACGTGGCCTGCAATTTTGTCACCGCTAAGAATGGATCTCCGGGACTTGCCGCCCCTGTTCATACAGGCGGGAGATCATGAGGTGTTGCTTAGTGATGCAGAGCGCTTGGCCGAACAGGCAAGGGCGGCGGGCAATACTGTAGAGCTCCAGATCTGGGAGAACATGTGGTGCGTCTTTCAGCTGATGGCTGCCATGCTTCCGGAAGCTCAGCAGGCCATCGGGAATATAGGCAGCTTCATTAAGAGAGTATTGCAGCTGGAGTGCAGGCAAGATTAGCGCACGTGGTCTGAAAGTGATCGTACGGCGTACCAGTCAACAGAGTCAGAACAGCAGACGCAGTAGCATCAGCGTCACAATACCGGTTATTACAGTGGCCAGCAGACTGCGGGTCTTGATGGCTACCCAGAAGGTGGGGAGGGCGGCGATTAGCTCCACATTGGTGGACAGGACTGCGAACCTGCCGCCGGTTACGAGCAGCTCTTGGGCAACCAGAGCAGCCATGACTGCAATCGGCACATAGCTCAGCCAGCGCATGCCCCATTCCGGGATCGTGATCCGGCTTAGCAGCATCAGCGGAAGGACACGCGGAATGAAGGTAACGAACGCGGCTCCGAGAATGATTATAGCAATATCAAGTCTTATTTCCATTGTTCCATCACTACTCCAATCGTTGAGGCTACCAGCGCGGCAGCTATGACACCCATACTGGGTGACCACAGCACAGAGACGAGCACGGCCACCGCAGCAGCTGCTATTCCGACAGTGATATCCAGTCTATACTTGCGCCGTCCCATAATGGTCAGGACCAGCAGTCCGATGAACATAGCCGGAAGGGCGAAATCCAGTCCCCACTTCTCGGGGCTGGATATCCATTGACCGAGAATAGCGCCGGCGATATTGGCCAGGAACCAGTTCAGATAAGCGGTAATATTCAAGCCGTGCATCCATCTCTCGCTGATTTGCTTCCTTGCGGCACTCTTCTGAATGGCTACGCCGAAGGTCTCATCGGTGAGCAATGAGCCGATCAGCAGGTTGCGCAGCGGGGTCAGATGCCGGAAGTACGGCGACAATGCTGCGCTTAACAGCAGATGACGCAGGTTAACCAGCAGAATCGTAATGACAATCCCGGAGGCGCTGCTCCCGGCGGCAATCATACCAGCGGCAATAAACTGGGCCGAACCGGCATACAGGATAATTGAGATCATGGCGATTTCGGCAAGGGTCAGCCCCGCTGTTTTCTCCACAACGCCTGCGGCGAACCCTATACTGAGATAACCGAGCAGAGTGGGGAGGCAGTCCTTGACCCCTTGCCAGAACGTATCGCTGCTCTCCGGCACACTTGTGCTATCTGTAACCAGGCTGCCACCGGATAGCGGCTCCTGATGAATGGATTCTGGCTTCATAGGTATGCTCCTTCCGGGTAATGGAATAATGACTAGAACAGAGATAGCTTGAAAACTGTAAAAAATGAACCTCAGGGGTGTTAAAGTCTGAGAATGAACATTGAGCTGCTATTATGACGATCCTGCCCCGTCTGCCGTCTGCTACTCTTACATATAAGTATGTGATTGTATTTTATACAATAGAAAATGCATAGCTGACCGTGAAATGAGATTCTATTGTATTTCATACAGTAGAATGTTGTGTTTTGGATGAAAAATAGCCCTTTCTCAACATTCAATTGTACAGAATACAGTAGATTCTATTTCAAAGTCTTTTTTACAGTATTCTAATGTACAAAATGCAGTTGCTATCACTCCAGCGCCAACATACAGCATACGAATGACTGCTGCGGGATTAGCACTGGCTCATTAAGGTCCGGTAATAAATACATTGTATTAATATCTAATAATTCATAGCGAATTGCAAGGGAATATTAGCTGTAACTGTAAAAACTGTGAAAAGGGTTCCGCCGTCCGCAGAGCGATCTGCGGCAGCGGAACCCTTTTGGAGTTCTTGGTTATTTCAAGACGAGTACGCCGAACCCTTCCATCGTATAGCTCCCCGACAGGGTCTGGCCGCTTAAGAGATCCGTCTTGGCTGTCTTAAGCACAATCTGTGCCGGTTCTTCGCTGTAGTTGAGCAGGAAGGCGACACCTGTAGAGGCGTCTTCGCTTGTGGAGCGAATCTGCAATTCAACCTCTGGCGGCAGCTCCGCCCAATCTGCGGCTGGCGAGACCAGATCCAGGCTGCCAAGCATCTGCAGCACAGCAGGCTCATTGAACACGGCGCCGTAATACCACACTTCGCCTTGGCCCCGGGTGTTACGGGTTACTGCCGGTTTGCCGGCATAGTAGTCGGTCGCATAGGTTGCCATAACCTCTACACTGTCCTCTTCCACCTGCAGGATGTCATTGAAGGCATCTGCACCGGTCAGCGCCTCAGGATCATGGTTCCAGCGGATGGAGGTAGGCTTGCGCGTTCCTTTGACCAGCGTGAATTCTTCAACCGTTACCCCGCACAACTCCTGTGCCGCTCCGGGAAAAGGCCGCATGTAGCATTGTCCGGTAATATCCTTATAGCCTGTGCGGCAGCCGAAGACGAGCTTCCCGCCTTGCTGTACATACTGGTCCAGCAGGGCCGCTGTATCATCGGTCATAATCGCCGGATGCGGGTAGACCAGCACCTCATAACGGGCAAGCTCTGCAAGGGTTGTATGGCTGCGCAGGTATAGAACGTCATTCGGAATATGCTTCCGCTGCAGAGCCTTGAACCATTCCTTGTTGCTCTGCCACATGAACGGGCCGTGCCAGACATCATATTCCCCGTCCCACTCATTGTCATAATCACGTACGATTGCAACGCTCGCCTGCGTCCGGCTGCCGATGAACTGCTGCCCGATGCTTGCCAGCTCGCGTCCGATCTGCTCCGCTTCTCTCACCCGCCGGTTAGGCTGGTTATGGTAGTCGTTCAAGCCATGCCAATAGATCTCATTGCCCATCGTGGCGGTCCGCCAGCGGAAATAGAGCAGCATGTCAGCGCCGTGGGCGACGGACTGGTACGTCCAGAGCCGCATTTGTCCCGGCTT
Source organism: Paenibacillus sp. FSL H7-0756 (assembly GCF_038006765.1). NCBI lineage: Bacteria > Bacillati > Bacillota > Bacilli > Caryophanales > Paenibacillaceae > Paenibacillus > Paenibacillus sp. FSL H7-0756. The sequence goes on along the minus strand of NZ_JBBOVT010000002.1, from coordinate 1,097,722 downwards.
CGGTGAAGGCATGTCCAGCCGGTTGACCCAGCCTCCCGGACCGGATTGCTGCTCCATGACACAGAAGTTGCTGCTGACCGAACGTACAGCCGACAGGGACAATCCCCAGCCGCGGTCAAGCATCGGGTTCACCTCTGCCGGATCGAAGCCGATGGTGGAGAACTGCGGGTACGAGTCATAGCTGAAGAAATCCAGCAGCTCGTCATTCAGCTCATGGCTGTCCAGATGCCCGAACAGACCGTTCGTGGTAACCCACTGGTTAGGGGCTAATTTCCGCAGGATATCTGCCTGGATTTTGGCGAAATAGATGGTGTTATCAGAGATAAAGCGCTTCTCATCCAGAGCCTGGTGAGGGTTCGGCTGGTTCGGTGAAGGGGTAGGCCGGGTGAGGCAGACCTGTGACCAGCTCGTATAGGTCTGATTCCAGAACACCGTGCCCCAAGCCTGATTAAGCTTGTCCAGGGTGACATACTTGTCCTGAAGCCAAAGGCGGAAGGCCTGATGATCACTCTCCGAGTAGAATACATTGATCTCACAGTTCAGCTCGTTGTCAATCTGCCAGCCGACAACACCCGGATGATTGCCGTAATGTTCAGCGAGCTTCGTTACGATTCGGGCACAGAGCTCGCGGTATTTGGGACTGCTGTAATTGTAATGGCGGCGCATGCCGTGCTGTAGCGTCACACCTTCATAAGTAACATTGAGAGCCTCAGGGTACTTCTCGGTAAGCCAGGCAGGCGGAGTGGCCGTAGGCGTTCCCAGAATAACCTTCAGCCCGTGGCTGTGAGCCATATCGACCGCACGGTCAAACAGATCATATTGAAACACGCCTTCTTCCGGTTCAAAAATGGACCAGGCGAACTCAGCAAGACGTACAATAGTGAATCCGGTTTCAACCATACGGCGGTAATCGTCAGCCCACATGGATTCAGGCCAGTGCTCGGGATAATAGCAGACGCCCAGTTCAAATCGTTCTGCTGCAACAGGTTTCTTCATCATAACCTCCAAGTGTAAAAATATGCTTTATTTAAGCTACCAATCTATTGTATTATCAGCAGTGTATACACTTATATAACAGAATATTGCTATTATATCATTATATTGCGTGCTTGAGTCAGCGCAGAGCAGGAGGAAATTCACATGAGAAAGCACTGGGTTCTGCCGCAGCCCGCTTATGCCCACTATGTATGTTATCCGGAGATGCTGGGGCATTACAGCGACTTCCCGGAGCATGCAGAGCGCAGAAGCGAGGGGTTCCTGAACAGCTATAATCTCCACATGGTTTTCGGTGGGGAAGGGTATGTATTTCAGGGAGGGGAGCGGATATCCATGAGGCGGGGCAGCGGGTTTCTTTTTCCCAGAGGGGCTTATCAGCAGTACGGTTCTGATCCCGGAGCCGCCTGGGATGTGCGCTGGATGCACTTCGCCACGGCGATGCCTCTGACTATGCTGGAGGAAGCGGATCAGTCACGCGGCTACTTCTTCAACTTCGATCCCGCCAGCGGCTATGAAGCGCTCTTCGAGGAAATGTACCGGCTCAGCGCAGGCTATGAGACCCGGAGTGAACCCCGTCTCTCTACACTGCTCTATGAGATACTGGTTACGCTGATGCAGAACTCCGAACCGCTTCACGGCTCCGTTCCGCTGGGGATCCGGCATTCCATCCGGCTTACCGCCGACAGGATCTACAGTGAGTGTGAGCGGCCCTGGACGCTGGAGTCCATGGCCAGCCTTGCCGGTTATAGCAGCTACCATTTTCTCCGCCTGTTCCGCAGCATTATGGGCAAGACGCCGAACCGGTATTTAAGCGATTGCCGGATGGCCCGGGCCAAGCTGCTGCTGGCATCCACCAAGCTGTCTGTTGCGCAAATTGCGCTGCAGAGCGGTTTTCAGCAATCCAGTTATTTCATCAAGGTGTTTAGACAGTTAGAAGGGATGCCGCCGAACCAATACGGACGTTCCTTCAACTCATAGAATCAAGCTTTTTTAGGACCAAGTATCAAGAAAGTTTGTTACATTTATGGCAGTATTCTCGCCGCGATAGTCTTGGTTGTGTGACAGAAAGTTACAAATGGCAACAAAGGGTTACAAAGTGGATACAAATTCCACGCGCCGAGCAACTATACTATTGCTAGTAAATACATCTGGAGGGAAATAAATGAGAAAGTATAGAGTTACATATGCTGCATTGCTGGTGAGTTCGCTCGTTGCCGGCCAGGTGGCTGGCAGTATCACTGCGCCTGCTGCACATGCAGCCCCGGCGGCGAAGCCTCCCGCAGTATCCGCTCCGGCGGCATTCAAGTTCAATTCCGTTCCCATGGGTGCCGGAGTGACCGCAGTACTGGAGAATATCAACATATGGAGCCAGCCTGGCGGGAGCATTTTGTCATACACACTTAAATATACAAATTCCGGGAATTCAAGCGCCAGCTTAATGCACTATTTCTCACGTGTGGTCACTCCGGGAGGGTCAGTGCTTCCGGGGAATCCCTTAGGTGCGGATGCCCTGAAGAAGAAAGTCGGCGCCAAAGAAAGCCTTAGCGTGACCTATTATGTAAATGTGGGACAAACCTCCTCTTTGCAGGGGATCAAAATCTCGATGCTGGTCTGGGATGCCAAGACGAAAGGGTATCTGAAGCAGACGGGATCTTTTGGAGTGCCCGCTAATTATTCAACAACGGCTCCAGTTGGAACAAGCTTAAGTACAATCATGAACGACATTCCTGTCGCAGCCAGCGCAGACTCTCTCCAGCTCTATAAATACAGCGGCAAGGTCTATGCCAAAGTAGGAGTCAGTCTAACCAATAAGGGCAATAAAGTCCTCAGTGATCCGGGCTATTCGGCGTATCTGGTATCTGCCAGCGGCACTTCTTTCGAGCTGGCGCTGAGCGGCACACAGGCGGATTACAGTATTCAGCCGCAGGAGAAGCGGAGCATTTATTACATTACCGAAATCCCGGCCTATCTCAAAACAGATAATATGAAGCTGCAATTCACGAAGAAGGATGAGACCGCGAAGCTGGAGCTGGCTAAGTCCTCTTATAAGCTGCCGGCAGCAAGCTCGCCTAATCTGGTAGTGGGCAGCGGTGTAGTCAAAAAGATAGTAGTCAATAACAACACAGTAGACACGCTGCTCCGCAACGCTAATGTGTACGCACAGGATGCAGATGCGGTATGGACGTTCCAGATGCAGCTTAAGAATACCGGCAACAAGGCGGTAACCCTGCCAAGCTACGACCTGGCGGTCAAATCGGTCAAGGGTAAGGTTTTTCCGGTGAATTCCAAAGGTGTAAGCGGAGTAACCCTCAAACCGCTAGAGACCAAAATTGTTCCGCTTACGGTCCGCATCCCGCTTGAAGTCGATCAATCCGGATTGCAGCTTATGATGATAGAGTCGGTAGGCGCTGAGAGCATCAGTGCACCAGAACCGGGCGGAACCGGCGAGTCCACCGGAAATACAGGGAATACCGGCACTCCGTCCACTGCAGCTCCTGCAACACCGACTGCCAAAATGATTTTCCCGGTAGCCTACTTCGTCATTCCATATGCATTACGTACGGAAGTCACGTCCGGCCAGGAGTATATGACCACGAATTCATACGGCTCCTTCTCGTACAGCATAGTGTCTCTGCAGCGCTATCCTTGGAGAGATGATGATATCCTGGCTGCCAAATTGAGAATCACTAATACCCAGAACGTGTCTCTTACGCTGCCTGAGCTGAAGGGAACCATTAAGTTGGATAAAGAAAGTCTGCCCGTGACTACCGAGCTGTATATGGACAATAAGGATTCTTCTGTTCTTGCGCCAGGGAAGTCAGTGGAGCTGTATGTACTCGGTAAAATTGCCTATACCTCAGAGTTCCAGGATATGCGGATTGCCCTGAACGGCACACAGAATTCAGAGACCGTCCCGTTCATGGATGTCAGCATCAGTAACTCGATTAACAGTATTCCGACCATCGAGAAGGGCAAGAGCTACATCATTAGCGGCAAAGGCAAAACGGCCAGTGTCGAGGAGAACCGGACTACGATCTATCAAGGGGAAAGCCACAATCTGGTATACACAGAGCTCTATCTGAGCAGTGAAGAGAAAAGACAGAGCAAAATGGCCCGTCTCCAGGCTTACTATAAGACCAAGGACGGCCAATATTTCGAAGCAGGCACCAGCCAGTCGGAGAACAGCGCATCTCCGGGCGCCAAGCAGCTCGTGGTCTTATGGGCCAAGGTGCCCAAGGCTACGGATCTCGCGGATGTCTCGCTTTACCTAGGTTCCGGTATCAAAGAAGGCAAGCTGATCGAGGCCAAGGAAGAAGCGACCGGATTCGTCAATGTGGCTGCGCTTCAGCTGAATCCGCAGGCTAACGTACCGAAGAATACGCTGGAATCAACGGTACTATATCCTTATACGATTTCTGTCCTGACCTCTCAAGGCAAGCGGATGAAGTCATCCGATACCCTGGATATCACGATGAACTACAGCCTGAGAAAGGATAACCTGTACGATGCAGGTGTGCTGGAGCATAAGCTGATTCTGCAGATTACCGATCCGTTCGGCATCGCTACCGAGAAGGTTCTTACCCTGGGCACAGACCTGATTGAAGGGACGAATAACCAGTATTCCTTCTCTCTCAGCAGACCCGTGTACAAGACGATGGACGGCGGAGCTTATAAGTTAGCCTTCTATGATGAATTCCAGGGTGAACGTCTGTTGCTGGGCAGCCAGGCCTTCGGAGTCACTAACGTGGTTCCGAACAAGACAGAGGAATAATTGTCATTCACTCCACTAAAACATTCTTGTATTTTTAAAAAAGGAGCAGCTTCCATGTTGCGTGTTGAAGATATTACGCATTCGTACAAAAGCGGTAATGAATGGACCTCCGTTCTTCATAAAATCAATTTCGCTGTCAAAAAGGGAGAAATGGTTGCTCTGCTGGGCAGCTCAGGCTCCGGGAAGTCAACGCTCCTCAACCTGATGGCCGGCCTGATGAAGCCCACAGAAGGTCATATCTATATTGCTGATCAGGACATTGTGAAAATGGGTGAGAATAAGCTTGCCGAGTTCCGCCGCAAGAATATCGGATTCATCTTTCAGGCGTATGAGCTGATTACCAGCCTGACGGTCCGTGAGAACGTGGAGCTGCCGCTGGTCTTCCAGTCGGTCTCTCCGAGGGCCCGTAAGGCTAAGGCGCTTGCACTGCTGGAGCAGGTAGGGATTCCCGACAAGGCGGATCTCTTCCCCTCACAGCTCTCCGGAGGACAGCAGCAGCGGGTCAGTATCGCCCGGTCACTCATCACAGAGCCGTCGGTCATTTTCGCCGATGAACCGACGGGGAATCTGGATTCCAAGACCGAGGAGGAGATTATCGGCATTCTGCTGAACCTGAACCGGACGATGAAGACGACATTTATTGTCGTAACTCATGAATATAAGGTGGCTGAACAAATGCAGCGGATTTTTACGCTGAAGGACGGATTCCTGGTTACTGAATCGCAGACAGCACCGCAAGCAGAGACGGAACCGCAGATTGAGCTGCAAAAAGAAGTACAGGTTGAAGAGCAAATTGCTGAGGAAGCTGAACCGCAGACCATGGTAGAGGTTGAAGAACAATTAGCTGCAGGAGCTGAACAGGAAGCTGTAGAGCCGCAGACAGCAGCAGCGGATGAAGATCCGCCGGCTGAGGAACCTGAACACCAGACCGCTGCGGAAGCTGATCCTGCAGAGGGAGGGAAGCCGTGAAGATCAGAGACATTTCACGGATGGCCTGGGAACAGGTCAAACGGCGCAAGGTGGTTACGGGTCTGTGTATGACCGGGATATCTATCGGCTGCGCAGCCATTATTGTGGCCCTGAGCGTAGGCCAGTCTGCACAGGTCTATGTTACCGAACAGGTGAATGCCAACTTCAAAATGGATGAGATTATGGTCTCACCGGGCGGAGGGCCGCCAGACATCGGCAAGGGAGCCAGTGCAGGCGGCTCGGGAGAGGTGAATGAGAAGCTCGACCCCGGCAAGCTGACCGATCAGAAGCTGAAGATTATCCAGGGGCTGAATCATGTGAAGGCGGCATCGCCTTTTCATCAGGCAGGATATCTGCAGATGGTAACCATTGATAATAAGATTTCCGATGTTCAGGTCATTGTCGCCGATTTACAGAAGCTGACGGCGTACGACCACAAGTTCAAGCAGGGAGGGGCGAATGGCCAGCCCGGATCAATTGTGCTCAATCACGGGGCTACACTGGGCCTGATTGACCTGGAGACCCGGACGAAGCTGTTCGATCAGATGAGTGCGGATCCGTTCAACCAGGAGCTGTACCAGCAATATGACAAAATGGCCACTGTGCCTACTGAACTGTACCGCAAGCAGGTCCAAATTCAGGCTCAGGATTACAGTTCTACATCACCGGTGTTCAAGCTTAGCTCCCCCCTGCAGATCTCCGGAATTCTGGCGCTTCCCAAGGGTATGGACGAACTGCGGTCATCCTATGAGAAGATTATGTATATGTCTCCCGAGACCGCACAGCAGCTCTCCAAGGAGCTTGTATTCGATAATTCCACCACCAGTGTGCTAACTCTCCCGCCGGAGGGCAGCTATAATTCGATTACAGTCAAGGTGGACGATGTGGCGAACATCAAGCCGGTGGAGCAGATGATTCAGAAGCTGTCGCTGAACGCTCAAGACAATCTGTTCCAGCAGGAGATGCTGAAGGAACAATTCGATATGATCAAAATGGCGGCGCTCGGCATCGGGGTATTCATCCTGATCATCGCCTCCATCTCGATCATAGTGGCCATGACCATGTCCACCCATCAACGGCGGCGCCAGATTGGGATTATGAAGGTCCTCGGGGCCAACATGGGACAGATCCGCAATATGTTCATTACCGAAGCTGCACTTCTGGGGCTGCTCGGGGGCATGCTGGGGGTTGCTTTCTCCTATTTGATTGTCATGGCGCTCAACAAGCTGGTAGGCAGTGCAGGGGACGGGATGAATTTCTTCATTCCAACTATGAATCTGCCGATCGGCATCTCCTTTGCCATTATGACCGGTGTGCTGTCGGGGATCTATCCGGCGATCAGCGCCTCCAGAACCGATGCATTAACCGCTATTAAACGAGACTAACCCTAAGCTAGAAAGGAAGCCGAAACGATGAAGAGGACTCTAAAGAAGAGCCTGAAATGGATCATAATCTTAGGTATTATCGGAACTGCCGGTTATTTCGGATATACCAAATTCTTCAAGGCTGAAGAGACCGCTGATCTCCCGCCTGAACCGATGCAGGTAATCAGCTTCCCGGTAACGGAAGAGACGTTAACCAGCTCCGTGCAGATCAAAGGCAGATCGCAATACCAGAAGGAGACGCTGGTGTATGCCCCCTTTGCTTCCAAGGTGACTGCCTGGAAGGTGGAGAACGGGGCACAGGTGAAGAAGGGGCAGGTGCTTTTCACCCTGGATCAGAGCACACTCCGTAATGAGATTGCCACGGCGGAGGCAACCGCCCGCAAGGCGAAGCTGGAAGGGGAACTGAATGCTTTTGTCGCGCAGCAGGAGGATGATTCCACTACCCCGGCCGGAACAGAAGCGGAACGGCTGAAGGCCTTGGCTGCCCAGGAAACTGCCCGTCTGAGCGATGAGCTGAACCAGGTGAATGCCGAGATTCAAGCCAAAGAGCTTGCGGAGAAGAAGGCGAAGCTGAACACTGCGGTATACCATGCACCGGAGAACGGTATCTTCCTCTTCGACAGCAGTGCAGAACGTCCGCAGACCGTCACCGACAATCAGTACATCGGCAAGATTGTGGACACGAACAAGGTAGAGTTCATAGCACAGGTCGGGGAACAGGATATTTTCCGCATCAAAAAAGGCATGAAGGTGAAGGTGAAGATGACCGCTGTCAAAGATCTGGTCCTGGACGGAGAGGTAACCGGAGTGGCCAAATTCGCTACAACGACTACCGGACAGAACACAGCGGGCCAGCTTCCGCAATTCGAGGTGGTCATCTCCATGCAGCCGGACGAGCATTTGATGGGCGGCCTTAGCCTGAGCGGAGACGTCGAGACCTCTCGCAAAGAGAAGGCAGTAGTTGTATCCAATATCGCAGTCATTCGTGAAGGGGATCTGGCCTTTGTTATGGTGGACAAAGGAAACGGACAGTACGAACGCAAAGAGATCAAGACCGGAATGGAAACGACTGATAAAACAGAGGTGCTGTCGGGACTGAAGGCAGGAGACACCGTGGTTCTGCAGTAGACAGCAGTAGTTGACAGCAGTTGAAACAGTTGAAAGCCCCAAACCCTGATCCCGGGGTTGGGGCTTTTCTGCGGTTTGTGGCCTGTGTGGAGGGCAGCAGTTGTCACTTCCGTATGAACGGCTTGCGCCAAGTCTGGATGTCACTGTTCAGTCCGGCGAGATCAGGTAAGGGCACCGCTTCGTCCGTTAACTGATACTTGTCCTTCAGCGCCAAAATACGGTAGACACTTTCGTCAATCCGTGCTTCGGAGATGGTGCCGTTCCTGACACTGTCCAGGAGTGCGGCGCGTACAGCTTGCTCGTTCTTGTATTCATGGGCAACCAGCAGGATATCGCTGCCAGCCAATACGGATTCTATTGCCGCAACAGGGAGGCTGTAATTCTTAATAATCGCCCCCATAGTCATGTCATCCGTAATGACTACCCCTTCGTATCCCATCTGTCCTCGCAGCTGCTGGCTGATAATAACTTGGGACAGGGAGGCGGGTTTGTCCGGGTCGAGCTTTGGATAAAGAATATGAGCCACCATTACGGCATCGGCCTTCTCGCGGATCGCTGCCTGGAATGGCAGCCATTCCAGTTCTGCCAGCTGGGTCTCTGTCTTGTTGATCACAGGCAGCTCCAGGTGCGAGTCTACCGAGGTATCGCCATGGCCTGGATAATGCTTGACCACGGGAATGACGCCTGCGCGCTCAAGCCCCTTCATCTCGGCAATGCCTAGCCGGGTGACCAGCTCTGCGCTGCTGCCGAAGGAACGGTCACCAATTACCGGATTATCCGGGTTGCTGTTGATATCGAGCACCGGCGCGAAGTCCATATTGAAGCCGGAGGATTTCACCGCCCGTCCGAGCAGCTCGCCCATCGTTCCGGCAGCTGTGGCATCATCTCCGCTGCCGACAGCAGCGTTCGAAGGGAAGGTGGCGTAGTCCTCAGGAAGACGGCTGACCTTGCCGCCCTCCTGATCGACACTCATGAACAGCGGCGCGGGATTTCCTGCGTTGCTCTGCTTCAGGGCGTTGGTCAGCTGCACCAGCTCCTTCAGGCTGCCGACATTATTAGAATACAGAATGATTCCGCCCACCTTATCTTCGGCAATCATCTTCCGCGCTTCAGCACCTGCTGTTTTGCCTTGGACGCCGACCAGCAGCATCTGGCCGATCTTCTCCTCCAGGGTCATTCCGGAGAGCTTCCGGGAGACGGGGTCAGGAGTGACCGAAGCCTCAGGTGATGGTGTCGCTTCTGCTTCGGTTGCTGCTGGTGTCTGTACGGCGGCCGGAGAAGCTGCTGACGCAGCAGGGGTGGAGCCGGTATTGGTACTAACCTGTGCGGAATTTCCATTCCCCTCACAGCCGCTTGCCAGAAGCAGGCAGGCGGAGGCGGCGAGCGGGAGGAGAGAGTGGCGGAGTGGATTATTGTTTATCTTCTGAAGGCTGAACCATTTCATCGCGGGAATCTTCCTTTCGATTGCGGTTTGGCGGATAAGAATGATAGAATGAACAAGACATTACATAAGAACTGCATCAAGCATAATCAATACTATAGGATGAGGTGACCTGTCAATGAAAGAGCAATTAATGAATACGCTTAATGAACAAATGAATTTCGAATTCTATTCTGCGCATGTCTATCTTGCGATGGCTGCGTACTGTTCCGGTGAGAGCCTGGACGGATTCGCCAATTTCTTTTTGGTGCAGGCTGAAGAAGAACGGTTCCATGCCATGAAGATCTACAAATTCCTGAATGACCGTGATTACCGGGCAACCCTTGCGGCAATGCCTGAACCGAACAATGAGTATAGCTCCATGCTGGATGCGTTCGAGCATGCCTTCGCGCATGAGCAGCAGAATACGAAGAAGTTCTATCATCTGGCGGATCTGGCACTGGATGAACGGGAGCATGCGACGATCTATTTCCTGAAATGGTTCATTGATGAGCAGGTGGAAGAAGAGGCGCTCTTCAGCAACATTATCGCCAAGCTCAAACGGATCGAAACCGACAGCAATGCCTTCTATATGCTGGATGCAGAATTTGCAGCACGTTCGTTCACTCCTCCAGCGGAGTAGCAGACAGCCAGTGTAAGCGATCGTACGTAAGCTCAGCGGCATTCTCCTGAAGAGGGGAAGCCGCTTTTTTTGTGCAAATAGAAGAATTTATACGGTACCATTCTTTAAAAGTACGGCAAAGCCGTTTCCACTTGGCCGGCTTAGGATCTCCATATAGTTAGACTACGTTTTACGGGAAAAGTTACATGGCCTGTCAGCAGCAGATGAGCTGCAAAGTTGAACAAGGGCAAAGAATGTTGGGGGCCGCAACTTACTTCCGGGCTTCCAACTCTATTTAGCGGGGTTAACTCTTGCGCTGTCCGGCAACACTGTTTCTCTAGACCCACCCGTAAGCCAGCGTGTAGTATGGAACAATACTAATCTTTGGAGGTCCTTTTTCTTGGAAAATTACAGCGATATCAAACAAAGTGAAAAAGGAGCATGGCTAAGTCTATTAGCATACATACTCTTATCTGCCGTCAAATTATTCATAGGAACGGTGTCAGGCTCTCAGGCACTGCTTGCGGACGGGCTGAATAACAGCACCGACATTATTGCTTCCCTGGCCATTCTGACCGGGCTTAGGATTTCCCGCAGACCCCCGGATTCCAACCATAGCTATGGTCATTTCAGAGCAGAGACAGTTGCCGCACTGGTCGCCTCTTTTATCATGATTGCTGTAGGCTTCCAAGTGCTCTATCAGGGTGTGAACAAATTCATTCAGCCTGTGCTGGAGACCCCTGATCTGATTGCCGCGTGGACGGCTGCTGCCTGTGCTGTGGTTATGATCGCAGTCTACCGTTACAACATCAGGCTTGCCCGCAACCTGAACAGCAATGCAATGCATGCAGTGGCGCAGGATAACCGTTCGGATGCGCTGGTCAGCATGGGGGCCTTCGTCGGCATTATCGGCTCACAGTTCGGCATACCTTGGTTAGATCCGCTCACAGCCACGATTGTCGGACTGCTGATCTGCAAGACGGCCTGGGATATTTTCCGCAAAGCTACACATGACCTCACCGACGGCTTCGATGCCGGTAAGCTGGAACTGATGAAGCAGACAGTGGCGGAGATCGAAGGGGTGGAGTCGATTAAGGATATCAAGGCCCGTATTCACGGCAATAATGTACTTGTGGATACTACAGTGCTGGTGGATTCCAATCTGAATGTAGTGCAGAGCCACGATATTACGGAGGAGATCGAAGATCAGCTTAAGGACCGTCATCAGGTCTCTACCGTACTTGTCCATATCGAACCGATGTGATCAACAGGTGTGCAATAAGAATAGGTTACATGAATTGCCTTGCTTTCGGGTGGGGCAATTTTTTGTTTTTTAAGTATGGACAAAATGGTGCTTTCTCCCGGCAGACTTGCCCGCATTCCATTAACATGTATATAATATCAATATGTTATTAACAACCGATTCCTATTAATTGATTCAAGACAAGGAGAATATCCATGCCAAATCAACCGGTCACTGACTTCAACGGCTTAAACGAGGAGCAATTCCTGAAAAATTATAATGCCGGCAACTACGAGCGTCCGTCCGTCACCGTCGATATGCTGATCTTCACCGTAATGGAACAGGAGCAAAATAACTACCGCAAGCTGGCGGAGAAGTCCTTGCAGCTGTTGCTGATTCAGCGCGGGGAGCATCCTTTTCTGGGACAATGGGCCTTGCCGGGAGGATTCGTAGGGATTAACGAGAGTGTAGAGGAAGCCGCCCGCCGGGAGCTGTACAGCGAGACGAATATCGATAATATCTATATGGAGCAATTATATACGTGGGGCGATGTGGAGCGTGATCCGCGGATGCGGGTCATCAGCTGTTCTTATATGGCACTGGTGGACCGCAAGTCGCTGAAGGTTCAGGCCGGGGATGATGCCGCCGCAGCCGGTTGGTTCGACGTCTCGTACAACATCCTGGAGACCCGCCGCGAGGTGCTGGAGCAGGACGTCCGTCAGGAGACACTGGTGGAGATTATACTGGAGAGTGAGCAGGAGAAGCTAAGCGGGGTGGTCAAGCTTACGGAGACTATTCAGGGGCATGTCCGCCAGGTCAGCCGTGAGATCGTGCGCAGCGCGGGGTTTTCTTTTGACCATCTGCTCATGGTGCAGTATGCCATCGAACGTCTGCGAGGCAAGGCGGAATATACGGATATCATCTTCAATCTCATGCCGCCGCTGTTCACCTTGTCCGAGCTGCAGCGTGTGTATGAGATCATCCTTGGTAAGGAGCTGCTCGCTGCCGCCTTCCGCCGCAAAATCGCAGAGCGGGTCATTGAGACGGATCAGAGCACCCGGGATGCCGGACACCGTCCCTCGAAGCTGTACCGGTATAACCGGGAATGGAATTTATTTTGAGATCACCCTCCTGTCCGGCAACGCCGCCCTGTGATGTTCTTAATAGAACTTTCATAGGGAAAAGCAGACAATTAGTTATATTTTGACTATTGCATTTATGGCAAAGGACAGGGTGAACCTATGATTAGCTGGAAGGATTCGTATGATATCGGAGTAGAGAAGATTGACTGTCAGCACAGACAGCTGCTGGTGAAGCTGAATGATTTTTTCGATGCGTGCAGCAACCAGCAGGGCAAAGAGAAGATCGAAGAAACGCTGAAGTTCCTCAAGGACTATACCGTGGAGCATTTCGGAAGTGAAGAGCAGCTGATGAAGAATATCGACTTCCCGGAGCTGACGGAGCATCAGAAGACGCACGCTGAATTCGTGCAGACGGTGATGGAACTGGAGGAGACTGTTAAGACCAAGGGCGTATCCGTATTATCCACGATCAAGCTGAACCGGACACTGACGGACTGGCTGATTAATCATATTCACAAATGCGATAAGCTCATCGGTGAATGCATCGCGGCTAAGGGGAACCGGGCGGTCTAACTTAACAAAGGAAACTTGGAGATGCCGTGAGGCATTTTCTTTTTTTATGATTCAGCTCTTAAGCGGAAAAAGGGTAACGTTACTTGTTCAAAGACTTGAAGTATGTTTAATCAGAAAGGATAAAATGTTATACTGAAAATAATCAGGAATGGAGTGAGAGGCTCATGCTTGAACTGCTTGATCCGCGGGTAGATGTTATTTTTAAACGAATTTTCGGCAGTGAGCATAATAAGGATGTACTGCTGGCTTTTCTGAACAGCACATTCCGCGAGGCGGGAGAACCCCCTCTGACTGAGATTGTCTTGCTTAATCCTTACACGGAACCTGATAGTCCGAACGATAAGCAATCGATTATGGACATTAAGGCCAAGACGGCGAAGGGCGAGCTTTTAAATATTGAAATGCAGTTATTTAACCCTTATCATATGGAAAAACGTACGCTATTCTATTGGTCTGAAATGTATTATCATCAGATTCCTAAAGGCGGAAATTACAATACGTTGAAGAAATGTGTGACTATTAATATACTGAATTATTCTTGTCTGCCTAATGACCGTTATCATAATGTATTTCATCTTCGGGAGGACCGTACAGGAATTCCGCTGCTGGATGATATTGAAATTCATGTGATTGAGCTGACCAAGCTGAGTGAACATGCGGTAGAGCTCGAAGAAGGCGGGCTGGTGAACTGGCTGCTGTTTCTAAAGGGAGTCGATCAATCCAATTGGGAGGTGCTGACCATGAAAGAGCCGATGCTGAAAAAAGCGATGGACACGCTAGAGTTTCTAAGTCAGGACGCGGCAGCGCGAATGGCTTATGATGCCCGAATGAAGGCGCTGAGCGATGAGCATTCCCGTATTGAAGGAGCCAAGGCTGAAAATAGCAAAGAAATTGCTATTAAACTTCTGGATCGCGGCATAGACCTGCAAACTATTTCCGAAGCCACCGGCTTATCGGTTGAAGACATTAAGGGACTGAGACAATAAGCAAAAGCGAAGGGTCTAATTCAGCTGGTTGCACACAGTTACACACTACTAACTACGCATCACTAATTTAAGCATTCCATGGACGGCAGCCGTAGGGCTGTCTTTCTTTTTTCTTTTTTGTCCAATGGGAACTCAGGTTTATCACAGGTTGACGGCACAGTTTATACCTGGTGAATACTTTGTGTTATGATTTGAAGTAGATAGGATAGAAACTTACTTTAAGGGAGTGGAATGAAGTGAAAAATATGCGGATGCTGGCCGGGGCTGCGGTCATGGTGCTGGTGCTTGGACTGGTGAACGTCTACATTGGATGGCATCTGTCCATATTGCTCCAGGCATGGCTGCCGGGGATGAATACTGCTGCGTACTGGACTGTCTTTCTTGTCATTTCCTTCTCTTATATGATTGGCCGGGTGCCGCTGCCGCAGGCGCTCAGACCGGTAGGCCGGTTGTTCAAGGTGATCGGCTCTTATTATCTGGCTTGTATGGAGTTCGCTGTGATCATGCTGCCGCTGACCGATCTGCTCTATGGTGTGCTGGCGCTCGCAGGCGCGAATCTCTCCGCATTCGTGACGGAAGCCGGGACTACAGTGCTGGTATTGCTCGCCGTCTTCCTGATCTGGGGATCGCGCAATGCCTGGAGTACTGTGGTGCGGACCCACCGGCTTAAGGTGGACAAATCCATCGGAACCAGCGTTCCGCTGACGGTAGCCGTAGCCTCTGACCTCCATCTGGGCAACATTGTCGGCAACCGCCATCTGCGCAGAATGGTCAGGGAGATGAACGCGATGAACCCGGATATCATTCTGCTGGCTGGGGATGTGCTGGATGACAGCATTGAGCCTTTTCTCCGCAATGGGATGGAGCAGCAGCTGAAGCAGCTGAAGGCACGTTATGGGGTCTACGCTGTGCTGGGGAATCACGAATACTACGGCGGTTCGATTGCGCAGTATTCGGAGGTTATGCGGAGTGTTGGCATTCAGGTGCTGCAGGATGAAGTGGTGGAGACTTCGGGAGTCTACGTGGTCGGACGCAAAGACAAGACTGCTGAAGCTATGGAGGCCGGTGGACGGCTCAGCGTAGAAGCTTTACTGGAGGGTCTTGACCGCAGCAAGCCGATTCTGATGATGGACCATCAGCCGACTGGCTTCGGCATCGCTTCAGAGGCTGGAGTAGATGTGCTGCTGTCAGGACATACCCACCGGGGGCAGATTGCACCGAATCACTGGATTACCCGGCGCCTGTTCGAACTGGATTGGGGCTATCTGCTCAAAAACAAGCTGCATGTCATCGTCTCATCCGGCTACGGAACCTGGGGACCGCCGATCAGGCTGGCTAGCCGCTCGGAGCTGATCAAGCTGGAGCTTGTGCTGGATGGCAGCATGAGCTACGGTGAAGAAGCGGTGTCATCTGCGGCTAAGCCTGTCTTAATCTAACAGAATACTGCATCTGGCTGGATTATGAGCCCCCTGTCTTCCCCGTGAAGGACAGGGGGTTTTTCGAAATATAAGAAATTATATGTTTCACACAATAACTTATCCTTCTATTTCTCGCTGAAACGGTACCGTCCTTTAAAAGGACGGCAAAGCCGTTTCCACTTGTATGGATATGGGGAGAGCAGCGCTATGCCTTTGACAATCCTGGCGGAACCTGTTATTCTGTCTGTGAATATAGTTAATCTATTAACTAAATGGAGTTGACCACTGTTCATGGATGATTTGCAAAAGTTTGTGACGGAGCTGCCGCTCGCCAATGAGTTGTTCTTCGCCTTGGTGGAAGCGACAGCAGGAACCGTAGCCGTCTCCGAGAAATACTGGCAGGCGCAGGGGCTTAACGGGGCCAGAATCCGTGTACTCGTGGAGATCGCGAAGCACGGGGGAACGATGTTGCCTTCGCTGCTTGCCGCGAGGATTGGGGTAACCAAGGCCAATATCAGCCTGCTGCTGACTCCGCTGGAAAAGGATGGATATATCACACGGGCTGGTCATGCGCACGATGGGCGTAAGACGGTCATTTCGCTGACGGAAGCAGGCGGGCGCCTGCTTATGGAACAACTGCCGGGGAACCGGGAAGCGGTCGCAGCTGTAATGAACCGGCTGGAGCAAGCGGAGCAGCGTTTGCTGCTGGAGCTGCTGAACAAGCTGGGCGGCTGACAACAGCGGCCGGAAGTCCAAAGATTCTCCGCAGCAACAACTAAGCTTCGAGTTCAAATCTTAAGTGCTGCGTACATTACAGGAGGGAATAATCGTATATGACAATTATGATCACTGGAGCCACCGGACAACTGGGGCGTCTAATTATTGAACAATTACGTCAGCGTCTCCCGGCCGGACAGATTGTTGCCGGAATTAGAAGAATGGAGCAAGCGGCTGATTTCCGGGAGAAGGGGATTGAAGTCCGTTATGCCGATTATGATCAGCCGGCATCACTGGATGAAGCCTTCCGCGGGATTTCCCGGCTGCTGCTCATTTCCAGCTCGCATACAGATGATGAGGTGCGTCTCGCCCAGCATAAGCGTGTTATTGATTCAGCGAAGCGAGGCGGGGTCCGGCATCTGCTTTATACAGGTTTTGCTTTTCCGCAGCATAGTACGGATCGGAGTACTCCAGGGAATGTGCACACTCTGACGGAGCAGGCAATCATAGAGTCCGGTATGGACTATACCTTTTTGCGAAACGGATTGTATATGGACTTTGTAGGAGTACTGGGTCTGAAGGAGGCTATCTCCAGTGGGGTACTGGCTACGGCGCCGGGAGAATGGAGGTTCAATTCGGTAACACGCGCAGACCTGGCTCTGGCTTCGGCTGCTGTGCTTGGGAGTGGGGAGTCCGGCAATCAGGTGTATGAGCTGGCTGCTTCCCGAACCTGGGATTTCGCAGATCTGGCTGAAGTGTTGACTGAGGTTGCCGGGAAGCCTGTTGTCCATGTTCAGGATGCGAGTGTTCAGCACTGGATCTACACTTGGCTCCGCAAGCTGGATACGGCTTCCACCTCCGGGGATTTGGAACGGCTTATGGGCAGACCGGTCACCCCGCTGAGGGACAGTATTCTGCCTTTTATAGTATGATGACATTGATCAGGCAAGCCGGAGGGGGCGTAGGAAATTGAAAAAGATACTGGTAGCCGACGACGATGTTCATATCCGCACGCTGCTGCGGCATGTTCTTACCAGAGAGGGATATCAAGCGATAGAAGCCGGAGACGGGCTGGAAGCGGCGGCACGCATGAAGGAGCAGACAGTGGATCTGGCAGTGGTGGATGTGATGATGCCGCATATGGACGGATTGGAGCTGTGTGCATACATAAGGGAGAACTATGATATTCCCGTCATTCTGCTGACGGCCCGTCAGCAGCTCAGCGATAAGGAGCAGGGGTATCTGCACGGGACGGATGATTATGTGACCAAGCCTTTTGAGCCGGAGGAGCTGCTCTTTCGCATCAAGGCCTTGTTCCGCCGTTATTCCATCGCCTCGGATGACCGGATTCGCCTGAACTCGCTGGTGATCGACCGTAAGAATTACGAGATCACTGACGGGACGGAGGTGCTGCTGCTGCCGGTGAAGGAGTTCGAGCTGCTGGCCCAGCTGGCCCAATATCCGGGACGTCTGTTCACGCGTGGCGAGCTGATTGAGCTGGTCTGGGGAGCGGACTACGAAGGGGACGAGCGGACGGTAGATGTGCATATCAAGCGCCTGCGTCAGCGGTTCAGCGAATACCAGAATGATTTTATCATCCGCACGGTCCGGGGTATTGGCTACAAAGTGGACATGGTGAATTCATGAGATCACTCTATGTACGGATGAGTATCATCTTCTGCTCGGTAATTATGATCAGCAGTGTGCTGGGATTTATGGTCTCCAACCTGTACTATCAGTCCCAAATCAAGCCGAAAAATGATGCTAAGCTGACCCGGATGGCCATAGGTTTGCAGCAGTTCATCGAGGATCACCCGGATTCGGTGGAGGAATATCTCCTGAGTACAGCTTCCCTGGGGTATAAGATGTATCTGGTCAACGCTGACGGGGAAGAACGTTTCTACGGCCTGCCTTTTCGCAAAAATGACCTCAGGGAAGAGGCACTGCACAGTGTGCTGGACGGGGAGATCTACCATGGGGTGGGGAATTTCCCCGGCCAGCTGTTCGTGACAGGCTTCTTCGATAATCAGCTCAGCAATTCCATTGGGGTGCCGGTCCATATTAACGGGGAGACCTATGCCCTGTTCATGCGTCCGGATGCTCAGGTGCAGTTCGGGGAGCTGCGGATCTTTTTTGTCGTGATCATCGGGGTCATTATTCTGCTAAGCCTGTGGTTCATGCTGATTACTGTATTTCATGTGGTGCGGCCGATTACCCGGTTAACTGAAGCCACGCTTAAAATCTCCAAGGGGCGCTACGACATCAAGCTCTACACCGCACGCCGCGACGAGATCGGCCAACTGGCTTCCCACTTCATGACGATGAGCCGCGAGCTGGAGCGCACGAACCGGGCAAGACAGGAGTTTGTCGCCAATGTCTCACATGAGATTGAGTCACCGCTAACCTCCATTCAGGGCTTCGCCCATGCACTACAGGACGGTACTCTGCCGGAAGCCCAGCGTCTGGAGTATCTGTCCATTATCGGGGAGGAGAGCCGGCGGTTGTCCATGCTCAGCACGCAGCTGCTTACCTTGTCCTCACTGGATTATGACGAGCATGCTCTGCAGAAAAGAAGCTTCGATCTGCGCGCCCAGCTGCGTCAGGTGATTCAGATTATGGAGTGGCATCTTACGGAGAAGGAGCTGGCGGTAAGGCTGCATGCCGCAGACATCACGTTTACGGGCGATTCCAATCTGCTCTATCAGGTGTGGATGAATTTGTTGACGAATGCGGTCAAATACACCCCGGTGGGCGGGACCCTCAGCATTGCAGCCCATGTGGAGGGCCAGCAATGTATTGTAACGGTGACCGACAACGGTGCGGGCATTCCGGCAGAGCAGCTGCCGATGATCTTCGACCGGTTCTATAAGGTGGACCAATCGCGGTCCCGTGAGCCGGGTAGCAGCGGGCTGGGGCTGGCCATTGCCCAAAAGATCGTCCAGGCGCATGGCGGAACCATCGAGGTGACGAGCACAGTAGGGGAAGGAACTACGTTCACTGTCACTCTGCCCTGCCACCCTGCCACTATATAGGTTGAACTAATAATTTATAGTTAAGGGAAAAGTGGCGGAGGGGAATTTTGGAACTGGAGGAGCGGTAGCATCCGCCTTTGTCTGCGGATTTCAACCGTTAATAACGGTATAAATCATGAAATTTGCAGAAGGGCAGCGGCCGGAAGTCCAAAACTTCTCTGGAGTCACGGTAATCCCAAAACATAGATCTTTAAGTTCAATCTATATAGTGTAATTCTTTATTCATACTCCGTTCATCTTCACTCTCTAAACTGTGGATATACAGATTAGAAGGAGTGGTTATATGTTCTTGGCAATTCGGGAGATGAGGCACTCCAAAGCACGTTACGGCCTCATTATGGTGATTATGCTGCTGGTATCATTCCTGGTGCTGTTCGTCACAGGCCTGGCCAGAGGTCTGGCTTATGCTAATATTTCAGCGCTGAAAAATATGCCCGCCAATTATTTTGCCGTGCAGAGCGACGCGGATCATACCTTCAGGCGTTCACAATTAACGGATACGGAGCTTGCGGCTGCCCGGTCGGTAGCCGGAGAGGCGAACGCGACTCCACTGGGGGTACAGACCAGTACTATTACAGCGGCCGGTGCGGATGTGAAGGCGGATATTACGTTTTTTGCTGTAGATATGACGGGGATGCTGGCTCCTGAAGTAACGGAAGGTGCCGGACTCACCAATGAGGCTCAAGGCAGCGCGGTTGCAGATTCGAAACTGGAGCAGTCCGGCGTTACCATTGGCAGTACGATCCGTGACCAGGCTTCCGGCATGAGCTGGACGGTTACAGGCTTCGTGAAGGATAGCTCCTACAGCCATACTCCGGTGGTCTATATCAATCAGCTGGACTGGCAGGCGATGAAGCAAGGAGCGGTTAAGGAAGGCGGCAGCGCAGGTAATGCCAATGCCCCGTACAATGTGATCGCGCTGGATGTAACAGCGGCTCAAGCTTTGCAGATTGCGGATCAGCAGCAGTCCATAGAGGTAATTACGCAAAAACAGGCGATTGCCAGTGTTCCCGGTTATTCCGCCGAGCAAAATTCGCTGCTGATGATGATTGTGTTCCTGTTCGTAATTGCTGCAGTAGTTCTTGCTGTATTCTTCTATGTCATTACGATCCAGAAGACCAGCCAATTCGGTATCCTGAAGGCGATGGGGACTAAGATGTCCTATCTGGCCTGGAGTGTAGTCGGTCAAGTGATGCTGCTGTCTGTCGCCAGTCTGGCGCTGGGCATTCTGCTTACGCTTGGGATGAATATGGGCCTGCCCGACACGATGCCTTTTGAGCTGGACGGACAGACGATGGCGATGACCAGTCTGCTGTTCATAGGGATGTCCTTGCTGGGCTCGTTAATTTCGGTAGCAAGAGTAGCCAAGGTGGATGCCTTGGAAGCGATAGGGAGGACTGGAGCATGAGTGCGAAATTAGTGATGAAGCAGGTAACCAAGACTTACGGGGATGGGGACCGGGCTATGACCGTGCTGAACCATCTGGACCTTACGGTGAACGAGGGCGAATTCATAGCAGTACTGGGGCCATCCGGCTCCGGCAAAAGCACGTTTCTCTCCGCAGCCGGTGCGCTGCTCACACCTACCAGCGGAGAGATTCTCCTCGACGGTGAATCGCTGCGTGACAAGGACAAAGGGGCACTAACGGAGCTGAGGCTGAAAAAAATCGGCTTCATGTTCCAAAGTGCGCAGCTGCTGCCGTTCCTGAAGGTAGAGGAGCAATTGCTCTATGTCGCGAAGCTGGCTAAGCTCAGCCAGAAGGAAGCGAAGGTGCGTGCCGCCTATCTGCTGAAGCGTCTGGAAATCTGGGAACGCCGCAACCATTACCCCGAACAGCTGTCCGGGGGCGAGAAGCAGCGGGTGGCGATTGCCCGGGCATGGATGAACAAGCCGGCCATTCTGTTCGCGGATGAACCTACAGCCAGCCTGGATTACAGCCGCGGCCGGGAAGTCGTGCGGATGATCGCCGACGAGGTGCGGAGCGAAGGCAAGGCCGCCGTGATGGTGACTCATGACGAACGGATGCTGGACTGGTGCGACCGGGTGCTGCATCTGGAGGATGGTGTGCTGGTTGAAGCTTAGGGAAGAGATGATCCTGCCCTGCGGGTGAAGAATGTTTGGCCCCCTAAGCCCAAATAGCCCGACTATTCACCACGCGGCGTAAATTGTATTCGGTTTTTCGCATACAAATGGCCTGTCACTTCGCGGCTGAACAAAAAACCTGAACCTCAGAAAACGAGGTTCAGGTTTTTTGTTATTGATATCTCAGGCCTACACGCCGGAATAGGCCATGAAGCCTCCATCCACTGGCACAGTGATGCCGGTAATGAACCCGGACATGTGCTCATCGGCCAGCCAGAGCAGGGTGCCGAGCAGATCCTCCGGTGTGCCGAAGCGGCGCATCGGGGTCTGGGAGATGATTTTGAGCGAACGTTCGGTTAATTCACCCTTCGGGTCCTTCAGCAGCTGTTCATTCTGTGCCGTGACGAAGAAGCCGGGGGCGATGGCATTCACCCGTATGCCGGACTCTGCCAGATGCACCGCAAGCCACTGTGTGAAGTTGTTGATGCCTGCCTTGGCCGCGCTGTAAGCCGGAACCTTGGTGAGCGGCGAAGCGGCGCTCATGGAGGAGATGTTGATCACCGCAGCTCCAGGGCGTCCGAGCATCTGCTTGGCGAAGATTTGGGTTGGAATTAATGTTCCGGTCAGATTGAGGTCAAGGACCGTGCGGAAGCCGTTCACAGACAAATCGAAGAAGGAGACAATATCGGGATTCTCCAAATCTCCCGGCTCCAAGGTCTCCTTGGTGGTAATCGCCGAAGGCTGATTGCCACCGGCTCCATTGATTAACAAGTCGCAGGGACCCCACTGCTTGTGGATCTCATCTGCTGCCTGCCGGACACTCCCGGCATCCATAACGTCGCAGGCCAAGGCCAGAGACTGGCCGCCGCCGGAAGTGATCTGTGCAGCCAGAGCCGCTCCCTTGGCTTCCGTACGGTTCAGAATAGCGACCTTCATGCCTTGGCGGGCCAGCTCCAGCGCCATGGCGCTGCAAAGGGCCCCGGCTCCTCCGGTAATTACAGCAATCTTGCCTGCCAGTGCAGGCTGTAATGCCAACTCGGTCATAATGATCCAACCCTTCTTGGTGAAAGTATGATTAGCGTCAGGTTCTATCAGTCTGCGGATCTTTGCTTATAATATTGCGGATATTTCTCCATCAGCATCTCCTGGTCGGCGATTGTCAAGGCCATATGCTCCTGCATAATCTGATCCCCTTGTAGAATATTATGCTGCTCAATCGCTTCATATAGACTATAATGCTGCCGGTACAGATGCTCCCAGTTGTGATCTGCCGTGAGCTTGAGCATCCGGCTGCGGTTCAGGTGAACCTTGATCTGCTGGATGACCTCCCAGGTGTTCTTTTTATTGCAGCCCATGAAAATCACATGATGGAACTCTTCGTCCAGCATGAACATTTCTTTATAGTCCTGGTCCTCGATGCAGAGCTTCTGCTTATCCAGATTGGCCTTCAGATCAATAAGCTTCCTGGCTTGAAAGGTGTTGCACGCTTCCCGGATGACCGCCCGCTCCAGATGCTCGCGCATGAAGCGGGCTTCTTCCACGAGCTCGGAATCAATCAGCGAGACCACCGTCCCCCGCTGGGGATATACGGCAAGCAGGCCCTCCTGGGCCAGACGGACAAAAGCCTCCCTGACCGGAGTGCGGCTGACACTGAACTTCAGCGAAATCTCCTTCTCCGAAATCCCGGTTCCGGGCGGCAGCTCCAGCAGCAGAATCTGATTCTTCAGTGAACGATACACGATGTCCCTTGTGGAGAGTGCTTGTGTACCTATAGTGTATTCCATCGTGTAACCCTCCTGTTATAGTTATTGTAAGCACTACCATACTACCATACTTGTATGGTAGTATGGTAGTGCTTACGGGCAGAAGCGTCTGCCGTTCGTTTCAGGACGGTATCCGTGGCCCGCCAATATCATAGACGAGAGGCAGGAGAACAATATGAGTACCTCATCTTTTATTCATGACGACTGGCTGCTGTTAAGTTCAAGTGCACAGAGACTGTATCACGATTATGCCGCCGCAATGCCGATTTACGATTTCCACAGTCATCTGAATCCGCAGGAGATCAGCAGTAACCGCAGGTTCCGCAATATCGCTGATCTCGCCTTATCCGGGGACCATTACAAGTGGCGGGCGCTTCGCTGGCTGGGTGTCGACGAACAGCTAATTACCGGGAATGCGCCGGACAAAGACAAATTCATGGTCTGGGCGCGCTCCCTGCCTGAGATGGTGGGCAATCCGCTATACCACTGGACTCATCTGGAGTTGAAGCGTTACTTCGGGATCGACGAGCTGCTCTCCGGGGAGACAGCGGAGAGTGTGTGGGAACGCTGCAATGAGCAGCTCCAGGGAGATGATCTGACTACGCAGGGCATTCTCAAAAAGCTCAATGTCAATGTGGTCTGCACAACGGATGATCCTATTGATTCACTGGAGCATCACATTCAGCTTAAGAAGGATAGCGCACTTCAGACGGTAGTCGCCCCGACCTTCAGACCGGACCGGGTACTGAACATCCGTGATGAAGGATTCAGCGGATACGTGGGCCTGCTTGGTGAGGCGAGCGGTCTTGAGATCCACGATTACGCCGGGTTCCTCGAGGCTGTGACGGCGCGGATCGATTATTTCCATGAGCATGGCTGCCGGCTGTCGGATCAGGCCTTCGGCGAGCTGCCGCATGCCCAGTCTACAGAGCATGAAGCGGCCTACATATTCGCCCGGGCCTTCAAAGGGGAAGAGATCAGCCCGCAGGAGGAACAGAAGTTCCAGAGCCATACGCTGATCAAATTAGGCAGACTCTATCATGAGCGGGGCTGGAGCATGCAGCTGCATATCGGAGCGCTGCGCAACAACAACGCACGGATGTTCAGTACCCTCGGCAAGGACAGCGGCTTCGATTCAATTCTGGATTTCAATATGGCCCGCAGTCTCAACGCGCTGCTGAATGAGCTGGATGCCAGCGGACAGCTGCCGAAGACTATCGTCTACACACTGAACCCTTCGCAATATGAGATGATCGCCACCGCGATTGGCAACTTCCAGGGGGCCGGCATCAAGGGCAAGGTGCAGATGGGCTCCGGCTGGTGGTTCCATGATCAGAAGGAGGGGATGCTGCAGCAGTTGAAGGCGCTCGCAAGCATCGGCCTGATCAGTCCTTTTGTCGGCATGCTGACAGACTCCCGAAGCTTCCTCTCCTTCACGCGTCATGAATACTTCCGTCGCATTCTCTGCAACCTGTTTGGAACGTGGATGGAAGAGGGAGACCTGCCGAGAGATTATACCTTGATCGGCCGGACAATTGAGAATATATGCTACAACAATGCGGATGCGTATTTCGGGATCAAATAGAGATCGGGAGTGCACCATAGCATCCGTTGTTTGAAAAAGCATAAAAAATCAGCAGGTCTCCTAGAGAGGCGTGCTGATTTTTTTATTATTCAGGAATGATGTCTTTCAAGGCACAACACCAGCATAAAAATGAGCAGCGTGCCTAGAATACTCGCAGGGTCATTACGTTCTGATACTTCCGGTGCATTCTATCTCGTACTGCTCCGGTAAGCAGAAGGGGATACGCCGGTCGACTTCTTGAACACCTTGGAAAAGTGGGCCAGCTCCATGCCGACCTGCTCGGCGATACTTGAGATGCTGAAATCGGTGTAGGAGAGCTGCCTCTTGGCCAGCTCCATCCGTTTCAGCTGGACATACTGCATCGGCGGAACACCGATGAATTTCTTGAAGTAGGGAATGAAATAGTTCGGGTGCAGATGGACCCGCTCTGCCAGCTCCTCCACCGTCAGCGGCCGCATTAGCCGTTGATCGATGTAGCCCAGCACATTTGCCAGCTTACCCTGGTCGCTTGTATGCGTCAGATCGTCAAGGAAATTGCTGTAGCCTCCAGATTCCAGACAGAGGGACAGCAGTGTAAGCAGCGCGGCCTGCGTCCGAAGGGTAGCGAGGAAGCCGGTATCCTGAAACCAATCAATCATCTCCGCGAACATCGTCCGGGTGGCCTCCGGGTCAGGCACATCACAGATATAGAGCTTATTCGCTGAATGAAACAGCGGCCATTCCCCAATCTTCGCATCGAAGTGGCAATAGTAGCGTGTATAAGGATCACTACGTGAAGTATCTGTAGTCTGGGTGGAACCGGCGGGCATAATCATCAGCTGTCCGGGTCTCGGATAGTACGCCACTCCGTTGATAATCACCTTGCCTTCGCCGGAATCAATGTAGTAGAGCCGGTTGAAGGCAGGGGTCTCATTCGTCCGGTTCCAGCCCGGGTATCTGCTGGTTAACTGGGCATGGGTAACGGTAACCGTCAGGTTGTGCAGCAGGCGTCCGGTCAAATTGCCATTGCCTTTCGCAGTCATATTCATATCAGGACTCCTTCAAATAAGGCTATAAAGCTATTATAACGCTTTCATTTATCCAATGCATCTTATTATTATACAAATATACCTTAATTACAGTCATGGTCACCACCGGCAAATAGGGTTATCCTCATATCATAAACTGTTTCAGGAAGGGACTGGGAGATGGATAAGGTACGATTTGGAATTATTGGAGTAGGCAATATGGGGCGGACCCATGCACAGAGTCTGCTGAGTGATATTAAGGGAGCTGAGCTTACAGCGGTATGCGACAGCAGCCCTGAGCGGCTGGATTGGGCAGAGGAGCATTTGCCGGATAGCGTGCAGCGCTTTTTGTCGCCGGAGGAGCTGTTCAAGTCCGGGATCATTGATGCGGTGATGATTGCCACCCCGCATTATGACCATCCGCCGCTCGCGATCGAAGCGCTGGGCTACGGGCTGCATGTATTGATTGAGAAGCCCGCAGGCGTGTATACGAAGGCAGTACAGGAGATGAATGACGCCGCAGCGAAGTCTGACCGCAAGTTTGGCATTATGTATAACCAGCGGACTAACCCGCTCTATCAGAAGCTGAGAGACTTGATCCAGTCCGGGGAGCTGGGGGAGATCCGGCGTACGAACTGGATTATCACCAATTGGTACCGCTCTCAGAGCTACTATGATTCCGGCGGCTGGCGGGCAACCTGGGGCGGGGAAGGCGGCGGGGTACTGCTGAACCAGGACCCGCACCAGCTTGATCTCTGGCAGTGGACCACCGGGATGATGCCTAAGCGGGTACGCGCTTTTTGCCAGTTCGGGAAGTACCGGAATATCGAGGTGGAGGATGATGTCACCGCTTATGTGGAATATGAGAACGGTGCAACCGGGCTGTTCATCACCACTACAGGCGAAGCGCCAGGGACCAACCGGTTCGAGATTACAGGCGACAACGGGAAAATCGTTATTGAAGACGGCAAGCTGACCTTCTTCCGCCTTCGCACTCCTGAGCCGCAGTTCAATGCGGAATATACCGGAGGGTTCGGAGCACCGGAGTGCTGGAAATGCGAGATTCCGGTGGACTCGGGGAATGGAGAGCAGCATAAGGGGATTCTGCGCAACTTCACCAATGCGATTCTGCATGAGGAGCCGCTGCTGGCTCCGGGGGAAGAGGGCATTCACGGCCTGACTCTGTCGAATGCGATGTATCTGTCCGCATGGACCGACGACTGGGTGGACCTGCCGATCGACAGTGAGCTGTTCTATGAGAAGCTGATGGAGCATGTGGAGAATTCTACTTTTCAGAAAGCGCCGGTCAGCCAGAAAGCCCTGGATGTATCGGGCACCCACTAGACTAACCTTACTCTCTTACGCAACTCAAACTTATCTAGGAGTGATGAATGCAATGAACCGTTCAACAATTGCCGCCCAAATGTATACCCTGCGAGAATATACCCAGACGCCGGAAGCCTTGCGGGAGAGCCTGCGGAAGGTGAGCAGCATCGGGTACCAGGCTGTCCAGATCTCCGGGATCGGTCCGATGGACCCTAAGCTGGTGAAGGAATATGCGGATGAATTTAATCTGAAAATATGTGCGACGCATGTTCCCTGGGACCGGCTGGTGAATGATCTGGATGCGCTCGCTGCCGAGCATAAGCTGTGGGACTGCAAATACATCGGTCTTGGTTCACTGCCAGGGGAATACCAGACCAGTCAGGAAGGCTATCGTACCTTCACCAAACTGGCTTCAGGCATTGCGCGTACGCTTAAGGAAAAGCATGGCCTGCAATTTGTGTATCATAATCATGATTTTGAATTTGAACGGTTTGACGGTCTGACCGGCATGGAAGTGATGCTGAAGGAGAGTGATCCGGAGGTCTTCGGGTTCGAGCTGGATCTGTACTGGGTGCAGGCCGGAGGCGGAGATCCTGTAGAGTGGATTCATAAAGTGGAAGGCAGAATGCAAGCTGTGCATTTCAAGGATATGGCGATTCTGAACAAGAAGCCTGTGTTCGCCGAGATCGGCGAAGGCAATATGAACTATGGAGCGATTATTGAGGCTTGCCGCAAGACAGGTGTGGAGTGGCATATCGTGGAGCAGGATGTGTGCCAGCGTGATCCGTTCGAGAGCCTGGAGATCAGTCTCCGGAATCTGCATTCCAGATTGGAGGTGAAAGCATGAGCCGCAAGGATGGAATGATGTATGCTCCGGTACATGAGGCGAAGCCTGTGGTGGGACCGGGTGAATTCGTAATCGCAGCGCTGGCATTGGATCATGGGCATATCTATGGAATGTGCAACGGACTGGTAGAAGCGGGAGCCGAGCTGAAGTGGGTATACGATCCTGACCCCGAGAAGGTAAAAGCGTTCCAGAACAAGTATCCCGGCGTCAGAGCCGCACGCTCTGCTGAAGAGATTCTTGAAGATCCTGAGGTCCGGCTCGTAGCAGCAGCGGCCGTTCCTTCGGAGCGTGGTCCGCTCGGTCTGCGGGTGATGGCACACGGGAAGGATTATTTCACGGACAAATCTCCGTTTACTTCTCTGGACCAGCTCGCAGCAGCACGCCTTCAAGTGGAGAAGACGGGACGGAAATACATGACGTACTACAGTGAGAGACTGCATGTAGAGAGCGCTGTTTATGCCGGTCAGCTGGTGCAGCAGGGGGCGATTGGCCGCGTGCTTCAGGTGATGGGGCTGGGGCCGCACCGGTTAAATGCACCCAGCCGGCCGGAATGGTTCTTCCAGCGTGACAAATACGGCGGCATTCTCTGTGACATCGGCAGCCATCAGATTGAACAGTTCCTCTTCTACGCGGGCTGCCGTGATGCCAAGGTGCTGCACAGCAAGGTTGCCAACTACAACAATCCGGCTTACCCGGAGCTTGAGGATTACGGGGATGCTACACTGGTTGGGGACAATGGGGCTACGCAGTATTTTCGTGTGGACTGGTTCACTCCTGCAGGGCTCGGGACCTGGGGCGACGGACGGACGATCATTCTCGGTACGGAAGGCTATATTGAACTGCGCAAATACAGCGATATCGGCCGCTCAAGCACCCCGGATCATGTCTTCTGGGTAGACGGTGAGGGCGAGCATTATGAGCATGTAGCCGGGAAGATTGGCTTCCCGTTCTTCGGTGAGCTGATTCTGGACTGCCTGGAACGGACGGAGAAGGCGATGACCCAGGAGCATGCGTTCAAGGCGGCTGAGCTGTGTCTGGAAGCGCAGCGGCAAGCGGTGAATCTGACCCCGGATACGCTTAAATAGGTGCAGGACAGCTAGCAGAAGATCGGAAGGTGGTTAAGATGAATACTAATGGAGCAGCGATTATCGGCTGCGGGGCGATTGCCCCGCTGCATGCCAGAGCCATTGCTTCCACCCGGAATGCGCGGCTGGTAGCCGTGGTGGACAGTGACCCTGTTCAGGCAGCACAGTCTGCTCAGGATTACGAATGTGAAGGACTGACAGATTACAGGGAGCTGCTGGAGCGAGCAGATATCAGCATCGTCCATCTGTGCACGCCGCATCATCTGCATGCCGGAATGGCGGTGGAGCTGCTGAAGGCCGGCAAGCATGTGCTGACCGAGAAACCTATGGCGCTGGATGTGCCTTCTGCCCGCTTAATGCAGGAGGCGGCGGAGCATTCTGCGGGACAACTGGGTGTAGTATTCCAGAACCGCTATAATGAACCTTCGGTGCGGATCAGACAAGTGATTGATTCCGGCAGCCTGGGCAATCTCCTCTGCATGAAGGGCCTGGTGACCTGGACCCGGACGGAGGAGTACTACACGAACAGTCCCTGGAGAGGCCGCTGGGCTACGGAAGGCGGAGGGGTATTGATCAATCAGGCTATCCATACCCTGGATCTGCTGCAATGGTTCGGCGGTGACATTGATTCCGTGAAAGGCAGTGTCAGCATTGATGTGCTGAACGATGTCATTGAGGTCGAAGACAGCGCGCATGCGTGTATCGACTTCAAGAACAAAGTGCGCGGACTCTTCTACGGGACCAATGCGTATCAGGCTAATTCACCGGTGGAGCTGGAGCTGGTCTTCGAGCAAGGGACTCTGCAGCAGCGCCGGGACAGCCTCTATCTGTGGAAGAATGGTCAGGAGACGCTGCTCTATGAGCCGCAGAGCATCAGCAGCGGAGGGAAATCCTACTGGGGCAGCGGACATTCACGGTTAATTCATGACTTCTACGACCATATCCGTGAAGGCCGCAGGTTCTGGATTGACGGTGCGGAGGGCATCAAGGCGCTCACTCTGATTGCAGAGATCTATAAGTCCTCGGGGAGCCGGAATCTGGTTCCTCAGGTCTAGTATTCATCAACTGGCTGATGCCGGAATATAGGTTGTCTCTTAGGCAGAGTTTTGCTTAAGGGATAGCCTTATTTGTGTTAGCCGTTATAGCTTAATCGCAAGCCAGCAAGCTTCAATGGTCTGCTGAATCTGCTGTTCGTTAAGCGGATACTTTCCGTCCAAATAGCCTTTGATCACAGCAATTAATATTCCGTAGATCAGCTGATAGCACAGGCATACATTCATTTCCCGGATGATTCCCTGCCGCTGGCCTTCTTCAATGATGGAGAAAATCTCTAAGGTGGAGGGAGCGGGTGTGTTCCGCAAATCCTCTGAAATATAGGGCGAAGAGCAATAGTTCTCTGTGAAATCAACCTCTTTGGGGTAGTGAAGCGAGTAGGTGGCTGTATTCTTCAGGAGACTCTTCACACGCTCGTAGATTGTTAACCCGGGATCATAGCCGTTCATGACGAACTCATTTTTATGTATGCGGACCTTTTGGTACAGCTCATTGACCAGTTGCTCTTTGTTCTCAAAATAGTGGTAGAATGTGCTGGAGCCGACATTGGCTCTCTTGAATATTTTGGCAAAAGTAACAGATTGTAAGCCCTCTTCAGTAATCAAATCAAGGGTTGCCTGAAGAATATCATCGCGTTTACCCATCATTACACCTCATTAGCGGAAAAATCATTCTATAAAATAGTACATCCCCTGCAAGGAATTGTCAATTAACAGAATATGTATTCCGCCTTAAAGTATCAAAAAGATAGATTTTGTGGTGAAACAGACAATAGAAAAGCTATATTCTAGTCATTATTCTGCAAAAAGGAATTTCCATTCCGAACATACTTGAAGTTTAATTATTCTCTTTCTGAACTATCAATAGAATAAATATTCTATTTCTAAAGTTTATCTATGGGCAATCAGTCCTAGCGATCAAATTGACTTTCAGGTTATTAGGCTTTATCTTCAGTACAGGATGTAACATGAGTCACTAGATGAGAGACAGGGAGTGGGAGGATGGCTATGGAACAGGCAATGTTTGCCGGAGGCTGCTTCTGGTGTATGGTTACACCGTTCGAAGAGCTGCCCGGCATTCACGGAATTGTATCAGGTTACGCCGGAGGAACGGTAGATAACCCTACTTATGAGCAGGTGAAGACAGGGACAACCGGTCACTACGAGGTAGTGCAGATCACTTATGATCCGGAATTATTCCCTTATGAGCGTCTGCTTGAGCTATTCTGGCCGCAGATTGACCCGACGGATGACGGCGGACAGTTTCAGGACCGGGGAACGCAGTACCGCACGGCGGTATTCTATTATACGGAAGAGCAGCGGCTGGCTGCACTGGCTTCCCGGGAGCAGGTGGCGGTTAGCGGCCGTTTCGAGCTTCCGGTAGTGACAGAGATTCTGCCTGCGCCGGTGTTTTATCCGGCAGAAGACTATCATCAGGACTATCACAAGAAGAATCCGAAGCACTATAAAGAGGACCGCGAGCAGTCCGGGCGGGATACCTTTATTTCGCAGCATTGGGAGTAGCGAATAAGATGTTGAAGCGTAAAAAAGCCTTTAATAACCAGGCGTCTGGGAATTAAGGGCTTTTTGCTATTTTTGCAGCACCAAACCAAAATATGGGAACCAAAATCCGAAATTCTGTGCCTACTAAATAGTTACCAGAGCTACTATAATCATATTTGTAAACGGATACAGAAATGCCAATATCATTCAGGAGGAATGTTAGGATGTCCAAAAAATGGCTAATGACGATGCTTGCGTTCGTGCTTCTGCTCTCATGCCTGCCCTTGTTCAATTCCAAAGCAGCCGCTGCAGACTTTACCCAAGGAGTAGACCTGTCGGGAACCTCGGCAACCATCTGGTTCAAATCTTCAGTCAATACGAGCTGGACCGATGTGCATTACAAAGTAAATTCAGGTACCCAGCTTAACTACCGTATGACTTATAACAACAGTAAAGCGCGTTATGAGCAGGTGGTTACAGGAATCGCCAGCGGCACAGCACTTTCTTACTTCTTCACCTACAACAACGGCACTCCGGCTTACGACACTAGCTGGTTTAGCTACACTGCCGGAACTGCGCCAACAACCGGGCCGACAACTCCGCCGTCAGGCTCTTCAGGCTCCATTTATTCCATTGCTGCTTCTTCAATCCCGACACCGCCTGCAGGCTCTGTCTCCGTCAAGGTCATGAACGGAACAGGCGGCGCTTATCCTGACAGCCAGATCTACTGGGGGGTGCTCGGCATCAACCCGGCCAATGGCAAATGGAGTTATCTGGACCTGAATGGCAATCTCATTCCGATCTCGAATGCGCTGAACAATGCTTCCGGCCATCTGACCAAGAGTGGTGTGAATTATGCTAATATCTATCACACGATTAATCAGGCTTCCTGGGTTACACTGCCCAAAATTACCTCCGGCCGCATGTTCCTCAGTGTAGGCACGCCGCTGTACATCAAGACCTATGACGACGGCTTTGCCGGACCGGATATCGATAATCCGACTGATCCTAACCGTAATCTCTATTTCGACTTCGTTGAATTCACGGTGGATGCTACAGGCTATCATGGCAATACCACCCGTGTAGATGCTTTCGGCTTCCCGATCCAGCACCGGCTGGTCGGCTTGTCCGGCGGTTATGACAAGACGGTAGGCGAACTGGAATCGGAGACGCGGGCCGGGATTTTCACCAAATACCAGAATGAAGTTCCTGCGGCCTTCAAATCGCTGGCAACCGATCAGGCGCCTTACCGGATTATTGCTCCAGTCCATGGATCCTTCAAAGCCGGTGGAGCCAATGCGAATTACTTCGCAGGGTATTCCAGCTATAGCACCCAGGATATTCTGCGCAATGACGGTTCGCTAATCGATGCCGCCACTTCCGCTGCGATCAACCGCCATGTCTACACCACCAGTAACTGGAACAACGTAGCGAACTATTACAATGCGGCTCCCGCCAACTTTTATGCAAAATTCTGGCATGATCACAGCATCAGCGGACTGGCATACGGCTTCCCGTATGACGATGTGAACGGCCAAGCAGCCTACCTGGAAGTTGGTGACCCTAAGGGCTTGATTATCCGCGTGGCTTGGTAAGCATAGAGCCGATGGTTTCCAGCAGCGCAGCTTCCTCAATCATCAGCAAATGAGGGGTATCGTGTAGAGAGCCGGTCCTGAATAGAAGCAGGCTGCCGACTCTCTCACACGATTGAAGCTGGGAGTACAGGGAAGGATCATCATCCATTGAAGGGAAAACTACACTCGCAGGCACGGGCTCATATCCGGCAAAAGCCCATTCAACGATCCGTTCCATCGTTCCAGGATCAAACAGAAAGAAGCGTTCATTCGTATTTTGCGTGATGGCTTGACCGTTCTGAAGATAGAGCATGCCATACCCCGGATAATTGTCTTCTTCCTCATACTCATCTTCGTAGTCCCCTTCGTGCGGGCCCTGTTCCTGTAGCAGCTCCAAGGCTGGATAGGAGAACCGGGCGTACATCTGCGTATCATTCTCCAAGGTGAACAGCTGACGGCCGTCAGGATGCCAAGCCGGCGCAATATAACATCCCTGCGGGAACATCTCCCTGCTATGTAACCCGTCCTGCTGAATAGATAATTCGTACACAGATATACCATCCTGACCAGCCGCAAGCTCCAGTGTCACAGCCTCCGCCCCTGGGATATCCATCAGCCGCAGCGCACTGTCACCGAAGGGATCTTCCAAGTCTAGTGAATGTGCTAACGTTCCGTCCCCGCTATGAAACACCGAAATCCGCAGATGTTCCCCGTCCAGCTTGGCTACAGACCAGATTAGACCCCCATCACGCGAGAAAAGAACACAGACATACGGCCCGGCTTTGCTCCATAGCAAGCGGCCCGTAAAGTCTCCTGTGCCCATTACCGCATCCTGCATAATGAAAGCCGCCAGCTCCCGCTCAGGATGGAATGAAAGAGAGTCCAGGTTAAGCGGTTGCAAGTTATAGAGCTGTCCGGCTTCACGAGGCGTGAAGTCCGCATCCAGGCGGTACACTCTGCCTTCTTTGTCATATACAACAACTTCAGTTCCGGCATTGTTCCTTGCGGCGAAGCGATAGTCGCCTATGAGTATTGTGGCGGGATTAAGCAGTATCATGATATTCCTCCTGCTCCTCGAATTGCCCTGAATTATAGCATCCTGAGGATGGAAAATAAACAGGAAGAAAGGTATGATAGATAGCAATTGCACACGAAGGGAGCATCCGGAAGAGATGAAGAACGGCTTGAAGCACATCTTATTTGATCTGGACGGCACATTGACTGACCCCAAGGAAGGCATTACCAAAAGCGTGGAGTATGCGCTTAACCAATTCAGCATAGAGGTGGAGCATCCTGACCTGCTGATTCCGTACATAGGTCCGCCGTTATACGATTCTTTCATCGAAATTCAAGGCTTCACAGCAGAGGCAGCGGCACAGGCTGTGGAGTTCTACCGGGAGCGTTACCGGACGCTGGGGATGTTCGAGAACCATGTGATTCCAGGCATACCTGAGCTGCTGGAGAGCTTGAAGGCCAAGGGATTCGAGCTGTATGTAGCAACCTCCAAGCCTATTGTGTTCGCAGAGCAGATCCTCCGGCATTATGAGCTGGACGGGTTCTTCAAGTACGCGGCTGGCAGCAATCTGGACGGAACACGCTCGAAGAAGCGCGAGGTGATTCAGCATGTACTGGATGAGAATAATCTGCTTGCTTCGCAGTCGCTGATGATCGGGGACCGGGAGCATGATATTATCGGTGCAAAAGCCTGCGGCGTAGCCTCAGTGGGCGTGTTGTTCGGCTATGGTTCCGAGGAAGAATTAACAGCGGCCGGAGCGGATTATATTGCGCATACGGTGGAAGAAGTGGGGGATATTATCCTGCGGATACAGAGGAATGAGCTGAACGGATTAAAGATTTAAGTGGTCAAGCGGGCAGTGACTTTTAAGTTTTTTTCAGCGCGGTATTGACTTCTGGCGAAGACCGTGCGTATTATGTAACCAGCAACACCATAACCAAGGCAATGACCAGAGACAGGATATCCCGTGAGGACTGACCAGAGAGAGAAGTGCAAGGTGAGAGCTTCTTACAGAGACCAGCCGGATGTTACCCCTCTATAGCCGTGACACTGAACCCTCCTGCTGTTAGCGAGGCTGTAAATGTCACCGCCCCATCCCCGTTAACGGATGCCATGAGGATTGTACTGATCACATTTCCGCCGAACAGCCGGGGGTTAAGTGACGTATAGTCGAATTAGGGTGGAACCACGAGCTTAAGACGCACTCGTCCCTTTCCGGGATGAGATGCGTTTTTTTGTGTTTTTATATACTAACCTAATATAAGAAGCACTTAATAAATAACAAAAAGCGAAAAGAAACGAAGGGGAAATTTGGAACTGGAGGAGCGGTAGCGTCCGCCTTTGTCAACGGATTTTACCCGCAAATTGCGGATTGAATCAGGAAATCTGTTGACAACAGCGGCTGGAAGTCCAAATGTTCACCGTAGTGACAATTACGCTTCTAGTTCCGATCCTAAGTGCGTCTTATATACACTCAAGAAATGGAGGCCAAAATCATGGATATTCAAGTGCAGTTGCCGGATGGAGCAAGTAGGAGGTATTCGCGTAACACCACAATTGCGCAGATTGCGGAGTCGATTAGCGTAAGTCTAAGGAAGAATGCAGTAGCCGGCAAAATCGATGGCAATCTCGTTGACCTTGATTGTCCGGTTGAAGGGGACAGCCTCGTGGAGATCGTGTCAGCGGACAGCAGCGACGGGCTGATGATTCACAGACACAGCACAGCCCATGTGATGGCCCAAGCCATCAAACGGATCTATGGAGAACGGAACGTGAAGCTGGGCATTGGTCCGGTGATCGAGGACGGCTTCTATTACGATATAGATATTGCTCAGCCTCTGTCCAGCGAGGATCTTGCTGCGATTGAGCGGGAGATGGGGAAGATCATCAAGGAGAACCTGCCGATCCGGCGCCGGGTGGTCAGCCGGGTGGAAGCGGTGCAGTTCTTTGAACAGCAGGAAGAGCCGCTGAAGCTGGAGCTGCTCCGGGATTTGCCGGAGGACGCGGTAATCAGCCTATATGAGCAAGGCGAATTCACGGACCTCTGCCGGGGGCCGCATCTGCCCTCCACTGGCCGGATCAAGGCGTTCAAGCTGCTTAGTGTTGCGGGTGCCTACTGGCGCGGGGATGCTGACAATCAGGTGCTTCAGCGGATATACGGCACAGCCTTCCTGAGCGCTGCGGCACTTGAAGCGCATCTGCACCTGCTGGAGGAAGCGAAGAAACGGGATCACCGCAAGCTGGGCAAGGAGCTAGGCTTGTTCATGTTCTCCGAGGAAGCGCCCGGAATGCCGTTTTACCTGGCCAAAGGGATGCTGATCCGCACAGCACTGGAGGATTTCTCCCGCAGGCTGCAGCGTGCCGACGGGTACGAAGAGGTCCGCTCGCCGCTGATGATGAACCGCCGTCTGTGGGAGCAATCCGGACATTGGGATCATTACAAGGATGAGATGTATTTCACGAAGGTGGATGAGACAGATTTTGCATTGAAGCCGATGAACTGTCCGGGACACATGCTGATCTACAAGAACAGCCTCCGTTCCTACCGGGATCTGCCGATCCGTATTGCGGAATACGGCCAGGTTCACCGCCATGAATCCTCCGGCGCGCTGAACGGGATGATGCGGGTCCGTACCTTTTGCCAGGATGATGCCCATTTGTTCGTGCTGCCGGAGCAGATTGAGTCCGAGATTACAAGGGTGCTGGAGCTGATCGATCAGTTCTATTCCATCTTCGGATTCGAGTACAAGGTCGAGCTGTCTACACGCCCGGAGGACTATATGGGTTCCGAAGAGCTCTGGGATCAGGCGGAAGAGTCGCTTGTGCGGGTGCTGAAGAAGAATGGAATCGAGTACCGGGTGAATGAAGGAGATGGCGCTTTTTACGGACCGAAGATTGATTTCCATGTCCTCGATGCCCTGAAGCGGAGCTGGCAATGCGGTACCATTCAACTGGATTTCCAGATGCCCGAGAAGTTCGACCTGACTTATATTGGCGAAGATAACAACAAGCATCGTCCGGTTGTCATTCATCGTGCGGTGTTCGGCTCCATTGACCGGTTCATGGGTATTCTTACAGAGCACTATAGCGGAGCGTTCCCGCTGTGGCTGTCTCCGGTGCAGGTTAAGCTGCTGCCAGTCTCTGTGGTTCATGACGAGTATGCCGAGCAGGTCAGAAGACAGCTGGCAACAGCCGGACTGCGGGTGGAGGTAGATTCCCGGAATGAGAAGCTGGGCTACAGAATCCGTGAAGCTCAGCTGGAGAAAATCCCTTATATGCTGGTGCTGGGAGATCAGGAGCAGAATGACGGGACAATCTCGGTACGAAGCCGTGCGGAGAACACATTATTCACACTGGGCGTGCCGGAGTTCATTCAGCAACTGACTGCTAAGATTGACGGATGGGAATAAATCGCTTCATATATAACAGGTGAGAAGTATAACAGGTAAAAAGATATAGGGGGAAATCAGGTGACGGCAATAGAAACAGTGCAGCATGAAGGCAACGTAATCCGGCTTGTGCCTTTGACGGCGGAGCATAAACCTGAGCTTACCAAGGTGCTGCACAATCCGCTAATTTGGGAATACACCTGGAGACGGATTAGCTCTGAGGAAGAGGCAGGACAACTAGTGGATGCGGCTCTGGCGAATCAGGCAGCAGGCAAGGATATGCCCTATGTGATGGTGGAGCAGGCATCCGGCCGAATCTTAGGGACTACGAGGTTAATGCATCTGGATCGTACGCATCGTAATGCAGAGATCGGCTGCACCTGGATCTCAACGGATTACTGGAGAACAGCGGTGAATACGGAGTCGAAGCTGCTTTTGCTGCAATACGCCTTCGAGGTGCTGGGGCTGATCCGGGTAGACTTCTCCATTGTCAGTGACAATCTTCGCTCGCGGCGGGCCATTGAGCGGATTGGAGCGGCCTTGGAGGGCGTTCTGCGCAAGCACCGGATCACCGCTGACGGTACGGTTATGGACAATGTGCTGTACAGTATTATTGATGAGGAATGGCCTGCGGTGAAGCAGAATCTGCTATATCTAGTGAATGAGAAGTACAATTAGTAGAGAGATCTTATCCCCGCAAAAACGCCACTTTTTGCAGCGTAACGGACTCCGGCGACCTTATAGTCTCGCTATGAGACGTTTCGGAGCTGAAGTGCAAAGGATAAGGCCTGTGGAGTCCGTTACTCGCCCCATTGGTGACTTTCTTTCCAAATAAGAGTACCTCAGTCCGTTACGCTAAGCCAAACGCTCTGAAGAACAACGCCCTCTTGGAAAAAATGTAATTTGAAGGGGGAATACGTCTGATCCACGATTTTAAATCTGATAAGGTACTAGCGTTATACTGTGAATTCGTGCCATAACATAGAGGAGTCCTAACAAGGGCTCCTCTATTCATTTTGCAAATAGCCATATCTATGAAACATTGTTATAATAGAAAGACATGAGAATAGAAACATACATTCCCATTATTTCGGGGTCCTGAGCATTAACAAACTGTCTATAACTGTGTATGTTCCGGCCCAACCTTCACCCTGCGGTGCAGATTTGGGTTTATGTTATGTTGTAGGGAAATTATGAAGTGATGGCGAGGTTGGCAAGAGCATGAACTGGAATGATTTCGGAGAACGGAACAAGCGGCTGAACCCCTTATGGAGTCTGGGCGCAGGCATGAATCTGGGTGAGCTGCAGCCGTATAAGGAAATGATTGCGCTTAGTGTGCTGCTGCAGGTCTATTATCTGGAGCTGGAATCGAATGAACAGCGGGCAAGGGAGGATCTGGTGGATCTGGCCTGGAGCTCGCTGGAACGCTTCGGCATAGCGAAGCTGGGCAGCCCGGAATCGGTCGAACGGCTGGTAGACGGACTGCTGTGGAGCGGCAGCGGCGGGGATTTCGAGGCCCATTATTACGATGACCATACCCGGCAGATCGGGGTTCAGAAGTACAAGTATTTCACTGTGGATGAGGATGCTACACGTATCAGCTGGGAAGAGAACGGGACGACCATCTACCGGCTCTCCGAGTATGCGATGGAGCTGATCTTCATGAGCCACGAGATTATCGATGAGTTCCAGGTCAGCATCAAGCTGCTGGAGATTCAGATGCACATCAAGCATGGACGGGTTACCCGGGCGATGCAGGATGTGAATGAGCTGATCTCCCGCGTGCGCAAAATGACCCAGCAGCAGCAGGAATACCGCAATGCCTTGCGCCGTAATCCGAAGCATATCTTCAGCGAATACGGCACCCAGCGGCATGAGCGGCTGGAGGAGATCCACCAGCAATTTGACGAGGAACGCAAGCATTTCGATAATATCCACCGTTCGCTGGCCCGGCTGGCTAATGACGAGAAGGATGTCATTGATTTCAATGAGCTGCGTCAGCTCTCCGAGCGGGTGGAGCTGTCCCGGCGGGTGCATGATGAGCTGGCCGAGGTCGTGCTGAGCATTTTCGAAGCAGAGACGAATCTGCGGCTGAACTTCCCGGAGTTATTCTGGGGAGCAGCAGGCTTCAACTTCCGCACCCATGTGTGGGAGGAATGGGTGAAGCCCGAAGGGCTGCGGGATGGGGATAGCCTGGAGACGCTGATCAGCGGGCTGTTCTCGCCCAGCCAGGATTTCATCTATCCGCTGGCCTGGGCCTGGGAAGAGCAGGAGGCCGGCTTCTTGCCGGAGGATACGC
The DNA here is from genome assembly GCF_038006765.1 of Paenibacillus sp. FSL H7-0756. Lineage (NCBI taxonomy): Bacteria > Bacillati > Bacillota > Bacilli > Caryophanales > Paenibacillaceae > Paenibacillus > Paenibacillus sp. FSL H7-0756. The sequence continues at coordinate 1,057,852 of NZ_JBBOVT010000002.1, read as the reverse complement.
AGGATGCGCCGGAGGAAGCCGGGGAAGAAGAGGACATCCATTATGTGCCCAGAGGTATTCCCTGGACCGAGGTATGCGAGCTATGGCTGCCGGTTATAGCCGGAGTGACTGCGCAAGGCAGCTTCACCTTCACTGCGGAGGCGTTCACGGAGCAGGAGCAGCGGCGCTGGGCGGATTGCCCGGATGCCGTGGATTTGTGGGTGCAATTTTTCCATACCGTAATTACTGTCGAGGAGCAGGAAGCGGAGGGCCATGGCGTGGCGGACGAATGCCAGAAGCTGCTTCAGCGGCTGATGCTGGACCACCCGGAGCTGGAAGTGCTGCGCGGCGCAAGGCTGCGGACCACCATCTCTTCACAGCAGCAGGGCAGCATCCGTATCCCCGGCCTTGAGATCAGCCCTTATACCATTACTATTGTAGAGAAGTGAGATGATTCGGATATGAGTTATTCCCTAGAGCAAGTTCAGCAGGCTTCCAGGCTGTTCTTCGACCTGCTTCGGCGCAAGGTGATTCCGCTGGATGATCCCGCTGCGGCCGAATGTCTGCAGGATACCGCCGCTCATGATGCCCTGCAATATGTAGCCAAAGAAGCCGGCTGCCGGATTATGAATTCCGGTCACCGCCTGCACCTGCTCGTGAGTCCGATCGGCTCCGGGTTCGCCAGCAACTTCACTCAGCTGCGTAATAAATATTCACGGATTGAGCGCAAGACGCATTTACATATCATTAACGTTATTATCCTCGTCTTCCTGGCGGAGATGGATCAGGATGAGCAGCACTTCAAGCCGGGACAGGACAGCATGTCCTATATTCAGTTGTCAGATCAGGTATCCGAGCTGTTCCAAGGCTGGATCGGCATGGATGAAGACGGCAGCTTCAGCAAGCAGTGGCGGCTGGATATCCAGGCCATGCACAGAGTGTGGACCAGCCTCTATATGCAGACCCGCAGCCAGGAGGAGGGGGATTCGCTGACCCGCGGCGCAGGCTCCCGGATTGGTCTCATTCACGAAGGAATGAAGCTGCTGGAGGAGGAGCATCTGGTGTTCATTTCGGAGAATGAGAAGCGGATTTTCCCAAGGGAAGAGCTGTACGAGCGGATGCGTTATCTCTATCACGATGTGGACCGGTACAAAGAGCTGAAGGCTCTGGTTGGCCGGACACTCAGCGAACAGGAGGGTGAAGCCCATGCCGCGCATTGAGCGGATCCGCATCGCCGGACTCAAATACGAGAAGATGCTGAAGAAATATGAGGATATGATCCTCGATCTGTGTAATGAAGAGGGCCCGGCCAATACCCTGATTACGCTGATGAACGGCGGGGGGAAGGGCGTGCTGCTGCAGTCGATTTTCCAGTTGCTGATGCCTAGAGCCGCCTGGGGTAAGGATAATGAGAACCAGGTCGAAGCCTTCTTCCACAATCACAAAAAACAGCTGAAGCCCTACACCTTCCACGTGGCTATCGAATGGCGGCTTGACGATAAGGAACGGACGGAGTATATCACCACCGGGATCGCGATGACCGCCCAGCATTCCATGGACCAGCTTGAGATCAAAGTCGATTATCTGCTGTACGCGCTGCTGAAATATGAAGAGACGGCTGAGCTTACACTCTCCACCCTGCCTTTGTATGATCATGAGCTGAATACGCCCGCGAGCTTCGAAGCGGTTCAGCAGTTTGTGCGGGAACGGCGGGGTGAGATTAATGTCTACGGCAGCAGCAGCTCCGATCTGAAGAAATATTATGCCTATCTGGCTGACCATGATATCCATATCGATGAATGGCGCAATATGCGCAGAATCAACGGGGAAGAGGGCGGCATCAAGGGCTATTTCCAGAAAAATGATGCCTTCACCAATCATAATCTCTTCGAGCGGCTGATTATTCCAGAGATCGGTTCCAGTCTGGGAGGGAGCCTGCGCGAGGATGAAGGCTCGCTTCAGCGGATGTTCGTGGATACCGCTACAGTTGCACAGCGGCTGCCGATGCTGGAGCAGCGCGAGCGGGCTTTTGCCGAGTTCACCTCTCTTGCGGCTCCTTTGTATGAAGCGGTGAAGCTCGGAACGGAGGCGGATCTCAGCTTCCGGGAGACCGAACGGCTCGGAGCCCAGCTCTATACCGTTATTCATGATGAACTGAAGCAGGCGGAAGACAAGCGCCGCAGAACAGCGGATGAGCTGGCTGGACATTATCTGGAAGCGAAGACGCTCAGATTCGAGAGCGATAATCTGAAGTACCTGCGGCTGAAGGAAGAGCATGACGGCAAACAGGAGCATTTCAGAGCCGTCTCAGACAATCAGACACGGGCCAAGCAGCGTCTGGAAGAATCGAAGCAGAGGGAGAAGTCGCTGGAGGTCGCCCATTATCTGGCCCGGCGCAAGCTGCAGCTTCGTCAGATGGAGCAGTGGCAGAAGGAGATTGAAGCCATCGAAGGGTCGCTTGCGATGAAGGAGCGCCAAGAGGTGATTCAAGGGGCCAAGCAGGAGCTGCGGATACAGTGGGAGCAGGTATACCGGTTATGGCAGGCGAAGAGTCTCTTCTACAGCGCGCAGCAGCAGTCTCATGTAGCGGAAGAGCAGATTCTGCGCAAGGGCAGGGAGGAGCTGCTGCTGGAGCTTGGCAGACTGGATGGGAAGCTGCAGGAATTAACAGCCTTGATCCGTCAGTATACAGAGGATCTGGGTGTGTTCGCTTCCCGCCACGGGCAGGAAGCTGCCCACTCACCGGCAGCCGCCCTTCAGCGCGCGCTGATTGCAGCCAGAGGGCTGACTGAGCAGATAGAGGCCTTGAATGAACAGCGCAAGACCGCTGAGGACCAGAAGCTGTTACTGCATACGCAGCATACCCGGCTGGCCGAGAAGCTGCTGGGGGCCGAGGTTCAGGCAGAGGAGCTAACCGGGCGAATCGAAGCCCAGATGAACAAGGAGTCGCAGCTCTGGTCACAGCTCGTAGTGCTGCTGGAGATGTACGAGGAGCATCAGCTGCTTGGCGCGACAGCTCTATTCGAAGCGAAGCCTCTAATCCAGGAGCGGTTCATCCGCAGGCTGGAGGATACCGAGCAGCAGACGAAGCGGCTGCGGCGGGATTATTATCAGCAGCAGCTGGATGTCGAGCTGCAGCAGGAAGCCTACTGGCTGCCTAACCATGATATCGTAACGGTGAAGGATGCGCTGGATGCCCTCAAGATTAGTTCCATGACGGGCACCATGTATCTGAACGATCAGCCTTATTTGGTCCGCGAGGAGGAGCTGGAACGCCACCCGCTGCTTCCTTACGGCCTGATTGTCACGAAGCGTGAAGCGGCTAAGCTGCAGCCGGAGCTGCTTAAGGAGCTTCTGCTTAAGGCTCCGGTCCCGATCTTCGTGCGCGAGGAGATGGCGGAGGGCGGTACAGACGCCTTCCTGCTGCTGGCACATCAAGGGCCGCAGATGGTCTTGCAGCCGGATCATTTTCAGGAGTGGAAGCGGGGGATGGCCTCCAGACTCCGTGAGCAGGAGGAGGAGCTTCAGGCGCAGGAAGCGTATCTTGCCAAGCTGAAATCCGCCCGGCAGGAATATGAACGTCTCCATCAGGGCGAGCATACTGCAAGTCTGCGGATCAGACAGAAGAGTGCGGAAACCCTGCTGCAGGAGCTTCGCAGCCAGCTGAATGAAATGAACGCAGAACAGACACGCTATGAGGAGGTTCTGGCTGGAATTTCCAGAGACCTGTCAGCCTGCGAAGCGGATAAGTCCGAGCAGGAGACCCGGGAGGCGGCGTTGCGGGAGTGGAGTGAGCGGAGCCGGAAGCACGAGCAGAACTATACAGACAAGCACAAGTCTGTGGAGCAGAAGAATAATCTCAGCAAAGAGATTGCAGTGAAGGACCAGCAGCTCGCCCGGCTGAAGGCGGAGATGGACAGCCTCGCCTTACAGCGCGAGAAATGGATCGGAGATGCCCGTTATTCCGTGTTCCCGCGGCTGCAGAACTGGTTCCCGGACATACAGTTCCCCGGTGAGTCTGCGGGTGCGAAAGTTCAGGGTGCTGATACTGAGACGGATGCTAAGGCAGATGAAGCTGCTGCCGATGAAGTACTGAATGAGACGGTGCAGGACAAGCTGCTGCAGCTGCTCAGTACAGCCGAGAGTCTTCAGCAGTCGTTAAGCCAGAATGAGCTGGAGATCCGCACAAGAACAGCCCAGATCAAGGCGGCCAGAGAACAGCTGGCCGAGCTGGAAGCTGCTGTGCAGCAGGTAGATGCCGGATGGCAGTCTGCCTCTGAGCCGCAGGAGTCACCGGATATGATTCAGTCCGCCAGAGTCCGCCAGAAGAGTGACACGATGATTCTGGACGAGGACTATCAACAGCTCCGTGATTCCTTCATCCGCTGCCAGACCGAGCTTGACAGCCTGCGCAAAGAGCTGGGCAAGTCCGAAAAGGCGATTAAGGAGAAGCATGAGCGGACGGTAGAGCTATGGCATGAGCCGCTGGAACAGAAGGAGGAAGAGATCAGTCAGCGGATCCGGGAGAATGAGCATTTGCTGAATACCAGTAAGCAGGCGCTGGCTTCCATGGATCAATGGCTGCTCATTCTCGGCAATCAGAGCCGGATTATGGATACCCATGTCGAGCACCGTGTGCCGCTCCGGGAGGTGCCGGAAGAAGTGCAGCTGAGTGTGCGGGAGAGCTGCGAGACGCTGGTGGAGGATTGGCTGCAGCGCAGCAAGGAGAGCCGCAGCCAGCGGGCAGAGGTCTCCCGCAAGGTGAAGGAAGAGAAGACTGAGCTGAGCGGCAAGGTGGCCAAGTCCGGCTGGAATGCGGAGCTTGAGACGAAGATTCAGGAACGCCTGAACAATGTTCACTGGGATGATTTCGCAATCGCCTTGCAGGTACTGGATTCCATGCTTCAGAGCTCGCGTGATCAGATGGAGAGCATCCGCAGCGATAAAGAGGATATGGAGCTGTCCCGCAAGCTGTGGGTAGGCCGGGCAGCCAAACGTGTGGTGCAGATCGTTGATATTCTGAAGCGGATGGAACGCCGGATGATCATTCACAATGAGAACGGCCATGCCTTCCCGCTGGTTAAGCTGAATTACAAGAATATTAATGTTCCACGGACGACCGATGACATCGAGCCGCTGGTCAGCGAGTATTTCAACCGCTGCATCAGCAGCCTGCTGGAGCGATTCCCGAAGATGGAGCAGGTTCCGGCTTCAGCCGTCAGAGAGCTGATTAACGATGGACGCATAGTATACGCGGCGCTGCAGAACCGCTTCCCGGTGTTGCAGGTGTATAAGCCGGTGACGGAGAATTACTTCCTGTATGCCGCTCCCGAGGACTATCATTATTCCGATTGGGAGGTTATCAACCGCGGCGCGCTGGATGAGGCGGTGGGCAGCGGCGGACAGCGCCAGTCTGTTCAGCTGCTGGTGGCGATGATGATTATGACGCACAAGCGTGTTAACCGTGAAAATAAAGGCTGGACGGTCTTCCTGTACGATAACCCGTTCGGAGAGATGGTCTCAAATAATGTGCTTGATCCGGTCTTCGAGATTTCGAAGGCGCTGAAGTTCCAGTGGCTGATCGTCACGCCGCCGGAGCTGGTCAAGAATGATGTCAGCATCCGCTTCGGCGTGTACTGGCAGCTGTATTTTGGCGGAGATAAAGGGGATGCTCTGGATTCGACCCTGATCAAAGGCGGCCGCAAGCTGATCCCTGCTTCATTATTCTAGTTAATTCAACAAATCCATTAGACAGGTGGTAGTGTGATTATGATGAACTTAAAATCGGCAACGAAATTAGCTAACGGGGTAGAAATGCCATGGTTCGGGCTTGGTGTCTTCAAGGTACAAGAGGGCCAGGAGGTTATTGATTCGGTCAAAGCAGCCATTAAGGCGGGTTACCGGAGTATCGATACCGCATCCGTGTACGGAAATGAAGAAGGAGTCGGGCAGGCTATCCGCGAGTCGGGAGTAGCGCGTGAGGAGCTGTTCATCACCACCAAGGTATGGAATACGGAACAGGGCTATGATTCTACGCTGGCCGCATTTGACCAGAGCTTAAGCAAGCTGGGACTGGATTATGCCGATCTCTATCTGGTACACTGGCCGATCCGGGCTAAGTACAAAGACACCTGGCGCGCCCTTGAGAAGCTGTATGCAGACGGCAAAGTCCGCGCCATTGGGGTGTCCAATTTCCAGATCGATCATCTGGAGGATCTGCTTACTGTGGCCAAGGTGAAGCCGATGGTCAACCAGGTGGAGCTGCATCCGCTGCTTAACCAGCAAGAGCTTCGTGAGTATTGCAAGGCGCAGGGCATTCAAATTGAAGCCTGGGCCCCGCTGGCCCAAGGGCATCTGCTGGACAATGAGGTATTGGCCGATATTGCAGCGCATCATAACAAAACGCTGCCGCAGGTCATCCTGCGCTGGGATCTGCAGAACGGAATCGTGACGATTCCGAAGTCGGTCAAGGCGGAGCGGATTATTGCGAATGCCGATATTTTTGACTTCGAGCTGTCGGAAGAGGAGATCAGCCGGATCAATGGCCTGAACCGCGATCAGCGCTTCGGCTCCCACCCGGACCGGTTCAATAACGAGTAAGCCCCGGCAGACTCTTTTGAATAATTACTAGATTCGGACATACACATAAGAGAGATGGAACTACAAGTCCATCCCGTGCGTAACCGATATAGTAATAGAAGAGATACGAGAAGCCGGAGGGGATTTAATGAAGCGTGCAAGAATACTGCAAACACTGCTGACCGGTATGCTGATCATGATGCTGCTGCCGTTCATTCCGGGGAAGGCAGAGGCGGCAGTGCCGGCTCATTCGGAAGCCTTTTATGTGAATGACTTTGCGAACGTGATTGATGAGAAGACCGAGAACTACATGGTCAACTATGGGGTGAAGCTCTATCAGGAGACCGGGGCGCAGGTAGTGCTGGTTACGGTGAATTCAACGAACGGCGTATCTATGGAGAAATATGCAACCTCGCTGTTCAATTCATGGGGAGTCGGCTCGGCGGACAAGAATAATGGACTTCTGCTGCTGCTCTCCATTAAGGACGATGATTACTGGGCCGTTCCCGGCAAAGGACTGGAGAAGGAACTGAACAGTGGTGTAATCTCGAAGATTCTCTCTGCATCGCTGGAGCCGGACTTCGCAGCCAAGAAGTACAGCGCAGGTGCTAATAAAACCTATGGCGACTTCATTCAGAAGCTCGGCGGAAGCTACTCGGAAACGCTTGGCACCCGCAGCTATGTCTCGGACAATGCCGGAATTTTCCCGCAAGTTACCAAGGATTATCTGAACCAGTCCAGCAACCGTTACGCGGCTACTACCGGGAGCGGAATCTATGTGGTAACGGTTAAGAATACCGGCGGCAAGAGCCTGCAGGATTATACCTATGCGAAGTTCGCCGGGGTGGCTGCCGGACCCAGAGATGTGATGCTGGTGCTGGATATCGGCGGGGATAACTATCATGTGCTACAAGGCAAGTCGATCGATAGAGTGCTGACGAATGAGCGGATCAGCGGGATTCTGAATACGGTGCTGGAGCCTAAATTTGCGGCAAAAGATTACGCAGGCGGCGTGGTGGGGACGGCGAATGCTTTCTACAGCTTCTTCCTGGCCCGGGCGGATGCTGCTTCGGGACAAGCCGCAGGCAGTTCTGCATCCACAGCAGCCTCCACCGTCAGCAAAGCGCCTGTGGCAGCGAAAGAACCTGTGGAGCTGGTGCCCGTCTCCAGATCCAAGGGGATGGCGATTGCCGGAATATTCCTGGTTCTTGTTGCGCTAATCAGTCTCGCAGCCAGCTCACGCAACCGTTATGTTGCCCGTTACGGGATACGGATCAATCCGCATAGCCCGCGCAATATCCGGCGTTATGGCGCCTGGACCGGCCAGCCCGGCTATGGCTACAGCCAGCGAAGAAGATACCGGCGGCCGCACCACCACTCTTCCTCGGGAAGCAGCTCCAGCAGCTTCTGGGGCAGTAACTCCGGGGGCGGCGGTTCTTCGAGTGGCGGGGGAGCGGGGCGGTACTCCTCCTCTCATAGAGAATCGAACAGTGGAGGAGGGGGTTCTTCCAGCGGTGGCGGCTCTGGCCGGCACTCCTCTGGCTCTTCCGGTGGTGGAGGCAACTCCGGCGGAGGCGGCAGTGCAAGCAGCGGTGGCGGTGTAGGCAGAAACCGGTGAGAATGGCACTCTAAGCCTGAAGTGCAACGCTCACAGAATGGACAAATAGGGGAAGCCGTGCAGGGATGCGCGGCTTTTTTTCAAAAGCACAGTCAACTGGAAAGGAATGATTGACTTTATGAGTATTTCTATAACGGTCCGCCGGATGAAGTCCGAGGACATTACAGGGATACATGAAGGGCTGGCTCCGCATGATGTCAGCAAACCTTTAGAGTATATTGAACAATGCTGGGAAGAGAACGAAGGGGGAAAGCGGCTTACGCTCGTAGCCCTGCGTGAGAATGAGTTTGCTGGCTGGGGACATATCGTCTATAGCTCTCACTACCCTTATTTTGCCGAGAATCACATTCCTGAGATCCAGAATCTTGATGTGATTCCTCCTATGCGCAAGTGCGGCATCGGCAGTGTGTTGATGGACGAACTCGAAGCAGAAGCCTTCGCCGGATTTGACACGGTTGGTATTGGTTTCGGACTGTATGACAGCTATGGTACAGCGCAAAGGCTGTACATCAAGCGGGGCTATGTCCCGGATGGCCGGGGACTTATGTATGACAACCTGCCCGCAGTTCCTGGAAGCCAGGTTCGGGTGGATGATGAGCTCACGCTATACTTGACAAAATCAAGATAGCGCACGAATTACCATTACTACAGCGGCAGTCAGGGGTGTTAGCCCGGGCTGCCTCTGTTTGGTTTCTTTAGCTTTCAGCATCATAGCGTGCTAAGAATTCAGGAACCAATTTATGATTTGTCATCAGCGCCACCGATTCATTTTCTAATTCCTCAGCCAGCTCATCGTCGGTCATGGATACAAAGAAGGTAATGTCCTCTTTGGTTTGATTATATTTTGTGAAGATATCGTCCTTGGTTTCGTTAACAACCTTGGCAATGATTTTGACCATTTCATCTTTATATTGGTATACATTATCCTGTGCATATAAAAAACGGCTGATATGATTGAAATGCGAATGCTCGCCATATTGAAATTCGGAAATTCCCCATTTGTAATAGAGCTCTGTTTCAGCATCTTCACATAACCCTTCACTTGTCATATCGGCAATATGTCTGGCAAGGGATTGCTCTGTATTGACAGCAAGGAACAGAGTGACAAAGTCGCTATCCGTCCCTACTGCGCAGACATACACCTTCTCATGTGCTGTTTCCTCTAAAATCGCTTCAAGGTCAGCCACAAAGTCCTCGCGAATCCGTTGTTCAAATTCAGTTAGAAAAGCGTTCATGATAACCCTCCTTAAATTATGTTTAGGTTGACTTCACTTATAGAATAGTAGCGTAGGCTATAGGTACGCAAGCTCCGGCCTTTATTTCCGGTTAGCGTCCGTCAGCGCATTCTCCCGGATCGTATTCAACTCCTCCGCACTGAATAGTCCGCTTCTGTACAAATTAACGAACTCGTCCGACACACTCTGGTCAAAAATAATCATATCATCCGTGTTCACCGTGACTTTGACGCCATAATCATAGAGCTTGCGGATGGGATGTGACGCATAATTGGCCACCCTGGAGAGCAGAACATTGCTGGTGGGGCAGATGTTAAGCTGGATGTGATGATCGGCAAGCCACTTCATCGTCTCTGGAGATTGCGCTGCTGCGATGCCATGCTGAACCTGATCCAGCTCCAGTTCCTCCACCGCCTGTTTTACCAGATCGGATGTGCCGAACTCGCCTACATGCGCCTTGAGAATCAGTCCCCTTGCCTTCGCCATGCGGAACACCTGCTTAAACCCCGGAACGGCAAACTCATCACCAAAAATATCGAGGGATTTAAAATAGTTATACTCCAGATATTCTTCGAGCATCTCAATGGTTTCTTGAAGCGGCGTATGGGTGAGAAATGCAAGCTCCGGGACAAAATGAATCTCTGGTGCAAACCGCTCGTGAATGCCCTGAATGGTATGGATCAATTCTGCTATAGAATGGTCGAACCACGCTTCCTCTCCTATAGTTACACTCATATGCAGCAATTGGACGCCGTCTGTCTTCGCTTGGACAAAAGCTGCCTCAATCCGCTTCTCATACCCGATCCGCCCAGTCAGCAAAGGCTTGATATAGCGGGCATTCCACCGGTTCATCTCCCCAAGATCCGTAAATATGGGACATTCCGGTACAGCCGTACCGCACCAAGCTGTGATGTAACGTTTGTTGCCTCCCCTGGTGATATGGTTGTGCAGATCTCCTTTGGGCACTTGCCGGATATTCTCTTGACTGTTCTGTTCCAAGGCTGCGATGAATAGCTGTTTCAAGCCGCTGTCCTCCTAGGTTTTAATTGGTCCGGCCTGGACTTATGTTAATCAGTTTACAGTTTTTGGACAGAGTTAAACAAACTGAAACTTTTAAATCCGGAATTTCGTCTATCATGGAAGTTGTGAGTTTGTAGACTTAACCATTATCAGTATGTTAGGGAGGATTTCAGAAGTGAGCTCTTTACCACAACGTTCTACTGTCCGCAAGAAGAAGAAGCCAGCGCCCAAGCGCAAGAAAAGAGGTTTCTTCCGTACACTCTTCAGGGTGTTCATGGTCTGTTTCATTCTGGTTATAGCAGCCGGAGGCTGGCTCTATTTCGCACCGTCGGCCAAGAATACGCGCTTCCTGATCGCAGATACGCTGATTACGACTCAACACCGGCATTGGGCCAAATATATTATCGGCGAAGAAGAGCTGAAGCACCGCGTCAGCGATTATACCAAGCGCTTCGAGGAGATGGGCGACGAGGTAGACACCCATGAGATCAAGCCTGAGCCTGTAAAGGAAGCGGAGCATACACCACTGGTCCAGGTTGAAGAGGTTTCGGGCAGCGGCTATAGCGGCTATGTCATGATTGTGAACGACCCCAAGAAGGTGCGCCTGGGTGTGCCGAGCAAAATCGGCTCCGGGGAAAAGGTATCCAGCATGGTGCAGCGGACGGGGGCTATCGCCGGGGTGAACGGCGGCGGCTTCGCCGATCCGAACTGGAAGGGCAACGGCTTCAAGCCGATCGGGCTGGTGATCTCGCAAGGGAAGCTGTTCTACAATGGATTGGGCGGCAAGAAGTCCACTCAGATTGTCGGCATTGATAAAGAAGGTAAAATGGTCGCCGGTAACTACACTCTGGATCAGCTCAGCAAGATGGGGGTGCAGGAGGCGGTTTCTTTTCAGCCGCGGATTATCGTGAACGGGAAAGGCCAGATCAAGAATGCCGCCGAAGGCTGGGGCATCGCGCCAAGAACAGCTATGGGTCAACGGGCAGACGGTGCGCTCATCTTCGTAGTCATTGACGGGCGGCAGCCGGGCTACAGTATCGGGGCGAACCTGTATGATGTGCAGCAGATTATGCTGAAGCATGGGGCGGTCATCGCGGCCAATCTGGACGGGGGATCTTCGACAGTGCTGGTGAAGGACAATGAGATTGTCAACAAGCCCTCTTCGCAGTATGGGGAGCGTTACTTGCCAACGGCATTCCTGGTATTCGATGACCCTGAGAACGCGAAGATCAAGAATATCTGGGAAGGGCTGGACCCGGCCAAAATCGACGCAGGCAAGAAGCGCACCCAGTAACATCCGCCAGGCCACCTGCTTCAATAATCTATAGTAGATCAGACGCGGCAGGTGTGCTAGGATAACAAGTAAATTCTTATTTTGATGAACCTGCCAGGTGAAGTCCTTGATCGGAGGGGGAAAAGTTTGACTTTGCAGCAGCTCCGCTATGCGATTGAGATTGCGAACAGCGGCTCTATGAATGAAGCGGCCAAACGGCTATTTGTGTCACAGCCCAGCCTCTCGAATGCTATCAAGGAGCTGGAGAACGAGCTGGGCATTACGATTTTTGAACGGAATAACCGGGGAATCAGCATCTCGGCGGAAGGTATGGAATTCCTGGGCTACGCCCGGCAGATTATTGAGCAGACCGAATTCATGGAGAACCGCTATACCGGCAAGAAGCGCAGCCCGATCTATTTCTCGGTATCTACACAGCATTATGCGTTTGTTACGGATGCTTTTGTGAAGCTGATGAAGGAGAGCAAGGTGCAGGAATACAATTTCAGCCTGAGAGAGACGCAGACCTATGAGATCATCGAGGATGTGCGTACCCTGCGCAGCGACATCGGGATTCTGTATATCAACGAGAGCAACTACAAGATCATGAACAAGCTGTTCAGTGACGGGAACCTGAAGTTTACCCCGCTGTTCAATACGAATCCGCATGTCTATGTGCGGGCAGGGCATGTGTTGGCTGCAAAAGAGTGGATCACGGCGGAGGACATTCATCCGTATCCTTACATTACTTTTGAGCAGGGGGACAACAATTCGCTGCATTTCTCGGAAGAGATGCTTAGCTTCACACAGATTGAGAAGAATATTAAGGTGACCGACCGGGCCACGCTGACTCATTTGCTGCTCGGAAGCGATTCGTATACTGTGGGGACCGGGATTATGGCCTCTGAGCTGGATGATGCGGGGCTGATCACGATTCCTTTTGACAGCAAGGAAGTGTTCTCTGTCGGCTGGATCGCCCACAAGGACCGCAAACCGAGTGAAATTATGTCTACATATATCGATATTCTGAATGATCTGGTGTCGGGTAATGCTTTCGAGCTTGAATCTTTCTTATTATAAGAGCAGGAGGGACGTATGAGCAGTCCAGTGATCGGATCGACAAGAAACGCACCGCCCTTCCGCTACGACATTGTCGGGAGCTTCCTGCGTACAGAGGAGATCAAGAATGCGCGCAGCCTATATGCGGAAGGTGAACTAACTGAGGGACAACTGCAGGAAATTGAGACTGTGGAGATTCGGAAGCTGCTGGAGCAGGAGAAGGCGCTTGGGCTGCATGCGGTCACAGACGGCGAATTCCGCCGTTCCTGGTGGCATCTGGACTTCTTCCTGGGGATCGAGGGTACTGGAAAGATCACTCTTGGCGGTACTCCCGGCGCTACCAAAGAACAGGTGAACCGCGCCGAGAGCTTCAGGATTACCGGTAAAATCGCCTTCGGGGACCATCCTATGGTCGCGGAATTCCGCAGCTTGCAGCAGATGGCCGGAGAGACCATGGCCAAAATGACGATTCCTTCCCCCTCTTTGTTCCATTTCGTGCAGGAGTATAACGGCAACGAGATTTATTCCGATACCGAAGCGCTGTATGGGGATATCATTCAGGTGTACCGGACGGCGATTCAGGCCTTCTATGATGCCGGTTGCCGTTATCTGCAGCTGGACGATACCACCTGGGGGACGCTGTGCAGCGGTCGTCATCGTGCACATCTGCGCAGCAGGGGCGTTGACCCGGATCAGCTGGCAAAAGATTACGTCCGGCTGATCAACGAGAGCATTGCCGGCCGCCCGGCGGACATGACCATTGCCCTGCATGTATGCCGGGGCAATCTCCGCTCGACCTGGTTTGCCGCCGGAGGGTACGGGCCGGTCGCCGAGGAGCTGTTCTCGAATACGAACGTGGACGCGTTCTTCCTCGAATACGACAATGAACGCTCCGGCGACTTCGAGCCGCTGCGCTTCATCCGGGACCAGTTCGTGGTACTGGGACTGGTGACCACCAAGCATGGCGGTCTGGAGAGCAAGGAGCAGCTCATCGCGCGTATTGAAGAAGCTGCGCAGTACGTAGACATCAACAAGCTTTGCCTCAGCACACAATGCGGCTTCGCCTCTTCGGAGGAAGGCAACATTTTGACGGAAGAAGAGCAGTGGGATAAGCTGCGGCTGGTGATTGAGACGGCGAATGAGGTTTGGGTGTAGCGCTCAATGGATCGGGATTAATTGGTGTGAATTGGGGAGGATTGCCGTGGATGGCAATCCTCCTTTTTGCGGAGATTGCTAGGCAGCGGGCTGTGCCGGATCATAGGTGGATTTCCTCCACTTGCTGATGAATGAACGGACTTTGCCGGGACAGCAGTTGGATAAACGACACTTAATTTCTCCCATATTCCGCCGTAGCGGCATATCTCGATGCAGTAGTTGCTGTTTTTCCACTTGTTCACCTGAAACTATTAGAAACCGGGAAATTAAGATACTTTATTCCATTTGTTTACTGCGGAGGGTGGGGGTGTTCTGTGTGCTTGCAATTGTAGTCGATGAGGAGGGTAACTGCTGGATACCAGCCCTTATGATTGATGAGCATCATCAAGGACAGGGTTATGGCAGACAAGCAATGGTGAAATTAATCGAGCATATGCGAAATGAAGGGTGTACCCGATTAATGATCGGGCATAGACCCGGCAATCGGATTGCCGGATTGTTGTATGATTCGTTAGGATTCCAAAAGGTCAGTGAAGAGTTATGTGATGGTGAGGTTGTACGATGTTTGGAGCTTAATTACAAATAGCCTTCCAAAGAGCACTGATCGTTTGGGCCATATGAGCCGGGACATTCGATTCTAATAGTCGCATAGACCTGAATCGTGATTTCTTACTGTTACATACTGTTGAGAGCTTTTTCTATTTTAACTCCAAACTCTGTTTCGTTTAGTTTAGGTGTTCTAGTTTTTGAATCGACGAGGGCGTAATACAGAACTAAATATGTTCCGGATTGGTAGACAATTGGTGCGTGGGAACTAAGCAGCTGAATACTTTCTTCAAAGTGTTTTGTTCCATTTTCTCGTTCCTTCTCCGATCCGAAAACGTAAACTTTTATAATTTCCTCATTACTCAGTTTATAGCTAACAGGTTTAATACCCTCAAGCATTTGGTCGTCAGGTGATTCAATTTGTGTAATGTTTTTTTCAAGGGACATCATGGCTTCATTCACGTTAGAATATTTTGGTTGCGAAGAACAAGCAAAAAGAAATAAAAAGCTAATGAAGGTGAAAAACAGATTTTTTTTCATGAATAATCCTCCTTTTTTGTTAATTCAGAATCAATAAATTGTGAGTCGATTTTTGAGCTGATCTCCTTCTCAAGACACAGATAAGGTGAGACGAGACCTGCCTATTATATTTGATTATATTTGACGTTGCATCTTCGTATTCCTTGCTGCCAAAATAAAGAAACCAAGCTTAACCTATTTAAGGTACTCTTTTATCCACTGTTCAAGCGATAATGCCATCCTATAACTTTAATGATGCTTTGGAATGTTGGAATTACGAGTCAGTGATCTTCTATATATCTTTTAACGCCATGAGATTCAATTATGATCATTATATCTTTTATTAACCATAATTTCCTTTTCGGTGAGGGTGAAATCTTCGGTTTTAGAAAGGTGGAAATGTCACCCAGCTTTACGAGTGCAAAAAAAGTCTCATATTGAATTGAATATATAAGGTTTAAATAAAATTATTTGTCGAAAAAACATTACTTATGTACTATAGAGAAAAACAAAATGGTAAATTATACTTTATAAATACATTAAATATAAAAAAAACAAAAAGGAGGTACATCTATGAAGCTAAAGAAATACCTAGCTACTGGAGTTGTAACAGTTGCAGTTTTTTGTGCAGGGGGGCTAACGGCATTTGCGGGTTATACTAGTGATTTCAGCTTTCCAAAATCTACTTACGAATCTATGGTCAAAACATCGGGCAATTATTATTATCTAGCGGCTGCAACTCCTAATTATAACTGTTTAGGATATGCGCTAGGTGATACAAATAACTGGGTATGGCCATGGGGAGGTAGTAACCCTACACTGCAACAAGCCAATAATTACATGACTTCCCAAATGTATAATCCGTATCCATATAGTTCTGGCGCCTCGAATGTAAAGATTATTGCATATGGTACATCTACAAATAATGTCACTCACTTCTCTAAAGCAGAAGGAACTAATTACTCTAATGCAAAATGGGGGAAGTTAGAAAGAATCCAATCTTTAGGATGGGATCCATATACATCGAATGTATACGGAGCAGCATTACAAGTTTATAAATAATGAATAAAATATTTGATTGAGGTGATAAAATGAATAAGAAAATGCTTGTCGGAATTTTCGCCCTCGGCTTTACTGTTACTTCTTCTTTATATGCGGTACGTGCAAATGCATCTGTTGAGAAACAAATTGACCAGAATCTTAATGGTTTGGCCACTCAACTGCAAGCAGAAGTTACTAACAAAACTGAGCTTGCCATGAGTAGTAATCCTTATGATTTTATCAAAAATAGCGAAGAATATACTAATATTGTGAACATTGGACCGGATGCTATTCCAATTTTGGAAAAGAAAATTGATGAAAGTGAAGGTAGTGGTCTATTTGATTATATTTTTGCGGTTGCTATCGAAGAGATTTCAAAAGTTGATTTGAAAGAAGAACAAAGTACGGCATGGGCTTATGGTGATAAATTTTCTGAAAAATGGAAGGTTAAATTGAGTACACTTCCTGCAGAAGTTGAAAATATCGCTAATTCTGATTTATCTGAGAATGAGAAAATTACTTCTTTGACCAAGCTTGGTCTACCAGCAGTTCCATTTATTATGGATCAAGTCGAGTCTGGTAAAACCGAACTCTTTCCAGTAGTTCTGACTTTGGTTCCAGATGCTCAAGCGAAATCCCTGACAGCTATTGACGAAGTACAATGGGCTAAGGATCACAAGGATACATTTGCGGATCTTAAAAAGTATGTTTTATCCAAAAATAATGAGTGATTATCTTTAAATAAAGCGAAATAAAGTCCAAGAAAACCTTAAAACGAGGTAGTTCCTCAGTCATAGAGGCACTGCCTTGTTTTCATTCTTAAAAAAGCTATTTTTCCATGTGGTAGGAACAGTGAATATCTCAATCATAGAGTAAGTGATTTACTCAAAGCTTTAGCATTGATACAGTACTGATTTTCAATTTTCCTCCGTTGACAAAACCATCCACCCCAGCGTAAAATGGCACATAACAACTTACAGCAACAAGCGATGAAGAGAAGAGTAGGCAGGCAAGCAGCGTTCACAGAGAGCCCCTTCGTGGTGAAAGGGGGCAGCGAAGCGTCTGATCCGAATAAAGTCTCCGAGCTGCATAGGGAATTGGGCATAAGTGTCCAAGGATGGTATGCCGGGATCTCCCGTTATAGAGATAGGGTATAAGCGTTATGGCCGTACCCGAAGAGGCGGATAAGGCAACTTGTCCGTGAACAGAGGTGGTACCGCGAAGCTGATTCAAGCTCTCGTCCTCAAGATATGAATCTTGAGGGCGGGAGCTTTTTTGCTTTTACCCCACTATACCAAACAGTAGAGGTGATCAACATGCATTGGGCAGAAAAAATGGCAAACCGGTTAATCGCGGAGCATCCGCAGCGGCAGACATATGTATGTGCATCCGGGATCAGTCCGTCCGGGTCCGTTCATATCGGGAATTTCCGCGAGGTGGTAACGACTGCATTTGTGGCGAAGGCGCTGCGGCGGGCGGGGAAGGAGGTGCGGTTTATTTTCTCATGGGATGACTTCGACCGGTTCCGTAAAGTTCCGGCCCATATCGATCCCCGCTTCGCGCAGTATATTGGGCTTCCTTATTCGCAGGTGCCTTGTCCGTATGGCTGTCATGCTTCGTATGCGGCCCATTTCGAGTCGGAATTCGAGCGGGCGCTTCAGGTATTTGAGATTGAGCCGGAGTTCATTTATCAGAGCCGGGAATATCAGTCAGGCCGTTATAATCCGCAAATTCTGCACGCCCTGCGCCGCCGGGGAGAGATCTACGATATTCTGATGTCTTTTAAAACAGGCGGGAGTTCAGCAGAGGAACGGGCAGCATTCTATCCCATCCATCTCTATTGCGGGCAATGCGGCAAGGACTCGGCCACCATTCTGGATTACGACAATACGGCGGAGACGGTGGCTTACCGCTGCGGCTGCGGTCATTGCGATACCATACATATTCCGCAGGCGGACAATATCAAGCTGCACTGGAAAATCGACTGGCCGATGCGCTGGCAGCAGGAGCAAGTCGTATTCGAGCCGGGCGGCCGGGACCATTCGTCAGAGACAGGGAGCTATAATGTGGCTGCGGTAATCGCAGAGCAGATCTTCGGGTATTCACCGCCGTTGTATGAGCCATATGAATTCATCAGCATCAAAGGCAGCTTTGCCAAAATGTCCAGCTCCTCCGGGCATAATTACACTCCGGATGATCTGCTAGAGGTCTACGCTCCTGAGAACATCCTGTTCCTGTTCGCTAAATACCAGCCGAATGCTGCCTTCCATATCGGGCTGGATGAGGATGTGCTGCGCAATTATACGGAGTTCGAGCGGTATGCTGCGGGAGCACGGGCAGGTACATTAACGGGCGATCTGGCGGCTGCGCTGGAGCTGTCACTGCTAAGCGACTCCCCGGTAAGTGCTGGAACTACCGTTAGCTTCGGCCAGGTAGCCAGTCTGCTTCCCTTAATCAACTTCGACAGGGACAAGCTCCGGGAGTTGTTCACCAGAAATGGTGAGAAAATTGATGAACTCCGCTTGCAGAGGGTGGCAGACCGTGCAGAGTACTGGATCAGAAACTGGATGCCGCACAAGATGGTAACGATTCAGACCACGCCCAACTATGCGTATTATCATTCCCTTACCGGAGTGGAGCTCAGATGGCTGCGGAGCTTGTGCAGTCTGCTGCGGAGCAGGGAGCTGGACGAGACACAGCGGATGACCGAAATCTACGCCATTTGTCAGCATGAAGACAAGAAGACGATGCGCTACCAGCAAAAAAGACTGTTCACCATTGTTTATCAGCTGGTGCTTGGTGCAGAGGAGGGTCCGCGTCTGCCCTGGCTAATCCAGGCTGCCGGGACAGAGCGGATGCTGAACTTGCTTGATTTGTGAAGGAGCATGGACGGCCCTTTACGGGATCGATTGAAGAGAGGTATAATATACAAGACTGTTTTTAATTAAATGTTGGAAAGTGAGCGGTAACCATATGGGTCGTAAATGGAATAATATTAAGGAAAAGAAAGCATCCAAGGATGCTAATACAAGTAAAGTCTACGCCAAGTTCGGGGTAGAAATCTATGTTGCAGCGAAGAAGGGCGAGCCTGATCCGGAATCCAACCGGGCGCTGAAGGTCGTTCTGGAGCGGGCCAAGACCTATAATGTACCGAAGGCGATTATTGACCGTGCCCTGGAAAAAGCCAAGGGCAGCGGCGATGAGACCTATGTTGAGCTGCGCTATGAAGGCTTCGGTCCAAGCGGCTCGATGATTGTAGTGGATGCGCTGACGAATAACGTCAACCGCACGGCTCCGCTGGTCCGTTCCACGTTCAGTAAGAACGGCGGCAACATGGGCGTCAGCGGATCGGTTACGTATATGTTCGATCCGACAGCGGTAATCGGGGTGGAAGGCAAATCTGCGGATGAGGTTATGGAGCTGCTGATCGAAGCAGACCTGGATGTCCGCGATGTGCTGGAAGAGGACGAGGCGGTAATCGTGTATGCTGAGCCGGACCAGTTCCATGCGGTACAGGAAGCCTTCCGCAGTACGGGAATCACGGAATTCACCGTAGCCGAGCTGACGCTGCTCCCGCAGAACTATGTAGCTATTCCTGAAGATGCGCAGGCACAGTTCGAGAAGCTGATCGATGCGCTCGAAGAATTGGACGATGTACAGCAGGTCTACCACAACGTGGATTCAGAAGAATAGAATAGCGGTAACATTAATGAGCGGGCAAGCCGATTTCCAGGCTTGTCCGCTTATTCTTTCGGGAGCGAGAATGGAGGGGAAGAGCTGGAATGGAAGTCTTTCGATTCGTGAGTGTGGTTCATGTGTTTTTGATTCAGGAAGGGCAAGTCCTGCTGCTGCGGCGCGCGAATACGGGACATCATGACGGGGAGTATGGGCTGCCTGCCGGGAAGCTGGATGGCGGCGAGCCGCTTCATACCGCCGCCATCCGTGAGGTCCGGGAAGAATGCGGTGCTGTTATAGCTCCCGCCGGGCTTACCCTGATCGGAACGATGCACCTGCGTACCTCCGGGGATGAGCGGGTGGATTTCTTTTTCAAGGCGGAGCAGTGGAGCGGAGAGATCTGCAACATGGAGCCGGACAAATGTGATGACGTAAGCTGGTTCCCGGTGGATGCGCTGCCGGAGAATATCATCCCGTTCGTACAGGAGGCGTGGAATACATTCAGGGATGGCGTCTGGTATGCTGCTCACGGATGGAATTAGAGGGGGAATGGCGCAGTAATGGAAGACTGGACGCTCAGTATGGTTCTTATATTGGTGGTATGCGGATTTCTGGCCGGGTTAATTGACTCTGTAGTGGGCGGCGGCGGTCTGATCGCGATTCCGGCCCTGCTGTCGGTAGGTATCCCGCTTCACCTGCTGCTTGGCAGCAGCAAATTGGCTGGATCGATGTGCTCGCTGACCAGCACCGCCTCGTTCGTGCGTTCCGGCAAAATCAATTTCAAACTGGTCCGCACCCTCATCCCGTTATCCGTCATTGGCGCGATGGCCGGTACGCTGACTGTCCGTCAGGTGCCTTCCGAGTTCCTGAAGCCGCTGGTGATCGTGATGCTGATCGTAATTACCCTCTATACCTTGTTCAAAAAATCCTGGGGAGATATCTCCACCTTCTCCGCGAAAAACGGCAGGCTGCGCCTGGCCGGAAGCATGGCGGCACTGGTTATCGGCTTCTATGACGGGTTCTTCGGCCCGGGAACGGGGTCGTTTCTGATTTTCGCTTTTCTGATGATGGGGTTCGAATTTGTAACCGCCGCAGGCAATGCCAAAATCCTCAACTTCGCCAGCAATATCACAAGCCTGCTTACGTTCATTGTCTTGGGCTCTGTCAGCTATACTCACGGGCTGATTCTTGGGATTCCGATGGTCATCGGAGCCATTGTCGGCTCCCGGATAGCCATCCGCAAAGGGGCGGCGTACATTCGTCCGTTATTCATTACAGTCACTGTTATATTGATCGGCAAGCAGATATGGGATACGATGCATTAAGCACAACTAATGGAGTGAATGAGATGGAGATCAAGCTTATACATAAGGAAGAAGTCTGGAAGCTGAGGCATGAAGTGATGTGGCCTGAGCGGGAGCCGGATTATATTAAGCTGGCAGATGACGATCAGGGCAAGCATTACGGGCTGTACGTGGGAGGTCGTCTGGTATCGGTGTTATCCCTGTTCATCAATGGAACAGAAGCACAATTCCGCAAGTTCGCTACCCTGGAGCTGGAGCAAGGCCAGGGCTACGGCAGCAAACTGCTGAATACGGTCCTTGCGGAGGCGGAACAGGCGGGGGTGCAGCGGATTTTCTGTAATGCCAGAACCTACAAGGCAGGCTTCTACAAGAAGTTCGGAATGCAGCCAACCGATGAAGTGTTCAGCACAGGCGGCAAGGATTACGTGGTCATGGAGAAGTTCTTCGGACCTGGAACAGATGCGAATGGGGGAGCGTAAGAGATGACCAAGAAGCTATATTATAATTCGGCGTATATAAAAGAATGGAGCACCACCGTGACCTCCGCGATAGAGCGTGAAGACGGGATTTATGTGACGCTTGCGGAGACGGCTTTCTACCCGCACGGCGGCGGACAGCCTTGTGATACGGGAACCATCGGCGAAATTGCTGTGCTGGATGTGGTGCTGGAGGATCAGAAGGTGCTGCATAAGGTAGCGCAGCTTCCCGGGCAGACTGAAGTGGAGTGCGCCATTGACTGGACACGGAGATTCGACCATATGCAGCAGCACTGCGGCCAGCATCTGCTGTCGGCGGTATTCCGTGAGCTGTATCAGGCACTGACACTGAGCTTTCACCTGGGCAGCGACTATGCCACAATTGATCTTGACATGCCGGAACTGTCAGCGGTGCAGCTGGCGGAGGCTGAACAAGAGGTGAACCGCAAGATCTACCGGAATCTAGCGATTACCAGCTACTTCGTGACCGCAGAAGAAATGGCCAAGCTGCCTCTGGTGAAGCTTCCTAAGGTAACAGAAGATATCCGGATCGTCGAGATTGAAGGTGTCGAGCATAACGCCTGCGGCGGTACTCATGTCGCTTCGACCGGGGCGATTGGAATAATTAAGCTGCTGAGGTCCGAGAAGCAGAAGGGTAATATTAGAATTACCTTCAAATGCGGAAGCCGGGCGCTTGCGGAATTCAACGATCATATGCAAATCATGAGTCAGCTGTCCGCCCGATTCAATACTGGCAAGGACGAGATTATGGACCGGCTCGGAAAGTGGGAGCAGGAGCAGAAGCTGCTGGCAGCGGAGCTGGCGGCTGTGAAGGAGCAGAATGACAGCTATCTGGCCCGGGACCTGTCATCTTCTATGGAAGAGGGCGGCGGGGTGCTGACGCATATTTCGGATAGTAGACCTCTTAAGGATCTGCAGAGTCTGGCTGCGAAGCTGACGGCGCTGACCGACCTTCCGGTGCTGCTGCTGAGTGCGGCGGAGAATAAGGCAGTGCTCGCGCATAGCGGATCTGCGGATTTCTCGTGCGGCGCATTCTTCAAGGCTCACCTGGGCGGCTACCAGGGCAAGGGCGGAGGCAGCGACAAGCTGGCTCAGGCCGGATTCCCGTCATGGGAAGACGCACTCGCATTTTACAATTTTGCCAAAGAACAATTCTGATTCATGTCCTGCTGGAGAATTATCCCGGGCAGGTATTTACTTGTTATGGAAGGATAGACGTACCCGCAGAGAGAGAACGTAAGAGCTTAGTACTTTTATCGTAAAGGAGTGGTATTGATGAAGAGGTTAGCAATCCTTACAGTCGGTAAAACGCATAGCGGGAAGACCACATTTGCCAGACAATTAGAGCGGTGCTTACCTGAATCGGTTGTTATTGACCGGGATGATCTGGCTGAATTCATCAATACCCGGTACGAAAGTTTGCTGCCCAAGCAGGGGGCGAATACGCTCAAGGATGCTCTGACCCGAACGTTAGTGGATTATGCCGTCCATGAATCGGAGAAGCACATCATCATGTGTAACAATAACTCTAATAGGGAAGGCCGACTGCGAATGCTGGATTGGTTTCACCAGAAGGGATTGGTTAGTGTGCTGGTATATTTTAATCTGCCGGATGAGCTGCTGTATTTGCGTATAGCGAGTAGTGAACGGAGTACAGCTATCCTTAGAAAATCATACAGCTTCGATGTAGTGCTGACCCGGCAAATCGCGGATTCACAGAAGGGACGGGCGGAGCCGCCAACGGAGAGTGAGTCGGAGCATCTGTTTGTAATCAACGACAGTGATGAAGTACCCGGTATGATTCAGAAGATCGTCCAGATCGCAGGCGGGCGGTGAAATCAGGCCAACAACTGGACCTGACCGCCCAAACCCTTCATAATAAGAAGAGTTGTAAACGGTTCCATGGCAGAGGGTCTGCTGGTAGCCGTTCCTGATTAGAGCTATTGTACATGCTTCATCTAACCATACTAACTCATAAATGGAGGTTCATAGCATGAAATACCGCGAGCTGGGAAATACGGGTCTGTCTGTCAGTGAGGTCAGCTTTGGCACTTGGGCCATTGGCGGGGACTGGGGAAACAGCAAGGATGAGGACGGGCTGAGAGGCTTGCAGGCAGCGATGGAGCAGGGCGTGAATTTCTTCGATACGGCAGATGTCTATGGCGGCGGCCATGCGGAGGAGCTGCTCGCCAAGGCAACCCGTGGGAAGCAGGATGAGATCCATATTGCCACGAAGTTCTGCCGCGCCGGAGATATCCATGACCCTGAGAATTACTCAGCGCGCCGGATCAGTGAATACTGTGAGCAGAGCCTGCGGCGGCTGGAGCGGGAAGCGATCGATCTGTATCAGATCCACTGTCCGCCGATTGAGATTCTGCGCGATGGGAGTGTGTTCGCGGCGCTGGACCAGTTGAAGGCCGAGGGTAAAATCCGTCACTACGGCGTCAGTGTTGAGACCATTGAGGAGGGCCTGCTCTGTCTGGAGTATCCGGGAGTGGAGGCACTCCAGGTGATCTTCAATCTGTTCCGGCAGCAGCCGGCACAGGAGCTATTGCCGCAGGCTGCGGCTAAGGGTGCAGGAATTCTGGTTCGCCTGCCGCTGGCCAGCGGTCTGTTGACCGGCAAATTCACAGCGTCCAGTACCTTCCAGGAGAACGATCACCGGAAGTTCAACGCGAACGGGGAGCAGTTCAATGTGGGCGAGACCTTTGCCGGGCTGCCTTTTGGTAAGGGGGTAGAGCTGGCGCAGAAGCTGGATTGGATCGCTGAAGGACGCGGCAATATGGCCCGGGCCTCCATGCGCTGGATTCTGGACCATCCGGCCGTCAGCTGTGCGATTCCGGGCTTCAAGAATGAGGCTCAGGTGAACGATAATCTGGCCACACTGGATGTATCCTCTTTCAGTCCAGGGGATATGGAGCGCCTGGCTGCCTTTTACCAGTCAGAGGTGGTTCCGCATATCCGTGGAGAGGTGTAGCGCTACCCTATGAATATAACTGTCGGACTGCTCGCCCATGTAGATGCCGGGAAGACGACCTTCGCCGAGCAGCTGCTCTACCATACCGAAGCCATCCGCAGCCGGGGGCGCGTGGACCATCAGGATACGTTCCTGGATACCCATGAGATTGAAAAAGCACGCGGGATCACCGTCTTCGCCGATCAGGCAGAGTTCACCTATAAGGATGCCCGCTATTTCCTGCTGGATACGCCGGGCCATGTCGATTTCTCCCCGGAGATGGAGCGCTGTCTGCAAGTGCTGGACTATGCAGTGGTGATTCTCAGCGCGGTGGAGGGAGTAGAGAGCCACACCGAAACGCTCTGGCAGCTGCTGCGCCAGCACCGGATTCCGACCCTGCTCTTCATTAACAAAACCGACCGTGCAGGGAGTGACCCTGAGCGGGTCCTGGAAGAGATCCGGCAGCTGCTTAGCGGCGATGCCTTGCTGTTGCCGGAGCAGCCGGAAGCTGCGTGGACCGAGGAGATGAAATCGTTCCTTGCCGAACGCGAGGAGACGCTGCTGGAACCTTATCTTGAAGGCAGGCTGACGGACAGCGATTGCCGCAGTGCGCTGAGGTCTATGGTGGAGCGCGGAAAGATTTTTCCGTGTATGCAGGGCTCTGCGCTGCTGGACCGCGGGGTGAGTGAATTTCTGGAGATGCTGGATGCGCTCACGTTCACGGAGTACGATCATACACTGCCTTTTGCCGGGAGGGTCTACAAGATCCGCCATGATGCCAGAGGTACCCGCATCACCTACATCAAAGCGCTGCAGGGCGTGCTGAAGAACCGCGAGAACTTGGCGTATGGACCCGAAGCGGAACAAACCTCCGAACGGATTACCGGAATACGCAAGTATAACGGTACCGCTTATAGCGCTGCTGACTGGGCTGCCGCCGGGGAGCTGTTCGCGGTTGTAGGCCTAAGCTCCGTGCTGCCGGGTGCGGGAGTGGGCGCACTTCAGGACGCGCAGGGGAGCGGACTGATTCCCACCTTGAAATCCAAGGTGCTCTATAAGCCGCCCGTGCACCTGAAGGAGCTGATGCATGCCTTCGGACAGCTTGGCGCGGAAGATCCGTCACTGAATGTAAGCTGGGATGAAGAGCTCCAGGAGCTGCATATTCATGTGATGGGCGGGATACAGCTTGAGATTCTGGAGCAGATCGTAGCAGAGCGGTTTCAGCTTAAAATCTCGTTTGGCCCTCCGGAGATTCTTTACAAGGAGACCATTGCCGGTACGGTCTATGGCTGCGGGCATTTCGAGCCGCTGGGCCACTACGCCGAGGTTCATCTGATGCTTGAGGGCGCGGAACGCGGGAGCGGGATCACGTTCATGAACCGCTGCCACCCGGATGATCTCGCGGCAGGCTACCAGCATCAGATTGAGCAGCATCTGCTGGAGAGCGGCCATCACGGCCTGCTGACCGGTTCCCCGCTGACCGATCTGAAGATCACCCTGCTCACGGGAAGGGCGCATAATAAGCATACGAGCGGCGGCGATTTCCGGGAAGCAGCTTACCGCGCCTTGCGCCAGGGGCTGGAGCAGGCAGAGAATCTGCTGCTGGAGCCGGTCTACGACCTGAAGATCCGGATAGATCCGGACGATGTGGGAAAGGTTATGAGTGACATTCAGCAAGCCGGCGGCCGCTTCCATCCCCCGGATATTTCACCGTCCAAGGCGGTAATTACGGGCACAGTTCCGGCGGCAAGCTTCATGAATTACGGGGTGAGACTGGCGGCGATGACGCAGGGCAAGGGATCGATATCACTCCGAGTGGCCGGATATGAGCCCTGCCACCAGACCGGGGCGGTGGTGGAGCAGCGGAAATATAATAAAAATGCAGACCCGGCCTACTCCTCGGCGTCTATTTTTTGCGCAAAGGGTGAGGGGTATGCTGTACCCTGGGAAGAGGCCGGACAGCATATGCATATTCAAGCAGCAAGCAGGAACGGGTACACTGTTCTTAAACGGGCAGTTCCGTTTCAGCGTGACGTAGAAGGAAAGGTGCAGACTAACAATGAGTAATGTAATAGATAAGGTAGCTTGGATCTATGTTGTGGACGGCAAGGTGCTGGGTGCGCGTTCCACAGGCAAGGATACTTATTATTTCCCCGGCGGCAAGCGGGAGCCCGGCGAGAGTGATGCCGAGACTCTGATCCGCGAGATTGAGGAGGAGCTGTCGGTCCAGATCCTGCCGGAGACGATTGCAGCGTTCGGAAGCTTCGAGGCTCCGGCCCATGGCAAAGCGGACGGCGTACTCGTGCGTATGACCTGCCTGACCGCAGATTTCACAGGCGAGCTTGCCCCGGCTTCGGAGATTGAAGAGCTGGCATGGTTATCCTATAAGGACAAAGACCGTGTGTCGGCGGTCAGTGTTATCATCATGGACAAGCTGCGGGAGATGGGCCTCATCTCCTAAGAGTCAGGTGTGCAATCATCTTGTGCCGAAAAGTCTATGCAAGCCCGTTTCGAGCCGGAATCCGGCCTGAAACGGGCTTGTTGTCTCTTTAACAGGGCGATGCAGGCGGCGCGGCTAGCAGACTTTTATCGAATAGGACATATGTCCTTTTCCAATCCGGCGAACTGGCTTTTAATAAGTACAGAGAAGCAAAAAGAGGAGAGAGACAGATGAGAGGGATCATATTCGCATTTTTGGCCGGGGCCTGTATTACGCTTCAGGGGGTAGCCAATGCCAGAATCAGCCAGGATATCGGCACGTGGCAGGCGGCAACCATTACCCAGCTTACCGGATTCATTATGGCGTTAGCGATAGCGCTGGTGGTACGGGACGGCAAAAAGCACGGCTTCCGCAAGGTACATCCGCTATACATCAGCGGCGGTGGTCTGGCCGCCTTCGTGATTTTCAGTGAGGTAACGGCCATTCAGAACATCGGGGTTACGCTTACGATATCGGCGCTGCTGATTGCCCAGCTCTGCCTGACGTTTATCATTGATATCAGAGGCTGGTTCGGAGTTGTCCGGCAGAAAATGAAGGTGCCGCAGTTTATCGGCATCGGGATGATGATTCTGGGAGTAGTTGTACTGAAGTTTTAAACGAAGGGGGCAAGAGATATGTTAACAGGGTTAGTACTTGCACTGATCGCGGGCGCGCTGGTCAGTTTACAGAATATTTTCAACGCCAAGGTTAATGAGCACACGGGCTCCTGGTCGACCACTACACTGGTGCTGGGCATGGGCTTCGCCGCCTCCCTCGTCATGGGGCTGATTATGGAAGGGAAGAATATGTTCACGTTACAGCACATGCAGCCTTGGTACTGGTTAAGCGGGATGATCGGTGTGGGGGTCGTAATCTGCCTGGTCCAGGCCACCAGAATCCTAGGTGCCACCTATGCCATTTCAATTGTACTTACTGCCCAGCTCGGCTTCGCCTTGCTCTGGGATTCACTGGGCTGGCTGGGCCTGGCAAAGGTTCCGTTCTCGTTCAACCAGCTAATCGGCGTGCTGATTATCGTAGGCGGGATATTGGTGTTCAAGCTGGGCGGCACAAGCGATGCCAAAGATCCCGCCGGTGCCCCCGGTTCCGGCAAGCCGCAGGGGGCCCTGCATACGGATTAACGGAAGTTTTGCAGTAACTGAAAAGAGCGTGCACCGCAGGAATGCGGATGGCACGCTTTTTTTGGGGATGTGTGTGGAAAACCGAATACAATGGTGGGTGCTGGGGTGCGTGGGCCGAATGTATGCGGAAAACCGAATTCATTAGTGGCTGTGAGGGCGTATGGGCCGAATGTATGCGGAAAACCGAATTCATTGGTGGTTGCGAGGGCGCGTGGGCCAAATGTGTGCGGAAAACCGAATACATTGGTGGTTGCGAGGATGGCGGGCCGGACACTAGGCAAAGGGAGTGAATCAGGTGCAGAAGTGCACCTGAATTCGCCAGACGCACCTAAAAGCGGCAAATGAGGTGCAGAAGTGCACCTGAATTTCCAGAAGGCAGCCATACAAGTTTGTGTACACCTCACATAACTGGCGAACGGAGAAGCCAGGCTCTGCCGGCTACTCTCAACCCTGCCCGAGTGAAGCGGCCCTTCTGCCCGTCATTGCGCGCTGCCAGCGCTGATACGTCGCCCAGGCCTGGCCGTTGTCCAGCAGAGGCTTGCAGGTATAGACGCCTTCTTCAATCGAGTTCACACGCCCGGCGGTGTGCAGTCTGGCAGCGGCGTTAAGCAGCGTCTGGTTGTAGTAGGCCATATGCCCGCCGCCTTGCAGGACCTCCTCTGCCGTACGGAGCTGCCGCAGAGCCGTCCATTCCTGCTCCGCAGGGACGGGGACCTCCAGGCCGAGCGACTCGGGGTCGATGATATCCAGCTCCGCCGCACCGTCCTGAATCCGGTATACGCGGTTGGGCCGGTCAATGTACAGATCCTCCGAGCCTTCCACGCCCTGCACCACCAGCCCCCGCTGATAGCCAAGCTTCACAATGAGCCGGGAGATCCGCTCGAATACCGTATTATGGAATATCCCGAATACAATAAACGGTGAACAGGAATAGTCGATCAGCTTCTCCGCCGTATTAAAAATCGTCCGCATCCCAATGTCCTCCCGGAGTCCGCGAAGCTCCCCCAGCGGGGGGCACCACTGCTCCGATTTCACGAACAGAACTCCGCTGGCTTCGGCGGCATGAACCGCATCGCTCCGGCTCAGTACAGCTACATCTACTCCGCTGGCCTGAATGATATCCTGCAGCGTAACCCCCCATTTTGGCGGCAAGCCCGCCGAACCATGCAAGGTAACCGGCAGGCCTGCGGCTGACAGCAGAAAGGCCGTGGGGAAGGTGGCGATGAAGGAATGCACCCTGCCGTCATACGGACCGGCGCAGTCGATTCCCTGATGAACAGGCTCACGGAAGGCGTATTTACGGCAGACTGCTACAAAAGCCTCCAGCTCCTCCAGGCTCTCCAGCTTCATGCGTTCTGCAATCAGGAACGCGCCGATCTGCACCGGCGAAGCGGTCCGGGTGAGTATGGCTTCGGCCGCATATTCGGCTTCCCCGTAGCTTAAATCCTTCGCACCGCGTTTGCCGCGGGCAACTTCCTTCAGAATATTAATCATATGGCGTTCTCCTTAAGTTTGATCCTGCAGCATCTGGTAGACCTTGACGATGGAGGTTGCTACATCCACAATTCGTTTGCGTTCATTCATCGCCTGCTTGCGCAGCAGGTCATAGGCTTCCGATTCACTGATATTCTTGGCCTTGGACAGAATGCCCTTAGCCATATCGATCCACTTGCGTTCCTCAATCCGGGAGAGCAGCTGCTCCCGTTCCTTCAGCCATTGCTTGCGCTCGAAGCATTGCCTGGCACTGAAATGCAGCGTCCAGTGAATCTCCGGCGGCTTCATAGCCGGGGACAGAATGCCGTCCACCATAATATCGTCGCCGCAGGCAGAGACGGAGAG
This sequence comes from Paenibacillus sp. FSL H7-0756, assembly GCF_038006765.1. NCBI lineage: Bacteria > Bacillati > Bacillota > Bacilli > Caryophanales > Paenibacillaceae > Paenibacillus > Paenibacillus sp. FSL H7-0756. Next base: position 1,027,939 of record NZ_JBBOVT010000002.1, on the reverse strand, counting down.
GTTAGCGGTATGCGGGGTACACCACCAGATTACCGGCGCGATCCTTTGCCGTACCAGCAGGGTTCTCCAATGGCTGATATCCGTCACCGGAAGATTAAGAATGAAGGCATCGGCATCGCCGATGAACGGAGCGGCCTGTTCCGGTGACGCCGCGGTTCCAACTACATAGCCGCAAGAGCTTAAGATGTGGTCAGGGCCTCCAGAGGAGCGCGCTTCTGCGGGATTCTCTGTTCCGGCAGGTTCTATAACCAACAGGGAATGCATGGGGGACGACGCTCCTTTTACCTAAGAATAGAGACATCTTGTATGATTGCTGACAATCCAATTACAGGATAGACTATGTTATATTATATAACACGAATTCAGTATTCTTGTCGATAAATTAAATTAATTAAATTTTATATGTCATAATTATTGACGTATCGTAGACGGCTGTAGTATAGTCGTTTTAACAAATTCAACAATTCACGAATACAACGATGTATTCGGCTGAAGCGGCAATGGCGCCTGCTCTCACTTATATCGCTTACGGGAAATGTATCTTTTCCGGGCGGAGTGAAGCGGGCTATTTCTGTTGTTCACCTGGAGAGGAGAGAGATACAGATGACAGTGAAGCGTAAAAAACTGATATTAATCGGCAATGGGATGGCGGGGGTCAGAGCCATTGAGCATCTGCTCAAATTGGCGCCGGAGGCGTACGAGATTACGATTGTTGGCACAGAGCCTTATCCCAACTATAACCGCATCATGTTGTCTTCCGTGCTGGCAGGCGGGGCAAGCCTGGATGAAATCGTAATTAACGATCTCGAATGGTACAGCAGCTTCAATATTACCTTATATACGGGACACACAGTGACTTCTATTGATACTGCTGCACGTACAGTTAATACGGATAAAGGAGTTACCGCCGCGTATGACGAGCTGATTCTGGCGACCGGCTCCAATCCCTTCATGCTGCCGATCCCCGGAACGGAGAAGGAGGGCGTCATTGCCTTCCGTGACATCAAGGATACGCAAATCATGCAGGACGTCTCGCAAAAATACAGCAAAGCGCTCGTCATCGGCGGCGGTCTGCTCGGACTGGAGGCGGCCAGAGGGCTGCTGCATCTGGGGATGGACGTTTCGGTGGTTCACATCCACGAGTATATTATGGAGCGTCAGCTGGACGAGGCGGCTTCCCGGATGCTGCGGGGAGAGCTGGAGGCTCAGGGTATGAAGTTCCTGCTGAAGAAGCAGTCGGAAGCCATTCTCGGCAAAAAGAGAGTCAAAGGCCTGCTGTTCGCAGACGGCGAGATGGCGGAGGCCGATCTGATCGTGATGGCGGTCGGGATCAAGCCGAACGTTATGCTTGCCCGCAGCAGCGGGATTGAGGTGAACCGGGGCATCGTGGTGAACGATTATATGGAGACCAGCCTGCCCGGCATTTACGCCGTCGGGGAGTGTGCAGAGCATCGCGGTATTGCCTACGGTCTGGTAGCCCCGCTGTATGAGCAAGGCGCTGTGCTGGCCAAAAGACTGGCAGGCGCTCCTACAGAGGGCTATGCCGGTTCGGTGACTTCTACGAAGCTGAAGGTGTCCGGCGTCGATGTTTTCTCGGCAGGACAGTATATCGAGCAGCCCGGAACGAAGGCGCTCCGTTTCCAGGATGAGACGGAGGGAATCTACAAGAAGCTGGTGATCCAGGAGGATAAGCTGATCGGCGCTGTCCTGTTCGGCGATACGAATGACGGCGCGCAGCTCTTCTCGATGATCAAGAAGGGCGAGAATATCAAGGGGCGTGAGAAAGAGCTGCTGCTCGGCCTGGAGGCCGATGCGCTGGCTTCGCCCAAGGGCAACCGGCTGGAGGGGATGCCGGATGACGAGATCATCTGCGGCTGCAACGGAGTCACGAAGGGAACCATTGCCGAAGCGATTACCGCCGGCGGCTGCACCAGTGTCGGCCAGATCAAAGCCTGCACCAAAGCATCCGCCTCCTGCGGTGGCTGCAAGCCATTGGTAGAGGGGCTGCTCCAGCTCTATGCCGGAGAGGCGGCCGTTACAGTCAAAGAGGGAATCTGCGGCTGCACGACGCTTGGCCGGGATGAGATTGTCGCCGAGATCAAGCGGATGAAGCTGACCACGGTGAAGGAAGTCATGCATGTATTGTCTTGGAGCAATGAGGAAGGCTGCCCGAAATGCCGCCCTTCGCTGAACTATTACCTGGGTATGCTCTGGCCCGAAGAATACGTGGATGAGAATGAATCCAGATATACGAATGAGCGCTACCATGCCAACATCCAGAAGGATGGGACTTATTCAGTGGTGCCGAGAATCTACGGCGGGGTCACTTCTCCGGCGGAGCTGATCAAGATAGCGGAGGTCGCGGTGAAATACGATGTGCCGCTGGTCAAGTTCACCGGCGGGCAGCGCCTGGATCTGCTGGGCGTGAAGAAGGAGGATCTGCCGAAGATGTGGGAGGAGCTGGATATGCCTTCCGGCCATGCCTACGGCAAAACGCTGCGCACCGTAAAGACCTGCGTAGGCTCTACCTACTGCCGGTTCGGGACCCAGGATGCGCTGGGGATGGGAATTCGGCTGGAGAAAGCTTTTGAACGGCTGAATGCTCCAGGGAAGGTAAAGCTGGCTGTATCCGGGTGTCCGCGCAACTGTGCGGAAGCGACAATCAAGGACTTCGGGGTGGTGGCGATTGACGGCGGCTGGGAGCTGCATGTCGGCGGCAACGGCGGCGTACATGTCCGGGCGACCGATCTGCTCTGCGTGGTGAAGACCGATGATGAGGTTCTGGAATGGGCAAGCGCGTTCCTGCAGTATTACCGCGAGCAAGCCGGATGGAATGAGCGGACTGCACAGTGGATCGAGCGCGTGGGTCTGGACAGCATCAAGCAGGCGCTGGAATCCCCGGAGGAACGGGCGGCGCTGGTGGAGAGAATTCAGAAGACGCTCAGCCTGACTACTGATCCATGGAAGCAGATTGTGAATACCCCGGAGCTGCGCAAGAATTTTGAGGCGATCTCGTTACCCGAGACGGTCTAAGGAGGAACCCGAAATGACAATGACCAAACTGCTAATCGGCAACTTGAATGAGGTGGATATCAAAGGATCACGTAAATTACGGGTAGGCGATACCGAGATTGCCTTGTTCCGGCTAAGCAGCGGAGAGGTGCTGGCTGTAGAGAATAAATGTCCGCACAAGGGCGGGCTGCTCTCGGAAGGCATGGTCTGCGGCTCCAAGGTGCATTGTCCGCTGCATGACTGGCGGATCGAGCTGCATACAGGCGAGGTGCAGGCCCCCGATACGGGACATGTGACCACCTATGAGGTGGAAGTCGATCACGCCACCGGCAGCTTGTACTTAACGATCTAATTCACTCATATAGGGACATGTATAAGGGGGATTCATAATGGACTATGTCAAACCAGGCGAAGTGCTGGGCTCCATGATTGAAGCGGGAAAAAACAAAGCGGAACTGGGCATCATGCAGCTCATTGTCCGCGGCGGTCTCGGCGGTGCCATTCTGGCCTGTGCAACTACACTGGCCTTCACCGCTGCGGCACAAACCAAGATCCCTATGGTGGGCGCCATTCTTTTTCCGGTAGGCTTCGTGATGATTATTCTCCTCGGGCTGGAGCTGGTTACCGGCAGCTTCGCCTTGATTCCGCTGGCCGTGCTGGAGAAGCAGACCACCGTAGGACGCATGCTCGGGAACTATTTCTGGGTCATACTCGGGCATTTGATCGGGTGTGCGGTCTATGCCGCATTATACGGGCTGACGATTACGAAGATGGGGACCGATCTGTCGAACCCCATGGTGCAGACGCTGATTACGGCAAGTGAAGGGAAGACGACGGCTTATCAGAGTCTGGGGGCCGAGGGACTTGGGCTGGCCTTCATCAAGGCGATGCTCTGCAACTGGATGGTTACGCTGGGGGCTGTCATGGCGATGACCTCAAGATCCACCTCCGGCAAAATCCTCGCCATGTGGCTGCCGATCCTGACCTTCTTCGGCCAGGGCTTCGAGCATACGGTCGTCAATTTCTTCGTCATTCCGGCGGGAATGATGCTTGGAGCGAATGTGACTATGGCGGACTGGTGGATCTGGAACGGTATTCCGGTGTTGCTTGGCAACTTCGCCGGAGGGCTGCTGCTCACGGGGCTGTTATTCTACTTATCGCAAAAAGGCAGCAGACCTGGAACTTCTGCGGCAGCAGAGCTTCCGGGACGCGGAGAAGCGGGGCTGCCGGGCACACCTGTCCTGGAGAAAAGCCTATGAAGCAGGGCAGCATATCCATTGTTGGTGCGGGTCCAGGCGATCCCGAGCTGATTACATTGAAGGCTCTGCGCCGCATTCAATGTGCCGATGTGATTCTGTACGACCGGCTGGTGAATGAGGAACTGCTGGACTACGCCAGGGGCGATGCCGTGCGCATTTACTGCGGCAAAGCGCCGGGCTTGCATTCGATGCCCCAGGAGACGACCGAGCGGCTAATGATCCGGCATGCCGAAGCCGGTAGCCATGTAGTCCGGCTGAAGGGCGGCGACCCGTTTGTCTTCGGCAGGGGCGGGGAGGAAGCATTAGCTGCCGCCGCTGCCGGTATTTCCTATGAGGTGATTCCCGGAATCACCTCGGCGGTGGGCGCAGCTGCTTCTGCGGGCATTCCGCTGACCCATCGCGGTGTGGCGGCTTCCTTTGCCATCGTGACCGGTAGCCGCTGCCAGACCCAGGATTCACCGCTGCGCTGGGATGCGCTGGCTCATGGTGTAGATACGCTTGTGATTTATATGGGCGTAAGCAAGCTAGGGGAGATATGCAAGGAACTGCTGGTACACGGCAAAGATCCGCAGACCCCGGTTGCATTAATTGAGAACGGAACAACGGTGCGCGAACGGATCGTAACCGGCACGCTTGGCAATATCGACAAGGTAGCCGCCGCGATGAAGATCAGCAATCCGGCCATGATCATTATCGGTGAGGTGGTCCAGGTCAGGGCGGAGCTGCTGAATCTGGAAGAAGCCGTACGTTCGCAGATCGGGTGAAGCAGAATAGGGCAGGCGCTAACATCTCCAGGCCGCGGGCCGGGTTATGGCAGCGCCTGTTTCTGTGTTATATTCAAAGGGAAGAATTCATCGCTGCTGCGGCATACTGCGCTGATAGTCATATTTTCACATTCACAGTGACTGCTGTCACACGGGTCTGCGCAGATTAAGGACTATACTTGTCGCCTACAGATACAGCATACCGGACAGGTTGTCCTGAGAGGAGTAATTACAGATGCAGATTGAGCTTAATGCAATGACCCGCGAACGGCTGGAGCAGAGCTTGGCCGGGAAGCCCGGGCAATTCAAAATGTTCTATGATACGGAGGATTGCGGCTGTAACGGCGTACTGGTCATCCAGGTAGTCAGCGAGCCTTCGCCGACAGATATTGTGTTTCAGACCGAGCCGTTCACCTTCCTGTGTGACCGCCAGCAGGAATTGCTGTTCGATGACGTTATGCGGCTCGAAGCAGAGGCCGGATATCCGGCCTACAAGCTGACAAGTGATTCCACCTTGTTCGGGAGCAACATTAGAGTGCAGGATGCACGAAGCTGAAGCAGAATAGGGCAGTTAAGAAAGAAGGCCATCTTCCCGCAGCATGGGAGAGATGGCCTTTGCTATGGGTCCATCAACCTTAATAAGCCGTCCACCCGCCGTCTGCGGTAATGACTGCTCCATTCACAAAGCCTGCTTCCTCTGAAGCCAGGAACAAGGCGAGCTGTGCGATTTCTGCGGGCTGGCCCATCCGTGGATTAAGCGCCATACCCGGCTGTGTGCGTTCCATGCCAAAAGGATTGATATGGGTCATAGTGGAACCAATATTGGTTTCGACACCGCCTGGCGCAATCGCATTACAGCGGATTCCCTTGGCAGCATACATGAATCCGGTATTCTTGGTAAAGCCGATAACCGCATGCTTCGAGGCTGTATAAGCTGCACCGGCCCGGGCACCGAACAGACCGCCTACCGAGGCAACGTTAATAATAACACCCTGTTGTTTTTCCAGGAAAATAGGCAGTACCTTGCGCGTAGCACGCATCACCGAAGTTGTATTAACGGCGAGCACCCGCTCCCAGCTCTCATCCTCAATATCACCCGCCGGTTCAAAGTTATCCATAATCCCCGCATTATTCACCAGAATATCTACAGTGCCGTAAGTGTTGACTGTACTGTCGATCAGATTCTGGATGTCAGACTCTTCAGCAACATTTGCTTGTACCGCCAGGGCTTCCCCGCCGCCAGCTTTAATGTCACCGGCCACCGTCTCCGCAGCCTCCAGATGAATATCCGCTACTACCACCTTGGCCCCTTCCTTCGCATAAAGCACGGCAATCGCCTTCCCCATCCCGGATGCCGCCCCGGTAACTACTGCCACTTTGTTGTGAAGTCTCATTTATGTACCTCCGTTTATAGTTATACTTTCTTTGTTCTAGTATCTTTTGCTTCTTAGTGTTTTATTCGCCTGGTTGACGCTATCCTTAGCGAAGGCTTAACATATGGGCTATACAAGAGGGAAGAGGATGGAGCCTATGATTACGGCCGGACTAGATATCGGAACCACATCCATCTCCGGGCTGCTATACGATTTGGAGAAGCGTACGATTCTGCATAGCCTTACGGAAGCGCAAGCGAGTTTGCCTTTCAGCCTAAATCAGGAATGGGAGCGGCTGCAGGACCCGGAATTGATTTTGAAGCAGGTGGAACATATACTTGAACGTCTGCTGGCGCACCAGCCGGAGGTAGCGGGTATTGGCTTAACCGGGGCGATGCATGGGATTGTCTATTTGGATAAAAGAGGAAGAGCTACAGGTCCGCTGTACACCTGGCAGGATGGACGGGCGGGACAGCTAACTAGAGGCACGGGCAGTCCAACCTATGCGCAGCAGTTCAGTGACCTTACCGGTTACACTGTAGCTCCCGGCTATGGACTCGCCACCCATTACTATAATCTGTGCCAACAGCTTGTCCCGGAAGGAGCAGTCGGCTTCTGCACAATTGCGGACTATATTGTGATGAGGCTCGTGAACGTTGATATTCCCCTGATCGATGCAACGCAGGCAGCGGGGATCGGGGGCTTCAGTCTGGGGACAGGAGATTTCGATAGAACCGCGATTAGTATGGCTGGGATCGATTGTTCGTTACTGCCGCAGGTCGTCCCCTCCGGGTCGGCAATCGGTAGCACATCACAAGGCATTCCCGTGTATACCTCGCTCGGGGATAATCAGGCCAGCTTCTTGGGGAGCGTACCACTCCCTGGCGAAACCCTGCTGCTGAACATCGGCACAGGGAGCCAGCTGTCGGCCTGGGTGCCTCACTGCGCCAACATTCCTTCTGCGATGGAGGTACGCCCGTTCCCTGGCGGTGGGGTGCTAATGGTTGGCGCCGCCCTGAGCGGCGGCAAGTCTTATGCCCTGCTGGAGGGATTCTTCCGGCAGTTGATCACCGCATACACTGGAGAAGCACCGGCAGAGGTCTATTCCCTGATGTCCAGGCTGCTCAGTGAAGAGATGCCGGGAAGCGGCAGCACAGGACTTACGGTGAACACTCAGTTTCTGGGGACGAGGACAGACCCGGGGAAGCGCGGCAGTGTGCAGGGCATCACGCTGGAGAATTTTACGCCCGGCGGGCTGGCCCATGCTTTTCTGCAAGGAATGGTAGATGAACTGTACGGCTTCCTGGCGGATCTGGAACAGCAGGGCACGGCCACATTCAGCCGCCTTATAGGCTCAGGCAATGCGCTGCGGACGAATCCGGTGCTGTGCGCCAAGGCAGAAGCAGCCTTCGGGCTACCGCTTGAGCTTGGTGAACATGCTGAAGAAGCGGCGTTAGGCGCGGCGCTCTGTGCCGCTGTCGGTGGCGGTGAGATCTCCAGCTTCAGTGAAGCTGGGGCTTACCTTAAAGCAGAGCCTAGCTGAGTTAACGTGAAGAGGGTTGTTCCAAAAGTGATTTTCTATGAGCGGCGACGGCCCTTAGCAGAAATCGCCGGAGCCCTGATTGTTCTCCAGTTGCCGAGTGATTTTTTGTTTGTTGTTTAAGGATGGAAGAGTCAATTCGCGCTTAAACAGCGGAGCGGGCAGAACGATTGTGGACAAGCGAAGCGTTCGCCTTTGTGTCCGGATTTTCACCGCTAAGGGGGGATGAAAAAAATCTGGACACAACAGCGATGGGAACAACGTTCTGTTTGCGGAGCGTCCACCCAAGTGCTCACGTAGATTCTACTCCACATTAAAGAGTTGTCACAAGCAACAGTTTCATGGACCTTGGGACAGTTCCTTCATATTTGTATCCGCCCATCTTCCCTGACACCGTCTGTCAGGGGAGTTTTACTATAATAGGCTATATCAAATAGTGATGGGAGAGTTGCAATATGCAAAACAGACAAGCTTATCTATACGTATTCAATACGATGTCAGACTGGGAATACGGGTATTTGGCCGCTGAACTGAACACAGGAAGATACTTCAAAAAAGGTACAGCACCTTTAAAAGTCATTACGGTATCCGCCACCAAAGAATCGGTTACAACTATGGGCGGACTGACGGTACAGCCGGATCTCACCCTGGATGAGTGTAGTTTGGCAAGCGGCGATCTATTGATTTTGCCTGGAGGGAATACGTGGGGAGAGGCGGAGAATCAGCCGGTCTTGGATAGGGCTCACGAAGCGCTCAAGCTCGGTGTGGCCGTTGCTGCTATTTGCGGGGCGACCGCGGCGCTGGCGGATAAGGGTTATCTGGATGTTGTGCCGCATACAAGCAACAACCTGGATTATCTGAAAATGGTCAGTCCCAGCTATAAAGGGGAAACTTATCATGAGGATGGGCCTGTAGCTGTCAGCGGGAAGCTGGTCACGGCATCGGGCATCGCTCCGCTGGAATTCGCGAGGGAAGTGCTAAGGGTCTTAGAGGTATTTGCTCCAGCTACCTTGGATGCATGGTACAGTCTTAACAAGACCCAGGAGACCGAATACTTTTTCCAGCTTATGGGCTCGTTAGATCAGGGGTAAACAGGAAATATTGTAACATCTATCATTGACAAAAAATATTATATATGCTATAATTTACATATTAGTATTTTGTGTATATAATAAGGTTCTCCTGGCCAGGGGGAATCTTATTTTTTATGGAGGAACCACCAATGAAGCAGAACAAGTCCAGCATAACTGCCTTAGTGTCCGCATTTGGCCGCGCCTATCACAGTCAATTTGACAGTCCGAAGATCATCGATGATTATGTCGCACAGAAGCTGATATCACCGCAGGAGTTCGCGGACATCCGCAGGAATATGGTGCAAGGGATTACGTTCTTCAATCCTGAGATTGCGGAGAAATACCCGGATGATCCTGAAGCCATCTTGAGATGGATTGTCCAGGTTCAGTTATCCCCCACACCGCTGGCACGTGCTGCCTACTGTGAGAGCATAGTGCTGCATGAGATGAGTCTCGGGCTGAAGCAGTATGTAATTCTTGGTGCGGGGCTGGACAGCTTTGCCTACCGTTATCCTGAACTAGGGGAGCAGCTGGAGATCTTTGAAGTGGACGCTCCTGCTACCCAGGCATCCAAACAGCAGAGGCTTAAGGAAGCACAGCTTGCGGTTCCCGGCAATCTTCATCTTGTTCCCATGGACTTCACGGGCGGATTCGCTTATCCCAGTCTGCTCGCACAGGGGTTCGATCCTTATGCCTTAACCCTATTCAGCCTCCTGGGGGTATCCTACTACCTCACCAAGGAGGAGAATGCCCGCTTGATCAGCGCATTGTTCGCGAATCTGCCTGCCGGAAGCTCCATCGTGCTGGATTATGCAGATGAGCGGCTATGGGAGGAGCAGGGCTTGTCCGGCCGGGTTAGCAAAATGGTTCAGCTGGCTGCCGCCGGCGGCGAACCCATGCAATCCTGCTTTGCTTACGCGGAGATGGAGCAGTTGCTGGCTGAGGCCGGTCTGCTGGTCTACGAGCACCTGTCCCCGGAAGCCATCCAGGACCGGTTCTTCGGTAACCGTTCGGATGACCTTGCTGCTTTTGAGACAATTCATTATATTCATGCGGTCAAGCGGTAGCGTCCAGATGTCATAATCCTGCATTAAGGCGTCACTTCATAGATAAAAGCCTCCACCGCCGCGATTGCAACATTCCTGTCGGGATGGGAGTTGTCAATCTGTGCGACATGCGCAGGCGGAAGCGGCCAGGCTACCGTGCGGCTGCCGAGGGAAGCGCTGAATTGTTCCCAGTGGGTGAACTTCCACGCATCCAGCGGTGAGCGTCTGCCCTCAATCCGCTGACGGTACACGGCGGCATCCGGCAGGCTTACCATGACTACCTTGACCTCAACTTCCTCTAACGTGCACCCTACGCGCGCCAGTTCGCGGCCGATCCACTCCGGATCGGCCGCTTCTTTGGTGAAGGGACCCACCACATAGATATCGCTGGACAGGCCGATATTATCGAGCGCGGCATCCATGGTGATGCGGTAGCCGAGATCGCGGCATAGTCTTTTATACTCATCGGAATCTCTGTCGTCAGGGTCAAGCCCGTGCATAGTCATGATCGCGGTTGCTGCCGGACGCAGCAGAATGTCCATATCGAACACCGCCGCCGGACGCCGGGCCGCAACTGCCTTGGCTAAGGTGGTTTTGCCTGCCCCTCCGGGTCCGAGAAAAAATACCAGCTTATTCATCTGTCTCACTCCTTATCCTACTTGCAAATTCCAGTATAGCAGGCGAATCGTTCAGCGGGAAATGATATGATAGATTAACTGTACATTGAAGCAGGAAACGAAGCAGACAGAGGGTATAAGGAGGACAACCATATGATTACCATCCGTCCCATTGAGCAGAGGGATAATGCAGCCATTGAGGGGATTATCCGGGAGTGCCTGATTGAATTCGGCGGTAACCGTGAAGGCTTGGCCTGGGCAGATGACAGCCTGCATGACTTATATACCTATTATAATAGCGCGGAGAACCGGGCGTACTGGGTTATTGAAGTGGATGGGCAGGTGCTGGGCGGCTGCGGGATTACAGCTTTTGACGAAGCACGGCAGATCTGTGAATTGCAGAAAATGTATCTGTCCGCAGCCATCCGCGGCCAAGGCGTTGCAGCAGGGCTGCTGGATACGGCGCTTGCTTTCGCTAAGCAGCATTACCGCAAGTGTTACCTGGAGACGCTGCTGACGATGCAGGCTGCTGGCCGTTTCTATGTCAAGCACGGGTTCAGCCCGCTGGATGGCCCGCTGGCCGGTTCCGAGCACTATGCCTGCGATGCATGGTATATCCGTGACTTACATATCTGATTGCTGTGAAAATATGGATACTATGTAGTGTCTTCCACGAAGCTTGTATTTAACGAAGATGAAGTCAGGCGCCTGCAAAAGAAAATCGGTCAGGTGAGTCAGGACACCAACCGGCTGTATCTTCAATTGAAGGGCCAGTCCAGCGGCTGGGGCGGCATTCCCATGGGCGACCATCTGGTCAAGGCCCAGGTGCTGATCAATAAATTAACCGTAGAAGCGGAGAAATTAGAGGATATCATCCGTGTTGCCTTGAGAGGCGTAACAGAGATGCAGGAAGAGAATAAACGCCAGGCGGACAGGCTGACAGGCCAATTTAATCTGTTGCTCGCAGCCTTCGGCAGCTTGGGGCTGCAATCAGCCGCCGGACGGGTGTCTATTCCTGAATTTGTGCAGCGAAGTACGACGAACCTCATCACTTCGATTGCCGCTCTACCCAGAAAAGATGAACTCAGCAGCGACCCGGTGGTGCAGCAGCTCAGAAATGTCATTTCAGACCTCCGGCCTGTTGACCGTAGAAAGTATCACTGCACTAAGTAAGCTGAACGATATCTTCGCGGCGCGGAATGAGAATGCCAAGGCACAGATGCCCTTCAAAGTGTATCAGGCATTCGGCAATCAGGCGCAGATGGAGGCTGTTCATGCGAAGGCCGAGGAGGCCCGGCAGAAGCTGGCTTCTCTAGATGTAGCCAACTATGAATCCGGTAAGGATCTAAGCGCCTACTACGATCAACATTTTCTGTTAGCTTAATGGTTCAAATGCGTGACGTTCGCAAAATCTATTAACTCAAACTTTTCTTCACAATATCTAACTTTAGTTATAGAGCATTCTGGGACCAAATAACTTTGCTCTTCTATAAAGTTAGGATACTTTCTAGCCAGTTCTTCGTGGTTAAATTCGTTAGCCAAAAAATCTGTAATCAAACCACCATGAGTCACAATAAGAAAACTTTCATGCGGGTGTCGGTCAGCTAGTTCGAGTAGACATGAAGTCATACGCTCTCCTGCTTTTCTCGCCGAGTCACCGACAGGCGGGGAAAATTCTCTTTCTCTTGTGCATCGATTCCACATCTCAACAAATTCCTCAAATGTTTGTCCAGATAAATCCCCCCAATTGACCCTCTCCCTTAATCGTATATCCTCAGTTAACGCTTTTCTTGTTGTTTTGGAAATTATTTCAGCAGTAATCATTGATCTTTTTAGCGGACTATAAACAATTCTAGAAAAGGGGACTTTTTTAAAGTGCTCTGCAGTCATGTTTGCTTGCTTTAGACCTTCACTAGAAACCAAAACATCACCTATTCCTATTTCTTTTTTTGCATGTCTCACAAGGTAAAAATCCGCGCTCATTTTACCATTCCTTCCACTGAAAACGAATAACATATAATTATATATGTGTCTAATTAGATGTTATATTTGTTTAGATGTTTTGGCAAGAAATATTTTATCCTTTCCGTTCGTATAGCTTGATAAAGCATAGGCAGGGTAAAACTTTATTTCCTTCAAACAATGGTCAGATTCTGCCATAGTTGATCTTTTTTATTCGGGGCTGCTCTCAATGATCACTTTCATTGAATCACCTATCTTTTCCGTAGAAATAGCTCTTAAAGAGTGCTCTGCATTAAACCTATAATGAGTGTGTATTGCAGAGAGGGGAGGGTGGGCTGAGTCAGGCTTTGATTTTGTAATAGTTGTAATCGCTATCATTAGAGGGCTGTGAATATCACTGTGTGTCGTTCCACATCAGATTAAGGAGGAATAGAATGCGCAACAAGTATGTTACATGGTCGCTTGTAGTTACGCTGCTCATCTCAACGCTCTTCATGGCGGCCGGTCCGCTGACCCGTTCGTCGGCTGCTGGCGGAACGAATCTGGTACTTAACAAAACCATTACCGCCAGCGGACAATCCCAGAATTATACCCCGGATAACGTTAAGGACAGTAACCAAAGTACGTATTGGGAGAGTACAAATGATGCTTTTCCCGGGTGGATTCAGGTCGATCTGGGTACGCTCACCAGTATAGACCAGCTTGTATTGAAGTTACCCGTTAGCTGGGAGACACGGACGCAGACACTTGCGGTACAGGGCAGTGCGAACGGCACCAGCTTTACAGATATTGCCGGTGCAGCTGCGTACGAATTTAATCCTGCGGTGGCGGGCAACAGTGTCACGATTAACTTCACATCTGCCAATACGCGTTATGTCCGTCTGCTGTTCAGTGCGAATACTGCGTGGCCTGCGGGCCAGTTGTCCGAGCTTGAAATCTACGGTGCCAGCTCCCCAACCCCTGCGCCTACAGCCGGGCCTACTACATCACCGGTTCCAGCGGGCACCTATGAAGCAGAAGCTGCTGCATTGTCCGGCGGAGCGCAAGTGAACACGGACCATGCCGGATACTCCGGTACAGGCTTTGTTGACAACTATCTGACCCAAGGTCCGGCCACCACCTTCACGGTCAATGTGGCTTCGGCGGGTACACGGAATGTTACACTGAGGTATGCCAATGCAAGCGGAAGCGCCAAGACGATCAGTATCTACGTGAACGGAGTGAAGCAGCGCCAGACAACCTTGCCGAACCTGGCGAACTGGGACACCTGGGGCACGAAGACTGAAGCCCTCCCGTTGAATGCTGGCAGTAATAGCATTGCTTACAAATACGATGCGGGGGATACGGGCAACATCAATTTGGATCTAATTATGGTAGCGTCTGCAATCATCGCCACGCCCGCACCTTCACCTACAGTAGCTCCAACAGCTGTACCTACAGCAACCCCGATCCCTACCAATACAGCGGTTCCTACTTCCACACCTGCTCCATCTGCTACACCAACACCAGTGCCGACAACATCCCCAACGCCTACAGTCACACCAATTCCAACGGCGACGACTTCCCCTGGTGGCAATATTGCACTGGGTAAAACGATCAACGCCTCCTCCAGCACACAGAATTTCGTTGCTGCGAATGCGAACGATAACAACACGGCTACTTACTGGGAAGGCAGCGGGAATCCAAGCACCCTTACGCTCGACCTGGGAGCCAATTATACAATCTCATCAATTGTCCTGAAGCTGAATCCGGCGGCCGAATGGGCGGCCCGGACCCAGAACATTCAAGTACTCGGACACAATCAGAATTCGACGACCTTCAGCAGCCTCGTTTCAGCTCAGAGTTATACCTTCAATCCGGCTTCAGGCAACACGGTCACCATTCCCGTGACTGCAACCGTTAAGCGGCTGCAGCTTAATGTCACTGCCAACTCCGGCGCACCTGCCGGACAGATCGCTGAATTCCAGGTATACGGTACACCGGCAGCGAACCCGGATCTGACGATTACAGGCATGAGCTGGACTCCTGCTTCTCTGGTGGAGACAGGCAGTGTAACTCTGAATGCAATGGTAAAAAACATTGGCAATGCCGCAGCAGCAGCCACCACAGTCAATTTTTATTTGAACAACGAGCTAGCGGGTTCGGCACCAGTAGCGGCTTTGGCGGCAGGAGCTTCGGCATCCGTCTCCTACAATGCAGGAACGCTAACAGCCGGAACTTATCCGCTCAGTGCCAAGGTCGATGAAGCAGGCCAGATTATTGAGCAGAATGAAAGCAACAATAGCTACGCTAATCCTGCTGCCCTGGTCATTGCTCCGGTGTCCAGCTCCGACTTGACCGCAGCGACCTCCTGGTCACCGGGAACACCGGCTGCGGGGAGTAACGTGGCCTTCACCGTCAGTCTCAAAAATCAGGGCAACCTTGCTTCCGCAGGCGGTGCCCACGGAATAACTGTAGCCTTGAAGAATGCCGCAGGCTCTACTGTGCAGACCTTCACAGGCTCCTACACCGGCGTAATTGCTGCCGGGGCTTCGGTAGAGGTCTCTCTCCCCGGTACCTGGGGTGCAGTGAACGGTAATTACACTGTTACTACGACCATTGCCGCAGATGCCAATGAGGTAACAACCAAGCAGGCCAACAACGTGAACACTGTGAACCTGGTCGTATATGCTTTACGCGGCGCAAGCGTTACGTACAGCCGGTATGATACACAGGATGCCAGCCGCGGCGGCTCGGCGGCGCTGAGATCCGCACTGAATTTCGATCAGACGCTGATTGCCTCCGAGGCTTCGGGACAGAGTTATGTGGCCCTGCCGTCTAACGGAGCTTATGCCCAGTGGACAGTGAGAGCGGGGCAAGGCGGTGCCGGAGTCACCATGAGATTCACGATGCCGGATTCGGCAGACGGAATGGGTCTTACAGGTGCGCTTGACGTATATGTGAATGGAACCAAGGCCAAGACCATTCCGCTTACCTCGTATTATGCCTGGCAATACTTTTCTGGAGATCAGCCGGGGGATGCGCCGGGTGCCGGACGTCCGCTGTTCCGCTTCGATGAAGTCCACTGGAAGCTGGACACGCCGCTTCAGCCCGGGGATGTAATCCGCATTCAGAAGAATAACGGAGACAGTCTGGAGTATGGTGTTGACTTCCTGGAGATTGAACCTGTACCGGCAGCCATCGCCCGTCCAGCCAACTCGGTATCGGTCACCGATTACGGCGCAGTGGCAGGTGACGGACAGGACGACCTGGCCGCCTTCAACAGTGCGGTTACAGCCGCCGTCGCCAGCGGGAAAACACTTTATATTCCGGCGGGAACTTTTAATCTGAGCAGCATGTGGGTCATTGGCTCGGTCAGCAATATGATTAACAACTTCACGGTCACCGGTGCAGGCTATTGGCACACCAATCTGCAATTTACGAATCCCAATGCAGCTGGCGGAGGCATCTCCTTCCGTGTTCAAGGCAAGCTGGATTTCAGCAATGTCTATATGAACTCAAATCTGAGATCCCGGTACAATCAGAATGCCATCTATAAAGGCCTGATGGATAACTTCGGCAACAATTCGGTCATCCATGACGTATGGATTGAGCATTTTGAATGCGGCATGTGGGTGGGGGATTACGCGCGGACGCCGGCAATTTTTGCGAACAATCTGCTTGTAGAGAACAGCCGCATCCGCAACAATCTGGCGGACGGCATCAACTTCTCCCAGGGGACCAGCAACTCTACCGTCCGCAATACCAATGTGCGCAATAACGGGGACGACGGACTGGCCGTCTGGCCGAGCAATACGTTCGGGGCGCCGGATGGGGTGAATAACACCTTTTCGTATAATACGATCGAGAATAACTGGCGTGCCGGCGCTATCGGCATCTTCGGGGGCAGCGGTCACAAGGCGGATCACAACTACATTATCGACACAGTAGGCGGCTCTGGTATCCGGCTGAATACAACCTTCCCGGGGGCGCATTTCAACAGTAATACGGGGATGGTTTTCTCGGATACGACGATTATTAACAGCGGCACCAGCCGTGACTTGTATGACGGGGAACGCGGCGCAATTGATCTTGAAGCTTCGTCTGACCCGATCAGGAATGTTACTTTCAACAACATCGACATCATCAACACCCAGCGCGATGCGATCCAGCTCGGATACGGCGGCGGCTTCTCGGGTATCGTATTTAATAACATTAATATCAACGGCACGGGCCTTGACGGGGTGACGACTTCCCGGTTCTCCAGCGCTCATAAGGGAGCGGCCATCTACACGTATACCGGCAACGGCTCGGCGACCTTCAACAACCTGACGACCAGCAATATTGCGTATCCAAGCTTGTATTATATTCAGAGCGGGTTTGGGCTGTTGATTCAGTAAAAGAACAGCGGAAGAAGCCATAAGCAGATTGCTGCTTGTGGCTTCTTTCTTTGTGCCCGGAAGTTCTTCACCAATCGTTCAAAATCAAGCTGTGTCTGTACAGACAATAACGCATATCTATGTTAATATACGTTATGAATGAATTAAATAATATTCATTCATAACCAAAGCGGAAATGAAATTCTATTCTGGAGGGACAAATCATGAAGAAGGTTATCGCAATCATCGGCAATCAGCAAAAGAACAATACGTACAGAGCGGTCTGCGAATTTGAGGCTCAGCTCCGAATCTACGGGGAGGTAGAGGTTGAGTATATTTTTCTGAAGGATTACAGGCTTGAGTTCTGCCGGGGGTGCAAGGTGTGCTTCAATAAAGGTGAAGAATACTGCCCGCTGAGGGACGACCGGGATGTGCTGGTGGAGAAAATGGAGAGCGCGGACGGTGTAATTATGGCGGCTCCCAATTATGCGTTCCATGTTCCGGCAGCCATGAAGAATCTGCTCGACCGGCTGGCGTATGTGTTCCATCGGCCGCAGTTCTTCGGCAAGACGTATACGGCGATCGTCAATCAGGGAATTCACGGCGGCAATGCGATTGTCAAATATCTTAGCAGTATGGGCGAGAACTTTGGGTTCCAGGTGACCCGGGGCTGTGTGCTAAGTACGATGGAGCCAGTTAGCACGGCAGCCGCGCGGAAGAATGCTGTGAGAATCCGCAAGGCTGCGGCCCGCTTCTACAAAGGATTGATGCGTCCGGCACCGCCGACTCCTACACTGTTCCGCTTGCTGATGTTCCGGCTGTCCCGGACCAGTATTCAGCATATGCTGGATGAGCGGTCGAAGGATTTCCGGCATTACCAGGCTAACGGCTGGTTTGAAGCGGCGTATTATTATCCGGTCTCGCTGGGTCCTGTCAAGAGCTTGGCCGGACATCTGTTTGACCGAATCGGTAAAAGAATGGCTAAACGCGCTTAAAAATGAATGAACTATAATATATTCATTCATGATGAGAACGGTTAAGAGGAGGGTTAACATGAAAAAGAAGTGGAAACGCAACCTGCTGCTGCTGTGCCTAACCGTTATTTTCGTGGGACTAATCGGTTCAGGCGCGGCCTTGCTCTATACAGAGAAAGAGCGCCGGGAAGCGCGGAACGTAGAGATTGATCAAGTGAATTTCAACAAGCTGCATGCGGGGGAGTATACAGGTGAATATGCTGGCGGAATGTATAAATGGAGGGCGAATAAGGTTCTGGTTACCGTTACGGCGCACAAAGTTACAGCGATCAAGCTCCTGGAGCATGCGGAGAATCAGTCGGCGGCGTCTGTAGATGAATTGTTCGGCAGAGTGATCCAGGCCCAATCGCTTCAATTAGACAGCATCAGCGGCGCTACGCTTACAAGCAAAGCCTACCTCAAGGCTATTGAGAATGCCCTTCACAAGGGCGTTGAAAAGTAACAAGTATTTTGCAATACTAGCTATAATCATAAGAATCCTATATAAAAAACGAAGGAGCAATGCAGATGCCTAAAGTTTCATTAGCCCCTATCGCGGCGGGATACCGCCATTCTGTACTGCTCCTGCCGGACGGATCAGTGCGGGCTTGCGGCGAAAATACATACGGGCAGTGCGAGGTAAGCAGCTGGCGTGATATGGTTGCGGTTGCAGCAGGCAATGCTCATACAGGGAATTCGCATACAGTAGGGTTAAGGCCGGACGGAACGGTGATCGCGGCCGGATGGAATAAGCATGATCAATGCAACGTGGGCGATTGGCGAGATATCGTTGCGGTTGCGGCAGGCTGGCGGCGTACGGTCGGGCTGAAGGCAGACGGGACAGTGGTTGCGGCGGGAAGAAACAACGAAGGTCAATGTGAGGTAAGCGGCTGGTCGGATATTGTTGCGGTTACCGCAGGAGACTGGCACACGGTTGGACTCAAGGCCGAGGGTACGGCCATTACAGCGGGGAACAACCGCTACGGACAGCGGAATGTGAACGGCTGGCAGGAGCTGACGATGATCGCGGCGGGCTATCTTCATACGACTGGACTTAGAGCAGACGGCACAGTAGTAGCTACAGGGCTTAACAAGCGCGGACAAGGTGAAGTTGGCGGCTGGCGCACAATGAAGGCCATTGCGGCAGGCAGTCATCACACCGTAGGTCTACAATTCGATGGTACGGTGAAGGCTACAGGCTGGAATGATTACGGACAATGTGAGATAAGCGGCTGGACGGATATTGTTGCCATTGCGGCAGGCTGCACCCACACGCTCGGACTTAAGAAGGATGGTACAGTAGTTGCAGCAGGAAGTAATGCGTATGGGCAATGTGATTTTAAAAAATAGCTATGAACGCTGCCTAAAGCAGGGCTCATAGCTATTCATGAACAATTGCAGGAAATTAACCGTTCAACAATTCCGACTTTTTACGGTCAAATTCCTCTTGTGTGATCGCGCCCATATCCAGCAGCTGTTTGAATTTGAGCAGTTCATCAGCCACACTGAAGCTCTCTTTGCCCGCAGCAGATGAGGTTACCGGGTCCTCTTGCTTCGAGTCAAAGCCCAAGTCAAAGAATTCTCCTTCGATCACATTAATCTCTTCATCTTCTGCCGAACGTTTCACTTTCTCGTAATCCTGCTCGAACTGTGCCTCTGAGTAGTCGTTGCTGGCAGCTGACAAGGCCTCACGCAGACGATTACCCATCGGTTTCATCGAGAAATAAGTCATTCCGCCAGAGAGGAGTCCGCCTAGGACGGGTACGAATTTTGATGCACCTTGGGCGAAGGTTTTTTTGGTGATTTTGATGCCGATATAAGCTGAGATTTTCTTGAGAATCGGGTAGTACAAGGTCTGGGTCAAAGCTTTCTGCGGAAGCTTTTTCAATAGCTGCTGAGAGATCTTCGCGGTCAACATTTTCAGCATGGAAGCTGAACCAGCCACTCCAAACATAACGCCCAGATACAAAGTCAGCTCCCGGGTAACTTGCTCTGAATCTGCAGAATCTTCCTCCCACAGGTCCGTGCGGCCATACAGATAAGCCAGCTCTTGAGACAATCGCAGCACTACGCCAAAAAACTGCAGGGTATCTGCCGGAATGGTCGCTGCCATGGCTAAACCGCCTGGAAGTCCAACGGCTGTCGAGGCTGCTGTACTCAGAAGGGTCCGTTTCTCGATTAACGTTTTGGCCATTTTATCAATCACAGCAAGGCTAATTCCGGCTTCAAGCGGCCCTTTGTCCAGTATAGTGTGCATATTCCCATAAGTATCATATTTGGCAAACTGCTGGGCGAGGAATTCACGCCGGTCTACCCGCACTCCGGGAATCTTGATTGCATTCGCCAGAATCACTTCCATGGTTCCTTGTGTGCCATTCTGTTCATTGGTCATCTTAGTAGCTCCTTAGAATCGTATGTAAAAATTATGCTCTGAGCTTATATTCGGGAAGCATGCGGGTTTCCCCTCTATTGACTTACGCCAATCTTAATACAATCTTAATGCCACAGCCGAATCCATAATACTATGCTCATTATGCACATGCTATACTAACGCTACAGTGTATAATGGCTGGTCTAAAGATGGGCTTAGCGGGAAGGAAACCTTCAGATGATAGGGGAAAATACAGCGAAGAAGCGGCGCGGAAGGCTGAGGATATTCTTCAGCTATGTACCGGGAGCAGGGAAGACCCGGACGATGCTGGAGGCTGCCCATGCGGAGCAGAAGAACGGTCAAAAGGTGCTGGCGGGTTACATTGAAGCCCATGACAGAGCAGATATAGCGGAGCTTATTAACGGTCTGGAGCTGTTGCCGCCGCTGGACATTCCTGCAAACGGGACCATCGTACCGGAATTCGACCTGGACCAGGCGATCCGCAGGAGACCTGACCTGATTTTGCTGGATGAACTGGCCCACATCAATGCTCCGGGAGTACGTCATAAGCGGCGGTATCAGGATGTGGAGGAGCTGTTGCGTGCGGGAATAGATGTCTATACTACGGTTAGCATAGAACAGCTGGAAAGTATGACCGATGTTGTAGCCTCCATGACCGGAATGCCTGAGCCCGTGCGTATTCCCGACAGTGTATTCGAGCGTGCCGACCAGGTCGAGTTCATTGATATCAGTCCGGACATTTGGCTGGAGCGTCTGCACGAGGGGCTGATCTTTTCCAAGGAGCCGCTCCGGCAGGAGGCTGATGAACTGTACACTTCCCAGAAGCTGAGTGCTTTGCGGGAAATGGCTCTAAGGTACAGGGCGGATCAATTCAAACGGTATGAGGGCAGGTTAGGGGAACGGGCAGTGGAAGCCAGCTTGTACAGCAGAGAACATATCCTGGTCTGCCTGTCGTCGGCAATATCCAATAAGAAGGTCATCCGCACAGCGGCGAGAATGGCCGAAGCTCTGCAGGGGGAATTCACTGCTCTCTACGTGGAGACCTCTCGAACGAAAGAGTTAACGGTAAGGAACAAGTCGGAGCTGCGGGAGAATCTGCGGCTGGCCGAACAGCTTGGTGCGCAGGTTGCCACTGTGTACGGTGAGGATGTGCCGGGACAGATTGCCGAATATGCCAAAACCAGCCGGGTCTCCAAAATCATCCTGGGCCGGTCGCAGAATCGCAGCCGCTGGTCCGTCGGTTCGAATTTTGTAGACAAACTGACGGCTGCTGCTCCGAATATCGACATCTATATCATCCCGGATCAGGAGTCTGCCCTGCAATCCAAAATTCCGCAATATGCCAGACCTCCGCTTCTCACCTTGGCTGATACAGGCAAAACCCTGGGGATTCTGCTGGTCTGCACGATCATCGGGTTATGGTTCAAGGTTCTCGGCTTCAGTGAAGCGAACATTATCACAGTCTATATTCTGGGTGTTCTGCTCGATGCGATGGTTACAAAAGGACGGCTGTACAGCGCGGTGACGTCGATTTTGAGCGTGCTGGTCTTTAACTATTTTTTCACCGAGCCTTATTTCTCGCTTCAGGCCTATGATTCCGGGTATCCGGTGACCTTCCTCGTGATGCTGGCGGCCTCGTTCATCACCAGTACGTTGACGCTGCGGGTGAAAGAGCAGGCCAGGGAATCGGCACAAAAAGCGTACCGCACCGAGGTGCTCCTCGAGACCAGCCGGAAGCTCCAGCAGGCCAAAGACACGCCCGCCATCCTGAGTGAGACCGCGCTGCAAATGCTCAAGCTGCTGGACCGGAGCATCATTATCTATGAGGTTGTGGGCGATGGGCTCTCAGAGCCGCTGCTGTACAACAAGGACGGAAGTACGATTGACGCTCAAAGGGATACGCTGGAAGCAGAGCGCGAGGTAGCGGAATGGGTGCTGCGGAACAATAAACGGGCTGGAGCGTCTACCGATACCTTCTCGGCGGCCCAATGTCTGTATCATGCGGTGCGAAGCGGCGATACGGTCTTTGCCGTGGCAGGAATTGTGATGCAGCAGGAAGAGCCGCTGGAGGTGTTCGAGTCGAGTCTGATGATTGCTATGCTAGGCGAATGCGCCCTCGCTTTGGAGAAAGACAAGCTGAACGAGCTGCAAAAGGAAAGCTCCCTGCAAATCCGGCAGGAGCAGCTGCGCGCCAATCTGCTGCGCGGCATCTCGCATGATCTGCGCACGCCGCTTACCAGTATTTCCGGCAATGCGGGCATTCTGATCGGCAACTCGGCGGTGCTGAGCGAGGAGCAGAAGCAGGAGTTATACAGCGATATCTATGACGATTCGATCTGGCTGATCAATCTGGTGGAGAATCTGCTGTCGATTACCCGGATTGACAATGGGGCGCTTCATTTGAATTTTCAGGCGGAGCTGCTGGAGGAAGTGATCGCGGAAGCGCTGCTGCATGTGAACCGCAACAAGGAGGATCATGTGATCCGGGTGGTGCTCGAAGAGGAGCTGCTGATGGCCAGGATGGATTCACGGCTGATCATTCAGGTGATCATCAACCTGGTGGATAATGCGATTAAGTATAGCGGGTCTGGTTCACATATTACGCTATCTGCCAGACAGGAGCAGGGGCTTGTTGTGGTCGAGGTCGCTGACGACGGGCCGGGAATATCCCCGGAAGCGAAGTCCAAGGTCTTCGAAATGTTCTATACGGCGGATAACGTGCGGGGAGATGGCAGGCGCGGTCTGGGCCTGGGCCTTGCGCTCTGCAAATCAATTATTCATGCCCATGGCGGGCATATTGAAGTACAAGATCATGCACCGCAGGGAACGGTCTTCCGCTTCACCCTGCTGGCAGAGGAGGTGAATGTCCATGAATAAACCCATGATTCTGGTCGTCGAAGACGACAAGCCGATCCGCAAGCTGATTACCACAACCCTGGAGACTCAGGGCTATAAATACCATACCGCAGAGACAGGGGAAGCATCCATCCTGGAGGCGGTATCCAGTCAGCCGGATCTGATGATCCTGGACCTTGGTCTGCCCGATATGGACGGTGTGGATATTATCCGGAAAATCCGGGCCTGGTCGAACCTTCCGATCATCGTGGTCAGTGCCCGCAGTGAGGACCGTGACAAGATCGAAGCGCTGGATGCCGGAGCCGATGATTATCTGACCAAGCCCTTCAGCGTGGAGGAGCTGCTCGCCCGGCTGCGGGTCAGTCTGCGGCGGATCCGGGGGGACGGCGAGAAGCTGATGAAGGATTCAGCCTTTTTTGCGAACGGAAATCTGCGGATTGACTATGCGGCGGGCTGTGTCTGGCTGGAGGGTGATGAGATCCACCTGACGCCGATTGAGTATAAGCTGCTGTGTCTGCTGGCGAAGAATGTCGGCAAGGTCCTGACCCATAATTATATCCTGCATGAAATCTGGGGCAGTCCTACCTATGATATTCCCGCGCTCCGTGTATTCATGGCTACGCTCCGCAAGAAGATTGAGCGCAGCCCTTCCCAGCCCAAGGTGATCCAAACCCATATAGGTGTGGGCTACCGGATGCTGCAAGCGGGAGACGATAGCAGAGTGATTTGAACCTATTTACGGAATCCGTATAGCACGTTTCATAGTGTTCCTAACCATGCCTGAGCAGGCATGGTTTTTTGCTGTTCCGGGGGATGCTGCAAAAGCGGCTGGAGCGGCGTGCCGGCGGTATTTTAACGTAATCTTAATCTGCTGAAGCAAACCCTAATCCTGAACTAATGGCGGGAGTGGTACGCTGAATGCTGAAGTTAACCTACTGGAGAGAAGGCTTGGAGATGGATGTATGGGTGAGAAATATCGGATGGGTTACGGTGTTGACGGCGCTGCTGGTGCTGATCAAGAGACAATATGACCGGATCTATCTGCTGCAGGAATGCACCTATGAGAATAGCGGGGTGTATGCTGCTGCTGCCCGTTTTGCCGGCGGGGCTTCGGCCCGTGAGGTCAGTGAGCTGCTTGTGACCAGCTTCGAGTTCGATCGTCAGGAGACGGAAGTGATCCTTGCCTGGGCGCTCCCGCACCGGATGGAGGCGGACGGGGGTTATGGTGCTTTTATCGGGGCGGTCAACAGGGTGTTGGGTAAAGAGATTTACCATCCCTCCTGAAGTCTTAATACAATCTTAATGCGCCTGAGGAAACCCTTACCCTGAACTAATGGGAGAAATGATACGCTAGACCGGAAGTTACAAGAGAGAGATTACCATAAGGTGAGGAGTGGCAAAGACGATGATGGATGTGTATATGACGGCAATGCTGGCAGCAATATTCACCGTGTTCTACGCGTTTGTACAATGGTGCAGCCGTGTGACCGATGAGCAAGGAGGGACGGAGTAATGGCGGTTGTCCTTGGAGCTACTGTGCTGCTGTTTCTGTATTTGGGCTATGCTTTGATTCATCCCGAGAAATTCTAACTACTAAGGAGGGCCATCCGTGGGGATTGTGCAGATTGTAGTCGTCATCTTAATACTCGTACTGCTGGTGAAGCCGGTGGGCACTTATCTATATCATGTATTCTCTAATGAACCGAACCGGACAGACCGGGTGTTCGGCGCAGCGGAGAAGGGGATTTATCGTCTGATCGGGCTGAAGCAGCGGGGCGGGATGTCCTGGAAGAAATATGCGCTTAGCTTCATCGTAACGAACATTGTACTGGTGGTATTCAGTTATCTCTTTCTGCGGCTGCAAAAGGGGCTTCCGCTCAACCCGGGCGGGATTGGCAATATGGAAGAGACGCTTACCTTCAACACGGTCATCAGCTTCATGACCAATACGAATCTGCAGCATTACAGCGGGGAGACGGGCGTATCCTACTTCTCTCAGATGGCGGTCATGACGATGCTGATGTTCACCTCGGCTGCCAGCGGCTTCTCGGTCGCGGTTGCTTTTGTCAGAGGGATTACAGGCCGCCGCTCGGTGGGGAACTTCTTCGAGGATTTCGTCAAAGCGCATATCCGGATCTTCATTCCGCTGGCACTGCTTGTAACAATGGCGCTTGTAGCGCTGCATGTGCCGCAAACCCTGAAACCTACGCTGGAAGTGAACACGCTCGAAGGGCAGACCCAGCAGATTGCGATCGGTCCGGTGGCCTCCCTGGAGTCCATTAAGCACATCGGCACGAACGGCGGGGGCTTCTTCGGAGCCAACTCTGCGCATCCATTTGAGAATCCGGGACCGCTGAGCAATGTGCTGGAGATCCTCTCCATGTGGCTGCTGCCCGCATCTCTGCCGTATATGTACGGGAAGTTCGCCGGAAACAAGCGGCAGGGCTGGATGATTTTTGGCGCGATGATGACGCTGTTCGTGGTATTGCTCGGAGTGAATTACGCTGCGGAAAGTGCGGGCAACCCGGCGATTAACGCCATGGGCATAGACGCTTCACAGGGTAGCATGGAGGGCAAAGAGGTCCGGTTCGGCATCGCACAGTCGGCGCTGTTCACCACCGTTACAACGGCGGCCACTACCGGCAGTGTGAACAATATGCATGATACGCTGACGCCGCTCGGCAGTATTACCCCGCTGACCCTCATGATGCTGAATAACGTGTTCGGCGGTAAAGGTGTCGGCCTGATCAATATGCTTATGTATGCGATCCTCGGCGTGTTCCTCTGCGGGCTGATGGTGGGCCGGACGCCGGAGTTCCTGGGCCGCAAAATTGAAGCGCGGGAGATGAAGCTGATCGCCATCGCGATTCTGATTCATCCGCTGATTATACTGGTGCCGACGGCGGCTGCTTTTCTGACAGAGCTTGGTAAAGGCAGTATCAGTAATCCCGGCTTCCACGGAATGACCCAGGTGCTGTATGAATACGTATCGGCTGCGGCCAATAACGGCTCAGGCTTCGAAGGGCTGGCGGATAATACCTCCTTCTGGAATATCACCACTGGGGTTGTCATGCTGCTGGGCCGGTATGTCTCGATGATCGCCATGCTGGCGGTTGCCGGTTCCCTGCTGCGCAAGAAGCCGGTGCCGGAGACCATTGGGACCTTCCGCACAGATAACGGCCTGTTCACTGGCATCCTGATTGGTACGGTGCTGATTATCGGAGCGCTGACCTTCCTGCCGGTGATTGTCCTCGGTCCGGTTGCAGAATATTTGACTTTACGGTAGGGAGAGGGAGAGAAGAGAATGAGTACTGTACACAAAAAGAAGCTGCTGACGAGTCCCATCCTGCTAAGTGCTGCCAAGGATAGTCTGGTGAAGCTGAACCCGGTGACGCTAATGAAGAATCCGGTCATGTTCGTCGTGGAGGTTGGGACGGTTATCGTCTTGCTCATGGTGCTTGCGCCCGGGTATTTCCATGCGGAGCATGCGGTAGGCTTCAATATAACCGTATTCTTCATCCTGCTGTTTACCGTGCTGTTTGCTAACTTCGCGGAAGCGCTAGCGGAGGGCCGGGGCAAGGCACAAGCCGATTCGCTCAAAAAAACCAAACAGGACATCACCGCCAATAAGGTGGCAGGATCAGGAGTCAAGCAGGTGCCGGCCTCTGAGCTGCGCAAAGGCGATATCGTAATCGTCAGCCAGGGCGAACTGATTCCCGGCGACGGGGAAGTGACCGAGGGGCTGGCTTCTGTGGACGAATCGGCCATCACCGGGGAGTCGGCTCCGGTCATTAAGGAAGCCGGAGGCGACTTCGGCTCCGTGACCGGCGGTACCCGCGTAGTCAGCGACCAGATCAAGGTGCGGATCACCAGTGATCCGGGGGAATCGTTCCTGGACCGGATGATCTCACTGGTCGAAGGCGCGAAGCGCCAGAAGACACCGAATGAGATTGCTCTTAACACGCTGCTGATCAGCCTCACGATTATTTTCCTGATTGTCGTCGTCACCCTGCGTCCCATCGCGGATTATATCGGGGTGAAGCTGGAGATTCCGGTCATGATCGCACTGCTCGTCTGCCTGATTCCGACCACCATCGGCGGGCTGCTGTCGGCCATCGGGATTGCGGGAATGGACCGGGTGACACAGTTCAACGTCCTGGCGATGTCCGGGAAGGCGGTGGAAGCTGCCGGGGATATCAACACGATGATTCTGGATAAGACGGGGACGATTACCTTCGGGAACCGGATGGCCAGTGAGTTCGTTGCAGTGGGCGAAGCAACTGTAGCCGAGCTTGCGTCCTGGGCGGCGGTCAGCTCGCTGAAGGATGAGACGCCGGAAGGGCGCTCGGTCCTGGAGCTGGCGAAGAAGCTGGAACTCCAATATGACAGCAGCCTCGCGGACGGCGGGGAGTTCATTGAATTCAAGGCAGAGAGCCGGATGAGCGGGATGGATCTGCGGGACGGGCGCTCAGTGCGTAAGGGAGCGGTCGATTCCGTGAAGAAGTGGGTGCTGTCCCGGGGCGGTGCCGTACCGTCCGATCTGGATACCAACTCGGATGCCATTGCACGGCTGGGCGGCACTCCGCTCGCGGTTGCCGTAGACAACCGGATTTATGGGCTGATCTATCTGAAAGATACGGTGAAGCCCGGGATGAAGGAGCGCTTCGACGAGCTGCGCAGCATGGGGATCAAGACGATCATGTGTACAGGGGACAACCCGCTGACCGCCGCTACGATTGCCCGTGAAGCCGGAGTCGATGATTTCATTGCCGAGAGTACCCCGGAAGATAAGATTGCGGTAATCCGCCGGGAGCAGAACGAGGGCAAGCTAGTAGCTATGACTGGAGACGGAACCAACGATGCTCCGGCGCTGGCTCAGGCCGATGTGGGGCTGGCGATGAACAGCGGGACAACCGCTGCCAAGGAAGCGGCCAATATGGTCGATCTGGATTCTGATCCGTCCAAGATCATCGAGGTTGTAGCTATCGGGAAGCAGCTCCTGATGACACGCGGTGCGCTGACCACGTTCAGTATCGCTAACGATATTGCCAAATATTTTGCGATCATTCCGGCGATGTTCACGCTCGCTATTCCTGAGATGGAAGCCCTGAACATCATGGGGTTGGGTTCCCCAAGCTCGGCAATTATATCGGCGCTGATCTTCAATGCCATCATCATCCCGCTGCTGATTCCGCTCGCTATGCGCGGGGTCTCCTATAAGCCGATGAGCTCCTCCAGACTACTGACGCGCAACATTGTCATCTATGGTCTGGGCGGAGTCGCTGTTCCATTCGCCGGGATCAAGCTGATTGATATGATCGTCAGTATATGGATCTAGAAGAAGTCCGGCAGACGATTGACTATACAAGGAGGGCGTAATCATCATGGCACAATCTATTCATGAGACAACCGGAGAGCAGGACTCCGCTTCAAAAGCTGCTTTTTTCTTCACTACAGTAAGGTTAAGCATTGTATTCATTATTCTCTGCGGAATGATCTATCCGCTGGCTTCCACCGCGCTTGCCCAGGTGCTGATGCCTGCCCAGGCGAACGGCAGCCTGCTGAAGGATACGTCCGGGAAGGTGGTCGGTTCTGCGCTGATCGGGCAGAGCTTCACGAACCAGGCTATGTTCCAAAGCCGTGTGTCGAGTATCGGGTACAAGGCCGAGGCTTCGGGATCGAATAACTACGGGCCATCGAATCCTGATATGCTTCAGCGGACCAAGGATTCCATTGCCCAGTGGAAGCTGGATAATCCCGGCGTCCCAGTAAGTCAGCTCCCTGTGGATCTGATTACGAATTCCGGCTCGGGTCTTGATCCGCATATTTCACCGGCTGCGGCGCTCGTGCAGGTTCCCCGGATCAGCAAGCTGACCGGCATTCCGGCAGATACCCTTGAAGCGCTGGTGAAGGAACATACGGAAGGGCGCGATCTGGAACTGTTCGGAGAGAAACGGGTGAATGTGCTGAAGCTGAATCTGGCGCTGACGGAGATAGCGAAGTAAGCTTAATCCATACAGACCGCTTCCTCCAGTTGTGAGAATAGAAAGAAGGTGAATCCGTGGCGCCCTATAAACGCAAGTCTCCCGAGGAGATTCTATATTCTATCTACCAGCTCCAGCGGGGACGGCTGAAGATCATCATCGGCTCGGTTAGCGGCTCCGGCAAAACCTATCATATGCTGGAGGAAGGCAAGCTGCTGAAGCATCAGGGGATCGATGTCGTGATCAGTGCAGTCTCCACTATGGGCCGGGCGGAGACGGTTCAGCAGCTTGGCGATCTGGAGCGTGTGCCCAGTATTCACTGGCTGAAGGACGGCAAAGAAGAGAAGGATCTGCCGCTGGAGGCTCTGGTGGAGCGCAACCCTGAGGTGCTGCTGGTCGATGGTCTGGCCCACCGTAACCGTACAGAGGCCCGCTTCCCGACCAGGCTTGCGGACATCCGTTATCTGATGGATCAGGGCATCAGCGTAATCACTACTATTAATGTCTATGAGCTGGCTGGTGTGGGGGAGCAAATCTATGAAATGACCGGCATCCGTGCGGATTGCACTGTGCCGCTCAATACACTGGAACTCGCCGATGAGGTACGGCTGATCGATGTGTCCCCGGAGACCATTCTCAAGCGGCTGGAGGAGGGAGTGCTTGGAGAGGGCGCGCACCCGGCTCTATCCCTCAGAGGCAACCTTGGCGTACTCCGTGAGGTGTCGCTGCGGCTGATGGCGGAAGGGGTCAATGATTCCCTGGAAAAGCACCGCGAGGCCGAGGGACTGATAGGCCCATCCGGCGCGACAGAGCGTATCCTGGTATCCGCGCAGTATCACTGGAATGGTTCCCTCTATATTAGAAGAGGACAGCAGATTGCCAAACGGCTGAACGGAGACCTGCTTATCGTTACCTTCCTCCTGCGCGGCCGCCCGCTGACCAAGGATCAGCAGGTATTCAAGCGCTCCATCCGCAAGCTGACAGAACGGATTCAGGCCCGGTTCGAGGAGCTGGAGCTGCTGCGTCTGCGGATGCTGCCCACCATGCTTGTGCGCTATGCCATTCAGAACAATGTCACCCGAATTGTGATGGGGCATTCGCAGAAAAGCCGCTGGCAGGAGAAGTGGCAAGGCTCCATTGCCAGCCGTGTCCTGCGCCGGACGCGTAATATTGACGTGTTCCTGATGGCTGACCGTGCCGAGCAGGAAGGAGAGCGGGTGCTGCCCGTCCGTCCCGCCGTGAAGAAGGCGGCAGAACCGTTCCACCGGCTGACCGGCCGGGAGCTGGAGCGGCGGATCGAAGATATCCGCCGGGGTACCTTCAAGGTGTATATTGGCGCAGCCCCCGGCGTTGGCAAAACCTACAAGATGCTCCAGGAAGGCAATCTGCTGCTGGGCAGGGGCATCGATGTGGTCATCGGGCTGCTGGAGACTCATGGGAGAGAGGAAACCGGCAAGCAGGTGGGCGGGTTAACGATGATTCCGAGAGCGCGGATTGCCTACCAGTCCACCGAGCTTACGGAGATGGACACAGCGGCCATTATCGCCCGCCGTCCCGAGGTGGTGCTGGTGGATGAGCTGGCCCACACCAATGTTCCCGGAAGCCTGACCCGCAAGCGTTACGAGGATGTCATCCAGCTGCTGGAGAACGGGATCTCTGTCATTACCACGGTCAATGTGCAGCATTTGGAGAGCCTGAACGATGCGGTGGAGCAGTTAACCGGCGTGCGTGTGCGCGAGACGGTGCCGGATGCCATTCTGCGGATGGCGAGTGAGGTGGAGCTGATTGATGTCACTCCGCAGATGCTGCAGCAGCGGATGCGGGAAGGGAAGATCTATGCGCGGGAGAAGGTCAATCAGGCGCTGGAGTCTTTTTTCAAAATAGGTAATCTGATCGCGCTGCGTGAGCTGGCCCTGCGCGAGATTGCCGATGATGTGGATGAGCGGCTGGAGGCCTGGGAACGGGAGCCTGCCTTGCGCGGACCGTGGAGCAGAAGGGAGGTCATCTTCGTCTGTGTAGACACAGGGCCGCAGGCTGAACGGCTGGTCCGCCGCGGCTTCCGCATTGCACACCGCCTGAAGGCGGAGTGGCATGTACACTACGTGCACTGTGCCCGCATGAAGACGGTGGAGGAGCAGAAGCGGCTGGATACGCTGAAGGCTCTGACCGAACGGCTGGGCGGGGTAATGGACATTACGGAGGCGGGAAGCCGCAAGCATCTCTATAAGCATCTGCTCCAGCGGATGAATGACATGCAGACTACGCAGGTTATCATCGGCCAGTCCCGCAGACACTTCCTGCGCAGCCTGTTCTCGGTGAGCTTCGTTCAATATCTGCTGCGGCATGCCCGGCATATGGATATGCTGATCGTGGCCGTTCATACGCAGATGATGGAATGAGGCGGCTTGGCGTCATAGGAGCGATAAGGTAATGTACAATTTACACGGGTTTGTTCAGTAATTGACATCCCTGGCACCATTGGCAATTGCGCGATTGAGTCCCCGCCGCTAACATAATGAACAGATGTTCATTTAAATACAACTGTTTGAAGCGGAGAGGGGATTCGAAATGCGAATATTAGTGATCGGTGCAGGGGTAATAGGCAGTTATTTGGCACATGTGCTGGTACGGGGCGGGAATGAGGTCACCATACTGGCCAGAACGAAGCGGGCGGGCCAATTGCAGAAGGACGGACTGGTCCTTCGGCATTATTTTCAGCGCAAAACGACTGTGGATCAGGTGAAGGTGATATCCGAACTGCGGAGGGACGATGTCTATGATCTGATCTTCGTAGTGATGAAATACAATGACTTCCCGGCCGTGCTGCCGGCGCTGGCGGACAACGACAGTAAGAATATTGTGCTTGTCGGCAATAACGGAGATACCCGCGGGATGCAGCAGTTCTTCAACGAGAATAGCCGGATTCCGCAGAATATTGCGTTTGGCTTCCAGATTAACGGGGGGACCCGTGAGGAAGACGGGCGTGTTATCGTTGTAAGCGGTGGCGGCAAGATGGTGCTGGGCAGTCTGGAGGGTGAGGTTCCGTTCAGGACAGAGCTTGCGGAGGCCTTCCGGCAGACGAAGTATAAGCTGGATTATTCTCAGGATATTAACGCGTGGCTCCTGAGTCACATTGTTTCAATTGTCCCGGTGATGTCGGTCATTTATCTCTATGATTTTGATCTGGCAAAAGCAAGCAAAGACTCCGCCCGCTGGAAACAGGCGGTTGCCCTAATGGATGAAGGGTTCCGCGTGCTCTCCGCACTGGGCTTACCCGTTAATCCCGCCTCCCTGGTTAACGGGGCGAAAAAGCACCCGGCACTGCTCGCCCAAGGGTTGAGACTGGTTCAAAAGCTGCCCTTCATGAAGCTGATCGATGGCTCATTTAGCGAGATTGCAGCGCTCTATCAAGCCTTTGAACCTCTGATGCAGCAAGCCCGTCTGTCCACACCGGCGTGGGATGACTTCAAGCAGCAGACGATGAGGAAATATGCGTTGGAGCAGGCCTAGGATGAACGGATTCATGGAGACAAATCGACTCCACCAACGAACAGCTCAGGAAGCTCCGCTTAGGCGGAGTTTGCTGGGCTGTTCTTGCTCTTGCGAGTAGGTGAAGGACCAATGTAATCGGAAAATCGATTACATTGCGCTCGCGAGAGGGCAGATGACTGGATGTAATCGGAAAACCGATTACATTGCGCTCGTGAGAGGACAGATGACTGGATATAATCGGAAAACCGATTACATTGCGCTCGTGAGAGGACAGATGACTGGATTTAATCGGAAAACCGATTACATTGCGCTGGTTAGAGGGCGGATGGCCAATTGTAATCGGAAAACCGATTACAATGTGCTCGCGAGAGGACAGATGACTGGTAATCGAAAAACTGATTACATTGCGCTGGTGAGAGGACAGATGGGTAAGGCTGTTTTTGCCCAGGAGCCCATTCACTTTCAGCATAAAAAAATCATTAACACCATATACATAATGTTCCAATCTACTTATAAAGTATTGTAATATAACGTGCTAAAGAGATATGCTTATTACCATGTGGATACAAATACAACCGAAGGAGTGGACTAACTATGACTATCATCGATACTATTCAAACGAGAAGAACGATCAAAGCCTTCCGGCCGGACCCGATTAAAGAGGAGGAGCTGAATACTTGGCTGGAAGCTGCCAGCTATGCTCCGAACCACCGGATGAATGAGCCGTGGGAACTGCTGTTCATCGGGCCGCAGATCCGGGCGGCGCTGAATCATAAGACCGATTTTGGTGGCGCTCCGCTGCTGATTGGAGTCCTATCCAAGCCTGCTGCTTCTACAATAGAGCGCGAAGAGAACATCATGGCTGTGTCCTGTTACATCCAGAATTTCATGCTGGCAGCTCATGAGGCAGGAGCTGGTGTGTTCTGGTCGTCTCTCGGCGGTACGGCCAAGGGCCGTGAGGTGCTTGGCATTCCTGAAGGGCAGGATGTCATTGGAGTGCTAGCCGTGGGTTATCCCTCGGAGGTCCCTGCGGCCAAGCAGAGAACGCCAATCACTGATAAAATCACCCATTTACCCTAAACAAGCTAACCGGATGCAACGACTGATGAGATGAAGGTGAACTGAATGTGGAAGCTCAGGGGCTTCATGAAGCCGTACGCCCTCTGGAGCGTGCTTGCCCCGCTGTTAATGGTAGTTGAAGTAGTGATGGACCTGCTGCAGCCTGCACTTATGGCCAGCATTGTGGATAAAGGCCTGATGAAGAATGATTTATCGCATATCCTTTCAACAGGCGGAATTATGATTGGAATCGCTGTCATCGGAATGATCGGCGGTGTAGGCTGTGCGGTATGTGCAAGTATTGCCTCACAGAATTTCGGCAATGATCTGCGACTCAAGCTGTTTGAGCATATCCAGAGCTTCTCGAACCGCAATCTGGACCGGCTGAAGACCGGCTCGCTGATCACCCGGCTGACAAACGATGTAGTGCAGCTTCAGACCTTTGTGCAGATGATTCTGCGAAGCTTCGTGCGGTCACCGCTGCTGCTGATCGGAAGTCTCGTCATGGCAGTCCGGATCAGCCCGTCTCTGGCGATGATCCTGCTGGCAGCGGTTCCGCTGCTGTTCATTCTCCTGTTTGTGCTGATCCGGCTTTCTTTTCCGCTATTTGCCCGGATGCAGGAGAAATTGGATGGGGTGAGCAATGTGCTGCAGGAGAATCTCACCGGCATTCGTGTAATCAAGGCCTTCGTTCGTGGAGACCATGAGCAGCAGCGCTTTGATACCGCCAATACCGGCTATACGGATACCGGAATCCGGGCGATCCGCCTGATGGCGCTGAATATGCCGCTTATGATGCTGATTCTGAATGCCAGCATTATAGCCGTCCTCTGGTTCGGGGGCCTACAGAACTGGAACGGGACACTGCCCGTTGGTGAACTAATTGCCTTCATTAACTATGTTACTCAATTGCTCATGTCGATGATGATGCTGAGCACGATGCTAGCCTTCGTATCAAGGGCCAAGGTGTCGGGGGACCGCGTCAATGAAGTATTCGCCGCCACAAGTGAAATTACCGAAGCGCCTGCGGCAGATCAAGCAGCCATTACGCTCGGACGTATTGAATTCAGCAAGGTCTCCTTCGCCTATAACCGCGGGGATGAGAATCTTGTGCTGGAGGATATCAGCTTTGCAGCCAGCCCCGGAGAGACGATCGCTATTCTGGGGGCTACCGGAGCAGGGAAGTCTACCCTGGTTAGTCTGATTCCCAGATTCTATGAGGTCTCGTCCGGTGCCGTTCTGATCGACGGAACAGACATCCGGGAGATTGGCATAGAGCATCTGCGTAGCCGGATCGGGTTCGTAATGCAGCAGTCCCTGCTGTTCAGCGGCAGTATCAGGGATAATATCCGTTACGGAAGGCCGGAAGCAACAGATGAAGAAGTGGAGCACGCGGCTGTGGCCGCAGAAGCACATGGATTCATCACAGCTATGCCGCAAGGCTACGACACGCAGCTCGGGCAGCGCGGGGTGAACCTGTCAGGCGGGCAAAAGCAGCGTCTGTCTATTGCACGCGCGCTGCTGATCAAACCGTCTATTCTGATCCTGGATGACAGCACCAGCGCTCTGGATGCGGTTACCGAAGCAAGCATCCGCCTGCTGCTGAAGACGGAGCTTCAGAATTGCACTGTCGTTATGATTGCCCAGCGGGTGTCTTCTATTATAGATGCCGACCGGATCTTGATTCTGGAGAACGGGCGGATCGCCGCGCAGGGTACACATAGCGAGCTGATGGCAGGCAGCGAGATCTACCGGGACATCCGCCATTCCCAGCTGAAGGAAGAGGAGGAGCCCTATGTCCAGTCATCGTAAAAGAGAACAGGCTCCCGTCGGACCTGGAGCGTTAGGCGGCGGGCCTCCGGGCCGGGCTGGCGTTACACCCAAGGTACGCCCGAAGAACAGTAAGGCAACGGTCATCCGCATCTGGTCCTATCTGAACCGTCAGCGGACAGGGTTGATTATGGTCTACGTATTCACGATTCTGAATGCTGTGCTTGCCCTGATCGGTCCTTACCTGCTGGGAAAAGCCATTGATACCGCGATCCTCCCGCAGGATTACAGTTTGCTCATCCGGTTCTGTCTTCTACTGGGCGGTATTTATCTGCTGGGCAGCGCCGTCTCTTGGGTCCAGGCTTACGTGATGACCTCCGTCTCCCAGCGCACGGTCTATGAGCTGCGGCGGGACCTGTTCGCCAAATACCAGGAGCTGCCGGTCAGCTTTTTCGATACCCATGCTAACGGTGAGCTGATGAGCCGTGCGACCAATGACATCGACAATGTCTCGAACTCGCTGAATCAGAGTGTAACCCAGCTGTTGAACAGTCTGATCACACTTAGCGGCTCTCTGGTCATTATGTTGATGCTGAATGTTCCGCTGACGGGAGTTGCTCTGATAACTATTCCGCTGGTCGTACTGGCGAGCCGCCGGATTACCGGCTTAAGCCGGATCTACTTCAAGGATCAGCAGCAGCATCTGGGTGAGCTGAACGGCTTCATTGAAGAAGCAGTCAGTGGCCAAAAGGTAATCAAGCAATACCGCCGAGAACAGGCGGAGGTCACCAGATTCCGCGGAATAAGCGGGGAGCTTAACAAAGCGGGCATCAAGGCGCAGATTGTATCCGGCCTGGTAGGCCCGGTAATGAACCTGATTAACAATCTGAACTTCGCGCTGATTGCCGGAATTGGCGGCTGGATGGCTTATCATGGGCTGCTTACCGTAGGGGTCATCGTCAGTATGCTGAACTACGCCAAGCAGTTCGGCCGGCCCATCTCCGACCTTGCGAACCAGTATAACCTGATCCAATCGGCAATCGCCGGAGCGGAGCGCGTATTTGAAGTGATGGATATGTCCTCCGAGTACAGCGGGGAGCAGCCTCAGGAGCTGGAGCGGATACGCGGGGAAGTTATTTTCCGGGATGTTGTGTTCGGATATAAGCCGGGCGAGCCTATTCTGAACGGTGTAAGCTTCACTGCGCAGCCGGGTGAGACGATCGCCCTGGTGGGGCCGACCGGTGCAGGGAAGACGACCATTGTCAACCTGCTGACGCGTTTCTATGAAGTGAGCGGCGGTGAGGTGCTGATCGACGGCAGGGATATCCGGGAGTTCAATAAAAACGGGCTGCGCCGCCAGCTCGGAATGGTGCTGCAGGACGCCCATGTCTTCTCGGGAACCATTCGCGAGAATATCCGGTTCGGCCGTCTGGAGGCCACGGACCGTGAAGTGGAAGAGGCAGCTAACCTCGCCAATGTCAGCGGCTTTATAGCGCGGATGCCACAGGGGTACGACACACTGCTGGGTACAGACGGGACCACCTTGAGCCACGGCCAGCGCCAGCTGTTGACCATTGCCCGTGCCATTCTGGCCGATCCGGCCATCCTCATTCTGGATGAGGCAACGAGTAGCGTGGATACCCGGACAGAGATGCATATCCAGCAGGCCATGCGTACATTGATGAAGGGCCGCACCAGCTTCGTGATCGCCCACCGGCTAAGCACCATTCAGGATGCTGACCGGATTCTGGTCATTCAGGGCGGCCAGATCGCTGAGCAGGGAAGCCATAGCCAGCTCCTAGCGCTGCAAGGGATATATTCCGAGCTGTATAACAGCCAATTCAAGCAAGCCTTTGAAGCCGGGTAACCAAGGCGCGCCGATAAGGTACGATGATTAAATAGCAGACAGCGATCCTCCGTTTACTAGAGAATCGCTGTTTTGCGTTTTGGCTTCAGCCGCTATTAGATTTGTGACCGGTCACGCTTTCGTTTTCTTCCTATGGTCATATTGGTCACAAAGTGCAACAATGCGCATAACCCAGCACCACGCTGGGGAATTTCCTGCACTAATTACAACAATGTGTGTTCCTTAAGGGTTAAGTTGACAGATTTCCTGCACAGAATGCAACAATGTGTGTTCCTCAGCTGCATAACTCACCGAATTCCTGCAATAAATACAACAATGTGCATGATCTGAACTCAAACGGACGAAGTTCCTGCAAAAAGTACAACATTTATCCAGCGCGGTGTTCAGTGAGGCGTTTAATGAGGTGTTCAGTGAGGTGTTTAATGAGGCGTTCGGTGAGGCGTACAGTGATGCTACTTTGCCTTTCAAATTTCTGTTCAGTGGGACCATTTTTTCTTTCAGGTTTGTGTTAAGTGGGGCTGCCTACACTCAAACAGCGGAGCGGGCGGAACGACCCGTGGAAAAGCGTAGCGTTCGCCTTTGTGTCCGGATTTTACCGATTAGGTAAAAATAATAAAAATCTGGACACAACAGCGATTGTAACAACGTTCCGTTTGCGCAGCGTCCACCTCAGCTAAGACGTAAATTGAACTCAAAATCAAGGGTCTCCCAAGTAACTCCACCATAGATTTCGGCCAATTATCAATCAATTTCACCCCAGGACACATAAAGGACATAACACTCGACTATGCTGAGAGGTATAAACGGGTTGAAAGCAGGGAGTACATTGAAGAAAAAGTTACTGCTTGTCGAAGACGAGCTGCGTATCCGTGAGCTGGTGTCGGATTACTTCATACAGGACGGCTGGGAGGTGCGCGAAGCCGATAATGGGCAGGACGCGCTCCTGTGGTTCGATTCACTGGTGCCGGATCTGCTGATTCTGGATATTATGATGCCCAAAATGGACGGATTTCAGGTATGCCGGGAGATCCGCAAGAAATCGGCAACCCCGATCATTCTGCTGACCGCCAAATCCGCCGATGATGACAAAATTCACGGCTTCGAGCTGGGAGCCGATGATTATGTGACCAAGCCGTTCAGTCCCAAGGTGCTGGTGGCCCGGGCTGCGGCGCTGATGAAACGGGTCGAAGGCGCACACCAGCCAGAATCCGGTGTAGTGAGATTCGGCTCGGCCATTTTTAATACCATGGCGCACCGTCTTGAAGTGGAAGGCGCCGATGTCGAGCTGACCCCGAAGGAATATGATCTCCTATGGCTGCTGATCCGCAACAAGGGTCATGTGGTCTCGCGGGACACCATCCTCAGCCGGGTCTGGGGAATTGAATTCGAGGGGGACTCCCGGGTCGTGGACAGCCACATCAAGAAACTGCGCAGCAAGCTGGGGTATGAATCCCGCCACATCCGTACGGTCATTGGCACCGGCTACAGATTCGAGGTCGAAGAATGAAAAGATGGGGAATTACCTTCAAGCTGTTCGTGATGACTGTTATCTTCTTCGTCTGTTTTTACGGGATGGTCATCCTCAGCCAGTTCCTGCTGTTCGACCGCTTCTACCAGATACAGAAGGAGTCCCGTGTGGAGAAGCATCTGAAGAGCTTCGGGACAAGCTACACCAAAGAAGCCTGGGGCAGAACCCGCACTTCCCGCGAGCTGGTCCGGTTCATGCTGCGCAACAAGACACAGATGGTCATTATGAAGCCGGATGGCCGGATGAAGTCGGAAGATCCGTTCCGCATGAAGCTGATCGATGAGAAGGGCCAAACTCAGGTGATTCCCATGTCCCTGTTCATGAATCAGTTTGGCGACATGCTGAGATCGGCCCATCTGAAGGAGAATGACCGGGTGACCATACAGGGAGAGCATGTCGTCAGCGCAAGCGAGCTCGGGCAGCTGTTCTATCCGGTTAATATTACTAAACAAGGGGGAACGCCGGTAGGCGAGGAGGCGGATTCGGACAATACCAGCATTACCGGAACCATTACGGAGCTGGTCCTGCCGGATCTGAAAATATGGAGCCCGCGCCAGGGCATCCTGTTCGAGGCCATAGAGGACTGGTTTCCGTTAAATCCGGGTCAGCTGGAGAGCCTGAATAATCTGAACATGGTCAAGGAAGAGTGGACGGCTCCCTGGAGCGGTATCCGCAATTCCGTAATGATTCTGCCCGTGAAGCAGGCCAGCGGAGAGATTGAGCTGTTGTTCTCAGTGACCTCGCTGCAGGATGTTAAGGATTCCAATGAAGCGCTGCGCTGGTTCTTTTTATACCTGGGGCTTGGCGGGTTCGTGCTGATTCTGGTTCTGTCGCTGTTCTATTCCAAGATGGTGACCCGGCCCTTAATCAAGCTCAATAATACGGCCAAACGGATGGTAGCGCTCGATTTCACCGGTCATAACTCCATCCGCCAGAAGGATGAGCTGGGTAACCTGTCCAGAAGCATGTTCACCTTATCCCAAAGTCTGGACACTGCACTGGGCGAGCTTCGGGAGACGAATCAGCAGCTGGTGGAGGAGATGGAGCAGAAGAAGAAGCTGGAGCAGATGCAGCAGGACTTTTTTTCCAGTGCTTCTCATGAGCTGAAGACGCCTCTTAGCATTATCAAGGGCTTCGCCGAAGGGCTGGAGGACGGGGTGAGCGCAGGTAAGCAGGATCATTACATCAAGGTCATTATCGAAGAGGCCGACAAGATGGAGTTCCTGGTAAAAGATATGCTGGACCTGGCCCGGCTGGAGTCCGGCACGATCAAGCTGCGCAAAAGCTCCTTCATGCTAAGCGAAATGACGGAGAAGGTGACCGATAAACTGGTGCATTCCCTTCAAAATAAGCAGCTGGATGTAGTCATTATCCCGGCGAATGAATTGCCCGTATATGCGGATGCTACATGGATTGAACAGGTGCTCAGCAATCTGCTGACCAACGCCATCCGTCATGCCGAAGAGGGCAGTACTATAACTGTTAGACTGGAGAGTCAGCCCAAGAAGCTTTTATTCACCATCCATAACAAAGGGGAGCGAATCCCCGAGGATCAGCTGGCGCATATCTGGGAGCGGTTCTACCGGATCGAGGCTTCACGCAGCCGTCTGACGGGCGGAACCGGACTCGGATTATCCATTGCGAAGCAAATTTTAGATATGCATGGCTGCCGGTATGCAGTGATGAACACCACGGACGGCGTCTGTTTTAGTGTAACCTTTGGAGGCTGAGCCGCCCAATTACTAACTTGTCAGGAAAGGAGTGAACAGCATGAAATGGAGCTGGCTGCCTTCAATGTGCACACTGGGAAACCTGGGCTTCGGATCAATTTCCCTGCTATTCACGATTCAAGAACGTTATGATCTTGCTTTATTAATGATACTGCTGGCTGCGATATGCGATGTTATGGACGGACTGCTCGCCCGGATGCTGCATTGCACCAGTGATTTCGGTAAACAACTGGACTCTTTGGCGGATATTATTTCTTTTGGTATCGCTCCCGTCTTTCTTATTCTGTTATACCGGCTGGAGAACGTGCAGTGGGTCGGACCTGTGGCTGCGGTTGCATTCCTGATCTGCGGGGCGCTGCGGCTGGCCAGATTCAATATCTCGGCTCCTTCCAAGGGCTTCGTGGGCATGCCGATTACGGCAGCGGGATTGCTTCTGTCGATGACCACCCTTATAGGTGAACGGCTGAAGCCTGAAATGCTCATTTTAATAATGGGACTGTTGTCTATACTGATGATAAGCAGGGTCCCGTTCCCTTCGTTCAAAAAATTCGTTAACAGGAAGTGATTGTTCATGCCATGGGTCATCGAGATGATCTCACAATACGGTTATATAGCTATATTCGCGCTGCTGGCGCTCGGGCTTCTCGGACTTCCCGTTCCCGATGAGCTGCTGACGCTGTTCGTTGGCTATCTATCCTCTACCATGGTGCTGGATTTCTCGCTTTCGGTTCTGGTCTGCTTCATAGGTTCAATTACAGGCATGCTGATCAGCTATACCATCGGTCTCAGAGTGGGGCAGCCTGTCGTGGACCGGTACGGGAAATGGGTAGGCCTGACGCCCAAAAGATTCGCCTATGTCAAACGCTGGTTTTTCCGGTTCGGCAACTGGACGATATTCATCGCTTATTTTGTGCCGGGCATCCGGCATGTGACCAGCTACATCTCAGGCATCAGCGCCATGTCCTTCCGGAAATATTTAATGGTCACCCTTGCCGGTGCCTTTATCTGGTCACTCCTGTTTGTCTCGATTGGCTATCTGATCGGATCGAAGCTAACCTTTGTCTAATTAAGTAATATTCTTTTATAATCAAACAGGATCTTACAGTGGCTGATCGTTCTGTTATATACTGCAAGTAGTATTTATGGCTATGAGGCCAGGAATTATAGCGACACGAGGAGGTAGTACTGTAATGCCCGAACTACAAGATATCGTGATTGAAGAATATATACCGGAGAGGCATGCCGCTTCCATTGCCGAGATGTGGAACAGAAGCGCAGAGAGCTGGGGCGGAGACGGAGCGTACCGGACTGAGGAGAGCGTGCTGCGTGAACACGAGAAAAGTCCGATGCTCAAGTTGTTCCTGGCGGTAAGCGGCTCAGAGGTCATCGGATACTGCAGCTTCTCCCATTATAAAGAGGATACCGGAGCGCTCTATATTGCTCTGCTCAACGTGAGACCGGATTACCATGGACGCAAGGTGGGTAAGGCGCTGGTAAGGCGTTCGATCGAAGAGACGATTAAGCTGGGCTGGCCGCGGCTGGATCTTTATACTTGGCCCGGTAATGTCAAGGCAGTGCCCACTTATAAGAAAAGCGGGTTCTTCTGGGAGGACCGGGATGACACCACTCACCTGATGAACTTCATTCCCTCGGTGCTTCAGACCGGAGCGGTGAAGTCTTATTTCGAAAAGATAGACTGGTATAACGACAGCATCCGTGAGATCAAGGTGGAGCCTGACGGTCACGGGGAAAACGGCTTTGACTATTTTACATATGAATGGCTGAAGGATGGTCTGTCGCTGAAAATGGAATATGAACGGACCGGCCGTGGCCTGCGTCTCATTGAGACGGAGGATTACCGGATACAGGTAACGATTCCTGCGCAGCATGAGCTGCCGTTTGGAGCGGAATACCCTGTCATTTACGAAGCCGTGAACAAAAGCGGTAAGCCCCTGGCGCTCCAGATTAGCGGTAAAAGCAATGAGCAAATCCGCATAGAGCTGGACGCTGCTCAGACAATCGAATCCGAGGCACGGATTGAAGGCCGCTTCTTCATCCATCCGGTGAAGGAGGAGCAGGATCTCTATCAGACCCACCCTGTGGTGGAGGCAGAACTGCTCATTAACGGTCTTCCTGCCATCTTCAAGCTGGGCATTAAGCCGAAATTTCCGGTCAAGGTGAAGCTTCAGGTACCTGACAGAACGCTTTTCGCGGGCGAAGAGGTCGAGCTGGATGTAACGGTAGAGAATGAGTACAACACAGACACCGTGTTCAGCTTTGAGCTGCCGGAGGATGAGATTCTGGCGTTCGGCCAGACCCGGATTACCGTAGAGGTTCCGGCAAAGAGCCGGAGAACCGTCACCGCAGCGGCCCGGCTGCTCGGGTATGGCATTTGGCACCATACGGTGAGTATCCACAGTGCAGAAGAAGGAGCCGATTCAGCTATACTGGAACAGGAGCTGAGCCTGGTCTTCTCCGGAGCAGAGACGGCCTTCGGCGGCCCGACCGACAAGGACTGGATCATAAGCAATGGCCGCTATTCGGCCGTACTGAACAAAACAAACCACTGGCTTACCTTTTTTGAGAACCGTAAATATCTGATGAACCTGCCTTATCCTAAGCTGGGCTTACCTTATACGAATGAATTCAAGAAATTCACGGCGCTGGATGTGAAGATCTCCAGGGATCAAGAGGCTATCGTGCTTGAGGCCACTTATGAAGCCGGCATCAGAGATGGCTTGCTGCTGACAATGGTTGTGAAGCTGTTCGGCAACGGGATTGTCTCCCGTTATTTCCGAATCGACAATCTGCAGGCTACCGTTCAGGAGGAAGAGCTGTTCCTGAAGGACAGCTTCCGCTTCGGTCTGCATGGCGGCGTCATCCCTTACCGCGGCAAATATATAGATCTGAGCGCAGGGGTTGAAGCCTCCAGCCCGGATTACTGGGAGGCACAGGATTTCACAGAGAACTGGATGTTCGCTGACGATGAAGGCTTCTCCAGAGGGATTAGCTGGCCGTCAGAGCTTAAGCTGATTCAGGACTCGTGGATGCATGCCGTAGAGCATTCTCTGGGGCGGATTCCCGCCGGCGGGCGTAAGGAGACGCCGCCGCTGCGGATCGCGCTGGGCACCTGGGACCATTGGCAGGATTTCCGGGCCTATGCGCTGCAAAGCGGCAACAAGAACGCTGATGAACTGGCCGCTACAGAACAGCTGGAACTGAGCTTGAATAACGGGAATCCGTTTATAAGCGGAGAGGCTATGCTTTTACTTAAGGACCAGAAGAAGAGCTATCTGGCGGGTGAGATTCGGCTCTCTTCCGATGCAGGCAGCATGGCGGAAGCGCGGCTAACAGTACATGAGGAAGCGAAGCTCAGAGAAGCGGCTCTGCCGCTGACTGTGCCAGCAGGAGCAGCCCCGGATGTGCTGACCCTGCATCTGGATATGGACAGTTATGTGCAGGATCAATCCTTCCTGGTCTTGCCGGTCGCGGATGAACCTGTCCGGCAGGAGAGACTTGTAGCAGAAGGAGCACAGGTACTGGCTGTGGACAACGGCATTCTGCGGATACAGGCCAGCCCTGACTTCGCGCCGGGATTGTTCTCGCTTACCCATCAGGGCGAGGAATGGCTTGAATCTTCTTTTCCGCAGCCGGTTGCGAAATCCTGGTGGAATCCTTGGGTGGGTGGTATCGTAACCAGTGTGGAAGAAATCGCCTTACGCAGCTTCATGGAGGAGCCGTTAACGGCTGATTTCGCGGAGTTGACCGATAACAAGGGGAACCGCTGGTCGGGGATACGGATGAGCGTATCCATTCAGAAGAATGATAAATACAAAGGACTCGTACTGCAT
The DNA here is from genome assembly GCF_038006765.1 of Paenibacillus sp. FSL H7-0756. Taxonomy (NCBI): domain Bacteria; kingdom Bacillati; phylum Bacillota; class Bacilli; order Caryophanales; family Paenibacillaceae; genus Paenibacillus; species Paenibacillus sp. FSL H7-0756. The sequence goes on along the minus strand of NZ_JBBOVT010000002.1, from coordinate 983,393 downwards.
CAGTATTTCATGCTGCTGCCGGGCGTTCTGGTGCTTGCTTCTACAGTACATGTGGAGCAGAACACAGGCGGTCCGCTATGCCCGTTGCAGCTGGAGACTTCAACCTTCTATCAGGCTGCTTCTGCCATCAAGGACGGTAGAGGGTACCTCAAGAACAGCAGAGGTGAACAACTGGTATATAAGGCAGGCAAAGTACAGTCAGGAGCTAAAAGTTCTAACGGTCTTCTGCAATTGGGTTCTGAGGAGCGGAAGCAACGCTTGACGTTAATTGCAGCACCTGAGCATTCCTCTCCCTCGCTTATGGTGAATGCAGATGCAATATTGTCATATACGGAGGAATACCTGCATCTGCAGGATGGCAAGGAGCAATTCAGCAAGCCGCAATTCTATCTGATCTCAGATCTCCAGGTACCTGATCAGGCTTATGGCGATCTGCTGTCGATCCGGTTCAAGAAGTGAGTCAGAGAAAGGAAGCTTCTATGAAAATCATTGACGCACATGTGCACTATTCCAATATTGCAGCCTTCCACGAAACGGCGCAGACCTTGGCGCATATCGATTATACCGGCAAGGGACTCCTGGAGGAGTTCCGCCGCAGCGGTGTAATTGCCGGAGTCGGTATGGGAGTGACTGAGACGGTTGCCGGAGCTTTTCCCGATTCCGCTGCCCTCAATCCTATGCTGCTTGACCTGAGCGAGACCCTGCCGGACAATCTGTTCACCTGCGTGGGCATTAACCCGCTCACCCTTCATCTGGAGGGACAGCTTGAAGCACTGGAGCAATCATTGCAGCGGACGGATGTCGTTGGCATCAAGCTGTATGCCGGGTATTACCACTTCAATGTGGGGGATGAAATTTATGATCCGGTCTACAAGCTGGCTGCCGCTTACGGCCTCCCGGTGGTCATTCATGGCGGATTGACTTACGCGGACCAGGGATTGCTGAAGTATTCCCATCCGCTGTCCATGGAAGAGACCTTCCTGAAGCACCGGGAGATTACCTTCATGCTCTGCCACCTGGGCGATCCCTGGGTCATGGACACCGCAGCCCTGCTGGAGAAAAACCCTAATCTCTATACAGATTTATCCGGCTGGATTGTCGGCGATCAGGCCAAGGTGGACCGGCTGCTGACCGAGCAGACCTATACCGATCATTTCCGCCGGGCGCTGGTGTTCGCCGAGAAATACGACCGTCTGGTCTTCGGCACCGACTGGCCGCTGGTCCCGCTGGACGCTTATATTACCTTCGTGAAGCACCTGGTGCCAGAAGCCTACCATGAGGATGTCTTTTATAACAACGCACTCCGCGTGTTCCCTAAGCTTGCGGAGCGGATTAGAGAACTGAATTTGTAATGATGGTTTTTAATGCATGCCCCCGGAATGGTATTCCGGGGGTTTTCGGTTTGTTGCGCGGGGCAGCGGGGCAGGCTACTACTTCTGACGAATGACCTGTGGTAAGCTGAGAGTAGTGCTGCAACAGTTTTACAACTGTTAGAATGAACTTTAGGGTGTTAAAGTCTGAGCACGAACATCGAGCTGATCCTGGGCTGATCCTGGGCTGATCCTGGGCTGATACTGGGCTGATCCTGGATTGATGCTGGGCTGATCCTGGATTGATCCTGGGCTGATCCTGGGCTGATCCTGCACCCTTTACCGACTTCTGCTCTTAAATTCAACTAGCTGATTGTATTTTCTGCAATAGAAAATGCAAAGCTGACCGTAAAATTAGATTCTATTGTATTTCATACAGTAGAATGTTGTGTTTTGGGTGAAAAATGGCCTTTTTTCAGTATTCTATTGCACTGAATACAATAGAAGCTATTTCGAAGCCTTTTTTACAGCATTCTGTTGTACAAAATGCAGTTACTATCATTCAAGTGCCTACAGCATCCGAATGACAACTGTGCAATGAGAAGCTGACTCGTAAAGGTCCGGTAATGGTTTCTTCACATTTACTGAGGGAGGAGTATTATGCCATACATACAGATTAACGAACTTGAAATGTTCTATGAACAGATGGGTACCGGAGAACCGGTGATCTTCCTGCACAGTCATTATTCCCGCAGCATGCTGGCCTTCAGCAGCCAGGTTCTGGACTTCCAGAACCAATACAGATGTTACTTCCCGGATCTGAGAGGGCATGGCAGGACCCGCTGCCGGGATCTGGACTGGTCTACTCCACGAATAGCTGAGGATGTCGCCGGATTCATGGATCGAATGAACATTGAACGGGCACATCTTATTGGATATAGTATGGGAGCGGGCGTAGGGCTATACCTGGCAGTGAATCATCCGGGACGGATTGCTACGCTGACTACGATTGGAACCAGCGGCTTCTGTGAACCGGCTTGAGCCGGGGAGTACGAACCTGAACAGCTGCTGGCGAATCAGCAGCAAGCCTTCATTGATCAGATGATCGAGAGGCATCAGGAGGCCCATCAGGGGAATTGGCAACATTATCTGCGGCAAACGGTGCAAGACTGGATCAGATACCCGGATCTCACGGAGGAGCAGTTAAGTAGTATAACTTGCCCGGCACTGCTAATTTCAGGGGAGCATGATCCGTTCGCGGGAGAGGATAGAACGGCAAAGCTAGCTTCCCTCGTTACGGGTGCAAGGATGCTGATCGTTCAGGGAGCAGGTCACCGCCCGCATATGCTACGAGAACAGCCTATCCTGGTTAACAATACCATTCTTGAATTCCTTGCACAGAACCCTATCCACTAACACAAGGAGATATACACATCCAGAAAGGACGTACAGATGAAGAAAGTCATTGTGATCGGAGCAGGGATTCTCGGGGCCTCGGCAGCCTATCAGCTGGCAGTGATGGGGGCAGAGGTGCTGATTATAGACCGTCAAGACCCTGGACAAGCTACGGATGCAGCGGCAGGGATTATCTGTCCCTGGCTGTCGCAGCGGCGCAATCAGGCCTGGTACAGGCTGGCGAAGGCGGGGGCACGGTTCTATCCCGAGTTGATTAGTCAGCTTATGGAAGGCGGCGAAGCGCATACCGGTTATGCCAGGGTTGGAGCGCTTAGTATACATACGGATGAGAGTAAGCTCGACAAAATAGAAGAGCGGGCACGGATGCGGCTGGCAGATGCCCCGGAGATCGGAGTCATCACGCGGCTTAGCGCACAGGAGACCCGTGATCGGTTCCCGCTGCTGGCGGAAGGATACGCCTCGGTTCATATCAGCGGTGCTGCAAGGGTGGATGGCCGCGCTTTGCGGAACGCTCTGCTTCATTCAGCGCAGCAGCAGGGTGCGGTCATGGTTAGCGGCGATGCTGCGCTCGCCTTTGAACCGAACCGGGTCACTGGAGTCAACGCAGGGGGACACTTTTATCCGGCGGATGAAGTGATTATCTGTGCAGGCGCATGGGCGAACCCCTTGCTCCGGCCGCTGGGCATTGACTTCAAGGTGAGCTACCAGAAGGGGCAGATTATGCATTTGCAGGTATCTGACCAACAAGATACGGAAGTTTGGCCGGTAGTGATCCCGCCAAGCGATCAATATCTGCTCGCTTTTGCCCGGCAGCAGATTGTTATCGGAGCTACTCATGAGAATGACGTAGAAGGATATAATACCAGAGTGACCGCCAGCGGGATGCAGGAGATTCTGACTAAGGGGCTGGAAGTTGCGCCTGGACTGGCGGATGGTACCTATAGTGAAGTGAGGGTCGGCTTCCGTCCGTTCACTCCGGGATTTTTGCCGGTCATTGGGACTGTTCCCGGGTGGAGCGGAATCCTTGCGGCCAATGGTCTGGGAGCTTCAGGACTTACCATGGGGCCGTATATCGGTTATCAGCTGGCGAAGCTGGCACTTGGGAGAGAGCCTGATCTGGAACTGGACGAGTATAGCCTTCATAGAGCCATAACCGGCGGATGATTACGAATACATTTCCTTCATTGGAACATTATGATTCAATTCGGCTGAGCGGATGAATTTTTGTTTGACAGAAGTGAAGGTCTGATCCATAATACAATTCATACTAAACGTATATGATTTATAGGAAGGGTGGATCACACGTGATAAATTTAAAAGCTTCTATGAGAAAAACAGCAGGGCTAGGTACACTCGCGGTACTATTCGTATCGCTGCTTGCCGGCTGCTCCGGGTCTGCCGATCCTGCGGATTCCAATAATGGGGCTAAGGCCAGTACGGCTCCAGCGGCAACGGAAAGTGCAAGCAACGCAGAGCCTGCAATTGGAGGCACCTTCGTGTATGGCCGCCCGGCTTCCGTAACGTCATTTGATCTACATAACCAGATTACATCGAATAACGCATTTGCGATTGATAAAGTGTTTGAGTCGCTGGTTGCTTTTGACAGCAAGGGTGAAATTACGGATCAGTTGGCACAGTCGCATACGATCAGCGAAGATGGCTTAACATACACCTTCGTCCTGCGTGACGGCTTAAAGTTCTCGAATGGTACGCCGGTAACAGCCGCAGATGCGGTATTCTCTCTGGAGCGGCATCTAAAGGTTGGCGGTCCGCTGGCGATTTCGGCCAAGGTGGATACGGTGAAGGCACAGGATGAGAAGACGCTCGTAATCACGCTAAAAGAACCCTACACCCCGTTCATCTCGGAGCTGTCGAACTTCTCGAACGGCATCATTCCGAAGGACTTCGGCGGTGTGACCGAAGAGGAGTTCTTCAAGAAGCCGGTAGGCACCGGTCCATTCGTAATCGAGACATGGGACCCTGCAGGGGATGTGACCTTCACTAAGAATACCAACTACTGGAAGGAAGGCCAGCCTTATATCGACAAGCTTGTCTATAAGCTGATCCAGGACGACAGCCAGGCCATCAACCAGCTTAAAGCCGGAGCGGTGAATGCAGTTGAAGCCCTGTCGCTGCAGAATGCGGGTGAGATCAAGGACGGTTCAGACACTACAGTGGTAACGAACGGCAGTTGGGTGACAGAACAGCTCTTCTTCAACACACTGGATAAGCACTTCTCCGATGTGCATGTCCGCCGGGCACTGGCACTGGCGCTTGACCGTGACGGGCTGACCAAGGCCCTGACCTTCGGCTATGCGCAGACGGCGACTTCCCTGTTGCCGGCAACGATTCCTTACAATGCCAATGACAAGATCAAGGCGCTCACTTTCGATCCGGCGGCGGCCAAGGCAGAGCTGGCCAAATCGGCTTTCCCTGACGGATTCTCCACCAAGCTGCTGGTGGCTTCCGGCAACAGTACCCGGGCACAGGAAGCCCAGATTATCCAGGCCGCCGGCCAGGCGATCGGGATCAAGATTGAGATTGAATCGGTCGAGCTGGCTACCTTCCGCGAACGCTTCTTCGCTTATGATTTCGCCGCGATGCTGAACAGCGGTCAGGCGGATTCCCCGGAAGCGAACTCGATTCTGGCGTTCCAGACCGACCCGGAAGGCTTCAGCAAATCGTACTGGACACATTACACGAATGAGAAGGTAACCAAGCTGTTATATGAAGGCCAGAAGACAGCTGACGGTGAGGGACGGGCTGCCATCTACACCGAGCTTTTACAGACGCTTGCCGATGAAGTTCCTTACATTCCGCTGTACTATCCGGATATCCTGATCGGCGCCCGTTCTTCTGTTGACGGACTTGTGGTTCTGCCTAACGGCAGCATCCGTCTGGAAGATGTCCGGCTAACTAAATGATGAAATCCAAGCTGACCCTGAGCGGTGCAGCTGGAAACAACGGTTCTTACAAGTGGCTGGCCTTAGCCCTTGTAAGAGCCTTACTTGTTATCCTCTGCGTAATGACGGCGGTCTTTTTCCTGATCCGAATGGTACCCGGCGACCCCGCCAAAATGATTCTCGGTGAATACAGCACACCAGAAGCACTTAAGAGTATGCACCACACACTGGGACTGGATCTCTCCCTGTGGGATCAGTTCACCCGGTTCGTGAAGCTGCTGTTCACTCAGGGAGATACCGGAAACTCCATTGTTGCCGGCACCTCGACCAGAGAGCTGATTGCAGAGCGTGCGCCGGTCACACTACTGCTGATTGTAATCGCCTCGGGTCTTGCGATAATTACAGCACTACTGCTGGCAACGGTTGCTGCCACCCACAAGGACAAGCTGCTAGACCATCTGATCCGCATTATTCCAGCGGTCACCCTCGGGATGCCGGTCTTCTGGGTTGGGATTCTGTTCATTCTGTTCTTCAGCGTTCGGCTTGGCTGGTTCCCGGTAGGTGGAATCGGCGAGGGCTGGTCGGGTACGCTCCATAGTCTGGTGCTTCCGGCGGTCACGATTGCTTTTTCACAGATTCCTACGCTGGTCCGCTCGCTGCGTGCACAAATGCTGGAAGTGCTGGAATCCGAATTCGTTGTCACTCTCCGTGCAGCTGGAATCCCGTCCAGAGTGATCCTGTTCAAGCATGTGCTGCGCAATTCGGCATTGCCGACCCTGATGCTGCTTGGAGTAAATGTGTCCTACCTGATCGGGGGAACGCTCGTTGTGGAGCAGGTCTTCGGGATCAAGGGCATTGGCAGCCTGCTGTTCACCTCCATCTCGAATAGAGATTTTCCGGTGATTCAAGGGATTGCGCTCTATTGTGCGCTGGCTGTTGTGATTATCAGTCTGCTGATCGAAATGATCTCCGGGTGGCTTGATCCCAGAACGAAGGGGAAATCATGAATACTACACAGATAGACACAGCCCTGCCGGAACTCGGGAAGCCCGCAAGCGGACTCCGAAGAGTGCTTAACACCCCGTCACTGCTGATCGGAATCATTATGTTCGTTATACTTATACTACTCGCCATATTCATCCCTTACTTAAGTCCGTACAACCCTACGGAGCAGAATCTGAGCGCCTTCCTGCAGCCGCCTTCCGCAGCCCACTGGCTCGGTACCGACCAGCTTGGCCGTGATTTGTTCACCAGACTGATCTATGCCGCCCGGACGGATCTGACGATCATGGTGCTGGCTGAGATTATTCCGTTCTGCACGGGCGTCATGCTGGGTATGATCTCGGGGTACTATGGCAAATGGACCGATAGAATCATATCGCTGATCACGGACACTTTTATTGCCTTCCCTTTCTATCTGATCGTCATTATCGTGGCCTTCGCCAGCGGGGCAGGGGAGCGCGGAATCTATATCACCTTCATTCTCGTAGGCTGGATTGTATTCGCCCGTGTGGTCAGAGGACTTAGCGCGTCCTTCCGGAAGCAGGAATGGATTGCCTCAGCGCAGACACTCGGTCTGCCCGGATACCGAATCCTTCTGCGCCATCTTCTGCCGAATGTATTGCCGCAAGCCGTTGTCGTGCTGATGACAGATATGATCGGACTCCTGGTAGCCATCGTTACGCTGGGTTACCTGGGGATAGGGATTGCCCCGCCTACGCCGGATTGGGGAACGATGATCGCTGACGGACAGCCCTTCATTACCACAGCCTGGTGGTTGTCGGCGGTTCCCGGCTTCGCAGTCGTGTATACGGGAATTGCGTTGTCTCTTCTGGGAGACGGACTGGCTGATGTCTGGAGGAGAAAAGGATGACAACACAACCTGTACTTGAACTCGAAGAACTGACACTAGCTGCCCCGTCCACAGAAATTCTGGTTAACAGCGTTAGCTTCTCCCTTGAGCGCGGCGAAAGCCTCGGACTAGTGGGCGAATCCGGCTCGGGCAAATCGTTGACGCTGCGGGCCATTCTCGGCCTGCTTCCGCGCGGTGTAGAGCAGACCGGCGGAACGGTCCGCAGTAAGGTGAGCAGTGCCATGGTGTTCCAGGACCCCAGAGGGGCACTGGACCCGCTCTGCCCGGTAGTGAAGCAGCTGACCGAGGTTGTCTATTACAGACAGAGAACCAGTCTGAAGGCTGCACGGCGCATTGCCCTGGAACTCCTTGAGCGGCTGGGTCTTCCAGCTTCGCTGAAGACAAAAGACCGCTACCCGGGGCAGCTTTCCGGCGGCCAGTGCCAGCGTGTCGTCATTGCTTTGGCGCTGGCCTGCAAGCCGGGCATTCTGCTCTGTGATGAGCCGACCACCGCGCTGGATGTAACGGTTCAGCGCCAGATTATAGATACGATTACGAATTTGCAGCAAGAGTTGGGCTTCGCTATGGTCTTTGTGACCCACAACCTGGCGATTGCCGCCAATCTCTGCTCCAGACTGGTTGTAATGAAGCAGGGCCGGATCATTGAGCAAGGCGAGACGCATAGCCTGCTGCGGCATCCGGCTGAGGCTTATACACAGATGTTAATGGATTCGGTGCTCCCTCTGCCGGAGCTGGAAGGAGGCGGGGTCTCATGGAAGTAGCACTACAGGTGCAGGATGTAAGCGTTCGTTACGGCGGGTTCACAGCTCTGGATCAGATCCGGCTGGAGCTTGAGCGGCATACCACGCTGGGGCTTGTCGGTGAGTCCGGCTCGGGGAAGTCTACGCTGGCCCGGGTCATCGCCGGACTGATCACCCCGGATGCAGGACAGCTTCTGCTGGGCGCGGAGCCGTTAGGCCGGAAGCGGAGCAAGGCGCAGCATAAGCAGATCCAGATGATCTTCCAGAACCCGGATTCATCGCTGAATCCACGGCATACCGTCCGGCAGATTCTGGCGGAAGCCTTGCTGTTCCACCGGATTGTAGAGCGTTCGCAGGTCGAGCGCAGAAGTAAGGAGCTGCTTAGCCGGGTGCAGCTGGATGCCAGATCTCTGGACAGATATCCGCATGAATTCTCCGGCGGCCAGCGCCAGCGGATTGCCATTGCCCGCGCACTTAGCGTGGAGCCGGGCTTGCTGATCGCCGATGAGCCTACAAGCGCACTGGATGTCTCGGTGCAGCGCAGCGTGCTGGAGCTATTCCATACGCTGCAAGCCGAGCTTAATCTGACGATGCTGTTCATCTCCCATGATCTGGGAGTCATTCATGCCGTCAGTGATACTGTCGCTGTCATGCGTCAGGGGCAACTGGTCGAGGTGAATTCGAAGGATGAGTTCTTCGTCCGGCCCCAGCATGAATACAGCCGTGAGCTATTGTCTGCGGTGCCCAAGATGCCGCAATATTGAACATTCAACACATCAGGAGGATTATATGAACCGCCAAACTACAGGATTCGTACCATTGACGTTATCTGAGCTGGACACATTAACACAGCAGTTGTCCCGGCTATTGGGGACACAGCATCCTCCGGTAATCATTCCGGGGGAGGCGATTCTAGGCATTGAGGCGGTAGCAGCAGGAATTGCAGCGCCTGGACGTACGATTCTGAACGTAGTAACCGGACCTTACGGAAGCTTGTTCGGAGAATGGCTTACGCGCGGCGGGGCCACCGTTAAGGAAGTGAAGGTTCCGTTCGATCAGGTGGTTACAGTAGAGGAGGTCGCCGCAGCAATTGAGCTGCATCAGCCGGTTGCGATTTCTTTGGTGCAGGCAGAGGTGGTTACAGGCGGCTCGAACCCTGCGCAGGAGATCTTCGAATTGGCCCGCAGTCATGACCTGATTACGATAACGGATTCCGTGTCGGCTGTCGGGGGAGAGGCGCTGTCTGTGGATGAGTGGACCGTGGATTTCGCAGTAATGGGTGCGCAAAAAGCGCTCGCCGGTCCTAACGGAATCAGCGCGGTCAGTATTTCTCCCCGCGGCTGGGCCTTCCTGGAGTCGAATGACCAGGCTCCGCGCAATTCAATTCTGTCCTTGCTGGATCTGCAGCCGTCCCCGGATGGAGCAGCACCGCTCCGCGTCCCGCCGAACATCCCGGTCCTGGAAGCCAGAGCACTGATTGAAGCCCTGGAGGCTGTTGCCGAGGAGGGGCTGTCACAAGTGATCCAACGGCATGAACGCGCAGCGGCCTCTGCTGTCGCCGGGATCGCGGAGCTTGGACTTATCCCTTGGCAGAAGGACAGCAGACATTATTCTACGTTGACTACCACTGTTCGAATTAACGAGCAACCGCTTCTGCTGATCAAGCAGCCTGTCGGTATCGTAGCTCCCGGAGACGGGGAGCTATTCGGTCAATTGCTGCGTATTAACCATTTCGGAAATAATGCCAGCCGCGAGAGTGTGGAGGCAGCTGTGCAGACGCTGGCCAGACTGCTGAAGCGGGAGGCTGAACCGGCCTTGCAGGCCGTCCGCCAGGTCTGGGAGGAAGCCGAATGATCCTTAAGCAGCCGCAATTTCAGGCATACACGGGAATCCATATTGCAGGTATCGAGGGGAAACGCTTCGACATCGAGATTACGAACGGACGGTTCACCGTAGTGGCTGAAGCGGGTTCGCAGCCTGAACAGGCGGAAGGCTCCCGGAAGCAGCAGCTATGGATCAGTCCGGGCATTCTGGATTTGCACACCCATCTGGCCTGGACTGACTTCGACCATGAGGATCAGCTCCGCCGGGACCCCCGCGAGATTGAGGTGATGCAGGCGGAGGTCTTCGCTGCTACCTTGCGGACGGGGGTAACTACAGCCCGCGACGCTGGCGGTATTCTGCCGGCCACAATCCGGCATCTCGTGAAGTATTACCAGCAGCCGCTGCGGGTTGAGACCAGCAGTGAAATGCTGGGAGTTGCCGATGCCAAGGGGATCAAGCATTTGGAGAACCGCCTGACGGAGATCTACGCAACCGGGGCAGGCTGGGTCAAAATCATGGCAACCGGCGGTCTCGGCGCACCGACTGAGAAGGTTACGGAGCCGAACTTCTCCGGTGAGGAATTCGCCTTCATCGTCCGTCATGCCCATGCGAACGGCAAGAAGGTATTGGTGCATACCTGGGGCGGGGTGACGATTGACTGGTCGATTGAGGCAGGTGTGGAATCCATTGAACACGGGATGTTCATGACCTGGGATCAGGCCGGGAGACTGGCCGAATCCGGCGTGGCTTACGTGCCGACCACTTCCATTTACCGGATCGCGGCCGATCCGAAGGGAGTGCTGGCGCTGCCGCCAGTCATCTGTGATCGCGCAGCCCGGGCGGCCGATGCGCACGCCATCGCGCTCGGATATGCCAGAGATGCAGGGGTGCGGCTGGGCTTCGGCACCGATTACGCCACCCCTGCGCTGCATGGCTACAACCTGCAGGAATTCGACACCCTGCTGGACTATGGCCTGAGCCGTGCAGAAGTGTGGCGGTCGGCTACAGAAGACGCGGCTGGTATTCTCGGAAGCGGCCATGAGCTGGGCCGGATTGCGGAAGGCTATATTGCCGATGCGGTCATCTACGCCGCCGATCCCTATCAGGCCAAGAATGCGGATCAACTGCGCACAAGTATTGTTACGGTCATTACCGGCGCGCAGGAAGAGGATTTGCTGTAACAGATACGTCAAAAGGCTGTTCCTTCTGATGAAGGACAGCCTTTTTGCGGTCTGATGGCCCGCTGGCATGCGCGATGTAATCGAAAAACCGATTACATTAAGGCGCTACGCTGGTATGTGAGCGAATGTAATCAAAAAACCGATCACAATCGGAACGGACACGCCGTAGTGGCCCAATGTAAGCGAAAAACCGATCACATTCGTAACGTACACGCCGTGGTGAGCCAATATAGTCGAAAAACCAATCACATTGTGCAGCATCTAGGCATGCACCTCGAAACTAACTTCATTCCCCCATTAGGGTCGATATTGTTCCAATCGCTCTAATCAAAGCTCCGTATATTGCTTAACCACTTGATCCAGGTAGGATTCAAGCGCAGGCGTCTTTTGATTACCAAAAGTATTCAGAAGCGTTACCAGCTTGACCAGAATGTTCAGCACTTTGTTATCTCCTGTACCCTCCATCAAGGCGTGGTCGTAGGCCCGGCGCAGCTCAGGGTCGATTTCATTAGTATCGTAATCGTAAGCAGGTGTATTGTCCGAGCCGAGCAGCACTAGGGGAACCGTATAGGACATTTCATTGCGGATCGCCGCCGTCCTGTTCGACTTCGGGTAATCCTGAACGTAATCACTCATGATGGCCGCTCTGCCGATCAGCTCATCCCAAGTGATCACAACAGCGGCATCAAAGGTGGACGGCTTGTTGCTCTCAGTGGCCATGATATCAATATACGCGGCAATATCCTTGCTGATATAGGGCTTGAATACCTTGAAGCCTTCATAATGCATGACCGGATAATACATGCCTTCGCTGCTCTCCAGCTTGTAGCCTTTATCCCAGATTTCTTCCATCAGCTTGCGGACCGCAGGTGCTTTTACCCGCTTCAGGATCTCCGTATAGGTCATGTCGTTGTTAATTTCGGCATCCATTAGCGCCTTTTGCACAGAATCTGTGTATAGCTTCTCAGAGAACCGCTCAAGGCCCGCCTTCTGGGCATTCTCCAATTGAAGGGTCATTACCGTGCCGTACCAGGAGCCAACTTTGGAGATATGGTTCATCAGATATTTGCGTGCCTGCGCCAGGCTTGCGGGATTGCTGACGTATTTACGGAACTGGTTGTAGACCGCCTGGGTATCCGATGCGGATGCAGCTGCTGCCGGCTGTGCACCTGTAAATACTGTGCCGCCTGCCAGAGTCAGAGCTGTACCGAGCAGCACCGCTCTTGCTGTTTTTGTTAAGGATTCTGGTAATGTTCTCATTATGTACCTCCCACGGGATAAGATGCGTGCTAAGATGCGCTATCCTATTTATTTGTACAAATTTAGGGTAAGTGAATCGCACGGCCCCTTCTGAAATAACGCTTGACTTGGAACGCATTTCATAACCTATAGTTCAGTGGAAGACTATACAAAGGGGAGAAGAGGACATGAATCAGAGCAGCAGAAAGATTATTTTCATCGATATTGACGGAACGCTTCTCATGGAGAATGGAATGGTCCCGGAATCGGCAGTGCAGGCATGCCAGCAGGCTCGGAAGAATGGGCATTTGCTGTACCTGTGCACCGGACGCTCTAAGGCGGAAATCTATGATTATATCTGGGAGATCGGGTTCGACGGGTTGATTGGAGCGGCCGGCGGATATGTGGAGAGCCGTGGCGAAATGCTTTATCATAAAAAAGTGACCCCGGAGGATGCGAAGCATTTGATCGATTATTTTAACGCGAACGGGGTCGATTTCATTCTGGAATCCAATACGGCGCTTCACGGCAGCCGCCATTTACAGCCGCATCTGGAACGCAGAATCTATGGCGACTTGCTGAATGATCCCCAAGCCCAGGAGAGAAGACGGCAATCGCCCCATCCTTATATCGCAACACTCACTTACGGGGACGAGGAGTTATATCTGGATGATGTCAACAAGGTATGCTTCTTGGAGAGCAGCCTGCCCTTTGATCAGATTCAGGAGGAGTTACAGGACCGGTTCACGGCGATTCAGTGCTCCATCCCGATCTTTGGCGAGAACAGCGGGGAGCTGATGATGCCAGGCGTTCATAAAGCTGCGGCTATTGCCGATGTCCTGCAGCATTTGAGTATCCCGCTTGAGAACAGTATGGCGATTGGTGACGGGCTTAACGATCTGGAGATGCTGGAATATGTCCAGGTGGGAATTGCCATGGGCAATGCCCGCGAGCCGCTCAAAGCCATTGCTGATGATATCACCGACTCGATCGAAGATGATGGCCTGTATAACGCCTTCCTGAAGCACGGACTGATCTGACTAACGGGTTGATCTCCAGGAAGAGCTGTGTTAAAATGCACTTAATTAAGCGACGGGAGTTGAAGAGTATCGTGCGGACATTTCTTGCGTAATGTAACCAATAAACAAGCGTTATTTGTGGCGCGCAATTTATGGTTGATATGCAGGAAGGGTCTGCCTCTTTTCACTCTGGTCCAAATATCCTTGTTCAAGTCTGCCTGGAGGTAAGTACCCGGGAAACAGATTTGCTGTGTTTATTTGAGCTGCGGGAGGAGAACCTTCTTGCAGCTTTTATTTTTGTGAATACAGGAGGATATGTGTATGTCTTTAATTAATGTGAGCAATTTAACCTTTGCCTATCAGGGCACTTACGATAATATTTTTGAGAATGTGAGCTTTCAGCTGGATACGGATTGGAGGCTGGGCTTCACTGGACGCAACGGACGCGGCAAAACAACCTTTCTGAACCTGCTGCTCGGCAAATATGAATACAGCGGAACGATCTCCGCTAAGGTGGGCTTCGAGTATTTCCCTTATGTGGTTGCTGACCCCACGGCTCTTACCGTGGACGTCATGCAGGAGATTGACCCGGAGCTTGCGAACTGGAAGTTCATGCGGGAGCTGTCTCTGCTGAAGGTGAGTGAGGATGCGCTGTACCGGCCGTTTGAATCGCTGTCGAACGGAGAACAGACGAAGGTGCTGCTGGCCGCTCTGTTTGCGCGCGAGAACCAGTTCCTGCTCATTGATGAGCCGACGAACCATCTGGATGTGAAGGGCCGCAAGCTAGTCAGCGATTACCTCCGCACCAAAAGCGGGTATATTCTGGTGTCACATGACCGGGCTTTTCTGGATAACTGCGTGGACCATATTCTGTCGATCAACAAGACCAATATTGAGATCCAGAAGGGCAACTTCAGCAGCTGGTGGGAGAACAAGTCCAGGCAGGACCAGTTCGAGCTGGCACAGGATGAGAAGCTGCGGAAGGACATCAAGCGTCTGTCCGATTCGGCGAAACGGACCAGCGGCTGGTCGCATGAAGTCGAGAAAACCAAGAATGGCACACTGAACTCCGGATCAAAAGTGGATAAAGGCTATATCGGCCACAAGGCCGCCAAGATGATGAAGCGCTCCAAGTCCATTCAGCAGCGCCAGGAATCCGCCATCGCCGAGAAGTCGAAGCTGCTGCGCAATCTGGAGAACGCGGAGAGCCTGAAGATTGCACAGCTGCCTTATCATAAGCAGCAATTGGTGGAGCTGGAGGATCTGTCGATCCGCTACGGGGATACAACAGTATGCACCGGTGTTAGCTTCACTCTGGAACAAGGTGACCGCATCTCCCTCTCCGGCAGCAACGGCTCAGGCAAATCAAGCATTCTGAAGTTAATCTGCGGACAGGACATTGGCTATACCGGCCGCTTCGCAAGAGACAGCCAGCTGGCGATCTCTTATGTGTCCCAGGACACCTCGCACCTCCAGGGCAGCCTGAACGATTATGCCAGAGATCGGGGAATCGACGAGAGCCTGTTCAAGGCCATCCTGCGGAAGCTTGATTTCTCACGGCTGCAATTCGAGAAGGATATGTCCACGTACAGCGGCGGGCAGAAGAAAAAGGTGCTGATCGCCGCCAGCCTCAGCGAGCAGGTGCATCTGCACATCTGGGATGAGCCGCTGAATTTCATCGATGTCATCTCGCGGATGCAGATCGAGGAGCTGCTGCTGGAATATGCTCCAACCATCCTGTTTGTAGAGCACGACCAGGAGTTCTGTACGAATATTGCAACGAAGCAGGTTCTGCTTGACTAAGCAGGTAGGGCAAATCCGGCGGGAGTGTTAATGAGACTGTAATATACACTATTCTCAGGAAAGCAGGGAACAAGCGAATGGAATATACAAAAATGGGCAATACCGGCCTTGAGGTCTCCAGACTGTGCCTGGGCTGTATGAGCTTTGGCGATGCCAAGCGCTGGGTGCACCCTTGGGTGCTGGACGAAGAGCAGAGCCGGACGATGATCCGTACCGCACTGGACTTGGGCATTAATTTCTTCGATACGGCCAATGTCTATTCTGACGGCACGAGTGAAGAAATGCTCGGACGGGCTCTGAAGGACATGACTACCAGGGATGAGGTGGTGGTTGCCACCAAAGTATTCTTCCCTATGCGAACTGGACCGAACGGCGGGGGATTGTCCCGCAAGGCGATTATGAGCGAGATCGACCACAGCCTGAAGCGGCTGGGCACCGATTACGTTGATCTGTACCAGATTCACCGCTGGGATTATACAACCCCGATAGAAGAAACGATGGAAGCCCTGCATGATGTGGTGAAGGCGGGAAAAGCCCGCTACATTGGCGCTTCTGCCATGTATGCCTGGCAGTTCCAGAAGGCGCTGCATGTGGCTGATATGAACGGCTGGACCCGGTTCGTCTCCATGCAGAATCATCTGAATCTCATCTATCGTGAAGAGGAACGTGAGATGCTGCCGCTCTGTAAGGAAGAGGGCATCGCGGTCATCCCCTACAGCCCGCTGGCTTCCGGCCGGCTAACCCGGGACTGGGCGGAATCTACGCTCCGCTCGGAAACGGATCAGGTACAGAGATCCAAATACGATGCTTCAGCCGATAAAGACCGCCTAATTGTTGAGCAGGTGGCTGCCATTGCGGCGGAGCGCGGAGTTCCGCGCATCCATGTTGCATTAGCCTGGCTGCTGCAGAAACAGCCGGTCACTGCGCCGATTATCGGGGCGACGAAGCTGTCGCATATTACCGATGCGGCGGGAGCGTTATCCCTTCAGCTGACAGCTGAAGAGATTGTCCGGCTGGAAGAGCATTACGTCCCGCATGCCATCGTTGGAGCGCTTTGAAATTCTCCATTCAGCAGACAACGGAATCAGCTTCATCCATTAAGCGCATGCCGGTATCATCCGGTATGCGCTTTTTGCTGCACTGCCACTTCTGCCCTACCCGCCGTACCCCTCTCAAGTGCGCCTCTGCTGGTAAGCGCTTCACAAGATCAAATCAGAACGATAGATATCCAACCGCTGTTATATAGGCGGGGCGGGCAGTTCCTTTTATGATAGAAGTATCAAGGGGGGAGACGATTGTACAACAAATTCTACAAATACCGGTGGCAATATCTGATGATCTTGCCCGGGGTAGTCTTGCTGTTTCTGTTCAGCTATATCCCCATGGCCGGCATTCAAGTGGCCTTCAAGGATTTTCAGATTGGCACCTCGATCTGGGACAGCACATGGGCAGGCTTGGATAACTTCACATTCCTGGAAGACCCGCAGTTCCTGACCGTGGTCCAGAATACGCTGTACATTTCGGTGCTGAAGTTCATCTGCGGCTTCCCGGCCCCGATTCTGCTGGCGCTCCTGATCAATGAAGTTACCCGGCCGGCGTTCAAGCGTTTCGTCCAATCGGTCAGCTATCTGCCGCATTTTTTCTCCTGGATCGTTGTTGCTTATATTCTGCAATCTTTCCTCACGCTGGACGGGGGGCTGGTCAATCAGTTCATCGGGCAGGCGGGAGGGGAGCCGGTGTTCTTCCTGGGTTCGACGGAGTGGTTCCGTCCAATGGTTGTCTTCAGCGGCTTATGGAAAGAAACCGGCTGGAACACCATTCTCTATCTGGCCGCCATTACAACCATTGATCCCCAGCTGTATGAATCGGCGAAGGTGGAAGGTGCAGGCAAGCTGGCACAGATCCGCCATATCACCCTTCCCGGAATCATGCCGACTATCTCCATTGTGCTGATTCTCAGTATTCCAAGCTTAATTACAGTCGGAATGGATCAGATTTATCCGCTCATGAACTCTGCCAATCATAGCGTTGCCGATGTGCTGGATACTTATATTCTCCGCAACGGCTTGCAGCAGGGCTACTTCGGGATGGCGACGGCAGTAGGATTATTGTCTTCGTTCATCAGCCTGGTCCTGGTCGTCTCAACCAATCAGCTGTCCAGAAAACTAAACGGGGAAGGACTGTGGTGAAGGCACATGAAAGCAAGCCGAGGTGAAAAAATAGCAGAATACATCATTATTGTACTGCTATCCCTGTTATGCGTATCGGTGCTGTATCCGTTCCTCTACATGCTGGCAATTTCGCTGAATGACGGTGCGGATGCGGCCAAAGGCGGGGTCTATCTCTGGCCGCGCAGCTTCACACTGATTAATTACGAGATTGTGCTCGGCAACGAGACCATCAGGCATTCCTATCTCATTACAGTGGGCAGAACGGTAATTGGCACTATTGGCGGGCTGCTGGTCACCCTGCTGGTGGCCTTCGGCCTCTCCTACCGGGGATTGCCGCTGCGCAGCACGATTCTCAGCTACATCCTGCTGACTATGCTGTTCAGCGGCGGACTCGTCCCCTTTTACATCCAGCTGAATAATCTTGGCCTGATTAATACGTTCTGGGTGTATATTCTGCCGGGACTGTTCTCCGTCTGGAACATGTTCGTCATGCTGAAGTTCATTCAGGGCATCCCGGAAGCGCTCGTCGAGTCTGCGGAGCTGGATGGGGCAGGACCGGTCCGTATTCTATGGCAAATTATCGTCCCGTTATCGAAACCTATGCTCGCTGCGCTGGGCCTGTTCACCGCAGTGGGCCACTGGAATGACTGGTTCGCCGGAGCCTTCTTCGTCACGAAGCAGAATTTGATTCCTGTGCAGACCTTCCTGCAGCAGCTGCTGTCGGCACAGGATCTGTCGGCCGTGCTGGGCTCCAACAACAATCAGGAGGCGCTGGCCCGCAGCTCGCAGCTACAGAATATTACGCTGATGTCGATCAAAATGTCTGTCGTGATGGTCAGCGCACTTCCGATTCTCTGTGTGTATCCGTTCCTGCAGAAATATTTCGTCAAAGGCGTTCTGCTGGGGTCAGTGAAGGGCTGAGCTCTAAGTTTAATGGCCTAATGGCCGCAGAAGCATTATGCAGTACAATAATATAATAGGGGGAGTATTCTAGTGACAATCAAACAAGCCCGGCTTACAGCTCTGGCCATGACGGCGCTGCTGACTATCGTCAGCGGATGTTCCGGCTCCAATCCCGGCGGAGGGAATACGAAGGCAAGCAACAGCGGTACAGGAAACAAGACTGCAGCTACTGAAGCGGCAAGCGGTTCTACCAGCTTCAACCTCTGGCTTGGCTGGACGGCGACCATCAATAATGACAGTCTGGTACAGAAATATTGGCGGGAAGAGGAGCCGGGGGTGGATGTCAAGCTGGAGGCTACACAGGGCGATGCGATGACAGCGCTTAACCTGAAGATCAATACCGGCGGGTTCGAGGATGCGGCGATCTTCAGCCGGAACGAGACGGTGAAAAGCGCCATGCGGCGCTCCAAGCAGGTGCTGCCGGTGGAGCAATATTTCGACATGCCGGATAAATATCCGGGGCTTGCGGCGATCCCGAAGCCGTATCTGGAGCTAATGAAGGACGAGGACGGCCATATCTGGTCGATTCCGACCTGGTTTGACCAGAACCCGGAAGAGCCTTGGCCGGGCTGGGCATCGCAGGGCTGGTTCGTCAGAACGGATGTGCTGGAGAAGACAGGCATGACTACAGCCGATCTGTCCACAATGGATGGGGTTGAGACCTTTCTGAAGAAGGCCGCAGAGCAGAAAGACGCCTCCGGCAAAACACTGCTTCCCATGTCCTTCCTTATGGACACTAATGATTCGCTCGGGTGGAGTGACGAGAATGCGGTTCTGACTGCGTTTGGAGTCAGTACCGGCGGCAATGGCATTCAGAAGCAGGGGGATCAATTTCTCTTCGCTTATGATAATCCCAATTATAAGGCCGCTTATCAATGGATGAATAGGCTGTACCGGGAGAAGCTGATTGATCCGGAGGTAGTAACTAATAAGGGAGAGCAGTATATTGAAAAGAACAAATCCGGCCGGGTCGCGCTGAATGTAGGCAGCTTCTGGAACATAAACGCTACAGCCTGGGAGACACTGGATGGCCCTACGGAGCCGGGCTGGTTCTATGAAGTCATTCCTTTTCCGAAGGTTGCGGGGGTTGAGAAGCTGGGCATTAACCAGGTCACGAACCCGAATCCGGGGTATGATGTCTATATCAGCCAGAAGACCAAGAATCTTGAGGCCATTCTGAAATTCCTGGATTACAGCCTGCAGCCGAAGCCGGAACAGCAGCAGGTGATGAGCGAGGGACCGGCAGGCAAGTACTGGGACTGGGTGGGCCAGCCGCTGGGCAAGTGGAAATTTACAGATGAAACGTACAAGACCGCCCGCAATTCCGGCGATGCCGCCCAGAAATCCAAAGTTACACCGGAGCTCTACATGACCTCTTCCTACAGTAATCAGTGGTATCCGTGGTGGAACACAGAAGACGGCGGTAAGGCAGGCGCAGCCAAGACGATTCAGTTCACCGAAGCCATCGGGAAGATGGGGACCATCCGCGTAGCAGAGCCTTATGATCTGATCGAGGTTAAGCAGGGCGGGGTATGGGAGAAATACTCCCTGGAGCTGGAGAATATCCGCAAGGAATACCGGGCTAAGCTGCTGATGGCGGGGGATGATACCAAGTTCGAAGCGGAGTGGAACGGGTTCCGGGAAGCGCTGGAGAAACGCGGACATTGGAGTGAAGTCAAGGCCGAGTGGCTTGGCAGATATGAGGAAGAAATATTTTAAAATATGCCGGAGCGCCCTTCACCTGTGAGGGGGGCTCCCTTTATAGTTCGTGGGAGGGCCATATGATCAAACAGAGCATAGAGAAAGCAATTATCCGTATGACCCGGTCCATGAACCTGAGAGGAAAAATTGTCCTGTTCTACGGCCTGATTGTATTCCTTCCGACGGTGCTGCTTGCTGCGGGGGCAGGCTACCTGATGCTGCAGACCGTCCGGGCCAATTATATTCTGACCATCAGGGAAGCAGTACGCCAGAGTGCGCAGAGCATCGAGTTCCGCAAGCAGAGCTATGACCTTCTGGCCACGCGGACAGCGACAGATGGTGAATTGATCTCAAGATTAACGCGGGATTATACAGATATCACAGAACAGCTTGGCACCGTCAATTACGTGGACAGATCCTTCCTGTTTACAAGCAAATACCTTCCGGGTATTGAGAACTTCCGCATCTACCATACCAATGATACGCTGGTGCAGGACGGTGGCCTGTTGTGGAAGCCTGAAGGGCGGATGCTGTCCGGACAGCGTGAGCAAGACTGGTATGCGCAGCGGCTATCTTCGCAGGATAATCTGGTATGGACCAATGCCAAGGATGACAGGAACAAGCTTGTCGTATCCCACAAAATCCTTGACAGCAACGGGGAGGTACACGGGCTGGTCTATCTGCTGCTGGATTATAAAAGCGTGTTCGCGGAATCCTTCGACCATCCCTTTGACGGTGCCGGGGAGATGTATATCGTTGACGGCAGTGAGCGGATCATCGCCTCTTCAGAACCGTCCGAGATCGCTACTTCGTTATCCTCCTCCTCGTTAAGTGAATACTGGGGCAGGGCTGACGGAACTACCCGGACTAATAACGGAACGGTACTGATTACACAGGAGATCAAATCCGGCTGGCGCGTTGGCGCACTGGTGCATCTGGACCGCCTGGAGGAGCAGTCCAGACGGATTCTGTATTATATCGCAGCGGGAATTGCGTTCTTCCTGCTGCTGTCGGTCTTCCTGATCATGATTGTTCTGAAGAATATCATCTGGCGGATACACAAGCTGGGGAACCGGATGGCGGATATCTCGGAAGGATACTTCGAAGTAAAGGTGAAGAACCGTGACAAGGATGAGCTGGGTGAGCTGGAGGTGCTGTTTAACTCTATGTCAGGGCGGCTCGGGAAGCTGGTTGAAGAGCATACGGAAGCGCTGCTTAAGGAGCGTGAGCAATCCTTCCGGGCGCTGCAGGCACAGATTAATCCGCATTTCATCTATAATTCGCTCAGCCTGATCCGCTGGCGGGCGCTGGATCTGCAGGATGAGCTGCAAGTCCGCACGATAGATGCGCTGACGACTTTTTACCGGCTGGCACTGGGCAATCAGGTTAATGTTACCCGGCTGCGCGATGAGCTGGAGCATGTGAAGGCGTATATTGATATCCAGCAGCTCCGCTATCCAGGCCAGGTGTCGGTGGAGTGGGAGGTGGACCCGGAAATTCTTAATCTCTATACCATCAAGCTGATCCTGCAGCCGATTGTAGAGAACTGTTATCTGCATGGCGTCATTACGGCCAGGGAGCATGCTTTTATTCAGATTACGGCTGAACGCAGAGGGGATGAGGTGCGCCTTCAGGTTTTTGACAACGGGCAAGGGATCGGACAGGATAAGCTTGAAAAGATACGCGCCGGTACCTGCAGCGGCACGAGGAACGGGTTCGGCATGAACAATATCAGGGAACGTCTGGCGCTGTATTTCGGTCCCTCAGGCCGCCTTGAAATCGACAGCGCAGAAGACGAATGGACGGCGGTAACCATCCATATTCCGGTCTGCATAGAACGTCCCGAGCTGAAGAGGAAGGAGGGGTAACATGCGTGCATTGATTGTTGACGATGAGCCTATGCAAATTCAAGGCCTGCTCAAGCATATCCGCTGGGAGGCGCTTGGCTACAGGAAGCCGCTTACCGCCCATTCCGGGATGGAAGCGCTTAAGGTGTTGCAGGAGAATAAAGTGGATGTGCTCATTACCGATGTGGCGATGCCCGGGATGACCGGAATTGAGCTGCTCGCCAGAATTCAGGCCGATTATCCGCAGCAGCAGTCTATGCAGGCGATAATCATTAGCGGCTTCGATGAATTTGAATTCGTGCAGGAGGCGATCCAGCTTGGGGCTAAGGCCTATGTGCTGAAGCCGGTCAAGACGGAGGAGCTGGAACAGAAGCTGGAGGCCCTCCGCGCAGCAGCTGAGAAGAAAAAACGGCTGGAGCAGGAAACAGCCCTGCTCAGAGAGAAGGTTACAGAGAGCCGGGAAGTGTTATTGGAGCGATTCATTAATGATCTGACCGGTGGCTGGATTCACAGTGATGAACTGCTGGATTCATGGCGGCGTCTGCTTGATCTTCCGGCAGGAGAGTGGCAGGCTACGCTGTTCCTGTTCGATTGTGACAGTCTTCACCTGCATCATAGCCATGATGCCAAGGAGCAGATTCTACTGGGTGAAGGACTGCAAAATGCGGTGAAGCTTGGGCTGGACGGCTTCTCCGGCGCTTATATCGGGAAAGCGGGAGCAGGTGAGACTGCTGTGCTGGTTCTGGAAGCGATTCCAGAGATACGGGCCAGGCTGGAGAAGCAGCTAAGCTTCATTCAGGAAGTGCTTCAGGAACAATATGGTGCTTCCGTTACGGTCGGAGTCAGCAGAGTGGCGTCCAGTTGGACCGAAATTCCGCTCCTGTACAAAGAGGTGCGGCATATGATTGCCGATGCACGGCTGGCCGGATACGGACAGATTGTATACTGTGACCGGCATCTGATGAATGAATACCAAGACTTCCGGCTGCGTGAGGAGTATATTCCAGAGATCGTAAGGCTGCTGGAGCTTGGGGAAAATAGCAAGGCGTCGGCTTATACAAGCCATGCTTTTGAGATGATGCTGGCCGGAGAGCCGATCTCCTTCTCTTATGTGCAGGCATTTGGAATGGGACTGCTCAGCGAGCTGGCACGCAAGCATAAGCGGGAGCAGGACACGGATACCGAAACGAACATTCTGATGTGGCAGCGTCTAATTGACTGCACCGGAGTGGAGGAGGTGCGGAAGGCCGTTCTGGAATTTCTCGCGCATTATACACAGCATAAGCAGAAGGAGCAGACTGCGCAGCAGCATCATTTGATCCAGCAGGTACGGCAGCATCTGGCCGCAAATCTGCAGGAGAATCTGACGGTGAAGCAGCTGGCCGGGCTGTATCATCTCAATTCAAGTTATTTAAGCGTGCTGTTCAAAAAAGAAACAGGCCAGACAATCTCCGAATATGTCCAGGAAACACGCATGAATAAGGCCAGGGAGCTGCTCCGTGATCCTGGCATCAAGGTGTATGAAGTGGCGGAGCAGGTAGGGTTTCAGACGGCGGCCTATTTCACCTTTCTTTTCAAGAAGACCACGGGTACCACCCCGCAAGAGTATAGAGATTACCATTACTAGGAGTGATAATAGTGCTGTCAAAGATCAGCCTTGAAGGCGAATGGAAGCTGCAGCTGGGAGAGAAGGGAGAGGGACTGGTATTACCTTTTACCGATGCAATCAGGCTGCCGGGTACTACGTCCCACGCCCGTAAAGGGCAGAAGAATAACGGGATTCTCGCAGGTGCACTAACCGATGAATATCTGTTCGAAGGACCGGTCTGGTATTCCAGAGAGGTTGTGATTCCGGAAGAGCTGGCGGATAAGCACTGCTGCTTATATCTGGAACGTACAAGGCTTACCACCCTCTGGGTGGACGGCGATGAGATCGGCAGCCGTGACAGCTTGAACACTGCGCATGTATATGAGCTGCCGCAGCTGCAATCCGGGAGTCATACGCTTACTATCCGGGTGGACAACACCGGCTATCCGACCAAAGGCGGGCATATGACCTCGCCGGATACCCAGACCAACTGGAACGGGATTACCGGCCGGATGGAGCTGCAGTTCTATGGAGAAGCCCGGATTAGCGGCATTAGGCTGGAGTCTGATTTGCCTGCACGTTCGGTACGGATCTCGGCAACGCTGGAGAGCATGCAAGGTGCTACACTCGCGGTATCTGCCAGTAGCTTCAATAGCGAGACAACGCATTCCGCAGAGGAACAGGAATATGTCATCGCACCGGGTTCGTTCACTATAGACTATGCACTGGGTCAGGGTGCGCTGCTGTGGAGTGAATTTGCTCCTAATTTGTATACTGTGACCCTTGTTCTCATGGGCAGTGACGGGATTCCTGTGGACCGGCAGGAGCTGATCTTTGGGCTCAAGTCATTCCGGGCTGAGGGGGACAAGTTCACCATTAATGGGGAAAAAACTTTTCTGCGCGGCAAGCATGACGGCCTGATCTTCCCGCTCACCGGCTATGCTCCGACCGATGTGGAGGAATGGGTACGAATCCTTGGGATCTCCAAGTCTTACGGGATCAATCATTACCGCTTCCACACCTGCTGCCCGCCGGAGGCCGCGTTCACCGCTGCGGATCTGCTCGGAATCTATATGCAGCCGGAGCTGCCGTTCTGGGGAACGATCACAGTAGCGACGGACGAAGGGCATAACCAGGCGGAGCAGGATTATCTAATCAGCGAAGGATATGCCATCTTGCGGGAGTTCGGCAATCATCCTTCCTTCGTGATGATGTCGCTGGGCAATGAGCTATGGGGCAGCAAGGAGCGGATTGATTCCTTCCTTGCAGATTATAAAGCGTTCGATGACCGACCGCTCTACACTCAAGGCTCCAATAACCATCAATGGGTGCCGGAGGTGCTGGAGCATGATGACTTCTTCAGCGGTGTACGCTTCACACGCGACCGGCTGTTCAGAGGCTCCTATGCCATGTGCGATGCTCCGCTGGGACATGTCCAGACCTCGCTGCCAGGTACAATGAAGGATTACGACGACCAGATTGTTCCGCCGGGCTTCGGGAACAGTGAAGGAATGTCCGCCGATGCAGGCGGCGAGATCCTGATCCAGTATGGCACCGAAGCCAAGGCCGTACAATCCGGCAGTGAGTCCGGGGAGTGGATTCCGCAGGTTCCGGTAATTTCGCATGAGATTGGCCAGTATGCTACGTTTCCGGATTTCGCGGAAATCGGGAAGTACACAGGCCCGCTGAAGGCCGGGAACTTCGCCATTTTCCGCGAACGGCTGGAGAGTAAGGGGCTTGGCCATCTGGCCGATGCCTATTTCCGAAGCTCCGGCCAGCTCGCTGTTGCTTGCTACAAAGAAGAGCTTGAGGCTGCCTTCCGTTCCCGCCGGCTAGCGGGGTTCCAGCTGCTGGATCTCCAGGACTTCAGCGGCCAGGGTACAGCACTCGTAGGTGTTCTGGATGCCTTCATGGATTCCAAAGGGCTGATCAGCCCGGAAGAGTGGCGGACCTTCTGTAATGATGCCGTGCTGCTGGCAAGATTTCCTAAGTATAACTACGCCGCCGGGGAGACCTTCGAGGCCCATGTGGAGCTGAGCTGCTTCCGCAGCGGCATGCCGGAGGCCATCGAGCTTCACTGGGAGCTCGCGGTTGAAGGGGGAGTTCGGACAACAGGCTCAGCCGGAGCCTTTATTCCTGCCGGAACCCACCACATTGACATTTGTGATCTGGCGGTTGAGCTTCCGGCAGTTGACCGGATGAGCCGTGCGGAGCTTACGCTCCGGGTCGAAGGAACTGATATTCGTAAGAGCTACGACTTGTGGATATATCCTGAGCAGAGGGATAACCCGCTGGAAGTTGAAGGCTTCCATGTGTTCACAGAGCTGTCTGAGCAGGCAGTCTCCCTGCTGGAGCAAGGCGGCAACGTGCTGCTGATGCCTAAGCCGCAGTCGGTTCAGAACGGAATCGAAGGCTATTATTGCACGGATTTCTGGTGCTACCCGATGTTCCGCTCGATCTCGGAGAGCATGAACCGGCCGGTTCCAATTGGTACGATGGGCCTGCTGATTGATAACGGACATCCGGTGCTGCGCGATTTCCCGAGTGAAGCGCATTCCACCTACCCATGGTGGACAATCGTTCAGAATTCCAAATCGCTTATTATGGATGAGGCAGACCGCAGCTGGAATCCCATCGTACAGACCATTGATAATTTCGAGCGTAATCACAAGCTAAGTTTCCTCACAGAGTGCCGCGTAGGTAACGGTAACCTGCTGCTGTGTGCACTGGATGCCGCTAAGGTAAGCGGAACTCTTGACGGCAGACAATTTTTGACCAGCATAGCCGGTTATATGAATTCTGCTGATTTTAAGCCGCAGTACCAGGCAACGATTGAAGAGCTTCGGGCATTAATTTGTTAAAATGATCTAATAGAGCTGTCCCCAAGCCGTAAAGCGGCTATTGGGGCAGCTCTTTATTTAGGTATAACGCCAGAATCCATAGGCCTCGCGCTATAAATTGTAGGCCGGAACGATAGTAATTGCATTTTGTACAATGGATTGCTGTAAAAAAGGCTTCTAAATAGAATCTATTGTATTCGGTACAATAGAATATTGAAAAAAAGCCCTTTTTCGCCCAAAACCCAACATTCTAATGTATGAAATACAATAGAATCTCATTTTAAGGTCAGCTATGCGTTTTCTATTGCAGAAAATACAATTAGCTACTTGAATTTAAGAGGAAAAGTCGGTAAAGGGGCAGGATAAGACTACTATTAGTTCGATGTTCATTCTCACAGGTTTAAAACAGGTACATGACTACTCTGCTGAACATACTCCAGGAACCTTCTGGAGGCGGGGGACAGATAATGGTCCTTGCGCCATTGCAGACCAACCTCCCATTCCCAACCCGGTTCCTGGATGGGAATCCAGACCAGACCGTCAAGCATCAGTCCCAGCGTCTGCGGAAGCACGGAGACGCCGAGCCCGGCTTTGATGAAGCCGGCCACAGTAATCAGATCCTCAGCATAATAGGTTGAGGACAGCTCAAAATTAGTATTTTGGAAGAGGGAGGTGATGGTGTGCTTGAGTCCGCAATTCGTCTTCAGTCCTACAAACGGCTCACCCGACAGCTCGAACAGACTCAGCGAGGAACGCGCTGCGAACCGGTGGGAACTGGAGACCACAATATAAATCGGTAATCTGCGAAACACCATCCATTCCTTATTCTCCGCCGTAGTCTCTTTGGATGTAATCAGCATATCTGAGGTCCCGTTATCCAGCGCTTCGTCAATGTCCCCGTGATTCCCCTGATACAGATCGAACCGCACCTTCGGATGGTCTGACTGATAGTCTCTGATGAGCGATGGGATCAGGTCCACCCCAAGAATATTCAGATAAGACAGATGAACGGTTCCGCTCTCCGCATTGGACGACTCCTCAATCTCCCGCACCCCATTCCTGATATTGCGCAGCGCTTCTTCGACCCGTGAACTGAACATAACCCCATAGCGGTTCAACTGGACATTGCGGCCCTTACGCTCAAATAAAGGAACCCCCAGCTCACTTTCCAGTTTGGAAATGGCATGGCTCAGGGCAGGCTGCGTAATTCGCAGCGCTTTGGATGCAGAGGTCATATGTTCAAGCCGGGCTACGGTCAGAAAATACTCCAATTGTGTAAGCTCCATGCAGACAGCCTCCTTATATATTACTATTATTAATGAATTTAATGAAAATAATAAATTAAACGCTCATATTAATCAAGTCTAATATATACATATAGACCTCAGGGCGGCTCGCTTCCAGCCTAACCTGAGGAATCCTTAATGAAAAGAGGCTGTAACGATGGCTATAACTTATGCAAGCCCGCTGACAGAATACGAAGGTAAAAGAATCCTGGTAACAGGCGGGACCAAGGGAATGGGACAGGCAATCGCTGCCCGGTTCACAGCGGCAGGAGCTGAAGTTATGACTACTGCCCGGACACTTCCGAAGGAGGGGCCCGCTTCGGATTTGTTCGTCCAGGCCGATCTGTCCACTCCTGAAGGCGTGGAGCGAGTCATTGCAGCAGTCAAGGCCCGGTTCGGGCGGCTCGACATTCTGGTGAATAACGCTGGCGGCAGCTCAACACCAGCTGGAGGATTTCTCGCAGCATCCGATGAACACTGGATGGATGCGCTGAATCTGAACCTGCTGGCAGCTGTGCGGCTGGACCGGGGACTGATTCCGCTCATGCTGCAGCAGGGCAAGGGAGTCGTCATCCACATCTCTTCCATTCAAAGAGTGCTGCCGCTGATCGAATCGACCATCCCTTATGCAGCCGCCAAAGCGGCGTTAAGCAGTTACAGCAAGAGCTTATCTAAGGAATTCTCTCCGAAGGGCATCCGGGTGAACCGGGTCGCGCCGGGCTTCATTCAAACCGAAGCAACCGGGGACTTCTTGAATAGTATCGCCGAGGTGACTGGCAGTGTGGAAAGTGCGCTGCAATCGGTGATGGACGCGCTGGGCGGCATACCCATCGGACGCCCCGGCTTCCCTGAGGAGGTGGGCGAGCTGGTGGCCTTCCTCGCTTCCGACCGCGCAGCATCCATAACGGGTGCCGAGTACGTGATTGACGGTGGAACCGTACCTACGGTGTAAGGTGAAGCGTAACCCTCGCCGGCAATTGTTGCTTAAGTAATCCTCTCCCTAATAGAACAGTCGGTTCAGCCATTTATTGGCTGTACAGCTGTTCTTTTTGTATTGTTCAGTCTATTATTTTCTTGAAAATGTTGAGTATTATTGGAACTGTAAGAAGGTTTACAAACGAAAAGCAAAAAGAAGCGGAGGGGAAATTTGGAACTGGAGGAGCGGTAGCGACCGCCTGAAAGCTTTCCGCCGGAAAGCTCGCATCGTAAGCATATGCTTGGTTTGGATTTCAACCGCGCACAGCGGTCTAATAGAAGAAATCTGGAGTCAACAGCGGCCGGAAGTCCAAATGTTCACCGCAGCGACGACCAAGCTTTAAGTTGTAATGTCAGTACTAATAATTCTTTATCTTTTCTTTAGATTTGGTTTAGACTGGATTAAGAATGGCAGGCTATAGTTACAAAGAGCGCGGCTTGCATGACAAGATAGAGGGGGATTCACCATGTATACCATTCTCATAGCCGATGATGAATCGGAGATTGTTGAGCTTCTGCAGCTGTATCTGGAGAAGGAATATAACATATTGACGGCAGAGAACGGAATCGAGGCCTTGAAGCTGATGCAGAATAACAAGATTGATCTGGCGATACTGGATATTATGATGCCGGGGATGGACGGGCTGCAGCTGCTGAAGCGGATTCGGGAGCATGAGCATTTCCCGGTACTGTTCCTGTCCGCCAAGAGCCAGTATCATGACAAAATCCTGGGGCTGGAGCTTGGAGCGGATGACTATATCGCTAAGCCGTTTAATCCGCTGGAGATTGTGGCGCGTGCCGGGGCCATGCTGCGGCGGGTGCATCAGTTCGATGCCAAGGCAGCGGAAGAGGAGAAGCCGAGTGAGCAGATTGTGCTCGGCAGGCTGACGCTGGACCGGAGCACCTGTCAGGTTGAGGTGGCCGGGGAGGCCGTCGCTCTGACTTCTACCGAATATAAAATTCTGGAGCTGCTGATGCAGCAGCCGGGCCGTGTGTTTACACGCAAGAAGATATATGAGACTGTCTGGGAAGATTTCTATGTCTACGAGGACAACAGCATTATGGTGCACATCAGCAACATCCGCGACAAGATCGAACGAGATTCCAAGAGACCGGAATACCTGAAGACGATCAGGGGATTGGGGTACAAAATTGAAGCACCCATGGAAAAGTAGAGATAACCGCCCGCTGCAGACGTCGCTGACCATCGACTTCCTGCTGTTCAACTGTATGCTGCTTATGCTGGTGTTAGTGGTCTATCTATTCGTCCAAAAGGATATTGCCCAGGTCATCCGGGAGCAAATGAAGCCTGACCCCAATCTCTCTGTGGAGGCCGGAACGTACCGGGAGGAACTGGGCCAAGGGCCGGAGAGTGAGCGTCTGCTGAAGAGCGGTGGCTGGCTGGAGCTGCTGGATTCCGGCAAGCGGGTGATTCAGGTCATTGGTGAGAAGCAGGATGATATTCAAGCTTATGACGAGGACATGCTGTATCTGGGACTGGAGAACCGTAGCGACCAGCCTTTTTACTATTCTATTACGAGTGTTACGGAGCAGGATAGCGGGGCAGCCTGGATGTTGCTTAAGATTCCCCGCGATGTAATCAATATCTCCATTAACAACGAGTTTCTGGTCTCCTATCTGAATCATTCGGTGTTCTTTTATGTATTCCTGGTCAGCGGTTTGATTCTGCTGCTGATTTTTGTGTACAGCTATTGGGTCTCCAGACGGATCAAGAAGCCGCTGCGGGTGCTGAATCTGGGCTTGAACCGTATGATGGAAGGGCATTACAACACGCGGATTGCCCTGTATGCAGAGACCGAGTTCCTGCGGATCGGCCACAGCTTCAACTATATGGCTGATGTGATTGAGAAGACGACTGAGGAGAAGCGTCTGGCCGAGAAAAGCAAGCAGCGGCTGATGGTCGATCTGTCGCATGACCTGAAGACCCCGATTACCAGCATCCAGGGGTATGCGCAGGCGTTGATCGAAGGACGGGTTACCGACCCGGAACGGCAGACGAAATATTTGAATTACATCTACGCCAAGTCTGTGCAGGTCACGAAGCTCATTACGCATATGCTGGATCTGCTTAAGCTGGACTCCCCGGATTTCATCCTGCGGATAGAGCGGCTAGAGCTGGGCGATCATCTGCGGGAGATGATTGCCGACACCTACGGCGAGTTTGAGCAAAAAGACTTCGAGCTTCACCTGCAGGTGCCCGAAGAAGAGGTCTATGCCCGTTATGATCCCGAGCTGTTCGCCAGTGTCATTAATAATCTGATCGGCAATGCGCTGGCCTATAATCCCGAAGGGACGCGCATCCGGGTATCCGTGATTCCCGAGGAGACGCAGATAAGGATCGAGATTGCAGACAATGGCGTCGGCATTCCGAGGGAGCTGTGGTCTACGATCTTTGATCCGTTTGTGCGGGGAGATGAGGCGCGGACGACGGCCAGCGGAGGAACCGGACTGGGCTTGTCCATCGCCAAGAAGAACGTGGAGAAGATGGAGGGTTCACTGCTGCTGGAGAGCAGGGAAGGAGAGCCGACGGTGTTTGTGATCCGTATCCCGAAATAGAGGAAATAATTAACTTCTTGTCGAATGTACTGATCTGGAAGATTCCGGCACCTTGCCGGGACACCTAACTTACATCGGGGGAAGGAATTAGAACATCTATGAAAAAACTTGCATTACTGCTCACCACTCTGCTGCTTGCGCTCGGACTGGTCTATCCGGGTGGCGCTGGACAGGCAGCGGCCGCAGCCGCACCGGCGTACACGGAGATTGCTACGTTTGTCGAAGGCAACCTGCTTATTTCGCCAGTCAAATCTGTACTTGTGAATGGCTCTGCCTATGTACCGGTTAAGCTGGCCGGGCAGATTCCGGGTTTCACTGTGGCTTCAGATGCTACTGGCGTAACTATCACAGGCAGTAAAGGAAGCACCAAGCTGAACAAGGATAACTCTATTTTGTACAAAAGCTCCAATTACGTAGCCTTCAAAACCCTGCTGAAGCTCGGAGCGATCGACGGCAAATATGCCTCCAGTGCCATAGCGTTGTTCGTCTGGAGTACAGAGGATGGTAAGAATAAGAGCAACAGTATGCTCTACGCGATCAGCAAGCTGCCTGGAACGATGGGGACTGCGCTAGGTAAAAAGGTATACTTATATGGACATCCGGGAAGCCACTGGGTGAAAAGTGTACAGTACGTTGATGACAACAATCAGAACTTTGTGATGCAAAATGAGGCCGGAACCGAATGGGTCCTGGATTTGAATGATTTTGTGGACAATACCATGTATTATAGTGAGAATATCGATTATCTGAAGTATTACTATAATGGACAAACGGTGTGGACCCGGAACGCCAAGATTAGTGATAGTCCGTTCAAAAACTTTGAAAAAACGACCATCGCTAACTTCCGCTCCAATCCTGTAAACGGGAATTTAGAGATGATCATCCGCCGGGCCAACGGACAGGAGATTCCGGTGGAGATTGATCCAACTGCGGGTGATTATGGTGATTACGTCGAAGACATCTTATATTTCAAGAATCCGCAAACGACCTTCAAGATCAGCGATAAAATGTGGTCAGCCATCCGTGAAGAGCGGGCGGTCAGCGGCATGACGATCACAGAGCTCCTGCTCTCCTGGGGAGATCCGGACAAGGTTTATGATGGGTATGTAGTGTACGGCGACCAATACGTCTATTTCATCAATGATAAGGTCTTCTCTATAGTTAATCTGTAATTAAGCGTGGACGAGGGGCTTTCCGTCAGCGGGCTTGCTTAAGGAATTCATGGAATTCCTTAGACAGGCCCGTTTTCTTTTGCTTGGACAAGTTAGCGGGTGCAACTCTTCCAGGTTTTGAGCTTCGGGGATTTCATGTATAATGAATGCACTGGAACCAGCTATTCTTTTACACTATAGGAGGACATTATGCAACTCATTCAACCCCAGGCCATTCAGACCCGAATCGACGATTTCGTCTCTGAGGATCTATATATCCATCTTGAGCTCACGACAGGAGCTTATGCCAGTCATATCGACAGCACCCGTCCGCCAGGCTCGGCGTTCATCAGCAATGCGGTGATCCGTTACACGAACGGTTCCATCTCAGGAACAGGACCTTACCGGGTTGGGCTCAAGACTGAGAAGGGCTGGATCTATGCCGAGGGACTTACCCATGTAGATGAGCACGATACGGAGCGGCTGATTCTGGCCGGTCACGACAGTCAGGGCAAGCTGATTGTGGCGTTGCAGCTCAGCCGGAGCCCTTTTTAAACCAATTGGAGGAACAACTAGAGTGAATAATAAATCTATGGACCATGCTAGAATCCTGGTGGCGCTTCCCCATCCCGACGACGAGGCGTACTTCTTATCCGGGACACTGGCGATGTATATCGCAGCAGGTGCAGAGGTGACCTATGCCTGTCTGACGCTCGGAGAGATGGGCCGGAACATGGGGGTTCCGCTCCTTGCGAACCGCACGACCCTGCCGGCCATCCGCCAAGCGGAGCTTGAGGCTTCCTGTAAGGCCATTGGGATTCAAGACCTGAGAATGCTGGGCTTCCATGATAAAATGATCGAGTTCGAAGACCCGGCGCTCCTGGACCACCGGATTGAATCGCTCGTGAAGGAGCTGGCACCGTCGCTGGTAATTACGTTCTACCCCGGATATAGCGTACATCCCGATCATGATGCTACGGGTGCTGCGGTAATTCGAACCATTGCCAGGCTGCCCGCTGCGGAACGTCCGGTTGTACATAGTGTAGCCTTCTCGAACGGCCATCAGCAGCGGATTGGAGCAGCCGATGTAGTCATCGATGTGACTCCTTTTATCACGGTCAAAATCAACTCCATTCTGGCCCACCGCACCCAGTTCCAGCCGGAGAAAGTGCTTGGCGGCCTTAAACCCACCGATCCGGCCATCTGCGGCAAGTACGGTACGGAACGCTTTTGGACCTACCGGTTCCCGGAATGCAAGGAACAACCGGAGGAAGCGGCATTGTGCAGCAATTAAGAATGGAGGCGTAGAAATGACAGAAGAGCGGGTATATATTCGCTTCCCCGAGCCTGAAGATGCCGCTGAGCTGATGGGGATGTACTTGCGTAACCGTGAGTTTTTTGAAGAGCATTCGCCTGACATTAGTGAGGACTTCTACACCGTAGAGTATCAGCGCGAGCGGATTGCGCAGTATGAAGAGGAGCGGGCGGCGGACGAGAGATACGACTTCCTGGTTATTCACAAGGCTGACCGGCGGATCATCGGCAGTGTCAGTCTGTCTTTTGTGGTGCGAGGACCGCTGCAGAGCTGTATGATCGGGTACAGTCTGGACAAGGATTATAATGGTAAGGGTTATATGACGGAGGCGGTGAAGCAGGTCGTGCGCTATGCCTTCGAGGAGCTGAAGTTCCACCGGATTACAGGGGAAGCTTCACCGGATAATCCCGGTTCTATCCATGTACTGGAGAATGCAGGCTTCCATAAGGAAGGCATTGCCCGGCTGAATGTGAAGATCCGCGGCGTGTGGAAGGACCACCAGATTCTCGCAATCATCAACCCGGCGGATATTAGTTAACGGAGTTAACGCACGGATTATTATATAGATTGAACTAAAAATTTTAGTTAGAGGAGAAGTGGCGGAGGGGAATTTTGGAACTGGAGGAGCGGTAGCGTCCGCCTGAAAGCTTTCCGTAGGAAAGCTCGCATCGTAAGCATCAGCAGTATGCGGATTTCAACCGTTAAAAACGGGATAAATTAAGAAATCTGCAGAAGGGCAGCGGCCGGAGGTCCAAAACATCTCTGGAGTCACGGCTAATCCTAAAACCTGAAAATCAATAGTTCAATTTATTAGCTTAAATATTAACATTGTGGAGGATCACCGATGAGCCAGCGTTTACGAATTACCCGTTCCATGCAGGAAGAGAATGCAGAGCAGGCACTAACCCTGGAGGAATGCAAGCAATATTTTTCCGATAAATCCGGCTTCAGTTATTCACAGGTCTACACTGTGCAAGGTGCAGAGAGCACGATGTCGATCCAAGGGGATTTTTTCATGTGGAGTCATGAGGGTGCGGAGTACCCGTTCCGGCTGTACATGGGCGAGCTGTACGTGGCCTTGTCCATGGAGGCGATTGTGCCTGTGATTCTTGAGATCGCCACGGACCTGCGGGCCGATGTGGTGGAGGGATAGGCTGAGTAAAGTTTGGGTTAAGCTGTTTTTTATACAATATATACGCCCCCCCGGATGTTATAGTGATCCAGTGAATATGAGGATCGGGGGAACCAGAGTGAATACATCTCAGAGCAGGGTACAAGAGCTTCATGCGATGCTAACCCGCTTTATAGAGAATGGACCGTTTACCGGACTACAGGTGGGGATCGTTAGTGATGGTGAGGTGCTTTTTACAGGAGAGTATGGCAGCGCTAATGTGGCTACAGGTGAGCCTGTGGTTAGCAGCACTCTTTTTCACCAGGCATCCGTCTCCAAGACCTTCGTAGTTACGGCTGTGATGCAATTGGCGGAGCGTGGGCAGGTAGAGCTGGACTCACCTTTAATGACCTATCTTCCGTATTTCAAAATGAACGACGAACGCTATCATCAGATTACGGTGAGACAATTGTTGAATCATACCTCCGGGATGCCGGATGAGGACGATTATGGCTGGGACCGGCCTGAATATGATGAAGGAAGTCTTGAACGGTATGTCAGAGGCATCCGCCGCCATGGCTTAATGAGTGATCCGGGTACTCATTTTGCTTACAGTAACATCGGTTATGAGATCCTAGGGGATCTGATTGCCAAGGTTAGCGGCCTCAGCTTCGAGGAGTATATGCGGCAGCATCTTCTGGAGCCTGCTGGAATGAGCACGAGTTCATTTTTGAAAATGGAGGTTGAACAGGTGCTGGCTGCGCCCCATGTACTGAGGAACTCTAGAGGGTACGGACCCTATGTAAGCGAAGTGTTCCCTTACCATAGAGCGCATGCTCCCAGCTCCACATTGTATACGAATGCACAGGAGATGTGCCAATATATGCTGATGCACCTCGGGCAGGGGCAGGCTCCAGACAGATATAATGCCCTACAGTCCGGCAGCTATGAACAGATGTGGAGTCCTACTATGGCTACAGGCTGGGGGCCGGAGCATGAAGATGTGGGTCTGGGCTGGTTCCTGGGCCGCTATAATGGCTCCCGGATGCTCTCGCATTCCGGCTGGGATACCGGATTCCTTAGCGAATTGGTCTTGCTGCCGGATGATAATCTCGGCATCTCTGTCATGACCAACTGTGACCATGTGTGGCTGGGCAGTGTCACCCGTCCTATTCTGGATCTGCTGCTGGGCATGGAGGTCCGCCAGCTTAAGCAGTCGCTGGTACATCATCTTGCCAAGACCGTTGCCACCAGCGGCGCAGGGGAGGCCATTAACGAATACCAGCGTATACGTCGCTCAGAGCAGGATACGTATTATGAGGCGGATTTTGAATTTATGCGGATTGCTGATACCTTAAGTTATAGCGGTCACCGGGAGGAAGCAATACGTATTCTTACCTGCGCTGCTGCTATATACCCGGACAGTGAAGCCGTTGCCGGCAAGCTGCAGCAGCTTCAGGACGAAGCCTAGATTTCCGAGCGGGTAAGACCCGTCTTCCAAGCACTCCCTAGCGGTCATCAAGACTGTGAAGGGAGTTTTTGGGCTCTAGAGAACGCCGCCGGGACATGAATACCAGACATAGAGCTATCCCGGTAAGGATCATCCCCAGCACCTGGAAGCCTCTGAAGCTGAACGGATTGCCTATAACGATTCCGATCAGCAGCGAGGACAGGATGGTTCCGAAATATCTGGACGTACTGAATAAGCCGGAGGTAACCCCGATTAGCTCTTTCGGTGAATTGTTGAACAAAGCCGCTTGCATGGCGACATTATTCAGCCCGTTGCTGATACCGAAGGCCGCCAGAGCCAGCAGGATACTGATGACAGGCGATGCCGGATTCAAGAATACGATCCATACCGACCCGATGGCCATTAGGATGGCCGATACGGTCTGCGCGGGCCGGGGCCCGGAGGTATCGATCCATCTTCCGGCCAGCGGAGAAACGGCGAGTGAGCTTAGACCCAGGCTTAACATCAGCAGTCCTGTGTGGAATTCACTAACCTGACGAACGAGCTGCAAATAAGAAGGCAGACCGAAGAAGACGGAATAGAATAGAAGATTAACCAGTATGAATTCTACATTGACCCGGATCAGCCCGGGAGAACTGGCGAAGGTCCGCAGAGGAATGAAGGGCATTGCTGTTCTTAACTCATGCCTTACGAAGATCATAAGCAGGATGAGCCCGGACAGTCCGATGACGATATTGAATAGGGAGACATGACCGGAGGACTTGGCGGAGAGCAGCTGTGCAAGCACAGCCACGAGCCCCGTGGTGAACAGCAGAATTCCAGGCACATCTATCCGGTTCATCCATTGCCTTAGGGACAGCTTGGTTACTATATCTGCTGACGGCTTGTCTTGCGGGATGGTTCTCCAGGCTAACAGGAAGCTGGCCGTTACAAACGGAAGGTTAATATAGAAGATGGAAGACCAGCCCCACACATGGACGAGCACCCCGCCGATAAAAGGTCCTACCGCCGCTGCTCCCGATGTGAACATGGACAGCACCGACAGCGCAGAGGCTTGCTTGTCTGTAATATTCATCCGGATGATCGCCATCCCGACCGCGACCACCATACTGGTTCCAATAGACTGGAGAACCCGCAGAATGATAAGGCCCCCGAAGCCCGGAGACAAAGGCGTGAGCAGGGAGGCTGCGAAGACGATCACCAGTCCCGCCAGAAAAATTCTCCGGCGGCCGAAAATATCGCTCGCTCTGCCCATAACAGGCTGGGCAATAGCACTGCCGATATAGAATGAGAAAATAATCCAGGACACAACGGTAAACTCAAGCTTGAACGCTTGTTGCAGCCTGGGGATCGCCACAGCCACCATCGAAGAGTTAAGCGGGTTAAGCATCATCCCCAGCCCAACAGATATCATTAACCACCAATTCCGTGCATTCATTGTTATTCCCCCTCAAGTACTGTACAGTTATCGTACAGGATAAGAGTTATTTACTCCAACGCATTTCATGGTATGATTCCATAGACTTGAAGGAATGAATGGAGGCGGATATGGAGCTTCTTCAATTGCAGTATTTCATCACGGTTGCCCGCCTGGAGCATATGACCGAGGCTGCACACAGGCTGCATGTGACTCAATCCTCACTGAGCAAAACCATTCAACGGCTGGAGGAGGATCTCGGAGTTCCATTGTTTGACCGGAGCGGGAGGAAGCTGCGGCTTAGCGAGCCGGGGCGCAGATTTCTGCAGCGTGCGGAGAAGGCGCTGTTTGAATTGGAACAGGGGAGGCAGGAGCTTAGGGACCTGTCCAGCCTTGTGTCCAGCACCCTTGAATTAGCGGTGACCACCGCGAGTACCTTGCCCGGTATCCTCCGGGAGTTTCGGCTCAAGCTGCCGGACATCCATTTTCACGTACAAATGCTGCCCATGCAGGAGATGATTTCCCTTCTTCAGAGGGGAGAAGTTGATTTCTGCTTGTCCTCTCCTCCGGTCAGGGGGGAAGAGCTGGAATGTCAGGTGGTCTGTAACGATCACATTCACCTTGCCGTTCCAGCCGGCCACCCTCTGGCAGACCGTAAGAGCCTGAGCTTGATAGAGCTTAAGGATGAGTGGTTTGTGGGTGTCAAACAAGGTTACGGGATACGTGATTTAGTGGATTCAGTCTGCCAGGCTTCAGGATTCCTGCCACGCTATGTATATGAGGGAGACGAACCGGCCCGCTTGATTGATCTGGTGGAAGCCGGAATCGGCTTAGCCTTCATACCGGGTACGGCGAGGAATGCGCGGGATCATATTCGTCTGATTCCGCTGGAAGACGAGGGGCTGGTCAGGGAAATCGCCTTGTTGTGGCATAAGAACCGCTATATTTCGCAGGCGGGCCAGATTTTCCGTGAGGTTGTTATTGAGTATTTCGCTAAGCTATAATGTCACCGGGAGGAATGAACCTATGAACGATACACAGACTACAGAACATAAGCGCATACTGGTGGTGTTCCCGCATCCTGACGATGAGGCTTTTGGAGCGGCTGGCACGATTGCGAAGTATATTGAACAAGGTGCCGAAGTAACCTATGCCTGCCTGACGCTAGGCGAGATGGGACGCAATATGGGGATTCCGCCGTTCGCCAACCGGGTGACGCTGCCGGAGATCCGCAAGGAAGAGCTGCGGGCGTCCTGCCGGGCTATCGGCATACAAGACTTAAGAATGCTGGGCTTCCACGATAAAATGATTGAATTCGAGGATCAGCAGCTGCTGGATCAGACACTGCTGGCGCTGATCCATGAGCTGGCTCCTACGCTTGTGATTACCTTCTATCCCGGTTACAGCGTACACCCGGATCACGATGCTACAGGAGCGGCGGTTATCCGGGCAGTCCGGCAGATGCCGCCTGCAAAGCGTCCGGTGGTTCACTGTGGTGCATTCGCCATCGGCCATGAGAAGCACATCGGCTTCCCGGATGTGCATGTCGATGTCACCGCATTCCTGGACAAGAAGATGACCGCTATCCAGGCACACCGTTCGCAATTCCAGGCGGCGGAGCTTGTCGGCAATCAGGTGCTGACGGCCGAGGAGATTCAGCTCCGCTTCGGACAGGAAGTCTTCTGGACCTACCCCATGAACACACAACACTAAGAGAAGGCAGGAATACCTTATGAATCCTATGAATCAGAAAGACAGAATGCTCGCAGGCTTGCCTTATAAAGCATGGCTGGACGGATTAACCGAAGAACGGACGGCCGCCAGGCTGCTGGTTCATCAGCTGAATTCGCTCTCTCCCGACGCCCATGAGGAGAGAGACGGGCTGATCCGTAAGCTTTTGGGTGCAACGGGGGAGCTTGTGCATATTGAGACTCCCTTCCGCTGCGATTATGGATCGAATATCACTGTAGGGAATAATTTCTATGCTAATTTCAACTGTACGATTCTCGATGTAGGCAAGGTGGTCATTGGCGAGAATGTCATGTTCGCTCCGAATGTATCACTCTATACAGCAGGCCATCCCGTCCATCCCGATTCCCGGAATTCAGGCTATGAATACGGGATTGCCATCACCATCGGCAACAATGTGTG
The DNA here is from genome assembly GCF_038006765.1 of Paenibacillus sp. FSL H7-0756. Lineage (NCBI taxonomy): Bacteria > Bacillati > Bacillota > Bacilli > Caryophanales > Paenibacillaceae > Paenibacillus > Paenibacillus sp. FSL H7-0756. The sequence goes on along the minus strand of NZ_JBBOVT010000002.1, from coordinate 943,521 downwards.
GATCGGCGGCAATGTTATTGTGAATCCGGGCGTGACCATCGGGAACAATGTAGTCATTGGGGCCGGAAGCGTAGTGACTAAGGATATCCCTGATAATGTGATCGCCGTAGGCAGTCCGTGCCGGATTATCCGTGAGATCACGGAAGAAGACCGGAAATATTACTATAAGGATCGGGAATTTGACGTTACGGACTATATGTAGAACGGGTTAGGCCGTCCTTAAGGGAGAGGATTTATTTCAAATCAGCACATAGGTGGCTCTCAGCGGCCCGTGTACCCCGACCACCAGCTTCATTTCAATATCCGCGGAATTGGAGGGACCGGAGATGAAATTAATCGATGAACCCACCGGTTCTCCTGCCTGAATTCTCCGGTTGAGAGCTGCGGCGGCATTCGTGGAGCGAAGCACCAGCTTCTCTCGTTCAATCACCGCTATATAATGGGCAGGAAGGAAATGAAGCGACCGTCCCTGATCGGGGCGGCTCTCCACCACAACCGTTCCAGACTCTGCCAGTGCACAGTCGGCGAAGACTATGGCTGTATTCGACGATTCAGCACGCCTGATATTCTCCGCCCGTCCCGCCGCTTTCTCCCATACAGCAGCATCCGGGAAGGTAAGCCCGTATTCCCTGAACCGGGGATCACCGGAAGTCATCACGTTCCCGCTGCCATTAGCCTCTATCAGATCATCTAACGTTCTCTGCAGCAGCTCCCGCGTCGTTTCAATCACCTGAGTATGGATGAAGAAGCATTGCTCTTTAAGCATCTCTACAAGATCATCTTGAGTAAGCGGACCGTAGCTGTCAGGAATGAACTCATGGACCGCAGGACGCCGGACCTCTGACTTCCGTGCCCGTCCCAGCTTGGCAGCAATGGTATTCAGAAAAGCTTCCTTATTCGTGTTTCTGTTCGCGCTCGTGTTCGGGGTTGCTGTCATTGCTCCGAGCCTCCTTTGCGCTTCTCCAGCCATGCCCGGAAGCTGTCCTGCTGCTTGACGGGCTGTTTCAAGTCGCGTGAATGAATCCACCCCTGAATGATAGCCGGTCCCCGTACAATGCGCCCGTGCTTGCTCATGATGCGGCTGGCCGAATGGGCGAGTCTGAGCGTTTTGCCGAACAGGGCGGGGGAGGAGAGCAGCTTAGCGGCGGCCTTCATCTGGAATCGGTCAGCAGCTCCGGTTCTCTTCTGCTTCACAATATTCTGGCGGTGCATAATAAGCTGCTCATGCAGCGGGATTTTTACCGGACATACATCTGTACACGCCCCGCAGAGGCTGGAGGCATACGGCAGCTCCTTATAGTCGTCATAACCGCCAAGCAGCGGCGTAATGACCGCACCAATCGGACCCGGGTAGATGGAACCGTAAGCATGCCCGCCGATATGGCGGTAGACCGGACAGACATTCAGGCAGGCACCGCAGCGGATACACTGCAAGGCTTCGCCAAATTCACTTCCCAGAATATCCGAGCGGCCGTTATCGACGACCACCAGATGGAATTCCTCCGGTCCGTCGGTCTCTCCCGCCGCTGAGGGACCCATGACCGTGATATAGCTGGTCAGCTTCTGGCCGACAGCACTGCGGCAAAGCAGATTATCCAGGATCTCCATTTCCTCAATCGTCGGGACAATCCGTTCCATGCCCATCACTGCGATATGCGTTTTGGGAATAGCGGCGGTGAGGTCACCATTCCCTTCATTTGTGACGAGATTAATTGCGCCCAGGTTGGCGATGGCGAAATTACAGCCCGTAATCCCGACCTCCGCATCCAGGAACTTCTGGCGCAGGACGGTACGGGCGAACCCGGCCAGCTTCTCCGGCGTCTTATCGCCGGTGTATCCGAGCTTCTCTGCGAAGACGCGCCTGATCTGCTCCCGGTCTTTATGTAGCGCGGGGGCTACGATATGGGAGGGAGGGTCCCAGTCATCCATCTGCAGAATGTACTCTCCGAGATCCGTCTCAATCAGCTCACAGCCGGCTTCAAGCAGCACGTGGTTGAGCTCAATCTCCTCAGTAACCATGGACTTGGATTTGACGACCCGGGTCGCCTGCTTGCGGGCAATGACATCCCGTATATAACTGCTGGCCTCTTCCTTGGTTGCGGCAAAATAGATATGTCCGCCCTGCCGCTCCACATTATCCGCAAGCTGCTCCAGATAAAAGTCCAGGTTCGCCAGCGTATGCTGACGGATCAGCTGGCCGGCCTTCCGCCACTGCTCCCAATCCCCCAGCGCGGTAGCGGCTGTCAGCCGTCTAGTCTTAAGGCTGTCCTGTGCCGACCCCACGGCACTGCGCATGAAGGAATCCCCAAGGCCCTCCGCGGTCCGTTCGCTGAAGCTACGTGAATCTGTTTGCAGGCTCAAGTCAGTTTCCCCCTTTATGATTGGCAGGCATATGCTGGTTGAGCACCTCTGCAATATGCATGACGCGTACAGGTTCACCCTTGCGGGACAGGCGCCCTCCGATGTTCATCAGGCAGCCCATATCTGCACTGATCAGGATATCCGCTCCGGTATCCAGCACACAGCTGCATTTCTCATCGGCCATCTGCCCGGAGATTTCAGGCATCTTCACCGCAAAAGTGCCGCCGAACCCGCAGCAGTTGTCGCTGTTCTTGAGCGGCTCAAGCTTCAGTCCCTTTACCTGCTCCAGCAGCTGGAAGGGTGTTTCCTTCTCGCCCAGCAGTCTGGTCATGTGGCAGGAGCGGTGGTAGGTGGCCGTTCCTTCGAGCGAGGCACCGACATCGGTGACCCCCAGCACTTTCACAATGAACTGGGTGAGTTCATATGATTTTTCTTTTAGCGCAACCGCTTTCAATTCCCACTCCGGGTCCCCGCTGAAGATCTTCGGATATTCATGAAACATAGCAATGCAGGAGCCGGACGGACCTACGACATAATCCGAAGCCTCGAAGGCCAGCATCATGTTCTGCATAGCAAGCTTAGATTCTTGCAGATAACCGCTGTTGTAAGTAGGCTGGCCGCAGCACACCTGTGAAGCGGGGTAATCAATCTCGCAGCCGAGCCGCTCCAGGACCTCTACCATGGCAATACCGGCATCCGGAGCCATAAGATCTACCAGGCAAGTGGAAAAAATACTGACTCGCACTCCCATCCCTCCCATCAATGAAAACTTATACTCACAGCTTAACTCAACAAGTCAATGAAAAACAACACAAAAACAAATAAAAAATGTGAAACTTATTGACAATAAATATTGATAGCGTTTACACTATGGATGGGTAATTGGAGAAATGGAATAATCTACAATGGAATAATCTACCTTGAGGGGGAGAAACGGTGATCAAGCATTTGATGTATATCAACGGCCAATTTACGGAATCCGAAGGCAAAGAGTGGATGGAAGTGACCAATCCGGCAACCGATGAAGTCATCTCACAGGTTCCCAAGGCAACCAGGAATGATGTTATACGCGCCATTGATGCAGCGGAGCAGGCCCAAGCCGAGTGGGAGGAGACTCCTGCGGTAGAGCGCGGCAAGTATTTGCATGCGATTGCTGACGGCATCCGGGCAGAAGCGGACAGCATCGCCAGGCTGATCTCGGAGGAAGTTGGCAAGACACTGGAATTATCGACCGTAGAGGTTCATTTTACTGCGGATTATTTGGATTATATGGCGGAATGGGCGCGGCGTTATGAGGGAGAGATCGTGCAGAGCGACCGTGATAATGAGCATATTTTTGTATTCAAAAGAGCAATTGGCGTCACCACGGGCATTCTGCCCTGGAACTTCCCGTTCTTCCTGATTGCCAGAAAAATGGCCCCGGCACTTATCACCGGCAACACGATTGTCGTCAAGCCCAGCGCGGAATCTCCGAACAATGCCATGGCGTTCAGCCGGATTGTGGATCAGGCCGGATTGCCTAAGGGGGTATTTAACCTGGTCACAGGCAGAGGTGCGGAAGTGGGCAACGAGCTGTCCAGTAATGCCAAGATAGGCATGGTTAGTCTTACAGGCAGCGTACCTGCAGGGCAGAAGGTCATGGAGGCAGCGGCTGAGAATATCATCAAGGTCAGTCTGGAGCTGGGCGGCAAAGCGCCGGCCATCGTGATGAAGGATGCCGATCTGGAACTGGCGGTGCAGGCGATTGTCGCTTCCCGGGTCATCAATACAGGCCAGGTCTGTAACTGTGCGGAGCGTGTCTATGTGCATGAGGATATTAAGGAAGAGTTCACCGCGCGGCTGGTTGAAGCGATGAAGGCTGTGAAGTACGGAGACCCGCTCAAGGACAAGGACATTCAGATGGGCCCGCTCATCAACAAGGCGGCGCAGGAATCGGTACAGCAGAAGGTGGACCGGGCCGTTGAGGAAGGAGCCAAGATCGCTCTTGGCGGTAGAAAAGTTGAAGGAACCGGCAGTTTCTTCGAGCCGACAGTGATCACAGACGCTACGAATGAGATGGAGATTGTGCAGGATGAAATTTTTGGTCCGGTCATCCCCGTCATTTCATTCTCTACCCTGGACGAGGCGATAGCCCTCGCCAATGACAGTGAATTCGGCTTAACCTCATCGCTGTATACCCAGAATCTGAACGTCGCCATGAAAGTCATCAAGCGGCTGAAATACGGGGAGACGTACATCAACCGCGAGAATTTCGAGGCGATGCAGGGCTTCCATGCAGGCTGGAGAAAATCCGGCATCGGCGGCGCTGACGGTAAGCACGGCTTGAACGAATACCTCCAGACCCATGTCGTCTACTTGCAGTACGACAAATCGGTTAACTGAATACGCAGCGATTTTTGCTGCTTGCGAAGGCGGCCCCTTTTTGGGGGCCGTTTTTTGATAGTATGTTTTGGGGTCCCCGCAAAGTACCTGAGTTATCATCAAAGCTAAAGCCCCACTTTGTGGGGCTATTTTGCTGTTTTTGGACATCATAAATACTCCCGCCTGGCTTCAAACTTTTTCACGGTCTGATTCGTCTTGCATAATGAAAGGCGGTATATATAGAAATGCGCGCGCAGTAAAGAAGGAAGAGAGGCCTATGGATGGATAGCAAACTATTTCACAAGATTTTCACAGAATTTATGGTGGATTACAAAGAGAATGTGTACCGGTTGGCGTACAGCTATGTAAAGCATCCGCAGAACGCCATGGATGTGGTGCAGGATTCGATACAGAAGGCGTTGACTAAGAGCGATTCGCTGACAAAACCACAGTCCATGAAAAGCTGGTTTTACCGTATTGTAGTCAATACGGCACTTGATTATTTGCGCAGAGAAAAAAAGCTTGTTCCCGTTGCTGATGAGGTGCTGGAGCAGCATGGAGTGAGTGATCATGATGTGCTTCAGGATTTGCATCTGGCAGAGACCTTAGACGAGCTGCCTATGATGTATCGTGAAGTCATTATTTTGAGGTTCTTCGAGGATATGAAGCTGGAGGATGTGGCCCTCGTTCTCAATATACCTTTAAGCACAGTTAAATCCCGGTTATATCAATCGTTGAAAATTCTTCGTATGAACATGAAACAAGAGGAGGTCTATTAATATGGACAAAAAAATGGAAAAGCTCAAGCAGGATTATATGAATGTGCCCATCCCCGCTGAACTGGATACGCTCGTCACACAATCGCTTCTGCCTGCCCCGCGGCGCAGACGCAGCATCAAATGGTTCCTTGGCTCAGCTGCTGCTGCGGTTGCTCTGTTCGTGTCCGGGGTGAATATAAGCCCGACGTTTGCACAATCCATGTCGGAGCTGCCGGCTGTCAGTGCATTAGTGAAGCTGGTAACCTTCACGGAATATAGAGCGGAGGGGGACGGTTACCATGCGGATGTCAAGGTTCCGGCAATTACAAATATGCCCGATAAGAAGCTGCAAGACATGCTGAACGAGAAGTATATTGCGGAGGATCAAAAGCTGTACAAGGAATTCATGGCCGAGATTGACCAATTGAAGGACAAGGGCAGACCCAATAAAGGAATTGACAGCGGGTATGAGATTGTCACCGATACGGATCAGCTTCTCACTATTCGGCGCTGGGTCGTGCAAACGGCGGCGTCCGCGTATGAAACGATACAATACGACACGATTGACAAAAAAAATCAAGTGCTGCTCAACTTGCCAAGTCTCTTCAAGGATGAAAGCTATGTATCTGTTATTAGCGAAAATATCAAGGAGCAAATGCGTGAGCAAATGAAAACGGACACGGATTTCAAGCGTTATTGGATAAAGGGCGAAAATGAGGATCTTCCGGCAAGTGGATTCGACAGCATTTCGAAGACTCAGAGCTTCTACATTAACGGGGACGGAAATTTGGTTATTTCCTTTAATGAATATGATGTTGCTCCGGGATTTATGGGACCCGTCCAATTTGTAATACCAACAGATGTAATCCGTTCGCAGCTGGTCAGCCAGCAATATGTTAAATAGGGCATAGTAGATAGGGCAGCCTGAAGTGGAGACATTCAGAAGTATCTCCTCTTCAGGCTGTATTTTTTTATTTTTACCCGGGTAATATTGCATTTTTATTTTTACCCGGGTATAATTAATCCGAATTGAAGGGAGGTCAACCTATAACATGAGTACGGGTAATGAACAGACGCATGCTTATTGCACAGCATTTTTGGGAGTGGAGGCCGTTGCCAGCGGTTCCTTACAGCACGTGGTTACGGCAGTGAAAGGGATGCTGAGCGACAGTGAACTGGCCCGGGTGCTTATTTTTGACGATTCCACGGGGAAGCCGATAGATGTTGATTATCACGGGACAACAGATGCTGTGCTTACACGGTTAACAGAGCCTTCAGAAGAGTCAGCCGTTACAGAAGTGAATTCCCAGACTGCGCGCAAGGCAGGCCGGCCCAAGCTGGGGGTCGTATCTGGAGAGGTCACTCTGTTGCCCAGACAGTGGGAGTGGCTCAAAGCACAGCCTGGCGGGGCATCGGTAACCTTGCGCAAGCTGGTTGATGAAGCCCGCCGTGCCGGAGAACAGCAGGGCACGATCCGCAAGTCACAAGAAGCAGCTTATACCTTCATGACAGCTATGGCCGGGGATTTCAGCCATTACGAGGAAGCTCTGCGCGCATTATATGCCGGTGATGCGGAGCGTTTTGACCAATACACTCAGGACTGGGCACCTGATATCCGCAACTATGTGAAGCAGTTAGCTGCAGTTGCATTACAGAAGAAGAATTGAAGGGGAACAGACCACGATGAACATTATACAAACGAACAACATTGAGCTGGCCTATGACAGCTTCGGCAACGATAATGACGAAGCGATCATCTTGATTGCCGGACTGGGCACCCAGATGATCCGCTGGACAGTTCCATTCTGTGATCAACTGGCCGCGCGGGGCTTCCGGGTGATCCGTTTTGACAATCGGGACACGGGCTGCTCCACACATTACAGCCATTACCCGGCAGTGGATTTCAGCGCTTTGGCGGCTGCGCTTCTGTCGGGTCAACGGCCGGACATGCCCTACACGCTCGATGACATGGCCGGTGACGTGATCGGACTGCTCGACGCCCTGGGGATTGACCAGGCACATGTCGTTGGCCGGTCTATGGGCGGAATGATCGCCCAGCTTGTTGCCAGTAAATACCCGGACCGGGTCTTGTCGCTCACGTCTATCATGTCTACTTCCGGGAATCCTACCCTTCCGCAGGCTTCCCCGGAGGTGATGGGGCTGATGACTGTCCCGGGACCTAACCCGTTTGAGGATGAGGCGGGATTTGTGGCGCACAGTATGGCTTTTGCCAAGTGCATTGCCGGGACTGGCTATCCATTCGATGAAGAAGCTTACCGGGGACTCATTGCAGAGGAAGTCCGGCGGGCCTACGACCCAGGCACCGTAGGACGACAGATTGCCGCGATTGCGGTCTCCGGTGACCGCCGTCCGCTGCTGGCAGCTATAGAGGTCCCTGCACTTGTCATTCACGGGATGGATGATCCCCTGTTCGTTCCGGCGTGCGGGGAGGACACCGCTTCTTCTATCCCAGGCGCAGAGCTGATGCTCGTTGAGGGCATGGGACATGACCTGCCGCCCCAGTTATATCACCGAACGATTGAGGCCATCGGGCGTACAGCTCATCACAGTTGACTAACCACTACATTCTGTAGTAGATTATAACTACTACGTAGTGTAGTAATAATGTTATGGACGCATAACAGACATACGAGGTGTTCACGGTGAACAAGATTCAGAAGCTATCGGATACAGAATTAGAGTTAATGGAAGCCATTTGGGCGAGTACGCCGCCAGTTACTTCAACGGAGCTGCTGAACCAGTTCGCGCATAAGGGTAGGGATTGGAAGGCGCAGACGATTTCTACCTTTTTGTCACGGTTAGTGGATAAGGGGTTTCTGACGGCTACCCGGCATGGGCGGCTCAACAAATATGTGCCCGGCATTTCGCCTGAGGACTATAAGCTGGTGGAGACTCAGCATGTCCTGGACGGGCTGTATCAGGGTTCGGTCAAGAATCTGATCTCTGCCATGTATGACGGTGACAAGCTGTCGGACCAGGATATTGATGAGCTGAAGCAATGGTTCTCGGAAAAGTAGGTGATGACGATGAATACCTTGCTAAACCTGCTGATCACGTTAACCGTTGCCGGAAGTGTAGTGACTCTCAGCATCCATGCGCTGGGGAGACTATCGACCGGGCATGTTCCGGCCAGGTGGCGTTATGGACTCATTAAGCTGGCCTTGTTCTTCTATTTATTCCCGATAGCTATTGTTCTGCTGCGGATAGCAGCGCGTCTGAGTACACCGCATGTAGCAACAAGTCTACAGAATACGCAGACTGGCGGACTAACCGGGAATATAGTTGAATCCCTCCGGCCTGCAACATTAACTTTAACAACAAGTACCGCCTTTATCCTTCTGGGCATTTGGGCAGCAGGGACGGTCTCTTTTGCCGCCTGGCAGTGTTATGCTTACCGCAGATTTACCAGAGCGCTTGAACGTACCCGTACCCTCGTACCGGAGGATAGTAGTGCAGCGATTCTGCTGAAGAGTGTCAAGGAGCAGCTTGGCCTCACAAGCAGTGTCCGGTTAATGTACACTCCTGCCGCAAGAAGTCCTTTTCTGGCCGGTCTGTGGAGACCGGTGATCTATCTGCCTGTTCAGAGTCCTGACAATCTGGATATGGAGATGGTGCTGCGCCATGAGCTGGTTCATCTGAAGCGCAAGGATCTGTGGTTCAAGGCTTTGCTGCTGGCCATCCGTGCGCTGCATTGGTTCAATCCTCTCGTGTACACACTGCGGAACGGGCTTCATACCTGGAGCGAGCTGGCCTGTGACCAGGAGGTGGTCCAGAACATGTCCCATACGGAGCGCAAACGCTATGGCGAAACGATTCTGAGTGTTATGGCAGGACCAACAAACCGGCCCGGAGCATTCTATGCCCTACTATCCGGTGACGGCAAACAACTACAAAGGAGATTAATCCATATGCTTAACGTCAAAAAGCTGAACAGACAAACTCTATTCTTATCGGTAGCCGCAGCCCTGTTAATCGCAGGGATCAGCACCTCTACCGCTGCCTTAGCATCCAGGGTTACACCGCAGGTGGTGGCGGACACGCAGAATGAGGATTCACGAACAACCGCTTCCGAAATAGCTCCTTCTAAATCGTCAGAAGGAGGAATAACCGAGCCAGCTCAAGTATCTGGAATCCAGCCTGCCGAGAGTAGTACCATCCCCGTCCAGCAATATAAAGCAGGACAACTCGTAGCTGGGCCCGCTGAATCTGCTGATTCTGTAACGGTTCCCGCTGAAGTGGCTCCCGGAGCTGCTCAAGCAGACAGCACTGCGCAGCCGCTGCCTGAGCTTGTAGCATCCCCAGCTGAAAGTGCTCCTGTAACTGTGCCAAAAGCAAGTGCTGCCCAATCTGATTCCGTGCTTGCCCCTGCCCCGGTCCCTGACCAGAAAGAAGCCATTGTAGTGGCGCTTCCCGAGCTAGTGCCGGCTCCTGCTGAGAGCGTTCCAGCACCTTCTAAGTAATCATCCGGCATTTAGCCTGCCGGGATATAATCACAGCCAGGGGCAGCTTCCACTTGGGAAGCTGCCCCTGATTTTTTTCACAAACACGTTCTAATCTCTTAAAGGTCTAAAGAATTCACGGATGTCATCCGCCAGCGGCCCCGGATCTTCCATCGCAGTGAAGTGTCCGCCGCGGGGCATCATGGTCCACCGTGTAATATTCAGATTGCTTTCAGCCCATGCTCTAGGCGGTAGACAGACATCCCCAGGGTATAGAGCTACCGCTGTAGGCACCTCAATCGGGCCCAGGGGAGGTAAAGTATGTGTATTCTCATAATACAGATTCGCAGACGAGCCCGCTGTATTCGTAACCCAGTAGATCATAATATTCGTAAGCAATTCATCGTCACTGAAGCTCTGCCGCAAGTCTCCCTTGCAATCACTCCATGCCCGGAATTTCTCAATGATCCAAGCTGCCAAGCCGACAGGGGAGTCGGTGAGTCCATAGCCAATCGTCTGCGGCTTCGTCGACTGAATCTGCATATATCCGCCTTCCTCGGCGATCCATTGTGAGGTGTTTCGGATATACAATTGCTCCTCTTCCGTCAGGCCCGACTTATCCTGCACCGCCAGCAGATTCTTGATCAGACCGATGTCAGTTAGGTGAATTCCGCTTAGCAGTTCAGGGTGGTTGAAGGCCAGATACCGGGTCACACCGGAGCCGACATCTCCGCCTGCCGCAGCAAATTTACGGTACCCCAGATGCTCGGTCATTAATGTGGCCCATAGCCCGGCGATATGGGAATTGCTGATGCCCGTGCGCTTCAGTCCGTTCGAGAAGCCGAACCCGGGCACGGAAGGCACGATCACATCGAAGGCATCCTCAGGATTCCCGCCGTAACTCGCCGGGTCTGTAAGCATGGGAATGATTTTCTCGTAACGCAAGAAGCTGTCCGGCCAACCATGTGTAAGGATGAGCGGGTAGGGATTAGGGCCTTTGCCGCGTTCATGCACGAAATGGATATCCAGCCCATCAACATTACAGCGAAAGTGGGATAGGCGGTTCAACTCCGCTTCCCGGGCGCGCCAATCGAACTGGTCCCGCCAATAGGTAACGAGCGACCGCAGATATCCCTGATCTGTTCCCCGGTCCCAGTCAGACGGCTCTAACAAATCGGGCCAGCGAACATGCTCCAGTCTGTATCTCAGATCTTCAAGAACTTCATCAGCCACACGGATTTCAAAACGTTCAATCGCCATCAATGATCTCTCCCTCAGAGTATTAACTACAGCATCTATATGACAACTATACCACCAGAAGGAAGGTTACATGTCAATAAAACGAATCCCAAATAGATCTCTTCGACAGTATGAAGCTCGAATAATTCTTGAAGCTGGCGGAGGGGAAATGCACATTCCTGGAGAAGTACTTTACGTAAAAAAGCGCGAGGTGAGGGAATGGACAGATTAGCCAAGATCAGATCCGAAGAGAAGCTGTATCATGATCACTGTTACGATAACAACAAGTTATTCGAACCAGGCTCCTGGCTGCACAAACCTGTTACAACAGTCGTTAATCTTATCAATCAGTATAAGGATCAAGAATACATTAGCATACTGGATCTGGGAGCTGGAGTTGGCCGGAATAGCATTCCGATCGCCGAATCGATTAAGCCTGTGAATGGAAAAGTTGTATGTGTAGACTTGCTGGAGTCAGCCATAGCGAAGCTGAAGAGCTACAGTCAGCAGTTCGGTGTCGAGCCTTACATTGTACCTGTTCTATCTGATATTGAACACTTCTCTATTGAACCAAATGAATATGATATTATCGTGGCCGTATCTTCATTGGAACATGTGGGCTCGACACAGGTATTGGAGCAGAAACTGAGTGAAATGAATGCCGGGACAAGAGCAGGCGGGACGAATTGTATTATCATCGCGTCCAATATCCGGGAAATGCTGCTAGAGAATAAGCAAGAGCTGGACCCCATGTTTGAAGTGAATCTGTCTACTGAAAAAATGATTGAATTATTAAATCAGCAGTTTGCCGGTTGGGAGATAGAGCAGCTGGTCGTAAAATCCTTAGCATTTGAGATTAACAGAAACGGGCAGCCCGTCAAGCTGACCTCTGATTGTATCACCTTTGTTGCCCAAAAAAGCTGATCTTATAGAGATTGGCTTTTTTTGATAGAAATTAGACTTTTCCTCCCTGCCTGTGACCACACGCACCCCATCTTCCGTGAATTAGGCTACATTAAGAGTATGCCAAATGAAAGGATTCACAAACTTCCGAAATTTGATTTGAATCCTCCTTTTGCAGCGGCTGGCGTAATAGAATGAGGTTGCTGATAAGGATTATCAATCAAATATTGGAGGCTACCACTAATGAGTACACAAACCAGACAAATCGCCGAAGGCATCCACTGGGTAGGCAAAATAGACAACCGTGAAGTTCCGTTCCACCGCCTGATTCTTGCCAAGGGCACCACCTATAATTCCTATCTCCTCAAAACCGGCAAGCCGACCGTCATCGATACCGTGGATATGGAATTCGGCCGTGAATATGCCGAGTGTCTCGCCGGTATGATTGATCTTATGGATATTCATTACATTGTCATTAACCATACCGAGCCTGACCACTCTGGCGGATTGGCAGCACTGGCGGCACAGGCCCTAAATGCTACGATTGTCTGCACTGAGATCGCTGTGCCGGAGCTGCAGGAGATGTATAAGCTGCACAGCCGCAACTTCCTGGTGGTGAAGGACGGGGACACGCTGGATATCGGCGGCAAAACCCTGCTGTTCAAAGAAACGCCGTACCTCCACACCGCAGAGACGATGATTACTTACTGTGTGGAAGACAAAATCCTGTTCCCTTGCGATATTTTCAGTACGCATGTGGCTGCCGAGCATCTGTTCAGCGATGAAGCAGGCTTCGATATCACGGAAGATTACAAAGGCTATTATGCAGCGATTATCCACCCGCACAGAAGATATGTAAGAACGCTGCTGGAAGCAGTGAAGGATCTGGAGATCCGCATGATTGCACCCTCCCACGGGTTCCTGATCCGCGAGGACATTCCTAAGTTCATCGGGCTGTACGCCACCATGAGCCGGGAGACCACCCAGGGCAAGAAGGCTGTCATTGTCTATACCACCATCAAAAACAGCACGAAGAAGATGGCCGCGATCATTGAGAATTGCCTGAAGGAGAACAATATTGAGACAGAAGTCTGGAACGCAGATAAAAGCAGCACTGCGGACATCCTGCGCAGCATCGAATCGGCAGACGCCGTCTTCATCGGCAGCTCCACGAAGTATGCAGATATGATCGGTAACCTGGAGGAAGTGCTGAAGGGTATGCAGGAGATGAATCTGGAAGGTAAGCTCGCTACGGCATTCGGCTCCTACGGCTGGAGCGGTGAAGCGATCGAGGTCATTCAGGATTATCTGAACGGAACGAATATGACTGTGCAGAGCACCGCTGAGGTTATCAAAACCACCGGTATGACCCATGTAGAGTTCCCTGTTCGGGTAAGATTCTCCCCAAGAGAGCCTGAGAAGGTGCAGAAGATTAAGCATGCAACCGAATTTGTCTCGGATCTGCTGCTCAGTTCAATCTAGGGAGGAGGAAGCGAACATGACGAAGCATTATGTAATTGTTGGCGGCGGTGTAACCGCCGTCCATGCCGCCAAAGCGATCCGCGATCAGGACGCGGACTCGGAAATCTCGATCATCGGGGAAGAGAGCGGCCTGCCGTATAACCGGATCAAACTGACCAAGGGCCTGTTCACCGACCTGCACAGCGAGAAGGTTCTGATCAAGAAGGAGAAATGGTACCGCGATAACCGCATCACCGTACAGTCGTCCACCCGCATCGTATCTATCCACCCGGAGCGCCAGACGATAGAGACAGAGAGCGGCCAGTGTGTGGAATACCATAAGCTGCTGCTCTGTATGGGGGCGAAAAACCGCGCATTAACCATCCAGGGCGCCGGACTTGCTAACGTACACACCCTCCGGGAGCTGGCTGACGCTGACCGGTTGAAGGACAGTCTTAAGGAAGGCAGCCGCGTAACCGTCATCGGCGGAGGGGTGCAGGGGATTGAGACCGCCTGGGCGCTTCACGAAGCAGGGTATACGGTAACAGTGGTTGAATACGCAACTGCCCTGATGGGCAGACAGCTGGACAGCTACTCTTCCAAGCATCTGCAAGAAACCCTTGAACAATCCGGGGTGAAGGTGATTCTTCAAGCGTGCGTGGCTTCCGTCGAGGGGACAGAGGTTGTCACTGGAGTTACACTGAATGACGGCACGAGCTTCCCGTGTGACCATGTGGTCTACTCCATTGGGATTGTTCCGAATACTGCTCTGGTTGACGGTTCGAATATTAAGGTGCGCAGCGGCATCATTGTGGATGAACATCTGCAGACAAGTGCTCCGAATATCTATGCAGCGGGTGACGTTGCCGAGTTCGGCGGACTGGTCGAAGGCCTGTGGGGCGGAGCGATGGAACAGGGCAAGATCGCAGGAAGCAATATGGCTGAAGCCCGGAGTGTATACCGCAGAGCGGTGCCGGTGACCTTGTTCAATGCGTTCGGGGTGTCCTTATTCTCCATCGGCAACACCGATGAGCGGAATTGCGATGAGTCAGTATGCGGGGAAGAGAACGGGGCGTATACACGAATTTTTGTGAAGGATCATGTCATTGTCGGGGCGTTGTCTTGGCAGGGCGCTGCGGCTTCGCTGGCTTACAAGGCGGCGGTTGAGCAAGGCGTCCGGCTGAGCGGAAGTGCTGACGGCAAGAGCATCGAAGAGATTATAGCGGAAGCGCAGGCTGTATTGAATTAATTCCCTAACTATAATAACAGGAGCTGATTACGATGAAAAAATATATCTGTACCCCTTGCGGCTACATCTACAACCCGGCGGTAGGTGATCCTGATGAGGATGTAGCGGCTGGAACAGCGTTCGAGGATCTGCCGGAAGATTGGGTCTGCCCGGTCTGCGGTGAGGACACCAGCCACTTTGTACCCGTAGAAGAGAAGAACACAATTACCCAATAGAGGATTAAAGCTAAGGCTTCACATTTCACATTACAGGGGGAATCGGTATGAAAGAGCATTCCTGCCAGCACGCCGCAGAACCTTGTACACGCAAGGTACCGATTTTTGCCGCGCTGACCGATGAGGATCTTACCCGGATCAGCGCCATGATTAAGCACCGCAAATTCACTAAGGGACAGCCGCTCATTCTCGAAGGCGCGCCGTCCGATACGCTGTACATTATTCAGCAGGGACATGTGAAATTATCCAAGCTCACGCCCGAAGGGAAGGAACAGATTTTACATATCCTGACGAACGGGGATTTCTTCGGAGAACTCAGTATTTTCAACAGCGGCGAGCTTAGCAACTTCAGTGCGTATGCGCTGAAAGACACCAATATCTGCCTGTTGACCCGCAGCGATATGGAGCAGATCATGACCGAGAATCCAGACATCTCCCTGCGCCTGCTCTCCAGCGTAACCAAACGCCTCGCCCACACCGAGAATCTGGCACAGAGCCTGGCGACCAAAGACCCGGAAATCCGGATCGCTTATATGATTATGGAGCTGAGTGAGAAATACGGCAAGCCGCGCGGCGGACGTGTTCATATCGACCTGCCGCTGTCCCGCGAAGAGCTGGCCAGTTATGTCGGAGTGACCCGGGAGACGATCAGCAGGAAGTTCTCCAGATTCGAGGATTCTGGCCTGATCAAGCTGATCGGCAACAAGCAGATGGTCGTCATGGACCCGGCCGGTGTGGAGAAGTATGTGGGCTTTTAGAGGAAGCTTTTAGACGACATAAGAGCGGCATTCCTGTCATTATATGATGGGAATGCCGTTTTCACGCGGATCGGAGGTTAATTCCCGCCCCTGCTGGAACCTTACAAATACCTGACGCATATTGTATGGTTATAAGCCTATCAGGCGGCAACGGGAAAGGAAGTGGGTGTATGGCTGCGGGAATTTTAAGATATTTTGCAGACGGGAATACGGCGCTTGGCTTCTACAGTTTGTTCGAATCGAATCTTCAAGGACTCCGGCGGATATTCATCTTGAAAGGCGGTCCCGGTACAGGCAAATCCTCGCTGATGAAAGCAATCGGCACGGAATGGGCGGAGCGGGGTTATCCAATTGAGCTGATCCATTGTTCATCCGATAAGGATTCCATTGACGGGGTGATTATTCCGGCGCTTGGCGTGGGCATTGTTGACGGGACTGCGCCCCGTGTGATCGAGCCCAAGGCTCCCGGAGCGGCTCGGGAATATGTGAACCTGGGAGAAGCATGGGACTCGGCAGCGCTTATCGGCCAAAGGGAGATCATTGAGGAGCTTAACCGGAAGACTGCGGGTGCCTATGAGGCAGCGTACAGCAGATTTGCAGAGGCCCTGAACATTCATGACGAATGGGAAAAGATGTACTTCGGGCATATGGACTTCGGCCAGGCGGATCAATTAACAGCCCGGATGCTGGAACAGTTGTTTGGCGAAGCGCAGCTTCAGAGGCATGCTGACGTGAAGCACCGGTTTTTGGGCGCAGCAACGCCGGCAGGATCGGTCGACTTTGTACCTAATTTGACCGAAGGGGTATCCAGACGCTTCTTCCTCAAAGGCCGGGCCGGAACAGGCAAATCAACCATACTCCGCAAAATCGCCGCTGAGGCGGAAAAGAGGGGCTTTGATACGGAAATCTATCATTGCGGATTTGATCCTAACAGTCTGGATATGGTTATTGTGCGTGAGCTTGACTTTGCGATATTTGACAGCACCAGCCCGCATGAATATTACCCGGAGCGGGAAGAAGATGTAATCATCGATACGTATGAAATCGTTGTTGCACCGGGAACGGATGAGCGCCTCGCCGGTCCGCTAGAGGAAATAAGCGCACAATACAAGGCCACAATGAAAACCGCGATAGCCGCGCTGGCCGAAGCCAAGATGCACCGGGAAGAATTAAAGGAAATATATATCGCAGCAATGGATTTTAGCGTGGCGGATGCGGCCAGGAACCGGATTTCCACAGAACTGGCAAGTATGCTCTCTTAGCAGGTACAATGATCTGAACCAGCCTTGGGGCTTACTCAGCGGAGGTATTCGCCATCCGCATAGTAAGCCTCTTTCTTTGTATATGGAAGAAGGAGCAGAGGCTGACTGCCCTCCTGCCGCAGACGCTTATACTTATCCTTGACGTAATGAAACATAAAAGTTATTATGGACACCTAAAGTCTTTGTTTGAGCTACTTATCAATGAAGGCCGGCAAAACGGATATCAAAAGGAGAGTGAGAAGATGGATGTATTTAAAAGTTAGTATGAAATGATCCCATGTGCGGGAATCGAATATAGGTACATAACACTTCTTTTTTTCAGTCTATCAAAGACATTGTATACCTATAAAGTCTGTGGTATGAAATTTTAACTTTAGGAGTGGATAATATGCAAGCAGCGACAGAAGTACAGCCTAATGTGGTGCAAAAATATAAAGTTATACCGATCATGACAGCCTTACTAATAAGCGGATTTATTGGGATGTTTAACGAGACAGCTTTAAACGTGGTGCTCAGCGATTTAATCGACCAGTTTCATATCACCGCCGCAACGGCCCAATGGCTGACGACGGGTTACTTACTGACCCTCGGCATATTGGTTCCGGTATCCGGGGTGTTACTCCAATGGTTTTCAACCAGACAATTGTTCACGGCTTCGCTCCTATTGGATTTATTCGGCACAGCGGTAGCGAGCGTTTCCCCGGGATTTGAGTTACTCATGATTGCACGGGTCATTCAAGCTGCGGGCGTAGCGCTTATTCTGCCGCTGATGTTTCACACAGTGCTGGTTATAGTTCCACCTGAGAGGAGGGGGACGACCTACGGGCTGATCGGGCTTGTTCTTGTGGTTGCTCCTGCTGTCGGACCTACCCTTTCCGGTCTGTTGATCGAGCAGCTTAGCTGGAACTGGATTTTCGGATTGACTCTTCCGGTTTTGGCCTTTTCTCTTCTGTTTGGAATACGCTATATGCAAAATATAACGACGATTACCAAGCCGAAAATAGATGTTTATTCGCTCATCTTATCCACGCTTGGTTTCGGCGGAATTGTATTTGCTTTTAGCAGCGCCGGAGAAGGAGGACTAGGAGCGCCCAAGGTCGTGATACCGATGATTGTCGGCCTATTGGCGATTGTAATATTTGCGGTACGGCAATTGCGAATGAAGCAGCCGATGATGGATTTGAGGGCATTCAAACAGCCCATGTTCACGTTTGGCATTGTTATGCTTATGATTGCCGTAATAGTGATGATGTCAGCCATGATTATGCTGCCTTTGTATTTGATCAGAGGTCTCGGGCTAAACACTTTTTCTGCCGGACTTGTTTTGTTGACCGGGGGGGATTGTGAACGCGATTACACAACCGGTTATGGGTAGAATATTCGATAAATTTGGGCCGAGATGGGTTGTTCCCGTTGGTATGGCCTTGATATGCGTGGTGCTCTGGTTTCTCTCAGGAATTACGACAACGACAAGCTTAACCCAAATCATTGTGCTGCATACCTTCTTGATGATCGGGATCTCCATGGTCTGGATGCCTTCACAGGCGAATGGTCTGAACCAATTGCCTCCTTCGCTTTACCCGCATGGTAGTGCAATTATGAATACGTTACAGCAGGTTGCGGGTGCGATCGGCACAGCGGTTGCCGTAAGTATCATGTCCGTAGGCATGAGCAATATTCTGAAGCAAACGGCGGACCTGGCGGACCCAGCTCATACCGCGCTTGCTTTGACAGCAGGTGTACAGCATGTGTTTGATTTTGCGATTGTTATTGCGATTATAGGTTTCGTCATCTCTCTTTTCTTGCGACGTGTTCACATAACGGAGCAGAAGTAGCCGATTGTATATGCTCCATATGTTTGATACGATAGATAAGCTTCAAGATGGAAGCCCAAACACTCTCGTGAGTCACGGCTAGCCCATTCTGAATAGAGTATCTTATTATCACACACAAATGGGGACAACAGCATGACGAAGATATTCAGACATAAGGGTTATTTTATCGGAGTGCATATTGTATTGTGTATTTCCTTGTTCTCCACACTGTACGCGTATTCTCCGGTCATCCGGGTGAAGGTGAAGGAAATTATCGAGCCGGCGGACAAAGTCTATACGATTGCCCATCGCGGCGCGTCCGGTTATGCTCCTGAGAATACGATACCGGCCTTCGAGCTGGCGCATGAGATGGGTGCGGACTCGATTGAGCTCGATATCCATTTGACCAAGGACCTGATTCCTGTCGTGATACATGACGAGACGGTTAACCGTACCACGAGCGGCAAAGGCTTTGTGAAGAATATGACCCTGGAGCAGATCAAACAGCTCGATGCAGGCACCTGGTTCAATCAGGCGTTCCCGATGTTCGCCAGGGATCTATACGCAGGGCTTACCGTTCCCACTCTGGAAGAAGTATTTGAGATGTTCGGCAAGGACATGAACTATGTTATCGAAATCAAGGAGCCTGCCCCGAAGTTCGGAATAGAAGCGATCCTGAATGAAACGGTATTGAAATATGATCTTGCCAAAAGGGTATCCGTCCACTCCTTCAGCGCAGCCAGTCTGCGGAAGCTTCATGCGATCAACCCGGATATTCCGCTTTTTCAGCTGGTCTGGAATGATTATGCGGCTACGAGGGTAACTCAGTCCTATCTGGATACCGTGAAGACCTATGCCGTAGGCATCAGCCCCAATTTCCAGGGCATCAGCGCAGCTTATGTAGCCCAGGTGAAGAGGGCCGGACTGAAGATTATCCCGTACACGGTGAACTACCAGCTCAATATGGATAAAGCCTACTCCTGGGGAGTGGACGGAGTGCACACGAACTATCCCGACCGCTTCCTTGAAGTGATTGCCGCCAACAGGGCAAATGCCAAATGGTAGGAGCAGAGGATGGGGGAACAGAGCCGCTCATTTACTATAAAAAGTCCAGAAAAAGGGTCCAGTTCTTGTCCGTGTAGCCGGACAAAGACTGGACCCTTAACGTTGTGCTTAAAATGAGCTTAATATGATATTCCGCAGCTTGCGTGTAATGGGCAGGGTACCGGAGTCCTTCTTTTGGATCATGAACAGGATGGTCAGGCCTTCCAGCGGACAATTGGCAAAGTAAGCTCCCAGCCAGCCGTCCCAGCCGTATTCTCCCAGGCTGCCGAGTCCTCCGGCTTGACCCGGATCGGTCAGGACGCGCATCTGATTGCCGTAGCTGTAGCCTTGCAGCGAATGCCAGGGATTGAAGCCTTGCTGCTGCCAGCTGGTCAAGCTGGCCGAGGTCATAAACTGAACGGTGCGGGGCTTCAGCAGCTGCACCCCGTTCAAGCTGCCTTGATTCATCAGCATGGTGGTGAATTTGGCGGCATCCTCAATCGTTGAGACCAGCCCGGCTCCGCCTGCTTCATAAGCCGCCTCCCGGTCCATATGATGGTTAACGCCAAGGTGACTCTCCGAGAACGGTGTCAATCCGCCTTCACCGTCATCCTGGTAGACGCATGCCAGCCGGCTCCTCTTGTCTTCGGGCAGCCAAAAGCCGGTATCATTCATTTGCAGCGGACTGAAGATCTCCTGTTGCAGGAATTCGCCGTACCGCATGCCGCTGACGACTTCAACTATTGCACCGAGAACATCCGCAGAGGTTCCATACTGCCAGGAGGACCCCGGTTCGAACGCCAGCGGACCCTCCCCCAGCCGGTTAGCGAATTCCAGGGTGCCCATCGGGTTCGTGCCAAGCAGGCGGCTGTTCAGTTCCTGGTACAACGCCTCCGTATACTGACCCGCCAAGTCTTCTCCGCCGTAGACCAGACCTGAGGTCATGTTCAGCAGGTCGTTAATATCAACCTCACGGCTTACGGGCACAAGCTCGCCGTTCTTTCCTACCTTCTGATTCTTGAATCCGGGTATGTACTGGCTAACCGGATCGAACAGGTCAATCTCCCCGCGCTCCAGGAGCAGCATAACGGCTGCGGCAGTAACCGGCTTCGTCATCGAGTATAGGCGGAAGATCGAATCTCTGGACATCTTGCGCCCAGCCTCAATATCGGCAAAGCCGTCTTCGTGATACCAGCTTTCTTGTCCATTTTGAATCACCATGAAGTTCGCACCGGCAATTTCCTTATTGGTAATACTTGCGCTTATCGCTTTGGTGATTAGACGGGTAGTGTTTGAATCCAGCATCTCCAGGTCTCCTTTGATATTTTCACATAGAGAATATTATACGTCTTTCAGAGTGAAATGTAAGCGCATTTCAGTGAAAAAATTGAATAAGTATAGGTTTTCGTTGCTTTGCTTAATTCAATGTTACCTCCCTGGTCATCTATACTAACAGAGAGACTATCACGGGGAGGTAATATTTTGAAACAGAGAACAAGATGGCTTGCGGCGGTTCTTACTTTTACAATGCTAATCATGTCGCTGACTGCACTTGGATTACCGGCACAAGCTGGAGCGGTTCCTATTCCGCAATCCTTCGCCAAGGGCGCAGATGTCAGCTGGCTGCCGCAAATGGAAGCTGAGGGTTACAAATTCTATAACGATCAGGGAGACGAAGCGGACCTGCTCCAGATTCTGAAGGATCACGGCATTGATTCCATACGCCTCCGGGCCTTCGTCGATCCATCCGATGATCCGATTAACGGGCATAACAGCACCGAAGAGATGGTTCAGCTGGCCTCGCGTGTAAGCGCTCTCGGGTTCCGGGTGATGGTCGATCTGCACTACAGTGATTCCTGGGCCGATCCCGGGAAGCAGGTTACTCCGGCAGCCTGGGCCAGCGATAATCTGGAGCAGCTGAAGGCGCATGTCTCGGAGTATACCACAGAGGTGATGCAGGCGCTGAAGACCGCGGGGGTAACCCCCGAATGGGTGCAGATTGGCAATGAGATTAATAACGGTATGATGCATCCGCTGGGCAGCTATAGCAATACGGCGAATCTGGTGGAATTGATCCAGGCGGGATCACATGCGGCCAAGGCGGTTTTTCCTGAGACCAAAATCATTATTCACAGAGCCAACGGAGCAGATAGCGGTGTAGATCCTTTCTATGCCGGTCTGGTCGAAGCAGGGCTTAAGGACAGTGATTATGACATCATCGGGTTATCCTATTACCCGGATTCTATCTACACTTCTTCTATTAATGAACTATCCTCCAACATGAATCTTCTGGCTGCAAAATACGGCAAGGAGGTTATGGTCGTCGAGGTGGGCGGCGATGTCAGCAAGAGTGCAGATAATGTGTATAACATGCTGGTTGCTGTGCAGAATGGCGTGAAGGCTGTACCTGGCGGCCAGGGAACAGGCGTGTTCTATTGGGCACCCGAGGGAGTCTATTTCGGCTATGGACTGTCTGCCTGGAATCCGGACGGAAAGCCTTCCTTCGCGATGGATGCTTTTATTGAAGGTGCTTCTGCAATCAACCGGGTGCCGGTTCAGTCGGTAAAAGTAGAGAAGCAGACCGCTATCCTTGAAGTAGGCGGAACCGGCAGCGTCAAGGCAACGATCAGCCCGGGAAATGCAACCTATAAGGGGCTGACCTTCACCAGCTCTGATGAAGCCATCGTCAAGGTAGACAAGTATAAAGGAACGATCTCCGGGCTTGCTGCCGGGACCTCTACCGTAACAGCGGTTACGTATGACGGCGGATTCACAGATTCAACTGAGATTACAGTCTCGCCAAGCACCAGCTTCATTCAGAATCCAGGCTTCGAGGACGGGCTGAATGGCTGGACCGTAAGCGGCGACAGCACAGCGGTTAATGTGGAGTCAGATGCCCATTCCGGTTCGGCTGCACTGCACTACTGGAGCTCAGGGGCTGCGGAATTCCAAATCTCCCAGACGGTCACCGGACTTGAGAATGGTACCTATCAGTTATCTGCTTGGGTCTCGGGTAACGGCGGGGAAGAGACGGCAGAAATTTTTGCGGGCAATCAGAAGCAGCCGTTCGTCAACACAGGCTGGCAGCAGTGGAGTAATCCAACCATTGATACCGTTGAAGTTACAGATGGAACGCTGACACTAGGCGCTAATCTGAAATATGCGGGAGATAAGTGGGGGAATATTGATGACTTCAAGCTGGTCAAAAAAGCCGGAGCCGTCAGCACCAATAATCTCACAGTGAACGGCGCGAAGTCCGACTGGTATCTGAGCGGCACCAAGCCCGCTACCTTCGGTGACAGCAATGCTTCAGGCGGCTTCGATTACGGGGATGACAAGCCAGTTAACTTCAGCCTTACTCATGAAATTAATGGACTGGAGCCGGGAACCTATACCCTCCAGGCCAAAATCTTCGGGGACAAGGGCGAGCCTTCTCCCGGTTCGGTGATGTATGTGATCTCCGAGGGGCAGACGTATTCAGTACCGGTTACCTATTCAGGCAGTGCCTGGCTGAAGCCCCGGACTCTGACGCTGAAGCATGTGCACATCGGGGAAGACGGAAGTGCATCGCTGGGCTTCAAGGTCATCACAGACTCGGATAATCATTACGGCTACCTGCAAGAGGTGACCTTCGTGCGTAATAGCACAACTGCACCTGAGGTTCCTAGCGAACCAAGTGAGCCAAGTGAACCCAATGAGCCGAGTGAACCAAGCGAACCTGTAACACCTCCAACAACAGAGCCGGTAACACCTCCGGGAACAGAACCTGTAACACCCCCGGTCACAGAGCCGGTGACACCTCCGGCAACGGAGCCGGTGATACCTACGGAAGAGAATCCTGCGCCAAGTGCGGAAGCCAGTCCGGCACCAAGCCCGGCTACGGCACCAGGAACGGGCTCCGGTTCAGGCTGGACAGCTCCGCTGGCAACAGCCCAAGCGTCAGCTGCACCGCAGGCCACGCCGCAGCCGGAGATTCTGACTGTAACGGAGCCGAAGGTGAATGCCCAGAACCAGATTGTGATTCCAATGGCCGAAGGGCAGAGCGAAGTAAGGATTCCTACTGATGCCACAGCCCTTACAGGAGTAGCCACCCTGAAGGTTGAAGGCAAGACAGTAGCTGTAGAGATTCCAGGCAAGGTTGTTGAGCAGCTTCAAGCGTTGGCTGGAAGCTCAGCGAATGGCAGCATGATCTCCGTCGGAGTAACTCCATGGTCTGCGGAGCAAAAAGCAGCCTGGACTCTGCAGGCGAAAACCAAGAGTGAAGCTGAACTGAGAACAGCCGGAGAAATGTTCAATCTGAGTCTGTCTATGCTGAATCAGCAAGGAGTTAAGACTCCGCTGGCCTCCTTCGCGGAACCTGTTACGCTTCGCTTGATGCTTCAGGCGAACAGCAATCCGAAGCTGGCTGGTGTGTACGCGGTAGCAGATGACGGGACGATTGAATATGTGGGCGGAACCAGCGAACAGAGCTTGATGACTGTACAGGTGCCGCAATCCGGCAAGTATGCTGTGCTCGAGTATGACAAGACCTTTGCCGATGTGGGACAGGGGCACTGGGCCTATCAGGCGGTTCGTGAATTGGCAGCGAAGCATATTATCTCAGGCAACGGCGGGGACAGCTTCGCGCCGAAGCGGGAAGTAACCCGTGCCGAATTCGTTACGATGCTTGTACGCGCGCTTGGGCTGAAGGCGGAGGGCATGAGTTCGTTCGCTGACGTAACCAGCAGCAAGTGGTATTCGGCCGATGTGACAGCCGCTTATGAAGCGGGAATCGTGAAGGGAGATGCGGCCGGCCGGTTCGCAGCAGAAGCGCCGGTCACGCGCCAAGAGATGGCAGCGCTGCTTGTGCGAGCTTACGAGCTTCGCTCGGGAAGCCCAGTCCCGGCGGATACTTTGCCAGCTTTTGCCGATGCGGCTAAGATTGACAGCTGGGCTAAAGAAGCCGTGAGTGCTGCAAGTTCACTGGGCTTCCTTGCAGGCAGCCCGGACGGGACCTTCAAGCCCCAAGCTTATGCAACTCGCGCGGAGAGTGCGAAAGTGTTGAGCTTGCTGCTGAATCAGTGAGCTGAAGAGTAACAGCATAAGTAATAGTAGAGTAGAGCAGCGATCTTCCTGTAATGGAGCGCTGCTCTTTTTACTGGCATGGGATCGTGCGGTTGCGAAGGAGCAGGCCATATGTAATCGAAAAACCGATCACATTGGGCAGCGGGAAGGCGAACGGGCCGAATGTAGTCGAAAAACCGATCACATTGGGCAGTGGGAAGGCGAACGGGCGCAATGTAATCGAAAAACCGATTACATTGGGCAGTGGGAAGGCGAACGGGCGCAATGTAATCGAAAAACCGATTACATTGGGCAGCAGGAAGGCGAACGGCCGAAATGTAGTCGAAAAACCGATTACATTGGGTCGCGGCGAACGCAACAGTAGGCGGGCCGCGCGCTTCCTAGGTCTGAAACAGATCTACTCTAGCCTGCAGCTCCGCTCTTACTTCCTCCGGAACTTCCTTCATAGTAAGATCATCTCCCAAGAATAACAACCAATTTGTGATTTCCTTCAGCTCCTCCGTGCGGTTCACCTCGACTTCCATTTTCAGAATAGCGGTAGTTTGGTAGGGGTTAGTGTAGGACAGCGTCACCCTGAACGGGTGATATTTCCGGTATTGGGCAATGGCCCGGGCACCGAGCTCCAGGACAAGGTTGTTCTTCACCTGCTGCTTGCTTACCTTCTCTTGGATTTTTTTCGCGCTTAGCCTCTTGGGTTCGGGGGAGGGGATGACATCCGTGAGCTGGTCAACCGGGATGATCCGTTTTCTGGAGGCGTCCAGGTCGAAGGACTCGATGAGCCACAGGCTTTTCTCCTGATAGAGACGCAACAGATACACAGAATAAGACCTGTTCGTTTGTTCCTCCCGACAGGTAATTAGCAAATAACGGTCCGCCAGCAGGAGCCGGATCAGCTTGTCCAGCATAGGGTGGGGGAGGTCGGACAGGTCGAGCAAATCAGGATTGCCCGGATGGGTGCCCTCGAACAGCAGGATCTGATTGAGAAGAACAAGCTCCTCCTGCTGATTCTCTGAGATAAGCCCCAGTAATTTTTCCGTCAGCGACTGGCGGCTCTTAAGATAAGGAAGCTGGCCGTTTCTTGTCGCCATGAAGGCAATGAACAGCGCTTTGACCTCGTTATCCGTGAACCGGACCACCGGAAGGATAGAGTTACGCATGACGGAATACCCGCCATCCCGGCCCACCTCAGCAACCAGCGGCATTCCGAGCGCCTCAATCTCCCGGATATCCCGCTGGGCGGTCGAACGCGAAATATTGAATTCTTGCATGATTTCCGTCAGGGTAAAATGGGCACGATTGTTAATGTACCGCATGATGATGTTGATCCGTTCTACTTTTTTCATCGCGGCTCCTAAACAGGTTCAATTTTTGACATGATTTAAGGTTATCATATACATAGCAGGTGAGGAACACAAATATGAATAAAGGCGGGATATGACAATGGCAGGATATACTATTGAAGAGAAAGACAGCTTTACAGTGATTGGTCTGGGTGTTGATCTTAAGAGTGACTACACGGACTATGCCGGAATTTATAAGGAGAAGATGGATTTTTGGAAGGCAGTCAGTGAAGATGGCAGGCGCGACCTGTTAAAAGGGATTGCGGCGAATGATTATGTGTTTGTCGTGAACGAAGCGGTGAACGGAAAAATGATGCATTATGCCGGGGTAATGGCAAGCGCAGGTGCACAGATTCCGCAGGAAGCACGGGTGATTCAATTTCCGAAGGGAGAATATCTCGTAGTGGCAGGCGAAGGAGCGACAACGGAGGAATTAAGCAATACCGTGACGGGCCTGGCCTTCGGACAAGCTTTGCCGCAAGCTGAAGGATACGCCTACGTGGGCGGGCCGAATACGGCTGTGGAGATGGGCAGCCGGGACGGTTCGCTGTATGGTGAAATGTGGATTCCTGTCGTCAGAAACTAAAGTAATGTAATGGAGGATAACTAACTATGGCATATACAGTTGATTTCAAAGAGGTGTCTGTGCAAGGTCTGGAGTCGTCGCCTGTTGCTGAGGCGCTGGCAGGCCTGCGTGCGAATGAAGCGCGTTATTTCATGAACAAGTATAAGCATGAATTCACAGTCGTTCCGGCCAGTGAAAGCCAGGAGACGCTGGATTACGTGAACGGGATTCTGAGCAAGGAGCGGGGCCTTGAGTTTGCTGCCAAGCCACTCCAAACGTCACAGTTCCAGGTGGAGAATATCCGGTTCGCCTACGTTTTCTATGAGGATGGTCTTGCGCTTAACGTGATGTACACAGTGGATGATCCCAAGAAGCGGGCAGTCGGATTCAAGCTCTCGGAGGGGATGGAGATTCCGAAGGAGCTGGAGGACAAGTTCAAGTTCGCGCGGCAGAAGTCGAAGATTGCCGGTACGATCCGGGGATCGTTTTTTGTGATTAAGGGAGAGTACTAATAAAAATCCCCATAAAGTGAAGATTAAGCTTGGAAGTTTATTCAGGTACTTTGCGGGGGCCCCAAACCATATAAGTTCTTAAAGAGGGGCTGCCAACTGGCAGCCCCTTATGTCTTTCAAATCTCCTCTGCGGTATAAGTCTTCTGGGTGCGGAGGACCGGGAAGAACCGGTACATCCAGAGCACGGTAATAATCAGGGTGCCAACTCCGCCGATCACGGTTGCAGGCACAGCCCCGACCAGCCCGGCCATGGTGCCGGACTCGAATTCTCCAAGCTGGTTCGAGGTGCCGATGAATAACGAATTCACTGCGTTCACCCGGCCCTGCATCTCCTGCGGGGTGTTGACCTGCACCAGTGTCGAGCGGATAACGACACTCACGACATCCGAGCCGCCGATCAGAACCAGCGCGAACAGGGACAGCCAGAAGCTGTGGGAGATGCCGAACAGCATCGTTGCCAGGGCGAAGACGACCAGCGAGGCGAACAGCATCCGGCCGATGGCCCGTTCCACCGAATAGCGGGTCAGGATAAGCGAGACGATGATCGCACCTACCGCCGGGGCGGAGCGCAGCAAGCCAAGACCGAGCGAACCGGTCTTCAGAATATCCTCGGCGAAGATCGGCAGCAGTGCCGTGGCCCCGCCAAGCAGTACAGCGAACAAGTCCAGCGAGATTGTACCCAGGATAATCTTGCGGGCGAAGACAAACCGCAGGCCGCTGAGGAAGGTGTCCATGCTGACCGCGTCCAGCTTCTTGACGAAGTGGACGGTCTTAACGAAGAAAATGAGCACAGTAGATACCATTAGTGCGGCGAGCGAGGCAATGTAGGCGGCAGCCGTACCCCAGACCACGAGGACACCTCCGAGGGACGGGCCGACGATCATCGCCGTCTGCATAGCAGACGCGGACCAGGCTGCTGCCTTCGGGAGCTGCTCCCGATCCACAATGTCCGGCACCAGCGCTGCCGAGGCCGGACTCTCGAAGGTACGGCACGCACCTAGCACTGCTGCGGCTGCCAGCAGGTGGACCGCGCTGAGCCAGCCCTCAATGCTGCCGAGGACAAGCATCAGCACGATGAGGCACTCTGTAAGCTGGCACAGGAACACAATGGTTCGGCGGTCATAGCGGTCTGCCGTCTGTCCGGCAGGCAATGTCAGCAGCAGCATGGGCAGGAATTGGGCCAGCCCGACCAGTCCAAGCTGGTAGGCGCTGCCGGTCAGCGCATACATCTGCCAGCCAATCGCCACCGACAGCATCTGGAAGGCACTGGTGGAGAAGATCCGCGCGATCCATAGGCGCAGGAAGGAGCGGTTATGCAGTACAGACGGGCGTGGAGTTTTCATATCCGGTGTATTCGGTGTATTCAATGGGTGTCATCCTCCAAGCGACCGGGACTCGGTTCAAGTTCGGGGGCTGGCTTCCGCCCGCGCATCTCTGGGTGTTCCTGGAATATTAAGGAGTAATTCCTGCCATAACGCGCCTCCAGCTCCAGGGCGAAATCCTGCTCTACGCGCATCATCACGACATCGTGATAATAAGACGTCTGAAGGACATCCAGCACAGCAGGATGGTTGCTCTCCAGCGCCGAAGCCTGCGAATGGCGGGTGAAGCTGCCCAGAAGCGAGATCTCCTTATCCAGCAGGAGCGAGAAGTTCCGGGCGGTCTTCGGCCCGCCTGCGGGTACGCTATGTACAATGACACGCGACAGCGCTGTAGGGATGTCACCTATCACCATCAGGTGGACGGCAATGCCCCGTTCTTCGGCGGCAAGCAGCGTGTCTTCTATCCGGTACAGATCCTCCGCCCAGATATCTACCAGGATCTCCGAGCAGGCATTGGCAGCAAGCCGCTTTACCGCCAGATCGACCTGTGCGTCCCCCTTCCAGTTGCTGAAGAAGGGAGGTGCGGCAGGCAGGTGGGTCAGCTCGTTCTCCAGCAGGCGGACTGTGCGCTCAAATTCTGCCTGAAGCAGCTTAACGACCTGCCGGACTGGAATTGCAGCGAAGGTAACCGGCTCGCCTTCGATTGTCCGGCAGACTCCTTTATCTGCGAGACTGCGCAGCGCGGCGTATACATTGGACCGGGACACGGACACCTGCTTGGCGACCTCATAGCCCGAGGAGGGAGGCTGGCCGTGCAGCGCCAGATAACAGCGGGCTTCCAGATCGGATAAGCCGAGCTTGCGTAATGCTTCAATCATGAATGAACCGCCTTTCAGTGAGAGTAAGAAATGCTTCGTTGTATGTAGAAGTATTTCAAAATACTACTCCGATCTTAAAGTACTGTCAAGCAGCAATATCCGGCCGGCCGCAGCACCGGAACTCTCACAAAAATGATTACACCCGGGTGAAATCAGGTAATAACCCTTAAGACAGCTTAGGAACAGTCTCGACTATAAACCAATGACAGGATGAGGACTTATGCGAAAAGCAATTCTTACTACCATGCTCATCTCCAGTCTGCTAATGGCTGGCTGCGGCAATAACGAGGCGGCAAATGGCGGTACGGCGGCTACTCCAGAGACCGGACAAGCAGCGACGGCAAGCCCGGAGGTTACATCGGAAGTCACGCCGGAACCGGCAGCAGAGGCTACCGCAGAGCCTGCACCGGAATCTACGGCACAGGCACCAGCGCAGACGGCCGCACCGGAAACCACGCCGAAGGCCAGTGCGGTGGCGGGGGAACCCT
Source organism: Paenibacillus sp. FSL H7-0756 (assembly GCF_038006765.1). NCBI lineage: Bacteria > Bacillati > Bacillota > Bacilli > Caryophanales > Paenibacillaceae > Paenibacillus > Paenibacillus sp. FSL H7-0756. The sequence continues at coordinate 913,467 of NZ_JBBOVT010000002.1, read as the reverse complement.
TGCGGCAGACCTATTTTGACAAGCTGGATCAGATTGAAGCGGGTCTTGGCGATCTGAAGGCTCTGTCGGACAGCGGTGTAACGGCAGACATGAAGGAGGCGGCCTCCAAGGAGCATGAGCGCTGGGACAAGGCGCTGAATGAAATCTACCAGGCGCTTAAAGTGCAGCTTCCCGAAGCCGATATGGCGAAACTGAAAGAGGAGCAGCTAAGCTGGATCAAGGAACGCGATAAAGCAGCAGAGGAAGCGGCTGCCAAATATAAGGGCGGAACGATGGAGGGGCTGGAGTACGCGGCGACCTTGGCCTCAGTGACGAAGGAACGTTGTTATAAGCTGGTGGAATTGTATATGAAGTAATCAAAGAGCGCAGCGACTCTCTCGTAAGGAGGGCCGTTGCGCTCTTTTTTGACCATTTGAATGGCTGATCCTTCATAAATACCATATATTGGATCCCAGCTTACCCGCTATAAAAGTCGATTCTGGGCTGAAAGTGCTTTTTTTTGAGCAGAATGAATCCCTATTATTTGTTACGCTCCATATGAATGGTGCCAAGAAAGGAGGCGGGAGCGCCAAGCTTAAGCTGGAAGACAACTATGAGAGCATCTGCACAAGTGTCCCCTGGTTTCTAAATTGACTTTAGAAGAATAGGAGGAATGAAGTACATGGGTAGAAAAAAGAGGTCTGTTCAGAAATCATTGCTCGCATTCTTATTATCCTGTCTGCTGGTCCTACCGCTTGCTCTCCCGCCCGCACCGGCACATGCAGCATCTACCGGAAATCTTCCCGCCCGTCAGGCAGAATATCTGGACCGTGGCTTGGTGGCGGTGCTGACCGATGGCGGCGTCTTTGTGAGCTGGAGGTACTTGAATACGGATTCAAATGAAATCGCTTACAATGTTTATAAGAACGGGATGAAGGTGAACCCGGCGCCTATTGTAAACTCCACTAATTACGTAGACACGACGGGGGCGGACAGCTCGCAATATCAGATTTCTACAATTGTTGCCGGGAAGGAGGAAATGCAGCCGGAGCGGGCAGCAGTGTGGCATAACGCCTATCTGCCGATTCCGCTGGATAAGCCTGCCGATGGCCGGACCAAAGACGGGGGGACGTATTCCTATTATGCCGGAGATGCCTCTGTTGGGGATCTGGACGGGGACGGAGAATATGAGATCGTGTTCTTGTGGAGTCCCAGCAATTCGAAGGATAATTCACAAGCTGGCTATACCGGGAACGTCTACATCGATGCTGTCAAAATGGACGGCACCAAGCTCTGGCGGATTGACCTTGGCGTGAACATCCGGGCCGGGGCGCACTATTCGCAGCTGATGGTGTATGACCTGGACGGCAACGGCAAAGCCGAGGTAGTGGTCAAAACGGCAGACGGTACCAAGGACGGACAAGGTACTGTCATTGGAGACGGCACCAAGGATTACCGCAACGACGGAGGTTATATCCTCAGCGGGCCGGAATATCTGACGCTGTTCGACGGCCAGACGGGTGCTGCTGTATCCACCGTGGACTATGATCCGCCAAGAGGCAATGTAAGCGCATGGGGAGACGGATATGGCAACCGTGTCGACCGTTTCCTGGCCGGAATTGCTTATTTGGACGGTGTGAAGCCAAGCGTTGTGATGGCCCGTGGCTATTATACAAGAACAACGCTTACCGCATACGACTACACGAACGGCGCGTTGGTGAAGCGCTGGAACTTCGACACGAACGAAGCTGGCACACAATATGAAGCACAAGGCAATCACAACCTTAGTGTGCTGGATGCAGACGGGGATGGCAGAGATGAGATCATGTACGGTGCGCTGGCAATAGATGATGACGGCACACTGCTCTACAGCACCGGGCTTGGTCACGGAGATGCGATGCATGCCGGGAAGCTCGATCCGAACCGGGAAGGGTATCAGGTCTTCAGTGTTCATGAGCATAAGGATGCTGCCTACGGGCTGGAGATGCGTGATGCGGCAACAGGCGAGATCCTCTGGGGCCAATTCACCGGACAAGATACCGGGCGGGGAATGTCCGCAGATATCGATCCGGAGCATCCCGGCTACGAGTCCTGGGCGTCCACGATTGTGAATGGGCAGATGGACCCGTTATCCCGCGGCTATGAGGCAGACGGTGAAGTGATCTATGAACAGAATGAAGTCCCGCGAAGCGCGAATTTCGCCATCTGGTGGGATGGGGATCTTCAGCGGGAGCTGTTCGACCACGACTGGAATAACACTACAGCAGAGGGCATTCCGCTCATTTACAAATGGGATTACCAGAATAAGCAGCTGAAGGAGATTCTCCGGGCGGCCGGCACACTGACCAATAATCACACCAAAGGCAACCCGGCCCTTCAGGCGGACCTCCTGGGCGATTGGCGCGAGGAACTGCTACTGCGCAGTGAAGACAGCACAGAGTACAGACTCTATACCACTACGATTCCTACAACCTACAGAATTCCAACACTCATGCAAGATCCGGTATACCGGCTGGGGATTGCCTGGCAGAATGTGGCATACAACCAGCCGCCGCATACAGGCTTCTATCTAGGCACGGAGGCCACCGCTTTTCCAAAAGCAAATCTAACACTGGCCGGAGCGCCGCAACCGCTGGAGCAGCTATACCACTTCGGGTTCGGTACGGAGCCGCTAGCCGGAACAACTTCTGTGCAGGCTACGCCTTACACGGAGGGAACGGGATATGGTTTCGAGAGCATCAGCGGAATCACCTTGGGCGCGAGCCACGCTTCCCTGCCGGAGAACACCAAGTTTGCGGTGGACCTGCCGAATGCCAATTACAAGGTGACGCTCAAGCTGGGCAGCGGAGACGGAGACTCGAACGTAGGGGTCAAATCTGAATTTGTGCAAAAGCTGGCCGTCACCCCAATCGCTGCCGGAGCACCGCTGCTCTATTCCTATGACATTGCGGTGGTTGATGGGCAGTTAGAGTTTATTTTCTCCGGCACGGCGGCCGATGTGCAGGAGATTAAGATTGAGAAATACCCGCAGAAGACGCCGGGAACCGGGACAACACTCTATATGGCCGGGGATTCGACGATGCAGTCCTACAGCGGGATGCAGGCTCCGCAGGAAGGCTGGGGCCAGCAATTCGGCAACTATTTCAGCAGCGGAGTCACGATCCGGAATGATGCCATTGGCGGCAGAAGCAGCAAGTCATTCATGGTGGACGGCCGTCTGGATAGTATTCTGCAGCAGATCAAGCCGGGCGATTATTTCTTCATCTCCTTCGGCCATAACGATGCAAGTGCAGGTATCCCTGACCGTTATGCCTCTCCGGCAGATTATGCAGCGTACTTGACCCGATACGTGAGCGGAGCCAAGCAGCGGGGGGCCACTCCGGTTCTGTTAACGCCGGTAGGACGCAGGGACTTCAATACGATCACTCAGGAATTCAACGTAAGCTTCCCTGAATATGTGAAGGCGGCGCAGGAAACGGCGGCCGCACTGAATGTTCCGCTAATCGATCTGAGCCAGCTCAGCATTGCGGAGTATAACCGTGTCGGCCTGGCGGCTACGGAGAAGCTTTTCCTATATGCTAATCCAGGGGAGTATCCGAAGTACCCGAACGGAGTGAGCGATAATACCCATTTCAGCACCTACGGCGCGCAGGTTATTGCCGGTCTGGTGGCGGGCGCAGTGAAGGACATGGACCTAAGTATATCCCCGTTCGTGATTGATCCCGGTATTACCGAGCCTGAGCCAGAGCCGGAGGTGCAGCAATATGCGGAGGACTTCGAGGGTGACCCAGCCGCAGCAAAGTATTCGATGGTGAATGCTACGGGCACTGCCGGAACGATGGCGGGCACGGTTACCGAAGAGAACGGGAACAAGGTATTGTCTGTGACGGGCTCCGGCTCCGGCAACCGCGCCAAGGTGTTCCGCTTATTCGATGCGGTGAACGGCGATATTGTGAATGTTGATTTCAACTGGCATTCCGGCAATGTCGGCGCTGCCCCGTCAGAGGGGCATCTGAGTCTGCAGGATGCGAGTGAGAATATTATTTTCACCCTGTTCACCAAGACCGGAGCGGCAAGCCCGAATACGAACATTCATTATTTTACTGGTCCATATACGCCTGACTACGGTACCGGCACCACTGCCATTCCAGGGGGCGGAACCGCGACGAATATTCCCAAGAATCAGTGGGTGAATGTCAAGCTGAAGATTGATTTTGCCGGAAAAACCCTTGATCTCACCTTAACAAGTCTCGCTAACCCAAGTGTCACCCAGACGATCCGGGATATACCGCTGAGTCCTGGCGTCTATGCCAATAACGTTAGGGGCTTGCGGTTCCTGGGTACGCGAAAAGGAGGAGGTGGCACGCTGAATTGGACCACCCAGATCGACAATGTAACAATTGAAGGTACAAAGCTGCCGGTGGCAGCAGGCGATATGGCGGCGTTGATTGCGCTGCATCAGGAAGTGAAGGCTATCGACCTGGCATCCTACACGGAAGCCTCTGTAGCTGTGGTGCATAGAGCCTTGAGCGCTGCCGAAGCGCTGATCGGAACAACAGCCTCGCAGGCGCAGATCAACCATACGGTGAATATGCTGACCGTTGCACGCGATTCACTGACCAGCGAGGTTGCTGGGGATGTTAGTACGTATTCCTTTGATTTTGGCTCCGGCAGTGCAGCAGACGGCTATACGAAGGTGGATGCCAAACGGGCCTACGTGGAAGGGAACGGCTACGGGTTCGCCGACACCGCGCTGGTACAGGACGAGAACCGGGGAACCGGCAATCCGCTAACCGAGGACTTTACCCGTGTGAACGGCACTTCGTTTCTGGTGGAGATGAAGCCGGCGAATTACCGGGTGACGATGACCATTGGGGATGCGCAAGAAGTAACCCAGACCGGTGTTACGGTGGAACAGATGAACAAACTGCCAGCCACCACCATCCCCTCCGGCCAATTCAAGGAAGTGACCTATGATGTCGCCCTGATTGATGGCGTATTTGACTTCAGCTTCTCCGGAAGTACGCCGAAGATCAACGCGCTGAAGATCGAGCGACTGCCGGAGCAGGGGGCGGCAGATAAGCCAACGCTCTATCTGGCAAGCGATTCCACCGTGGCCAATTATGCGGAGAGCTACCGTCCGCAGGCGGGGTGGGGCGAGACACTGGGCCGTTATTTTGACACCGACAAGATCACCATTGATAACCGGGCAGTCGGCGGACTAAGCAGCAAAACCTTTCTGAACGGCGGATATCTAAACGATATTCTGCTAGGCATTCATGAAGGGGATTATCTGTTCATGCAGTGGTCACATAATGACTCCACGCCTTCCCGGCCGGAACGTTATCTTACCCCGGAGCAATTCAAGGTGTACTTGAAGGATTATATTAACGGCGCTGTGCAGAGAGGTGCGATTCCAGTACTGGTTACCCCAGTGAACCGGAGGGATTTCAGCGGAGAAGTGCTGAACAAGAGCTTCCCGGCATATGTGCAGGCGATGAAGGAAACGGCGCAGGAGACGGGGACGCTGCTGGTGGACCTGAATCAGGCCAGCTGGGCGTATTTTCAGGAGCTGGGTACAGAGGGCACTAAGTCCATCTTCATGTGGACGGGAAGCACGGAGGACAACACCCATCTGCAGATGAACGGTGCGATTAAGGTCTCGGAGCTGGTAGCGGGGCTGGTGAAGGAGCTGAACATTCCGTTGTCGTCATGGGTCACCTTGGGCATACCGCTGGCGGACGGCGCTCCGGGCCAGCCGGTGTTGTCCGATAATAACGGGCATGATACAGGGCTGCGGGACGGCGATTACGCAATTACGATGAATATATGGTGGGGGAATAATGGTACCCGCTTCAAGCTCTTCGAGAACGGCGAAATGATTGAAGAAGGCGCTCTGACAGACCAGTCACCATCCGCCCAGTCGGTGCAGATTGATATTATCGGCAGATCGAATGGAACATACGTTTATACGCTGGAACTGAGCAATGGGTATGGAGCGGTGACCAGCGAACCTTTGACAGTAACAGTCGCTGATGCTGCCCCGGGGCAGGCGGAGTTATCCAACGATAACTGGGACGAAGACGGCAGCTATGCGGTTACGATGAATATGTGGTGGGGTACGAATGCGATGGAATACCGGCTCTACGAGAATGGCGAATTAGTCGATACCCAGACTCTGCAGGCGCATACCCCGGATGCCCAGTCCACAGTCACTGCCATCTCCGGCAAAGCTCCCGGAACCTATGAATATGAAGCCGTCCTGCTCAACGCGGCAGGCGAGTCCAGATCCGCGAAGATGACGGTAACGGTGAACAAGTGAGCGGCTGGCTGAAGAGCGGAAGTTGTGCTTGATGGAGTGAAATATCTACTGGAAAAGCCCGGGAAACCGGGCTTTTTGGGCTTCAAGAGATACATTACATTCATAGCTTGGGAAGAATTTGGCTGGAGGCTAGCCATGAAGTGTATTAATGCTCCTGAATTTACTGAATACGCGTCAATCGAACCAATGAAGTGCATTAATACCCTTGAATTGGGCAAAGGTAGGCGGCGAGTGTAAATGTAGTGTATTAGTACCTCTGAATCCAGTGAACGCAGGCCAGACAGGCAAATGTAGTGTATTTGTGCACCAGAATCTATCTGCTACAGCCCTCAGTTACAGCAATCTTGCAATAGTACAGTAACATTCCTCTTGGCAGCGTGCTATTCTTGGGCCAGCAACACTGGAATCTAGCGTTCAGTAGCACCCAGTAACGATTATCCAGCACACTATTACCAGAAAAGTTGTTAAAAGGGGAGGGATAACAGATAAGTTGTATGCGTTTACATCAGGATTAGTTTAGTCCGTTTATATTTAAAACGACTGATGAGGGAGGCTTAATAAATGAAGCAAATCAAACATTGGATGCTTGCTCTGGCTATGACACTGCTGCTGACGGTAGTGCCTGCGGGGACGGGGAACGCTTCAGCTGTGCTGGAAGAGGTGCCTTTTCCGATGGATTCCAGCAATCAGGCAGGGTGGTGGTCTCCTCTTGCCACTTATGGGCTTGGTTACGAGTATGCCTATATGGCCTATAACGCCCCGGGGGCCATTCCCGGTAAGCATACCGTAGCTATTGCAAGAAGAGACAACGATGGGGTATGGAGCAAGCTTCCGCTCATGGATGGGACAACCCCGGCGGAATATGTGGACGATCTCGGGCATAACCAGCCTTCTATCGCGAGAGACGGGAGCGGCCGGTTCCACGTCTTTGCTTCCATGCACAGCAATCCCTGGCGCTACTACCGCTCAGATTCGGTGGGAGGGATTCCGCAGAATCACTCGGACGAGCTGCCAACAGGCATGACGGTAACCTATCCGGTAGTGACGACTGCTCCGAATGGAGATCTGTATTTGCTGGTGCGTGTTGACAAAGACCCGGCTGGCAAAAGAGAGGCTGTTCTGTTCCGCTGGAACAATGCCGACTCCGTATGGACTCAGGTCAAGACCATTGCGGCGCATCTGAACCGGTCTGTCTACCCGGATGATTTGGTTTTTGACGCAAACGGCGACCTGCATATCTTGTTCGAGTGGGCGTACTTCGCCGCCAGTCCGCTGCGCCACCAGTTGTCCTATATGAAGTACAGCCCGTCCACAGGCGTATTCAGCAAAGCGGACGGAACTCCGGTTACAGCACCGGTCTCCCTGACTACGGCGGATATTGTGCAGCCGATGGCACCAAGCGAAGCCTATGTGCAGAGCGGCAGCGACCCCGGTGGCCCGGGTGTGCAGAGCGCCAAGATGACGCTTGACTCTGAAGGCCGGCCAGTGATTGCTTACCGTTACCGTGAGGAGGGCAGCACAAGCTTTGCTGTGAAGCAGGCCACTTACGGTGCAGGGGGCTGGAACCTCCAGACCGTCTATAACGCTGCTCCCACCAATGCGGCGATCGATGTGACCTGGACCGGGACAGCAGCCAGAATCTATTATGTCCGAAGCAGCGGAACCGATCGTGCGTTCATGGCAGTGAATACCGGCGGGGGCTGGACGGAGAGCTCGCTTGCACCGGGTATCCCGGTTGAACGGCTGGCGGTAGACCGCAGTCCGAAGGGGATTGACATCTTGTATCTGGTGGATGTAACGAATCTGAAGTTGTACTATGGGCGAAATAACTAGGCGGGTGAGGCGAGTTCCATCACATAGCTATCTACCAAGTGGAAAAGGCATTGCCGTCCTTCTAAAGGACGGCACCGTTTTAGAACGAGAAATAGAATTCAAAAAAAGAACCCGGGTGAGTGTCCGGGTTCTTTCATATTGCATCTATACATACACGATGATATAATCAACTGCGACTATTTTTAATTTTTCGAGAACATAAAAAAGGCATCCTATATTTATATCGTAACACGCCGCTACAAGGATGTCAATTTATTTTTCCGCTCGATTTGTTAACGGTTTACAGATTCTACTTCACAAGTTAGGGGAGATAGGGATGCAATCACTGGTTCTAGGGCTTAAGGACATGGACAATGCACCACTGCTGCTGGTTGGCGGGAAGGGGCTGAACCTGGGCAAGCTGTCCCGAATGGAAGGCATACATGTGCCTGAAGGCTTCTGTGTGACGACGGAGGGTTATCAGGAAGCTATCCGGCACAATGAAGCGTATCATGCTTTGCTGGAACGGTTAACGGTGATGCAAGCCAAAGACCATGACCCGGCGCAACTTCTGGACATCAGCAGAGCAATCCGCCAGACGATTGAAGCATCCGAGATTCCAGCCGGAGTTGTGGCCGCAGTAACGGAGCAGCTCTCCCGGTTTGGGGAGGATCAGGCGTATGCGGTGCGCTCCAGTGCCACGGCTGAGGATCTGCCGCAGGCCTCTTTTGCCGGTCAACAGGATACATTCTTAAATATTGTGGGCCTGGACGCCATTCTGGAGCACATCCGCAAATGCTGGGCTTCGCTGTTCACGGACCGTGCAGTGAGCTACCGGATGCAACAGGGCTATGATCACAGCCAGGTCTATTTATCTGTCATTGTGCAGAAAATGGTCTTTCCGCAGGCGTCAGGTATTCTTTTCACCGCCGATCCCGTCACGAATAACCGTAAGCTGCTGTCCATTGATGCCGGGTATGGTCTGGGTGAAGCGCTGGTCTCTGGCATAGTGTCTGCGGATGTCTATAAGGTACGGGATGAGCGCATCGTGGAGCAGCGGATTGCCTCCAAAAAGCTCGCAGTCTACGCCCTGCCGCAAGGCGGTACAGAAGTCCGTCCGCTTGATCCCGTTCAGCAGGAAGCGCAGACACTTACGGAACCGCAAATTATGCAGCTCGCCCGGCTCGGGAGGCAGATTGAGGCCAGCTTCGGGGTTCCGCAGGATATCGAATGGTGCCTCGCTGATGATACCTTCTATATCGTCCAGAGCCGGCCGATTACAACTTTATATCCCATCCCTGATTCCGGTGATCAGGAGAACCGCGCGTATATCTCGGTCGGCCACGGGCAGATGATGACAGACGCGATGAAGCCGCTGGGCTTATCTTTTCACCTGATGGTTACTCCTGCCCCTATGCGTGTGGCCGGTGCCAGACTGTTCGTTGACGTCACCGCGCATTTGGCTTCACCCGCCAGACAGATGATTATCGATACGCTAGGGAAGTCCGATCCGTTGGTCAAAGATGCGCTGCTAACGATCACTCAGCGGGAGGATTTCATCCCCATGTTGCCAGCACCAGAGCCCGCACCCGGCTCCGCGACAATCAAGCCAGGCATACACATTCCCCAAGAGCAGGCACAGCTCAAGTCCGATCCTGCCATCGTTACCGAGCTGATTAAGAATAACGAAGCCTCGGTAGCGGAGCTGAAGCAGGCCATTCAGGGCAAATCCGGCGCTGCACTGTTTGATTTTATCCGGGAGGATATTAAGGAGCTTAAGCGCCTGCTGTTCAATCCGCAGAGTACGGCTGTATTCATGGCTGCAATGGATGCATCAGCGTGGTTAAACGAACATTTAAACGAGTGGCTCGGCGAAATCAACGCAGCAGATACCTTATCGCAATCGGTGGACAACAACATTACCTCAGCCATGGGTCTTGCGCTGCTTGATGTGGCTGATAGGATCCGTCCTTTTCCGCAGGTTATCGATTATTTACAGGAGCATATACAGGACGGGGATTTCCTGGCCGGACTCCTTCCATTAGAAGGCGGGCAAGTTGCCTATGCTGTGCTGACAGACTATCTCGATAAATACGGAATGCGCTGTACGGGAGAGATCGACATTACCCGAACCCGCTGGAGTGAGAACCCGGCGATTCTGATTCCTATGATTCTCAGCAATATCAGGCAGTTTGAACCAGGGGCCGGCAGCCGGAAATTCCAGCAGGGTCTTCAGGAAGCCAGGGAGAAGGAGCAGGAGATTGTTGAACGCTTGCGGTTGTTACCGGATGGCGAAGACAAGGTGCGGGAGACCAGACAACGAATCGAGCTGGTCCGTAATTATATCGGGTACCGTGAATATCCGAAATACGGGATGGTCAGCCGTTACCTGGTATACAAACAGGCGATGATGAAGGAAGCGGAGCGGCTCGTTCAAGCAGGCCTTGTTCATGACAGGGAAGATATCTTCTATCTACAATTCGAGGAACTATATGAGGCCATTCGCACTGGTGTATTCGATGACGAGCTGATTAAGAGACGCAAGAACGAGTTCCAATTAGCCGAAAAGCTTACGCCGCCCCGTGTCATCACATCCGAGGGTGAAATCCTGTCCGGCCGTTATAAACGGGAGGATCTCCCGCCCGGTGCCCTGGCAGGTCTACCTGTCTCTACAGGAATAATCGAAGGACGGGCTAGAGTGATCCTTAATATGGAGGAGGCAGAACTGGAGGAAGGGGATATCCTGGTCACCTCATATACAGACCCCAGCTGGACACCGCTATTCGTCTTCATTAAAGGGCTGGTTACCGAGGTCGGGGGGCTGATGACACACGGGGCCGTAATCGCCCGGGAGTACGGCTTGCCTGCCGTAGTCGGTGTAGAGCAGGCTACCCTGCGGATTCAGGACGGGCAACGCATTCGTGTAAATGGAAGCGCAGGATATGTCGAGCTGCTATAATGTTTCATTAAAGACTATTATTGCGGCAAGGGGGAGCACCGGAACATGATTATATCACTTGAAAATGTATCCTGGCGGCGTGAGCAGACAATGATTTTGCACGAGATGAATTGGCAGGTGGAGAAGGGACAGCACTGGTGTATAGTCGGTCTGAACGGCTCAGGCAAGACGACCATGCTGAACGTCGTGAATGGCTATATCTGGCCAACCCAAGGTCAAGTAGAGGTGCTTGGCCACCGGTTCGGTGATGTAGACCTTAGGGAGCTGCGCAAGCGGATCGGCTGGGTCAGCACCTCATTGCAGCAGAAGCTGTACGGCCATCAGACGGTGATGAACATTATTCTGAGCGGCAAATTCGCCACGATCGGGCTGTACGACAAGACGGAAGAAGAGGATCTGAAGCAGGCAGAGGAGCTGTTGGAATTCCTGGATTGCTCGGCCCTGGCCACACGTACTTATGATACCTTATCACAGGGGCAGCGCCAAAAGATCCTTATCGCACGCGCGCTGATTGCTAATCCTGAGCTGCTTATTCTGGACGAGCCGTGCACGGGGCTGGATATTTTTGCACGGGAGCAGTTACTGCAGATGATCGAGAAGATCACTAAGCAGGAAGGCGGACCGACCTTACTATATGTGACTCATCATATTGAGGAGATTACGCTCTGCTTCACCCATACCCTGCTGGTTAAGAAGGGGGAAATCTATAAAGCCGATGAGACAGCAGAGTGCCTGAAGTCCGGGGTGCTCAGTGATTTCTTTGACACCCCGGTTGAGGTGCAGGAGCACCATAACCGCAAATGGCTGACATTGGGGTGAAAATACATTGCAGAGAAGGCATAATCGTCTTTTTCAAGCGGGGATTGATCTTCAGAGGCGTTTAACTTAGCGTAACGGACTGAGGTGCTATTTATTTATGGTATCATCGCACACGACAAATAGTGATTCTGTACCCGGGAGACACGCCGTGTCCATTCCATCAAGTCCGCAATATTGTGTAGGGTAGGACCATAAAAACCACAATATTAGGAGGAATGGCTTATGGCAGATGAAGGATGCAATCAGACCGCTTCCGGAGCTTGCTCACATGCAGAGGGGAACTCCACGACCGCCAGCGGGTTTGCTTCTCACGCTGAGGGCTATGAGACAACAGCCAGCGCTTCTGCGGCACATGCGGAAGGTTACCAGACCATTGCATTTTTGGACACGGCCCATGCCGAAGGGAATGGGACACTTGCTACAGCACCAGCCGCACATGCGGAAGGCTACAAGACCTATGCAATCAGTGACGCTGCCCATGCTGAGGGCGGTTTAACTGTTGCTTCCGCACCTCAATCTCACGCTGAGGGTGCGCAGACGACTGCTTCGGGTGTGGCTTCACACGCAGAGGGCAATCAGAGCACTGCAAGCGGTGAATACTCCCACGCCGAAGGCTTCTTGACTGTAGCTGCTGGTCCTGCAGCTCATGCAGAAGGATTCAACACTCAGGCCAATGGGCTTTCTTCACATGCGGAGGGTGCCTTGACTGAGGCCAATGGAACCTTTTCCCATGCAGAAGGTTTTTCTTCAGTTGCAGGTGCTCAGAACTCTCATGCTGAAGGTAATTCTACAGTTGTTCATGAAGAACACCCTAATTCACACATTATGGGCTCGAATGGTGAGACTGTATTTCCCGATTCTTGGCATTTAGCTAATGGGAATGAAGACACTCTTGGCTTGGCTGCTGTTCTTCAAGGGTCTTCCGGAAATCTATTCTTACAAGGCACGGTAATGCCTTTAGGTGCCGATTATGCCGAAATGTTTGAGACAGTGGACGGGTTGCCGATCGAGCCGGGCTATTTCGTAACCACAGAGGGTGAGCAGGTCAGAAAAGCAACTCCGGCAGATCAATACATCCTGGGTGTGGTCAGTGCAAATCCTTCTGTACTTGGCGACTCAAGCCCTTTGAACTGGACGGGCAAATATGAAAAGGATGAATGGGGCAGGGTTAAATATGAAGATCGGGAAGTGAAAGCGGTAATAGACAGCGAGGGCAAAGTTCTGGCGCCTGCGTATACTAAGAGCTCGGCTGTTGTCAATCCTGAGTATGTCCCTTCTCAGACGTATGTGCCACGGATTGATCGTCCGGAATGGGTAGCTGTAGGAACCATGGGCAAGCTTCTTGTCCGGGATGACGGGACCTGCCAGGTGAACGGATATTGTATGCCTGGTGAGAACGGAGTGGCGACTGCTTCAGTCGAAGGGTACCGGGTTCTTGCGAGAACAGCGCCAGATCAAATTAAAATTTATGTGAAATAAATGGTTCTGCAAACGAGCGCAGTTCAAAAATATAAGGCAGCAATTCTCCTGTTACGGAGGTCTGCTGCCTTTGCTATGGAGGTAACCCTAAAATATAGGCTAGAAATTATTGATACTTCGGAAGCCAGTCTCCATGGGCCACGATCAGATCATCGCACATGCTGACAATATCGTCCATCGACAGCTCGGCGGCGGTATGCGGGTCCAGCATAGCGGCGTGGTAGATATGGTCTTTTTTGCGAGTCATAGCGGCTTCTATGGTCAGGAGCTGGGTGTTGATGTTGGTCCGGTTCAGCGCTGCGCACTGCGGTGGCAGATCACCTACGAAGGTTGGCGTTACGCCGCTTCTGTCCACGAGGCAAGGCACCTCGACGCAGGCTTCACGCGGCAGATTGGTGATCAGCCCTGTGTTCATTACATTGCCGCCGATCTTGAACGGCACGTCCGTCTCCATGGCTTCCAGGATGTAAGAGGCATACTCATGGGAACGCTCATGCTTCAGATCCTGGTTGTTCACCAGCTCTCCGCGCATCTGCTCCCACTGCTTGATCTGTTCCACGCAGCGGCGCGGGTATTCGTCCAGCGGAATCTGGAAGCGTTCGATCAGCTCCGGGTAGTTCCGCTTGATGAAGTATGGATGGTACTCGGCGTTATGCTCGGAGGACTCGGTAATGTAATAGCCGAATTTCAGCATCATCTCATAGCGGACCATGTCGTAGTGAGGCTCGAGCTGCTTCTCGGCCGCACGCCGTTTGATCTCCGGGTACAGGTCCTCGCCGTCTTTGGTGACTTCAAGCAGCCAGGCCATGTGGTTGATGCCGGCGATTTTGGCTTGAACACCGGTCTTATCGATGCCGAGGTGATCGAACAATCCAGGAATACACTGCTGTACACTGTGGCACAGGCCGATGGTATTCACGCCGCCGTAGGTATTCATGACATTTGTTAGAACGGCCATCGGGTTCGTATAATTCAGGAACAGCGCATCCGGGCACACCTCACGGATATCCGCTGCAAAATCCAGCATAACCGGAATGGTACGCAGATTGCGGAAGATGCCGCCAATGCCTACCGTGTCAGCGATTGTCTGGCGCAGGCCGTATTTCTTCGGAATCTCAAAATCGGTAATCGTACAAGGATCATATCCGCCAACCTGAATGGCATTCACTACATATTTGGCACCGCGCAGCGCTTCCTTGCGGTCAGTATACGTATGGACGGTACAAGTGCTGCCGCTGCTTTTCTTCAGATTCTGAAGCATGCTGGCAGAGTCATTCAGACGCTGGAGATCGATATCATATAGGGCAAGCTCGAAGCCCTGCAGAGCGGGCGTAGCCATGATATCTCCGAGGACGTTTTTGGCGAATACTGTACTTCCGGCACCGATAAATGTAACTTTAGACATAAGTGATTAGCCTCCTGTAAGATGCGTAACAAGCCTTCCGTCATACGGCCGCTTGCCGAAGAGTTTGACGGAAATGTGCTGAAACAGAAGCTTTTTACGCTAATTTCTACTATAATCACTATAGAATAGAACCGCTGCGCGGGCTATGGAGAAAGACAAGATACATATGGAGGAATGTTGCATGGACCCGGAGCATTATGAATTCACCCTGGGCATCAACCTGAAGCCGGAGGAGCAGGAGCTGTCCGTGCTTTTCAGCGGGGAAGGGAAGCCGCATCCCGGCCACACTGTCGGGCCGTCTGTACATGATTTTTACCTGATCCATACCGTTCTGGAGGGCCGGGGACGGTTCGAGAGCGACACATTCTCGGCGGAGTGCAACGCAGGAGACACTTTCGTGATAATTCCCGGAATGTTATTCAGCTATAAGGCGGATACGGACATCCCGTGGCATTATGCGTGGGTCGCCTTGCAGGGCATCGGCGTGCTGGATCAGCTCCGGGCGGTCGGCATTACAAGGGAGCGGCCCTTCGCACGTTCGGATATGGTCCCGGAGCTGCATCACCTTTATACCGGTATCCGGCAATCTTTCAAGCAATCCGCATATCCAAGGCTGGAGAGCCTGGAAGCTTCCGGCTGGGTGCGGCTGCTTCTTCACCGGATCGGGCGGGACAATCTGGGCGAATTGCCGCCGCACCCGACCGAAATGCCCGAGATGATAGACCGGCAGATTGACCAG
Organism: Paenibacillus sp. FSL H7-0756; assembly: GCF_038006765.1. Lineage (NCBI taxonomy): Bacteria > Bacillati > Bacillota > Bacilli > Caryophanales > Paenibacillaceae > Paenibacillus > Paenibacillus sp. FSL H7-0756. The sequence goes on along the minus strand of NZ_JBBOVT010000002.1, from coordinate 897,953 downwards.
GCGATCCGCTGGATTACGCTGCAATTCCACCAGCAGCTCAGCATTGATCACATCGCGTCTTCGCTCGGCTATCACAGGGTTCATCTGTCTAAGGCCTTCAAGCAGCGGACCGGAATGTCACCGAAGCAATATCTGCTCAAAGTGAGGATGGACAAGGCCAAAGAGCTGCTCGCAAGCACGCTGACCATCGAACAGGTGGCCTCCTCGGTCGGCTTTAATGATGCCCTGTATTTCTCCAAGCAATTCCGCAAAGTTGCGGGGATGCCGCCGAGTGAATACCGGGCCGGACTTAGAAACGGAAATTAGTATGAGACCAACCAAGAGGGAGAAAAAATGATGATGAAGCCGCAAGTACAAAGAATCCGCGATCTCACATTGGTGCGCAGAGGAGAGGGCCGCTTGCTGGTTATCGGCTGTGATTCCAGCGCCAGCATCGGGAATAAGCCGATGGATGCGGTGCAGACCCCACCTGCTGTTGCAGGATATTATGCTGCCAGAGTTGCAGTAATGGAGGTGCTCTCTGTGGGGGCGGAGATCTTAACGGTCATCGATACCCTGGCGGTAGAGAAGGAGCCTACAGGGAATGAGATTATCCGGGGCATTCACAAGCTGCTTGCGGAAGCCGGATTAACTGCCGCCCATGTGAACGGCAGCACCGAGGATAATTTTGTGACCTGCCAGACAGGTATAGGAATCACTGTAATCGGGGAAGCGGATGAGACGCAGTTGAAGGTGGGGCGTTCACAGGGCGGAGACTGTATCGTGATGCTGGGCGAACCGCTGGTCGGAAACGCTGTTCTGGAGCAGGAAGCAAGCTTGTGTACCATCCGGCAGCTTCAGCTGCTCGCAGCTGCGCCGGAGGTCCATGATATTCACCCGGTCGGCTCTAAGGGAGCAGGGTATGAGGCGGAGCTGCTCGCGGAGCTGAACGGCAGCGGCTTCCGGCCGGTGCCTGGAATAGCAGATAAGCTACAGGCATCCGGGGGGCCGGCGACAGCGGTGATTTTTGCGGCAGAGGAACGTAGGATTAGAGAACTTCAGTCCAGAATAGGCGGCAAAATGGAGATTATCGGTTATTTGCAGGATTGACCGGCCTGCGGAAGGTGAATACCGGTGCGAACAAGGCGGCTTTGATTAAGCCACCTCTGCCTTGCCGGCAAATAAATGGATAAACGTATCTTAATTTCCCGCTTTCCGAGGAATGTCCTGAAACAAGTGGAAAAACAGCAACTGCTGCTCACGGATTGGGCCGTTTCGGGTAACGTGTAAGTATTTAAGTGCCGTTTTTCCAATTGGTTCTCCAGCGTGGCCCATACGTTCCTCAGCAAGTGGAGAAAATCCAACTAAATGCGCTCCAGCAAACGTACATATCTCAGTTTCATCCTCTATCCAAGCGCAACCTTCACTGCCAGCCCCTTGCAGACTGCGGGGTGGTGTGAGCTGGATGTACAATTCTTCTATTAAGTGTTCAATCAGCATAAGCCACAAAGCGCAGGAATTGACATCATTAAAATTTGAAGTTATTATAGACACGTATTGTCCTTAATCAAGGCAATCCAGATTGCGTGATGCAGATGTGCATTACAGAATGTGAATGTGCAATATAGATCTGCGACACATGTGAGCGATGGTGATGCGTGTCTAATTTTTTGAGATAATTACAGACTACAGAAGTCTCTAATATCCGCGAAAACTGCCCGCTGTCATACATCTCCCCCCAACACCCACCATACACAAGGAGGAATTACAAATGAAGAACCTGGAGAATATCGATGCCGCAAATGAAGTTGCGGATGTAGTCATTATCGGAGGAGGGCCTGCCGGGCTTAATGCTGCGCTGATGCTGGGCCGGGCACGCAAACAGACGATGGTTATTGATGCCGGGCGTCCGCGTAATGCGGTCACCCGGGAGGCGCATGGTTTCCTGACCCGGGACGGAATTGCTCCGTTTGAACTCCGGCGGATTGCCATAGAACAGCTTGGGGCTTATCCGTCTGTCTCACACGTTGAAGATACAGTTGTGTCCATTACCGGGGAGGACGGGGCCTTCCTGCTGCAGACAGCTTCAGGGCTTAAGATCACCAGCAAGAAGCTGCTGTTTGCCGCAGGCATGAAGGACCGCAGGCTGGACATTCCGGGGCTTGCCGAGGTCTATGGGAAAAGCGCCTTTGTCTGCCCGTACTGCGATGGCTGGGAATTAAGAGATCAGCCCCTGGTTGTCATCAGCAGGGGGGCTGCACTCATGCATCTGGCGCCGCTGTTATACGGTTGGACGAAGCAGTTCGCGGTCTGCACGAATGGCCCTGATGAGCTCACAGAAGCGGAACGCGAAGAATTGCGCACTCATGATATCCCGTTATTCGATGCTCCGATTCGCGAGATTTCTTCCAGTGAGGGCATGGTTAACCATGTGAAGCTTAAGGATGGAACAGAGATTCCGTGTACCGGCATCTTCTTCAAGCCCGAGCTGGCTCCGGGAACGGATCTGCCAGAGTCCCTGGGCTGCCGGATAACCGAGATGGGCGTCCTTGAAGTTAACGAGTTCGCTCAGACCAGCGTGCCCGGGATCTACGCCGCCGGAGATGCCGCTACCATGATGCATCAGTCTATTGCCGCTGCCGCATCAGGGGCACTGGCCGCTGCTGCACTGAACGGTGAGCTGAACCGGGCAGCCTGGAAGGCCGGGCTTGCATAATTTTTCCCCCAATAGCACAGGATAACATTACTATGAAACTGGAATTCAAGGCATAGAGCAGGGGGGAGTACACATGAATGCAGCAACGGATAAGGAACAGCATATCCTGTTAACTCGGCGGTTGGCAGAGAACGAGCAGGTCCTGCGCGATGCTTTTGCGGGCTGTGATGATATTGTGTTCCATTCGTTTCAGACCATTAATCGTACTTCCGCACTCTGTGTCTACTGTTCCGGACTCTGTAATACTGAGCGGCTGGAGCAGCAGGTGCTGGCTCCGCTGGAGCAGGCCGGTCTGGAGATTGAACCGGCAGAAGCGTTACCTGCCCAGCTTCCGGTCTCCTCGATTAACCGGATCGAGACAGCAGAGCAGGCCATTGAAGCTGTTCTGGACGGCGAAGCTGTGCTGCTGCTGGAAGGACAGGCTTCAGGTACAGGTTATCCGCTATATAAGGTGCCTACACGGACCCCGGAAGAACCGGCAGCAGAGTCCACTGTACGCGGAGCCCGTGACGGATTTACCGAAACCCTCGCCTCGAATCAGTCTCTGCTGCGTATGCGGCTGAAGACGCCTTCGCTCAAGCTGCACACCAAGAAAATCGGGGAGTACAGCCACACGAATGTGATCCTTGCCTATGTAGAAGGCATTATTCAGCCGGAACTGGTCAATGAAGTCAATAAACGGCTGAGCCGCCTGAATATCAAAGATGTGCTGGAGAGCCAGTATATCGAGCAGGGCATCATTGACCAGCCCTTTTCGCCGTTTCCGCAGATGATTGCCACCGAGCGCCCGGATGTGGTGGTCTCCAATCTGCTGGAGGGCCGGTTTGCACTCTTAATTGACGGGACTCCCTTCAGTCTGATTGCCCCGGTTAACATGTTCTCCATGCTGCAATCCCCTGAAGATTACTACGAGAACATTTACATGAGTATTTTTGTCCGCTGGCTCAGATATATCTTCTATGCCTTATCGCTCCTGCTCCCCTCAGCTTATGTAGCCATCACTACCTTCCATCAGGAGATGATCCCCACCGTGCTGCTGCTGAGTATCGCGCGGGCGAGAGAAGAGATCCCTTTTCCGGCCCTGGTGGAAGCCCTTATTATGGAGATCGCCTTCGAGGCGCTGCGGGAGGCCGGCGTCCGGCTGCCTAAGCAGATTGGTTCTGCTGTCAGCATCGTGGGCGCGCTAATTATAGGCCAAGCTGCTACCACTGCGGGAATTGTCTCTGCGCCAATGATTATTATCGTGGCGATTACGGGCATCGCTTCCTTCATGGTTCCGCGTTATTCAGCCAGTATCGCGACCCGGCTGCTGCGCTTCCCCATGATGGTTCTGGCAGGCACGCTGGGGCTGATCGGCGTTATGCTGGGCATCATCCTGGTGGTCATTCATCTCAGCAGTCTGCGTTCGTTCGGCAGGCCCTATCTGTCACCGGCAGCTCCGACGTTCAGCAAGGGCTTGAAGGATGTATTGTGGATCTCCCAGCCGCGGAGCAAATGACGGCAACCGGACTTCACCAGAGAAGAGGATACTTATGTTGACTGACAAAGGGAAAATATCGGTTACCCAGTTGGCCTTCCTGGTCTTTCCGTCCATTCTCGCTACAGCTATTCTGTCTGTCCCCGGGATCACCATGCATTATGCGGGACATGATATGTGGCTATCGCCCATCCTGGGCTCGCTGGTTGGAGTAACGGTCATTGGGATCTCGCTTGGACTTAACCGGCTTTATCCCGGAAAGACCATTATGCAGTCCAGTCTGTTAATCGCCGGGTGGCTGCCGGGCAAGCTCATCGGGCTGGGTTTTCTGCTCTATCTCCCCCATCTGAACGGTCTGATTATCCTGGAGTATGGCGAGTTTATTCTGAATAATGCGCTTCCTGAGACTCCGCTGCTTGTTATTATAAGCTCCATGGTTATCGTCTGTGCGATCAATGTCAGGCTGGGGATTGAGGTGGTCAGCCGAACCGCGCAGGTGTTCGTTACACTGCTGGTGGTGATGCTCTGCCTAATCTTTGTCCTTCTGACCGGGGAGCTACGGCCTGCGGAGCTGCTTCCGTTCATGGAGAACGGATTCGTGCCCATTGTCAAAGGCGCTGTGGCTCCGTCTGCATGGTTCAGTGAATATATTGTGCTGGCCTTTCTGCTGCCCTATGTCAACAGTAAGAAACACCTTACCCGGACAATGCTTGTCTCACTTGTGGTCACAACTGCGGCGATGAGTCTTACCAATTTGTTCTGCTTGCTGCTGATGGGGGATTTGACGGACAGCTTTGCTTATCCGGTGATGATTGCTGCCCGTTACATTACCATTGCCGATTTCCTGCAGCATATCGAGGCTCTGATCATTGCGATCTGGATCTTCGGGATTTTTGTCAAAATCTCTGTCTTTCTCTACATCTTCGCCGCTTCGGCCGCAGAATGGTTCGGACTGGACGATTATAAACCGCTGGTGATTCCGCTGGCTTTCTTAAGTATTGTGTTCTCGTATTGGGTAGTGTCCGGTGCCTCAGGGGTCGCTGCGCTGGTGAGTGCTTCAGCGAATATATATACCATGCTGTTCCTGGTCGGGCTTCCTGCCGCAGTCTATGGACTGGCCCTGCTGAAGAGGGGGCTGAAGCGGCAGAACAAAGGATGAAGATAAGGAGGGAGGGCTATGCGGGGCTGCAGGACCTTAATCATGCTGCTGCTAAGCAGTGTACTGCTGACCGGCTGCTGGGACCGGACGGAGATCAATGACCTGGCGATCGTACTGGCAACCGGCGTGGATTATAAGGATGGTCAGGCGCAGTTGACGGCCCAGATCTTCATTCCGCGCAAAGGAGGGGGAGGCTCGGAGAGCGGCGGAGCCGGCGAAGGCGCAAGGGGGGTCACTATGATCCGCACCGCTGAAGGGGATAACATTGCGGAAGCCTTGAACCGGCTGCAACGGAAGGTGGCCCGGCATATGTTCTGGGGCCAGTGTGAGGTCATTGTAATCAGTGAAGAGGCAGGAAAGCAGGGGCTGCGCGAGTATATCGACTTTCTCCTGCGTTATCCGCAATTCCGTGAGCATGCATATGTCTTCTCCAGCCAGGAATCTGCCAAGGATATTCTTGCCTTGCTGGACCCGCTGGAGCGGAGCACCTCCGAATCCCTCCGGGAAATGGCGAATATGAACCTGGGCACACGCGTGACGCTGCTGGAATTGTCCCAATCCATTCAAGGTGCCAGCGGCTCGGCTGTTTTAACCCGTATTCTGATTGCTCCTCCAGAACCGAATGACGGTCCTAATGCGACTACACCCTTCCTCAAAGGAATAAGCCTGTATAAACATGGCCGCTATGCACTCACTGTGAAAGAACCGGTCAGCCTTGGGGTGCTGCTGATGATTAATGAACTGAATAACATTATAATACCGGTTAAGCTGGATCAGCAGAAGGGCACCTTCTCGATTCAGCCTAAGAGTATAACCACTACTCTAACCCCGAGAATTGTGAACCGGGAATGGTTGATGAAGATACGGATTGTGGCCAAGGGCGAGGTGGTCATGAATACAACCGATGCCAATCTGACCGATCCGGCGAAGATGATTGAGCTGAATCAGGCGTGGGAAGACAAACTGAAGGAGCTCGCCCGGCAAGCTCTCCAAATGTCTCAGCAAGAGCAGAAAACCGATTTCTTCCGGTTCGCCGATACCTTCCGCAGACATTACCCGCAGGAGTGGAAGGCGAAGAAGGAGCAATGGGAGGCAATGTACCCCCAGTTACAGGTGGATGTCTCCGCCAAGACAAGTATTACTGGTAACGGAAGATCAACCGGCCCTCAGGGCATCCCGGAGCAATCGGCTGACTGACAGAGGCTGCGCCTTAATTCCAGCAACCATAAAAGGATGTGGGAAACATGAAACTGGTAATGATCCTGGGCATTCTGCTGCTGTCCGCTTCAATTATCATTATTGAATTCCGGGGCAGTAAGGATAAGAAAACCAGAAAGGTTATCGCAGGCATCACCCTTGCTACGGCGGGGCTTACCATTCTTCTTTTATTTCAACCAGGATTGCCGGGTCCCACCGAGATGGTGAAGCTGTTGTTCGGCCAGATCGATCTGATCATGAAATGAAGCTTAAGGCAGCTCCTTCACGGGGCTGTCTTTTAAGTTATTACCAAATTCATTTAAGCGATTACATTTTCTTATTCCCGGGCGCAGCTATAATGAAAAACAGGAGAGCTCCTTAATACAGCCGAAGGGATGGTAGAAATGAAAGCGGTTTTAAACAGTCAGCAAGACCAAATCGGATTAGCACGCAAACACACCTTTTGGCTCAGGATCAGGAGAGATGCGATACTTTATATCCTTTTGCTGCTGCCACTCCTGTACATTGCTATTTTTAAATATGCTCCAATCTATGGCTTGGTGATGGCCTTTCAGGATTACAATATTTTTCAGGGGACGAGTGGAAGCGAATGGGTCGGACTGGATGTGTTCCGGTTTATTTTTGAGCAGGACAGCTTCTACCGTGCCCTTAAAAATACGCTGGTCCTGAACGTGCTGGATCTGGTGGCAGGCTTCCCGGCCCCGATTATCCTGGCGATTCTGCTTAACGAGGTCCGGATGGCCAAATTCAAAAAAGTGACACAGACCGTGCTCTATTTGCCGCACTTCATGTCCTGGGTCATCATCGGCGGGATCGTCTATCTGATGTTCTCGAACGGCGGGATGGTCAATCACTTCCTGGATAGTCTGGGGCTGGAGAAGATTGAATTTCTCTCCCAGCGGGTCCCGTGGCTGATCACTTACATTACGGTGGGGGTATGGCAGAACATCGGTTGGGGGACGATCATTTATCTGGCGGCCATTACCGGTATCAACAAGGAGCTGTATGAAGCGTCTGATATGGACGGCTGCAGCAGAATCCGTAAAATGTGGCATATCACCCTCCCCGGCATCAAATCCACGATTAATATCCTGCTGATTCTCCAGATTGGCAGAATGGTCTCGATCGGGTTCGACCGCCCCTTTGTGATGGGGAATTCACTGGTCAGCGAATATTCCGATGTCATCAGTACCTTCGTGTACAGAGTGGGAATCAGTTCGGGAGACTTCTCCCAGGCTACGGCCGTCGGGCTGTTCCAGTCCGTGGTAGGTCTGATCCTGCTGATCGGTGCCAACTTTGTTGCGAAGAGATTAGGTGAGGATGGGATATGGTGAAAATGGCAGACACGATAAGAACGAGACGGATCGGCCGGAAAACAAGTGTGGCGGACATCGCCATTATAGTATTTATTGTAGCTTTATCGTTTACCTGCATCGTTCCATTCCTATACATGATAGCGCTTTCCTTCAGCTCCAACGAAGCGATTATCGCGCAAAAGGTAGGCTTGTGGCCGGTAGGCTTCACCGTCGAGACCTATAAGACGATTCTGAGCGATGTCTCTATGCTGTATACGCTGGGCTATAGTATTGTCCTGACGATTTTTTACACCGTGGTGTGTATGTTCCTGACGATCTGTGCGGCGTATCCTTTAACGAAAAAGCGGCTATGGGGCAGAAACTTCCTGCTATCCGCTCTCGTCTTCACCATGTATTTCAGCGGCGGTCTGATTCCTTCCTACATCCTGATCAAGAACCTGGGGATGATGGATACGATCTGGAGTCTGGTGCTGCCGGGCGCAATGAGTGTATTCAACCTGATTATCCTGAAAACCTTCTTCAGCTCTCTTCCCGAGAGTCTGGAGGAATCAGCCGCCATTGACGGGTGTACGGATCTGGGAATACTTCTCCGCATTGTGCTGCCGCTCTCACTGCCTTCCATTGCCACCTTAAGCCTCTTCTATGCGGTAGACCGGTGGAACGGATTCCAGGATGCCTTATTCTATATTACCAAAAAAGAGCTTTATCCCATGCAGCTCAAGCTGTACCAGATCATCTCAGCCAACCAGCAGCTGGACAGCCAGCAGGGCGGTGAGGGCGGCGCAGGCGCGTTCATTGTTCCGGAGTCGCTGAAGGCGGCAAGCGTCATGTTCACTACCATTCCGATTCTGCTGATCTACCCTAAGCTGCAGAAATATTTCGTAGACGGTGTCATGACGGGCGCGATCAAGGGCTAAAGCGGGTATACTCTGCGGAAGGGGGGAGGCCGGAGCGGCGGAAGTTGAAGCTGCCGGGGCAAGGAAGCTATAATCTTCATTACTATCATGATAAGGGATGAAAGGGTGGTATACCGTGAAGACAGGCATTAAGAAAGTATCGGCTGTTCTGTGCAGCACCGTGCTGCTGGCCGGCGTTGCAGCAGGCTGCGGCGGCAATGATAAAGAGAGTACAGAGCCAGCCGCGCCAGGAGCGTCAAATGCAGCAAAGTCCCCGTCTGATCCTCCTGCCAAGCTGACCGTAGAGGTGTTCGACAGAGGGGTTCAGGGCCAGCCGGATCTGAACAATAATACCTGGACCAAATACGTCAATGAGCATTTCGGCAAGCCGAATAACGCCATTGTGGAATATGTACCGGTCCCCCGGTCGCAAGAGGTCGATAAGCTGAACGTATTAATGGCTGCGGGCCAGGCTCCAGACATCTCGTTCACCTATGACGGAACGCTGGTTACCCGTTTTGCCAAAAGTGACGGTCTCTACACGCTCGACGAGCTGCTGGATACTCACGGCCAGCAACTGAAGGCTTATCTCGGGGAGAACGTTCTCGCTTACGGCAAATATAAAGATAAGCAGGTATCGATTCCGGGTAAGCGTACCCTGCTCGCCTGGAACGGGATGTTCATCCGTAAGGATTGGCTCGACAAGCTGGGAATGCCGCTCCCAACCAACCGAGATGAGCTGTACAATACGCTGGTGGCCTTCCGCGACAAGAACCCTGGCAACGTGAACGGCGTCATTCCGTGGGCAACGGCGGCGGCAGGCATGAACTACACCTTCGGCAACCTGGTTCAATCCTTCTGGGGCGAGATGTCAGAGGAGGAATTCGTCACCATGCCTAACTGGCTGAAGCCGGGCAACAAAGACGCATACAAATGGCTGAACAAGCTGTATAATGAGAAGCTGATCAGCCCTGATTTTGCCCTGGACAAAACGACCAAGCAAGCAGATGCCGATGTCACCAACGGCAAGGTAGGCTTCTATGCCGCCAACTGGGATTATCCGATGACCCAGAAAATCCGTGAACCGCTGAAGCAAAATGCGCCGGACGCCAACTATATTCCGATTGATACCTTCAAAAATGCAGAAGGCAAATACATCAAAGAGGTATATAATGAGAATGGAATATTCTCCTTCATCCCTAAGAGCAGCAAGAATGCTGAGCTGGCGGTCAAATACCTGAACTGGATGGCGGACCCGGAAGTGATGTTCTTCCTGCAGTTCGGTGAAGAAGGCGTTAACCATACGATGAAGGATGGTATCCCGCAGGGGATTTCACAGACCGGCGAGAATATGATGACAAGTAATCTGAATATGGATTATACCGTGATTGTTAACGGCGCTGAGCTGGGCGACACCGAGAAGAACGTCAAAACCTATGCCGCAGCCCTCGCCTCCGGGGATAAGCAATATGAGTCCCTCGCGATGGAATCCTACAAAATCAACACGACAGACGGCTATTCATCCTTCTATTACGGGGTTCCTAACGAAGCTAATATCAAGTACGGCAAGACGCTTGGCGACATGAACAAGCAAATGATTGACCGTCTGATCGTAGCCAAGGAGTCCGAGTTCGACGCCTTGTACGAGAAGCTGGTGAAAGAATACATGGATGCCGGCGGCAAAGCGGTTCAGGATGAGAATGTGAAGAACTACAGGGAAGTCACGGCGAATAAGAAATAACACCTGAAATACGGATAAACCACTGGCTGTTCATCTGCGTGGTTTATCCGCATTTTCTTGGCCTAATCACATCAGAAGAATCCACAGCCGCAGGAGGAGACCCATGTACAAGGTCATGATTGTAGATGATGAGTCGTGGGCGATTAAAGGGATCAGTAACGCCTTTGACTGGGAGCAGTATGGCTTTGAAATTTCGGGACAGTTCACAAGTGCCTCCCAGGCGTGGGAAGCCATCGCCTTGCAGGAGCCGGATCTGGTGGTCACAGATATCCGGATGCCGGAGATTTCCGGGCTCGATCTGATGAAGCTGGCCAAAGCGAAGGGCATAGACACGGAATTCGTCATTATAAGCGGGTATGCGGAATTTGAATATGCCCAGGAAGCGCTGCGCTACGGGGCCTTAGATTATTTCCTGAAGCCGCTGGATGTGGATATGACCGATTCGTTCCTGGCGAAGCTCGCCCTGCACTTCTCCCGGCGAAGTGCGGCGCGCAATCACCTTCTATTGGATGCGCTTACCTCGGCAGATGAAGATGAGATCAGGCGCTGTCTTCCTGCCGGCATGAGTGCAGGCTGCTGCCAGGTGCTTGCTGTCCATTATGAGGCAGAGCGGCCGAAGCTCAGCGAACTGCTGAAGCTGGACGGGCAGCCGGTTCATATGCTGGAGGTAGAGAACGGAGCGAGCACGCTGCTGGCTGTTCTATTAACGGAGCAGAAGAGTGAGCTGGAAGGAATTGCAGCTGAATGGCCTGCGGCCGCGGGCAATCCAGGGTTTTCTGTGGTGGGGATCAGCAGCATCGGCAGCGGGCTCAAGCAGATCAGCAAGCTGATCAAGGAAGCGGAGCTCGCGGCCTCCCGGGTATTCGTGGATGAAGCTTCCGGCGCCGTTCACTACAATCCCAAGCTTCCTCTGGTGAAGCCCTGCATAGATGAGCTGCATACTATTGTACATGGTAATCAGTTCAACAGCATTGAGACCTATACCCTGGGCCTGCAGGAATACTTCAGGCTTCATGAGCTGGGAATGAGCGAGGTTGTCTACTTATGGAATCAGGCTGTCGGACTTCTGATCAGCGCCTATCCTGAAGAACTCAGGGACATGGAGCTGGAATTCCTGAATTATGCCGAGCTGAAGGAGCGGTTCGAAGACCTGGAGTCGCTGTGCTGCTTCCTGCACGACGTTCTTACAGTGCTCCGGCAAGGGAATAGCCGTGCTTTGCAGGAAGGGGATATTCTATCCTGCTTCAACCGGATGATCGCCTATATCGACCGGAATTATGAGCAGAAGCTGTATCTGAAGGAGCTGTCGGTCCAGTTCTTCATCAATCAGGTGTATTGCTGTCAATTGTTCAAGAAGAACCTGGGCAAAACCTTCTCTGAATATGTAGCCGAGCTGAGGATCGGGAAAGCCCGCTCGCTTTTGAAGCAGACAGACCTGTCCATTGAGAACATTGCCATCCAGTCCGGGTATGTAGATTACTATTATTTCAATAAGGTGTTCAAGAAGCACTGCGGGATGACGCCCGCCAAATTCAGAAAAAGGGAAGCCGAACGGAGCAGCAGGCCATGAAGACCGGCAAGGTGAAATTGAAGCATCAGCTATGGCTGTTCATTGTGTGTTCCATCCTGATCTTCATGGTCATGGAGTTCTACTTCTTCTACAGCTTCTCGAATCTGACACAGAAACGGGCGGTCACCTACAGCAATAAGATGATTGAGCAGACCCGCCGCAAGATTGATTCGGTGTTCAATGATATCCGGGTCAGCACCGGCTTTGCGGTCAACAGCAAGCTGATCCAGGAATTCACTCTCGCCGATGATGACTACAAAAGAGCGTTCGACAGTGCTCCTTATGCACTGGATCTCATGGAATATATGCGGTCCTTCAATTCGTATGTGAAAGGCATCATGATCAATGACCTCCAGGGACGGCGCCTCTCCAGCGAGGATTCTGCAAGCGGCGATATTTTTTATATTAACCTGTATGAGACCTTCATCCGCCCGTACAAGAACGATCCCGCGCTTCGCCAGAAGGGGAAGTTCACCGCCATTCTGAGGGATGACCGGACAGGCACAGAACACTTCTTCTATATTGCTCCCATTGTGGAGTCCATCGGGGGCGTCCATTTCTCGCAGATTACAGGTTACTGCATGGTGATGGTCAATATGGACAAAATGCAGGGACTGGTGGCCAACACGGAATTAACGCAGAACTCCACCCTGTATATCCTGAATAACCGGGATGAGGTGGTTGCCTCCACCAATTCCTATGCGCGGGGCAATGTGATCAAAGATGTGCTGTCTATGGACAAGAACCAATTGCTTAACGGGGTAAAAGCAACGATCGGCGGTAAGGAGGTTCTCGTTCAGGTCAAGGGGCTGGAGCAGGCTGACGGGTGGCGGGTGGTCAGTATAATTCCGGTGCAGGAGCTGACTGCCGATATGATCCCCATGCGCAAGGTCAGCATTATCGTGGGCCTTGGTATTATTGTGAGTATGATTATTACAGGCAGCTTCTTCATGCACAATCTGATGCGCCCCCTGATGGGGCTGGTCATGGATATGAAGAAGGTGGCTGGGCGGGACAGAGGCTTCCGGATCAAAGTCCGGTTCACCAACGAGGTGGGCCTGCTTGCCCAGGATATTAACCGGATGATGGATGAGATGGACGAAATGACCCGGGAGATGTTCAATACCCAGGCCAGACTATACGAATCCGAGCTGAGCCAGAAGCAGGCGGAGTTCTCTGCCCTGCAGAGCCAGATTAACCCCCACTTCCTGTATAATACGCTAAATTGTATCAGCAGCATCGGACTGGAGTACGGAAGCCGGGAGATTGCGCAAATTACGTACTGCATGTCTAAGATCTTCCGCTACAGCATCAAGAAGGATGACCTTGTGCAGATCCGGGAAGAGGTGGACTGCATTCAAGCATACATGAAGATTATTCTGATCCGCTACGAGAATAAATTCTCCTTGTCACTCGATGTGGAGGAGAGCCTGCTTGTGCTGCAGACGCCCAAGATGATTCTCCAGCCCATCGTGGAGAATTCGGTCTATCACGGGCTGGAGCGGATGGATCAGGGCGGTAGCCTTCAGATTACCGGGAGAGTGGATGAGTCCGGGGATGTGTGCTTCAGTATTATGGATACCGGCAGAGGAATGGAGCCAGAGGAGCTGGCTGCCCTTCAGGCCAAGCTTGGCCAGGAGCCTAAGGAGCTTGCCCTGACCGGGCAATCGGCGCAGGGCATCGGGCTGCTGAATATTCATAACCGGCTGCGCCATCTGTTCGGAGAAAGCTACGGACTTACCGTTGACAGCCGGTTAGGCTATGGGACAACCGTGAACGTGAAGATTCCGAAGCTGACGGGCAGCCTGGTCCCGGAACAATAGATTACACACAAGTAGGGAAGGTAAGCAGCGCATTTACGGGATGGGGAAATAGCAAGCAAGTGTGGAACAGGGTACCTCCATTTAGCGGGAGGTGCCCTGTTTGGCTGTAAGGGAGGGCTTAGCCGCACACCGCCGCTGTAACGGAGAAGGCCTTTGGATGATTCTGGCGGAATGAGGCAACGGATGATTAAGATCGGAAGGTAAGAGTGATGATTCAAGTTGGAAGGGATGTGTGATGATTCAGGTGGATGTTAGCTGGGATGAGTTGAGCTCAAAGCTATTGAGCAATGAGGTGCATTAGTGCACCTGAATTCGGCGGATAATGGCTAATTGAGCTAATGAGGTGCATTAGTGCACTTGAATTCGGCGGTTATGAGATATTCGGGCGAATGAGGGGTATTTGTGCACCTGATTTAGCCGAATGCAGGCAATATCCAGAAATGAAGAGCACTAATGCACCTGAATCTGGCGAGCTCTCCCTCTGGGACAGGCGGAAGGGGGAACAGTTGGATTTAGTCCACCTGCTGATGGAGATACGTCCGGCCAGGGCGCAGCAGGTGGATAAACAACACTTATTCAAGCCCTATTTACTTAAAGTGCCTGAATCCGTGAGCAGCAGTTGCTCTTTTTCCACTTGTTCCCCTGCAATCGCCAGAAGCCGAGAAATTAAGCTGCGTTTATCCAATTATTTGTTCGCCAAGTATCTAATTGTTTGATACCTGACCTGGCTTGCCGCAACGCTGTAAGTATTTACAACTAAAACGGTTACAAAAACATTTTAAGATCCTCCATTTTTTTAAGCCGCTTCGGAGGGTATTATGAGTACGCCAGACGAGTTGCCATTCGAACGAGAAGGAGATGAAAAAATGAAAGCGGTTAATTCAGCCCGGAAAGAACAGAAGTGGTCCAGAACAAATGTCAAAGCTCTGCTGCTCAGCCTCGTGATCCTGCTCATGCTGCCTCAGTTGGGAGGGGGCGCTGCGGCGGAAGAGTCGGGGCCGATTATGCCGGAGCCGGTAGTGGCTGCACAAGGAGGAACGAACGTGACGGATTTCTACAATGTCATCATGCAGACCGGGGCCGATCCCTGGGTATACAAGCACACGGACGGCTATTATTACAACACCTTTGTCAATGCCAGCGGAGTGATGGTCCGCAGATCGAAGACTATTACCGGCATTGAAGCAGGCGAACGGAGTCTGGCTTGGTCGCCCGTTAAAGGAACCATGTACAGCTCCAATGTGTGGGCGCCGGAGATGCATTATCTCAAGGATACGGACGGTCAGTACAAATGGTATATTTACTTCGCAGCCGATAACGGAACCAACGCCAACCACCGGATGTATGTGCTGGAGAATGCCAGTGCCGATCCGATGAGCGGAAGCTGGACCTTCAAAGGCAAGATTACCGATGCCACGGACCGCTGGGCGATTGACGGCACTGTGCTGACGATCGGTGACCAGCACTACTTCATCTGGTCCGGCTGGGAGGACACCGATGGCAGCTTTCAGAATCTGTACATCGCCAGAATGAGCAATCCATGGACGATCAGCTCGCAGCGCGTGCTCCTGTCCACACCGGAGTATGACTGGGAGACCTCCCCCGGCCGGATTAATGAAGGCCCGCAGATTACGATCAAGGGGAACAAGATCAATCTGGTGTACTCCGCCAACGGAAGCTGGACAGACAGCTATAGTCTCGGATTAATCACAGCCGGCACCAGTGCCGATCTGATGAATCCCGCTTCCTGGACCAAGCGTAATCAGCCGATCTTCGCAAGCGCGAACGGTGTCTATGGCCCGGGCCATCACAGTATCGTGACTTCACCGGACGGTACTGAGGACTGGATCATCTACCACTCCGCCCGCTGGCCGGGCTCAGGCTGGACCCGCAATGTCCGCGCGCAGAAGTTCTCCTGGAACACAGACAACACGCCGAACCTGGGAGAGCCTGTGAATCCGAACAGTCCGATAGCAATCCCATCAGGCGAGCCGGCCCGAATTCGTTATGAAGCCGAACAAGCACTGCTTGTAAAAGATCCGGCTGGCGCTTCATCCCCAGCGGTCCGGCGTGAAAGCTCCGCCTCCGGCGGGATGAAGATTACCAACCTCGCGAACACCTTCGACTATGCCCAGTTCAATGTCAATGTGCCGGAAGCGGGCTTCTATGTGCTGTCCGTGCGTAACAGCAACGGCTCAGCGAATGCGGGGGATGCCTCTCATATCCTGTCGGTCAACGGCGGGCCCGGAGCGTCGATGAATATCGTCTATTCCGGCGCGAACCGCTGGGGAGCCTCTACGGCGAAAATCTATCTTCAGCAGGGAGACAATGTTCTCCGCTTCTTCAAGGGGAACAATCTGGCGGACATCGACAGCCTGGATGTATCTCGGCTGAATACCTCGGAGCTGCTGTTCGGGGCTCCCGGATATACGCTGGGACTTAACGAGACCCGCAGCCTGCCCCTCTATACAGTAACTGGAACTACCTATTCTGCTGTCACGGCAGGCGTGGTCCTGACCTCGTCTGATACGAATGTAGCCGTGATTCAAGCAGGGAATCAGGTGAAGGCCGCCGGGGCAGGAAGTGCAACCATTACCGCCTCCTATAACGGCAAAACCGCAACCGCTGCAGTTAACGTCAAAGCTGATCCGAAAACAGTGCAGTCCTTGGCGCTCAGCGGTCTGGAGCCTGTGCTGATCAGCGGCCAGACCTCCTCACCGCTGCAGGCAACAGCACTTTACAACAATTATGAAGTTCAGGATGTAACCGCGAGTGCGCAGTACACCAGCAGCAATCCGGGAGTGGCGGCCATCGATCCGGCAACCCATACAGTAAATGCTGTTCAACCGGGTACGGCTCTGATTACAGCCTCAACCGGGGGCAAGCAAGCCACCTACAGCATAACGGTCATTGCCGCTTCAGATGCCGTTCAGGTCACTACAACTATGAAGACACCTTCAGGCGTGGTTCCCGCGCTTCCGGGCGTTGTGAATGCTGTCTACCACAACCAGACCGTTCAGGCCCAGGTGACTGACAGCGAGACGGCAGGGCTGGACTTCAGTACCATTGGCACGGTTCAGATTCCTGTGACCCTCAAGATAGGCGGGGAGGAGTTCTCTTCCACGATTTCTGTAGAGGTTGTGCCGGGCTATGGCCTGGATGAGATCGTGAATCAGCTTCGCAGCAAGCTGGCTAATAACTCCTATCCGCTTGGGAACGGGGCAGGCAATTATAGCGCAGCTAAGTATGCTGACTTCGTTGCCGCCGTGGATCATGCAGAGGCGTTGGCGGGCAATGCGGAATTGACGCAGGCGCAGTTTAATGCTGAGCTGAATGCACTTGCTAATGCGGAAGCCGCCCTGCTGAATTCGCTGAATACCACACAGAACGGTATAACGTATAAGGCATACCGTGATTTCTCCGGCGATACGGCAGGCAAATACCCTTATGGCATTACAACGCAGGATCTGACGAATGGCGCCGCCGCTGTGGTTCAGGAGGAAGCAGGTAATAAATTCCTGCGGCTAACCACGACCGCGGTATCAGGCAAAGCCAACCTTTTCCTGCCTTATCTTGGGGAGGTTAGTGCTGAGGGGAATGAGCGCATCGTCATCGAATACCGTGTCCGGTTAAACAGCAACTTCCAGTATGCCAACGGCGCAATGGTAAGAAATGATAGCGGGACCGGCAACTACTCAATGGTGACAGCGTTTGATTCCGGTAAAATCCTGGTGCAAAATGGCGGCTCCAACAAGGTCAAGGTGAGAGACTTTACGCTGGGCACATGGTATGCCATCAAAATGGTCGCCAACTGGGACGCCAAGACCTACAGCGTCTATATCAACAATGAAACCGTTCCGGCTGCAACAGATTTCGCCTTCCGCCATACTGGCGGCAGCACATTGACCGGACAGCTGTTCGGCGTTGACGGCTACGCGAACGCGTCTATCGATTTCGACGACTTCAAGGTCAGTGTTACCGGAGATTAAGCAGCGGAGGGATAGACAACATGGCAAGTCAAGCTTACGAAAAGTTCACGCCGTTACTGAATGCCAAGCTCGTTCTGGGTTATCTGACCTCTATGGTGGATGCGCAGGAAGATAATCTGCCCTATTGGCTTGTACTGCCGCATAAGAAGCCTGCTGAGGCTGCCCACTGCCGGGTGGACGATGCGGAGCTGGTTGGCTCCTGGTATGAGGCTATAGATGCGGTGCGCAAAATGCTAAAGACGGGGGAAGGCGCTGCGGTGCAGCAATCCTTTTACCGTCATCTGATGAAGTCGTGGGGGGAGCACGGCCTGCGCTTTCATGAGCCTTATCCGTGGACGCATACGAATCATAGCTCTTTTCACGAGATGGGCTATATTCTTCCCGCGCTGAACCGGATGCTGGAGAATGATCCCGGGGATGAGGAGGCGGAGAGCAGAGCGGCCGGGCTGGTCAGGGGAATGCGCTCCCTGGTGATCGGGCGGACGGTCCGAACATTCTGGTCGGGGGATTATGAGGAGCAGGAGCCTCTGTACGAATTCCCGAATGATGTGTATTTGAAGGACGGCGGCTTCGATCTGTCCAGGCATACCGGGCGGGGGGAGCAGGCGATCCGCAATGCCATTGTTCTTCATTCTCTGGTGCGCAGATATGAGATTACCGGAGATGAGGCGGCACTTGATCTCGCAACGGGTCTCGCCAACCACCTGCTTGGACCTTCACGCTATTTCAACTATAAGATGGAATTCTTCGGACATGTCCATTCCGCAGGCTGGGTAGCTTCCGGTCTGGTACGTCTGGGCCGGGTAACTGGCAAGGAGCGGTATATTACCGCAGGCAAAGGAATCTATGATTATATCCGCAGCCTGTCTTCCTCCTTCGGTTGGGTGCCGGAATATGCCCAGTGGCATCCGCCGCATGAGGAGCATTGCGAAACCTGCTGCATCAAGGACATGATCGAATGTGCAAATGAGCTGATTCTGGCCGGGTATGAGGAATATTGGGAGGATATGACCCTGTATGCGCGGAACCAGCTGGTGGAAAATCAGCTAAAGGTATCTTCCTACGTGGTCACAGACAACGCCCGGCCTGACGAAGCAGGCATAACCTACAGGGAGATTGATACAAGAATGATCGGGGGCTTCACCGGAGGCTCGCTCGTGAATTCCATGTCGTTATCCAAGTTCCGCTCCATTGCGGGCTGCTGCGTCGGCATGGCTCCGGTAGCTCTGGAGATCATATGGAATCGGGCGGTGGAATTCCAGAATGGCACAGTATTCGTTAACATGCCGGTGGATAAGGAGACGGACGAGGCTGCCGTCACCATGAGCTATCCCGATCTGGGATATATGTCCATTACAGCCAAGCAGCCGTGTAATGTTGCGGTACGGGTCTATGACTGGATGGGGACGGACCTCACCGTTAGGTTAAATGGAGCCGTATGTGCAGCCGCACGGGAAGGAAATCTGCTTGTGATCCGCAGTGTTGGAGCAGGGGATACGGTAGAGCTTACGCATCCGCTGGAGACGGTGGTGGTGAAGGAGACGGTGCGCGGCGAGGAATACAAGGTCTCCTGGCGAGGATGTGATGTCGTGGATATCGCTCCCCGGGGAGAGCACTTGCGGCTGTATCAGCGGGATCTGCGCATCCCGAAAGTGTATCCCACGCCGGAAGATGTTCACTTCACCGGAGCGGCCAATTACGGTCCCACCCAGCAGGCGCAGGGGAGCAAATAACTTCAGCACTGAAGCAATAAGCCGGTAAGTGAAATATATGCCACAACTAAGCCGTAATTGAAAAACCGCACCCCGCAGGCATCGCTTGCGGGGTGCGGTTCGTTTGCGCGTTGGAAGAGAATACGAACTAAGCCGCTAAAGAGGTATTCCTTCAATACTGGGAAGATTGCAGCCATACGCCTACTTGTTATTTGTCTTCCTGATCAGCTCCACGCCATCATATGCCAGACTGTCCACACTTGCCGCCTTCTGCCGGAGGTAATGATCCAAAAAGGTCTTCGTATAGTCTGTAACCAGATTTCGCATCTCCATCGCATCCCGTTCGCCTCTGAGTTCCTCACTAACACCGGTAAAAACGATGTCACAGTAATCTAAGTGCGCCACACGATCAACTGAGAAATAATAGGTCTCTCTGCTATTGTTAGCGCCAATGACCGCATTCATGTTGTAGTTGGGTTCACGATACAGCAGCAGGAAGGGCGTCTTAAGGTCACTGTCGAGGAGACCGAATGCACCGCTGTCTAAGCCAATCCCGCAGGTGAACCGGCCGTCGTCCCGGCAGACCATCGCCGTCGTAAGCCCTCCATACGAATGTCCGACGATGCCCAGGCCGGTGTCAACACGCAATCTGCCTTTAAAGATAGAATCCAGCTCTCCAGCGTCCAGCTTGTACAGATAATCGGCTACAAAACGTACATCTTCTGCCTGTAATTCACTATACTCAGTTACCTTGTCAATTACCGGGAGTGCAAGCACGTTACGGCACATCTGAACGGCAGTTTCATCGTCAGGGTGCAGTTCCATCGTACCTGCCAGCGCCTGCATCTCAGGATCTTCAGACAACGCTATGATGGCTTCCGAGAAACCCTTGGATACATTATAGAGACGCCCGTCTTTACGCTTATACATTGTGCTATCCGGATGCCCGATGCTGACCACAACGTATCCCAAGCTGGCCAAGTCCGTACAGAGTACCGTCCCCCATTCCGGAGAACCGCCCCCGCCGCAGACATAGAATAACACCGGATAGCGCTTTTCCTTCCCGGATAGAGCAATGTTGTCGTAACACCGGGTCTTGAACTCTATAGAGAAAAAATCGCTCGTAACATACCCGGTGACCAGCGGCTGATCCTGTAACATCCCGTAGACTTCAGGAAACATGTATGCTGATGTAGCCTTATCTTCGCTGCTATCAGACGGATAGTAGACGAACGCCGTCAATTCTCTTGTGGAATGATCCGCTGCCGTATACTCCAGATCCATCTGAGTCCGGCCAACAGTATAGCTGCCAATAGGTGCTGGAAAAACCTCATAAGTTTTCATATGCTTGTTCATACACTTCTACTCCTTTGCTTTTTTAATATCGCTAACCAGCTCGGAATATTTATGATCTTCAAGCAGACCATGACCCATAAAGTCAGCAAAGTATTTGCTAAGCTTATGCTGCATCTGAGAATCCTTAATCCCGAATTCCCTATAAAACATGACTAAATTAAACTGCATAGATTCAAACATAAATGAAATCAGGTCATCGTCAATATCAGGCCGGAGATATCCGTCCACCCTCAGCCGCCGTATAATGTCCTTGATCAAGGGGAAGGACTCGCCCTTTAGTACAGTCAGATATACTTTTAGCAAAATGTCCTCGGGGATGTGTAAAAAAGTCTCAGTAAGCTTGATTTCCAGCGCATTCAGCGGCTCGGCCACAGTGCCATTCACATTACCGAATAAGCCGGTAAGGAAAGACCGGAATAGGGAATCTTCAGTGCTGTTATTAAAATACGCAGCTTTTTTCCGGGTCACATTACGTATTAAGAGACAATACAGGTCATCTTTGTCTTCAAAATACCGGTAGAAGGTTCCGGGGTGCATAGACAAGCTATCCAGAACCATCTTCATCGATATATCCTCATAAAGATGATCCACAAAAAGCTGCATAGCCCTATTTGATATTTCCTCGCGTCTGGCTTCATCCAATCGAAAAAACGTATTTTTTGGCATCGCTTCCTCCTTTAATACGTAGTGTGAACTCATTCACACTATATCGATAATCAATTCACGTGTCAAATATCCGGGCCGAAACAACGGCATTAAAAAACCACAACCCGCAAGTAACTCTTGCGAATTGTGGTTTGAGGCGTTAGAGCAGAATACGAACCTCGCCGCTCGACAGATATTCCTCTTCGCCATTCGGATACCGGACCTTCAGGCGGCAGTCATTGTCGATATCAACGGCGGTTGCCGGTTGCTCTTGATGCTCCTTAACAACCATAATTGTCTCACCCAAGGACATCATGCGCTGGCGGTAATCGGGCAGGAACAGCCGTTCCTTAAGCTGCTCATAATAGCCCATGAAGCGGTTCAGCACTTCGGCTGTAAGCCGGTTCCGCAAATCCCCTTCGGGATTGCCTGCCTGATAGATCGGGGCTGCAACCTCTGACAGTTCTGCGGGAAAGCCGCCCGGGGGCAGCGTCACATTGATCCCGATCCCGAGCACAGCATAATCCAGCCACTCGCTCTCCAGAGACAGGGAAGCCTCGGTGAGGATTCCGCATACCTTTTTTCCGTTCATGAATACGTCATTCACCCATTTAATCTGCGTGCTGAGGCCGGACACACTCTCGATAGCCAGAGCGACCGCAACTGCAGCAGAGGTAGTCAGAAGCGTTGCATCTGCCGCCGACAGCCGGGGACGCAGCAGGATGCTCATATAGATGCCCGTCCCCGCTGGGGAAAAGAAAGGCCGGCCTTTCCGGCCCCGCCCGGCGGTCTGCTCCTCCGAGAGAATGACTTTGCCTTCCGCTTCTCCGCCGGAAGCCAGCACCTTCACCAGCTCGTTCGTGGATTCCACGCTCTTGAAAACTTCAAGCCGCAGCTTCTGCCCCCTGGCATCCAGATATTTGGCAACTGCGGCGGCGGACAAAATGTCCGTCTGGGGGGAGAGGGAGTATCCCTTATTGGTGACGGCCTGAATGGAATAGCCGTCGCTCTGCAGCGCTTTGATGGCCTTCCAGACTGCGCTGCGCGTCACGGATAACCGCCCGGCGATATCCTCGCCGGAGAAGTACTCACCCTTATTGCTGTCCAGTAAGGCCAGGATATGTTCTTTGACTGTCATGCCTATAACCCTCCACAAGTCTAACGTTCCGAGCTCATCTCTTTAAGTATATTAACATGCTTAGGATCATTAGAAAAATTAAGACTTTACGTTAATTTCTTTAGTGCATCTTACACACCTCTATTGTGAACCTAATAATAATTAATGGTTTACAATTGAACCATCCTCCACTATAATTCAGCTTGTTGGCTGGACTCCCTAACCGGAAGGGCGTCCAATTCCTGTATCTTATCTCGTGGAGGTTATTGAATTGAGAATCAAAGAGTTGGTCTATGCGGCCTTATTCGCCGCGCTTATCGCGGTGCTGGGCTTAATTCCGCCCGTATCCCTCGGCATTATCCCTGTACCTGTCACTGCCCAGACGCTTGGCGTTATGCTGGCCGGCTGTTTTCTGGGCTGGCGGACAGGCGCGCTCAGCCTGATCATTTTCCTTATCCTCATTGCGTTAGGCTTGCCGGTATTACCAGGCGGACGC
This sequence comes from Paenibacillus sp. FSL H7-0756, assembly GCF_038006765.1. Classification (NCBI taxonomy): domain Bacteria; kingdom Bacillati; phylum Bacillota; class Bacilli; order Caryophanales; family Paenibacillaceae; genus Paenibacillus; species Paenibacillus sp. FSL H7-0756. The sequence continues at coordinate 874,743 of NZ_JBBOVT010000002.1, read as the reverse complement.
GGCGGGCTGGCTATCCTGGTTGGACCGACAGCAGGCTATCTGTTCAGCTGGCCGCTTGCGGCCGGACTGATCGGCTGGTTCGCTGAAGCGGTCTGGCCGAAGCTCCGGGCCTGGAAGCTGTTCGCTGTTAATCTGATCTTTGGCGTTCTGCTCGTTAATCTGATCGGCGCTTCGACCATGGCCTGGATCACGCATACTCCGCTCTGGACCGGACTTGCCGGGTCTGCGGCTTTTCTGCCCGGAGATCTGATCAAGGCTCTGCTGGCCGCCGTCATCACCATGCAGCTCCGGGCGCTCAGTCCGCTTGAAGACAAGAGAAGGGGATAGACAGCTATGAATCTGGCAGAGCTTATTCTGGAGCGTGCACAGCAGGTCCCGCACCGCATCGCGATATCGGACGGACTGGAGGAGCTTACATACGCAGAGCTTACGGAGCGTGTCCGGCGGGTGGCTGGCGGCTTACGTCATGGCGGGCATACGGAGCAGCCGATTGCCATCTTAAGCGGCAACCGGATAGAATTCGCCGAGTTCCTGCTTGGCGCAATCTATGCCGGGTGCGCACCGGTACTGCTGGACCCGATGTGGCCGCAGGCGGTGCTGGAGCAGGTAATCCATCAATGCGAGCCCGGGATGATCATCAGCGAAGCGCAATACGCAGCAAAGCTGGCGGGCAGCAGCTTCTGCGGAATGGCCCGGTTAGTCTTTGACAACGGCCAGTCAACCGGCAGCTACAGGGAGTGGCTGTCCGGCTGCGGGTCAGAGGCATCGGCAGAGAGACACCCTGAACTGTTGTTCATCGGATATACATCAGGAACGACCGGGGTACCCAAAGGCTATATGCGTACCCACCAATCATGGTTCAACAGCTTCAGGGCGACAGAACAGGCCTTCGGCTTGCATCAAATGCAGCATGTGCTTGCGCCCGGACCATTCGTTCACTCCCTGTCGCTGTTCGCCCTGTTGCAATCGCTATACAGTCTGGCCACCTTCCATCTTCTCGCGGAATTCGACGCTGCGCGGGTACTTGAGTTCTGCTCCTGCCATCCGGAGGTGATTCTGTTCGTGGTACCCGCCATGGCCGATGCCATGTTGCACCACGCTGATAAGACGGCCGCCAAGGTAACCATGCAGGCCATAATCAGCTCTGGCGGCAAATGGCCTGCGGCTTCCGCACAGAGATGCCGCGAGAGATTCAAGGGAGCGAAGCTCTATGAGTATTATGGTTCATCTGAAGCGAGCTATATCAGTTACCAGGAGCTGACCGGAGCGGAGCCGCCGGACTCGCTGGGCCGGCCGTTCAGCGGGGTAGAGCTGTCCACCCGGGACGGACAGTTCCGCGAGGTGCCTCCGGGAACCGTTGGTGAGCTGTACGTACGCAGCGGTATGATGTTCGCCGGATATTACGGCCTGCCGGAAGAGACGGCACAGGTCTTTCGGGACGGATGGCTGCGGACAGGAGATTATGCGGCTATGGATGAGGAGGGGCAACTGCGCCTGGCCGGACGCGCAGGCAGTATGATCAAGAGTGGAGGACTGAAGGTGTTCCCCGAGGAAGTCGAGGCCGTACTGCTCCGCCATCCGGCGGTCCGGGAAGTGATGGTGTGCGGCTTTCCGGATGACCGGTGGGGAGAGCAGGTCACAGCGCTCATTGCGTGGAGCGGCCCGCAGCGCCTGGCGCTGGAGGACATCCGCAGCTACTGCCGCCCTTTTCTAGATAGCTATAAGCTGCCGGGGCGGTTGATCTCTGTGAAGGAATTCATCTACACCGGCTCCGGCAAAATCGCCCGCCAGCTCATGAAAAGCCGGGCGGAAGCAGGGATGAAATGAGGGAGGCGGCCCTGGTCCTGGCCAAGCGGACGCCAGTCGGCAGAATTGGCGGACAGCTCTGTACGCTGGAACCGGAGCAGCTGCTGGCTCCGCTGATTCAGCAGTTAATCCATGAGGCCCGTCTGCCTCCCGATTGGATAGACGATGTGATCATTGGCAATGTAGTCGGACCCGGCGGGAACATCGCACGCAAGTCGGTGCTTGAAGCCGGACTCCCCGAGACGGTTCCCGGCGTCACCGTCGACAGGCAGTGCGGCTCAGGGCTTGAAGCCATTATTATGGCTGCGCGCCTGATCCAGAGCGGGGCAGGTGAAATCTTCCTCGCAGGCGGAGTCGAGAGCACCAGCCGGGCTCCCTGGCGGATGCTCCGGCCGGAGACGGTCAGCGGTACGCCGAAGCTGTATACCCGCGCGGCGTTCACACCTGCAGCGCTTGGCGATCCTGATATGGGAGTGGCTGCCGAATATACGGCGGAGAAATACGGTATTTCCCGGGAGGCGCAGGACCGCTATGCGCTGGAGAGCCATATGAAGGCTGTGGAGGCCCAGCGCACAGGCCGATTCACAGGAGAACTCGTGCCTATAGCCCGCGACGGCTTTATTGTAACGGATGATGAGTGCCCAAGGCCGGATACAAGCCTCTTGAAGCTGAGCAAGCTGAAGCCTGCTTTTGTGAAAGGGGGAACGGTCACGGCCGGCAATGCCTGCCCTCTTAATGATGGCGCGGCACTTGTGCTTATGATGTCCCGTGATATATGCGACCGGCTGAACCTGACACCGGTTCTCCGCTTCATTGACTCGCAAGCCTCTGGAGTTGACCCGCATTATCCGGGCATGGGACCGGTCCCGGCCGTTCGGAGGCTGTTGCAGCGTCAGCGGCTTCACATCAGTGAGTTGGATATTGTTGAATTCAATGAAGCTTTTGCCTCGCAGGTATTGGCTTCGCTACAAGAGCTTCAGCTTCCGCCGGATAAGGTCAACCTTGGGGGAGGCGCGCTTGCACTGGGCCACCCTTATGGAGCCTCAGGCGCGATTCTGATGACACGCTTATACGCGGAGATGCTGTACCGCCCATACCGCAGAGGACTTGCCACCCTTGGCATCGGCGGCGGAATGGGGCTGGCTGTACTTGTCGAAGGGATACCCCGCAGATGAGCGGGTATGAAAGTGAAGGATAAAGCAGAAAGGAGCAGCGCCAATGCTGATTTTTGACCAGGTGAATTATGATTACCGGCAGGGGGAGCCTGTGCTCCGCCAGCTTAGCTTCGGGATTCATCCCGGTGAATTCGTAGCCGTCACCGGAGCGAACGGCAGCGGCAAATCCACAGCCGCCAAGCTAATGAACGGATTGCTGCTGCCAAGGGCAGGAGAGGTGCGACTGGGAGCTCTGAGCACGTTGAAGCGCCAGGATCTCATGAGCATCCGCGAGCGGGCCGGACTGGTCTTCCAGAACCCGGACGATCAGTTTATCACGGCGTCGGTGCTGGATGAAGTGGTGTTCGGACTGGAGAATCTGCGGGTGCCGGGAGCAGAGATGAGGCAGCGTGCAGAGGCTGCCCTGCGGGCTGTGCAGATGGAAGCCTACGCAGACGCCGCTCCGCATCAGCTATCCGGCGGACAGAAGCAGCGGGCCGCCGTGGCTGCTGTTATCGCCATGCAGCCGGAGATTCTGATCCTGGATGAAGCAACCTCCATGCTCGACCCGCAGGGGAGACAGGAGCTTCTTCAGCTTCTGCACAGCCTGCACCGGCAAGGCCTGACGATCATCCACATCACGCATCATATGGATGAGGTGCTGGCCGCTGACCGCGTTCTGCTGCTAAACAACGGGGAACTGGCCTATGACGGGCCGCCTTCCCGCTTGTTCAGCAATGACTCTATGGCCGGGCAGGCGCTGGAGCTACCTTTTACAGCCAGATTGTATCAGGCTCTTGGACTAGATGTACCCGTAAGCGCGGACTGGAAGGAGGCGATCAGGCAATTATGGGCTATGCGTTAAGGGATATAAGTGTAAGGCTGGACGGCCGGGATATCCTGCGTTCGGTAAGCTGCCATCTGCAGGAGGGGAAGTGGATCTCGCTGATCGGCCGGACCGGGGCCGGGAAGTCTACTTTTGCCAAGGTGGTTAAAGGGCTGATTCCCTTCTATAGAGGCGAATACACACAGCATGGACAGCCTATGCCAAAAGACCGCCAGGGACGGCTGAAGGTGGTTCCGCAGATCGGCTATGTTTTTCAGTATCCGGAGCACCAGCTCTTTGCGGCGACGGTGGAGCAGGAGCTGGCGTTTGCGCTCACTGTGCAGGGGGTATCCAGAACAAGCGTGGACCAAGCTATTCATGCGGTTATGGAAAAGGTGGGGATACCCGCTGAGCTTCTTCCGCAAAATCCGTTCCAGCTCAGCGGGGGGCTGAAGCGTAGGGTGGCGATTGCTTCGGTGCTGATTGCGGACCCGGAGCTGCTGATTCTGGATGAGCCGGCGGCGGGGCTTGATCCAGGCAGCAGAAGGTCGCTGCTCTCCCGGCTCCGAAGCTGGCAGAAGGAGAACGGGCGGACGGTGCTGTTCATCTCCCATCAACTGGAGGACGTAGCCGAATATTCGGATGAGGTGATTCTTTTTCATGAAGGGCGCAGCTTAGGTCACTACGAGGTGAATGAATTATTCCTGAAGCGCCCGGAGCAGATGGAACAGGCTGGCCTGCCTCTGCCGGAGCCGGTGCAGCTCTTAAGACTCATGGAGCAGTTATCCGGGCAGAGGCTGGAGCCGGCAAGCTGCCGGGAAGCCGATATTATGGAACGTGTCAGGGCAGTCTGGCACGGCAAAGACAAGCTGGCATGAGCACTACGACCGCTTGGGGGCAGTATGTCCATTCCAATTCCGTTATTCACCGGCTTGATCCGCGGACCAAGCTGTTGAGCGTCGTTGTGTTCACCCTGTGCTGTATGCAGCTAAGATCACCCTGCGGATATTTGGCAGCTGCTGTACTTGCAGGGAGTTCCATGCGGTTATCCCGTCTCCCGCTTCGTCTGTACCTCAGCGGCTTACGGCCGGTGCTCTTGTTCCTGCTGCTGCCGCTATGCTATCATCTTCTGTTCAACCGGAGCCAGGGCGGTATCATGACGGAAATATTCAACCTCTGGCGCATTCTGCTGCCGGTCGCGTTTGCCCTGGTCCTGACACGGACCACAAAGCCGCTGGATCTGGCCAAAGGCCTGGAAGTCATGTGCAAGCCGCTCGCCCGTCTGGGGATTCCTGTGGAAGCCTTCGCACTGATGGCCATGCTGGCGGTCCGCTTCATTCCGACCATCAGCCAGGAGCTGGACCGCATTCTTATGGCGCAGAAGGCACGGGGCTGCGAAATTGGGAGCCTCCGAGGCTGCCAGCGGATTCAAGCCTGCCTGCGTTTAATCATTCCGCTGCTGGCGACTACGATCGGCCGGGCCGAGCAGCTCGCTATGACCATAGAGGCCAGAGCTTACGGGGACGGGAGGGGCCGGACCTCGTTCAGAGTGCTGCACTTCTCGCGAATGGATGCTGCGGCAGGGGGAATCATGCTTGTGTATACTCTGCTGATTCTATCAGGCTAGCGGCCGTGGTAAGATGGACAAGAAGTGAACAAGGTTAGAGAGAAGGGATGAGACTTGAACCGGACTGCTATTCTGGAACGGCTCCAGACACAGCTGCGTGAAGGCAACCATATTATCGGCGTCTCGACAGGCACGGGAATTACAGCCAAGGTTGCCGCTGACAGCGGAGCAGACTTCATCCTCATGCTGAATTCGGGCAAGTTCCGGCAGATGGGGAGAAGCTCGCTGGCGGGGTTCCTGCCCTTCTGCAACAGCAATGAGATGGTGATGGATTTTGCCTCGAAGGAGATTGTGCCGCTGGTGAGGGACACTCCGGTGCTGTTCGGGCTGAATGCAAATGATCCAACGAGAGAAATGTCTCTATACATAGATGAGATCAAGGCCAAAGGCTTCGCGGGAGTGAATAATTATCCGACGGTCGGTCTGATCGACGGGGTGTTCAGAGAGGCACTGGAGGAGGATGGCATCAGCTATGAGAGGGAGGTTGAGGCTATACGTCTGGCTCATCAGCAGAAGCTGTTCACGGTGGCTTTCGTCTTCGACGAAGCCCAAGGCGTCCAGATGGCCGAAGCGGGGGCAGATGTGATCTGTGTGCATCTTGGCCTGACCGTAGGCGGATTGCTGGGGGCGCGAAAAGTGGTCTCCCTGGAAGCTGCCAAGGCGAAAGCCCTGCGCATTCTCACTGCCTGCGGGGAGGTTAAGCCTGAAGTCATTAAGATGATCTACGGCGGGCCGGTCAAGACTCCAGTTGACGTTCAGTACATGTACAGCAGCAACACGCAGATTATGGGCTACATTGGCGGCTCTGCCTTTGAACGGATTCCCTCCGAGCAGTCGATTACGGCTATTACCCGCGATTTCAAACGCCTGGGGAAGCTGGATGAGGATGATCTCATGGTCAAAATGCTCAGCGGCATTACCCGGCATTACGATTACGTAGAATTCGTCAAAGAATATGTCGCCCAGAATTACAGCGAGGAAGTAGTGTTCGCAGATCTGGCCAAGGTGGCGCATGTGTCGCGCAGTTATTTGAGCAGCTTGTTCAAAAAGGAAGTCGGGTGCAGCTTCCAGAACTATCTGGTCGGCTTCCGTATGCAAAAGGCTGCCATACTGCTCCAGGCCCCGCACCTGCCATTATCCGAGGTGTCTGCAATGGTCGGCTACCCCGACTATGCCCAGTTCAGCAGAATGTTCAAAAAGCTTATGGGCTGCTCGCCCAAGCAGTACAAATCTAACCTAAACACAAAAACATAGGACATAAAAGCGTTTTCATACATAAAAATGCCCGGTATGATGAATCTATGATTCGTATACGAGGAGGCAGGAGAATGAAGACAATCGCCATATCTGGAACGTTTGATACGAAGGGTGAGGAGTACCTGTACATCAAGCAGCTTGCAGAGGAGCTGGGCCTCAAAGCCCTGATGATCCATACCGGTGTATTCGAGCCGGCCTTCCTTCCCGAGGTGTCTAACCGGGAGGTCGCTTCCGCCGCAGGGGTGGAGCTGGACGAGCTTGTTGCTAAGAAAGACCGGGCGTTAGCTACAGAGGTGTTGTCCAAAGGACTGGAGCGGCTCGTTCCCCGGTTATACCAGGAGGGGAAATTTGACGGCATCATTTCCTTCGGGGGCACCGGCGGAACTTCACTGGTTGCCCCTGCCATGAGAGCCTTGCCGATCGGCGTACCGAAGGTGCTGGTATCCACGGTTGCCTCCGGAAATACCGCCCCCTATGTCGGGACCAGCGATATTATGATGATTCCGTCTGTCGTGGATGTCTCTGGCCTCAATTCGATCTCGACGAGAATATTCAGCAATGCGATGTTTGCCATCGCGGGCATGCTCCTGTTCGAAGCAGACTATGAGCCGGAGAAAAAGCCGCTGGTAGCAGCCACCATGTTCGGAGTGACCACGCCGTGTGTGACCGAAGCACGCAAATACCTGGAGGAGCGCGGCTACGAGGTGCTGGTATTCCATGCTACTGGAATCGGCGGACAATCGATGGAGGCGCTGATCGAAGCGGGCTTCATTGAAGGTGTGCTGGATTTAACCACCACCGAATGGGCGGATGAGCTGATCGGAGGCGTCCTGAATGCAGGGCCGCACCGCCTGGAAGCCGCAGGCCGTAACCGTATTCCGCAGGTCGTTTCGGTGGGCGCCCTGGATATGTGCAACTTCGGACCGGCGGATACCGTGCCGGAGAAGTTTAAGGATCGCAAATTCTATCATCATAATCCTACAGTCACCCTGATGCGGACGACTGTGGAGGAGAATGAACAGCTCGGCAGGAAGCTGGCCGAGAAGCTCAACATGGCGACAGAGAGCACGGTGCTGATGCTGCCGCTTGGCGGCATTTCAGCCATTGATGTGGAGGGGCAGCCCTTCTATGGCCCTGAAGAGGATCGGATGCTGTTCGATACCCTGCACCGTCAGGTGGACCGCTCAAGAGTTGAGCTGATCGAAATGGACTGCGCAATTAATGATCCGGCCTTTGCCGAGGCGGCAGCCCGGAAGCTGATTGAGCTGATGCAGGCCGCGAAGGCCTGAACCACACAATAAGGAGGAGCTACTAAATGAATAAGCAGACCAGAGCTGAGATTATGGATAGATTCAAGCAAGAGGTAGAGGCGGGCAAGATTCTTCTTGGTGTCGGGGCAGGCACGGGGATTACCGCCAAGAGCAGTGAAGCAGGCGGAGCGGATATGCTGATTGTGTACAATTCCGGCCGTTACAGAATGGCAGGACGCGGTTCACTGGCAGGCTTGCTGTCGTATGGCGACGCCAATCAGATTGTGGTAGAGATGGGCTCGGAGGTGTTGCCTGTCGTCAAGGATACGCCCGTTCTGGCAGGGGTATGCGGCACTGACCCGTTCCGGGTGATGGAGGTATTCCTGAAGCAGCTGAAGGAGCAGGGCTTCAGCGGTGTGCAGAATTTCCCGACAGTGGGTCTGATCGACGGCGTATTCCGGCAGAATCTGGAGGAGACCGGAATGGGCTACGGGCTGGAGGTCGAAATGATCCGCATCGCCCATGAGCTGGATATGCTGACCACCCCGTATGTATTTGATCCTGAACAAGCGCGGGCCATGGCAGAAGCAGGCGCAGATATTCTGGTCGCCCACATGGGCCTCACCACCAAGGGCACCATCGGCGCAGTTACCGCGCTGACGCTGGACGATTGTGTGGAGCGTATTGAAGCAATTATCGAAGCCGGACGGGCGGTCAATCCGGAGATTATGATTATCTGCCACGGCGGCCCGATTGCCGAGCCGGAGGATGCGGCTTATGTCATTCAGCGGACGAAGGGTATCCACGGATTCTTCGGCGCATCGAGCATTGAGCGCTTCGCCGCGGAGCAGGGCATTACCCGCCAGACCGAGTCGTTCAAAGCGATTGGGCAATAAGCAAGAAGATAAGATCAAAAATTACAGACCACAGCCCGGCTTCCGCCGGTTGTGGTCTTTTTTTGTTATTATATGCTGCGATGAGGGATGGGGCCCCATACCCGTAACATTTTAGAGAAATGCTGCAAAAAGTGCAACAATGCTGCCCAATAGAAGCGCCAGATACTGAAATCCTGCATGAAATGCAACAAAGCCAGCGCTAACTTGATTTAATCACCGGAATTCCTGCAAATGATGCAACAATGTACCATAGTCAGTAACATTTTTTAGAGAAATCCTGCAAAAAGTGCAACAATGCGATCCATACAAACGCTCCGTGAGAGGAAACGCTCAGAATTGGCGAGAGATAGGCGGAGCACCAGGACTGTACAATGCCAACGGCCGTCGCATGGTGAAGGGGATTGACGGCGAAAGCTTCCGTATGCTGAATTCATTCTGGGGCAAGGATGATCATGAAGTGTTCTTGCTTCAAGACAGGAGACGTGCAGAAGACGCCCGGTTCATCTATACAGTTACGGATAACAATACAATTAATCACATTTTAGACACATTTTTTTGTCCGGGATAGCTAAAATGGGCTATGGTCAGCGGAGCTTCTATTACCTACAATGGGAGCGTTATCATTGCACGGCTGTAAGGCTGGAATTGGGAACATTACTACGTCACTACGTCGAGGGAGTGAACAATGCTAATCTCACAAGGCTTTCGTCCATCCCGTTACACCAAAGTAAGGGCTGTACTGTTGGCAGGCTTGTTCATTATATGCCTGTTCTGCTGCCGTGAGGTCAATGCAGGGAGCAGTGCAGAAGCGGCTCTTCCGCTCCAGCCCATCATCGATTCAGCCCGTGAGGGAGATCTCATCACCCTGGCTCCGGGAACCTATTCGGGTCCGGTCCGGCTGGATAAGCGGGTGACGATTAACGGTAATGGCAAGGCGATTCTGCTGCATACAGCTAAGGACGAACAGGCTACGGTGCTAATCGCAGCAGACGGTGTAAGGCTTGAGAACCTGAAGATCCAGCAGAATAACGACGGGGAAGCAGCGGCTGTTCGTGTTGAAGCGGACAGAGTCACTTTGCAGGGACTGGTGATTCATTCGGCAGGGTACGGAATACTGCTGCGTGAAGCCGATGGCGGGGTGATCACGGACAATAAGATAAGCTGGTTCATCCCCAAAGGAGAAGCACCGGGAACGAGAGGCAACGGGATCGATCTCTATAGCTCTCACGGCGCTGTGATCCGTGGCAACGACATCGCTTATCTGCGGGATGGCATCTATCTGGAGAACAGCCGCAATACAGTGGTGGATCAGAACAAGCTCGCCTATCTGCGGTACGGGGTCCATTGCATGTACATTAACGGCTCGAAGGTCACTAACAACACCGGGGAATACAACATTACCGGCGCGATGGTGATGGGTGTAACGGATGTGGTCGTGTCCGGGAACTCCTTCCGCAAGCAGAGCCGGAATGTGCATTCACAGGGAATTCTGCTCTACGATGTGCAGAATTCAGAGATTATGAACAACCGGGTGGAAGGTAACCGGGTGGGGATTTACATGCAGCAGTCCTCGGATAACAAGCTGCAGCAGAACCTGGTGCTCCGCAACTATATCGGCGTGCAGTTCGAGAATGCAGAGGGCAACCGCTTTGAGCGTAACGGGTTTGTTGCGAATGTCATTGAGGCCCAGGCCACAGGCAGCAGGGACAATGAGATGAACGGGAATTACTGGGATGCCTTTGGCGGGCTGGATCTCACGGGGGATGGGGTCAGCGACCTGAAATATGCGATCAACCCCTTCTATCAGCAATTGGTTGCGGGCAATGCAGCGTATCAGTTGTTTTTCCAGTCACCGGGGATGACCTTCCTGAGCGATATGTACACCGGCGGATCGGCAGGGTGGTCCACGGATTCAGCGCCGCTCATGCAGCTTGCGGCAGGTACAGTTAGCCCGGATCAGGCGGCAGGCGGACAAGGCACGGTCATGGTAGCAGGCTCGCTGCTGCTGTTTCTGTCCGTCATTACAATAATATACTTGGGGGTATTGCGGTTATGAAACGATGGAGCCTGGTCTTGATAGTAGCAATGAGTCTGGTGATTCTAGCGGCCTGCGGGCAGAAGAAGTACGAGCCGGTAGCGGTCAATGAAGACGTCGATATCTGCGTGGTCTGCAATATGCAGGTGAAGGATGATGCCTTCGCTACTCAGCTAACGACCAAGGACGGCAAGAATTACAAGTTCGACGATATCGGCTGCATGAATGAGTGGAAGAAGAGTAACGGCACGGAGCAGATCGGTATGGATTATGTCCGCGACTATAACGACAAGAGCTGGATTGAATTCAGCAAAGCGAGCTATGTGTATGACGCTTCTCTACGTACACCCATGGCTTATGGAGTGATCAGCTTCAAGGACAAGGCGGCAGCAGAAGCGTTCGTGAAGGAGCAGGGGGTAGGCGCTGTGCTGACCGCCGGAGAGCTGGCCTCCCATGAATGGAAGCAGAACAAGGATATGATGAACATGAGCATGCAGAGCGGGGAAGGTCATATGGAGGAGCATAGCTCAGAGGAAGGCACGCATTCCGAAGAGACGGATATGTGAGTATGGCTGACATCCTGCATATTGCCCGCAGAGAGCTTAAGATGGGCTTCCGCAACCCGTGGGCCTATTCTTTCCTGGTCTTATTCTGCACCTTCAGTCTCGGGCTGCTGCTGATCCATGCGAATAACGTAGTCGAAGGCTATACTGCGGTTACGGGCTCCATGCTGAGCCTGATTCTGTATCTTTTGCCGCTGATGACGTTATTTCTGGGCTCCTTCTCACTGACCTCGGAACGGGAAGATGGAAGCTGGCAGCTCTTATCCACCTATCCCATTGGAACCTTATCCTTTGTTCTGGGAAAATACACCGGTCTAGCCGCTGTCCTGCTGACGATTGTAGCGTTTGGTTACGGGCTGATGGGGCTGGTCAGCGGCCTGCTCGGGATGGCTTTTGCGGCGGATACTTACTTCCTGTTCCTGGCCTTCTCGGCAGGTCTGGTCTTGCTGTTCCTGACGCTTGCCCTCTTCATCGGCTCGTTATCCCGCAACCGCTGGCAGGCCTTGACGATCTCGGTAGCGGTCTGGTTCTTCGCCGTAATCGGCTGGCCGACGTTCCTGATCGCAGGCCTCGGGCTGCTCCCGTATCTCTGGATCAAGCCTGCTCTGATAGTGCTGACGATTCTTAATCCGGCTGAGCTGGTGCGCCTGTTCGTGGTGGTGAAGCTGGGCGGAGGGTCCGTCCTGGGACCGGAATATTATCAGTGGGTGGAATGGATTAGCCGCCCGGGCGGCAGCCTCTTGTTCCTCGGGGTCTGCGCGGCCTGGGTGCTGCTGTCCATCTTAGCGGTATATTGGATCTGGGAGAGGGGGCGTTCCCGTGGATAACCCGTTGTTGCAGGTGAAGCAAATCTCCAAGGTCATAGGGCGGCAAACACTGGTTGAAGAGATCAGCTTCCAGGTTCCCGGCGGCAGTATACTTGCCCTGTGCGGCGGGAATGGAGCCGGCAAAAGCACGGTGCTGCGGATGGTAGCCGGCATTCTACAGCCGACTTCCGGCGAAATTACGGTAAACGGGCTGAAGTGGAAGCAATCGCGCAAGCGCTTTTCCATGCAAATCGGCTATATGCCGGATGATTATCAATTCAGCCACGGATTGTCTGCGGAAGAGCTGCTGAATTTCTGGGCGGCATTGCGCCGGATTCCCAGACGCAAACAGAGAGTAGAGGAAGTACTGGCTCTAGTCGGGCTTGCGGATAAGCGCAACAGCCTGGTGACTACCTTTTCCAAGGGGATGCGCCAGCGTGTGCTGTTCGCGCAAGCGCTGCTGGCGAAGCCGCCGCTCCTGATTATGGATGAGCCGACCAACGGGCTGGACCCGTTCTGGATGAACGAATTCGTGAAGCTGCTGCAGGACATCCGGGAAGAGGGGCATACCGTCCTCTTTTCCACCCATCAGCTGGAGATTGCGGACCGGGTGGCCGATCAGATTGTCTTCTTGAATCAGGGCAAACATGTGGGGGCAGGTACGACCGCAGAGATCCGGGCAGAATTCGGTTCGCTGTACGCCGCCTTTCACCACAGTCTGGGGCTGGGATGAAGCTGCGCCGGATCGTTACTCTGGTGATTATTGCCGCTGCCTTTGCTGCCGGAATCTGGGTGTACCTTCAGCAGTCCAGCCAGCCTCCGGCCGGGAGAATGACTGCAGGTGCTTCAGCTCCGGCGTTCGAAACGGTAACCTTGCAGGGGGAGAATGTGAGTCTCAGTGAATACAAGGGCCGGGTCGTGCTGCTTAACTTCTGGGCTACCTGGTGTAAGCCTTGTATGCGGGAAATGCCGCTCTTAAATGAACTAAGCCAATCCGCAGAGCTTCCAGTCGAGACCTTGTTCGTGAACGCTGGAGAATCTAAGGGGACGGTATCGGAGTATATGGCGGAGCAGCAATTCTCTTTTCCCGTAATTATCGATGTTACCGGAAGGATATCTGCCTCGTATAGCGTCAATGCACTGCCGACAACTTATATCATCAATAAGGCGGGCGGGATAAGCAAAATCGTGGCCGGAGAGATCGGAGATCTCGATACGCTCAAGCAATGGCTGGCTGAGGCTGGAGCTGAATAATTATATTCTATACAAAGTATAAAAACGGTAAGCTCTCCCAAAGTCATGAAATACAGATAATTATTATCTTTCAAAAAAAGCGAAACAGACGATTTAACTGTTTCGCTTTTTTTATCTCAGAAGAAAATTCCCAGAAGGGATTTTTTACTTTTTAGCAATTCTGCCCAACTTTTCAAAGCGGGTGTTGTTCTTCAGGGGCATTTGGCTTGGCGTAACGGACTGAGGTGCTCTTATCCGGGAAGAAAGTCGTCACTTGGGCGATTAACGGACTCCACAGGCCTTATCCTTTGCGCGTCAGCTCCAAAACGACTCGTAGAAGGACGATAAGGTCGCCTGAGTCCGTTACACTGCAAAAAGTGGCATTTTCGCGGGGATAAGATCTCTCCGGTCCGTTAGATTTTGGGTGGATAGGGTTTAACAAGCTTATCCATTCTTTTTAAATCTGATTTTAGAACTCAAAAAAAGAAAAATTATTTCTTTTTTTAATTTATTTTAGGAAAAATACTTCATTTAATTAAAATTTCTGCTATACTCATTGCAAAGAGGGAGCAATAAGTCAGGAATCCTGACGCGGGAAGGGCGCTCGCCTTACACTTAATCTGAGGGGGAATGTGGTGTGGGAACTAACAGAAAGGGCTTCACAGTATCGCTGCTGCTGACCATGTCTATGCTGCTTGCGGCTTGTGGAGGAAATGGCAATACCAAGGGGACACCGGATGCCGGAAGCACCGGAGCACCCGGCACGGGCGCTGAAGCTACGGCTGCGGCAGAGCCGGTGAAGCTTGAATTCTGGACGATTGCACTTCAGCCTACGTTCAATGATTACTTCAATAATCTGATCACCCAGTATGAGAGCAGTCACCCCGGGGTGACGGTGGAGTGGAAGGACTATCCCTATGATGCAATCTCACAGCGGCTGTTGACTAGTACAGCGAGCGGCAAGAGTCCCGATGTCGTGAATCTGAACACCGAATTCGCCAGCCAGTTAGGCAGTAAGGGAGCGCTGCTGAATCTGAACGAGTACCTGACGGATGAGCAGGCGAAGAGTTATTTTGAGGGGATTTATAATTCTACGGTATTGGGCGGCCAGGCTTACGCGCTTCCCTGGTACACAGGCACAGAGGTGCTGTTCATGAACAAAAAGCTGGTAGAGAAGGCCGGCCTCGACCCTGCCAGTCCGCCGCAGACCCGTGAGGAGCTGGTGGAGTGGGCCCGCCAGGTTCATGAGAAGACCGGGGCTGCGGGATATGCGCAGCAGCTGGTCTCCAAGCTGTTCCCGATTGACGGCATCCCGATTCTGAACGAGGACAAGACGGCCGCAGCCTTCAATACGCCGGAAGCCGAGGCCATGATCACCCAGATGCGCGATCTGATGAAGGAAGGCGTGGTACTCAAGGAGGATGCGGACTTCAGCAAGCAAATCCAGTATTTCTCCGGTGAGCAGGTGGCCTTCCAGCTATCCGGCCCGACGTTCATTAACTTCATTAAGACCTCCGCGCCGGATGTCTACAAGAACACCATCGCTGTCCCGCTGCCGACAGGCAAAGCGAATCTGCGTCTCTCCAACTCCATGAACCTGGTGGTGCCGCAAAAGTCGAAGAACCCGCAGCAGGCTGTCGAATTCGCCGCCTTCATTACGAACGCCGAGAACCAGACAGCCTTCTCCAAGGTCGCCAACACACTGCCGTCAAGCAAGGCGTCGATTCAAGATCCGTTCTTCACCGACTCTGACGGTTCACTCGAAGCTGAAGCGAAGGTGGCTTCCTCGCAGAGTCTCGACAAGGCTACCGATTATATGGTCGGCGTCCCAAGCGCCGCAGATATTAACTCTGCACTGGCACGGGGCCTGCAGGAGATTCTGATGAACGGCGCAGACATCAAGGAGACGCTGAACAAGGTAGAGAAGGAAGTCAATAATATTATCAGTCAGGGTTCCTAAGTTGCTGAAGCATAGCTGATAAGGGGGAGTTTCTCCCCCGATTCATATCAATTGAGGGTATTTGAAGGAGTGGGAGGTGTAGCGGGTGTACAAGGGGTTTCGGTCTGAATCTTTTACTGCATGGGCGTTTATGGCGCCGGGGCTGCTGTTTCTGGCGGTGTTTACCTTTTGGCCGATTATATACGGAGTACCGCTCTCATTGACAAATTATTCGGTCATTGCCGAGACGAATTATGTAGGTCTGGATAACTTCACCCGGGCCTTTCAGGATCATAATTTCCTGATTTCACTGTGGAATTCACTGGTATATGTGCTGATTGTGCCGGTGATTCAGATCATTTCGATCTTAATGGCGATTCTGGTCAACAGCCGGATTCCTGGAGTCAAAATGTTCCGGGCCGCCTACTATATACCTGTCGTGACCTCGATGGTTGCGGTAGCGCTGATCTGGAGCTGGCTGCTCGGCAATAACGGAGTTGTCAATTACCTGCTGCTGAAGGCAGGGATGATCAGTGAACAGGTCTCCTGGTTGTCCACGAGCAGCACGGCGCTGTATGTTCTAATGTTCATTACGATGTGGAAGGGTCTCGGCTATTATATGATGCTCTATCTGGCTGGGCTTCAGGGCATTCCGGCAGATCTGTATGAGGCTGCCAGGGTGGATGGTGCAGGGCCGCTGCGGCTGATTGTACATGTAACGCTGCCGCTGCTGCGACCGCATATTCTGTTCTGTACACTAATCTCGGTGATGGGCGCGATCCGGGTGTTCGATGAGGTCTACATTCTGACCAAGGGCGGGCCGGGAACGTCCACGCTGACCTCAAGCGTCTATATTTTTCAAAAAGGGCTGGAGCAGTTCAACTTCGGCTATGCCTCGGCGCTCGGGCTGATCGTCAGTGTGATGGTGGGAGCGCTTAGTGTACTTGTATTCAGACTGAACCGGAAAGGCGGGGTGAATTCCTATTGATGCCGCGTAGCTTACGTTATTTCATAACATACCTGCTGCTGATCCTGCTTGCCCTGTTCATGATGGGTCCGTTCCTGTGGCTGCTCAGCGTCTCGCTGATGCCGGGGCGCAACGTGTTTGCGAACCCGCCGGCGATTCTGCCCACCTTCATTGCGTTCGACAACTATGTGCAGGTGTGGAACTTCATGAATTTCCCGCGTTACATTCTGAATACGGTCATCATCACGCTGCTGGGAGTCGTGTTCAACATTATACTGTCCTGTCTGACAGCGTATCCGCTGGCAGCCTTCCGGTTCAAGGGCCGAAATCTGGTCTTCACACTGCTGATCTCGACCATGATTATTCCGTCGGCAACCGCCATGATTGTGCATTATCTGACGATTCAGGCTTTTCAGCTGGGCAATACATTCTTCGGTGTTGTTCTTCCGGCTGCGGTATCCGTGTTCAATATCTTCCTGATGCGGCAGACATTCCTGGGTATTCCGGCAGACATCCGGGATTCGGGTAAAATGGACGGAGCCTCCGAGCTGCGGATCTTCATCCAACTGGTGATGCCGCTCGTCAAGCCGGGAATTGCCGTCATCGGGCTGCTGGAGGTCATGGCCTTCTGGAACAACTTCCTGTGGCCGATTGTCGTATTGGACGACCCGGAGAAGTATCCGCTCGCGGCGGCCCTGACGTATCTGAACGGGCAATTCTCCTATAACTTCGGCTGGATTGCCGCCGGAACCATGATCTCGGTGCTGCCGATCATCCTCGTGTTCCTATTCACGCAGAAGTATTATATGGAAGGGATTGCCGGAGCTATAAAAGGCTAACTAAGGAGGCACAACTCAATGGGAATTTCGTTACGGGACTGCCAGTATCTGTTCCGCGATTATTATACGCAAGGGAAAGAGCTGGTATTAGAGGGCCCGCAGCTGCGCTGTGAATTGGCCTCGCGGTATGCCATGAATCAGGATGTCCACGGTCTGATGGAAGAAGGCGGAGACATCGTAATTCTGGAACCGGCGGGACCGGGCGTAGCCACCGCCGATAAAGGCAATGCGCAGCTGATGCTGGAGTATGACGCCGGGCTGGCTGCGGACGGATACCGCCTGGTGATTGGAGAGGACGCGAAGCTGGTCATTGCTGCGTCTAACCGGCGGGGGCTAAAATACGGGCTGGATGCGCTGACAATGCTCCTCACCGTGGAGGAGGATTGCTGCCGCCTGCCGGAGGTTACGGTGGAGGATGAGCCTTCTTTTCCGGTGCGGGGCATTATTGAAGGCTTTTATGGCGTGCCCTGGAGCTTCGCCGACCGGATGGATTCGGTCAGATATATGAGCGGGCACCGGATGAACGCCTTCATGTACGCGCCGAAGGATGATCCTTATCACCGGAAGCTGTGGCGTGAGCCCTACCCGGATGAAGTGTTTGCCAAGATTCATGACTTGAAGCGGGAATGCGACAAGCATCTGGTGGATTTCTACTATTGTATCAGCCCGGGCAATGATCTGGAATTCCGCAGCAGTGCGGATTTCTTGAAGCTGGAGGAGAAGCTTGCGGCCATGATTGCGATTGGAGTGCGGCATTTCGCACTATTAATGGATGACATAGATTATGTGCTCCAAGGTGACAACAAGCAGTTCCTGGAGCGCTCCGGGACCGCCCATGCTTATGTGACGAACCGGGTCTATGATTACTTAGCCGAATGTCTGCCGCACTTCACCCTGGCGATGTGTCCTTCGGAATACTGGTCGTATTGGAACACGGAGTACAAGAAGGATATCCTTGAGCAGCTTCATCCCGCTGTCAAGGTGTTCTGGACCGGATATTTCGTCTTCGCCCCGGAGATCGGCCGGCGGCATGCGGAGGATAACCATGGCTTTTACGGGCATGAGCTGTGGCTGTGGGACAATATTCCGGTGAATGACTGTGACAAGGACCGGCTGTTCCTCGATCCGGTGCGCGGGCGCAGCTCCCGGCTCGGCAGGTACGGGCATACAGCGGTCGTCGCCAATCCAATGAATCAGTGGGAATGCTCCAAGATCACGCTTAATACGATGGCCCACTATATGTGGAACAGCGAGCGTTACATGCCGGAGCTGTCCTGGGAGCTGTCCGTGCGTGAATTCGCCGGAGAGCTTGCGGAGGACATGATGTTCTTCTGCCGCCAAAATCTGAACAGCCGCCTGTATTCCGGCAGCTACCCGGACCTGGATGATGCGCTGGCGGAGCGCGATCTGGAGCGGCTGGACGCCTATTTCAGCCGGCTGGAGCAGACTGCCGTGCGGCTTGGCGGCTTAGAGAACGCCAAGTTCATAGAAGAAGCTGGGCCATGGCTGCGCCGGGCGATCGCGGATGCAGTGCTGTGGCGGGCTGTCCGCAGGCAACTGGAGGACCCGCTGAACCCGCAGGCACAGGCGGAAGTTTACCAGCGCCTGGAGACCTGCCGCAGCTACGGTGTACGCCTCGGCAGTGATCCGGCTGTACGTGCGGCTGAGGCGCTGGGGATCGAGCTGCCGGAGATGGAAGAGGAGATCCAGACGGAGTTGAACGAAGAGACAGAGGAGGGGGACAGACATGACTAAGCTTCATACACTGGTCTTAGTTCCGCTGGATGAGCGGCCCTGCAATTATGAATTCCCTTATCTGCTGGCTCAGGGAACAGATTATAGGGTAGAGCGTCCGCCAGCCGGGATTATGGGCCTGAAGAAACGTCCGGGTGATGTTGAACAGCTATGGTCCTGGTTCGAGGCTGCCTGTGAAGGAGCGGACGGTGCGGTGGTTGCGCTGGATACGCTGCTCTACGGAGGCATTATTCCCTCGCGGCTGCACCAGCTGGAGCTTGAAGTGCTGGCTGCGCGTCTGGAGCGGCTGCGGGAGATCCGGCGGCGTTATCCGCAGCTGAAGCTGTATGCATTCCAGCTGATTATGCGTTGTCCGCAGTATTCACTATCGGACGAGGAGCCGGATTATTATGCTGACTGGGGCCGGGAGATCTTCCGTAAGGGCTTCATAGGCCACAGGCTGGAGCTCGGGATTGCCACGGATGAGGAGATCCGTGAGCTGGCCGATATCGATCTCCGGCTCCCGGCAGAGGTGCTGCAGGATTATCTTGGCCGCAGAGCAATGAATATTGAAGCGAACAAGCAGGCGCTGGAGCTGGTGCGGGACGGGGTGATTGACTTCATGATTGTTC
The DNA here is from genome assembly GCF_038006765.1 of Paenibacillus sp. FSL H7-0756. Classification (NCBI taxonomy): domain Bacteria; kingdom Bacillati; phylum Bacillota; class Bacilli; order Caryophanales; family Paenibacillaceae; genus Paenibacillus; species Paenibacillus sp. FSL H7-0756. The sequence goes on along the minus strand of NZ_JBBOVT010000002.1, from coordinate 855,179 downwards.
CGCAGGATGATTCGGCGCCGTATGGGCATACCGCCAAGGATCAGGAGAAAATGCGGGCACGGATCACGGCACTTGATCTGGAGCTTAAGGTATATATGTATCCGGGAGCAGATGAGGTAGGCTGCACGTTGCTTGCCCGGATGTTGAATATGGCCGAAGGGCGGAGGCGAATGATCTACCCGCGTTTGTCCGCTGTGCAGGGGGCGTTTGTGACGCCGCTGTTCGAGGATCGTTTTTTCTATGAGACACTGAAGTATCAGATTCTGGCCGCAGGCGGATTAATTGCATCCAGCGCTGCGGAGGCGGATCTGGTTCTGTTGGTCAGTACACCGGGCGAGACAATGGCGGAAGCGGTGTCGCAGCATCATGCTTACTTCAGCTATGATATCTACCGGAATCTGATGGAGCTGGTGGAGTATGGGGAGTATCTGCTTCGTGACCGGAAGATACCGGTGGCTGTAGCAGATGTCGGGTATGCCAATGGCGGTGACCAGAAGCTGGTTAAGATGCTGCGGCAGAAGAACCTCTTGTTCGATCTGGCCGGATACGCCGCCTGGAATACCAGCTCCAACTCGCTGGGAACCGTAATTTCGCAGGCGATGATCTATCTGATCTACGGACGTACAACAGGCCATCTGGATTTCCTGGCGCTCCGCTATGCCGAAGATGTATGCTATTGTTCAGGAGTGCGCGGAGAGCTTAGTGATGGCCCTGTGCAGGAGATGGGCTATGGCAAATATGAGCTGGACGGACCGCGCGGGCGCGTAGCTGCCCGAGTACAGGAACGGCTGAGTGAGGAGCTGGCTGTACGGATTGATAGTCCATCGGGGAGCGTGAAGATTACCGATTGCTATATGCCTTGGAACCGGATGTTTGAGGTGGGCTTATCTGCAGAGTATGTCCCCTCGTGAGGGCAAGTTGGCTCTATCCATTTTCAATGGAAGCAAACATTCAGAGATAGGTGTATTCCCAAATGGGCCAAAACACAGGCACTGCAGGCATTTTAAATGTACAAAATAAATTCTGATGTTGTACTTGTTCAATGGATATAGAATACAAGAGAGAGGGTGGGGACCCTGAGCAAAAATATACTGGAAAGCCTTCATCTGGGGCTGATTGTCTCCTGCCAGGCACTGCCGGATGAGCCGCTGCACGGGCCGGAGATTATGGCCCGGATGGCGGTGGCGGCAGCACAGGGCGGGGCCGCAGCCATCCGGGCGAACGGAGCAGCAGATGTGCGGGCGATCAAGCAGGCGGTTGCGCTGCCGGTGATCGGCATCGTGAAGCGCAATTACCCGGATTCGGACGTCTATATTACCCCTACGCTTAGAGAGATTGAGGAGCTCCTGGAAGCAGGGGCGGATATTATAGCTTTTGACGGGACCCGGCAGACCCGGCCGGAGCATTGTACGCTGGAGCAGATCATAGACCTGCTGAAGGCAAGCCCGGCCGCTTCCATGGCGGATATCTCCACACTGGAGGAAGCGTTATATGCCGAGTCGCTTGGGGTCAGCTGTGTCTCGACTACTCTGTCGGGATATACACCGTATTCCCGCCAGCAGGAAGGGCCGAATCTGGAGCTGCTGGAGCAGGCTGCACGGCAGCTGAAGATTCCGGTCATCGCCGAAGGCAGGATCAGCCAGCCCGCCCAAGTGGAGGCAGCGCTGGAGCTCGGAGCCTACGCGGTGGTGGTAGGCTCCGCAATTACCCGGCCGCAGCTGATCACCCGGCCGTTCGCAGCAGCGGCGAGAAAAGTGAGGATGAACCATAATGGAAATGAATGACCGGATTAACACGTATTACCCGTCCATGACTAAGTCAGAGCAAAAGGTAGCCCGGTGTGTGCTAGAGCACCCGGATAATCTGATCTATCTGTCTGTGACCGAGCTGGCCGATTTTGCCGGAACGGGCGAGACTACGGTGATGCGCTTCTGCCGCAAAATCGGCTTCAAGGGCTACCAGGACTTTAAGCTGATGCTGGCCCAGGGGCTGCCGAAGCGGCAGACTCTGGCGGACGGCGAACAGGGGGCTGGCGAGGGGGATTACGCTGACCATCTGTATGCCCTGATGGTTGGTGTGCTGCAATCCAGCCTGGGCATGCTGGACCGGGAGCAGCTACAGCGGGCAGTTGAGGCTCTGGATCAGGCCCGGTATATCCAGTTCTTCGGCGTAGGATCTTCAGGAATCACGGCGCTGGACGCCAAGAACCGCTTCCTGCGGATCGGGCGGCGGGTCGAGGCCAATTCCGACAGCCACATTCAGTCGATGATGGCGGTGACGATGGGGGCGGGCGATGTGGCTTTTGGCATCAGTGTATCAGGAAGCACACTGGATACGAATGACATGCTGATGAAGGCCAAGCAGAACGGGGCCAAGGTCATTGCCATGACTAACTATGCCAAGTCCCCGATTGCTTCCATTGCAGACATTGTGCTGCTGACGGCCGGGAAGGAGTCGCCGCTGGAGGGCGGCTCTGTAGGTGCCAAGGTCTCACAGCTGTTCATTATCGACCTGCTCTGCCAGGGGCTGGAGCAGCTTCATGCCGAAGAGACCAAGCGGATGAAGGAGCTGACCGCCCGGGCGGTCATTGACCGGATTTATTAGGGTGCGGGGGAAATGAAGTGGTAGGGAGAAATGAAACGACTGGGAGAAAAGAAGAAATAGTGAATGATGCATTACATTCCGGTTGAGGGAACAGCGTTGGTAGTATAGGGGGCGTTGAGCTCGTCTGTCGAGGTAGGGTATGACAAAAAGGCGTGTAGACGGAAAACCGAACACATTAGGGACGGGGGCGGCGCGTTGGCCAGATGTAGGCGGAAAACCGAACACAATGGAGCCTGGGCGGCGTGTTGCTGGATGTAATCGGATAACCGATTACAATGCGCTCGCGAGAGGGCAGATGGCCAGATGTAATCGGAAAACCGATTACAACGCGCTCGCGAGAGAGCGGATGGCTGGATGTAATCGGAAAACCGATTACAATGCGCTCGCAAGAGGGCAGATGGCCAGATGTAATCGGAAAACCGATTACAAGTGTATTGTTACTCAGGGATCATGCTCTATGCCGTCAGACAGCAGGCGAATGGAGATATATGAGGTTGTCACTTATGAGCTGAAACTTAAGCCCTAAAACGGTACCTAACCTACAAGGATGGCAGCGCCGTTTCCGTGTGGTACAGAATCAGTAGTGGAGGTGGTGCGAATGCGGCAAGTCATAGGTGTGGATATCGGGGGGACGGGCATCAAGGGGCTTGTGACCGATGAAGCGGGGGCGGTTCTGGCGGAAGCCAGGCGCGACACGGAGGCCCGGCTAGGCCGTGAGGTTATTCTCGGCCAGGTCCATAGTCTGATAGAGAAACTGCTGGCGGAGCATCCTGCCGTGGAAGCGCTGGGGATTGGTTCTGCGGGCAGGGTGAATGCGGATACGGGCGAGGTGATCTATGCCACCGATAATCTCCCCGGCTGGCAGGGCATGCAGCTTACGCAGTGGGCAGAAGCTGCCTTCGGGCGGCCTGCGGCGGCCGATAACGATGCCAACGCGGCGCTGCTCGGCGAGGCCTGGCTGGGCGCGGGACGCGGCAGGACGAGCTTGGTCATGCTGACCCTGGGCACCGGGGTCGGCGGGGCGAATCTGGCGGAAGGCCGGCTGCTGCGCGGAGCCGCCTGGAGCGGTGGCGACTGGGGGCACAGCGTGCTGGTGCCGGGAGGTCGCCCCTGTAATTGCGGCAAGCGCGGCTGCGCGGAGCAATATGTGTCCGGCCAGGCGCTGCTGCGGCTGGCACTGGAGGAGACCGGCCGGGCGTATACGCACGGGCGGGAGATTATGGCGGCGGCGGAGCAGGGCGATACGGCAGCGCTCGCGGTGCTTGGGCGCTTCACAGCGGACCTGGCGCTGGTGACAGCTAACATCGGGGCGGCGGTAGACCCCGAGCTGATTATTATCGGCGGCGGCGTCATCCAGAGCCGTGCCGTCTGGTGGCCGCTGCTTGCCGGGCAGGCGGGCGGCAGTTTGGCCGCCCGGATCGTGCCGGCGGCGCTGGGCAACCGTGCCGGCTGCTTCGGCGCGGCCCGGCTGGCTCTGGAACGGCTGCGCCAGGACGAAGGCGATGGACAGATCTAACTGCTGCGGCAGAGAGGAGATGGAGAGATGACTGGCGAACAGGAGAAGCGTTCGGATGTTGTAATTATTGGCGGCGGCCTTGGAGGAACGGCGGCGGCACTGGCTGCAGCCAAGGCGGGGCTGCGGGTACTTATGACGGAGGAGACGGACTGGCTGGGCGGGCAATTGACCTCGCAGGCGGTACCGCCGGATGAGCACCGCTGGATTGAGCAATCCGGCAGCACTGCCTCGTACCGTGAATTCCGCAGCAGGGTCAGAGACTATTACAGGCGGAATTATCCGCTTACGGAAGCTGCGAAGAGCGACCCGATACTGAATCCCGGCAACGGCTGGGTTAGCCGATTAGCACATGAGCCTAAGGTGGCACTGACTGTTCTTCAGGAGATGCTGGCTCCATATGTGAACACCGGACGGATTGAGGTGCTCTATCATACGGTGCCGGTTGCGGCCGATACTGAAGGGGATTACGTGACTGGAGTGACTGTCCGGCAGGGACCGGGCGGTGACCTTATCAGGCTGAGCGGCGACTATTATCTGGACGCCACGGAATGCGGCGATCTGCTGCCGCTGGCCGGAGTCGAGCATGTCAGCGGCGCTGAAGCCCGCAGCGAGACCGGGGAGCCGCACGCACTAGAACTCGCAGACCCGCTCGACATGCAATCGATTACCCATGTGGCGGCGGTGGACTATGTGCCGGATGGAGACTATACAATACCGCGTCCAAGAGATTATGATTACTGGCGCGAATATGTCCCATCGTTCTCACAGTATCCGATCTTAAGCTGGTACGCTTCAGATGCTGACGATACGACCAAGCTGAAGCAGTTCACGATGTTCCCGAATGAGCAAGGAATTGTCTCCCTGTGGGATTACCGGCGGATCGTAGACCCGGCCATCTGGACGGAGCCCCTGAATGACGGCGAAGTCACTCTGCTAAACTGGGCGCTGAACGATTACTATGCCGGGCCAATTATCGGCGTATCGCCGGAGGAACGGGAGCGGCATCTGGAGGGAGCACGGCAGCTCACCCTCTCACTCGTGTACTGGCTTCAGACCGAAGCGCCCCGCCTGGACGGCGGGAAGGGCTACCCGGGTGTAAGGCTGCGCGGGGATGTGCTCGGCACGGATGACGGGCTGGCCAAGGCCCCGTATATCCGGGAATCCCGGCGCATTCGCGGGCTGTACACTATTGCGGAACAGGATGTAAGCAAGGAGCTGCGCGGGCCGTCCGGGCCTAAGTGCTATGAGGACAGCGTTGGGGTAGGCAGCTATCATCTGGATCTTCATCCCACGACAGTGAGCCAGCGTACCTTTTATATCCCGAATCATCCTTATGAGATTCCTCTTGGATCATTGATCCCGGTAAGGGTTAAGAACCTGATCCCGGCCTGCAAAAACATATCCATGACCCAGATTGCGAACGGCTGCTACCGCCTGCATCCTACAGAATGGAATATCGGCGAGGCGGCAGGCACCCTCGCGGCCTATGCCATCAGACAACAGGTCGAACCATCGGCGGTCAGGGGAAATGCGGAGCATCTGGAGGCCTATCAGCAGCAATTGATTGCGCTCGGCGTCCAGCTGCACTGGACCACAGAGGAGTTGGAGGCCTAAGCGCACATGCTCCTGCAATCCAACCTAACTTAACTGGCTATAGTCACATATCCAAGGTAAGGTGCCCCGTCAGCGGGGTGCCTTTTTGGTATGGTCTACTTAGTAGATGTTACCTGGCAGCAAGCAATTGGAAAAACGTATCTTGTTTTATTGGTTTTAGCAGAAACGGAGGAAGCAAGTGGAAATTGTACAACTAAATAGCTTCAGTCACGCTCCTTAGCAGGAAATATGCAAAATTAAGTGCCTTTTTTCCAACTTCTATCGTACTATGGCCTAATCGTCCATCAGGAAGTGTAGAAATCCAACTAATTCCCTTATCCCAAAAAACAAGTTCTAATCTGGAAAACAAAGTATTAGACTTACATTGCATCTTGGAGCTAAGGGGCAGGTTAATGGATGTTGATCTAGAATTCTTTAATTAAACATACTATTTGCAGTGGGGAATGGATAACATGCAATTACTTATTGATTGGCTAAACCGCAATCGAATATGTAAATGTGAAACCTGTAAAACTGAGCTTAATGTTTATGCATATGTCTCTGATAAATCGCTGATTTTGTACTGTGTTGCATGTAATGAGTTTTTTTTCAGAGCAGATCCTAGCTCACCTGTAAATAAGTATGATGTTCCTGAAGGACTTTTAAAGCTATGGGGAATGGACCCTTATAATATTTATTATAAAGGACTTCCAATTAGCCAAGCATACGAGCCCAAGTGGATTAGATTTCTCCGGAAATTCTTAAGATAACGCTAAACGTTAGTCCAATAACAGCGGCAGTCTGAGACTTTTTGTCAAGTCTTATTCTGCCGTTGTTTTATGTTAAATTTTAAATATAAATTTATATATAAAAGTTCAGGCCTGTTATATACTCAATCTAGCTTTCCCAAGCAGCGTACACCATGAGATGAGGAGAACTGAGAGAACATGCCAATTCTGAACAGATTCAAAGGAAACACACACGCAGGTGCGCCGCCCCAAACAGACCATCAGCTGATCGGCCTATTAAGAAACTATGTGGATCGGGCTGAACGCAAGGAAGAAGAACAAGCCGATACCTATTCTGCCGCAGTCCCTGATGAACTGCAAGCATTGTTAACGCGACTAACGTCCGTGATACATAAACGCGAGGACTACTACAAGGTCAGATTAAATATGATCACCGAAGCGATAGAGATATCCCTCTGGGAAATGGATGTTTACGAGGGAGATCCGGTGAATCCGCTCAACGAGTTCAGGTGGACCGATGAGCTGCGCCGGATGATCGGCTATACGGATGAGCATGATTTCCCGAATGTACTGGAGAGTTGGTCCAACTGCCTTCACCCCGAGGATAAAGAGGGCGTACTGCAGCTGTTCGCGGATCATATGCTGGACCGGACGGGCACGATCAAATACGACATAGAGTATCGGCTGAAGACGAAAGCAGGTGAGTACAAATGGTTCCAGGCGACAGGCACAACCGTACGTGCGGCTGACGGATCGCCTATTATGGTAGCCGGAGCATTGCTGGATATTCATGACAAAAAAATCAAGCAGGATGAGCTGGGCGCACTGGTAGTCCGCTACGATCTGGTGAACCGCGCCTTGGTGGAAGCACCTTGGGATATGGTGGTTATCGCAGGCGATCCGGTCAACCCGGATAATGAGTTCTGGTGGTCAGAGCAGTTCCGCAGAACGATTGGTTTTGAAGGCGAGCATGATTTCCCGAACCTGTTAAGCAGCTGGAGCAACCAGCTACACCCCGAGGACCTTCAGCCCACGCTGGACGCCTTCGCCAATCATCTGAATGATTACACCGGGCAGACAGACTATAAAGTGAACTACCGGCTGCGCTCTAAAAATGGCGAGTACCGCTGGTACCACGCAGGCGGCGAAACTGTTCGCGATGAGCAGGGCATCCCTCTGAGAGTTGCCGGTACGATCCGGGATGTTACCCACGAAGTCACCAAAGAGGAAATTGTACGGCAGGTCAATGTACAGATGGAGGGCTTGCTCGCAGCGATTAATGAGATCGTCCGCGGCATTGTGTCGGTTACCGAGCAGGCTCAGGACATGGCTGAGGTCCAGGAACAATCGCACAAGGCAGCCATGGAAGTCAAGGTCAAGACAGGGGAGACCAAGGAGATCACCCAATTCATCAGCGAGATCTCGAACCAGACAGGCCTGCTTGGGCTGAATGCTGCAATTGAAGCTGCCCATGCGGGCGAATACGGCCGGGGATTCTCCATTGTGGCTGGTGAAGTGAGGAAGCTCGCGGAGCACAGCAAGACGGCATCGGGCAACATTGAAACCACCATGCAGCAGATGAATGAGAAGGTTGATGACATCATTACACGGATTAACAGCATGTCCAGCCTCACCGAAGCCCAGGCTGCTCTGACTCAAGAGGTCAATGCGTCGATTGAAGATGTGAGCCGGATGTCGGAGGAGTTGTTAAATATTCTGCGAACTTTGTAAGGGCTAACTGGAATGAAACACTTTAGTTGAGATCAAAGAGCGAAACGAAGCTTCAAGCGTTTCGCTTTTTTGTGTTGCAAATTTCGGAACGCGATTGGACCTTCAGGGACATTACTATCAGATGTTTAAGGTACAAGCGGATGCTTATTGACAAAGTGTTAGAATCCGGCTATATTGGGTTTCGTTAAATTATATTTCACGCAATTAATAGGAGGAGCATACTGATGTCCGAATCCAATCATGCTTTTGGTCAAGCGCTGGTGAAATCTCTGGTAGGGGAACGCGGACATATTCCGATCGCCCGGGCTTTACCGGATCTGACGCTGGAGCTTGCAGGTTATACAATAGAGGGAATTCCCTACTCCATCTACCAGTTGTTGAAGCATATGGGCTACTGGCAGGATTTCATGCTGACCCACCTGGAGGGCGGCCAGCCTCAGCGGCCTGCAAGCATACAGGAGAGCTGGCCTGCGGAGAAAGCTCCGGCAGATGAGTCCCAGCTTCAAGAGGCGATTATGCATCTGCTGGAAGGGGTAGATAAGGCGGTTGCCATTGCCCAGACCGCCCAGCTTGACGAGCCGTTGGCCCATTTTCCAGGGGAGACCAAGGGCGGGCTTTTGCGCAACATTGCTTCTCATAACTCCTATCATCTGGGGGAGATTGTTCTGCTCCGCCGTCTGCAGGGAGCGTGGCCGCCGCCGGGGGGCGGGTATCCGGCTTAAGGCTCAAAAGACCCGAATCCATTCGACATATTTTGCAAAATAAATGAAATATATGTTTTTCTATGGAAAAGTCTGCGATGTTAGGTTGCAGGCTTTTTAATTATTTCAATTCTGTGAAATTTAGCAGATTTAAGAATAAAACAGCAGGAATTTATTAAAAAAAAGTAACAAATTTAATAGTAACACTATATTATTGGCTATATCCTATTAACAAGTATAAAGTCCTATAAATGTTAATTGCATGAATTAGTATTTTGGGGTGTATGCGGCCGTGCTTTTCTGTTAAATGAGATGGACGAGAGGACGATCTGATGAAAGCTCTAATGATGGGTAATGAGGCAATTGCCAGAGGCGCTTATGAAGCAAATTGTAAAATCATTTCATCGTACCCCGGAACACCGAGCACAGAGATTGTCGAGAGCATAAGTGTCTATGAAGGCGTATATGCCGAGTGGGCACCCAACGAGAAGGTGGCGCTGGAAGTGGCGGCAGGCGCATGTATCGCCGGTATCCGCAGTCTGACTACCATGAAGCACGTAGGGGTCAACGTGGCGGCAGATCCGCTGTTCAATATGACCTATGAGGGTGTGAATGCGGGCCTAGTCATTGTCTCGGCAGATGATCCGGGCATCCATTCCTCCCAGAACGAGCAGGACAACCGTATCTATGCAAGTCATGCCAAGATGCCGTTAATAGAACCCTCCAGCTCCCAGGAATGCAAAGATATGATGCTTGAAGCCTATGAGATCAGTGAGCGCTTCAATACACCGGTCCTGTTCAGGACAACTACCCGGGTCTCCCATTCCAAAGGAATAGTAGAATTCCAGGAAGGGCTGGCGGTGGAAGAGAGGTATAAGACCTATAAGAAGAACAAACTGGACCGGCTGCTGCTTCCGGCCATCTCCAGACGACGTCATCTCGAAATTGAAGCAAATCTCCTGGATATTCAGGCCTATTCCAACTCCTCCCCTCTAAATGTACTGGAATATAGCTCCCCGGATATCGGCATTGTCACCAGCGGTATATCCTATCAATATGTCAAGGAAGTATTCGGAGATACGGTATCTGTGCTGAAGCTGGGTATGAGCTACCCGTTCCCGGATGAGAAGGCCCGCGCATTCGCTGCACAGGTCAACAGGATCTATGTAGTCGAGGAAGGCGAACCATTCATCGAGACCTCGCTAAGGGCCATGGGCATTGCCTGCACCGGCAAGGAGATCATTCCCGTCTGTGGTGAGCTGAATCCGGAGATTATCCGGAAAGCCATCACCCGCGAAGAAATGGACTGTTACGAAGCAGTCCAGGTGCCACCAAGACCACCGAGACTGTGTGCAGGCTGCGGATATCTGGGACTGTACAGCGCGGTCAAGCAGCACAGGGATATTCTAGCCGCCGGGGATATTGGCTGTTACACCTTAGGTGGAACGGAGCCGATCAAAGCCCTGGACACGGTGCTCTGTATGGGAGCATCCATCTCCATGGCCACAGGCATGCAGCGGACCCAGGATTTCAAGCCGCTGGGCAAGAAGGTATTTGCCTTCATCGGGGACTCCACCTTTTTTCACTCAGGCATGACCGGGCTGCTGAACGCCGTCTACAACAAGACCCCTATCGTCGTCTGCATTCTGGACAACCGCTCCACCTCCATGACCGGCAATCAAGAGAATCCGGGCACCGGACGCACGCTGCAAGGCAGCACATCGGAGCCTATACGGATTGAAGATATTGTGCTCGCACTGGGCATCAAACCGGATAACCTCATCATACTTGACCCCACTAACCTCCAAGAAACGCAGCAGTGTGTGGAGACCGCCAAGCTCAGCACTGAACCATTCGTCATCATCTCCAGACATCCTTGCGAACTTCTCAAAAATAAGACCGAAACCAAAAGAAAATATGTTATTGACAACATCAGCTGTGTAAACTGCAAAAAATGTACGATGCTGGGCTGCTCAGCGATCAAAATTGTGGACCGCCAAATCATCATTGATCCGCTCGAATGCAAGGGCTGCAGCATCTGCCAGCAGATATGTCCCTATGACAGCATTAAGGAGGCTTAAGCGACCGATGAACGCAGCTACAAGCATTATTTTGGCCGGTGTAGGCGGAAAAGGTGTCATTACTGTAACCAATGTGTTGTCACAGGGACTGGTGGCACTCGGGTATGACGTTAAGGTCTCCGAGGTGCACGGCATGTCGCAAAGAGGCGGAAGCGTGCATGCACAGGTCCGGTTCGGCGACAAAATATATTCCCCGCTGATTGAGATGGGTACTGCGGACTATATCGTCGGCTTCGACCAGATTGAAGCCCTGCGCTGGGGAAGCTTCCTGAAGCAGGACGGACGGATGCTCGTGAATCTTGCGGAGCTGAATGAGGATATTTACAAGGGGAAATACGATGACAGCTTCAGCCGCTACCAGCATGTCTCTTTTGTTGAAGGACGGGCCATCGCCAAGGAAACGGGTAATGTGCGGAATGAGAATTTTGTCATGCTGGGCGCGCTGCTGCAGCTGCTCGGATTCGAATTCGCCGCCTGGAAGAGCACGATGGAGAAGTATATCAAGAAGCAATACCAGGAGGACAGCATTCTCGCTCTGCTGAGAGGGATGAGGGATCAGGCTGCCGTGGAAGTAAAGGAGACTGTGTATGAGCTCTAAGGCTTCGGCAAGCAGGCTTAAGCCCCTCGGAGGGGCAGCGGTACCGGATGTGGCTATCGTCGGCATCGGCTGCAGGTTTCCGGATGCCGATCACTACACCCGTTACTGGGACAACATGGTGAACCATGTGAATTCTATCCGCCCCATCAGTCTTGAACGCTGGGAGAACGGAAGATACGGGTTGAAGAAGGGGGCGGAGCTAGGCTGGGACAATGAGCAATTCGTGAAATTCAGTGCTCCGCTGCAGGGTATAGATAAGTTCGATCATACCTTTTTTAACCTGTCGCCCAGAGAGGTAACCAGCATGGACCCACAGCAGCGCATTCTGCTGGAGGAGACCTGGCACTGCCTTGAAGATTCGGGCATTCCGCTGGAGTCGCTTCAGCAGGAAGGGACCTCGGTCTATGTCGGCGTAACCGGCAATGATTATGCGCTTCTCGCCCTGTCCGGAGGCGAACAGGTGGATCATTACGCAGGTCTGGGCAACTTCGAGTGCATTGCGGCGAACCGCATCTCCCATTATCTGGGTCTAACCGGAGAGAGCCTCTCCCTGGATACCGCCTGCTCCTCCTCATTGGTTGCGGTCCATAAGGCAAGACAGAACCTCCAGTTAGGCGAAGCGAAATACGCCATCGCAGCTGGAGTGTGCCTCGCTTACCATCCTTGGCGTTATGTGAGCTTCTCCAAGTCGAATATGATGAGCCGGGACGGGCAATGCAAGGCTTTTGACGAGAATGCGGACGGATTCGTGCAGGGGGAGGGCGTTGGTGTTCTGCTGCTGCAGAAGCTGGAGGATGCGATCCGGGACGGCAACCATATCTATGGTGTCATCCGGGGCAGTGCCGTGAACCACTGTGGTCCGTCGCAGACGATCGCCGCCCCAAGCATGACCGCACAGAAGCAAGTGATTGAAGCCGCCCTGCGTCAATCCGGAGTCGATGCTTCAACAGTCAATTATATCGAAGCACATGGTACCGGAACCGCTCTTGGCGATCCAATTGAGGTTGAAGCGCTGACACAGGTATTCAGACAGTACACCGAACAGAATCAGTTCTGCACCATCGGCTCTGTCAAGACGAATATCGGCCATCTGGCAAGTGCCGCCGGGATGGCCGGAATCATCCGGGTGCTGCTGATGATGAAGCATAAGACGATTCCGAAGCTGCTTAATCTGACCCGGCTGAATCCGCTGCTGGACTGGGAGCATACTCCGTTTAAGGTGGCCACGGATAATACCGGCTGGGTGCAAGTAGATGCACAGACTCCGCTGCGGGCAGGCATAAGCGGTTTTGGCTTCGGGGGAGTCAATGCCCATGTCATTCTGGAAGCCTATGAGCCGCCGAAGCCCGCCAGGGTAAGCAAGGAACCGGCTCCGGGGCCGCAGATCTTCGCCCTGTCTGCCTTGAATTCCGGCAGTCTGAACGAGGGGATCTCCGCCTGGAAGTCGTACTTGAACGCTGCGGAGATCAACGGGTCTGCCATCGGCGGTCTATGCAGAACGCTGCTGGCAGGCAGACGGCATTGCCGGGAATTCAGAATCGGTGCGGTTGTAAGGAACAAGGAGGAGCTGGCAGAATTCCTTGAGGGGGCTGCAACCAGCGCTGAACGGTTAGAGCCGGGCTGCAAGGCATGGTCGGTTCAATTCACCAATGTGATTTATAAAGGGTACTCGGAGATTAAGAGCATCCTGCAAGAACCGTATATCCGCCGGACTTTTGAAGAGGTTATCGCTGAGATTGCGCTGCCTGAAGGGCAGTCTTCTGTCCCCAGCGGCATCACGGTTGCCAAATGGAGCAAGGAGAAGCTGCCTGCATACTCCTTCATAGTGAATTATACACTCGCTAAGGTGCTGACCGGCCTCGGGGCCGAGATTGCTGCCGTGAGCGGCGAACAGCAAGGAACGCTGCTCGCTATGGCCGTCTGCGGCATGATAACACCCGCTCAGGCATACAGCATTCTTAGCGGCAGGACCACGTTTGAAGAGACTGTCCTGAGAAGCCCGGAACTGACGTTCATTGATCCGGTTCATCATGTGAAGCTTCAGCCCGTGAACATCAGCGCTTCATATATTGCTGACCTGCGCAGTATGCGTATCGGCGAAGCTGATGCGGCAGCGTTCAAGCACTATGTGGAGAAGGCCCGGATTCTGAGCCGGACCCAGTTCACTTACAAGAAGTACTTACGGGATTGGGATCAGGTGCCGGCCCTACAAGAGGCGGGGCTGACTGTAGACTCCATACTCAATCAGGAAGAGCTGCTGGTTGCCGGAAATGATAACCCGGATGCGGGGTGGCAGTGCGTTCTGCTGCTGTTGATCACCTACGGCTCGCTGCTGAAGCTGAATCAGAAATGGGACTTGTCGGAGCGGATCACTCTAAGGGATGAACGTCTGAATGAATGGGTTCAGCTTGTTCTGGGAGAGGTGATTTCCAAGGAAATGGCAGTGCGGCTGTTAGCTTCTCCCGAAGCGGAAGCGGCCGGGGTCATTGAAGCGGTGCGGGAACAACTGAATACACGGAACAGTCAATTAAGCTTGAACAGAGCTTACACACATCTGCATGATGCGAACTCTCTGCTGCCGGAAATTGCTGACATGGCAGGCTGGAAGCATCAGCTGCAGGAACACAGCGCCGGACAGAGTATTCTGCAGACGGAGATGATCCGGCTGTCAGCGTCAGACAAGGACTCCGAAGTATATTCACTGTCGATCCAGAATGACGGAATCCCCGGGTTCCAAGAGATCCTGCTTCAGTTATGGCTGGCCGGGACAGATCTGGACTGGAGCCGGTTGTATCCCGGGGGAAGCTTCAGGAAGCAGCCGTTGCCCGGATATGCTTTTAACCGTTCGAGACACTGGATGCCTGCTCCGCCGCCCGCTGCGGTTCCTGGCCATCCGATGCTTGATCTGGCGAAGTCCAGTCCAAGGCAGCTGCTGTTCGTAAAGACACTTCAGGTGAGCGATTTCTACGTTGGTGAGCATGTTGTCGGTGGACGGGTGATTCTGCCGGGAGTAGCTTATCTGGAGATGGTCAGAGCCGCTGGTGAGCTGGCCTTCGGGGATCAGGTGCATGCCATTAAGGATGTACTGTGGGTGAAACGGCTGGAAGTGGCCGATAAGCGGGATGTCTCCATTCAGCTTACCCGGGATTCAGGGTATTTGAGGTTCCGGGTGTATACCGGGGATATGGACCATCCGGTGATTCATTGTACGGGTAAGCTCTATGCGGGCAAACCAGAGCAGGCGGTACCGCGCAGATTCATGCTTGACGAGATACGGGCAAGAGGCGGAGCCATTGTAGGGAAGGATTTCTGTTACAACGAAGTATTCGCCGGATTCATCGGCTTTCAGTACGGGCCAAGCTTTCAGGCAACGGCTGAAGCGCTGTGCGGTGACGCGGAATCCCTGGAAAAGCTTGAACTGCCGCCGCATCTGCAGCCCGGCTTCAACGATTACCTGCTGCACCCGTCTCTCTTAGATGCCGCGCTGCGGGCCGTAACCTGGATCGGCGGAGCTGAGGCTTACAAACAGCTCAAACTACATATTCCTTTTGCGCTAGGGGAAGTGATCATTCACGGCAGGCTCACACCAAGCTGCTATTCCTATGCAGAGATTGTTCCTGAGACAGCGGATAAGGCAGCAGGCATGAAGCGGTTCAATATCTATATTCTGAATGCGCTGGGGGAAGTGCAGGTGGAAGCCAGAGACTTCACGATCCGGGCTATTCCGGGCAACTCTCCGCTGAATCCGGCAAGCCGCATTCAATTGTATACCGAACGATGGCAGAATGCTGAGTTCCCCGCTCATTCCGGGCATTCTCCTGTGATGACAAATGTGCTCTATCTGACCCGTGACCACGGGAGGAGGCATCTGCTCACAGACGCCTTCAACCGCGGGCAAGCGGTGCCGGACCACATCATCAGCGTGACTCAGGGGACAGATTACAGCACTTCGGACGAGACGTTAGAGTTCACCATCCGGCCCGGATGTGAAGCGGATATTCACAAGCTGCTGGGCGGGCTGCTGTCGAGGGGCATAAGAATTGACGCAGTTATAGATGAATGGAACGGGGCACAGACAGGGCTCCTTACCGGTTACTACACGGTTCTGAACCTGTTCAAGACGGTTACACTGCTCTACAGAGACCATCCGGTCCGCTATCTGCTGGGTGCAGTCTGCGGAGGCCAGCCGGAAGCGGGGATGCTGCAAGGGTTGTCCAAAGCATTACAGTCCATTAACCGCACCTTCATTCCGTCCGTGATGTACTGCAGTACCGTTGAAGAAATTCCATTCTATGCGGCGCAGGAGCTGCTCTATCCGCAGCGGTCTTCTTATATAGAAGTCGCCTATACTGGCGGTGCCCGGACCAGTCTTGCTATTCTGCCGCTGGCATCCTTACCGGAGGCCGCATTCAGCGGGTTCCGCAGACATGGAACTTACCTCATTACCGGCGGCATGGGCAAGCTGGGGCTTGCGGTGGCCGAATATGCCCTCCGGCATTACGAGGCTAATCTGGTGCTGACCGGAAGAGCCGGGCTGGATGCTTCAAGAAGCGCTGAGCTGCAGCGGCTGCAGCAGTGTCCGGGGCAGGTCATCTATCTGCCCGGCGATATCGCGCAGCGGGATACTGCCATACAGATTGTTGCTCAGGCCAAAGAGATGTTTCATTCTATGGATGGCATCGTTCACTGTGCCGGAGTACTTGGCGAACTGCCGCTGATGGACGCCACTCCGGAACAGATGGCGGAGGTACTCCTGCCCAAGATTCAGGGAGCCTTGAATCTGGATGAAGCTACACGACAGGAGAAGCTGGATTTCTTCGTACTGTTCTCCTCTCTTTCATCCATTATCGGTGATTTCGGCAGGGGAACCTATGCCGCAGCCAACAGCTATCTGGACCGGTTCGCCGTGCTGCGGGCGGAGCAGGTTAAGGCAGGATATCGCTCGGGAGCTTCACTGTCGGTCAATTGGCCTGTATGGAATGACGGCGCGATGCAGTTAACCGGAGAAGAAGCTGTGCAGTACAGCCGCCAGACCGGAATGGGTCAGCTGGACACCCGGGCAGGTCTTGAGCTGCTGGAGCAGCTGATCCGCACAGGGGAATCACGCATCATCGTAGCCTGCGGGGAAGCACAGCAATTGAACCGGGTGCTGGGCACAGCGGCTGAGAAGGCATGGAAGGAGCAGGTGCTGAGTGCTTCCGCTAAGGCTGCCGGGAAGCGTCCGCAGCTTCAACCTGGTGCCGCCGGGACTG
Organism: Paenibacillus sp. FSL H7-0756; assembly: GCF_038006765.1. Lineage (NCBI taxonomy): Bacteria > Bacillati > Bacillota > Bacilli > Caryophanales > Paenibacillaceae > Paenibacillus > Paenibacillus sp. FSL H7-0756. The sequence goes on along the minus strand of NZ_JBBOVT010000002.1, from coordinate 838,354 downwards.
TGCTGGTGAAGGAAGCGGTTCAGCAATATTTGAAAAAAGTCGTGTCCCAGGCAACCGGAGTTCCGGCAGTGCAGATTGAGGCGGACGGCAATTTCTCCAAGTACGGTATCGATTCCATCATGATTATGGAGCTGAATGGAATTCTCGATAAGGACTTCTCTGATCTGCCCAGCACATTGTTCTTTGAATACAGCTCGATCGCGGGCCTGACCGCCTTCTTCATGGAGCATCATGCCGGATTCTTTCAGCAGTCAGCGGGAGAAGCGGAACGGGAGAAGGCTACGGAAGATCGAGAGCTATTGACTGGGCCAGCACCGCAGATCATTGCAGATCAAGCGGGAAGTGAAGTGTTCCATGCACCCCTGCATGCAGCACATTCCGCTGATCCCCGGTTCCAGGCTGCGGAAGCAGCTGGCGGTGACATTGCGATTATCGGCTTAAGCGGACAGTATCCGATGGCGGAGACGCTGGAGGAATTCTGGGAGGTGCTGTGCCGGGGACAAGACTGTGTCACTGAGATTCCGCCGGAGCGCTGGGATTACCGCAAGGATTACCATCCCGAGAAGGGGAAGCAAGGCAAGGTCTATACCAAATGGGGAGCGTTCATGAAGGATGTGGAAATGTTCGATGCCAGATTCTTCCATATCTCCCCGAGGGAAGCGGAGCTGATGGACCCGCAGGAGCGGCTTATGCTCCAGACCGCGTACCACACGCTGGAGGATGCCGGAGCGGCGCCGGATACACTCTCCGGGAAGAAGGTTGGCGTATTCATTGGCGTGATGAACTCCCATTATCAGCTCCTTGGCGCGGAAGCATACACTAACGGCCGGCTGGTGGATGTACGTTCATCGTTCGCGTCCATTGCCAACCGGATCTCCTATCATTTCAACTTCAAGGGACCGAGTCTGGCGGTGGATACGATGTGCTCCTCAGCACTGGTAGCCCTGCATATGGCCTGCGAGAGTATCCGGCACGGCGAGAGCGAGCTGGCGGTAGCCGGGAGTGTCAATACCATTGTGCATCCGGCAAAATACATCTTCCTGGCCGATCAGCGCTTCGGCTCCACGGAAGGCAAGTGCAGAGCATTCGGCCAGGGTGGAGACGGTTATGTTCCCGGCGAGGGCGTAGGCGCAGTCCTGCTGAAGCCGCTTGCGGCGGCACTCAGGGACGGGGACTCGATCTATGGCCTGATCAAAGGAACGGCGGTCAATCACGGCGGCAAGGTCAGCTCATATACAGTGCCTAACCCGAACGCCCAAGCCGAGCTTATCGAAGAGGCACTGATGAAGTCGGGCGTGCATCCCAGACAGATCAGTTATATTGAAGCCCATGGCACCGGTACGGCGCTGGGAGATCCTATTGAGGTGGCCGGCTTAACGAAGGCCTTCAAGAAATCCACTTCGGATACCCAGTTCTGCGCCCTTGGTTCCGTCAAGAGTAATATCGGCCATCTGGAGTCGGCTGCCGGTATGGCTTCCTTGACCAAGGTACTGCTGCAAATGAAGTATAAACAGTTGGTTCCTTCTATTCTGGCCGAGCAGCTTAACGAGAATATCGATTTCGCAAGAACGCCGTTCTTCGTGCAGCGCTCGCTTGAGCGGTGGGAACCGCTGGCGGAGGAGACGCCGGAAGGAATCAAGATCCAGCCGCTAAGGGCTGGCATCAGCTCCTTCGGGGCAGGCGGCACGAACGCTCATATGATCATCGAGCAATATGTGCCGGAAGTCATTCCTGCTGCGCAGCAGGGAGAGCAGTTAATTCTGCTGTCCGCCAAGAGCAGGGAGAAGCTGCGGGCACAGGCCAGACAGCTTGCGGCATTCATTGCCCGGCAGCGGAAGGGCGGCTGTGTTACTTCGGGCACCGGAGAACACATTGCCGCCAGAGTGCAGGCCGTTCAGGAGCATTGTCTGAATACGGTGGCTGAGGTGCTTGGCATGAATCCCGGGCAGATCGACTTCGATGAAGACTTGGCCGGACTGTGTACAGATGCTGTGCATCAGGTCAGATTAGCCGGTGCAATTAAGGATTTACTTCATGATGCTGCCGCTCAGCCCGCACCGTGGACCAACTGGTCCCTGCGGGAGCTGACGACCGAGATAAGCCGGAGCCTCAGCGGCGAATTATCCGGCGGACGGGCGGATACGGGTGAGTATACACTGCGGCTGGAGGATGTCGCCTATACGCTGCAAGCGGGACGGGAAGCTTTTGACGAGCGGGTGGCTATTGTAGTGCGTAATCTCAGTGAGCTTGAGGGCCTATTGAGCCGCTTCGCTGACGGAGAGCATAATCTGACGGATGTATACACAGCCAGCCTGGACCCTCAGCGTGATATCGCGGCTATCCTGTTCCAGAACGGGCCCGGACACGAGTTCATCCGCAGCGCCATTACCCATAGACAATTGCCGCAGCTTGCCCAGCTCTGGCTGCTGAAGGCGGAAATTGACTGGAAGCTCCTGCATGATGAGCCGAGCTGTGCAAGGATGATTCCGCTGCCTCATTATATTTTTGACAAGCAAAGATACTGGATCGGCAATAGCTTCTCAGCAGCCCAAGCCGCAGGCCATTCCGAAGCCAGCCGCTTCGTCATTGAACCGCCGAAGATCTCTGGTGATCCCCGCCGGATGAACCGCTCCCGTCCAGTGTCACTGGTAGCATCGGCTGAAGCTGAACAGCCCAGTGCCTCTAGTGCTCATGAGGTGAAGCAATGTCTGGAACAGACACTGGAGGAAGTCATTTATAGGGAAGCGGGGACTATCAACCCCGACCTTCCGTTCTCGGAGCTGGGTGTGAACTCTGTGCTGACGCTGGAGCTGGTGGACAAGCTGAATGACAGACTTGGCCTGAGCCTGCACTCCAATGATCTGTTCAACTACAATACGCTGCGGCTGCTGACTGCCCATATTCTTAATATGTCAGGTCACACGGCAGTCCTGTCCGGGGATGCTGAACCGGCGGCGGATGATCCGGTTGATCTGAATGAACTTGAACTTTTACTGGAGGGAAGATAAGCGCCTATGTTGAGCAGAACGTATACAGCTGACCCTTCGCCAAGTCAAGGGAATGTTCGCCGGGAGGACATCGCCATTATCGGAATCTCCGGCAGATTCTCCGGCGCGGAGAATGTAGAGGAGTATTGGAACAACCTGATTGCGGAATCGGACTGCGTGCAGGAAGCGCCTGCTGAACGCAGGGAGCTCTCCAAGCTAAGCCCGGAGCAGAAGACGCATATCCGTTACGGAGGATTCATCCCCGGAGCGGATCAGTTCGATCCGTTGTTCTTCCGCCTCTCGCCGAAGGAGGCAGAGCATATGGACCCCAGGCAGCGGTTATTCCTGGAGGAATCCTGGAAGGCCATTGAAGACGCGGGATATTCGCTGGAGGAGATGTCAGGAAGCAAATGCGGCATATTCGTTGGCCTTCAGCAGGGGGAGTACCTGGAACGGTTCGCCGGTCAGCTGAACGAGTATGTTCCTACCGGCAACAGCCTGTCGGTCATTCCGGCGAGAATATCCTATCTGCTGAATCTGAAGGGGCCAAGCATCGCCCTTGATACCGCCTGCTCTTCTTCTCTGGTGGCATTGTCGCTTGCTTGCGACAGCCTGCACAGCGGCGGGAGCGATCTGGCCATTGCCGGAGGCGTGCAGATTATGCTCGAACCCTGGATCTATATGTCACTGGGCAAGCTGGGGATGCTGAACACCGACGGTATCTGTAAGCCGTTCGCCGAGGAGGCAGACGGCATTGGACTGGGCGAAGGCGCCGGCGCAGTGCTGCTCAAGAAGTATGCAGATGCCAGGCGGGACGGAGACCATATCTATGGCATTATCGCAGGTATCGGAGTGAATCAGGACGGTAAAACCAATGGCATCACCGCTCCGAACGGCCTCGCACAGACAGCCTTGGAACGGGAGATTTACGGGAAATACCAAATCAATCCTGAGCATATCACCTACGTGGAGGCGCATGGTACAGGTACCCGCCTGGGTGATCCGATTGAAGTCGCCGCCCTTACCGAGAGCTTCCGTGCCTTCACGGACCGAAAGCAGTACTGTCATCTGGGTTCAGTCAAAGGCAACATAGGACATACCTTGTCCGCTTCAGGGATCGCAGGGCTGATCAAGGTGCTGCTGAGCCTGAAGCACGGAAGAATCCCTGCCACTCTCCATACTGGCACGGAGAACAAGCTGATCGATTTCCAAAACAGCCCGTTCTACGTAGGCAAGCAGTCAGAGGAGTGGCGCAGGGAAGAAGGGCGCCCGAGGATGGCGGCGGTCAGCTCTTTTGGAATGAGCGGCACCAATGCCCATGTGGTTATTGCCGAGTATATCGAAGACATCCTTAGCGGGCCAGACGGAGAGCAGGACGGCAACATTCTTCTGTTCCCCTTGTCTGCCCAAAGTGACCGTGCGCTGGAGGCCAAGGCCCGGGATCTGCTGGACGCTCTGCGTAACGATCCAGGCTTGACGGAACTGGCCAACGTATCTTATACGCTGCTGGCAGGCAGAGATCATTACGCATACCGCAGCATGTTCGTTGCCTCAAGCAGAGAGGAGCTTGTCCGGGAGCTGGAAACGTACCTGCTCAGGGAACCTGGCTCCGGCTGGTACAGCGGCGGCGGATCGGGCAGCAGCACAGAGGTGAATCCTGCGCTCAAGGCCAAGATGGAGCGGTTGCTGGCACAGTTTCATCAGGACCGGTTCCCTCCGCAGGAGCGGGCAAAGGCAGCTCAATTAATTGCTAATTATTACATTAAAGGCTATGCCATTAGCTTCATTAGCCTGCCCCTGCCAAGGAGCTTCCGCAGAGTATCGCTGCCAGGCTATCCCTTCGACTATATGCGCTGCTGGATTGATGCAGGGGAGGAGAAAGCAAGGACTCTCCAGAGTGGAGGTGCCGCAAGCCCCATTACTGTGGATATGGGACTGCTTCATCCGCTGGTACACCGCAATATATCCACAGTTCAGGGAATCTGCTTCATCAGTGAGCCGGGGGCAGCCAGGCAAGCCATGCCCGGCAAGAAGGTATACGGGATGGCAGTCTTCAGCGAAGCTGTACTGCTCGCTATGGGCGTGCAGGCTGCTGTTCTTGGAGGCGGCGCATCGGGGATTACGGCTCTGGAGCGGGTGCAATTCTCCCATCCGGTTGCCGGCAAGCAGCCGGGGAAGCTGCATATCCGGCTCCAGGACGAAGACGGCTCCCTCAGGTTTGCTGTTCAGTGTGAAGGAGCAGAGCAGAATGTTCTGGCAGCAGGCACAGCCAGAACAGACCTGATCTCTTCGCTGGAGGAACGGGCAGTCGCGGACATCCGCAAGCTCCAGCAGGAAGCGGCGCAGGTGCGGACCGGGGAGGAAGTCTACCGTATATTGGAGAACCAGGGCATGGCTTATGAAGAACATGCCCTGGTCATTACCGGGATGTACAGCAGCTTAAGCGGACAGCTGGTAGAGATCTCCCAAGCGGTGTCCGGGCAGGCGGACGACATGCTGTCAGCCCGGTTGACCGAAGCTGTTCTGCAAAGTCTGAACGCGGACATGATCGCTTGCGGCGGCACGGCCGCAGCCGTCTATGAGATCGGTAAAATCCGGCTGGTGTCACCGGCCGCCTCAGCCAGATTTCTCTATTTTCAATCTGGAAGAATCGGCAACAGTCACAATAACAGCGGGCTTCATTATGACGTTCATGTGCTGAATGAGTGCGGTGAAGAAGTGTTGGTCTATAAGGACATTCACATGGTTCCGCTCCGGACTGACGGGCTTATCTCCGGCGGGCAATATGGACTGCTGAAGAAGGATTGGGTCAAGTCGGAGCAGACACAGCAGCAAAAACGGCTGGACGGTCAATATCTTGTGATCATCAACGAAGAGATGGACGAAGCCGCACTGGCAGCGGTGAAGGCTGCACTTGATCCGCCGCTGATCCTGTGTGACGGAATACGGCAGCAAGCCCGTGATTCTGTACTGGATGTTGATTTCACTGATACCGCAGGCAGTCAGCCATTTATTGATGCTCTGCTTGGCAAGAAGCTGACACTTCACGGAATCATCGATTTCTCAGATCTTCATGTCCAGCCGAAGTCTTGCTCCAAGCAGAGCTACGGCAAAATCATGCTGTTGCAGACCCTAGTCAAGCAGGCGGGCAAGAATTTCCGGATCATTCATTTAACCGGGGGTGTTCAGGGCCCCGGAGGAACGCATACACTGGCGGGTGCTGATGTTGCCGGTCTAATCCGCACCATCGGTGCCGAGTACAGACAGATTACCGCCCGTACGGTGGATATCGGAGCCGGGGCCATGGATATTCAGGCTCAGCTTCAAATGGTGCAGGCAGAATTATGCCAGGAATCTGCAGCAGCGGAGGCAGCTTACAAGGACGGCTGCCGCCATGAGCCGGTACTAACCGTCCTGAAGCAGGAGAATAAATGGAACAACCGAAGACCGGACAACAGGCTATCGCTGGACCCGGAGAAGGTCTATGTCATTACCGGGGGGACACGGGGAATCGGAGCCGAGTTGGCCCGACTGCTGGTCAGAAGAGGGGCGCGGAAGCTGGTGCTAATGGGAATCCAGGCATATCCTGCACGGGCAGAGTGGTCCGGAATCTTGTCTGATGCGGGCCAGAGCCCCGGGAATCAGGCGCGGATCAAGCGGATCATGGAGCTGGAAGCCTACGGTGCCTGCATTGACATCTTCTCCGGATCGTTGACCGATACCGCGCGGCTCCAGTCCTTTATCGGGAATATCCGTCAGCAACGGGGCGAAATAGGCGGCGTGATCCACTGCGCAGGCTCAAGTCTGAATAAGCATCCGGCTTTTGTTCATAAAAGCATCAGCGAGATTAAGCAGGTATTCGAGCCAAAGGTGGAAGCGATGTCTTCCCTCCAGCAGGTGTTCGCTGGGGATGAACTGGAATTCTTCGTTCTATTCTCTTCCATTTCAGCCTTGGCCCCACTGCTGGCTGCGGGTCTTAGTGATTACAGTGCCGCCAACTATTATCTGGACCTGTATGCACAGTGCCAGCACACCCTGGGCAACACGCATTATCAGTCGATTCTCTGGCCGAGCTGGTCGGAGGTAGGGATGCTGGCGGATTCAGGGTTCCTGCTCAGCCCGCTCTATACAGAAACCGGCCTCACCGCGCACAGCCTGGCCGACGGTCTCTCCATGCTGGAGGATATCCTCTGCGGCAAGGAGGAGCCCAGCGTCATTCCGGCCATTCTCAACATGGACCTGTATAGCCCGGAATTATGGCTCAGGACGAGCGCGGAGCGGTCCAGGGCGGGAGCTTCGCCGAAGACATCCCAGCCGGATCAGACGGGCAGCTCCGGCACTGCGGCTCCAGGAATCCCGGATATAGCGGTTCCCTTAGCGGAACTGCAGCAGGCATCCAATCTGATACTTGATCTGTTCTGCACAGAGCTGAAGCTGCCGAGGGAACGTATACGTGAGGATGTTCCTTTTGCCGAGATTGGTGTGGATTCCATTCTGTTGATTGAAGTCATTAAGCAGCTGGACATCGCCTTTAAGACCCGTATAGATCCTGCGCTGTTCTTCGAGCTTAGGGATATACGTGCACTGGCGGAGCATCTCTGTTCGAACCGTGCTGAGCTTGCGGAGAAACCGGAACAGCTTGATCACGGCGAACAACCGGAACGCGAAGAGCAGCACTTACAGACTGGTAATGAGATTAGATTCGCCGGGCAGTACAGCCGGGTGCCGGAATTCCAAACCGCCCGCAGCCATGAAGGCAAGGCGACAATACAGAGCACGCACCAGGTGCCGGACGATATGCACGCTTCCCCGGGTAATGCGGATGAGCGGATTGCCGTCATCGGCATGGGCTGTCATTTTCCGGGAGCGGGCGGCAAGGAGGCCTTCTGGAATAACCTGCGGGAAGGGATAGACAGTATTACCGAGGTTCCGGCCAGCCGCTGGGACAAGGATAAATGGTATGCCCCGCAGCATGCCGCCGGAAAAAGTATCAGCAAATGGGGAGGCTTCCTGGAGGATATCGAGAGCTTTGACGGCGGATATTTCGGGATTACGGAGAATATGGAGCAGATCAGCCCGCTGATGCGGCAGTGTCTGGAGGTTACGGCAGAGACCCTGCTGGATGCAGGGTATGAGCAGGCGGAAATCAGCGGGAAAAAGGTCGGTGTATTCATCGGTGCCCATCCCGGCTCCTATCCCGGCTGGGTGCAGGAGATCAATAAGAATACGATCATCGGCATCGGGCAGAACTTCATCGCGGCCTACGCCTCGCATTTCTTCAATCTCAAAGGTCCCAGCTTCACAGTGGACAGCGCCTGCTCTTCCTCGCTCCTGAGTCTGCATCTGGCCTGCCAGAGCATCCGGTTGGGTGAATCGGAGATGGCGGTAGCGGGAGGGGTGGACCTGCTGCTCGATGAGCGCCCTCACCTCGTGTTCAGTGCCTCCAGAGCGATGTCGCCGGACGGCAAATGCCATACCTTCGATGAGGAGGCGAACGGCATTGTGCCCGGAGAAGGCTGCGGGATGGTACTGCTCAAGCCGCTTACCCGGGCCCTTGCCGACGGGGACAGCATCTATGCGGTAATCGAAGCTTCGGCCGCAGGCAATGACGGACGGACCATGGGCGTAACTACTCCAAGCATGCAGGGACAGGAGGAGGTTATCGCTGAAGCCATCCAGCGTGCCGGGATCGACCCGGGGACGATTGGTTATGTGGAGACCCATGGCACAGGGACGATGATTGGCGATCCGATTGAGCTGAAGGCCCTGACTTCCGTATTTAAAAAATACACCGCCGCCACCGGCTTTTGCGGTGTAGGCAGCGTGAAGACCAATATCGGCCATTGCCTCAGTGCGGCGGGCATAGCCAGCTTCATCAAGACCGTGCTCTGTATACATCACAAGACGCTTGTACCCACGCTGAATTGCAGCCGGCCGAATCCGCGCTTTGACTTTGCGCATTCGCCTTTTTATCCGGTGCTTGCAGCTTCAGCCTGGGACAATCACGGAGAGCAACGCCGGGCAGCCGTCAGCTCCTTCGGCTTCGGCGGCACCAATGTGCACATGATTATCGGGGAATGCGGGGAGGCTGCACGAAGTGACTATATCCCCCGCAGGCGGCCGCTGCCGGAGGCGGTGTTCAACAAGCATCGGGCTTGGGTGGACCGCAGGCAACAGGCACGGGGGCAGACTCAGGAGGAGCTGGACCAGCTGTCCTTCCTGCAATTCATTGAAGAGTGAGCTTGAATACGGGAGAGCGGAGAGGTGCGGGGATGGACACTTTACACGGCACAAGGTTCAGTACAGTAATCACCAACAGCAATTACATTGTCAGAGATCATCGGGTCCATGGTGTGCGGATGATGCCGGGAGTCACACTGCTGGACATGATCTGCCGATTCCTGCAGACCAAGGGCGTGAATCTGCGTGACATTGAGCTGCGCAAGGTCCTGTTCAGCGAGCCGGTCACAACCAGTGATCAGTACGATAAGAAGATCCGGATCACTTTCACAAGGGCAGCAGACGGGTACGGGATTGTGGCACAGTCCCGGAAGGTCAAGGGGCACCGCGAGCTGGACAGTGTCTGGGATGAGAATCTGCGCTGCGAGCTGCATTTGTCTCCTCCGCGCAGCGGCGAACGGAAATCGATTGACATCGGGCAGATCAAAAGCCAGAGCCGGCGTGTGGAAGACCTGGACCATGCCTACAGCTATGTACGGCGAATTGATATCCGCCACCTTGAATTCATGAAGGGTCTGGGGAAGCTGTATTATGGCGACCAGCGGATTCTCGCGGAGATTAGTCTGGGAGAACTGGCCAGGGAGTATATGGATCACTTCTGCATGCATCCTTGTTATCTGGATGCGGCCACGCTGGTGCAGGGCTTCGTCGTCCTGCAGGAGCTGGATTTCTCCCGCGGAATTCAAGCCTCCATTCCGATGTTCATCGAATCCTTCCATGCGTATGAACCAATGAAGGAGCAGATCTACGTCTACATTAAGGATGAGGGTTACCCGGATGGCGACATCCGTGACCTGATGTATTTCGATATTGAGGTATATAACGCACAGGGGGAAGAGATAGCCTGCTTCAAGCGCTGGGGCCTCAAAAAGATCCGCTCCAAGGAGCTGATCCGCAATCCCCGGAAGCTCCTGAATCCGGTTGATCCGGCAGCGGAGACGGAGCCGGGGACGGGGACGAATACGGTACAGACTAATCCTAGCGTGCCGCTGAACCTGGCGGGGAATCCGGCTGGAGAACGTGCACGCCAGGACGCGGTTACCTCTTATCTGAAGCATCTGGTAAGCGATTTGTCCGGAAGGGACGAGGCCGGGCTTCAGACAGAGGAGGGCTTTTATAGTCTGGGGCTCAATTCACAGCATCTGCTGGACATCGTGAAGCGGCTGGAGGAGAGGCTGGGATGCCCATTGTATCCGACGCTGCTCTTCGAATATGCCACACTGGATGAGCTGAGCCGCTATATTCTCCGGGAGCACGCAGAGTCGTTCTTTCGTTCCGGTACGGTTGTGCACGCCTATACCCCAGCTTGGACAGAACGTCCGTTAAGACATCCGGGAGGGCTGGGATATCCGAGGCAACAGGAGCAGGTGCTGGTCTTATGCCGGGAACGGGATACGCTGCCGGATCTGACTGAAGCTGCGGCTGGCAACCGGTACACCTTCGTACATCCGGGAGAAGAATTCGCTGTAGAAGGGCCGGGCTTGTACCGCATCAATCTGGCCCGTGAACAGGATTACAAGCAGCTCGCGGATGCATTATCCGCGTCAAGACAGTTGCCAACGGTTCTAATCAACAGCCTGAACTGCAGCGGGGAGAGCCGGATTGATCTGACGGAGCCGTCCGGGCAGCGGGTAATGCCCATGTTCTGCATTCTTAGAGAGCTGCTGCGCAGCAGAATAGAATCGGCTGTAAAAGTATTGTATCTGTACAATCGGACAGGCTCTGCGGCTCATCCGGGTGATTCAGCCATGGAAGGATTTCTGGCCTGTCTTCAATCGGAGACAGATAAAGTAACTTATAAATGCATCGGACTAGACGCGGAGAACACACAACACTTACATACCCTTGTCCGTAACGAGCTTCATGAGGGCTGGGAAGATGGCCGAAGCATCGAATATACACAGGGGACACGTAGAATCCGGACTTACCGCAAGGCCGGTCAAACCGCTGGCGGTGAAGCGGCAGCGATCCGCAGACATCATATTTATTTAATTACCGGCGGGGCCGGCGGGATTGGACAGCAGCTGGCGGCGTATGTTCTGAAGCAAGGCGGGACAGCTCTCCTCTGCGGCAGAGCAGCGAAGCTGCCGGAACAAAACCTGGCTGCGTTAGGCGCGCATCCGCAGCTGGACTATATGGCTTGCGATGTAACCGACAGGTCATCGGTGGAGCGGCTGCATGCTTATGTGAAGGAGAAGTACGGCAGGCTGGACGGGATTTTTCACGGTGCGGGAATGACCCGGGATTCGCTGCTGGTTCATAAGGACAGTGCAGATTTCCTTGACGTACTGCGGGCGAAGACAGAAGGGACGGCGAATCTGGATGAAGTATTTCAGGAGGAGCCGCTGGCGTTCTTCGCCGGGTTCTCTTCTGTCGCGGGGGTCCTGGGCAATCCGGCTCAAAGCGATTATGCGTATGCGAACTTGTACATGGACGGCTATATGCAGCATAGGGAAATATGGAGAACGCAGGGACGGAGGAGCGGTAAATCCCTGTCTGTTAACTGGCCGCTCTGGTGCGACGGGGGGATGAAGGGCGGCGAGCACACAGAGCTTGCGCTAAAAAATAAATTCGGCATTGCGGTGTTGGATACCTCCGCAGCAATCGCGGCGCTGGAGTGGGCCTTGCAGCGCGAAGAAGCCGTACTGCTCATGGCTCCGGGGGAAGAACTCCGAATCGATGAATTCCTGATTAGAGAAGGAAGTCCAGCAAGTGAGCCTGCGGTTGCTCCGCAGCCCGAGTTCATCCAGAGCCCGTCCAGAGCCGCCGGAAGCGAAGACGGGGATCTCGCAATTATCGGCATCAGCGGAAGATTCCCGGGGGCGGACAATCTGGAAGAATATTGGGAGCTGCTCAAGTCAGGCCGGGATGCGGTAACTGAGATCGATCCGCAGCGGTGGAACCATGAAGAACAGCAGCTTACGGCACAGGAGAGCTGGGGCAAGGATAGCTCCAGATGGGGCGGCTTCCTGCGCGATGTGGACAAGTTCGATTCCCTCCTGTTCAATGTCGCCCCTTATCAAGCCGCGCTGATGGACCCGCATGAGCGGATATTCCTGGAGCTGGCCTGGGAGACATTCGAGGATGGGGGATATAACCGCTCAGCACTAAAAGGCAAGAAGGTGGGCGTATTCACTGGAGCGATGTGGATGCAATACCAGCTTTACAATACCGGCCGGCAGGTTTCCACTTCTACGATCTCCTCCATTGCTAACCGGGTATCCTACTATTTTGGACTGACCGGACCTTCTCTGGGCATTGACACGATGTGCTCTTCCTCCATGACGGCACTGCATCTGGCCTGCCAGAGCGTGAAGAATCAGGATTGTGCCATGGCGCTGGTCGGAGGCGTTAACCTCTCCGTACACCCGGATAAATATCTTCTGTTGTCCCAGGGCAACTTCGCTTCTTCAGACGGCAGATGCCGCAGCTTCGGTGAAGGCGGGGATGGGTATGTACCGGCAGAGGCGGCGGGGGCCATCCTGATTAAGCCGCTGCGGCAGGCAGAGCGGGATCATGACCGCATTTATGCAATCATCAAAGGCAGCGCCATCAACCATGGCGGCGAAGCCAGCGGATTCACCGTACCTAATCAGCGTGCACAGGAAGAAGCGGTAACGGAAGCGATCACCAGAAGCGGTGTGGATGCAGGCACGATCAATTATATTGAAGCACACGGGACAGGTACCCCACTTGGTGATCCTGTTGAGATGCAGGCGCTAATGAATGCTTTTGCCCCCTATAGGAATGCTGGCTTCAGCTGTGCCATAGGCTCGGTCAAATCCAATATCGGCCATGCTGAAGCGGCAGCCGGAATATCAGCCATCGCGAAGGTCATCCTTCAGATGCAGCATGGGCAGCTCGTACCTTCATTACATTCGGAGCCCCTTAACCCGCATCTGCGGCTTGAGGATTCGGGCTTCTATATTCAGCGGAAGCTTGAGACATGGTTACCTGTCACACGTAGGGGCCAGGAACGGACAACCGTATACCCTAGACGCGCTGGCATCAGTGCCTTCGGTGCAGGCGGTTCCAACGCTCATGTCATTCTGGAGCAATATACAGGCAGTCTAGAGGACAGCAATCAGGAACAGGAAGAGACGGATACACACGGACCTTATGTCTTTGTGTTGTCCGCCCAGACTCCTGAGCGGCTGCAAGCCTATGTCCGGCGGATGAGGGACTTCATCGGACATGAGCAGGCTGAGGACTGGGGCCATATGAAGGAAGTGCTCTCATATCTGAAGCAGCAGATGGCTCAGATGCTGGATCTTAAGATTACCGGGATTACGGAGGATCACACCCTCTCTGAGCTGGGCCTTGGTCCTGTCGAAACGATCCGGTTAAAGGAGATGCTCGCGGCAGAATTCGGCCTTGCGGCTGATGCTATCGCTGTTAGCGGTGACTTGACGCTGCTGGAGCTGGGCAATCGGCTTATACCCGGAAGAGCAAGTACGGAATTACGCGGGGCTGGCGATGAAGCGAAGACTGGTGCTGTACACGAGCTATCTCTAATGGGGCTAAGCTATACCCTTCAGGTTGCCAGAGAACCTATGAAGCACCGGGTAGCCATCGTATACAGCACTCGAAACGAGCTTCTAGCTTTGCTTACGGATTACTTGGATGAGCGGGCTTCTGGCCAGTGCTTCGCTTCACAGGTACATGGCCAATCATTACCGGAGGTCCCGGCATACAAGCTGCATGAAGCCGGAAGCCTGGCCCGGGCCTGGGCGCAAGGCGCTGCGATAGACTGGCGGGCGCTGTACGGGAATTCAACACCTGAGCTTGTATCGCTGCCGCATTACCCTTTTGCCCGCAAAAGCTATTGGATAGAGGCTGCGAATTCCTTACATCCAACGACAAGTACACAAGAGCCTGTAAAAACGGCACAGGCTTCGGAACCCGCAGTGCCCATTGCAGCCGGGACGGCGTATACCGGAGACGAAGTTGTGCTTGAACGGCTGGAAGGCGGCGTAGCATTGATCCGCATGCAGGATATCAGACATAACAACACATTCACCCATGAGGTCATACAGGGACTAACCCATTGCTTCAACCTTGCACAGCAGGACGAACAGATCAAGGCAATTGTCGTTGCCGGGGATGAGCGGATCTTCTCCATGGGCGGCACCCAGGAGCAGCTGTTGGATATTTCCGACTCGATGCTGAGCTTCACGGACGCCCCGATCCTCTATAGGGGGATGCTGGAATGCCCTATTCCGGTAATCTCCGCGATGGAAGGCCATGCTTCCGGAGGCGGTATGCTGTTCGGATTGTACGCGGATATCGTGGTGATGGCTGAAGAGAGCGTTTATTCTGCTGCTTTTGCCAAATATGGCTTCACCCCGGGAATGGGCGCCACCTTCATCCTGGAGGACAAGCTGGGCAAAAACCTCGCCATGGAAATGATGTTCACGGCCAGCATGTACACAGGAGAACAGCTCAAAGACAGAGCTGCACCGGTTCTCTTCAGGGCTAAGAATAAGGTATTGCAGGAAGCCGTGTCGATTGCCCGGCAAATTGCCGGGAAGCCCCGGACGACTGTTAGCGTGCTGAAGCAGGAGCTGTCCAGCCGGGTGCTGGAACCGCTGCTGCGCTGTGTAGAACGGGAGAATGAAATGCACCGGATTACGTTCACCACACCAGAGGTCAAGGCGAAGATCCGCCATTTATACCGGCCTCGGACGCCGGAAGCAGATGAACAGGAAAGCGGCAAGCGGGCAGCAGGCACAGCACCAGACGGAGCAGGGAATATGAAATACCCGGATACAAAGGAGAATGCGGCTGCTGATACAAATGCCGAAGCTGCGATGAGCATCAGGAGCGAACTCACCCGGATCGTTGCCGGGCGGATTCAACTGGATGAAGAGAAGCTGGATGCGGAGATGAGTTTCAAGGAGATGGGGGTGGATTCCATCAGCGGTGTGGAGATTGTCCGCGATCTGAACGAGTGCTTCGGACTCCGGCTGGATACCATCGATATTTATGATTACTACTCCATTAACCTGCTTGCAGAGCACATCGGACGTATACAGGGTGTATTGCTGGAACCCAAGGCTGCCGAGGTATCAGTGCAAGCCGTTGACGCTCCGCTTAACCCGGAGGATCACGACCTGCTGGAGCTTTTGTCCAGACTGGACGGGGATGAGCTGGATGTGGATGAGGTTGCCCAGTTCTTGGAGGTGTACTATGAGTAACGGCGGGATGATCAGAGATATTCTGCAGCAGATCAAGGAGCATAGGTTGGAGGCCCGTGAAGGCCTGAGACGTATCAATGAACTGAAGAAGCTGGACCGGACAGCCGCTGCCGCGCAGCAGGAGCATACTCAAGAATCGGTGGAGGAGCTGGTCAAGGATGTGCTGTGCCGGGTGGTCAAGCTTCAGCCGGAGGAGATAAGCGATGAGCTGTCTTTTAAGGAGATGGGAATTGATTCGATCAGCAGTGTGGAGATTGTCCGCGACCTGAATGAAGCGCTGCGGCTCCAGCTCGACGGAATTCTGCTCTATGACTATCCGACGATTCCGGAGCTGGCCCGGTATATGGTTCACGAGGTTCAGAAGAATAGTATTCCTAATATTCCGGGTCCGCTCCATAGAGAGCAGGCGGCTGCGGAGAAGGTACCGGAGAGCAGCTCTGAAGCCGAAGCGGCACGTTCTCTGCGGCTGAACCACAGATATGAATATATGAACGATCTGATCGACCAGTTCTCCCAGCACAAACCGGAAGCCGCACCATCCGCACCGATTGCAGTGACTCCAGTCAAGCAAGACGCTGGACCATCTCGTGAACCGGTAAAAGCACCGGCGGTGCAGGCTTCTCTGTCCGCAATACCGCCAGTCTCCGGGGCGCCCAAGCTTCTGCTTCAGACCGGCGCGAATTCAGTGGCACCCGCAGCTCCTGCTGCGGAAGCGGAACCAGCCGGCAAAATCAAGCTTGGCTTCTCCACCGCCGCTCGCAATGCGAAAGAACCGGCCGCAGCTGCGCCAAAAGCTGCATTCAGCAGTCCGCCGGCAGCCGCACCCGCCACAGCATCCGCCGCTGTGCCGGAAGGCATTGCCATCGTCGGATTATCAGGCCGGTTTCCCGGCGCAGCTACGGCAAGAGAGCTGTGGCGTAACCTGCGGGACGGCGTCTCCAGCACAGGTGAGGTTCCCGGCAGCAGGTTCGATATCCGTGCCTGGTATGACAAAGACCACAAGGCCGACCAGAAGACCTACTGTACCGTTGCCGGTCTGCTTGAGCAGGTGGATGAATTTGATCCGTTATTCTTCAATATCTCACCTAAAGAGGCGGAGATTATGGACCCGCAGCAGCGGATTTTTCTGCAGGAGGCCTGGAACGCGCTGGAGGATGCCGGATATTCCGACCAGGCGGTGCAGAACACCCGCTGCGGCGTATTTGTCGGATGTGCTCCAAGCGACTATACCAAGCATCTGGAAGCGAATCACTTGAGCAATACCTCAGAGGCTTTTACAGGAACCTCTTCCTCTATCCTGGCCGCCCGGATTTCGTATTTCCTGAACCTGAAGGGACCGAGTATTTCGCTGGATACCGCCTGCTCCTCCTCGCTGGTAGCTGTACATCAGGCGTGTGCCAGCCTCTGGAATGGGGAATGCGATATGGCGCTTGCCGGAGGCATCCGGCTGATGATTACGCCTGACAGTATGGTGCAGAGCAGCCAGATGGAGATTTTGTCGGCAGAGGGGGTATGCAGACCCTTCGATCAGGCCGCAGACGGGACCTTGCTGAGTGAGGGGGCCGGGGTTGTGGTCCTGAAGCCGCTTAAGCAGGCGATTGAGAACAGGGACCATATCTACGGAGTGATCCGGGGAAGCGGCGTGAATCAGGACGGCCGGACCAACGGCATTACGGCGCCGAGTGTGAATTCGCAGATTCAGCTGGAGAGAACGGTCTATGAGAGATTCGGGATCGATCCGGCTGAGATCAATTATGTGGAAGCGCATGGAACGGGCACCTCACTCGGTGATCCGATTGAAGTCAAGGCGCTGACAGAGGCCTTCCGGTCTTTTACACAGGACAGCCAGTACTGCGCGCTCGGTTCCGTCAAGGCCAATATCGGACATGCCACGATGGCCGCCGGAGTCGCCGGAATGATTAAGATTCTGCTGTCTCTGAAGCACAGGCAGATTCCGCCGCTGATCCACTATACCCGGCTTAACGAGAAGATCCGGCTGGAGGGAAGCCCTTTCTATATCAACCGTGAGCTGGTGGACTGGCCGGAGAACAAACGCGGCTCCCGGATGGCTGCCATCAGCGGCTTCGGCTTCAGCGGAACGAACTGCCATCTTGTCATTGAAGAATACCGCAACAGCGGCTGGAAGTCCAAATAAGCATTCATTAGGAAGAGAAGTGGAGGCTACACGGATGAGCAATAATGCCATACCCGGCGGCGAACGCCCATTATATCTGTTTCTCTTGTCAGCCAAGACCCGTGAGGGTCTGATGAGGAAGCTCACGGAGCTGCAAGTGTGGATCAGGGAAGAACCGGACATCCGGACGGATGCCGGGAATATCGCGTATACATTATCCATCGGCAGAAGCCATTTCAGCCGGCGGGCGGCGCTGATTGCCGCCGATCTGCAGGAGCTGGAGACGGAGCTGCTGCTCACCCTGGAGAAGCTCACCTTGAAGAGTGGCGAGGCCTCCCGCGAGCTGCTGCGTAAGCAGACTGCCCGGGAGGATCAAATCAGGCTGGACGCCATCGCTCTACCCGGGTCTGCTCAAGGGAATACCCCTGCATTATTCTCCCGGCAGACCCTGGAGCAATGTGCAGAGCTGTATCTGGAGGGCGGTGTATGCGATTGGAAGAGCCTCTACACCAACCGTCCTTACTTCAAAATACCTCTGCCCGCCTACCCGTTCGAGAAGCAAAGATATTGGCTTGAGCTGAACACAGGCCGGACATCCCCGTCTCCGGCACCGGGACAAGCTCAGATACACGCGATAGGTCCGGTGCTGGACTGCAACCGGTCTACGGTGCATGAGCAGTGCTTCGAGAAGAGGCTGACGGGCGAAGAATTCTATCTGAAGGATCATATCGTGTCCGGCCGTAAGCTGCTGCCGGGTGTGGTTCAGCTGGAGATGGCTTTGTCCGCTGCTGCTGCTTCACTGCCGGGAGCTTCAATACGCAGCATCACAGATGTGGTCTGGGCTTATCCGGTTCAACTGAGTGACGGCGAAGAGTCCAAGCTGGTGCAGGTACGTCTGTATCCGGGCGGGAGCCAGGACGAGCTGGATTATGAGATTGTCAGCCAATCTGACGGCGCTGAGGTTGTTCACAGCCAGGGAAGTATCGGATATACACAGGAAGCACCATACGGACCCCCGGAATCGATGGATATTGCCCGGCTATGCCAGGGAAAGACGGACGTCAGCGGAAGCCGGATCTATGACAGATTCAGAGAACATCAGCTGGAGCTAGGGCCGTCCTTTCAGTCGATTACCCGAATGTCCGCCGGAGCGGCAGACGCGGTAGCCTTCATTGAGTTGCCTGCCCATTTGCATGAGGGCTTCGGGGCATTTACGCTGCATCCTACGGTGACTGACGGAGTGCTGGAAGCTGTCATCGGGCTGATCAGCGGCCACGGGGAACTGGAGGGCGCGGTGGCGCTGCCGTATTCTTTTGACAAGCTGGAGATCTTCGGAAGCCTGCCGCCTAACTGCGTCTCTTACGTGACAAGGCTTGCTACCGGGGCAGATGACGGGGATCTGGCCTTCGATGTGGCGGTCTCCGACGTTCAGGGCCGGGTGCTGCTGAAGTTCACCAGATTTGTACTGAGAGTATTCCAGCAGGGAAGAACGCAGACCATGGAAGAGATGAGCTTTGTGTATGAGTGGAAGGAGCGGGAGGCGCTTCTTCCCGCACCTGACAGTGTGTCTGGCGATATCGTATGGTTCGCCGCTGAGCCGGAACTGATCAAGTCGCTTCCCCAAGACAGTGACGGGACAGCCTTTCATCCAGGCGCGTTATATATAGTAGAAGCTGCTGCGGAATATCAACAGGCAGGGGAAGCACATTACCGGATGAACCCGGAGCGCCCGGAGGATTATGTTCGCTTGCTTCGTGATCTGGCAAATAGAGGCTGCAGTCTGGAGACACTCGTCTATGAGCAGCAAGAGCACTCAGAAGAGACAGCCCCAAATGCTGCTGAAGGAGTGTATCTGCACCAGCTGTATCTGGCCCAGGCGCTGATGGCTGTCCGGGAGAACCGCCATAGCCGGGTGATTCAGCTATGCAGAAGCGGGGAGGAATTCGCTGTGCCTCCCGGACAGGGGGCCTTAAGAGGCTTCAACAAAACGCTGAAGCTGGAGTATTCCAAGCTGCATTTCAGCATGCTGTACACAGGATCTGCGGGCAGGGATGGCATCTACCGGATGATTGCGGCTGAGATCCGCTCTACGGACGATGAAGTGCTATACCGGCAGGGTACAAGATATGTTCATGCCCTGAAGGAAATCGCTTCCCCCGCGAAGGAAGCCGCTGAAGCCACTAAAAATATCCTCCGTCCACACGGCGTGTATCTCTTAACAGGCGGACTGGGCAAGCTCGGGCTGATAGTGGCCGGGCATCTGGCCCGCCACTATCAGGCTAAGCTTGCGCTGGTTGGTAGGTCGGCACTCCTGCCGGAGCAGGAACGGGAAATCGCCCGGCTTCAGAAGCTGGGTGCAGAAGTAGTGTATGTGCAGGCGGATCTGTCGCAGGCGGAGGCAGCGGCAGCAGCCGTGGCCGATGCGCGGAGCAGGCTGGGCAGCCTGAACGGCATTATTCATGCGGCAGGAGTTACCCGTGACGCGCTTATCCAGGTGAAGGATGCGGGTCAGGCAAGCGGGGTACTAGGAGTCAAAATCCAAGGGCTGACGCAGCTTGACCAGGCTACCCGAGAAGATAAGCTTGATTTCATAGCGGCCTTCTCCTCGATTGCGGCGGTCACAGGCAATGTCGGGCAGAGCGATTATGCCTATGCCAATGCCTGGATGGATGAATATCTGCTGCACCGGAAGACCCTGGTCCAGTCGGGGCACAGACATGGCAGATCCATCTCCATTAACTGGCCGTTCTGGCAGGAAGGCGGGCTGTCGGTAGAGGAGCAGACCCTGCTGTTCTTCAGGAATACCGTAGGGCTGAAGCCGCTGGAGACCTCCGCAGGACTAAGACTTCTGGAGGCGATTCTTAACGGGTCTGAAGTGCAGATCCTGCCCCTCTTGGCGAACCGCAGGAAAATATGCGGCATTCTGGGGCTGGAATCGGCAGCTTCAGGCACAACAACAACCATCATCCAACCTGGAACCGGTGCCGAGCCTGCCGAGAGCCGGTCTGCCGGTCTGCTGGAGCCAGTACAGCAGATCCTCACTGGTGCAATCAGCCGTCTGATGAAGCTGGATGCCGCCGCCATTCATCCTGATCAGGATTTGGGCGAATACGGCATGAGCTCTTTAACGTTCACTGATGCCGCAAATGCGGTCAATGCTGCCTTCCAGGTACGGATGACACCGGCAGTGTTCTTTGAATATCCTACAATTCGTGCATTAGCAGCCTATCTGTTAGAGAGCTATGCGGACGAGTTGGTTACATATTTCAGCCGTGGAGTTGCACAAGCACCGGAAGCCGCCGTTGATTACGGCTCCGTTCAAGCGTCCGCTTCCGGCCAGAAGGCCCGCCAGAGCTGGAAGCCCCTCCAGCCGGAGACTGCCGGGGCCGGTAAGCCGGAGCCGGTGGCAATTATCGGCATCAGCGGAGCGATGCCGCAATCAGAGAACCTGGATGCCTTCTGGGAGCATCTGCGGGACCAGCAGGATCTGATCACGGAGATTCCTGCAGACCGCTGGGATGCGAAAGAGCTGAACCGGCTGAAGGGCGGCGTGATGGATAAGCCCGTCTCCGGCTGGGGCGGCTTCATGCAATCTGCCGATAAGTTCGATCCAGGTTTCTTCAACATTAATCCGCGAGAAGCGGATCTGATGGACCCGCAGCAGCGGATATTCCTGGAGACTGTGTGGTCTACACTAGAGAACGCCGGGTACAAGGCCTCTGAGCTGTCAGGCCGGAAGGTCGGGCTGTTCGTCGGCGTCTCGACGAATGATTACAGCACGCTTTTACAGGATAACGACATTGAGATTGAAGCCTATTCTTCCACAGGCAGTTCCCACTGCGTGTTAGCCAACCGGATCTCTTATCTGCTCAATTTCCGCGGCCCCAGTGAACCGGTGGATACCGCCTGCTCCAGTTCACTGGTAGCTGTACACCGGGCAGTGGAGAGTATCCGCAGCGGGGACTGCGAGCAGGCGATTGCAGGGGGAGTGAATGTGATTGCCGCGCCGACCCTGCATATCTCTTTCAGCCGGGCTGGGATGCTGTCGCCGGACGGACGCTGCAAGACCTTCGATCAAAGTGCGGACGGTTATGTGCGCGGAGAAGGTACGGGGGCCGTTCTGCTCAAGCCGTTAAGCCAGGCGGAGGCAGACGGGGATTATATCTATGCAGTGATCCGGGGAACCGCGGTCAACCACGGCGGCAAGGTCAGCTCGCTGACGGTGCCGAATCCGAAGGCGCAGGCCGAGGTGCTGGTCGAAGCCTATGAGAAGGCGGACATCCCGCCCGATACCATTAGTTATATCGAAGCCCACGGCACAGGCACCTCCCTGGGGGACCCGGTGGAGATCAACGCGCTCAAAAATGCTTTTAAAGAGCTGCATCACCGGCGGGGGATACCGCTGACCCGGGAGCAGTACTGCGGAATCGGTGCGGTGAAGTCCAATATCGGCCATCTGGAGGCCGCCGCAGGCATTGCCGGCATTCTCAAGGTGGTGCTGGCGATGAAGAACAGGACCTTACCGGGGAATGTTCATTTCAAGCAGCTGAATCCTTATATTGAGCTTGCTAAGTCGCCCTTTTATATCGTGGAGCAGACGCAGGAATGGACGCCGCCTGACGGCCTGCCAAGACGGGCAGGGATCAGCTCCTTCGGCTTCGGCGGGGTGAATGCACATGTGGTCATGGAGGATTATCCATCCCGTGACACCGTTAGCTCCGTGACCCGTTCCATGCTGTCCGGGCAGGGCAACGTAATCGTCCTGTCTGCCAAATCTGCAGACCGGCTGCAGGAAAAAGCGCGGCAGCTTCTAAATTACTTGACGCTTCATGCAGCTGACGAAGAGCTTACGCTACATAACATTGCGTATACGCTCCAGACCGGACGGGAGGAGATGGCGGAGCGGATAGCTTTTACCGCTGTCAGTAAAGAGGAGTTAATAGATATTCTGCGCAGCTATGCTGCCATGCCGGAACAAGCCCATAAGGTACATTATGGACGGGTACCCGTGCAGCTTCCGGCACCTTCTTCTTCCACCGCCAATTCCGGGAAGCCGGTTGGCACTCTGAAGCTAACGGAGCTATCTGAGCTGGCGGAGCAGTGGACCGCCGGGAAGGCAGTCGATTGGAGCCGTCTGTATGCGGACAGGGAGTGCAGACGCATTCCGTTGCCTGCGTACCCTTTTGCCAGAGAGACCTGCTGGGTCCATAAAAATTCACGCCGTATCGCTCCCAAGCTGTCTTCTTCGGCAGAAGCTTCTGCGGTGCTGCATCCGATGGTTGACAGCAATGTCTCCACCATGGAAGAGGAGAAATTCCGTACTGTGCTGCGGCCGGAACAGTTCTATGTCAAGGATCATGTGGTTGGCGGCAAGGTGTTGCTGCCCGGCGTAGCCTATCTGGAGCTGGTAAGGGCCGCTGCCGTCCTGGCCGGAATCAACCCGGTAACGGGACTGAGGAATGTCAAATGGATCAAGGCAGTTGAAATGGAAGAGAAGCAGAAGGAGATCTTCACCACATTCGCGCATGTGGATCAAGGCGAAGTGGAGTACAAGGTGTTCAGTGAAGCAGAGGGACAGCGCACTCTGCATTCAACGGGGAGAATTATGCAAAAGACGCCTGCACCTGCACAGACGCTTGAGATTGCGAAGATCAAGGAGCGAAGCACCTCCAGCCTCACTCAGGCAGAGTGCTACGATCATATATTCAAGGAGGTCGGCTTCGACTATGGACCCGCTTTCCGGGTGACGAAGACAGCGTATTGCTCGCTAGAGGAGGGTTTATCCGAAATCTCCTTGCCAGAGCATCTTGACGAGAAGTATGCGGAGTATGTGCTCCATCCCTCGATCATTGACGGTGCGGTCAGATCGCTATCGTGGACGGGAAACCGCAGTGAAGAGGACTTGACGCTCAGGGTGCCTTACGCCCTGGACCGGATAGAGCTGATCGGCAAGGTTCCGCCGCAATGCTATGCCTACGCGAAGCCTGCAGAGGGAGCTTCCGGCACAGATGATGAGGGAACAAGGAAGTACGATATCCATATTACGGACCGGCAAGGTCTGGAGGCGGCACGGCTGTTCGGCTTCTCTATTAAGCAGTATGCTGCGGCCGCAGTCACTGCTTCCGCACTAACCCTGTATTCGCCAGAATGGATCGAGACAGAACTGCCGCAGGTGACCGCGCCATTGTCATCTATTGTAGTGTTCGGCTCGGCTGCCCTGGCGGAGGCTGTCCGCAGGCAAGCGGTGCAGCATGAGCTGGCAGCAGAATGCTGCATTCAGGTTGAGGCCGGAGCAGAGTATGCCCGGCTGAGCCAGGCAGCTTATGTGATTCGGCCGGAGCAGGCGGCAGATTACCTCCGGCTGCTGGAATCCCTAAGGGATCAAGGCGTGCAATTGCAGCATATCGTGCACGGCTGGAACTGGAAGGAGCAGGCCGGAGCGGAAGGACCGGATCTGGAGGAGCAGCAGGAAAGCCTGGGGAAGCAGATGGATCAGGGGCTATACTCGCTGCTGTACCTCTTGCAAGCGGCAGCTGCGGTGAAGCCCCGCTCAAGGATCAGATGCTTATATGCTTACAGCAGAGCTGCGGACATGCTGGAGCCGCTGCATGAGATGAATGCCGGATTCGCGCATTCACTGGCTGCCGATCATCCGCTGTTCCAGTTGAGTCTTGTGAACTTAGAGTCTTCGCCGCCCGTACAGGCCGCCGGGAGGCTGATCCGGGAGTTACTGCCGCCGCAGCTGGCGGGCGGAACTGAAATCAGGTATGCCGGTGATGTCCGTTCTGTGCGGAAGCTTCTTCCGCAGCCGCTGCTGCATCAGGCCGAGGCTTCGAGGTTCACCCAGGGCGGGGTGTATGTACTCACTGGCGGGACTGGAGCGCTGGGCATGCGGGTGGCGGCAGAGCTGGCCTCAGCTTGGCAGGCAAGACTGGTGCTTGCCGGAAGGCAGGCTCAGGATTCGGCCATTCAGGCGAAGCTGGAGCAGTTGACGGGGCTTGGCGCGGAAGCGGTCTATGTACAGGCTGATGTCGCTGACCCGGAAGACGCGGCAAGGATCATCGGAGCAGCCAAATCGCACTTCGGCAGAATCAACGGCATTCTTCATTGCGCCGGAACCGGAACGGTAACGAAGGCCGCCGGGAGCAGTAAAGCGGACTTTGCCGGAATCCTTGCCCCGAAGGTGGACGGGACGCTCAATCTGGACCATGCCAGCAAGAATGAGGCATTGGACCTGTTCATTCTCTTCTCGTCCACCTCTGCGCAGATCGGCGATATGGGTGCAGGCAGTTACGCTGCCGCCAATGCCTTTATGGACCGCTATGCCGTATACCGTGACTGGCTCGCGGTGCAGGGCCGGCGCCAGGGTAAGACAGTATCCGTTAACTGGCCGCTATGGAAGGACGGAAGCTACCTGCTTCCGGCAGCCCAGCAGCAGGTGCTGGCCGGGTATTACGGCATGCAACCGCTGGACAGCAGAACAGGCCTCCATATCCTGGAGACGGTGCTGAAGGAGGATGCGGTGCAAGCCTTCGTCGGTTACGGAGATTCGCGTAAGATCAGCCGGGCACTTGGTGTGGCGGAAGCCCCACTGGCAAATCAGGAAGGCGAAGCCTTACAGCCTACAGGCATCAGCGCCAATAACATGGATAGCAGGGCGCTGCTGGAGGGGACACAGACTTATCTTGTCAGCCTGCTGGCCAGAACATTGGGCGTTGCGAGAGAGCGGATCGGTCCAACTTCACCGCTGGATGCCTTTGGCCTGGATTCGATTATGATTCTGGAGCTGAATGAGTCGCTGGAGCGTGAATTCAGCGGGTTGCCGACGACACTTTTCTACGAATATAACACGGTTGAAGCACTTGCCGGTTATTTCACCGGTCATTACGGTGCACAGCTTGTAACGTTATTGAAGCTGGAGCAGCCGCATGGTAACGATGCGCCGATTGCGGCAGTGCAGATGCCGGGTGATCCGCAAGAGGCAGATCTTACAGCATCACAGAGCAGACGGTTCATCCCGAAGGCAGGGGAGGATGTGTCCTCTGTAAAGAATGCCGGGAATCCCGGTGTGATGGATATTGCTGTAATCGGCATGGATGGCCGGTTCCCGATGGCCGGCAATATTGCAGAGCTGTGGGACAACCTCAAGGAAGGCAAGGACTGCATTACCGAGATTCCAGAGAACCGCTGGGACTACACGCGCGACTACGATGCAGAGAAAGGCAAGAAGGGCAAAATCTATACCAAATACGGCGGCTTCATTGATGATGTGGACAAATTCGATCCGTTATTCTTCCAAATGACGCCGCGGGATGCCCAACTGACAGACCCGCAGGAGCGGCTGTTTCTGGAATGCGCCTATCATACCGTGGAGGATGCCGGATATACCCGCGAGCGGCTGGCACGCTCCAAAGTCGGTGTTTTTGTCGGCGTCATGTACGGTCATTACCAGCTTCTCGGAACGGAAGGCTACACTTCCGGACAACTGGCAGCGCCGAATTCTTCGTTCGCGTCCATTGCCAACAGGGTATCCTGGCTGTTCAACTTTCAGGGGCCGAGCATGGCAGTAGATACGATGTGTTCGTCTTCACTGACGGCGATTCATCTGGCCTGTGAGAGTATCCGCAGCGGAGAGAGTGAGGCCGCACTTGCCGGGGGGGTTAACGTGACGATCCACCGCAACAAATATGTGTTCCTGTGCAGTCAGCGCTTCGCCTCCAGTGAGGGCAAATGCCGGGCCTTCGGCGAGGGCGGAGACGGGTATGTTGCCAGTGAAGGCGTAGGCGCAGTGCTGCTCAAGCCGCTCAGCAAGGCCATTGAGGACGGAGATCATATTTATGGGGTTATCAAAGGCACTGCGGTGAACTCCGGCGGCAAAACCAGCGGCTACACTGTGCCGAATCCGGGTGCCCAGGCTGCTGCAATTGCCGAAGCCCTCCGTAAGTCGGGCGTTCATCCCAGAACCATCACCAGTCTTGAAGCCCATGGCACCGGCACCCCGTTAGGTGATCCGATCGAAATTGCCGGGTTGTCCAGAGCCTTCAGCCAGTACACGGACGACAAACAGTTCTGCTCGATCAGCTCGGTTAAATCCAATATCGGACACCTGGAATCGGCCGCCGGAATTGCCTCGCTGGCCAAGGTCATGCTCCAGATGAAGCACCGGATGCTGGTGCCGTCCATCCATACGGAGGAGCTGAACAGCGGCATTACATTCGAGGATACGCCATTCTATGTACAGCGCAGCCTGGAGCACTGGGAGCATGACTCCGGCAGCAGAAGCATGCGCCGGGCAGGCGTCAGCTCCTTCGGGGCAGGCGGGTCCAATGTGCATCTGATCGCCGAGGAATATGTACCGGTGCGAGCTGCCGCGGAATCCGCCGGGCGCAGGCTAATCGTATTATCCGCGAAGAACCGGGACCGGCTGAGCGGCAAAATCAGTGAACTGCACCGCTTCCTTGATATGCCGCTTGCCACAGAATATACGCTGGCGAATATCGCCTACACGCTGAGTACAGGCAGGGAAGAAATGGAGGAACGGCTGGCCGTTGCCGTCCAGACGGTCGATGAACTGAAGCAGGTCATGAAGTCCCTGGCAACGGGTGCAGTATGCGAAGGGATATACCGGGGCAATACAACCGCTGCCGCAGAGAACGGCACGGCCATTCTCGGGAATGATCCCGAGGATACCGCATATATCGCTGCGCTGGCCCGCAGGAATCAACTTGACCGGATCGGGAAGCTGTGGGTCCTTGGAACAGCGGTGGATTGGAATCTGCTCTTCGCAGATACTCAGCTGCAGAAGGTGTCCCTGCCTCTGTATCCTTTTGCCAGAGAGAGCTATTGGCTGGAGAACACAGGCGGCGGATTCTTTGGAGGGTCCGGGCACAAGGAGACGTCAGGAACAGCACACGGATTGGGACCTGCGGCGGCGGGCGGGCGACTGCCCGGAACGATTAATTCACTCCAGCCTCTGCATCCGCTGGTGGATATCAATATTTCCACACTGCGTGAGCAGCGGTTCCGCAAGCGGCTGTCTGTCGACCAGTTCTATCTGCGGGATCACATTGTTGCGGACCAGATCCTGCTGCCCGGAGTCGCTTACATTGAGATGGCCAGAGCAGCGGGTGAGATTGCCGGAGAAGCCGGGGTCCGGGCAGTGCGTAATGTGGTATGGCTGAAGCCAGTAGTGATGACAGAGGAATTCAAGGAACTTGATATCGTGCTGGAGCCTGAAGGCGAGGCCGTCCATTATGAGATCTTCAGTCAGATCATGAGCGAGCGGGTTGTACATTCGCGGGGGATTCTGGAGTTCGCGGAAGGACCTGCGGCGGCGGTAAGCCTGAACTTCGACCTCAAGGAAATCCGGAACCGGTGCCCCGGCCGCAAAGATAAACAGGAATGCTATCAGCAGATATTCAAAGCCATCGGCTTCAGTTATGGTCCGTCCTTCCAGGTGACGGAAGAAGTGCTGAGCGGGAAGGAAGAGACCTTGGCCCGTTTATCCCTGAATGAAGCCTATCGATCCGGATTGCCGGAATACGTTCTTCACCCGGCTCTACTGGACGGAGCGGTACGCTCGGTGGCAGCAGGCAGAGAGGAAGAAGGACGGGCTACGCATATTCCATTCTCACTCGGGAGTATCGAGATCTTCGCGCCTATTCCTGCGGACTGCTATGTGTATACCCGGGTGAAGGAGCAGCCTGGAGAGAACAATCTGGGGCTGAATATATTTGATATTTCCATTCTTGACCTGCACGGGCAGGAAGTGGTCCGGATTGGGGATTTCATCGTCCGGCCTTATACCGTTAAGCCGGAAGGCAATCCGGCGGCGGAGCTTCACTACTATACTCCGGTCTATGAGCACGAGGCGCTGGTCCCGGTAAGGGGAGCAGCGCAGCGGAAGGTGCTGATCCTGGGGTACGGCGGGATGAACAGCGGCCGGAATACCGCAGCTTCACCGTCCGGCAGCCTGCCGGGCGGAGCCGGTGCCTGTATCTGGATTAGGCCGGATACGGAGTACCGGTCAGGCCCGGGAGATCAAATATCCATCCATCCGCACAGGGAAGCAGATTATGTGCGGCTGCTGGAGAAATTGCGGGAGAGGGACTTCCATCCCACCCATGTTCTGCATCAGTGGGCAGGAACAGCAGAGCCGCTGTCACTGGCCGCACTGCAAGCGGAGAGGGTCCAGCCAATACTGACGCAGATGCTGGAGGACGGCATTTTCTCTGTTATCTCCCTGTTCAAGGCCTTCGTCCATGTGTTCGGACAGCAGCCGTTGAAGCTGTTGTTCGCTTACCCGCAGGAGCAGGGAGGGTTCTCGGTTCCTCATGAGCTGCTGGCCAGCTTCGCCAAATCCATTGTAACCCTGCATCACAAGTTCCAGATTACCAGCGTGGCAGCGGATTACAGCGCGATTCATGCTGCGGATTATCAGGAGAGGCTGTATCAGGAATTGTTCTCCCAGCAGAATCCGGGCCATTTGGATGTCCGCTATGCCGGAGAACTGAGAACGGTGCGGAGAATCCGGCCGCTTACGCCTGGAGAAGGTAACACAGCGGCATCCGCACCTCTGGTTATCAAAGAGAAAGGCATCTACCTGATTCCAGGCGGCACCGGCGCACTGGGAATGATTGTGGGCGGATACTTGGCACGCACCTGCGGAGCAACGCTGATCTGTACCGGCCGGCAGCCTGCAAGTGAGCGGACAGACGCTTGCATGGCCGAGCTAAGACGGCTTGGCGGAGATGGACGTTATCTTCAGGGCGATATCGCAATCGCCGGGGATGTGCTGCGGATGATGGACAGCATCAGAAACGAATTCGGCCTGCTTAACGGGATTATTCACTGTGCCGGCCAGGGAAGCACCCTGCCTGTTACTGAATCCGCTGGGATCTCCGGCCGCGAGCTGATGAGTTCCAAGGTCGAAGGTCTGATCTATCTTGATCTGTTCAGCACTGCTTTTGAGCTGGATTTCCTGATGCTCTTCTCTTCCATTGCTGTGGAGCTGGGAGATCTGGGGGTTGGGTATTATGCCATGGCCAACAGCTTCATGGACCGTTATGCCAGGCTGAGGAATGAAGCCGTAACGCTCGGGCAGCGCAAAGGCCGGACGATTTCGGTCAACTGGCCGCTATGGAAGGACGGGGGCTTCGGCATTCCCGAGAGTGAGGCGGTGTACTATTCCACTTATCTGGGCATGAGCATGTTGGAGGAAGAGAGCGGTATCCGGGCGCTGGAGGCCATTTTCCAGGCGGACTGCGGCAATATCATTGTAGCGGCGGGGAACAAGTCCAAGATTGATCAGGCGCTTAAGCTGAACCACAGCATTCCGGTTCAAGAAGTACCGCTAGAAGATAAGGAAGCCATTGTTGACCTGCTGACCCGGCTGCAGACCGGTGAGATGAGTGAAGCAGAAGTGAAGCAGTGGATGGGAGGCCTATGATGAGTGACGCCAATCTGGAGATGGGCAGGATTCTGGAGCAGATTAAGCGGGGAGCGCTGGACCCGGAGCAGGGCTACACGCTGATCAAGCAGTTGAAGAGCCAGGCCGCAGAAGAAGCAAATACCGGCACCAGACAGACAGGTGAAGGAGCGGGGCCCGGCTCAGGCGGAGACAGGAGTCTCCAGGACTACACTGTCCAGTATTTGAAAGGGCTGCTCTCACAGGTCACCGGCCTTGAGGCCGAGCGGATCAATGCGGGTCAGAGTCTGGAGGAGTACGGAGTAGACTCGGTTGCGATTATGGAGATTAACGGTCTGCTGGACAAGGATTTCCCGAATCTTCCGAAGACGCTTATGTTTGAATACGGCAATCTGGCTGAGCTGGCCGGGTATTTCGTTCAGCATCAGCGCGGGCTGCTGGAGGCGCATGCCGGATACCGGCATATTAGACAGTACCTGGAGCAGACGGAGAAGCCCGCTGTTCCCACAGCAGCTTCTGCGAGAGTACAGGACAAGCCTGTAGAGACAGTGGCGCCGAAGAAATACAGATCCTTCTCCGCACCCAGCAAGGACCGGAATAACGATGAGAAGCGAATACCTTCGCGTATCGAGCCGCAGGCCGTTCAGCAGGAACATCCGGCTAAGGACGGGGGGATTGCGGTCATCGGCATCAGCGGCGCTTTTCCCGGGGCCCGGAATCTGGATGAATTCTGGAGTAACCTGAAGCACGGGGTGGACAGCATCTCCGAGATTCCGCCGCAACGGTGGGATCACAGCCGTTATTACGACCCCGAGAGGGGCAAGAAAGGCAAGGTGTACAGTAAGTGGGGCGGGTTCATTGACGAATACAATTGCTTTGATCCGCTGTTCTTCCAATTAACGCCAAGAGATGCGGAGCAGCTTGACCCGCAGGAGCGTCTCTTCCTGGAGTGTGCACACAGCGCGATTGAAGATGGCGGATATACCCGCCAATCCTTGTGGAACAGCAAGACCGGTGTCTTCGTGGGTGTCATGTACGGCCATTATCAAATGTACGGAGCGGAGGAGACCGTCAAAGGCAATACGCTGGCACTCAGCTCGTCGTATGCGTCCATCGCCAACCGGGTGTCCTATTTCTTCAACTGGAGCGGTCCCAGTATTGCACTGGATACAATGTGCTCCTCGTCGCTGACTGCGCTGCATCTTGCCTGTGAGAGCATTTACCGGGGGGATAGCGAGATTGCGGTTGCGGGCGGAGTGAACGTAACCATTCACCCGGATAAATACCTGTTCCTGTGCAATCAGCGGTTCGCTTCGAGCGAGGGGAAATGCCGGGCCTTCGGCAGCGGCGGAGACGGCTATGTGCCGGGCGAAGGTGTCGGTGCGCTGCTGCTGAAGCCGCTGGCCAAGGCGGTGGAGGACGGAGACCATATCTACGGAGTGATCCGGGCGAGCTCCATCAATCATGGCGGCAAAACGAACGGTTATACGGTTCCGAATCCGAATGCACAGTCGGATATTATTGCCGAAGCGCTGCACAAATCAGGCATCCATCCACGGGCGATCAGCTATATAGAAGCCCATGGAACAGGTACTGCACTCGGCGATCCGATTGAAATCAGCGGCCTTACGAAGGCCTTCCGCTTACAGACAACAGAGAACCAGTACTGTGCCATCGGCTCGGTCAAAAGCAATGTCGGCCATCTGGAGTCCGCAGCCGGAGTGGTATCCATCATTAAGGTGCTGCTGCAAATGAAGCATAAACAGCTGGTACCCTCGCTCCATTCCGAGGTGCTGAATCCGAATATTAACTTTGAAGAGACCCCTTTCTATGTTCAGCGGAGCCTGGGAGAGTGGAAGCCTACAGTGTTGGAAGAGGAGGGCCAGACCAGAGAATATCCGCGTTATGCTGCGGTCAGCTCATTCGGCGCAGGCGGCACGAACGTGCATGTGATCCTGGAGGAACACCGGAAGCAGGGAAGCCTTGTATCCGCGCATTACAGTGATAACACTGGCGGGCCGCACATTTTTATTCTATCCGCCAAAAGCAAAGACCGGCTGAAAGCATACGCCAAGCACATCCTGGATTACCTGGACCGTACGATCCGGCCGGAGAGTGTGCCGGAAGAAGCAGGCAGCAGCACGCTGAAGCGATACGTAGTCGCTGATATCACCGCCGCTCTCCTGCAATCGGCCCTGCTGCCCGCACATATCAGCGCCCAGGAGGCCATTGATGAATACGGCCTGTCCAAAGAAGAGCTGATGACGGCCGCGGACACACTGTATGAAGCCTATCCGGTCCGGCTCCCAATCAGCCTCTGGACAGGCAGCACCACCATTGATGAGATTGCCGCTTATCTGCTGGAGCAGCTAGGCTCATCCGCCATTGCAGCCAGACACGGACGGAGCGCGGATTCTTCAGAAGCGCCTGAGCCTGCAGGAGGAATAATCAGCGCTGACGGTGCTGCCTCAGCCGATGGCTTCCGCCTGGAGGATCTGATCTACACGCTCCAGACCGGCCGAGTGAGCATGGAGGAACGGCTTGCAATCGTGGTATCCGGTACGCAGGAGCTGCGGGAGAAGCTGGGCCGGTTCCTGGCCGGCGACCGTAAAGTCTCCGGGGTCTATGCAGGCAACGTCAGCTCCGGCAGTGAGATCCAGGATGTCTTCACAAAGAGCGAGGAAGGAGAAGCATTCCTGGTGTCCCTGGTGCAGTCCGGCAGACTGAGCCAGCTCAGCAGATTGTGGACAAGCGGGGTGAACTTCAACTGGCAGCTGCTGTATCCGCAGAGCAAGCCTTGCAGAATCTCCTTACCCACCTATCCGTTTGACCGGACGCGCTATTGGTACAGCTCTGCGCAAGACGCAACCGCTGTATACAACAGCAGCAAGCCTGCTGTCTTGGCTGCGGTGATTGACTCCAATGAATCCGTCTTTGAGGAGCAATGCTACAAAAAAAGCTTAAGCGCAGCCGACGCCTATCTGCACGATCATGTAATCCAGGGCCGGATGGTTCTGCCGGGGGTAGTCTATCTCGAAATGGCCTGGAGAGCCGGGCTGCTCGCCAGCCGGGAGTGGCGGGTGCAGTCATTAACAGATGTGAAATGGCGCAGAAGACTGGAGCTGCCGGAGAATGCAGCCAGCTTGGACGTCTATGTCGGGCTGGCAGCTCAGGAAGAGGCAATCGAAGCCAGCATCTATTCCCTGAACGGGAACGGGCTTAGAGTACTGTATTGCACCTGTACTGTGAATTATTCAGAGCTTGAACCGGCTGAACCGTTTACCCCGGATACGGAAGCGGAAACAGCGGATATCGCACGTATGGTCCAGACTTCCAGCCGTACCACAGAAGGCGAAGACTGTTACGCGTTGTTCGCAGACCATGGAATGAACTACGGCATGAATCTGCGGCCGATTGAAGCCGTGTATACCGGAGTGTATGGTACCCTGGCGAAGCTGGTGCTGCCCGCAAGTACGCAAATGCCGCTCCATGAATATATTCTTCATCCGGCGTTTGCCGACGGAGCGATGCAGACCGCGCTGTATTCGGTGATTAGCGGCCAGCAACAGACGGGGACCTTCGTTCCTTCGGCCTTGCAGGCTGTAGAGGTCTACAGGCCACTGACCCCTGTAAGCTATTGTCTGGCAGCGCCAGCACCAGCTTCTGGGCAGGAGCAGGGGATGCAGTTCGATCTGCTGCTGCTGAACAGCTCGGGCCTGCCGGCGGTGCGCTTCTCCTGCCTTTCGGGCCGGGATTTGACCCCGGGGATGCAGAGCAATATCGCAGCTCCGGCTGAAATAACCTCTTCAGCGGCAAGTGTGCTGCTGGACGAGCTGCTGAATAAGCTGCTGGCCGGGGAAGCCGGAATAGATGAAGTTGAGAGAATACTGGAGGGAAGCTAAATGAGATCAATTATTGAAAGGATCGCCAGCGGAGCCGTCTCCAAGGAGGAAGGCCTCCGGCAGATCGCCGCGCTGAAGCATTCGGATAAGCAAGTGCTCCTGACCTACACTAAAAGCTTGGCGGAACAGCCGCTTTCAGCCGGATCAGGTGATTCTTCCGGGCATCTGCTGGTGCTGGCGGCTGACGCAAGCCTGGAACCCATGCTGTGCA
Organism: Paenibacillus sp. FSL H7-0756; assembly: GCF_038006765.1. Lineage (NCBI taxonomy): Bacteria > Bacillati > Bacillota > Bacilli > Caryophanales > Paenibacillaceae > Paenibacillus > Paenibacillus sp. FSL H7-0756. The sequence continues at coordinate 804,256 of NZ_JBBOVT010000002.1, read as the reverse complement.
GCCAGTTAGCTTCCCGCTTCCAGTCGCTTACTTTTGCCGTGGCGGAGGAAGCAGGCGGGACCGAAAACACTGGACAAGAGCGGTATTCACTGAGCACTCAGGAGGATTACACGCGCCTGTTGTCCGGGCTGGAGCAGCAGGGGCGTTATCCCGGCAGCATTCTTCATCTTCTGTCGCAGGAGGAAGGGAGCGGGACGGAAGCAGCCATGGAGAGCGGCATCTATTCAATGTTCGCACTCACCAGGTCACTGCTTACCTTCAAGAAACGTACCGGTATCAAGATCCTGTTCCAGTACAGACAATCGGATAATGATGCAGTACATGCCGCGCTGGACGGCTTCGTGAGAAGTGTCATGATCGAGAACCCCGGCCTGCTGTTCAAGACGGTGTCTACCGATCTGTGCCGTGCGGACTTTGCCCCGTTCATGCTGGAGCAGCTGCGGCTGGAGCTGGGTTCCATGTCGAACGATCACCGTGAGATCCACTACCGGGAATCCCGCCGTTATGTGCCTCACTTTGAGCAGTATACAGCTCCGGCCGTTCCCTTCATTGAGCATATGCCTGCAGACTCCCCGGTCTACATCATCACAGGGGGGCTGGGGGCAATCGGCTATACACTGGCCCGGCATTTAGCGGATACCCGGTCCGCCAGTCTGCTGATCACCGGGCGAACGGCGCTAAACCGTACACTCGAAGACAAGCTGAAAACGCTGAGCAGTAACGGTAATAAGGTGATGTATATCCAGTCTGACGTTGCCAGCTCTGCGGACGTGCAGCGGCTGCATGCCACAGCCAGAGCAAGCTTCCCCAGGGTGAACGGAATCCTGCACTGTGCCGGAATGACCAGTGATTCCTTCCTCCTGCTTAAGGAGAGGGAACAACTGGAGCAGGTGCTGGCTGCCAAAGTGTATGGAACGCAGCATTTATATGAAGCATTCGGCCATGAGCAGCTGGACTTCATGCTGCTGTTCTCTTCCATCTCTGCCGTAACCGGCAATCTGGGGCAGAGCGATTATGCCTACGCCAACAGCTTCATGGACCGTTATGCCAATAGCAAAAGCACATCGGATGGCACCAACATCCTCTCGGTCAACTGGCCATTGTGGCAAGAGGGCGGGATGACAACGACGGCGGACAGTCTGGACTTCATGCGCAAGAATCTGGGCCTCTCTGTCCTGCCTACGGCTGAAGGATTGAAGGCCTTCGATAGAATCTGCCGCGATAGGCCGGGAAATGCCTTGGTGCTCTATGGGGACGCTGCGCGGATCGGGCAGACGGTGGAGTCGATCAATGACCCTCAGCGCGGGAACCGGCACAAGCCAGTCCAGGCAGGAGCAAACAGCGAAGCAGCACCCTTGCCGGAAGAAGCAACTCCTGAAGTAGTTGATACGGAGGTGCTGAAGCTAGGCGCGGAGCGGCTTTTAAAGGATATTTTCATCAAAGTAACCAAGATTCCGCCGCATGCCCTGGGCCTGGACGACTCCTTCGAGAAAATCGGCTTCGATTCCATCATGGCGATGAGCATCAATGAGGAGCTGGAGGCAAGCTTCGGCGGGCTGTCCAAGACGCTGCTGTTTGAATACCAGACGCTGCGGGAGTTAAGTGAATATTTCACCGGACAGCATAGCGGTGTGCTGGCACGGCTCATTGAGCCTCAGATCAGTCCAGTCCCTCCGAAGGCGGCGGTGCCGCAGCTTCATCGTCCTGCTGTGCGCCATCAGCCTTCCGGCAAAAGCCCCGTCACACCAAAAGCGGGCCGGCCTTCCGCTACTGCCGGGCAAGGGCAGAACAACCCTGGACGCAGCCGGGGCACGGAGGATATTGCCATCGTCGGAGTCAGCGGGAAGTTCCCGATGTCTCCGGATCTGGAGTCCTTCTGGCAGAATCTGCTTCAGGCACAGGACTGCATTACAGAGATTCCCGCAGACCGCTGGAGCATTGACGAATTCTATACCACAGACAAGAACCAGCTTGGCAAAATGTACTGCAAATGGGGCGGCTTCCTGGATGATGTCGACCGGTTTGACGCCTTATTCTTCAATATCTCCCCCCGCGAAGCGGAGATTATGGACCCGCAGGAGCGGCTGTTCCTGGAGTGCGCCTACAGCGCCATTGAGGATGCCGGATATACACGCGATACGCTCGGCAGCCGCAAGGTCGGTGTCTTCGCAGGTGTCATGTACGGGCAATATCAGCTCCTGGACGCGGAGGTGGACGGCAGCAAAATCGCCTTATCCTCGGTCTACGCGTCCATTGCCAACCGGGTATCCTATCATCTCAATCTGAACGGACCCAGCATTGCCCTGGATACGATGTGCTCCTCATCGCTTACTTCCATCCATCTGGCCTGTGACAGCATCCGGCGGGGGGAGAGTGACCTCGCGATTGCAGGGGGGGTGAATGTGTCGATTCATCCCGATAAATACATATTCTTAAGCCAGCAGAAGTTCGCGGCCAGCGATGGACGATGCAGAAGCTTCGGCGAGGGCGGTGACGGATATGTGCCCGGGGAGGGCGTAGGTGCCCTGCTGCTGAAATCGGTGGACCGGGCGGTTCAGGATGGAGACCATATCTATGCTGTTATCAAGGCCAGCTCCATCAACCATGGCGGGAAAACAACCGGCTATACGGTGCCAAATCCGTCTATGCAAGGCGCAGCGATTCAGGAAGCCATGCAGGCTGCGGGCATACACCCGCGTACAGTCAATTACATCGAAGCCCATGGTACAGGCACCTCACTCGGTGATCCGATTGAAGTCAGCGGACTGGTCAAAGCCTTCAAGGACGGGACAGCCGACAAGCAGTTCTGTGCCATCGGCTCGGTGAAATCCAACATCGGGCACTGTGAATCGGCAGCGGGGATCGCAGCCATCACCAAAGTGCTGCTGCAAATGAAATACGGTGTGTTAGTGCCTTCGCTGCATGCGGAGGAGCTGAACAGCCACATTCATTTCGAGGATACGCCGTTTGTGGTTCAGCGGCAGGCGGGCCCGTGGGATCGTGTAACGTTGCCGGAAGGCGAAGGACAGAAGGAATATCCGCGCCGTGCGGGAGTCAGCTCCTTCGGGGCAGGCGGAGCCAACGCGCATATTATTCTGGAGGAATACATTCCGGCAGAGCGCGGGGGGAAGGACGGAGACGGCAAAGAAGGCGGTAATATCCACGGAGCTAATATCCACGGAGAACCGTATATCATCGTCTTATCCGCCAGAACAGAGGACCGGCTGAAGACCTATGCGCTGAAGCTTGCGCACTACCTGGAGCTCCCGGAGGCTGAGACAGCCAGTCTTAGGGACATAGCCTACACTCTCCAGCTGGGACGGGAAGCCTTCGCAGAACGGATGGCGATCACAGCCGGTTCTGTCCCGGAGCTTAAGGGGCTGCTGGACGAATTCAATCAGGGCAGACTGCCGGATGGCAAGGTGTTCCGGGGGAATATCAAAGGCTTCAAGGATTACATTGAGCTGTTCAATGCCGAACAGACGGGAATCTCTTATGTCGACCTGCTGCTGGGCGGTGGAAATACCAGTACCATTGCCCGGCTATGGTCCCTCGGACTGGATGTGGACTGGCAGAAGCTATACGAAGCAGGGCATTGCAGGCGTGTGCCGCTGCCTACGTATCCCTTCGCCAGGAACCGCTACTGGATCAATGAGGTGAAACGGCGGGATAACCGCTTATCGGCAGCCGTTCCTGAGCATACCGGACTTGGAGAGCTGGTGGAGTACAATCTCTCAACGATTGGCGGCTTCCGGTTCTCCTCCCGGCCGGCGGTAATCAGCGGATTCTATGAACCGGTAAGCTGGCAGGGACAGGAGTATATGAACGGGTTCGGACTGCTCGCATTCGCGCGGGAGGCTCTGAAGCTGGCCGGATATGCCCGGGAGGAGCTGAGGCTGGAGAATATGAAGTGGTCGGGTCTTCTGAACCGGCAGCAGCTCCATCCGGCGCTGGATATTCATATCTTCCCGGATCTTGAACCCGCTGCAGCAGAGATCAGGGCCGGGGAGCAGGTTGTCTTTCAGTGTACCCTGGCGGTTAAGGCTGACTGGACCGGGCCAGCCAGTTTAACAGCCGAAGAAATCCAGCCGGCAGGACAAGGGGGACTGCTCCTCAAGCAGACCCGGGAGCTGCTCCGTTCGCTATATGGTATGGAGTCCGCACTGAGGCATGTCACAGGCTTACACCAAGAGCAGAACAGCCTGCTGGCCTTCGTGGATCTCGGTGAAGCCGCGCCTGCGGATTCTCTCAGCGCCGCAGCAGTGAATTCAGCCGTGCATACACTGCTGGCCCTTTCAGCGCTGGAGCAGCCGCTGTGTCCAATGGTGCTGCATTCCATCCGGCAAATGTCTTACTCACATAAGCATTTGCAGCAATTTGCAGTTCAGGCCCGGCGTACTGCCGGTGATGAATATACACTGGCAGTGTTCACCGGGGATGGAGCAGCAGTCTGGGAGCTGCAAGGCGTGCATCTTGCCGGACTTCAGACGGAGAAACGGGAAGCCGCCCTGTATTACACCACAGAATGGACTCCCAGCCCGGTGGAAGCGGCCGGGGCACTGACCGGTGATGTGGTGCTGTTCCTGGACGATCTGGAGGCTCTGCCCCAGTTCAAACGCAGCTTCCCAGCAGGGGCAAGGCTGATCTTCGTCACTGCGGCGGAGCAATTCGCCCAGACCGGCGATAATCATTACAGCTTGCGCTTCGATGACAAGCAGCAGCTTCAGACGCTTCTGGATTCCCTGCGGGCAAGACGCGTAAGCCTTACGCAGCTGATCTATGCCGCATCGCCTGCTGCAATGGAGCCGCAGGACAAGCTGAACCACAGCATATATCCGCTGCTGCTGCTGACCCAGGCGCTGATGCAGAGCAAGGCTGCGGCTGATATCCGTCTGGTCTATGCCTTCAAGGACACAGAAGACATGGGAAGTGTGCTGGACGCCTCGCTGGGCGGGTTCATCAAGACGCTGCGCCTGGAGAATCCGGGGTATTGCTTTAAGACCGTCTCCCTGTCCGCATCGTTGCGGCAGGAGGAGCTCCCAGCGATTCTCGGACAGGAGCTGCAGCTTCGCCCTGAGGAGCAAGAGGTGCAGTACCGCGCCGCAGGCCGGTTCGTCAAGCGGCTCGTTCCAGTCCGAGATGAAGTTGAGGCTGGCACTCCGGTCAGTATTAGAACAAACGGCGTGTATATCATCACCGGGGGACTTGGCGGTCTGGGGCGTGTATTCGCCGCTTATCTGGCAGGCACGGCACAGGCGCAGCTCATCCTGACCGGCCGTTCCCGGCTTGATCAGAATAAAGAGGCGCACCTGGCAACCATTCGGGCGTATGGAGGCTCGGCAGAATACCTGGTCTCAGATGCTTCAGACAGTCAGGCTGCGCAGGAGCTGATCCGGTATGCGAAGCAGAAATACGGCAGAATTGACGGTATCCTGCATTGTGCAGGGACACACAGTGATGCCTATATTCTGAACAAGGACCGCTCTGACCTGGACGGAATCATCTCCTCGAAGATGATCAGCACACTGAATCTGGATCAGGCTGCGCAGGAGGAGAGCCTGGACTTCATCCTGCTGTTCTCTTCCATTACAGCAGAGACAGGGAATCCCGGACAAGCGGATTATGCTTACGCGAACAGCTTCATGAACGAATTCGCCCTGTACCGTGAACGGCTGGTTGCAGCAGGCAGACGCACCGGGCGCACCTTCTCGGCGGGTTGGCCGCTATGGGAAGCGGACGGCATGCAGCTGACCCCCGGGCAGCGAAGAATTCTTGAGCTTCAGACAGGGCTGACGCCGCTTCCGGTAGAGCAGGGGATCGAAGCCTTTGAATGGCTGCTCCGGCAGAGCAGTCATCCTGCGCTGCTTGTCGGATATGGACAGCCGGAGCGTGTGAGCAGCCTGCTGGACCGGATGAACCGCATGGAACAGGCAGAGCGGAAGAATATCCGTGAGGAAGCGGAGGAGGAGGCTGTGCCGGGCACTGCCCTGCTGGACAGTACTCTGCAATACCTGACAGGACTGTTCAGCGGGCTGCTTAAGCTGCAGCCGGAAGAGATTGATATCACTGCGGAATTCGAAGAGTACGGCATCGAATCGGTCATGGTCGGTTACTTCAACGGCAAGCTGGAAGAGGACCTGGGCGAGCTGTCCAAAACCCTGCTGTTTGAATACCAGACCCTGGAGAGTCTAGCTGCCCATATGGTCAGCCAATATTCCGGTCCGCTGAACAAGCTGTTCCATAGTAACGGAACAGGGAAGAAGCTTCCTGAGCATGCGCAGACCGGGAGGAAGATAGACCTGCAATCAGAGAAGGAGCCCCGGCTGCCGGAACATGAAGCCGGAGCTGCGGGATGGCCGGAGCTTATATCCTTTGCAGAACAAAGCGGACATGGAAGCAGCACCAGCAGTGCGAACGGAGGCAATGACGAGATCGCAATCATCGGGCTCAGCGGCAAATATCCGCTGGCCGCAGATCTTGATGAATTCTGGGACAATATCGCAGCCGGAAGAGACTGTATCTCCGAGATTCCGGCAGACCGCTGGGATTACAAGAAATTCCTGGGCGGAAGCTTCGAGCAGGTACAGGAAGGTAAGATGTACAGCCGCTGGGGCGGCTTCCTTGAGGATGTGGACAAGTTCGATCCGGCATTCTTCCATATTGCGCCGCGCGAGGCGGTAATCATGGACCCGCAGGAACGGATGTTTGCCGAGACGGTCTGGTCTGCGCTGGAGGATGCAGGCTATACCAAGCAGAAGCTCCAGCGCCCCGGGGAAGAGCATGGCGCGAATGTCGGTGTATTCGCAGGGACAACTACCTATTCGTATCAGCTATGGGGCCCGGAGGAATGGGCACGGGGCAATCTGGCTGCCATGCCCAATGTGTCGCCTTGGTCCATCGCCAACCGGATCTCTTATCTGTTCAACTTCAGCGGCCCGAGCCTTGCGGTGGACACCGCCTGCTCCTCATCGCTTGCGGCCATTCATGCTGCATGTGAGAGCCTGAAGAACAAAGAATGCCGCCTTGCGGTAGCGGGCGGAGTGAACCTGTATCTGCATCCTTACAAATATGTGCTGATGTGCCAGACCAAAATGCTGTCGCCGACCGGCAAATGCCACAGCTTCGGCGAAGCAGCCGACGGGTTCGTTCCGGGCGAAGGAGTAGGGGCGGTTCTGCTCAAGCCTCTGTCCGAAGCGATTCGGGATCACGACCATATCTATGGCGTGATTAAGGGGACCGGCATCAACCACGGCGGCAAGGTCAGCGGCTACACCGTTCCCAATCCCGCTGCCCAGGCCAGTCTGATCTCCAGGGTGTTGAAGCAGGCGGGAGTGCCTGCGGACAGCATCTCCTATGTTGAAGCGCACGGCACAGGAACCAAGCTGGGCGATCCCATTGAGCTCAATGCGCTGAATCAGGTGTTCAGCGAAGCGAATCCGCCCAAGCAATCCTGCGCCATCGGATCGGTGAAGTCCAACATCGGCCATCTGGAAGCGGCGGCAGGCATCGCCTCCCTTACGAAGGTGCTGCTGCAGATGAAGCACCGCCGGCTTGCCCCTTCTCTTCATGCAGAGAAGACCAACAGCAATATTGATTTTGCGAATTCATATTTCCGTGTGCAGCGTGAGGAGGGGCCTTGGACGGTTGATGGACCGGCAGGTTCAGCTGTCCGCCGGGCCGGTATCAGCTCCTTCGGGGCCGGTGGCACCAATGCCTATGTGCTGGTTGAGGAATACAATGCTGAAGTTCAGCAGGGAGCAGCGGCGGGGCAGTCTATCTCTGGAAACAGCGGCATAACCGGCAATGATGGCAGCAATAAGGAGCAGGTCATCGTGCTATCCGCCAAAACTCCCTATTCCCTGAAGCAAATGGCAGTAAAGCTGCATGCTTTCCTGGGCAAGAACCGGGATGTCAGACTTGCAGATGCCGCCTACACCCTGCAGACCGGGCGGGAAGAAATGGCCTGCCGCCTGGCCTTCGCCTGCTCCAGTCTCCAGCAATTGCTGGAGCAACTGAACAATTACATCGCCGGAGCGGGCTTGGAAGAGCACTATTCCGGTGTAGTATCCAAGCGGTCCAGAAGGGAACTATCAACGGCTGGAGAGGCTTCACAGCTGGCAGCGGAATGGGTGCAGGGGGCTGGAATCGACTGGCCGAAGCTGCATTGGGGTGAGCAGGTGCGGATTGTGCCGCTGCCGACCTATGCTTTTGAAAGAGTGCGTTATTGGATTACACGAACCGAAGCTGCCGTTCCCGCTAATCACGGGGGAGAGGAGAAGCTGCATCCGCTGGTGGACCGCAACCGTTCCAGCTTCAGCAAGCAGCAGTACGAGACGGTCCTTAAGGAATCAGAACCGGATTGCGGCTTGCCTCCTTCCGGATTCATTGAGCTGTTCCGTATCACCGCTGAGCTGTCGCTGGAAGCATCCTGCCGGGTGATTGAAGATGTGGTCTGGGGACAACAGCCGCAGCCCGGAGCTGCGGACAGCATGCTGACTTCTCTATACGAAGCAGGGACGCATGTTGAATGTGAGAGCGGCTACCAGAGCGGACAAGACGGATATGTCATCTGCGCCCAAGGCAAGGTGGCCGTCCCTGCTGGAAGTCAGTCCGCTGATCCGGTACCGCTGCGTATGAGCAGGCTGGGTGCGCCGATTCTTTTGCCGGAGGCTGATTCTGCTCTATACCGTCATCTGGAGACCATTCAAGAGCTGCACACCGGCACTGGTCAGGCACTGATCCGGCTCCGCCTTAAGGAAGCACAGGAGCCTGCGCAGCATCAGAATCAGGCACTATTCCATTATGCGGCGGTTGATGACATGCTGAATTCCCTGGTGCGGCTGACTGCAAAGGCAACCCGGCTTGAATACCGCAGGCTGGGCAGATGTACAGTGCATCATCCTTTGACCCGGGATGTCCAGCTACTCGCTAAGTGGAGTACGGGAACTGACGGGCTGACAACCTATGACCTCTGTATCTTGGACACGCAGCAGCGGGTACTGGTGAGTATGGAGAAGCTGATACTGAAGCTCAGTGAAGTATGCACCCCGCAAACGGTCAATTCAGGAATGCACGCACCGGTCTGACCGGTCAGATACCGGAACTCAGTATATCAAACATAGGTTGGTGGTCAGCACAATGGGCATGGATAACTTGGATGAACGCAAAGAATTGATCTATTTCCGGGAGCGGTGGACGGAATCCGTCCCTGCTCCAGAGCCTTCAGCTGCCCCCTCCGGGGCAGAGGCTCTGCTGGTGTACATGGCAGCAGGGGACATAGAGGCCCGTGAGGCTGCAAGAGAATTAAGCCGTAATTTCACTGTGATAAGCGTTGCAGCAGGCGGTTCCTTCCACAAACAGGCAGAACATGATTACATGATTAATCCCGAGGCTGAGCAGGACTATACCGCTGTGCTGACAGATGTGAAAGGAGCGAAGCTGAACGTTACCCATGCTGTGATGCTTTGGAGGAAATCCTCATCCACAGAGGGGCCGCTTACACCAGATACTGGCGCGATGCTCACCGTATTCCACTGGATTCAAGCCTTCCATACCCTGAAGCTGCGGTTGAACCTCCGCTGGTTATCCATAGCCAGAAGCGGTGCTGAAGCAGACCCGGCTACGGAAGCCCTGGGAGCGTACGGCAGCTCGTTACAGCGGGTATATCCGCGCCTGCGTTTCACTCACATCCGGCTTGCCGACGGGGAGTACAATCTGGCAGAGCTTATCCGCCAGGAGAGTCTGCTGGACCGTTTTGCTTTTACACATGAGGCGGAATACAGGCAGGGCCGCAGATTAGAGCGGGAGTTCAGCGAGCTTGACTTGAAGGCAGGCGGCGGACCCGTTCAGCTGAAGCAAGGCGGTGTGTATATCATCTCCGGCGGAGCCGGGGCGCTGGGCAAGATCCTGAGTACACATCTCGCACAGAAACGGCAGACGAAGCTGATTCTGCTGGGCAGGCGTCCGCTTACTGCTTCCTTAAATCATCAGCTTGACGCATTGCGCACCTTAGGCGGAGAAGCGCTGTACCTGGCCTGCGATATTGCAAATCCTGCGGAGGTGCATGCGGCAGTCCGGGAGGCGAAGCAGCGGTATGGAGCGGTTAACGGTGTGATCCATGCGGCGGGACAGGTGAGCGGACAGCTTGTTTTTCAGAAAAACACCGCCGCCTTCGCAGAGGTTCTCCGGCCGAAAATCGCCGGAATCGCCGCCCTCGATGAAGCCACGCGGCACGAGCCGCTGGATTTCTTCGCCGCCTTCTCCTCAACGTCTTCCTTGCTGGGGGATTTCGGTCAATGCGACTACGCGGTGGCGAACCGGTTCATGGACCGGTATTTGCAGCTCAGGCATCAATGGATGGAGCAGGGCAGGCGGCAGGGCAAGAGCCTAAGCGTGAATTGGCCGCTGTGGGAAGCGGGAGGCATGCACCTGGACCCGCAGGGGGAACAGCTCTATTTGCAGACCTCCGGGATGGGATATTTATCCGCTGAGCTGGGAATCAGCGCTTTTGAACAACTATTGGCAAGTGAGACCCGGCAAGCCGCAGTAGTATACGGGGAACGGGCACGGCTGGAGATGCAGCTGAAGCTGAAGCCGGAGCAGGTCGCACAGGTCAAGGGAGGAAGTGTGAGGTTGGAGGAGCATACGGAGATCAACACCGGATCATTGGAACAACAGGCGATGCAGGATGTGCTGAACCTGGCGGCGCAGATTTTGCAGACACAGCCCGGGAAGCTGAACGTGGAGGAGAACATGGGCGATTTCGGCTTTGATTCGCTGTCATTGAAGGAATTCGCCGACGAATTAAGCGGAATGTATGATATTGAACTGTCACCGGCGGTCTTCTTTGCCAAAACTACACTGGAGGAGCTGCTCGCATTCCTGCTGGAGGAGTTCGGCCAGGAGCTTCAGGCGCACTATTCCGCTGTGACTCTGGCGGCTGCGCCAGCTGCTTCACCTGAACGGGCAGAGCCGCTGCTTAAGTTCCCGGCTGCGTCCGCATTGCCTCCCGTGGGGGCTGACGCTGATCCTTATCGCTTCGCAGCAGCATCCACAGACGAAGCACAGCCGCCGGAGCTGCTGCCGCTGGCCCGCAAATTCCTGGGCCGCAGCAAGACCAGCCGCACTATCGCCGCTCCGAAACAGGCAGCGCTGCGGGATGTGGCGGTGACCGGCATGAGCTTCAAGCTGCCGGGCGCCGATACGGCAGAGGAGCTCTGGCGGATTCTGGAGAACCAGGGGAACCAGATCCGGGAGATACCGGCAGACCGCTGGGATTGGAAGGCGTACTACAGTACGGACCCGCAGGCGGAGAACCGGACGAATTCCCGCTGGGGCGGCTTTATCAGCGGCCATGATACATTTGATGCGAAGTTCTTCCAGATCTCACCACGTGAAGCAGAGCTGATGGACCCGCAGCAGAGATTGTTCATTCAGGCCGTCTGGAAGGCTGTAGAGGACAGCGGGTACCGGATGTCCGCGCTTGCCGGGCAGCCGGTGGGTGTCTTCTCAGGCGTACAATTCAATGATTATCAGCAGCTTTTGTCTGCGAACATGGATAAGATTCAGGCCCAGTCCAGCATTGGCAATGCAACTGCTCTGCTCAGCAACCGGGTATCCTATCTGTTCAATTTCAAAGGGCCGAGCGAATCCATTGACACCGCCTGCTCCAGCAGTCTCGTCGCCTTGCACCGGGCGGTGAAGTCTATCCAGCAGGGAGAGAGCAGCCTTGCTCTGGCCGGCGGGGTCAGCCTGATGCTTGATCCCAATACCTATGTAGGAGCAGGAGTAATGGGCGTATTCTCCCCGGAAGGACAATGCAGAACCTTCGACCGCAGTGCGGACGGCTACGTTAAGGGTGAAGGTGTTGGAGTCATAGTGCTGAAGCCGCTGGAGCAGGCCGTAGCAGATGGAGATCACATCTACGGCGTAATCAAGGGCACTGCCGTGAATCACGGGGGGCGTGGGCATTCGCTGACTGCCCCGAGCCCGGATGCTCAGGCGGAGCTGGTGGTGCAGGCCTTCACTGAGGCGGGTGTCGATCCGTCAGCCGTATCTTACATTGAGACGCATGGAACGGGCACAGAGCTGGGGGACCCGGTGGAGATCAACGGGCTGAAGAAGGCCTTCACTGAACTGTACCGCCGCCGGGATACCCTTCCGGGTCCCGGACCGCGGATTGGTCTTGGCGCATTCAAATCGAATATCGGCCATCTGGAGCCTGCATCCGGGATTGCCGGGGTGATTAAGGTATTGCTGTCTCTCTCCAGAGGCAAGCTGCCTGGAAACCTTCATTTCAAGGAGCTCAATCCGTATATTCAGCTGGAAGGCACCCCGTTCTATGTACTGGAGCACACGAAGAACTGGGAGGCAGGGGTGAACAGAGACGGACAGCCGCTTCCGCGCTGCGCAGGTGTCAGCTCCTTCGGCTTCGGCGGCACGAACGCCCACGCCGTTATTGAAGAGTATTTGCAGCCAGTACAACCCATACGGGCTGTGCATGAACCCGCCGTATTTCTCCTGTCGGCTAAGAATTCTGAACGGCTGTGCGAGTATGCGGCTCTCCTTCAGAGCGCACTTACCGGAGCGGCGGATATACACAGGATGGCTTATACCCTCCAGACCGGACGGGAAGAGCTGGAGGAACGGCTGGCTGTCATTGGCTCGACACCGGAGGAGCTGCGGGAGGCACTGGCCGCTTATTGCGGCGGGTATCCGTCGGATTCGCTCTTCACAGGCAGTGTCCGTAAATCACGCATAGCAGCCCAAACAGCGGACAATTCCCCTGCGGGAATCGCCGGTGCCTTATCCGCTAGGAATCATGTTTTCCTCGCCAAGGCATGGACAGAGGGCAGCACCATAGATTGGACTGTGCTATACGGCAACCGGCATCCGGTAAGAATGCCCTTGCCGGGGTACCCTTTTGCACAGACCCGTTATTGGATGCCGCTGAAGGAGTCAGGCGGTGTTCCCGCCAAGACTGAAGTTCCCGTCAATGCGCTGCATGCGCTGATTGACCGGAACAGGTCCACGCTGTATGAGCAGGTGTTCGAGAAAACCTTTGCAGGTAATGAATTCTATCTGGCCGACCATGGGCATGTCCTGCCGGGCGTTGTCTATCTGGAGATGATCCGGGCAGCCGGTGCACTGGCCGCTCCCGGGCAGACCGTTACCGGAATCCGCAATGTAGTCTGGTCAAGTCCGGTTCTGGTGGACAAGCAAGCGCTGGAGGTTAGGGCTGTATTGCAGCCTGGTGCCCAAGGAATCGGTTTTCAGATCTATTCCGGACAGGACGGACAGCGGGTGGAACACGCCCAAGGCAAGCTGGTGCTTGCTTCTTCCGCAGACAGACTGCCGGAGAGCCTGGATGTCAGTCTCCTGACCGGCCGATGCAGCGGAGGGGAGCAAGAGGCGCGCTCCTACTATGAGCTGCTGCGTAGTCTGGGTGCTGAGCTGGGCCACCGCTTCTCAGGGATACAGGCCTTGTATTTCAATCCGGCAGAGGCCATCTCCAGGCTGGCCGTGCCGGAAGATCTCCGGCCGACACTGGACAGTTACCAGCTGCATCCGACTTTAACGGACGGAGGCTTGCAGTCAGCAGTGGCTTTTGCCTACCGGACAGGACTGATCGACCGGCAGGTGCTGTTCGTGCCGTTCGTGCTGGGACAGCTCGACATTATCGATGCTTCCAGTCAGCCCGCATACGCTTATGTTAAGCGCTCGCCGGGCCAGGGACTGAAATTCGATATTGCGTTCCTGACGGAAGCCGGAAATGTGGTCTCAAGAATGAAGGAGCTTACGCTCCGCCCGTTCCAGGTGAACCCGCATGCAGAAGCTTCATCTTCCTTGCCGGAGCCGAAGTCCAGTGCAGGTGAACTGGTCTATCTGACCCCAAGCTGGGTGGAGAGTGCTATAGAACCGCTGGCAGAACCCTCCGCTTCAGGAGTCACCCTCCTGGTCATGGGGGCTCCCGTTGAACAAGAGGCCCAGCCAGGCGCTGAATTTCCTGCCGATGCCATACAGGTAAAATCCGCTTCAATCTACTGCAAGCTGACCGCAGATCAGGTTCAGCTGAATCCGTCCGATCCGCAGAGCTATGCAAGACTGGCAGAGGATTACAGCATCGCTGAGGATACGCGACTGCAGATTATCTATCTGCTTGGCAGTCCGGGCTGCCGGACAGTCAAGGAACGTGTGGACAAGGATATCTATCCCGTGTTCCACCTGTGTAAATGGCTGGCCTCCATCCGCTTCCGGCATCCGGTCCGTCTGGTCTGCATCTACCGTAATAGGCAGACAGTCGCCGAGTATAGCGCACTGTCCGGCTTCTTCCGCTCAGCCGCACTGGAGAATCCGAAGCTTCAGGGCAGCCTGATCCAGCTCAAGGATCACAGCAGATTGAAGGATGTACTGGAGCAGGAGCTTTCAGACAGCAGACCTGAATATGAGGTCAAGTATGAAGACGGCACCAGATATAGCCGGCGCTTAATTCCCTCACTGCCGCTTGCGGGCAGCACAGGCAAGCTGAAGACCGGCGGTGCTTATATGATTGTCGGCGGGCTGGGCGGGCTGGGCTACAAGGTGGCCGAGCATTTGGCGGCAAAGTATCAGGCCCGGCTGATCCTCTGCGGCAGAAGCATAAGCGCCGACCCCGCCAAGCTGGAGCGGCTGAGGGTTCTTGGCGGTGATGCAGCCTATCTCCCGCTGGATTTAGCAGACGAGAAGACCGTAGAGCTGGCGGTAACAGCAACCAAAGAAATCTATAACCGGCTGGATGGAGTCATCCACTCCGCAGGTGTCATTAAGGATTCGCTGCTGGCCAAAAAGAACATGGCGGATATAGCCGAGGTGCTGAGTGCCAAGGTATACGGAACAGTTCATCTATACCGGGCGCTGTCCCGCGACAATCCGGAGCTGCTGTTCCTGCCGTTCTCTTCATCCACCGCGCTGATCGGCAATATCGGACAGAGTGACTATGCTTATGCCAACAGCTTCTTGGATCATTATGTGGCACTTATGAATGAGAAGCGGGGCAGAAGGGATACCGCAGTGAACTGGTCCTTGTGGGACAAGGGCGGCATGCAGGTGGACAGCGGGACAAGGGAGCTATTGTGGACGAGATTCGGGATGCTGCCGCTATCCGATCAATCAGGACTGCTCGCCCTGGAAGAGAGCCTGTCCTCACCGGAAGCCCAGGTGATGGTGGTCTCCGGCGACAAGGAGAGAATTATTCAGGCATTCACCGGGACAGCGGGACAGCCGAAGCGCCAGCTAAGACAGCCGGAAGGCTGCGATAGCGCCGCGCATGCGGTTACCGGACGGAGCCGTCAACTGGAGGAGGCACTCATCGGGATTATGGCAGAGATCCTTAAGAGCGACCGGAATGAGATTCACCGGGAGTCCGACCTTGCTGAGCTCGGATTCGATTCCATCTCGTTCACCGAGCTGTCGAATGCCGTTAACCGCACGCTTGGGGTGGAAATCACACCTACGCTGTTCTTTGAGCAGTCTACACCAGCTGCAATTGCGGAAGCGGTCTACGGGGAGTTCCGGTCCGCGGTAGACCGGTATTTTGCGCCGGAGGAGGAGCTTAAGACCGGTCATCTGACGGTTCAAGCGAAGCAATCAGAGTCTGAGCAATCCGCCCTTAAGGCTCAGGCTGCCTTCAGACTGATGCACCCTGAACCGGGTACTGGGGCAGCCCAGGCTCTGCAATCAGCGAGTTCAGCCGCACAGCCGGGACAGACTACGGGTGTTCTGCCCGGTGCCAGAGAGCCTATCGCCATCGTGGGCATGAGCGGGATGATGCCCGGAGCAGACGACCTGGAGCAGTTCTGGTCCAATCTGGCGGCACAGAAGGATATGGTCACTACCATTCCCGAAGACCGCTGGAGCTGGCAGGAACGGTACGGTGATCCGCGCCGGGAGGCCGGGAGAACAGATGTTAAATACGGTGCATTCCTGAAGCGCATTGATACGTTTGATCCGTTATTCTTCGGTATTTCACCAGTGGAGGCGGAGAAAATGGACCCGCAGGAGAGACATATGCTTCAGACCGTATGGCATACGCTGGAGAATGCGGGCTACAAGCCGGAGACGCTGTCGGGTACCCGGACCTCGGTGTTCATCGGGGTATCGAACGGGGATTATCAGGAACTGCTTCTTAAGGAGGAGATAGCCACTACACTGACCCGCACGATGCTGACCAACCGTATCTCCTATTTCTTCAATTGGAGCGGACCGAGCGAGCCGGTGGATACAGCCTGCTCCAGCTCACTGGTGGCAATCCACCGTGCGGTGGAGTCCATCTGGAATGAAGGCTGCCCTTATGCGGTAGCAGGCGGAATCAACCTGATTGCCAGCCCGAACCTATTCATTGCGGGTGGAAGTCTGGGGATGCTCAGTAAGGACGGGAAATGCAAGACCTTCGACAAAGACGCCGACGGGTATGTACGGGGCGAAGGTGCGGGTGCGCTGCTGCTGAAGCCGTTGTCCGCCGCCGTCAGGGATAAGGACTATATTCACGGGGTGATCCGGGGAACTGCGGTCAATCACGGAGGGAAGTCGAATTCAATCACTTCGCCGCATGCCAAAGCCCAGGCTGAGGTAATTATCCGCGCCCATGCAGCGGCAGGGATAGACCCTTCCACGGTTACTTACATCGAGACACACGGTACAGGCACCAGCCTGGGCGATCCGATTGAGGTCGAAGGATTGAAGAAAGCCTTCAAAGCCCTTTACCAGCATTGGGGCAAGCCTGAATCCGAGCTGCCGCAATGTGTAATCGGTTCGGTTAAAACGGCGATTGGCCATCTGGAATCAGCGGCGGGCATCGCGGGTGTCAGCAAAGTGCTGCTGTCGATGAAGCACGGGAGCATTCCGGGAAACATCCATTTTGAGGAGCTGAACCCCTATATCAAGCTGGAGGGCAGCGGGCTTAGCATTGCGGAGCACACGGTTCCATGGAAGCCGCTTACCGGCAGCCGGGACAGCGTCATTCCGCGCAGGGCAGGTGTCAGCGCATTCGGCGTAGGCGGGAGCAATGCCCATATCGTGCTGGAGGAATACCGCAACCCGCCGGCGGAGGTCCCTGAACAGGGCCGCAACCCGCACATCATTATTCTCTCTGCCAAAAGCGGGACCAGCCTCAGGGAAAACAGCCGCAGGTTACAGGCCTACATTGCCCGCATGTTGACAGCTGAAGCGCCCAGTCCTGCGCTGAATAACAATATCCACAGCATCGAGACATGCCTGCTGCGGGACGTCACCGCCTTATTCAGAGAAGTGATGGCGCTTGACGGGGAGGAAATTGATCCGGGAGCGGAGCTTGAGGAATACGGGCTGGATGCGGTCAAGACACTGCAGCTTCTGGAGCTGCTGAGGGACAAATTCGGACTTGAGTTCAAGGATGCCGTCTACGGCTTCTCTTCACTTGGCAGTCTGGTGATGTTCCTGATGCAGCACGATCCTTCGGGGATCAGCAACTATTATGAGCTGCGGTACCATACAGTTCTCCCTGAAGAAAAGGTCTGCCTGCATGACAGTCTGACTCTGGAGCAGCTGGCCTACAATCTTCAGACCGGACGCGCCGAGATGACGGAGCGGCTGGCTATTGTGGCGGACAGTCTGAGCATGCTGCACGGGAAGCTGGAGGCCTACCTGTCCGGGCGTCAAGGCCAGTCCGGCATCTACGAAGGGCAGAGCAGCCAGCGCTCGGCGCTCAGCCAGCTGTTCGACGGCGAGGAGAGCCGCCTGTTCCTAAGTGAGCTGCTGCTTGCCCGGAGACTGGATAAGCTGGCGGAGCTCTGGGTGCAGGGAGTATCCATCGACTGGAGCAGCTGGTACCCGCAGCCTATGCGCAAGACACCGCTGCCCGAATATGCTTTTGACGAAGAACGTTATTGGCTGCCAAGTCCGGTGAAAGCTCCTGAAGGAGAAGCGCCTGTCCTGCCCGCCTTCACTGAAGAAGCATCCGAAGTCTTGGACGATAACCAGCTGCTGATGTGGCTGAACAAGCTGCATAACAGGGAAATAAGCGCCGAGAATCTAAATCTGTTAGTGGGGGATCTCCTGGAATGAGCACCTATTCGAGAATGCAGCTGTTGAAGCTGGTAGAGAATCAGCAAATGTCACCGGAGGAAGCGTTGAAAATCATTAGAGAGAGCAGCACGCGGCCTTCCGGTATGCCGGTACAGCCGCCGCAGAAGATGCAGGAGGAGCCGCTATATGGAGCAGCCTCGCCCCCTGCGCCAGCGGAGCGGCTGAGTTCGGCCGGATCATTGAATAAGCTGCTGGCAGAGGGGGTATCTGCGCTGCTGAAGGTACCGGCAGACAAAATCCGCCCGGATGACGACTGGAAGAGCTTCGGGTTCGATTCTATCAGCTTCACGGGCTTTCACAGCTTTTTGACCGAACGCCTGGGGTTCAGCTTTCCGCTGGACAGTTTCTTTGAATACAGCACGATCAACAGCTTAAGCGGATATTTGCTCGCTTCCTTTCCCGAAGCAGCAGTTCAGGGCCTCAGCGGAACAACCAATGTACAGGACAAGGAGCAAGTTAGCTCTCCAAATTACCAGCCTGAAGAGAGCCCGCGGGCCCCGCAGGATTCCCTGTGGCTGGTCAACAGCGCGGACCGCTTTTTCCTTGACTTCTGGAGCAAGCTTGACGGCTCTTCCGCAGCCTCGGCCAAGACAGGTTATCAAACGCTGTCTGTATCCGAGCTGGATCGTGTGCCGCACAAATATATACAAGTATTGGTCAATACCTCCGCCGGACAGAAAATAGAAGCGGTGATCTCGGGGAAGGGCAAGCCGCTGGTGATTGTCGGCGGGGTGGGGATGGCCTCGCCGATGATTCTGCATCAGCTTGATTATTTCTCCAGCCGCTGCCGGGTCATTAGCATTCATAATCCGGGCTGCGGTCTCAGTGAGGCTATTGATAATTACTCGTTGGAGCATAGGGTCCAGGTGATTGCCGAAGTATTGGACCGGCTGGGAGTGACGGAAGCGGCGGATGTGATCGGCATATCCTGGGGAGGGCTGATCGGACAAACGTTCAGTGTCATGTACCCGCAGCGGGTCTCCAGTCTTATTCTGGTCAGCTCCATCTATGAAATCGTCAATGAGAATCCGCAGATGAACGCCGACTCGGCCATGCGCAAGGATTTGGAAGCCGTCGACCACGGGCTCGATTCACTGGAACTGATGGAATACGGGAAGAGCATCGACAAGCAGATTTTCACGAAGTATATGGAATATTATCTGCCCGACAATCACCGCAGCTACTCTACTGCCGGACTGCTCGGCCGTATCCGGGTGCCGGTACTGATCGTCTGCGGCAGGAAAGACACCATTATCAATACCCGGCAATCTGCAGAAATGGCAGCTGCCATCCCTGGTGCCCATAGTCTGGAGCTGGCGGATGCTGCCCATTTCCTGTTCATGACGCATCATGGCGAACTTAACCGGGCTGTGGAAGAGTTCATCTTCCCGGCGGAACCCGCTCCCTTCCGTCTGCAGGACAACAGCGCGCTCCTGAAGGACAAGGAGGAACTGCACCTGTCGGAGCTGGATATAAAAGGAATTGAAGGCTATGCCGGTCTGGAGGATCGCCTGAATGAATTGTGCATGAGCTATGCCTACAGGTATATCAGTCAATGCGGCTTCGATACTTCGCCTGGGGCAGTCCATGACCGGACCGTCTGGGTGAAGCAGTTGAAGCTTCTCCCGGCGTATAGCCGGCTGCTGGATTGTATGATCGGCATGCTGGCAGAGGATGGGGTGGTCAGACTGCTCGGCAGCCGTCTGCAATTCATCAAGCCCGAAGCGGAGATTCCTGAACCGCAGAAGTTATACGAGGCTTGTCTGGAGGATTATCCCGAATTCCGGGGAATGCTCCGGTTCCTGGATTATTGCTGCGCCAATTATAAGGAGGCCCTCAGCGGGGCCATCCCGCCGGTCAGTGTACTTTTTCCCAAAGGCAGCGCGGATGCACTGGAGCAGAGCAACCGGGATACGGCAGAGCATGGAAGGGAGCGGGTCTATGCCAGGGTAACACATGATATTCTTGCTTCCTTAATCTCTAAAGCCCGCAGCGGCAAGCCGGTTCATATCCTCGAGATTGGCGGCGGGACCGGCTTGTTGACCCGTCAGCTGCTCGATCTGGCCGCACTGCCGAATGTGAATTACTGCTTCACGGATATAGGGGAATATTTCATTACCAAAGCGAAGGATAATCCCGACTTCCACGCGCTGCATTTCAGCACCTTCGATATCAGCAGCAATCCGGCAGATCAGGGCCTTGCACTGCACAGCTTTGATGCTGTGGTTGGGCTGAATGTAGTCCATGCAACAAGAGATATAGGCGTGACACTGGAGCACCTCCGGCAGGTGCTTGTACCGGGTGGTCTGCTGATGCTGATCGAGGCCTGCCAGCGGCGGCGCTGGGTGGATATGGTCTGGGGGCTTGCCGAAGGCTGGTGGCTGTTCGAGGACCGGAAGCTGCGCGATAGCTCTCCGATCATAGACCCGTATGCCTGGGAGCAGGCATTCGCAGATGCGGGCTACAGGGACATTCATCTCCTGCCGGGAGACGATGAACGGCGCTTTATGGCGGACTGTATTCTCATCGCGGGACACAGACGGTAAATATACTATAAATTGAAACAAAAATTAACATTATACAGCATAAACATTCATTGACAGTCAGAGAACGAGTAGATGATAATTTAGTAGATTAGTAGTGAAAATTCTGGAAAATATGACACAGCAAATCTTCAAGGAGGCGGGCATGGAAGCGACCTATGATCTGTTTACGCTTAAAACGCAGTGCATGACTTTTTTTAACTACGCTTATCTCGGTATTGACAAGACCTCCCGCAAAGCTTTTGTGGTTGATCCGTCCTGGGATGTATCGCAGATGATCCGTATTTTGGAGTCACATGACGCCTCGCTTGAGGCTGTGCTGCTGACCCACTCTCATTTTGACCACACCAATATGGTAAAGAAGCTCGAAAGGCTCTACCGTCCCACCGTCTATATCTCCAAAACAGAGGCGGACTACTATAAATACCGCTGCAACCGGCTCAGAACCGTTGAAGACATGGACCGGATTCACATTGGAGATTCAGCAATCACCTGTCTAGTGACCCCCGGGCACACCCCGGGCAGCGTCTGTTACTGGGGCGAAGACCATCTGTTCTCCGGCGATACGGTATTTATCGAAGGCTGCGGCTTATGCGACAGCGACGGCGGTTCGGCAGAGGATATGTTCTACAGCATCCACCGGCTGATCCGGCTGATTCCGCCAAGCGCACAGGTATTCCCGGGTCATTCCTTCGGTGATCCGCCGGGCAAAGAGATGAGCTATCTTTACAAGAAGAATCTGTATTTTCAGATCGATGATATCAATCATTTTGTGAAATACAGGAACCGCAAGAATAATGCCAGAGTGTTTGATTTCAAATAAGCCGCTCCACATTCGGGAGGTACGGAAAATGCACAGCGAAATGGTGTTTATGTTCTCCGGGCAAGGCTCACAGTACCACAAGATGGGGTATGAATTGTTCGAAAAGCAGCCGGTATTCCGTCAATCAATGGAGCGTCTGGACCGGATCTTTCATGAGCTGACCGGCAAAAGTGTGATTACAGAGCTGTATCTGGGCACAAAGCGCAAAGGCTCCAAGTTCGAAGATATTGTCTATTCCCATCCCGCAATCTTCATGGTTCAGTTTGCGCTGGCAGAAACATTGGCGGCAGAGGGCATCACCCCGCGCTATACACTGGGTGTCAGTCTTGGAGAGTATGTTGCGCTGGCAGTAGCTAAAGTGCTGACGCCGCAGCAGGCACTGGAGCTGATCGTGAAGCAAGTAGAGCTGCTCCGCGCAACCTGCACTACTGGTGCGATGATTGCCGTACTGGATCATGAACAGCTCTATCACGGGAACGCAGAGCTGAATACCCGCTCAGAGCTGATTGCGGTGAATTTCGACCAGCATTTCACCATTGCCTGCAGACGCGAGCAGGTTAAGGAAGTCCAGAAGTTCATCAAAGAGCGCGGCGTAGCCAGTCTGAAGCTGCCTGTGAACTATGCCTTTCACTCCTCATCCATCGACGGACTGGAGGAGCCTTACCGTACATATTTACAGAAGATAGAGTATAAGACTCCGGCCGGGGAAGTCACTTTGGTATCCTCTATGGCCGGAGGAATCGTGCAGAAGGTGGATGAATCGTTCCTGTGGGATGTGCTGAGGAAGCCGATGAACTTCCGGGGGGCACTTGAAAGTCTGGCTGCCGGAGGAGAGCGGTTCTTTCTTGATCTGGGTCCTTCCGGTACCCTGGAGAATTTCAGCAAATACATTCTGGGGAAAAAGCAGGCAGGGCAAGTCCGGTCCGTAATTACGCCGATGGGCAGTGAATGGAAGAAGCTGAATGAGCTCGTGGCTGATTGTACGCAAATGAACCTTGAGAAGGAGGCGGAGGAGCCGCTGATGAGCAAGAAAGCCTATTTATTTCCGGGGCAGGGTGCACAGTTCGTTGGCATGGGAGGCAGTCTGTTCCAAGAGTATCCCGAATATACAGCGATTGCGGACCGGGTGCTCGGTTATTCCATTGAAGAGCTGTGCCTTAGGAACAGCACTAAGCTGCTGGATACTACTGCTTATACGCAGCCTGCGCTCTATGTCGTTAATGTGCTGTCCTATCTTAAGGAATTACAGAAGGGAAGCGGAACACCGGATTTCGTAGCCGGGCATAGCCTGGGTGAGTACAGTGCGCTCTATGCGGCGGGTGTGTTCGATTTCGAGACTGGACTGAGAATTGTGCAGCAACGGGGCGCACTGATGAATTCAGCCACCGGCGGCGGCATGGCCGCAGTCATCGGGCTAACGGAGGAAGAGGTCCTGCGGATTCTAGCACAGAACAGTCTCGACCAGCTGGATGTGGCTAATCTTAATACACCTACGCAGATTGCTGTCTCCGGTCTGAAGGAGGATGTCGAAGCCGCCAAAGAAATCTTCGAGAAGAGCGGTGCTTCCGCTTATGTGATTCTGAATGTCAGCGGTGCTTTTCATTCCCGGTATATGCGCCCTTCAGCGATGCAATTCCGGGAATTCCTCAGCCAGTTCGAGTTCGCGCCGCCGTCTATTCCGGTCATTGCCAACCTGACAGCCCGGCCGTACTCGGCAGACGGCGCTCTGCACTTTATGACCGAGCAGATGATCAGCAGTGTGAAATGGTCCGAATCTGTCCGTTATCTCATGGGCAGGCACCCGGACATGGAGCTGACCCAGATCGGCCCGGGACATGTAATCGCAGGACTGGTCAGCAAAATTCAGCGCGAAGCCGGAGCGCTCATCGTCGATGATGCCGCCGAAGCGGCACTGGCCATCGCGGAAGCAGCCGCGACCGCCGAAGCAGATACGCTGCCGGATACGGATGACAAGGCTGCGGTTCCAGCCGTGGCTGTAACGCCGGAAGCTGACGAGGCTGCGGAAATCTTGGAGGCTGCAGAAGCCGTGACGCAAGAGCAGCCAGCCCTTGGAGGAGCTCTCACCGGGACCGGGCTGGGAAGCCCGGTATTCAAACACCGGTAC
The DNA here is from genome assembly GCF_038006765.1 of Paenibacillus sp. FSL H7-0756. Taxonomy (NCBI): domain Bacteria; kingdom Bacillati; phylum Bacillota; class Bacilli; order Caryophanales; family Paenibacillaceae; genus Paenibacillus; species Paenibacillus sp. FSL H7-0756. Next base: position 780,666 of record NZ_JBBOVT010000002.1, on the reverse strand, counting down.
GGATTGGACTATGCATATCTGATGGGAGGCATGAATGACGGAATATCTTCACAGGAGCTGGTTGTGCAAGCCGGGAGAGCCGGCTGTCTCGCCTTTCTGGGAGCCGGCGGCATGAAGGCAGCGGAGCTTGGGAATGCAATCCGCCATATCCGCAGGGAACTCGGGGACAGCAAGCTTCTTGGGGTGTCAGTCACCTATCACGCGATCTATCCGCAGCAGGAGGAGCAGCTGATCGATCTCCTGCTCCAGGAGAAGATCAGGCTGGTTGAAGCATCCTCTTACCTCACCTTGACGCCAGCACTGATTAAATACCGTCTGCTGGGCCTTACACGGGCGGAGGATGGTACTGTGCAGAGCAGCCACAAGATCATCGCCAAGGTCTCGCGGCCCGACATTGCCTCCATGTTCATGTCGCCCGCTCCGGCCCGCATCGTGGACAAGCTGCTGGCACAGCGGCAGATTACGGCGGAGCAGGCGGAGCTGGCCCGGCTGGTTCCAGTTGCCGATGATCTCTGCGCGGCCGGAGATTCGGCCGGGCCGACGGATCAGGCCAACCTTCTGAGCCTGCTGCCGACGCTTATCCGGCTGAAGAAAGAGCTGGCGGTCACCTTCGCTCCGGTGAGCAGGATGCATATCGGCGCTGCCGGAGGCATCGGAACACCGGAAGCCGCCGCAGGACTGTTCCTGATGGGTGCGGATTTCATCCTGACCGGGTCGATTAATCAGTGTACGGTGGAGAGCGGCACCAGCCCGGAGGTCAAGGAGCTGCTGGCGCAGGTGAGTGTGTACGACATGGCATATGTGCCTTCCCGGGAGCTGTTCGAGCTGGGCGGCAAGGCCCAGGTGGTCAAGAAAGGGCTGTTCTTCCCGGCTAGAGCCAACAAATTATATGAGCTGTACCGCAGCACCGCCTCTATTCAGCAACTGGACAGCAAGACGAAGTCCCAGCTCGAAGACAAATACTTCGGCCGGCCTTTGGCGGATGTTCTGGAGTCCAGCCGCCAGGCGATGCCTCCAGAAGAACAGGCTGCTGTCCAGGCAGATCCGAAGCAGCAGCTTGCCGCCGTCTTCAAATGGTATATGACCCGGGCAAGAACATCCGCGATCTCCGGGGATTCGGGCAACAAGGTCAATTACAGCATCATGTGCGGCCCTGCTATGGGAGCCTTCAACCAATGGGTGAAGGGAAGCCCGCTGGAAGTCTGGAGAAACCGCCGGGCCGGCGATATAGCGGTCAGGATAATGGACGGGGCAGCCCGGATTCTAAGAGGAGAGGGATACGAATGAGCAAAGATCAGGTACTGGAGATTATGAAGCTGAAGATGATCGATATCCTGCCGGACTTAACGCCCGGGCAGATCCGCAGAGAAGTGAGCATGAAAGACCTGGGGGCGAACTCCATTGACCGGTTCGATATTATCTCCGACACCATGCACGAATTGAAGCTCAGAATACCGCTGCTCCAGTTCGGAAGTTTGAAGAATATCGGAGAGGTCGTAGATTTCCTGCATGAGAATCTCTGAGCGCACCCCCGGCTACCGGTATGCTGATTACCGCCCGGTATACGTTACCGGGATGGGGATTGTCAGCGCGGCTGCAAACGGCACCGAAGCCTTCAGCCGGGCGCTGCGGCACGGACGCAGCGGAATAGGCTATCTTGAAGGGTTAACCTATGCGGACGGGCAACCGCTGATCGGCGCAGCCCTGCCGGAGGAAGGGCTTGAGCCAGCCTTCCTCTGTTACAAAGGGGATTTATCGCGGAATGCCGGCCGGTTGTTCCGTATCTCCGGCAAATCGGTTAAGGCCTCAGCACTGGCCGCTGCCCAGGCCTGGCAGCAGGCGAAGCTGAATGTAACCAAGCCTGAGGCGGAGCGGATTGGACTGATCGTAGCCGGAAGCAATATTTCACCGGCAATCAGCTATGCAGCCATGACGGAATACGGGGGGCAGCCGGAGCTGCTCCATCCCCGTTATGCTCTGAATTACATGGATACCTGCCAGCTCGGGGTACTAAGCGAAATGTTCGGCATCCGCGGAGAAGGGGCCACGGTTGGCGGGGCTTCAGCTAGCGGCAATGCGGCAGTGCTTAGAGCAGCGCAGATGATTCAGCTTGGCATAGCCGATGTCTGTATGGTTATTGGTCCCCTGGCCGATCTGTCCCCGCTGGAGCTGCAAAGCTTCCTTAATATAGGAGCCTACGGCGGCCGGAGCTTCCATTCGGCCCCTGCTCATGCCTGCCGTCCGTTCGACAGCCGGCATGAGGGCTTCATCTTCGGGCAGGCCGCCGCCTGCCTGATCCTGGAGGGAGCAGACAGCGCGGAGGCCCGGGAAGCAGAGGTACTGGCCACCATTGCGGGGGGCGCAGCTTCGCTGGATGCCCATAGCCTGTCCGATCCGAATGAGGACGGACAGGTGCGGACCATGGAGCTGGCGTTGCGTACCGCCGGACTTGGCCCCTCAGCGGTAGATTATATCAATGCGCATGGCACCTCAACACCGCTGGGGGATGTGACAGAGCTGAGATCCATCGCCCGGGTATTCGGCAGCCACACGCCTGGCCTGTGGCTGAATTCGACCAAAACACTGACCGGACATTGTCTGTATGCGGCCGGAGTAGTTGAAGCCGTGGCGACGATTCTCCAGATGCAGGGGGAATATCTTCATCCGATGCCCTGGCTGGAGGAGCCGGTTAGCCCGAATTACCGGTTCGCCGCGAGGCAGGCGGAGCCTGCAAGCATTACCTGCGGACTCAGCAATTCCTACGGCTTCGGGGGAATCAACACCGGGATTATTATCAGAAAAGGAGCAAGCTGAATGCGTGTGGGGATTGAGAGCATCAATTTTTACGGAGGACCGGCGGTAATTCCGGCCCGGACGATCTTCGAGGGCCGGGGGCTGGACCTCAGCCGGTTCGACAACCTGATGATGGACCGCAAGTCGGTGGGCGTAGCCTGCGAGGATGCTGTAACCGGCGGGGTCAATGCGGCGAAGCCGATTATTGACGCTCTGAGCGAAGCGGACAGAAACCGGATTGAGCTGGTCATTACAGCCAGCGAGTCGGGCGTCGATTTCGGTAAATCACTCAGCACCTATATCCATGACTATCTGGGCCTCGGCCGTCATTGCCGCTTATTCGAGCTGAAGCAGGCCTGCTACGGCGGCACCGCCGGACTGCATATGGCTGCGTGCTTTATCGCCTCGGGGGCGTCTCCGGGAGCCAAGGCACTAGTCATTGCTACCGATGTTGCCAGGGCGGCTGCCAAAAGCACCTATGGGGAGCCGACCCAGGCTGTCGGAGCCGTAGCGATGCTGATCAGTGCCAATCCTGAGATTCTGGAGCTGGATTTCGGCGCTACCGGCCATTACAGCTATGAGGTAATGGACACCTGCCGTCCGCTGCCGGAGATCGAGACCGGTAACCCGGATTTGTCGCTGCTGTCCTATCTGGACTGCCTGGAGAACGCCTACAAGAATTATAAGGACAAGGTGGACGGTGTCGATTTCCGTGAGACCTTCGATTACCTGGCCTTCCATACGCCGTTCGGCGGTATGGTCAAGGGCGCGCACCGCAAGCTGATCCATGATGAGCTGAAGCTGAGGGGCTCTGCGGTCCAGCAGGATTTTGAGCAGAGAGTGGCCCCGTCCCTGACCTACGGCATGCAGGTGGGGAATGTCTATTCCGCCGCCTTGTACCTCAGTCTGTGCAGCTTGATTGACCAGGCGGATATTCAGGATTACCGCAGAGTCGGGTTGTTCTCCTATGGCTCTGGCTGTTCATCTGAATTCTACAGCGGGGTAATTACACCGGAATCCGTCAGGAAGCTAAGTGCAATGAACATACAGGGGCATCTGGACAGCCGCTACGAACTGACCTTTGAGGAATACGACGATATTCTGGATCAGAACGTGGAGTGGCTGTTCGGAATCCGCGATAAGAAGGTGGATTTCTCCAGATTCAGCGGGATTTATGATCACTTCTTCAAGGGCAAGGGTTACCTTGTGCTGACAGAGGTCGATGACTTTCACCGCAAGTATGCGTGGAGTTGACCCATGGTTATGGACTATCAAGCCATTGCCGTTAGCCACCTGGGCGATGGACTGTACAGCATCCGGCTGAGCCGTCCCGGGTCCAGGAATAGCCTGTCTGCCGTTCTTGTGTCCGAGCTGCTGGCTGCCTTGGGAAGACTTGAAGGGCTGGACGGCTGCAAAGCTATTGTTCTGGAAGGCACCGGCGGTTATTTCTGCACAGGGATGAACTTCCAGGCATTCGTGGATGGGGAGGCTGCCGGAGGAAGCGCTGATTCCGATGCCCCACACTCCGCAGACTTTATGCAGCTCTTGAAGAGGCTAGGCAATCTGTCCAGGATGGTGATTGCCAAAATTGACGGGCAGGTGCTTGCCGGCGGCATCGGACTTATGGCCGCCTGCGATTATGTCATCGCCACACCGCGCTCCACCTTCGCTCTGCCGGAGGCTATCTGGGGCCTCGTTCCCGCACTGGTGAGCCCTTATCTGATCCGCCGGACAGGCTACTGGCAGGCGTATAAGATGACGCTAACCACACTGCCATTGTCTGCGGAAGAAGCGCTGGGGTGCAGACTGGCTGATGAGGTGACCGATACCCCGGATGCTGCCGTCCAGCGGCTGTACCGGAGAATCAGCCGGATCTCGCCGCAGACGGTCCGGGAAATTAAGGGTTATTTCCGGGAGATGTGGATCATCAACGAGCGGATGGAGAAGGCTGCCGTGGCGGAGATCGACAAGCTGACCGCATCACCGGAGGTGAGGGAGAACATTCAGAATTATGTACGTTATCAAAGATTTCCTTGGGAGAAAGAATAGGGGTGCAGACAGGTGCAATATACAGCGTTCGCAAGGCAATATGAACAATTTCTCTCCGAGACGGTGAGAAGATGCCATCTGAAGCTGGAAGGACCGGAGGGAAGCTACGGGCTGAAGCTCAGCGTGGTCTCCTTGCCGCCGGAGGACGGTCCGCTGGACTATCTGAATACGGCGGATTACCATTACCCATTGCGATAAGCTGGGGGCCGCGGTGGATTACGATCCGCGTCTCATGGCGGGCGTCGATATCGAGCTGGTGGACGAGAAGGCCGTGGAGGGAATCAGAAGAATTACCAGTAAGCAGGAGGAGGAGCTGATCAAGGAATCCGGGCCTCTGCTTGCCCTCCCGAACTTTTTGACTCTGCTCTGGACGGCCAAGGAAGCGATGTCCAAGGTCATCCAGACCGGCTTCACCGTTCCCACTGAGCTGTTTGAAGTCAAATCATGCAGCCGCAGCGGACGGGGAGCCATCAGCCAGTTCAAGAATTTCACGCAATTCAAGGCAATATCTGTTCTGCGGGAGGAATATGTTTTTACCATTGTGCTGCCGGCCAAGGCGATGACTGATTCCTCGGAGGCCTTGCTGCTGCAATCCCTGCAGGAGCTGCTGCCGGACTAACCGGCAGACCATAACATTTACATTTTCAGGAGGTGCTGTATGAAAAGTCTTGTCCTTTACACGAGTGTCTATGGAAGCACGAAGCAATATGCGCAGTGGATCGCGGAGGAGCTTGGAGCCGATCTGGCAGACATCGGGAGCTTCGACATGAAGCAGGCAGACCGGTATGACACAGTGATCATAGGCACGTATGTCCGGGTCCAGAAGCTGGTCATCGCCGATTATCTGAAGAAGGTGTGGAATCAGCTGCAGGATAAGAAGGTCATCCTCTTCTCCGTCTCCAAGACGCCTGTACAGAGCGAAGCCACTGTCAAAAATTATACCAAAAGCATTCCTGAGAAAATCCGTGCCGGCCTTACGTATTTCCCGCTGGAAGGACGCTTTAACTTCGAAACGCTTGCCGATAAGGATAAAACCATGATGAAAGTCGGCCAGAAAATGACCCGGCTGTTCATGGGCAAGGAAATGGCGGAAGAAATGGTCCGGAACTGCGACGATGTGCGCAAAGAGAATATTTCGCCGATTCTCCGGGAATTGCGCCAGCCTTCATGAGCAGCGGAGCAGCCTTCCAAGCTACAGATAGATGGCATATCGCCGTCTGCGTCAAGCAGGTACAGACCGCAGGCTCCGGACTGGCGCTGAATCCGGCGGACGTCTTTGCCCTCGAAGAGGCCCTCCGGATCAGACAGCGCCTGGGCGGGAGCGTGACCGCGGTCAGCATGGGTGCGGAATCCGCAGCCAAGACCCTGCGGAGCTGTATCGCACTTGGAGCGGATCGGGGCGTGCTCCTGACCGACAAGCTGTTCGCGGGCGGAGATACACTGGCAACAGCGATTGTCCTCGCCCGGGGACTTCAGCTGCTGGGCCAGCCGGATCTGGTCCTGTGCGGCACGCACTCCATTGACGGGGAGACGGGTCAGGTCGGCCCCGCGCTGGCGGAGAAGCTGGGAGTGGCCCACACCACGCATGTGCAAGAGATTCTTGCACTGGAGGAACGCTTCATCATCTGCAAGCGGATGACGGAGAATGGTTCTGAAATCGTACAATTGGCACTCCCGGCCCTGATTACGGTGCACCAGGGCATCAACCAGCCGCGAATGGCTACCGTGAAGGGCATTCTGCAAGCGGGCCGCTCTGAAATTACAAGGCTGTCCGCCGCAGAGCTTAGTCTGGACAAGGCAGCCTGCGGGCTTGCAGGTTCCCCAACCCGGGTATTAGCTGTGCGTAATGCCGTTGAAGGGCTGGTGCAGCACACCGTCAGCGGCAAGAGCCTTCAGGAGCAGATCCAGGAGGTCGCCCGGCTCGTCCTTGGCTAAGGATGCTCTAGTCGCGGAACCCCGCTGTATATCTTCGCTACATTCATTAGGATAGGAGGCAGCCATGCCGAATCAGTGCCTGCGGGCCAGAGAATACGAAGGCATCATGATTGCCTGTGAATACAATGACGGAATACTCCATCCGGCCGCTTACGAGCTGCTGGGCTGCGCCCGTGAGCTGGCTGCGAAGCTGCAGACAGATATTGCCGTGGTGCTAACCGGCAGCGGAGCCGAAGCAGATGCAGACTCCTGTATCCGCCATGGCGCAGATACCGTCTATATACTGGATCAGACCGTCCTAAGTCCGGTTAATGAGGAGCTTCATACTGCTCTGCTGTATCAGCTGGTGATGGACAGGAAGCCGGAAATTCTGTTATTCTCCTCCACCATACATAGTAAATCCATCGCGGCCACACTGGCCTCCAGATTGAACACCGGCTTAACCGCAGACTGCACCGGGCTGGATATTGATCCGGCCCAGCGCATGCTGCTGCAGATCCGTCCCGCCCGGGAAGGGACGCTGATGGCCACCATCTACTGTCCGGAGGCCAGACCGCAAATGGCTACCATCCGCCCTGGAGCCATGCTTCCCGCGCCGCCGGGTCCGCACCGGACGGGCCAGATCATCCGTCCGCAGCTCAAGCTTCCGCAGGCGCTCCGCACCTCCGTCCTTGAGGTAATCAGCAGCCGTGAAGCTGCTGATTCCTCCTCTGCTCCGGGTATCATCGTTGCCGCCGGGCGCGGCGTGTGCAGCAAGGAGGGCGTGGAGCTGGTCCGGGAACTCGCCGCATGTCTGGGTGCAGAGCTTGGTGCTACCCGGCCCGTAATTGACCAAGGCTGGCTGGACTATTCCCGGCAGATCGGCTTAACCGGCCGGAATGTCAGCGGACGGATCTATCTCGCTGTCGGCATATCAGGAGCCGTTCAGCACACCGTGGGCATCCGCAGAATGGACACGGTCATTGCCATCAACAAGGACCGGAACGCGCCGATTCTGGGACTGGCTGCCCACGGTATTGTGGCCGATCTGTTCGAGGCCGTCCCTCTCCTGATTGACCAGGTTAGACACAATATGACAACAGGCAGGTGAGCATATGCAAGAGCGGATAAGCTTTACACAGTTTCAGCAGATTTTCGCCGGGTATTTGGGAATTGAGTCCTCCAGACTGACCCCGGAGGTCAATCTGCTGCTGGAGCTGGGGATCGATTCTTTATCCTTAGTGAACGCGATGCTAAGACTCGAGAGAGAGTATCAGGTCATGTTCAATCCCGAAGACCGCGTGATGACCCGCACACTGGGCGAAGCTTACGATCGTTTCAATTACTATAGAAGCCTGGGCGGGGACCTGCAGACCGGCAGTCTATCATCTTAATGGAGAGGAATATGACCATGTTGAATCTGTCTATACGCGCCTTATCCTATTACATCCCTAAGGGGCGCATGAACAACGGGGAGATTGTAGAATGGTTCGCGGAGAATTATTGTCAGGAGCTGGCCAAGGATGATCTGGAGCAGCTCGTGTACGGCAGTAAGCGCAAGCTTGATTTCCTGGAGATCGAGACCCGCTCCTGCTCTGTGGACTACAGGGAAGACGGCTCGGTGCAGATGGCCGTGAAGGTTGCACAGGAAGCGATCGGCAAAGCGGGAATCCCGGCAAGCGAAGTGGACTTACTGCTGTTCGTGGGTGTCTGCAATCCGTTCCGTGAGCCGTCGTATGCCATGATTCTCGCACATGAGCTGGGGATGAGCCGGAGCAATTATTATGACATCAACGATACCTGTAACGGATTCCTCAAAGCGATGGAGCTGTCCAGTCTATACATATCTTCCGGCAAATACCGCAATATTCTCGTGGTGACCAGTGAGAATCCGCTGGAGCTGCTGGAGGCTTCCAATTACGCAGGCAAGGTCAGCAGCCTTGCAGACGCGGATTACAAAATGAATCTGCTGTTCGCCGGGGCAGGCGCCGCCGCGATGCTGCTGGGTGCCGATCATGGCGAACGATCCATCCGGTATTACGGGGAGCAGCGGAATCATGAGGATTGGGATCTGTCCCTCTATGTGTCGCCCAAAATCCATATGCCCGTACCAAGCTTCGCGGAGATGGATTTCATGAGCCGGTCGGACGGCCGCGGGATTGCCGCCAAGGTCATCCGCGATATGCCGGGCTTCGTTGAAGAATTCCTGGACGGGCACGGGCTGAGTAAGGACAGCATCGATTATATCTTCTCCCACCAGCTGGGCCGCAATATTACCAATTCACTGCTGAATAAGCTGGAGGTGCGGTCAGATAAGGTTTTCCCCGTCAATACGTTTCCCCTGAACGGCAACATGGGCAGCACTAATATCCCTGCGGGCCTGGCTATAGGCGAAGAGCAGGGGCTGCTGCATAAGGGAGATTCCATTCTGCTGTTGGGCAGTGCATGCGGCTTAACGTATGCAGCGGCGTATCTCACATGGTAAGGGAGGGTGGAGAACGATGAAGACTGCGAATTTCCCCGTCCCTAAGCTGATTGTAAGAGAACCGCTCGACCTGGAGATTATCCGCAAAAGAGTTGCTTACGGCAACTATTCCTGCACGGATAAGCTTGTGCCCATGATCCGGGCGCGGGGTACGAATCTCCAGAGGCAGGAGGACGGGAATCTGCGTATCATCGGCTGGCAGCGGGATATTACCCGTATGCGTAAGCAGGATGTCTCCCTGTCGTTCATGATCCATCTGACGGTAAGCCCGGAAGGGCTGATTCTGGAAGCGGCGGTGGACGAGCTTTTTAACGGCGGGAAGGGTGTATTGTGTTCCAGAGAGTATCTGGAGCGGAAGCTGAAGGCAGAGCTGGAAGGGGAGCGGTTCGACAGGAAGCTCGCCGCCAGGCTGAGGTTTGACCGGTTTAAGTGCTTTCATATTTTTGAGATTATGAGCGGGATTTACAGCTCCTACTTCATGTATAGGCAGCAGATGGAGGAAGGAGGCTCCGGTGCATTATTTTACGAAGAGGATATTGTGGATATTTATGCTGCGGACGGCAATCTGTACTTAACCGGGCTTCAGGCATTCAGCGGAAAAGAGGAGCTGTCGTACACGGTGGTCCTATATGATGTGTTCAATCATATCACCTTCGACCAGGAGGGGTATATGAAGCTGAAATCACCGGTTCTGGCCGAATTCTATCTGAATGGAGAGCTGATCCACACGGATGAGATCTATCAGAAGGAGAATGACTATATTTTCATCCGTATGCAGAAGTTCCTGTTCGTCTGTGTGGAGAAATTGAAGGCGGAGCTGTTCCCGGACTACGCGGACAAGATGATGAATACCAACCTCGCCCCCGGCGCGTTCATCGGGATTATCATGCAGGCCATCGGCATCCGTTCATTCTCGAACAATTTCAATTATATCCAGTATATTATGACGGCTATGCAGCGACCCCGCAAACGGCCGGGCTGTATCGGCGCCATTCTGAACGAGGAAGAGGCCGCGCAGCATTTCGAAGGCTTTGATCTATCCTATCTGGACTGATAAAGGAGACAGGTACACCAATGATCCATTATGAACGTTTAACCATTGATTGCGTACTGGACACGTTGCAGCGGGATTACCCCGGCAAGCCTGCCGTGGTGTTCGAGCAGGAGACTGTAACCTTCGCGCAGTTGTATGATTATGCCGCCACGATCGCCGGCAATTTGCTGGACCTCGGCATCCGGAAGAATGACAAGGTAGCCGTACTGCTGCCTAACAGTCTGGAATATCTGTATCTCTACTTCGCCCTGTTCCGGATCGGCGCATGGATCGTTCCCGTCAGCACGCGTTATGAGCCGGATGAGATCAGGCGGATTCTGGAGGATTCCGATGCGGAGACGATCATTTATCAGGACCGGCTGGGCATTTTTAATTATGAAGAGATTCTGTTGAAGGAGCTTCGTCCCCGGCTGCCGGCTATCCGCAATTATATTGTGCTGGGCGATGAGCCTCAGGCAGGCAGTCTGCCGTTCTCCGAACTGCTGAGCCCGCTGACCGTTCCGCTGAATAATAGGCCGCTTGAACCTGTTGAGCCTGACGATATTGCGATTCTGGGATACACCTCAGGAACCACCGGCCACCCCAAGGGTGTGATGATCACTCACCGCAATCTGGTGGCTACCTCTTATTACGGCGGACAATTGCTGGATATCCGGGAGGATATCGGCTTTTCGATTGCTCCCCTCTATGCGGCACAGGGCTTCAATGCCGTGCTGGTCTACTTCGTCTCCTGTATTACGATGAAATGGATCACCAACTTCAACCCCAATGATATTCTGAGCCATGTCGCCAAAAACGGAATTAACCTCTTTCACACCCAGCCGACGATGTGGAGCCTGATTCTGGCCATGCCCTACTGCAAGCCGGGGCTGTTCCGCGAGCTGCGCAAGGTCGTGGTCTCCGGTTCGTTGTGCACCCCTTATCTGGCCCGCTCCATCGAGGAGACCACCCAATGTACGCTGATTAATGCCTACGGCATTATTGAAGCTACCGGTCTGGTCACCATGACGCGCCTGGATGATCCGCCGGATGTCCGGCTGCACACCGTGGGCAGGCCGATTGAAGGCTTCGAGGCCAAGATTGTGGACCGGGACCGCAAGGAGCTGCCGAAGGGTGAGATCGGCGAGCTGGCCATCCGGGGCTATCTGATGAAGGGCTACTATAAGAATGAGGCTAAGACACGTGAGGTGATCGATGAGGAAGGATGGCTGTACACCGGGGATCTGGCTTGTTATTACAAGGATGGCGTCAACCTTTGTATTGCCGGACGGATCAAAGATATGGTCATCCGCGGCGGCTTCAATGTCTATCCGGTAGATATTGAAGAATGTGTACTGCACATGGACAAGGTGGAGGATGTGTCGGTAGTCGGGGAGCCGGATGAGATTCTGGGCGAGGCGCTTGCTGCTTTTGTCATCCCGAGGCCCGGAGTCCTGCTGACCGAAGGCGAAGTCAAGGCCTACTGCCGCGGCAAAATCGCCAACTACAAGGTACCCGACCGGGTGCACCTCGTCTCCCAGCTGCCGGTGCTGGAATCCGGCAAGGTGCAGAAGAATGTCCTCAGAAGGTGGGCCGTGGAGGGAATTCCGGCGGAAAGCCAATTTCTGCTGAATGACGTCATCGTCAGAGGCATGGGTGGAGAGAACCTGTAACATTACCTTGTATTCATTGTATGTTCATAAATCTCAGGGTTGAGGGGCGCTTAATGTGGATTTCAGCTATACCGAGGAGCAGCGGCAGATCTGCAGTCTGATGGAGGAATGCAGCGGGCGATATTTGAACGACGGAGTATATGAGGATGATGAGCATGGCACCTTCCGCAGGGATAAATGGTCCAGAATCGCCGATACCGGCTTGCTTGGACTTCCCTTCCCGGAGCGTTACGGCGGCGCAGAGCAGGGGATGCTGACTACGGCACTGGCGGTGTACTCACTGGCGCGGCACTGCCATGACGAAGGCCTGGTGTTCTCGGTATGCGCCCAGATGTCGGCGGCACAGGTGCCGCTCTGGGTGTATGGTAATGGGGAACAGCAGACAAGCTATCTGGCCCCGCTGATCGGCGGCAGATTCATCGGCAGCAGCGTCATTACAGAGCCGGGGGCCGGGTCCGACTCTTCTGCCATGACCACCTCGGTCGAGAAGCTTGCGGACGGGTATCTGCTGAATGGCGTCAAGACCTTTGCCACACTGGCCCCGGAAGCCGATATTCTGCTGGTGTACGGCAAGCATGCGAACGGATTGCCCATGCTGGATGTGTCTGCTTTTATTCTGGAGGCACAGCAGGAGGAATACAGGATAGGACAAGTCTTCGGCAAAATGGGTCTGCGGACCAGTCCGATGAGTGAGGTTCTGCTGAACCACACCCGCATTCCGGCTGACAGACTGCTGGGACGGGAGCGTCAGGGGATGGGCATCTTCTTCAAGGCAATGCTGTGGGAGCGGATTATCGTCAGTGCTTATCATGCCGGAGCCATGGAACAGCAGTATGAACAGACGTATCATTATGCAAGCAAGAGGAAGCAGTTCGGACAAGCTATTCTCTCCTTCGAAGGGGTCTATGACAAGCTGGTCCAGATGCGGCTCCGGCTGGAAACGGGCAGGCTAATGCTGTACAAGGTATGCGCCGACTTCGATCAGGGACGCTGCGGGATGCACAGTGCTTCTATGCTGAAGCTGCATACCTCCGAATCCAAGGTGCAGAACAGCCTGGCGGCTGTACAGATTTGGGGGGCTTACGGATATGTGAAGGAGAGTGCCCCGGAGAAGCAGATGCGGGATTCACTGGCCTCCAAGCTGTACTCCGGGACGAGTGAGATGCAGAAGAGAATCATGCTGGAAGGTCTGGGGGAAGGGTATGAGTGATTTCCTGCTTCAGCATTACCTGATCTGCAGCGCCGAACGCTGCCCGGAGCGGACGGCATTGTATCATGAAGGCCGGGAGCTGACCTATGGCGGTCTCTACCGTCGCAGTCTGCAGATTTCCGATGCACTGATCTCCGCGGGTATGCTGCCGGGGGAGACTGCTGCAATCTGTCTGGACAAGTCTCCGCAGGCGATATGTGCCATGTTCGGCGTGCTGTTCACCGCAGGAGCATATATTCCGCTGGATACGACCTATTCTCCTGTTCAGCGGATGCTGGCCATCCTGGAGAGCAGCGGGACACAGTACCTGATTACGGAGCGCACGAATCTGAAAAAGCTGTTGAAGGAGGCAGACTCCGGGCAAGCAGAACATTTAAGATCGCTGCATGTGCTGCTCCTGGATGAGAAGAAGGCAGAGTCAGAGGATGACAATGAAGATGGAGCGTATGACTGCAAAGCCGTTCATGTGGAGACAGGGCAGCCGCTGCGTGACCTGCAGAGCGGCAGAAGGCCGCCGATCAGCGAGGATCTGGCCTATATTCTATACACTTCAGGCTCCACTGGAGTGCCTAAGGGAGTGATGATTACCCATCTCAATGCCAGAACATTCATTGACTGGTGCTGCAGCTACTTCAAGCCGGAAGAGCAAGACCGCTTCTCAGCGGTAGCGCCTTTTCATTTCGACCTGGCGGTCTTCGATATCTTCGTGCCGGTTGCCGTGGGGGCGACTCTGATCCTGCTGGGCACTGAGGTCATTCAGCATCCGTCACGCTTCCTTGCCGCAGTCAGGCAAGAGCGGATTAGCTGGATCTACACCGTACCTTCCCTGTGGAATGCCGTAGTCAAATATGCCCGGTTCCCCGAAGGCGGTCTGCCTTCGCTGCGCGGCGTACTGTTCGCGGGAGAGGTTCTTCAGCCGAAGCTGCTGCTGCGGATGATGGAGCTGCTGCCGCGTGCAGATTTCTACAATTTATACGGACTAATAGAGACCAATGTCTGTACCTGTTATCCGCTGACGGCTCAACAGATTATACGGGATGCCCCGGTGCCGATTGGTTATCCCTGCGGGAATACCGGTGTGGTGGTAATCACCGCTGACGGCCGCCTTGCAAGCAGCGGTGAAGAGGGGGAGATCTGTGTCAGAGGCTCCATCGTTATGAAGGGATACTATCGTAATCCACAGCTTACAGAGCAGAGCTTCCGCCGGGTTCCCCCGGAGTGGGGGCTTGGGGACAGGCTCTATTGTACCGGGGATATGGCTACAGTGGACGAAGACGGCGCACTGGTCCTGATTGGACGCCGGGACGCTATGATCAAGCGCTCAGGCTTCCGGGTTGAGCTGCCGGAGATTGAGCGCGTGCTGCATGAGCTGGAGATGATCCTTCATGCCATAGTTGTTGATATCCCCGACAGCGAAGGCTATCCGCTGATCTGTGCCGCAGTGATCGTGCAGGATGCAGGCAGCTTCACTGTTCTCGGGCTGAAGCAGGCGGTCGGCAAGCGGCTGCCGGGCTATATGGTTCCCGATCTGGTTCATGTATATGACTGCTTCCCGGCCGGGGGCAGCGGCAAGGTGGACCGGCAGCAATTGAAGCTTGAATTCAGCAGGCGGCTGTGATGGACGAAGAGAGAGGAGAAGATGCAGATGCAGAACATGCTGTATGAGATTATCGCTGGCGTATGCTATTTCGATCAGGAGGAGCTGCATCCGGGCTTATCGATTGCCGACGATCTGGCCATTACCTCGGTGATGATCGTGGAGTACATCGCCATAGTAGAGAGAAGGCTTGGCATTAATCTGGAGAAGCATGTGGACGAGCTGCTGGGCTGCGAGACGCTGGGCGGACTGACCGGGCTTACGGAAGAGCTGGGCCGGGAGCAGTCTGCGCCGGACACAATGCACACGGGGAGGTAATCGTGATGACGGAATCCCGCTGCGGCCGTTCTTCTGCTAATGCTGCCACACTGCATGAATGCTTCGAGCTTCAGGCAGCCCGGCAGCCGGGACAGACTGCCATCGTTACAGCAGGAGAGTCTATGAGTTACGGGGAGCTGAACCGGCAGGCCAACCGCCTGGCGCATAATCTGATTGCCCGGGGTATCCGGCCGAATGACCATGTCGGGGTTATTGTGAACCGGAATAAGCATCTGATTGTGGCCCTCTTGGCTGTGCTAAAAAGCGGGGCCGCATATGTACCGTTAGATCCCCGTTACCCGGACAGCCGCAAAAATTATATTTTGCAGCACTCGGGGGCGGTTGCCGCGATCTGTGAAAACGGAGAACCGCTGGATGTGCCCGTTCAATTCACCCTGGGAGCTGCTGACCTTACGGCAGATTCGGCAGATTCCCCCTCTTCCGATGATAATCCCGGTCTCCCGGTTCAGGGAAGGGATCTGGCCTATATCATGTACACCTCCGGATCGACCGGTATGCCTAAGGGTGTGATGATTGAGCACCGTTCTGCCGTTAACCTGATTGGCTGGGTGAACCGTGAGCTCCATATGTCCAGCAGGGACAAGGGATTATGTGTAACCTCGGTATGCTTCGATCTGTCCGTATATGATATCTTCGGCCTCCTGGCCGCTGGCGGCATGATTGTCCTGTGTGCGGAGTCGGAAATTACCAGTCCTGCCGACCTTATCCGCATCCTGCTGGAACAGGGAATTACGTTCTGGAACTCTGTGCCTGCGACCCTGCAATATCTGATCAGGCATGCGTCGGAGCAGCTGCCGGATTTCACCCAAATGCAGCTGCAGCATATCTTCCTGAGCGGAGACTGGATTCCCCTGGAGCTGGCACGGAGCTATTCCCGTTACTTCCCCCGGGCCAAGCTGACCGCACTCGGCGGAGCTACGGAGGCTGCGGTCTGGTCCATCTATCATCATGTTGCTGAGGTCTGCGGGAACTGGACGAGCATTCCCTACGGCCTGCCGGTTGAGCAGAATGTCTGGTACATTCTCGATGATTCCGGGCAGCCGGTGGACGCGGGCGAGACCGGGGAGCTATACATCGGAGGGATCGGGGTGGCGCGCGGTTACATCAATGACCCGGACAAAAGCGCACGGGCCTTCCTGCCCGATCCCTTCGGCAACCCTGGAGCGGACCGGATATACAGGACAGGCGATCTGGGCCGGATGAGAGAAGATGGGATGATCGAATTCCTCGGCCGCCGTGACGATCAGGTGAAGATTCGCGGTTACCGCGTCGAGACGAAGGAGGTGGAGAAGCGGCTGCTGGACTATCCGGGAATCCGGGATGCAATCGTTACGGCCAGGAGCCAGGGTTCGGGGGAGAAACATCTATGCGCCTATCTGACTGCAAGCCAGCCAGACATTCAAGTCACTGCGCTCAAGCAGCATTTGGCTGAGCACCTGCCCGTCTACATGATTCCGTCCATATTCGTCCGGGTGGAGCAGCTCCCGTTGAATGCCAACGGCAAGGTGGATAAAAAACAACTGCCCGAGGTCACCCTGAATGCTATGCTCACGGACAGTGTATACATTCCCTGTACCACTCCGCTGCAGCAGTCCATCCGCCAGGCCTGGGAGACGGTGCTGGAGCTGAAGGAGCCTGGCCTGCACCATGATTTCTTCGAAATCGGCGGCAACTCGGTTGAAGCTGTCGCGCTGCACAGCGAGCTTGCTGCAAGAGGCATAACTCTTGCGTATGAAGATCTGCTGAGCAGCTCTACTATCGGAGCGCAGGCTATGCTTGTTGAGGGGGGACTTGCCGTGTATACCACGGCTGCTGCAAGCCTTAGGAGTGACGCTTACCGTAAAGAGGCAGCGGCTGGCGCCAGCTTCCCGGAGCAGAGCAACGTCCCGGGAAGCCCGATAATACCGGCACCCTCCATCCAGGTATGCCGCGCTGCCCAGCCGCAGCCTTTTAACGACCTATATTACAAAAGCTGTCTCTATAACTCACTGTTCCCTGTGCTGAACGTCTTCGGCAGAAACCTGAATACATTTCTGTGCAGCGATATATATGTATATCGCCTGGAGGGTTCTGAGGCCGGACCGTCGTCCATCTCTGCGGTCTGTCTTGAATCCGCCACACCCGAGGCGCTGCTGGAGCAGTTGCAGCTTACCGTCAGGTACGAGACCCCGCTGGAAGGGAAGGCGCTGAAGCAGAGGCTTATTGCGGGACTTGAGCGGCAGAGCCTGTTCATTCTGTGGGTGGACAGCTTCTATGAGCCGGCCCGCAGGGACACCTACCGGAAGAAGCATCTTGCCCATACGCTGCTGGTCTATGGCTTCAAAGAGTTGCAGGATCAGTTCCTTGTGCTGGAGCACAGCCATAAGGATGCGTTGAACTACAGGGAACGGATGCTTACAGCAGGCGATCTGCTGAATGGTTGCCAAGGCTATCTCCAGCATCTCATGCTGCCGGAGCAGACATACACGCAGATGGAATTCCCGCGTGACCAGCAGCCTTATCTTTATTATAAGCAGCCCGATATCTGTAAACTCCGCAGCCTGTACCGCACCTGCCAGGATGACTTAGCCGGAGGTATCGCGGCCTTGTCTGTCTTCCTTGCAGATTATGCCGCTCTACCGGGGAATCCCGAAGAGCCGCATACCCGGCGGCTGATCGCCGGTCTGAATACCATCATTGATTTCAAGCGGGCGGAGCAGTACCGGCTGGAGCGTCTGTTCACAGATCAACCCGCCGTTGTCTCCATAGCGGGCGGGATTATCCGCGCATGGCTGGATATCCGCAGCGATCTCATCCGCTGGAGTAAGGGTATTCAACTGCCGGAAGACTGGCGGATTGCCCATGAACAGCTGCTGAAGGATATCATGCACAAGGAAGAGGAGCTTATAGTGAGACTGTGCAGCCCGGCAAGAACGGGCAAGGAGGGAGCTTAGAACGTGAAATTGGCCACTGAGCATCAACTGCATTATCTGTCACAGAAGTACAACGAATATAATCTGCCGATGTATCTGAGCTATCCCGTGGACAGCCACTGGCGCCAGCCTGCGGATGAATCCGCCATCGCCCTTACCCTTAATGAACTGGAGGAGGCACAGGTCTATGTACATATCCCGTTCTGCAAATCCATCTGCTATTATTGCTGCTGTGACCGGGTGCTGGGCGGCAGAGAGGAAGATCAGGATCTCTATATCGGTGCGTTGGAGCAGGAGCTGGAACTTAAGCTGGCAGGCCGCAGCCGGAAGCTGAAGTCCGGCAATATCCACTGGGGCGGCGGAACACCGGCTTATCTGAATGAACGGCAGATCGAACGGCTGTACGGGAGTCTGAACCGGTATGTGGAGCCGCTGGAGAACGCCAGAGTGAAGCTGGAGGCCTACCCGGACAAGCAGATTGTAAGTGAAGGGAAGCTGCGGCTGCTGAAGGCGCTGGGCTTCAATTATATCAGCTTCGGTGTTCAGGATTTCGACACCCGGGTCCTGAATGCCATTCACCGGGAATGCGATCTGGAAGAGACACGGGAGATTATAGGAATTGCCCGCAGCAAGGGCTTCACGGTGAATGTGGATCTGTGCTACGGCTTGCCCTATCAGGGTCTTGGAGAGTTCGAGCGCACACTGCGGGAGATTGTCAAGATCGCTCCGGACAAAATTGTGGCCTTCCCGTACGCCCATTATCCGGCCATCTATCCGCTGCAGCGCAAAATCCCGCTGCTCAGCCTGCCCAATCCTTACATGGTAGCCCGTCTTTTCGAGCTGGCCCGGGAGGCGCTGTCGCCGGATTATACCATGATGGGCAGCGATACCTTCATCCGCAATACCGGAAGAGAACGGCATCCGGGACCGCAGGTGGTCAGGGATTTCATGGGTTCCTCGGAGATTGGCAGCCCGGAGCTGCTGGGACTGGGCAAGTCGGCCGTCAGCAAGACCGGCAGACTCTATTATAAGAACACCACGGCTATGGACCGTTACCGCTCAGCGCTGGATCAGGGCAGACTCCCTGTAGAGACCGGCAGAACCCATCAGATGTCGGAGGATGACCTGGTTCGTGCTGAGCTTATCCTGCAGCGGCTCCTCGGCGGCATGTCCATCGACAAAGAGGCGTTCACTTCCAGCTGCGGCGCGGATTTCGACACTTACTTCCAGCAGGAAATTATTCAGCTTCGTGCCATGGAGCGGGACGGGCTTCTGGAAGGGGTAGATTCTCCGCTGATTCAGGTCACACCAAGCGGTACCTATTTCATCCGGGCGATTGCCCATGTTTTTGATCCCTATTACAAATCCCCCAGTATTGGAGAAAACAGTATATGAAAATCACAGAACAAGTTACAATGATCGTAGCGGGTCTGACCCGCGTTCCTGCTGTGGAGCTGCGCCCGGACACTGATATCTTCGAGTCCCGGCTGCTGAGCTCTCTGGGTCTGCTTGACCTGGTGGACAGACTGGAGCGCGAATTCAAGATCATTATTCTGCCCGAGGAACTGATACATGAACACTTCGCAAGCATCGGCACGATCATCGGGTTTGTCGGCCATAAGCTCGCGGAGGCTTCATAACAGGGAATGATCCAGGAAACTGCGGGCTGCGGAGAGGTGAGCGAATTGTTCAAGATCATGATCGTCGAGGATGATATCAAAATCCGTACGCTGATGACTGATATCCTGCGCAAGTACAGCTATGAGGTGGTGGAGGTTGCAGATTTCCAGGCGGTGGAGAAAATCTTCGAGCAGGAAGCGCCGCAGCTGGTGCTGCTTGACCTGAACCTGCCCTACTATGACGGCTTCTATTATTGCCGCGTCTTCAGAAGAAAGACTACCGTGCCGATCATTATCATCTCCGCCAGGGATGAAGAGTCCAGCCAGGTGCTCAGCATGGAGCTGGGCGCCGATGACTACATCGTCAAGCCGCTGAATATTCAGGTGCTGCTGGCGAAGATTATGGCCATTTTGCGCCGCAATTACGGGGAGTACGCGGGCAAGTCCGAGCCGCTGCCGGAGCCGCTCCCCATTCATCTGGATGACCGCAATTTCAGCATCTCCTGCAAGGGCGCGGTGGAGGAGCTGAGCAAGAACGAATATAAGCTGCTGAAGAAGCTGATGGAGCAAAAGGATACCATCGTCACCCGGGAAGAGCTCCTGGAGGAGCTGTGGGACGATGTGCATTTCGTGGTGGACAATACGCTGACGGTCAATGTAACCCGGGTCAAGAGCAAGCTTGCGAGTCTCGGCTTTCAGGATGTCATCAGGGTCAAACGGGGCGTGGGTTATATTTTTGACACGTCGGTGATGGGAGGGACGCGTAAGTGAGTATCAGGCTGTTCCGGTCCTTTGCGCGCGACCATCTGTCCTTTACCCTTGTCTATTTCACGAGCCATGTGCTGGTCAGCGTCTACTGCTGTTTTTATGTCAGCAACAGCATTCAGCTTCTGTATCTGCTCAGCATTTATCTGTATATTTTCATCCTGTTCATGGGCTTCCGGTTCTTCCGCTACGTCTCCACCCACCGGGAGCTCCAGCGCTTGTCCGAGAATATCGAGATTGATGAGAAGGGCTTCTCGGCCGAACAGCAGTCTGCCATCCGGCTTATTCACCAGCTTCACCACAGCTATCAGGACCAGATCTATGAGGTCAAGGCACGGGCCGACAACACCCATAAGTTCATCTCCCAGTGGATACATAATCTCAAAACACCCTTGTCGGTCATCGACCTCATTCTCCAGAATTACAAAATGAATCCCACCGGCCATGCCCTGGCCCTCCAGCATATAGAAGAGGAGAAGGACAAAATTCTCAGCATGCTGAACCAGATGCTGAAGTTCTTCCGTCTGGAGCATTTCACCCGCGATTATAACCCGGGACCGGTCAAGCTGCTGGAATCGCTCCGTCATCTGATCAACAGCAAGCGGAACCAGTATATCTATAACAATGTGTACCCGGTGATTGAATGTGAGGACGAGCAGATCACGGTCATGACAGACAGCAAATGGAATACGGCGATGCTTGATCAGATTATCTCGAATGCGATCAAATACTCTGACTCCAGGGGAGAGGCCAAATCCATCTATTTCCGTCTTCAGCAGCAGGGCGAGCAGGTGGTACTGTCCATCCGGGATGAGGGGATCGGGATTGAGCCTGTAGATTTGCAGCGGGTCTTCCAGCCCTTTTTTACCGGGAAAAACGGACGTACCCATCATCAGGCTACCGGCATCGGCCTCTACGTCTGCTCGGAAATTGCCCGCAAGCTGGGCCACCGGCTCACGATTACCTCTGAAGTAGGTCAAGGCACCGAGGTGCAGATTTCGTATCTTTCAAAAATGAAAGACAATATAACTTAAATGGATGGATGTGGAAGCCCCGATTTCCTACAATAGAGCTACCGGAAAGAAATACGATGAATAGATGATTAATGGGAGATGAAGCTGTGAGCGTAGTACTGGAAGTCAAAGAGGTTAAGAAAGTATATGGTGTGCAAAACGGTGAGCATTCGACAGTGGCACTGGATTCCGTAAGCTTCAACGTAGAGAAGGGGGACTTCATCGGGATTATGGGACCCTCCGGGAGCGGCAAAACCACCTTGCTGAACATCCTCAGCGGAATCGGTAAGCCGAGCTATGGCGAGGTTCTGATCGGGGGCAAGAACATTACCTCCATGGATAAGAACCAGATGGCCCTCTTCCGCAGACAGCATCTGGGCTTCGTCTTCCAGGAATTCAACCTCATGGACAGCCTGACGCTGAAGGAAAATGTGATGCTGCCGATGATTCTCGACAAGCGCGATAAAGAGCATATGGAGTCTAAGAGCGAAGAAATCATGAAGCTGCTGGGCATCGATGAGATTGCCGGCAAATACCCTTACAACATCTCCGGCGGACAGCAGCAGAGAGTGGCGGTGAGCCGCGCGCTGATTAATGATCCGGACATTATTTTCGCTGATGAGCCTACAGGCAACCTGGATTCCAAGTCGTCGAATGCCGTGATGAAATGTATCGAGAAGATGAACCAGGAACGGGACAGCACCATTCTGATGGTTACGCATGATGCCTTCGCGGCCAGCTTCTGCAAGAAGATTATCTTCATTAAAGACGGTACGATCAGCATGGAGATTGTCAGCAGCGGGGTCCGCAAGGAGTTCTTCGATCAGATTCTCGACTGTCTGGCCATCATTGGAGGGGAAAGCAATGACCTTTAGAGACGTTACGATTAAAAATTTCAAGCGCAATGTCCGCAACTTCTTCTCCTACTTCATCTGCAGCGCCTTTGCGATCACGATTTTTTTCCTCTATGCTGCGCTCTTGTTCAATAAAAGCATCCGTGAAGGAGCGACGGAGGATGTCATCCAGATTGTCCTGATGCTAAGTCTGGTTGCGCTGACGCTCTTCTCCGTATTCTTCATCAACTATGCGCATTCCTCATTCATCAAGGCGCGAAGCAAGGAATTCGCCATCTTCATGTCACTCGGGATGCATAAAAATGATCTGCAGAAGATCATCCTGCTGGAGAATCTGATCATCAGCGTGTCCTCGCTTATCGCCGGAATCATCACGGGTGCGATCTTCTCCAGGCTGTTCCAGAACGTAGCGATCAATCTGCTGGATCTGCAAGGCGTAGCGTATTCACTCAGTGCAGCAAGCTTCATTGTTACTGCGGTTGTCTTTACGGTAATCTTCGCTGCCTCGCAGCTGATCTCAAGCGTCAAGGTCGGCAAGCTCGATATCGCAGACCTGATGAAGGATTCCCGCAAGCAGGATAATCAGGCGAAGGCAAGTGATGCCAAGCTTGGGCTGCTGGGGGTAGGGCTGGTTATAGCATCCATTCTCTTCCTGATCTTCATCTCGAACGCTGAGAGCCTGAATACCAACCCCTTCATGATTATCACCTATGTTCTGATGAGCTTCATCGGGATCTACATGGTGATCTCCCATCTCGGGAATACACTCATTACCTTCCTCAAGAACAAGAAATTCTACTACCGGCACATCCTGTCGATCACAGAAATCAGTCACAAATTCAATCAGAACAAACGGATCATGTTCATCCTGAGCATTCTTAGCGGAATGACGATCTTCCTCGTCGCATCCCCGTTCTCCTTACTGCAATTGTCAGAGAGCATCGCCGAGCGGAATAAATATGATGTGGAGTATATATCCGTTGCCGGTGTACATGTGCTGGAGAAAGAACAGCTGGAGCAGGTGCTGAAGACATCCGCTGAGCCGCTGAAGTCAATCCAGGAGACCCACTTCCTGAATCTGCGGATGAATCTGGAAGGCGATAAATACGATATCCTGAAGACGAAGCCGATCATCTCGCAGGAGATGTATAACAAGCTGACCGGGGAGAAGGTATCGGTGGGCGCAGGTGAGGCTCTTAACATTGTGACAGCCTGGGAGCCGGGTACCCACGGTATCGGAGAAGGAGAGAAGATCCAGTTCACCGACGGCAAGCAGACCTTCGATTACAAGGTGAAGGCCTCTTATCACGGCAACTGGTTTGCAACAGCCAGCTCGTATCCGACCAGCTCAGGAATCGTAGTGAGCAACGAGGATTACAAGAATATGGAGTCCAAGGTAGGTGCGGCGGCAACCGGAACTCATTATGGAATTGATTTTGCTGCCTGGAAGGGGACGGACGGGGTTATTCAAAAGCTTAAGGATACCCTGGATGCTACAGACAAGGACGGAAGCGGCAAGATGTTTGCCGTTGCATCCAAGGTGGATGCCTACAAAGCGCTGAAGAAGAACTATTCGCTCTTTGTATTCGTCACCTCATTGATCGGGGTATTATTCTTTGTTGCTGGCGGAATGGTGCTGTACTTCAAGCAGTATACCGAAATCGGGAACGCCACCATCTTTTTCAGGAAACTCTACAAAATCGGGATCAGCGACAAGGAGATCCGCTCGGTCGTCTCGGCAGAGCTGCTCATCACCTTCTTTGTCCCGCTGCTGCTTGGCAGCATCCTGGGCTATTCGGTCATCTATCTGATCACCCATGTGATGAGCGGATCGGACATCGCCCTCGAGTTCATGAAGAATACCACCATTGTTGTGGCGGTCTATATCGTGTTCCAGCTCAGCTTCTTCTTCATCACCAAACGCAAGTACAGCCAGGAGGTTGTCCGCAAGCTGACCCGTTCGGCTTAAATCCATTCGTTCGAATAGACAACTCAAAACAGCAGGCATTCCCCCCGTCATTGGAGAATACCTGCTGTTTCTTATGAAACAGAGGGATAAATCCCTTTTATCCCCTCTTCCAGCTGACTTCACGCGGAGGGGAGCTCAAGCTGTCATTCCATAGCTTTGGGGACAGCGGCTTTTCTGTTGTTGTAATTTGTGTATAATACATGTACAACCATACATGTAACGGAGGGAACGATGAAGCGGTTCATGCGATATCCATCCCTCTTGAAGAGGCTAAGGGCGGATCTGCCCTTTCTGTTCAGCGGCAGTATGCCGCTGCGGCGGAAAATTCTGCTAAGCAACCTCCTGATTGTCCTGCTGGCACTGGTGATTTTCATGGTCAGCATTCAGCGGATTGTCTTCAATCAGACCCTGGAGAGAACCACGGCAAGCTCACAGCAGGAAGTGAGACTGGTCAAGCAGTCGATGGAGACGGTGTTCCAGTCGGTCCAGAATTTCACGAAGTTCGTGCTGATCAATCAGGACACCCAGAAGCTGCTCAGCAGAGATACCGGTGACGGCAATGATGTGGCTGCACTGAAGTCGATCTACAATACACTGGCTGCAATGCTGGTGACCGAACCGAATATTGATTCTGTTATTATTGAATCCTTGAACGGCAACCTTTATTACACCTCCAATCTGACCGGAGTGACCCGGGAGAGTCTTGGAATCTATCCCCGGGCGGAGATTGATGCAGCCAGAGGCGGGGCGGTCTGGGCGGATTCGCTTACGCCTGCCTTTCTGTCCGGGATGAAGCACAAGAATATGATCAGTGTGGGCAGGGTCATTAAGAGCATGGAGAAGGGGACCCCGCTGGGCTATATCTATGTCAACATTGACGAGCGGACACTTGCCCGCCTCTATCATAATGAACAGAACCCGGAGAGCGCTACGCTGGTCATTAACCGGAACGGAAGAATCATCTCTGCGAATGAAGCCTTAAGGGTGAACCAGCCGGTCGCGGAGGCATCCCTTACGGATTGGGTCAAGTCAGTCTCACAAGGGACCCGGACCCAGGAGGTCGCCGGAGACCGTTATTTAGTATCCATGCAGAGTCTCGCTCCCTATGACTGGAAGATCGTCCAGCTGGTGACGATATCAGAGCTAACCTACGGGTACTGGAAAATAGCCCTGCTGCTGGCCGGGTTCGGCCTGATCAGCATCCTGTCAGCAGTGCTTCTGTCTATTCTGTTCGCCCGCCGGCTGACCCGGCCGCTCAGCCAGCTTAGCGAGGTGATAGTCGAGGTGGGCAGCGGGAATCTGGAGCGGCGCGCGGCCGCCGATTCCGAGGACGAGGTCGGCCGGCTGGGAGCTACCTTCAATGAAATGGTGGAGCGCATCCAGCGCCTGATGGTCCAGGTGGAGACGGAAGAGCAGACCAAAAGAATGCTGGAGCTGCGGCTGCTCTATTCGCAGATCAAGCCTCATTTCCTGTACAATACACTGGACACGATCCGTGCGATGGCAGTGATGTCGGGGGCGAAGGACATCAGCAAGATGCTGAAGGCGCTGGGTGAGTTCTACCGGATCTCGCTTAGCAACGGTCAGGAGCTGATAACGGTGGCCCAGGAGCAGAAGCATCTGGAGAGCTACCTCTATATTCAGCAGATCCGATTCCCTAAGCTGAACTACCGGATATCGTTCGGGCCTGGACTGGAGTCCTGCCTGGTGCCGACCATGCTGCTTCAGCCGCTGGTCGAGAATGCGATACACCATGGCATTAGAGGAATGGCGGACGGCGGCTGGTGTGAAATTACCTGCGCAACGGAAAGCACAGACGGACAGAATCTGCTGTGCTTCACCGTCCGTGACAACGGCAAAGGCATGAGCGAAGAACAGCAGCGGCTGATCTGGTCGGAGCATGACAGCGCGGAGAGATACAGCTTCGGACTCCGGAATATTCAGGACCGTATCCGCCTGCGGTTCGGAGCGGCTTATGGAATCCTGCTGTCTTCTGAGCCGGGCCGGGGCGTAGAAGTGAAGCTGCGCTTGCCGCTGCTTAAGCAGACGAACGAACAGGAAGAGGGGACAGTCAGACTATGAACACAGCACCGGTAGCCCGCGTCCTGATTGTGGATGACGAGTATTATTTCAGGCAGCTGCTGATCCGTCTGGTGGATTGGGAAGCCGCCGGGTTTGAGGTGGCCGCAGAAGCCGATGACGGCTCGGCCGCCTTGCAGATCATCGGGGAGCAGCATATCGATCTCATCATTACGGATATTGAGATGCCAAATATGAACGGGCTTGAATTCATCGGGGAAGTCCGTAAGCTGAATTCGGCGGCCAAGCTGATTTTCATCACCAGCTACGATAATTTCTCTTATGCACAGCAGGCCATCTCGCTTGGAGCGGACCATTATCTGCTGAAGCCCGTCGATGAGGATGCTGTCGAACAGGCTCTCCGCACGATCCGGACACAGCTGACGGAGAAATGGGAGGCAGAGCGCTATATCAA
Organism: Paenibacillus sp. FSL H7-0756; assembly: GCF_038006765.1. Classification (NCBI taxonomy): domain Bacteria; kingdom Bacillati; phylum Bacillota; class Bacilli; order Caryophanales; family Paenibacillaceae; genus Paenibacillus; species Paenibacillus sp. FSL H7-0756. The sequence continues at coordinate 753,947 of NZ_JBBOVT010000002.1, read as the reverse complement.
CCGTCTCAGAATCAAGGCAGGTGATGTGCAGGAGTCACAGGCAGTTGATGCCCGTGCTCAGAGACGGCAGAGCAGCGGCACTGCCTTAATCAGCAAGACCATCGCCTATGTGACGGCACATTATGCCGAGGATACGTTGTCACTCCAGAGTACGGCCAGCGCCCTGTTTGTGAATCCGAGCTATTTAAGCCATGCGTTTAAGAAGGAGACCGGCGAGTCGTTTGTGGAATATGTGACGAACGTCCGTCTTGGCGAAGCCATGAAGCTGCTCAGCCAGGGGGCCTTCGAGGAAGAAGCTCCCGCACCCAAGATTGCGACGATAGCCCGGCAGGTGGGCTACAAGGACCCGTTTTATTTCAGCAAATGTTTCAAGAAACGTTACGGAATGACCCCGAATACCGTGTATAGCGGTAGCTATTCGGATACATAAAGAATAGCTATAGGCAGGGCCCGGTGTTTTACAGCCGGGCTTTTCTATGTTAAGAAATTATGATTTACCCGTCTGCGAATAGGTTTGTACGCGAATGTAATCAAAAAACCGAACACAATGGGTGCTGCTACGCCTGGAGGTGGTCCTCATTCTTCACAGCCAGTAACATTTATAGAGAAATGCTGCAAGAAGTGCAACAATGCTGCTCCTTACAAGCGGCCGAAGAGAGAAGGCACCCGCATCCTTCACCCGCTGGGTAATTTTGTTCCTGATTGCTTTTCTGTCGGTTAAAGTTAACCCTGTGTAAAGCTGCCGTTAACATGGGAACGCCCCGTAAATTGAGTGTAAACTTACCTGACACACCTAAAAATTTTACTGTTAAAACCAACATATCTCCATTCGTACACGGCGGTTCACTTGTTAAGATGATACCTGTAAGTCAAATCCCGAAATATTGAAAGGTGGTCCAACACAAATGTTCGGAAAAAAGCTTGGGGTAGTTGCAGCATCCATCGCGCTTAGCAGTGTAGTGCTTAGTGCTTGCGGAGGAGCCAACGGTAACGAAGGGGCAACTCAGAATCAGGATGCGAAAGCGGCGGAAGGCAAGGAATCTGTCTCCTTATGGATGTTCGATGCAGATCCGATGTATCAGGCTGCTGCCGAGGCTACCGCAGCGGAAGTCGGCGTGGATTTGAATTATGAGTACATACAGGACGAGACCTACAAGACCAAAATCAGTGTTGCACTGGCTGCCAATGAGCTTCCGGATGTATTCCAGCAGCATGCCGGGAAGTCCTACCGGACACCTGTACTGCAATCGAAAACGGTAGCCCCGCTGAATGATACCCTGGATTCTACAGGGCTTGGCGCGAAATTTCTGGACAACCAGCTGGTGAAAGAAGAAGACGGCAATATCTATTCCGTTCCTTCCAATATCAGCACAACCCTGGTCTTCTACTATAACAAAAAGCTGATGAGCGATCTGGGCGCTACGCCTCCTGCAACCTGGGACGATCTTCAGGCGCTGGTATCCAAAGCCGATGATAAAGGGATCATCCCTATCGCCCTCGGCGGCAAGGAAAGATGGCAGGGTGATCTGCTGTACAACCTGCTTGTAGCACGTCAGGACGTTAACGCCTTCGACAATGCGATTAAAGGCGATGCGAAGTTTACAGATGCTCCATTTGTAGATGCGGCGAAGCAGGTAGCCACCCTGGTAAGCAGCAATGCCTTCCAGAAAGGCTTCCTCGGCTCGGCTTACCTGGATGCCCAGGAGCTGTTCAAGAATGATAAGGCGCTGATCTGGATTGACGGCAGCTTCAACTTCGGCGCGCTGTCGAAGGCCATGGGCGATAATCTCGGATATATCGCTTTCCCGAAGACTGGTGCAGAGGATGTCTACAGTGCAACGATCGGCTTCCAGAACTCGGCGGCTCCTTACTCCTTGTTCGTGAACAACAGCTCCAAGCATCTCGACAAAGCCAAGGAATTCGCGATTAAGCTGTCCCTTAAGCTCAATGATGAGTTCGTACGCAAAGGCCTGCCGGGCTATGCGGCCAGCGAAGTGAAGTCGGAGTCGCAGAATGAGCAGCTCTCCGCTTATGCTACGGATATCAGCAAAACAGCCAAAACCCAGGCGATGTGGTTTGGCCTGCTGTCGGCAGATACAGGCCAGGAATACCGCGATATGACGCAGCAGCTCTATGGCGGCAATCTGACGCCTGAGGAATACACCGCCCAGCTGGAAACATTGCTTCGTTCGGCAGAGTAAGACGCGCTTTACAAATATAATAGGGGAAAGGCGATGCAGTCTCTTGGACCGCATCGCTTTTCTGCACTCTGATAGGTGGATAGTGATGGAAAGAGCGCTCTCGGATAAGAAATTAATCGCTTTGTTTCTAGTGCCAGGTTTAACCGTATTTCTGATCTTCTATTTCGTGCCAATTCTCATGACGGCGTATTACAGCTTCCAGGAGTGGGACGGAATTAACCCTATGGCCTTCGTGGGCCTGGACAATTACACCAAGATGTTCACCGCAGATAAAAGCTTCTGGAAGGCGGTATGGAACAGTGTGGCCTTCCTGTTGACAGGCGTATTCGTCCAGCTTCCGCTCTCGTTCGGCCTTGCCCTGCTGGTCTCCCGTAAAATGAAGGGACGCAAATGGTTCCGCAATATTTACTTTTTCCCGGTGGTCATGTCAACGACGATGGTCAGTCTACTGTGGGTCAAAATCTACGATCCGAACATCGGGATGCTGAACACACTGCTGGAAGCCGCCCACCTCGGCAGCTGGGCGCAGGCCTGGCTTGGAGATACCAAGACGGCTCTCTTGTCAGTCCTGATCGTAACAACCTGGCATTATGTAGGCTATAACATGCTGATCCTGTTTGCCGGTATCCAGGGCATCTCGGAGCAGTACTATGAGGCCGCGAAGCTGGACGGTGCTGTCGGCTGGAAGGCAGTCCGTTATATCACGCTTCCGCTGCTGTCTGATGTGCTGCGGATCTGTGTCGTGCTGAACGTGATTTACGCGCTCAAGACCTTTGAAAGTGTGTATGTCATGACGAACGGCGGACCGCTGCATTCCACGACAATGATTGCCCTGAAAATGTTCCAGGAAGCGTTCCTGAAGCAGAACTTCGGCTACGGCAGTGCGCTTGCCGTGTTCATGGTGCTGGAGTGTCTGATCATTGCCTGGGTACTCAATAAAGTGCTGACCCGTGAAAAAATTGAATATTAAGGAGGACCGGACATGCTGAAGACTACCAAAAACACAGGCCTCTATCTGCTGATGGGCCTCATTGCCGTCCTCCAGTTGTTCCCGCTCTACTGGCTTGTGGTAAGTGCATTTAAGGATAATTCGGAGATTATCGGCGGAGTGGTCTGGGCGCTCCCCACAGAATGGCGGTTTAGCAATTTCTCGGAGGCCTGGGTAAGCGCCAAGGTGAATCAATACTTTTTCAACAGTGTATCAGTTACGCTGATTACCCTCTTGTGCGTGCTGCTGTTCGCTTCGATGATGGCTTACGCGCTGACACGGATGAGATTCAAATATAACGGACTGATTCTGTTCATTCTGCTCATGGGAGTCATGGTGCCGATTCATGCTACGCTGATTCCGCTGTTCATGATCCTGAAGAATCTCGGTCTTCTCAGCTCGCGGCTGTCGATTATCCTGCCGTACATCGCTGTGAATCTGCCGATAGGCGTCTATATGCTGTCCGCGTTCCTGCGGAGCATGCCTAAGGAGCTGGAGGAGGCTGCATTCATCGACGGCTGCGGGGTGGTGAAATCCTTCTTCAAGGTCGTGCTGCCGCTGCTGAAGCCGCCGCTTGCCTCGGTTGCCATCTTCGTGTTCCTCGCCGTATGGAATGAGCTGCTGATGGCAGCAACCTTCATCCAGAAGGAATCGCTGCGTACGCTGCCGCTCGGGCTAATGAACTTCAGCGGCCAGTACAGCATTAGCTGGGGACCGCTGGCCGCGGCAATGGTAATCTCCACGCTGCCGATTCTGCTCGCTTATGTACTGTTCAGCGACCAGATGGAGAAGAGCTTCACCGCAGGCGCAATTCTGAAATGAAGAGACGGAAGAAGGGTGAACGAGATGATGGAACCGGCAGCAAGCCGTAACCAACGCAAGATCGTGATTATTGCTACCTCGGATGTTCATGGCAATCTGTGGGGCTACCGTTACGAAGACGGACTCGCTACCGTAAATGACGGGCTCGCCAGAGTAGCCGCTTATGTCCGGGAGCTTAGAGAGAGCGGGACGGAGATTCTGCTGATCGATAACGGTGACGTCTTCCAGGGAAATATGCTGACTGACGATGTCTACAATAAGCGGCCGGAGGACAAGCATCCAGTCGCGTTAGCACTTAATGCCATGGGCTATGCTGCGCTGACCTTGGGCAACCATGAGTTTAACTTCGGCCTTGGCCTGATTGAACGAATCAAGCAGGAGCTGAGCTTCCCGGTGCTCGCTGCGAATGTCTGGGACGCAGAAGGCAGACCCTTCGCAGAGCCATATGTGATCCTTGAGCAGCGAGGTATCCGGATTGCGGTCATCGGCCTGACGAATCCCAACGTTCCGCGCTGGGATGGAAATAAGGTTGAGGGCCTGAAGTTCGGCCATATGGCCGAGACCGCACAGGCGATAGCTGCCTCCCTACGGTCGGAAGGGAAGGCGGACCTGATTGTGATCAGCGCCCATGCGGGCATGGTTGCAGAATTCGATGAAGAGGGCGGCTCGGATGCCGCCGGACGGATTGCGGAGCTTGTTCCTGAAGCAGATGTGCTGCTGGTGGGCCATATGCATATTACCGTGAACCAGCGTATAGGCAATACCGTCATTGGAGGGCCGCGGGACCGGGGGAGGGAAGTCGTTCGCTTCGACCTGACGGTTGAGATGGACGGCGGACAGCCCAAGGTCGTGAACCGGGAGATCACGGTGGTGGATATGAGCGGCTGGGAGCCGGACCCGGAACTCTGCAGTCTGGTTGCCGGGGCGCATGAAGAGACTCTCCAGTTCATCGCCGAAGGCGGTGGTGGCTCTTCCATAGAAGGGGAGGACGGCATTCTGGGGTATGCAGCGGCCGATTTCCAGCCTGAAGAGACTGCCGGGCTGCCCGCCGGACGGGTGCAGGATACGGCGGTCATTACCCTGATCCAGCGCGCCATGCTGGAGGCCAGCGGGGCGGATGTTGCCGCTACAAGCCTATTCAACGACAACGCAGATCTGAAGCAGGGACCGCTGACGTATGCATATGTCTACCGCATTTATCCTTTTGACAATGTGCTGTATGTTGTTACCATCACCGGCAAGGAGCTGAAGGCTTATATGGAAGCCTCGGCGGCCCATTTCCGGCAGTGGCAGCCCGGGGACACGAATATCACTGCCGATCCTGAGGTGCCGAGCTACCTCTACGATATGTTCGCCGGGGTCAATTATCGGATCGACATCTCGCAGCCGGTAGGCAGGCGGATCATCCACCTGGCCTACCGGGGCAAACCGCTTGCCGATACGGACGAGCTGCAGCTTGCCGTCAACAATTACCGTTACAGCAGTCTATTGAAGGCCTCGGGACTGGTCAGCGCCGTGAAACACTGGGAGTCGGACTGCAGTGTCCGCGAGTTGCTGGTTCGCTACATCCGGGAGCGCCAGACGATTATACCGGAGGTAGATCATAACTGGTCTATTGTGGGGACGGATTAAAATAGTAAGTAGATCAGAGAGTCTGCAAGCAGGATTGCAGGCTTCTTTGTTTTCTTATAAAACAACCTTATTATCAACTTTATACAGCCTAAACATTCATTGACAGTTCATGAGCAGGTAGACGATAATTTAGTAGATTCATAGTATAAATTATGGAAGAAGCTTTAATTTCAAATAGGATAGAGCTTAGAAGGAGGCGGAGAGGATGAAGGCTTATCTATTTCCCGGGCAGGGTGCGCAGTTCGTCGGTATGGGCGGCATGCTGTTCCAGGAGTTCCCTGAATACACCGCAATTGCCGACCGGGTGCTTGGCTATTCGATTGAAGAATTGTGTCTGAGAGACAGCAGCAAGCAACTGGATAATACCGCCTATACACAGCCAGCCCTATATGTGGTCAATGTATTGTCCTGCCTGAAGGAGCTTCAGCAATCCGGGACAGCCCCTGATTTCGTAGCCGGACACAGCTTGGGTGAATACAGTGCACTGTATGCGGCGGGGGTGTTCGATTTCGAGACCGGACTAAGGATTGTTCATAAAAGAGGCGCGCTGATGAGCATGGCAACCGGCGGCGGCATGGCCGCTGTCATTGGTCTGCGGGAGGAAGACATCCTGCGGATTCTCGCGGAGCACCGCCTGGACAAGCTGGATGTAGCAAACCTGAATACGCCTACGCAGATTGCCCTGTCGGGACTTGCAGAGGATGTGGAGGCTGCCCAGGCGGCCTTTGAGCAGAACGGGGCTCTGGGTTATGTCATTCTGAATGTCAGCGGAGCCTTCCATTCGCGCTATATGCGCGCTTCGGCGTCACAATTCCGCGAGTTCCTGAGCCAGTTCCGGTTCGCGCCGCCGTCCATTCCGGTCATTGCCAATACGACTGCCCGGCCTTATCCGGTGGACAATGCCATTGATTATATGACCGAGCAGATGACCAGCAGTGTGAAGTGGACCGACTCCGTCCGCTACCTCATGGGCAGACATCCCGAAATAGAGCTGACCCAGATTGGCCCGGGACATGTCATCGAGCGCCTAGTCAGCAAAATCAAACGGGAAGCAGAGCCCCTGGACGCAGCCTGGATCATAGATGGGAAGTGAGTTGACAACGATGCAACATCCAGTCTTTGCAAGTCAATACGGAGCCTCACTCCAGCAGACAGTAAGAACAATGAGCCTGGAGCTGGAGAGCCCGGAGGCACCCTACCGGCTGAAGCTGAGCGTAGTCTCGCTGCCGCCGGAGGGCGATCCGCTGGAGTATCTGAACCAGGAAGAGAAGGACACGTATTTCGGCTTCCAGTATGCAAGGAGACGGAACAGTTACTTGCTTGGGAAGCTGGCAGCCAAGACCGCTGTGGCAGAGGAAGGCGAGGCGCTGTCCGGGATTCAGATTGAACACGGCATTCTATGCCAGCCGCTTGTGGCCGGAAGGAATCGGAAGATTACGATTACCCATTGCGATTCGCTGGGGGCGGCGGTCGGTTATGACCCGCGCCTGCTCGCGGGCGTGGACATGGAGCTGGTGGATGAGAAGGCGGCGGAGGCGATCCGGAGAATCACCAGCAGAGAGGAAGAGGCGCTGTTGCCGGAGCTGGCTGCTGCGACTGCGCTGACGCTGCTCTGGACGGCTAAGGAAGCGATGTCGAAGGTGATTCAGACGGGCTTCACCGTCCCCACCGAGCTGTTCGAGCTTAAGGCATGTACCTGCAGCGGCAGCGTAGTGATCAGCCAGTTCAAGAATTTCCCGCAATTTCAGGCGGTCTCTATCCTGCGGAAGGAATATGTATATACACTTGTCCTGCCTGCCAAGGTCCTGGCCGGTTCATCGGAAACCCGGCTGATCGAGGGGCTGGAGGGGCTGCTGCCGGATGGGGTGGGGTGAATTTTATTCACCCCATATTGGTGTGCCCAAAGATTCCAGGGTTTCTACAGCTTCATGAACCGGGAGATTGGTCATGCCGAATTCATTGTGCACAATATCCTGAATCTCCTGTATGGAATGCAGCTTCATTTGCTCTTGGCGCTCCTGATACCGGATGGTGAATGTATCATTTACAAGAGACAGCGAGCGTTGCCGGTCCGGCTGCCACAGATAGACCCGCAGGATGGTGGTGAACAAACGCTGCGGCTCATTACTCCAATGAATAAGCCGGTGAACTTCCGGCAAGTCTGCGCGCTCATAGGGACGAAATATCCAGTGATGCTGTTCTTTGCCTGTAATACCGTGCACCAGATGGAATTTAAGCTTGTTGCCCGGGTCAGGATACCCCATAACTCGGGAGTGGTGAATCGTAAGCTCATGCGGCTGGGAGATGTCCAGCGGATAATAGGTGGGATGTCCCAGTGCCACATCCGTATAATAGAGCCGGTCTGCGAGCTTCACGATGGTTGCCAGATGCGAAGCATATTTAATAGGATAAGCATCGTAGCCAAGCTCCTGCAGCAGCTTGCAGAAATAATAATTGCCCGTGTGGCACACGCCGGAGTAATCGAATCTGTACATATGATCCATGTAGACTTCCTGCGGAGGAAGGTAGAACTGCTGTTCCTCAAAGGTCTTAAGATAATGCAGCTTGGAGATATTCTCAAACGCTAGACGCGTCATCCGCGACCTGACTAAGCGCTGCAGATAATCCAGGCTGGGAGGCTCCACAACCATGCCGATCCGCTTCAAGTACAACATAGCCCATGCTGAAGGAGTTGCCATTTGTTTATCCTCGCTTATATTTAGCAATGACCAGAGACGCATTCTGTCCGCCCATGCCGAATGAATTGGTGAGGGCCATCTCTATGTCCGCAGGTTTCGATATATTCGGCGTATAGTTCAGGTCACACTGGGGATCAGGGGTTCTGTGATTGATCGTGGGCGGAATGAACCCGTTGCCCAGGCTAAGAATCGTTACCAGAGTCTCCATGGCCCCGGCGGCTGTCATCAGATGGCCATGCATCGATTTGGTGGAGCTGATGTCCAGTTGCCCGGCGAGGGCGCCGAAGACTGCCTTAATCGCTTCAGTCTCATGCTTATCGTTCTTGGGTGTCCCTGTACCATGCGCGTTAATGTAGTTGATGGCCTTCAGCGGCACTCCGGCATCCTCAATAGCCCGCTCCATGGACAGGATCATTCCCAGGGAAGACTCATGCGGGTCTGTGATGGAATAACCGTCCAGCGAGCTGCCATACCCCCGTATCTCCGCATAGATCGGCGCATGCCGGCGGAGTGCATCCTCTTCCCGCTCGAGCAGGAATAGAACCGAACCCTCCCCGATCGTGAAGCCGTTCCTGTTCAGGTCAAACGGGGAGCAATTCTCAGTGCAATCGTCCTTCGTGGGCTCAAGCGCACCGAGCCGGCAGAGGCGGGCCAGCGACATCGGGTCCAGCTTGGACGAGACTCCCCCGGTTATCACCGCATCGGCATCCCCGGATCTCAGCATAAGCATGGCGTCGCCAATCGCCTGCGCGGATGCAGCGCAAGTGCCGAAATTCGCTATACTTGGACCTCCTATACCAAAATCCCGGGCAGCATGATAGAACATATAAGATGGATGATTAGCGAGCAGTGTCTCAAGCTCCATCGGCTCTGATGGGGGCTGCTCTGCATTACCATAAGCGTACAGATACTGGAGATCCTCAGGAGAGGAGGTATTGGGGTCTGTGCCTACGATTAAGCTGATGCGTTCGGGAGCATAGAACCTTCCCGGACCGCCGGTTTCCAGAAGCTCCTTCACACAGGAGTAGAATAGCTTGAATATAATATTGCCGGCAACAGGGTACTGTACCCGGTCCAACGCCGAATCGTCAATCATAGCTGCATGTTTAACAGGCAGGCTTCCCACCTGATACCGTTCAATCGGCCTGATTCCTGAATGACCCGCTTTAAGATGGGTGACTATGGATTCCAGTTGGTTGCCCAGAGGGGTAATCGCGCTTATTCCGGTTACTACAATTTTACTTCTCATCGCGTGTGATTGCCCCCTTTCCCAAGAATGATAGCACTGTAAGCCCCGCCCGGTCCTGCACTGTTCACGACAGTCCGTTCAATATCCATGGCTGCTTTCTCCGCGCGGACCCATTCCAAGCGGCTGTCAGAGGGCGCAGATGTGTGGTTCAACGGCACAGCGGTTTGGCTGATCATCGATTGCACCGCCAGGATCACGTCGAGCAGACCGGATACGGGACCGAGATACCCAAGATAGCCCTTCAACGCAGCAGCGCTTACGCTTGAGCCATTCCACACGGCAGAGATACCCTCAAGCTCAGCATCATCCCAAGCGGCAACAGACGGTGCGTTGCACATCATCAGATCAATGTCATCCGGGACAAGCTTGGCACGCTCCAGCGCCAGATTCAGGGTGTTGGTGAAGCCTGTCCCCGACAATCCAAAGTAAGTCTCACCAGGAATGGTCAGGCTGGACCCGCCTTGGATTCTGGCAAGTATAGGGCGGCCATTGCTTAGGGCAACTTCTTCCCTTTCCAGAAAAATAGCGCCCGCGCCCTCACTCATTAGCGTGCCGGAAGAATTCGGACTGAAGGGGGTGACCAGCTCTTCAGGATTCTCCCGTGCGGCCGTGCTTCTGACGAATCCAGTCTCCAGCCACCACCTGAATTCATGGGCGCTGAAGGGACTGAAGGAGGCGGAGACCATGGCTTGGTCAATCCGCCCGGTCTCAATGGCCCTAGCCGCAGACAGGAGGGCCGTTACGCCTCCGCAATCGCTATTACAATACAAGTTGCCGGGTCCGTGCGCTCCGGTGGTTTTGGCAATGAAGTGCGAGGGGACCGTGGTTAATTGCTTCACGCCGCTTAAGGGAGGAATCCGGTGCAAGTTATCCCCCAGCTGTGAAAAATCCATGGCTCCAGCCCCGCCGCTGCTGCAGATCGAACGAATGATCTGCAGCGTCTCAGGGTCCAGATTTACCGGATGATTGGCCACATAGACCGCACAATTCATAGCGTTATTCTCCAGACTTGCGATCAGTCCATAGTCATTCAGCATCTGATAGGCGGCCTTCATCTGCAGCTTGTTGTATCTCAGCATCATGTTAGAGCCGGAAATGCCCAGGTCTCTGATACTGAAATCCGGAATTTCACCTCCGATGGTGCATCTGCAGGCGGATGCATCGAATAAGCTAATGGCGCTGTAGGCTGTTTTGCCTTGGAGCATGGCTTCATGGATATCCCCGGGCGTATGGCCCAGTGGAGTAACACAGCCCATGCCGGTTATAACAACGGATGATTTCATGGGATTATACAACTCCTGTCGTTGCTGTATGGGCTTCGGGTAGCCAGTACCGTTCATACCAGTCTACGGTTTGGCGGATTCCTTCCTCCAGCGGAGTCTCTGCTGACCACTGAAGAATCATCTTGGCCCGCTCAGGGGAGAGATGCTGGTGCAGAATTTCCCTGCCGTTCTGAACTTCATAGTGCGGTTCAATATGCTCCAGATTCATCGTGCGCTGAATAAGGGAGGTAACCTTCTGGATCTCCCACAGCTTGCCGGTCCCGAAGTTAAATACATGCTCTCCGTCCTGATCTGCTTCATAATGGTACATGGCCATATAAGCCTGGACCAAATCCTTGATGTAGAGGAAATCCCGCATATAGGTTCCGTATGAAGAGATTCGGATGACAGGCTGAAGCTTGCCGTATAGCCGCTGTATAGTCCCGGGAATAAGCCTGCGGAAGTTCAGATCGCCTCCTCCATAAATATTGCCGAAGCGCCCGACCACAATAGGCAGGCTGAAGCTGTGTCTGTAGCTCTGGGAGATCAGATCGGAACAGGATTTCGAGGCGTCGTAAGGATTCCTGCCCTGAATGGGCATCGCTTCGTCATAAGGGAGAATGGGGCTGTCACCGTATACTTTATCACTGGAGGCAATGATGATTTTGGAGATCTGGTCCTTGTGAATCCGGCAGACCTCCAGCAGATTGTAAGTACCCTTCACATTAGTCTCGAACGTCTGCCAGGGGATCTGGTATGCCAAATCCTGCATGGATACGGCGGCCAGATGAAAGACGGTGTTAATTCTTTCGTCCGTGATAGCGCGTTCAATTAGGTGGTAGTCGGTAATTGAACCATAGTAACAGCGAATTTCCTTGTCCAGCCCCATTTGGGCAAACGGGCTTCGCGGGTTGAGCTCACTCAGGATAGAGGTTAGTTCAGCACCTTGTTCAAGCAAATGTTGAGTGAGCCATGTCCCTACGAATCCTGATGCACCTGTAACCAGCGCACGGCAGTCCGATAAAGCGCTCTTCATTGACATAACCTCCTACAAATCGACTGATAGATTACTAGGATAAAACATCCATTTTTGCCGATAATAACTCACTATGAAAATAATTTCAATAGTAAATAACACTATCTTTAACTCTTTTATCGCCAAAAAAATCATTGCTATTAATAGAAAATTATGTATACAATAACAAAGAAATCTATTCTTCGCGGAGGTGCGTTATGGATCAAACCATTTACAGCAAAGTGAAAAAATTGTTGCAGGATGTCCTTGATCTGCCAGAGGCTCAAATCATGCCGAATACTTATCTTTACAGAGATTTAAATCTGGAAAGTGCAGAGACGCTGGAGCTAACGTTCATGCTTGAACAGGAATTTGGCATCAAGATCGACAGCCAGGAATTCTGGAATTTGCCCAATGTGATTGCCAACCGGGGAATGTTCAGCGATGGCCGGCTGTCTCCGGAAGCCGTCTCTTCTGTACGGCAATATTTCACTGTATCGGATGAGGACCTCTCGGCGCTTGCCAGTCCCTATGATCTGTTCCATTATCTGACGGTGGAGAATATGGTAGATTTCGTATCCGCCAAGTTAGAGAAATCGGAGAATAGGGTGTGACCGGCCGTGAAGATTGATTTCTCGGGCAAAGTAGTCATTATTACCGGAGGAAGCAGAGGCATCGGGCGGGGACTGGTTACGCATTTCGCACGGGCTAACGCGACCGTATACTTCACCTATTTATCCAGTGAAGATCAGGCAGCAGCAGTTGTACAAGAGTGCAGGGAGCAATACGGGGCGGATGTCACCGGCCTGAGAGTGGACGGGAGATCTAAGCCTGATGTGGAGAGCTTTATGGATACGGTCTGGAAGAATCATAAGCGCATAGATGTTGTAGTTAATAATGCTGCCTGGATTCCAAGAGGCCTGTTCCTGCAAATGAGCGAGCAGGATTGGAGCGAGGGAATCAGCGCCAACCTGAATTCTGTCATTGCCTTCTGCTCTTCGGCTATCAAATATATGATTCTGAATAAATCGGGATCGATCATCAATATTTCATCCCGCTCGGCACTGCAGCCCGGGCGGGGCCAAGCAGTATACACAGCAACCAAAGGTGCAGTTGAATCGCTAACCAAGGTACTGGCACTGGAATACGGTTCGTATAACATCCGTGTTAACACTATTGCGCCCGGACTAATCGAAACCGATGTCGTAAATACGATGCAAACCGGGGTCAAGAAGAAGATTATGGAACGCACGCCCCTTGGAAGAATGGGCACCGTAGACGATGTCAGTCATGCGGCGCTGTTCCTGGCCAGTGATTATGCCTCATACATTACAGGCACCCAATTGCCGGTGACCGGAGGAAGACATTTGGATTAACTTTGGCGGGTAAGGGATGTGAAGCTGCTTGCGGTATATGCAATTGGTATCTTTTACAAGAGTGGGCCCCATGGAGGCAGAGTCCTGCCAGGTTCTACAGCCCCGTGAGGATGTCTTTGAAGCGGAATGCGATACAGGATTGACGGTGCCATTCTATGTTCTGCTTGAGTCCGTATTCCAGACTGCAGGCAGGCTTGCGCGTGAAGTCACCCATAACCGGCATGGGGCCGGAATTGTTAGCTTCAGTAATTTTGTGTTTAACCGGCCTGTGTTTCAGGATGAGCAAGTGACCTATTATGCCAAGCTATTATCGGTCAATGAGGAGAAGCGCAGCTTTTTCTTCCGGATTACGATTTCCGCAGAGGGGCAGTTGATTGTGCCTGACGGGAGATTAATCACGAAGCAGGAGGATGTGATCTCTACTCATAGCTTGAATAACAACATAAGGCTGAATGCAGAAGACGGAATGAACCTGCTCAGATGGAAGAGGGGGGACGAACGTGTGGATCTGGATTTTTAATATTGTGATGATGTCATTATTTCTGGTGCCGGGATTTCTTGCTGTTTATTTTATACTGGAGAGGCAGCGCTCCCGCCGGACAATAGCGGCCAAACCGCCTTATCATCCTAAGGTTACCGTGCTGCTTCCCTTTCGCGGGCTGGACTATAACTTTGAATCGACCTTGCGTAGTCTTGCCAGCCAGCAGTATGCCGGGAACTATGAAGTGCTCGCAGTTACTTCGGAGGAGAACGGAGGAGGGGAGGAGCTGGTTCATCAATATGCGGCGCAGTCACCACGGATTCATCTGGTGAAGGCATCTCATTCCGAGGTCTCCCGGCACCGGAGCGATAAGGTGAATAATCTGTTAACTGGCATAGCGCATGCATCCAAGGATACCGAGGTCTATGTGTTTATTGATTCGGATATCGTGCCCCAGAGTACCTGGATTGAACAGATGGTACAGCCGCTGCAGTCCGCTCATGTCGGCCTCACCACCGGCAGCGCATGGATCGTATCCAAGAGCAAGAGTGTGCTGGCCCTGGCGGCAAGATACTGGGATTTCCTGGCGACCACTATGATCACGTTTCCCGTGACCCGTTTTGCCAGAGGTTTTTCTTTTGGGATACGTAAAAATGTGTTTGAACAGATCGGGATGAAATCCATCTGGTCAGAGGCCTTTCATGATAACTTCACCATTTCAGATGTAGTAAGGAGAGCGGGATTCCGCATCCAATACGTTCCCGATTGCTTAGTACCGGAGCATTTCGATATCCAAGGCTTCGCTTGGGTGAAATGGGTGAAGCGCCAGGCCCTGAACACGAAGGTAAATTACAAGCGGTTATGGGCGTTTGGCTTCTTCCTAGTGACGATGCCGCGGTTATTGGGAGCGATCCTGTTCCTGGTTGCCCTCGGGTTCAGAATAGCAGGCAATGTCCCTTCCTTGCTGTACATCTTCTTGTATTGGCCGTTGTTGCATATAGCAGGGGCCACTCTTGTTGTGGCCGCCGTATCCCGGGACGCTTCGCAGATTCCAGATTATCGCCCGTCGTTTATCCGTATAGCCGTGCTGGTGCTCGCTTCATTCGTATCTGTGGTGTATTGCATAAGCTCGCTGTGGGCCGTGATTTCCAACAAAATGGAATGGAGAAACCTCGTCTATCATCAAAAAACACCATTTACTACCGTCGTAACGGGAGAAAAGGGGAGGAAGCAGGATGCTGGACAATGAGGCCTATTCGGTGATCCATCGACGGATATATTTCAAGAACACCGACGCCGGCGGGGTGGTCTATTTCGGTAACGCCTGTGAGTTTATTGAGGCCGGCTGTACCGAATGGTTCCGGACACATGCCCTTTCCCTGAAAGAGATGCTTGACCAATACCGCATTTTTTTTGTGATGAAAAAAGTTGAAATTGATTTTCTGCACCCGGTCTACTATGACGAGTTCATAGAGATCCGAACGTCCGTGAAGCGAATCATGCATTATTGGATTGATTTTCACACCGAAATCTGGGTGGATCAGGATAAGCGTTATACTGCGGAGAACCGGATGGTTCCGGTCGATCTGTTGAGCAAAGCACCTGCGCTCATTCCTGAGGAAGTATACTCCGCTGCTAAAGGAGCCTGCAGAATATGAGATATATTTTTATGGATGAAATCACTGCTCTGACGGCTGACTCTATTTCCGGGAAGAAGTATGTCTCTTTGAATGAAGATATCTTCCGGGATCATTTTCCCGAACAGCCTGTGCTGCCTGCGGCGCTGATTACGGAGTCTATCATTCAATTATCGAGGTTGTTCACGTGGATCAACAGCGATTACCGCTGTTCGCTGATCCCCATAAGCTTTGAACGGCTTAAGTTTTTGCGGATGGTGTCGCCGCCGGACATTCTTGGGGTGGAGCTTACCTTTGAGAATACCGGCAGCGAGGGGGACATGAAGGCGCGGGCAAGAGTAATGTGTAAGGAGTCAGAGCTTGTCTGTGAAGGCTCCGTTCTTTTCCGGGAGGTCCCGCTGGATGCGCTTCACCGGGAGGAGCGCTGCCGGTCCCTTACCGGAATTCTAACCCGGAATCTCAGTTCAGGTGTGAGCCGCCCGTAACCAGCAGATCTGCTCCGGTGATGAAGCTTGCCGCTTCGCTCCCCAGAAAAGCAGCAGCATGACACACATCTGCAGCGTAACCTGCCCGTTGTAACGGTATCTTGCGGACATCTTCCTCGGTGACCCGTTTCGGCTTCTCGGTGACAATCAGACCGGGAGAGATGGTGTTGGCCCGGATGCCAAAGGCTCCATATTCAAGGCAGAGCGATTTGGTCAGGGAATCGACGGCTTGCTTAGTGGAGGAATAGGCAGCTTGTCCCCGGACCGGGTGACCGGCGCAGACTGTCGATATATTGATGATGCTGCCTGATTTTTGCCTGATCATATAGGGGAGTGCGGAGGTACAGTGATGCACCACACCCATCAGATTGGTCTGAAGCGAGGTATTCCATAGCTCGGTGGTGGTGTTGCCGAAATCGGCTCTCCATATGAACGCGGCATTGTTAATCAGAAGATCAATCGCCTGATGCTGCTGCCAGACATCCGAAGTAAATGCCGCAACCTGTTGGTCTGACCCCGCATCGACCTGTACCCCAACCGGTTGCGGCCCTTCGGCTGAATCGGCAATGACAGGCTGGAACCGTTCAGCAGAGAGATAAGTATAGTACACCTTAGCTTTCATCGCACTAAATGACTGCACAAGCTGACGGCCGATGCCCCGTGAACCGCCTGTAATCAGAACGATCTTACCGGTATAATCGAAATCCATAATGAACGCCTCCCTGTCTGATCTGTTATTATCATATGTAATTAGTGGATATATTGCAATATAATACTATATTATATATTAAAAGGAATTGATGATGTTATGCCCTCTCTAACAAATACTAGAATTGTAATGTGCCAGCGGCCTCAGGGCATCCCGCAGCAAGAACATTTTCGGCTGGAGACGGTTGAAGTTCCGGCCCTGTCGGAGGGAGAGGTACTTGTGAAGAGCGCCTATCTGTCGGTTGACCCGTACATGCGGGGCCTGATGCGCCGCAGCAAATCCTATATGGATTCCTATCAGATCGGGGAGATTTTTGGCGGGGCGGGTATTGGCGAGGTAGTGGAGAGCCGGTCATCCGGTCTTCAGACAGGAGAGAGGGTATGGGGCATCCTGGGCTGGCAGGAATATAGCGTACATAGGGCCGGACAATTATTGAAGATGGACCCGGACATCCAGCCGGCTACAGCTTACTTGAGCATTCTGGGTACCCCTGGACTGATCGCGTATTTCGGTCTTGCGGACGTATGTAAGCCCCGCGAAGGCGAGACCCTTGTAGTATCCAGCGGGGCAGGGGCCGTCGGCGCAGCCGTTGGCCAAATCGCCAAAAACATCTATGGCTGCCATGTCGTTGGCATTACCGGCTCGAATGAGAAGGTTCGCTATTTGAAAGAGGAATTGGGCTTCGATGAAGCGGTCAATTATCGCTTGGATCACAATCTGCGTATCGAATTGATGAAGGCATGTCCTCATGGAATTGATATGTACTTCGATAATGTCGGGGGAGATATCTCCGATGCCGTTTTCGGTCATATCAATGATTACGCCCGGATCGCGGTCTGCGGCCAAATTGCGCTCTATAATCTCGTCAGACCAGAGGCAGGCTCCCGGATTTTGCCGGCAGTTCTTCTTCACAGGGCGATGGTTAAGGGTATACTGATTGCCGATTATGAAGACCGTCTTACGGAAGCCAGGCTGGAACTGGGGAGATGGCTTAGGGAAGGGCAGTTGAAATGCCCAGAGACCATCACTGAGGGGCTGGAGAACACTATCGGTGCCTTCATTAATTTGTTCAGCGGCACGAATCCGGGCAAACAACTAGTACGGATCTAATCTGAAAAAAGGAAAATAAATCCTATGACAAACATAAACTCTGTAACAGGGACTGTTGACAGCTCGCAGCTTGGGCCCGCTCTTATCCATGAGCATATGCGGGTCAGATCCGTCGAAGTCGCGACCCAATTCCCACATCTATACAACCGCAATGAAGAGCTTCAGCTGGCGAAGGAGCAGGTTCTGGCCGCCAGGAATGCCGGGATACAGACCATCTGTGATCCCACCGTCATGGGTCAGGACCGGGATGTTGCCTTCATAAGGGAGGTGTCCGAATGCACAGGCGTAACCATTATTGCAGCGACCGGAATGTATACTTGTCAGGACCTACCTGAGCCGCTAAGGAGAAAGAATATCGATTATCTCGCGGAGTTATTCATCAGGGATATTGAAGTGGGGATTCAGAATACGGAAATCAAGGCCGGCTTCATTAAATGTGCAACAGATGTTCAGGGCGTTACGCCGGATGTGGAGAAAATTATCCGGGCGGCTGCCCGCGCGCATAAGCGAACCGGGGTTCCCATTATGACCCATACCCACGCGGCGTCTAAGAATGGGCTGGACCAATTGGATCTGCTTGAGCAAGAAGGCGTCTCCGCCAGGGCAGTGATTATTGGGCATTCAGGGGACACCCATGACATGGCCTACTTATCTCAATTGCTGAACCGGGAAGCTCTGCTTGGCTTAGACCGGTTTGGTCTGTCAATCGGGATGTCATCCCGTGAACGTCCTGACCTGCTGCTGAAGCTGATACAGAGCGGTTATCACAAGCAGTTGCTGGTCTCTCATGATTATTGCGGGTCCATTGATTGGTGGGAGAGGGAAGAGGTGCTTTCTTTTGCCCCCGATTGGTCCATGACCCATCTGACCCGTGATGTCTGTCCGTATATCATACATCAAGGGGTGGACCAGGATATTCTAAGCGAGATCATGGTTAACAATGTACGGGAATGGTTTGAACATGCAGCAAAAGGTACCTACTAAATCATAACTGGAGACAGAACGATGAGAATGAATTCCGGTTTTCTCAAAGATATTATCAAAATGCCTAGTTTCGTAGCCCTGGTCTTTACCATAACCATGCTGGGACTCAGTGTATCGGCAACCAATCCCTTTTTATCGCTGTATTGTATTCAGGAGGCGGGCATGACTCCTTTGTCGTATGGCATACTGATGTCCATCACCATGGTCTTCGGCCTGTTCATCAGCACGTTCCTTGGCAAAGCCTCCGATACCCGATTCAGCAGAAAAACAATCATTATCTTCACCCTGCTCTCGACATCAGCCGCCTATGTGCTATTCGCCCTGTTCACCAACTATTATGTGCTGCTGGCCGTGTCGGCCCTATTCTTCGGAATATCGTTCGCTTCGTTCCCGCAGGTCTTTGCTTATGCCAGAGACTCCATCTCGAGGTCCAATATCAGTGCCATTAATCAGCCGCTGGCGATGAATATTCTAAGAATGTTATACTCCCTGGGCTGGATTGCCGGGCCGTCGATCGGTTCGGTTCTGGTTAATCAATATAACTTTTTTTACCTTTTTTTGATTGTAGCCGCTACATACATCTTCGTAAGCCTGATCGCCTTCATTCTGTTCCGCAGCCATCCTGTAACCCTAGCTGTTCAGGAAGACAAGCAGCCTGTACAGCTGGGACAATTCATTAAGCAGCCGCAAATTTCCTCTATACTGGGTACATTTATACTGCTCAGTATTGCTTCTTCGATGAGTACCCTTGTGCTGCCGCTGTTCTTCTCTACCACGATGCATGGGAATTATCAGCAGTTAGGCTGGCTCTATAGCATTACGGCGATTGTCGAGCTTCCCTTGATGGTTGTTGTCGGAGTGATGTCCAGAAAAATGGGCAAAACCGCAATCATCCTGATCGGTATCATCTCCAATGTCCTGTATTTCCTGGTGTTTGCCCTGGCTCACTCCATTATCCTGCTCTATTTCGCGCAGGTGCTCAGTGCCATTTCAGTGTCCATTATCATGGGCTACGGCATCAGTTATTTTCAGGAGCTGCTGCCGGAGGAGCCGGGAACCGCGACCACCCTCTACAGCAACACTTCCAGAATCGGCTCCTCCCTGGGAGGCGTGGTCTCGGGAGCCATATCAGGAATGTTCGGCTACCGTTCCGTATTCGTGGCCTGTATGTCTATATCGCTGGCGGCGCTGTCCATCTTCGGGCTGGTTAACACATCGAACCGGAGAACCATCCATAAGGAGGCCGGGAAAATATGAAGATAAGTATACTTGTATTGGCGTACAATATTAAAAATCTGGTAGCCGAATGCCTGTTATCGCTTAACCGCCAGGTTCAGGTGCCGGAAGGATGCTTCGAGGTCATTTTCGTTGACGACGGTTCAGATGACGGAACACAAGAGCGGATTACCGCGCTCGACCTTGATTATTCCTTGAAATACGTTTACAAAACGCCGGATGCTGCAAAGTGCAGATCAGCGGCCAGGAATCTGGGCGTGTCGCAGGCGGGCGGCGACATTTTATTGTTTTTGGACGGTGATCAGGTCGTAGAGCGGGACTTCATCTATCAGCATTGGAAGGTGCATCAGCTCTGCGGTGAGCCTGTAGTCGTGATGGGCCTGAGAGACTTTCTGGCTGAGGACAACCGGCTGCCGTTCAGCCAGGTGGAAGACAGTAACCGTTCGTCCTTAATTCTGGAACGCAGAGATCCGCGCCTGCCGGTCATCCAGCGGTTCTCGGAGAACGCGGGGAATATTGAGAACATCTGGGCTTTGCTCTATAGCTGCAACTTCTCAGCCCCCCGTCTAAACTACGAAGAAGCCGGAGGGTTCGATGAGGATTTTATTGAGTGGGGACTGGAAGATTGTGAGCTTGGCTACCGTTTATATCAGCAAGGTGCCAAATTCATCTTAAACACACAATGTATAGTCTTGCACCAGTATCATCCCACCACTTACGACGAGAAGAAATACCAGGGATGGTTCACGAATCTTGAATTATTCAAACACAAGCATCCCACGCTGGAGGTTGAGCTTCAGAGCATTCTCGGGGATTGGTTCGACCCGGCCCGCCGCAAGCCCTGGAAGGATGCTTTTATCCGGTATGAACTGGCGGTCCGGTCTGTAAAAGGCTTATACAATCAGATGAACAGCTTGTACAAAGTGGCAGTGATTCACGACGGCTCCGTTCCTGCGGAAGAGTGGCTCGCGAGAATCACCCGTGCGCTGGAATCACACAACGTCCTGGTGCTTGATTATTCCCGTTCGGACCTCCATCTGCTGATTCAGCTTGTTCCGCGGTCCTATGATCTGCTCTATTACAGACAGCCGTCTGCAGAAAGAGTGATTGAGGTTATGCAGTCTGTTGCTGTAAATCTATCCGTGCTGTAGCCGAGCCGCAGAGCGTCTGCCTGTTCATACTCCGTTCATATTCCCGTCATGAAGAGGACATCTTAAGCAAGTACACTCTTCATATACCGCTAAGGCGGATCAACAGAGATATAGACAGGAGAAGATGGATATGGCAGAGATGGCCGGAAAGAATAACGCTGAGACTAAGGGCCGCAAGAAGCGGCATTTATGGTTGAAAATAATCGGGGGCATTGTCGCAGCACTGGTATTGTTCATAGGCATCACGTATGTTGTCAATGCGATCAGCAACGGGAGCGAGAAGAAGAAGATTGAAACCTATGGCCAGTACGTCGAGGTAGACGGGAAAAAGATGAATGTGTCTATTCAAGGCAGCGGCAGGCAGACCATTGTCCTGCTGCCGGGGCAAGGAACTCCGTCGCCTGTGCTTGACTTTAAGCTGCTGATAGACCAATTGACCCCCTCCTACAAGGTGGTGGCCATCGAGCCTTTCGGTTACGGTCTTAGTGATGGAACGGATAAAGAAAGAACAACAGAGAATATCATCACTGAAATTCATGAGGCTGTGCAGCAGCTCGGGCTGAAGCGTTACATTCTGATGGGTCATTCCATTACAGGACTCTATGCCGTGTCATATGTGAATGCTTATCCGGATGAAGTGCAAGCCTTCGTAGGGATTGACAGCAGTGTTCCCAACCAGCCTGGCATGGATGTCAAATTGCCGCTGAAGGCGATGAAGTTTGCTAAAGATTCAGGTGTGATGCGGCTGCTAACAAAGTTGGGCGGAGATTCGTTTAAATCGCTTGACTATGATGAACGCACCAAAGAACAGATGAAATTCATCTCTGCCGTGCACGGCAATAATTCAACGCTGATGAATGAGCTTAGCCACCTCGGTTCCAATTTCAAAAACGGCTCAAAGCTGACATACCCGCAGGACCTGCCAATTCTGCTGTTCGCGCAATCCAATAACGAGCACAACAAGCAGTGGATTCCGCTGCATGAGGAGCAGGCGAAGCAGTCTGCACAGGGTAAATTGATCCCTATGGTAGGCTCCCATTACCTGCACCATACGAAGTACAAAGAAATCGCCGAAGAATTCAAGGAATACATGAAGACCGTTCAATTGAAGCAAGTCCAGTAAAGAGAATAGAATATTGCTATGCGGTACCCCACGGGGTGCCGCATTTTTATGTTTACCCAATTATAAATGTTCAATTCCGCAACCAATTCCATTTATTGGAGTCTAATTTAAGAATCAGCAATTCTACTATCAGATGAAATGGATGAGATGCACGCATGAAAAAATGTAGTTGGTTCCTCCTGCTGGCAGCGCTATTCTTGTGCTTCCCGCTCAGCGGACAGGCCAAAGCCGCTGCGAAGACAAGCCCCACGATTGTATTGGACGGTCAAGCCATCCCGATGCAAAAGAAAGACAAGGTTGAAATTGTTAACGGCAGTGTAATGGTTCCCCTGCGAATCATTGCAGAGAATATGGGAATGGGGGTCATCTGGAATCAACAGGTTGGAACCGTAACCATTCCGAAGGAATCCGGCAGCGTTGAACTAACCATTGGCCGCAAGGAGGCTTTAATCGATGGAACCTCCCATTCGCTGTCCACAGCGCCCCGCAACCTTAACGGAACCACGCTTGTCCCGTTAAGATTCATCAGCGAAGCCATGGGCGTCCAGGTGAGCTGGGACAACAGTCGCAAGGTGGTAGGCTTAACTTCAGCGGGAACTCCAGCAGCGCAGACGGATTCCGGGCCGGCTACAGATCCGGCCGTGATTGCTGCCCCATCAAATCCTGAAGGCACAGCTCCTCCGGCGGCCCTGCCCGTCATCGCAACAGGGACTTCAACGCTGAGCGGTCTCAGCTTCAGCGATAACCGCCTGATGCTTGCTTTTACCGGCGATGTCCAGCCGTCCGTACATACCGGAAACGAACCACTGCAGATCGTGGTGGAGCTTCCCTTAACGTCATTCTCCGCAGATTTCTTACAAACCGTCTTGTGGGATAGCAATACTCGGTCAGGGGAGCAGGCCATTACTGGAGTCCCGGGTGTCAGCAGGATGGCTTACGAGCTGTCAGGGACAGACGCTTCCACGGTACGGGTCACCCTGTTTTTGTCTGCTGTTATGCGTTACACCACTTATATAGAGGAGGACGCAGCCTACAGACTCCTGGTCGTTGACTTGAACCCCCTTTCACCGGAGCCTCTTCCTGTACAGCCGGTAACGCCGGTTCAACCTGGCAATGGCAAGAAAACTATTGTTATTGATGCCGGACATGGTGCTGCGGACCCCGGTACGATCGGAATCACCAAGACGCTGGAGAAGGACTTTAATCTGAGCGTGGCGCTCAAGGTGGAAGCCCTGCTGCTGCAGGATCCGGCCTTCCAGGTGGTAATGACACGCCGTGATGATACCTATCCCGCCAATAAAAGACGCGCAGAGATGGCCAATGAGCTTCAGGCGGATGCCTTTGTATCCATCCATGCCAATTCGGTCGAAGGACGGCCTGAGGTGCGCGGCACCGAATCCTATTATTACAGTCAAGAGAGCAGGGCTTTTGCTGATATCATGCACAAGCACCTGCAGGGGGCAACCGGCTTCACAGACCGCAAGGTTAAATACAACAAATTTATCGTATTGAAATATTCCAACATGCCAGCTACGCTGCTTGAGGTAGGCTTCTTGTCCAATGCTGCCGAAGAAGCCGCCCTGTTCTCCGATGATTTCCAGAACCGGGTAGCGGCTGCTATCGTAGCGGGACTGAAGGAATATTTCGGGGTGAATTGATCCACTCGGTCCCCGCATTTATAGCTTTAAAGATCGCGGTCCGCTCCGTATAATATAGACAGTGAAAGGAGAAACCAGCCTTAAGCAGCTGAGCGTATTCTATGGATAAATAGGAGGTTGAGAAGATTGAATCCGCATGAACATAGCGCGAATACGCCTGGCTTGTTCCGTAATCGCTTCCTGCAGACAATTTTATTATCGAGCGTGCTGCTGCAGATCGGGATCTGGGTGCGTAATTTTGCAATTCTGCTTTATGTTGCAGAGAGGACCAACAATGATCCCTACGCCATTTCGCTGATCAGCGTTGCTGAATTTGCGCCTATCTTTGTATTTTCCTTCATAGGAGGGACCTTTGCCGACCGCTGGAGGCCGAAGCGGACGATGATCTGGTGTGATTCCCTGTCTGCGGTATCGGTATTCGCCGTTCTGCTCAGCATTCACTTCGGTTCCTGGGAATCGGTGTATCTGGTCGCGTTCATCTCGGCTATTCTGTCGCAGTTCTCACAGCCTTCAAGCATGCGGTTATTTAAATTCCATGTGCCGGAGGAACAACTGCAGCAGGGGATGGCACTCTTCCAATCGCTGATGGCCATCTTCATGGTCCTTGGACCAATGTTAGGCACTTTCGTATACAGCACCTTCGGCCTTGAGATCTCCATCGCTGTAATGGGCGTGGCTTTTCTGCTGTCGGCACTTGTGCTTATTCGTCTGCCGGAGGATCATATGGAAGCCGGAACAGTTGCCGCGAAGGGGCAATTCCGTAAGGACTTCACCGAAGGCTTCCGGTATGTCTGGCAGAGTCAGGTACTGCGGATGCTCGGACTTGCGTTTGTACTGGCGGGACTTGCTGTAGGCGCATCCCAGGCATTGAATCTGTTCATCGTCACAGAGCGGCTGGGCAAGAGCGAAGAGTTCCTGCAATACATGCTTATGGTTAATGGTGCAGCCATGCTGATCGGGGGAGGGATCGTAGCCGCCTTCGCCAAAAAAGTTCCGCCCCAGCTGCTGCTCGCCATGGGGATGCTGGCAGGTGCCGTATGCACCACTATCGTCGGGTTCTCAACAAGTGTTCCGCTCACGCTCACGATCCAGTTCCTGAACGGGCTGATGTTCCCTTGCATTCATATCGGGATCAGCACAATGATTCTGAGATGGTCTAATAGCTCGATTGTCGGCCGGGTCAACGGGGTGCTGAATCCGATGTTCGTCGGGATGATGGTGGTATCCATGTCGCTGGCGGGTGCGCTCAAGAGTGCCTTTCCGCTCAGTACCATCTACAGCGGAGCCGGAATTCTGTTCCTCCTGGGCGCATTGATGATGTTGCCGATTATGAAACATAAGGCACCGGAGCAGGCACAGCCTGCACAATGAATAGGAAGCAGACAAGTGGAAACGGCTTAAGAGACCTGTCTAATGTCTAGGGATTAGTTCAGGTCTCTTTGTATTGCACCGGGAAATCTGCAACTATCTCCCATTTCTGCCGTCCAATAATTATAGAAGAAAGAAGGAGGTTTCAATGTGATAAAGCGAAAACTTCTAGTCCCGGCAGCAGCTATTTCTTTTATTCTGGCGCTGGCCGGCTGTACTGGCGAAGATAACAAAGAGAAAGCTCTTAACAGTAAGAGCTCTGCGCATCCTATTTCCAGCCCCAAAGACGACGTTAGTACGCAGACTATAACATCAAGCCTGGAAGATCTCATGTTCAGAGCGGAGAGGAACTCTGCCGGAGATCTTGTGGCCAGGCCGATAGGTCTGCCGGAAAACAACTATTCGCTAAGCGGAGGACCGGCCGTTGAATTGCAGGGGAAAAAATATCACACCATACATCTCTTTTTCGGAGACCATAACGCAATCAACGCATTAATATCCCATGATCCTGCTACGGATGAAGTACATGTAAGATGGAGTGATACATTGAACTCATCAGACAATCGCTGGAATAATTCATTTATGAGCAGTTACAATATGCTGTTTCCAATGGATGAAGACCGTCTGTTGTTTCTGGAATCGGAGTTGACGGAGAAAGCAGGGCAATACCACTTGTCCGCTTACAATATAAACACGGGAGCTATTGAACGGCTCCGCGAAGACTTTTGGCCGCTTACACCTGATTACGATTATATTTATAAGCAAGAATGGAGAGCAGATGAGCAAAAGCTTTTCCTGCAAAGCTACCTTGGAAATGTATGGATCTTTGATCTGAAGACAGGCAAGGATGATGTGCATCTATTGAAATATCCTGTCATTCCTCATTCGACGAGTGGAGCGCCTTCTCTCTTTCTTGCTCCAACGCTGGAGCGGTTTGTCCATGATGATGAGAGCGGACAATTGACATTCTACAATAATAAAGGCGTTGCGTTACGCAAGATAGCATTGCCCGCGAATCAATATGTGCCATCTGAGAAAATAAAGTGGAACCCGGCGGGGACCATTGCCTGGATGGATCAATCCTTGAATGACCGCAAGCGAATCCTGGATATCGATATTGATTATTTAAAAATAGCTCCGCAGGTCATACACTTCTACGATAAGGACGGGCTTCCGATTGCTTCCATTCAAGCGGAAGACAGCAATGAGGATTCGGCAGTGGAGGTTGCAGGATGGAGGGATGCTAATACTGCAGTGATGAAATCCTATACGTTAGTGCCTTCGCCCACGGGCTATTCAGCGCCGAAGGCGAAGGATACTTCTTACTTTCTCTATGATGTAAAAAACAACAAGAAGAAGGGAAGCTCTTCTAATTCTATACCGCCTGATACAACGGTTATTTCAGATCGTGAAGCCGTGGGCACAGGGAATAACGGAAACATTATTGTTAGTTATACGGAGATAACTTATAAAGACAGGAATTGAGATTCTCCCTCCTCATTCCTCCCCCGAAGCCGGAGCCTGGCCCGGCAGATCCCCGGCAGCCCGCTTGCGGTACTCACCAGGCGTTAAGCCGGAGGCACGCTTGAACATACGGATGAACGAGTTCACATTCTGGTAGCCGACCTGAAACGCGATATCTTGGATGCGCAGGTCGATGTTCATCAGAAGAGCCTTGGCCCGCTCGATGCGTAAGTTGTTAAGATATTCGCTGAAGTTGATACCGGTCTTCTCCTTGAAGATGCTCGACAGATAGCCGGAGGTCAGATTCAGCTTGTCAGCTACGATGTTCAGAGTGATGTCTTCCCCGTAATGCTTATCCAGGTACTCCAGCACGAAGCTGATGACCGGATCCCGGGTCTCCGAGCCGCTGCGGACCACCGCAAGCACCGGAGTCACAATCTCCCGGAGCCATTCACTATACTGCTGTGTGGAATAGAAGGCGGCCAACGGCTCACCGGACAGGGCCGCAAGCAGCCCGATTTCAAGCTCCGGCAAATTGAGCTTCTGGATTGTTTTGCCTGCCTGCTCTGCAACCCCCACAGCAAAAGCCCGGAAATCCTCCGCAGCGGCATCCTTATTCGACAGTTGCTCCAGCTGACGGTCTATCCAGCCGATGACCGCCTCTTCGCTGCCGGACTGCAGCAGATTATGCAGCTCTTCCCCGTGTGTGACCTTCAGATGAAAGGCCTTGGCCGACGAGGCACGCGGCTCTACAATAATCTGTGTCTCCCCGTTCAGTCTGCGTTCCTTTAGCAGCTCGGACAAGTTATGGTAAACATCCGTAAACGGTGTTTCCCCTGAATATACCGGGCTGACCGCTATCGTAAGGTAGAGGGAAGGCTCCTCTGCCAGCAGCTCCTGCAGCGTGCCCAGTACTTGAAGAATGCTGCTCTGCGGACCGGGATCGAAGAGCAGCAGCAAGAGCAGATCCTGTTCGGGCTGCAAGGCGACGGTCTCGGATTCCTCCCCGGTGAACAGGCGCTGAATCAACTGCCATAGGGCCAGCGTATGCTGCTCCGGCTCCTCCGGCAGGCGGGTGAAGCTGAGCTTGAACAGGATGGAGGCATACGGCCGTTCGGAATGCAGCGCATCCTCCAGCTCGCTCAGGCTTGCGCCCAGCGGAATGTTTTTCACCTTATGGGTATACGCATACTGGCGGACCAGCGAATTCTTGTGCGCCAGATCGTTCTGGATGAACCGGTTGTTCTCCAGGATCGAGCTCAGGCGGTCGCCGATAATGGCGAACTCCTTAACGCTGCTCACCTTGCCGGGAGCTCCGCCGGATTTGCGGTCGAACGTGGCGATCAGGCGCTGGAGCGGCTGGTTCAGCCGGTAGCTGAACAGGAGGGAGAACAGGAGGCTGACCAGTACCGCAGCAGCGAGCAGAACGGCGAGCAGCAGCCGCATGCCGCGCAGCCCGCTCGCAATGGCGGCAACCTCGGTGACCCGGACGTAGGTGAAGCCGGTCTGTGCCCCTTTTTGATAGAAATAATAGTTATCCCCGATCCGCTCATGTGAGTTTGCAGTAACGGCATACTCTAGAGCTGGCAGCTCCGTCTCTGTGGTGGAGAAGAGCAGACGGTCCTGCGCATCCATTATATAGAAGGGATTCTTCCCGGCATCACCATACGCCTGCTCCAGCCGCTGCGGATTCAGCATCACAATGCCGTAGACCTCTTCGTAAGGAATAGCCTTGATCATGACCGGCATCAGCCGTCCGAGCGGACGCGAGGAGTTCATCGTAGTCTCTGTGAAGGAGGCGGCAGGGAGGACCTTCAGATATTGGTTGTCCATGGACTGGCGGCTCCAGAAGTCCGCCGGATATTCCCCGCTGTAATAATACTTGCCGAACATATCAGCCGCGGTACTCAGCCCCTCTTTCTCAAGCACATAGTCCTCCGCCTTGAAGTACAGAATGAAATTCTCAATATGCAGAAAAGGATTTCCGTACAGCGTCATCAGATCCGACTTGACCTCATTTAGAATATCATAACGCCGGTTCTCCTTCAGATGGCTGAGAATGCCCAGGTTGGCCGTCCACGTATCCGACTGGGTCAGCGCCAGAATCATATTCTGGGTCAGCCGGAAGTGATTCTCGTATCCCTCCACCGTCTGCTTCAGACTCTGCTCGTTCTGCCGGACTACCTCCTGATAGACCTTCCCGCTAAGATATAGATGAGAGAACAGATTGAATGAAGCCAGCAGCAGGATAACGCTCAAGAAGCTGAGCATGAGCTTAACGAACAGGCCGCTAAGGGCAAATTGGCTGGTAAGCGGTCTCTTCATAGGTATTCCCCCTTCAGTTACAGCCGCTTGGTTGTCGTTTTATCCTATCATAGCGGCCCAAAGCTGACACGCACAATATGCACTTTTACCGATTTATACACCTTAACCGGGAAATATGCAGATCGGAAGAAAAGTTATATAACATGCTGATAGCGCTTCCCAAAGCAATGCCGCTATAATTCGGAGACAAACCCCGGAAGCAGAGGGGAAGTTAGCTGACATTAAGTGAGCTGCATCATTAAGAACAAGAGGGGAATGCCTATGGCTCAAACGAGTGTAGTACCTGACAATTTGCGAGAGGAATTGAAAGATCCTTACCGGCGTCAAGGGCGTCTGCTGCGGACCTGGAACCATAACAAAACACTATGGCTGCTGTTCCTGCCGTGCCTGCTGTACTATCTGATTTTCCGCTATGCACCGATGTTCGGCCTCGTCATTACGTTTAAGGATTATAATCTGTTTAAAGGAATCTGGGCCAGTGACTGGGTGGGGTTCAAGTATTACCGGATGTTTTTTGAGAATCCTGACTTTTGGCCGCTGATGAAGAATACTCTGCTCCTGGGCCTATACAAGCTGGTGTTCGGTTTCCCGGCTCCGGTGATCCTGGCGATTCTGCTGAATGAAGTCCGTAAGGCCGCGTTCAAAAAATTCGTGCAGACCGTCAGCTATCTGCCGCATTTCATCTCAAATGTCATTGTGGCGAGCATGGTTATTATGTTCCTGTCACCGACCGGCGGCCTGATTAACAATCTGCTGGGCACCTTCGGGATTGGACCGGTTAACTTCATGAATGAGCCGGGAATGTTCCGGGGTATCTATGTCCTGTCGGAGATCTGGCAGCATATCGGCTGGGAGACCATCATCTATCTGGCGGCATTGACGGCAATCGATCCGCAGCTCTATGAAGCAGCCGACATGGACGGGGCCAGCCGGATGCGCAAAATATGGCATGTCACACTGCCCGGCATCTCACCGGCGATTGTCATCACGCTGATTCTGAATATCGGCAAGGTGCTGGAGATTGGCTTCGAGAAGGTGTTCCTCATGCAAAACCCGGCGATCTACGATACGGCCGACATCATCAGCACGTATGTGTACCGGGTCGGGATGGAGCAGGGGAACTTCAGCTACGGTGCCTCCATTGACCTGTTCATGGGCATTATCAGCCTGATCTTCATCTATAGCGCCAATTACATCAGCCGCCGTGTCAGTGAGACAAGTCTATGGTAGAGGAGGGGTGTGGTGATGAGATCACCGAGAATTTCCTGGTTTAATGTGATCAGCACGTTCTTTCTGCTGGTGGTTGTGATAATTACGCTCTACCCGTTCCTGCACATGCTTGCGGTGTCTCTGAGCAGCGATGTCAATGTCATCAAGAACACGGTTTCGTTCTGGCCCAAGGGCTTCAATGTGAAGATGTACGAGCTGGTGCTGGGAGACCCGAAGATCTGGACGGCCTATAAAAACACGCTGATCTACACCGTGCTCGGCACGCTGATCTCGCTGGTGGTTACGTCTACCGGAGCCTATGCGCTCTCCCGCCGGGATATGGCGCTGCGCAGGACCTTCACCATGCTGATCGTCGTCACGATGTTCTTCAGCGGCGGGATGATCCCGACCTTCCTTGTGGTCCGCTCCCTGGATATGGTGGATACTGTGTGGGGCATGGTGCTGCCGGGCGCGGTCAGCACCTGGAATCTGATTCTGATGCGGACCTTCTTCTCCGGCATTCCCAAGGAGCTGGAGGAATCCGGGCGAATGGACGGATTGAATGATATCGGGATATTCATGCGTATTATCATTCCGCTGTCGAAGGCTTCCTTCGCTACTATTGCTTTATTTTATGCGGTGGGCATGTGGAATAACTTCATTTATCCGCTCCTGTATCTGCGCACCCCGGACCTGTTCCCGCTTCAGGTGCTGCTCCGAAATCTGGTGCTGGCAGGAAGCGCAAGCTCCGGGGATGTAACCGGCATCGGAGGAGACAATCAGGTGGTTGAAGAGTCGCTTAAATATGCAACGATTATGGTCTCTACGCTGCCGATCCTCACGGTATATCCGTTTGTTCAGAAGTATTTTGTCAAAGGCGCCATGATCGGTGCAGTGAAGGGCTGATCCGGCCCTGAACCATAACTACTACTTAAGGGAGAGATGAAGAATGAACAAATGGAAGTCTGTAATGCTGCCCCTCGCGGCAGCGGCAATACTGGTGAGCGGCTGCAGCGGGGGCAATAACAATAATGCCTCACCTGCTGCCACGGCTGCACCGGGCGGAGAAGCTGGGGCCGCCACTGCGGGAGCGAAGCAGGCACATACCTTCACCGCACTCCTGGACAACAACCCAACCTTTCCGTATTTCAAGGACTGGCCGGTGTGGGGCTGGATCAAGGACCAGACCGGCGCCACCCTGGAGGTGCAGACCCCATCCGGGAAGCTGGCTGAAGCGCTGAACCTGGCGGTGGCCTCCAATGCGCTGCCGGATCTGATGTATATGCCCAACCGCAAGGAATCGAACAAGTTCGGCCAGCAGGGGGCACTCGTAGACCTGATGGAGTACATGGACAAGCTGCCGAATCTGACCGCCTGGATGAAGCAATACCCGGATGAGGCGAAAGCCGCACTCTCCGCTGACGGCAAAATGTACATGTTCCCGAACCAGGGCTTCGGAGAGACGAACCGGATGATCTGGATGTACCGCCAGGATGTTTTTGACAAAGAAGGGATTAAGGCTCCCGCTACCTATGATGAGCTGCATACGGCTCTGAAGACGCTCAAGGCGAAATACCCGGACAGTTACCCGCTGTCGGTCCGTTACGGCCAGATCCCGGATGAGATGAATGCGAATATGACGGTTAACTATAGGACAGGCGAAGGGGCTTACTACGATTTCGATGCAAAAGAATGGCGCTATGGGCCGACAGAGGACAGCTACAAGGAAATGGTCGGCATGTGGAAGCAGTTCTATGACGAAGGGCTGATTCCGCCGGACTTCCTCTCGCTGCAAACCAAGCAGTGGCAGGACATGGTGTCCACCGGCAAATCTTTTGTAACCGTGGATTATATCAGCCGGGTGGACTTCTTCAATAATGCGATGCGCAAGGAGAATCCGGAATTCAATATGCAGTTCATGGCTCCTCCCGCAGGGCTTGAAGGCGGCAAGCAGCTGAACCCTTACTTCCATTACATGGAGGGTGGCCTGACGGTAGCTTCAACCTCCAAGAATATCGAAGATATCATGAGTTATATGGACTTTTTCTATTCGGAAGAAGGCCGGACGCTCAGCAGCTGGGGTGTGGAAGGCGAGACGTATGTGAAGGAAGGCGAGACGATCAAGTTCAAGCCGGAATTCACCGATGTGATTGAAATGCGGAAGCAGACGGGACTTCAGACCAGCGGAACGTATACGTGGATTGACTTCAATGCCCATCTGTCCCTGTTCTCGGCTGACCTGAAGCATGCTTATGAAGAGGCTGTCAAGTATGATCCGGCCAACATGCAGCCGCGTCCGGCCTTCACCGAGAAGGAGAATGAAGTCATCTCGATCACCGGACAGGCGATCAAGAAGCACCGCGATGAGAGCTTCGCCAAGTTCGTGACCGGCTCCCGCAAGCTGGCGGACTGGGATAAATATGTTGAGGAGATCAATAATCTGGGCGTCGACAAGCTGCTCTCGACTTACAAGGAGGCGTATGACCGCGTTCAGAATATTCAATTAAGCAGCAAGTAATTGCAGGACAGAACCGCTGAAGCACAGGCAAGGCATTCAGGGTATTCGCTTGACCATTATAAGGAGGCGCCGCTTATGAAGCAATGGCTGCAGGGCTCTGGTAACCCGTTTGGATGGATTCTATCGGTGTTAGGTCTGATTGTTGTACTCTCAGCAGTGGCGGTCCCGGGCACAGCCCGGGCCGCAGGCACCATTACACTGGATGAACCGCCTGGGGGATACGCTTCCTCCGGCGGGCCGGTTGAAGTCAGCGGCACCTATACCGGACTGTATGATGTCCGGCTGTATGCGAACGGGACGGCACAGTTCGAGGCGCTGCTGGATGACCCGGACGGGGATGACAGCGGCAGCTGGTCTTATACGCTCGACACCTCCCGGTATAACGGTCCGGTGGAGCTGGTGGCCCGCGGGCTGGATACCACCACCCGCTACGGGGTGTGGAGTCCGTCTGTCACCCTTGAGGTGAACAACCCAGCAAGCGTTGCACCAGTGGTGACGATTACGGGTCCGGATGAAGGGATTGCTGTGACCGGATTGGTGACGGTCACCGTTCAGGCAGAATCGGCTACGCCGGTCTCCGCCGTGCAGGTCCGGGTGAACCGGGGCCCTTGGCAACAGGCTGCGTATAACGGCACGGAATATGTATATGCCTGGAATACGGCGGGCATCGGCGACCGCACGGTCAGCCTGGAGGCCCGGGCCGCGAATGCGCCGGGACGTTACGGCTACAGTCCGACCGTCTATGCGCAGGTCGGTGCCGGTACCCACGATCCGGCAATTCCCCTGCCGGATCAGGACCGGGCGATGTGGATCTGGGAGCCGGAGAGCTATAAGCTGCTGCTGAATCCAGGCTCGCGCGAAGTACTGGAGTCCTTCGTTACGGATACCACGACCTTCGGTTCAGAGCCGGTCACGACCCTGTATCTGGCCGTGGGCAACTACGCCGGCTACCGGGCGCTGGAGGAGCAGGAGGATGAGCTGCGATCCTTCATGCGCTGGGCGCATGAGCGGAACTTAAATGTTCATGCCCTTGTGGCGGGCGGAACCTCCCCGGCTTATATGGGCGCATACGAGCGCTATCATAGTCATGCCATCCGTGAGATCGAGCAGATTATCAACTACAATCTTGCAGCGGCCGAAGATGAGAAGTTCGATGGAATCAATGTGGACATCGAGCCGTATATATCCCCGGACTTCAAAGATCCAAGCAAATTTCTGCAAAAGGAATACCTGGATGGCCTGCGTAAAATGATTGACCGCCGGGATACAGCCGGTATCCGGCTGCCCTTTGGCCCGGCTGTGCCTAAATGGTATGACTCCTCTGAGCAGGGGGCGAATATCCAGTGGAACGGCACAACGAAATGGCTGTCCGAGCATATCCAGGATATCTCTGATTATATCTCCATCATGGATTACCGGGATTCCGCAGACGGAACGGCCGGTATCATTGCCGGAGCTGCCGGTGAGCTGGCCTATGCCGAAGCCATCGGCAAGCCGAATTCTGTAGTCATTGGAGTGGAGACGCTGGATATTGCCAACAGCGGCGACCCGGAGACGATCACCTTCCTGGAAGAAGGGCTCACGCATATGGAAGCCGAGCTGGACAAGGTCTATGCCGCTTCCGGGCTGAGCAGCGCCTTCGGCGGAATCGCTGTCCATCACTATGATTCCTACCGGGCCCTGCCTTCGTATTGGGGACCGGGCGGCGTTTTCTGGACAGCACCGGAAGATCATGAAGCCCCGTCCGCCCCTGCGGGTACGCCAACCGCTGTTGCCAGTGACTATCAGAGCATAAGACTGAATTACGGAATGGCTACTGACAATTTAGAGGTAGACCGCTACGTTATCTACCGCAGTACGGTC
Organism: Paenibacillus sp. FSL H7-0756; assembly: GCF_038006765.1. NCBI lineage: Bacteria > Bacillati > Bacillota > Bacilli > Caryophanales > Paenibacillaceae > Paenibacillus > Paenibacillus sp. FSL H7-0756. The sequence continues at coordinate 719,382 of NZ_JBBOVT010000002.1, read as the reverse complement.
CCCGGCTTCACGCCAACCTCGGCGGATATCGCCGGACTTGCCCGGAGCCTGAATTATCAGGACAAGGGACTGCTCCCGGACACCACCTACTATTACCGGGTGGCTGCCCGCGATCTGGCGGGCAATATCGGCCCGTTATCCGGTGAAGTGTCTGCTGTCACCGGCAGTACGGCGCTTAAGCCGTTGATTGTGACGGATATGCAGCTCTCCTACACTGGTACCGCTGCGGCAGCTTCGATGAAGGTGCGCGATTATGCCACAGGGGAAGTGCTTACAGGAGCTGCAATAGAAGGCCGCTTCACGTATTCGGCGGGCCGTTATGCAGCGGCAGTTACGGGCGCGGATGGACGGGCAGCCTTCACCTCGGAGGCGATTCCGACCGGCCGTCAAGCCGGGTTCGAGCCGAGAAGAGTTCAGGCTCCCGGTTATTACTACGCCAGCGCCCATGACCTGCCGCACACCACGGCGCTGCTGCCGCATGGCGGGCTTAGCGGATTAACGTTATCGGCAGGAGTGTGGGACAAGCCTTTCGCGGCGGGTGACAAGGCCTATACCGTAACAGTCAACAGCAATGTATCTTCGTTACAGATCACCCCGGTTACCGCCAAGGCATCGGATGCAGTACGGATTAACGGGATGACTGTGGCATCGGGAACGGCCGCGTCCGTTACGATCGGGTCAGAGCCTGCTGATGTGCCGGTCTTAGTCTATCACAAGGATGGAACCGTGGATCTGTATCTGCTGCGTATCGAGAAAAGTGCTCTGGCAGATCCGGTGGTTCCGGTGACCATGGATGCTTATGTCCATGAGCATCAGCCCTCCGTTAATTTCGGGCAGGAGCCTGTGCTGGAGATTGCCGATCTGCCGAATGCACAGGGCGGAGGGGACCGCATCGCCTTCATGAAGGCTGAACTGAATCTCTCCGGGACAGCGGTGCAGACCGTAACTATGAACGTGTATGTCACTGCTGCCCCGGCTTCTCCGGTTACCCTTGCACTGAAAGGGTACACTGGAGCGCAGTGGACCGAGAACGGCATTACGTGGAATAACCGTCCCGTCAGCGGCGGAACTAACCTCGGAACGGTCCGGGTCACCGGGGCTGGGTTGTACAGTGCGGATGTAACTTCTTATGTGCTTACGGCAACGGCAGCGGGGCTTACACCAACCTTCCAGTGGAGTGATCCTAATACATCGGGAATCGTTGTAACGCTGGCCAGTTCAGAGAATTCGGATAACAAGCCTTATTTGTTGGTTAATAGCGGAATGTAAAAGAGAGGGGGCGGTCTTTCCGCCCCCATAAGGAGGAGGGCTCATCATGGAAGAGAGGTTCATTCCGGCAGAGGAGCATTTAGTAGAGCGTATTCGTGTTCTCGTCTATAACGAGCGCAGCCAGATGGGAGCAGCGGCCGCAGGAGCGGTCGGGCGTAGCATCAGAGACTTGCAGAAGCAGTCCACGACTCCGGTCCGTATCGTATTTGCAGCGGCTCCGTCACAGAATGAGTTGTATGAAGGGCTGGTGAAGGAACAGGGGATTGACTGGTCCCGGGTACACGCTTTTCATATGGATGAATATATCGGCCTGCCGGAAGACGCCCCCCAGCGCTTCGGCAACTACCTGCTGGAACGGTTGTTCAGCAGAGTTAATCCCGGACGGATCGAGCTGCTAGGCCGGTCGGGCAATATTGAAGAGGAGTGCCAGAGATACGCAGCGCTGCTGAATGAAGCGCCTATTGATATCGTCTGTCTCGGCATCGGGGAGAACGGGCATATTGCGTTCAATGATCCGCCTGTAGCCGATTTCGCCGATCCGCTTGTTGTTAAGGCGGTCGAATTAGACGAAGCCTGCCGGACACAGCAGGTAAATGACGGCTGCTTCGCCAGCCTGGACGATGTACCTACCCATGCGCTGACGCTGACCGTGCCTGCCCTGATGGCAGGCCGCCATCTGTTCGCCATTGTTCCCGGCTTGGCTAAGAGGGCCGCGCTTCAGGCTGCGCTTCATGGTCCGATAAGTACCGCGTGTCCGGCGAGCGTACTGCGGACACATCCCGCCATTACGCTGTTCACGGACCGGGATGCCTTCAGCTCATGAACGGTGTGATTTCGGGAAGACATTACAGAACCGGCCTGCCGCTTGAGGTCCACGTTAACGGTGGAGTTATTGAAGCGGTTCATACGCTGGCCGAGAACCCGCATATGGCAGATTGGCCCTGGCTTGCGCCGGGGCTGGTCGATTTGCAGGTGAACGGCGGCTGGGGCCTGGACTTCAATACGCTGCCGCTTGTACCGGAGACTGTAGCCGGACTCTCACGCCGCCTGCTGGCCCGGGGAGTCACCTCGTATTGCCCGACCCTTATAACCAATGGGCCGGACCAGCTTACCCTGGCGGCGTCCGCGATTGCTGAAACCGTGCGGACACAGCCGGATATCGCCGGGCTGATCGCAGGCATCCATCTGGAGGGGCCTTTCCTGTCGCCGGAGGATGGTCCGCGCGGGGCGCATCCCCTGGAGCATATCTGCCCGCCTGACTGGGAAGCCTTCTGCCGCTGGCAGGAAGCGGCGGAGGGGCTGATCCGGATTATCACTGTGTCACCCGAATGGCCGGGGGCCGCAGCCTTCATCTCCCAGTGCAGCGCCACCGGCGTCCGGGTATCCATTGGGCACACGGCCGCGTCGCCGGAGCAGATCCGGGAAGCGGTGGCTGCAGGCGCGGTGATGTCCACTCATCTGGGCAACGGAACACACCTTACACTCCCGCGCCATCCCCACTATCTGTGGGAGCAGTTGGCTGCCGATGAGCTGTACGGCTGCATAATTGCCGACGGCTGCCACCTGCCGGATGCGCTGCTGAAGGTGATTCTGCGGGTCAAGCAGAGCCGGGCGATTCTCGTCAGCGATGCCGTCTCGCTGAGCGGCATGGCACCGGGGGCTTACCGGCTGCATATCGGCGGCGACGTGGTGCTGACGCCGGAAGGGCGGCTGCATCTGGCCGGCCATCCGCGGCTGCTGGCCGGTTCGGCCATGATGCTGGCGGACCAGGTGGCCTACCTGGCCCGGGCCGGGCTGGTGCCGCTTGCGGACGCGCTCGATTGCGCCTCGCTTCATCCGGCCCGGCTGCTGGGCCTTCCGCAGGCTGCCGGACTTACCGCAGGCAGGCCTGCGGATCTGATCGGCTTCCGCAAGGGCGGCGGTGGAGACCTGGAGATCCAAGCGGTATGGAAGAACGGCCGGCTTGCAGCGGCCGAGAAGCATTAGGCGGCGCGGTAGCCCATTGTAATCGGAAAACCGATTACAATCAGACTGTGAGCAGCGCGTAGGCCCAATGTAATCGGAAAACCGATTACAATCAGACCGTGGGCGGCGCATAGGCCGATTGTAATCGAAAAACCGATTACATTCGGACTGTGAGCGACGCGTAGGCCCAATGTAATCGAAAAACCGACTACATTCGGACTGTGAGCGACGCGGTAGCTTCGCCTTATTGATCCGATCCATAAATTTAACCAGACGAGGTACTAGGAGGAGAGAGAGCGATGCTTAGCTTAATACCCGAGCCGAAGCAGATAAGGATGACAGAGAAGGAACCATGGCGGGCAGGCGGGGAAGTCCGTCTGCGGCTGGTCATGGAAGTGGATGACCCCCGGCTGATGCTTCATTGCCGGCGGGCTTTTCCCGGCCGGGAAGTTACCGAAGCCGTCTCGGGAGCAGGTGAGGGATACTCGCTGCTGATTGAGGAGTTTGCGGAAAGTAAGGAAACTGAGAGCATTGGGAGTACTGAGAGTACTGAGAGCACTGGGATCACTTCGGCGCACACTGAACCCGGAGCTTCCGGGCAGGATGCCGCATGGGCAGCGCCTGGAGAAGCCGGATGGAATAACGTCAGGACTTCAGCTCCTGATCTTAATGAGGCGGACCTGTCTGCGCTGAAGGGCCGGACGGAAGGCTACTGGCTGGAGGTTAGCGCAAGCGGTGTGATCATCCGCGCACTGGACGCTCCAGGGCTCTATTACGGCTTGCAGACGCTGCTGCAATTGCAGAGCCTGCACGGTGATAGCGATATTCCGGCGGTGTCCATTACGGATTGGCCCGATACGGAGCTTAGGGTGATGAATTTCGATCTGCGACAGACCTTCTCGAAGCCGGAGCGGCTGACCCTATATCTGGCTGAGTTCTCACGCTATAAGATAAATGCGGTGCTCATTGAATACGAGGACAAGTTCCCCTTCAACACACATCGCGAATTCGCCCATCCGCAGCATGCGCTTAGCCGGGAACAGCTGGAGGCGCTCCAGGCTGCGGCCCATGAGCATTATATCGAGATTATCCCGCTGCAGCAGAGCTTCGGCCATCTGGAGTATGTGCTCCGCCATGACGCCTGGAAGCATCTGCGGGAGACTGAAGAGTCTACAGGCGAGATCTGCCCATCCCATCCGCAGACATATGAGCTGATTACCGGCCTGCTTGCGGAGATGATGGACGCCCATCCCGGATCGCGTTACATCCATCTCGGCTGTGACGAGGTGTACAGCCTGTGTGAATGTGAAGTGTGCAGCAAGGAGTTCGGCGGTGTGCGGGAGCGTGCCTTCATCTCCTTCCTGAATCGTCTGATCGAATTCACGGCCAGCCGGGGACGGCAGCCGATCTTCTGGCATGACATGCTGGACAAATGCCCGCCCGCAGAGCTGGCGAAGCTTGATCCGCGCAGCGCAACGATGATCTGGATCTATAACGGCCGCAACATCAAACATGAAGTCACTTCCCTGACCCATAAGTTCAGAGCGCTGGGCATTGAGGTGATGGGTGCTCCTGCGGTCCGCAGCTTCGACTGGGCGGAGCATCAGAACTACCCGGTGATTGATAACCGGACCGACAATCTGCTGCAGTGGGCAGAGACCGCAGAGCAATTGGATATCCGCTGTATGGTGGCAACGAACTGGACGGGTCCCTTCAGCCTTGGCGTTCCTTATGGCGTGTTCGAGACCACCTGGTACCCGATGCTCCTTCATGCCGATCTCGCCTGGAACCGGCGTGCGGATGCCGATACGTTCATCGACCGCTTCCTGGAGCTGTTCCATGGTATCTCACCCGAGACAGGCCATGCACAGCTTGGCAATTACCTGTTGGAGGATTACTACGATATCATCTGGAAGCTGCTTGATAATGTCCAGAGGAATAAGGATTACGCCGAGCTAATCGCAATTATGCATGATTTTGAGGTGGCGACCGACCGTTCCAGGGCAATCCACAAGTATGCCTACCGCTGGGAGCTGTACCCCGGCGACAGCGCGGAATGGCGCTCTCTGCTGAACAATTACACACGTAACCATAACGGACGCGAAGACGTCCGGCCCCGGATGCTGGAGGCACTTATGCAATACCAGCCCCCGGATATGGCTGAGCATTTCGTCACATCGCGTTTCTATCTGCATGATTATCTGGAGCGGACACTCTATCAGGAGCTGGGACTTGTCCACAGCGAGGGTTAGCCAACAAACCGACAGGAGGATGGAGCAGTTATGCAGCTGAATAAAGTGAATACCCCGCAAGATCCGGCAGCCATGAATCTGGAGGACAAAATATCCCTGATGTGTGTGGTCGGAACCCCCTCCACAGCAGCGGAGCCGGAATTCCGTGAACGGATGTCCGGGAACCGCTTCGGCGGGATCGGCCTGTTCCCTCATAATGTTAAGGATGAGCAGCAGACGCTGAAGCTGATGGCGGAGGTTCAGTCCATTACCGGAGACTCGGGCCTTCCGCAGCCTTATTATGTATCAATCGATGAGGAGGGAGGTACGCTCTCCAAGTTCAAGACCTTTTATCCGTACATCCCTGGTAACCGTGCCGCCGGATTAAGCCCGGATGCCGAGACCGCTTATCTCCAGGGTAAAATCATCGGCAGCCAGCTCCACGCGCTCGGCATCCCGATGAACTGGGCACCGGTGCTGGATGTGAATACGAACATAGACAATCCAGTTGTAGGGGTGCGTTCCTTCGGCGAAGACCCTGAAGTAGTAGCCGCCTTCGGCAAGGCATATATCCGAGGAATGCATGAGGCAGGTGTAGCAGTCACGGCCAAGCATTTCCCCGGCCATGGACAAGTCAGCGGGGATTCCCACGTTGTCCTGCCAGAGTGCGAACTCACAATAGAGGAATTAATGAATGGACCGCTGCTGCCATTCATCGCTGCCATCGAAGCCGGGGCCGATTCAATCATGATGGGTCATCTGGTCTTTCCGGCTATTCCCGAGTCGCAAGGACTGCCTGCTTCACTCAGCCCGTTCTTCGCCGGAGAGCTGCTGCGCATGCGTCTGGGCTTCGAGGGTGTCATCTGCACGGATGACATTGAGATGGGCGCGATCAAGAAGAATTTCAACCCGGAAGATGTGGGAGTACTGGCTGTGCTGGCCGGCAACGATATGATTCTGATGTGTCATACGCCGGAATTCCAGGAGCGGGTCATCGCTGGCATCCGACAAGCTGTTCTGGACGGCGTCATCGCCGAGTCCAGAATTGACGAATCGGTCAACCGTATCCTCCGCCTCTATGCGAAATTCCAGCAATATCAAGCGGCAGCACAGCCCATTCCGCGCGGGAGCTGGAAAGAGGCGGCCCTACAATACGCGCGACGCACGGTCAAGATCAGCCGTGACCCGCAGCAATTACTGCCGCTGTCTGCAGAACGCTCCTATCTGCTGATCTTGCCGCGGCAGGAGCAGCTCACCATCGCCGACAACTCCGGCGGCCAGACCATCGGCTTGGCCTCACTGCTGGAAGCGCAGGGCTTGCCCGTGCAGGTAGAATATTGCAGCATGAAGCCTGAAGCTGCTGAGATTGCGGGCTTATGCGCCAAGGCTGCCGGACATATCGTGATTCAGGGGACGCTGAATGCCCATCTGTTCCAGGGACAACTCGAACTTGCCGCGCAGCTAGCAGCGACGGGGCCCCTGCTGAACCTGGTGCTGCGCAACCCGTATGACGATGCTTACCTGCCGCAGAACGCCGGAAGCATCCTGCTGTGCTCAACCTCTGATTATTCGCTTCAGGCGCTGGCGGAAGTATTGAGCGGCTGAGCGTCCAAATGTTCACCGCAGTGACGATTACGCTTCAAGTTCGGATTTTATCCTATATAATTCTATCCAGAGCAGACTCTCATCATGAATGAGGTCTGCTCTCATTTGTGTTGATAGAGAAAAAAATAGTACTATGGTTAAAACATAGAATCCCAATTCCTGGAGGGAATACAACACGACACTGAAGGAGGAGACACAGGATGAATAGGAAACGCACTATCTCGATATTAAATCTTTTTTTTCTAATCCCAGTCATCATTCTAAGCTTCTACACCTGGAAAGACTACAGAAATTATCTAGCGAATGTGAAGGACTACTTCCCCGCCATGGAACAGATCTTTCTGCTGGATGGGGGCAAGCAAATGCTAGGCCTGTCCAAGGAAGAAACATTTGATGAGAAATACGACGTATATCTATGGGACACCGCAACCGCAGCGCTGATCCGGCAGACCACCATCCCCACCAGCTTCCAGAGCGAGCCGGGACCAGTCACCTATCAGCAGGATGGTATTCTCATCCCGATCTATACCAAAACCTCTGGACTGATGCTGAATCTCATCCGGCCCACAGGCGAGATCGAGGAGCTGTCGCAAGGTACGCTCCATATTCCGTTCTCCTTGAGTTCGAATGCGTTCTCCTGGCGGGGCAGATTGATTGCCGCCGGGAATGTCACGGACTCCGAATGGGTGATTGCCCAGGTGAAGGACGGCAAGCTGGAACGGGTGATCCTGGATAAGCAGAAGCTTCTCCCGGCCAGACCGGTCCGGATGTCTGAGTTGATAGGCAGCTTCCAGAATGAACTGTCGGTCCCATTATTCTCGGTCAGCTTGAAGGATAACCGTTCAGCCTTGGTCAGCGGAATTCTGGACAAGTCAGGCCAGCCTGCCGTGCTGGTGGGGCAGGAGGATGAAGCCTCATTCGCTCTGCAGGACCAGGCCAGCGCACAGTTCGCTAAGGTCTTTGGCTTCAATAACGCCAAGCTGGTCCGGGTGCATGACGATTATCCGGGCATTGCTGCCTTCTACAACAGAAACGAGAAGGAATGGGGAGCCGCTGTTCCAGTGCCGAATCCGGTCTATCAAGCCCGTGTCTTCCTGCTGAATGACGATGAGTTGCTAATTGCCGGATCTACGGCAGAGGATGAAGTCGAAGGGCAGGTTACCGGATATATTTTCAATGAACGGACCGGACAGTTTCAGGATGCCTCATCACTTCTGAAGCAGTTATCGTATGACCATATCAAGGATACGGACACCCGGTTCTATAAGCAATCAGGCAGCAGCACGCTATATTATAGCAGCGGCAAACTGGAAGTAGGGGTGGCCGATCTGGAGATCGGGAAGTCCAAGGTATACACCAATCAGGAGGTGGAAGGCTGGCTCATAACTGACAGCGATACCCGGGTCTCCCTGATAAGCTTCTGGAATTATGCCAAGCAGGGCGGAGGACTTATCATCAACTGGGCAGTATGGGTCGTGATTACCCTGGCTATGCTGCTGGGCTTTGCCATTATTCCACGGAAGCTGATGAATGCCAGAAGCAAACAGATCCAGTCAGGCCAGATCGTTCAGGGCCACATTAAGAGTATGCAGGAGACAGGTCTCTATGTTAACGAACAGCCGATGGTCCGCTTCGTGGTAGAGTTCGTGGATGAAGGCCGGCTCAAGGAGGTTGAGATTAAGCAAGTCATCTCCTTCCTAAGTCCGCTTAAGGTAGGTGATCCTGTCCGCATCAGCTACAACCGCAGGAAGCATAAAGCCGTGTTCATCACCGAAGAGGATCTGAGGCAGCAATGATTTTTCGCCCGAAGCGAACTTGACGCAATTAAGCTGTATGGATCAACTTTATATTCGTATCCATCATTGGATTAAAAGGCAGGCTTCTTTATAATTTCATTGTGCAATCAACGTCATTCCATTAAGGAGCTGCAGCAATGAGAGAATTGAAAGGCAAACAGGTCATTCTTCAAGATCATGATTTAAAACGCAGGGAAGAGGCCAACCGCCGGTATCTGATGAAACTGACAAATGACAATCTCTTGTTCAACTATAAAGTAGAAGCAGGAAGATATGACGGCAGGGATATTCCAGCGGATGCACACGGGGGGTGGGAGACGCCTGTCTGCCAGATCCGCGGACATTTCCTGGGACACTGGCTGTCTGCGGCAGCGATCCGGTATCATGAGACCGGGGATCTGGAAATCAAGGTGAAGGCTGACCTTATCCTGGACGAGCTGGCAGAATGCCAGAAGGACAACGGCGGACAATGGGCTGCACCGATTCCCGAGAAATATCTGCACTGGGTAGCTCAAGGCAAGGCAATTTGGGCGCCGCAATATAACATTCATAAGTTATTCATGGGACTTGTGGACATGCACCAGTTCACTAGCAGCGGCAAGGCGCTTGACATCGCCAATCGTTTTGCCGACTGGTTCGTCGACTGGAGCAGTACCTTCACCAGAGAGAAGTTCGATGACATCCTGGATATGGAGACAGGCGGTATGCTGGAGGCTTGGGCGGACCTGCTTCAGATTACAGGAGATACCAAGTATACGACCTTGCTTGAACGTTATTACCGCAGCAGATTGTTCCGTCCGTTATTGGAAAATAAGGACCCGCTGACTAACATGCATGCCAACACGACCATTCCTGAAGTACTTGGCTGTGCCAGAGCTTACGAGGTCACCGGCGAGCAACGCTGGATGGATATCGTTACGGCCTACTGGAAATGTGCGGTCACTGAGCGGGGAATGCTGGCTACCGGCGGCAATACAGCGGGTGAAGTGTGGATGCCGAAGATGAAGCTGAAGGCCCGTCTTGGAGACAAGAATCAGGAGCATTGTACCGTGTATAACATGATTCGTCTGGCTGAGTTCCTGTTCCGGCACACCTCGAATCCGGCTTACGCGCAGTATATCGAATATAATATGTACAACGGGATTATGGCGCAAGCTTATTACCAGGAGTATCATCTGACCGGCAATAAGCACAGCGACCCCGCAACCGGACTGCTCACCTACTTCTTGCCGATGAAGGCCGGGCTGCGTAAGGATTGGAGTACGGAGACGGATAGTTTCTTCTGCTGCCACGGAACGATGGTCCAGGCCAATGCGGCGCTGAACAGAGGCATCTATTATCAGGAGCAGGACGACCTTTATGTCTGCCAGTATTTCCGTTCGGAGCTGACCACCGAGATCCACGGAGAGAGCGTGCGGATTCAGCAATCCCAGGACCATATGAGCGGAAGCATGCTGAACTCCTCGAACACGGCAGGACAGCAGGAATTGAATGAGATTACTGCACTTCATGAGAACATGCCGGATTACAGAAAATATGACTTCACCGTTCATACCGGCTCTGCCAGCGAGTTTGCCGTCCATCTGCGGATTCCAGACTGGATCATGTCAGAAGCTGTGATCTATGTGAACGGCGAGCTGCACGGGAAGTCTGCGGATCACTCCGCCTTCTATACAATACTGCGGAACTGGCAGGACGGCGACCGGATCAGCATCATTCTGCCCGTAGGCATCCGCTTCATTCCTCTGCCCGACGATGAGCAGACCGGCGCGTTCCGCTATGGCCCGGAAGTGCTGGCCGGTATTACGGAGAATGAGCGGATTCTATACACTCCGTTAGCCGATGCAGCCGGTGAGATTATCATGGAGAACGAGCGGGAGTGGGGGAGCTGGCGTTACTTCTTCAAGACCACCCGTCAGGACCCGGGCATCCAGCTCAGAAGAATCCGTGATATCGGGTATGAGCCTTATCAGGTGTATTTCCCGGTGAGAAACGAATAGAGGTTAGAATGGCCACCTGCATCCTTGCAGGTGGTTATTTTATGCGCAAATATATTTTTAAACGATCGGTCGTTAAATTATTGACAGGTCATTAGACTATTCCTTATAATGACATTAATTCAATCGAAGGGAGCCTGAGCGTTATCAAGAAAAAAGAGATTACATCCAGTTACATCATCCAGGCCGCATTTGAGCTTTTTGCTGAGTGTGGCATAGAGAAAACGAGTTTGGGCTTGATTGCCAAAAAAGTGGGAATCACCAAATCCTCTATTTATTATCATTTTGCGACGAAAGAAGAGCTGATCAGCCGGACCTTTGAGCATATTTTCCGGGACCATCATTTTACGGCGTACTTTGACACCGAATCCGCGAATAAAGACAATTTTGCAGAAATCCTAATCAACGGTGGTTTAAACATGCTGCCTAGCGGCGAAGAAGAATATCGTTCCACTTTAAGGGTGCTCAGTGAGTTTGCGATGCTGGCTGAGCGGGATGAACAATTTAGAGCTCCATTCCTGAGCATCCAACAAGATTTTGTAACCGGTTTTGAGCAACTTCTGGCGAAGGGCGCTGAATTGGATCTTATTGCTTCTTTAACCATCGGGGTTAACGCAGCCATACTTGCCCTGCTTATAGATAATTTATCCAGATGTAAGATGATGAAGATGGACCTCGAGTATCAGATGATTTGGGAAGAGGCTGTCCGAAAAATAATTCTTCGTGAAGATAACCAGTAACTTACAGGGGGCAGATACACTTGAAACATATTATTATTACAGGAACATCCAGAGGAATCGGCGAATCCCTCGCTAATCAATTAATCAACCCGGCCCATCATCTGATATGCATATCCAGAACGGCTAACGAAGGACTTCTGGCGCGTGCGAAGGAACTGGATTGTCACCTGGATTATTTCAATTATGATTTAACGGATATCCGTGGTATCGAGCAGCTTTGTGAAGAAATATTCAGCAGAATTGAGCTTCGTTCAAACGATGAAGCCGTCTATCTGATCAATAATGCCGCTATGCTGACTCCTGTAAGCCCGATTGATCAGTTAGAGACAGAGCAAATCATAGAGAACCTCCACTTGAATCTGTTAGCACCGATGGTGATTACCTCCAACTTTTTACGGCTTACTAAGCATATGAATGTGGATAAAAGAATCCTGAATATTTCCTCAGCTTCTGCAAAGTACATACTACCCTCACAGAGCGCCTACAGTACTGCGAAAGCGGGTTTAGACTCTTTTACCAAATGTATAGACATAGAACAGAAGCTGGCTACCTATCCGGTAAAAGCAGCAGCAGTGTATCCCGGTATGATCGACACAAGCTTGCAATCGGAAATACGGTCCGTTCCTGCTGATCTGTTCCCCTATGTTAATGAATTCATTCAGCTATCAGAGGAAGGGAGACTGCAATCGCCGGAATACACAGCATCTAAATTAATTGAGATTCTTGTCAGTGAAGAGTTCGGAAAGAATGTTATTATTGAAACCATAGATTAATGTTGAGAGAGGTGATGAGCATCAGTCCCTCCAGAAAAGTAAGCAGCTTCAGCCAGCTTGACGATTTCATGCGATCCGGCGGGTATATGGAAATCCCGGAGAATCGTGTACGGACGCTTCAGGAGCTTATACTTGACTGTCAAGCCAGCTACAGAAGTGAGCACGGCCTCAGCTTGGAATTTGAGTTCCGGCAATGCAGTTTAACTTTAATCTGCACTACTAAAGGCTATTTCGGTTCGCAGCTTGACTTCAACCGCAGAGGACGGAAAGTTACGGGGGTTGACATGCACCTGTGGCAGAACTTCCCGAAATACCTGGCAGAGCTGGGGCTGACCACCGTCAACTGCACGCAGACCAGCAGGAGTATTAGAGCGCAGTTAAGCAACGGATTGACGGTCATTTTCAAACACTCTGCGGAACATAACGATTATCTGCTAGATCGGATCAGTAGCCGTTATAGCAATCAGAGACAACTGAACCGCATCATCGCTGAGCCAATGATCCTGAAGATGGAGAGCATGGGCTGTACGGTCAGCGAATACCTGAAGCAAGGCGGATTCTTCAAGCTGCCGGGGCAGAAGGAACACCCGTTCACGGAACTGCTCACGCTGTGCACCACCAAAGAAAGCCACAGCAGTATCACGGGCACTATATTGGGATTTCAGTTTAAGTGTTGGCTGCTGGAGATTTTTTATGATGAGGAGTTGCAGTTGACAGGCGAGAATATGAAATTCATCGGGGAACACGAAGGGGATGCGAAAGAGGAAGGGCAGCAGGATAACGAATTCCGCACGTGGGGGGATTTCCAGACGTTTGCCCGGCATAACGGCATTCAGATCATAGAGCAATGCCGCAGCCTCGATGTCATGATCGTGTTCCTGGATACGGGGGCCAACGTACATTTTAATTATTCCGAAGAGCTCGGGGATTATGTTGTCACTGTGTTAGAGGGTGACGGAGCGCGCTTACGCGACAGCTATAGGAGAGTCTATAAGGATTAATGCGTTGTATTGATAAAAGGTAAGTGGAAACGGCTTTGCCGTCCTTTTAAGGACGGTACCGTTTCAGCGAGAAATAGAAGGATAATTTATCATGTGAAACATATAAATTCTTATATTTTAAAGAAAAACCACCGTTGAAGGGCAATCCCTTATCCGGTGGTTTTTTGCAGACTGCCATGGAAATTCAATTGCCATTTTTTTGCGCATCTGCACGTTGATTTGAGTATTTCCATTCATCTACTTCACGGGGATCAACGCCAAACAAATGACTGATTAGAAGCGCCAATGTAACATTCGGGAGGACCACACCGTACTCAATATTCTGGTAGTTGCGCAAGGTGCATTTCATGGTGTCATTAATCTGATGTACGATGGATTCTTGGGTATACCCTGCGGCTTTACGTGCATCCTTTATCCTCAAAATGCAATATCTCCCTCAACTTTTCGGTATGTTTTTATGATAGGGGAGGAGACCTGTTAATTTAACGCTTTATAATACACGAAATATATTGCGTATATTGTTTTTAGGTATATAATAATAGATGTAAACGGATGAAATAGTAAAATATCCCTTTATACTGACCGCCGTTGATTCAGCCTTAGTATCAACTATACGTATGCTTTTAATCCTATTTTATGGAAGGAGGTATATTGGTTTGGGATCGGTAAATTCTATCCGCGAAGAACTGCTCGCGTATATGAATAGCAATCAAATGATACATTCCCATTTTGCGGAGCTATCGGGCCTCAATTCAGGTACGCTCAGCCGGATCTTAAAAGGTAAACATCCAATCTCCATGGCACAGCTTGCGGCGATTACTGCTGGAATGAAGCTGCCGGAGGACTATTTTTTTGAAGACTACATAGAGGAATGCTTTTCTTTTGTAGTCTCCATGCGGCGGATACGGCCCTTTATTTTCCGCTCAGCTGAATTAGATCGTCTGGATTGCCTTGAACAGGTTGTGAACCGTCTGCTGGAGGATTTGTCTTATGCCTCTTTACTGTTTGAATTCGCTGAACTTTTGAATAGAGACAATAAACACCAAGCTGCAAAGATTCTGTATCGGGGTGTGAGCGAAGCCGAGAAGTACCAGCATTCCGAACGGTTAGCGTTATGCCAGTACCGGATATTTCGGATTGAAATAGAAGAACAGCACGATCTGGAGGAGAAATTACGCGCAGCTGCTCAATTTGAGTTGTACGTAAACCGCTTAGACGCAGCCGATCAGCTCGATGCAATGCAACAGCTTATGCATATTTATGGTCTGGTACACAAGTGGAAGAGAGTGGACGAACTCGCTAAGGAAATGCACCGGGTTGCATCCGCTCAATATGAACTGGAAAACCGCCGTACAGACACTATAGAAGAAGGGTTGAAGCGTCCTGAGCGTCCTTTCTACTATTATATCCTGTATGCATACTTAGGCAGAGCTACAGCCAGCGAAGCGTGCGGTGATTTCGGGCGGGCCTTATCCTTTGTACAGCTGTATGCAAATGCCGGGCGCTGGGTACAGGAGAACGATGATCAGTCCCGGCAGATCATTGCACAATTTACGGAATGGGCCGTTGCGAACACCTATCTGTACCGGTTAATGTCCGGAGAATTGGAAGTAATACATGAGTATGCAGACTTTATAGCGCTTCAAGAGAATGAAATATTTGTGGCAGTGCGTTATATCGTTCAAGCGGCGAATGTATTCAAGCTTAATGTCGACAGCATCTTAGAGAGGTTCGCGCCATACATACACTATCCATCCAACAAGACAGAGTCCGGCGGTTACAAGCAGGCCATTCTGCAAGAGAGCTATGCGCAATTCCTCATCGAGCTGGCCATCTATCTTTTCAATCACAACAAGAGTAAGGAGCAGGCATTGAACACTATATTGAATGGCTTGGAAATATCTATTGCCATGAACAGCAGCCGAAATATGCTTGCTTGTATGACACTTTTTGAGGAATATAGGGATTTCGCAGATCAGGAACTGCAGGAAAGGTTCAAAAATC
This sequence comes from Paenibacillus sp. FSL H7-0756, assembly GCF_038006765.1. NCBI lineage: Bacteria > Bacillati > Bacillota > Bacilli > Caryophanales > Paenibacillaceae > Paenibacillus > Paenibacillus sp. FSL H7-0756. Next base: position 704,001 of record NZ_JBBOVT010000002.1, on the reverse strand, counting down.
TATCAAGTGAGGTGTATCAGCTCCATGCGAAAAAAGATCTTATTCATCTTGACGCTCTGTAGTGTTTCGATTGTTATTTCGACGACGTTAACCTTGGTGACTACGATGGGACATGGCTGGGGAACTTAATCATTTTCACAAAAATATACAAGGGTGCTCCTGACATCTCGGGGGCGCCTTTTTTATATGTTCCGGGGTCCCCGCAAAGTATCTGATTCTACATCGGGGCAAGCTCCACTTTGTGGGGTTGTTTTATATGTTCCGGGGTCCCCGCAAAGTATCTGATTGACCATCGAAGCTAAAGCCTCACTTTGTGGGGTTATTTGTGCAATCAAATAGATATCCTATTATCTGTCATAAAAGCCTAAGATAGCATAAAGGGAGGTTTCTATAGTGAACAGAAATATGCTCGTGCAGGTCCGTATTGAACGCGCCCGGAACCGGCTTCATATTCTGGCGGAGAAACATCATGATCTTCAGCATCCTGCGGTCCTTAAGCAATCCATGGTATTGGATGAATTGATTAACCAGTATAATATGAAGGGAGAGCAGCAGAGATTAATAGAGAGCAGGAAATCACTTGAGAACAAGCATACTTTATATTGAAGATAATGAGAAGATCGGCACTTGGGTAAAAGAGGAGCTGGAGCAGCGGGGATATTCGGTCCAGTGGCTGCTATCTGGTGAAGGTGCCGAGGCTGAGGTCACACAGGTTGATGTCGTTATTCTGGATATCATGTTACCAGGGTTAGATGGATTCACGATAGGCAAAAGGTTAAAAAAAGCGGCACCTGCCATCCCTGTACTGCTGTTGACCGCCCGGACCTCTGTCGACGATAAGGTGGAGGGCTTACAATTCGCGGATGACTATGTCACTAAGCCCTTCCATACCGATGAATTGGTGGCCAGGCTGGAGGTGCTAATCCGCCGGAGCGGCGGAGTCTCCCCGGACCGTATTACACTGGGCACTCATATTGAAGTGGATATGAAGCTCCAGACTCTGTATGACAAGCGCACAGGAGAAGAGATTATATTGACAGGGAAGCAGCATCAGATCCTGATGTATTTCCTGCGCCATCCGAATCAGGTTCTGCCGAAGGAACAGCTCTATGAAGCTGTCTGGGAGGAAGCCTATATTCCTGGCGACAAGACCTTACTGGTACATCTCCACCGGCTTCGGCAGAAGCTGGAGCGTGACCCGGAGACCCCGGAGATTATTGAGACGCTGAAGGGAATCGGCTACCGGGTGAAGCTATGAAGCAGCCCCGTTCCTTGTTCCGGCATTTTCTGAAGCTGCACTTTCTGTTCATCCTTCTTCCGCCCCTAGTGCTGATTGTCTTATCATCGTTCTTCGGGACTTCCGGGCCAGAAGCAAGGTTCAATACGCTGAATCTGTTTTACATTACATTACTTATGTTCACTGGTATCATTGTGGCGTTCGTTGTTCTATCCTGGCTGTTCTTCTGGAGACTCCGCAAACGTCTGACCCGCTTACAGGAAGCTATGTCCGCTACTCCCGCTGCTACCGATTCATGGCCTGAGCCTGTCCTGATTCAAAAGGACCGTATGGATGAAATAGACCAGTTAGGCGGTTCCTTCAACCGGATGATCCGGCAGCTGGAAGACAGCCGCAGGCGGGAGCAGGAAGAGGCCGGGCTGCGGCAACGCCTCATTGCCAACATGTCCCATGATATACGGACACCGCTGACCATCATGAGGGGACATGTCACCCGGCTGAACAATGAACCTATGAGTCCAGAAGGACAGAGCTCCTTAGCCGAGATCGACCAGACTATTACCCGGACCGGCGAGCTGATGGATGATTTGCTCTCGTACACCTTGCTTACCTCTGGAAAATTCCCCTTCGAGCCTGCACCCACAGATATGGGCCGTCTGGTAAGAGCCTCGGTTGCTGCATGGTATCCGGTATTTGAAGAACATGGCATTGAGGTTGATGTTGATCTGCCCGCAGAAGAAAGCTTCCACTGGACAGCAGATCCCAAATGGATGACCCGGGTGCTCGATAATCTGTTTCAGAATATCATTCGCCATGCAGCGGACGGGAAATATGCTTACATCGGCGTGGATGTGCAGCAGGAACGGATTCTTGTCGCTGATCGAGGCTTAGGGATGGATCACTCCGCATACGGTGGCGGGGCAGGAATAGGGCTGTCAACTGTACAATACATGCTGAATACAATGAATCTGAAGGCTGAATTCAACTCAAGCGGGCAGGGGACAAGGGTAGTCATTAGCAGAATGTAACCTGAAGTTAACCCGGAAGTAAACGGCCTGCCCACCGGGGTGTAACCTTGCATCTGTATACTTAGCACCATAACGAAAGGATGTGTTATGGTTGCTTACCATCAATAACTTAGTCAAACGCCGCGGTAAGAAGGAAATTCTGTCCGGGATCACCTTCGAAGCCAGACCTGGAAGAGTCACAGGATTCCTCGGGCCGAATGGGGCCGGCAAAAGCTCTACACTCCGTATCCTGCTCGGACTGGATCATGCCACCTCCGGCAGCGCCTTGATTCATGGCAAGCCCTTCGCAGAATTACAGTATCCGCTGCGAACCGTAGGTGCTGCACTGGACGGATCTGGAGCCCATCCGATGCGGACAGGACGGGCACACCTGCGCTGGATTGCTTCCGCCGCCGGACTCCCCCGCTCCCGTGTCGAGGAGGTGCTGGATATCGTTGGTCTTACTAAGGCAGCCGGCACTAGAGTCAAGCGATATTCTCTCGGCATGGGGAGAAGACTGGGGATTGCCGCAGCGCTGCTTGCAGACCCGGAGATTCTGATTCTGGATGAGCCTGTGAACGGACTCGACCCGGAAGGTATCCGCTGGATTCGGACATTTCTGCGGCAACGGGCTGAGGCCGGGAATACGGTGCTGCTCTCCAGTCATCTTATGGGCGAGCTGGCCGAGACGGTAGACGATGTGGTGATCATTAAGCAGGGGAGAATCGTTGCGGATGGCACACTCGAAGCGGTGACCGGCAGGTACTCCACGCTGGAGCAGGCTTTCTTCGCCCTGACCTCGGGACAAGCGGGTGAGCTGCGATGAGGGCCGTTCATGCGGAATTGTCCAAGCTGTTCTCCCTGCCGGGCATCTGGCTGGCCTTTCTTATAGGAGTCTTGGGACCTGCCGCCTTTGCCGCTCTGGACTGTATCGCGCAGAAGGAGGATATTCTAGCTGGTATTACCACACGGCTGCCGGAAGTAGGGTTTCTTGGATTAGGCTTCGGGGTACAAGGCGTCATTCTTCTGGGGGTGCTGGCGGTCAGCAGTGAGTATGCGACAGAGAGTAGTGAGACCGGACACGGGCAGCAGATCATAACAAGCTTAACGGCGGTTTCCTCCAGGCTTCAAGTGCTCTTGGCAAAAGCCGCAGCGGTGAGCCTAATCACCCTCCTGCTGTGCATCATGGCTATAGCGGCTATTGTGCCGGTAACGCGTCTGATTCTCGGAGAATTCGCCCCGGCCATGGAGTGGACCAGACTGGCCGGAGCCATGGGTTACTGGATGTTCACTGCGCTGATCGCCTTCAGCTTCACGGTTCTGACGAAGAACGGCATGATCCCGCTCACAGTGCTTATGATCAATTCATCGCTGGTATCCTTCAGTGTCCTGCTTGCCAAGGTGACGAAGCTGGCTTATTACTTACCGGACAGGGCGGGCATTGACATGTTCATGTCTATGAGCGATGCCTATCACACCCCGCTGGCAGGCGGTCTGGTGATGCTGGCCTGGGCAGCCGTTCTTTTCGCTATTGCAGCAATTGTCTTCCACAGGAGGGATGCCCGAGCATGAATATCCCGGCTGGCAGGAAGTTCACAAGAATCCTTGGTGCAGAATGGGGGAAGTTAGTCACCCTGCCTGCAGTATGGCTCATTCTGGCAGGGACATTCGTCGCTCAGTGCGTAGTGACTGCGGCTTATACTTCTGTGGCTCTGCAGGAAGGACCAGGAATGTATACGATCCTGAATGCAGGACTGGCTTCCATGAGGTATCTGCAAGCAGGCTTCATGATGTTTGGAATAACAGCCACAGCTTCAGAGTATACAGGGGGACAGATAAGGACAACGCTCACTACGCTCCCCTGGCGCGGGCTGCAATTGTCAGTGAAGCATCTGGCATTGGCCATGATCGTGGTACCTGCGGCCTTCCTTATGGCTGGATCTGGTGTACTGTATGCCTTAACGATGCTCAGAGACACTTCCGCAGACATTGAACCAAACCTGATGGCCGCGAGCTTGGCAGGGGCCACGGGTTATTTAACCTTAACCGCTCTGCTGGGTGCAGCGGCAGGCGCTATTTTGAGAAGAACCGCTCCCGCCCTGGTCATCCTGCTTGGTTATTATTTCATTGTCAGTCCATTGGCTGGAGCGGTTCTGCCTGACTATCTTCCAGATGCCGCTGGCTATTACATGTATGCGCCGCCTTCCCCCGATCCCCACAATACTCTTACACGAATGCAAGGGACAGGCATATCCATATTATGGACAATGCTCTTCATAACAGCAGCGGTTGTGCTACACCGTAAGCGGGATGCTTAGGTTAAGAACTCATCTTTGGATGATGTCTACAATTTGCTTCAAGGCCTTCTTGGCTTCAGGAATAGGGAACACTGGAAACACATGATTCATCTTCGGATACTCGTAATAATGGATGTTAACGGATTTCAGGGAGGCCAGCTCTCTGAATTTCCGGGCATCCGGCAGGAAGAATTCATGCGTCCCGATGAACAGCGTAATGGTTCCCAGATTCGTAAGCTTTCCATAGATGGGACTAACCAGATAGTGTGTCCCCGGAAGATCCCCTGCGTATCTTTTCCCCGCTTCCACTAACGTTTCCCAGTCCAGCATGGGTTCTGCGTCCAGCATATTTGCGATTTCAGGATTGCTCAGGGTAATGTCAAGCCATGGAGACAATAGAATGATGTTGCCCGGCTGCGGCAAGCCTTGTTCAGACAGATATTGAGCGAAGGCCAGGGACAGCCCGCCGCCGGCGGAATCGCCCATAATCACGATATTCTCAGGCTTCCCGTTCTCCAGCAGATGCTTATAGACACTCAGAACACTCAGGACTGCATCCATGACCTGATAGTTCGGAGCCTTCGGATATACCGGTACATAGACCTTACTATTTAACTGCTGAGTGAGCTTGTGCAAAGAATGCCAGTGCCATACCAACGGCTGTTCAACATATCCTCCGCCATGGATAAAGAGAATCTGCTTGGCGTCCGCCTGGGAAGCGGATTTCAGGATATAGGTGTCTACCGGAAAACGGTTGTCCTGGCTGATCTTATATTTGGACTGGAGCTTCACGGGCAATTCATAGGGTTGACTGTTTATCACTCGGCGCTGCTCCATGTACTCTCCGGCGTTAATTTTCTTTTTATTCAGGAATAGCAGCCGCTCTACCAAGAAGCTTCGTATACTGCGCATGTTATCGACCTCCTTCCTTTAGAATACAGGATGATTATGATAAAATATATTTAAATATATTTTAGTTATCTAAACAAAAAATTAAGGATGGGACCGATTGCATGAACATTTCACAGCTGCAATATTTGATGTCGGCGGCAAGTCTGGGCTCATTTACCAAAGCGGCCAGCGTGCATCATCTGACAGTGCCGACCATCAGCCAGTCCATTAAGCAACTCGAGGATGAGATGGATACCGTTATTTTTCACCGCACCAAAAAGGGAGTGGCCCCCACCAAAGAAGGTCTGCTCATCCTGCAGCATGCGGCAGCTATCCTTAAAAATATTGAATCGATGCACACCGAATTATCCGGTCTTAAAGAAGAACATGTAGAGAGCATCACCATATCGGCCATTCCCGGCCTGGTTCACCAGGTGGTTCAGGCCACGCTGGAGCTGATGATCAAGTCTCCGTTCCTGAAGGTACAGATGATCGAAGGGGATACTGAAAGCGTCATGAAGCATGTGCAGGAAGGGGAGGCGAATATGGGAATACTCTCATACAGCCGCGCCCAGCAGAATGCTGTATTTGATTGGCTGCCCCTTGTAGAGGGCACTGCAGTGTTAATCGTGAATGCCGCTTCTCCATTGCGCTACTATACAACTATCACCCCGGAGGATTTGAAGAATGAAGTGTTTGTACTCTACAAGGATGAGCATATCGGGAAGATCGCCCGCCATTTGATGTCTGCACATGCGTCGAACCGCATTGCGCTGGTAACCAACAATACAGATGCCTTATGCCAAATGGTCGTTAAAGCGAACGCGATTACCATCGCCCCGGACTTTATAGTAAATGCTTTATCTTCAGTCTACCATGAACACTTGGTTACTATTCCGTTACAGCAGCTTGCGCTGGATCAGGCCATTCTGGGAAGAATCACCCGGGCCGGAGAACCGGTTTCAGCGAGGGTTGAAGAATTTACAGCTAAGCTAATAGGTTTTGTGGACCCTGGTTTGCCTGCTCCTTAACATCCTGAATTACAAAAAAACTCTGACTGCATACATGCAGATCAGAGTTTTCTTTGTTCTCCATTCATATCCTTAGAAGGTTTGGGCAAGATCTTGTGCACGGCGGATGGCAGCTGCTTTAATCTCCTGAGCCTCAGCCGGAACTTGATTATGACCTTCAACGAACAAGCCTTCGAAGGAAGGGACGCCGAAGAAGTTCATCATCACCCCGAGATGGCGGTGGCCCATTTCAAGCTCTGCTGCAGGTGCTTCAGAGTAGAACCCGCCGCGTGCCTGGATGTGTAGTGCTTTTTTGTCTGTCAACAGCCCTACAGGCCCTTGTTCCGTATACTGGAACGATTTCCCTGCCACCGAGACTGCATCAATATAAGCTTTCATGACAGGCGGGTAGGAGAAGTTCCAGAAAGGCGTTACAAATACATATTTATCAGCCTGGATAAATTGATCCGACAATTCAGCGAGGCGTGTAACCTTAGCCTGCTCCTCAGTGGACAATTCGCTGAATTCTGTGCCTGAACGGAGTTTGCCCCATCCGCTGAATATGTCTGCATCGATATGAGGAATATGCTCTTTATACAAATCAACAGCAATGACTTCGTCCTGCGGATGTGCTTGCTTGTAGGCTTCAATGAACGAGTTGCCGACAGCCATGCTGTAGGACTGCGTTTCATCATGCGGGTGAGCGGTGATGTATAATACTTTTGCCATAATTAGTACCATCCTTTGTAATGTAATTTTTATCTTGTAACCATGTCTGTTACATGTGATTATAATAGTTACATGTCGTACATTTGTCAATACGAAATTATATATTTACCTTAAGGCAGTCCATTGATGCGAAGGAACATATTCCACTATGAGCAGCTGCTGGCCGATAATGTTCACATAGTAAAATTTACCGGATATGCTAAGATGGGAGGGTGTGACATTACATAGCTAAGGGGAAATTCAGATGAGAAAAGTTTGGTTAGCCACGCTGGTTATTCTGCTAACGGTGCTGGGGAGTGTGCCAGGTAGCAGTGTATCCGCAGCGGCAGAGAAGCAGGTGCTGCGGATTGGTATGGATGAATTGCCGATTCTGCTGGACCCGCCAAGCATTGAGGCCGGAGACCAGGATAAGACAAGCGTCATTAAGGCATTGTATGAGGGGCTGGTCCGGCTGGACAAGAACGGCAAACCCGTTCCCGGTGCAGCCCAATCCTGGACGGTAGGAACGGATGGTAAGACCTACACGTTCAAGCTACGGACGAATGCCAAATGGAGCAATGGCAAGAAGCTGAAGGCCGCCGATTTCGTCTATGCCTGGAAGCTGGCGCTTACGCCGGGGCGGGAAGCTGGATATCTGTACAAAATGTACTATGTAGCCGGGGCAGAGAACTATCATACCGGCAAGATGAAGGATTTTGCCAAGGTTGGGGTGAAGGCCATCAATGACAATACCCTCCAGGTGACACTTAAAGGCAAGTACGCTTATTTCCCTACACTTCTGGCCGAGCCGGTCTACTTCCCGGTGTCGCAAGAGGCAAAGCAAGTTGCAGGTATCACCAATGGACCTTTTCAGTTACAATCACGGAGTATTACGGAGATCAAGCTGGTTAAGAATCCTCATTACTACGATGCCTCATCTATCCGTCTCAGCGAGGTAGTTCTGCTGTCCCCGTTGGGTCAGAAATGGAAGAATTCGACCGAAGCCTTCGTCAAAGGACAGGTGGATTGGGTGGGGGGCGGAAATACCCCGGTTGATTTTGCATACGAAGCTCAGATAAATGAGGATGACTACACATACGCTCCTTATGCTTCTACCTACTATTATCAATTCAATCTGGGGCAAAAGCCCTTCAGTAACATAAATATCCGCAAGGCGCTGACCTTGGCTATAGACCAGGACGAGATGCCGATGCCCATACCAGCCTATGGCTTCGTTCCTTGGACCCTTTTCGGTTCTAAAGCACAGTACCGTGCAGAGGTCAGCGATACTGCGTTTGACCGGTCTAATGTGAACAAGGCCAAGGAGCTGTTAGCCAAGGGGCTTAAGCAGGAGGGGCTGACCGCGCTTCCGCCGTTCACTATTAATGTCAATGAAGGTGAAGCTCATGCGGCAGTGGCAACAATGGTTATACAGCAATGGAAAGAAAAACTGGGCGTAACCGCCACGATAGAATCGCAGAAGTGGGGGAGCTACCTGGCTAAGCGGTTAAGCGGGAGCTACCAGGTTACCCGCGCCGGCTGGTCCGCAGATTATAATGATCCGGCTTCATTCCTGAATTTCTTCCGTTCGGACAGTGCTGACAACGATTCGGGCTGGTCGAACAAAACGTATGATCAATTCGTAAAACAGGCAGAGCAGACCTTCGATTCAGCGAAGCGAATCCAGCTGTATGCCAAGGCTGAGCAATTGCTGATGAAAGAAGCAGTGATCATTCCGGTGTATAACTATGTAGCCGATATTCTGCGCAATCCCCGGATTGCCGGTGTGTACATCGATTATGACGGCTCCATCGCCTTCAGCCGGGGGTATTGGAAGTAGGCTCCCTTAATCATTCATAATAGTCAGAAGCCAGCGATTCCTAGCGGACGCTGGCCTATTTGGTTGTTTAGGAAATCCTGCCAAAAGTGCAACAATCCTGCTCCTTACAAGCGGCCGGTGAGAGAAGACACCCGCATCCTTCACCCGCAGGGTGATTTTATTCCGTTTTAATGATCCTATAATTTGACAGGTGATTACCTATTATTAGACAGGTTAACTTCATTTTCCCTGTCCGGTATGCTTACATAAGCTGCGCTCTTTGAAGGAGGTTTTGCGGCTTATGAATCCGACCCGTACGTTGATTAAGGAGATATTGTCTAATAGTAAGGGAATCCTTGTTATGATTCTATTCTTCAATATAGTAGCCGCATTTGTCTCGACGCTTCAGCCCCGCCTGTTCAAAGATCTGTTCGATGACATTCTGCCAGGCAAGCAGATCGGTACGGCTGCATTCTCCATGCTTTTGCTAATTCTTATTCCCGTGGTTTACGCCGCCTTGAACAGCGTCACCACTTACTACAATAATGAGCTGGGCAACCATTTATCCAAGAATCTGCGCCTGCGGCTGTTCACTGACATACTCCAGACCCGGCCAAGAAACATGGACAGTATCGGCAAGGGGGAAATCATTAACCGGATCACCTTACAGGTGGGGATGCTGTGTGAAATTTTCGTGGTGGATACCCTGATGTCCATCGTCTCGAATACGATCCTGCTGATCGCTACCCTATGGATCATGTTCTCAATGAGTACGGAGCTTACGCTCGCGGCCATCCTCTCGTTTCCTCTATGTATGTATGGCTTCAGACGTTTCAGGAGTAAAACAGAGCGGCTGGATAAGGAATACTATTGCCTTTTGGAGAAGGGCATCCATTATTTGAATGATTTCTTCACGAATCTGAAGGCGGTCCACCGATGTAACGGACATCAGGCGGAGCAGCAGCGGTGGAGCGACTGGAATGACGAGATGTGGAAGAACTCCAGACGGTCCAGGCTATTTCATCATGTGGTGTTGAACCTGGTCGCGGATACGGTCATTTCCATCATTACGGGTATCATATACGGCTATAGTCTGTTCCTGATTCTGAAAGGGCGCATCTCACCAGGCACATTGCTGGCCTTCATTATAATCCTTCCAAGGCTTTATAGCATTTTCAAGTCGCTGTTTACGCTGAACATCGATAGGAACCGCATGAGGGTCATTATTAATAACCTGAATGACATCCTTGAACTGGAGAAAATCTCATCAGGAGCTACCGCTCCCGGCTATCACCGTGTCCCTCTCCTGGAGATGAGGAATGTCTCCTACCGGTATGCTCCGGCAGATTCTTTTGGGATCACCGGCTTTAATCTGGACATTCAGCCTGGAACCTTCGTGGGGATTGTTGGATTAAGCGGCTCAGGGAAATCTACGATATTCGAGCTGATTCACAGGTTCATAGAGCCGGATGAAGGGGAGATCTGCCTGGACGGGGTTCCGATCCAAGAACTGGACATCCATGAACTAAGAAGATATGTTGGCTATTCCCCGCAGAAGGGAGTGTTATGGAACAAGTCCATTGTGGACAACATCATTTATCCTCTGCAAAAGGAAGACATGAACGAAGAAACATGGCGCAAATTCAGCACTGCTGTTGAGCTTGCCCAAGTGAATTCATTCGTACAAGCCATGCCAGAAGGGTATGACAAGCAGGTGGAGAACCATGGAGACAATCTCTCCGGCGGCGAGGTCCAGCGGATTCTATTAGCACGGGCATTCATGAGTGAACCCCGTATCCTCATGCTGGATGAGTACACTTCGGCCCTGGACGCCTTGACGGAAAGTGACCTGAACGATACCTTGCTGAGCCTGAAGGGGAAGCAGACGATTCTGGTGATCGCACACCGGCTGTCCACTGTGAAGAATGCAGATGTTATTCTGGTCGTGGATAAGGGCCTCATTGTTGAGCAGGGCAGTCCGGCAGAATTACTGTCCCAGCAGGGAGTGTATTATAGGATGGTGGAGAAGCAGAAGATTTAGCGCTTCAGCAGATTAACCTAGCCTTAGACCGACTCAATTATCACCTTTTGGTGACTATATCACAAAAAAGTGGGTACTGTTTTTCTTGTAACTTTTCCCCCATACTAGCGTTCATAGGAACTACAAACCATAAAAGGAGTGTATAATAGTATGGGCAGATTTGACGGGAAGGTAGCAGTTGTAACCGGAGGGACAAGCGGCATCGGGCTGGCGGCGGCACAACAGTTCGTACAAGAAGGGGCTTACGTGTATATTACAGGACGCAGACAACGTGAGCTGGATGAAGCCGTTCAGCAGATTGGCAAGAATGTTACAGGCGTTCAAGGGGACGTCTCAAAGCTGGAAGATCTGGATACCTTATTCGACACCGTAAAGCGGGAAAAGGGGCACCTGGACATTCTTTTTGCCAATGCGGGACTAGGGTCATTCCTGCCGTTAGGCGAAATTACGGAAGCCCACTACTACAAGACTTTTGATGTCAACGTCAAGGGAACTATTTTCACCGTACAAAAGGCATTACCCTTATTCCCTAACCAAAAAGGTTCCATTATCCTGACAGGCTCTACGGCCGGCTCGTCTGGGGTCCCGGCGTTCAGTATCTACGGTGCCTCCAAAGCAGCGATCAGACAGCTCGTCCGCAACTGGATTCTGGATATGAAAGGGACGGAGATTCGGATGAACGTCCTTAGTCCGGGTTCAGTCGTCACACCGGCGTACGATGAATTGTTTGGCTCCGAACTTGAGAATTACCTCGAACAGGCCAAAGTTGATATCCCGCTCGGCAGAGTTGGGCAGGTAGAAGAGATCGCAAATGCTGTCATGTTCCTGGCCTCTACGGAGAGCAGCTATTTGAATGGCATTGAATTATTCGTAGACGGCGGAGTGGCTCAAATCTAAATCAGCTTAACGTGTGTGTATCAACCCGGGAGATGATGGATTGTTATGAAAATCTTTCACTGTGAACTGGAAGTAACGCTAGAGGTGATCGGAGGGAAGTGGAAGGGGCTTGTTCTGTATTATTTAATCAAAGGACCCAAGCGGACAGGGGAGCTTAAACGGCTTGTTCATAATATCTCGCAAAAGATGCTAATCCAAACGCTCCGGGAACTGGAGACAGACGGGTTAATCCGCAGAACCATGTACAATCAAGTACCGCCTAAGGTGGTATACTCAACGACAGAGCTGGGGCAATCCCTCGAACCCGTTCTGAGATTACTCTGTAACTGGGGAGAGAATTACGCCGAACAATCCTATGCTCCGGGTGAGATTGAGATTTTGAATTTGGAATAAGTGTTGTCTTTTTTATCCGGACATTGTTAAAGTGGCTGTGTAAGCTGTCACGGCGCGCAATCCGGCATTACAGTATAATATAGGTAACCGGAAGAGCCTGCTGTCAGCAGGCTCTTTTTGACTCGCGGCACAAAAATCATGGATTTTATAAGTTCATACTGTTAGCATAATAGCTATGTCAAAAAAATGAAAAGAAGGTCTGTGCATTGAATCAGCATTCGATCCGCAAACAGCTGGATACTTGGTTTGATTTCAAATTCCGGCTTCTGGCAGGCGGCATAGCCGTAGGCATACTATCAGGTACGGTGGTTGTTATGTTCCGTTTTGTGCTGGAGGAGTCACTTAAGCAATCTTTAATTTTTTATCAGTATCAGAGAAACCATCTATGGGCGGTCCCATTCTGGCTGGCGGTTCTGGTTCTGGCTGGCTGGTGTACAGGAATGCTTGTTAAGAAGCAGCCCGGCATTTCGGGAAGCGGCATTCCCCAGGTAAAGGCCGTGCTTCAGCACCGGCTCCAGCTTAACTGGTGGAAGGCGGTCACCGCCAAATTCGTTGGCGGTGCGGTCAGCATCGGAGCCGGTCTCTCCCTGGGACGGGAAGGACCATCGATTCAGATCGGCGCTCTGATCGCCGAAGGATTCAGCCGTGTGTTCCGCAAATCGAAGACAGAGGCGCACATCCTGATTACATGCGGGGCCAGCGCGGGACTTGCAGCCGCCTTCAATGCGCCTATCGCGGGTGTTATTTTCGCCCTGGAAGAGGTGCACATGAATTTCTCCCCGCTGATTATGATCTCCGCCTTGACCTCGTCGCTGGTGGCTGATTTTATATCCAAAGAGTTCTTCGGACTCGCCCCCGTGTTCAACTTCTCTGGGATGGGATCGCTGCCGCTGTCCAGTTATTATCATCTGGTGCTGCTGGGGATGCTGGTTGGCATATCAGGCATCGGCTTTAATAAGGGCTTATACTTCTTTCAGGATCTGTACGCCAGAGCGAAGTGGATGCCGGCACAAGCCCGGCCGGTGATTCCTTTCGTGCTGGCTGGTGTGCTTGGACTGACATTCCCGGCAGTTCTAGGAGGAGGAAACGGCTTAATCAACGATTTGGTCGCAAGCCCCTATCCTATAAAGGTATTGCTGCTTCTGCTGGTAGTGAAATTCCTGTTCACCCTCGTCAGTTACGGTTCATCTGCACCCGGCGGGATCTTCCTGCCAATGCTTGTTCTCGGAGGGCTTATCGGTACCCTATACTGTCAAATTGCCAACGGCCTGCTGGGAGGCCATACGCTGGATGAAGGTTATTTGCTGATTGCCGCCATGGCCGGCCTGCTGACAGCAAGCTTGAAGGCTCCGATCACCGGCATCATTCTGATTACGGAAATGACCGGCTCCTTTACGAACCTGCTTCCGATCGGTATTGTATGTCTTACCGCTTATATGACGGCTGAATGGTTCCGTTCCTTGCCCGTCTATGAAGTGCTGTTGGAGAGATTCCTGCACGGGAAAGACGCTGTGGATCATACAGATGTAAATAAAATCCTTCTGGAGATCCCTGTGCATCAAGGCTCGATGCTGGATGGAACCGGCATAGGCCAATACCAATGGCCGGACCATTGCCTGATCGTATCCGTCAAAAGAGGAACTGACGAAATCATTCCTACCGGAAGCCTCGTGCTTCAGGCAGGGGATACCCTGGTCATTCTGACCAACGACAGCCATTCCCCGATTATTCTGGATACCGTTCGGCAAGTGGCCCATGTCAGTTCCCTGGTATAGCCCTAGTAGCAACTTCGATAATCATCCGGCTGATCGGTCTGGGAAATTTAGGATGCCAAATGGAACGAGGCCTAGTATAATAGGAGCAGACGGATTCCAAGGAGGGGGTGGTTGTATGAGTGCAGGCGATATTAGCGACATTAGCGGCATTACTCCGATGTTCCAATTGAATATGAAAAGGAGAGGCTTTCATGAGCTACAACCCCGAAATCCCGAGAACCCGGTATGACAACTATGGTGACCGTGAATGGACACGGCTTACGAAGGATGGTCCCGGCGAGCTTTTGTATCAGGTGCATCTGGATATTCTTCAGCGTTACATCCATCCTACAGATACAGTGCTGGAGATTGGCGCAGGTTCAGGCAGGTATACCAAGGACATCGTGACCATGTGTTCTGAGTTGACCGTCGCTGATCTGTCGGGCCATCAGATTGAATTCAACAAGTCCAAAATGCAAGAGCTGTCCCTGGCGGACAGAATCAAGGCATACCATGTACTAGATGTGCTGGATATGAGCGTGTTTGAAGAGGGTACGTTCGACACTGTGGTATGTATCGGCGGTGTCATTAACTATCTCTTGGACAAAGAGTCAGATGGTATCCGGGAGCTCCTGAGAGTACTGAAGCCGGGCGGGATACTGATCCTGGGATCGATGAGCTTCATCGGTGCTTCCATGTATTATCTGGAGGGCATCCGCTATGAGAAAGACCAGTTCGGGATTGATGCTACAAGATGGATCATGAACACAGGAATTCAAGATGAAGAGCATTATCCCGTTCCGAGCAAGCATTACATCCACATGATGAGAAGCTGTGAATTAGATGCTTTATTAGCCCGGTTTCCGGTTAATATTCTGGAGAGAAGCTCTGCCGGACTATATACGCAAGCTGGAGACGCTGCCTTAGAGAACGCCCGGGCTGACCAGGAATTCTGGAAGCTGATTGTCGAACAGGAAATTGCGTTCACCAAACTGCCGGGCACGCTAGATAGTGGAATGAATCTCATTTATGTGGCACGCAAGTTATAAGGCTGCCGCTCAATAAGTATGGCTAAGTCAAAATCCCGTCTGCCACAAACAGGCGGGACTTTTTATATCCGAAGGAATGGGGGATCACGGGAATGGGAGTATGGACTAGCTCAATGAATGGTGCACCTTGGACAAGAGGTAAAATGGATCAGGCGGTGAAGGAGCTCAGACAGCGGGCGCTTATTTCGTATGTCATCGATGTGGACAAGCCTCAGGATCTGCTGGACTTAGATCAGCATGTATTTGCCGAGCGCCCGGATCTGGTCTTGTCGATTAGCCAAGCGGACAAGAAAGTGCGCTATCCGGAGGAATTGCTACAGACTCTAGCGGAACTACGGCACATAACAGCCATAGAGTTGAATCTGTTTCATACTGTGGATCTGAGTGTGCTTGGCAAGTTGGCGCGGCTGCAGTTTTTATCCATTACGGCCAAAAAACCTATAGACCTAAGCTTCCTCGCAAGCTTCAAGCAGCTGCAATATCTCTCGGTCCATGGGCAATTTCAGGACTTAACGCCGATAGGCGATGCTTCCAGCCTGGATACCTTAGTCTTGCGGACTACGATTCATGAGCTGGAGTTTCTCCGCCGGTTACCGAAGCTGCTGTGCCTCTTCATTCATGACTCCATCTTGAAAGGGTCACTGGATACGCTTGCAGATTCTACAGTCCCCATGCTGAGTCTGGCGGCTATCCGTAACTTAACGGAGCTAGATGCCCTGGAGTCCATGAGCAATCTTACATACCTGCACTTATCTTTGCCGAAGGTCGAGGCTTTGTGTGACTTCTCTAATATGCCGGGGCTTATACAGCTTGAACTCGATAACATGAAATCTCTGGAGGATATTGACCCTTTATGGACCGCAACGCAGCTTGAAATGTTACAGCTAAGAGAGATTTCTGCAGCCGTGACTGCGAAGGAGTTAGAGCCTTTGACCGCAATGAAGCATCTGAAGCAGGTGGACTTCCAGTACCTTGATCTCAAAAAAGGAAGGATTGCAGCCTTACGTGAGTCGTTTGCCCAGGCCGGCAAGAGCCAACTATTGTATGAGAATATCACCGAAGCCCAGCGGATCAAGCCCATGTCGCTAGTGCATTTGCGCAAGCATATAGGATAAGTTCAATAAGTTAGTTCAATAAGACAGAAGATAGGGGTGGATACAATGATTGATTTACTACAACTTCAAAAGAGAGTGTATCAGAACAAGCTGGAGAAGGGGTTCAATGTTACTGATATTTATCAGGAATTCTGCCTGACCCACGGCGAACTGTCAGAAGCCTGCGATGCTTACCGGAAGAAGAAAGACGACCTCGGCGAAGAATTGGCGGATGTTGCCATCTACCTGATTGGACTGGCGGAGATTCTGGGGATTAACCTGGAAGAAGAGATCATGAACAAAATCGTCAAAAATGAAAAGAGGAGCTATGAGAATAAAGATGGCGTGCTGTTAAAAGTGACGGAATAATCAATCTTTTGTTCCTCCTTAAGTCCTAATGCAAAGTAATTCATGTTAAAATCATTAAAGTGTGAAAACAATCCAAGTGGTATATTCACTACAAAAAGGAGGATAACAGCTTGATCAGTCCATCCCAGTTCATCCACAATAGCCCTCCTAAGTCTCTGTCGGCCCGCAAGGGCTATCACTGGCTTGTCGTTTCAACCGTATGCATCGGCGCATTCATGGCGGCGCTTGACGCAAGCATCATCAATCTGGCTCTGCCGTCCCTGGTTGCGCAGTTGAATGTATCCATGGCAACGGTGGAGTGGATCAGCCTCGTATATCTGCTCACACTAGCATCGCTTGTCATTCCCTTCGGCCGGTTAGCAGATATGCTGGGCCGCAAATGGATGTACACCGGCGGATTCACAGTATTCCTGATCAGTTCATTACTCTGCGGGCTGGCGCCAACCTTTGGCGTTCTTTTGCTTGCCCGGGTGTTGCAGGCTGTAGGCGCAGCGATGCTCCAGGCGAACAGCGTAGCGATCATTACGGCCGCGACCCCGCCGCAGCATCGGGGCAAAGCGATCGGAATCCAGGCCAGTGCACAGGGCATCGGTCTCAGTCTGGGGCCGGTTATCGGCGGCGGACTTTTGGCCATGGGAGATTGGCGCTGGCTATTCTACATTAACATTCCTATCGGGATCATCGGGACGATTCTCGGGATTCTGCTGCTTCCGCAAGATAATGCCAAGAAGAGGGAATCGTTCGATCTTTGGGGGATGATATTCCTCATTCCGTTTCTGGTTTTTCTGGTCTATATCCTTAATAACGGAACCGCTCTCGGCTGGGCTTCACCGGTTATATTAATCGGGTCATTCAGTGCATTGCTGGCCTTGACCTCGTTCATCCGGGAAGAGCAGCATGCGCCCGTTCCGCTGATGGACCTGGCGTTGTTCCGCAGCAGCATCTTTATCCGTGGAAATCTGACAGGGTTCTTAGCCTTTACCGTCATGTATAGCGTGCTGCTGCTCAGTCCGTTTCTGATGGAGGCTGTCTTCCATGCCAATTCTATCCGTGCGGGACTGTATCTGTCGTTTGTTCCGATCGGGATGACGCTAATGACGCCGGTCTCGGGCTATCTCGCGGACCGGTTCGGCATCCGGCTGCCCGCTATTACCGGTATTGTTGCGCTACTGATAGGCTGTGCCGCTCTGGCGTCGATTCGCAGTGATGGCGACATTGCCCGGCTCCTGCTCGGTTTGGGGCTGGTGGGCGGAGGCATGGGCCTGTTTACGCCGCCCAACAACAGTAATGTCATGGGCAACGTACCGGCGGCACGGCTTGGCGTGGCTGGAGCAACGCTTAATATGAGCCGGACCATCGGCATGGGCATGGGCGTCACGCTGGGCGGGACACTTTACCGTCTGGCCCAGAATATTTTCCCGGAGGCAGGACTACTTACCGCGTTTCGGGCGTCGTTCGCCTGTATAAGCGTTATGGGACTCGCAGCATTGGCCGTTACCTGTATTCCGCAGCCCAATCCGACGAAGTACGATGAAGCCCATATCGAATATTATATTTGACGGCCGGCCTTGTGCTTTACCCGAACACTTGAAGGAGTGAGAGCCTGCAATGAGCGGGCTCTTTCTTACTGGGTCTTCCTGATTCCTTATTGCTTCATAGGGTTAATGAATAATTGGAAAGATCCGGGGTCTAAGTTTTCGGAGAATTTCGTGCATAAGCACAGGGGTATAATGCAAAAACTTATATAGTGCAAATATACAAGAAGATTTGATTTCTCAGGAGGTTGGCACAATGACAACTCAGGACCCTAAGGAGCTTTTGAAGCTGAAGCATGAGCAGGATGAGGAAAAGAGACAGTTCAGTAACTTTGCCCGGGCTGTATCCGAAGGCGGGGAAGTAGAAGCAGGTCAGGAATTCAGCAATGACCGGGTGCCTGACGACCAGAACCGGATGAAATCGGTGGAGAACAGACAGAACTGAGCAGGACCCTGAAGGAAAAGACAATGGATAGACCCTCAGGAAGCCTCTAATGCGTTCTGAGGGTTTTCGTTCTGCCCATTATACATATATAATCACTGGAGGTTCATTTATGGTTTTTATCATCTCAATTACCATTGTAGCGATTTTTGCAATATGGGGAGCTGTAGCGCCTGATCAGATGGCAGCTGCAGCTAATGCTGCGTACAATTTCTCCATTCATAATTTCGGCTGGTTCTATTTGCTGGCGACTTTATTTTTCTTAATCTTTACTTTCTACTTAGCCTTCAGCAGGTTTGGGGGGATTCGTCTGGGAGACGACGATGATGAACCGGAATATTCCACGATATCCTGGCTGTCGATGTTATTCAGCGCAGGGATGGGGATCGGGCTTGTCTACTGGGGAGTGGCTGAACCGTTGTCCCATTACTTATCTCCGCCGGAGGGCGTAGCGGGAGGGACGACAGAAGCAGCTCGGATCTCCATGCGGTATTCTTTTTTCCACTGGGGACTGCATCCATGGGCCATCTATGCCGTCATCGGACTGACGCTTGCCTATTTCCAATTCCGCAAAGGGTATAAAGGCTTGATCAGCTCCGCCTTCATCCCTTTACTGGGGGAGAAGCTAGTTTCCGGCTGGCTGGGCAAAACAATCGATATTTTAGCGGTGATTGCCACTATTTTTGGAGTAGCGACCTCTCTTGGCCTCGGGGCTCTACAGATTAATGGAGGGTTGCACTATTTATTCGGGCTTCCGAACACGGTAGGCGCTCAGATTGCAATTATTGCTGTAGTGACCGTGCTGTTCCTCATCTCAGCTACCAGTGGTCTGGACAAGGGGATCAAGATCCTCAGTAACACCAACTTAGTCATCGCCGTTCTGTTGATGCTGTTCGTATGGATCACAGGTCCGACCTCATTTATTTTTGATACATTTACAACCACATTAGGCAGCTATCTGCAAAATATCGTCAATATGAGCTTGAGACTAACGCCTTTTTCCAAAGGGACCTGGGTCGGGGCCTGGACCTTATTCTATTGGGCCTGGTGGATTGCCTGGGCACCCTTTGTCGGAACGTTCATTGCGAGGGTATCCAGGGGAAGAACCATTAAGGAGTTTGTCATTTGCGTGCTGATTATACCGAGTCTGTTCGGCTTCCTCTGGTTTTCGGTATTTGGCGGAACCGGCATGCAAATGGAGTTGTTCGACGCTGTCCAACTGGCCGAAGCCGTCAAAGGAGATACTACGACAGCCCTCTTCGTCATGCTGGAGCAACTGCCCTTAGGCACCATAGTATCGTTCATAGCTACGATCCTGATTATGATCTTCTTCATTACATCAGCCGATTCGGCTACCTTTGTACTGGGCATGCTGACCTCAGACGGCAAGCTTAACCCAAGTGCAAGAGTCAAATTGACCTGGGGGATTCTGCAATCCTCCATCGCTGTAGTTCTGCTGATTAGCGGCGGATTAAGCGGTCTTCAGACCGCTTCCATTGTAGCAGCGCTGCCTTTTGCCATTGTCCTGATCGGCATGTGCTTCTCCCTGCTTAAGGCACTCAAGGAGGAGGACAAAGAACGCCGTCAACGGGAAAAACGCCAACGCCAGAAGCTGAAGCAGCTGCTGGAGGAACATGAAGCAAGTGATATCAAGGAGCTACTACAGTAGTAACGCTTAATTAAAAAAAATTTCTACAGGCCCTGCCCCATGAACAGGTGGTGTGTGTTAAAGATTACAACAGATAACCTGATACAGGAACCTACAGGGTTGCAGCTGGTTGTAGAGTACTTAACCAAAGGCTTTGGCGATAAGCCTGTATTGACTAGTGCAGGCAGCGATTGCAGACCGGGGCGACGATATAGACGCGCTGTTCGACTTAATGTCTATAGAAGAGAGTGACCGTCACAAGCTGATTAAGCATTATTCGCACGTCGGTACATCATTTACTGCTGTATTACCTCCTCCAGCCTTATATCCCGGATATGACAACGAGTAACCCTTTGTTTACTTGGCTGAATAGCCTGGGTTCGATTGGTTTCCTTGTAGCCTTCTTGCTGCGTCCGGACCCCTGGAGCTTAGCTGTCGTCATTGCCTTACTGGCTGTAGTGTATTTCATTAGTGTAATTCCGCTTGTCTCACGGTACTCAGGCAGCCGGTTTAGCCTGAAATAATATATATTGGATGAACCCTCAGAAACGCTAACCTAGCGTCCAGAGGGTTTTTTCGTAATCAGCCTTCATTCAAAATTCAGATTAATATCTTATAAGAAATTCTTGAAATCACAGAAATTCATCCATACAGGGGGATGCTATTATACCCATATAAACAAAGACGAGGTGATGAGATGCAAGCAAAATTGGCAGCGGACGCCATTCCCCTCCCCAAACAGCGGAATTCATGGATAAGGACGATAAAAAAATATAAAGTGATGTACGCGCTCTTGTTCCCGGCACTAGTATACTTTGCCGTATTCAAATACATTCCTATGGCGGGAATCGTGATTGCGTTTAAAAACTATAACCTTGCTTTGGGCCTATGGGATAGCCCGTGGGTGGGATTTAGAAATTTCACGGATTTTATGAACGGCGTTTATTTCTGGGACATCATGAGAAATACGATTATCATCTCGTTGTATAAGCTATTGTTCGGCTTCACTGCTCCTGTCCTGCTTGCTTTGCTGCTCAATGAAGTGTATACCCAATGGTTTAAGAAAATCGTACAAACGATTACTTATTTGCCCCATTTTCTGTCGTGGGTCATTGTGTATGGAATGATGGTGGCATTATTAGCCCCAGGTGATGGTCTGATTAACATGATTATGAAGGATTTCGGTGTTGAACCCATCTCCTTTCTAACGGAGCCTGCCTGGGGCAGACTGCTGATCATTTTATCTGAAATATGGAAGGATATTGGCTGGGGAGCGATATTGTACCTTGCCGCATTAGCAGGAATCGATCCTAGCTTATATGAAGCGGCCCGGATGGACGGCGCCTCCAAGCTGAGACAGTTATGGCATGTCACACTTCCCGGTATTCGCGGAGTCATGATCCTGATGCTGATCCTTAAGTTAAGCCATATTCTGGATGCAGGCTTTGACCAGATATTTATGTTCGCCAACACCTTTAATCAGGAGAAGATCGACATTATCGACACCTGGGTATACCGTGAAGGGCTTGAGCGGCTTAAGATCGGGCTCGCTACCGCTGTGGGATTGTTCAAAGCTGTCATCGGATTTGGTCTAGTGTTGGCAGCGAATAAGCTTGCAAAAAAATTCGACGGGCAAATTTGGTGAGGTGGTATTCAATATGATTCATATGACAACCGGGGAAAAAGTCTGGCAAGCTATCGTTTATTGTCTTCTTATTTTGCTATCCTTACTTTGCTTACTTCCCTTTCTGTATGTGGTTGCTGTGTCTATGACGCCAGAATCGGAAGTGTTAAGAAGAGGCATTGTTATTATTCCAGAGACCTTTACCTTTCTAGCCTATAAAGAAGTATTCATATCTCATGGGATCGGGCAGGCGTATAAAATCACCTTGTTCCGAACGATTGTCGGCACCCTGCTGAATGTGGTTTTTACGGTAATAGCGGCTTATCCGTTATCCAAAAAATATTTACCGGGGCGAAGCCCATTTTTACTATTCATTGTCTTTACGATGATGTTTGGGGGAGGTTTAATTCCGACCTATTTATTAATCCGCTCGCTGGGACTGCTAAACAGTCCGTGGGTATTGATTATTCCGCAGCTCATCAGTGCATTTAATCTGGTGATCATCAAAGGCTTCTTCGAGCAATTGCCTGCTGAAATCGAGGAATCCGCGAGGGTAGACGGTGCAAGTGAGCTTCAGTCGCTATGGCGGATCATTTTACCCTTGTCCATGCCCGTTCTCTCCACCATTTCCTTATTCTACGCAGTCGGTCACTGGAACAGTTATTTCGACGCTATTGTATATATCAATGATTCCAGTTTAATGCCGCTGCAAGTGATCTTGCGCAACATCCTGCTTAATGTCGCCACCCAAAGCGCTGATTCGCTTGCCAATTCCGGGGCGGTTAGTACGTTCGCTGTGCAGATGGCCGCCGTTGTTGTGACGACGATTCCAATTTTGATCGTGTACCCATTTATGCAAAAACACTTTACAAAAGGTGTGCTCTTGGGATCAGTTAAAGGGTAAAAGGCAATCCAACCTGAGTTGTTACGGGGAAACCGTGATAATATAGAAGCAAAGGAGAGGTCATTATGAAGCGTAGAGTCATTACATCTGCTATTCTGACAGCAATCGTGGGGGTGGGAACGGTATTGTCTGGATGCGGGGAACAAAAAGAAGTGAAATCGACAGCCGAGAGTAATTCGCAAGACGAGTCGAATCCCTATGGAACCAAATTAAAAATCTCGATGTTTAACCAAGGCACCTTCAACGCGGCTGCTCCGATTCCTCCCCGTGATGAAGATATCCAGCGCCAAATGCTGGAAAAAGCAGTGAATATCGACCTCGAAATGATGATTCCGCAATCCGGGCAAGCAACGACTAAATTAAATACGCTGATTGCCGGAGGAGATATTCCAGATTTGATCTTCTTAAAAAGCCGGGCTGATCTCGCGCAATATTATGATCAAGGCGTTCTTGCCGATTTGACACCGTATCTGGATCAATTTCCGGCACTACAGAAACGATTCAGCGACGACTCCTGGGAAGCGATGTCCTATCAAGGCAAAACCATCGGCGTTCCAGGTTATGATAATGTAAATGGGATCAGCCGCAGCTTCTTTATCCGCAATGATTGGCTTAAAAAGCTGAACATGGAAGTGCCAACGACCCCTGACGAGTTATTTGAAGTTATGAAAGCCTTTACAGAGAAGGACCCGGATGGTAATGGCAAGAACGATACGTACGGCTTCATCGGCGGTATGAATAAAGAAGGCAATCTGCAAACCTATGGCTTCGATAGCCTGATGTGGATGTTCGGCGTCAATCCTCCTTCGGCCATTGATGTGAAGGACAACCAGCCGGTGTTCCTGTTTACCGATCCCAAAATGAAAGAAGCGCTCGCTTATATTTATAAAATGATGGAGGCCAAAGTGGTAGATCCGGACTGGGTGACGATGAATACTCCCGAATTGCTGGACCAAAAGTTATTTAAGGGCAAAGTCGGCTTCATGATCAGAGATGCCCGCAGGCTGGAGCCGGATTATCAGCAGAAAATGAAAGAAATCAGCGGAGAAGTCCCGGAATGGATCGTCATTCCTCCAATGACAGGTCCTTATGGTGATCAGATTGTAGAGAGAAAATCGTTCCAGGGTAATTCATGGGCCATCTCCAAAAAAGCGGATGAGGACAAAATCATACGGATCTTGGCCATGCTGAATTATCTCTTTACGGACGAGGAAGCCTATCCGAACTTCGCCTACGGAATTAAAGGGATTCACTGGGATGTGATAGATGGTAAGATCAAGAATAAAACCTCCGAATTATCGAAGGAAATGAAAGAAAAATATCTATGGGTTGATCATTACAGAATGCCGCGTCATGGCGATGATGCTGAGTACTTCAGCTTCCAAAATCCTAAGACGGCTGAAGCTTTTAAGAACAATCAGCAATACGTAGCGCCTACGTTACCCGGGAATTTATTGACCGAGGACCCGAACGATACATTGGCAACAGACCGTCAACGTTTTATTAATGAAAGCCTGGTTAAATTTATGACCGGCAAAGATCCGCTGGAAAACTGGGATGATTTTCTCAATACGCTGGAGACCAAGTTTGACATGCAGAAATATAAGGACACAGTCATCAAGCAATTTACTGAAGCGGGCTTAATCAAGTAGAATGCACGAAGCATATACATTCTTATCTTTTAATAAGAGAGCGGCTATCCTTAGCCCCTCTCTTTATTGTCATAGGCTATGATTTCTTTAATCCGGATTTCAAAGGAAGAGGACCGATGCGAAGAAGAATCAGCTTGCCCTTAAAATTATTTTTACTCGTGTTTGCTTTTGTATTAAGCTGCATTATCCTGATCAGCCAATTGTCTTACCGCTATGTCCAAAAGGAAATAAGAACCTCTGACCTGTATTACACCAACCAAATACTTGACAAGGTAGATCAGTATTTCACCGTTAATTTTTCCTCCTTCCAGACCATACTGTTCTCAGTCGAGTCATCGGTGAAAGCCAATATTGGCAATCTGGATGTGATCAAAAAGCAATTAAGAGAGCTGTATGAACTCAACAGTAATTACGTCAGTAATATTTATCTGATCAAAAGCGATTTATCCATTCTAGGCGGAAGTGCGCCTACCCGGATATTCGATGAATCTTTAGCGGAAAGAGAGCCATTGTTTGACGCGGCTGACAAGAATAGAAGGATTACCTTTGTCAGTGATCCTTACAAATCTAAATATTCCGGCTGGACCGTTACGATGGTCCGTTATCTGAACAACGCTCCGTTTCCTATGGCCATTGCGGTAGATCTGGATCTCAATGCCATTGAAGAAACCTTGTTCAAGATTAATACTCAAGAACAAATGAATCTGGCTCTGCTCACCGCATCGGGAAAAATCATTGCCGGATTTTCAGAAAATAAAGGACCCGTAAATATTCAAGATCATACTTTTTCAATCGGTGATACATCAGCGGAGCAAATTCTGGATACTGCAGAAACCAGCCTTCAACTGCATACCAAGGAGGGCCTGCCCGTCTCTCTGCTGAAAAAACCGACGGAGAAATTCAACTGGACACTGATCTCGATCAACGATGAATCCCGCTTGAAAGCTGCGTTGTCCCGATTGGAGACCTATTATATCGGGCTTCTGGCTGCAGGCTTTGTGTTAAGTCTGTTCATCTCTTTGTTGATAGCCAAGTATATAAGAACCCCTCTCCATGCGCTCAAAACAAAAATGAAGCGGGTGGAGCAAGGTATCCTTACAACTCCAATCCCAATTAACCGGAACGATGAGTTTGGAGATCTCTCCCGGGCATTCGATCGTATGCTGCAGCAGATTGTAGAGCTGATCCGGGGAGCAGAGCTTCATCATGAACTGGAGCGGAAGCTGGAAATTCAAGTGCTTCAGTCGCAAATAAACCCTCATTTTCTGTATAACACTCTGGGTTCGATCAGCAATGTCATCCGGCTCGGACGAATAGAGAAAGTAGATGTGGTCATCGAGTCGCTCATTTCAATATTGGAATATGGGATCGCCGATGCTGCGGAGAAGGTCTCCCTGCGTCAGGAATTGCAGAATGTAGCGGACTATATCGCGATCCAGAACATCCGCTATAACCGAAGCTTTCACTTGATTGAAGATATCGAAGCAGGATTAATGGGTTTCCCTGTTTTCCGGATGTTGCTGCAGCCCCTTGTGGAGAATAGTATCTTCCATGGTTATAACGGAGGGGGGATCGAAGGCCCTATTACTATTCATGCCTTCAGGGAGGGCAGCACCGTCATCATAGAAGTCATTGATCAAGGCGAGGGAATTTCAACCGGTATCCTGGAGCATATTCTGGTTTCAGAACCGGGTGATGTGGAAGTAAGAAGGAAAAGAATCGGATTAAACAATATTCATGACCGGATACGGCTTCACTACGGAGAACAGTTCGGGCTCCAAATCATAAGCATACCGAAGCAAATCACCCGTGTTCGCGCCGTATTCCCGGCAGGCTTGTGTAAAGGAGATGCATGATGGTGAGAGACTACACCTGCTTCATTGTTGACGATGAGGATTTAATCATTCAGAGATTGGAATTGTTTTTTGAGGAGCTCTCTCATAGGGATAGACGATTCCGGTTAGTAGGAAAAGCGAATAATGGGGTGGAGGGGTTAGAGGAGATCGTAAAGCTTAAGCCGGATATCGTGATCTCTGATATCGTTATGCCGCGAATGGATGGAATTTCTATGATTGAGCAGCTAAAGCCAAAGCTTTCCCATACCCAGTACATTCTTTTGACTGCCTATTCATCCTTTGAATACGCGCAGCGGGCCATTCAAGCCAACGTATTGGAGTACATTGTTAAGGTTCCGCTAAGGGAAGCGGATTTGGATCGCGCTTTAGCTAAGGCAGCCGGGATTCTAAATGAGGTGAAGACCAAAGAAGCGGAATTTCAATCGTTACACATATCCGTGCTGGAAAATAAATATAGAGTCCGCAAGCAGTTTTTTAATGAGCTGATCCGCGGGGAAATTCCTACTCACCGGGCATCGGATTTTGCCAATCGTATGCAATTCCATTTCTTTCAAGCAAGCTATTGCTGCTTCATTGTGGAAATGAACCGGTATGAGAGCTTCCGGAACGATTATTCAGCTTCAGAT
Source organism: Paenibacillus sp. FSL H7-0756 (assembly GCF_038006765.1). NCBI lineage: Bacteria > Bacillati > Bacillota > Bacilli > Caryophanales > Paenibacillaceae > Paenibacillus > Paenibacillus sp. FSL H7-0756. The sequence goes on along the minus strand of NZ_JBBOVT010000002.1, from coordinate 677,148 downwards.
CAGAACATCTTGAAATATGCAATTACGAATATCATCGAAGAAACGGTGGTGAGTGGGGGCCGAGGCGTAGCTGCGGATCTATCCGATAATCGTTTTATCGGCTTTCTGTCCTGGGAGAATCATCGCAGCGAGATGGACACAGAATATGCTTGCCATGCATTGGGAAGTCAAATCATCTCCCATTTACAGCAATATATGAATCAAAGGGTATCTGTCGCTTTTGGAGGCCCTCACCGGGGCTGGGAATCCATCAAACAAGCTTACATGGAAGCTAATAGCGTGAGTGAGGATTTCTATTATCATGAAGAGAAGACCGTCACAACACCCATGCATCGCTTACATTATCATAATGACAAACAAGAGGATTTTCAGCAGAAACTGGATGGTTTCCTCCAATGGGTGCAACGAAAAGTATCCAAGGAAGAGCTGGAGAAAGAACTCTCTGATCTGAACCAATGGGTGACGAACTATAAACTTCATAAGTCCATCATGGCGCCTATGCTCCAAAGCTTGTACAGAGATATTACAGCGAAATTCAAATCCCGGAATGCGGTGACTACGGATGTATCAGAGCTTCCGATAAAATTCATGACCTTTCAGGAGCAGCTTGCCTATATTGGCGACTTCACCTTCGAATATGTGCATGCTGGCCAACTTTTACACCGTATAGAAATTATGAGTGCTTTGCGGTATATAGAGCAAAACCTGAAACAGAGAATAACGCTGGAGGCCATTGCCGAGGAAGTGAATTTAGCCCCATCGTATTTCAGCAGCTTGTTCAAAAAAACAATGAATGAGGGCGTGATCAGCTACATCAACCGTAAAAAAATCCAATTAGCTCTAGAGCTGTTAAATATTCAGGATTATTCTTTATTGGAATTGTGTGAGGAAGTAGGAATCGTGAACGAAGGCTATTTTTGTAAATTATTCAAAGATTACACGGGCGTTACCCCTAAGCAATACCGGATCAAAATGACACGGTATGAATCCAAATAAACCTGTAAATTTCTCGCGAAATCCTATAAAAAAAAGGGCAGCTAATGGCTTACCATGATAGCAGGATCTAATCATGGAGGTTATCAAAATGGAGCTAATTAATGCAGATGTAACCGTCGTAGGCGGAGGTATTGCCGGGGTATGCGCGGCCATTGCTGCCGCACGCCAAGGGCTGCAGGTCTCACTTATTAATGACCGGCCGGTGCTTGGAGGAAATGCTAGCAGCGAGGTCAGGGTTCATATCAACGGGTCGGCATATCTCGGAAACAGTCCATCCTATTATGCACGCGAGGGCGGATTAGTGGAAGAGCTCAAGCTGAAGATTTTTCACTACAATCCGTTATACAACAAGAAGCTGATGCTTTCGCTTTCAGACATGGTCTTGCTCGACATGGTTTATGCGGAGCCTAACCTTTCTCTATTTCTAAATACATGCGTGCATGATACGGGCATGGAGAACGGCAGAATTAAATGGGTGGAGGGCCTGCAATTGGCTTCCGAGAGAAAATTCCGGTTCGCAAGCCGAACCTTCATCGATTGCTCCGGTGATGGAGTGGTCGGATATCAGGCAGGTGCGGATTTCCGCCGGGGGAGAGAAGCGAAGCATGAATACAAGGAAGAATTGGCTCCTGAAGCGGCGGATCATTACACCATGGGCGATACGATCCTCTTTCAAGCCCGTGATGTAGAATATTACGTTCCATACACAAGGCCTGACTTTGCCTATGACATTACGAAGCTGGCCTTTTTCGACAGTATCAGACAAGGTTTAAACCACCGGGCAGTACCCAGAAAAATCAATGGACTTGGCGGATTGTGGTGGCTGGAATACGGCGGACAACTGGATACGGTCAAGAATAATGAGGACATCGCATTGGAACTGCGGAAATTGGTGTATGGGATTTGGGATTATATCAAAAACAGCGGCGAATTCGACGATGTAGACAATCTCATCTTGGATTATGTATGCCCGATTCCGGGAAAGCGGGAGTCTAGGCGGTTCATAGGGGACCACATGTTGTCCCAGAACGATCTTACAGCCAAGCCGCATTTCGAAGATGCTGTCTCCGTCGGTGGATGGTATATGGATTTACATGCAAATAAGGGAGTCTACGATGAGGGGCCGGCTACAGCATGGAATTTCGTGCCTGGCTTATACAATATCCCTTTCCGCAGTTTATATTCAAGCAATATTCCTAATCTCATGTTTGCCGGCCGCAATATAAGCGCTACCCATGTGGCTTTCGGATCTACAAGGGTCATGGCCACCTGCGGTTGTATGGGGCAGGCAGTTGGAACGGCTGCTTCGTTATGCGTGAAATATGAGGCAGACCCTGCGGTCATCGCCGAAGCTCATATGGAGGAGCTGCAGGCGCTGCTGCTTCGGGACGGCCAAACGATTGTAGGGCTTCAAGAGGAGTTGAGTCCCTACTTCGCTGACGGATTAACAATTCGTGCCTCGTCTCAGCGCAGTTATGACAATCCTCAGCCAACCGAAGAGCTCTCCCTGGAGAACGGATTATGTTTGGTCTTGCCGATTCAGACATCCGTTGCGGAAAGTGTACGGGTCAAAATTAAAAACAGGTCCGGGCATCCGGAAACCTTGCATGTGAAGCTGTTTGGCGGAGAACGCAAGGAGAACTACATTCCCGCCAGCGGGTTGAACGATTACCGCTTGGAGATTGCAGCCGGTCATGACGACTGGATTACACTGGGCCTGGACTGCAAGAAATCGGCTGACGACAAAATCTACATTGTCTTAGAGGGCTCGGCTAGTCTTGCCGTATACGGCAATGAAGAGAAACTGACCGGAGCGGTCAGCTTCCATTATCGGCCGGAAGAGCCGTCCAGGCTGAAAAAAATCAATAAGAGCATTTGCTTCAAGGACCTGCTCCCGGCTCAGAGTATGTATGCTCCCGAGAATGTTGTCAACGGCTTCTCCAGACCTTATGGCCTGCCGAATGGCTGGATTTCGGAGCGTACGGAAGGACAGGAATGGCTGGAATTCTGTTTTGCAGGACCCAAAAATATAGAGGAAATCCATCTTGTGTTCAATTCACAGCTCGATTTAGAGCATTTCAACGACCCGATCGAGTCCCTTGTGCAAGATTATGAGTTGATCCTGACTCTAGAAGATGGAGCCGAGAGGACCATCCTAACACGCGGGAATTATCTCACATTGAATAAACATCAGGTGGACGCGGAACGTGTAACCCGCGTTCGGATGAATTTCAGCAGAACGTATGGTTCGCCTTATTTTGAAGTGTTTGCAGTAAAATGGTTTGCTCCGAAAATCGATAAATGAGGCAAGGTGATGTCACGATGAAGGAACTATACCCTCGTAGAGGGCTCCCCAATATCATTCAGAAACTGGAAAATGGCGATACCGTAACCCTCGTTTATTTCGGCGGCAGCAATACCCGTTCGGAAGGCTACAGAGTCATGACGGCGGATTGGCTTCGTGAGCAATACCCCCAGGCGGATATCCGTACGGTGAATGCAGGCATTAACGGGACCGGCTCGGATCTGGGCTGTGCCCGTCTGGAGACCGATGTACTGCGTCATCATCCCGATCTGGTATTCGTTGAATTTGTCGGTAACGATGGCGGAGATCCCGAATCCAAGGCGCGGATCGAAGGAATTGTCCGCCAGATCCGCAAGCGGAGCCGGTTTACCGATATCCTGTTTGTGTATACGGTGAAGGAGCGGGATGTGGCCGGATTTCAGTTCGGAGAATACCAGAAAGGGGCTATCATGCAAGAGGAAGTGGCTGACTATTATGGTATTCCTTCCATTCACCTGGGCGTAGAGGTCTGCCGCCTGGTTACTGAGGGGAAACTCGTGTTCACCTCAAGGGAAGAGCTATCCATTCCCGGAGCTGTTATTTTTACGCATGATTCGATCCATCCGACCATTCCCGAAGGACACCAGATATATACGGATACGATCACCCGGTCCTTTGAGATCATACGCGAACTCAGAAGTCACCCGGGAAGGCTGGTACATCACTTGCCTCGAAACCCTTTGGTTCCGGCTAATCCTTGGGAGTATGCGACCATGCTGTCACTGGATAGTCTTCCTAATACTCATTTCACTACAGGTTGGTCTTACCTGACGCCCGAGGAATCTGCTGTAGTGCGTGAGTACAATTGGCTGTTCCCGGGCCTATGGCAGGCAGCCGATCCTGGAGAGGCGGTCACGGTTCAGTTCGAGGGGACCCGTATCGGGTTATTCGATATCGGGGGGCCGGATTCCGGCAGATTGAAGGTGTCGGTGGATGGCGGGGACCCCCTTATTATCGATCGGTTCACCCATTACAACGATCATAATCGTAATCAGTATGTATTCTTGCCGGAGCTCCCGAACGGGAAACATACGGTTCGCTTTGAAATCGATCCTGAGAAGACAGACAAAGCAGCCGTGTTCGAGGCAGCCGGCAATGAACGAAGTATGGAGCATATTCGGCAGCATCCAGAGTGGTATGATCAAACAGTGATCCGGCTTGGGAAGCTGTTACTGGTGCAGCCACCCTTATAATGGATGATTAGACATTGGACAATGGAAGAACCCTCAGGAACGCGACCCTAGCGTGCTGAGGGTTTTAGCTTTGGATTCATTTCTTTTGTCCGTTCATATTCAGTTCATATTGACGTCACGGGGAGTACACCTTCATTGGTTAAGCTTACATTTTACCAGAAGAAGTAGTAGTAGAAAGAGAGGGAGTAAGATGAGATTATTTGAGGTACTTTTAGTTCTATCCTGTTTCGCACTGCTTGCAGATCTATTGTTTATCAGAAGAGGTGCAAAGACAACAGGACTGGTTTTGGGGATAGGAAGCAGCGTTATATTGGCAGTTCAATTATGGGTAGAGGGATACAGATGGCAATTGCTTGTAGTATATATCATGACGGCACTGCTCATACTCATCGTTATCATCAGGCATTTAGGTAAGATGAGGAATATACAGAATATAAAAGCAGGGAAGCTGTTGAAATATAGTTCGTCTTCCATCATCGTCATTCTGCTTGTTGTTTCTACCGCCCTGTCTGTATACTTGCCAGTCTTTCATTTGCCGAAGCTTAAAGGTCCGGAGAAGGTGGGGACTCAAACCTTTCATTTTACGGATCAGAACAGAGATGAAGTCTTGACTGAAGATCCAAGCGATAAGCGGGAACTAATGGTTCAAGTGTGGTACCCTACAGCAAATAACAGCAACAAGAAGAGTGAAGCTCTTTTTCCAAAAGATAAAGCAATGTTCAAAAAGTATATCCAGACCTATTCTAATTCATTAAACCTTCCAGACTTTGTCTTCGATTACTGGAAATATAGTAAAACCAACTCTTATGACAATGTAGAACTATTGCCTTCTACAAGCCCTTATCCGGTGGTGCTGCTATCGCATGGTATGGGAACCAGCAGAGTTCTACACGCCTCACAGGCCGAGAATCTGGCTAGCTATGGGTTTATCGTGGTCACCATCGATCATACGTATAGCACCTTTGCTACTATTTTTCCGGATGGCCGGGTAACGGACTATACCACCAAGATGACTACCGTAGAAGATCGCAGAAGAATCGCTACTATATGGACGAAAGATGTGGAGTTTGTAATTAACGAAATTGAAAGGCTAAATTCAGGTGCAATCGACAGTCAATTTAAAGGAAAAATCGATCTAAACCATCTAGGCGTAATGGGGCATTCCTTCGGGGGGGCCACAGCGTTTAATACAGCATATTTAGATCCTAGAATCAAGGCCGGAGTCAATATGGACGGGTCACTGATTGAAGTGGACAATAGAGAGGATCTAAACAAGCCGTTTATGTTCATAAGATCGGGTGCGTTTAAAGGCTGGTTAACCGATTTTAAGAAGGATACCCATCCGGATAACGAAGTCACTAAACAACTTGAAGAAGAGCTGCACATTATTAAAAATGTGATCAATCAGGGAGGGCCTGCGATTTATATAGAGGGTACCCAACACTTCAATTTCACAGACCTTCAGTTCTATTCTGAGCTGATTAAACTGACTGGAATCACAGGAGATATAGAGGGTAAAAGAGGATCAGACCTCGTAAATCAATATGTCCTCGATTTCTTTAATAAGGAATTGAAAGGAGAAGGGGGACAACTGCTTAAGGGTCCAAACGACAGCTATCCAGAGGTGAAATTCATAAAGCCGGAAGACCTTTAAGATGATATATATACGATTTTGACATAATTACAAACGATTTCGGGAGCAGCCTCCCCTTCTTTATACTATTCTGAGAATAGAAATAAGAAGGGGGGCTGCTTATGATACTTCAGGTTGCGATAGGAATTCTGTTGCTTCCATTTCTGTTTTTCGGTATACGGGCTATAGTGCATTCTAAATGGTGTGACAAACTAGCCAGTCAGCAGGATGAACGGTTCACTCATTATATCAGTCAAGAATACGTTGACGGCAAGGAGTGCGGCCGTTAAGTACCGTTGCCCGCAGCAGCAGATTGCTTGCGGAAGTCTTGCGGAATTTGTCCTAATTGTTTACCGAAGACATAAGAAAAATAACTTGCCGTTTGAAATCCGCAGGCCATGGCGATCTCTCCCACAGGCATCGTTGTCTCTTTCAGCATCTCACAGCTTTTTTGAAGACGATAGCGGGTTAAATAATTATTAGGTGTCCAGCCAACATGCTTTTTGAATAGCTCACAACATCTGCTTCTGCATACTGAACCGACAGCGGCAATCTCATCAATGGTTAGTTTAGCGTCATAATGCTGGTGAATATACCCGGTCATTTTACGGATCGTCATCCATACCTGTTCATCATTCGGATTGCCCGGTGCTTGCTGTATATGATCAGCTATACCCGCACATATGGACACAACCTGGGATACTAACCGGAGCAGTTTCCCTTCATGGCTGTGCACTTCATTATACAACTCAGTTAGTGCGAGCAGTATCTCATGCTGCCAAGACGTTTGAGAAGATAACAGTAAAAAATCATCGGTTCCGGAACCGAATTTTTCTTCAAGATATGCTTTTCCCGCAAGCGTATTTTCGCCTAGAAGTGCAGGATGAATGACGATGACCAGAAAAGTACAATCGCTCTCCCTAGTAGAGAAGCCATAGTGGAGGCGTTTACTGTTAACAAAAATTCCGTTCCCTTTACCGAGCTGGACCGTTTGTCCGTTCACATAGTAATCCATTGTCCCGTCCAGCACCAAAATAAACTCCAGATCCGGGTGCCAATGATAAGCGGCCGCGAAGCGGTCGAATTGATGCAGTGCTCCTTTTTTAGCATACAGCGGGAAACCCGGCAGATTATAATTCAGTCTTTCAGATAAATCAGAGAATACCTCGAGAGCGAATTTTTCCATCGCTACACCTCATTCATGGATTATACGATTTTGATACAATAATAACTGATTGAAGAGGGGAAAACAAAAAAATGTCATAAGGAGCCGAGCTTACTTAGATTAAAATAGGGCATTGGAAGAGACTACGAGCTAACGTATCTCTAACTCAAAAACAAGGGGTGTCTTATAAGCCATGAAATGGCTTATAAGACACCCCTTTTATTCTAAGAAAACCGCACAGCCAATAACGAACATCATTCTTGACGAACACTGTTCGTTATGTTATAAATGTATCAGCTTAACTAATTCATACGCTTATGTAAGGAAAGGAGGAGAGCGTGTATGTCAGATACAAATAGCAGCCAAAGTGTGCAAGCAGCCTTTTCCTTAAAGCAGATTTTGCCCATACTTCTAGCTGTTGCTTCAGGAATGTTCCTGGTGATCTTAGACAGCACCATCATGAATGTGGCCGTACCGAAATTAGTGAATGCCTTCGATACCAATCTCAGTACGATTCAGTGGGTCATTACGGCGTATACCTTATCTTTATCGGCAGTCATTCCGTTAGCCGGCTGGTTCTCTGACCGGTTCTCACCCAAACGGATGTTTATGATTAGCATTGTGTTATTTGTTCTCGCTTCTGTACTGTGTGCAATAGCAACCACTCCTGGTCAGCTTATCGTTTTCCGCATCATTCAAGGTTTGGGCGGAGGCATGGTGGCTCCGATCGGAATCGCCACGGTATTCATGGTCGCTCCACCTGACAAAAGAGGATCTGTCATGGGCATCCTCGGTATCCCGATGCTGCTTGCTCCCATTCTTGGTCCCTTATTATCGGGCTGGCTGATCGAGTACATCAATTGGCACTGGATCTTTTTCATCAATGTACCGGTTGGCATCTTGGCTTTATTCATGGCCTGGAGATACTTGCCTGCATCGGGTGCAAAAGCTAACAACAAGCTGGATGTGACAGGCGCGCTTTTGGCTCCGGTTGCCTTTACTTCAATTGTATTTGCCGTACATCAGGCAGGAGAGAAGGGGTGGTCCAATCTATGGACGTTGGCTCCTCTGGCTTGGGGCCTGGTTACACTGGCCATCTTTATCTGGAATGAGCTGCGGCACAAGCATCCGCTATTGGAGCTGCGAGTATTTCGTTCGCGCACTTTTGTGCATGGCATTTCTGTCGCCTGGCTGAATCAAATCGCTTTATTCGGAAGTATTCTGTTATTCCCTCTGTATTTACAGCAAGTAAGGGGGCTAACCCCTCTTGAGGCTGGGTTATATGTGATCCCGCAAGCCCTGTTATCTACGGTCGGCATTAATGCTGGCGGCCGGTTGTTTGACCGTTTCGGTGTTCGCCCGGTAGCCATCATGGGTATTCTGTCACTTTGCGGGTCCTTACTTGCTCTGACGCAGATTGATGCCCATACCAGTACGTTATACATCATTTGCAGCTTTGCTTTTGCCGGGCTTGGGCAAGGATTAACGATGATGCAGATCAATACACATGTCCTCAGATCAGCTCCCAAGGAATTAATCAGCCGTGTTACACCCATAACCACTTCAGCCCAGCAGATTATGTCCTCCTTCGGCGTTACCATCACGATGGCTTTTCTGGCCAAACAAATCAGGGGACTTCCCGCACAGCATTCACCCGATCAATTAGGTCATGCCTTCGGCTCAACATTCTGGATTACTTTAGGTTTTGCAGTTAGTGCATTGGTTTTATCTTTGTTTTTTGCAAGCAAGAAGCACGATTCCTGAGAAAATAATTTTCAACCAAAAGGAGATGTTTGTACATGACAACAAATAATTCTACAGAACAACGCCAGATCGCAATTATTGGAGGTGGACCAGGGGGTCTAACGCTTGCCCTGATTCTGCAGCAGCATGGTATTTCCTCGACGATTTACGAACGTGAGCACGAGGACCTGAGCCATGAACGCGGAGGCTCGTTAGATATCCATGAAGAATCCGGGCAGCTAGCGTTGAAGGAAGCCGGATTATATGAAGCTTTTCTGCAGGCAGCACGGTTTGAGGGCGAAGACTTCCGGCTCATGGATAAGATGGGGAACATATACCTGGATGAAGTGGCCGACGATGAGAGCGCGGAAGGGCAGAGACGCCCGGAGATTGACCGCGGTGTGCTTTGTGACTTGCTGTTAAACAAATTAGATCCGTCTACCATACAGTATGGTTATAAACTGGAGAAGGCTGTATCCCTTGGGGAGGGTAAAACGGAGCTTCATTTTGAGAATGGACATACCGCTGTGGCTGATCTTGTCATTGGTGCAGACGGTGCCTTTTCCCGCGTTCGTCCTCTGCTTACGGATACAGATGTGGAATATTCAGGTCTGACTATGCTGGAGCTTAACGTTATTGCCGCCGATCACCCGGATCTGGCCGCCTTCAATGCACGCGGCAAAATGTTCGCACTGGACGATCATAAAGGGATTCTGGGCCAGTTGAACGGCAACGGACGGATCAAAGTATATGCGAGCTTCAAGGTAGAGCGGGACTGGTTAGACGAAATTCGAAATGATAAGCCACAGGAGATAAAGGCAAAGCTGCTTGAGCTGTTTCACGATTGGAGTGAACCGCTCAAGAATTATATCCGGTATGCAGAAGATGCGGTTGTGCCCAGACGGATCTACATGCTGCCAGTCGGATTTCGCTGGGAACGCAGCGCTGGTGTCACGTTGATTGGAGATGCAGCGCATGTAATGTCTCCTTTTGCCGGAGAAGGGGTGAATCTTGCCATGCTGGATGCGCTGGAGCTGGCTCTGGCCATAGTAAGGAACAAGGAAATATCTGTGGCGATTGAAGAATATGAGGAGAAAATGTTCCAGTATGCCTCAGAGAAAGCAGATGTGTCTAACGAAAATCTCATCCTCAGCTTCTCAGAGAATGCGGCTCCCAAGTTTGCAGCTCTCATGCAATCTTATCAAGACCTGTACGAGCAGCAAGGCTGATGTTATCTTCCGCGGGTGTATTTACTATTGGCTTCCGGCATGTTATAAGAAAAGTATGATGAAACCTAAACGTGAAATTGTGAGCCGCCGCAACCGGCCAGCCAAAGAACCCCTCAGTCATGAAATTATTATCAAGACCGCGTATCAGCTGCTGAAGCAGGAAGGGACCTCCGGCATGAGTATGAGGAAGGTTGCGAAGCAACTGGACACCGGACCTTCCTCCCTGTATGTGTATGTTAAAAATCTGCAGGAATTGAGTTCTTATGTGCTTGACCTGGGTCTCGGTGAGTTGAACCTGCCGGAGCTTACGGACGATAACTGGAAGGAGCAGTTATTTCAAGCACTCCATGCTTATGCAGAGCTGCTTATCGGGCAGCCCGGATTAGCTGAGCTGTCACTACAGACGATTCCTATTGGGAATAATGCTTTTCGTCTGAATGAGTATTTACTTACCGTCCTGCAGAAGGGCGGAATCACCTCTACGGCCGCTGCCTGGGGAACGGACCTGTTGCTCCTGTATGTGTCTTCTATTGCGTTGGAGAAGGCGAAGAGAGCAAGTGAGTTGATGGAAACCGCCCAAAGTTACTATAATGAAGCAGATCCGGTTCGTTTTCCGTTGATGAATAGTCTGAAGACCGATTTATTCTCGGGGGATACCGCCTCCAAGGAGAGGTTCTTCTGGGCCATTGAGGTGATACTCCAGGGGATATTGCATAAGCAGTTGGGAGACAATGGTAAGTAACCGAGCGACGAAGATCATGAGAGAGGTGTCTATTGAAATGGAAGAGAACCAACCGACGAAAGTAACCGTACAAACCGTGGTACAAGCCCCTATCGAGAAGGTATGGCGGTACTGGACCGAGCCGGAGCACATCACGAAGTGGAATCAGGCGTCCGAGGACTGGCATGCGCCAAGAGCCGAGAACAATCTGCGGCCTGGCGGTACCTTTCTGACACGGATGGAAGCGAAGGATGGCAGCATGGGCTTTGATTTTGGCGGCGTATACGATGTCGTGAATCAGCATGAGGTGATCAGCTATACCATAGAAGACGGAAGAAGAGTGGAGATTACGTTCGTCGATCAAGGAAATGAGACAAAGGTCATTGAAACGTTCGATGCGGAAAACGCCAATCCCGTTGAGCTCCAGCAAGCAGGCTGGCAAGCGATCATGGACAATTTCAAAGCCTATACAGAGCACAACTAACTACCAAAGAAGACGCCGGGGAAGATGCCCGGCGTCTTTTTTTTGAAATCCGAGTACGAGTATACTCTTTGTTACCCTCAACCCTGTGCCGCATCCATGTTCATATAGTTAACCGCCCACAGATGGCCGTCCAAATCCACAAAGCCCCAATGATACATGAACCCATGATCTTCAGGTTCAGCGTGCAACTTCCCGCCTAAGGAGAGTGCGGTGTTCACGATTTCATCGACCTTGCCCCGGCTCTCGAATTCCAAAGCAATTGTCATCTGCGCATACTTACTCGTATCAACAGCTTCCTTCTCCGTGAGAGTATGAAAGAAGGCTTGATCGATCAGCATGACCTGCAGGTTGTCGCCGATCAAGAGGGCTACCGAAGTCTCATTATCTGGATATTGCGGATTGAACTCAAATCCAAGTCCGGTGAAGAACGCTTTCGATTGTGCTACGTTTTTTACAGGCAGGTTGAGGCTCGTGAATGCGGACGTTAATGCCATTAGCAAAACACCTCTTTGTCAAATATTTTCAAATATTTCTCATGATTATACCACATCAAAGTTCATCTAAAAGAAGAAGAACAGGCACATTAAAATATGTCATTAGATGTCATGATTAAGTTTTATAATGATATTAGATTAGAGAGAGGAGCAATAAATCATGAGCAGAAGAATCATATTAGACTTGGCAGTAACCTTGAATGATTTCTCCTCCGGACTTGATCAGCTTATATACCATTGGGATGGTGAGCTTGGTGCACGCTAATGATATTGTCATTAAAGGCGCGAGAGAGAATAATCTGAAAAACGTGAATGTCCGTATCCCGAAACGAAAAATCACGATCTTCACTGGCGTCTCAGGTTCAGGCAAATCTTCGCTGGTCTTCGACACCATCAGTGTCGAAGCTCAGCGGCAGCTTAATGAGACGTTCTCCGCATACATCCGCAACCGGATGCCCAGGTATAGTCAGCCAGACGCCGATCTCATTGAGAACTTGTCTACAGCCGTTGTCATCGATCAGAAAAGACTCGGTGGCAACTCCCGTTCAACGGTTGGCACGATCACGGATATCTATGCGATGCTCCGGCTGCTGTTCTCCAGAATCGGCAAACCGCAGATCGGCAATTCGCATGTATTCTCCTTTAACGACCCGGCCGGTATGTGCTTGGAGTGCTCCGGAGTGGGACAAGTGGTGCAGTTCGATGTAGAGAACCTGCTTGACAGGTCCAAGTCGCTGAATGATGGCGCGATCCTGTTCCCCGCTTTCAAAGTGGGGGGCTGGTTGTGGAATACCTATGCCCAATCCGGACTGTTCGACAACGATAAGCAGCTCGCTGACTACACACAGGAAGAAATGGATATCCTCCTGCATGGCAGAGAGAGCAAGATCGTCTACAACACCAAAGGCGGAGCCATCGAATCGGATTACGAAGGCCTGCTGTCCAAGCTCACACGCCTGTATCTGAAGCGGGACAGCAGCGAGCTGTCCGAAGCCAAACGTGAATCCATTGACCGGTTCTTGTCCTACAGTGAATGCAGCCTGTGTAAGGGCAGCCGGCTTAATCAGGAAGCCTTAGGCTGCCGGATTAACGGATACAACATCGCAGAGTGTGCGGAAATGGAGATTGGCGGGCTTATTCGTATAGTCGAAGCCGTTCAGGACCCCGTTGCCGGTCCCATGAAGGAGGGAATCCTGACCCGGTTGAATCATCTGGTCTCGATCGGGCTGGAGTATCTCAGTCTGGACCGGCAGACCTCAACGTTGTCGGGCGGGGAGTCGCAACGTATTAAGATGGTACGCCATCTAAGCAGCAGTCTTACCGACATGATCTATATTTTTGACGAGCCAAGCGTCGGGCTGCATCCGCGGGATGTTCATCGTCTGAACGGCATGCTGCGCCAGCTCCGGGACAAAGGGAATACGGTACTTGTTGTTGAACATGACCGCGAGGTGATGGAAATCGCCGATTATATTATTGATGTAGGACCTCATGCAGGTGCCCGTGGGGGTACAATCGTCTATGATGGTGACTTTGCAGGCTTACTCCGTGCGGATACGTTAACAGGACGGTACTTGAAGCAAAGTCTGCCCTTAAAGACATCTGTCAGAGTGCCAAAGGGACAAATGAGCATAGCCTGCACCAGCCTGCACAATCTGAATGAGATAAGCGTTGATATCCCTGTTGGAGTACTGACTGTGGTAACGGGAGTTGCCGGCTCAGGCAAAAGTACGCTGATAAACGGAGCCTTCCTGCCCTCACATCCGGAAGCCATCGTCATTGATCAGTCGGCTGCGGGCACATCCATCCGCTCTAATCCGGCTACCTACACGGGAATAATGGACGATATCCGCCGGCTGTTCGCGACCGCCAACAAGGTAAGCGCTTCCCTGTTCAGCTTCAATTCCAAGGGAGCCTGTGCCAACTGTCAGGGTCTAGGCATGATCTACACAGATCTAGCGTTTCTTGAGCCCATACGGACGACTTGTGAAGTGTGTGCGGGCAGACGGTTCAGTGATGAAGTATTGGCATACAAGCTGAATGGACAATCTATCAGCGACGTCCTTGCAATGACGGTACGGGAAGCTTCGGAGTTCTTCAGCAAGAAGGAGCTGCTCCGCAAGCTGCAGACGCTGGAGGATGTAGGGCTTGGATACGTAACGTTAGGCCAGCCCTTGAGCACCTTGTCGGGCGGTGAATGCCAACGTATCAAGCTGGCTGAGGAGCTTCACAAGGAGGGCAGCCTCTATGTTATGGACGAGCCGACAACCGGACTGCATATGTCCGATATCTCTGGTCTGATGGACATCATGAATCGCCTGGTCGACGGGGGCAACTCCGTGGTGGTCATCGAACATAATCTGGATGTAATCAAGAGTGCAGACTGGATTATTGACATGGGTCCCGAGGGCGGACACCGGGGTGGGCACATCGTATTCGAGGGCACACCTGCCCAGCTTGCCGCTGCTGAACATTCTATAACGGGAACGTATCTGCGGAAGGCTTTCCATTCTGATTTATTCTGATAATGATCTCAGGAATAACTAGCAGCAGCGCTATTGAGCCATACACACCGATGGTGTAGCTAATAGGGTAACCGTACCCGATTCCCTGATGAAACAGGGAGGTAATGAGATGGATCAACATGTTCGTGAAGCAAAAAGCGTAACTGCGAATCATCCAGTGGCGGTGTTGGCTGATTCTTTTCCTCTTAATTTGAACGAGCGCCGTAATGGTGATCACCAGCCAGAGCAGATTCAGCAAATTGAATCCTATACTGCTTATTCTGCCGCCTGTTGCGTAAGGGGCCATATATCCGGAAGTTAGCACGACCAGCAGAACGGAGATGATGTATACATAGCCGTTGATGCGATGCAGCCTGCGGCTTTTTTTAAATATCCGATTCGAAAAGTTAATCAACCCCGATGCCATAGCCACACAAGCGAATGCAACATGAACATACATGACATTCAGCCAAACCGGGAGATTGAGTTCGCGCTTCAGCCCGGTCTTATGGCTTAAAAATCCCGAAGCCCCTGGATCGATCCAATAGTTTTTCACCAAGGTGTGTAGTATAAATAGAATGCTGACACAAGCCAGCAATAGATATAACGATTTGCTTTTCTTCATCCGTTCGCAACTCCCTAAGCTAGGAAATTCGCTTTCCTGTTAATTTGGATGCAGGCAGAAGACCCGCTTTTGCAATACCAAGGATTTGATTTCCATTAACACCAACTTCAAATTTGAGATTCAAGCGCATCGGTTTGGTAATTCGCAGTGACCAGCTCAGCTTGTTATCTTGGAGCACCGGGTTCATAAACTCGCTGGTCTCATCTCCTTGCGTCGCCGTGCCGTAGATCTTATTGTTTCTTGTGGAGATGGAGAGCTTGACCCCCAGCTTCCCGATGGGCGTAGCGAGCGTAGTATCCCAATTTCCATCAAAAAGCGATGCCCGCGTGTTATTGCTTTGTAGCGTGCCGGACGCGGGGTTCATCGCTGTTTTGTTCACCGTGGTGCTTAGTTCATCGCTTGCCGGTGAGTTATTTACGCTTGGATTTATGCCGGTATCCTTCCAAACTGTGCCTCTACGTTCATACTCGAATAATTGTTCAACCGCGTGCGCGATACGGGGCCCAAGCTCCCGCTCCACCAGATATAGTGCTACATCCAGTCCTGAAGTTACGCCGCCGCCGGTCACCAGATTGCCGTCGTCCACAACGCGAGCCGGGACGGGAACTGCACCCGTTGCACCAAGTAAGTCCATGCCCAGATGATTCGTTACCGCCGGTCTGCCTTCCAGAAGGCCGCCCATGGCAAGCACCAGTGAACCGCCGCAGACGGTAGCGATTATCCTGTCGTCGTGCTGGAGAGCCTGCCCGATCATGCCGGTCAATTCGGTCTCCATGGCCCGGCGCAGAAGAACCGGAACCGAATCGGGCCCATCCCCCTCGGCATCCCCGGACGCGCCAGGTACGAGAATGATGCCCGCCCGTTCCGGGTCCAGTCTGCTGCTGGCTTCAATCCTCAACCCGTTAATGCCGCTAGGCACAGATCTCGGTCCCTCGGCGGTGACCAATTCTACATGTAACGAATTCTCAGCATACATAGCGGCAGCACAGAAGACCTCGTAAGGGGCTATCGCATCCAGAAGGTCGAAGCCGTCAAACAGCACAATTTGAACATTAAGCATCTATAAATCCTCCTTGACTATAATTTCACTATTGGCCATAGCAGAAGCATACCAAACGAATATCTCAAACAAAGCTGCAAAAAGGTCACAAAAGTATAAACAAATCATCACAATCCATAAGCACACGTTAGTTCCTGCCAAAAAAATGATAAACTATGAAAGCAAAGGTGGGATAAACGTGAGCGGATCAAAGACGATTCTGGTGGTAGACGATGACCCGGATATTGTTGAATTATTAAGAGACTTTCTGGAGAATGACAACTTTCAAGTGATAACCGCTTGCGGAACCGATCAGGCGTGGGACATTTTTAAGGAAAACCCGGTGCATGGTATCGTTCTTGACATTATGATGCCGGGACAAAACGGCTTTGAGTTTTGCCGCCGGATTCGCGGGGAGAGCCAGGTTCCGATCCTCTTCTTGAGTGCCCGCAGCGATGATGTGGATAAGATTCGTGGTCTGACGCTCGGAGGCGATGATTACATCGTCAAAACGGCTTCGCCGGGAGAGATCGTAGCCAGAGTGAAAGCCGTATTACGGCGTTCCGCTTCCCCGCAGCCAATGGACGACAGAGTCCTGGATTACGGGCGCATCCGGTTAAACCTGTCCACAAGAGAAGTAGAAGTGGATGGAAATATTGTCGCGCTCACACCCAAGGAATATGAATTACTGCGATTTTTTGCCGAACACCCGAGACATGTATTTTCCTATGAACAATTACTGGCGAATTTCTGGAACGGGGTCGGCGACCGGCATACCATTCGGGTCCATCTTAGCCGGCTGCGTGAGAAAATCGAAGCGGATCCGAACCAGCCCCTATTCCTGGTCAACGTATGGGGCGTAGGGTATCGCTTTGAGGGAGGGTAATATGAGGTCAATCCGCATTCGTACGTTTACTATGCTGTGCTTCTGTTTTATCCTCATGTTGCCGTGGATCTTCTATGTGATTGCCCACTTTATGGAAACCAAGACACTCAGCTTCGAGCAAGGCCGGCTGCCGAGCGAGACCCTGCAGCGCAATATATCGGAAATAACGCAGCGAATTGAACAGGGCACAGACCGGTGGACCGACCCGGCTTGGCAAAACCAATTGTTTTCCGCGCTGGATGAAGCAAACATCGATGTGCTTATTCAATCCGCAGCAGGACAGGACATTTATCGTTCCAATCCCGAGCGGCATGGCTCCAAGCGGTCAACCGAGCGTTTCTCCGTCATCGAGGAGGGTCAATTGCTGGGAAGGGTTATTCTGTACTACCCTCAATCCAATCCAATTCAAGTGATGGCGGCTTTTGCCGGACTGCTGCTTGCGCTCTTTGTTGTCGGAATGGAAATGAGGCTTGAGCGTGTTTTTGAACCCCTATACCGCGGGGAAGCATCCAGAAGCCGTTCAACCGGCGGCAGCGGATTAGGCTTAACCATTTCACAAAGGATTATCAGGCAGCACGGAGGCGGACTTGCCGCAAGCAATCATCCGGAAGGCGGAGCAATGCTTGAAGGATGGTTACCTGCAGCAGCGTTCAAGCAACAATAATCGTTAACACAGGCCTTACACTTCGCAATGCAACAGTCTGTATAATGGGTGATATGAAATCTCTAGGCAGTTGTATGAATCATCCGTACCGACCTTGCTAAGGAGTGAAATCGCATGAGCGCAAGAATTAAAGATGTAGCTGAACGGGCCGGTGTATCTGTTACTAGTGTGTCCCGGGTTCTGAATAGTGAGAAATATATTAGCCAGAAGATTCTGGATAAGGTGAATCAGGCGATCAAGGAATTGAACTACACCCCAAGCCAGATTGCCCGCAGTTTAAAAAAGCAGAAAACGGATACCATTGGTGTCATCGTTCCCGATCTGACAAATTATTTCTGCTCAACAATATTAAGCATTATTGAAGAGAGTGCCAGTGAGTATGGCTATAATCTGATCGTCTGCAATATTGCCGAGAATCTGGATAAGGAATTGAAGTATCTGCACGCCCTGCAGGAGATGAGGGTAGACGGGATCATCATCATGCACCAAAAGGTTGACGAACGGATCCTGTCTTTTATAGAATGTGCCGCTATGCCAATCTTATTTTCTTGTGTCCGCTCTCCGCTGCAGGGCAGGTTCTCAGTGCTAATTAATGACTATCAGGCGGCGCTGGATGCCACGGAATATCTCATCGGATTAGGCCATCGCCGGATTGCCTTCCTGGGCGGAGATCTGGAGGATATAACGGCTGGCTACAGCCGGTATCAAGGATATTTGGATGCGCTGAGCAAATCCGCTATTCCGCTTAATCCCGATTTTATCAGGTTCGGCAACTATAAGCAGGAGAGCGGACGATTAATGATGCAGGAACTGTTAGAGCAGCAAGAGCGGCCTACTGTTGTTTTTGCCGTCAGTGACGATATGGCAGTAGGCGCGATGAACTGTATCCTTGATTACGGGCTTCGCATTCCTGAAGATATCTCTGTCATGGGATTTGACGACAGTCTCTTCGCCGAAGCCGTGAGGCCCATGCTTACTTCAATGCAGCAGCCTGTCCGGGAGCTCGGAAGAACTTCACTTGAATATCTGCACAATTTAATTCAAAACGGGAGTCAAAATGGCTGTAAAGAAGTATACCTGCCGCACCGGATCATGGAGCGGGCCAGTTGCCGCAGAATATAATCTGAAACCAATGTATAAGCTCATCGAAGCTAAAGCCCCACTTTGTGGGGTTATTTTTTTTGTAAATTATCAATTAAGCCCCCAACTTACTTTTAATATAAATAGGCTGGAAAGAAGGATTTCTATTAACAAGCAGTGAGTATGCTAGTGAAAGATTAATTTCAGGTATCGATACCATATAGGTGATTAAAGGGGAAAGAGGTACAGGCTATGCATAAAGATATCATTTGGGTTCAGGGAAAAATCACGCCGAGCAGCTCTAAAACGCATATTGTATACCAGTTTCATTTGGAGCATTCTATGACTTCCTTGGAGATTGACTTCGGTTATGCCCCCAAACAATTCTTGGATCGGGAAGCATCGAAGCCGTTGATATTAGAGGCGATTGAGAGATACTCCGAACCGGCTTCGGCCGAACTGCATAAGAGACAGTGGGAGAATTACTACCCCTTGCAGAATCTGCTGACCTTATCGCTGGACAGCCCCTCGGGCTTCCGCGGTTCTGCACACCGGCATGCTCCAGAGCAGAAGCATATCATCTGTCCGGATTGGAGCAAGACTTCTCCCGGCTTCATCGCCGGAGATGTTCCCGCTGGCGTATGGAAGGTAACCATCAGTGTACATTGTGTGGTTACACCGGATTGCAGCTATGAATTAACCGTGAGGGGGACCGGCAGATGAGATGGCTTCCATTCGAGCTTCACACCCACACGCCGCACAGTGACGGGACACATTCTCTGCTGGAGATGTGCCGGACAGCCTCAGAGCTGGGAATTGCAGGTATTGCGCTTACAGATCATAACACTGTATCGGGACTGGCCGATGCCGAAGCCGTTAGCAGGCAGACAGGCATCACGATCATTCCCGGCATGGAATGGACGACGTTCTACGGCCATATGCTGACCCTTGGGGCTCCGTACTGTGAATGGAGAGATCTCGGCCCGCACGATATTCATAAGGGCATATCGCGTGTTCATGAGCAGGGAGGCATCGTGGGCATTGCCCATCCCTACAGCTTAGGCAGTCCGATCTGTACAGGCTGCCACTGGGATTACACAATAAGTGACTGGAATCAGATTGATTATATCGAGGTATGGCATGAGATGATGCCTTCTATGAAAAATCATAATGTACCGGCATTTAAACAATGGACCGGTTTGTTAAACGAAGGCTACAGGATATCCGCTACTGCCGGCCGGGATTGGCACAGATCTGAGCCTGAGGACAAGCTGGCAGCATATACGTATATTGGTCTTCCTGATAGACCTATGCAACGATCAATTGCTGACATTATTGCGGCAATCAGGCAGGGGCAGCTCTGTCTGAGCATGGGTCCGTTACTGGAGGTCAGCCTCTCTCTTGGAAATGAGCGATACGGGCTTGGAGATCAAGTTCCCCTCGCTACCGTTGATACCTCTGCCATTGCCGGATTAACTGTACAGATTACACGTTCAACCCAGCCGGAGCGTCCTTGGGGAGCAGAGGAGGGGAACTGGATCATCGTAGATTCCAATCAGGGGGAACTCGCCAGATTACCAGCCTCTGAACATAACGGACGGCCTATTATGCTGCCTACAGAAGGGTTAATGTGGCTGCGGGTACGGCTTTTTGGCATCATCGACGGTGTTCTGACAACAATAGCCTGCACCAATCCGATTTATTTCTCAAACGGACTTCTGGAGGAAGAATAATACAAAAGGAGGGAATGCTGTGCAATACCCGAAACTGATTGCCCATACAGGCTGCGAGAGTACAAGCTACAATTCGCTTGCCTCCTGCGAAGCCGGGATAAAGGCGGGGGCATCGATTATAGAAGTGGATGTGCGTGTAACCAAAGATCATGTTGCTGTTCTCCTGCATGATGATCAGCCCCCTGTCAGCCGCTTGAACTATGAGCAGCTATTAGGGTCAGGCGAGGAGCCGGAGACACTGAACCGGATACTGACAAGGTTCAGTCAGCTTCCTGCCGCTTTTAATCTGGATCTTAAAACAGAACAGGCGGCGCAAGCCGCCATAGCCGAAGTAACAGCCACCTCTACCTGGAGTAAGGTATGGTTCACCGGAGCTACAAGACTGATAGCAGAATCCGGTTATCCGGGACATGTAATCTGGAATTTGCCTGATGAGCTCTCTGAGCTGGATGAAGCAACCTACCGGGAGCAAGCGGAAGAGCTGTGCCGGCGGGCAGCTGAAGCGAAGTTCGGGGGGATAAATGTTCAATATGAAGGCTGCCGGCCTCATATGGTGCAGCAGGCCCATCTTCACGGGCTGCAGGTTTGGATATATACCTTACCCTATGATCTGGAATTGTTCTATACCTATGTGAATATGGGGGTAGATGCCATTACTGTTTATGAGGTCACCAAGTATGTTCATGCAGGGAGGGATAAGTACCCTTGTCCGACCATATGACAAAAGCTACGACACTAGGAGTCTTAGACCGGAAACTTCTGCGTAACCGCAACAAAATAATCCGGAGGCAGCCTACACTGGCCTGGTACCTGTTTCTCCTGCCCACCTTGATTGGCATTGCGGTGTTTATGATCTACCCGCTGGCAGAGTCACTACGGCTTAGTTTTACCAAGGGGGCTGACGAGCATTACGTTGGACTTGAGAATTACGCCAGTGTACTAGAGTCAGGCACCTTTTGGTATTCCGTATATAACACGCTCTACATTACCGTCTTCCAGCTTCTGATTGCCATACCGGTTGGTTTCATCATTGCTTGTCTGATCAACAATTTACGCCGTGGCGCCAACTTCTTTAAAGTATTGTTTTATCTGCCCAATGTCACTTCTATTGTCGCAGCAGCCACCGTTTTTCTGGCCGTTCTTCATCCGGATGGGCCGCTCAACTATGTGCTGCAATTGCTGGGATTCGAGAAGATAGTCTGGCTGTCACAGCCTCTCTCTGCCAAGTGGGGCGCGATCATCCTTTCAGTCTGGCATTGGTTAGGCTTTGTTATCATCATTAATCTGGCTAATCTGCAGGCCATATCAAGCGATTACTATGAAGCAGCCTCCATAGACGGGGCTTCGCGATTCAGACAATGGCAGTATATCACCCTGCCGAATATGCTTGGAAGTCTGACTGTTCTGTTCATTATTGGCTGGATCGGCGGCCTTCAGCGGTTCTCTGACGCTTATATGCTCGGCGGACTGCAGGGTAGTCCGGCCCGGTCGCTGCATACTGTAGTCGGTTTTATCTTCGAGCGGGGGTTCGGCGGTAACGAATATGGCCTGGCCTCGGCTGCGTCCTATATTTTGTTTTTCTTTATTCTTGTGTTCACTTACATCAATACCAAGGTCACGAAAATGAAAATATAGGAGGGAAACCTGTGACATGTTGAGCGCAACAGGAAAAAACAAACTGTTGAGTGGACTGCTGTTCCTGCTCCTGCTTGGATTGGGTGCGTTGATGTTGTATCCCTTTCTATGGATGGTAAGCGTCAGCCTGGAAAGAAGCAGCAATATTGCCGTCCCGTTTCCTCCCCGGTTAATTCCAGAGCAGTTCTCCCTATTCAACTATAAGCTGGTATTCGAGAATGGGGTTCTGTTCAAGACCTATGCCAACTCTGCAATGATTGCATTGTTTAGCGTCATCCTCAGCGTGTCTTCTGCCTTGCTGGCCGGTTACGCCTTTTCCAGAGGGGAATTCAGAGGGAAAAAGCTTTTATATTTCGCAGTGCTGGCTACCATGATGATTCCATTTGAAGCCAGACTGATTCCAATGTTCACGATGTTCAATGATCTTGGAATGATCAATACGAAATACCCCCTGATCTTCCCGGCAATCATTAATGCGCTTGGCATCGTGCTGGTGAAGCAGTATTTTGACCGTCTCCCTGAAGGGCTGCGCGAATCTGCAAAGATTGATGGAGCCAATGAATTCACCATTTTTGTGCGGATATTTGCTCCCCTTACGGGACCGATTACAGCGACATTGGCCATTTTGGCCTTCCAGGATAGCTGGAATTCCTTTCTTTGGCCGCTTGTTGTTATCAACGATCAGGACATGAAGACCGTACCCTTGTTTCTATCCAGCTTTTCTTCCGAAAATGGCAGCAGGCTGGTAGGCGTTACGATGGCTACTGCAGCCATGAGTATCCTGCCGATCGTACTGGTGTTTCTATTTTTACAAAAATACATCATTCGCAGCATTGCCCTCAGCGGCTTAAAGGGGGAGTGATCACCGGAACAAGCAAGGTCCAGTGTAATAAATTTATAAAAAAAATGGAGTAGAGGGAGCTAACCATGTCTAATAAATCAACCTTGAAGATGACAGGAACGCTGCTGCTGGCGTCCACTATGATTTTGAGTGCATGTAATAACGGGAATTCGAATCAGACAGTGAAGGCAAACACTGAACCGGCTGCAACAGAAGGCGCAAGCAATGCAGTGCCTGCTGCTGAGAAACCAACAGGAACACTGAAGGTGCAGCTCGTAGGCGATTTCTCGTTGGAGGACAAGACCGATCCAATCTCCGGCAAAACCTCTAAAGGTGTAAAAGTGCTTAAAGAGGAGTTCGAGAAGCAGTATCCTGATACATCCGTCGAGTTTGTACTTATGGGTTGGGATAACTATAACGAGAAAACTCAGACGATGCTTCAGTCTGGAGCAGCAGATGTATATCAAGTCCCGGGGATTACCACTTTTGTGGAACAGGGGTTGCTGGAGCCGCTGCAGCCGTATATTGATAAGGACAGCTATGATCTAGGGAAATACTTGAATGGACAGGTGGAAGGCTGGAAGGTAATGGGACCCGATGATCAGGAGCCGCAGATTTATGGCCTTCCGTTTATCGGCGATGCCCGGGTAATTGTATATGACCGTCAACTGTTTGACGATTGGGGAGTGGACTATCTGTCCGAGTCGCCGACCATCGAGGAAGTCCTGGACAAGGCCTCCAAGATGACAGGCAAGAATCCCAAAACAGGAGAGCAGAACTATGGTCTGACCTTTAAGGGGAGCGATGCTGCCGATTCGGTAATGAACATCAATGAATCGCTCGGCGGGCAATGGGGCACAGGTTTTCTGTGGAAGGATATGAAGCTGGAATTCAATAGTGCTACTATGGTGCAGGCCCTTGATTTAATGAAGGATGCGATAAAGTATGCACCCGAGGGTGTAATGGCCGGACAAGGTGCCGAAAATTTCCTGACTGAAAAAAACAATATTGCGATCAATCTGCGTGAATCCCCGGGGTTTATTAATAACCTGGCTAACCTTGGGCTGGAGGACCGTTACGAGGCTGCCTTGTTATTCAAAAATCAGAAAACTGGAATGGGTGGTATGTTCGCGGGAAGTCCGTTTGCCATTGGAGCCTCCAGCAGTAATAAGGACCTGGCTTGGGAATGGCTGAAATTCAGCGGAAGTGAATTCTTCCAGCAATATATGTGGGAGGAACAGCGTTCACAGAGTATGCCTGTTATTAAGGCGGCAGAGAACTGGTCTTCTGTGCAGGAGATTAGACAGATGGACACCATTGTGAAGCAAATGGGCCAGTTATGGACACCACGTTATCCATACCGGTCCGGTCAGCCGCGCTATATTCTATCTGAGAATGTGGAGCGTGTCCTGTTAGGTGAGCTGAGTTCAGCCGATGCGCTGAAGAAAGCACAGGAGGAAGCCACTAAGTGGCTGGCAGGTCAGCAGTAATCAGCTAATCATCAAAGAAGACGCCTGGGCAGATGCCCGGCGTCTTTCTTTTGAAACCTTGATGGCTGTCCAAGTCTCCTGATTATATCACCCTCGAACGGGCATCCCATATCAAACGTATTTCCGTTCCCTCTTCGGGACTGGAGCGAACCTCAATTCGCCCTTGCATCGCCTCGATCAGCCCTTTGGTTACCGCCATGCCCAGGCCTGAGCCGACATCGGGTGCCGCTGTATCTGTGCCGCGATAGTATCGTTCGAACAGCTTCCACACCGTCTCCTGATCCATCCCGCGTCCATTATCGGCAAATTTAACGATGAACTCGCCCGCCCCTGTGCCTACCTGCACACTTACGATCAGCTGCGCGTCCGGCGGATTATGGAGCAGGGCGTTGGCGGTCAGATTATCAACGATCCGTTCAAAGGAGGGAATGTGTACATGTCCCAGTACCTCCGCCGGGGCAGGCTGGAACGTAATGCGGCCCTCTCCATAAGCCGGGTTACGTTCAGCACGCTGTACCAAATCCTGAAGCAGGGCATTGATATCCGTTAACTCAATAGGGGGCTGGTACCCGCCACTGCGCAGACGATAGGTCATGGCCAGGTCGCTTACCAGCCTGTCCATGTACATCGATTTGTCCAGCATAATGCCAGCGAATTCGCGTACTTCATTAGAAGCCCACTCGTATTTCTCTGCTTCCAGCATATGTGCATAACCCTGGAGAGAGGATAGGGGTGTTTTTAAATCATGGGTGATTCCAGCAATCCATTCCTCCCGCAGAGAGTCGGTCTGTTTGCGGAGTTCCTTATCCTGTTTCAGGGTATCGGATAACGTCTGTATAGAATGTAACACTTCCGTATATACCCGATAGTTCCGCCGCCATTTCCCGTTTTTCTTCCGGCTAAGCGGCCTGCCGCGGGGGCCGGCCGGCTCCTCATATTGTCCGCGTTCAAGCCGCTGCAGCCATTGGAGCATATGGAGCATGGGATAACCGAACAGGTTGGCATACCAGACAGCAAGCAGGATCAGCAAGCCGATAATGGATACCAGAAGTGCAATCATGGCAGGTCCAAAAATAAACCCGAAGGGGTTCACGTTGCTCCCCGCCGGATTGCCCGCAAGAGGAACACTCAGCATCCAGGTGGAATGGTTCTGCTCATCATAGCTGGTCACTGTAGTCATTCCATACCGGGAGGGGTAGCGTGTACGCAGAATCAGGTCCTGGATGCTGTAGCTGTCCGGGATGCCGCTTGCGGGTTTGTTGAAAGAAGCCATCTCCTGTCCTTGTTCGTCCAAAATCTGAAGATAGGCATCCGCCGCGCGGATGATGTCCTGCTGTCCGGACGCCAGTTCAAGCTTGTTATTGGCATAACGTCCCCCGTTATATGCTTGATCCAGCATGGTTACGGCCTGGTTGTTCTCTCCGTACAGCAGGGTGAAATTGATCCCTTGTCGTTCCCGGATAAGCAGATATAGCTCGTAGGGAAAGGGCTTTTTTCCTTGCCAATAGGATATAAGCTCTCCAGATTTATAGTGATCCGGCACATCGGGAGGGGTATGGAAAGCATCCAGCACACGGCCCTGCTCATCGAGAATCTGAAGCCAGCCGTTGTTCTCTTCGATTCGCTTCAGCAGTTCGGGATCATACTTAACACTGCCGTCCGGCAAAATATCGGCTGTACTGATTAGCTGGTCGAGCCCGACAGTGGCAAAATCTTCAACCAGGTTAGCCTCATTCAACTGCTGAATGACCCAGTAAGCTATACTTCCGCCGATAACCAGGATCAGGACCACTGTACCCGCAAGCAAGCCAATGAACCTCGTCATCAATCTGCGTCTTACACTCATCGCCCAGGCACCATGCCGGACTGAATGAGCTTATACCCTAGCCCGCGAACGTTCACCAATCGTTCAGGGTTGGACGGATCAGCCTCAATACGCTCGCGAATCCGGTGAATATGTACCATGACGGTGTTGTCATCCGAAATGGCCTCCGATCCCCATACCCGCTCATACAATTCCGCCTTGGTGAAGATACGATTAGGATGTTTGCAAAAGAATAGCAGTAACTGGTATACCAGAGCAGGGCAATACACCAGTTGACCTTCTACTCTGAGTTCACCGGCTGGCTCAATGACCTGAAAGCGTCCAAAATCATAGATTCCTTCCTGTGGCAGTCTTTCTGCTTCTGTCTGTCTGGGCAAATATCGTCTCAGCAGGGATTTGATCCGTGCAACTACTTCCAGCGGGTTAAAGGGTTTAACGACATAATCGTCTCCGCCAACCGCGAAGCCGGTCAGCTTGTCGTAATCGGTTGTTTTTGCAGTCAGAAAGAGAATAGGGGCATCGGTCATTTGACGCAGGAAAGGGCAGATTTCCAGCCCGCTTCGGCCTGGAAGCATCACGTCCAGCACGATGCAGTGATAGGTTTTCTTTTTACATGCAGCAATCGCATCTTCACCGCTAGTGACCGTATCGATATCCAGGAATTGCTCTTTGAGCAATACCGTTCGGAGCATATGCAGAATCGCCTGTTCATCATCAACAAGCAGGATTGATACTTCATCCATGACGAAATAGAACCTCCCAGCTTTTTATATAGGTATCATACCATTCTGCAGCACTGTGCTGCGTGCCGGCAACCTTAACGGATGCTTAATTTTGGAGAACCAGCACGCCGCAAAGTTAAGATAGACGTAAGAGTAGGTTAGACGGCAGGTAAGATTGATTTCGTACACTGAACTAGAAAAATACCGTTCTGGCAAAGGAGTGCAGGGAAATGACTAGAGTATATTCGAAAAGCTGGAAGGGGCTTGCTGCAGCGCTTGGTACGTGTGTGATGTTGTCTGCCTGCGGCACCTCGAAATCAGCTGAACCGCAAGAACAATTACCAGTTACACAAACAGCCACTGCTGCCCCATCAGAGGAAGCTGCGAAGGGAGCCGGGGAGGCCGCAAAGATTACACCTGACAATTTCATGGATACCTTAATGAATGGACCGAAGGAGGACATTTACAAGCAGATGAGTCCGGAGCTACAGAAAATCATAACGCTTGACGAATTCAAGACGACTGCCGATAGCTTTATGGAAGGCGTTACTTCATGGAACAAGGTTACGGAAGTTAAACTGAACAAGCTGGTTGATCGTTCGTGGAAGGATCAGAGTGGGACTAAGGGGATTCAGGCCTCTTTTGCTGAAGATCACCAAATTGTGGGGCTCCTTATTCAGCCGCTTGAAACACATGAAGCAACGGATAAGGCGTTGACCAAAACTGAATTCCAGTTTCCGCTGAAGGGCGAATGGTTTGTGTTCTGGGGCGGGAATGATGTGTTATCCAACTATCATTATGCTCATGAAACCCAGCGTTACGCTCTCGACATTATCCGCACTCAGAATGAGGCAAGCTATCAAGGAGAGGGAAAGGACAACGAGGACTATTATGCTTTTGGTGAACCGCTCTATGCAGCAGCAGATGGCAAGGTGGTTGAAGTCAAAAATAACATCCCGGATAACACGCCGGGCGTGATGAACGCTGAAGAACCGGAAGGGAATGTTGTGGTCATTGATCATGGAAACGGGGAGCACAGCATCACAGCACATCTCAAGAAAGGCAGTGTAGCCGTCAAAAAAGGGGATACCGTTAAGCAGGGAGATCTCGTCGGACATCTCGGTAATTCAGGGAATTCCAGCGAAGCACACTTGCATTTTCAGGTATCGGACGGGCCAGACATCTTCACCTCCCGTTCGGTTCAGATCCGTTGGTCCGATCAGAGTCAGAAGCTGACACGGGGGAATACTTTTCAGGGACTGCCCGATTAATTGCGTCAGTTTTTGCCGTTCCAAGTAACGTGCATGTGCTTCGGCCTTCCCAAGCGCAAACTGCGCGCTGTCGTGGTCAAAGTAAATAGGTGCTGCTGCGCCGAGGGATGGGTCCCATGCTTCACTGCCAGTACATTTATAAAAAATCCTGCAAATGTGCAACATTGCTACTCCTTACAAGTGGCCGGTTATAGATGGCACCAGCATCCTTCACCCGCAGGTGAGTGACTATAGATCATGGACAATTTTATAGCCTATACCGAGCACAATTAACAATCAAAAGAAAGACGCCCGGGAAGATGGAAGATACCCGGCGTTTTTCTTTCAAGAGTGAAAATAGTGTTGACTTGCGGCTTCCTTTAAGGAATATAATATACCTACTTATAGGAAAGGAAGATGAAGGAATGTCCATGTCTCGGCCGAATACCGGAATTAAAGCAATAGAGCTTCGAATGGGATCTTTTATTGTATATCCGACATTGTTGTGGGATGAACGGAATCTTGTACTTGTGGATACTGGCATTCCCGGGCAATTGGATAAGATTCGAATGTTGCTTGAAAGGGAAGGCTTTGGACTAGATCAGCTGACGCATATCATCATTACGCATCAAGACAGCGATCACATTGGCAGTCTGCCGGAGCTAGTTCAGGCCAGGGGGAACGAGTTGACGGTGCTCGCACATGAGGAGACTGTACCCTATTTGACGGGAGCCATTCCGCTTGTTAGAGGTAGAACTTTTGCACCGTCCGTGCACGTTCATACGGCACTTAAGGATCGAGACATTCTGCCCCTGGCCGGTGGCATTCAAGCCGTTTTCACCCCAGGACACACGCCAGATCATATGTCGCTCTATCATATCCCGACGCAAACGTTAATTGCCGGCGATGCATTAAACTCAAAGGATGATAAGCTCCTGCCCTTCGACAACTATTACACGTTGGATCATTCTACTGCGCTGAAGTCGATTGCCAAGCTGCTAGAGCTGGATATTAAAAAAGTGATCACCTATCATGGTAACGAAGCTACTCATCGAATTAAGGAAAGTCTCCAGGAAATAGTAAATACAACAGGCCAATGATCTTGAGGATCATTGGCCTGTTATTCTGTTCTTAGTAGACGCCTACCGCATTGTAAGCTTTAGTTACAGCAGTTACTTGAGCCGAGCCTGCTCCAAACAATTCAGTAGCCGATTGAATGATTGCTGTACGTGCAGCAGAGAAATTAGATGAGGTTGTAAGGTAATATACAAGTGCATTGTAATAGATTTGAACAGCATCCTCACGGCCGATACCTGTGACCGTTACACCGTTAAACGTACCGCCCTGAGCAGCCAGATAGAAGGCTTTGTTATTGATGCCGCTGTTCGTATGCACACCGCCTTCGTCAGCGGTGCCGGTATAACGGTCGCTGTATTTGTCAGGCTGGCCGTACAATGGCGGATTAGCCAGTGAGCGTAGTGCGTCCCCCGCTATGCCCGGTGTATAGATTTTATCACCAATCAGCCAGTTCGCACCTTCAATTGAATTTCCGATGATGTCGGAGAAGGACTCATTGAGTGCCCCTGGTTCTCCGTAGTATTCAAGATTGGATGTTTTCTCAGTCACGCCATGCGTCAACTCATGGCCTATCACATCCAAATCACCGGACAGCAGAGTAAAGGTAGACCCATCCCCATCACCGAAAACAATCTGCGCACCATTCCAAAAAGCGTTGTTATAGGAAGTGTAGTAATGGACGGTTGAACGGATCTGCAGTCCGTTGTTGTCCAGGCTGTTGCGGCCGAAATGCTGGAGATAATAATCATAGGTTCTCTCAGCATAGGTGTGGGCATCTACAGGGGCTTTGTCTGTCCAGATATTGTTAGTGCTGGTTAAGAGCGTCCCCGGAAGAGAGGTCTTGTTCTTGGCGGTATAGGTCACAATGCCCTTGCCGCGGGTGCTGTCGTAGAGCTGGTAGGTTGAACCCGAGAGACGTGTCTCGAACGTTTTGGTATCTCCAAATACTCCAGTACCCGTACCCGTCAGGTTCTCTAAGATATTATATTTGAACACTACGCTGCCATTCTCTGCAGAAATGAAGTACCGTATCCGCAAAGGCTCGGGTTCCAGAACGTTCACTTCTGTTTTATAGACTAATTGAGGTTCTCCGTCAACGATAAAATAATACAAATCCGCTGTAGGAGTAACTTGGGGCTCACCAAGCGGTCCATGCTCCAGCGTAGCATCCTGACCGGCTGCCAGGATGGCATCTGCTCCGGATATGGTTTGGAGTTGAATCAGCGGCTGCGGAATGGTCTGGTAGACATCTTCAACTACACTTCCCAGCAGGGAGGTAACATTGCCGGCTTTGTCGATATGCAGGGTCTGATCGGCTCCATATACCGGAATCCCCGAGATATACTGGCTTAACCGGTAATGCTGGCTGCCTGTTTTGCTGTTTGTTTCTTGCTCTGTGATTTTAAATTTCCCCCGAATGTCCCCCTTAGCCGAAAGATGCAGGTTCACTTTAACACTTTCAAGATATCCCCATACCTTGTCCTCAGAAGCGGAGTCTGCTGGGGTTTTCCAGGCTTGGTCCGTAATTGAAATAGGAGAAGAGCCTGAGAAGAGCTCTACAGGATTACTCTCATTGTTTTCAGCGGCACTGCCCATCGAGGCAAAGGACCCAAGCGCTACAACCCCTGCAAAAAGTGTAACTACAGTCTTTTTCATAATCATTACTCCTCCGATCAAATTGGTTGGTTTAAAGTTGTGCCTGTGCACTTACTCAAGCTGCGATCTGAGGTGCAAGGACTACGGCGGCAAACAACCCTAATGTACGGAGGGAAAGTGTGGAGACGGCAAGACCCCTTTCATGAAATTTACAACTACATCCTTGTTCACAGAGCCTCAATTTGGATATTTATGTTAAGAATGTAATTACAGTGTTTTCAGTATATTCAGGTTTTTGCATATCAACTATGATCAGAATCACAATTAATGCAATAAAATGAGTGAACAATAATTGCGCAACAAGCAGTTATACATGCAAAGTAAATTTTACTTAGGGAATCAAGAGATTGGAGAGCGGTTGTTCAGCCAGGGGAATTTTCACAGCCATGCCGGTCATCAGGTGCTTACACGTTACATTGCCAAGACGGAATTTCTGCTCGGCCTGAGTATAGTCTGGACAAATACAAGGCGATGATTGATGAATTTCTGCACCGTGGGGAAACCCGCTGATTCTATAGCCGTGACTCATTCTTGCAAGCCGCCTTTGGCGGTTTTTTTGTTAGTTAAAAACCCTTTATGTTATTCATACTTTTTAAACATTAACCTTTACAAAGTAGAAAGGGTATTGTATATTTAGATCATAAAAAGGGTATTTTTACCATTACACTTAACTATTATGGAGGTGTAGGAGACAAACAACAATCAGATTGGGATTTTTGACAGGCAGCACAGGGCGTTGACGATTGGTATTATGCTGGTTCTAACCACCGTAGCTTTCGAGGGGCTGGCTATTACGACAATTGCTGCGAGAATGGCACAAAGCTTGCAGGGTATTCATTCATACGGTTGGATTTTCAGCGCATTTTTGTTATCTCAGCTGATTGGAACCTTGGTTATCGGTCAAATGGTTGACAAGCGCGGCGTTTTCACCTCGTTGCTCGTGTCGTTTAGTATTTTTGTGCTTGGAACTGTGGTTGCGGCTGTTTCTTTTGATATGCACATGCTTATTGCAGGAAGAGCCCTTCAAGGTTTTGGGGCGGGAGCTCTGATCACATGCATTTATACCTGTGTAACGTTGCATTATTCGGATGCTCTGCGCACTCAGATTTTAGCGGCATTCTCCATGGCATTTGTCCTGCCTTCCTTAATAGGACCTTACCTGGCAGGCCTTATTGCCTCCTATATGTCATGGCGATTTGTTTTCTGGATGGTTGTACCCCTGATTGGATTGGCATTGAGTCTCACCTTCCGCTCTTTCCGTGAACTGCAACTTCGGCAAGTACTGACGGGTCCAGCCCCAAAGGCAGACTCGAAGACTCTTCATGCAATCCTGCTTACCATTGGAACGGGGCTACTACTCACAGGACTCGGTATGATAACCGATTGGACAGGAATTGTACTCACTCTAGGTGGTTTAATCGTCATGATCCCACCCATGCGGATACTGCTGCCTAAGGGCTCTTTTGCGGTAAAAAAAGGATTGCCTGCTACATTGGTTTCCAGGGGGCTGTATGTGGCTTGTTATTTTACAACGGAGAGTTTTGTGATTTTGGCGCTAACCGAAGTAAAGGGCTTATCAGCAGATCTTGCCGGCCTCATTGTCGCAGCAGGTTCCTTGAGTTGGTCCGCCGCAGCGTGGTTGCAGGCGAAGCTTGATGTACGAGATCAAGGTTATGGCCGAAAACGCAGAGTTATGGTAGGTATCGGGATTATGATCGCTGGGACTGTACTTGTGATCCTGGCCCTTATGCTGTCGGAAGGTGGAATCATACTCGTCTTACTCTCGCAAATGATTACCGGCTTCGGTGTTGGATTGGCTAATCCTACGACCGCAGCCATTGCTCTACAACATGCGGCGCCCGGGAAAGAGGGAGAAATGTCTTCGAATCTGCAGTTTGTGGATTCCTTTTATATGGGCGTAAGCATAGGAGTGGGCGGCGCTCTAATCGCCTTATCCGATACTTTACAGTGGGGCATATCGACAGGAGTGGTGATAGTGTTAACACTCCAATTACTATGGGTCTTATTAAGTTTCTTGGCATCTCTACGTATTACCGAACTCGTTCATCAAGAACATCATCCGATCAGCCAGTCGAAAGAGAACCTTCCCATGTAAAGGATGACCATCGCGTAGCTACATACATCACGAAGAACGGAGGAAAAATTGCATTGGGAGGGAGATAGAATGGCACGTGTATTAGTGGTCATTACTCCGGCTGAAGGCCATGTGAATCCGTCGTTAGGATTAGTTACCCAGTTGATTGACAGTGGAGAAGAGGTTGTCTATGTGTGCGTGGAGGAGTATCGTTCCCGAATTGAACAAACCGGAGCCTTGCTCATAACCTATCCATTTCCGCAAGATGCCTTTTCTCATGATCCCGTGTTGAAACCGCAGGAGTACATTCATCCTTATCAATTCATTTATATGATGGTAGGCGGTATCATTCAGAGGATTATACCCGAGGTGTTTCGAGTGATCGGCAATCAAAAGTTCGATTATTTGATTTTTGATTCACTGATGGGCTGGGGAGGGACTATTCTTGCAGAAAAACTAGGGATTCCCGCCGTATGTACGATTGCTTCCTTTGCTTTCGTTGATCCGTTGGGGACTGGCGAAGGCATGAATGAGCAGGAGATGGATACGAATACGATGGAGCTGTATGAGGCTACGATGAAGATAACACGGGAGTTAGCGCAAGAGTATCAAGTGAGTCTTCCCGCCATGGAAGAAATCCCGGCACATACAGGCCGGTTAAAGCTTGTGTATACAAGCCGTTATTTTCAGCCGCATGCAGAAAAACTGGACAATCGTTTTATTTTCACAGGTCCTTCGATCATACCGCGTCAAGATGCTGAGACTTTCCCGTTTGAGCTGCTTCGTGAACGTTACCCGCATACCGTGTACATTGCTATGGGTACTATTTTAAATAAAAACTTGGATTTCTATCAACTTTGCTTTGAAGCATTTGGGGATATGCCGGTGAATGTGGTTCTATCTTCAGGGAGATATACGGATATGGAGCCGCTGGCTGATCAAATTCCCCCTAATTTTATCGTCGTGCCCTATATTGCACAGCTCGATATGCTACAGCATACGGATGTTTTCATCACACATGCCGGAATGAATAGTACGAGTGAGGCGCTATATTACAACGTTCCGTTAGTAATGATTCCATTAACGTCGGATCAGCCTCTTGTAGCCAATCGGGTACAGGAGTTAGGGGCGGGTATCTCTTTAAATAAACTCAACCTCAGTGCAACGGATATGAGAGAGGCATTGTCAGAAGTCCTAAGCAATCCATTCTATAAACAGCAGGCTTGCCTCATCGGTGAATCTTTACGGCAATCCGGCGGTTATAAGCGGGCCGCCGAAATAATTATGAGTCACATGGCTGTGATTACTACTATTTGACCTGCATTGGACACGCTCTATATAATGAAGAGACGAGAGTGACAGGGGGGCATCGAATGGGAGCATGGGGAATCAAAGCATTGGAAAGTGATGAAGGGCTGGATCTGGTGGCGGCGATCGAGGACTTGCTTCCTCGTGACACATTGGATTTGGGTGAGTTGATGGCGAAGTTTGGTGAGGATGACTTCCTTTATGACGGAACAGTGCTCGCCCTCGCGGAGCTGTATATCGAGTTTCAAGAGAATGGCAGTTTGGATTACGATCATGAGGAGGAAGAACGCACCTGGACGCAAGTACGGGCGTTCACGGCCGATCATTCCGCGCTGGGGACTTTGCTGGAGCATTTGAACGTGATTTGGACTGACATTGAGGGGGAGTGCGAGGGCGATTTGGCGGAACTGTGGCGGGAATCGTCAAGCTGGGACGAATGGCGGGCACATGTACAGCAGCTCATTTCCAAGTTGGAGGCGCGGCTTGCCAAATATTAGTAGTAGGATGATTGAATGTAAACAAAAGCGCTGCAATCCGAATGATAGGGTTGCGGCGCTTTTGTTTAGTTGATTTTCCGATTCGCGGCTGATTTGCTTCTGATACTGTTTTTGTTTGTTATAGCCTCCGTTGGGCCTGTTCTGCGGCCTCCTTGACAATTTCGCCTAACGTTGGATGCGGGTGGATGGTCATGGCTATATCTTCTACGGTTGCCCCCATCTCAATCGCAAGGGAAAGCTCCGATATAAGCGTAGATGCTTCAGCGCCTACAATCTGTGCACCTAATACAAGTCCAGACGCAGCATGAGCAACAATTTTGACAAATCCTTCGGTTTCCTTCAGAGCCAGCGCACGGCCGTTAATAGAGAAGATAGATTTTCCAACGATAACAGGAATGGATTTGTGTTTACAATCCGTTTCGCTAAGACCAACGCTCGTAATCTCCGGGTGAGAAAACACAACCAGCGGAAGAGCTTTGTAGTCGATGACAGAGGGTTTACCCGCAATCGCTTCTGCTGCAATTTTTGCTTCATATGAAGCTTTATGGGCCAAGGCAGGGCCTTGAACAATATCTCCAATGGCATAGATATTCGGAATGGATGTTCTGCACTGCTTGTCAATCTCGATCAAGCCTTGCGGAGTAGGGGACAAACCAATCTTTTCAAGACCCAAGGTTCCATCTGTATTCGGTTTTCTGCCAACCGTAATTAATGCATATTCAGCTTGAACAACATGGTGTTGATCCTGACGCATATATTGTAGATCAATGTGACTCGTATATGGGTCTGCTCCTGTAACCTTAGCTTCCGTTAGGATTGTTATCCCGTCCTTCTTCAGTTGACGAACGACAGGTGCAACAAGCTCTGCTTCAAATCCGGGTAAAATCTGTCTACCCCCCTCGAGTATCGTAACTGCGGTTCCAAATCTCGCAAACATCTGCCCCAGTTCCACACCAATATAACCGCCGCCAACTACAACGAGGCTCTTAGGAATGTCGGCCAGCGATAGCACCTCCGTGGATGAAAGAATCCGTCCGCCGAAAGGAAGCGCGCTGATTTCAATCGGACGGGAACCGGTTGCCAGGATGAGATGCTTAAAGCCCATTCGGCGCTCAATCTGTTCATTGTGATGAATTTCAACGGTATTCGCATCTATCAAGCTGGCTTCTCCTTCAATAACAGTCACACCTGCCGATTTAAGTAAAAACCGAACCCCTCCAGACTGCTTATCCACCACAGCTTGCTTAAACAACTGCGCCTCCTGAAAAGAAGAAGCTTCGTCAACAGCGTACCAGTGTCTGCGCAAATGAATACGCTCCGCTTCAGCAATCAGCGCTTTGGAAGGAATACAGCCTACATGCGTGCATACCCCTCCGATCTGGTGGCGCTCCACAAGGACTGTTGTCATGCCCAGTTGTGACGAACGTAATGCAGCCACATAACCGCCAGGTCCCGATCCAATAACCAGGGTATCTACAGCTTCTAATGAGTTCATGATGGGTACCTCCAAGTTATAATATGTTAATCATAATATATTATAGTCATCATATTTTAGAAGAGTCAACACTCCATTACCAATTGACATTAAATAATATGATAAATATAATATTTCAAAAGACATTCATAGATACAGACTTATACAAAGGGGAGGGAGCAGGATGCCTTATCCGAAAGGGCACAAGCTCAAAGTTCGGAACCATATCATTACCAGCGCAGCCAAAGCATTTCGCACCCACGGCGTGCGGAATATCAGTCTTCCGCATATTATGAAAGGTGCTGGACTGACGCACGGAGGATTTTACTCCCATTTTGAAAATAAAGATCAGCTTGTGATGGAGACCTGTCATTTCGCCATTAGTGACACCATTGAAATGCTGCAGAGAATTGCAGACCATAACAAAAACGAAGATCAGACGCCGCCGATTGAGGCCGTCATTGATTTTTACTTAAGCCCCCTGCATCGGGATCAGACGGAAGCCGGTTGTATCTTACCTGCTTTATCGGGGGAAATTTCCCAGCTATCGGCAGATATCAGGCAAGCCTACACACAAGAGCTTCAACGTTTCATCGCATTTATTACAAATATGGCTGGGATCGATCCCTCAAATGGTTATGCATTGGTAAGCAGTATGGTGGGTACCGTTGCACTGGCACGGGCAGTTAGTGATACGCAGCTCAGTGATGCTTTGTTACAGGCCAGTCGTATGCAGGCTAAGCAGATGGTAAACGCCGGCTCCAGGTAACTCATTAATTGACGAAGCAAGCGGATTGTGCTAGCATTGCTTTAACTTAAAACGAAAAGGCTATGATGAGAAATAGTAACTATTAAGGATCTCACAGAGAGAAGATGGTTGATGCGAATCTTCATTGATCTAATAGTGAAGCAGTCTCGGAGCTGTGGACCGAACAGAGGAATCTTAGTAGGCTTCAACGGAGTTCCACCGTTATTCAGGAAACAGTATCGGAGTAATCCCGTACTGATAGAGCGCAGAGCAATCTGAAGTTAGGTGGTAACACGGACATAATCGTTCGCCCTAAGTTGACAAGTAATATGTCAGCTTAGGGCTTTTTTGTTTTAAGCATAAATAATATTGGATGGAGGTATTAGAATGACGCCAGATGAATTGAGACAATCCTATGTTGATTTTATGAAAGGAATAGGGGCTAGCCAAGTGCCTTCTTCTAGCTTGTTACCGGAAAATGATCCCTCGACCTTGTTTACAGGAAGCGGCATGCAGCCGATGGTTCCCTTTTTATTGGGGGAAAAGCATCCGGCCGGTAATGAGATTGCTAATATTCAGAAGTGCTTGAGAACAGTGGATATTGAGGAAGTAGGCGATACGTCGCATCTGACATTTTTCGAAATGATCGGCCGGTGGGAGTTCAAAGCAAATGAACATAACTATAAGCAAAAACAAATCGATGCCATTTGGAATTGGCAGATCATCGAATTAGGAATGGATCCTGCCAGGCTGTATATCAGCGCTTTCG
The DNA here is from genome assembly GCF_038006765.1 of Paenibacillus sp. FSL H7-0756. Classification (NCBI taxonomy): domain Bacteria; kingdom Bacillati; phylum Bacillota; class Bacilli; order Caryophanales; family Paenibacillaceae; genus Paenibacillus; species Paenibacillus sp. FSL H7-0756. Next base: position 639,228 of record NZ_JBBOVT010000002.1, on the reverse strand, counting down.
CAGGAAGTGATGAACTGAATATACCGAAAGATACGGAAGCCATTGAGCTCTGGTCAGCAAAATTCAAATCCGTCGGGATAGACCCTATCATTGAAGAGGATCCCTGGCAATACGGGGCATCTAGAGGCGGGAAGATTTTCTTATACGATGAACAAGAAAACTGGTGGAGCCGGGCCGGAAGTCCGCTTCAGATGCCGGTTGGTGAACCGGGTGGGCCTGATAGTGAAATGTTCTATGATCTTGAACCGGACGGTGATTCACTGGACCATCCTGCTTCTGAAAGCGACAGATTCCTGGAAATTGGGAACAACGTATTTATGTGTTACACCAAAGGAGACACAGGATTTGTTAAAATGCAAAATCCCAATCTGGATTATGGAGGCGGATTAGAAAGGGTGGCTACAGCCCTTAATGGGGACAAGGATATATATAATACAGCTTTCTTCCATAACCCCAAGAAAAAATTGATGGAGCTAAGCGGTAAATCCTATACGGACGACTTAAAGTCCTTTAGAATCATACTGGATCATGTGAGAGCAGCTACTTTTCTCATTAATGACGGTGCGGAGCCAGCTAATAGTGATGCAGGATATATAACAAGAAGGCTATTAAGAAGGGCAATTCGTGCAGGTAAAAAAATAGGGATACAAGGAAGCTTTGCGGGTCAGTTGTCTGAAGTTTATATAGATGAAGCTACAGCTTATGAAGATTTAATCCGCAATAAAAAGAAAGTCATCGAAATCGTAAATAAGGAAGAGAATCTTTTCTATAGAACGTTACAGCAGGGAGAATTTGAAATACAGAAACATCTGAAGAATAAGGGTAACGTTACGGGTGCAGATGCATTTTATTTTTACGAAACCTATGGATTCCCCTTGGAGTTGACGGAAGAGTACCTAACAGAAAGTGGATATGGCATGGAAGACAAGGCGTCTTATACTGAGGCAGCAAAAAAACATGCTGAAATGAGCAGAACTGCTTCTGCGGGTAAATTTAAAGGTGGCTTAGCTGAACATTCCACAGAAACAACCGCGCTGCACACGGTATCTCATTTGTTGCTTGCTGGTTTAAGGGAAGTGCTAGGTGATCATGTCCATCAACAAGGAAGTAATATTACTTCCGAACGATTACGGTTTGACTTCAACCACGATGATAAACTTACACCCGGGCAAATAGCTGAGGTGGAGAAGTATGTGAATGATGCGATTGCATCGAAAGCAGTTACCTCTATTGCAGAGCTGCCTAAGCTTGAAGCGAAAGAAAGTAATGTGGAGGGTAACTTTTGGGATAAATACCCGGATATCGTTAAGGTATATACTATCCAAGATCACGAAGGGAAGGTGTGGAGCCGGGAAGTATGCGGAGGACCTCATGTAGAAGATACCACAAACTTAGGAACGTTCCGTATTACAAAAGAACAATCTTCTGCTGCTGGAGTCAGAAGGATTAAAGGAGTCATTGTCAGTAGACAATAACATAGTGCGGCCTATGCTGAAATCCTGCACGAAATGCAACAAATCCAGCGCTAACTGGCTCTCTGCAACGGAATTTGTGCAAATAATGCAACATTGTACCGCAGCCAGCAACAGTTATAAAGAAATCCTGCAAAATGTGCAACAATACTCTCCGCTACCCTGCGGTTGTCTGAGTATTGTCCGCTAAAGAGCTTACTCAAGTCGTTGAAATAGATGAAAAAAAGTAAATGTTTGAACATGGACAATGTACTGCTTTTAACACCACCACATATTTTACAGAAACTGTATTAGTCAATTTGGCTAAACCGTTGAATGTTCATGAATGGGGTGGTGGGCCATGGCAGTTAAGAGCGGCAAGGAATATATCGAGCGTATCGACCGCCAGCAGATCAAAATATGGTATCAGGGTAAAACCATCCAAAGGGCTTTATCCAGCCATCCCGCCTTCAACGGATTAATGAAGACCCAAGCTGAAATGTATGATATGCAGCATCAGCAGAAAACCATCGAACAAATGACCTTTCAAACCGGGACGGACGGGGAGCGCTACGGACTTTCCCTCCTGGCCCCGAGAAGCAAGGAAGACCTGGTCCGCCGGAGGATCATGATGGAATTGTGGGCCGGGAAGCACCACGGGTTTTTAGGGAGATCACCCGATTATATGAACACGACGCTGATGTCTTTATATACCGCTGCGCATCTGTTACAAGAATACAATCCGGAATATGAAGATAATCTTAAAAAGTACTATGAGTACTGCCGCAGCCAGGACATTACCTTATCCCACGCATTTATTCAGCCGTTTGCCAGCCGGTTGTCCGAAGTGGTGGACGAGGTGGAGGATTCCATTACAGCTAAAGTTGTCGAGCACAAGGAGAACGGAATTGTGGTAAACGGTGCTTTTATGATGGCTACGCAGGCAGCAACCTGTGATGAAATACTGGTGATCCCTTCACCTCTCCCTTCCATGCTGGAACAGGATAATCCATATGCCTTTGCTTTTGCCGTTCCCAATGATCTGGAAGGGATGACCTTCATTTGCCGTGAGAGTTACTCAGGCTCATCTCCATATGATCATCCGCTGAGCAGCAGATTTGAAGAAATGGACGCCATGGTGATCTTCGATCACGTCTTCATCCCACGCAACCGTATCTTTTACTTAGGGAATCAAGAGATTGGAGAGCGGCTATTCAACGAAGGGAATTTTCACAGCCATGCCGGCCATCAGGTGCTTACACGCTACATTGCCAAGACGGAATTTCTGCTCGGCCTGATCTCTAAATTGTCAGATGAACAGAATATCGCTCTCGAAGCGGTAACGATGGAGCGGATATCCCGGATTTTGACCATGCTTGAGAATTTAAAAGCTCTTCGCCTGGCTTCCGAAATGATGGCAGAACCGGATGCCAAGGGTTATTATGTGCCGGCCCACAAGCCGCTGATTGCGGCTACGATGCAGTATTCCTCTTTTTATCAGGAGATGCTGGGTATGCTCCAGGACATCAGCTCCAGCAATCTGGTGATGCTTCCTTCCGAGACAGACCTGGGATCTGATGCCGGCGGCTTTATCCGTCTCTATCTTAAAGGACAGGAGTCATCCGCTCGCGACCGGATTTCTCTTTTCCGGCTGACCTGGGAACTGGCGGTCAGTCCTTTCGGCGGCAGACAGAAACAGTTTGAACGCTTTTTCTTCGGAAACACCCGCGCCCTTACTTCCCGGATGTATAACGTGTACAGTCTTGATAAATACAAGGCGATGATTGATGAATTTCTGCAGCGTGGAGAAACCCGGGTCTTTTAAAGACTCTGGGTTTCTTTTGTATTCCGAAAGAAGCTACTGCTTAAGGGTGGTCAGCATACTTTGAATATGGCTTTCCATTAGCTGCCGTGCTGTTTCGCTTTGCCGTTCCTCGATGGCAATGGCGATCAGAACATGGTAATTGGAGGCCTTGGTCCGCATATTGGGCAGCGTATTGGTTTGCTTGCGCCCTTCAGCCAGCAAGGGGAGAATCGAATTCAGCATCCGCGCCACCACCGGATTGGCTGCCCCTTCGGCGATTAACTGATGAAAGGCGAGGTCGGTCTCGAAGAAGGAGCCACCTTCCTCCATTTGCCGCACCATTCGATCTGCCAGTACCCGTAGGCGCCGGATCTGATCCTCATCGGCCCGCTGCGCGGCTAAAGCGGCAAGCTCAGGCTCAATGAGCAGTCTGGCTTCCAATAGGTCCACAATCGAAATGTTATCTAATTCCTCTAAAGCAACCGCCGGATCATCGAGCAAGAGCGGATCGTTTCGTACATACATCCCGCGCCCGTGCTCAATGCTGACATTCCCCTGACTCTCTAATATCCGCAGCGCCTCACGTATTGTAGTGACACTCACAGAGAAATCAACGGCTAGCTGCTGCAGCGTAGGGAGCCGATCCCCTGGAGCCCATTCCCCATCGAGAATTTTCTGCTTCATAATCTCTATTGTTGCTTGAAACGCGGTTTGTTTATTCTGTTTCATGTTTAGCCGTCCCTTTGACTTAGAATACATTCATTCTAGCATAAGAGCTTCGTGACGATAAACAGATACGTCTGAGTCTTGATTTAGTATTGACTAGCGAAGAACAAGATAATATGATCATACCGTAAAGATCATATCTATTTCAAAAAAATGATAATAAAGATATGATCTTTGTGAAGAAACACTATCAGCGTAGAATCCAAAGGAGGAGGGGCAATGGAGGTCGTAACCTTTGGGGAAACCATGGTACTTCTGGCACCGGACCGGATGGTTCCCCTGGAGTACGTGAACGGTTTTCACAAGCATGTAGCAGGAGCCGAGACCAATGTAGCCATTGGGCTTGCCCGTATGGGGCATAGCGCAGGCTGGTTCAGCAAGCTCGGAAATGATCCATTTGGACGCTATATTAAGCAATTCGTAAGAGGACATGGCGTTGATACTTCCGAAGTCAAGGTTACTGCTGATGCGCCGACGGGAGTGTTCTTCAAAGAACAAATATCCCCGGACAAAATACAGGTGTACTACTATCGCAAGCATTCCGCTGCCAGCCTGATGCAAGCGGATGAACTTAATGAGGCATATGTGGGAGGTGCCCGCATTCTGCATGTTACGGGCATCACACCGGCGCTTAGCCCCGAGTGCAGGAAATTAACCTTTCGCGCCCTCGAAGCAGCCAAAAAACACGGTACGGCCATTGTGTTTGATCCCAATATCCGTTGGAAGCTGTGGAACAGAGAAGAGGCTTATCGTGTTCTTAACGAAATCGCGGCGCTTGCTGACTACGTAATGCCCGGCATCGATGAGGGGCAGTTTCTGACAGGATGCAGTGCGCCTGCAGAGATCGCAGACCGGTTGCTGGAATCCGGGGCCGGTGCTGCCGTAATCAAACTGGGCGCGGACGGTGCTTATTACAGTAACGGACACAGCTCTGGAAATGAGCCAGGGTTCCCCGTGAAAAGACTCATTGATCCGATGGGTGCCGGTGACGGTTTTGCCGCAGGCTTTATAAGCGGCTTGCTCCAGGGGGAGGACCTGCCTTCTGCCGTGCGGCGCGGTAACGCTGTAGGTTCCATTGTTGTCGGGGTAAGCGGCGATGTGGAAGGTCTTCCGACCCGGCAGGAGGTGGATTTTCTCTTGGCAGGGGGAGCTGGCATGGAGGATATTATCCGGTAGGTGAGGTACATTCCAAGGAGGAGGAAGGACATGGACAAAGATAGACAGATTGAGCAGCTGATGACCTCCGGGCTGGTCGCCGTCATCCGCAGACCAGCGCCTGAACGGGTGGATGCAATTGCTGCGGCACTGGCAGACGGCGGTGTTGGAGCGCTGGAGATTACAGCCGATACCCCGGAGGTTTACAGGCTGATCGGGGACATGAAGGCGAAATATGGAGATCGCCTGCTGGTAGGAGCAGGTACCGTACTGAAGCTGGCGCAGGCCGAGCAGGCGATCGCGGCGGGAGCCGATTTTATTTTCTCCCCAAATTTGAATGAGGCGATTGTAGAACTGACCTTACAGCATGGGCGAATCTCGATTCCAGGTGTAATGACACCGACCGAAGCGGTCAGAGGGCATGAAGCGGGTGCAGACCTGCTTAAGGTGTTCCCGGGCGGTTCACTCGGTGCCTCCTACATCAAGGAATTGCAGGGGCCACTTGGCCACATCCGCATGATGCCGACAGGAGGCGTGACCCTTGCGAATGTCGGAGCCTTCATTGCCGCCGGAGCCGTTGCCGTCGGTTTGGGAAGCGCTCTCGTAGATCGGGAAGCGGTGGGGCAGGGCGACTACGGGAAGATCACAGAGACGGCCCGCCAATTTGCCAATGAAGTCAGCAAGGCCAGAATGAATAACACAAAAGGAGCCAAATAATCAATGAAAATCACCGGATTTGAGACTTTTATCGTTCCTCCCCGCTGGCTGTTTCTGAAGATTGAAACCGATGAAGGCCTATCCGGCTGGGGGGAGCCGGTGGTCGAAGGCAAGGCACATACGGTGCAGGCCGCAGTGGAAGAACTGATGGATTATGTGATTGGGCAGGACCCCCAGCGGATTGAAGATCTATGGCAGCTGATGTACCGGGGTGGATTCTATCGTGGCGGGGCTATTCTGATGAGCGCGATAGCGGGGATCGATCAGGCGTTATGGGATATTAAAGGGAAAATCTACAATGCGCCTGTGTATCAGCTGCTGGGCGGCGCTTGCCGCAATTCCATGCGGGTGTACTCCTGGGTAGGCGGAGACCGCCCCATCGATGTTGTCAAGGCAGCTCTGGAGAAGAAGGCCGCCGGGTTCACGGCGATTAAGATGAATGCCTCAGAAGAGATGCAGTTCATTGATACACATGACAAGATTTATGCTATCGTCGAGCGGGTCGCCGCCATCAGGGAGGCCTGCGGACCGGAATTCGGGATTGCTGTCGATTTTCACGGGCGGATTCACAAACCGATGGCACGCGGACTGGCCAGAGAGCTCGACCCCTACCGCCTGATGTTCATAGAAGAGCCGGTGCTGCCGGAGAACAATGAGGTACTGCGGGAGATCGCACATCATACCAGCACTCCGATCGCGACGGGCGAACGGATGTACTCGCGCTGGGAATTCAAAAATCTGCTGAAGAATGGGGTGGTTGACATTATTCAGCCCGATCTGTCCCATGCAGGAGGGATCACGGAATGTAAGAAAATATTCGCCATGGCCGAGGCGTTCGATGTCGCAGTCGCTCCGCATTGCCCGCTTGGGCCGATCGCTCTGGCCGCCTGTCTTCAGGTGGATGCAACGTCTTACAATGCAGTCATTCAGGAGCAAAGCCTCGGCATTCATTATAATCAAGGCAATGACCTGCTGGATTATATCACCGATCCTACCGTCTTTGCCTACAGTGACGGTCATGTCCAGATTCCTTCCGGACCGGGTCTTGGCATTACCGTGAACGAGGAGTATGTGCGGAAGATGGCGGAGGACGGCCACCGCTGGAGAAATCCGGTATGGCGGCATCGCGACGGCAGCATTGCGGAGTGGTAGGCTTAAGCAAACCCTAAGCAAATATAGTTCTATTGAAGCCGCTATTTAGCGGCTTTTTTCTTTTTAAGGTACCCATCCCTTGTCCTTGGCTTAAGACAACAACTATAACGGATATTGCATCTTGATGTAGGGAGAGTGAAAGCTTTTCTTTTGTATTTTCACTTTGCATATAAGGCTAACAAGCAGTACAAGCAAATATTAAAAGGTTAATCTAATCGCACCGAAAGATAAATGAACGATTCCAGTCTAACATTTTATTATTCAAAGCTTTACGTTAACCGCGCCAATCTTCATCATAGGGTTGTCAGGAAACCTGCCATCGGAGTAATATGATATACAGAAAGTTAACAGGTATAGTTCATACTTAATATTAACTAGGAGTGGTAGCAGTGAAGATTCTTGTAGATGATTTGAGCGGGGGACAAGTGATTGGATTAATTGCAGAACACCTGCAGGGAATGGCCGAGGACTCTCCGCCAGAGAGCATTCATGCCCTTAATCTGGACGGGTTGAAGCAGCCGGAAATAACCTTCTGGTGTGCCTGGGAGGATGAAGAGCTTATGGGCTGCGGGGCGATAAAGGAATTGGACACAGAGCATGCAGAACTCAAATCGATGCGGACCGCCAAGAAGCATTTGCGCAAAGGTGTAGCCAGAAATATTCTTGCTCATATTATCGAAGTAGCCGTAAGCCGCGGATACAAGCGGATCAGCCTGGAGACCGGGTCCATGGATTCATTCATCCCTGCCCGCAAGCTGTATGAAGATTTCGGCTTCACCTATTGTGAGCCGTTTGCCGATTATATCCCGGATCCGAATAGCAAATTTATGACGAAGGAATTGTAGGTTTATTATAAAAATACTTGAAGAATAACCCTCAGGGATGCATTAGAGCCCTGGGGGTTTTTGCATAACTGTAAGGTTGCTGTAAGGTTGGGATGATCATGGTGTAAGGTACGCTTGTTACAATTGGATTTGTCTTCATCAATTTAAGGAGTGACACCATGACAACAATACTGCAAGCCCAAAACGTTACCAAAACCTTTGGCGCCAAAGGAAATAGCTATACTGCGCTGCAAAATATTAGTCTGAGCATTGAAACAGGGGAGTATGTCGGGATTATGGGCCCGTCGGGCGCGGGCAAATCAACGCTGCTGAACATTTTTTCGACCATTGATACGCCGACTTCCGGCGAGATTACGATTGACAACCAAAACATTGTCAACATGAACGAGGAGCAGCTGTCTGATTTCCGCCGGAACAAGCTTGGCTTTATTTTTCAAGACTATAATCTGCTGGATACCTTGACGGTTAAGGAGAACATCCTGCTGCCACTGGCCCTATCCAGGGTTCCCGCAGCGGAAATCGAACAACGGGTTGAGGATATTGCCGATACGTTCGGCATTCGAGAGATCCTCGATAAGTACCCCTATCATATTTCGGGCGGCCAGAAACAGCGGGCTGCCGCATCGCGGGCTATCGTGTCGAAGCCCAGCCTGATCCTGGCGGACGAACCAACCGGTGCCCTCGACTCCAAATCGGCGGCCGGTCTGCTGGAAAGCTTAAGCAAGCTAAATCAGCATAATCAGGCGACAATCTTGATGGTTACGCACGACGCCTATGCGGCGAGCTACTGCAAGCGGGTCATCTTCATCAACGACGGCCAGCTGTTTCAAGAGCTCCATAAGGAAGATATGACGAGACAAGTATTTTTCGGGCAGATCCTTGAGGTTTTGGCGAAGCTCGGAGGAGGTCATCATGACGCTGTTTAAGCTCGCCGGGAGAAACATCCGGCAAAATATCACGAACTATTTTCTGTATTTCGTCTCAATGGTATTCAGCATTGTCATCTATTTTACGTTCGTATCCCTGAAATACGACAGCACCATTCAATCCGCCTCGGACAGCTCGCAGAAGATCAGCTCGGCCTTCAGCGGAGCGGCGGTCGTACTGATTATATTTGTGGCGGTGTTCATCTGGTATTCCAATTCATTTTTCATGCGCAAACGCAAAAAAGAGGTCGGGCTGTATTCGCTGCTTGGCGTCCGCAAAAAACAGATCGGCCGGATGCTGTTTTATGAAAATTTCCTGATGGGCATCCTGGCTCTGATCGCCGGGATCTTACTGGGATCGGTGCTTAGCCGTTTTTTTGTCATGATCCTCATGAAGGTGATGGGGTACGCGGTCGTGGCGGATTTCTCCATTTCCCCGGCTGCGGTCTTGAATACGTTACTCGTGTTCATGATCATCACGCTGATCACATCGGTCCAGGGCTACCGCCTGATATACCGGTTCAAGCTGATTGAGCTGTTCAGGGCGGAGCAGGAGCATGAGAAGGAACCGCAGGCCTCCGCAGGCATTGCTGTATTATCTGTCGTCCTTATCAGCTTCGGGTACTGGCTTGCGCTGCAAAATATGATGACCTCCAAGGCGTGGGACATCTTAGGCTTCCTGTTAACTCCGCTCCTTATTATCGCTTCGGTTATTCTGGGCACTTATCTGCTGTTCAACACGTTGACAGTCAGACTGCTGAAGCTGGCCCGGAATCACAAATCAAGCTATTGGCGCGGCTTAAACCTGATTGGGACGTCCCAGCTGCTGTATCGGATGAAAGGTAACGCCCGGACGCTTACAGTCATTGCAGTACTGAGCGCAACAACGCTGACTGCGGCCGGGACGGCCTATAGCATATATTACAACACCCGGGTGAATGCGGCGCTTGCGAATCCCAACAGTTATATGTTTATTGGGGTGGACAGTACGGTGACAGAAGCAGCCAATAGGGCGGTTGCACAGGCTGAAGGACACAACCTGCTGTACCATGAATCCATCCCGTTCCTTGAGGTGGATGCCGACACCTCCGGGCTATATAAGGATCAAGGCGCAGAGGCGCAGGTGTATACCGTTATATCCAACCGCGATTTCAACCATTTGGCCAAGCTGCAGGGGAGAATTGACTCCTTAAGCCTTGAAGGCAGTGAAACGGCAGCGCTGGAACCAGCCTATCTGCAAGGCCTCTCGCCGGAGTATGCCGGTTCGTCGATCATACTGAAGAGCGGAGGGCTCCGGTCCCCCATCCAATTCAAAACACTAAAAAAATACAGTGTGCTGAACCCTGGAACGGTTTACTCCACTATTGTCGTCAGCGATGACCTGTTTGCAGAGCTTAAGCCGAAGGCCAAAGCGATGACTGCCGAAGCCTATGGTGTCACACATCAGGACAAGGCAAAAGAGCTGACACAGCGGCTGCAAGAGCTTTTACCGGAGGATGCCCGGCTTGCAAGCTATTACAGCGATTATTCAAAGGGCATGGAAGCCTCCGGGCTCCTGATGTTCATGGGCGGATTCCTTGGCCTTGTGTTTCTTGCCGCAACAGGCAGCATCATCTACTTCAAGCAGCTGACGGAAGCGGGCAGCGACAAAGCGCGTTATGTGATTCTGCATAAGATCGGCGTGACCAGGCAGGAAATCCGCAAATCCGTTGCCAAACAGGTGCTAATCGTTTTTGCCCTGCCGCTTGCTTTCGGAATCGCTCATTGCGCAGTCGCGCTGTCCGCTCTGTCAAAGCTGTTGATGGCCAATCTGACCGTGCCTGTCATGATCTGCATGGGGATCTATGGAGGCATCTACCTGATCTATTACTTCTTGACCGTGCACGCGTACTGCAAAATCGTTACCCATACAACCTAAGGAGTGAATGAATATGAAAAAAGGGATTATCGCTATAACGGCCGTTGTGATTGTTCTGGCCGGGCTGGTCGTATTCCTCCAGAACATAAATTTGAACCGGATCGGCGCACAGCCATACTACGTGCAGATTAACCAAGCCGGAAAGAAGGTTGAGGAGACATTAAGCAGCGGGCAGAAGTATGTTTCCTACGAATACACCCAGCAGGGCTACGATTCTAAAGGCAAAGAAAGGGTGCTGGTCTTCACCGCTGCGAAAGAGCTGCGCAAGGATGCTTACCTTCGCATCTATGTGAAAAACAATGACGTCAGCTCCTATCAGGAAGTACAGGGCGGAGAGCTGCCCGAACCAGCGAAGCAAAAGCTTGAGAGTGCCCAAAAATAACAGTTACCGGGGAGAGAATCCAATGTATCCAAAAATAATTAGATCTGTATTTCAGAAAACGCTGGTTTACTCGCTGGCGGTTGCACTGGCTGCCTGTCCGGCGGGCGGAGCGGTCCAGGCGTCTGCACAACCTGCTGCCGCATTAACGGAAAGTGCCGCAAGGGCGCAAGCGCAGGCCCAGGTCCAGTACCGGATCAATGCAAGGCTGGATGAGAAGAATATGCGTATTCAAGGAAGCGAGACGGTCACTTACAGGAACGATTCCCCTGATACGCTGGGGGAGCTGGTCTTCCATACGTATGCCGACGCCAACCGGTCCAAGGCCACGCAAAACTCGATGTTTGAGCAGGATAACGAAGAGATCGGCAAGGATAACCCGCAGAAGAAGCCGGAAGACTTTCTTGGCGACATCGACATCCGGAGTATTACAGCGGAAGGGCAAGCCTTGTCCTTTACGAACAGCCATCAGGCGTTGAGGGTGAGCTTGCAGCAGGCGCTTAAGCCAGGGGAGACGCTTACGCTCGATGTGAACTTTGAAGTAAAGATCCCTTACGGCATGCAGCGCCTGTCCTATTACAAAGACATCATCAACGGCGCACATTGGTTCCCTGTCATGTCGGTGTACGACGGTGAGCAGCATGCGTGGAACACGAAGCCGTACAGCACGTCCTTCGAGAGCGATTATTACGATTCATCGGATTTCGAGGTGCATTTTAACGTGCCGGAAGCCTATCAAGTACTGATGCCGGGCCACTTAACGACAGAAGCCGATCTGAAGGAAACGGGCCGTAAAGTGATAACCGCCGTAGCCGGGAATACGAGAGAGCTTGTCTTTTTTGCCAGCCCGAATTATAAGGTGGAGCGCGTCACACGCGGCGGTCTGAGTGTAGAATACTATTATTTCGACAACATGCCGGATAAGAGCAAAATCGTTAATCAGTATATAGATACGGCGTTTAAGGCCATTTCCTTTTTCAGTGAAAAGTACGGGAACTACCCTTACCCTGAATTCCGGATTGCCGAGTCTTATGTCGAAGGGGTGGCGGTCGAATTCTCGCGGGTCATTCAAATGGGCCTCATCCGGCAGAACAGTGATCCGGCTCATGATTATGTGTTCGTGCATGAAATCGCCCACCAATGGTTTCATGCCCTAATCGGCAACAATTTCGAGACGGAATCGTTTCTGGATGAAGGATTTGCCGATTTTTCAATGGTATATTTCGCGGAAAAGCAAGGGGATGCTATCAACGGGTTCAAGTCGATCCAAATGGATGATTTAACATCAATAGACAAGCCTATCGCCGCAACCAATACGGAAGTGGAGGACTTGGCGAATCCGACGTTCTACGGCAAAGGACGCCAGGCCCTCTACCAGCTCTACCGCATGGCGGGCGAGGACAAATTCGATTCGTTCATGCAGGAATATTTCAAGCGGTTCGAATATAAAAATGCGACGATCCAGGGGCTTCTGCAGACCATTCAGGATACGCTCGGTGCTGAGATGCGAAAGGAAATGGACAAGATTCTGCATGATCCGCATTATGTTCTGAAGCCGGAATATCAATTGTCCGGGGCGGAGATTGCCGCGATCCGGCATGAGCAGTTCAAAGAGCTATACCAGTTCTCCCTGGCCCAAGTCCCTGATCTTCCGGCAGAAACGATGAGCCGCATTGAGCACAAGGCCCTGCAAGGAGAACCGCTCACCATTGTGTTAAGCGAGCCGCTAGGTGCTCTGGCTAACAAACAGCAGCAGACCTTATTAGCGCAGCTGGAGGGATCGCTAAGGATTATGAGCATCCCATACGAGGTCATTTCCAACCGGCAGATGCTCAAGCGTAAGCTGAAAAAGGAGCTGGGCTCCAGCAACCTCATCGCCATTGGCAATGCCAAAGCGAACGGACTGATTCTGGCGCTTAAGCCCGGCATTATCCAGAAATCGAAAGCCATCGGCTTCGACTGGAAAACTAAGATGAACCTAAAAGCAGCTTCGGGCGCATACGTCATTAAGCATCCGTACAATCAGAACCGCCTGCTGCTGCATTTATTCTGGACTGGTGACGCCTTGAGCCGCGATGCGTTTGAGCCCTATGCAAAGCAAATGCTTACTGCATCCAATTTCAGCAGTGATTTCTACCAGTACTACATGTTGGATCGGGCAGGCCGCATCGTTTCAGACCAAAAGACCGGCAACCCGCTGGCGAAGGTTTTCGGCGAAGAATAACCCCAGCCCCTCTGGTAAATAAGGCTATTTCAATATATGGTTATACTCATAGAAAGGGGGCTGAACCCATTGGCGCCAAGTCAGAACATATTGATCGTGGATGACGAGGAGGATATCGTCAGGCTGCTGCAAACCGTGCTGGCCAAGGAAGGCTTCGAGCATGTCTACGCAGGCTTCACCGCCCAAGAAGGCTGGAGGCTGTTTCAGGACATGCAGCCCGACCTCGTCATTTTGGATATCATGCTTCCAGACGGCGAGGGCTATGACGTATGCCGGAGAATTCGCAGTGTTTCAAACGTGCCGATATTCTTTTTGTCGGCCAAAACCGAGGAAATTGATAAAATACTCGGTTTTGCCATAGGCGGTGACGATTATATTACCAAACCGTTCAGCCCGAAGGAAGTGGCTTACCGGATCAAAGCCCGTTTCCGCAGAACGGAGACTGATTTATATGAGAAGAAAACAGAACACCTGCTGAAAGCCGGCCCGTTCGAGCTTGACGAGGATAGACTGGAGCTAAAGAAAAACGGTAAAATGATTGAACTCAAACCCAAAGAGCTGGGTCTTATCAGTTATTTACTGAAGTACCCCAACCGGATCATCAGCAAGGAAAGCCTGTATGACCAGGTGTGGGGGGAAGACTCCTTTGGTTATGACAACACTGTCATGGTGCATATCCGGCGGCTTAGGGAGAAGATCGAGAACAACCCCTCAAGCCCGCAATATCTGGTGACCGTAAAGGGGCTTGGTTATAAGCTTGCCGTGGAGGAGGCGGGACGGTGAAATGGCGGCTGACCGGCAGATATCTGGCTTCCGTCGTGCTTATTGTTATCCTCGTCACGTTCATCAATGCTCTGATGATCATCGGGTTATTCATATACCAGAATTCTGCGACCAACAATCCGATCCGTGAACAAGACAATTCTGCCGAGGCCCTGACCCGCTCGTTTGAACAGCAAATTGTGTTATTCGCATCGGGAATGGATATCACCGCACAGGGGAAGGATGTGCTTGAACGCAATCTGGCCTGGCTTCAGGTGCTGGACGATAACGGCAATCAGGTCTATGGCTTTCATGTGCCGCCGGAGGCCAAGACCAAATATACACCGATGGATATCGTCCAAACCTATAAGTATATGGAAAAGGAGCTGATGTCGACTGTATTTGTCGGAGAGAAGCAAGACAACGGGAAGCGTTACAGCTATTTGATCGGCTTCCAGAACCTTGATCTGGAACGGACTATCCTTACCTATGATACCCGTAAGGTCCGATGGCTCCTTCAGATCGGATTCCTCACCGTGATTGGGGTCGACGGTATCATTGCACTTTGCATCGCTTATCTGTTCAGCAAAAGGTTAACACGGCCGCTTGCCGTGCTCGTTGACGGGATCAAACAGCTGGCCCATAAGAACTACCAGGTACACTACGTAACGAAGGACATTTTCAAGGATGTGTTCCACAATGTCAACAGGCTGGCTGAAGAGCTGCGGGCTAGCGATTTGGAACGCAAACGGCTGGACCGGATGAAAGAGGAGTGGATCGCCAACATTTCGCATGATATCAAAACGCCGCTCGCTTCGATTCAAGGCTATGCGGAAATGATGCGGGACAAGGATTATGATTTTACAGCCGATGAAATGAGGGATTACGCGGAAATTATTGAACGGAAGTCACTGTATGTAAAGGATGTAATTGAAGATCTGAACCTGTCAACCCGTCTGAGAAATAAGGGGATTACGCTTAATCTAAAGACGGTAAACATGGTCAGCCTCGTCCGGAGTGCTGTCATAGACATGCTGAACGATGCCCGTTACGGCAACCGGAACATCCATTTTCAGTACAGCGATGAAGTTATCCTCAAGAAGGTTGACGACATCCTGATACGACGTGCGGTCACCAACTTAATTTATAACGCGGTAGTTCATAACGCTGAGGATGTTTTTATTCATGTAAACGTTGAAAAGATAGGCGGCGATGCGGTCCGTATCCTTGTAGAGGATCATGGAAAAGGAATCCCGGAGGAGGAGCTGGAACGTATTTTTGACCGGTATTTCCGTGGAACCCATACGGGGGAGCTGCATAAAGGCTCAGGCCTCGGGCTGGCTATCGCCAATGATATTGTGCAGGCCCATAATGGAGAAATACAGGTTAAGAGCGAGCTTCAGAGCGGAACAAGCATCGAAATCTTGCTCTAAAGAAACTCAAGGCCTACACCGAGAACATCAATGCGCGATCAGGATGGAGGGGCGAAAACATGCCTGAAGTTACGTTTTACCTGGAAGATCCTGTATCGCTTTCACAAGTTGGGCGAGCGATTGATCTAGATGATCTAGTCGCTCTCCTATGGTTTGTAATACATAATAAGGAAGCGGGCAACGCCGTGATAAATGGCGTTGACCGGTTTTTTAGTCCATAATATTGAACTGCTTATTCTCAAGCAATGTCCTTGACGTAATGAAATATAATAGTTATTATAGATATCTAAAGTCTTTGTTCGGAAGGTTCGTTGTATGAGTAGACTCAAAAGGAGAGAGAGAAGATGGATGTATTCAATGGTCAGTATGAAATGATCCAACGCACAAGGGAATCATTATTTCGTTATTGCGAAACGATGTCCCCCGCAGATTATGTTAAAGAAATAGAAACCTTTGGCGAAGTTTCCATTAGCAGTCTGCATGCTCATGTAGCGGATTGTTATCGGGTATGGTTAGGGATTCGTGCTCTTGGTAAATCACTTCCCAAAATAAACCCGGAATCCGTTGACAGTGTACAGAAAATGCGTGAGATTTTTAAGAACGCGGATGAGCTGGTTTATGAATTTCTAAATGACTTTAAAATCAAATGGGACCCCACCAAACCAACACCCTGGCATAGTGACAGTGTAGAGTTAACCGAATTATGGTTATTTACGCATACCATCACCCACGAATTTCATCATAGAGGCCAAATTGTCAAAATGGGCAGGCAGCTCGGGTATATCCCGCCGAAAATGAACCTCGCTAAATGAACAACCAGAGCCGCTAATATAGCGGGTCTCGTATTATTGGGTCAGCCAGAGATTTCTGGTTGGCCTATTTTTATAACTGTCTCACTATAGTGGTAACCGGGAGAACGAGGCTGGCTTATCGTACTCTATGACAGAGTATACAAGAAATTGGAGGTTTAATTTTGAGACATTCTCCTATACCTTTATTGTAAGCGATTGCAAGGAGGCGCATCATGATAACCCCGTTCATAAAGAAACATACGTCCTGGCTGATTTTCGGCAAACGCTTCATGAAATACGGTCTTATATTGGCCATTCTTATGCTAATGATCATTCCGCTGTATTTCAAATCCTATACGCTTGCCAAGCAGCTGACACTGGATAAAAGCGAATCCAAGCTGCTGGACGGCGTGGAATCGTTAGAGCAGCAGGTGCTGCGGGCCCAAACCATTACCAGCCTGCTGCTCCAGGAGGAATCGTTCATGCATTTGTTTTTTCTACAAGGTGTTCCGTCCAGCGGATACTACATGGATATCAAAGTGTTACAGGCCAAATTAAAAACCCTGGCGCTGACCCAGGATATGTATTCCAATGTATATATCCGCTTCAAGGACAATCCGGTATTTATCTCCAACTATATTTCATCGGACGACTATGAAGATGTGTATGCCCGGTACTACCGTTACGGAAACCTCTCGGCGGAAGAGTGGCAGGATCGGCTGTTCGGCGAAAACTACACCATGAAGCTGTTTCCGGCCAAGGAGGTATTCTCTTCTTACTACAGCCGTAAGCCGTTCGACGGCATTACGGCCGTCATTAACAATTCCTATTTCAATGCCATTGAGCAAAAAAGCGTCCTGGCCATCGACATGGACCGTGAGGATCTTGTGGGCAAACTGCTGTATGCGGATCAGACGGATGATCATTTCGTCTACATTGCAGACAAGGAAGGCCGTATTTTACTGTCCCATAATTACGAAACCGGTGATCCGCTGGAAACGGCGGAGACGCTTGGCGAAATTGAGATTTCGGGCAGCAAGTATATCTTGCTTACGCGTTCAAGCGAACGGCTGGGACTTCAGGTCGTAGTCGGCATCCCGGCGGAAGCCTTCGCGGATAATGTTAATTCCTTGCTCGAACTTGTAGTACTCTACGTCCTAGCGGGTATGGCACTTACCATGCTTCTGGCATTCCTTTTTTCGATGAGGGAGACGAACTCCTTGAAGAAGCTGGTAGAGACGGCGGCAAGGTCGACCCAACAGAGCTTTACGCTCCGCAACGAATTCGAGTACCTTGACAATGCCTTTACTGAGATTCATACGCGGAGCGAACAGCAGCAAGGGCGGATCGAGGCATTGAACGATTCCATTAAATATTCCATTGCCAAGCATATGCTAATTCTGGGTGCCTTTACAGAACGGGAAAAGGAAGAAACGGAAAGCTATTTCGGCTCCGCATTCGAGCGGTTTGGTGTGGTGAAGGCCATATACAAGGTGGACGGCCCCCATGCAGGACTGAAAGCCGTGCAGCAAAATATCGGACTGCAGTTGGAGGAACGGTTTAACGCCGTCATGCGCCATCGTCCGCTTGCACTCAATTTTCATACCAACGAGACGGTTTTTATCCTGTTTTTCGATCCGGAGGAAAATGCGGTAGGGCGTTCGGAGATCAAAGTCCGGCTGTCGGAGCTGATCCGGTCGCTCAATGCCGAAACGTCACTGGCGATGACGGTAAGTATCGGCGTCAGCGAAATCATGTCCGGTCCGGAGCAGGCCAAGGCGGCTTATCAGCAAGCGAAATACGCGCTAGGTGTCAACGAGAACGAGGTAGCCAGCGGGGTGTATCTGTTTGAGCTTCCTTCTGTTGATTCCGATATTCGTCCTTCTTTCGACAATGCCTTGCTGCTGAAGCTGCACGATGCCCTGATCGCCGGCGAGACAAGCCTGGTATCGCAAATATTGGATGATTGTCTTGGACTTCTGGCCGACTACTCCCTAACGGAGCAGGAGCAGCTGCAGATCTTTTTCTCCGTCCGGCAGACGGTGTTCAGCGCCCATAAGGTGATCGGCGGAGACAAGAGTGGTTCGGGTGAACAAACACTGACGATTCCGGCTTACGACCAGTCGCAGGATATGATCCGGCTGGCTGACCGCCTGCGGAGGACCGCGTTCGATTTATGCGACATCGTGATAGGCAACAAGAAGAGCAACAACAACAGGCTGAAAACCGACATTTTAAATTATATCGGGGCGCATTATGGAGATGCTAGCCTTTCTGCCGGCAGTATCGCCAGTGAGCTGCTTATTTCCGAAAAATATGTCTTTTCCTTTGTTAAGGAGCAGACCGGTAAAAGCCTGGGCAAATATATTGAAGAAATTCGGCTGCTGAACGCGGAGCAACTGCTTTTAACCACTGATTATTCCAACAACCGGATTTGGAAGCTGTGCGGCTTTGGCAGCGAAAATACATTCTACCGGGCTTTCTCTAAAAAGCACGGTGTAACGCCAACCGTATGGCGGGAGAACCAGTCCAGTCTTACCGACTGACAATGAGGGGAGAATTGCCAGCCCCTCTGATCTTACCCGGTGACAGCGTATAGGAGAAGTAACGGTTTTCACGGTGGAGGCTGCGGGAATACAATCGACCTGTAAGCGATTACAAAAACATTGTGGATCACGCGATCACAAAAGGGAGGAATACCGTTTGACTCAACAGATCAGTAAAGAAAGGAAGGCGCTGTCGGCAGGCTTGCTAGTTCTTCCTATGCTGGGAGCGCTGCTCTCGGCTTGCTCGCAAGGCAATCAACAAGCGAACGAGAGCGGAGAGGGAGGACGCCCCGTCATTACGGTTGCCGTTCAGGCTAATCCGAATGTAGAGGACTATGAAACGAACCATTATACGAAGCTAGTCGAAGATGCGATGAACGTCGATCTGAAATTTCTGGAGCTGCCCAGCCAAGCGGAAGAAGCGTTGACCAAACTTTCGCTGATGGTCTCCTCAGGAGCGGAGCTTCCGGATGTCGTCAACATTTATTTAAATGAATCGACGGTGTTCGATTATGCTGCCAAAGGCGTGTTCGTTCCCCAGGACGATTATTTGAATGATCCGGAGCTTGCTGTCAATTTCAACAAAATACCGGAAAAAGAATTCGTTCGCAGCTCCATGAAGCTGCCTGACGGCAAGGTGTACGCACTGCCTAGATACTCCCCGCAAAAATGGAATGAAGGCTCCAACCGTGCCTGGATCAACAGTGAATGGCTGGAGAAATTGAATCTGGACATGCCGAAAACGACAGATGACCTGTACAACGTCTTGAAAGCGTTTGTAGAGCAGGACCCGAATGGAAACGGCAAGAAGGACGAGGTCGGTTTTGTAGGCTCGCTGAACGGCTGGTCGCAGAACCCGCGCATCTATTTGATGAATGCCTTTATTTACGCTGATCCGGGCAAGAGCTACATGAATGTGAAAGATGGCCGGATCTTCCCGGCTTTCACTCAGCCGGAATGGAAGGAAGGGCTGGAGTTTATGAACAAGCTGGTTAAAGACGGCCTGTTCTCGCCCTTGTCCTTCACCCAGGATGAAACCCAGATGAAGGCGCTTATCAACGTGCCGGGCGGCATGGCTGGCGTGGTTACGGCCGGCAGCTACAGTACATTCGGTCCGGAGCTGAACAACACAATGACGCTGCTGCCCCCGGTCAAAGGTCCTTCCGGCCTGAGCGCGACTCCGTACAGTCCGTCCCTGCCAACCCAGCTGTGGTTCATCACGAAGGACGCGAAGGATCCGGAGCTTGCCTTCAAAGTCGGTGATTATATGCTTAACCCTGAGCTGTCTATCGTCAGCCGTTACGGCGAGAAGGGCGTCGACTGGAGCGATGATCCAGCCGTTGTCGCCGAGTATGTCGGCCCGTTTGAAGACTTGGAGGGAGTACCTGCAGCCATTGCTGAGCTGAATCCGTCCATTTGGAACAACCCGCAAAATAAACACTGGAACGATGCCAATCCCGCTTACCGTTCACTGGAACTGGGGAAAACGGTATCCAATCTCAAGAAGGACGCGGACGATGTACTGCCCAACTGGAGACCTGCATTTGAAGAAGGGTATGTACCGGCTTTCCCGGAAGAAGTCATCGTCAAGCTGAGCTATCTGCCGGAAGAGTTGAAGCAAATTGCCAACAGCAAAACGGCGATCGACAACTACGTGAACGAAAGCGCCGTTGCCTTCATCACTGGCAACCGTCCGCTGTCCCAGTGGGACGATTATATTGCCGAACTGAATAAAATGGGCCTTGAGCAGTATTTGGAAGTCACTCAAGCCGCCTATGACCGGTCGAAGTAGCCATGCGGGGATCCGTACTTAATTGGCTGAAAAAAGAAGTTTTGCCGAGCTGGCAGCTGTACCTGTTTCTCATTCCGGCCACCGTGTACATCATCATTTTTGCTTATGTGCCGATGGCAGGTGTTCAGATTGCCTTTAAAAACTTCAATTTCAATCTTGGAATCTGGGGCAGTGAATGGATCGGATTGGACAATTTCAGGCGGTTCTTCGATTCCTATCAGTTTACAACCCTGATTTGGAACACCATTAGCCTGTCCGTCTATAGTTTGCTGATTTCCTTTCCTTTGCCGATTCTGTTTGCCCTGGTACTTAATTCGTTTACGGGGCTGAAGTTTAAAAAAATCGTACAATCCGTTTCGTATATGCCGCATTTTATCTCAACGGTTGTCATCGTCGGCATGCTGGTTCAGCTGTTCAATCCGCGTACAGGTGCTTTTGGAGCGCTGTATACGTACTTTAGCGGTGAATTACTGGCGGACGCTTTCGCCAATCCGGGCGCTTTCCAGCACTTGTATGTCTGGTCCGGCATATGGCAGGGCATCGGCTGGAGCAGCATCATTTACATCGCCGCCTTGTCTTCCGTTGACGAGCATTTGCACGAGGCCGCTCAAATCGACGGGGCTTCGCGCCTGCAGCGGGTGCGGCATATCGATTTTCCGTCCATTTTACCTACGGCTACCATCATGCTGATCCTTGCGGTCGGCAATATCATGGAAGTTGGATTCGAGAAGGTGTTCCTCATGCAGAATGAATTGAATATTTCGAAAAGCGAAGTTATCTCCACTTATGTATATAAGGTAGGGTTGACTATCGGTTCAGGCGATTTCTCTTTTGCGACTGCGATTGGGTTGTTCAATTCACTCATCAACTTTGTATTGTTGATTATGGTGAACTACGCCGCCAAGAAATTCAGCAATACCAGCCTGTGGTAAGGAGGGAGACCGGCAATGAGCCAGACCAAATTTTCAACGCATCCGACTTCGGATAAAGTGTACTACATCATTTCCGGCTTTATTTTAACTTTTATTCTAATCGCTGTGTCCTATCCGCTTATTTACGTGCTTTCGGCCTCATTCTCTTCCGGCAATGCCGTATCGTCCGGCCAGGTTCTGCTGTGGCCTGTGGATTTCAGTCTGGAAGGTTATGAAGCTGTATTCAAAAACAAAGATATCGTCAGAGCTTACGGCAACACGTTTCTGTATACCATTCTGGGAACGCTGGTGAATGTCAGTGTCGTTATGACCTGCGCCTACGCGCTTTCCAGACCGGGGCTGAAGGGCAGAGGCGGCTTTATGTTTCTGTTCACGTTCACGATGTTTTTCAGCGGCGGCCTGATTCCGTTCTATATATTAATGAAAGACCTCCATCTGATCAACACCATGTGGGCGATGGTACTTCCGGGTGCGTTATCCGTGTACAACATGATTATAGCGAGAACCTTTATCCAGTCTTCCATACCGGGAGAATTGATCGAAGCAACCAGCATAGACGGCTGCAGCGATGCGCGCTTTTTCTTCTCTTTCGTCCTGCCGCTGTCCAAAGCCGTCATCGCGGTCATCACGCTGTTCTCGGCGGTGGGCCACTGGAACGCCTATTTCAATGCTTTGATGTATCTGAATGACCGCTCGCTGTACCCGCTGCAAATTATTTTGCGGGAAATTCTGATCATGAACCAGGTGGATGTGAGCATGATTATGGACCCTGAACTGCAGGTGGCCAAAGCTCAGGCGGCGGCCGTGCTGAAGTACTCCCTGATTGTCGTGGCGACGGTCCCCATTCTATGCGTGTACCCGTTCATTCAGAAATATTTTGTCAAAGGGGTAATGATCGGTTCGCTGAAGGGCTAGGTCTCCCAAAGAAACAGGCAAGGAGTTGAGCCACAGGAAATGAGTCCATTACGAGATTTGCAGCCGCTGTCCGGCGCCGATCTGTATGCATATATCGACGCGATGGAGCGGCCGGCGGCTTTCGAACCAACCGGTTTCTCCAAGGATATCTATCTTGATCTGATGGAAGGGTCGATTCAGGAATACGGGCTGGAGCAGGCAGACAAGAGCTGGGGAACGGACCCGCAGGGGCGTCCTGAAGATCTTCAGACCTATTGCCGCGTGGTCTCTGTTGTGGCAGGGTTGATGGCGGGCGGACGCAAGCTTGAGCTTTTTCCGCTATGGGAGAGCATGATGGACACGGGCTGCCGGGAACTGCCGCGAACGACAGGCAATCAGATGGCCGATTTCAGTACCAAGGAGCTGCTGCTGGCCTATAAGGCGATGAAGCCGCATGTTTCCGCAGAACAATCCGTAAGATGGAAAAATGAATTGGCCCACATTGAGCCTGCGGTCAATTATGTGTATACACTGGCTTCCGTATCCAGACCTGAACAGCTGCACAATATCAATATTTACAACATGGCCGGCGAGTATTTACGCGAAACGGAGGGGATGACAAGCGCCGCCGGTTATTTGGCCGAGCACTGGCCGGTGCAGCTGCGGAAATTCGACGGGAACGGGATGTATATGGACCCGGGCTGTCCGCTGTTGTACGATCTGGCGGCCCGCTGCCACATCCAGCTGATCTTGGTGGCCGGGTACCGTGGAGCGTTTCATGAAGAACTGAACCGCAAGCTGGCGGCCGGCGGAATGATGACCTTGTTCATGCAATCCGCCGCCGGTCAGTTTCCCTACGGAGGGCGCAGCAGCCAGTTCCAGTTCAATGAAGCGCTGGCGGCAGCGTGCGCGGAATTTGAAGCCGCCCGGTATCGGCGGCTGGGCAGGCACAAGCTGGCCGGCGCTTTCAAACGAAGCGCCAGACTGTCGGCGCAGGCTATCTTGCGCTTCGTCCGTGATAGCACGCCGCCGCGCCATGTCAAAAATCACTACGGCATCCGTTCCGGTTACGGGACGGAATCCTACGGATATTATGACAAGTATATGATTACGCTAGGCAGCTTCGCTTACATGGCCTATCTGTCCGCGGAGGATGATATTGCCGAAGAGCCTTGTCCTGCCGAGTGCGGGGGATATGTGCTGGCGACCTCGGAGCATTTCCACAAAGTGTTTGCCTCTGCCGGAGGCCAATCCGTGCAATTGGATACTGCCGCTGATCACCATTACGACTCCACGGGACTGGGAAGATATCACCGTCAGAGTGTTCCCACGGAACTGGCATTGTCCAGTCCGCTGTGTGCCGCGCCTGAATACCGGCTGCCCGGAGGGGTCAGGTCCCTGAACGTTGCGATTGGTCCGGGCTGGGAGCGGCAGGACGGGACAGTAGTATATCTGGCAGATTTGAGCGGCGGGCTGGAGCATGAACTTCAGGTCATCCGGCAAAACAGCGGCCGTGTGGAGTTCAGGATCACTTATCGCGGTCAGGGTCTGCCGGAAGACGGACGGGTGACGGAACGATACGCTTTGTCGGAGGATGGCTTGGAGATTGTTTCCGAGCTTGCTGTGCAGGATGCGGGACCTATTCTTTACCGGGTGCCCCTGTTCTGCAGTAATGGACAGGAATCGAGCGTGATAACGGCGGAGCGGCATGCCGTAAATGTCGCGCTGGGCCCCTTCCGCTATACCGTTGGCGCAACCGGCTGCTCCTTCGGGATAGAGGAAGAACACTACGGAAACCGGAACGGGGAATACCGTCTGGCAGTGATCCGGTCGCCCGGCCCATCCCTGAGTCTTCGGCTTAAATTATGGACGGAAGATAATAGAAAGATATTGGATTAAAGCGAAAAAATGGAAGGCTTAGGCCGCCAAGCGATTGAACTAACCATTCAGCAGGCTGCTTAGATGACGGGGTTAAGCGTACATACCCTAGTCTCCTGGAGTTCATACATTACCTTTATCAAAACAACTCTTTATGAGTTGTTTTTTTCTTGCTTTAAATATATGTATGCGATATATTGCATATAAGGAAATTGAGAAGTGAGGAAGATAACTATGCCAGTACCTAAAAATTTTGTCTCACCTGCACGGATGTCTGCGAAAGAAAGAGCCTTCTCCCAGATTCAACGATGGATTATCGACGGTACACTGCAGCCCGGGGAAAAACTGTTTGACGCCGAATTGGCTGAGTCGCTTGGTGTAAGCCGCACACCGATCCGGGAAGCCTTTCAGCTACTCGAAGTACAAGGGCTCGTATCTACTCATCCTGGTAAAGAAACCAGAGTACAGGAGATTGAGAAGGATGACATCTTCAAGATGTATTCAACGATGGCGGCTCTTCAGGCTTTAGCGGCTGAAACTACCGCAAAAATTATTATTCCAGAACAAATTGAGCAACTGCGGGCACTTAATTTAGAATTTGCCAGTGCCATTAATAGCGGTCAGCCTTACCAGGCCATGGAGGCGGATGAACAGTTCCACAATCTGATTGTAGAGCTGTCTGATAATCCCTATATCGCTTCATTCAGCGCATCCCTTCAGATTCATATCCGGCGCTTTAAATACGTGTTCTTAGAGCGGCCGATTACGGAGACACAGGCTTCAGTCGATGAGCATGGTTTAATTATTGCAGCGTTCGAGAAGAATGATTCTGATCGTGCTCAGGCAATGATGAGGCAAAATTTCATCCGTCCGATGCAGGAACTGCACGGATTACTTTAAGCAGACAGGAGCGGAGACAAATGGTGAACGGAAAAGATCTGCGTATTAACAGCAAGGTAATCAGCGAGGGTGTCAACCGGGTGCCGAACAGAGCGATGCTGCGTGCTGTTGGTTTTACAGATGAGGATTTCAAAAAACCGATGATTGGCGTAGCCAGCACCTGGAGTGAGGTCACCCCGTGCAATATGCATATCAATGAATTGGCTGTTCAAGCCAAACAAGGGGTGCGTAACCATGGTGGTGCTCCGCTTATTTTTAATACGATTACAGTCTCTGACGGTATTTCAATGGGGCATGGAGGCATGCTGTTCTCACTGCCAAGCAGGGAAGCCATCGCGGATTCTATCGAGATTGTAACAGGAGCTGAGCGCTTTGACGGCCTGGTGGCCATCGGTGGCTGCGACAAGAACACGCCTGCCTGTCTGATGGCGATGGGGCGGTTGAATGTCCCTTCCGTGTACGTATACGGCGGAACGATTCTGCCCGGAAAGCTCGACGGTAAAGACGTCGATATTGTAACGGCCTTCGAAGCGGTAGGCCAATATCATGAGGGGAAAATAACCGATGAACAGCTCCATAAGGTAGAGTGCAGCGTTTGTCCGGGTCCAGGCTCTTGCGGCGGCATGTACACCGCCAACACAATGGCCGCTGCGGCGGAAGCCATGGGCATGAGCCTTCCCGGTTCGTCCTCTACGCCGGCCGTTTCGCCTGATAAAGCGGCAGAATGTGCGGCGGCGGGCAGACAAGTCATAGCGCTGCTGGAGCAGGAGATTTACCCGAAAGACATCATGACCAAAAAAGCGTTTGAGAACGCCATTACGGTCGTTATGGCTTTGGGAGGTTCAACCAATGCGTTCCTGCATTTGCTCGCTATTGCGCATTCGGCAGGCGTAGATTTAACCTTGGATGATTTTGAGCGGATACGCCTGCGTGTTCCCCATTTGGCAGATCTGAAGCCAAGCGGCCAATATGTAATGCAGGATTTGAACGAAATTGGCGGTATTCCCGGCGTGATGAAGCTATTACTCGCTGAGGGACTTCTTCATGGTGATTGCCTGACAGTCACAGGTAAGACCTTGGCAGAGAATCTGGCGGAAGCAGCTCCACTTAGAGACGATCAGAAGATTGTCCGTCCATTGAAGCAGCCGCTGAAGCCAAATGGACCATTAGTTGTACTTAGAGGTAACCTTGCCCCTGAAGGCGCCGTAGCCAAAATGTCAGGCATGAAGAAGCTCCGGTTTGACGGGCCGGCCAAGGTGTATGACAGTGAGGAGGCCGCAACGGAAGCGATTTTAAGAAATGAAATCCACAAAGGCGATGTACTGGTTATCCGTTATTGTGGTCCAAAGGGCGGTCCAGGCATGCCGGAGATGCTGTCTGTTACTGCATTAATTGTAGGTAAGGGTCTTGGCGGGGAAGTGGCCCTAATTACGGATGGAAGGTTCTCAGGTGGCTCGCATGGATTCGTAGTCGGACATGTCTCACCTGAAGCGCAGGTAGGTGGACCGATCGCGCTACTGAGAAGCGGAGACCTCATCACTATCGACAGCGAAACGCAGCAGATTAACTTTAACGTGACAGAAGAGGAGCTGAGTGCCAGGGCTCAAGCATGGGTACAGCCTCCGCTAAAAGTTAATTCAGGCGTGCTGGTCAAGTATGCAAGATTAGTCTCCTCTGCATCTAAAGGGGCGGTGACTGACCAAGCATAGATAGCGATCAGGCGGGAGAGATGAGCTTGATATAGTTCATTTCAAATCCGAAAGAAAAGGTGCTGCACTCTTTACTTAGAGGACAGCACCTTTTCAACTTAACAAGCGCTTAAAGCTTTCTCAATTCCTGCTGAGTATCGTCTGGATCGAACCGCTGCAGCAGGATCGTTGTGCACACCGTTAACTAATAGCTCACATATCCCAACCCGAACATGAATTCGGGTTGTTTTTTGCGTTAAGTTGATGAGTTTGGGTGTGGAATATGGTTGTTCCCGGCCAAGTGGTCAAGAAATTCACCTAAAAGGTCATGCAAATGCCCTTAAAGCAAATGCCAAACGGCAGGTACAATGAGGATGTCACACGGATAAGAGATTATGACTAAGGGTAAAGGAGGTATCCTATGGATTCAGATTTGGCAGCGGCGGATCGGCAGCCCGAGAACCATCCCCTTCGTACGGTCAAGCCGGCGCGGTTTCAGGCCCTGAAAAAGTACTGGGATTTATACCTGATTATGCTGCCGGGGCTCGCGTATTTTATCATTTTCAAGTATGTGCCAATGGGAGGCATCATCGTTGCCTTTCAGGATTTTAGCGCCTTTGCCGGCATCCGCGGCAGCGAATGGGTGGGACTTACGCATTTTAAAAATATGTTTACGGACAGCGAGTTTTACACGGTATTCAAAAATACGCTGCTGATCAGTTTATACAAGCTGATCTGGGGATTTCCGGGTCCAATCATCCTGGCCTTGATGTTGAATGAAGTCCGGCACATGCTGTATAAGCGCGGGGTCCAGACGCTTGTCTATTTACCGCATTTTCTGTCCTGGGTCATCATCGGAGGTATCCTGGTCAACGTGCTGTCCCCGGCAACGGGCATCGTCAATCAGCTTCTGGGCATGATCGGTTTGGAGCCGATCTTCTTCCTGGGCAGTCAGGAATGGTTCAGAACGGTGCTTGTGGTCAGCGATATCTGGAAGGAAGCGGGATGGGGGGCCATCATCTATCTGGCTGCGCTGGCATCGATCGATCCACAAATCTACGAGGCCGCTGTCGTAGACGGCGCGAGCAAGTGGAAGCAGTTGATCCACGTCACCCTGCCATCGCTCATCGGGACCATCGTGATCCTGTTCGTATTGCGCTTGGGAAGCGTTCTGGATGTCGGCTTCGAACAGATCTTTGTGCTCTACAATCCGCTGGTATACAATGTGGCCGATGTTATCGAGACTTATGTATACCGGACCGGAATCACGCAGGGTCAATTCAGCTTTACTACCGCTGTCGGGTTGTTCAAATCGGTCATCAGTCTGATATTGGTCGTCCTCGCCAACAAAGCCGCCAGAAAGCTTGGCCAGGACAGCTTATGGTAGAGGGGGTGAATCTATGAGACTTACTAGGGGGGAACATCTGGCATCGAGGCTTAATTACCTGGCCCTGGGTTTCATTGCACTGCTTGCGCTTCTCCCATTCCTGCATATCGTGGCCCAGTCCTTCAGCAGTCATCAGGCGATAACCTCCGGCAGGGTGACGTTATGGCCGGTGGATTTCAGTTTCGAAGCGTATGTGAAGGTACTGCGCGAACAGGCTTTTTTGAATGCCTTCAAGGTCAGTTTACTGCGCACGGTCATCGGCACGATGTTGAATGTGGTGATCACTTGTATGCTGGCCTATCCGCTGTCCAAGGCTTATATTAAAGGACGATCAGCCATCATGTTCCTGATTGTGTTCACGATGCTGTTTAACGGGGGCATGATTCCAACCTTTCTGGTCGTGAAAGCGACCGGGCTGCTGAATTCCTTCTGGGTCTATATCATTCCTGGAGCAGTTAGCGCGTTCAATGTTATTATTATGAAAAATTTCTTTCAAGGCGTGCCGCCTGAATTGGAAGAATCCGCCAAGATTGACGGCTCCTCCAATATCGGAACGCTCATCCGGATCGTCGTTCCGTTATCCATGCCGGTCATTGCCACGATTACCTTGTTCCATGCGGTCGGACATTGGAACGCCTTCTTTGACACCGTCCTGTATGTGACGGACCGGAATCTTTTCCCGCTGCAGGTGTATTTGCGTGAGCTGATCATGTTCAATCAATCGAACATCAGCAATAACAACGGGTACTCCGCCAATATCGACAGCACCCTGCTGGCCTTGGAGTCCTTAAAGGCTGCGGCGCTGATTGCCAGCACGGTTCCGATCCTGATCGTGTATCCGTTTCTGCAGAAGCATTTTGTCAAAGGGATTATGCTTGGATCCGTAAAAGGCTAGAACGGCATGTAACATGAAAAAAGAGAGGGGATTGTGATATGAAAGTCTCAATCTTTGCAAAAAGATCCGTATCCATCCTGGCGGTGACTTCCATGCTGCTGGTGTCCGCGTGTTCATCCGGCACGAAGGAGGAAGGAGCCGAAGGGAAGGAAAAACGCCAGGCCATTGATATCGTATTAAGCAATGCCGGACGGAAGTTCCCGCCGGGCATGGACGAGAACAATAATCCTTATATTGATTACATCCGTGAGAACACGGGCCTGGACATCAAGCTGATCACGCCTCCTGCGGACGGTTACGGGGATGCCCTGAACGTGATTATGGCCTCCGATGATCTGCCCGATATGCTCCTGTCCTATGATGCCAATTGGTTCGAAAGCTATGTCCGGCAGAAGGCCCTTACCCCTCTGAATAATTTAATCGACGAATACGGACCGAATTTGAAGAAAAGTATCCCGGAGGAAGCCTGGAAGGTTGTCACTGTGGACGGAAAGATCTATGCGATTCCCGGCCTGAACCCGATCCCGGGCAATGAAATCATGTTTGCACGCAAGGATTGGCTGGACCGTCTGGGGCTCAAACCGCCGACAACGCTGGAAGAATACAAACAGGTGATTCGCGCTTTTGCGCAGGATGATCCGGACGGAAACGGCAAAAACGATACGTTTGGTCTGATCCTGCAGGAAAACCTCGGCAGAGTAGCTCCGTTTATCGGGGCATGGGGAATCCAGCGGGGCCAATGGACTGAACGGGACGGGCAATTGGTGAATTCCAGCACACTGCCGGAAATGAAGGAAGCACTAAGCTATCTTGCCGGTCTCTATAAGGAAAAGCTGATTGATCCCGAGTGGGCTTTAAATAAGATGGCCAATGTTGACGAGAAAGTCGCCAGCGGCAAAGTGGGTCTGTTCTCCGGGAACTGGTATGATACCCGCGGCCCGATCCTGACCAACCAGAAAAATGATCCCAATGCCGAGTGGATTACCCTCGAATATCCAACCGGACCTGACGGGAAGCAGGGAACCTGGGGCAATAGCTATGTTTCCGGATTTAATGTGATTCCGGTTACGAGCAAACATCCGGAGGCTGTCATTAAGATGCTTGATTTCATGATCGGAGACGGATACCGCACACTCATGCTCGGATTTGAGGGCGAGGTATGGAATATGGAGGACGGGAAGGTGGTTACGAACTTTGATGAGCACAACAAGCATATTTACCGGCTAACGCTCGGCGAAGCGATTGTACCGTTCAATTCTGAAGTATCCAGAGAACGTCTGGACTCGCTCGGTATGGAGTTTAAGCTGAATGAGATTGTCGACAAGATTAACAAGGTTGCCATCCGTAATCAATATCTGGGCGTACCGACGCCTGGAATGGGTAAATACGGGCCTAAGCTGTCCAAAATGGAGGTCGAAGCCTTCACGAAAATCATCATCGGCCAGCAGCCGGTAGACAGTTTTGATCAATTTGTTGAAGACTGGAAGAAAAACGGCGGCGAAGAAATGACGAAGGAAGTCAACGGGCAATAAACAGGACGGATAACGGGGTCTAAGCTATAATGAAGGCAGCATGTATCGTGGGGGAATCGTATGAAGTGGCTGACGCAATTCCGCAGCGTCTTGAAGCAGTCGATACAGTTTAGGCTAACCTGTTATTTTCTTCTCATCCTGCTGCCGCTGGTGGCGTTCAGCATGTTTGCCAATGTAAAGTCTCAGCGGATTTTGGAGCAGGAGCTTGGCGAGCGCACGCTCAGTGCCATGAACTCCGCTTTGGAGTTTGTTGACTTGACCTTAAAGAGCATCCATAATCTGTCCACCTTGATCGCAACCGATACTAATTTATCCACCCTGCTGTCTCATCAGGAGAAGACCCTGACCTCCGGGGCGATTATGGACTTCACGCGTGTCATGGAAGAGATTACGAATATAACCATGGTCAATGAATATTTAAGCGACGCCATGATTTATCATCGTCCCTCCAACTCGCTGATCGCAACCAAGCTCGGGCTGCTGCACCGTGAATCCCAAGGCCCTGAACCATGGTACGATGAAGCACTGAAGGCAAATGGCGCAAGCATATACTACTTGTCAGAACGCCATGAAGAGAATTTGTCTGGACTCCCGGATCCTATCTATAACCGGAATCAGCTTATTATGATGAGACTTATGGATTTCTATCGCGCCGAAAAAGGCGAAAATGTTCTCATGCTGTCGATTTCGAAGAATCAGTTGCTCCGCTCGCTGTCCCATTTGCTGGCGAACAGCAGCTCCAAGGTCTATCTGTTTGATGCCCGGGAGCGGTTGATCGTATCGAATGCTTCTACAGAAGAAACGTTGTCTTTCGAATGGAGGGACGTCCAGCCAGGCAGTGTTGTTGTCCGGGTAACCCCGGAAACGGATGAGAAAAATTTGATTCTGCGGGTGACTTCTCCCCGAAGCGGATGGTCGCTGCTGCTGATCCAGCCCGAGCGTGAGATTTATGATAAGTCGAGGCCGCTGCAAATTTTTGCGTACTGCATTATTGCACTCAGCATCGTGCTTGCCGTCTGGATTGCCTGGTTTATCTACAGCGGAATTGCTTCTCCGATATCAAGACTTGTGTCCGGTATGCGGCAGCTGCGTAAAGGCAATCTGAATATCAGGCTGGAGAACGGGCGGCAGGACGAGTTGGGGTATTTAACGGATGCTTTCAACGAAACGGCGAGTCAGCAGCGTCATCTGATCAAGGATATCTATGAGCAACAGCTCAGAATGACCAAGACGGAGCTCAAATTTCTGCAGGCTCAGATTAATCCCCACTTCTTGTACAACACGCTGGATTCGATTTATTGGACGGCCAAAAATTATGAAGCGGAAGAGATCAGTACAATGGTGCTCAACTTGTCGAACTTCTTCAGGCTGAGTTTGAGCAAAGGGCAGGAGTCGTTTACGGTGGAGGAAACGTTCAAGCACCTTCATTACTATATTCGCATTCAGCAAATCCGTTTTGCCGACCGGTTTACGGTGGAGTACTGCGCTTCTGAGGATAGCCATCATTTGCATATTCTGAAGCTGCTGCTTCAGCCGCTGGTTGAGAATGCCATATTGCATGGATTGGAGAAACGAAAAAAAGGCGGAACCTTAAGCATCCGCACCGATGTGTCTAATGACCGGCTGATCATCCAGGTAACCGATAATGGAAGAGGGATTCCAGGGCCGAGGCTTATGCGGATTCAACAGGCCTTGGCAAGAATCAGATTCGGGGATTACACGACGCCCCCCGAGAAGAACTCCGAGTTTTTTGCGCTGCTCAATGTCCAGGCTCGAATCGCCATTTACTATGGGGAGACGGCGGAATTGAAGATCGTCAGCGGGGAAGGGAACGGAACGGTGGCGGTCATCGATTTACCGGCAGACCGCTGCCGGGAGGAGAGAGGGGAAGCGGAACATGAATCTCATGATTGTTGAAGATGAAATTCGAATTTTGAATAGTCTGGCCAACAATATACCGTGGAATGAGCATGGCATCGAAGTGGTAGCGCTTGCCGAGAACGGCTTGGAAGCGCTATCCATGATCGAACGCAGGAAGCCCGATATCGTGCTGCTCGATATCGAGATGCCGGAGATGGACGGGTTAACCTTGGCGAGAACGGTGCTGCAGCAGGAAACGCACATGAAATTCGTGATTTTAAGCGGCCATGACGATTTCCCGTATGCGCAGGCTGCTGTGGGGCTTGGCGTCATGAAGTACTTGCTGAAGCCGGCCGGAGACGATGAAATCTTGAAGGCTATTCTTGCGGCTGCGGAAGAGATCCGAGAGGAACTGATGGAAAAGCACAGTATGATTGAGCTGGAGCGGAAATGGCATGACCGCCTGCCTCAGCTCCAGGATGATTTTTATAGAAACTGGATACAGGGCCGGTATGCGGACTGGGAGCTCAAGAAGCATATGGAGGAGCTGAATCTGGAGCTTGCCCTCTATAGCTGGTTTGCTGTAGCCGTATGTGAAATCGATCCGATTCACGAGCAAGGAGAACGATTTACGTCTTCGGATCAGGCGTTGCTGCAGTTTTCGCTGGAATGCATAGCGGCTGAATGTTTGCAGCATGAAGACTGCCGGGTCTTTAATGATGCGGACGGAGCAACCGTGCTGCTCTTTTTGGGACAACCGGAGGAATCGGCTCCAGATATCATTCAGCGGATTAATGTTCACGTTCCCCGTCTCTTCAACATTGTTAAAGAGTGTCTGAAGCTTACCGCCAGTGCCGGACTAGGGACCCCAGGCTCATGGGACCATGTTTCGCTGTCCTATCGGCAGGCACGCCGTGCACTGCAGGAGCGGGCCATTTACGGACATGAGGTGTTCGTTCCTTACCTGGACGTAACCAACAAAGAGCAGCCGTTTCATTATGACGCTGAATTCGAAAAGCAGCTGGAGATTGCGGTTCATACGGATCACGCAGCAGCGGTTGCTGAGCTGATAGACTGCTATTTCAAGAACGTATACTCCCAGGCTGTCTCAACCCAAAAGGTATACGAGCATTTGCTGTATTTGAGCAGCTTATTTACACGTATGATTCAATCGCGGGGCTGGTCGATGCAAGAGGTGCTGCAAGAGGATTATTCGATGTTTCTGTCCTTTGAATCCCTGCTCTCCAAAGAGCAAATTGTGGAATGGTCCAAAAGAGTGGCCAGCCGCATTACCCAATACCGGGAACGCGAGCGAAAGCATTCAAGCCATCGGCTCGTTAAACAAATGATTGAGGCTGTGGAGGAAATGCTGGGGAAAGAAGAACTGACCTTGCACACGCTGGCCGAAAGATTATATGTCAATCCCTCTTACCTTAGCCGGCTCTTTAAGCGGGAGGAAGGGAAATCCATTTCGGAATATCTCCTGAAGCGGAGTATGGAGCACGCCAAAGAGCTCTTACACAGCGGCGTTAAGGTGTATGATGCAGCAGAAGCGGCAGGATACCGTGATGTCAGCTATTTTGCCAGAGTATTTCGTAAATATTGGGGCGTAGCCCCGAGTGAATTAAAGAAACAAGAGCGTTCGGTCTCACCGCGTTCGATGTAAGCTGAAGCTGCAATGGAAGAAATCAGGTGGAGGTGGTCAGAATGACCGATATGGCATTAACCGTTAAAATACCCGAGCGCGATATTCCTGTCTACACAGAAGTGGATGTTGTCGTTGCCGGAGGAGGACCGTCAGGAGTAGCGGCAGCGCTCGCAGCGGCAAGAAACGGGGCATCTGTATTGCTGATCGAGCAAAGAGGATACCTGGGCGGTATGGCGACGGTCTCTCAGGTTCCTGCATTTTGCCCGTATACCGATCAGGTCAAGGCGGTCATCCGTGGGATTGGGCTGGAAATTCTGCTTGATATGAAGAGCAGGATGGAGGAGAGGTTTCAGGAAGCATGGAAGGACCGGCTGGATTGGGTGCCGATTGATGCGGAAATTCTAAAACGCCTATTGGACGAGAAGATGATGGAGGCTGGCGTTAAAGTGCTGTATCATACGTTCGTCGGTCAAGTTCTTGGGCAGGACGGCATCCTTGAAGCGGCGGTCATTACCAACAAGACCGGAACCCAGGCGGTGAAGGGGAAGATATACATTGATGCAACGAGCGATGCGGATCTTACCTATCTTGCGGGCGGGCAGTTCGCCAAAGGTGGAGATGATGGAGAGCTGCAGCCGGGGACGATGTGCTTCGTTCTAAATAACCTGGACCGGAACAAATTTCTCTCAAGTGCTGAGACGCACAGTCATGATCTGAAACATGCGATCAACAAGGCGAAGAGTGAAGGGCGGTTACGCGTCGCCAGAGATTGGGCCGGTATTTCCTGGATAAACGATCATACGGCAGGCTTCAATTTCGGGCATGTATTCGGAATTGACGGCTCCAATACGGATGATCTGACCCGCGGAGCAATCGAAGGCCGCGCACTTGTTGAACACATTACCGGTTGGCTGAGGGAAGCGATTCCCGGATTTGAGAACGCTTTCCTGACGTTGACGGGCGAACAGATCGGGATTCGGGAAACCCGCCGGATCATCGGCGATTATATCGTCACCGCCGACGATTTTCTGGCGTGCCGTTCGTTCCCGGACGATATTGCCCGAAATGCCTACTTTATTGATATTCATATGGCAAAGCCTACGAGCGGCATGACGATGGTACGTCTATCTCCGGGAGAGTCGCACGGCATTCCTTATCGCGCCTTGCTTCCGGCCGGTATTCAGAACGTAATCGTAGCCGGCAGAGCGATATCAACCGATCGAGCGGCCCAAGGCTCCACCCGGGTTATGCCGAATTGCTTTGCAATGGGCGAAGCCTCCGGTACGGCCGCGGCGATTCTGGCCGAGACAGGCACGCGGGAAACGCGCAGTATCGACATCACTGAGCTACAGCGCAGACTTGTCCGCCAAGGCGCATGGTTAGGAGAGCAGATCAATGAGCGGTACTAGGAAATAAGAAGGCTGAGCCCAAAGTCATATTTTTGACTTAGGCTCAGCCTTTTGCTGTTTCAAACCAATATGTACGATGTCTGAATAACAAAAGGCATAGTCCCGGAGCGATGGGTCTATCGATTCGAATTACAAATGTCGATAATATTATGTATTCCAATCAAAAAGGAAAGTTGAGGTTTTCGTTTTGAAAAAGAAGTTAATCAGTTTCACGGTTGCTGCCCTGGTTTTTGCAAATGTTGGTGGGGTGGTGTCTGCTAAGAATTATGAATCCTTACCAATAGCGGTTTGGACTCAAACACCGAATGAAGATTACATACCGATTCAACCAGAGAGTTATTATGTGCCGGAACAAGAAACGCTGTACTTACATGTTGGAGAAGAAAGATTCTCTGAGACAAAAGTTTGGTCACCTGATACAATCCGAGCCGTAGATCCCAAAACCGGAAAGGTGAAATGGGTATTCTCGTTTGCAAAGGCAGGATACGGATGGCCAAGTACAGAATATCCTTTTGCTTATGCACCAGACGGTACGGTATACGCCTATTTCTCATTTCCAGGAGTTCTTTATTCTGTGAGCCCTGCAGGGAAGGAGAATTGGAGTAAGCGTGTAGGACAAGATCTAGGGGCATTTGACGGCAAGTTATATCGCATGAGTGACGGAAACTTAATTATTGCAGGTCAGAAATCGAATACAATCGGTGCAGAAACGGTGCAACTACTCTCTTTTGATAAAAATGGCAAGCAGAAAGCAAGTAAGGTGGTATCCGGAAAGTTAACTACCGTGTCGAAGAACCAAATCGCCATAGAGATGTTAACCAAGCAGGGCAATGCTCAAAAAGTTGAAGTGTACAATTCATCCTTACAGCGCTCATTCCAATACACCTTCCCAAAGGGAGCAGGCGTCAGCTTTTATACTGATTTTGCACTCGATGATGGCACTTTTGTGTTTTCAGTACATCAAGCAAATACGCAGAAACTTATAGCTTTATCTCCAAAAGGCTCCGCTATCTGGGGAAGAACAATCGATCCACTTGGGTTTGCTTTCCAAGCCGGGGATCATTACATGGTATTTAATCCTAAAACCAAAAAATTAAGCTTGTTCAACCAGAAGGGTTTAGTAAAGGATAGAGTACTAGCGAATTTTAATATGCCTGAGGGTGACGGTCTGCCAACAGCGAAGAAAACGATAGAAGGAAACCTGTATGTCGATTTGCTTACCTCCCAGTATATTTTAGATGCAAAAACGTTGGCCTCTATTCACGAATTTTATGGAATAAAAGGAACTATATTAGATTATCGTGAGAATAGTGTCTTAGTATACGACTGGAATGAAGATAGGATCTCAAAGCATCTATTGAAATAATGACCGCAAAAGACAAAACGAAACTATTGAGATCGGAGCCGTAAAACTCAATGAAAGACTGAAGACTGTGAGCGATTTTCAAATTTTTGTAAATCCCGCATTAAGCCCACAGCTTTCTGATTTTTGTAAACAGCTTACCTCCATCTCTCAGGCGGATGTGGATGCTGCAATGTATTTTCCGCAGGCAATAAGTCAATTTCAAGAGTGGATAGGCAATGAACCTCATGTCCTCTGCTCCTGGGGATTTTATGATAAAAACCAGTTGCAGAAGGATTGTGCACTACATCAAATCGCAAGTGAATGGACGGATAACCATATCAGTCTCAAGCATCAGCACGGGAGAATGATTGGTAAGGAGAGGGGAGTAGGCATGGAAAGAGCCTTAACTATGCTTAAACTGCCGCTTGAAGGTACTCACCATAGAGGTATCGATGATGCCAAGAACATTGCGAAAATCTTCGTTAAAATTTTTGACCAATTGAAGTTTTGATAATATAGGGTTCATACTGTTGTCTTTAAAAAATCAATCATTTTCCTGTTCATAGTTTCTGCATCCTTGCCAAGCCAGATCAAATGTCCCCATGATTCAAAAAGACAAAGCTCGGCTTGCGGAATGAGTTCAAAGGCTGCATGAGCGTGCTCAGGTAAAACGGCCTGGTCATATTTACTATGTATAATCAGAGTAGGACATAATATTGCAGGTAGACCGGAAGGTTCAAACAAAGCTAGCTGCTCAAGATCTAGCATAAATCCATGCCCTGAGCGCTGGCGTTGATTCATGGCAACAAATTGTTTAACATCTTCTTGGGTGAATTGTTGTATGACTTGGCTGACCGGAAGGCTACTGAAGGAAGGAATCATCTGCTTCAGCATGAATTTCGAAAAGCTGCGGCTGAAGACGGAGAGCAGTTTCCTAGTGATAGCGGGCAGCAAAAGTTAAGCCAGAGGGGCCTCCGGCAGATACAGCGATAATATGCACTTTAGTAAGATTCAAATGATCCAGTAATTGCTCATATGCTTCACAAGCAGCATCTAATGAGCTTCCAAGCTCTTTGCTTGTTCGGCCATAACCGGGCCGCGATGGTGTAATAATGGAATACCCGTTCTCCAGGAGAATTTCATAGCCAAAATCCTCCTGGCAGTTGGAATGTCCGCCATGAAGAATGAACACAGGTTCACCTCTTCCCGCAACTGTATACTCAATAACCGCTCCTGTTTCCAGCTTGAATGTTTGGGCAATTCTTGGCATATTCCATTCCCCCAGCTTGCCAAATAGGTTAAATAGGCAAGTCTTTTTTATTAAACCAAAGAATTCCCACAGTATACAGCACAGCCGCCAGTCCCGCAAATACAGCCATCCCTATATATGCAAAACTATCACCGGCGAATAATCGTTCCGGGTCGAACAAGGCGAATAAAGAGAAATTTCCGAGCCACTCCAGCCTTTCCCCGGAATCACCGAGCATTTGCAGCAATACAAATGTGATCGGGAGGCCGGCCCCCAGTCCCAGGCTGTATCTGGCTTCGTTCGCCAGGCAGGAGGCCAGGAAACAGATTCCATTAATCGTGTAATACATCAGGAGTGCGTAAAGATTCAATAGTATAAATTGCTTGGTGTCCATTAGTCCGGGAAACATGACAGAAGAGGTGATCAGCGTCAGGACAGTGATCCAGCTGAAGATTGCAGTTACAGAGGTCAGACTAAATACAGCCTGAGTCACGGCGATCCGAATTCTTGAGTTGGAAGTTGAGAGCAGGTAGGCCATACTGCCTTTATCTACATGTACGGCTATCAGCCGGTGGTTAACAACAATGGACAAGATCATAGGGAATAGATACAGAAGGATACTGTATAACGTCCCTGACAGAAAAGTGAGCAGGGTTGACCGGAAATTCATTCCCATGGCGTTCATTAGCCCGGAAGGAAGCATATGTAGCATATCCTTCAATTCATCTGCGCTATCCGGGTTGAACATACTTAATAAGACCACGGAATAAAAAGAATACACGGCGACAATCAGAAGCCACAGAAAACGGTTAACTCGTATATTTGCTTTAAATAGAGCCCAAGACATCACAATCAGCGCCCCTTTCCATAAAAGTCCATGAAAATCTGTTCAAGCGTCTGGGGAGTTGACACCATATGAGCCACTTCACATTGAGCCAGTAGGCGCAGCATAGGGTCATAATCCTCTTTGATAAAGATCTCAACGATAAGGGGAGCTCTTTGTATATAATTCAGAGTACTGTTTTGGAGAATAGCCATATCTTCCTTATCCTCCATGGTAACGACAAAGCTTTGCGGCAAGGCTGCTTTTAGTAAGCGGATGTTCTCAACGGCAACAAGTTCTCCCTCCCGTATAATAGCTGCCCGTTCACAGGTCTGATCGATCTCATCGAATAGGTGAGAGGACATCAGGACGGTTTTCCCCCGGCCGCGTTCCTCAATAATTAATTCTATAAAACGTTTCTGCATAAGCGGGTCCAGTCCGCTTGTCGGCTCATCCAGAATGATAACCTCAGGATCATGCATAAAGGCCGCAATTAATCCTACTTTTTGCTTCATTCCTTTGGACATTTTCCGGATTTTCCCGCCAGGCTCCAGCTCGAATCTGTCGATTAATTGACTGCGGCGTATATGATCTTTACGTCCCCTTAACTCATCAATAAAGGTCAGAAATTGGAGTCCGGTCATGTAATCGTAGAACGCAATTTCCCCGGGTACATACCCTAGAGTCTTTTGGATCTGTGCAGCGTCTCTACTGCAGTCAAGGCCCTTGATCGTTGCCCTCCCGCTCGTTGGGTGAACGAAACCCATCAACTGGCGGAGCGTTGTTGTTTTTCCGGCTCCATTAGGTCCCAGAAAACCGAAAACCTCGCCTTCCTTCACCTCAAAGCTAATCTCCCGCACTCCTTTACCATTGGAATAGAGCTTTGTTAATGCTTCAATTGTAATCAAAAGCTTGACGCCTCCCGTCAAAGTTATATAACAAATATGATTTCAGTTACATAATATTCTCATCTTGCTATGAAGTCAATAAATATATAACATAAGGGTATGCTGTTTCATAAATATCAGGATTAGGTGGAATTTATCATGAATGGCTTTGAAAAACGAAGACAACAGAAAAAAAAGCAAATTTTAGAATCGTTAACGGATATGGTCATGACGAGAAACTTTAAAGAAATAGGCGTCCGCGAGATTGCACAGCAGGCAGGTGTCTCTCCGGGATCCATCTATAATTTTTTTGGCAATAAAGAGGAGCTGGCCAAAGAAGTCTTTTACCATCAAATGGAGGAAGAGGGTAAAGATTTCATCCAAATGATGAACTCAGACCTGCCCTTTGAAGAAAAGATGAATAAGATGTATGAGGTATCGGTGAACAATCAGGAATCCATAACCAGCGAAGGGATGAAGAACTTTATCTTTACAGATCCGGCATTCAAAGCATATGTTGAGCAGTATGCCAATACTGTTGCCATCCCAGAAATCATGAAATTAATTGAACAGGGGAAAGCTGAGGGGAAAGTAACTGGGGGCGTATCTGCAGAAGCTATTATGATTTTTATGAACGGAATTATCACTATGCTAGGCAATCCGTCCATTGCTGAGAACTTAACTGTTGACTTAAGAAAAGAGTTAGGAAATCTATTTCTGTATGGGGTATTGGGCAAGAAAGAGTAGTGTTCTCCGGATGGAGAGGACAATATACGCCGTCAATATTCTTTACTTTCTCTCTTGAGAACTATATAATAAAGCCAATTGTATACTGAAGTACCCGGAGGAGCCTGCCAACAGCGGGCTCTTTTTGTGTTTTTACCTGGAAAAAATTAACTTACGGAGGATTTCAAATGGAAATGAAGCTGGAGAGTATTATGGTGTGTGTGCATTACGGGCCCCATGGACAACGGTTGATTCAGAGAGGCGGCGAGCTGGCCAGAAAGCTTCAGGCTCCGCTTACTGTTCTTACTGTAGATGCCAGCGGAGATGGTGAATATAATCACGAGAAGCAGTTGTACCTCTCCGCTTGGGAGCAGCAGACCCAGGAGGCCGGAGGGCAATTTCTGAACCG
This sequence comes from Paenibacillus sp. FSL H7-0756, assembly GCF_038006765.1. Taxonomy (NCBI): domain Bacteria; kingdom Bacillati; phylum Bacillota; class Bacilli; order Caryophanales; family Paenibacillaceae; genus Paenibacillus; species Paenibacillus sp. FSL H7-0756. The sequence goes on along the minus strand of NZ_JBBOVT010000002.1, from coordinate 598,145 downwards.
CAAATGCAACGGGAAAAAGACAGCTCAGGTAATCGTGGAAACTGCTCAAGAATACCAAGTGACACAGATTGTGCTGGGGCAATCCAGCCAAACCCTGTGGCAGGAAATTACACGCGGCAATTTCATCAATGATCTGATGGAGCTGGTCGGCACCATTGATCTTCATATCGTTGCCGTTCAAAGGTATCCCGAGCTTCTGGAGCAGACACATGAACGGGGATTTACTGCCTATCTGGCCAAAAAAGGCGACCGCTATATTTTAATGGAGGAGAATACTGGCAGCGAGGCGATAAAGGGCACCTTCTTCCGGGAATTGGATACGGATTTTAATACAGGTCTCTTTAAAATGGTTACCAATGGCGAGGCACAATATTTAAGAATTGTACAGAATGAATGGGTCAAGCCGAAGTGAGCACTATAACTATAGATAGAAAGGGGTACTGAGCCGTGCTGCATATCATCATTCTTCTTCCGTTTCTACTATCCGCGCTGTTACTGCTGACCAGACAAACTGCGCGCTTCCATCTGGGATGGCTCGTTCTGCCCCTGCCAGCGGCGCTATTCCTGTATTTGCTGACGAGGATTCCTGTGATCCGTGCAGGAGATTCTATAGTAGACACCTTCGCCTGGATGCCGTCTTTTGGAGTAAATATAACCTTGATCCTGGATGGGCTTAGCCTGATCTTTGTCCTGCTGATTTCGGGAATGGGCGCGCTTGTTGTGCTATACTCCATTTTTTATCTCGACAAACAGACGGAGGGAATCCGGCGGTTCTATATGTACCTGCTTATCTTCATGGGCGCCATGCTGGGGGTAGTGCTGTCCGATAATCTGATCGTACTATACGGGTTCTGGGAACTTACCAGTATATCCTCATTCCTGCTTATTGCTTTCTGGTACGGGCGGGAAAGATCCGGTTATGGGGCACTCAAGTCTATGCTGATCACCGTGTTCGGCGGACTGGCCATGTTTGCCGGATTTAATCTGCTGTATGTGATGACCGGTTCGTATAGTATCCGCGAGATTATTGCATTGGTAGGAACCATCACGGATCACGCTATGTTTATCCCGGCTATGCTGCTGATTCTGCTGGGTGCCTTTACGAAATCGGCTCAGTTTCCGTTCCATATCTGGCTGCCGGACGCCATGGAAGCTCCGACTCCGGTCAGCGCCTATCTTCACTCCGCTACCATGGTCAAGGCAGGGATTTATCTGGTGGCCAGGCTTACTCCTGTCTTTGCGGGGCAATCGGAGTGGTTCTGGCTGGTGTCTGTAACCGGCCTGCTTACTTTGATCTATGGGTCGTTCAAAGCGATCCGGCAGACAGATCTCAAAGCCTTACTGGCCTATTCTACGATCAGCCAATTGGGCCTCATCATGTCACTCTTTGGTCTGGGATCAGCAGCCGGCTTTGCCGGCGGAAGACAAGACGCGATTTTTTATACGATGGCTACTACAGCCGCGCTGTTCCACCTCATCAATCATGCTGTGTTCAAAGGCAGCCTGTTCATGGTGGTAGGCATCATCGACCATGAGACCGGCACCCGCGATCTCCGCAAGCTTGGCGGACTGATGTCGCTTATGCCGATTACCTTCTCGGTCGCACTAATGGGGGCGTTCTCCATGGCCGGGCTGCCTCCATTCAGCGGATTTCTCAGCAAAGAGATGTTCTTCACTGCGGTACTGAATATCCGCGAGTTCGATATTCTGAATTCTGGATTCTGGCTGCAGCTCTTTCCTGTCATTGCCTGGATTGCGAGTGTATTTACTTTTGTATATAGTATGATTCTTGTATTTAAGACCTTCGGCGGCAAGCTGCATTCAGACAAACTGGACAAAACGCCGCATGAAGCTCCACTAGGACTCTTGCTGGCACCCGTCATTCTGATTTCTTTCACACTGGTGTTTGCCTTTTTCCCGGATCTGGTCTCGGTCACGCTGATTGAGCCGGCAATGGCCTCCATACACACGGGGATGCTCTCTCCGGGGGATAGCTTTGAGACTTCTATTCATTTCTGGCATGGCTGGACACCCGAGATCTTCATGACATTTGGTGTTGTAGCAGCCGGAATTCTCCTGTTCAAAAGCTATACCCGGCTGCGGGTGCTGGACCGTGAAGCCAGGGGGCGGAATACGCTTAACCGGGTGTATGATGCGTCGCTCCGTCTACTGGAACGGGGGTCCGCGCGTTTGACAGATGCCTATATGACCGGCTCTAACCGCCATTATTTACTGTATATCTTCAGCTTTTTGATCGTGGCTGTGCTTAGTGTTCTCCTCCGGGAACCCGGGATCAGCTTTGGCATGAAACAGTATGCGGACTTATCCTTCTATGAATGGGCCGTTATTGTAACGATGCTGCTGGCAGCCTTTGCTGTTCCTTTTGCCAAATCACGGGTCAATGCCATCCTGTTCACCGGCGGTGTCGGGTACATGGTAACGCTGCTGTTTGTCCTTTTCCGGGCACCTGATCTTGCGCTGACCCAGATGATTATTGAGACCGTGTCCGTCATCCTGTTCCTGCTCTGTTTCCGGTACTTGCCGAAGCTGAGGAAGCAGAAGGAGAACATGCGCTTCAAGTTGCCTAACCTGATCATCTCGCTTGGTGTGGGTTTAACAGTGACGCTGGTCGCTCTGGCAGCAATGGGCAGTAGTCCGTTCGCGTCCATCTCCGAGTACTTCTTACAAGAAAGCTACGCTCTGGCAGGCGGAAAAAATGTAGTTAACGTCATTCTTGTAGACTTCCGCGGATTCGATACTTTATTTGAGATCATGGTGCTTGGTATCGCTTCGCTGGGCATTTATGCCCTTGTCCATCTGAGAATGGAAGAGGAGCCTAAGCGAATTGATCCGCAGCTGGCTGTACCTCTGCGCAGTAATGATGTGATTCTGCAGACGATGTCCAAAGGAATTGTCATCATCATTCTGATCTTCTCCCTGTATCTGTTCTTTGCAGGTCATAATCATCCGGGGGGAGGATTCATTGGCGCATTGATGACTTCCGCAGCGCTTATACTGATAACCATCGCTTTTGGCATGGATCAGATTCGTAAAGTGTTTCCTGTAAACTACCGCCTGCTCACGGCAGCAGGGCTCATGCTGGCTATTCTTACAGCTTCAGGCTCATTTCTCTTTGGTGTCCCTTTTCTGAGTCATTCCTTCGGACACTTCCATCTTCCTATCCTTGGAGATGTCGAACTGGCAACAGCTGTGCTATTTGACTTAGGCGTATATTTAGCAGTGGTAGGAGTTGCGATGAACATTATTTTAACGATTGGAGGGGATAAAAGATGGAACTAGTAATGGCGATAGCAATAGGCATTCTGTTTACTATAGGGGTGTACCTGATTTTGTCCAAAATCCTCCTGCGGGTTGTCCTGGGAACCTCCTTACTGACGCATGGTGTACATCTGCTGCTTCTGACCATGGCCGGACTCAAGCGGGGGGCAGCTCCTGTGCTGGGTAATGAGGAGACTTATGTCGATCCGCTGCCGCAGGCTCTGATCCTGACCTCTATCGTGATCAGTTTCGGCGTAACGGCCTTCTATTTCGTGCTTGCTTACCGCTCTTATCAGGCCTTAGGTACGGATGAAATCGACAGTATCAAGGAGGTCAAAGAATGAATAACCTTCTGGTTCTGCCTATTCTGATTCCGTTATGTACAGCAGTGATTCTGATTCTATTCAAAGAGCAGATACGCCTTCAGCGGGGGATTAGCGTAGTTAGCGGTATCCTTACTATCCTTAGTACAGCCTTGCTGGTTACACGTGTACATTCTGATGGCATTATGACCTTACAAATGGGAGGGTGGGTCCCCCCTTACGGGATTGTATTTGTTGGAGATATGTTCGCTTTACTAATGGTGATGATGGCTTCCATCGTAAGCTTCGCCATATTGCTCTATTCCTTCAGCAGCATTGGAGAGCAGAGGGAGCGGTATTATTATTATACTTTCTTTCATTTTTTGCTGGTCGGGGTATACGGCTCTTTCCTTACGGGAGATATTTTCAACTTGTTCGTCTTCTTTGAGGTGATGCTGATTTCTTCATATGCCCTTATCTCCCTTGGAGGGACCAAGCTGCAGTTACGGGAGACAGCGAAATACCTGCTGATCAATATTGTGTCGTCAACGTTGTTTGTAGCAGCTGTAGCGTATCTGTATGCGGCAGTAGGGACGCTGAATATGGCGCATTTGTCACAGCGTATTGCTGAAGCGGGGCAAGGCGGTATATTGAACGTAATTGCTGTGCTTTTTTTAATCGTATTCTCCTTAAAAGCGGGGCTGTTCCTGTTCTATTGGCTCCCGGGATCGTACGGCGCACCGCCTTCGGCGATCAGGGCACTATTTGGTGCTCTTCTTACCAAAGTAGGACTATATGCCATTATCCGCACGTTCACCCTGATGTTTGTGAATGATACCAGTCTCACGCATAGTTTGATCGCCTGGATGGCTGCGGCAACCATGATTCTGGGCAGCATAGGGGCAGTGGCCTACAAGGATATCCCTCGGATTCTTAATTATAATGTCATTATTAGTGTCGGATTTGTGGCTTTCGGGCTTGCTGCAGGTACCGGGGATTCGCTGAACGGAGTCATCTTCTATCTGCTTCACGATATGCTGGCTAAAGGGCTCCTGTTTATACTGGGCGGATTAATCATCTCCGCAGCAGGAACAGATCGTTTGAGTGGAATGGGAGGCATGATTAAGAAATACCCGCTCCTGGGCTGGATGTTCTTTATATTGACCCTTGCTCTGGTGGGGATTCCGCCGCTGAGCGGTTTTGCCGGAAAGCTGCTGATCATCCGCGGAGCTTTGGATGCCGGTATGCTGACACTGTCTCTTATCGGTCTCGGCTCAAGCTTTATGGTGCTGTATTCCTTAATCAAGATGTTCAGGCTGGCCTTCTGGGGAAATGAACCTCAGAGAGAACTGCCTGCTGTGAACCTGAAGAGAGCTTCTGCTGTCGCCGCTGCACTGCTTGTGCTTGTCATTGCAATGGGTATTGGAGCAGATGCTCTATATGCCTATGTAGCACAGGCCGGAGAGGTTCTGGCTTCACCTGCGGAATACATTCAAGCCATACTGAAGGAGTAGATATAATGGCTCTACAATTCTTGTTTAATCTGTTAGTTGCTTTATTGTGGATGGCAATCAATAATAGCAGCTCCGGCGCCACTTTTCTTATCGGGTTTCTGCTCGGCATAGGGATGCTGCTGTTATTCAGAAGATCCAAGCCTCAGGCCCGGCCATTTTATTTAAAACGCCTATGGTCCATATTCAAGCTGCTGCTGATCTTTATCCGCGAATTGACCATCTCGAACTTTGTGGTAATTTATCATATTCTTCGTCCGAAGCTGGCGATCCGCCCTGGAATATTCGCCTATGAGACGGCGTTAACCTCAGCCTGGGAAGTTACACTGTTGTCTTGTCTAATATGTCTGACTCCTGGCACGCTGACCCTTGATGTGTCGAGGGATGGGAAGACCCTATTTATTCATGCCATTGACATCAAAGATGCTGAGGAAATGGTGAAGCAGATCCGGGGTAATTTCGAACAAGTGATCATGGAGGTGACCCGCTGATGGTCTCCGTACTATTAACTACCGCATTGATCATTCTGGGAATGGCCATACTCGCGTGCCTGTTCCGGCTTCTGAAAGGACCTACCCGTTCGGATAGGGTGGCCGCCCTAGATACGATAGGCATTCATGTACTGGCTATGATTACTGTCATTAGTATGCTGCTGGATACCCGCAATTTTCTTGAGGTAATTCTGGTTATAGGTATTCTGACGTTTATTGGAACCACTGCACTCGCAAGGTATATCGAACGTGGGGTTGTTGTGGAAGAAGGAGGGGAACTGCATGACAGGTGAGTTGTTTAGCTCGATTCTAGTGGTGCTGGGCGCCATTTTTTGCGGCATCAGTGCCTTTGGCCTGATCCGGCTGCCCGATGTCTATCTGCGTTCACATGCGGCCACCAAAAGCGCAACGTTCGGGGTGTTATGTTTACTGGGCGGCGGCTTCCTTTACTTTTGGTTCAAAGATGGAGAGATCAGTGTCAAGCTGCTGCTGGCGATTCTTTTTGTATTCATCACTTCGCCGGTCGCAGGCCATCTAAATGGCCGGGCGGCCTACCGTTCGGGCGTTCCCTTGTGGAAAAACAGCGTACAGGATGATCTGCTGACCCATAAGGAAAGAAGTAAGGAGCAATCTGAGAAATGATATTTGCCGCTGAATTCCTGTAAAGGAAACGGGGGAACCAAAAGTTCCGGGGTGAATCTCGAGAATATCGAGTAGGGCTACTCAGGTCCGAATCCGTCAGCTAACCCCGTAAGCGTTCATGAGAGGGGAATCCTGCAGTGCCTATTGTTGATGTCAACGGAACAACCTTGTATTATGAGATATCGGGTAGCGGTCTGCCCATCGTTTTTATCCATGATTATTCGACCTCCCACCATCTTTTTGAACCACAGGCGGAATATTTCAGTAAGCGCGCGAAAGTAATTGTCTATGATCTAAGAGGAAACGGGCTGTCAGGGAAGATGAATGTTGAGATTGGCCGGATCGTAGACACTCAAGTTGAGGATCTAAAGGCATTATTAGATAAGCTGGATGTAGAAAAGATTGTAATTGTAGCCTGCTCCAGTGGAGCTATACTTGCCCAGAAGTTCGCCTATCTATTCCCTGAGCGGGTGATTACCATGATTTTGGTGGATAGTTATTTTCAAGGTGATTACTCTGCTAGCGGAAGTAAGTTGAAAGAAGCGTTGCAGTTCTGTGCCTGGATTTCTCATTATCTCCCTGCTGAAATGTTTATCAAGCCTTTACGTATCACCTATCACAGATGGCTCTTGGCTTACCATATCTTGAGAAAAGAGCTTATGCATAAACGGACGACAGAATGGATTAAGCAACGCATGGCGTTGAAGTATTCGGACGGTTACGGGTTTGCGCTGCGGCTGCAAATTCCGGTGCTGATCGTGTCAGGTAATCACAATGAGCGGGTGTTAGAGCAAGTTAAAAAAACAGCGGCTAAGTATCCCAAAGCTCATTTAGCGATCATCGAGAATGCCATGTATCCTAGTCACCTATGTCAACCGCAATTATTTAACCGGCTTTTGCTCGATTATCTAAAGGATCAACAGTGTTTTCAACAAGAGCTACCTGGCTGATACTCTCACTGGACACACACCCTTGAAGGTGACGCAGCGCTGTTTATTTACGAAAAGAATCATTACAGGAGCCAGTGATATGTTTACAAAAAGGTACCTTTGGTTTACTCGAAAACTCAGTCTAACCTCATCAAGAATTATTCTTTTAGGTTTTGCTGTAACCATCATTCTGGGGACAATTATGTTGTCCTTACCGGTATCTTCATCCACCGGAACTAGTGTGGGATGGCTAAATGCATTATTTACCTCAACTTCAGCTGTGTGTGTCACTGGACTGGTGGTGCTGGATACAGGAACCGACTTCTCCAACTTTGGACAAATCATTATCCTGCTCCTCATTCAAATCGGAGGATTAGGATTCATGACGTTCAGTGTTCTAATTGCCGTAATTCTGGGGAAGAAGATTGGGCTGAAGGAGCGTTTACTCATCCAGCAATCTTCGAACTCCGTTGAAACACAAGGGGTCGTCCGGCTATCACTAAGCATTGTACTAATCTCATTTATCTTCGAAACTCTTGGGGCATTGTTGTTGACCATCCGGTGGGCGAATGACCTGGGTGTTGCCAAAGCCCTATATTATGGAATTTTCCATTCCATCTCGGCCTTTAATAACGCAGGTTTTTCATTATGGTCGGATAGTCTGAGCCGGTATGTTGGTGATCCGTTAGTCAATATTGTCATTTCATTTTTATTTATCATTGGTGGAATTGGATTTATTGTGATTCTGGATCTATACCGCAAGAGAAGCTGGAAGGCTCTGTCTTTTCACACAAAAATCGTGCTAATCACTTCAGGAGTGCTTTGTTTTGCAGGGTTTCTGGTCATATTTGTCTTTGAGCTTTTTAATACCAGAACATTTGGTACACTCACATGGGGGGAAAGAATCTGGGGTGGATATTTCCAGGGAGTGGTTACCCGCACAGCGGGTTTCAACTCCATTGATATTGGTGCGATGTTACCGGCGTCCCAGTTCTTTATGATCTTTCTGATGTTCATAGGAGCTTCATCAGGCTCGACAGGCGGGGGGATCAAGACGACCACCTTTGCGGTACTCATATTAAGCATCTTCTCAACCATCAAGGGGAATGCTGATGTGCAGCTGCTAAAAAAACGGATACCTCAAGATCTTATTTTCAGATCACTGGCTGTAATGACCATCTCCTTAGGCCTTGTTCTTGGAGCAACCTTTTTATTAACAATTACTGAATATACCCGCCATACGGATATTCTTGCTCTTTTATTTGAAGCTACATCAGCCTTTGGAACCGTGGGCATGTCCATGGGCTTAACCCCTGATCTGTCACCAATTGGTAAATGTATCATCATAGTTATAATGTATATTGGGAGACTGGGCCCTTTAACCTTAGCCTTTGCCTTGGCACAAAAAAGTGTTAAACAGAAGTACCGTTACCCAGAGGACAAGTTGCTGATTGGTTAGTAAGTAAGGAGTAGTTGGAACTGATTGAAAGGAGAAGTTCTTCCGTTTACGGGTAGAACTTCTCCTTTTTTATCTTCATTTTTATAGTAGAAGCTTCTCCATAATCATCACATCAATAAACGTTTTGTCTATAATCCCCTGCTTCTCCAATAGACCAACCTGCCGGTAGCCCATCTTCCGATACAACCCTTGACCACTCTCATTAAACGGGAAGGTAAAGAGAACGATTTTATAAAAGCTATTTTCCTTGGCCACCTTGTGCAAAGAATCCAGGAGCGAGTTGCCTACACCTTGGCCACGGAAGCGGCGATCAATGTAAACGGACAGGTCAGCTACCCCGTTATAAGCGCAGCGGAGGGAATAGGGATTCAGGGAGGCCCAGCCAATCACTTCACCTTCTCGTTCCGCTACAATAACGCTATAGCGGCCTTGATGATCTTTGAACCACGCCTCCATATAAGAGAAATCTTTCGTCTCTGTTTCAAGTGTAGCGATTCGATCCTCGATTCCCTGATTATAGATTCGGAGGATACTACCGATATCTTCTGGTGTGGCCTGACGAACAGTTAATGTAGTGATCAATTGAACATCCCCTTAAGATTGTTTTCTCGCTTTAATCACAGTAGAGACGATGTATTGCTCAACGTTCGCACCGGGAACCCAATCTTTGATAAATGTTCTGGATTCGTCTTTGGGCTCAATATGGATCTCAGTAAAGCCGCTTTCCTGAAGCATCATCTCCAGATCAGAAATGAAAGAGGCCCCGGAGATACAACCCGAATATAATTCGCCCAGGTCATTTTTGATCTCGGGGGGTAGCTCAGCTGTAGTTACAATATCAGAGATGGCCAGACGCCCTCCGGGCATAAGTACGCGATAGGCTTCACGGAATACTTGCTGCTTATCAGGCGAGAGGTTAATCACACAGTTGGAGATTATGACATTAACCGAATTGTCGGCCGCCGGAAGATGTTCAATTTCTCCCAACCTGAATTCGGTATTATTAAACTTACCTTTAATGGCATTATCTCTTGCCCGGCTAATCATCTCAGGAGTCATATCTACACCGATAACATGGCCTTGTTCACCTACCTGCCGGGAAGCGAGGAAGCAATCGAACCCGCCGCCGCTCCCGAGATCCATAACATATTCACCTGCCCGCAGTTCAGCAATAGCCTGGGGGTTGCCGCATCCAAGTCCTAGATTTGCGCCTTCAGGAACAGCAGCGAGATCTTCGTTTGAATACCCTAATTCAGCGGATATAGCATCATAATCAGCAGAGGAGCAGCAGGAAGAGGCAGGTTCGACCTTATTTACAGCAATCGTTTGATAACGTCCCCGTACATTTTGGCGGATTTGGTCATTCGTAAGTTTGTTCATGAATACACACTCCTTATCATTAAAATAACTTGCAAGTTACAAATAAAGACCAAGGGAAATCACCCTTTAACAGGTGCGCAGCAATTGCTGGATTTCCCCATAGCATCGTTGAAAAGCTTGATGGATCGTAGCAATGTTTCTACTTCAAACTCACTCATATGCGAGAAGGCTTCATTCAGGTATTCATTCATTTGTTGATCAATAGTTGCAGCCACCAGTTTTCCTTCGGAAGTAAGGGAAAGGGTATAGATTCTCCGATCGCTGGGTTCAGGTGTCTTTTTTACCAAATTCATTTTCACCAACGACTGGACTTGTCTGCTGAAGGTGGTAATGTCCGTGCCCAGTGCTTCGGCAACTTGCTGCATGGAGGGATTATGGCTCCGGGCGATCTCATAAAGCAGATGGCTTTGGGCCGCGGATAGTTTACATCCCCTTACGCTGCAGCAGTCCTTATTGAGCAATCCTAAACGCCGGGTCATGATTTGAAATAGTTCTCGTGGGGTTTCCATGTGTTCACCTCTTGAACTGGTTATACTGCAATTGATTGCAAAATGCAAATATTATTTTAATCTGGTTGCTAATTGGCCATTAAGGTCTTAGAATATAAGTATTGCCTTATATAGATGGGAGGAGCTTTTAAATGAATGTACTAAATGAACTTGCGGAAGATTTAAAACTCCTTGGAGATAAAACACGGCTCACGATTCTAACCCTTTTAAAAGAACGGGAGTGGTGTGTATGTGAATTCGTGGATCTTTTTGACATCTCCCAACCAGCCGTAAGCCAGCATCTGCGCAAATTGAAAAGCAGCGGATTGGTTAAGGAACAGAAAAAAGGCCAGTGGGTGTATTACTCTTTAAGCATTGAAGATAAGCCTCATGTTGCGGCCATTCTTCAGCTTACACCGGATACCAGCTTCATTCTATCCAGTTTAAACAAGCCGTCTGGTGCTGCCTGCTGCGAGTAATATTTTGATATTGAATATATAAGCATATAATTATATAATGATGTACGTTAGTATACTTAAGGATTTGAAGGGAGTGCTCTGGAATGTGTTATAGGCATGTATGTTGTCGTATATGGTCTAAGAAATGCGGGGCTTACCCATGTATTAGCTGATGTCATCCAGGCCGTTGCAGACCAAGGGTTGTTCGCAGCAACGATGGGGACGGGCTTTATAGCTGCGGTAATCTCCTCCATAATGAACAACATGCCTACTGTAATGATTGATGCACTGGCCATTGATGCCACGAACACTTCCGCACTGATTAAGGAAGCTTTGATTTATGCAAATGTTATTGGTTCTGACTTAGGTCCGAAGATAACACCCATTGGTTCACTGGCTACCTTACTGTGGCTGCACGTGCTTTCCACCAAAGGAGTAAAGATATCCTGGGGAACATACTTCAAAACAGGCATTATTTTGACGATCCCAACGCTGGTCATCACACTGCTAGGTTTATATATAACCTTGAATCTATTTTAAAATCAAAGGAGACTGCAGCTCATGAATAAGAAAACCATTTACTTCTTATGTACAGGAAACTCCTGCCGGAGCCAGATGGCGGAAGGCTGGGCCAAAAAATATTTGGGTGAGGAGTGGAAAGTATACAGCGCCGGCATAGAGGCTCATGGTCTGAATCCGAAAGCCGTTCAGGCGATGAGTGAAGCAGGTATAGATATCTCAGGTCAAACGTCTGATATTATTGATCCGCAATTGCTCAACAGCTCCGATCTAGTTATTACATTGTGTGGAGACGCAGCTGACAAATGCCCTATTACGCCGCCTCAGGTGAAACGTGAGCACTGGGGATTCGATGATCCAGCGAAGGCTCAAGGAACAGATGAGGAAAAATGGGCGGTGTTTCAGCGGGTTCGTGATCAAGTGGGTGAGCGCATTAAACGATTTGCTGAAACAGGTGAATAGTCAACCTCCATCCAGCTGCTTGATCATTTTTTTGAGGCAGGGGGAAACAAAAAGGCTGAGCCCAAAGTCATATCCTTGACTTAAGCTCAGCCTTTTAAAGCTGTTTCAAAGCCGTTAATCGGGCCAGTTATTTACAAGCGTTACGTCTATTCGGATTCAGAACGAGGAAATCCTCTGGAAGCTCGAACAGCTTGGCCACCAGTTCGTCCATGCCGGACTCCAGCTTGAATTCCATTTCCTCCCGGTACAGGGGAACCAGGAAATAAACCTGAACCTGATTGCCGTCTTTCGTATGGACGGTGCTAACCTCTTCCGGCAGAGCATAGAGGATCATGCCGGACAACCCAGTGTTAGACGCATAGGGCTCGTAATCCTCAGTGTTAGGGATCGTATGTCCATATCCAAGCCATGTCTGATACATATGCGGGAACCGGGCAAGCATCTTCATCAGCCGGATCGGCCAGTAGTTCTCCTCCGACTCAAAATCCTCCTGCGTAAGCGGCCAGTCCGCCGGCAAAAACATCATCAGCTCCGCGCGTTCCAGATGCTTGTACTCTTCACGGATCTCCTGCGGGAGCGTCATCGGCAGATCGCTCATCCCATTGGTGTACAGCACCCGGTATGGCTCATCAGGTGTAGCTTCCATAATATTCACATCAATATGTACGATGTCAGAAATCAGCTCATGGAACACGCCGGTTTCCCGGTTGGGAAAGACCCGATTGAAATGTTCGTTTAATTCTTCCATGTACAGAATATTGGAGGGAGGTGTAATCTGCTGCTCATCCAGAGCGTCATAACCATAAATGATGGTACCGTCTTCCGATTTGCCCATTTCATTGCCGCCAAACCATTTTTTGAAAAAGTTCATGTCTTTGCGCTCCTCTGTGTGGGTATATAATTAAAGTGCGAAAAGAAAATAGAAGGTTTGAAACCTCACTTGAAAGTATAACAAAAGGCATAGCCCGGAGCGATGGGTCTATCGATTCGAATTACAAAAGGAGTATTTATGAACTATATCATTTTTGATCTGGAAGCCACTTGTTGGGAAAATGACCGCAAAAGGCAAAACGAAATTATTGAGATCGGAGCCGTAAAACTCAATGAAAGACTGAAGACTGTGAGCGATTTTCAAATTTTTGTAAAGCCCGCATTAAGCCCACAGCTTTCCGATTTTTGTAAGCAGCTTACCTCCATCTCTCAGGCGGATGTGGATGCTGCAGTGTATTTTCCGCAGGCAATAAGTCAATTTCAAGAGTGGATAGGTAACGAACCTTATGTCCTCTGCTCCTGGGGGTTTTATGATAAAAACCAGTTGCAGAAGGATTGTGCACTACATCAAATCGCAAGTGAATGGACGGATAACCATATCAGTCTCAAGCATCAGCACGGGAGAATGATTGGTAAGGAGAGGGGAGTAGGCATGGAAAGAGCCTTGACTATGCTTAAACTGCCGCTTGAAGGTACTCACCATAGAGGTATCGATGATGCCAAGAACATTGCGAAAATATTCGTTAAGATTTTTGACCAAATATTATTTGCAGGAAATGATTAATCCTGGCAGGCAAATCATTTTAAGGTCTGAAAAGTTTCTCTGGAAATGTGCTCATACATTTGAAGAAGATACCAGGAATAGGTTCCAGAGAGTACTGCTGTTTCTTTCAGCATGGGGAATGTCTGTATTAGCCTTACCGTTTACTTTTTTGAGAAGGCTTGGCTAAAACCCATATTAAGAAATATTATTATTAAAACAACTCTAAGGAGTTGTTTTTTTCTGGCCAGAAGGGGACTTGTCGCCAATGGGGCCATGTTCTTGTCATAGGTTCAGCAATTATTGAGGAAGTTGGCATCTATTAATAAACTATAAACATTCGATAGCTTGTTAAACCCAATCCACCGAAAATCTAACGGACCGGAGAGATCTTATCCCCGCGAAAACGCCACTTTTTGCAGCGTAACGGACTCAGGCGACCTTATAGTCTCTCTATGAGACGTTTCGGAGCTGACGTGTAAAGGATAAGGCCTGTGGAGTCCCTTACTCACCCAATTGGCGACTTTCTTCCCAAATAAAAGCACCTCAGTCCGTTACGCTAAGCCAAACGCCCCTGAAGAACAAGGCCCGCTTGGAAAAAAGATGTAATTCGAAGGGGAATTGCGTCTGCTCCACCATTTTAAATCTGATGAAGTACTAGATTGATACTTGAATAAATTGTGAAATTCTACATAGGGTGAAATAACAACTAATTTATGGAGGAGGAAATCATGAAAGCGCTATTATATCCGCGCTGTTATATCCGCTGCGATGAAGTAAGCTGTTGAAGCCTTGGTGTATACGATATGGTAAGCCGTGAGCGCACGGATCGAAAAAAGGAGGATTTTCAATGATGTCAAAACGATTTGGAAGAATGCTCGCGTTCCTCTGTTGTTTGCTAATGGTGGCGTCACTAATGCCTGCCAGCTTTGCCGCCGCCACTGACAACACCGAGTATACAGAAGCACTTAATGGCGACAGCAGTTCTACAGCTCTTACAAGCCTGCAGACAAATGAAACACCGACCGCCATTTATGGAACTCCCGAACTCGGGTCAAACGACCCGCTGTGGGCCCTGACCATGGAGCATCTCATCAACAAAAGCACGGTGCCCGGCGACCCCAGGCCCCATTCCACAGGCACAGCCAGGATCCTTTGGGACCAAGACTACCTGTATGCCCGCGTAGTCGTGGAGGACAGCAATCTATATCAGGGACCCGGCAATGATTATCAGTACGACGGCCTGGAGTTTTATGCCGGCGCTGGAACCCAAGGCGCGAATCAATGGCGCATCAGCGCGGCAGGCGTATTTTCAGGGCAAAACGCTCCGGGCAGAGCTGCGTGGACTGAGATCACGGACACAGGATATATCGTGGAGATGAGAATACCTAAAAGAACCTTGAACTTGCAGGCAGGCCTGTTTACCTTTGAAGTTTATATCAATAACTCGTCGGAAAAGGGCGGTGACCGCTATGAAGTCGTTTCCAGTTTCGGAACTCCGGACGCGGCTTACAACAATGCTGCTTCTTTTACAAACAGCCTGAATCTCATTGACGCTAGTGGAGCGGACGACAGATTCTCAATCACCGCCACGGCGGAATCAGGCGGCCGGATAACGCCGAACGCACCCGGCAATGTTCTGAGAATAGCTGGCGGCTCAGACACAACCTTTACGGTTACCCCCGATTACGGCAAAATTGTAGACACCGTAAAGGTAGATGGAGAGGACGCAGCTCTATCCGATGATGGCACGTATACCTTTTCAAATATTGCTGCTAACCATACTCTTCAAGTGACATTCAAAAATGATTCGACCGCGGAGTTGCTCCCCTTTATTGTATGGAATGACAACTTCGCCCGTGGCGAGTACACGACGGCTGTTATCATTGACTTAGGCGAAGGGAAGGCGGTGGAAGGCTCCAAGCTTAATCCGGACTTGTTTACCGTCTCGGCTAAGAACACGACCCTGAACGGCGACTCGGTAACCTTTGAAGGGACGCGCAAGATCACTAGGGTATACGCCAATGACGAACCGAAGGTACGCGGCTATCTGGGGACGGTAAGCCATTCACCGGATTATCAGGACGGACTGGAACGCGGCCGTTACATCGTAGTTGAGCTCGAATTTTATTCAGAGAGCGGCGGCAATATAACGCTGGATGGCAACATGAACTCAACCAAACAGGTTTACAGCGTCGTCCAAAACGGCGAGCTCTTACTGGCAGAAGGGGATCCGCTTAACTACGCGGTTTTTGAACAGGAAAAAGTTGTGAATCCGATCCTTGACCAATTTACAGCACCTACGGGCAATTCGGTTAATCGTGCTCTCTACCTTCACAAGGATGGAAACGGTGAGGTGTCGCAAGGCTTGCCGCTGTATGTCTATACCCACGGCATGGGACGCGGCGGCACAAGCGCTGCGACTGACCCAAAAGCGGCGATGAAATCCGCCAACGGCTCGGTCGCTCTGATGAAGAAAATGGAAAAATACCCCGAGAAATACGCCAGCCATATACTGAATATTTCCTATAATGGCACGAGTACTCCCTCCACAGCCAATGTTAAGAAAGTTATAGATGACCTGGTTGCCAGCGGTGCAGTAGACCCTAACCGTATTTACGCGGCGGGCTTCTCATGGGGCGGCCAGTATACGAACAGCTTAGTTAACGCTTATCCCGGCTTTTTTGCGTCCGCCGCACCTATGTCTCCGGTAAGCGGCTCACCGAACGCGAATGCCAACTACGTTCACACCAACCTGGCCTATTGGATGTTTATCAATGAGTATAACGTTGGAGTATACCAGACTAACCTCGCTAACTTCATAAACACCAATATGCCGAAAATGATCAATGCGAGAGCTTCGCGCTTTGAGAGCAATGAGGCTCTTATATGGCCTTACAATCAATTTGATCAGCCGAATCAGAAACCGAATCCGAACCATTCACCTGTCCTGAGTGATTCGGTGGCGCACGAAGTTGAAGCGGCGGTTCTTTACAACGACATAACGATGGGGACTTGGAGCATAGCGCCAACAGCGCAGTCTTCTAACTTGCCGGCTTGGAACAATGACTATACTGACGTCTTTGATTGGATGTTCGCGCAGACCGCAGCAAACAATCAGCCTGTTGCCGGATACGGTTCACCTGTATTGGGCACAAACGACAAACTGTGGGAACAAGCTGCAGCGTTTGACATCAACAACAGTAGCGCACCCGACCAGAAGATAGGCCCCAAGGCTACCGGCAAAGCCAAAGTATTTTGGGACGAAGACTACCTGTATGCACGCGTTGTGGTTACAGACCCGAATGTGTGCTTCGGTCACACTCCTGGCACTGAGTACATGACCGACAGTGTGGAATTGTATGTCGGTGACGGAAAAAGTGGCTCAAACCAGTGGCGTATTGGCGCAAGCGGTATTTTCTCAGGTCAAACCGCTGCGGGCCGCGACGGTTCGGTTACACGAACGGACACCGGGTATATCGCGGAAGTGAAGATACCTAGAAGAACCATTGAATTCACGAGCAATTCCCCGATTACGTTTGATGTGTACATCAATAACTCAACGGGTGCGGGGAATGACCGTTATGAGGTGGTATCCGCTTTAGGTAAGCCCGACGCGGGTTATGGCAGTTCTGACAGCTTCAAGAATAGCTTGCTGCTGCTTGGGAGCTCCACGGTATCCAGGCACCCCGTTAACGCCACGGCAGGATTAAACGGCACCATCTCGCCATCCGGCTTGATTCGGGTAGCTGACGGCGGAAACCAATCCTTTACATTCACTCCGATCAGCGGTTATGTCGTGGATACCGTAACTGTAAATGGTGCCTCTGTAGAGATTGCAAACAATACCTATACCTTGAAAAACGTGAACACCGATGACAAGGTAATCCATGTTACATTCAAACCCGATCCGGCCGCAACGTTACTTAACTTTATCGTATACAACGATAACTTTGCCACCGGAGAATTTACCACAGCCGTTATCATCGATCTGGGTGCGGGAAATGAAGCTGCAGGTGCCGACCTTAATTCAAACCTGTTTACAGTCTCGGCGAGGAATACTCTGCTGGACGGTAACCTGGCATATCAAGGCACACGCACCGTCAATAGAGTATACGTCAATGACGAACCTAGACCCAGAGGGTATAAGGGTGTGAACCAGAATTCCCCTGATTATCAAGCTGGACTTACTAAAGGCCGCTACATCGTTGTAGAATTGGAATTTTGGACATTAACCGGCGGACAGTCCACTTTGGAAGCATCCAAATCCACCATCCAGAATTACAACATTGTATCTAATGGCGATATCAAGCTTGATGGCAAGGCTGCCATTGTTAAGTCGTCTTTCGCACAGTCAGGAACCGTTAATGAAATCATCGACAAATTTGAAGTGGGTCCCAAAATTGACAACGCGGAAGCTATGCAGTATGGACTCTATATTCATAAGGACGGCAACGGCGTTCCGGTAAAAGGGCTTCCCCTTTACATCTATGCTCACGGTTCTACCCGCGGCGGTACACAGGACGGGGATACCTTTGCGCCCATCAGGTCCGCCAACGGAGCCACCGCGCTTATGAAGAAAATGGAGAAGAACTCTAAATACGCTAGTCATATAATCGCTTTGCGGGCGCAAAACAACGTTCAGGCAACACCCGCTACCTTAAAGGCTTATATCGATGATCTGGTAAGCAAGGGACTTGTTGACCCCAACCGTATTTACATGGCAGGCTTCTCTATGGGATCCGCTTATACGAATACGTTCTTGACGACATATCCCGATTTGCTCGCAGCCGCAGCGCCTATGTCTTTTCCACCATCAATCAACGCGAAACAAGCCGAAACTCTTAAAAACTTTGCATACTGGTCATTCGTTAACACAACTGATTCTTCAACAATAAAAACAGGGGCGGAAACTTATATAGCGAATATAATGCCCCTTTTGGAAAACGCCAGGCACACGTTCATCGACAGAAACGAAATATTCGTGTGGCCTTATGACCAATGGACAAAGGCGGAAGCACCTGTTAATGGGACCAACTGGATTCCTTCCGGCCATGAGATGGAAGCTTCAGTTCTGTGGAACAATATTTCAGGGTACACGGATACTTTGTCCAATGTAGGTTCCAACAAGGAGTGGAGCCTTAAGCCTACGGCGCAGTCCTCTAAGTTGCCGACTTGGAACAATGACTACACTGACGTCTTTGATTGGATGTTCGCGCAGAGAAAAACTAGCATCCCCAATCCATCTGGTGGCAATACGGGCAATACCAGCAGTTCGGGCAATACCGGCAGTAAGGGCAATACCGGCAATACCGACACCGGGACAGTCACTGGATCGTTGAAGCCGACCTACACAGTGATCACACCGAAGGATAAGCCCGCGGTCACGGACAAGAACGGCAATACCACGCTGCCCGGCGGCGGCGAGATTACGACCAAGGGCGGAACGAAGATTAAGGTACCCGAAGGTACGACTATAGACTCAAAAGGTAAGGTGACCATTCCGGCGGGCAAGAGCGCCGAAGTGACACTACACGGCGGCGCGAGTGCCGGCTTAGACAAAGGCATGTCGCTGAACATCTATGAGGGTACGGAATTTGTGTTCGATGACGACACCCCGCTGGGCTTCCTCGTGATGTCTGGCAATCCTTTCAGGGATGTCAACATGGACGACTGGTTCTACAGCTACGTAAATTCCGCCTACACATTCGGTCTTTTCAACGGCACGACGTCCACGACGTTCTCACCGGGCACCTCAATGACGCGTGCGATGTACGTGCAGGTACTGGCCAATCTGGAGAACGTAAACCGCTCCGGCTACACGAATTCCCGCTTTAGTGACGTGCCGGATGGGCAGTGGTACACAGCGGCAGTCGAGTGGGCGGCCGAAAGCGGCATAGTCAACGGTATAAACGCAGACCTGTTTGCACCCCATTCACCGTTGACACGCGAGCAGATGCTGGTGATGCTGTACAATTACATGAAGTACAAGGGCTATGAGATACCTGAAAGCCAATCTAAATCTTTCGCGGACGAGAGTCAGATCAGCCCATGGGCGTTGAAGGCTGTTCAGGCACAGCAGGGCATCGGAATTGTATCAGGCAAGCCGAACAACTTCTTTGCCCCCCAAGCCACCGCCACCCGCGCTGAAGTAGCTGCTATCTTTATAAAGTTCATCGAATATCTCGCTAAGTAAATGCGTAATCAGAAACATGCGGACCCTTTCGGCTGGGCAAGATCCAGCCGGAAGGGTCTCTTTTCAGTAATCCTGACTACAAGAGAAGGGAAAGCGTCGATATGTGGCGAAAATACCTAAAGAAGTAAAAAAATCTCACAGGAAAGGAGACCGCATGTTCATTGTTAATAAAGAACATTATGACCAGCATGAGCTGGAACGTCGAATAAACGCGATATACGCATTATTGGGTTCCTCGGTTTGGAAGGAACGGTGGACAGCTGTATGCATGAAGGAGCCGGCGAATATTCTGGCCGCCACGGAACTGATTATTAGGAATGAGGGCTCGGTGCTTCTGATCAATGGCGATACCCCGATTGAAAGCGCTCTCCGTCAAGCCGAAGACGCAGGCTGTACGGGTCTGCTAATTGACACAGGAGGCAGCGCCGTCTTTCACCCTCTACACTCACGCCTGGATCGGATGAATGGGGAGCCGTCCTTGCTTCAATTCAGCTCCGGCACGACCGGCGCTCCCAAGCTGGTTGAACGGTCTTGGTCTCATGTGCAAATGGAAATCGAGGCCTACAACAAGCTGCTGCCCTGCAGCGGGGAGGATCAACCGATCATTCTGGTGCCCGTGTCCCATTCCTTCGGATTAATCACAGGCACACTTTCCGCACTTAAGCGCGGAGTAGAACCGGTTATCGTGACGGACAAGAACCCTAAGTTCGCCCTGCATCTCATGCAGCAGCATGATCGCCATGTGGTGTATGCGGTGCCCTTCCTCTTTCAAATTCTGCTCAGCCTCATGAGAGAGAAGGTGCTGCTTAGAAAGATGGTATCCTCTGGTTCCCCGATGTCTGCAGAACTGCTGAACAGGCTTGCGGGTGCAGGGGTGGAGGTGATCCAGCAATACGGGTGCTCTGAGGCGGGCTGCATCTCGCTGGGCGACCGGCCCTCCGATCCTACGGATGCCGGGATGCTGCTGGAGCATATGGCAATGGAAAGGGCCGGAACCCGGGATCAGCCGGATGAAATAATCATTGTCACAGGCGGACGCCGGATTCCTACCGGAGATATGGGATATTGGCTCAGCGGCAGGCTTCATGTTCAGTGCCGGATGGATGATCTGATTAATGTATCAGGACTGAAGGTTGCTCCCTCCGAGGTGGAGGATATCATCCGGAGGCTGGACGGTGTTCAGGAAGCTGTCGTGCACAAGGCTCCGCATCCCGTCTGGGGGGAAGCTGTCAAAGCTCGAATCGTCCGGAAGGGCGATGCGCTGTCTCAGGAGGAGGTGAAGAGGTGGTGCGCGCGGTTTCTGCCTGCTTATAAGGTTCCGGGCTTTATTGCTTTTACGGAGGACATTCCGAAGACGGGTACAGGGAAGGTTATGCGAAAACAATTGGTAGAAGAGGAGTATGGTATTCATGGATAAGGAACAAACGGTATCTCAATTGCGGCAGCTCATGTCCGAACAATTGGGACTCTCTCTCCCGGATGTCATTAGAGAGGAAGACCGGCTGTACGAAGACTTAAACGCAGATTCGATCATGGTACTTCAATTGGTGGTATGCATCGAGGAAGTGTTCAACGTAACTGTGCCCGAGGAGGAGATGGATCCTGCCGTCTTCCAAACGGTCGGTTCTTTAGTCGATTTCATCCACGCCCTTAAGGGGGAGCACATCGCCTAAGTGGAAATCAAATCTTAAGATCATAGGAAGGGATGGATACGATGATGAACGTGAATGAACAGGATATCGTACAATTCGTGATTGACCGGGTGGCCGATTTGACCTCCAGACCGGAGCTGGCGGAGGAATTGAATGGGGACTCCCCATTGGAGGATGCAGGCGTGGATTCGGTGCTGCTGGTCAACCTGATGATGCAGATTGAACAGCAGTACGAGATTTTTTACGAGGACGACGAGCTTCTGCAGGAGAACTTCGCCACCGCGCGCTTGATCTCACAGCGCATCTTGGCCAAACGGGCCGTTCAAACCGGGGGTTGATGTGAAACAAGCCCATTGCTTTCTGAACGGACTCGGTTATGGCTTGGAGCAAGCCGGGTGGGATGAACGTCCGCTCTATATCGGTGCTTGGGACGCGCCATTCAGCGTTACGGAGGACGGCAAGCTGACCTATTTCTCAGCGGATATCACCCCGTCGGAATATTTGCGGCTGTTCACCCGTCTGTACGGGGAAGGGGCCGTAGAGTGGTATGATTACGGGGCCGAAAAGCTCATCAACCTGAAGAAGTTCCTGGAGGTCCTGCGGCGTCATCCGGAGCTTCCAGTTTTGGTACAGCTTGACCTGTTTCATATGCCTTATCAAAAAAGAACGTTTCAAACCATGCATCAGCCCCATTTTGTCATCGTACACGGAATGCGGGGCGATCAATTCATGGTATACGACCGCTATTTTGAATGGGAAGGGTTTGTGGCCGAGAGCCATGTACACGATGCTTTTCTTAGCAATGAGCTGGGCGGGGGACTGCTGCTTCATCCCGAATGGCTCCATGCGCCGGACGCTCACGAGGTGGCGAGAATCTTCGAGGATACGATAGAGGCCGATCCGGGGGAACGGTCGCTAACCGGCATGGTGAGGCGGAGGATTATGCAGACGGTGGAGTCGCCCGATAGGTATCCGCCCGGGGCCTTGAAGGATGCTGTATCCCAGCTCGGCATCCTCGCCAAACGCAAATACAGCTACGGGCTGCTGTATCAATATTTTTCGGAAGCGCTTAATCAAGGTACGGAGCTGTATCAGGAGCAGCTGGAAGGATTCATAAGAATGTGGAGTACGCTCGCATACCTGGCGATCCGTACGTCCATGCCGGGACGAACCGGGGAAATCGGACTGCTGGTCGATAAGGTGGAGCAGCTGCACAGGACGGAGCAACAGCTGAAGGAGGAATTGATCGATGTCTATCATCGCTGGAAACCCCGATTTGCATGCGGAGTGCAGACCTAGGGTGGGCTGCTTCGACGGCCATTCCCCCCGGTTGAACGAACGGGTGATTGATGACCAATGGACAGGGTATCTGGCTGAATATACGGAGCTCATCCGAATTCCGCCGGTACGCTTTGCCAAGATCTTCGGGGGTTCGCTTCGCCAGTTTTCCAAGCAGCCGATGTCTTCGCTTCCGCAAGCCTCGGAGCGGCTGGCCCGATTATGCGAGGAATACGGAATCGATACGCTGTATGTGAACGCTCCTTATTTCATGCCTTTCTTAATGCTGGTTCGGAGCTTCGCCAAGCTTCCGCTTCGCTTCATGGTTATCGCCCATTCCGTCGCATCCGCCCGTTGGCTGACAACCTGGCTGTCCTGTGCGCCTTGGATTACAGAACAGGATGTGCTGCTTGCCAGTACGGAATCTTGCAGACAGGCGCTGGTTAATCTCTCACCCCGGTATGCGAATGCCCATAAGATCCCGTTATGCATCGACACCTTGCTGGCTGCGGAGCCGGTTCAACCGCTTGCCGGTAACCGTCTGTTATCCATCGGCCGGCTGGAAGAGGTTAAGAACGTTCATGTGCTCTTAGAGGCTATGGCGGAAATAAAGCAGCGTGTCCCGGACACTGTATTGACGATTGCCGGAGAATATACGGGGTCTTTGCAGGAAGCGGACCGGTATAAAGAACGGCTTGAAGCCCTCGTAGCGGAATATAGACTGGAGCAAGCCGTGGAGTTTACAGGTCCCGTCCACGGGAGTGAGAAAGACCGCCTGTTCCGGGAATCCAGGCTTCTGGTCAACCTCTCCACCGATCCGGGAGAGACGTTTGGCTTCAACCTCCTGGAAGCGAAAGCCCACGGTCTTCCTGTGGTCTGCACCAACTGGGACGGTTTCCGGGAGCTGCTTGTTGACGGCGAGGACGGTTCCTTCGTCCAGGTTGATTGGTCCGGTGAACTTCCGAAGATCGATCTGGACGGGCTGGTCCGCAGCTGCACCGAGGTTCTGCTGGATGAGAAGCTTCACGGCAATCTCTCGCAAGGAGCGCGGCATGGCGTTCTAATGTACGACTATCGAACCATCATGCCGCAGATCAGGAGGCTCCTGAATGCTCCCCTTGGACAGATAGCGGGTGAGGCGGAGGAGACCGCCCTGCTGGAATCTTCTATGAGAACGCTTAACAAAATCTATCATTGCAGCTTATTGGAAGCGACAGGCTGTTTGAGTGAATCGCCGCTGTCGGTTCTGGATTGGCAGCCGCAGGGTGACACGGGGGAATGGATGCGCAGGGTGAAGCCGCTTATTCAACATTTTGCCGGGAGGAACCATCATGCACACGTTTAAACTGTTCCGACGTCTTGCTCCCTACGTGAAGATCAAATGGAATTTAACCTTGACCGCTTATGTTTGTACGTTCCTGCAATTGGGACTCGTCATGCTTCAGCCCTTAATCTTCGCTTATCTGATCGACCACGTGCTGATTGGCGGAAACCGTAAGCTGATTGTCCCGCTGCTTAGCCTTTCCTTGGGAATAGGCGTTCTCTCCATCGTGTTCCTGTTTATCCGGGTAGGTCTGTTCCGCTATCTGGGCATCTGTAATATGCTGGATATCCGGAACGAGCTGTTGAAGCATGTCCGGCAGATTCCCATTCCGGAAATTCAGAAGGAAGGACCCGGGAAATTCTCGGCCTTGCTCGGGATGGATACAGCTACGATGGGAAATTTCCTCAACCACATCCTGGTCGAGATTACCTCACAGCTGTTTATGATGCTGATATCCCTCGGAATCCTGTTCTATATGGACTGGCGGCTTGGCATCGTTGCGACGCTTAGCATCCCCTTCCTCTTATGGGTGCCAGGGCTGTTCCGCAAGCCCGTGGCGCGTTATTCGTCCGACGTTCGAACCCATAATGAAGAGATCGGAACCTATCTCTATGAAGCGATCGAAAGTTCGCAGGAAATCCGGGCTTTAGGACTAGAGGGATGGGAACAGAAGCGGAATGAAACGATGTACAAGGGGCTGGTGAAGGCCAGCACCCGGGAAACGCTATATGCTGTTATGTCGTTTCAAATCAGCGGTTTCGTGATTAGCCTGATCCTGGCTGCCATCTATTGGATCGGCAGCGATCAGGTGCTCCACCAAATGATGACCGTTGGCATGATGGTTGCTTCCGTAACCTATCTGCAGAACGCTCTGAATCCGGTACAGCAGATTAACAACTTTTTCAGAGAGCTTCAAGGCGCGGAAGTTGCCATGGGCAGAATCGAGCAATTTATCCAGACCCCGATCGATCCCTATTCGGAAAACGAGAGGAAGCAGGCTTCGCCTGCAAGGAAGCCTCAGCTTGAAGCAACGCCGTCCGATATCGAAGTGTGCAATCTGCGCGTCGGGTACGGTGGAACGGAAATCTTGAAGGATCTGTCACTGTCGCTGTCTCCGGGCAAGGTTTATGCTTTCGTCGGGCGAAGCGGGTCCGGGAAATCCACTCTTTTCCGGGCGCTTATTGGGATGATGCCCGTTCTCGAAGGTGAAATTCGAATCGGCGGACAGAATCTGGAGGAGATGACCCGCAGCGCGATCAGCCGCAAGGTTGGCATCGTGTTCCAGGAGCCTTACTTGTTCCGGGGTACCCTTATGGAAAATATTGCTGTCGGGAAGCTGGACGCAACGGAGGAGATGGTCAAGCAAGCAGCCCTGAATGCGCGGCTCGGATCTCTGCTGGATCAACTGCCGGAAGGACTCCACACGAAGATTGACCATAGAGGCTTCCAGCTATCCGGCGGACAGCGGCAGAGGCTGGCTATTGCGCGTGCCCTCTTGCACAATCCCGATATTCTTATCCTGGACGAACCGACCTCCGCCTTGGACCAGCTTACGGAGATTGAACTCATGGATTCCATACGCCAAGTCATGGCGGGAAAGACGGTTCTGGTAGCGACCCATCGCCTGCAAACCATTATGAACGCGGACCGTATTCTGTTGATGGAGAACGGTTGTCTGGTGGCGGAAGGCAACCACGAAGAGCTCATGAAGCAATCGGCGGAGTATTATGCTATGGCCTCGACCTTCGAGCGCGATACATCTGTGGCCGGACAGGCATATCATAAAGAGGAGGGGGTGCTTGCATGAAGGGCATAGGCACCCTCAGAGAATTGTTTCAACGTGCACGAAGGCATGACCGGGGAATCACCTACGCGGCACGAAGCGGCGAGTCCGATTGGACAAGCTATGCGGAACTCGGAAACCGCATGGACCTTCTCGCTGAACGGCTGAAGCAGGAGCAGCTGCGTCCGAATTTTATCGGGGCCGTCTGGATGGCTCCGACGCCGGAGTGTCTGGCTGTCATCGGGGCCGTCATTTTGGCGGGAGGCATTCCGCTCCCCATCCACAGCTACATGCCAGGACAGGATATGCTTCGCCTCATCCGCAAATTTGAACCCGAAGCGGTGTTCGTCTCTGAAGAGAAGCTTCCCATTCTTGAGGAATGGAACATGCAAGGGGAAGAGTTGCCATTCTGCCTGTATGCAGGTATGGTAAGCGGACCGGTTGCAGGAATTAGCACCGCTCCCCGGCCGGTACGCCGGTACACGCCGCCAGAGGCCGCGCGGATGATATTCCTCTCCTCCGGTTCGACGGGAGAGCCGAAGGGGATCATGCTGAGCGACCACAACATGCTGTCCAATGTGGACGCAATCCTGGCGTACACGACTCTGTGCGACGGGGACATCGTTCTGCTCTCGAAGTCACTGGGGTATTGCTCGACCATTGTTGGGGAATGGTTCGCCGCCATGGCCTCTGGAGCCAATCTTGTTCTAAGCGGGGGCTTCGTGCATCCCTTCGAGATGATCCAGTGCGTCCGTAAGAACAAGGTGACCTTCTTATGCACTGTGCCGTCTGCGATCCTGCCTCTAATCCATTCCGCCAAATGGGCGGCGGAGGATCTGCTCACGCTCCGGCAGATGCTCATTGTCGGCGGCCCGATGCCTGCCGTCATGCTGCTTCGTTTGGCTGACCGTCTGCCTCACGTGCGGCTGACGCCCTCCTATGGACTGACCGAAGCCTCTCCACGCGTCTCGTATTTGCCCTACGCTCAGTTGAGGACGAAACCGCAATCCGCCGGGATACCCATTAACGGCGTCGAGCTGGCCATCGTTCAGGACGGAAGGGAGGCGGCCACAGGGGAGAGTGGTGAGGTGGTCGTTCGGGGGCCGAATGTGATGATCGGCTATTATGACGATCCGGATCGCACACGTGAGATCCTAGGCCCCCTCGGCCTGCATACCCGGGATACCGGGTATCTGGACGAGGATGGATATTTGCACTTGACCGGGCGAACCGATAACGCTCTCCTTGTCGGGGGACACACGGTGTACCCGGAAGCGGTCGAAAGCGTCCTATTAAGCTTGCCTGGGGTGGCGGACGCTGCTGTGTCGGCCGTAGAAGATCTTCAATGGGGACATCGTCTGATTGCCGTGATAGTATCCGAAGCTTCCACAGAGCCTGTCAAGAGCCCGGAGCTGCATGCCTGGTGCGTAAAGCGGTTATCCCCGGCCTTGCGTCCCAGGGAATTCCGCTTCGTTACAGCTCTGCCCAGAACAGCCAGCGGAAAGCTGGATCGCAAAGCTCTGAAATCTATGGTGAAGGAGGAAGAACATGTCCATAGAGCATGAAGATCTATTCTTTAAGGTGAGAGAAACGATAGCCGCTGTGGCCAAGAGGCTAACAAGCGAGGTCGAGCTGGACGATGCTTTGGTAGATGATCTGGGAATCGACTCCATTCAAATCCTGGAGCTGCTGGCGGCTCTGGAGGATACATTCGGCTTTGAGCTGGAGGTGGACGATATTCGCCCGGAATCGTTTCGAAG
This sequence comes from Paenibacillus sp. FSL H7-0756, assembly GCF_038006765.1. Lineage (NCBI taxonomy): Bacteria > Bacillati > Bacillota > Bacilli > Caryophanales > Paenibacillaceae > Paenibacillus > Paenibacillus sp. FSL H7-0756. The sequence goes on along the minus strand of NZ_JBBOVT010000002.1, from coordinate 570,701 downwards.
CGTCCAGGCCGTATTGCATTTTGTAGAACGCAAGGTGGCTTCATGAAAGTGTTCACCCCGGGCCATTTGCAAGAGCTGACCGGCGAATTGCGCCAGACGTACCCGTTTTATAACCCTTATACGGAAGTTGATTTCCATCAGCTGCCAATTACAGACAAACACTTGATCGCAGGCAACCGCGTCCTTTTCGAACATCCCGATGCGGGGCGGGTGATCGAATCGTTCACCTCGGGAACTACCGGAGTGCCGTTCCGCTGCGTGAAAACCCCGGAGGAGATATGGAAACTCTCGCTGACCCTGTATAAGCATCGTAAAAAGTGGGGGCTGCCGCCCAGGCACCGGATGCTGCTGCTGAGCAACCGTCTGCTGGCGGAGCCCAGGTCCCTTAGACATTATGCAGAACGGATGATCAGGGAAGATCCTCATTTTATCCAGGGGAGAGCTTCCGCTCTCTGCGCGTTGGCCGAATATATGCGTGACGAGGGATATTCGCTGCCGTCTTCCCTCCTGTTTACCCAGAACTGGGGCGAAACGCTGCATGGCTCCCAGAAAGAAGTGATCGAGGAGGTATTCCGCGTTCCATGCGTAGACTATTACGGTTTGGAAGAGCTCTGGTGTATCGCGTTCGCAGGCCAGAGCGGCCAACTGGAAATCGATGAGTCCGCCGTATATGTGGAAATTATCGATCCGGCCTCCGGACTCCATGTAGAGGAGGGGGAATTCGGCGAAGTGCTGGTCACCTCGCTGATCATGAGGAGTCTGCCTTATGTCCGTTACCGGACAGGGGATATCGGAAGTATTCGCAGGGACCCTGAAACCGGCCGTCTCCTTCTTCAACTGCTTCCCGTTCGAACATCCCAGATTCGGCTGCCTGGAGCGCAGGTGCATTCCGCCGTCTTCCGGTATTTGGACAAGTTTTTTTGGGAGCTTGCTGCAGCCAGAGGAGTCCGCCAATTTCAGATCGTGCAGAACACATACACCTCTTTTTCTGTCCGGCTGGCGACTGAAGCCTCGCCAAGCGAGTTCGAGGACGTGCAGACCAAGCTATCCGCTTTTCTTCACCAAGCGGCGGGCAAGCCGGTGAAATTGTCTATAGAAACCGTCTCAAGGCTCGAAGCCGATCCTGTCAGCGGCAAAATACCGTCCTTTGTTTGCCGAATTTCCTCAAATGAAGAAGGAGAATGAAGAGATGACGTCTCATACGGATACGCCGGATGCCAAGCCGGAAATGATGAAGCTGGCGGCGATGGAATGTGCAGCTTCCTGCATCATGACCCACTTATACCGGTCCGGGGCCAACCCTGATCTGTTTCTGCTGGATTACTGGAATGTCAATTATGTTTCGCGCATTATTACGGCGAGCCAGCATGTGCGATTGAACAAAAGCTTGCCCTTCCTGTACGGCATCCATCTGGTTTACAAGGGAACTGGACCTGAGGCGCTAAAGCAGTCTGTTCAGTCAGGGAACCGTGCGGTAGTGAAATGCCGCCCAGCCGATCTGGATTTTTTCCCTCCCAATATGCTGAGCATGGCGGAGAGCGGATTCGAGCATTATATCCTCGCAGATAGCTTCGATGAAGCGCGTAACGCCTTCAGAGTATTCGATCCCATTGTCGGTTTCAACGGATTCCTGACCGGAGAAGAGCTTATGCGGGCATCGGCGGAGCCGGAAGAGGAGGACATCATTTTCTACGAGCTTCAGCCGGATCAAGCAGGGAAGGGGTTCGAGCCTCCCGGCAAGCGTGATATCTTCGCCTATGCAGCCAAGCGAAACTACGACATGTATGTCCGTTCTCAATACAGTTCGGGTACCGCCGCATTGGACAGCTTTGCCCGTGATTTGCAGGAATCTCTAGCTTTAAGCCCGGAACAAACCTCGAACTGGCTGAGCCAGAACTCGGTCGCCATTGCTTCCATAACCAAGCTCCGGTCTTCCATATGGAATAGCTTTGCCCGGCTGGGCGTGATGGACAAGGGGCAGGCGCTGGAAGGGACGAACCGGATCAGCGGGATCGTGAAGTTATGGACGGCACTGAATTTCCTGCTTGTGAAATACCGCAAGCACATCGGGGACGAAGCGCTGCTGTGCTCGGCTCTTGCCAGGCTGCGGGAAATTCGGGATGCGGAGCTTCAATTCCTGGCCTGGATGAATGGAATAGGCGGTGATCTGACTGCGGTATAATCTATGCACGATTTCTTTTCGGCACGAGCTGGTATCCATCCGGGAGTTGCTCCGTTATGCTCATGAAACGGGCTTCAACGGTATAGAACTGTGGGGCGTCCATGCCAAGGCTTTGCTTCGCCAACGGGGACAGGAGCTGGGAGGTATGCTGGACGAAATGTTCAGCTACGGGCTTGAAATCAACATGCTGAGTGATTATATCCCTCTCATGGCGAATATCCCAATGGACGTTCTGCTTCAGGAATGGCAGGAAACCGTACAGGCCGCCAAAGCGTTCCACACAGATAAGCTAAGGATTTTCGCCGGAAACCTGAGCAGCCAATCTCTTAATGAGAAGGACTGGGAGCTATGCAGCGGACGTCTAAATATCCTGTGCGCCGCAGCAGAGAGGGAAGGGGTCTATACAGTGGTTGAGACTCATCCGGGAACCGCTGCCGACGGCTTAGATTCCACACTTCAACTGCTCAGGCAAACCGGCCACCCTGCCTTGAAGCTGAATTTGGACTTTCTGCACATTTGGGAATCGGGCGCTGATCCCCTTGCCGCCTACGAACGCTTAAAGCCATGGATTGTCAATATCCATCTGAAGAATGTGGAATCCCGGCAATGGCTTGAAGTATTCTCTCCTGACAATATATATTCTCCGAGCGGCAGCCGCAGAGGTATCGTACCCTTGGCCGATGGAGAAATGGACTGCCAAGCCATAATGAAGCGCCTTATCTTGGACCCTACCCGAGCCCCGGTATCTCTGGAATGGTTCGGAGCCATACCCTTTCAAATCTTAAAGTCGGAGCTGGGCTGGCTTAAAGGGCTGGAGTCCGATCACAAGCCGGAGAAAGTGGAGGTGACGGGATATTGAATAACGCACCTTATGTGGAGCATCTGACCGGAACGCGGGCACCGAAGCTCTGGTACTCCAATATTAATTGGGAACAAGGAAAAGCCGCTCAAGAGATTCGCTTACCCCAAATTAACAATGCGTCCGGAGACCGGCTCGTCTCGCAAATGGATCTCTACCAAATTTATTTGGCTGACCGGGAGGATCTTGTTCTCCTGAAAGAGGCTCCGGATCCTGAATTCCTATCTTATTTGGAAGAAGAGAAGATAGCTATACCCTCAATCGCGACTGGCACACGTTCTGAATATACGGGTGAGTTTCGCAACCGGATTGCTGTTCCTTACTTGATGGACGAGCAGGAGGAGCAGTTTCTCAAGGAAAACGGAGGGAGGTGGATCGGCCCGCCAGCCCGATTGTCCGTGGAACTGAACAGCAAGATCGCAACGCGTAAATTATGCGAAGAAATCGGCTTTCCAGTCAGCGACGGTAGGATATGCGAGGGGCTTGACGCGATCCGCCGTACTTGCGCCGAGTTGGAGGGACGGCATCCTGGAGCCCGGCTGGTTGTAAAAACCGCTTACGGTTCTTCCGGTAAAGCGCTGTTCCATATCCATAGAGGCCCGGATTTGGAGATGCTGCTCGGATATTTAGAGAGGCAGATCTCGCGGGGAGGCGGGCAACCGGTTGTGACGGTGGAACGCTGGCATCAGGTCGAGCGCCATCTGACGGCACAACTCTGGCTGGGGGGAACAGATTGCGAGATCCTGGCTATGACCGAGCAGAGGATTACGGATGCAGGAGTGTACAGGGGGAGCCGTCTGCACCCGGACCTGCCTGAATCCTTGATCGCGGCTTATACCGAACAGCTGCAGCAGCTGGGTACATCTTTACATTCCCGGGGCTACGAGGGCTTTCTCGGGGTAGACTCCATACTGGATGAAGACGGAACTTTAATACCGGTTATTGAGATCAACGCCCGTCTTACCATGGTCACGTATTTGCTGAAGATTCGCAAGCATTTGCTCGAACGCGGGTTTCCTAGAATGGAGACTCAATCCTATGATTTCAAGCTCCACCCTGGGGCCAGATTTGCAGAATTTGCCGAAAAGGTGACATCGATAAGAATCTCTGCCGGACAAGGCGGGGCATTCGTGTATGGTTTCCACCAGGATGGGGAATCGGCAGACCGCATCCGGCCTTGCAGGGTCTCGGCTCTGAGCTGGGGTGTGGACGATGAAGCGGAGAAGCTTGCCCGTCAAGGGCTGGAGGAAGCAATCATGGAATGGAGGGGAGATGTCATATGACTATGGCTTCACAACGACTGTCTACTCAGCAGGAAGTGGGCCAACCCTTTTGGCTGGAAGCAGTCGAGCCATTTGGATCACCCGTTTATGTATATGACGAGGGAAAGCTGGCCTCCGATTATTTTTCGCTGCGGGACGCTTTACCCAAGGATGTGACGCTATATTATTCCATGAAAGTCAATCCCAATCCGGAGGTATGCCGTCTCATAAACGGCTGGGGTTCGCCGATCGAAGTCGCATCGGTAGGGGAATATGAGATTGCCCGCTCTAACGGGGTAAATCCGCACAGCATCGTGTTCACTGGACCGGGCAAAAGCGCGGACGAGATTCATCATGTGCTTCGCCATGGGATTTACGCGATTAATTCCGAGTCCATCCCGGAGCTATTCGTCATTCACGATGAAGCGGTTGCGCTTGGTATTGCCGCTCCCGTTATGTTAAGGGTCAATTTGTCTACTGGAGCCAAAGGCTCGCGGATGTCATCGGTCGGACATGCCTCCCAGTTTGGCATCGATGACAGTGAAATTAATGAAGCGGTGCAAACCGCCATTACCCTTGAAGGGCTAGAGCTGATCGGATTGCATACGTACCAGGGCACGCAAAATTTCCACCTCGACTTTTATAGGGAGAGCGTTCCGATGATGTTCGGTCTCACCCGGCAGGTGCGAGACCAATTCGGCCTGCAGCTTCGATGCGTAGGGCTCGGCGGCGGTTTCGGCGTTCCCATGTTTGAAGGCGATGAGCCGTTTCCTGTCGAAGCTTTCGGGGCGTATCTTGCCGGGGAGTTAGAGCGCAACCGGGATCTGGAATTGGAAATGGTATTCGTAGAATCAGGGCGGCGAATTGCCGCAACGATGGGGATTTATGCGGTCAGAGTGCTGTACACCAAGCTCTCCAAAGGCAAAGCCTTCGCCATTGTCGATGGGGGAACCCACCATCGGGCTTTTTCCAGCCTGATGGGACGAAGCTTCAAGCAGCCTCTGCCGCTTCAGCTTTGGAAGGCGGGGGAGCGCAAGCTATACGAATCCGGTGAAGGAGAAGGCCGAATCTCCTACAATGTTTGCGGTAAATTGTGCACTCCCGCAGATGTGCTGCAAGGCAGCGTCATGCTCCCCCCTCTAGAGCCGGGGGATTGGATCGCGTTTCCCCATATGGGGGCATATGGCTTAACCTGCGGCAATGTTCATTTTCTGTCTCATGCTCTTCCGAAGGAAGTTATGCTTCGCCCTGACGGTACGTTAAATGATGTGAGCTGGCTATCCACCTAATAAGTGAGTTCATCATAGGGAGTTGACCATGTGACGCCTACCCATCGAATTTTACCTTATAATGACATATGGCTTGATTGTGTCAATAATAACTTGATGTCGATTCTCATTAGTCATCATTCATCGTTCGAGAAGCTGCCGCTGACTTTTAAAACGCAGTACTGGAAAAAACTCATCAACCAGACATTCCCCGAAGATAATTTTGAAAGCTTGCTGCAACAAGGATTAATGCTGCCGAAGGTTCAATATGACACGGAACAGCTTTATCATTATCTTCGCTTTGAGGATCAGCTTCTTGAGCAATCTGATCTCCCTTTGCTGGATGAGATGATTCAAGGCGCTTTAGACAAGAAGAAATATGTCTTTTTCGATGTGGACCGCTTTTTTTATTCCAGTGGAAGAGAAGCCGGAAAAATACATTTTATCCATCCGACCTTTATTCATGGAAAATGTGCGAGTAGGGATGCATACACAGTAATTGAAGATTGCTTATCTCCAGGGCGAATGCACGATTATCAAACTCCGCTTGAAGTCATTATGGAATCTACCCAATATCTAATCACAAGCGGCAAAAAGGTTAGATTCATCATGGTTTCTGTGCATGAAGGATCGATAAGGAATTTTAACCATGAATTTTCAGTACCGGACTCGTTTATCTCAGAACTCAGAAGCAATCTATTGGATGATAAAGTCGTTTTTCTTGAGCAATATGGTCTTCAATATCAGTTGGGACTACAAGCGTTGACCGATTATGTAGAGGAATTCGAAGAAGTTGTAGGCAATTTGAACGAAACAAGCATATTTGCCTTAAGAAGCAGTTCTTTTGCACAGAATCATAAGAAGAATAACAGGCTTTTCAAGTTACTGGAAGATCAATCGTCCCGTACCAATCTCTATAAGAAGTTAGCTGAACAAAGCATGGAACTAAGCCATTTATGGGAAATTTATAGAACGACAGTTATTAAAATGATCGCATCGAATCGTGTTCGTGATCAAGCTATCGTAAAACTCGAAGAGATTGTGAAGAAAGAATATAACATGGTCCAGACGATGAAAATGGCAACTGAGGTTAGTAACTCTTAGAAAAATAACCCCACAAAGTGACCCCAAAACATATAAATTCTTATCTATAAAAAAGACCGCCAATTGGCGGCTTTTTTTAACTTACTCGTTATGATCGGGCAGCAGATACAAGGCAAAACATTTTATAACGTTGCCCAGCATAAATACTTCAACAAAGACGGCGGCCGTGTCATCTACTTCGAAGGAACCTATACGAATACATTCACGAGCCATGTCCCGACGCCGCGTTATAACTACAACCAGGTCATGTATAAGCTCGACTTGGCAAACCCGAAGCTTGGACTTGCGCCGGTTCAAGGAACAAGTGATAATGAAGTCAGACTAATGGATAATGACTGAAACTTCTGTTCATTGAGGGGGATTATGAAATGCTGAGAGGTTTGACCTTAAGCGGTCTGGGGGCAGTGGAAAGTGACGAGCGGTTCATCGAACTGGCCGGCAACGGCGGTTTTCAAGCGGTTGATCTGGATGCCAGAGGATTGATACAACGTCTGGGAGTAGACGGAGCCCGTGCCAAGCTTGAGCAGCACGGCGTCGTGATTGGTGCGATAGGTTTGCCCGTGGACTGGAGAGCTGATGAGGACCAGTTTCGGGCAGGGCTGACTGGCTTGACTGAAGCGGCGGCGCGTTCGCTCGGCTGCACACGCTGCTGTACTTACATCCTGCCATCAACCGACGCCAAACCTGCCCACTTTTTAGCAGTCGCCACCCGGCGCCTGCGGATCTGCGCGCTAATACTAGGTGCCTATGGTATCAGGCTGGGACTGGAATTTGTTGGACCGCATCATCTGCGGACGGCCTGGAAATACCCCTTCATCTGGACGATGGAAGAGACGCTGGACTGGATAGACGCGATCGGGGAACCGAATGTCGGTCTGCTGCTGGATGCGTTTCATTGGCACACGAATGGCCAGTCTCCAGATGACATTGAGCGGCTGCAGGCGCAGCAAGTCGTTCATGTGCACATTAATGACGCGCCGGATATACCTCTGGAGGCTGTGCGGGATAACGGGCGTCTGTACACCGGGGAAGGTGTCATCAATCTGGAAGGTTTTTTAAGAGGACTGCAGCATATTGGTTATGACGGAATCGTATCCCAGGAGGTTCTGACGGCAGAACAGCCGGAAGATAAGCCTGAGCAGCTGATTGTCCGCTCCAAGGCAGGGTTCGACCGCGTATTTACCGCTGCCGGAATCCCGGTGTAAGAAGATGAATCCAGTGAAGTGAGCAGCAGAACAAATAATGCCCCGTCATTCGGGGAACGAATAAGACCTTTCCGTAAAAGTTCCAGGCTTTTCGCGGAAAGGTCTTATTACGTCTTGAATACGCCTCCTGAATAACTTCCAAATCTAACGACGAAGTGAAGCGGCTGTGAGAAGTCAGCAGAAGCCATAGTGACCAGGAAGTTTTTTTCGCGGGAAGGGTCTAACAATCGTAAGTTTCGGATCCTTCATGGCCCATGACAATCTTGAAAGACTTTTGAAAGACTTCACGCCAGTAGCCTGCAGCGAGGCGTTCGCCACTGGTTTGCATGAGGGTAGCTGGCAGTTGAAATGCCGCGCTTGTAATAGCTTACAATGGTATGATGACCTTCTGCAACAACACTGAGATCTGATGCTTTCACGGCGATAGCGGGATGGTCAGCTACGTGAGCAATCGCTCAGGCTGACCCGGAAATGGTTCGCACTGCCACTCCACTGCAGCGCCGCCGAGCTGCCGCCGGATCGCCCAGGCCGCGCTACTAGGCTATGTTCAGCTCATGCTCCTGGTTCTCAAGAAGCTACGGGAACCAGCAGTTCCGGTTAAGACGGCTTGCAAGTTACTTCGCTTACTTCTTTCAAATACTTTAGTTACTTGGGACAGTGTATAAATGTACTAACTACAAACACTTCATTTTTATCGGAAAACAATTAGTGGACCTTCAAAGTCGTCATGATTATAAAAGTATCATCGAAGAGTCACAACACTATTGCCATTGACAACTACTAAATAATCCATCAATACTAAAAGCAGAACCGGTTTTGAACAAAACCTCCTGATTTCAACTTTTTCTAATAATCGAAATATAGGCATTATTTGAAAAATGCTTGTCTCGTGAAGATAGAGAAGGGTTAGAGACATTAGAAACATAAGCACAGAAATAGTGCCCTTACTGTAAATGGGTGCAACATCCGTCTCCTTAAGCTGTCCATTATTTAATAAGGATTAACGTATCCTAAGCACAAAAGTCCAGATTCGAAGGAGAGGGCTAGAAATGGAACGACAGTATCCATCAGATATTTCCCAACAATTAATTGATCAGGCATTAGAAAAAATAAAGGTAGTATTTACCTCGAAGTGGCTTAAAAATTCGTTAGAAAATCATATTATTGGGATATTGTGGAATAGAACGGATTTTATATCTACTTTAGAGTTGTATACTTTTGGGCGAGCATTAATAATTATGGATAATATTAATGCTCAGTGGTTAAAAGGGCAGATTAAACAAATTAAGGGCAATAATGAAAATAGACAAAGGGGGGCTTTTTTTGAAATAATAGCACTAAGCTATCTAGTGCACTCTTCATATACTATTATACCCGCACCAAACTCCCAAGCTGGCTTTGATGCATCGCTTAAACCTTCTTCTTCCAACTTTCCAGAGACTAAATTATCTATAAAAAACTACGGACGATCAATTCATGATCGAAAATTTGAAGAATATGGTTCAAAGTTAGAAAAAACAATTCAAGATTCAATGAAAAAAGTTGGTCTATATTATGCTGAGTTTTTTGTCGTATTCGATGGAAGTAGTTCACTTATGTCAGAAGATTGGGAGAATTTACTTTTGAAAATTCCTTCATTTATTAAAAAATTCAAGAACGCAAATAGAACCCATAACAAAATTCCTATCCCTATGAGATTTAGAATAAATAATTCTTGGTTTATAAATATACACCAGAGCTCCATTAAGCAGCTTGAGCTTCATCAGAGGGTAACATCGTATAGTCTTATTGTTTCTGCACCTTATCATCATAATGAATTTTTGAATTTATACGAAAAATTAGACAATGCTCATGCTAATTTTACAAAACACTCTACAAATTTAACTTCAAATCTAATTCTAATACATTTACCGCTGACTATTTCCATGACTCAATGCGAGAAATGGACTAAGCAATATTTCGAAGATAATCCTGGAGCTCTAGCGCAGATAGTTATTTTTTATCAATGCGCTGTAACCTCTAATCTAGAGGACTCGACTAGATACTTAACTCATACCTTCCATTTCGTCCAAAACCCTTACCAACCATTGTTCAAACAATTATTATATATATCAACACCAGTGGGTGTATATTCAACAGATTCAATACCTATACAATTAATAGACAGAAATAATTCTACACTGCTTGCTCCAGTGGAGAATTATTATATATATCAACGAGGTGCTTTTTACAATAAACTTGTTGAAATCGAGCCAGGAGTACATGAAATGGAAACAAAATTATTAGCTCCTGGAGTGCGTCAATTTACTATATTAGAAGAAAAGGGAAAGTTTTTAACTATAGGAGGTAATTTTGAATTGACTGATGAGTTACTAATTCTTTAATTTATATTTTGATCCTTGGGCAACAGCGGAGCGAGATGGTGCTTTCCCGACACGTGAGGTTTGCGCGACTGCTATCGTTCTTGACAGAGACTGATCCGGACATCGAGGGCCTGATCCAAGGCAATAGGACGTTCGCGTCGGTGGCCTACGGACCGGATAACCTGAAAGAACTGCAAGCGCGGGTAAAGGCGTTCACGGCGGAGTTTTGGTAGGACGAGCTGCGCGCGCTGGTCTAGCGCGAGATCGGGAGTGCGCAGTCCTCGTGACAACCTTTACACCCGAGCAGCCGCAACACGCCACGGCAGTGACCATGGGACCGGTCTGGAGTTGGGCGAAATGTACGGGTTCGATATCAACACGATGTCCTACGGAAGCCTGTTCGCTGTGCAGGTTGCGACCGAGATGGTAACCGAGAGCGGACCCAAGACACGGGCGGTCGGCGCGGACCGGCATTCTGGGATCATGGACGGGGGCGCTGTTTGGGGCCGGGAACGATCGTTCCGCACCTGCTTCGAAGGGCTCTGGCGGTGCCATCGGAGGCTATCTGCCGTCACCAGTAGAGGATGGTAGCACTTTCGCCACAGCGCCGTCGAGTTCACCCAGATCAGCTGCGGGGTGCTATTGGCGCAGGAAAACCCGGAAGGGCGGTGGGAGTCAGTTGGCGGTCCCACTTCTTCTCACCATTTCCAGCATCCAGCAGCTGATACCGGAAGAGGAGATTACATGGCCCCATTCGGCAGCCGCGGTTCTGAGTTGCAAGCAGATCTGTTGCCGGATCGAACGGAGAAGCATCAAGAGAAGTGAGCCTAGCCCGTCCTCCGATCCGGAGGGGCGGAGGATGGCCATATCCTTCCTCCGCAGCAACAAACGAACTACAGTTGATCAACAATAATATCAACAACGGCAATATTGACAACCCTTTAGTGTTTACAGTATTTATAAGAGGAGTAGAAGTTAATGATTTTGCAAAAGTTCAGTGATGCTGAAAGTAGCATTTATCTTCAAAATATGATTAACGATACTAATACTAATTTAGAGGGACTTATCTCCACCTCAACTTCTCCTAACCGTGCGAATTACAGGCAAATCAAAAAAGGTGGTAATATTGCTTTAGCATACTTTCATGATGTGAAACTAAATGCAATTAGAAGATTCATTGCACATAGCTCATTTAATGATAAACAGTATTTTCATTTAATTCAAAATATCCATGGTCCTACTTATACTGCTTGCTTTCGACCAAGCCTTGTTAATCGCACTAATCAATTCCAGACTTCGATTTATAATAGTAGATGCGATCAGTTATCAACAGCATGGCAAAGGTGGGACGATTCTGAGTCCAAGATTTTAGAAGAAATATATCATGCCAATACATCGTATACTGTTCAAAATAATGAGATTTTTTTATGGACTAAACTTTATCCTTGCCCGAGTTGTCGATGTGTCATTGAGAATTTTGAAAAGGCACTTGGATATACTGTTAAAGTTTACTACAATAACCGTGATTTGAATAACCCTTGCGATAAAGGAGATGGGTGCAGTGTCTGAAGCTTTAGAAAAATATCAGGACTTCACTTACTTGGTTAAAAGGAATTTTACTGAATGTATTAATAATGGTTATGACTTTTATGGAGCTGCAGAAAAGTTGAAATTTGAGCTAGAACCAATGATAGAAGATGACTTTGACGCAACAGTGTTGTACATTGAATTGGCCCACTTATATGCAGAAAAAAATCTCCTTGACCCATTTCTTTATGTATATGATAAACTAATTGCAATTTATAAAGTAAACAGTGTAGTTGAAATTCCTGCACAACTCAAAGATTTAAATGGCACTTTTGAACAAATCCAATTGAATTATAAGGCAAAAAAAATATCTAAATATTTCGAAGAAACCTTTAATGATAGGGATATCGGCTAATTTGCTTAATAATCTATAAAGTGCTTAAAATTTTACTCAATATTATTTGCGTGATAAGCAGCGGAAGAGACCATATGGTCACAAATCAGAATTATGTGGCGGGTCGCGGCCCTCGCCGAGACTCTTGCTGCGGCTGGATCACCGCCGGCTGAAACGTCCCTTGGAACATCAATGATAGTCCAGTCTCTATCCGCTAAAAGAATAAACCTTATGATTATTATGAGAATACAATCGACACAAAAATCGTTAAACATCATTACTCGAATCATTGCTTAAGAAAAAAGAGAGCTATATCAAAAATGAAATCCTATTACTGTCGGTAGACAAGAACATAGTCCCAAAAGAGCCCTCGCCCAGCGCGGGTTTTCTGCTTTATGGGACCAAGTTCTTGTCCTTTTCTTTGGACAAGAACTTGGTAGTATTGTCGATTTGATAATCAACTATAAAGTAAGTATCAAAAGTAAATATAGTATGAATTCCTGGCGCAGTCGGCGTGGGGTGACTAGGAAAGGTGGTGGGAGTTGACCGGCCGGGCGCTCAGTAAAAACCACCTTGTTCGTATCGTGAACGCAGGCTCCTCTAGCTTCTATGGTGGGTGAGGCCGAAGCGTTGGCCAAAGAAGTGTCCGAATAACAATATCAAGCAGGAAATGCGCGATATGCTGAGAGAGTTTTATCCTTAACTAGGATTTAATAAGCATCGTGTTAATGAAGGGATCGATTCCTCAGAGGGAAATAGTCCCTTTTTTACATGCCGCCATTCGTGGCTGTAATGATCATTGAAGGGAATGGAAGAGCGATCTACAAAAAGATTGAAATCCATAATTAGGTAGTTTACTGTTGAGGTGAAGAACTAATGTGTGGGAGGAATAGAAATGAGCGAGCAGCAGCGTACGATAGAATCATTCAATCAATGGCGTCCTCGACTGAAGCAATTGATCATTCGGAATTTTCGCGGAATAGGCAATTATCCAGTCACAATTGAACTGGATAAGATTGTCGTTTTAGTAGGGCCAAACAATGTTGGCAAAAGCTCGATTCTTCGGGCCTATGAGGTAGCAATGTCCGAGGGCTCCAATGAAGCAATTCTGCTGCAGGATGACTTTCCAGGTGGTGTTATAAATCACGAGTCTCTCCCCATGATCGAGCTTCATACAGTTGTTCAGGATCATGCTCCTGGAGCGAGATGGATACATACGGATTCACTTACCCAAGAGAAGGTAGTCAAGGAGAGATGGACGTGGGCCGCTCCAGGTGCACCCAAGCGTCAAGGCTTCGATGTTGAAAAAAACATTTGGGCTGAAGATGCGGTTCCATGGGGTGCACCCAATGTCGCCAACTATAATCGACCTAAGCCACATCGAGTTGATGCTTTTTCAGATCCTAAAGTACAAGCGGATGTCATCGTCAAACTGCTGAGCAATGTCATAAAAGAGAGAGTAAAAGATGTTCAAGAAGAAGCTGGGGAATCTCAATACAAACATTTGCTTCGTACGATCGCAACATTAAGACAGCAAGTAATAAATGAATCGATCGGGCATATCGAAAAAATTGAACTACAGGTCTCGCAGCTACTCAGTGAAGTTTTCCCTGGATACGTTGTTAAATTTGATCCTCGGGCAGAAGAGGAAGCGGAGAGTGACCTTAATCTATTTCAAAAAGTAAATAACGCACAGCTAAAAATGGGACATGGTGAAAATGGTCATTTAACCACACTGGATCGTCAAGGAAGTGGTGCAAGACGTACTTTATTGTGGAGTGCCTTACGAATGATTGCAGAGACGAATGTGAATAAAGGAGGAAAGAAAGGGGCGAAAAAAGAAACAATAGAAGGTGAGGAGAATCGGCCTCATGTCCTTCTATTGGACGAGCCGGAGCTATGTCTTCATCCAAATGCCGTAAGAGAGGCTTGCCGAGTATTATACGATTTACCGAATACGGGAAACTGGCAAGTGATTGTAACAACACACTCTCCTGCTTTTATTGACGTCTCTCGCGATAACACAACCATTATTCGAGTAGAACAGATTAATGGACAAATTTCCGGAACAACAGTATTTCGTCCAGAGAGAGTCAAATTAGATGATGAAGACCGCTCCCTTTTAAAGCTTATGAACATTTTTGACCCTTATGTTGCCGAATTCTTCTTTGGGGGACGCTGCATTATCGTAGAAGGGGACACGGAATATACGGCGTTTAAGCACATCATGGCAACAAAGCCGGGAATATATAAGGATGTGCATATTATTAGAGCAAGAGGAAAAGCTACCATTATTTCATTAGTCAAAATACTAAATCATTTCGGTTCTCGTTATTCTGTCCTGCATGATAGTGATACACCAACAACCCTTAGAAAAGGAAAAACAATAAAAAATCCGGCATGGGCACATAACGAAAAAATATATGCAGCGATAAGCGATACAGGATCGTCCGCATACTTCAAATGTTCGGTTACTAGCCTCACTGGGGAATTTTGAGAAAGCGTATTTTGCGCAGGAAGTAGGTAGTGAGAAACCCTACAATGCAATTATTCATTTGCAACACAATGAGCAACAATTCGAAAAGGTGGAACAACTGCTGGATGCTCTTCTGGATCATAGTAAAGTTCCGCCTGAAGGTGCTCTTGAATGGACGAGCATTGCTCAGTTAGAGGAGATGGTTGCTGCACAAGCCAGTATTGAACTAGTAGCTGCAGGAACTGAAGTTACGATAGATGAGGTGTTTTGAGGAGCGTAGTAGGTAGAAAGCGATTTTCATTTTATAGGACTTTATAACAAAAGTACGGTCTTATATATTGGGAATTGGAGCTTGTAATCCGTTCTTTATGTATTAGGTGAATTCAGGTAACGACTATAATGACCATAAAAAAACAACTCCTTAATGAGTTGTTTTTTTATGGTCAAGAGAGGCCTAGTCGGCAATGGGACCATGTTTTTGTCCTACAAGGGACTATGTTCTTGTCCACCGACAAGATAAAGACGACAAGAAGTCTTTATGTAAAAGGCATTTAATCTCCATACATACATATGTACAAAATACGGGTTTTGTGAATAAGTATGTTCAAATCATTTCAGGAATGTTCAAATTAGCTTATATGTTACATGTCCTGCAATCGACATCTTGATTGCAGGACTATTGTGTCATCTCTTATCAAACTAGGTTTTAGTCAGGATTTCCTTGCCAGAATCTATTTTTCGTAAATAATCGGTGCCTTGTGGATATATGCGCCGTTTTCCAATGCGTCTACGGCGAATTTCGCCACATTCATACGGCTAATCATCAGAGCAGGCTTAGGGCCTCCGACCTCTGTTACCTGCAATGTTTTCGATTTGTCGCTATTACTTAATCCCACAGCACGAACAAGCGTCCAATCGGTATCCGTATCGCGGATTTCTTGATCCACCCAATTATGATCATCATATGTCTTGCCCACATTGGTATATTTTTCCAACCAACGAAGGAGAATCGGAGCTGTGGAAAAGGAATCCCCTACCCCGAGCGCCGAGATGATTACAATACGCCGAAGTCCTCTTTTTTCCATAGCGATCACCGTGCCTTTTACTGCGTTTGCCATAAATCGCGGTGGGCTAACCTGCTTTGCCCACGGAAAATCGGAGGTACGCACATTGTTCAGCGCCACGAGCACTCCTTGCGTACCCTCCATAGCATGGTCAATATCTTCGGGATTTTCCGGCGTTCCTTTGAATAAGGTCAGACCTTCTCGTGGTTGTATTTTGTCCGGGTTGCGAACCAGTGCGTTCACTTTATAGCCTTTGCGCAAAGCGTAGTCCAGTATAAGGCGTCCGGTACGCCCGCTTGCGCCCAGGATGAGTATCTTTTTCATATTGCGCTCCTTGTATGTTTTCAGAAAAGTATCGTATATCTAACTGCAATACCTCACTTTTCTATCACCTATTGTTTTTACAACGGATGTTGTATATTTGGATTATATTATTATCCAAAGATTGTTCAACCAACGGTTTTAAACTTTTGTCGGATATCCGACAAATAAGTGAATATGTATAGAAAATTATAAATAGAAACGGGGATTTCCTATGGCTGAAGCAAAAATAGATCCACGTATTATTCGTACACGCAGATTAATCATGGATGCATTTATTCATCTTTCAACCAAAAAAGAATTTAAGGATATCACCATCCATGATATTACGGCAGAAGCAACAGTGAATCGTGCCACCTTCTATTATCACTTCACCGATAAACATGATTTAATGGAAAAAGCAATGAAAGAGGAATTCACGAACAATGTCTTTAATGAAATCAATGAGTACAAAGAACTGAATCAAACAACAATCATTAATGTTTTCCTGTCCGTCACAAATTTTCAGGTCGCTTTATCAAAACAGTGTCGATACAGCTTCGAGACCTTCAAAGCAACCCTTGAAGCAAATATACAAAAAGAACTGGAAAGGATTTTTTACCAATTGTTGTTAAATGAACATTCCTCTGTCAGCGATGAATCTCTAAGAATCGCAGCTGTCATATTAAGCTGGGGAATTTTGGGGGCTTCGGTTGATTGGCAACACAATAACACTGCGCCACCAGAAGAATATATAAAATTGGCTATTCCTTACGTTACGAACGGAATTAATTCCCTTCTTCCAAGATGAACGCCAACAAAATGAGTTCGAAATTAAGAAATTCTTAAGATTTTTCCTTTAATTTTCTTCAGAGTTTATCTCTATGATGGATACATTGATTATGCATTGAATCGATTATCGATTATCCATTTAGGAGTTGAGCGCTTGAAGCTTATGAAACCTTCCAACAAATCCGCTTATTTATCTTTGCTGTGGCTTGCAGCGATTCCAAGCCTGAATATATTTTACGGCATTCTAAATCGGCCTGGAGTTCATGTCTATAGTCTTGCCACAACGCTGGATTCCATGATTCCTTTTATACCAGCCTTTATCATTCCATATATCCTGTGGTATCCGTTCATTACAGGTGCATTGATCGCACTCGCTTTTATAGACAGAAAATCTTATTTCCAAACGCTGACTGCACTTTGCTGTGGTCTGGTGATTTCTTACATTTTCTTTTCATTGTTCCAGACAGGAATTAACCGTCCGGATCTTCAGGGTCACACCAGCTTTCTCTATACGATGGTATCTTACGTCTATAGTAATGATCAGCCCTATAACTGTTTTCCATCAATCCATGTATTAACCAGTTATGTGATTCTTCGGGGAACCCGCATCTTCGGACGAGCGATATGGGTGATGACCTCTGCCCTCTCCATTCTAATTATCGTCTCTACTGTGCTGGTGAAGCAGCATGTGGCGGCCGACATTGCCGGGGGAATTGTGGTTGGAGAGCTGTGCTTCAGGGTGACGGGTCAAGTGCTCCATTCCCTGTCATCCCGTACGCGATCGGCCGGCTTGGAGCGATGATGAAGATAATGACTCTTCTGTCCTCGCTCTCCCGCCGCCAGAGTATTCGCACTCATATCGTCGTTCGTGCCTGTGCAAGCTTTCTGATTGCGTTATTTGTAACCTTTCTGTGTGCCCTGCCGCTTGCTTATCTGGCTGACCCCAAGCTCATTCACTTCTATTTTGTGTTTCTTACTGGCATCTTTACCATTTTACTTGTAATCTCTTTAACGATTCTAACTCGTCCGTGGCCTGGAGAATTCTCCTGTATGGAGACGGCGATCAGACAAGAGATTCACGAACCGCTGGAAGAGGTTGTAAGAAAAATAAAGTGCATCCGCTCCAACTCTGCTACGAATCAGGAGGAACGGCTGATGATGATCCAGGATACCTGCGCAGAAATCATGCAAATTCAAGACCGGCTGAATGAATACATCCTAAAAACCCGCTGCTAATCAGAGACCGCTCATCCAATCACTGCAACAGCCTCCATCCGCTTTAAGCCTTGCCAACTAGTTGGTTAGGCTTTTTTTGTGAGATTTTTTATGAACATACTTATAGATTCTTTAGATTTTCTTCAGATTTATACTCATTAATTCCTAATTTTTATTCTTTATGCTTGCTATATCAACCACTGAGGAGGCAAAAACAATGATCAGTCACACCCTCTTAGAGCTGTTTCATCAGTATGGATATCTGATTTTTTTCGTTGCCTTCTCGTTAGGGCCATTTGGCATTCCTATTCCGAATGAGATCACGATCATCAGCGGTGCCATCTTGAGCAGCACCGGTGCTTTCAATTCATGGATCACCTACTTCTGTATTCTCGGCGGACTATTAACGGCCATTACAGTTGCTTATTTTGCAGGCAAGCTATTCGGTCCCCAGCTCCGCCGCAGATTTCAGCATCATAAGCACTTTGTTAAGGCTGAACAGCTTCTGAAGAAGTATGGCAAGTATGCCATGTGCATCGGGTTGTTTATCCCGCTTGTGCGGTACGTTCTTCCCATAGTCATTGGACTGAGCGGCATACGTTACCGGAGATTTGTGCTCGTCTCCTATTCCAGTGCTTTGCTATGGACCATCACCTATTTTACAGCCGGCACTTATTTCGGCGCTCCTATATTATCAGCGCTTCAATGATTTCATTTGCAACTGGTTATATTACCAATACACATACGGAGGAACCCTACATGAATACCAATGAACCTATCCTATTCCTAAGAAGCTTCCTGCAGAATCCCAAGCATGTGGGCAGTGTCATGCCCAGCTCCCGTTTTCTTGCGAACAAAATGGTGAAACAGGCATCTTGGCCGGAGACAAAAGCCGTAGCCGAACTCGGCTCAGGGACAGGTGCCATCACCCGTTATATTCATCAGCATGCACAAGACTCCACCAAAGTGTTATTGTTCGAGATGAACGACACGATGAGGAATAATCTGCGGACCGCATATCCGGACTTCGCCTGTTATCCCGATGCCTCACGATTAGTTGAAGCCATGAAGAAGGAGGGCGTTCAGCAGCTCGATTATGTTTTTAGCGGCTTACCCTTCTTTAACTTTGAATCTGAAGTAAGACATACGCTGGTCGATCAGATTCATAAGGCACTGAAACCTGGCGGAGTATTCATCGCCTTTCAATATTCACTTCAAATGAAGAAGACACTATCCGCACACTTTGTCATTGAAAAAATAAAAGTAGTACCCGTCAATCTCCCTCCTGCATTCGTTTATGTCTGCCGCAAAAAGGAAACAATTTAAACATCCCAGGCTATCGTTTACACTGGAGTTATCCGCTCAAGGAAACAAAGTCCAAAAGGAGTTATTGTAATGACTACCATACTTGTTGTCGATGATGAACCGGATATCCGGGATGTCATTCATGTCTATCTGCGGAACGAAGGTTATCAGGTCATTGAAGCAGCCAATGGAGAAGAAGCACTAAAGACGATCCAAACCACCCCGGTCCAGCTTGTGATCCTAGATGTCATGATGCCTGTGATGGATGGAATTAAGGCCTGCTTCAAAATAAGAGAAATATCCGCCGCCCCAATTATCATGCTGTCCGCCAAGGAAGAAGACATCGATAAAATCACGGGTCTGACTACCGGGGCTGACGATTATATGGTTAAACCATTCAATCCGCTAGAGTTACTGGCTCGGGTTAAGGCCCAGCTGCGGCGGCAAAGTCTGATGGGCAAGGCTGAACTAAACTCCCTGCTGTTGATTAAGGAACTTGTTATTGATACCAGCAAACATTCGGTGAAGCTCAGGGATAAGGATATTTCCCTTACACCTCTGGAATTCTCCATCCTGGTGCTGCTGGCGAGCCATCCCGGACAAGTATTCAGCTCGGAGAAAATATACGAAACCGTCTGGAAAGAGCCTTACGGCTATTCGGATAATACGGTGATGGTTCATATCCGGAATCTGCGGGATAAGCTGGAGGTGAACACACGAGAACCTCAGTACATCAAAACCGTATGGGGAGTAGGTTATAAAATTGACTAGAGCCTCTAAGCCTAAACCACGGGCCCGGAAGAAAAAAATTCAGGCGAATATCCTGAACCGGATTATTTTGAGCACGGTAGTGGCTGTCTTTTTGAATAATATCATCATCTTAATTTCGCTGGAGTATTTCAATATCCGTAACCAGGATTGGATAGATAAATGGTTTACATTCGTCATCACTCCTATCTTTATTATCAATTTCGTTCTTACCTTTCTCTTCTTAACACGGCGAATGGTAAAAGATATTATTCATCTGGAACAAGGGCTGCAGGTGATTGCGGAGGGTAATCTGGAATACCGGGTTGCAGTTGACCGGCAGGATGAGCTTGGGCGGGTAGCTTCCAGCATTAATCATATGACAGAACAATTGCAGCTGCAGATGCAAAAAGAGCGTGATCTGGAGAAATCCAAGATGGATTTGATCTCTGGAATCTCCCATGACCTCCGTACTCCGCTGACCAGTATCATCGGGTATATTGAGCTGCTGCGGACCGATTCTTTTCAAGACAAGGCAGAGTATGACCGCTTCATTCAGAACACCTATAACAAGGCAACGCATCTGAAGAAGCTGCTTGATGATTTATTTGAATACACCCGGCTTACCTCGGCTGACACCCGGCTGGAGCTGAATAAGATCGACTTGAACCAGTTGATGGGTCAGCTGCTGTTTGAGTTTGAGCCCATTGCGAAGGAGAATGATATTCACATTGAGCGAAGGCTCGGAGATTCCCCTGTCCCGGCTTACATCGACAGTAACAAGCTCGCCCGCGCCATCGACAATCTTCTGATGAATGCTCTGAAGTACTCCTTGAAGCCGGGTGTGATTACTGTCCGGATGAACATTTATCATGACTATATTACGGTCGAGGTCGAGAATAAAGGAAAACCGATCACAGGCGAGCAGATGGATAAACTGTTTGAGCGCTTCTATAAAGTGGATTATTCCCGAAGCAGCGAAGGCATCCAGTCAGGGTCCGGCCTCGGCCTCTCCATCGCCAGGAATATCGCCGAATTGCATCAAGGCACCTTAACGCTGCAACACGTGGATAACGTATTTACGTTTCAGTTAAAGCTGCCTCGCAGTGCCAAAGCATAATGAGTTATACTAAACATACCAAACCAAATTCGCTATGGGAGGCGCAATAAAAATGAGAAAACTCGTTCTATTTCTGCATGCTTCGCTTGACGGTTTTGTTGAAGGGCCGAACGGCCCAATGGATATTAGCTGGGTCGCCTATGATGCTGATCTGGAGAGACACGCGAGGGAAATTCTGAGTACTGCGGACACGGTCATTTGGGGTCGTGGAACTTATCAGATGATGCACAGTTACTGGCCTTCCGTACCTTCGGACCCAACCGCTTCACAGCACGAACGGGATCATGCAGAATGGATTGAGAAGACAGCCAAAGTGGTCTTTTCCACAACCCTGGAGAATGTTGAATGGAATAATTCCAGACTGGTCAAAGAGAACGTCGAGGAAGAGATCAAGCGCCTCAAAGAGCAGCCAGGCCAGGATATCGTCATTCTCGGCAGTCCCCGGTTCGCACACACTCTTATGCAGCTTGGCTTAATCGATGAATATAAAATTACGGTCTCCCCCGTCCTGATCGGCAGCGGCTTACCGTTATTCCAAGGTGTCCAGGAGAAAACTAATCTGAAGCTTATCGAAAATAAAACATTTGATTCTGGTGCCATAGGCCTCATATACCAGACCATTAAATGACCTCGTCACTATTCCGGTTCAGGCAAATGTACTGTCCAGCTTCACCAACCTCTCCACGAACACCTCATTCGCTCTGCTGGGAACATGACCGGTCAGCCGCACAATCGAGAAGTCTCTTTCAAGGCTCAGGCCTTGCACAGGAATTTCTATTAGCTTACCGGTCTCGATCTCCCTGCGGACCACCCACTTCGAGAGAATAGAAATCCCCAGTCCGTTAGCGACAGCCTCCTTCACTCCCTGACTGCTGTTGATCTCATACGAGCGCTTCATTCTTAGACCAGCCTGTGCCAAAAAATGATTGCTGAACGAACGCGTCCCCGAACCGCTCTCACGCAGCACCCATATCTGATCCTGGAGTACGCCCACCTCCACCGCGCCCGTTCGTGAGAGCGGGTGATTCTCAGCAGCGACGATTATCAGTTCGTCTTTCATAAAATGAACAACCTGCAGATCCGCCGCCTCGATGCTTCCTTCAATCAGCCCCACTTCAATCTTATTCTCCCGCAAGGCAGAGACAATCTCCGTTGAATTCGCAATCGTCATCCCCATGTCCACATCGGGATATTGCTTGGCGAAGGATGAGAACAGCCGGGGCAACACATATTCGCCAATCGTAAAGCTTGCCCCGATATGTAAGCTTCCGCTCACGGTATCATGCAGCCGGGCCAGATCGAGCTTAACAGACTCATAGAGATTCAGCATTTCCTTCGCCCGTCTATAGAACAGCTCCCCTGCTTCCGTCAGCTTCACCCATTTGGGCGAACGGTTCATGAGCTTTACGCCGAGTTCCTTCTCCAGATTACGGATCTGCAGACTGACCCCAGGCTGTGACAGATGCAGAAGCTCTGCCGCCCTGGAGAAGTTCCGCTGCTCCACAACCGTTACATAGACCACCAGGGATTCCAGCATGATGAATCGCTCACTCTCTCTCTTAAGATAAGTATTCGTTATGATATACATTTAAAATCCGTATTTCCCTAATCAATCATAACTGAATATAGTGTTTAAAGGAACTAAATTCAACCTATTGGACGTGACTTCGATGAATCTACACTTAGCTGTGCACATGGAAGAAAAGAAGAAGCTGGGCTTTGCGCTCGGTATCGCCTTGCCTCTAATGCTGGCCCTGTTCGCCAAATACGTATCCGCCTTCCCCTTCCTGTGCATTATGGGGCAATTAGTCATTGCTATTCTGCTCGGAATGATCTGGAGAGCCACGCTAGGCGTTCCAAGTTATTTAACACCCGGAATCTCTTTTACCTCCAAAAAGCTTTTGCGGTATGGCATCATTCTGCTGGGCATGAGACTTAGCCTGAAGGATATCCTTCAGGCTGGTCCCAAGGTGCTGCTGATCGCCTTGGTGTGTATTGGGTTCACAATCTGTACCGTGCTTGGTCTGGCCAGATGGTTCAAGGTAGAATCCAGACTGGGGCTGCTGACGGCATGCGGCACGGCGATCTGCGGAGCGGCAGCGGTTGTAGCCATCGCCCCACAGCTCAAAGCAAGCGACGAGGAGACGGCGGTCAGCGCGGCTACCGTTGCGATCTTGGGCACCCTTTTCACACTGGCGTACACCCTTCTCTACCCTATCCTTAACCTGACCCAACTGGGCTACGGTATATTCTCGGGAGCTACACTCCATGAAATCGCTCATGTCATTGCAGCAACCGGGCCAACCGGCAAGGAGGCCGTTGATCTGGCCGTCATCGTCAAATTAACCCGCGTCACCATGCTGGTACCGGTCGCTGTAATCATCGGAATTTGGGCTAACCGCAAGGAGCGGCAAGCGAACCCGGAGTCCGGACCCTCCAATTGGAGGGCTGTACCGGTTCCTTGGTTCATCCTGGGGTTCCTGCTGATGAGCACCATCAATACTTTGCAGATCATTCCTGAAGCAATCACGGATAAGCTTATACTTGCTGCGTATTTCCTCATTGCAATGGCTATGGCGGGCCTGGGTCTGAACGTAGATTTAGCTGCTTTTAGACGCATGGGCCTGGGGGCCTTCGGAGCCGGCTTGATCGGATCGGTCCTGCTATCCGGGTTGGGCTTCCTGCTGGTGAAGGTTTTGAACTTGGGTTAAGGTACTCAATCCCATTCAAAAGCTCCCGTATATAACTGATAATATATCCCCTTCTCTGAAATTAACTGCCGGTGATCGCCTTGCTCCTTAATCCGCCCCATGTCCATCACCATGATGGCATCGGAATTCCTTACGGTGGACAGACGATGGGCGATGACGAACACAGTTCTGTGATCCATTAGATTATCCATCCCCTTCTGTACCAGGGCTTCTGTCCGCGTATCGATGGATGAGGTCGCTTCATCGAGAATCATCACCGGCGGATTGGCAATGGCTGATCTGGCAATCGCCAGCAGCTGGCTTTGGCCCTGTGACAGTCCATTCCCGTTCCCGTCCAGCTGAGTCTGGTATCCGTCCGGCAAGCGTTCGATGAAGCTCGCGGCATAAGACAGCTTGGCGGCCTGCATAACCTCCTCGTCAGTGGCCTCCAGCCGGCCATAGCGGATATTATCGGCCACCGTGCCGGAGAACAGATGCGTGTCTTGCAGAACGATACCAAGGGACCGGCGCAGGTCCGCTTTGCGGATACGCTGTATATTGATGCCGTCATAGATGATCTCACCCTGCGTGATATCGTAGAAACGGTTCAGCAGGTTGGCCACGGTCGTTTTTCCGGCACCTGTAGCGCCTACAAAAGCAAGCTTTTGCCCAGGCTCCGCAGATAAAGTAATCTCCTGCAGCACCTGCTTCTTCCCGTCATACGTGAAGCTCACATCCTTGAACTCCACCTTCCCGGCAAGCGGCACTGTGGAACCATCCTCCAGCCTCCATGCCCATCCGGTGCCTTGCGGGTCTTGCTCCAGGCTAACGCGGCCCTGATCTTCTTCCGGCAGTTCGTCCAGCAAGTTGAAGATCCGCTGTGCGCCTGCAAGCGCCACCACGAACATATTGATCTGGGAGGATATTTCAGCAATCGGCATCGTGAAGT
Source organism: Paenibacillus sp. FSL H7-0756 (assembly GCF_038006765.1). Classification (NCBI taxonomy): domain Bacteria; kingdom Bacillati; phylum Bacillota; class Bacilli; order Caryophanales; family Paenibacillaceae; genus Paenibacillus; species Paenibacillus sp. FSL H7-0756. The sequence goes on along the minus strand of NZ_JBBOVT010000002.1, from coordinate 545,879 downwards.
TACGGGACAGGCTCAGGAACGCCGCAATGCTTCCCAGCGTCAAGCCTTCATTCCAGCCGGAGATCGACATGGCCCCACCCGCTATTGCCACCAGTACATAGATTAGGGTAGCCAGATTGGCATTCACCGGCATCAGAATATTCGAATATTTGTTGGCTGTCGTGGAGCTATCGAACAATTCTCGGTTCAGGTGCGCGAACTGTTCGATGGATCGCTCTTCACGGCCGAACACCTGCACGACCTTTTGCCCGTGAATCATTTCTTCGATATATCCGTCCAGTGCGCCAATAGATTCCTGCTGCCGGAAAAAGTGGTGTGTCGCCTTCCCTCCAACCTTCTTGGTAATCCATAGCATCACCAGTGCGCCTAATACCACTACAATCGTCAGCGGGACATCCAGATACAGCATCGTGCCAAGCACCACTATAACCGTCACAACCGTAGAGAGCAATTGCGGCAATCCGTCTGTGAGCATCATATTGAGTGTATCTACGTCATTCGTGTAGTGACTCATAATGTCTCCGTGCTCCTTGCGGTCGAAGTACTTAACCGGCAGCTTCTGCATATGAGCGAACAGATGGTCACGGATTCTTTTCATAATGAGCTGTGAGACTGTAATCATCAGCCGCTTGGAGATGAATGTGCTGAGGACACCGGCGGCGTAAATGACAGCAAGAATGGCCAGTGCCTGGAACAAGGCATCAAATACCGGATGCTGATCGCCCAGCAGGGGCGTGATGAAGTCATCGATGAGCAATCTCAGGAACGTAGCGGAAGCTACAGATACCGCAGAACTTACCAGCACCAGCAGGAGGGCCAGTGAGGTTCTGAACTTGAAGAGCTTGAAGTAGGCCAGGAGCCGCTTAATCGTTCTGCCGTAATTAATGTTGTTCATGCTGTGCTTCCTCTCCCTTCGTCTGTGTGTTGTAAGCTTCCTGATAGATCGTACTCCGGCTCAAAAGCTCCTGATGCGTCCCGGTATCCGCCAGCTCCCCGTCATCCAGCACAATAATCTGATCTGCATCTTCGACAGACGCGATCCGCTGGGCAATAATGATCTTGGTCGTATCCGGAATACTCTCCTTGAATACAGTTCGGATTAGTGCATCTGTTCGTGTATCCACTGCACTGGTCGAGTCATCCAGAATAAGGATTTTGGGCTTCTTCAGCAAAGCTCTGGCAATACATAACCGCTGCTTCTGCCCGCCGGACACATTCGTCCCCCCTTGATCCAGCCGGGTATCATATCCGTCAGGGAAGGACGTGATGAACTCATGGGCCTGTGCGGCCTTGCAGGCTTCGATCAGCTCTTCATCGGTAGCCGCTTCATTCCCCCAGCGGAGATTGTCCTTGATGGAGCCGCCGAACAGTACATTTTTTTGGAGTACCATAGCAACCTGACTCCGCAGCACATGCAGATCATAGTCCTTCACATTCGTTCCGCTAACAAGCACCTCGCCTCCGGTAACATCATAGAGCCGCGGAATGAGCTGGACCAATGTGGACTTGGCACTGCCCGACCCGCCGATAATGCCAATTGTCTGCCCTGATGGAATATGAAGGTTGATCCCCGATAATGCATCCTTCTTGGCCTTACTGGAGTAACGGAAGGACACGTTGCGGAACTCCACCTCGCCTGTATGCAGTTCAGTGACCGGGGAATCGGGACTTGTGATGTCCGGCTGTTCATCCAGCAGGTCATGAATACGTCCGGCAGAAGCGCGGGCAATCGCCACCATCACGACCACGATCCCCAGCGTCATCAGACTCATCAAAATTTGCATGGAGTAGGCGAACACACTGGTCAGTTCTCCGGTTGTCATATTGCCGCCCACCACCAGCTTGGCTCCTACCCAGGAGATAATCAGCATCACCCCATACAGAATCACTTGCATAAGCGGCAGCTCAAATGCCAGGATGCGTTCAGCTTTGGCCATCTGTGCGAAGATCCTCAGCGACACTGCCTGGAACTTGGAGATCTCATGCTCCTCCCGCACGTAGGATTTGACCACCCGGATACCGCGGACATTCTCCTGTACGACCTTATTGAGCTCATCGTAACTGTCGAAAGCCCGTTCAAATACCGGGAAAGCAAATTTCAGAATCAGTATCATCCCTGCCGCAAGCACCGGAATAACGGCGACGAACCATGTAGCGATTGCGGGACTGACCCGGTAGGTCATAATCGTGGCAAATATAATCATCACCGGGCTGCGGAACGCAATCCGTATAATCATCAGAAATGCATTCTGCACATGCGTGATATCTGTAGTCAGCCGGGTGACGATGCCTGAAGTCGAGAATTTATCCATATTGGAAAAAGACAGCCGCTGCACATGACGGAACAGGTCTTCCCGCAGATTTCGCCCGAAGCCGGACATTGCGGTGGCTGAATGTTTACCGGCAAGAGCGCCGAATACCAGGGAGACCAGAGCGAACAGGATCAGAATCAGTCCATACTTCACGATCTGGTTCATCTGTCCCCCGGTGATGCCCTGGTCAATTAACTCAGCCATGAGCAAGGGAATCAGCACCTCCATGGCAACCTCTCCAAGCAAGAATATAGGAGTCAACCATGTATCCTTCTTATACTCCCGCACACTTTGCAGTAACTTCCTGATCATAAGCATTCTCCTTCTTTGTTGTGAACAAGTTGATTAACCGTAAGAACAGAGGTTATTATAAACTGTATAGTAACTATACAGTCAACCCGTCATTTAGAAGGAGATGAAGATGGCTAAACCTAAGACTGATTTGATGTCGATTAGCGCCTTTTCCAAGCTGTCCCGTGTACCGCGCAAGACGCTCATTTTCTATGATCAGATCGGCTTATTCAAGCCCGCCTTCGTGGCTGACAACGGCTACCGGTACTACATCCGCACCCAGTTGGATACCATTGGTGTGATTTATCTCTTCAAAGAGCTGGGCATGTCTCTGGAGGATATCCGGGAGTATCTGGAGCACCGTTCTCCGGCAAGCACCCTGGAGCTGCTGCGGAAGCAGGAGGAGATTGTGCAGCTACAGATTGCGAAGCTCACACAAGCCAGGCAGATGATTCTTCAGCGCGCGGGCAATATTGAACATACCTTGAATACCGACACCAGCCGTATGTCTGTTATCCACCAGGCCCGCAAGCCGATTCTGCGAAGCCGCCGTGTCCATGATTCGAGGCGGGAATTGAACGAGGAGCTGTGGGATGATTACCAGGAACGTCTGCATAAGGAGAATGCACCTGCCGGATATCCGGGCGGAGCGATTATCTGTAAGGAGGATCTGCTAAGGAGGGACGGAGATATAATCTCTTATATGTACAGCTATATGACTACACAGCATCACGAACAAGAATATATGCCGGAAGGCTACTATCTTGTGTCTTACACCCGGGCTGATTATGAGGATACCGAGAAGATTTATCCGCAGATTTTTGATTACATTGAGCAGAATCATTATGTCATTAAAGGAGATGCTTATGAGGAATTCCTGCTGGATGAGATCGTTATGAAGCATCCGGAGGACTATCTGGTGCGGGTGATGGTGCATATCGAGGAGCCGGTCAAGTCATAGCCTCTACTAAAAACGGCGACCCGCCCCGGTAGATCCAGGGCAACGTCGCCGTTTGTTTATTATATAGGATGAGTGATCGAATTAATTGCCAGTCATCTTCTGATAAGTGCTCTCAGAAATGGTTCTTCTGGCAGTAACATAGCGTTCCTTATAGTAACCTGATGACAGGCTGGTGATCGTAACGCCCTTATTGCTGGAGGAATGTGCAAATTTGTTGTCGCCCACATAGATGCCTGCATGCGAGATGCCGTTGCCCCCGGTTTCGAAAAAGACCAGATCTCCTGGACGTAAATCGGACTTGGCCACATATTCGCCTGCACTTGCCTGCGACTTGGATGTTCTCGGAAGATCTAAGTTGAACTTGCCAAATATGTATATTATAAATCCGGAACAGTCAAACCCTTCAGATGCCTTGGTGCCCCCCCATTTGTATGGAGTTCCCATCACATCATTAACCTCTTGGTCAAGCCTGGAGCTGTCATCCGCAGATGCTCTTTCAGATCCAAACGATAGCAATATCAGAATACTAAGCAGCCATACGATTCCTTTCTTCAAAAAGAACTCAGTCTCCTTTCTTGCCGGCTAATGCTGCCTGACAATTATTAATTTTTTGTAACTATTATGAATGATAGTGTAATATTCTCCGTTCGTCAACCCCTCCGGTGATTTTTGAAAGAGTTTACATCCCCAGGCGCAGGTTAATCTTCCGTATCTGCTCCAGTGCCACCTTCGGCTCGCGCTCCGCAGTCATTAACCCGTTGACCTCATCCTGAACGTCTGTAACCTGCGTATAACAGTACCCGGAGATGAAAGAAATGGCCTGAATCGCCCGGGTTAAGCTGCCGAACCGCTCCAGAAAAGCTTCCTCGCTATCCACCTGATGGCCATAGCCCCAGCCGTGCTCGCTCTTGAAGGCAATCCCCCCATACTCGCTGATGATGATCGGCTGCCCCTTATAGCTGTACCCTTCTGCAAAAGCAAACTTCCATTCGTTATACGTGCCGCTGCTGCCGGTAATAGAGTCTTTATCCTTGTAGGTTTCATATAGCGCTTCCCCCCGCTCCACATAATCATGCAGCGTCAGAATGTCGGACACGGTGTGCTCCCAGCCGTCATTCGTAATCACCGGACGATAGGGATCGATAGATTTGGTCAAATAATAGATCCCTTCCGTGAATGTCTGCTGCCGGACGTCATGAAGGATATTCTGTACCCCCCACGATTCGTTAAAAGGCACCCAGGTGATAATGCACGGATGATTATACTGCTGCTGCACGACCTCCAGCCACTCCCTGGTGAACCGCTCCAGCGCCTCGTCGTTATATTCATAAGCAGCCGCCATCTCTGACCAGACCAATAGCCCTTTGACATCGCACCAGTACAGGAAGCGGGCGTCCTCCACCTTCATATGCTTGCGGAGGCCGTTATAGCCCATCTCCATAATCGCTTCAATATCTTGAATCAGCGCTTCTTCTGACGGCGGAGTCAGATGAGTATCGGTCCAGTAGCCCTGGTCCAGGATCAGTCTTTGGTACAGGGGGATATTATTCAGCAGGATCTGGCTGCCCTTGATTGAGATATTGCGCATACCGACATACGAGCCGACCCGGTCAAGCTCCTGTTCACCCGCATACAGCACGAATTCGATGTCAAAAAGGTTCGGATTCCCCGGTGACCACAGGTTCTGCAGCCAAGGCCCGTTAATGCCTTCCATCATGCTGATTTCCACAGTCATGCTTGATCTGTCCACCGGCAGGCTAAGCTTATTTACTCTTTGGCCCTTTAACGTAATTTCGGTCTCCAGCCGGAGATTCCGGGCTTCGCTCAGGCCGTGTACACGGTAATCCAGGCGGAGCATTTGGCGGTTAATGTCGGGTGTCATCTTCACGGAATCCAGCCGGGTAGCGTGGACATGCTCCAGCCAGACGCTTTTCCAGATACCGGTGGTCTGCACATAGAATGAATCGTGGTTCCGGCCCGCCCAGCGCTGCTTCCCCCGGGGCTGCAGACAGCTGTCGCTGTCAGTCACCATCAGCACGATCTCATTCCCGCCCTCAGGGCGCAGCAGATCGGTAATATCGAAGGAGAACCGGGTATACGCCCCCTCATGCTCTCCGGCATAGCTGCCGTTCACCCAGCAGACCGTTTTATAGTCCACGCCTTCAAAATGCAGCACCGTCCGCTTCCCTTCTACCGCCGGGGACAGAGCCAAATGCTTGCGGTACCAGATCCGGGGGTGAAAGGTCTCATCGCCAATGCCGCTGGCCGCTGTCTCGTAGGAGAATGGAACATTGATGGTGTGCGTGGCCGGAAAATGGTCCATCCAGCGCGCCGCAACGCCTGCATTGTCATCATCGAAGCTAAAGTCCCATTCTCCGTTCAGATCCAGCCACTGGCTGCGGACAAATTGGGGTCTCGGGTAGTTAGGGGTATAGAATTTCGTAGCTGCTGCTCTAATCATATCGGTCGTTGCCCTCTCTCTCGTTACTGAAGTATTCTCCATATTCACTATCACAGAGTACTCCCTTGTCCCTTGAAAGAAAATGATTTATCCTATCTAATGACTGATCTATTATCTAAAAGGTGGAATTGTGTATGATCACTCTGAAGCGGTGCGGTGCGAATGTAATTCATCCGGAGGGCATGACCATAGACCGCCCGGAGGGCTCCGGCGATTACGTCTTCGTATTTTTTCGGAGCAAGATGGAGCTGAGGCTTCAGGCGCGGAGCGTGTATGCTGAACCGAATACTTACATTATCTATAACAGAGACAGCCACTACTTCTACAGAGACGCTGAGCTGCCGCTGGTGCATGACTGGTTCCATTTTGAGCTGGAGGGGGCGAATGCTTGGTTTGACCGCTTGAAGCTGCCGCTGGACACCTTAATGAAGGCCCATGATCCGCTCTATATCACCAGAAAAGTAAATGAGCTGCACTGGGAGAATCTGCAGAACGGCCCCTTCCGTCAGGAGATTATCGACTCCATTGTTCGCTGTCTGTTCATGAAGCTTAGCGATATGCGGCATCACGTGGAGGCCAGCCAACCGGTCAGCAAATACTATGATTCGTTCCTGAACCTGAGAAATGAACTGCTCAGCTCTCCCTCCACCTGGTATTCTGTCGAACAGCTGGCAGAGCGGATGAACATGAGCCCGTCCTATTTTCAGCAGATCTATAAGCAAATCTTCGGCATTCCGGCCGTCAGCGACATCATTCTTAATCGTGTGGGCCATGCCTCCTATTTACTGAAGAACACCACCTATACCGTCAGCCAGATCTCTGCGGGTTGCGGTTATGAGAACGATGTCCATTTCATGCGGCAGTTCAAGAAGTTCACCGGCCAGACGCCGAGTGAATATCGGGGGAAGGGCTGATCGCGAAGGAAGAGCGGACCGGGGTTATTGGCTTGGATGAGCGGGATTAAAGATTCCGTAATACACCAAATCTTCATAGGCGTTAATCTTATGTACTTGATCTTTCAAAGTGCCTTCGTAGGTCATTCCGCATTTCTGCATAATTCTTCCTGAGGCCGGATTAGAAGCGAAATGCCGGGCATTTAACAAAAAAGCAAAAGAAGCGGAGGGGAAATTTGGAACTGTAGGAGCGGTAGCGTCCGCCTTTGTATTTGGATTTCTACCGCGAAAAGCGGTTCTAATCAGGAAATCCAAATACAACAGCGGCCGGAGGGCCAAACATTCTCTGGAGTCACGGCAGTCCCATAACAGAAAAAATATAAGTTCAATCTATTCAGTTAAACAATCCACATGATCACAACAATAACCAAAGCAATAACACCCACCGCAATCAACAGATCAGAGATCTGCCGCCAGAATCCCAAAGGCCCTTCACGATGAAGCTTCTGTTCATTGACGTCATGATTGGCTTTGTGCCCGCCGGGGTCATTTGAATAGATAGAAGGGCCAGGGTGTCCACCGCCAGTAGGGAATTCAGTCATCAGAATCACCTCCCTTTTCATAATTATACACCATTTACTCTCATTTTTGGTAAACGGAATGGCTATGGTATAGCTGACATTTGAATTTTGGGCGGAAATATCCTATTTTAAAAAGACAGATATTCAGCAGTTAGCAGTTAACGGAAGAGGCGAACACAATATGGGTGAAATACATGAAATGATGTCAGCGGGAACCCGTGCTTTAATCGAGGATAACTTCCTCCAGCTCATGGAGCAGGAAGGATTCCACAAGGTGAGCGTACGCCAGCTGGCACTTAGAACACATATTAACAGGGGAACGTTCTATCTGCATTTTACAGATAAATACGATCTGCTGGAGCAGCTTCAGCGTGAAATATTGGCAGGTCTGGAGCAGGTGATGGTCGTCAAAATCGTACGTGAAGAAATGTCGGAGCATTATCTGAAAGGTCTGCCTTATCCGCCGCTGGTGCACATCTTGGAGTACCTGCAGCAGCACGGCGAGCGGCTCCGGTTATTTCTCGGGGCCAAAGGGGAGGCGGGATTTCCGGGGCAATTCAAGGAGGTTATCAAGCGCAGCTTCTACAGGAAGCTGGAGATGAACGGAGTATTTGAAGGCCACCCGGCGGTTCCTCCAGAGTATCTCGCTGCGCATTCCGCGTCTATTTTTCTCGGAATTACGGAAGAATGGTTGCACAGCGGAATGCCTTATACTCCGGAGGAGCTGGCGGTGATCTATAACGAGGTCTTATTCATGCAGACAACTCTAATCGCGAAGGCTTAAATGGTAATCAGCACCTTACCACGGAGCTTACCGGCCTCGCTCATGGCATGGGAGGCAGCCAGCTCGGCCAGCGGCAGACGCTCAGTAATCCAGAGCTTCAGCCTACCCGCATCCACCAGCTCTGCAACCCGAGTCAGCAGCGTACGATCCTCTCGTGCGAACAGCTGATGTACCTTAACACCAAGCTGCGCTGCCAGCGCTTCGTCTGCAGGATTCACCGCCGAGATCAGCGCTCCTCCCTCTTTTAGCAGCGGCAGCCAGGTATTAAGTACCTCTGAACTCTCAGGGGACAGATTGAGGATCAGATCTACCTTGTCCTTCAGCTTGTCCGTGACGCTCTCCTTGGTATAATCAATCATCTCGTCAATCCCCAGCTCCCGAAGCTTTGGCATACTGGCCGCAGAGGAAGTCCCTATGACATACGCCCCATGCTGTTTGGCGAAGTGCACCGCATAGCTGCCTACCCCGCCGGCGGCTCCGGCAATCAGCACACGCCCGCCATGCGGCAGGTTACCATGATCGAACAACCCCTGCCATGCAGTTAAGACTCCAATCGGCAGCGCGGCAGCATCGGATAACTCTATGGAGACTGGCGCCAGCGCAGCATACTGCGCTTGGGTGACCACATACTCTGCGGCAGCGCCGTCCCGGGACATATCAAGCGCAGCATAGACTCTGTCCCCCGGCTGAAAGTCTGTAACCTCAGCTCCTGCTGCCTCCACTGTACCCGACACCTCAATGTTAGGAATGTACGGGAATTCATGCGGGAAAACGGCTTGCAGGTAGCCCTTGCGGATTTTGACATCTGCAGAATTGAACGCAGTCCCTGCCACCTTAATCAGAATCTCGTCCGCTGCGGGAGAGGGAATCGGCGCATCCTCATACCTTAGCTCTTCTATCCCTCCAAACTGATGGATCCGAACCGCCTTCATATGTGTAGCTTCGTTCATTGCAATCACTCCTGTAGATGAATTGGGAATCCGCGTACCGTTGAAGCAATAGGTGTACTGTTCCTGTAACTCATTGTAGGCTCCCGCTTAAGGGGATACAATCAACAATCAGGTCTGAAGTGTTCATTCTTTCTTCTTACGGGTAGTAGATAATTAAGGAAGGAGCAATGCCTATGGAACATATGGATACGATCGATCTCATCGCCATTCTGGCTCTGGTGCTGGCACTATTGCTTATGCTCAGTGTGTTCAGTCTGAAGAGACGTGTGAACGAGCTGGAGTCCCGGTTAGCGCAAAGAGACGCTTACGGCGGAAAATACTCTCCCCCAGCAATCGGCAGAGCTGCCGACATCCCGGCTCCCCTGTTCGTGCAGAACCCTGAGCTGGCACCGGACCTCGAGCGGAGAATCCGCCTGCTGTTAGCCGAGGGCAAGAAAATCCAGGCAATCAAGGTCATGCGTGAAGCGCGGAATCTGGGCCTCAAGGAAGCCAAGGACTTCGTAGAGGACCTGGAGCAGGGCGGAACCTTCCGCTAAGTGTATTATGTACGAATAATCAAGAATGACCTCAGACTGCCACTGGACTGTGGAAGCTGAGGTCATTCTTGTGATGGCTTATACCGGTAATGAAGCTAGATATCCTTGTGCATATAAATCCGCAGAGAGACTAAATAAGAAGCATAGATAATCACGAGATAGGCCAGGACGCTGATGGCAACAAGCAAGACATTATCCAATCTGCCAGTGCTAATCCATTCGGCAAGTGCCGGAAACCGTTTAGACAAGCTGGTAATAGCCGTGAAATTCAGCATGATCACCATTATAAAGATGAAGTTGACGACCTGCATCCCTTTTTGTCCCAGCCAGTAATACAGCGGCAGATAACATGAGGCCAATAAAGGGAACGCGGCAATAGCTATTCCCAGCTCTCTCCAGCGCAGCGGTTCATCCAGCTTGCCCATCGTAAAAGCAGCCAGATACAGCAGAATCGTACAGGTCAGGCTGAACAAGGAGAATGGAATCAGCGTCATATATTTAGCCTGAATCAGCCGCTGTCTCGGGACCGGGAGCGTAACCAGAAACTTCTGATTGTTATGCTGCATATCGATGGTACAGGAGTTAATGAGCAGCAGCATAGCCGGAAACAGCGAGAACACCGTATAGGCTTCAGCGTTCATATAACCCATAATCAGATAATAGGGAATCAGCAGGAGGATAAACTTCCGGGTAAGCATGAAGTCTTTACGGATCAGAGCTATGGAGTTATACATGTGCTTCACTTCCTTTTACCGTATAGTACATAATCTCTTCCAGTGTAGGGGTCTCGCAGATTGCGGTGTCCCTGAAATAACGTTCCCCTTCCGCACGGTTGCTGATCAGCCCTTCGAAGCCCAGCCCGTTCTCCCGCAGCCCCACGAACCACCGCCGGACATCCCGGTCCAGCAGCTCCTTCCCGCCTTTGACCAGCAGATAGCGTTCGCTCAGACTCTCCTTCATCTCGTTGAACACAATCCGTCCCTCATTAATGAATACAATATAGTCGGCAATCCGGTCCAGATCTGTGGTGTTGTGGGTGGAGAACAGAATCGACTTCTTCTCATCCTGGATATGCTCGCTGAGCAGCTCCAGCATCTCCCGGCGGAAGATCGGATCAAGCCCCGAAGTAGGCTCATCCATAATCAGCAGATCGGCACTATGGGACAAGGCTACGGCGAGTGAGAATTTGATTTTCATCCCCTTCGACAGATCCTTAATCTTCTTACCCGGCGGAAGCTTGAACAGCTCCTGAAACTTCACATATGTATCATTATTCCATCCGGGATAGAACGGGGCGATAATACTCTTCATCTGCTTAACGGTCAAGTGCTCATAATAGATATTCTCATCCGAGACGTAACCGATACGCGCTTTAACGGCCGCCAGGTCCTGCTGGTTGTTCTGGCCGAACATCAGAATGTTGCCTTGGTCCGGGAAAATTAACCCCATCATCAACTTGATCATGGAGGTCTTGCCTGCACCATTCGGGCCGATCAGCCCTGTAATGTAGCCCTCCTTGATGGGGAGCGAAATATCCCGCAGCGCAAAACGGTCGTAGCACTTGGTCACATGGCCCAGCTCAATTACATTACTCATTCCTGTTCCTCCTCATAGAGCAGCTTCAGCATCTCCGCGAGTTCGGCGTATTCCATGCCCAGCTGCCTGCTCTCGTCAATAATCTCCCTCAGCTTGCCCTCCACCATCCGCAGCCGCTGTTCCCGGATATATTCCTGATCGGCCCCGGAGACAAAAGATCCCTTGCCGACAATCGAGTTGATCAGCCCTTCCCGCTCCAGCTCCTCATAAGCCCGCTTCGTGGTAATGACGCTAATCTGCAGCTCCTTCGCCAGTAAGCGGATCGATGGCAGCGGCGTACCCGAGACCAGCTCGCCTTGGAGAATCATCTGGCGGACCTGTCCCACAATCTGGGCGTAGATCGGTTCGCCAGATGTACTTGATATCACGATATTCATGCAGCAGCATCAGCTTCCTTTGTGTTTGTTGTAACTAGTGTATATATGTAATATATACACTATATTCAGTTGTGTCAATCCCTTAGTGTGATACCCTTAATTAGACGATCATCCCCTGAGATCGTAAAAAGTGGTAGACGATCTCGCTCTGCATTCTTACCCTGAAGGCATAATCCAGGCTCCAGCAGGTCTCTACGGTCACCGCCCGGGCACCGAGCAGGCGCTGGAAGGCCATCCGGGAAGTTCCTGCACGCTCCCTATGCCGTATGTTGAAGCGGTATGCTCTATTCGTGATCGTCTGATTCATCCGCATCACAATTTGCTTCGCCAGTCCATGCGCCCGGCTGACCGGGCTGATGATCAGGGTCTGGCCGACCCGCTTCGGATTCAGCTCGGACAGCCCGTTCGCCTCATGCAGATCCAGCACCCACGAGGGACGGTAGCGCAAGGCAAGCTGCCATACGGCTGCCGACAACGGATGACGGGCCGGGGCGCCTGGTCCGCGCGGGAAGGTACGGTTCAGGTCGGGCTGCCCGCGAATCCCCTTGCGCCGTGCGATTTGGTTCACCAGCGGGACGATAATCAGCTTCCCTGAGCGCAGCATCAGATCTCCCCGGCTGAACCTGCTCGCAATGCCCTGCGCTGCGCGGCTGCTCGCCGGCTCATTGCCGTGAACACCGGAGATGATCATGAATACAGGTCCGGGGACGCCGCTGCTAATGACATAATAAGGTGTGGCATAAGGCGTTCCCGCTGCCAGCGTATGCTTCTCTACAGACACTGTGGTTCACCTCGCTCTGGATGATATGGATCATGTGGTTGTTACTCTGTAATGTATGCGGATTACCTGCGGAGGATTGGACGAATAGGACAGCAAAATAACCCCACAAAGTGGAGCTTTAGCGTAAGTGATGACTCAGGTACTTTGCGGGGGCCCCAAAACATATAAATTCTCTCTAAAAAAGCCGGACAAGTCCCATATGGACTCATCCGGCTTCTGCTCTGGATGTGAGATGATGTTAGCAGGTGTTAATAAAATACGACTTGGTTCTTCCCGGCAGACTTCGCCTCATAGAGTGCCTTCTCCGCCTTGGCAATGAAGTCCGACGGGCGGTCAGAGGGAACTGGCACCTTCAACAGGCCGCCTATGCTTACAGTGACCACACCTTCCTCTTCAAACCGGTCACGGGGAATCTGCAGATCATAGACGCCTTGACGGACGGATTCGGCCAATTGCTCTGCCTGGGAAGAGGAGGCTCCCGCCATCGTAAGGATGAAGTTCGCCCCGCTGAACCGGGCCACGAACGTGCCGTGCGTGATGCTGATGATATTCAGCACATCGGCTACCGACTGGATGCAGAGATCGCCGCCCTTCAGCCCGTGTACCGCATTATAGGAATGGAAATCATCGATATCAATGGACAGCAGCAGCAGGGGTTCCCGGGTGTTCAGGGAATCCTCCCAGCGCTGATCCAGCTTATTCTCAAGCGCCTGCCGGTTCGGCAGATCGGTTAGTGAATCGGTCGTCAGATAGGTTTGCATCTGATTGGCCGCATCGGCATAAGCCTCGCCCTTCGCCTCTGTACCGGTTCCGGTGTTCAGCACCGCCATAATGGACGGTCTGCCGCCATGAATGACCGAGGCCAGACTCAGGCTTACCTCCAGGGGTTGCCCGTCTCCATTCATGAATTGGCCCTGATCGGATACGAACTGGGTGACATTCTGGCTCAGGTCTAAGAAGTGCTGCTTCAGAGCTGGCCGGTAGGATTCCTGCACATAGTCCAGGAACGGCTCCCCGATCAGCGATTTGCCGTTCTCTTCTCCCGTCAGCTCCACTGCGCGGTTATTGCAGTAGGCAATCACATCATCGGTAATCATGAAGAAGGCTACGGGCGACAGGTCCATCAATTGCAGATACCGCTGTTCATTATGACGCAGACTGCGGGCGTTCTGCAGGGCCTGCTCTTCCGCCTGACGCAGCTGGTTCTCGGTCTGTCCGCGCAGAATAGATTTGAGCTGCGGCAGAATGTTAAGATGCTGCTCTCTCCACGGAAGTGAGGTGGACTGAACCACCTGCCGCCATTTCTCAAAGGACTTGCGGGGAGACAATCGCAATCCGTCATTTTCCTGAATGACAGCCTTAGCCGGATCTCCGGCCCAGTCCACAATCTCGACCACTTCAGGCCTGAACCAGATCATATAATTCTGGTGTCCTGGAGTCAGGGCGAGATAGATGGCACCGGAGGCCTTGTTCTTGTAAGCTTTGGCTGATTCATATTCCAGACTGAGCTTGGAGGTGCAGTAGGTGTAATCCTTGGACTTCCCGGCCAGCCAGCCGGCAAGCTCCCGTACCTGCTCCTGGGAAGGCGTGGCTCCGAACAGCATCAACTTGTCCTGGTAGCACACGGCTGCACCGGAAGCCTCCATCATACCCAGCAGCGTCTGCTCTTCATCGCCGAGCTGCTCAATCACCCGGGAAGAGCTGACGTTACCTGTGAAAATATCGACAATTCTCATCGCCTTGGTCCGCAGCTCCAGCTCCGTCTGATAATTGTCGAGCTGCTGACGCTGGTACAGTTCACTGGAGAAGAAGGCGCCCAGGAAATTACACAGATTACGGATACGGTGCGGGACATACTTGGGGGAATGGTGATGACAGGTGATTAGTCCCCAAAGCTTGTTGTTGTTAATCAGGGAGATGGTCGTAGTCGCCCCCACTCCCATATTCTGCAAATACTCGATATGGAGCGGAGATACACTGCGGAGGATGGACAAGCTGAGGTTCAGGGGCTTACCCGTAAGGGGCTGCAGCACCGGGGTGATCGGAACCGGAAGATAGTTGACATCGACGATCGTCCGCAGCCAGTTACGCAGATACAGCTCACGCGCCTGCTTCGGAATGTCAGACGCAGGATAATGATGGCCAAGGAACGGCTCCAGCTCCGGTTCACGGGCTTCGGCAATCACCTTGCCATTCCACTGTTCATCGAACTCGTAGATCATAACCCGGTCATAGCCCAACATCTCCTTCACCTGCTCAGCGGCAGCCTGACTGGCCTCCAGCCGGTTCGCCGTATGCTTCAGCCGTCCGAAGAACGTGCGAATCCAGTCGAAGTCATTGGAGCTGTCGCTCTGATCGATGGAGGCAGGCTCCAGTTCAACGATCATCAGACCTTCACTTTCGTGAATGATGCAGAAGAAGTCCTGCGGCTCACCCGCGACTTCAATCTGTATCACAATATATTGCAAATCGGCAGTTTCTTTCGCATTCACGCTGCGAATAAGCAGCATCTCCAGCTGATCCGGGCCTACCAGGTCAGCCATAGGCGTGCCTAACAGTGCTTCGGCAGCTGTTCCCAGTAACTTATCCGTATTCAGACTGGCCTGGACAATCCTATGGGCTGTGTCCTGAGTTACAGCCAGCAATACGCCATGCGGTTGAATAAGCCCGGGAATATGGATGGGCTCCTTCTCACAGTTATTAAGATCCACAGGTTCCTTGGGGTCCAGCCCTGCTTCATTCAGCAAGGTGCGGTTCAGCGGCTGATTCTCATGTTCTGTATTAAAATCTGACATAGGTGTAAAGCCTCCATTGAAGTAAATGATTTCTAAGCTGTTATGGCGCAGATTCATTTTATCTTATTCTGGGCTGCAATAACAAACATAAGTTTAGTCTATACAGCCTGCCTTGGCTTGTATTCCAGTCTTGGAATAATTATGTATAATATGGATGAATAGAGCATAACCTGTGATGGCTAATCCATTTATAATCCGAGGTGACCATAATGCGGCGAACTAAACGTTCAGGTAGAGAGATTGTGTCTTTTCTGCTAAGCGCCTTCTCCATAATGATCATTGCCTTCTTCATCATCCGCTATGTGGTTCAGACCGTTTCATTCGCACCTTAACAGTCTGCCCACGCAAAAAGGAGCATTTGGGGGAAATGCTCCTCTTCGGCTTGCATATACCATGTATTAGGTTACACTTCCGGAAGAATTGTAATCCGAAAGTCTTACCAATAATTTACCTTAAAAACCTCAATAATACAAGTATTTCCTTCTATTCCAGTGAAAATGTGACTAATTCATAACAGCGCTTCGCCGCTTGGATGCGCATCCGGGGATTTGAGGCACAGCGGGCTTTGCCGCCTGATCTATACGCCCGTTATAATGAACCTACTCTGCGCAGAGAATAATGAACAAGAAGGAACATTCACATGGATGCTAATCCCCTGTTACAGCGCAAGACCGCACAATTTACACTTCTCGTTACCGAAGGCACTCATTATGAGGTCGGACGCACTTTGGGCGCCCATCATAAGAATAACTCCGCCATGCTATCCTTCTTGTCCTCCCCCTTCATGGGAGCCCCCCGGCTGACTCCTTATGCTGCGGACAAAGCCATGGAGAGCTTCGAGCGCTATTGCCCCGGCTTGAATGAAGAAATTCAGGGCTTCGCCGATGAGACCGGCGTAGAGGCTGCCCATGTCGTCTTCTATTATTCCTACTTTCAGGCACCGGGCCACTGCACACAGGCAGCCTACCGACCTGTAGCAAATGCGGGTCAGAGCGGACAGATTTATCATATGCGTAATTATGATTTTGGCTGGGAGGATGAACCGTATAATCAGCTGCTGCTCAGCACAACCAGGGTGAAGGGCAAACTGGCGCATACCGGCTTTGCGCTGCAGTTGTTCGGGCGTTATGACGGGATGAATGAGGCAGGTCTTACCGTAACCACCACCTCGGGGAGAGTCCGGCCGGAGATGACCGGGGAGGGATTTGTTTTTCCAGGCGTAGTCCGGGCCTTGCTGGATCAATGTACTACTGCGGAAGAAGCGGCTCAGCTCATGCGCAGCATACCGGTGGCTGACTACAGAAACTTCCTGATCTCTGACGCCCAAGGGAACATCGCCCTCGTAGAGACGGCTGGTACCGAAAAAGCGATCCAGTATCACCCGGCTGCTGACAGCTTAAGCGCAAGCCAGCTTGTACTCTCGGCGAACCATTACACCCTGCCCTCCATGCAGCTACATAATCAGCAAGTCATGGAGAACTCATGGACCAGATATGACGCGCTGCGGGCAGCACTTATGGACGATAACACCGCTATCCATCCTGTAGAAGCCATGAAAGCTGCCGCAGGACGCGAATATCCCGAAGGAATCTGCTGTCACCATTACAGCGAAGGCTTAGGCACCTTATGGTCCATGGTCTCTGACAACACAGCCCGCGAGCTGCATATCTGCTTCGGTTCCCCGCAGCTGAACGGCTGGAGAACCTTCGGGTTCCATGACCCGGCGGGAATGCGTGTATACGAGGCAGTGCTGCCGGACAAGCCGTCCGCAGAGGGATTCTGGCACCGTCCCAGGTAAGCTCCCTCTCACTCTTGCTGCTGTGACGCCCTCTGCAAAATAGACTGCACAAACGCAGTCTTCCCGTCACAATACGCATCAATGTCATAACGGTACTCTTCAGCCAGCCGCTGCTTCACCGCCTGATATTCCTCCCGGGCAGCGGGATGGCTGCGCAGATAATCCCGGAACAGAATATGCTCCAGGTAACCCTTGCCGTCCTTGGGACATACATACAGATGGTATTTCATGAATCCATCATCCTGGTTGCTCTTGAAGGCTTCCCGGCCCTCAATGCCCAGGTTGCCCTGATGCTCATAACCGTACGCCTGCAATCTGTGGATGATTTCCGGCAACTGGTCATAGCTCTCCATCACCAGATCGACATCAATCACGGGCTTGGCCCACAGCCCTTCAATCGAGGTGCTGCCCACATGCTCAGACCGGATAATCAGATCCCCGGCGATCTCCAGCATCCGCGCCTCAATTCTGCTATATTCCGCCTTCCAGGCCGGATCATACGGGACCACTTCAACAACCTTGGTCTTCTCAGCCATCATCCTTCTCCTCCTTCGACTATAACCTACACCCCACACTGGAATAAAATACAAACCGCAACCTCATACTAACCCGCAGAGACGGAGGTGAACAGTATGCCCAAGAATAGTGCAGACCCCAAGCATGACCGTGCAAATAACCGCGCCGATTCAAAAAACAACCAGCAGAATCACGCCAGTATCAGCGAAATCCCCCAGATGGTGACTCCTGATAAAGCAGCAGATGTCGTGCCGAGTCTGAACGGCGTTACTAAGAACGAGAGCTGATTTCCGCTTTGATATGCTCGCAGACCAGGCTTCACCCATGGTATGGGCGAACAGCCTGGTCTTTTGCCGGACAGAGCAGTTATACTATAAATCTAATGATAGAAATAGAATACCTTACAAGTATAATCTATGGAATAGAATCATCAAGAAAAGAGTGGAAGTATGCGAATTGGATTTTTTGACTCCGGCATTGGCGGGTTAACCGTGCTTCATCAGGCGCTTAAGCTCTTGCCGCAAGAGGACTACCTGTTCTATGCAGATACCGACCATGTGCCCTATGGGGAGAAGACGAAAGACGAAGTCAGGGAATACATCCTGCAAGCGGTGGATTTCATGGCCAGTCAGCATATAAAAGCGTTGGTGGTCGCTTGTAACACAGCCACCAGCATTGTGATTGAAGAACTTAGGCAGCGGTATGACTTTCCGGTCCTCGGGATCGAGCCGGCAGTGAAGCCTGCGGTTGAACAATCAGAAGGTAAGCAGAAGAAGGTGCTGGTACTCGCAACCCGCTTAACGCTACAGGAGAAGAAGTATCATGATTTGGTGCACCGGATCGATCACGGGGAGATTGTAGACAGTCTGCCGCTTCCCGGGCTGGTCCAGTTTGCGGAGCGTTTTGATTTTGACGAAGAGAGAATTATTCCCTATCTGACAAGTGAGCTGGCACATTTGGACCTTGAGCGGTACAGCACGGTGGTCCTTGGATGTACCCATTTCCCCTACTTCGAGGGGAGCCTGCAGAAGATATTCCCGGATACGGTTGATTTCATCTCCGGCAGTCTCGGAACCGCCAGACACCTGAAGCAGATTCTCCAAGCGGGGGGACGGATCAACGAGGGGACGGGCGATATCCTTTTTTACAGATCCGGTGTTCTGGTAGACGATCCCGCAATGTTATCCAAATACGACAGTCTGTTCAAGCGTCTGGATGAAATTGAACAATCTCTTAATCTGAGCACAAAGGAGTGATCTAACTTGAGTCACTATACAGCCATAATGGAAAGATTGCGCCGGAATCCGCTGAAGAATGTGACGCTGCTCAAAATGATGACGGCGTATCATGCTCAGATCGACAGCGTGCTGATTGAACAACAGGATCATTGGGGCGTGCTGCTGCTTATGCCGGCCGCTACCTTCGGCTATGATCACCGGACCTACCCGGAGGCTGACACCGTTGTACTGATGGACTATAGCAGTCCCGAGGTCTTCCCAGCCCTGCTCAAACGGGTGCCGCGGGACGCCAACCTGGTCTTCAAGCTTCAGGAGGATGCGTACCGGGAGGCGCTGGAACCGTATTTCACGCTGCGGCGGGTCCGTAGTCTCTACTCCTATTCTTCGGCCGAAGGCCAGAGGTTTAGCCCAGATGAGGCCTGCACGGTCAGTGAAGCTATCGATGAACGGCTGCTGCCGCTGTGGATGGCGAATGATTATTCGCTAGAGGAGATCACGCAGTATTTTGAAGACGGGGCATTCGCTGTGACGTTATTTGACGGGGATACGCCACTTAGTACATGTATGGTCTACCGCAATGAGGAGCGAATCTGGGAGATCGGCGGCGTACGTACCATAGAAGCTGCCAGACAACGTGGATTAGCGCAACGCGTAGTCCGCACAGCAGTCTTTCACACCCTCAAGCGGGGCTACATTCCCAGGTATCAGGTGCTGGAGAACAATCCCGCCTCCATCCGCCTCGCCGAATCCATTGGACTTACCCGCGCTGTCACGCTGGAGCATTGGGTTAATTATTGATGGTTAAATTGGAGCAATCACTCACTACCCATGAAGGAGTTTAGATGATGAATAATCCCACTCCACCCTATGGAGAACAGAATTATTACCAGCAGTACCCGAAGCCTCCGCAGGAGCGGACGAACAGCAAAGCGGTTGCAGCACTGGTGCTGGGTATTCTCTCCATCGTAATACCTTACGTCAGCATCCTCTTCGGGATTACCGCAATCATTCTGGCTTCGCTTGCCTTCAAGGAGATCCGTTACAGCTATGAGCAAGGCCGGGGACTCGCGACTGCCGGACTGGTCTGCGGAATAGTCTCCACCTTTATTTACACCATTCTCATCATCATGTTTGTTTTAACTGTTGTGTTATTCAATAGCGCACACACTGCGATGGGGGCGTTTGGCTTAGCGTAACGGACTGAGGCGCTCTTCTTTGGGAAAAAAGTCGCCTATTGGGCGAGTAACGGACTCCACAGGCCTTATCCCATAGCGAGACTATAAGGTCGCCTGAGTCCGTTACGCTGCAAAAAGTGGCGTTTTCGCGGGGATAAGCTCTCTCCAGTCCGTTAGATTTTGGGTGGATAGGGCTTAACAACCTTATCCATGCTTTTTAATCTGATGCTTTACTAGGAGGCCGACTATGCAAGCAAGCGAAAGGTACGTTTACCACATTGTAACCCGGAAGAAGATGGCCCTGAATCAAATCATTAATTTTGACAACCAGCAGAAAAACACCTTATATCGTTTCTTTTTCGAGCAAGAACAGTTGAACTCCAAAGGGGAAGACGTTATCCAGATCCTGCACGGCAATTATACGGAGGACGGTTTAAAACTGGATAAAGAAGATGCAGCAAAGAGCTATGAAGATGCCCTGATGTGGAAAAGCATATTCGATTCGTATCACCGGAAAGTGTTACAGATCGTTAAACTTAAGGTCGCTGGAGCTATTTTTGAAGGTGACGGCAGTCTGTTGCCCATGGAAGACGCGGCTCCATTCTCCCGTAAAATCGAACAAGCCAGAGAATACTGGAAAGGTAATATCAATAATGCGCTTCCAGAGCTGTTGATTAACGGAAGAATCGAAGTTGCCGACATCATCACAGAGTACCCCTGCTCCTAAGAATGCTGATGCTCTCCGCTTGGCGGTATTCGGTGGGGGTGAGCTGGTATTTCTTACGGAACATTTGGGTAAAATGGCGCATGTCCTGGTAGCCTACCCGCTCCGCGATCTCGGCCAGCTTCAGCCCCGGATTCAGCAGCAGCAGCTTCGCCTGCTCCAGCCGCAGCGAGGTGACGTATTCCTTATACCCCTGACCTGTCTTCTGCTTGAACAGCTGGCTGAAATACGCCGGATTCAGGAACACCACCGAAGCGATTCTTTCCAGCGACAGCTCCTCGTAGAAATGCTCCTTAATATAGTGCAGCGCCACTTCAATCGCCTTCTCCCCACTCCCTTTGAGCGGCTCAAGCGGCGGTCCCTGAAAGGCCGAAGCCTCACGCATCCGCTTCACGATCTGCGGCACCGTATGGAAGTCACAGCTCAGCCCGGAATGGATCATCTGAAAAGGGATTTTCAAATAATGCGTCAGATGCGTCTTCACCTCCTCCTGGAACTGCTCTATCCGCACACTCTCGCCCGGTGAGATCAAGCCCAGCAGGTGCTGGCGGTCATAGCTGACCACGAAGCCCCGACCATACCGCTCGATCAGCTCGGAGAGAACATTCTCGACAATGAAATGCTCCAGCCGGGCGCTCTGGTCTCCCGGCTCCAGCTGAATCATGACCAGATAGAAGGAATGATAATCCTCAATGAACGCATCGATGTCCAGATTCCCGATATCCAGCCCCGAGGCCAGCCGCTGAAAAACACCCTCGCGCAGGAATCGCAGGCTGGCCTTCAGCCGCTCGCCTTGCCGCGAGATTTGGTTATCCTGCTGGATTTCAGTCGTCAGGCTGTCGATCAGCCCGGTCAGCTTATGCTTGCCGATCGGCTTCAGCAGATAATCGCGCGCACCCAGCCGGACCGCTTCCTGGGCGTAGGAGAATTCGCTGTGGGCAGAGATGACAATCCATTTCACGTACGGATACCGGCGCTTCGAGATTTTCATGAATTCCAGCCCGTTCATGCCCGGCATCAGAATATCGGTCAGCACGATATGGATATGCTGCTCCTCCAGAATCTTCACCGCTTCCTCCGCCCGGCCGGCCACGAACACCTGATGCTCTGCACTGATCTGCTTAATCGTACGCTTGATGCCTTCACGGATGGCCCGTTCATCATCGGCTATAAGAATATTCACTTCAGCAGCTCTCCTTCCACTGGAATAGGCAGCACGATAGCCACCTGCGTTCCCTCACCGGGGAAGCTCTGAATCTGCAGACCATAGCCCTCTCCGAACATGAACCGCAGGCGGCGGTGCAGGTTCTGGAGTCCGATCCCGCTTTTGGCGCCTTCCTTGCCACTGGAGCCCGCGTTATCCGGACTATCCACATTCAGCGACGCCTGTAGCCTTGCAAGCTGCTCCCCGCTCATTCCGTCCCCGTTATCTTCCACAATCAGCTCAAGATGATCGCCCTCTTGCCGGGTGTAGACCTTGAGAATCCCCTGACGTGA
Organism: Paenibacillus sp. FSL H7-0756; assembly: GCF_038006765.1. NCBI lineage: Bacteria > Bacillati > Bacillota > Bacilli > Caryophanales > Paenibacillaceae > Paenibacillus > Paenibacillus sp. FSL H7-0756. The sequence goes on along the minus strand of NZ_JBBOVT010000002.1, from coordinate 523,613 downwards.
GAGCGGCTCCAGTCCATGCTTGACTGCATTCTCAATGACCGGCTGCACCGTCATCTTCGGGACCCTGATGTTCAGCCAGCGTTCATCGACATTCGTCACGATTATAAGGCGGCCCTCCAGCCGGATGGAGATAATCTTCAGGTAATGCCCGATCTGCTCCAGCTCCTCGCTTAGGCTTACATCGGCCCCGTCTTCCCACTGACTGCTGTAACGGAACATTGAGGACAGGGAGAGTACCAGTTCCCCAAGCTGTTCATTGCCCTCCTCATCCAGCATCCAGTAGATCATATCCAGCGTATTGTAGAGAAAATGCGGGTTCACCTGGGACTGCAGGGCATGGAGCTCTGCATTCTTTTCGCTGACCGAAGACAGCTTAACCCGCTCGATCAGCTCCTCGATCCGCCGGACCATCCGGTTGAAGGAAGCGACCAGAATGTTAATCTCCTGATACGAAGAGACCTTGACCATGCCGCCGAAATTCCCCACCTCCACCTGCCGCATCTCGCGGATCAGCTTCTTCAGCGGCGAAGAGATGGTCTGCGATACGATCGACGCAATCAGCGTAGAGACCAGGATCAGCGCCGAGATCACGATCAAGAGATAACGCTTCAGCTCCACCAGCTCCACATTCAGATCCTGGTCCGGCGTAATACTCATCACCCACCAGCCCGAGAAAGACAGCTTGGACGCCACCACCAGCTGCCCGCGCTCCTGCTGAACCATCACATGCTCCGAAGCGGGGAGCTTGGGCAGACGGGCAGCGTCCGGCTGCGGATCTGTGGCCGAGGTGACAAACCGTCCATCCGGGGACATCAGGTAGACCTGACTGTGCGTGCCCAGCTTCAGATTCTCCAGCGCCTCCAGCACCGGCTGCGGGTCCGTCTCATACAGCACGATGCCTATCGGCTTATGCTCATTCAAGTCATAGAGCTGCCGCCCGAAGGCGAAGACCGGGCTGTCCTCCACTTGGTCGATCAGGGAGTGCGGATACACCCCGAGCCAGACCATTTTCCCCGAGGAAGCCTGCAATTGCCGGTACCAGTCCTCCTGTCTGTAATTCGGATCAACCACATTCATATAGTTGCCATAGTTATAGATCTTGCCGCGGTCTGTGATCACATGGATACCCACCAAATCATCCCGCGAATAAAAAATCGAGCCGATGATGTTCGTCACCGTCTGCTCATTGATATAGGCCACCGCCGGCCCGTCCGTCTTCTCATTAATCAAGCGGATCATCTCGAAGTTATTGCTGAGCGATTTGGACAAAGCGTCATACCCTTTATAGAGGAGCGTGAATAAGCCTGCGCTCTGGGCAACGTTTTTTTGCGACAAATCACCGATCTTCTCATGCAATTGGTCTGTAGTCCGGTTATAGTACAGCAGGCTGACAATAAGCAGAATACTGGACATGCAAAAAAGAAACAGCAAGAACAACCGATGATGAATGGAATGAAAGCCGATCTTCATAAGACTCTCCCCTTTACGCACCCGGTTCTGCCGTTTCTTATTATAAAACTTTACCATTTTTATGCAATGGGGTAATTCGGTATGCCATGCCTTATCCCTTAACCGCTCCTGCCACCATCCCTTTAGTAATCTGATTCGACAGGAAGAAGTAGATCAGAATCACCGGCAGCGCGCCCATCACCAGGAAGGCCCCGATATTGCCGTAGTTGACCGAATACTGGCTCACGAAGGTGTAGACCCCGAATGGAAGGGTTTTGAGCTTCTCTGACGAGATGAACGTGGCGGCCAGGATGTATTCGTTCCAGATGTTGATGAAGGTTAGGATACATACGGTCATGACAGGCGGAATGGACACCGGCAGGATGATGCTGCGGAAGATCCGGTACACACTCGCCCCGTCGATGAACGCCGATTCTTCGATCTCATGTGGAATAGCTCTCATGAAGCCGCTCAATATGAACACGGCGATAGGAGTTGAGAACGCGATATACGGCAGAATCAGCGACCAGTGGGTATTGAGGATATGCATATTTTTGAACATAATCATCAGCGGCAGCAGCGTGGCCTGCATCGGAATCATCATCCCCATCAGGAAAATGGTCATCACGACATTGCCGTACTTCCACCGGAACCGGGAGATTGCATAGGCTGCCATCGAAGCCAGCAGAATGACACAAATCATCGTAAGGCCAGTAACGAACACGCTGTTCGACAGGTACTTCAGATAGCTGCCCGAGGTGTAAGCCTCGTAGTAGTTATGCCACTGGAATTTATGGGGCAAAGAAAAGAAGCTCCCGTCCAGAATCTCCTCGTTCGTCTTCAGAGAGTACAGCAGCAGCCACAGCAGCGGGTAGAGCTGGGTAATGACAGGAATGGCAAAAAGAAGATACACGATTCCTTTTTTAAGCTTACGCATGGTCCGCGCACTCCTTTCCTATTCGAATTTTCGCTCAAGCCGGTTGAAGATCATATTAATGATGCCGGTAAAAATCAGACAGACCACCACGAGGAACGTCGCAATCGCGCTGCCATAGCCATACTTGAAGGACAAAAAGGAGCTGTTATACATATGGGTGGAGATGACATCCGTTGCATGCGCCGGACCGCCGCCAGTCATGACCATGACCAGATCGAAGGCTTGCAGGGACCCGATAAACGCCAGGATAATCGAGATTTTGAAAATCGGGATAATCAGCGGAAGCGTAATATAACGATCCGCCTTGAAGCCGTCTGCTCCGTCAATCCGGGCCGCTTCGTACAGCTCGTCAGGAATGTTCTGCACCCCGGTATACTGGATCAGCAGATGGTAACCGAAATACTGCCACAGGGATACCAGATACAGAGAATACATGGCGATATTAGGCTCGGTCAGCCAGTTATGCGTCCAGCTCTCCAGCCCCAGGGACACCAGCACACCGTTCAACATGCCCCCCATGGAAGTCGGGTTATAGATGGTCTTCCAGAGTTGTCCAATAATAACGACGGATAAGATGACCGGCGTGAAGTAGATCGACACCAGCGTGTTGGCTCTGCGCAGATAGCGGTTCAGCAGGATCGCCATCCCCAGACAGAGCGGGATTTCCAGCATGGAAGCCACAGCATACAGCAGCGTTCTCCGCACAGAGGGCCAGAACACCGGGTCATGCCAGAACATATTCTTGAAGTTGCCGAAGCCGACGAACTGAGAGGTCGTCAGACCGTCCCACTTCAATAAGCCCGTGTATAATGAGACCAGTATGGGTACGAATACCAGGCACACATAGAGCAGCAGACATGGCAGTATGAAGACGGCGATTGTGCGTGCCGGCACCTTAAGGACTTTCATCTTTCCCGCCTCCTAATCAAGCAGATTCTTCTTTATCTATTAATTTATAGTGTTAATGATTAATGTCATTAACTTATTAAAGTGCATGATAAACCCGATGCGAAGTAGCCTGATCGGCTTGCTTCGCATCGAGTAGAACAGCTTTCCATTTGCAGTGTCGATATGGCTTAAGTTACGCGAACATTTAAAACTAAGCGGCTTATTTGTTGGCTTCGAACGCAGCCTGATGTTCTTTGGCTACCGCCTTGGAATCCATCTTCTGGACGAACAGGTTCTGGATACTGCTGAGGTGGACCTGTGCGGTTGCAGGGTTCATGGTGTTATCGAACGCCAGGTCGCCGCCCTTCACTTGGTTGAACAGTCCGGCAATATTCACCGCCAGATCAGAATACCCTGCAGCCTTGAGGTCGCCGTCTACCTTTTGGCCGATCCCTACAGCGTTCTTCAGCTCAAATTGCTTCTTAGGATATTGGGTGCCGAAGAAGTTGAGGAAGTCCTTGGTTTCCTGCAGATGCTCACTGTTCGCGGATATGGCGAAGGCGCTGCCGGGGGCGAGCATGAATTCGTTGGGATCGCCTTTGCCGTTCACAGTCGGGAACTGGAAGGCCCCTACTTTACCGGCAACCGGGGAAGCATCAATCGCGCCAGTCTCCCAAGAACCGATGGACCACATAGCGGCTTTGCCTGTTTTGAAAATATTCCCGCCCGCATTTGCATCAATAGAGGTGGCACCGTCAGGGAAAGCGCCCGCTTGAACCAGAGCCTGGAAGGCGTCAACTGCTTCGATGAACGCAGGATCTTCAAAGGTCTTTTTGCCGTCCAGCACATCTTGCAGGAAGCCGGGGCCGCCGTTAGTGCGCAGCAGAATGTTCATGAACAGGAACGAGCCGGTCCAGGAATCCTTTTCGCCGATGGCCAGTGGTGTGATCCCCTTATCCTTCAGGATCTTCACATCCTTCAGCATCTCCTCGAAGGTAGTCGGAGGGGCAGCGATGCCGGCCTGGGCGAACAGGTCTTTATTGTAATAGACGACTTCAATGTTGTTACCGTCAGGGATGGCATACACATTATTGTCGAAGCTGTAATAGTCGAGGAGGCCCTTCTGGTACGTGTCCTTCAGGCCATTCTGATCGAGCATGTCATTCAGCGGAGCGAACAAGCCTGCATCGACGAACGGTTTCATTTGGGCCGCCGGGTTCACGATGGTGATGTCCGGCACTTCTTTGGAGGCAGCCTGTGTCTTCAGCTTGACCTTCTGCTGGTCCGTGTTCAGCGTGTCCAGTTCAATTTTCACATTGGGATGCTCTTTCATGTACGCGTCGGTCAGCTCACGGATCATTTTGTAATTGGGCGTTGCGGGATCGGGGTAGATGTTCTGGAAGGTAAGCGTTACCTTTTTATCGCTTGGTGCATCTGTAGCTGCGGCATTGCCGCTGCCTGTGGCGGCGTTCGGTGCGGCGGTGTCCTTAGCCTTGGAATTGGCGTTGTTGTCCGAGTTCCCGCATGCGGCCAGGCTTACTGCCATTAGCGCGGCGAACGCGACGGTGGCGGTTTGCTTCATTTTTCTGTTGACCATTCATTAAAGCCCCCTCTGTCGTGATAAGCTAATTATCATCAGGGGGAGCGTTTCGGGCAAGGTGGGAACTGCAGAAATGAGGTTTGTTTTTTCTAGGTAAGCGGTTTCTCTAACATCTGCTCATCGTCTTTCACATAGCCGCAATCTTCGTAGGTCCGAATAGCCGCAGCGTTCCTTCTGCCCGTCAATACCTTGACCCGTTTCACTCCGCGCATTCTAAGCTCGTCTTCCAGACAAGTGATGATGCCCCTAGCGACTCCCTTTCTCCTGGCGGTATCTTGCACATAGAGTTCTGTAATTTCTCCATAGGGCTCCTCATAGCAAAAGGAATACAGGCTTTGGGCGCAGCCAAAACCCACGATGGTACCGTTCAATTCAGCTACGGCAATACATTCGTTACAGTTAGTATGTAGATATTCAATAATTTGGGCCGGGGGTCTGCGGACGCCGCCGTTGAACTCTTGGTTGAGTCCCGACAGTGCCTCAGCATCTGCTATGGACGCCAGCCTTACCCTTATAAGTGAATTCATTTGGAGTCACCTCGTTTATTTATATATAGTCATTTATGTTTGCTCGACAAGAAGCTGTCCCAGAAGCCATGAATTGACTGCTTGGGACAGCTCTTAAATAGAAGTAAGATTTACGTAAGCACTTGGGTGGACGCTCCGCAAACGAAACGTTGTTTAAGCGGAATCCAAGATCAATCTTCTACACCGGCAGAAAGATTATTCCCTGCGAAGTCCGGCTTCGCGTACCTTTTATTCAGAATGACCGTCTGCACGATAATGAATATCCCGCCAACCACCCAATAAAGCGGCAAGGCTGCGGGCACCTGAAACGAGAACAGGCCCATCATGACCGGCGACAACCATCCCATCCAAGCCATTTGATTACCTGGGCTTTGCTGATTCTGTACAGCTGCGGATTGCGATACGCGGAACTGCACGTAATAGACCGCTGCGGCAATAAACGGCAGAATCATATCTGCCGTCCCCAGGTTGAACCACAGGAAGTCGTGTGCGGCAATCTCAGGGGTACGTCGGATGGCGTAATAAAATGCCAGGGTAATCGGCCACTGGAGCAGCATCGGCAAGCACCCCATACTGAACGGATTGAACTGATGCTTCTGGTAGAGCTGCATCATTTCGGCCTGCTGCTGCTTAGCGGCATCCGCACTGACATCGTTCTTGTACCTCTCCTTCAGCTCCGTTAACTCCGGCTGGAGGATGGCCATCTTGGCTTTCATGGCCATTTGCTTCTTCGTCTGGTTCATCATCAGCGGCAGGATCGCAAGCCTGATGATGAACGTCATCAGCACAATCGATAAGCCGTAGTTTCCTTGGAATGCATCCCCGAAGAATTGGATTAAGTACGAGAACGGATAAATAAAGAAGTGGTTGAATATCCCCGGTGAATCTGCAAGAATCGGGCTGGCTTGGGATGCTGCTGAGCAGCCGCTAAGCACTATGGCCGGGATAAGTCCCATCGCTAGGACGAGAATAGGCTTGGCCCATTGTGGATACAGGTTCATATTGTTCATTATTGTCCTCCCTAATTGAATGTATGGATCTCAATATGGGGAAGGACGATTGTCTTCGTCATCAGGTGCTTCTCTTCGCCTGGCGGTTCGTGCGATCCAGCGCTGAATACTGCTCGGCTGCATCAGTCTGACCGCTACAGACCAAGTTAAACCGGGTGCAGCCAGTTCATAACCCCAGTGGATCTCCTGCATGGAAATATAGGTGATGGGAATCGACACTACCGAATAGATAAGCGCGATGGAGAATGCCAATTGAATCAAGTCATAGAAATGCTCCAGTCCGGTTCACCTCCGCCTGTATGCGTCATAATGGAATAATATGAAAAATGGTTAATCGTCTATACGTCAGTGTAACGGTGTGGTTCCACGATTCAGCGTAATATCTCTAATTCTTGAAGAACTTCCTTTACGTCACAGCTGGAATTCAAGATATGGATCATCTCTTCCGTAATGGGGAGATTCTCGTAGATTTTTGCAACAACCTCTAAGGATAGGGATAATTCAAAATAATCTGTTGCAAATTCCACAAAATCCTCTGGTGTATGGAATATACAGCCCAATAAAAAATCAGAACCATCGCTTGTACCTTCTGGAATCTCAATGTTTCCTTTGTGCCAGCTGGTGTCACTGTTTTTACGCCAAATACAAAAAGTCACATCTTCTTTTTCAATTGCATCATCTTCAAGTAACGATAATAATTCCTTTGGGATGTCATCATAAATCCCTTGCCATACTTTATGTTCATCTTGTGCATATGGGCTTAATTCAGATTCGTGATCGAAGCCTTTTATTATGGAGCCTTCATTGGAAAACAAAATAAATAAATGATCCCCTGCTCCATTATCTATTTTCGCCATAGTCACACCCTCATTCCAATCTTGTACAAAGCTATGGTAACGAAGCCATTCCTCCTGACAAAGAATAATATTCAGTGAAGCTTGGATTTTCATTAGCTTTTGTAACATTCTTGGTTCCGGTAAACGCTCTAACGCTTTTGCTTCCATAGAATCCTCACCCACCCTATAATATTTTTCTAATTTTACCGTATTGATTTGTATAATTTCCGTGGGTGAACAAAAAGCAGCTGATCACGATAGGATCGACTGCTTCTTGTTGTATAAGCGAGATACATCTCCGCATATTGGCTATCGCTATATCAATTATGCCAGTGGCTGCTTCCACTGTTTGATCACACTGATCAGTCCAGGGACATCAAGGCCGTCGAGCGAAAAGGCTTTGCGCAGCAGGTCATGCGGGATGAACTCATCATATTTGCCGAGATAAGGGGCCTCATCCGGCTTCAGGAGCGTGAGTGCATCAGTAGCCGCAGCGGTCTCGGCGATGATCTCATCCTCCAGCTTCTCTGCATCCACTTTACCGGCGACTACCATATAATACGGTTCCATCGGCACGACTGAACGCAAGCCAAGCGGCTCCTTCAGATTGTTCTTGAGCAGGCGCTCCAGCGTACGGAACTGGCGGCTGCCAGCCCACGGAAGGATGAACATGGAGTCTCCCCCGGCTGGCAGAACCGAACGTGTCAGCAGTCCGCTCTCCTTGGCGAGCCTGCGCGCCCGTTCCAGTCTGGCGGCTGCGCTGGGTGCAAGGTAAGGGTACAAGGCGGTAGACCCCAACAGCTCGCGGATCTTCGTCATAATCCGGGTATGGACATCTCCGCCTGCGCCGAGCCATAGGGTGTCCACTTTCCCTCGCGAGCCTTTGACATAGACAGCCTTATGGCGGTTGTCCACCTCTTCGACCTTCCACAGCTTGCCTGCCAGTGTGAAGCAGTAGCCCGGAGGCGGCACGGTGGTAATGGACCCGATCTCCTCTGTCCCATTATAGACGACATGCTCTTCATCGTCTTTGAATACCGCATAGAACCGGAAGTTGTTGACGATCTTCTCCCCCGCCATTCCGATCAGCAGGCTGCCCTCATCCATCTTCTCAATATGGCCCATGCCCAGCATGTACTCCATGAAATCATCATAATCAGCGGGATCGATGCTGCGGAAGGACGGCAGGCTCAGTACAGCCTCCTTCAGCTCCTCCGGCTCTGCTTCGCCCATGCTCTTCAGAATGCTCATCGTCTGATGATACAGGAGGCCGACCGGCAGCTGGCGAACGCTCAGCGGCTCCACCCATTTCTCGCGCACGTACAGCTCGATCACGGCAATGGCCCGCAGCAGCGTCCACGGCATGCGCGCCGGGAGCTGCGCCTCCTCGTCCTCCTCCTCGGGCGTGACGAAGATCATCTCGGAGGCGGCGTCCCCGCGCCTGCCCGAGCGGCCCAGCCGCTGCACGAAGCTCGCGCAGCTATAAGGCGCGCCAAGCTGCAGCACCCGCTCCAGCTCGCCCAGGTCAATCCCCAGCTCCAGCGTCAGCGTCGCTGCAGCTACAGCCGGCCCCGCGCCGTCACGGAGCGTGGCCTCGGTCTCCTCGCGCAGCATAGCGGAGATGCTTCCATGATGCACATGGAAGACATCCCGCTCGCCGCGCTTAGCGGCAATGCGCCGCATCTCCAGGATGGCCTCTTCGGCATCGCTGCGGCTGTTCGTGAAGATCAACGCTTTCTTGATATGCGTGTGATCGTAGATGAACCCGTAATACGCCTGTCGCGCCCGCTCCAGGTGTTCGGCCTCCTCCTCATTCCGCGCATCCGGGAACGAGAAATGCTCCACGCTCAGCCGCAGCTTGCGCCCGCCCTGCGGTGCGCTGACCTCTACGCTCTCGCGCGTGCCCGCCGCCAGCCACTCCGTGACGGAGGCGTAGTCGCTCAGCGTCGCAGAGAGGCCGACCCTCCGCGGATGACAGCCCGCCATCCGGGAGATCCGCGCCAGCTGGCTCAGCACCTGAATGCCGCGGTCCGCGCCCATGAAGGCATGAACTTCATCGATGACGATGAAGCGCAGATCATGGAACAGGGCCGGAATCGCATTCGGGCGGTTCATCAGCAGGCCCTCCAGCGATTCAGGGGTAATCTGCAGCACCCCCGAAGGGTTCTGCATCAGCTTGGTCTTGTCTGCCTGCGGCACATCGCCATGCCAGTGCCAGACCGGAATATTTCCTTCACGCAGCAGATCATTCAGCCGCGTGAACTGGTCGTTGATCAGCGCCTTCAGCGGCGCGATATACAGGATGCCTACAGATGCAGACGGACGCTCGTACAGCTCCGTAAGCGCCGGGAAGAAGGCCGCTTCAGTCTTGCCTGAGGCCGTCCCTGAAGCGATCAGCAGATGATGCGGCGTGTCAAACAGCACCCGGCAGGCATCGACCTGCGCCTCGCGCAGCGTATCCCAGCGGTTCTTGTAAATGAATTCCTTGATGAACGGGGCCAGCCGGTAGAACGGGTTATCACTCATAGGTCGAACTCCGCCAGGAAGCCGTCCAGCTCATTCTGCTCCGTCTCGGCGGGCCGCGAAGTCCGCTCTCCGACCAGCGTCTCGAATGAAAGCTCGGTATGCTGGTGTAAGGTATGCAGCAGATCCATGAAGTCCCGCACCACCTCACGTGCAGTGAGCAGTTCATCAGCTCCCAGCCGGTTGACTGCTTCTTCCATGAAATGCACCAGTTGCTCCTGCGTTAGTCTTGCTTCATAGCCGTAGTGCAGCGCGTGGATATCCCGCAGCTTCTGGAGCAGGATCAGAATCTCTTCGTGGGAGAGCATCTCCAGCGCGATAATCGGTCCTGTGTAATTATTCAGCCCGCTGCCTGCATACCGTCCGGCTACCAGCCGGGAACGCAGCGCCTCATAGCTGAATAGTCCACGCCTGTGGTCCTCCACGAACTGCGGCGTCCCGCCAACGAAGATGCCAAGCCGCTCTGCCTTCCCCTGCATCGTATCATTGAACATGGTCAGCAGCTTCTCGTAATTGCTCTGCCGCGAGATGCTGTTGGTAATCTTGTAGAGGTTCACCCCTTCATCGATGAACAGCAGCAAGCCTTTATAGCCGATGGCTCCGGTGAATTCCGCCCACAGCTTCATATAGTCATACCAGTTGTCATCATCGATAATGACACCAACGCCTAGCGCCTTCCGCGCTTCCGTACGGGTCGGGAACTCTCCCCGCAGCCAGCGCAGGGAATCCTGCTTCAGCCCGTCATCGGCCAGCTTGTGCCCGTTCCAGTAGGAAGCGAGCACCTTGGCGAAGTCGAAGCCATGCACCAGCCCGCGCATCTCGGAGGCTACCGAATAGATGCGCTGCTCAACCTCATCGCCCAGCTCCGGCGCATCGGGGCCGTAGCCCTTCTCCTGCATCACGGCCTGCTGCAGCGTCATGATCCACTTCTGCAGCATAATCTCCAGCGCCCCTCCATCCGGGCGGGTCCGGGTCGAGAGATGGCTCATCAGCTCGCGGTAGGTGGCGAGCCCTTGGCCCTTCGTGCCGACCAGCCGCCGCTCCGGTGACAGGTCAGCATCAGCAACCACGAAGTCGCGGTCCATCGCGTAGTTGCGGATGATCTGGAGCAGGAAGCTTTTGCCGCTGCCGAACTTGCCTGTAATCAGCTTGAAGGCGGCTCCGCCATCAGCGATGTTCTCCATATCGCGGAGAATCGCCTCCACCTCAGGACGGCGGCCGACAGCGATATGTTCAAGCCCGATCCGCGGCACAACTCCCGCTGTCAGCGAATTGACGAGCGCGGTGGTCATCCGCTTCGGTATTTTGAGTGGGTTCATTTTACGAAGTTCACCTCTTTATATAGTCCAGCATGGATAGACATTCTTCGGTCAGCTCTTCCCCGTCAATGATGAGGTCCCCCAGACTGTCCATGGCCAGCTCATTAATCTCATCGTAGAGCAACTCTGCCATCGTTCCTGCTCCCGCAGCCAGCCGCTGCACCTTCGCAGAACCGTCCTCCTCTGCCAGAGCCAGCACGGCCTCCCGTTGCAGCGGAGTCAGCTCTGAAGCGAACAATATCCAGCGGTCCGCTTCGCTCTCAGAGGCTGGCGGCAGGGAAGCGGTTAGCTTCTGTACGGCAGACGGGGAATCACCCGAAAGCTCTTCCCGCGTGCCTCCTAACTGCTCACCCCTGGTCATACGGCCCGCCTGCTCTTCAGCTTTTGCAGAGCTATCGGAGACACTTTCCGCATTTGCTGATACAGTTGATGCAACTCTTGCATCCGCATTTGCAACTCTTGCATGTGCTTCCGCATTACTTTTCACATCTGCTGATTCAGCTCTTCCATGTACTTCTGCATCACTTTTCACATCTGCTGATCCGGTACTTTCATATGCACCTGCATCACTCTTTACATCTGCTGATCCGGCTCTTCCAGACACATCCGCATCACTTCCGATACCAGCCAATCCGGCTCCTCCAAGTGCTCCTTCAGACTCAATTATCCATTCTGCGTCATCTTCCTGACCCGGTTCCCCGGTGTCTTCCACCGTAAGCAAGGAACGCACCACCTCGGAGTCGCTTGCCAGCTGCTCCAGCTTCCGCTGGTCAATGACCACCGCCGGCCCCTTCTCTTCCTGCTCCGCCTTGCGGAATTCACGCTCCAGAAACCGGGTGACGAGATCATCCATATCGGCATCGACCCGGACATCCTTCAGTCTTCCCCGGTAGCCCATCAGCGCCCGCAGCTTGTTCTCGGTCAGCCGGAACAGGCGGGTAATCAGGCTGCGCAGCGGTGGGGACTTGCTGACCCGTATAACAGGCACAAGAACAGAATAGCCATACAGGGAGATATCGTATACCGCACTGCGGAACAAATAACGTTCACGGACAACAGGCGGGGCGGGCGGGAACATCGTGATCAGATTAGAGCCGTGCTTCCGCGCGACATAAGCATCAATTAGAGCTACAACCTGGGGAATATAACGATCCGCAGCGATTTTACCCTCGCCGGTGTAGAATTTCGACTTGCTGATATCATAGTCCGACATCACACTCAGCACCTCGATGCTAAGCTGCTCCGGGGCAGTAGACAGGCAACGGACCAGCTCAAGCTCAGCCAGATCCCCGGCCAGCCCTCGCGAACGGGCCACGATATCCGAGAGTGAGATATCCAGCTTATGGACAAAAGAGAAATCCGCAATCCACCCGCCAAGGTACTGATCCAGACGTTTGTAACTATCGCGGTAAGCCTCCCACAGCAGATTGAGCTGACGGTAGCCTTCCTGAGGCTCATCCCAGCCCACGCCGTTAATCAGCTCATAGATATGCAGGAAGATATAAGAGAGATCGGTCTTCGGGTATCTCCCTTGCCGGACTTCATCCCGCCAGAAAAAATACCATCTGCTCTGCGCGCCGGTCATATGCCCGTAGGTGGGCCAATAGCTTTTGAACGGGACGAACAGCGCCGCAGGCTCCTTATGCTCTACAAGCTCACGTGCACGCTGAACGAACTCACTCTCAGTAGTGGTTACCGGCTCCACACTCTCTTCCATATCCCAGAGCTGGAGCTGGACTGTATCGTAACCGGAACCGGACGTCTTCTTCTTAACCGGCTCTGACTTTGGCTTCCGGCTGCCTTCATCTACAGTACCGCGCGGCGGAATCGCCACATTCTGCTCCGTACTCTCCCAGACCAGCTCCGAGAAATGCAGGCCCTGCCTGTCTTTAGCCATGCTTCATCGCCCCACCCGTATGTCTTCGTAATTCCCACATTATATCATATACCCTATGCAGCAGATGCAGCCGTTCCAGTCATGTGCAGGTACGCTTAATGAAGCTACTCTTACTGCAACTCTGCTTCTTTCTCGATACTACTCACTTCTACTTACTTCTACTTACTTCTACTTACTTCTACTTACTTCTACTTACTCTTACTTACTCTTACTTACTCTTACTTACTCTTACTTACAGCCTCTCCCTACTACTTTACAGCAACCCACATCTACTTACTGTTATTCCCTACCACTTCCTGCTACTATTACTCCACGGCTTCTCTGCCGGACTGAGATTCCGCTATTCTGAACAGATCAGGCAAATATGACGGTCAAGCGGACTCAGAATCCCTTAATTAAACATTATCGTCTCATTTCAGGGCCGAATAATCCAAATAAGCGCTTCCCAGTCCGCTCGGGCCTCATAAAGTAGCTTTTTGAAGAAATAACGGCTTCTCAGTCCGCATCACCGCTAAAATATCCGAAGTGCCCGTCCGCATCTATGTAGTCGCACAGTCGCACAGTTGCACAGCAAAAATCCGCCTGCCCTCAGGTTTCCCGCCATAAATCAATAAAAAGACCTTGAGAGACTAACTCCTCAAGATCTTGGATGAGAGCGCCTGTCACCACACCGCAACTTGATGTAACCTGCCGGGCAATGAGAACGTTCGTTTGTGTCTCTATAAGAATATACTATACTCACCCTGCGGGCTGCAATAGCGGAGCATGGCTACAGGGGTTTACTATATAGATTGAACTAAAAACTTCAAGTTAAAGGAAAAGTGGCGGAGGGGAATTTTGGAACTGGAGGAGCGGTAGCGACCGCCTTTGTCTGCGGATTTCAACCGTTAACAACGCGATAAATAAAGAAATCTGCAGAAGGGCAGCGGCCGGAAGTCCAAAACTTCTCTGGAGTCACGGCTATTCCCAAAACATAAAAACCAGTAGTTCAATTTATATAGTACTTGCACCTGCCCTTGCACCCTCAACCCTTCAAATAATCACTCGGGCTGCGCCCGGTAATCATCTTGAACACCTGACTGAAATAGGCGGGGTTGTTGAAGCCGACCATCTCACTGATCTCATACACCATATGCTGGCCGGATTGCAGGAATTCAATGGCCCGGTCCACCCGGTACTGGTTCAGGTAGCTGACGAAATTCTCACCGCTGACCCGTTTGAACAGCTGGCTTAGATATTTCGGATGCACATGCAGCTCCTGCGCAAGGCCCATGAAGCTGATCTCCTGGGTATAGTGGGCTTCCACATAGCTTTTGACGCTCTCCACCAGCCGGTTCTTCTTGACGTTCATCTCGGTAAAAGCTGCGGTCAGGAAGGCCGGGATCATCTGGCCCATCCACTCCGTCAGGCTTCTCCAGGTATAGTAGCCCGTCACCGCCTGCAGGAATTCGGACATGCTCATAGGGGGAGTGCGGCCCGGGCAGCAGGCATTCCAGTAATACATCAGCGTAGTGAACAGCCCGACACACACCGTCTGAATATCCTGAATGTTATTCTGGCCCTCCTGCCGGAGCCTGCTGAAGATGATCTCCCAGGTCTCCCATACTTTTGAGGAATCCCTGCACAGCAGCACCTCATTCCACTCTTGGAGCAGCCTCGAATAGTCTTCCAGCGTCCACGGGTTGGTGCTTCCGCACGGCTCATAGGCATAGATGGGACTGGTCTCCTGAAACTCCGCAGAAGCAAGCGCCTCACGGCTCTCCAAGTACGAATCGATCAGTTCATGGATAGCAGGCTTGACCGAACCGATGCCGGCATAGGCCTGAAGCTGAATGTAATTCCGGATCTTATCCATCGTCTCCTGAACCACCTCCTTCAGGACGGGGATCGGTTCTCCCGCCTCACAGTCCAGCAGCAGTACCACTAGCAGATCGTCAGAGTAGTCCAGCACATGCCCCTGCACAGAGGGATGAGCGGCAAGCTTGTGCTGCAGCGTCTCCCGGCAGATATTACCTGCTCCGAAGCGCAGCAGCTGCCATTCGCGTTCCTTCAGCTTATGCAGCGGCGAAGGCCGGTTAAGCTGGATGCTGGCCGCCGCCAGCCGCTGCGGACGGGTAATCTGCAGATATCCGAGCCGTTCCTCAGAGCATTCCTCCGCACTGTAGCGGGTGGTTAGCAGCTCCATAAGCAGGCGTTCCCGCAGAAAAGGAAGCGTGCGGCCGATTTCCTGCTGATAACGCTCCTCCAGCCGCTTCTTCTGCTCTCCGGCATCCAGATCCAGCAGCACAGCGCGGAGCACAGCCTCGATCTCGTCTACCCGGGCCGGCTTCAGCAGGAAATGACTGACGCCCCAGCGCATTGCCTGCCGGGCATTCTCGAATTCCTCGTAGCCGCTCAGTATAATAACCGGCAGCTCCGGTGCCAGCTCCCTTAGCGCCTCTGTAAGCTCAAGCCCGCCCATGCCCGGCATATAGACATCGGTCATCACCAGATCGGGGGAGAGCCTGCGGAACAGCTCCAATGCTTCATGGCCGTTGACTGCTGTTCCAGCCAGGGTAAGGCCCAGCTTCTCCCAGCCCACATGTCTCGTAAGGGCTTTCAGAATATGCGGGTCGTCATCCACCAGCAGAATGGAGCGGCTCATAGCTGATCGCGCAGCAGCCGCTCCAGCTGCTCCTCCGTCTCAATGACTGGCAGCGTAATCATAGCCGCAACCCCTCTCTCCGGCCGGTTGGCCAAGTATAGTCCATACGGTTCCCCGCAATACAGCTGAATCCGGCTCATCACATTGCGGGTGCCGATGCCGCTCACCTGCTCCATCGACCAGCCTTCCGCCAAGCCCCGACCGTTATCCAGCAGCATGATTTGCAAGTAAGGCTGGCTTCCCGGTGTCTTCATCTCCCGCACCTCCAGGTGAATCTGCAAAGGGCCGGAGCCAGGCTCCCGGCTGCCATGAATAATTGAATTCTCAATCAGCGGCTGGAGAATAACCTTCGGAATGAAATAACTCCGGACCGCCGGGTCCGCAATCGACTCCGTATACTCGATGGCAATCGGTAGCCGTTCCTGCTGGATGCTCACATAACACCGCGCATGCTCCAGCTCGTCGCGCAGACGAATGAGCATTTTGCCGCCGCTCAGGCCGATGCGCAGCATTTTGCCCAGCTGGGTGATCATGTAGCTGATATCCTGGGCGTCGTAATCCATCGCCTTCCAGTGAATCATATCCAGTGTGTTGTACAGGAAATGCGGCTTGATCTGGGCCTCCAGCAGTCCGGCCTGAGCCTCCCGCTTCGCGGCGCTTGCTTCCCGCTCGCTCTGCACCAGCTCCTGCAGCCGGTTCACCATGTGGTTGAAGCCATAAGACATCTGCGTATATTCCTCCGTCAGCGACTCACTCATACTGGCCCGGAAATCTCCGCGCTCCAGCTTCCGCATCTCCTGAATCAGCCTGCGCACCGGACGGATCATATTGCGGATGAAGAAATACGCCAGCAGCGCCGACAGGAGCAGACAGAGCAGGCCGATCCCGATCACCTGCCTGTCCGCCTTACGAACCTCCTGCAGCAGCTCACGCGTCGGGATGACCTGGACCAGCCGCCAGGAGATCGTGCTCGGCCTTGAGAACAGGACGAGATAGGACTGCCCGTCCTTTTTCAGCAGCTCATAGCCTTCATTGCCCTCATACGTATGCTGGTAGAGCCAGTCTGCCTCCAGTACAGCCTTACCGGCAGAGCCGCTCTCCTTGTTCACCAGCAGCAGGAGATTGCCGCTCGTATCCACCAGATGGATCTGGCCGTCCAGCACAGCAGGAATATCCTTGAACTGCTTCAGGATATCGTCTGCGGACAGCCGGATATAAAGGTAGCCGATCGTTTTGCCTTCATTACCGAACAGATGCTGAATATGGCCGATCAGATAAGGCTCGTCTTCGCCGCCGCTGCCCTCCAGGGGAACCCAGAGCGAATCCGCCTGCTTCAGCTGGGGATACCAGCTCTCGTTCCTTATCGAAGAGACCGGAAAGACAAGATCCGTCGAGCTTTGCGGCACCCCGCTGAACAAATCACTGTAAATCTCAATCGAGCTTACCCCTTCGTTCAGCACCAGCGAATGCTGGAGAATCTCCGTAATCTCCCGCCTTCTGGAGATCATCTGATACTTGGAGGCAGGCGTGTTCTCCAGCCCCTCAATCACGCTCTTGTTCGCTGCAATGGAGTAGGCTGTGCCCGACACATTGGTCATGAAGTCGAAGCCGCGCTTCGTGCTCTCATTCAGCAGCGCAAGCCTGGTCGTGCTGATCTCCCTGAAGGTTACGTCCGAGAAGGTCCGGTACGCGAGCAGGACAATGAACCCGAGAAAAATCAGATTGAACGTAATAATACTGGCTGCCATCAGCGTGGAGAGCTTGCTCCGCCTGATCCGCAGCAGCCAGGTGCCGAGCATTCTTTTTTGCATCTGCCCCATCCCTATGCTTTTCCCACGATTCTATCCTTTCAGGCCGGATGTCGCAATTCCTTCCACGAAATACTTTTGCAGCGTAATGAAGAGAATGAAGCACGGCACCAGCGACAATACCGACATGGCGAACATCGGGCCCCAATCTGACTGTGAGCTGGAGTCCAGGAACAGGCGCAGTCCGAGCGGCACTGTGTAATTCCCGATATCACTAAGGAAGATGAGCTGGCTGAAGAAATCATCCCAGGTCCACATAAAGGTGAAAATCATCGTCGTGATCAGCGCAGGCAGCGCCAGCGGAATAATGATCCGGCTGAAGATTTGAACCGGCCCGCAGCCGTCAATCGTTGCCGCTTCGTCCAGCTCCTTCGGCAAGCCGCGGATGAACTGTACCGTCAGGAAGATGAAGAAGCCGTCCGTTGCCATCCACTTGGGCAGAACCAGCGGCGCGAAGGTGTTCACCCATCCCAGGCTGTTAAAGAGGATATAACGCGGGATAAGAGTCACATGCAGCGGCAGCATAATCGTCATCAGCATCAGTGCGAAGCCCAGTGCCTTGAACCGGAAATTCAGCCGCGCGAACGCATAAGCCGCCATGGAGCAGGTGATCACATTGCCGAGCACTGCCCCCAGAGAGACCAGCGCCGAGTTCTGCAGGAACCGGGCGAAGGAGCTGCCCTGGAATCCGAACCAGCCGCTGACATAATTATGGAAGTTCCACTGCCGGGGCCAGAACCAGATTTCCGAGAAAATCATATTCGCCGGCTTGAATGAGCTGCCCACCAGCCACAGCACCGGGTACAGCATAACAAAGGCGATCAGACAGATGATGAAGTGCTTGAGCCAAATGGCACTTTTCGATGCGCTGCCTGTATCCATAGCTTATTTCCCCCCATCTTCATAATGCACCCATAGCTTGCTGCTGCCGAATAGCAGGAGTGTGAATATCCCAATCAGCAGCACAAGGACCCAGGCCATCGCCGAGGCATAGCCCATCTGGAAGAAGGAGAAGCCCTTCTTGTACAGGTAGAGGGAATACATCAGGGTAGAATTCACCGGTCCCCCGCTGCCGTTACTGATAATGAAGGCTTGGGTGAACGACTGGAAGGCGGTGATCGTCTGCATAATGACGTTGAAAAAGATAACCGGAGACAGCACCGGCAGCGTAATATGCAGGAATTGCCCCACCTTGCCTGCACCGTCCACCGAAGAAGCGTCATAATATTCCGGCGGCACCTGCTTCAGGCCGGACAGGAAGATGATCATCGACGAGCCGAATTGCCATACCGACAGCAGGATCAGCGAATACAGCGAGTATTTGGGATTCGATACCCAGTCAGGCGCCTGTATCCCCACCATGGCCAATAGCTGATTCAGCAGCCCGTCGCCGCCCAGCATCTTGCGCCACAGCATGGCAATGGCAACACTTCCTCCGAGCAGTGTGGGGATGTAATAGACCGTCCGGTAGATGCCGAGGCCCCGTATTCCTTTGTTAAGGAGCAGAGCCACCGCCAGGGCGAACATCAGCTTCAGCGGCACCGACACGAATACGAAGATAAACGTCACCTTAAGCGACTGGATAAAGAGCGGATCTGCGGTGAGCATAGTCCTGAAATTATCCAATCCGATCCATCTGGAGCTCTCCAGAATACTGTAATCTGTAAAAGAAAAATAGAGTGAGGCCGCCATCGGCCCCAAGGTCAGGCACACCAGCCCCAGCAGCCAGGGCGACAGGAACAGGAGGGCAATCCCGTTCTGGTTGTAGCGCAGCTTTGTTTTACGCCGCTTCATGCCTGCTGGTCTATCTACTGTCATCAGATCTGCACTCAATGGCTCTCTCACTCCTCTGTATTTATTTGGCCTTGTCCAGTATGGCGTTAGAACCGGAGATGAACTGCTCGCTTACCTGCGGAATCCCGGCCTGACCGAAGGAGATCTGCTCGCTGGCGCTCTTGAAGTTCTTATCAATCTCCGAGAAGCCCTGCGGGTAAGGCGGGTCAATATCACTGGAATGCTTGGAGACCACATCGATAAAATCAAAGATTAACTGCTCCTCGGCGGTAAGCGACGGCTTCAACTGCTCCCGGACTGCCGAATTGACCGGTACTCCCCGTTCAGCCCCCAGAATAGCAGTGCCTTCCGGGTCATTGACCATGAAGTCGATGAGCTTCGCTACCTCCTTGGGATACTTGGTCTTGGCATTCCCGGAGATGAACTGGCCGGGCTTCAGATATTCGCCGATCTTCTGCTCCCCTTCCATATGCGGAATCACCTGCATCTTCAGCTTCTGGCTCTGATCCTTCAGCACATTCTGATAGGTAATCAGCTGGTTGGACCAGGCGAAATCAAGGGCGGACTGGCCAACGGACAACGGCCGGGTCTCCAGAGCATTCGTCATCGCGGCAGTCACCTCTGCCGTTGTAGCACCGCCGCTGTCCCGCAGCCCCTGCCAGTAATTGAACCATTCATCGATGACCTCCTTGGAGAACCCGAGCTTGTTCCCGGCGAACAGACCGCTCCCGTTCTGGCGGACGAATACCTCGAAGATGTTCGTGGTGCCCGAAATATCCGGCGTCCCATAGTAGCCGTCGCCCTTCTTCTTAGCAATCGCATTCGCCATCTCCGCAAAATCCTTCCACGTCCATGACTCCTGCGGCTCCGCAATTCCCAGCTCCTGAAGCACAGAAGCATTATAGATCACGCCGGGAGCGTTCACTCCAAGGGTAACGGCATAGAGTTTGCTATCGATGCTTCCGGCCGAGAGCATACTGCTGTCATGCCCCTCCGTCCGCAGCGTTCCATCCTGGGTATAGGGCGTCAGATCCAGCAGGGTGCCGCGCTTGGCGTAATCGGACAGGAACGCATAGTCCATCTGAATGATATCCGGAGCATTCGAGCCTGCCACCTGAGTAGACAGCTTATCGAAATAGCCGTCCCAGCCGGAATATTCCGGCTTAATCGTGATGCCCGGATTCTTCTCCTCGAAGCGCTTGATCATCTTGGTGGTCAGATCGTGGCGTGTCTGTGAGCCCCACCAGGTCATACGCAGCTCGATTGCAGGTGCCGAACCCTCTGTCTTGGATGAAGCCTTGGCTCCGTCCGGTGCATTCGCACCGCCGGATGAGCATGCAGCCGTAGTCATCAGCAATATAGAGCTTAGAAGCAGTCCAAGTCCTTTAGTCCCCTTGATTGTCATCTGTTGCCTCCTCAAATTTGTGAAGTAAGCGGTTACATAAATGATTATACGGAACGCTCTGCATAGGGTAAATCCAGAAAAGTAAGGGGTTATATCAAATAAGTAAGACAAAAGCCAGCCGGAATCTTCCGGCTGGCCTGTTAGTCCTGGTTAGTTCTGTTAAGTATGAATCTGTTCCGTAAGCAGTTTACTCAAGCTCCAGTCCCTTCGTTTCCTTCCCCAGGAACAGCACCGCCAGGGCTCCGATTACAATCGTAACGAAGAAGATCATGAAGATGGAGCCGATCCCGACCGTCTTGCCGACCATCAGCCCGACCAGCGTTGGGGCAATAATGCCGCCAATCCGCCCAAAGGAGGTGGCGAGTCCGGCACCAGTGGAACGGATCTTAGTCGGATACAGCTCAGGCGTGTACGCGTACATCCCGCCCCAGGCTCCCAGGTTGAAGAACGACAGACAGATCCCGGCAGCCATCAGCATACCCTCGGTTGTTGAATTCCCGAACCAGGCCGCGCTGACGGCTGTCAGCAAGAGATAGATGACCAGTACGAATTTGCGGCCGTATTTCTCGATGAAATAGGCGGCGGTGAAGTACCCCGGCAACTGGGCGAGTGTCATGATCAGCACATACTCGAAGCTTTTGACCAGACTGAAGCCCTTCAGCACCATTACCGTCGGCAGCCACAGGAACATTCCATAATAAGAGAAGACCACGGTGAACCACAGAATCCACAGCATGATGGTCGAGCGGCGGTACTCTGCCGACCAGACTGCCGCTACACGCTTCTTCAAGGGCACTGGAGGAGCTTTCTTGATCTCCGCGAACTTCGGTGAGTCATCGATTGCCCTGCGCAGATAGAGCGCATATAGCGCCGGTACCGCCCCAATGGCGAAGGCGACCCGCCAGCCGTAATCCGGAATGACGAAGTACGCAATCAGCGCCGACAGAATCCAGCCGAGCGCCCAGAAGCTCTCGAGCAGCACCACAGCCCGGCCTCTCTCCTTGACCGGCATGCTCTCGGATACCAGTGTAGAAGCCACCGGCAGCTCTCCGCCCAGCCCGAAGCCGGCAATGAAGCGCAGTACGCACAGTACTGCATAGCCTGCGGCGAAGGCCGACAGTCCGCTTGCAATTGAGAAGATCAGCAGCGTCCAGAGCAGCACCGATTTGCGGCCGAAGCGGTCCGCCATAATCCCGGCTGCAGCTGCACCGACGGCCATTCCCACTGAGTTAATGCTGGTTAAATAGCCGATTTTCTCCGGTCCCAGCGACCATTCCTTGGCAAGTGCAGCCACGACGAACGAGATCATCCCTACATCCATCGCGTCGAACATCCAGCTTAGACCTGCACTGAAGAGCAGCTTCCGCTGCTTCGGATTCTGCAGCAGCGACATTTGATTCCACATGACTTAAGGCCCCTCTCCCCTGATTCCCGCTAATCCAATCATTCCTGACTAGTATCACTTACACATTCTAGAAGCGGATGGTTCAAAAATCAAGGAATAACACCGCATTGAAATATTGCCGGGCCATCGCCTGAAAATAACAGGTTTGCACCGAGATCGCAGCGATCAGCAGCATATTCTGCACCGCATCCCGCTGCCCTCTGCTCAAGTGGCTGAGCCGCTTCATCATTTTGTCCATGGCCGATTTGATTCCGCTGTCCGATTTCCACTGATATTCCTTGGGATTCCCGGTCAAAGCCTGTCCCTCAGCCGGCACCGGGGAACGGCTCTTAATCTCCTCGAACAGCTCCGCATACCCGTGATACAGCTGTGCCGGTTCCACCAGATCATCGTCATCACGTTCAGGCGCCAGGAACAGCATACGGAAGAGCTGCCTTATGCTCTCGAAATCAAGCGCCGCCTTCAGATCATCTATTATAAATAGAAGGGCCGCCTGATTAATGGAGTACTTCTTCCCTTCACGCGGGGACCCGAGATATTCCTTGAAATCGCGCTTTACCCAATTCTGCATAGCAGAGACGGATAATGTGGAATACTCAATCAGACCGCCAAGCGAAGCAATTTCACCCAGGGACAGCCCTTTGACGCCGGTACCTTTAATCAGTTTTTGCAGAATCGGGGGGATATCCGTAGACAGAAAAGCGGGCAGACTTGTCCCCTCCCGCACCTCGTCGCGGTGGAACTTCGTCCAGGCTTCCTGCAGAATATGGAGCGGCTTCCGCTCCGAGTTTGGCCCTAGAGACAGTAATAGTCCGGACATCTCTATCCGGCTAAGTGTAAAAGCTTCCATAGCTGGCAACCCTCCACCATTTGATATTCTACTGAAAAGTTCGTACAATAGGTTCATAAGAACTCATAATATGAGTATAACCTATTTTAGGGACGAAAGGGATGGTAAAGATTATATGGGTATAGGACTTAGTTTGACGCTCGTGGCAATTTTGATTATTTTAACCGCATTTTTTGTAGCGACGGAGTTTGCAGTAGTGAGATTACGGGGAAGCCAGGTCAGCCAAATGGTGCTGGACGGCAAGAAGAACGCACTGGCAGTACAGCGGGTAGCCGCTAACCTGGACGGATATTTGTCCGCCTGCCAGCTCGGTATCACGATTACTGCACTCGGGATCGGGGCATTGGCAGAGCCTGCTTTTGAGC
Organism: Paenibacillus sp. FSL H7-0756; assembly: GCF_038006765.1. Taxonomy (NCBI): domain Bacteria; kingdom Bacillati; phylum Bacillota; class Bacilli; order Caryophanales; family Paenibacillaceae; genus Paenibacillus; species Paenibacillus sp. FSL H7-0756. The sequence goes on along the minus strand of NZ_JBBOVT010000002.1, from coordinate 500,356 downwards.
AGCTGCTCATTCCATTGTTTGATCTGGCTGGTGTGAGCCACAACGTTAGTAAGCCCATTGCTTTTGCTTTGGCCTTCATTATCGCCACCTTCCTCCACGTCGTGGTCGGAGAGCTTGCACCGAAGACCGCCGCTATTAATATTCCGGAGAAAATTGGTCAGATTACCGCACCGCTGATTATTTGGTTCTACAGAATATTGTACCCTTTGATTTGGATTATGAACGGTTCCGCCAACCTGCTCGTCCGTATGTTCGGCATGAAGCCTGCCAGTGAACACGGCGACGCGCACAGCGAAGACGAGATCCGCCTGATCCTGTCCGAGAGCTATGAGAGCGGCAAAATCAACAAAGCGGAATACGGTTATGTTAACCGGATTTTCACCTTTGATGAGATGCTCGCCAAGGAAATTATGGTTCCCCGGACAGATATGGTATGCCTGTTCACCGATCATTCGCTGCAGGAGAACATTGATATTATCCGCAAGGAGCAGTACACCCGCTTCCCTGTAGCTGACGGCAGCAAAGACAATATCATTGGTATGATCAATACCAAGCAGCTCTACCTGCAATACGACAACAATCCTGATTTCGATTTCAAAAGCCTGATCCTGCCGCTGGTAACTGTATCGGAAGTTACGCCAGTGAAGACCCTGCTGACCCGTATGCAGAAGGAGCGCGTCCATATCGCCCTGCTGCTGGATGAATACGGCGGCACCTCCGGCCTGATTACGATTGAGGACATTCTGGAGGAGATCGTCGGTGAGATCCGCGATGAGTTCGACGAGGATGAGCGCCGCAATGTGGAGAAGCTGAGCGACACTCATTATCTGTTCGACGGCAATGTCTCTCTGCTGGAGGTCAAGGATCTTACCGGACTTGATTTCCATGATGAGGAAGTCACCACAATCGGCGGATGGCTGTACAGTCACCTGGAAGAGCCTGTGGTCGGCAAAAGCCATCAATACGAGCATGTCACCCTGACCGTCCGTGAGATGAACCGCCACCGTATCCGCAAGGTGGAGATCCTGATCGATCTTCCGGTCTCTGAAGATTCGGATGCTCACAACGAGTAAATCGTATAGATAAGCTGAAATAAATAAGGCGCTCCCCTTGAGTTACTGGGGAGCGCCTTACTTATTGTACATGATGGGGCGTGAAATGGGACTTAGTTGGATTTATTCCACTTGCTGGTGAACGAATCCAGGCCACTAAACCAGCAGTTGGATAAACAACACTTAAATCTGCTCATTTCACCCGCAGTGGTTAAATCAACTATATTTGATGTTGTTTTTCCACTTATTTAAGTTTATTGACCCATATTAGCAAAACCAAGATACACTTTTCCACTTATATATTGCTGGTAGCGTTTTTCGTCCCAATCCGTTCGACATGTCTGCTTTTCATCCTATAATTAATGTCATTAACAAATATAATTAACCCGATTAACTAAGTGACAGAGCGGCAGATCATCAGCACATTTCCGTCCGGGTCCTTGAAGTTAAACCAATGGTCATTCTCAATATCCGTAAGGATCTCCGCTCCGCTGGCTTTGACATAATCATAGGCGGCGTCTATATCCTCTGTAAGCAGATGGAAGGTCGGTACCTTCAGTACGGCTTCGGCTGTGAATATAATGCTGTCCAGCACGATCCCCGGTCCCTGCATCGGCACATCGTACAGATGCCCGAATAATACCTCGCCGTCCAGCGGCAGCCCCAGCAGGCTGCAATACCAGTTCTTGGACCTTTCGATATCACTAACCGGAATGAAGACAGCGCCAACCTGATTGCGTATCGGACTTGTCACAGCAGTATAGCCTCCTCATATAAGTGCAAGTTGTTGAATCCTATAGCCTATAATGATTTCGATAAAATATGTCAATATCCTGCCTGCTTAGTGAAGGGAATAGAAGTTATGCTATAATCTTGTCAGATCCTATCCCTATTGTCAGGAGAATGAACTTGGCTAACCTTTTCTTTGGGCATCTGAAGCTGACACCGCCCAAAATCCTATCCCTCGGCTTCGTGGTGCTGATCGCTGCCGGAACCCTGCTGTTATCGCTGCCCGCTGCTTCTACGGGCGGAAGAATCTCTTTCATTGATGCGCTGTTCATGGCAACCTCGGCGACCTGCGTAACCGGTCTTGCCGTTATCGACACGGGAACACAGCTTTCGACCTTCGGACAGATCGTGCTCCTTGTACTGTTCCAGTTCGGCGGTCTCGGCTTCGTGACGATGGCGACACTAATCACCCTGGTGCTGAACAAACGAATCTCATTGAAGGAACGCCTCTTGCTGCAGGAATCCATGAACCAGAACTCCATGCAGGGGATCGTAAAGCTAATCCGCCGGGTTCTAATCTATTCCCTGGTGATTCAGCTGACCGGGGCCATTCTGCTGGCTGCCCGATTTGTAGTGGATATGCCGGTAGGCAAAGCAGCTTATTATGGACTATTCCATAGCATCTCCATCTTCAACAACGCAGGCTTCGATTTGTTCGGCGATATTCACGGGCCGTTCAGCGGATTAACCCGGTATGTAGAAGATCCTGTTGTGAATATTACCTCTATGCTGCTGATCTTTCTGGGCGGAATTGGCTTCATCGTCTTATCCGATGTGATCGATTATCCCAAGCGTAAGCGGCTGATGCTGCATTCGAAGGTTGTGCTGGCGACCTCAGCCGTGCTGATTCTGGTCGGAGCTATAATCTTCTTCTGGCTGGAGCTGAACGCTACACTGAAGCCGCTGCATGCCGGAGGCAAGATTATGGCCTCCTTCCTGCAAGCTATTACGCCCCGTTCCGGCGGTGTGACAACCATCGAGATTCCGCTGCTGCGTGAATCTACCCAGTTCCTGATGATTCTGCTGATGTTCATCGGGGCGGCTCCCGGCTCTACCGGCGGCGGAATCAAGATTACCACCTTTGCCATTCTGGCCAGCACCGCCTACGCCAAACTGCGCGGCAAAGAGGATATTGTAATGTTCCGCCACCGGATCTCGAAGAAGAATGTATACAGGGCTATTACCATGACCTTACTCTCCCTGATGCTGGTGGTTATCTCCACGATGCTGCTGTCCGTAACAGAGCGCGCAGATTTCCTGAGCGTATTGTTCGAGGCGGTGTCTGCTTTCGGCACCTCAGGCATCACCATGGGACTGACCACAGAGCTGACCACGATAGGCAAGGTGCTGGTGATCATTCTTATGTTCGTAGGCCGGACCGGACCGCTTACCCTGGCCTATGCGCTCAAGCCGAAGAACAGCAAGGAGCTGTACCGTTACCCGGAAGGCAATATCACCATCGGCTAAAGGCCGGCGACTATTCATTAAAAATGCGACCCTGCCCGTCCAAGGCAATCTGCCGGGACGAGGGGTCGCATTGTTATATCCGCAAGTAAGCCTAAGCTTCCTCTTCCGGGATCTCTTGGGTATCCAGCGCTGCATCCAGCAGCTGATTGTACAGATCATCGTCATTCTCCAGCAGCGCATCCACTTCCAGGAACTGCTCCTCACTCCCCGGCTCACCGGCGAAGCTCAGGCTGTAATCCCATTCGGTTCCACGGGAACTGTAGAAAGTAATCTCATAAGGGGAACGGTGATTCTCTAATGTAAAGACCGTTCTCCCCACAAAACTTCTATCCTCTACGCGTTTCATTTCTGCTTTGGTGATTTCCAGGTTCATCCTCTTTCCTTCCTTTCATCTGATCATGCCCACAATATCCAGTATAACATTGATATGTCAGCATTTCTCTTTCCTTTTGCGCTGTAATTGACTTTTTTCATCCGGCGGTTAATAATTTAGTACAATGCTTATACAGAGCTAAAAATTATGGTAATGGAGGAAATGTCAATGACTGAAACAGAGCTTCAGGAGAAGCTAAGTAAATACGCTGATTTAGCAGTACAAATCGGTGTGAATGTTCAGCCGGGACAAATCCTGGTCGTGAACGCCCCGATCACTGCGGCCGAGTTCGTCCGCCTGATTACGGCCAAGGCCTATGCCCTCGGCGCAAGCCAGGTTAAGGTGAACTGGAGTGACGAGTTCATCACCCGCCAGCAGTTCGAGCATGCGTCGCCCGAAGTATTTACCAAGGCCCCAACCTGGTTTGCCGGTGAAATGACCGAGTTTGCCGAGAACGGTGCCGCCTTCCTGTCGGTCATTGCTGAGAACCCGGATGCCCTCAAAGGCATTGATCCTGAGCGGATTGCGAACTTCCAGAAGACTCGTGGGGCAGCGCTTACGAAATACCGCGAATTGCAGATGTCCGACAAGGTTAGCTGGAGTATTGTAGCGATCCCGTCCCAGCCGTGGGCAGACAAGGTGTTCCCTGACGTTCCTGCTGACCAGCGTGTAGACAAGCTGTGGGAAGCTATCTTCCATACCGTCCGTCTGGACCGTGAGGACCCTGTTGCCGCCTGGCAGGAGCATCTCGACACACTGGAGTCGAAGGCTAATGTTCTTAACGCGAAAAAGTACGCCAGCCTGCATTACATAGCCCCTGGAACTGACCTTAGCATCGAGCTGCCTGAAGGCCATTTATGGGCACAAGGGGACAGCATCAATGCCAAAGGTCATTCTTTTGTCGCCAACATGCCGACCGAGGAAGTGTTCACCGCTCCCAAGAAAACCGGTGTTAACGGTACGGTCCGCAGCACGAAGCCGCTCAGCTACGGCGGAAATGTGATTGACGGCTTCTCGATTACTTTTGAACAGGGCCGGATTACCAGTGTGAGCGCTGAGCAGGGCCAGGAAGCCCTCGAATATCTGATCAGTCTGGATGAAGGCGCCAAATATCTGGGGGAAGTCGCGCTGGTGCCGCATAAGTCGCCGATCTCGGAATCAGGAATTCTCTACTTCAATACCTTGTTCGACGAGAATGCCTCCAACCATCTGGCTATTGGTACCGCCTATGCCTTCTGTCTGGAAGGCGGCAAAGAAATGAACCAGGATGAACTGACCGCCCGCGGCCTCAACAACAGTGTGACCCACGTTGACTTCATGATCGGTTCAGCCGAGATGGATATCTACGGAATTACCGCTGACGGTACGCGCGAACCGGTCTTCCAGAAGGGCAACTGGGCCTTCTAAAACCCTTATATGCCATTGCATTTCATCAGATAACGAATGGAGCTGAAGCTATTGCTGGATTTCAACCAAAAGCTGGAGAATTACGCACTGCTCGCTGTAAAGATCGGCGTTAATATTCAACCCGGCCAGACCCTTGTCGTAAACGCGGATATCGTATCGGCTGAGCTGGTCCGCCTGATTGTACGCCAGGCCTATGAAGCAGGTGCGAAGCTCGTCAAGGTTAATTATTCCGATGAATTCGTCACCCGTACCCGTTATGATCTCGCGCCGTCCGAGAGCTTCCTTGAGCCGCCGAAGTGGCAGGCTGATGAGCTGGAGGATCTGGCACGGGGCGGAGCAGCGTTCCTGACAATCATCTCAGCGAATCCGGACTTGCTAAGCGGTGTAGATGCAAGCCGCATTGCGGACCATCAGAAGACCGCCGGTCAAGCTATGGCTCCTTACCGTGAGATGCTGATGGCTAATCAGGTCAGCTGGACCGGCCTCGCCTTCCCATCCGCTTCCTGGGCTGCGAAGGTATTCCCTGACGCCGCGCCTGAGCAGCAGATTGACCTGCTCTGGGACGCCATCTTCAAGGCTGTGCGTGCAGACCAGGAGAATCCGGTGCAGGCCTGGAGTGTCCATCTGGCCGGCCTGAAACAGCGCTGTGAACTGCTGAACGCCAAGAAATACCGCAAGCTACACTACACGGCTCCGGGCACTGATCTGACAATCGAATTGCCTGAAGGCCATATCTGGTGTCAGGCCGGTGCGGTGAACAGCCGCGGCATGTCCTTCCTGGCGAACATTCCGACCGAGGAAGTGTTCACCGCTCCGTTGAAGAATGGAGCGAACGGCACGGTCCGCAGCACGAAGCCGCTCAGCTATGGCGGCAACATCATCGACCGCTTCAGCCTGACTCTTGAGAATGGTAAAGTTACAGACTTCACCGCTGAAGTGGGCCAGGAAGCCTTGGCTTCTCTACTGGCTATGGATGAAGGTGCCGCCTACTTCGGTGAAGTGGCGCTTGTCCCTTTCCACTCCCCCATCTCGGAAAGCGGCATTCTCTACTACACCACCCTGTATGACGAGAATGCTTCCTGCCATCTGGCACTTGGCGCTTCCTACGCCTTTACCTTGCAGGACGGCATTAACATGACCAAGGAACAACTGGTGGACTTGGGCATGAACCAAAGCCTCACCCATGTCGACTTCATGATGGGCTCCCCGGAGATGAACATCGACGGAATTGCCGATGACGGCTCCACCGACCCGATCTTCCGTAATGGAGACTGGGCATAAGCTTATTCTTTGTACTATGAATGAGACCCTGCTATTTCCTCTTGGGGAATATGGCGGGGTCTTTGTGTTTTCTAGCGGGACTTTTTCCCTGTGAGTGCTATGCGGTGAGAGTGCTATGAGATTTAATGAGTGAGTGGCTGATTGCACTTTCTGCAATAGAATTCACGGAAACTACGGTTAAAACACCTTCTGCTGTATTTTGTACAACAGATTTCCGGATTTCAGCTCCAACCCCGATGGCGTAAAGTAAGTTGTGTACCACAATTTGGAGCCTAGCCAGGCACCAAAAAAGTAGGGTATCCTCGGGTTTACCACAACACCAAGAAGGAGCCCTACTCGATGACTATTGTACCCGAACATATGCTAAATAATCTATTTGAAAAACTTGTTAAAGACTTCATGAAAGAGAATATGGAATCGCTCCTGCGTGCCGAAATCCAAGGGTTTATGTCGAGTGAAGAAGCCGGTGCCAGCAATAGCCGTAACGGATACTATACACGGGATCTGCATACGAGATACGGCCATATCGAGGATCTTCAGGTTCCCCGGGACCGCCAGGGTCTCTTTCAAACTCAGATGTTTGAACCCTACCAACGGCGGGAGGGCTGGCTGGAAGAAGCGGTGATCCAGATGTATAAATCCGGCATGGGAACCCGGGACGTGGCCCGATTTATTGAAAGCATGTTCGGCAGCCATTACTCGCCCACCACCATCAGTAACATCACCGCTACGGTGCTGGAGGATATCCACCAGTGGCAGAAACGTCCGCTGAGCAAACGCTACTCTGTGATCTACCTGGATGGGCTTACGTGAAGCTTAAACGGGGCACGGTCCGGGGCGAAGTCGTCTATTTTGCCATGGGAATCGACGAAGAAGGTCAGCGTCAAATCCTGGGGTTCTACGTAGGGGGTCAAGAGAGCTCGAATGGCTGGCGGGAGGTGCTCAAAGATCTGTACGCACGCGGGGCCCAGGAAGTGCTGCTCGGTGTATTTGACGGACTGCCGGGGCTCGATGCGGCCTTTAAAGAAACCTACCCGCAGGCGGATGTGCAGCATTGTGTGGTGCACAAAGTACGAGCCACGTTACCCAAAATCCGTGTGGAGCACAAAACCGATGTGATTAAGGCCCTGAAGACCGTGTATGATGCACCAGATGAGGTCGTGGCCCGGGCGAACTTTGACACGGTGAAAGCGAAGTGGAATGCGTTATACCCGAAGGAAATGCGGTCTTGGGAGGAGCAGCTTTCGACGTTACTGACGTTCTACAAGTACCCGGAACCGATGCGTAAAGCGATTTACACGTCCAATCCCATTGAGCGAATGAACAAGGAAATCCGCAAACGTCTGAAGCCGATGAACAGCCTGACCAACATGGATGCGGCAGAAAAAATCGTGTATCTGGAGATGTTAGGCTACAACGAAAGGTTTGGGCAGCGAGTCACCCCTGGCTTTGGGGTGGACACGGTGAAAAAGAAGCTCAGCCAGCTCTATGAAGCCCGCTACCCTTCGTTGCCCACAGTCGTAGAAGAGTAGCCAATGAATCCAATTTCTGGGGGTCGGGGTTCCCCCTCCCCCCAGAAACACTACACCCCCAACCCGTAACCCCGGGGAGGTACTTCTACTCATTTACACAAACTTCTTGACGCTACCCCAACCCCCTGTTTTCTCAAAATTCTAGTGTATAAAGTGCAATAGATTCATTTTTTCGGCGAAATTAGCACTCATCTAATGTATAAAGTGCAACCGGAGGTGAAGTTAAGTGGTCAATGCAACCAAACAGCCCAAATGTGAACATTTAGTCAAAGAATTTTCACAATATTGTTGAAATTAGTTCACAAATATGTCACAATACAATTATAGATAGTGTTTACAGTGCCAAATGAGGAATGTTTTAGTCCTCAAGTAATCTCATGAATAATCTAAGGAGGGAATTCTGATGAAAGAATCTTTCAATCATGACAACACGGATTCTACGGAAACAGAACGTCTGGAAGTCCAGGCTCCCAAAGACTTAAGTATCGTTGCCTCCGACGCCATCAAGTACACCGCCTACATCATGCTGCTGTTCGGATTCCTGTACTTCCTGGTTGCCTACCTTGGCCCTATGCTGTAATGCTGCTTCACAATACACAAGAGATGCAGGACAATCATATATTCGTAAGCGCTTACGGCCGGTCTGCTCCTGCGGGAATGAGATTAGCCGTTTTTATTTGTTCCCCATGTCAAAATACCAAAAACGGCAGCCCTCTTCCTGCTGAGGACTACCGTTCTTAATTTATTTCCAGGTTTATTTCCAGCCCAGCGCCTTGTTGATCCAGGCCACCGCCTCCGGTGCCCATGCCGCTTCCATACGTGAACGCAGCCAGGCTATCGCCTCTTCTCTCGATCCCTCAAAGGGCGGAATGCCAGCTTCCTGCATCCAGTGCCCCGTGGTTTCATAAGAGGTGCTGTTCCAGCCATTCGGCTCTCCGTCCGCATTCACCCGCTGCTTCACACCGGAGATTACAATATCCAGAGACCCTTGCAGCTCCGTTACCGCATTGTCAAAAGCCGTCTTCTTCTCCTTGGCTTTCATGTCGGCCATAGAACGAAGTTGCCGGGTCTCTATCCCCTCGTTCGCCCGGATAATCTCCAATAGGGTCAGCGCTTCCCTGGTAGCCAGACCGCTCTCATACCTATCTACCAGAGACTGGTGAGGCCCGGCCGCAGCCAGATACGCCGGAAGCCATTCGCGGGATACGAGTATGGCTTTTTTCTTGATGAACTTCCCGTAGCCGGCTAAGCCTTCTCCAGGGAATCTGACCCGCCAGCCCCAGGGGTCCAGTTCGGTATCGGTATGCCAATTCTCCGCAAGCGTCAGCCCGTTCACGGACGGATGCTCCGGGATCAGGGAGGCCAGCGGTACAATCCCCAGCCTGGCGACTACCTCAGCCATCTCTTCAAAGGTGGTTACACCTTCATGCTTCTCAGTTCTTCCCACGTAATTCCGCCTCCTGCATCAATCTGGCTTGTACACCTAGTTAAGCTTATCACTATAAGCGGGCAAATTCACTTCAAAGTAATTTGTTTTAAAAATATACCATTCTCATCACAGCCAATCTGGAAATGTTCATCCTGTAAAATCCAGGCATCTGTTTTTTCAACAAAGAAATGAAAGCCTCCGATAGATTGAACCAATGCCGGATCGATCGGTGTAGCACTTGCATTTATGCCAATCGCAAAAGCATCTGAGCCGCCACCAGCATATTTTGCATAAATCCTTACATATTGAGCCTCTTCCAGACCCCATTCATCCTTAAAAGAATCAATAGCTTGTTCCGTTACTTCAAATGATATCATCCCTGTGCTCTCCTTCCCGCAGGTTAATCACATTTTTTAACTTCCCCCCGATAGTTAGCCATCCGAAAACTGGCCCCGCATCCGCAGGAGGCTTTTGCATTAGGGTTATTCATGGTGAATCCGCCTATCATTCCGCTTTGTTCATAGTCAATTTCAAGACCGTCAATATATGGAATACTCTTCGTGTGAACTAATATACGGAATTTATCTTTATTGAACACCACATCCTCCTCTGTTTGCTGCTCATCCAAAACAAGGGTATAAGATAATCCGCTGCATCCCCCTTCTTCAACACCTACTCTAAGAAAAGAGTGCCTTGTATCAGCGGTTAATAAGATTTCGGCGATTTTCTCTGCAGCGATCTCACTGACCTCAATGTTCATGTTCATTCCTCCTATACAAGCTTAATTTAGTTTTGGGTCCCCCAGTCCATTAGACAAGGTATGAACGTAGCGAGAGCTGCTCCTTTTGGTGTAAGTTCATACATGGCTCGTGCAGGACGCTGCGGACTGGTTCTCTTGACCAGATTATGATGTTGAAGCTCCTTTAAACGCTGGGAAAGGATTCTTTGCGTAATGGAAGGAATACTCCGGGTCATTTCGCTAAACTTCTTCGGACCGTAAGAAAGAGTGAATAAGATATGGATAGTCCATTTAGACCCGATGATGTCATAGGCTATAAGAAGTTTCTCCGTATCCTCAGTGGACAATGATATTTACACCCTCTTTCTTAGGAGCAGCTTTCCTGATGGATTGCGGTGAGATCCGGGTACTGGCAGTCAGACTTATGACGATCAACAAGAGATGGAAGCCCATGGCTACAATTAAGCCGGATTGCAGTGACATTCCAGCAGCCTGACATACGACAAGGATCGAACCCCCAATCCCGATCACTACACCGGGTGTAAAAGAATCCGCAAATTGCAGATTTGCCGAGGTTTGGCCCGCACCGCCTTCCCCTGCTTGGGAAAAGGCTACAACACCGCTAACCGGATGCGCCAATCCAATACCGACCCCGGCGATAATCTGACCCATAACGGCAAAGGGAACAGAAACAACCGGTATCCAAAAGACGATGGCAATCCCTACGGCAAGCAGAAATACCCCCAGAATGATTCTCATATGACGTCCCCGGCCCTGATCTGCCGCATCCCAACGCCCTTGCAGATACGAAATGATACACCAGCTTAATGCTGCACTCGCTACGATTAAACCCGCCTGAGAAGGGGTTATTCCTTTCACCTCAATGAGGGCCAATACCAGGAAATTCTGTGTGCTGGCGTAGGCAGCGAAGAACAATCCGCGTATTGCCAGAATCGCTGGCATCCCTCTCCGCAGCGTAAGCGTTCCCTTCGGCAGCAATTGACGGAGCGGTAATATCATAACTACGAGGCCAATCAGGGCGAAGACAAATCCCATCATACCCGGAAGCATACTTAGACCAACCAGGAAAAGACCAGTACCCATCGTTAAGAGTAACGCCATCCAAGTAGATGAAGAGCCGCTTGCCCCTCCCGTCTGCTGCACTTTCAATTTCCTGAAAGCCGGTAAACTAAGCACTGCTGAAACAACCAGCACAGGTAAGATCCCCCAGAAAACAAACCGCCAGGACCACTGATCTGCTATAAGACCTGCCACATATGGACCGAGCATGGACGGAAGAACATAGGCTGTTCCAAAGGCTCCAAGTATTTTGGCACGTAATTCATCCGGGTAACTTAAGGAAATAGCTGTATACACACAAGTCATCATTGCTCCGGCACCCAAACCTTGCAGGGCCCGTGATCCAATCATAATATACATATCGCCTGCGGTAGCGGCAGCGACCAGTCCTACGATAAACAGCAGAAGCGCATATGTGAAAGGTGCAGCAGGGCCTCTTTTATCTATGATCCGACCGACGACCAGCGTTCCGATAATCTGCGCAAGCAGATATGTACTGAATATCCACCCGAACAGGCTAAGACCGTTCAAGTCTCCAGCAATCGAGGGAGCAATGGTGGTTACGGACAGACCTTCGAATCCCACGGCCATCACTGACAAGATAATTCCTATGGATAATGCAAAGTAACGCGGGCTGAAAATACTTTGATGATTAGACGGCATGAATGGTGACCTCCAAGAAAATGTGATATGTATACATCGTATCCGGATACTTAGTAAACATTTTTGTTTATAATGTCTAAGCTACAGTCTGCCTTTGACTTTGTCAACATTTTTGTTTAAAATGTAGGGAGTGATGTAGCTTCAATAGCTGCAAAAAGGAGGCGCACCATGAGCCCGAATCAAATTAAAAAGGATGTCTCCACCAGTACCCGAAGGGCGATCATTAACTTGTTAAAAGAGCGTGGGGGCTTGGATGTTATGACCCTCTCCTCTCATTTCTCACTGTCTGGAATGGCTATTCGCCAACATTTGAATGCGCTGAAGGAAGAAGGATTGGTTACGAATGTGGAAGAAGCACGTCCCATGGGACGGCCCACCAAGCTATGGATATTAACACCCGCGGCTAATCGTTTTTTTCCAACCGGATATTCGGATTTATCCATCAGCCTCATTCAGTCGATGAAAGAAGCTTTCGGTAACGAAGGGTTGGACAAGCTGCTGGATGTTCGAAATAAAAAGATGCAGGCACAATATCTCCAGCATCTTGGCACAGCATCGGATGTTAGAGAGAAATTAGAGAAACTGGCCGAGATTCGAACGAATGAAGGTTACATGGCCGAGGTGAAGGAGCAGGAGGATGGCAGTCTCTTATTCATTGAGAAACATTGCCCGATCTGTGAAGCGGCGGCTGTGTGTACCGGGTTATGCAAGAATGAATTGCATTTATTTAAAACCGTTCTAGGCGAGGACGTTCATATTGAACGGGGGGAGTACATTTTAAAAGGAGGAAGAAACTGCATTTACACCGTTAGGCCCAATCAGCCGTGACAACAAAGAGCAACCTCACTCGGAGATTGCTCTTTGTTGTTATTTCAGGCTTGCTTCGTCCGATCCCATACAGCGGATTCCCGCAATATAGGTATTAATCAGCCGGGTGAGCGTGACATTCAGGTCCAGCGGCATTCCAAATCCGCCCTGATGCTCCAGGGTAGACAATCCATGCAGGATACTCCGTAATCCACGGACAGCATGCAGATTGCCTTCCTCATCCAAACCGAACGCGGATATCAATTGGATGATGAGCGACAGAATCTTTGCACTCGCCGCCTCCAGAGCAGTATCCCCCTGTTCGGGTGCTTGGAGTGTCGTCTGGTACAGCCCCGGGTGTGCTCTGGTGAATCCGAGGTAAGCTTGACTCATGGCATGTACCGCTGCTTCTCCGCAGAGCCCCTCCGTTGCCTCCGATATAATCTCATACAGCTGCTCCAGGCCATATACGGCCATCAGTGTACGCAGCCCCGCCAGCCCGTTGATGTGATTATAGAGTGACGGGGAACGGACCCCCAGCTTCGCGGCTAATGCAGCCAGCGTCACTTCTTCGATCCCATGTTCATCCGCCAACTCTGCTGCTGCCAACACCAGCGTCTGTGTATCCAGACCTGCTCTAGCCATGTACCCTCTCTCCTCTCTTAGCTGCCCCTTCAGCCTCAGCAGCCGCCCGCTTCATCGCTTCTACCGGATCTCTGAGCAGATCCCCGTGTCCTACCGCCAGTAAGGTCGGGTTAAGCTCAATCAGCTTATACGCGCTGGCCAGCGCCTGCTCCAGACTCCAGGTGGCCATAGCCGGAAAAGGAAACCAAGGCACCTTCTTGCCGGACACCGCCGTGGCCCGGAAGGTCTGGAAGGCGTCCCCGGCAATCAGCGCTCCACTGCGCCGGTCCTGAAAAGACATCGAACCCGGCGTATGTCCGGGAGTACTGAACGCCATCAGCGAGCCGATGCTATCGCCGTCATGCAGCAGAATGTCGGGCCGGGTTACTATTTTGGCGGGTACACTGCCCTTAATAGGAGTCTGCAGCTCACCTGCTCTTAACGAGCGGTCACCAGCCAACAATGCAGCATCCCGCTCCGAGATATAGACCTTAGCCTCCGGCACCTGCTTCTTCAAGGCATCAAGTGCCCCGACATGATCCATATGACCATGAGTCAGCACGATCCGGGTTAGCGGCTTCTGAAGCTTCGCAGACTGTAGCAGAATCCCCTTCATACTATAGGACATGCCCGCATCAATAAGTGTAAGCTCCTCTTCTTCTTCGATCAAATAACAATTCACTGGAAAAATACTCGGCAGCCACGTTAACTGAAACAAATTGCCTTCTTGTGTTACTCTCATTGGTTCTCCCCCTCAAAACTAACCTTATTAGTTTAAATATAAACTAATAAGGTTAGTTTTGCAATAGCCATTTACTCATACAAAGTTGAAGTGATTTCATTTGATCCACTCGCCTTCGCAGTGCCCAATGTGATCGGTTTTTCGATTACATTCCGCCCACTCGCCTCCGCAGTGCCCAATGTAATCGGTTTTTCGATTACATTCTGCACACACGCCTCCGCCACGCCCAATGTAATCGGTTTTTCGATTACATTCGGTGCGACCCCCTTATCCCGGAGTCCTCCGTATCAAATCGGTACTTGTCGTAGAAATGCTCTTTATTTCGCTTTTTCTCTCGGCCAGAAGAAGCGGGAGCGGTCTTCTTGGGTCAGGACCCACTCCGCAAACGTAGCTGGCGGCATGTTCCGAAGGCTCGTATGCATTCTGCGGTTGTTGTAAAAGTCCATGTACCGGTCCACCGCTTCATAGGCCTCTTCGAACGTGTCGAATGCCTCTTTGCGGAACAAATCCCGGTCAATATTACTGTGGAACGATTCAATAAAAGCGTTTAAATCCGGCGTTCGAGGCGGAATGCGTTCATGGGTCATTTCCCAGCTTTCACACATGTCGCCAAACAGGTGGCTGACGAACTGTGGGCCGTTGTCGGTGCGGATCACCGGGCGTACGCTGCCAGGGGCGCAGTGTTGCTCCATGGCGCGTCCCAGCGTCTGGCAGGCGTGCTTGGCCTCACACGACGATCCGCGGTGGTAGCCGACGATGACACGGGTAAACACATCGATAATGCTCAGGACAAAGAAATGCCGGTCCCGGCCCGCCACGTACCCGTACTTAATGTCCATCTGCCAGAGCTGGCCTGCTCCGGTAATGACCCGGTTCTCCGGCAGCTTCCGGGGATGCTTAAAACGCTTGTGACGCTGCGGCTGCAGGATATCCAGCGCCTGACACAGCCGGTAACTTTTCTTGTGATTGAGCTTTAAACGGTGCTGGTTCCACAAGCACTTGGCCAGCAGTTTGTATCCGTACACGTGCTCTTCTCCAGCAATTAATTCCAGCAGCCATTCCTGGATTTCCTCGTCGCTAATCTTCGCTCCAGACTCGGTCAGAGAGTAGCCGGGTACGGGTCTTCCGCGCCCCTGGAGTACGGCCTGTGCATCCTGTGACTTGCGTTTCTTACGGTCGTAGTACGTGGACTCTGCGAGCCCGATGAGACGTAGTACCAACGCTGCGGAATATCCCTGCTTAATGAACATCTCGGCTACCTCGATTTTTTCGGATAAGCAGGGGTTGGCTTTTTTAGCAGTTCACGCAGAATCTCAATCTCTAACTCCTTTTCACCAAGCATCTTGACCGCCTTCTCATATTTCTGCTCGACCTCTACCAGGCGCTTCAGTTCCTCTACCTGCTCCTGGGGGTACGGATGATCTTGTTCTCCATGGGCTTCCCGGTAATCCCTCACCCACTGATTCACCGTGGACGGAGTCACCCCATACTTTCGGGCAACCACCGCCGCCTTAATGCCAGATAACACCTCTTGCGCTGCCTTCTCTCTTGTTCCTGTTAAGTGTCCCATACCGTTCATCCTCCTCCTATCTCTAGTCTACATTTTTGTGGGGGAGGACTCCAACTTCATTAGGGGGCTGTGGAGCATTCCGCACACACGCCTCCGCAGCGCTCAATGTAATCGGTTTTTCGATTACATTCCGCCTAATCGCCTCCGCCTAGCCCAATGTGATCGGTTTTTCGATTATATTTCCCCCACGCATCCCTTTCCGGCCCATTATCCTTCAAATAGCAAAAACACCACCCGCAATGGATGGTGCCTCTCATCTAATATATATGTGTCAGCCAAACCGGCCCATAATATATTCCTGCGTCATCTGGTTCTCGGGGTTCGTGAAGACCTTCTCGGTCTTGTCGTATTCCACCAGGGAGCCGAGATAGAAGTAGGCGGTATAATCCGAGATCCGCGCGGCCTGCTGCATGTTGTGGGTGACGATCACGATGCGCAGCTCCTCCTTCAGCTCCTTGATCAGCTCCTCTACCTTACCGGTTGATACCGGGTCAAGAGCCGAAGCCGGCTCATCGAGCAGCAGGATCTGCGGGTTGACTGACAACGCCCGGGCGATACAGAGACGCTGCTGCTGTCCGCCGGACAATGCCAGAGCGGAATCCTTCAAGCGGTCTTTGACCTCGTCCCACAGGGCGGCGCGGCGCAGGCTGCTCTCTACGATTTCATCCAGTGCCTGCTTGCCCTTGATGCCATGATATTTCGGGCCGAAGGCGATATTGTCGTAGATCGATTTATAGAACGGATTAGGCTTCTGCCAGACCATGCCGATCTTTTGCCGCAGCTTGATTACATCCGTGCCTGTAGCATTGATATCCACACCGTCAATCCAGATGCTGCCTTTGGTGGTAGAGCCGGAGATATCGTCATTCATCCGGTTCAGTGAACGGAGAAAGGTTGATTTCCCGCAGCCCGACGGGCCGATCAAGGCGGTAACCGTATTCTGGGCAAAAGGAAGGCTAATCCCCTTCACCGCCTCATACGTACCATAATAAATACTCAGATCCTCCGTTTGAAATGATTCGCGCACCACTGGTTCCGCTATTCCCATCTCTTACTCCTCCTAAAAGTTCTGATAACATACACGTTCTGACTCTTCTGCGCAAAAATTCGCTTCGGAAGCCTGTGTCCTCTTCTGTCTAACAAGCCTAGCTCATTCTCTTGGATGCAGTAAGCTTGCGGTAGATGAATCTGCCGAAATAACGGGCAGCCAGATTGAAGATTAATACGGTCAGCACCAGAACGGCTGAAGCGCCCGCTGCAATCTGAAGTGCATCCGGTGCCAGGCCTTCACTGTTGACCTTCCAGATATGCACCGCCAGCGTCTCCGCCGGACGGAACGGATTGAGCGGTGAGGAAGGACTCAGCGGATTCCAGTTGCTGAAGTCCAGACGCGGACTGCTCATCCCTGCGGTGAACATCAGCGCAGCCGCTTCGCCGAACACACGGCCGGCCGACAGGATCGTGCCGGTGATGATGGTCGGCAACGCTACCGGGAGCAAGACTGATGTAACGATCTTCCACTTGGATAATCCAAGTGCGAAGCCTGCCTCCTTCTGCTGCTTAGGCAACGTGCGGAAGGCTTGCTCCGTAATACGCACCATCAGCGGAAGGTTGAAGAAGGTTAACGCGAGCGCACCCGAGATCAGGGAGAATCCGAGATTGAAGGTGTTGACGATCAGCAGGAGACCGAACAGACCCACGATGATCGACGGGAAGGAGGACAATACCTCCACGACCAGACGGATGAAGTTGGTCAGCTTGCCGGGGCGGGCATATTCCGCCATGAAGATTCCGGCACCCAGCCCCAGCGGGACCGTGATGATCAAGGTCAGCACGAGCAGGAACAGGGAGTTGAACAGCTGCGGCCCGACGCCTCCGCCTGCGCGGATCTTTTGCGGCGCCGAGGTCAGGAAGTCCCAGCTAATATGATTGAAACCGCGGATCAGGATATATCCGAGTAAGCTAACCAGGATGGCTACAATCAGCAATGCAAAGGTCACGATAACAACAGTGGCTATTTTATTCGCAGTTCTCGGCTTCAAATTTTATTTCTCCTTTCGAGCATTCTCACCAGCAGGACGAATACAAAGGTCATCAGCATCAGTACCAGCGCCATACTCCACAGCGCATTGTTCTGCGGTGAACCCATCGTTGTATTCCCCATGCCCAGCGTGATGACACTGGTAAGTGTGGACGCGGATTCGAACAGGGAGTGAGGCACGAACGGCGCGTTACCGATAACCATCTGCACGGCAAGAGCCTCGCCGAAGGCGCGGGCCATGCCAAGCACTACCCCCGTCATAATTGCCGGGAAGGTCGTCGGGAGAATAACCCGGGAGATCGTCTGCCAGCGTGTGGCACCGAGCGCAAAGGATGATTCTTTCAAGTTTTGCGGCAATGAAGCAAGCGCGTCTGCAGCCACGCTGGTAATCGTCGGCAGAATCATGACCGACAGCACTAGCGCGCCTGCAGCCACCCCGATGCCCTGTCCGGGCAGCGTATCCCGCAGAAATGGAACAATGACGCTTAAGCCTACGAAGCCGTAGACGACAGATGGAATGCCTGACAGCAGCTCAATGACCGGCTGCAGCAGCTTTTTACCCCAGCCCGGCACGATCTCTGTCATGAAGAGCGCCGCGCAGATGCTGAGCGGACTCGCGATCAGCGCAGCCAGCAGGGTAACCAGGAAGGAACCCGAGATGAACGGGAAGGCTCCATAGGAAGGTGTGTCTGCTTCAGGCGACCACTTCGTGCCGAACAGGAACTCTGAGACCTTGACCTCGCCATTCACGAAGTTGGCTACGCCTTTGGAGGCTACGAAATAAACCATGGATACAATGATGACAATGAGCAGCAGCACGCAAAAGGACATATAAATACGTCCGATTAAATTTTCTATATGATGTTTTTCCAGCCGCTTGTTAGTTGGTTGTCCCCTCAAGATGCTCCCTCTTTCTAAAGTGAAAAGAGAGGCAGAAGAACTCCGCCTCTAATCACATTAAAGTTTAAATCCAATCCTCACTTTGAACCGGTGAAGCTTATTTAGGTGTTACAGTACCTGCCACATCACGCGATACCTGCATTTTGGAAGCCGGGATGTAGCCAAGCTCTACAACGTCGCCAGTCTGTACTTCGTCCGTCAGGAAGTAATCCAGGAACGCTTTTACAGTCTCATTAGGTTCACCGTTAGTGTACATGTGCTCGTAAGCCCACACCGGATATTTACCGGCCACTACGTTGTCTACAGAAGGCTCAACGCCGTCATAGTTCAAGGTTTTAACAGAATCATCGAGATAGGACAGGGCCAGATAACCGATCGCTCCCGGTGTTTCGCCGATCATTTTCTTAACCGTACCGGAGGAATCCTCTTGAATCGAGCCCTTCAGGTCCTCTGTCTTGGTGCCAAGAGCAAAGCTCTCGAAGGTAGCACGGGTACCTGAGCTTGCCGGACGGTTGATGATCTGGATGGCCTGGTCTGCGCCGCCGACCTCTTTCCAGTTCGTGATTTTACCTGTGAAAATATCCACCAGCTGTTGCTTGGTCAAGCTGTCTACGCCTGCCTTCGGGTTGCTTACTGCCGCAATCGCTACAACCGCCACCTGGTGATCCACCAGTTCAGCCGCCTTCGCTGCATCCTTCAGCTTCTCTTCGGCGAATACGTCTGAGTTCCCGATATCGACTTGCTTCTCAGAGACCTGAGTCAAGCCCGTTCCGCTGCCGCCGCCTTGAACCTGAATGTCCACGCCAGCATTAGCATCCATGAATTTCTCAGCTACCTGCTCTACGAGCGGCTGAAGTGCTGTGGAGCCTGACGCCAGGACCGAACCGCTTAGCTTCGCACCGCTGCTGGATTCTGTGTTTGTAGCAGCCGGTGTATTCCCTCCGTTATTGGTTGTTGCATTATTTCCCCCGTTGTTTCCGTTGCCGCATGCTGAAATTGCCAGTACGCTTGTAAGAGCCAAAGCCATGATCCACGATTTTTTGAATTGCATTTGTTTTTTTCCTCCTAAAGGTTTTGTGAGTGTCTGCTGCGTTCCATCTGCTTCGTACAAAACTCACTTGGGAAGCATTATTGTGTCTATCAGCGTCTCTTCTGACTCTTCTTATTCTAGGACCCGTTCGTTAGATAAAAGTACTGAGTTTGTAAACCCAAGGATAAAAGTTATAATATAAATTGAGTAGTTGAATAGATAAAATCTATATCGAAACAACAATAGGGTTTTTTTTGCCCCATCCCCGGAGGAATCTTCATGAACCTTGTAAAGCTGCAAATCTTAGTTCTCATCGAAAAATATAAAAAGGTTACGGATGTAGCCGCCGAGATGAACCTTAAACAGCCTACCGTCTCCTTCCATATGAAAAGTCTGGAGAGTGAGCTTGGCGCTTCCCTCTTCCAGTACCGGAGCGGCCGGGTCCTGCTGACGGATGCCGGACGCGCCTTGTATCAATATGCGGTCCGCATTGTCTCGCTAAGCGCGGAGGCCGAGCGGACAGTCAAACAGTTCACCTCGCTTGCCTCGGGGAATCTGGAGCTTACCGCCAGCGATATCCCTGCCAGTTATCTTGTGCCCAAACTGCTGTCGCAATTCACACAGCATTATGACGGGATCGATGTCTATCTATCCGTACTTCCGGATGACGCCATCCGGGAACAGCTGCGCAGCCGGGAGATCCAGCTCGCCTTGCTGCACAGTGCAGAGGGCCAGGATGATACCTTCCATACGCAGGTGATTGCTGAAGAGGAGACGGTGCTGGTCTTTGCGCCGGAGCATCCGTTTGCCGGGGAGCAGGAGCTGACCGCCCAAGCCGTAGCCCGCGAACCCTGGGTGCAGCATGAGGCCGCCTCCTTCCTGCGCGGAATCTCTGACCAGTGGGCACAGCTTAATAATGTAAGGGTCTGGAACCATGCGGTGCTGGGCTCACCGGAGGCAGTCAAGGGGATGCTGTACACAGGCCGTATGGTAGGCGTGTTCTCCCGCTCAGGAATTGAGGCTGAAGTAGCGGCGGGCCGTCTGGCTTACGCCAAGCTGCCGGGAATACTTCCCGCTGACGGGTCTTTTGTGCTGGCTTGGCGCAAGGATTATACATTGTCTCCGCTCCAGCAGGCTTTCGCCGGGATGGCGGCGGGTTATGTACAAGTAGAAACGGCTTCGCCGTCCTTTTAAAGGACGGTACCGTTTCAGCGAGAAATAGAAGGATAAGTTATCGTGTGAAACCTATAAGTTCTTATATTTTGAAAAAACGGTATCCCCGGAGCGCCTGTGTAACTGCGCTAACGGGGATACCGTGTGGTGGTGAACCTTATTATCTTTTGACAGCGACCAGGGTGAAGGTCTTGGGAATTCCTTTATCGTACACATCCGACGACAGATTAGGCTCCTCCACCAGCTCTCTTATCACCAGTCCGCTGGCTGCGGCAGCCGTAACCAGCTCGCCCAGCGTCCAGCGCCGCCAGTAGACAACATTCGGCTTGTCCGCCTCTAAGGCTGCTCCTGAGGAAGGCATGTATTTGGAATAGGACACCTGCTTCTCTTCAAGCGCGGTATCAAAATAATCCCCGCTCACCTTATGCTTGCGGACCTTAGCCGTCGACCCCTTGGAGGAGATCAGCTTGGTCGTTACCGGATGGAAATCCCGCAGAACGAACGTCCCGCCCGGGGCCAGCAAGCGGTATGCTGTAGCCATGAACGGAGCCAAATCCGTAAAATAGTGAACAATCCCCATTTCGGCAAAAACCGTATCATAAGAGCCGTTAAGATACGCTTCCGGCAGCTCCAGGACATCCGACACGATATAGTCAAGCTGCACTCCGGCTGCCTGCGCGAGTTCACCGGCATAACGGGCATTGGCCTCCGAGAAATCTGCTACAGTCACCTCAGCGCCCAGCAGACCAAGCGCCACCGCTTTCATGCCGTTAGAGCCCATCAGGTTCATGATCCTCCGGCCCTTCACTTCACCGAGATAGGTATTCAGCGGATACAGCTTCCCCGCAGGGTCCCTGAGCAGCTTCTCCGCAGCCTCCGCAGGGGTTCCGAACCGGCTGGTCCAGGCCGCATAGGTATCCTCATTCCACAGCTCCTCGCTGGTAGGTGCCGCCTCCTTACTCAGGCCATCCGGTTCATTCTGATTCGGTTCATTCATTGCTTTCGTTACCCCTTTGTCTATGTTCTAAGAAATGTAATCAAAATCGCCTAGGAAGCGTTCGGCAGAGACTCCCGGAGCTTCAGCGCTTTCCTGCGCCCGGCATACAGATAGACGCCCAGTCCGGCCATGACCAGCACGCCGCCCGCCCATTGCAGGCCGCTAAGCTGCTCACCCAGCAGCAGGAACGCCAGAATACTCGCGCCGACAGGCTCTCCCAGGATATTCATCGACACAGTAGTCGCCGACGTAAATTGCAGCAGCCAGTTGAACAGGATATGTCCGAAGACGGTCGGCACCACCGCCAGCAGGACGAAGATCCCCCATTCCCGGGCCGGATAATCGAAGAACGGTGTGCCAGTCACGAGATTGTAGACGGCAAATACAGCGGCCGCAGCGATAAATACAATCAGGCTGTACAGATAGGACGGCATACGTGCCACCAGCTTTTGTCCAAGCAGCATATGAGCCGCCACTGCGACCGTTCCGCCAACCGACAGCAGGTCGCCCTTCAGATTCTCAGCAGACAAGCCAATGTCTCCCCAGCCGATAAAAGTAACGCCGAAGATGGCAATTGCCATCCCCATTATGGCAGAGATCGAGTTACGCTCTTTATACAGTATGTACGCACCGAGCATAATGAATAACGGCTCCAGCGCCATAATCATCGTCGAGCTGGCCACCGAGGTATAATTCAGCGAACCCATCCACAGCAGAAAATGCAGGGCAAGCATGACACCCGACACTCCCAGCAGCAGCCAGTCCTTCCGCCGCAGCTGAAAGAGTGCCCCGCTATAGGGACGGGCGAACGGCAGCATCAGCAGCGAGGTGAACAGCAGGCGGTACATCCCTTGGACCGATACGGGCGCGGAGGACCATTTAATGAAGATAGAAGAAAAAGAAATGGCCACAATTCCGATTACCATCAAGAGAGGCACGGGAACGAGCGGTTTATTGGTACGCATAACAGAACGCCCCTTCATAGGATGTAAGACTCATTATGTTAATTTAACGTAAATTGGTGAAAAATGCAGCTTTTTTTTGATATTCAGCACGTGAACAAAGGCACAGAATCCGCCTCTGACGGGTTCCATGCCTTATACTTGTTCAAATATAAGAAATTACATGTTTCACACCATAACTTATCCTTCTATTTCTCGCTGAAACGATACCGTCCTATAAAAGGACGGCAAAGCCGTTTCCACTTGTCCTTATCCATGCAGCAGCGGAGAATACATCATCAGCGCGTGGTTCTCGGCCACCGCTTCGTCACCGGCCAGCTCTCCGCTATGCGTCAGCACTCTGCGCCGGATCGCGTTGCGCCGGATATACCCGCCCCACGGCTCCAGGCTGATGCGGTGCCCGTCTTCATACACTTCATAATGGTAGAGCTGCTGTCCTGCACAGCGCCATTCCCCGCGCAGATGAGTCTCATCCAGATGCAGCTTAAGCTGATAGGCATGCTCTGTATCATTGCGCAGCTGGAGATCCAGATAATTATAGGCACAGGTAGCCCCGCTGCCAAAGGGCTGGGTCCGCTGCTCATCGGGGAAGACATCATAGCTGTGCCGGTGCCGCTCGGTCACCGTCAGCGGGGTATGCAGCGTCATCCAGTAGATCAGATTGGACAGTTGGCAGAGCCCGCCGCCTGTGCCGGAACGAAACCCGCCGTAATGAAGCACCATTCCGTCCAGGTAGCCTTTTCTTCGTGTCGGTTTGCCGATCCTGCGCCAATACGAGAAGCTCTCGCCCGGTTGAATGACAAGCCCGTCCAGCTTCGCCACCGCGAGCCTCAGGTTCACGATTTTGTTGTGCTGAAGCTGCATATCCACATTACGCAATTTACGCAGCAGCGGAGTAGCATGACTGGCCGCTTCGTACGGCAGAGCTTCACTGCGCTGTTCTGTAGCCAGGCGGCCGCTGGCTGTGATCCATTTCCAGTATCTTTTCCAGGTGAAATACCGCTTGCCTGCAAATAACCGCAGCTTGGAACGCCGGATGGGCTTCATAGCCTGCATCGTCATTGCTTATACCTCCCCCGTGTAGCTATTGTCCGATTCTATAATTATATTCCCCTTCTACTCTGGAAGCTTCTCAGAGATTACCAGAATAAATGTAGCAAGCGGTCCGAGCAGCAACGACAACAGAAACCAGTTCATTCCGCTCCGGTTCTTTCCTTGCGCCAGTCCGGCATTAATCAGAGCCAGTGTACCCCAGCCTGCGTAATAACCATTCTCCATTATAATTCCTCCCCTGTTTCCTGCAAATAGTAAAAGACCGGGCCTCAGGAAGCCCAGTCTTAAGTATAGCTAATCTTTATGAGAAAATCTTACTTTCCACGCTTATTATGCCAGATCAGGGCATGCAGCTGTGGCAGCACCCGTGCACGGTTCATCTGCGGATCTGCAATGACTAGCTGGAACAGCCATTCCAGCCGCCCCAGCAGACGGCCTGAGATGTCGCCTTCCTCGGTGACGTTATCGTTGCCCGGCTGCAGGAACAGCGGAACCTCAGGGTACCTGAAATGTACCTTACGGGCATATTCATAATCCTCCTGGTTAAAAACAACCACCTTTAAACTATGTGAAGACTTGCCGTTGTCAGCGACTCTATGCATAATCTCATCCAGTCTGTCCCAGTCCGTGGCCATCCCGGAGCTGGGCGGCTTGGGGCTGATCGTCAGCACATCAACGTCGCTGAACCAGTCCTGCCACCTGCTGCCCTGCGTCTCAATCGCTGCCTGGATGCCGCGTTCGTGGAGCAGGGAGATGAACTCTCCCATGGCCTCCCCGATCAGCGCCGGGTTCCCGCCGGAGATGGTGACACAGCCGAAGTTCTCCCCGGCCAGCTCCAGCAGCCCGGAGAGAATCTCCTGCGGCGTAAGCATCGTCACTTTATCCTTGGCCGAGCCGTCCCAGGTGAAGGCGGAATCGCACCAGCCGCAGCGGTAGTCGCAGCCGTAGGTGCGGACGAACATCGTTTTGACACCAATGACCGCGCCTTCCCCCTGAATCGTCGGGCCGAACATTTCAATCACAGGGATTCTACTCATGATCGCAGCCTCCATACAGACGGTAAGCCGGTCCCTCCTCAGGTATATCTGCTGCCAGCACTTCAGCCCAGGAGGTAGGAGTCTCCCATAGCTTCACCGAATACACCGGCAATGCCGCCCGTTTCAGCTCATAGGCAATGTAGGCTGACAGATTCTCCGCCGTGGTACGGAAGGAGAGCAGCGCGACTTTGGAGCCTGTCGAGAGTAGTGTCTCCAGCACAGGTTCATTGCCCATCGCCAGAAAAGCATGATCCAGCCGCCCAACTACCGCCTCCTGCACAGCCGCCTTAATATCGCTGAAATCGATCACGAAACCTTCATCCGACTGCCCTTCCTCAACGGACGGCACACCCTTCAGCACTACCTCAAGCTTGTAGGTATGCCCATGCAGATTGCTGCATTTCCCCTTGTGTCCGATGAGCTGATGGGCAGCATCGAAGGTAAAAATTTTGCAGACGGCTACTTCGCCCCGCATTATAGTCCCGCCTCCTGACGCTCTGCCTCATATTGCTCCAGACCGCGCTGACGCAGGAGACATGCCGGACAGGTGCCGCATCCGCTGCCAATGATCCCGTTATAGCAGGTCAAGGTCTGCTCCCGGACATAATCGAACTGGCCCAGCTCGTCTGCCAGCTTCCAGGTTTGCTTTTTGTCCAGCCACATCAGCGGGGTATGAATGACGAACTCCACATCCATCGACAGATTAAGCGTGACATTCAGCGACTTCACGAATACATCACGGCAGTCCGGGTACCCGCTGAAGTCCGTCTGGCAGACCCCGGTGATAATGTTGGAGTAGCCAAGCTGCTTGGCCAGAATGGCCGCAAAGGACAGGAACAGCAGATTACGTCCATCCACGAACGTACTGGGCAGCTCTTCTCCCTCACCTGCGGTAATGTCAATATCATCCCGGGTCAAGGCGTTGGGAGCAAGCTGGTTCAGCAGCCCCAGGTCCAGAATATGCTGCTTCACGCCGAACCTCGCGGCAATTGCCTTGGCGACTTCAATCTCGGCCGCATGGCGCTGATTATAATTGAACGTGACCACCTGAACCTCCTGGAACTCCTGCAATGCCCACGCCAGGCAGGTCGTGCTGTCTTGGCCGCCGCTGAAGACGACTAATGCCTTTTTATTTACCATAATGATCTCTCCTCCTGATGGCTCTGTGAAGCTGGTTCCTGCGATTAACGGTTGTCCACTTTCTCGGGATACAGATCATGATTCATCAGCCGGTGCCCGGCCATCGCCTCATATTTAGTTCCCGGACGCCCCCAGTTGCAGTAAGGATCGATGGAAATGCCGCCGCGCGGTGTGAATTTGCCCCACACTTCGATATAACGCGGCTCCATCAGCGAGATCAGATCATTCATAATAATGTTGACACAGTCCTCATGGAAATCCCCATGATTGCGGAAGCTGAACAGATAGAGCTTCAGTGACTTCGATTCTACCATTCGGATATCAGGAATGTACGAGATATACATCACCCCGAAATCCGGCTGACCGGTCACGGGACACAAGCTGGTGAACTCGGGACAGTTGAATTTGACAAAATAATCGCGGCCGGGATGCTTGTTATCGAACGCCTCCAGAATCCCCGGATCATAGCCGAACTTGTACTGCGTGCCTTGGTTGCCCAGCAGGGTAACCTCCTGCATTTCCTCTTGCGTTCTACCTTCTGACATGACAAAAAACCCCTCTCTTTTCCCTAGGCTCATAGCCTGAACTGGAAAGAAGAACGAGATTTCGAAAACCTGGCTCTACTAAGATAGCTTAGTTTTTTATAGAGGGAGTTCGCGAACCTCTCCTGCGCGCGGCGCAGATTCCTTCTTTATCTTGGTGCGTCTTGAACTATACCATGATTGCAGCGGGCTTGACAACCCTCACAGCTGATCCAGAATCAGCGAGCACAGCAGTCCCATTGCAGCGATGAACCCCGTGAGCGGTCCCCCTTCTTCATAGGCTTCGGGCATCATGCTGGAGGACACCATGGCAATAATTCCTCCTCCGGCAAAAGAGGCAATCACCGCTTCCGTATAACTGCTTGCGTGATCCATGAACGCATACCCCGCCCCTGAGGCCAGTGTGGAGATAGCGAGTACGCCGAGCCACAGCAGCACTATCTTGCCTTTGCCATAGCCGTCCTGTTTCAGTCCAGCCGTGCTGGATAAGCCCTCGGGAATATTGCTAATGAAGATGGCAATGACCAGCAGTACGCTAACGCCCTGACCCGCAATGAGACTTGCGCCGATCATGATCGATTCAGGAATTGCATCCAGTACCGTTCCGGCGAAAATAGCCAGCCCTCCGCCCTTCGCGTCGCTCTTCCCTGATGTGGCTCTGGCTGAGCGCTTACGTCCGGCTCCGCCCTTGCGCGAGATCAGCCAGTCGAACACCGTGAACACCATTGCTCCGGCGGTGAACCCGATAATCGTCGGGGCCAGGCCGCCGTCACTGGCAGAATCCTCTAACAATTCATACGCCGCCGCGCCGATCAGCACCCCGGTACCGAATGCCATAATGAAGCCGATCAGCTTGCTTCGAATCTGCAGGAATAAGGCCAAGAGAGCCCCAATCAGAACTGCCGAGCCGGAGACTGCGCCCCATAACAATGCGTTTCCCATTTGATTCACCTTCTTGATAGGATATTGGCATCCATACAATGCATAAGAATAGTTTACACACGAATGAAGGAAGGCAAACACCCTGCATAGTACCACTGATATATATATGGGCAGCAAATTTTACGGATTCATTTGCACTCAAAGGGGTAACTTAGAATTAACAATCTCTTATTAACCGAAGGATGGGATCTTACTATGGAAGCAAACGTACAGAAGCTTATAGACTGGCTGGAAGCCCGCAAGGATACAACACTGGTCATCGAAAAACGGGAGCTGGACGATCTCGACACTGTCCATTTCAAGCTGGAGACCGTTGACTACCGGAACGCTGACGATGTCATTGATGATTATCTGGACAGTGCGGTCATTCTGCGCGGGACAGGCAATACCCTGAATGCAGATGGAGAGCTGGTGCCCCTGCCGCAGCCGGGCTATGAGCTGGCCGTAAGCGGGCTGCAGCTTCATGAAGTGTCCGAAGCCAAGGTGGATCTGCAGACGAGCCGGGCGAAATATTCACTGGCCGTAAGCTGATTATATGGCGGCTAACGCCGTAAGAATCGAAAGAGGGTGCAGTGATAAGCCAACTTTCCGGCTTAGAACTGCACCCTCTTTTCAAGAAAACTATCGCCTATAATTCTTCCCCGATAATCTCCACTTCCGTCTCCAGCTCCACATCGAACTTGTGCTTCACCGCTGAGCGTACATGCTGGATTAATCCAATATAATCACTGGCCGTAGCATTGTCGGCGTTGATAATGAAGCCTGCATGCTTGCGTGACACCTCAGCACCTCCGATGCGCGTACCCTGGAGTCCGCTCTCCTGAATCAGCTGCCCCGCGAACCGGCCCGGCGGCCGCTTGAATACACTGCCGCAGGACGGATATTCCAGCGGCTGCTTCGATTCCCGCAGATAGGTTAACTCATCCATAGACGCCTTAATCGCAGCAGGATCGCCTGGAAGCAGCCTGAATCTCGCCTCCAGTACAATATACTGTCCGCTGGCGAAGATGCTGCTGCGGTATCCCCACTGCAGCTGATCGCCGTGCAGGGTGAGGAGCTGGCCGTTCTGATCAATCACGAGCGCACTGTGCAGCACATCCTTCACTTCCCCGCCGTAGGCTCCCGCATTCATATACAGAGCCCCGCCTACCGTGCCGGGGATGCCGCAGGCGAATTCCAGACCGGTCAGATTCTGCTCCAGCGCATAGCGCGAGACATCGATAATCTTCGCCCCGCACTGCGCATAGAGCAGCCCGTCACGGATGCCCATCTCTGACAGATCCGAGGTCTGGAGCACGATGCCGCGGATGCCTCCGTCCCGGATAATGACATTGGAGCCATTGCCGAGAATCGTAAGCGGGATCTGATGATTATGGGCATAGGCGTAGATGCTCTGGATCTCTTCATATGTAACTGGAACAGCCAAGATATCTGCTTCGCCGCCCATGCGGGTATAGACCAGATTCTTAAGGCTCTCCCGGCGTTTCAGTGAGCCTGCGGTAACCAGCGGCTGCAAATCCTCATATATGTTGTCAATATTCATTCTTCATGCTCCTACTCTATGAACAAGATAATGGTGGGGCTCATCGCCGGGCAATCACGCTTCAGCAACCACAACTTTATCAACGAACAGGCTCCCTTGTCAATGACAGGAGCCTGTTAAGAAGCTGCATACAGCATTATTATGTTTCGAAATTCCCAATTATACCCTATTCACCTGCTGCGCGCCCGGAACGGAATTCCTCCCGCCGTGCGGACCGCTCCTCCTCCTTCATCCGGGGACAGGTATAACACAGCCGCCCTCCCTCAGTCCGGTAATACATACAGCAGCGGTTACGCATCTGAACCGTCTGCTCCGGGTCCGTGAGCGATTCGATTCTCCGCACCTTCACCTGGAAAGGATTCCGCGGCATCCCGAATACGGCAGCGGGCAGATCATCCTTCAGATAGGCGTAATCCTCCTCCAGCCGGCGGAGAAGGAGCGGATCAGTAAGCTCAGCGGCGAAGGCTTCCGCATAATAATTGAATTTGGTCGGCATCTGTCCCCAGATCTCCCCAAGCGATAGGCCACTCACCTGTGAAGCCATACGGATCAGCGGTCCGGCTGTGCTCTGGTAGAAGCTGGCGAGCACCTCATTGCGCCAAGCCTTCCGGCCCGGCTCATCTGCCGGAGCTTGTACCATCCCCCATTCACGAAGCGAAAAGGCAACACGGCAGTAGCCGTCTGCCGGAACCAGATGCAGATGCAGATTCCGTAGACTGAAATCCGGTACGCACAAGAAGCCGGTCACGGAATACTGGACAGCGAGTGCAATTATGCTCAGATAACCGCCGAAATACGCACCGGCCGCTTTATCGTCGAGCGCCTTCATCAGCGGCCGGTAAGCCTCCATGAAGGCCCTCATCCCAGCCTCTTCTGCCAGTTCAGCAGCTGCGCAGGAATACACGGCTCCCTCTGGCACCTCAGAATGGAGATCAAACTTGGAGCTATATTCTTGCCTCAGGAATTCATTCATGCAGCCGTCCTACAGTCCTACTGCTTTGTATGCAGCCAGCTCATAAGGCAGACACAGCGGCACACCTGTACGCGGATCAGGTACAATATCCGCCTCAATACCGAATACCTCCCGCAGCACCGCCGGTGTCATTACCTCGTTCGGAGCGCCTTCGCTGATCACATTGCCGGATTTGATCGCTACCATATGCTGCGCATATCTGGAGGCATGATTCAAATCATGGACAACCATAATGATCGTCCGGCCTTCCTGCTCATTCAGCTTCTGCAGCAGCTGAAGCACCTCCAGCTGATGGGCCATATCCAGGAAGGTCGTCGGCTCATCAAGGAATAGAATATCTGTCTGCTGTGCCAGTGCCATGGCGATCCAGGCCCGTTGCCGCTGTCCGCCGGAGAGCCGGTCAATCGGCCGGTCACGGAATTCATTCATGCCGGTCAGCGCAATCGCACCGGCAATAATGCTGCGGTCTTCAGGCGTCAGGCTGCCGAAGCCCTTCTGATGCGGATACCGGCCATATCCTACCAGCTCAGACACCGTTAAGCCATCCGGGGCCGTAGGATTCTGCGGCAGAATCGCCAGCTGCCGGGCCACCTCCTTGGTAGACAGATTATGAATGGACTTCCCGTCCAGCATGACATTCCCGCTCTTCGGCTTCATGATCCGGGCCATCGTCTTCAGAATCGTGGACTTCCCCGAGCCGTTCGCCCCGACGAGCGCCGTAATCTTTCCTGTCGGAAGCGACAGATTCAGCCCCTTCACAATCATTGTCTCCGCATATCCGATGCTCAGCTGTTCTGTATTTAAACGTTCCGACATGATACACACTCCTTAGATTTTTATAATATACATCTCTGTATTACGCTTTCGACGTGGCCAAAAGATATAAAAAGTACGGTGCTCCAATAATCGCTACTACGATACCAGCAGGTACCTCCGCAGGCTGCATTACCCAGCGCCCGATCGTATCTGCCGTAAGCAGCAGCAGGGCTCCGATCAGGGCAGCCGCAGGCAGCAGGATCTGATGGCGCGGGCCGACCAGCCTGCGGGCCAGGTGCGGCGCGATCAGCCCGACAAAACCAATGCTGCCGCTTACCGATACACAGGCTCCTGCAAGTGCAACAGCCGCCGCCAGCAGCCACCGCCGTTCCCGTTCGAGCGGCAGGCCGAGTCCCTTGGAGAGCTCATCGCCCAGATTCAGTACGTTGAGCACCCGGGCTTTGTAGAATGCGAAGGGCAGCAGGATCAATATCCAGGGCAGCAAAGCCAGCACAAACCGCCAGTCTCCGCCCCAGATTTTGCCGGCCAGCCAGATGGCTACGAACTGATAATTCTGCGGATCGAGTCTTAATGACAAAATAAGCTGGAAAGCATATATCCCGGCACCCACAGCAATCCCGATCAGGATCAGCCGTGTCGGCGAGAGTCCATCCTCCCTCCTGTAAGACAGGAAGTAGATCAGTGTTGCAGTAAGCGAGGCCCCTGCCAGCGCCAGTAGCGGAAGCACAAGGATCGGAGCTGCTGTAGTAGCCGGTACAAAGGAGATAAAGATCAGTACGGCGAATCCGGCTCCGGCATTGATCCCCAGGGTGGAAGGCTCAGCGAGAGCATTACGCGACAAGCCTTGCAGAATTGCTCCGGCTACCGCGAAGCCTGCACCAATCAGCAAGGAAATCACGATCCGCGGCAGCCGGAAATCAAACAAAATCAGCTGCTGCTGCTTGGTGCCGTTGCCGGATAGGGTATGTAGAACTTCAAGCGGTGACAGACGCATGAAGCCGGTATTCATACTGACCAGAAACAGAATGACAATAAGCACTCCAAGCAGTGTCAGAATACCAGCCTCTCTGGAACGCCGCGGCTTGGCTGGAGGGAATGAGGTCGAGCGGTTCATTTCAGCTCCCCCTTGCGTTTGCCGGCCAGATAGATGAAGAACGGTACGCCGAATACTGCAATCAAGGCACCTAACGGTGTTTCGTATGGCGCATTAATCATCCTGGCCGCAATATCGGCCACCAGGACCAGAATGCTTCCAAGGACTGCGGAACAGGGAATAATCCAGCGGTAGTCCACCCCAACGAGATAACGCGTGATATGCGGAACCATTAATCCGACAAAAGCGATCGGGCCCACAGTGGAGACCGCCGCTCCGGCGAGGATGACGACAATAATCATCCCTGCAGTCTGTACCAGACCGGTGCGCTGTCCGAGACCCGCTGCAACATCTCTGCCCAGGCTCAGTAGCGTAATCGAACGCGACAGCATCAGCGCACCGATCAGGGCCGCCGCGACCCAAGGAGAGATTACCTGCAGCTGCTTCCAGCTCGCTCCGCCAACCCCCCCGGCCATCCAGAAGGCAATATCCTGGGAGAGGCTGAACAGGATCGCAATGCCCTGACTGACCGCCAGCAGCATGGCGCTTACTGCCGCACCGGCGAGGGTCAGCCGAAGCGGGGTCAATCCGCTATGGGAGAGCGAACCGATCCCGAATACCAGCAGTGAGGCCACAGCCGCTCCAAGGAAGCAGTACAGCATGATGTACGCGAAGGATAAGGTTGGCGCGAAGGCAAAAGCCAGGGCCAGTCCAACACCCGCTCCTGCATTAAGCCCGAGCAGCCCTGAATCCGCCAGCGGGTTGCGGGTCATCCCCTGCATAATCGCACCGGCAACGGCAAAACATGCGCCGACCAGCGCCCCTGCGGCAGCCCGGGGAATCCGCAGCTCCCGGATGACCTGATGCTGGGGCAGCTCCGGATTGAACCGGAATACCGCCTCCCATACAGTAGCCAGCCGGATATCCGCCGCACCGACCGATACGGATACCATCAGGCCGAAGACAATTGCTGCTATTCCCAGCACCAGAATAACAGCAGCAGCAAGCGGCCGCGACCTGACAGATGTTTTCCCTTCATCAGAAGGAGCTTGTAAAGCAGAATCTGTGGATGAAGCCATATGCCGTCTCCTTATCAGGATTATTAGGGAAATATAAATGATTATGATTCTCATTATCGCAAATATATGAATATTGTTCAACTTAAAAAAGAGGCAGGCTTCTATATCCTGAGGACATAAAAGCCTGCACATTTCTCCGGCCGGTAAAGAACCTATTTGACAAAACTGCTCAGAATATCATCGATGGTCTTAGAATTGGCTATAGGACCGCTGTAAAGCCAGCTGGTATCTTTGCCGAATTCATGAACATTCCCTGCCTTAACGGCTGGAATTCCCTTCCAGACCGCCCCATCTGTAATTTCTGCTCCGTCCGCCTTATCACTGTTCACCAGAATGATATGCTCTGCAGTCAGCTCTGACAATTTCTCAAGTGAAATCGGGTTCCACGGTGCTCTGGACTCCGCAGGAATATCGGTCACGAGATTCGGGAGCTTCACTCCAAGATCGCCATATAATACTGCACCGCTGCTGCGGGTCTCGTCCACGATGAAGAAATTCTTGGACACCAGCCACAGAACAGCTACCGAATCATCACCAATTGCCGCTGACACAGCCGCTTTGGCCGAAGCCGCTTTCTGGTCATAGTCTGCAATAGCCTTCTCAGCTTCTGGTGTTTTATTAAGCAGCTCACCGATTTTGAGCGTAGCCGCGCGCCAGTCACTGCTGACTTCGTCGCCCAGTACATAGGTTGGTGCGATTTTGTTCAGCTGGTCATAAAGACCGTTCTGAACCGAGCCTTCCGACTGGACGATGTGGAAATCAGGAGTGAAGCTGGTGACGGCTTCCAGCGGCAGGTCATAGCTGATCGGCGGAACATCCTTAAGCTCAGCATCGAGGTATTTCTGAGTACCATTCTTCGTAGACCATTGGGCAACCGGAGTCACGCCGAGTGCTACCAGATAATCTTCCAGATAAGAAGCAATGACACGCTGTGGGTTAGCGGGAACAGTCACCTTATGCCCCATCGCATCCGTTACGGTCTTCTCCACCGCAGGTGCGGCAGTTGCTGCAGGCACCGCAGTGGCATCCGCAGTGGCATCCGCAGTGGCTTCCACGGTTGCTGCAGGTGCAGTGCTTGCTCCACCGTTACTGCCTGCATTGCTATTATTATTTCCGCAAGCGGATAGCAGCAGTGTTGTAGTCATAAGTCCGGCCACCGCCAGCTTCCCGCTTCTTGATCCTTGCAGGTTGAACGAAAACATTGAATACCCCTCCTGTATGTTACCCTCATGATTGGCAAAAGCTCTGTTACTTTCTTCTTGTCTATACTGATGATATTGATTCTCATTCTCTATGTCAACCAATAACTTATAGTAACGGCAAAACGGCCGCCTCCGCAATAAGCAGAAACAGCCGTCTTCCTATAATCCTCTATATTATTTATGCAAATGGAAAGGAACCGTGGCGATGACAATGTCCTTCTGATTCATTAAATAAGAGCGGATGAACAAGCTGGTCTGATTATGCAGCACTGCCTGCCACCAATGCTTGGTCACGAATTGCGGAATCAGGACAGTAATATGATCCGTTGAAGAGGTCTTCCACTCTACTGTATCGATGAACTTCACCAGCGGGCGGATAATACTGCGGTAACGGGAGCGCAGGACGATCAGGCGAACTCCGGGGTTCCACTCCTCCCACTTTTGCTCCATCTTGTGAATCTCTTCTTCATCGAAGCCTACATATACAGCGACCACATTATCGGTCAAAGACTTCGCATAGCTGATCGAATGCAGTACAGCGCGGGTCACACCGGCGACAGGAACGACTACGGTGCTTCCTTTGATACAAGGCTTATCTGTTGCCGGACAGATTCGCAGCTGATCGGCAATATTCATATAATGGCGGTGAATCCGGTGGAACACGATAATGACGACCGGCAGGAAGATGAAAGCCATCCACACGCTGGAGAATTTGGTGATGATGAAGATCATGGTGATCGTTAATGTAGTTAGCATCCCGACCGTATTCACGGCGAACTTGCTCTGCCAGCCTTGCGGCTTCGTTCTGTACCATTGGACCATCATGCCAAGCTGCGATAGCGTGAACGGAATGAATACCCCTACTGCATATAATGGAATAAGTCCTTCTGTATTCCCGTGAAACGCCGCTACCAGCACTGCCGACATGACGCCGAGGAAAATAATACCGTTGGAGAAGCCGAGCCGGTCGCCGCGCACCATGAAGGCATGGGGCAGATATTTGTCTTTGGCGAACATGAACGCCAGCAGCGGGAAGGCTGAGTATGCCGTATTGGCTGCCAGGAACAGGATAACCGCCGTAATCCCCTGAATGAAGAAGTACAGCCCGCCCCGGCCGAAGGTAGACTCGGTAATCTGTGAGACCACGGTAGCCTTCTCATCAGGCATGATGCCGTACCAGTAAGCGAGCAGCGTAATGCCTGTGAACATCACCCCGAGAATGAGGCCCATGAGCATCAGCGTTTTGGCTGCATTTTTCTCCGCCGGCGCTTTGAAGTTTGGAATGGCATTGGAGACAGCCTCAACCCCGGTCAGAGCCGAACAGCCGGAGCTGAATGCCTTCAGCAGCAGAAACATACTCACGTTCGACACCGCCGAGCCAATCTCAGGAACCTGGGCATGAGCCCCGCCGGTTACATATTTGAAAATCCCTGTGATAATCAGCACGAAGATGGAGACGACGAACAGATAGACCGGGATAGCGATGAACGAAGCCGATTCGGTCACCCCGCGCAGGTTAACAATCGTTAAGAGCAAGATAACAGATACCGCTATGAGGACACTATGATTATGCAGATTTGGAAAAGCTGAAGTGATCGCATCCGTCCCCGCCGAGGCGCTTACCGCCACCGTCAGAATGTAATCCACCAGCAGAGAGCCGCCGGCCAATAAGCCGGTATGCACCCCCAGATTGCTTTTGGCGACAATGTACGCGCCCCCGCCCTGGGGATAAGCGAAGATCGTCTGCCGGTAGGATAAAATCAAAATAGCCAGCAGGCCCAATACGGCTAATGCAATTGGCAATGAGTACCAGATGGCGGTGAACCCGGCGGCCACCAGTACGATTAGAATTTGTTCTGTTCCGTAGGCTACAGACGAGAGCGCATCAGAAGACAGGACAGCCAGTGCTTTCACCTTGGATAACTTTTCATGATCGAGTTCGTTCGACTTCATCGGACGCCCGATCAATAGTCGTTTTACCTTGCTTACCATTGTAGTAACAGTTCCTCTCTTGGTTAAGTTGAAACGGGTTTCCCTGCGCTGTTTTCATAAGTGGATTTCATTAATGCAGGCACCAAAATAAGCATACGGAAATGATCCGCATGCCTTAGAGTGCATGGTCATTATCCCACTGCTGGCTTACGAGGTTAGCTGGCGGATTCGGACTGTGGTAGCCCTACGGTTACAGGCCCTGGCGGCCCGCTCCGATTCACCCCTTTTGGCCTTGGCCAAAGTGTGGTTCCCCCGTTTTTCCATCCGGAAAATTCAGCGCATATTCAACTTCTCACAAGGACTAATATTAAGCTACAACGCATCTTCCGTAAAGCGTGGAAACAAATGAAAAAAGAATGAAAAGCACTCAAAACAACCAAATTCATCATCCGGTATGTCTTGATCTTTCATTCTCTTTCATTATCCCTTTAACACGTGATTTTACAGGGTTTTTGTATAATATTTTTTGCTAAAATTAAGGGCATTCTCTTCTCTTCCTTCTGCCGTCAGCTACTTACTCTGCAGGCTCCTCTTTGCGTCCTGTCCAGAGCAGAATGGAGATTAAGGCAAAGGCTATAAGTGCAAGCAGAGGGACCGTTACAAATCCGAACCAATTCAGATAATCCTTGTTGCACGGTACGCCAATGGTGCAGGGAAGCACCTTGCTGAGCGCCGGAATTTTCTGCTCTGCATAGTGATAAATAGAGATGCAGCCGCCGATCAGACTAAGAGGAAGCACATAAGGAATGATCCGCTTGTCCGCCCGGTAGGTGGCGATCCCCAGCAGGAACAGCTGCGGGTACATGAAGATCCGCTGGAACCAGCACAGCTTGCACGGCTCGTAATGCAGGACCTCACTGAGATACAGGCTGCCCGCTACAGCTACCACACAGACGAACCAGGCCAAGTAGAGACAATTACGCCGGCAGAAGGCAGAGAAGGCGGTCATTGGGCGGCCCCTGCTCCCGCTGCTGCTGTTGCTGCCTGAATCTGGGCGTCAATCGCCTCCATATTGAAGGGCTCGTTCACCTTGATGCCGTTCACGTACAAGGATGGCGTATTCGTTACGCCCGTATCGGAGCCAAGCTGAATATCCCGGTCCAGTTCCTTCGCATAGGTGCGGTCATCAATATCCTTGCGCAGCAGGTCATAATCCACCGGCAGCTCCAGCTGCTTGGCGAGACTCACCATGAAGTCGGGCGTAGCCCACTCCTTGTCTTCATTCCCCTGGTTGGCATAGATCGCATCGAAGTATTTCCAGAACGCTTCCTGGTTCTGATGATACACCGATAGCGCTGCCAGGGAGGCCGTTCTGGAATCCTTGCCGATGAAGGCCAGATTCACGAAATAGAAGGCTGCTTTATTCTGATCTACATAACCTTGAACGATCTGCGGTTTGATCACACCGGTGAACTGGGCGCAAGCCGGACATTTGAAATCACCGAATTCCACAATTTTGACCGGAGCATCCTCCTTGCCGAGCCGCATCATTTCACTGTAATTGAAGGCAACCGGCTTACTGTCTGTGCCTGCAGGCGAAGAGTCCTTCGAAGCAAGCATGAATAAGCCTACAAAAATAATAACGACGATGGCCACCGTACTCACGATCAGAATTCTCGTTTTCTGCTTCTGCTGTTCCTGCTCTGCCCTGCGCTTCTCCTGCTTACTCATCTGGGGAGCCATGACATTGTTCTTTTTTGTTTTGCTCAAAGAGAGTTCCTTTCCGTCCTCAGGACTGTCGTGATAAAAGAATAGTTACTTTCAAATTATATAATGTTAACTCTCTTGTTGGCAATCGCTGTCTTATACGGCTTCATTCTCCTCTGCTGACTCCCCGCCTCCTGTATCCTTGCCGAAAAATACCTCCGGGGAATGCTCCTGTGACTGCAGCTTAATTCTGAAGAAGAACTGTGTGCCGCCCCCTTCTGCCGGTTCTGCCCAGATCTCTCCTTGCATCAGGTCTACGAGCTTCTTGCAGATCGCAAGGCCCAGACCCGTCCCGGGGTATTTGCGGGTATGCGACCCGTCCACCTGTGAGAAGGACTGGAAGAGCAGCTGCAGCTTATCCGGTGAGATGCCAATGCCCGTGTCGCGCACCATGAATTGCAGCGCCTGAGCAGCCTCCCTGACGCCATAGGACTCCACCTTAACCGTTACCGTGCCGGATGGCGTGAATTTCACCGCATTGCCGATCAGGTTGATCAGAATCTGACGGACACGCGCAGCATCTCCGGTGAACTTGTCGGGCAGCCCCTCTTCGATCTCAAGCTTCAGGGTTAGTGGTTTGTCTTGTGTGCTCACCGTGAACAGGTCCATACAGCCCTGGAGAAGCGCCTTCAGCCCGAAAGTATCCTTGTTCAGCGTGAGGCCATCCGCTTCCAGCCGGGAGATATCGAGAATATCGCTCATCACATTCAGCAGAGCATGGCTGCTTGTACTCTGAAGCCGCAGGAGCTCCAGATGCTCAGGGTTGCTGATCTCCTCAGCCAGCAGCTGGTTGACGCCGATAATGCCGTTCAGCGGCGTGCGGATCTCATGGCTCATGGTGGCGAGGAACTCGCTTTTCATCGTCACAGCACTCTCCGCAGCATCCCTCGCCTCCAGCAGCTCATACTGATACTTCATCAGGGCGGTCACATCCTCGGCCACGATATAGACCCACTGCTCCGTATGATGCAGCAAAGGAAAGACGGTGAC
Source organism: Paenibacillus sp. FSL H7-0756 (assembly GCF_038006765.1). Classification (NCBI taxonomy): domain Bacteria; kingdom Bacillati; phylum Bacillota; class Bacilli; order Caryophanales; family Paenibacillaceae; genus Paenibacillus; species Paenibacillus sp. FSL H7-0756. The sequence continues at coordinate 461,628 of NZ_JBBOVT010000002.1, read as the reverse complement.
ACTGCAGATCAGCTGCTCCCCGCCTTTGCTCCGGACCTTCAGCTCCAGCTTGGAGGACTGCCCCCGTGAAGCGCGTGTTACGGCATCCCGCACGGCCGTTTCATCCCGTTCGCTGTACAGTATCGCCTTATAATTCCCCAGTTCTTCTCTGCTATATCCGGTAATGTCCCGCAGAGCAGGATTAGCACTGATAATCTTCTTGCGTGCAGGATCAATACAGATCACCATATCAGGGTTATGCTCGAACAGTGCGGTATACCGCTGCTCGTTGAAGGCTGCTGACTGGAGTATCCGCTGCCGGTCCCTGTACAGCAGAGCAAGGACGATCGACACAATGAACAGGAAAGAGCCGCAGAGGATCATTCCCAGTATGGAATCCTGCAAATAGAGCACTTGTCCGGCAGCACTGGAATGTTCTCCTATGGGGAATGAAGCGCCTGCCATGGCAGCGTAATGAATACCTGTGAACGCGCCGGTCAGGGTCAGGACAAGCAGCAGCTTTTTGAAGCTGAACATATTATAGGCCTGCTCCAGCCATTTCGGATCATAGGATGCGGTGACCACCGGGACGATCAAGGCGAACAGTACCGCCAGTGTAATAGAGAAGGCGCCTTGCTCATACGTTGCCGTAAGTCTCATCGACAGAATGCCGCTGAAATGCATAATCAGGATGCCGCTGCTGAACAGGAGTCCGCCCATGGCCAGATAGACCCTGCTGCGGGTGTGCGGGTTATTCAGCATAACTAACAGCATATAAGAGGCTGCGACGGGAATCACTAGAGAAAACGCCAGCAGAGGCAGATTATACGATACAGGAACGCCCATTTCCATTGCGCGCATCCCGATGAAATGCATGCTCCACAGGCCTGTGCCAAGCACCAGGGAGATGAGCAGGATGAACCGGGAGCTCCGATGGCCGCGAAGCAGACGTTCCGTCAGGTCCAGCGCCGTGAAGCAGGAGAGAAAGGCTATCGCAACCGACAAGAGGACAAGCAGATCATTGTAAGTGTTAAAAGGATGCTCCAACGCTCCCGCCCCTTTCTTGAATCGGATATATTACATGTATTTACACTTCCTTACCCGCCTTAAATCCGGCCGAATCTCAGTAACGCCAGAACCATCCAGCCTTATAATGACAAAAAAGCACAGCGCTATAGTAGCGCCATGCTCATATTGTATGCAGCAGCTTATGCTCCGGCTTCTTCCGTCAATAACTGCAGCTTCAGCAGCTTAATCCGGGAAATCCGCTTATTATCGGTTTCTTCGACCACGAATAAATGATTGTCGAACTCAATGGACTGGTCCTTTTGCGGCGGACTGACCTCCAGCTTGGAATACAGCCAGCCGCCGATCGTATCATAATCATCAGTCTCCATATGGATTCCGAGCTTGTCGTTAATCTCTTCAATCAGCATTAGTCCGTCAACGGAGTACTCATCCTCTCCCAGCTGCTCAATGCCGGGACGCTCCTCGTCGAATTCATCCTGAATCTCACCGACAATCTCTTCCATAATATCCTCCAGTGTAACCATCCCCGAGGTACCGCCGTACTCATCAATAAGAATGGCGATCTGGGTCTTGGCACGCTGCATGACCTTCAGGAGACTGCTGATCTGAATCGATTCCGGTACCGTCAATATCGGACGGATCAGTTCATTATAGCTCAGTGCCTTCTCCCGGATCATATCCTTGATATGAATGAAACCAAGAATATGGTCCTTGTCACCGTCACAGACCGGATAACGGGTTCTCATGCCGTCGAAGGCAATCTCCAGATTCTCCTCCGTCTCCAGATGCGTGTTCAGACAGATCATCTCGGTACGCGGAATCATAATCTCCCGGGCCATCGTGTCGGCAAATCCAAAAATATTATCCACCAGTGTCATTTCTGTGTTGTCGATCAAGCCGCTTTTGTTACTCTCCTGCATCAGAATGCGGATTTCTTCCTCCGTATGCGCAGTAGCCAGCTCGGAAGCCGGTGTCAGACGGAAGATCCGCAGCAGTCCCCGGGCAAGCCCGTTAACCACCCAGATGAATGGAAACATGATCCGGTAGAAAACGTTCATCGGTCCCGCAGTTAACAGAAGCACCGCCTCAGCCTTGTTCACAGCAATGGTCTTCGGTGCAAGCTCGCCGAGTACGATATGGAGAACCGTGATAAACATGAAGGCAATAATCAGGGAGATGACAAATACAGTCGTTTCATCAAAGCCCAGACCTCTGACCAGCGGCCCCACAATCGTGGCCACGGCCGGTTCTCCCAGCCAGCCCAGTGCAAGTGAAGCAAGGGTTACCCCAAGCTGGCAGGCTGACAGAAATCCATCCAGATTATGGACAATGTTCCTTGCCGCCAGCGCTCTCTTGCTTCCTTCCTCAATCAGCGATTCAATGCGCCCGCTGCGCACCTTCACCATCGCGTACTCCACCGAAACGAAAAAACCGTTAAGCAGCACAAGCAAAATAATAAGTCCTACATGTAATATACCGGGTAAAGGGTCGCTCAATTTATACTCCTATCCACCGTAATCTGTACGGCTGGATAGGCCCACCTCCTTCGTTTGCTCAAAATGTCAGACTCGATTACGCGAAGAGAACCCTTGCGTATCAATTCCCCAATGCCCTCATCTCCTATACAAAATCACGGATTATAAATAATACTTTCATTATATAAATATATTAGGTGAAACAGCAAGCATGCGTGTCCCCTCGAAAAATACAGCATATGTACGTACGGGAGCATAAGTAACGGCTGACCGCCTCAAACCAAGGCGGACAGCCGTTTTTGGGCAATTCTATGGATAAATGGCCGGAAAAGCGGATTAACAGTTACGCACTCCCAGCGGATTCCCGACAACGCCCGGATATTGATAGACAAGCGGCTCTTCGAAAGTGGCGTAATCAAAGTTAACCATCAGCAGCACCACCCGCTGTCCGGTAGCCCGGTCGCTGATAATCAGGTGGTCACGGCCCGCAGCTTCAAGCACCCCGGTGTAGACCTTGGCATTCCAGTCCTTGTTATTCTCATATGTGAAATAGAAGGTGCCCACCTTGCCAAGATTTAGGCGGAAAATATTCTCCACATAGGACTGTTCAAACACGGGGGCAGTTGTGGAGACCACCGTGCCGCCTGGCATCATGGGACTTCCGCTGCTTACCTGAGGCGGCATGGCGACCATGTTTCCCATGTTTCCCATGTTCCCCATGTTTCCCATTTTCCCCATATTTCCGATGTGCCCCATGTTGTTCATATTGGTCATGTTATTCATGTTCTCCATATTGTTCATATTGTTCATGTTGTTCATATTGTTCATGCTGCCTGCGGGATTGCTGCCCATCATATAAGGAACTGGGCGGTAGGGTTGAACGATCATGTACGGATTACCTCCTAAAGTGTAATAACTGCCTTGTCTTGCCTAGTATACTGCCGGACAATCTCCCTGTGTCGGAGTGAAGAAGCAGTGGGCCTTGTAGCGTCCGGTATTCTGCTGATTGTACCAGGTCGCCGGGCAATCGCCGACCGGGCGGAAGAACCAGAGCGCATTCGAGGCCGGCCAGGTTCGCTCCCCGTTAATCGCTCGTTTCGCCAGCCGGATATCGGCCTCCCGCGCCCGCTGATAGAAATATCCCTTTTGCGGGGCTTCGAAGCCGCCGGGGCTCTGATACACCATGTCGTTCACACTGCGGATGTTGTTGAAATCCAGACAGTTGCCAAGAATCCGGTTCACGCCGACATTGCCGACCATCAGCATGCCTGACTCCCCATCCTCTTCAGCCTCGGCCCGCATCAGCCGTGCAAGCACTCTTACGTCCTCCGAGTTAGTTTTGATGACAGCCACGCGTTCTCCTCCTTGCATTCATTTCATTAACAGGTGAAGCTGTGCAGACTATTGTTTTCTCCGTTGTTCTTTTGCTGCTCGCTGTATTGTATGTGTATTCGCCCAGGAGGTGACAGTCTGCACCCAATTTCCTGCCCCCTCTCCGTTCTTTCCCATGCTGGCGGCACGCCAAAAACCCCCTGGTTCCTGAGCGGGAACCAGGGGGTTACAATCACCATCTATAATGCATTGCCATCTTAGCTACTCTGCCGTGGAGTAATGAGGACGCCGTTGAAAGCCATGATACCGGGTCCCCTGATACGTCAGTATACCTTGGTCTCCCTCAGCGCTCATCCCGTATTCCTGTCCCTCCACCTTGAATTCCCTGCGCACCCCATCCTCAGCTTCATAGGTCAGATAGTAGGTGGTGCTGGTCCGGCTGGAGAGACTATCCTCCTGGGACTGCTGCTGGCGCACTTCGGTCCGCTTGCTCACGATACGGGCGGGAATGGACTGCAGGGGGGCTTTATTGTTCCGGCTCCACTGAAGCAATCCCCGGCCCGCAGACACAGCGATGATCCCCACGACCAGAGCGAGAAAGACCGGCAATACCGTTCCTGTAAAATCGAACAGCCAGGATGGATCACTCCCCGTTCCCATTGTCTCTTCCCCCTTATTCCCAAGTAGTTAGCACACCTGCCCATATAGGCTTCTCTACATGTATATGCCTCTTGTCTGCAAGACAGCACCGGCAGAAACGCAAGTAGAAACGGCTTCGCCGTCCTTTTATAGGACGGTACCGTTTCAGCCAGAAATAGAAAGGATAAGTTATCGTGTGAAACCTATAAGTTCTTATAATTGCAAAAAGACCATTCAGGTTCCGGTACTGCCTGGAACTTAAATGGCCTTCTATAATACCCGAGTGGCGGTTACATTAAGCATGTACGAGGTCTAACAGTTGTCTGGTTTCGTTCGTTTCTTCCGGCATCATGCCGTTGTCTGCCCAGCAGGCTTTGCATTGTTCTTCAGTCTGGCACAGGTGAGCGTCATCGCAGTTGTAGCACAGTTGCATCAGGTTTCTAGTCATATAATTCGTTTCAAAAGTTGTCATTGTAATCTCTCCTCTTCGGGTTGGAAGTTTGTTTGAAAGTTTGTGAAAAAAGTAACTTGTTCTCTATGTGTTAAATATATCACAGGATTCAGAATTTGTCATGTGATTTTTTTCACATTTTTAAAGAAAATTTTAAATAAGATTTTTCCTTATATTGTAGAGGCCTTTAAGCAGATTTAATGTGAAAAAAAGAGGCTATCCGTCAGAACGGACAACCTCTTGCAGAGTATTACATTACGCGCCAGCTCTCGCCGCCGTTGGTGGTCTGAAGCAGGATCGACCTGCGTTCCTCCTCCTTCGAGATCAGCAGCCAGCCGACATCGCTTGAAATGAATTGCAGCTTCACTACCTCCGGATACTCCAGAAGCTTGGACTGAAGCACCGTGCTGGCCGGAAGGGCCGTCCAGGTCACTCCCTGGTCCACCGTCTTATAGAGCAGGTTGCCTTCCAGCGACCAGCCCGTCATGGCATTCAGGAAGTCGGGTGCCACATTCCGGTTCATACCGGAGAGCGCCGGCCGCCCGAATGTGGTGAACTTCCAATTCTCTCCCCCATTGGCGGTAAAATAACCGTTAAAGCTCATGCTGCCTTCTTTGTCCTTCTGACAGCCAACCGGCATCCAGCCCCCGGCCGCATTCTTCCCGAAGAACTCAGGGACACCGGTAACCACCCGGTCACATCCTGCAAAGCTATCATTGACCAGGAATTCCGAACCGGGTACCCAGGTCGCCCCTCCATCTCTGGTCATATAGATCTTGGGCAGAGCGCCAGTCTGCAGCATAACAAACCCGCGGCTCTCATCATTAAAGATCATCCCTGTCGTGACACCGGCATGTGGAATCGAACTAGTCGGCAGATTCGGATTATACTGCTCATTCTGCATCACCAGATTCCAGGTGGCTCCGCCATCCTTGGTAGCATACAAAGCTTTGCTCTCTTTGGTGGCACTAGCATCCCACTTGGTCATCAGCCAGCCGTTCAGACCAGAGCTGAAGTATATAGAGGCCAGCTTGTTGGAGTCGGGGAACGCAGAGATCTGCCAGCTGTGTCCTCCGTCTGTGGTACGCAGCACCACGGTCTCGGTAGAGCCGAACGAGCTGCGGATAATCCAGCCATGCTCGGGGTCAGTGAAGAAAATCTCTTTGCCGTAGACCGGATTGCTCAGAAATTGTACATTCGTAGCTGGTGAAATATTCGCCCAGGTCTTGCCGTTATTCAGCGTCATGTACATTCGCAGCTCATTGCGCGTTACCCCCCAGGCCAGTCCTGCTGAAGCATTCAACAGCCGGAAGTCGGTCAGCCGCGTCTGAATCTGGTATTTCTTTGCATTTTCGGGTTCCACATTCTTGTTATCCGGGGTGATGACTGTAATCATCTGCCCTTCTTCCGGCGCTTCAGTCGGCTGAGGAGGCCGGGTAGCCTCCGGCGGAGGGGCGGACGAGCAGGCCGAGAGAACCAGCAGAGTCATAAGAAGCATCAACGCCACTCTTAGAATCTTGGAATATGAAGCTTTGGCTGACAATGCGCTCTCTCCTTTTCTTCATTCATGATTATTTAAAAAGATTATTTCTTCGTATTCAGATTACTGCGTTTGTAGCCATACAACGAGTAGATCACCAGCCCGATTGCAACCCAGATGATGAAGCCGATCCAGGTCTCTTTGCCGAGATTATACATTAAGTAGCCGCAGGTCGCCGCACTAAGGAGCGGAACCAGCGGAACCCATGGAACCCGGAAGCCTCTCTTAAGATCTGTCTTCGTCCGGCGGAGCATAATGACCCCGAGTGACACAACCAGGAAGGCAAATAAGGTTCCGATACTCGTCAGGTTGGCCAGCCTGTCCAGAGGAACGAAGCCGGTAAGCACGGCGATCAGACTGCCCACCATCCAGGTGCTGTGCACCGGGGTATGCGTCTTGGAGCTAACCTTGGACAAGCTCTTCGGCAGCAGCCCGTCACGCGAAATAGCGAACAGCAGGCGGGTCTGGCCGAACAGCATAACCAGCAGAACAGTCGTCATTCCGGCAATCGCCCCGATGGAGATCAGTCCGGCAATCATATTCTGGCCTACGAACCGCAGGGCAAAGGATACCGGGTCGCTGACATTCAGACTCTGATAAGGCACAATGCCCGTCAGGACCAAGGATACGGCGATATATAAGACTGTACAGATAGCAAGAGATGAGATAATACCGATTGGAAGATCGCGCTGCGGGCGCTTCACTTCTTCTGCGGCGGTTGAAATGGCATCAAAGCCAATATAGGCAAAAAACACAGTAGCCGCGCCGTTCATCACGCCATGAATCCCGAACGGCAGGAAGGGCGTCCAGTTCTCCGGCTTCACATAGAAAATGCCGGTGATAATGAACAGCAGCACTACGGAGATCTTGATTGCGACCATCACTGCGTTGAAGCGGGCGGTCTCCTTAACCCCCCGTGTAAGCAGATAAGAGATCAGCAGGATAATAATGACGGCAGGCAGATTGATGAACGTTCCCTTATCCGCATTATACGCTCCAGACAAAGCTGTCGGCAAATGTATACCAAAGCCCTCCAGCAGCCCCTGGAAATAACCAGACCATCCGCTGCTGACTGCTGCGGCAGCAACCCCGTATTCCAGTACAAGATCCCAGCCGAGCACCCAGGCCAGCAATTCGCCGAAGGCCACATAGCTGTAGGCATAGGCACTGCCGGATACCGGCAGGGTCGAAGCAAATTCGGAGTAGCACAAGGCGGACAGCACACAGGCAATCCCCGCGATGATGAAGGATAGCACCAGTCCAGGACCGGCATGCTCTGCAGCAGCCACACCCGTCATTACAAAGATCCCGGTGCCGATAATGGCGCCTACCCCAAGCATCGTCAAATCCAAGGCGCCCAGTGTCTTGCTAAGCTTCTCCGCTCCGGCATTCTGGGGAATGGCCAGCGGTTTTTTGCGGAATAAATCCATACTTCAGTTCGCTCCTGTCAAGTGGTTGAGTGGATAATAGAAAAACCTTAGTTAGCTTACCCTATTTCGGGTAATGGATGAAAAGCGGACAGCTTGAAAACACTATCCCTAGCGATTATGATGGATAAGATTGGACAGCAAGTGGAACGGCTCTGCCTTCCTTATACTACCAAAATACAAATGCTGGAGGAGATTGAACATGGCCCCATTTAAGCCCAATCGCGTTGTAGTCATCGGTACCGGTGCAGTCGGAACCACTACAGCCTATACGCTGCTGCTGCGTAAGCGCATGCCCGAGCTTGTACTGATCGATGTGAACCACCAGAAGGCGCTTGGTGAAGCGCTGGATATGAACCATGGTATGCCTTTTGTAGGAGGCGTGAAGCTATGGGCCGGCACCTATGAGGATTGCCGTGAAGCCGACATTATTATCGTCACAGCCGGAGCCTCCCAGAAGCCTGGTGAAACCCGGATCGACCTGCTCCGCAAGAACATCTCGATCTTCAAAGATATCATCCAGAAAATCACGAAATACAATCATCACGCCATCCTGCTGATTGCGACCAATCCGGTCGATATCCTGGCTTACGCTACCCTGAAGATCAGCGGCTTCGACCGCAGACGGGTTATCGGCTCAGGAACGGTACTGGACAGCGCCCGCTTCCGTTACCTGATCGGAAAGCACAAGGAGATTGATCCGCGCAGCATTCATGGACAGATCATCGGGGAGCATGGCGATTCCGAGCTGCCGGTCTGGAGTCTCGCCAATGTCGCCGGGATTGATCTGGGCTTCGATGAAGCCGAACGCAAAGAAATCTTCGAGGATACGAAGAATGCCGCTTACGAGATTATCGACGCCAAGGGATCGACCTCCTATGCCATTGCGCTTGCACTGGACCGCATTGTAGCGTCCATTCTGAACAATGAAGGCTCTGTTCTGAATGTATCCACATTGCTGAACAACTACAACGGCGTCTCCGATGTGTTCCTCGGCGCTCCGTGTGTTGTAGACCGCTCCGGGGTGCGTGAGGTACTGGATCTTCCGCTCAGCGAAGAAGAACAGAGCTTATTCCAGCAGTCCGCTGACAAGCTCAAGAGTGAAATTTCCAAGCTGGAGCTGTAATTTCAGCATGAACAAGCCGGCCGCCAATCCGCAGGGATTGGCGGCCTTTTTTTTGAAATCTAAGCATCCAAGCATTTACAAGCCGCGAAGACGCGTTAAGCGACTAAAGTGAATGTTGCGATTGATTTCACAATCCGTTTTTCCCTTTCTCATGGTAGCAATTCATAGACAAGTTGTCATCCTAAAAATGCACATTCCATGTAATTTATGCGTTAGGGTATGAACAAAAGTTCATACTTCAAGTGATATGAATGCTGGACAGGCCGATTACAGGCTGCCGCGTAGCTTATCAGCGCTGCTGATTTGCAGCCGGGACATCGCCTCTTCCTTCTCCCGGCTCGTGATATGCGTATATACTGTAGTCGTCTGAATGGAAGAATGACCCAGCAGCTCCTGTACGGTCCGCAAATCTGCCCCTTTGCGCAGCAGCATGGTGGCGAAGGAATGACGCAGCTTATGACTCGAATAGGCACGCTGCTGGGAAGAGGGCAGCTCACTCTGGAAGCGGCTGAAGGTATCCGCAGCAATGCCCTGAATTCCCCGGATCGACAGTCTGCGGCCCTTCTGTGAGATGAACATGGCCTCTTCTTTGCTCCGCCAAGGGACCAGCCGGTCTGCAATCGCCTGATCGAGATAAGGGGCCACATCCTCCGGAACCGGAATGCCCCGCCATTTGCGCCCTTTACCGAAGACCCGCAAGGAACGTCTGTCTACATTATAATCACTCAAATTCAGCGTATGTACTTCTCCTACCCGAAGCCCCATATAGGACATAAGCAGGAAGACCGCCAGATTGCGGCTTCTGTACTTGCCGTCCACCGCTGAGAGGAACCGCTCCAGCTCTCGCTCCTCCAGATAGACCGGCTCACGGTTTTTGTCAGTCTTGGATTTCTTGATTCCTGCCGCCGGGTTAATCGATAACAGCTCCAGCTCGGACAGTGCCTTGAACAGACAGTTGACCGAGGCATGCTTGCGGTTACGGGTGGCATCGCTGACTCCGCGCTCACGTACCGAAGTCAGGTAGGACACCACATGCAGCTTTTTGACCGTTCCCAGCTCCCTGCCGTTCAGACTGTCCAGGAATTCCCGCACATCGGCAAGGTAGGATTTCTGGGTGTGTGCTGTATAACCGGCATCCTTCATCCAGATCAGGAAGGCCTCCAGCTCTTCTTCGTATGTTAGTTCAAGCTTATTCATGATCCGTCCCCTCCCTCTTAAGTACAACTATTATATCATTCCGCAGCAGCAGCTTCTCTCCATCCGGCAGCATGCTTCTCTACCATTCTGAGGAACTCGCTGAGCGCAGGAGACTTCCATTTCTTGTTATGGTAAGCGATCTGGGTGGCCACCCGCTGCGATTGGTCATTCCAGTTCAGCCGGCCCAGCTTGCCTTCCGCCAGCTCGCGCTTCACCGTAATCTGCGGCAGAAAAGAGAGGCCGAGACCGGCCATCACACACTGCTTGATCGCTTCAATGCTCCAGAACTCCAGATTCGGATCAGGAAAGACGCCGTGGCTGTTCAGATGACGTTCAAACAAGGTACGGTAGGTGCAGCCCGCTTCAGTATGCAGAATGGTTACGTTCTTCAACTGATGCGGCTCCACTTCAGCAAGCTCCAGCAGGGGATGATCCAGCGGAGCTACCAGAGCCATGGCTTCATGGATCAGCGTCTCACAGTACACATCCTTATACTCTGTTTCCGGCTGCAGCAGGAAGGCCAGATCCAGCTCCCCGGAGCGGATGAATTCGGTCAGCTCCCAGCAGGCCCCCGGCTTCAGGGTAATCTGCACCTGCGGATAACGGCTGCGGAAATCCTTAATAATGCCGGGAAGCCTAAAAGCCGCCAGGGATTCCGGTGCGCCAATCCGCAGCGAACCGGCTATTTCGTGCTCAGAGCGGAGGGCATTCTCAGCCATCGTGTGCATTTTGGAGATTTCTTGAGCATACGGCAGCAGGCGGCGGCCTGCATCGGTAAGCATAATCTTTTTGCTGATCCGGTCGAACAGGGGTTGCCCCAGCTCTGCTTCCAGCGCCTGAATCTGAGCGGTAATGCTGGACTGGGCATAATCCAGCTTCTGCGCTGCGCGGGTGAAGCTTCCGGTCTCTACCACAACGAGAAAGGTGAACAGATGCTTCGATTCCATGGCGGACCTTCCTTTGATCCATCGGTTTTTCGAATGGATGTTATTTGATAATTCCGTTTTTCCAATGGATCTATTATCTGATACTCTATAACTAAATACAAGGAAAGCAGGATTATACATATGAAGAAACACACTTCGTTAAAACGTACTATCGGCATGCCTCAGGCCATTGCCTTATACATTGGGGCTGTCCTCGGCTCGGGGGTATTAATTGTACCCGGACTGGCCGCCGAGATGGCTGGCCCTGCTTCGCTGCTGGCCTGGGGCTTCATGACTCTGCTCATTCTTCCGCTTGCCTTATCCATGGGCCTGCTCTCTGCCAAGTTCCCTAACGCCGGGGGCGTCTCCCATTTCGTTACGCTAGCCTTCGGGCCGAAGGCCGGGGCCCTGGTCGGCTGGTTCTTCCTGATGTCCGTTCCGATCGGCGCGCCAGTCGCCGCATTGACCGGTGCAGGATACATGACCGCAGCGATGGACTGGGGCGATCCGGCAAGAATCGCCCTTGCCGCCGGGATGCTGGTGATTGGACTCCTAACGAACTGGATCGGAATGCAAGTCGCCGGTAAAGTGCAAATTGCTGTGGTAATCGCTATAGTTGCCGTACTGGTCTTCTCTTTTGCCGCTGCGCTTCCGGGGATGGAGCGTGCCCACTTCACTCCGTTTGCGCCGCATGGCTGGATGAGCGTCGGGCAGGCGGCAGCTATCCTCTTCTGGTGCTTCATCGGCTGGGAAGCCGTTTCGCATCTGTCTGAAGAGTTCAAGGAACCGGAGCGGGCTGCGGTTAAGGGTGTGACCATCGCGGCCATCATTGTCGGTGTCCTGTATTTCCTCTCGGCACTTGCTACTGTTGGTCCGCAAAGCTATCTGCACGGCGGAGCAGATAGCTCCCTGCTCTGGATCATCAGCCAGCCGCTGGGGGCATGGGGCGGCTTCATTGCCGGACTCACGGGTCTGTTCATCTGCACAGCGACGATCATTGCCTATGCAGGTGCGGCTTCACGCGTGGCGTATGCCTTGTCCCGGCAAGGCTATGCTCCGGGCTGGATGGGCCTTTTATCCAGTCGTTATCAGACACCTGTGGGGGCAATCAGCTTCCTGACGCTCTGCTTCACCCTGATATTGTCGCTCTACGGCAGCGGAGCACTCTCGATAACCACGCTGATCACTTTTCCCAACGCCACCTTCATTCTTACCTATATCGGAGGCTGCGCCGCCGGAATCCGCCTCTTGCGCGGCAGCCGTACGGGCGTAACGATCAGCTTCATTTCTTTTGCCGCCACACTGGCCGTGTTCCCGTTCACAGGCTGGGCGATTCTCTACCCGCTGCTGATTACGGTGGTGTTTGCCGGGGTGGACTATTTGAGATCCGGGGTAGGGCGTGTGGGGGAGCGATGAGGGGGATTGTAATGCTACACACTTTGGACTGCTAAACACTTTGGAGTTGGTCTGGAAGGTACTATAATGCTACATACTTAAGGGCTGGACTCGAAGCCTGGTCGTCGCTGCGGTGAACATTTGGCCCTCCGGCCGCTGTTGTATTTAGATTTCCTGATCATAACCGCTCTTCGCGGTAGAAATCCAAATCAAGCCTATGCTTCCGTTGTGAGCTTTCCTGCGGAAAGCTTTCAGGCGGACGCTATCGCTCCTCCAGTTCCAAATTTCCCCTCCGCTTCTTTTTGCTTTTCGTTAATTCTTTAATCAAAATCACCTGCATACCTGCAAACAAAGTCTTCATACGGATGATTCAAACGGATCATTCAAAGTCACATCCTTCCAACTACAAATAGGCCACGCCCGTCCCTGGCAGGACAGTCGCGGCCAATCTTTGATAAACGTTGAATTTCAGCAGCTATTCGTTCCACTGAATCGGAATCCGCAAACGGAATTGTTGTATATCCTCTGGATAGGAGAAGTACCGGGCCATAATCTCAAGCTTATCAGAAGGCTGCACGGGCGGGAAAATCAGCTTAAACGCCAGTTTATCCCGGCTAATCCGCACCGGCTGTCCTGTTTGTGTGATTGGCTGATTTTGTCCTTGCAGTAAGGTTAGCTCGGTTAACTGGCTCATCACCTGACTGGCCTCATAGTATACAACTGTCTGCTTCTCCTCGTAATCAACAGCCGTAACTGTAACCGTTCCTCCCTGATTCCCCTGCAGCGTTAACGGTAATGATCCATTCAGGCTCTGGCGATCTTCTTCTGATTTAATTTGCTTATTTTCTAGTGTCTCATAGGCGATCAGGGTCATGTATTCCGGTTTGGGATTAAATTCTGTCAGCGGAGAGAAGTTGAAATAATAGTACTCTTCAGTCGCCCCATCTCCACCTTTATTCATATACAAGGTCCCAATTTCATCTTCAAGCATTACATAAAGCCATGGATGAGGATAACTTTTCATCACAATCACTTGCGAAGTTACAGGACCCAGTGTCAGCTTGTCTACAGTGTAAAGTGAGTTATCGTACGTGAAATCCAAGTCCTTGGGATATACGGTTGTGCTTAGCGCGGCACTCTTTTCCCTATCCAGCAGGACAGATACATCCCAGTTCCCCCTTGTTGTCCCGATACAATCAATACTCATATTAAGCCTAAGCTGATCCGGCAGGTCCTTGTCCCCGAAGCTTAGACGGGTTGTACCTACGAAGGTATGATCTCCTGTAATCGTAAAATCGTGGCTGGAGATTCTTTGCGGATGATGTCCTTCGAAATTGAGTTTATAGAAGACTGCCGCTTCCTTGCCGGTAATGGGCTCTGAGGATGACGGGTAGGTCACCTCATAATTAATCACCAATGAAATACCGTCATAGTATTCCTCTACCAGATTGAAGGTAATGCCTTTATCGGTAATCAGTGCGCCTGCCGGATTGCTGAGATGCTTCTGTTCAATCGGCCTCAACTCCCCGCGGTCAGCACCTTTGTCATACAGATAATCGAAGAAAGGAATGACTCGCAGCGCCTCTGCTACCGGGGGCGAGATGAATCCGATCCCAACAATTATTCCGGCTGTAATGCCCAGAGCAGCTGCAGCGCCGATGATCCACTTCCTGTATGGTGATAACCGGCGTCTGCCCCTTGGTGCTTCCTTTAATCTTCCTATATGCAGTTGCCACAATTCATCAAAATGAACAGAAGAAGGCATACTATGAATCATGTGTTCAGCTTCTTGCTGCAATTGTGCGGTTACTGCCTCGGATTGAGCATCCAGCCTGTCCTTAGCTGTCGTCATTTAAGCCCCTCCTTCATCATCAGCACGCCGGGGTCAAGATCGCCGCATTCTCTCAGCTTGCGCAGTGCCGCATGAAGCCTGGATTTGCAGGTTCCCAGCGGAATACTTAATACCTCTGCGGTTTCGGGAAGCGATAATCCGGCATAATAGTGCAGGGTAATCACTTCGCGCAGCTTCACGGACAGATGGCTGACTGCCTGCCATAACTCCAGCTGATTCTCACTATGCAGAGCGAAGCTCTCGGCGGAGTGCTCTTTTCCCTCTACAGGAACGCCCGCCAGCAGTTGTATCCAGGTCTTTCTGCGTAACAGATTACGGGACGTATTGACGGCAATCCGGTACAGCCAAGGCCGAAGCGGCCTGGAGGGATCATACAAATGATACTTTGCAAAGGCACGCAGAAAAGTCTCCTGGGTAAGATCATCGGCCAGCACCCGCTGCTTGGTCATCATAAGGGCAATCCCATAAATATAAGCGGAGTGTGCTTCAAACATTTCCTTGGCCTGCTCTTCTGTGATGGGATAATCCTTCACGCTCGCTTCCCCCCTTTCTTACTGGATATACACTTTGAACCGGGCCATCCGTTCGATTTACGTTTCAGAAACTTGTCAGGCGGTTATGGATGAGAAGAGCTTGACCTAATCTGCTAGGAGAAGGAGACTGTAACCTATGTCTGATCATAAAAAAGTTATTCTTGAACCAGCAGCTCAGAAATTCGCCGATGATAATGCCAAGCCTCCCTTCCTGCCCGATCTGGGTCCGGAAAAAGGCCGCGAAACGGTCAACACCGTTCAGGCTGGCGATATCGAAAAACCCGAGGCAGATCTTCAGGATCTGACTGTAGCGGGCGGTCCCGGCGGTGAAGTGAAGGTCCGCATTGTCCGTCCGGTGGGCACCTCCGGCACTTCCCTGCCAGTCATTCTCTATATTCATGGAGCAGGCTGGGTCTTCGGCAACAGCCACACGCATGACCGGCTCATCCGCGAGCTGACTGTGGGCACGGGTGCTGCCGTGGTCTTCCCGGAATACAGCCTCTCCCCGGAAGCCAAATATCCAACGGCCATTGAAGAAATCTACGCGGTTCTGGAATGGATTGCTAGTGAAGGCTCCACGTACGGACTTGACGCCTCCAGGCTGAGTGTCGCTGGAGACAGTGTCGGTGGCAACATGACTGCTGCCATTACCCTAATGGCCAAAGAGCGCGGCGGTCCGGCCATCTCTAAGCAATTGCTTTTCTATCCGGTTACAGACGCTTCCTTCGATACGGAATCGTATCATCAGTTCGCAGAAGGCTATTTCCTCCAGCGCGAGGGGATGAAATGGTTCTGGGATCAATATACCACCGATCCTGAGCAGCGGGCACAGATTACAGCCTCTCCGCTGCGGGCCAGTCTGGACCAGCTTAGCGGTCTCCCGGAAGCCCTGATTATCACTGGTGAAGCCGATGTTCTCAGAGATGAAGGTGAGGATTATGCGAACAAGCTCCGCGAAGCCGGAGTCCCTGTCACAGCCGTACGCTTCCAGGGCATCATCCACGATTTCGTGATGCTGAACGCTCTGGCAGATACTAAGGCTAACCAAGGAGCTTTGCTGCTGGCTACAGCTTGGTTAAAGCAATAACCCCTACAATCCTCTGAAACATAAAGAAGCCCGTAACGGAACATCACTCCGCTGCGGGCTTCTTTCGTTTCGTGTAAATCTGCTTGTAGATATCGTCTATTTCCGCTGGGAATAGAACTCCGCTGCTTTGATCAGCATATCCTTCAGTGAACCGAAGGAAGTAGTCTTTGATACATGCTCGTCAAGCTGATCCTGCGGGAGCGACTTCATCTCCTCTGCCGAGCCGGCAGAGAATCCTCCTTTTTGCAGCAGATCCTTCACGGACTCGAAGGGAGTGAACTTTTGCAGAAAAGAACTCGATAGAAGCTGCTCCAGCGGCAGCTTCTGCAGCAGTTGCTCGAGAGGCAGCTTGTCCAGCGGCAATTTCTGCAGTAATTCACCTACACGGCCGTCTTTGAGGGAACCGACCACTCCTTGTATTTTATCGCCTAATCCTCCAATGTTAAATCCCATAAGGCCAACCTCCTGAATAACTGTAGTTGATCCTTATTACCCCGAATGATGATCCGCGAATTAAATAAGGTAACATAATATTGATTATGTTACCTTACAATACTGTCATTCCTGGTTCAGCAACCATTTGAAGATTTCAGCGTCTTATTGTATAGAACAAAATTTACCAAGGAGCTGAATCTATTGTCATCTTTCCGACCGTTCTTCACCAGCTTACTTACTCTTTCTCTGCTGTCCACGGCCAGTTCCGGCACTTCAACAGTTCTTGTATCCACTGCACATGCAGCATCTGTAGGTTCATCAGCCACTACTTCCTCCTCCGCAAATGCACTGCTGACACCATTGTGGCAAGTATCTGCGGATGGTACCGGAATATATGACCAGCAGCAAGCGGTTATGAACGGCACCCTCTACTATTCCCACAAAAATATGTTATATGCGAAACATATAGCTACAGGCAAGACCCTATGGTCCTACAAACAGGGGGAGCACCCCCAGATTCTCACCTCTAACTCCGTATTCTTCATTAACAATCAGGAACAGCTCGTCAAAGTATCCGCTTCTACCGGCAAGCTGGTCTGGAAGGTTAAGCTATCAGCCAAGCCAATGGAGATTGGCGGACAAGCCCGCCTGATTAATGGGACCCTCTATTTCGCTAACGAGAGCGGAGGAATGGCGGCATATCATCCTGTTACTGGTAAAAAGCTGTGGGAGAACAAAGATATTCCAATGTACGCCGGGAAGATCTACGGTGAATTCTCCGGTGTAATTGTAGCTTCCAGCACCGTTGATAATATTCGCACACAATTCTTCGGCCTGGACCCGTCCACCGGTAAACGTCTCTGGAGAACCGAGGGTTTACACAGCTATGTGACTTCCGAGAAGGGACAGCTGGTGTTGCAGGAGCAAGTGCCTGGATACCAGATCACTCTGGTGCAGCTTAATCCTGTTACCGGCAAGATTTCGGGGCAAGAGAAGTATAAGCCGCACGGCAATGTGTCCGGGCTCAGCAGCTATACGGCTTCCATTCAGAATTCCTATCTGTATTCGGTCAACACTGTTAACGGCAAGGACGAATACGTTCTTACCCGCTTCACACGAAGTAGGGACACAGCGGCCAGCTTCAAAAGCTATGCAAGCTACGGCAACTGGCTAACCGGTCCCATTGGCGGAATGGCGTACTTCCAGCAAGGGACGCAGGTCAGCGGAATCCGGCTTGCCGACGACAGTGTCGTTGTCTTCGATCATCCGGCAGAACCGGTGATGCAGCTTCAGCGTACCAGCCATGCTGTATTCGCCATATATTCGAACGGCAATATCTCAATTAATCATGCCGATACTGGTGCTTTGCTGGGAATGATCCGAAGCGGGGCGTCCTCTCCCCGCTTCGGCGTCATTTCCATTGTGAACGGAACAGCAATCATTCCTACCGAAAACAATATCATTGCTGTTACTTTGCCCGCTGAGTATCAGTAATGTTAGCAGCCTCCAGGAATTGTTCGCAGAAACTCCCCGATTCTCCGGGCGGCTTCTAGGAGCCGCTCTTCCTCCTCAACCAGCGCAATCCGCACATACCCTTCCCCCTGGCTGCCAAAAGCATCTCCCGGAATCACCGCAACTCCAGTTCTCAGCAGCAGGTCTCGAGCGAAACGGCGCGATCTTCCCGCTTCTCCTTGAATTCCATAGGCATCCGGCAGTCTTGCCCAAATAAACATAGTAGCTTCCGGCGAGGATACGGCCCACCCTTCAAGATACAGCGCCTCTACCACTAGATTCCGCCGCCGCTCATACAGTGCAGCCACACCTTGGTCCGGCCCGGAGGCCATCGCTTGCTCCAGCGCGGCAACCGCCGCTTCCTGAATCGGCTCGAAGACGCCGTAATCCACATTGCTTTTCAGCTCCCGCAGCGCCCCTACTGCCTGAGCATTACCCGTCATGAAGCCGATGCGGCAGCCGGCCATGTTGAAGCTTTTGGAGAAGGAATGAAATTCAACGGCAGTGTCCCGCGCCCCAGGTACCTGCAGGATGCTGATCGGCTGGTAACCGTCGAAGCCCATCTCTGAGTATGCCAGATCATGTACAACCAGAACATCCCACTTACGGGCAAGTTCCACCAGCCGCTCCATATAAGCCAGATCCACCGTAACCGAAATTGGATTACCGGGAAAACTGAGCAGGATAAAAGCCGCTTCGCGCCACACCTCCTCAGGAATACTCTCCAGATCCGGCCGGAACGCATTCTCCTCCAAAAGCGGCAGCGGCCAAGACCTAACCCCCGCTATAGCCAGCGCTCCTGAATAGATGGGATAGCCGGGGTCCGGCACAATCGCCAGATCGCCCGGATTGCAGACAGCGAGCGCCAGATGCGAGAGTCCGTCCTGCGAGCCCATCAATGATACGATTTCCTCTTCGGGATCTACCTCTGCGCCGAAACGCCACTGCATCCATTTTGCCGCCTGATTCCGAAAGGCTGTACTTCCTTTGGATGACGGATAAGCATAGCTATCCTCCCGAAGTACCGCATCACTTAACGTCTGACGAATCTCCGGCAGAGGTGCCCGGTCGGGGCTGCCAATTCCAAGATCGATGATGTTAAGGCCCGATTGCTGGGCCTCTGCCTTCCAGGCAGCCACCTCCGCAAAGATCGATGATCCGAGATGAGACAGCTTGTCTGATCTCCATTTCTGCTGCTTGCTGCTATGAATCAATGGACTCCCTCCAGCGTATGTATTTTAAAATAGTATAGCATGGGTTTCGCAATCCGAAGAGGAGAAAGAACAGTCACATTCTCTGCAACGCCCTCCTCATGGGTATTAATTCCATTATTAATATATTATTCTACCAAAATCACTCTATTAAAGGTGACAACTAGTGCGGGAAGTGATATAAAAATCGATTTGAAGCGAAACAGCGTATAATTTATGTTATACGCTGTTTTTTTGAGGTATTTGATGTATAGAAAACTATAGGTTCCTGCTTCATAGAAACGGTGTGTGTACATTTACAGAAGTTCATGGTGCTCGCAAGCAGACACACGGCCTGAATGTATGTCAAAAACAGCATACACCGTGCCCGAAGCAGACATCTGGACCCAATGTATGTCAAAAACAGCATACATTGTGCCCACAAGCAGACATCTGGACCCAATGTATATCAAAAACAGCATACATTGTACTCGCAAGCAGGAATATGGACCCAATGCATGTCAAAAACAGCATACATTGTGCTCACTCGAAGGTAATCTTATTCATCCATTAGGATGTTTTTTTTACTGCATTGGTCTGCCTTAATCGCTCCAGTTTTGTGATCCGGACGATAACCGCTGTCTCCTAAAATAACGCTTGCCTTAAAGTGCTCTTTAAGGCTTAGGATAAGAAAGAACCCGCCCATTCCGCAGGAAAATAACCGATAAGGAGTGATACGGTCCATGACATTCACAATCAAAGAAGCTTCAGAGCGGCTGGGTTGCCCGGCGCATACGATACGTTTTTATGAGAAAGAGGGGTTGCTGCCTTATATTAAGCGGGATAAGAACGGGAACCGGCTGTTCGAACAAGATCATCTGGATTGGATGAGGCTGATGACCTGTTTCCGGGCAACCGGGATGAAGCTGTCGTTGCTGAAGGAGATGGTAAATCTTGCGCTTGATGGAGATTCCACGATTCCACAGCGCAAGGCGATCTTAAACCAGTACAAGGAGGAATTATTTCGACGCCAGAACGAATTGGCCGAAGCGCTCGACGCTGTCAATAACAAACTGTCCATATACGAAGACATCGAGAAAGGTACCCTTCCTTCCGAGAGCCAATTGTTAATGAAGATGGAGGAGTCAGAGTGACAACAAACACGAAAGTGAGGATGAACAAATGAAGCAGAGAATTTTGGGCAATAGCAATATTCGCGTCTCTTCGATCGGACTGGGCATTATGGGGATGTCTCCAGGTATTTACGGGGTGACTGACGATGAACAGTCGATTCAAACGATCTACCGCGCTTTGGACATAGGCGTCACGATGTTCGATACTGCGGACGTCTACGGGAACGGGCATAACGAACAGCTGCTCGGCCGTGCACTTCAAGGACGCCGCGAGCAAGCCATTATCGCCACCAAGTTCTCGTACACTCCGAATTACGAGCGCATCAACGGTCATCCTGATTACGTTAAGCAAGCAGTAGAGGATAGCCTTCGCCGTCTGAATACGGATTACATTGATCTTTACTATCAACATCGCGTTGATCCGCAAATCCCAATTGAGGAAACGGTCGGAGCGATGGCAGACTTGGTCAAGACAGGTAAAGTCCGGGCGCTTGGCCTGTCCGAGGCTTCCGCCTCCACCATCCGCCGCGCTCATGCCGTGCATCCGATCTCCGTGCTGGAGAGTGAGTATTCGCTCTGGAGCCGTGACATCGAAGAGGAGATCCTCCCTGCCGTAAGAGAGCTGGGGATTACCCATGTGGCCTATAGTCCACTGAGCAGGGGCTTTATCTCCGGCGGGCTCCGCACCTTCGAGGACCTTGCCGAAAGCGATCTTCGCAGATGGATGCCGCGGTTCCAAGGAGACAACTTCCGGAAGAACATTGAGGTTGTCGACAAGATTAAGGAGATTGCAGCGGAGAAGGACTGCACCCCTTCCCAATTAGCTATTGCCTGGACGATTTCTGGCGGTGCACTGCCTATCCCGGGTACGAAGCGTATCAAGTATCTGGAGGAAAATGCGGCTGCGGCAGATATCCTTCTTACGAAGGAAGACCTGGAACGCATCGAGCAGGTCAGCCCCAAGCATGACGTTCACGGCACACGTTATATGAAAGAACAGATGACGCTGCTGGACGGCTAGACTATATGAAGAAAAAGCAATGGTCCACGGAACCTGTGGACCATTTGAATGTGGAGATGAATAGAAGATGAATTAATCGGTGTAACTACACATTATTGTTCTCAATAATATGTAGAAGCTCTTTTATAATGACATCAATCTCCTTACCGTTCGTATTCAGCTTTCGTGTATTCATTTCTTTGTAATTTTCTAACCGGTTGATGCTATTTTTAATTTCACTCTCACTCCTCGCATACTGACGCATACGCTTTATCAACTCTTCCTCAGAGCACATTAACGTAACTTTTATTAGCTCATATTCCTTTCCCTTCAAGCCTACTAGAATTTCATCTAATATACTTTCCTTATGAATCACCCAAGAGAAGAAGACATACTCGAACATGGAATTGTCAAGATACTGATTAAGTATAAAATGGATGTTATTCATTACCATAGTTTTGTTCTCTTCGGTAACCTTCCAGGGGTTCATTTGCCAGCACCAATCTCCATCAAGCCATACCGAATGTTGTAATTCTTTATATAGCTTACTGACAATCGTACTTTTTCCCACTCCCATGGTTCCGTTTACGATAACAAGCTTTTTCATAATGCCCTCCTTCGAATGATTTTTCAGCTGAATAAGGCATAGGATAGAGTATTACAGATGAAAGTGGGAATTCACATGTCCAAGAATAAGCGCGGCAAAGCACTTTACAATACCCCCTCCCGGGCCAGAGGCACCTGTCCGATCTGCGGCAGCACGCGGATTAAGCTTTTGTATTTCGGCAAGGGCCCAGAGGGCGAGAAGCTGACGGTCTGCAAAAAATGTGACGGCAAGCAGCAGAAAGCGGTCTGAATTACGCTGTAATTTTAAATGTATCATAAAAAAACGGCCTGTCTCCCCTTCAGGAGCAGCCGTTTCTTTTTGCCTACTGAAACCCCAATTTCACCCACAGCTTGGAGATATCCAGAAATCCGAAGGAGCCGGGTTCCAGGCCGAACAAATTCTGACTTAATTGCGCTTTTTTATTCATGTGACAGCCATACAGTACCCACCCGTTATCCCGCAGCTTGTCTTCGGCCAGCTCCAGCACGTCTGCCCTCTCCCCGGCATCCAGCCGGTCGAAAGGCATCAGTACCTCTTTCAACTCAGATTTCTGGCTGTCCAGCAGCAGGTGATGCAGATAATTGGACTCGTTGCGGAAGTAATTGATCATTCCCCACTGCCAGTCATCCTCCAGCACTTCTTCGCAGATTACAAGATCCGCATGGTGGATTAAGTCCGGCAGATCGTACTCTGCTAAAGGATACAGCTCAAGCTGTAATCCAATCTTCCTGCTACGTTCCTGCAGCCAAAGCGCCTCATCCCGCTCCTCCTGGTGCGTGCGGTAGGCCAGCTTCACTGTCTCTCCCCGGTAGCCGCCTTCCTGAAGCAGCACTCTCGCTTCCTCTAATAATGGTTCTTCGAACTCCCGTTCACTGCTCTGCCAGGGAAGGAAGCTGTCCGCCGGCCTAATCCGGTTGCCTCCCAGCTCACGGATCAGGGCAAGCTGATTGTAGAGAATACGCATGGCCTTCCGGACTGCGGGATGATGGTGTATGCCTTCTTTTCGAAAATTAAACAGAAGGTATCTGCACCCGACAGCCGGATAATCGATACTGTGGCTCCTCCCCTCTTCCGCTGCGGGCACGCTGCTGGGGCTGCTGTTGGCGTCTGTTAACTGATATTGACGTACCCCCGAGGCCAAATGCGGCAGGTACCAGATCTCGACCCGGTCCAGCAGAGGGCGGATTCCATAATAGAGATCGTAAGCGCCGAGTACAAGCACATCCTGGCTCAGATCTAGTACCTGATAGGGCCCTGTGCCGACCGGATGCGCAGCGAAATCCACATCATACGGTACAATGGACATATAGATCGAGCTGAAGAGATGCAGGAAAAAGAAATTAGGCTGCACCAGATCGAACCGGATACGGTAGTCCCCCTCCAGCTCCACATGGATGATATCCTCAAAATGACAGATCGCCGGACTTTTAAGTCCGATCAGACGCTGGAGGGTTTCTTTTACATCCCGGGAAGTCATCATGCGGCCGTGGTGGAAGCGCACCCCCTTGCGCAGATAGAACAGGTAGCTCGTACTGCTCTCGTTAGCCTCCCACGTGTGGGCCAGCCCCGGCAGGAAAACCCCGTTCTGTGCATCATAGGTAATCAAGGTACTGCAAATATGCCCCAGTAAATAGGTCTCAAAAGCGGTGTATACGGTAGCCGGGTCCAGCTTCTCCATCGCACGGTTACGGGAGATTCGCAGCACCTCCTGCCCGGATGTGGAGCCGGGTTCACTCCAGAAGCCCATTTGCATATCTAGAACCGCCAACAGGCGCTCTTTGAGCGGCTCATTGACCGGGTATTGGCCGATCAATTCGATGGCAGGCTTAATCCGGCCTTTGCTGACCAGCTCCTGGAATCCCTCCTCCAGCACCTCATCCACATGACGCAAAAAAGTCATCTGCGAGCGGTTCCCTCTCCCTCTTCCGGGTATCCAGGCAATCAACTGCTGCTCCACCAGCTTCCGCAGGATAAACTTCACATTGC
Organism: Paenibacillus sp. FSL H7-0756; assembly: GCF_038006765.1. Taxonomy (NCBI): domain Bacteria; kingdom Bacillati; phylum Bacillota; class Bacilli; order Caryophanales; family Paenibacillaceae; genus Paenibacillus; species Paenibacillus sp. FSL H7-0756. The sequence goes on along the minus strand of NZ_JBBOVT010000002.1, from coordinate 437,777 downwards.
GCGGTGTGCAGCACAGGATGCCGGTCAACTGCTCAATCGTCACCGGAACCGGCTGCTGGTGGCTGTACGCCGGGGCCAAGGCTGCGGCCAAACAGAGATAATGTGTGCTGCTGGTGTCCATCTTCCGAGCCTCCTTATAAAAGGTGAAAAGTTACATGCAATCCTTACACTTTTATTTCCCCCTTTGTTCTATACAATTATACTTAATCTTTCGATAAGAAGCATGCATCACATTTAAAACATCTGATTAGGAGACAAGGATTCAAATGAAACAACATCTGCGCCACATTCACCCGCTGGCCTGGACCATCATCATTGGAACGATGTTCGGCCGGCTGGTTACTTCGATGAGCATTCCTTTTCTCTCCATCTATCTGACGCAGGTGCTTGGCGCTTCCGCAACCCAGACCGGGTTCACAGTGGCCGTCAGCTCGCTGGCAGGGGTAATGGTCAGCTTCTACGGCGGTTATATCTCGGATGTCATCGGGCGCCGGATCGTCATGCTGGTCTCCGTATTCGGCTGGGCCTGCGTATTCTTCGGCTTCGCCGCAGCGCAGCATCTGTGGGTCTTCTTCCTGGTGAACACGCTCAACGGACTGTGCCGCGCCGTATTTGAACCGACTTCGCGGGCATTATTGTCTGATATTACCCCGCCGGAGCAAAAGCTGCTGGTCTTCAATCTGCGGTATGCGGCTGTGAATCTGGGTGTGGTCTTCGGTCCGATTATCGGCCTCCAGCTCGGCTCCGCCAAGTCCACCTTCCCGTTCATGATCGCAGGGATCGTCTATATCGCCTATGGCCTTGTTCTGTTCCTGCAATTCTCGGTCCACCGTGCCAGCATGCCTGTGCATGGAGAAGCCCGGACCCCGAAGCTGCTGGATGCGCTCGCAGTTACCGGCCGGGACAAGGTATTTCTTCCCGTTCTGCTGGGAACCATCTTTTGTGTACTCGGTTATGGCCACTTCAGTTCCACACTGGCGCAATATCTCGCGATGAACCCCCATTTCAGCAATGGCAGCCAAGTTTTCTCTTATATGCTGTCGCTTAATGCAGTGACGGTGCTGGTCGTTCAGTACCCTATTGTGCGTACAGCCAGCAAGTTCCCGCCAATTATCCCGCTGATTCTGGGCAATGTCTGCGTAGCCCTTAGTCTGCTGCTGTTCGGGATGCCAGGAGGAGTCCCTCTGCTGATGTTCAGCGTGGTTCTGTTCACTGTCGGGGAAGTCCTGCTCTTCACGATGATGGATATGCTGATCGACCGGATTGCCAAGCCGGAGTGGAAAGGCACTTACTTCGGTACGATTGGCTTCAATAATATAGGCAGCGTCATGGCGCCTATTCTCGGAGGATTGCTGCTGGATCAATTCGGCGTTCTGAACGGGCCCGCTGTATTCGTACCGCTTGCGCTGACCACGGCGCTCGGTCTTCCTTTCCTGATTACCGCGCATAAAAGACTTCGCATCCGCGAAGCCGCCGAAGCAAGTGCACAGCGTGAGCTTGGTGCTTGAGGTGTTAACTACATGAATAATCCCCTGACCTGCTGTAAAACGGGTTTGGGGGGTTATTTACTTTCATGCAAGTAACCTCTTAATAGTTAACATAACATTTATTACGTTACTAAATGGCAATGTACTTTATTCCAGCCCTGCTTCTTAATTGCCGACGTACTCTTGTAGCTCTGCTGGGTAGTCCCACACAAAGTCAGCTTGAACTACTAGTAGCCGCACCAAACGTCGTACCAGCCCAACCAGATACTGTTTTTAACATACATTCAGCCCAGATACCTTACCCCAGCCGATTGTATGTTGTTTTCAACACACATTTGGCCCCATGTACCTCACACCAGTCGATTGTATGCTGTTTTTAACACACAATCAGCCCATGGACCTTACGCTAGCCAAATGTATGTTGTTTTCAACACACATTTGGCCTAGCTGCCAATGTATATGCTTATAACACCCACGCCCAGCAAAAAGCAGACAACACACACCGTAAATAACGATGCGTGTCGCCCGCCCTATATATCTTATAATACTACCCCATCCCGTTTCAGCTGCTCCTGCAGCTGCGGAATATCGAGCGCCTGCGGCTTCACCCCTGCGGCAGCCGCGAGCGCTGCTGCTGTTCCGGCTGCCTGGCCCGTAGCCATGCAGCTTGGTGTCAAGCGGGTCGTGGCCAGCGCTTCGTGCGAAGTCGAGATGCATCGGCCTGCGGCCAGCAGATTGGATACATTGAAGGATAGCAAGCAGCCGTAGGGAATATCGTACGCGCCGTCTCCGGCGATGAAGGAGGCTGTTACCCCCTTGCCGGACGGATCATGAATGTCAATCGGGTAGCCGCTGCGGGCAATGACATCACTGAACTTCCGGCCTTCTACGACGTCTTCCTTGGTCAGCTGGTAATAGCCTTTGATCCGCCGTGATTCGCGGATGCCGATCTGCGGCGCTACCGCTGAGATCGAGGCCCGTTCGAAGCCCGGAATGTCGCGCTTCAGAAACTCGGCCATGTGCAGCACCTGCTTGCGGCCCTCCTGCTCCGCTAAGGTCAGATCCTCTGCATTCGTTGCGTCCAGCCCCTGAACGCGGGTACAGTTGATCAGCACCTCGTCGTCTGCCGGACCGGCAAAAAACAATACCTGGTCGCGGTTGATCGGCACCTCTGCCCGCTTCCATTGCGAGTAGAACCCGCTTACTCCGGTGAGCGGCAGGTCCGGCAGCTCGGCGATCGGCGTTTTGCTGTAGAACTCTTCGGGATGGCTAATCATATACGCTTTGACCTTGTGCAGATCAACGCCGCGCATTCTGAACTTCATCGTCATCGGCTGGGAGCGGTTGTCCCCGTCCCGGCCTTGCAGCGTTTCTGCCCCGGACAGCTTCGCTACGTCGGCATCTCCGCTGCAATCCACGAAGATGCGCCCCGCAACAGGCGTGCGTCCAGATTTGTTAGTCACCACGACATGTTCAATGGCGCCGTCACGGGTCATCACCTCATCCACAAAGCTGTGCAGCAGCAGCTTCACCCCGGCTTCGCGCAGCATATCTGTAGCTACCACCTGATATATCTCAGGATGGTACGGCGTCAGCGTATGCACGAAGCCGACCGTATCCCGCAGATGGCCCGGCGAACCCCCGCTGGCCTGCAGCCGGTCTACAATTTCCTGGGCGATGCCCTTAATGACCTGTTCACCTGAGTCTGTGTGAAAGGTCATCCAAGGATAGACCATAGCAGCGGTAGACATTCCGCCCACGAACCCGTATCGTTCAATGAGCACCGTCTGCGCCCCCAGCCGTCCGGCGGCAATGGCCGCCGTGATTCCTGCCGGCCCTCCCCCTACGACAACGACATCTGCCTCTATTGCAGGATTCATATCATCTACTCCTCTCTGGTGTGTTATTCCTTTCCGGTGTGCTATTCCTTCAGCCCCGTCATAGCTACGCCCTCGATGAACCGCTTCTGCGCCAGGAAGAAGACGATCAGCAGCGGCACGGTTGCCATGACGGTGGCGCTCATCAGATAATGCCAGGAAGTGCCCACTTCATCTGTAAACAACGATAATCCCAGCGGCAAAGTCATCAGCTCACGCGTATTAATGAAAATAAGCGGGTCGAAGAATTCATTCCAGATGGACACGAACGTGAAAATCGTCAGTGTTGCCATCCCGGGACGGGCAATCGGCAGCATGATCTTCCAGTAAATGCGGAACCGGCTGCAGCCGTCGATCATCGCCGCTTCCTCAAGCTCCGTGGGTACAGTGATGAAAAATTGGCGCATGACGAAGATCCCGAACACGCCGCTTGCGCCGAAGATCGGCAACAGAATCAACGGCAGATGCGTGTCAATCCAGCCCAGGTCGCGCATGAACAGGAACATCGGGATCGCCGTCACTTCATGCGGAATCATCATCGCACTGAGCAACACCAGAAATACGGCATTTCTTCCGGTGAAGGGAATCTTGGCAAACGCATAACCGGCCAGCGAAGCGAAAAACACCGTTCCCGCCACCACGACAAACGAGATATAGACACTGTTAAAATAGAAGCGGTGAAACGGGATCAGCGTAAAGACATCCACATAATTCTGAAACTGAAATACCGGCGGAATCAGCTGCGGCGGGTAGGTGAAAATATCCTGCGGCCGTTTGAAGGAGGTGGACAGCATCCACAGAAACGGAACAAGCATAATCAGCGATACCGCCGTTAATGCAGCATACACTCCTGCTACAGACCACTTTTTGCTGGCACTAGGCGTCGCTCTCATTGAATACCCACCTCTTTCGCAGCTGCCACTGCAGCAGAGTCAAGATCAACACGACAAAGAACAACACAAATGCAAGCGCCGAAGCGTAGCCCATCTGGAACAGCTTGAACGCTTTTTCCCAGATGTAATAGACCAGCACCTTGGTGCTGTTACTCGGGCCGCCCTGGGTCATGACATAGATCTGGCCGAATACCTTCAGCGAGCCAATTACGGTCATCACCACGGTCAGAAATACGGTTGGCGTAATCATAGGCAGGGTCACGTTGAAAAAGCTCCGGGTTTTGCCTGCCCCGTCCAGCTCAGCCGCCTCGTAGAGCGAACGCGATACCTGCTGGATCGCAGCGATGAAGAGCACCATATTCAGCCCCACGTTCTTCAGTACACTTGTTACGATAACAGCCGGCATTGCCAGTCTCTCGTCATACAGCCAGGCGGCCCCTTTAATGTTGAACAGCATCAAGAGCTGATTGATCAGCCCGGAATCGGTGGCGAACATGTACTTCCAGACGATGGACCATACGATCAGCGAAGTCATTACGGGAACGAAGATCGCGGTACGGAAGATGCCGATACCCTTCAGGCTTCGGGATAACAGCAGCGCCAGCATCAGAGCCAGCACAATGTTAAACGGCACCAGACCCAGTGTGAAATAAGCCGTGTTGCCGAAAACCTTCCAGAACAGCGGGTCCACCGCAATATCCTTGTAATTATCCAGACCGACAAACCGGTGCTCGCCAAGCAGCGGCCAGTCATTTAGGCTCATATAGAGCGCTTTCCCCATCGGAAATAACAATAATAACGTGAAACCAAGCAGCATTGGCGATATAAAAAGCCATCCGGTCACCTGTGCCTCGCGGGCAAGCGGACCCTTGTTTCGTCTCTTGACCTTTCTGTTCATGCCGGAATTCACCGCCCCCTAGCTCAATTTGTCTATGGCACCACGGAACGAGCTAACCGCACGCCGCAGCTCATCTTCTGTCTTGCCCGTCACCACTGCACCTAACATGATCGCTTTCACTCCCGCGCGCTGCAAGGACGGTACATCTCCTGTAACCAGCTTGCGCTGGGAAGGCACCAGTACGGGAAGACCGGAATGGTCGGCCAAATACCGGTATTTCAGCAGATCTGCGAAGCTAAGACCCGTCCCGTATTCGCTGCCAGGCACAATCGAAGCTTCAAGCGCTGTGATCCCGAACTGCGCCCCTTCCCGGACCTGACTGAGATCATAGGTGTCATTAATGGCAAAGGTCCGGTCCAAGCCGTGATCCTCCAGCATAAAGGACGGCAGATGATGGGCATAGATCGAATAGAAATCGAACCCGAGCGGCGCAAGCCGCCTAACCTCTTCTTCCGACACACCTTCTAAGCTGCCTGAGGGCACTACCCCAAAGGGACCGTCAAAGGTAGAGCGAATCTCGCTAAAAATATCTTCATAGCCCTCAAGCGGACCGAAATGCGTACCGCTGGCCCGGTGGCCGACATTAAAATGAACCTTCAAAGCATCTGCGCCTTCCTCAAGCGCTGCTTTTGCCAGTCTTACATCATTGGCAGGAAGGCTGATAATCAAGGACAGGCCGCTTTGCTCCAATCTGCGCTTCAATTTACCCATTGTATTTCGCTCCCCATAACGGGCGGTCCGTCAAGCCGGACGCTGCACTCTGCTGAACGCCGGTTGACGGCCCCTTGCCCGGAGTCTTATTTCAAAATGGCCTCGACATCGCTCTGCATCTTCGCCATGTTGTCCTTGGCGGATGCGGATTGGCCGAACAGGCGGTCAAAGCCTTGCAGCACCGCATTATCGATATCTTGCCAGCGGATGTGGCCTGGAATGATGCGCGCCTTCGGCATTTCATCGATAACAGCTTGCATGATGTGCTCGGCTGGCGGGTTGTTCGGCTGATTCAGGAACGCATCGGAACTCAGCACCGATGTGCGCGGAGGTACGAAATAAGTAGATGTCGCCTCAATGCCTGACTGGCTGGCGAACAGCTTGAGAAGCTTTTTGGCTTCCTCCGGATGCTTGCTGTCCTTGAACAGCGTATAGCCTGCTTGGCCCAGCATCGGAACACTGCCTGCGGAGCCGGACGGCATCGGTGCAATGCTCCATTCAAACCCTTTAATGTCTCGCGCTTTCGAGACATAGCTGTAGTTGTCGAAGAACATTCCCAGATTCCCCGCATCGAAGCTGATCTGCTCGCCTGCTTTCGGGTGGGATTCGTCCTTATACATCATCCGCTCCAGCAGCTCCAGGGTCTCCACGCCGTACTGGTCGTTCCAGGTGAAAGCGGTCAGATCCTCATTGAACGGGCCGCTTCCATAAGACCAGGCGTACGAAGACAGAATGGCCCAGGTCTTCCAGTCACGGAAGAAGTTCGCGCCATATACCCGGCCCCCAGCGTCTTTGACAGCAATTGCTTTGGCGGATTCCTCGAAGGTCTTCCAGGTCCATTTCCCTTCGGAGGCCAGTGTATTCGGGTCGGTCAGGTTCGCCTTATCGAACAGCGTCTTGTTGTAGAACATGACCACCGGCGGTGTCGAGAACGGCAGGCCAAGCAATTGATCCCCGTCCCGGAACAAATCTAGCGTGCTCGGAATATAATCGTCCAGGTTAAAGGAAGCATCGTCTTTGAAGGAGGAGACATCCGCCAGAATCCCGTTGGCCTTGAACTGCGGGATCATCCGCTCCGAGACCCAGGCGATATCCGGAAGGGATTTCCCAGCGGCCAGGACGGATATTTTCTGCTGATAATCCGTGAATGGCACCGAATCCATGGTCACCTTAATGCCCGGATTGTCTGCTTCAAATTGGCTGATCAGCTTGTTGTACACATCCATATGCCCTTGATTGCCCCACATCAGAAACTTTAACTCCACATCTCCCTGTTTCCCGGGACTCTCAGCATTTCCGCTTGCTGCGGGCTTGGCACAACCTGCCGTTAAACCCAGCAGCATGGCTGAAAGAAGCACTACTCCTGCTTTTTTCATGAATATCCCCCTTTGATATGTTAGTTTTAATGACTCTTTTAGTATAAAGGAGACGTATCCGGTGTAGAAATCATCCAAAATACAGGAATGGTTCGTTATATTTATGTTTTTACGTTAGATTAACTAACATTTCATTCTTGACTATTAAATTGATTGCGGTATTCTCCACCCGTCATCCCCGTCTGCTGCTTGAACACCAGCATGAAATGCTTCGGGCTTTGATGGCCGGATAGCCGGGCGACATCATAAATTTTAAGCTGGGTATGGCTGAGCAGCCACTTTGCCCGTTCCATGCGGGAATCGGTTACATAGTCTGAATAATTGCAGCCCGCCTCCCCCTTGAACAGCTGGCTCAGATACGTAGCGTTCAGATTGACATGGGAAGCTACCGTCTGCAGCCGCAGATCTCCATCAATATGCAGTCTGACATATTCCTTAACATCCCGTATGATTTTGCGTGTATCTCCACCGCTCTCCACCCGCAGCGGGTCTGGCATCTGTTCCAGGGATGACATTCCGTGACGCTTATCTAGCAGCAGCCGTGCTTTTTCCATCACGCTAACCAGCTCATGGCGTTCTACCGGCTTTAACAGGTAATGAAGAACGCCGTATTCTATGGCTTTTTGGGCATATTCAAATTCTCCGTATCCGCTCACAATAATGACCAGCAGCCCGGGGTACATCGACTTCACCTTTTCAGCCAGCGCCAGACCGTCCATTTCCTTCATACGAATATCGGTAATCATCACGTCCGGCAGCTCGGACTTTAAGTACAGGAGCGCCTCCCGTCCACCCGGCATTTCAGCCGTTACCTCGAAAAAGGGCGCCGACCGGCTAATGAGCTCGCGCATCCCTTGTCTGATCACGATTTCGTCCTCTACGAGCAGCACTTTATACATCCTCTTCTCCCCCTGATTCCGGTATCGTTATCGTAATGGTCACGGCCAGCCCTTGCCCCGGACTTCCGTCAACCGTAAGGCTCCCGCCTTCCCCGTACAGCAGCTTAATCCGCTGGCCGATATTGCGCAGCCCCAGACTCTCCTTCTCGCTTCGCCGGAGCGAATCCATGGAGGGGTCTTGTTCGATCTCCCGGTTCAGCGCCGTGAGTTCCTCCTCCTCTAAGCCGTTCCCGTCGTCACGCACCGTAATGAATAGCTCGTTGTCAAAACGCAGCGCTGACACCCAGATCGTGCCTGCTTCACGCCCCGCGATCCCGTGATCTATTGCATTCTCCACCAGCGGCTGAATGGTAAGCTTCGGAATGCGCAAATGCAATACTTCTTCTTCAATCTCGTTATGCACCGTCAGCTTACCGCCGAAACGAATCTGCTGGATACGCACATAGGAGTCTACGAATGCTATCTCCTCTCCCAGCGATACGAGCCGGCCGGCCTTGTCAATGGTATAGCGAAGCAGCTTGCCCAGTGCGGATACCATATCCGATACCTCTTCATGCCTGCGCTGGACGGCCATCATATTGATCGACTCCAGCGTATTATAGATAAAATGCGGGTTAATCTGGCTCTGCAGGGCGGACAGCTCTGCCTCCTTTTCCCGGAGGCGGGTCACAAGCACCTCATGAAACAGGCGGTTGATTTCGTCCATCATCTTGTTGAATCCGCGCCCGAGCTGCCCGAATTCATCTCCCCCCAGCGGACTGACCCGCTTGTTGAAATCGCCCCGCTCCACCCTGGACATATTACTCTTGAGCTCCACCAGCGGGAGGGTAATCCGGTACGATACCGCATAAGCGAGCAGAAGCACCGTCACCAGGCAAAAGAGGGCAAGCCATAACGTGAAAATCATCATCGCGCGCGATTCCTTCAGCATAACTCCAATGGGAGTCAGACCGATCACGGACAAGCCCGAATACGGGGACTTATGGCTGATAAACAAATAATCTGTGCCGCCCAGCCTCTCCCGCTCCCCGCCACGCAGCTCATTGATCCGCCCGGAGCCCATAAGCTGGCCGTAGGCCGACTGCCCGTTATCCGGCTTTTGCTCATACAGCAGCCGCTGGTCTCCATCGATGATCATCAAATTCGTGGACTCTTCAATCTTCAGCTTCGAGAAAACGGAGCCGAAGGCCGATTGCTTAGCGTCGATAAGGATATAGCCCAGACGTCTCAGCGTACTAGGTTCCTTGATAACTCTGGCCACCGAAATATATGATGAGGGGTCGGTTCCGGCATAATAAGACGGAAGATGCGGAGGAAGAATAATCCACTCGCCGTCCGACCGCGTAAGGGCGCTGAACCATTCGTCATGCCTGCCATCCCACGAGGTGTTGACCGCAAGCGGTTCCACGTTGGAGAACAGGGTTCCGCTGTTACTAAGCAGGTGAATCCCCCGGATTTCCGGGCGATCATAGGCCTGTGCAGAGGTATATAGCTTCATTTTCTGATAATCATCAGACAGTGCCCATGTGCCTGAGCCCATAGGACCATCGTATTTAGCCAGAATAGATAACACCTGTTCATCATACAGAGGCATCAGCGACAACCGCTCCAGATCCTTCAGCAGCCTATCCAGATTGGCGTTGGCCTGTCCGGCCACATCCACTGTATATTGCTTTGTTTTCTCGTTCAGGGTGGAGGAGAAATGACGGTACGTCACCATCCCCTGCACACTTAACGGCAGCAGCGTCAGCATGGTGAACAAGAGCAGCAGTCTGGTGCGCATTTTACTTCTTCTCAACCGTAGGATCAGCCCCCGCAGCATCTCAAGTCCTCCTTTTGTTAAGTAAGCTGACATCTAAACCTCTTTACAGTTTATCGTATAATGTTCTGTAATTGAATTCTATCCTCTTATGTTTGGAAAAGGTACGGTTCAACAAAGTCAATAAACCCCAAACCTGCTGACAAGCAAGGTCTGGGGTTTATTATTGTCACTCTTGGATCACTAGTTAGGTTAACATAACATTTATTATGTTGAAGTAACTAGTGATTATACATTTTATCCCACATTTGTACTTGATTGCTGAAATACTCTCTCAGCTCCGGCGGTCCCACAATTTCAGCATGAACCAATAGCGGCAGCACCCTCGCACAGGCTGAGCTATAATCATACATATTCACCGTAACCAGCTGAGCTTCTCCATCAGATTGGGTATTCATGACCTCCAGCCCCTGCAATATCTGCTCATTCTTAACGCGAGTACGGATGACCACCGGATAGAACTCCCGCGCTCTGCTGGTCAGAACGAAGGCTTGCTCTGCTTGACTCCAGTAGCCTTGGAGAGAGAACTGCTCAGGGATGGCATAGGTCTCGTCCAACAAGGTAACGGCTGTGAACCTTTCGCATTTGAATGTTCGCAGATCACCTGCCCGCTCGCAATAGGCCGCAAGATACCACTCCCCCTGCTTCACGATCAGTCCATAGGGCTGCAGCTTCCGCAGCGATTTCTCCCCATTCACCTTAAGATAATCTGCCGTAATCTTCAGCTCCCGCCACACCGCAGTGCGCAGAGTCTCAAGATACGGCACTGTTGCCTGAGCGCTCCACCACGGCGTAGCATCGAACAGGAACCGGCGCTGCGCGGTACGTATATCCTCCTGGTAAGGTGCGGGCAAACTTGCTTCCAGCTTCAAAAGCACACTCTTGAGCAGCAGACTCGTCTCTCCTGAACCGCTGGCCGGCATGCCCATCCCTGTCAAAAAGAGCTGGACCACCTCTTCCCCATGCAGCCTCCGCAGATTGACCGTATAGCCTTCCATGAGCGAAATCCCGCCGTTCGGCCCGGTGGCCGACACAAGTGGAATGCCCGATTCCGCCAGGACATCAACATCCCTATAGATCGAACGGACAGAGGTTTCCAGTGCTTCGGCCAGCTCCTTGGCCTTCATTTTGCCCCGGGATTCAAGCAGTAAAAGTATAGCAATCAGTCGGTGCAGCCGCATGCGTCTCCCCCAATTCTCATGATTCGTTAGCTATTCTTGCCACTCTGTTGTCAATAATACTGCGTTAAGATGAATGTATCAAAATCAAGGAGCTGCTGCAAATGAACATTGGCATATTGGGAACTGGATTCGGGGCGTATCACGCCTCTCTGCTGAAGCAAATGGAGTTCGTGAACCAGATCGTGGTCTTCGGGAGGAATGAGGCCAAGCTGCTGAAGCTGAAGGAAGAGCTCGGGGTAGAGATTACGATGAATGCTGAGGACATTCTGTCTGATCCCGCGATTGACGTAGTGGATATCTGTCTGCCGTCTGCGTTACATAAGACCTATGCGGTAGAGGCGCTGAGACGGGGCAAACATGTTTTTTGTGAGACGCCAGTTGTTCTGGAGCCTGAAGAAGGGCGGGAGCTAATGGACGCTGAACAGCGGTATGGCCGCAGCATCCTCGTTAACCAATTCATCAAATTCGATTATGCCTATGAATACCTGGAACAGGCGGTTCGTGAGCAGACCTACGGGAAGCTACTGCATCTGAGTATGCGCCGGGAGACTGCTCCGCTCTGGGGAGATCTGGGCCTCCCGGCCATCGCTGCCAATCTGATGATTCATGAGCTGGATTTCGTCGCCTGGCTGATGGATTCACCTGAACCTTCTGCGGTCTGGGGGACCTCCGGGGGCAAGGATGGACAGGCGCTGGTCCTGGCCTCCTTCCTGCAGCCCGAGTGGAGTGCACAGCTCACCGTTTCTTCGCAGATGCCGGGGAGTTATCCTTTTACTATCGGGTATGAAGCCTATTTCGCGCAGGCGAAGCTGGAGTTCCGTGAGTGCAGTGGTGCGAATGGGGTGATCCAGGCGAGCCTTGCCGCGTACACTTCCGAGGGACAAGTGTCCATCCCGCTGATTCCGAGTAATACCTATGCCAAAAGCTTGCGCCACGCCCTCTTGAGCCTCAGGGACGGGACAAATTCTACGCTGTCGCTGCGACATGCGCTGAAGTCTCTGAACATGGCCTTCCAAATGACGGATCAGCTTACAGCGGGCACAGTAGCTTTGTGATTCTGCCGGCCAGAAACTGGCCAATGCAGGCTTCAAGTATCGGGCCGCCCGGTACTAAGCGAAGTTTGGGGAACGGAAGTTGTTGGATTTTCTACATTTGCTGATGAACGAATCGTCCCTCTTGGGACAACAGTTGGAAAAATGGCACTTCTTCAGGCGCATTCCCGGCTAATACGTAACATCGCCTCCAGTAGATGCTGTTTTTCCAATTGCTTCGGGAAATCTATTGAATACTACTGAAACAAGATACATTTTTCCACGTGTTTCCTTCAACAGCTTCACTCGGCAACCCTCTGCCGGCTCATCCCTCACTGCCTTGGCCCAATGGGTTGACAACGAAGGCCCGATTTGGCAGGGTTTTTCCTCCTTTTTCCGTGTGTTAGCCGCTAAGTTCAGATCAGAGTTTGACGTTAGGCGTAGTGATTAGGGGAGCTTGTATTTTTGTTTTTTCTATTGTGAATTTTTCATATGTTGAAATATGGTGATTAGAAAGTGTGGAGTTGCTGTATTCCGTTTTGTGGGTTTTGTTTTGTTACACTATCGTTAGCGACTTTAAGTTAACATAATATTTATTATGTTCTATCGATGTATTGCCGTCGATGTTTTGCCGTCTCTCTTTTCGTCTAATTCCCCTTCAATTTAACGCATTGGCGCTTCAAAATACTGCTGCTCCACCTCATTACATCGCCGCTAACCTTCGTTCTCCTCCACCCTACCCGCCTGCCGCCATCGTATGCGCGAAGCGTTCCAGCTTATCCATGGACAGCCCGCCTCCTGTCTTGTGCTCCTTGCCTTTTACCATACGTATAACCCACTTATCCAGCGCAGATATCCGGTCCGGGTAGATCTCATCGCCCATGATCTCTCTGGCAAGCGCCTTGTTGTAGATGATCCCGGGATATGCCTGCTTAAGCTCCTGCTCCCCCTTCTCCCCTGTCATTCCTGCACAGATGTACAATCCCAGCCGTTTGGTTAAAAGCTCTTGCTTGTGCTGGGCTGTAAATGCAGCCATCTCCTTACGGATTCTTCCATAGTAGATCGAGCCGCCTAAAATTACTGTGTCGTAGCCAGTCAGATCGGGCAACTTGCCAGATCTCAGATTCACCACCTCAGCCCCGTCCAGCCTGGCTTGCAGCAGTAAAGCGGCTTTTTCAGTACATCCGTATTTGCTTGCATACACGATCAAGATCCGATTGCTCATGAAGTCCGCCTCTATTCTATAGGTAATGGGATTGCAGGTGGTGCGGGTTCCTGCGCGTTGCGAAGTACAAGAATGAGACACCAGATGACTGCCAGATTGAAGATTGGAAACAGGATCAACTCTACCATGGAGACATGAACTCCTGCCCTCAGCATCCCAATCATCATGGAGGAAATAGAGGTTAGCAGGGTTGCCGCTTTTACCAGGACAACAGGAGCCAGAAGGTAACCGTAAGACTGCCTACGGACGAGCAATCCCCCTGTTAGCACCATGACCGGAAGCAATACAGCTAAATCCAGTGCCTGAATCACCAGCGTGGTATAATGCTCCAGCCCCTCAGGTGAGGTACCCTGCCGCCAGCCGCCGGCAATCCGTCCCAGCCAAAGCATGATAATCAGGAAGGCGATCAGCAGCAGGATGAAGCCAATTCTTACCGCCGGAAGCTGCGAATTCATCAATACCCCATCCCGCTCCAACGAGCGAAAGACCATAATAAATGCAAATAAGCTTGCCGAGAAGAGCATGACATAGACCAGAAACAGATCATTATACATGGCCAGAAAACAGTATGAAGCATAGGTATAGGTGAAATATCCGAGCGCTCCGGCCAGCAGCAGCCGTCCTCTGATCATTCCTCTAAGACTCAGGAGCAGAGATACGAGCAGCAAAGGAATTCCCGCCACTAGCGTAATGCCATCTTGAGCGATCGCCTGAGAGGCTGCGGATAAAGAATCATCCTTGTAGATGCCGGTACCGTACAACTCAATCTTTTCTCCCCGGATGGAGGTATAGAATGGATGACTTCCCCCCTTCTCCGCCCCGTCACCTGAAAAGAGCCCGATTCCTGACGCAACAATCCCAAGCACTATCACCATCCACGTTAACAAGCTAATGGTTCGTCTATGTCTCACCTTAATCCCCCGATCCTTGTGCAATATGGACCATCGCTTCTATGTGCCGGTTAATCAGAGCCTCCTTCTGCGCCTCAGGCAGATTCCCCTCCACCATCAGCCTCATAATCAGCCCAAAAGCTGCGCTCCAGATAATTTGGGCGGTGAGCTCAAGCTCCCTCTGCTCACAGGAGGCCATACCGCTAAATTGACGGAGCGTATCACAGAGACCCGCGATCCCGCTGCGTTCCAGGGCTGCTCCCTGATGCAAAACCCCAGTGTGGCTAAGCACGGACGGCGAATCATTCAGCATCATACTCCGGTACTGTGAGCCTTCTGCGGTTGTGACCTTAATGAACTGTCTCAGCGAGCGTCTTAAGCGCTCTTCTGGAGAGGTTTCATCCGCTGAAGCTTCCGATCCGGCAATCAGTCCGCCCATTAGCTCCCGGTAGCCCCGCTGAAGAAGCTGCTCCACAATGTCCTCTTTCCCCTGAAAATAGTGATAAATAATACCGGCTGAATACTCCATCCGTTCAGCGATTTTGCGGATCGACAGCTGCCTGATCCCCTTCTCTGCCAACAGCTCGCCAGCCGTAGTCAGAATCAGATTACGCATCGCTTCGCGCTCCTGCTCTTGTCTCTCTGCTTTGCCCATGATCGTTAGACTCCTTCTGTTTGGGTGTGGCTGTTCCGGACTCAATTAAACACTGTAATGTTTTTGAACACCGTTCAACCTAAATTATAGCCGCCGGGACCTTAGAAGGTTGTGATTATTTATACAGCAAAAAAGCCTGAAACCCCATAGGTGTCTCAAGCTTTCGAGCTTCGGCAGGTGCTCTGCCTAATCAATACTAGCGATCTTCCACTCCCCTTGCTTATTCAACAGCAGGGAGATCTCAATGTTGCTGTCCGTAATATAGCCCTCAGAGGTCATCTGCGTAAACTCCACAAAGAAGGCCGCCCGTTTAGTTCCCTCGACAGGAATTCCGACTACGGTCAGTTTATTGAAGCGGTAGACATTCTTATTATCCAGTAAGTAGGGTTGTAAGTTGTCATTAAGCAGCGGTGAATACATCGTGGCAGCGAACTTTTCTTTGTCCTTAGCTGCCCAGGCTGCAATACAGTCCAGTGTCTCCTGGAGCGCTTGCTTATTGCCCGGACTGGAGCCTACATCAGGGACCTTGAAGAAGACCCCCGGCTTAATCGGAGGTTGCTTCTCCATGTACTCCATACCACTCAGCATGGATGTGAAGAGGGGAAGCAGCTTATCCCGTTGTTCATCTTGAATGTGGATCTCGGCCCGGTAAGAATCCTTGTTGGCTGTGAAAATAAAGGCCTCAACCCTCCGGTCCCCCTCCACCCTGCTCCCATCATACTCCTTGAACTTCAGCAGTCCCGGGTCTGTACCCGGTTCGAACTTCCCGCCCATTGCATCCTTCTCAGAGCTTAGCTTAATTAACGTAATATAATTATGCTTGTCCGCTGTCCCCCACGCCGTTCTGCCCTCCTGTTCAAAACGAATCATCGTCTCCGGCAGAAACACTCCCAGCGGTAAAGTCTTGTCTGCGGAGTAATCCGCTTGGACATTGACGCCATCCAGCTCGTAGCCGCTGCCGCTTCCTGTATACTCCCGTACTTCGGGAATCAGCGACTTGGATTTGACAGCAGGCGCGGCTGTTGCCGACGGAGCCGGAACCGCGGTTGCAGGAGCCGCTATTGCCGTAGCTGCTGCGGGCGTTGCTGACGGCTGATCCGTATGCTCAACACCCGAAGACCCCTGATCCGCGGCATTACTGCAGCCTGTGCTGATTGCTATTACAACCGCTATACAGCCCGCTCCCCATAAGCTCATTCGCTTGGACAATCTAATCACCTCAGTTACCAGACGCCGGATACGATCCAAAGTTGCGCTGAAGCCTGCCAGGAATAGCTACATTTATTTCTTAACTCCGTTAGTATTTAATGTGCTGAAGTATTGGCTGGGATTGCCTTGGCGCGAGTTGAACCGCTCCTGGAAATCACCGCCGGTATACGCTCCGATGACCCGGTGCCAGAAATCCCGCGCGGGGGTGTTGGCACGAATCTGCGACACCTTCCAGCTGCCGGGGAACATGTCGAACAGCCGGTGTGCCGCCCAGGTTCCTACGCCGCTGCGCCGGTAGCGCTGCATCACAAAGAACTCCGTCATATAGAACTCGCCCTCCGGGTCGCGCAACAGACGGTCGATCAGGGCAAAGCCTGCGACATTGCCGTCTACGGTGAACAGGTAGGCAAATTTATTTTTACCGCTGCTCCAGTAAGCCTCAAGTCCGGGATAGGACGGGAACAATCCTTCACGGTCCACCTGCAGCTCCAGGTAGCGGGTAAAGTCATACAAATAGAACTGCATCAATCTGCTTATAATCTGCTTCTGTTCTTTAGGAACCAGCTCGATTCCAAGTTCCATTAAGGTTCACCTCTGCCGTTTTCGTTTACTACCCATCATATAACTTTGTCTCATCAGGAGCAAGGTTTGCCGGAAACATGGTAAGATAGAAGCACAGCCCTCCCCCTGGGGGAAACTATAAAGAAGGTGAAGCTCATCAGTATTCAAAAAGCTACCGACCGGGCAAACCTGGATCAGCGGCTGCCGCAGATGCCCTGGTTCGTCCAGCAGTTTATCGACTATAAACGGCCGGATCTGTCCCCCTCCACACTGCTGGAGTATATCCGGGACTATGAATCCTTTTTCGGCTGGCTGCGGGGTGAAGGTCTGTCTGTTGCGGCCAGCAATGCTGACATTACTCTGCTTGAGCTGGAGACCCTGCATATGGACAGCATTGTCGGCTACCGTCTGCACTTGACCACCCGGGCTGAGAATGCCAATTCGCGGGTGACCGTCTCCCGTAAGCTGTCTGCGCTGCGCTCGCTGTTCCATTATCTGAGCCAGATTGCTGAGGATGAGAACTTCTACCCGCTGCTGAAGCGTAACATTATGGCCAAGGTTGAGATCAAGCGCATTCACAAGCCGAAGGATACGGCCGCCAAGCTCAAAGGTAAAATTCTGGAGGACGAAGAACTGCTGGAGTTCGTGGGCTACATTTATGATGGATATGGGACAGATGTGGAAGCCAATAAGCAGGCTTATTATTCTTGGCAGCTCAACCGTGAACGGGATGCCTGTATTGCCAGTCTTATTCTGAATTCCGGCCTGCGCGTCTCCGAGGTGGTCAACCTGAACGTGGATGATCTGGATGTCAACAATAAGCTGCTCTATGTCTTCCGTAAGGGTCATAACGACGAGACCTTCAAGACCCCGGTCTATTTCCGGGAACAGTCGAAGGATGATCTCAGCTTGTATCTAGGCCTCCGCCAGAGCAGGTATAAGACGCCGAAACGGGAAAAAGCCCTCTTCATTGCCCTGCCCAACGGCAGCAAAGAAGGCAAACGGATGACCAAACGGGCGATCCAGGAGATGATCATTAAATACGCCAAACGGTTCGGCAAGCCTTATCTGACGGTGCATAAGCTGCGGCACTCTTTTGCCACCGATTATTACCTGCAGAACGATATTTACCGGACGAAGGAACAACTGGGCCATGCTTCTACGGAGACTACCGAGATCTATGCCCACCTCACGGATAAAACGATGTCTGAGGCGATTGAACGCCGTATGGACAATGACCCGCCGCAGTAACGTATGAACCGCTATGTTAATCCCAATCATTTTTTGGAGGAATACACTTGTTAGACAATCATTCATTTCCTGAATCCCATACTACGAATCCCGGACTGCCGGAGCTGCAATCGGATTGCCTGAACTGCTTCGGACTATGCTGCGCAGCGCTTCATTTCTCTGCTTCCTCAGACTTCGCTATTGACAAGCCTGCCGGACAGCCCTGTCCCAATCTGCGGGAGGACTTCTTATGCGGCATTCATACGGAGCTAAGAGAACGCGGCTTCCGGGGATGTACAGTATACGACTGCTTCGGGGCCGGTCAGAAAATCTCCAATCTGACCTATGGCGGACGCGACTGGCGTCAGGCTCCCGAGACTGCGGGACAGATGTTCGAGGTTCTTCCTGTAATGCGCCAGCTGCATGAGCTGCTATGGTATCTGCACGAGGCACTGACGCTGCGCGGGGCCGAGACCCTGCATGTTTCACTTATCCAAATGCTGGAGCAGACGCAGGCCCTCACCCTGCTCAGCCCGGAAAAGCTGCTTCAGCTCGAAGTGCCTGTGCACCGGGCTGAAGTCAACGAACTGCTGCTGCATGCCAGCGAGCTAGCGCGCACCGCTGCCCGCAAGCAGCTCTCACCGGCTCCGAAGCGCCAGAAGAACTTCGGACGCGGGGCTGATCTGATTGGGGCCAAGCTGCGCGGGGCCGACCTTCGCTGCCTCAGCTTACGCGGCGCGTATCTGATCGCTGCAGACCTCAGCGGTGCTGACCTGCGGTTCGCCGATCTGATTGGCGCAGATTTCCGCGACACGAATCTGCGCGGAGCCGATCTGCGGGGCAGCCTCTTCCTGACTCAGGCGCAGCTGCAAGCTGCCCAAGGCAGTCCGTCCACCAAGCTCCCGGAAGCCTTAAGGCATCCGGAGCACTGGGTCTAAGGAGAATAAACCGGATGATGTTCTATCCGGTTTTTTTTGTGTTGTTCAGAGGGTTGGTTCAAACATTTCTCCTTGCCATATGCCTACCTTTGTTTTATATTGACATGACAGCAGGTCTAAAACAAACGAGGTGAACGGATAAGATGACTCCCCGCACGAAGGAACAGAACGAAGATATCCGGCTGCGGCGGCTGGTGCAGATCCGCAAAGCAGCAGCGGACGTATTTTTGAATAAAGGGCCTCTATTAGAAATCCGGGATGTGGCTGCGGAGGCCGGTCTCGGTTATGGTACGGTCTATCATTATTACAGCAATAAGGGCGATTTGCTTCACGACTTGTTATGGGATGCGCTCGACCGGGCAGCGGAATGGCTGAAGTCTCCGCCTATGGCAGAGCCGGAGCTACCGTTAAAGCTCCCGCTGGAGAGCTCTGCCGCCGGGGTGCGGCTATTGCAGCTATGGGCGGAAGATCACGCTATCTATCTGTTGTGTAAGCAGGCGGGTGAGGGATTCCCTACCCTGCCTGAAGCCCGCTCTTCCCCGCTCATTGCCGGGTTCCGCCGGGAGGTGCTGAC
This sequence comes from Paenibacillus sp. FSL H7-0756, assembly GCF_038006765.1. Lineage (NCBI taxonomy): Bacteria > Bacillati > Bacillota > Bacilli > Caryophanales > Paenibacillaceae > Paenibacillus > Paenibacillus sp. FSL H7-0756. The sequence goes on along the minus strand of NZ_JBBOVT010000002.1, from coordinate 418,323 downwards.
CCCGCTGTCCACGATGCTTGGCACCGGACTTATGGAGGTCTCAGTGTCTCCTGAGCGAGCAACTGTCGATGCGCAGCATGAATTACAGCACACAGAGATGCTGCTAGCTGCTCTGGTCGGCTGTGCTGCATTGTCCCTCCGCAGAGGGCAGCTGAATGAAGATGCAACGGAGATCGTCAGAGTTCTGAAACTATAAAAGAAAGACACTAAAAGACAGACACTATTGAAAGATGAAGGAGCGGATACACACAACATGATTATTCTTAAATCCCCCAGAGAAATTGAAGAGATGAAGCAAGCCAGCCAAATTGTTGCCGATTGCTACCGCGAGGTGTCCAAACACATTGTACCTGGAATCACTACGCTTGAAATTAATGATTTTGTGGCCAAACATATCACCCAGCTCGGCGGCAAGCAATTCACCAAAGGCTACAACGGATTCCCTGCCGAGACCTGCATATCTATTAATGATGTGGTTGCTCACGGGATTCCATCCAGCAAACGGGTCGTGAAGGAAGGTGACTTGCTGAAGCTGGATATTGTGGCGCAATACGGAGGTTGGTTCGGAGATTCGTGCATGAGCTACGCTGTGGGTGAGATCGGGCCGGAGGCGCAGAGATTAATGCAGGTTACGAAGGAATGCCTCGACCTGGGCATTGCCCGGGCTGTTCCGGGAGGACGGCTGGGTGACATCACATCGGCTATCCAGCAGCATGCCGAAGCACACGGTTATTCCGTCGTGCGTGATCTGTTGGCGCATGGCATCGGACGAAGCCTCCATGAGGAGCCGAGCTATGTACACATCGGCACTGCTGGCAAAGGCATCCGCCTCAAAGAAGGCATGGTATTTACGATTGAGCCGATGATTAACGAAGGCACATACGAGATCACCATCGACGATGATGAATGGACCGCGAGAACGGCTGACGGCAAGCTCTCCGCACAGTATGAACATACCATTGCAATTACTGCAGATGGACCTTTAATTTTAACGGCACAGTAATTATTGTAGTAGAACCCTCCCGTTTCTGTCTAGGGACTGTCCCCTATTAGAAAACTGGAGGGTTTTGTTTGTTACCCTTGTAACCGGGTTTTGCGGTTATGGCGTTGGAAGCAGTCGCGCGATAGGATGGTATTGCTTGTTGGGTGCTGGTTAGTGTTTTGGGGGTAGATTTTGAACTTACTATTGTGAATTTTTCATGTGTTGAATTTTTAACTAATTTTGAATTCAAAGCAGCAGTTATTCGGGTGCTGTAGACGCTGGAACGATAGCAACTGTATTTTGTACAATAGAACGCGGTAAAAACGGCTTCGAAATAAAATCTATTGTATTCCGTACAATCGAATGTTGAACAAAGGACCTTTTTCATCCAAAACACAACATTCTACTGTATGAAGTACAATAGAATCTCATTTCACGGTCAATTAGGCGGTTTCTATTGCAGGAAATACAATCAGCTACCGTTATCAGATAAATGACCGGGTTTTGCGGTTCTATTATGAATTTTTCATATGATGAAATAGTATAATTACTGAGACTTGCCATGTCTCATCCCCTGATCTCACCAGGCAGCTTCAGCACAGTTACCTTGTCACCAGCAGATAATTGTCCGCTGTCCGGCGGGATGACGATCAGGCAATCGCTGTCTTTGATCGTAACCGTGACGGATGACTCGTCTACAGCGGCTGGATAAGCATAGAGCACTGCTTCGCGGATCTCCAGACGGGCGCGGACATAGCGGGTGAAGCTGTTGGCCCGCTTATAATCTTCACCCAGCACCGCGGTCCACTCGGGCAGATACGGCTGGGCTGCACCCTGCATCAGCCCGATGACCGGACGGGCAAACAGCTGGAATCCTACGAAACAGGCGCCCGGATTGCCGGATAAGGCGAGCAGGATGCTCCCGCCGCGAACGGCTGCTGTAGTGACGCTGCCGGGGCGCATGGCTATTTTATTGAACAGCATCTCTCCGCTCTGCTCACGGACCAAATCCCCCATAATATCATAATCACCGACAGATACGCCGCCGGTAGTAATCACCAGATCATAGCTCTCCAGGGCCATCTGCACCTTACTGCGGGCCAGCTCCATATCATCGATGATCGCTCCCAGCATCACGGGCTCACCGCCCGCCTCCCGGATTAGCGCCTCCAGCATGGGGGAGTTGCTGTTGCGGATTTTGCCCGGGACTAACGGCTCGTCCACCTCCAGCAGTTCAGTTCCGGTAGCGAAGACCGCTACCTTGGGTCTGCGGCGGACCGGAACCTCCGGCACCCCGAGCGCTGCCAGAACAGCAATTTCACCAGCGCCGATTAGAGTCCCTTCAAGAAGCACTGGATCACCTGTTCTAAGCTCTAACCCGCAAGGGGTAATATGCAGCCCCCGCTCTTGCGGCTTGCGAATACCGACATAGGTAACTCCGCCTTCCATCCGGCTCTCCGTAGCTTCCATCATAATCACTGTATCTGCGCCGCCTGGAATCTGCGCTCCCGTCATAATGCGCGCAGCAGTACCTGCTGTAATCTCTCTGGAGGCTACTGCGCCGCAGGGAATGACATCTACGACTTCAAGCCATACCGTGTCAGGTTCTCCTGCCGCTAAAGTGTCTGCCGCAATCACGGCAAAGCCGTCCATGCTGGAGCGGTCAAACGCCGGAAAAGGATGCGGTGCATGTGCAGACTCAGCCAGATAACGCCCGCTGCTGAGATGCAGGGGTACAGCTTCCTGTGCAAGCAGCGCAGCATAAGGCTTCAGCCTGCCTTGCGCCTCTGCAACTTGAAGCGCTGCCCGCTGAAATTTATCATTACTGTATTCGTTTGTCACTCTTCAATTCACTCCTTCTGTTTCATCCGGTGGTTTGCTGCTCATTAAGCCAATTATGCCCTATTCTAACATGAAGACATAGCAAAAGGGATGCACAGGCCTGTAACAAGCACATGCATCCCTTATTCAATCCCAATTCTGTTCCATTGTCTGCTGTCAGCAGAACAGCCCTGCTCCAGTCAAGCTTATGACGCGCGGATCACTCTGACATCAGCCGAAAGGACACTTTCACCCTCATAGAGCATGAACCGTCCATTCTGCCATTCCACGCGCAGCAGCCGCGAATTATCCGACTGGTATTGCCAGACATGCTGCTCCCCGCCGTTCATATAAGGCGTCTGTCCGGTAACGGCGGCATATCCTTCATATTCTTCTTCCAGATAAAAGGTCCGGTCATCCAGCTCCAGGGTAGCCGGAACCTCGGAAGGACTGTCCAGACGCCCGTCGATCGGGTGATACAATCTGTATTGCAGCTCTTCCCGCTCTTCTATATACAGATAGGCGATCCGGCTCCCGTCGCGCAGCGTCAGTACGACTGCATTCCGGCCGCTCGTCTTCGTCCGGCCCGTCACTTCATAGGTGACCAGGGAGACCTCACAGATATCTCCGGGAGACAGGGTCAGCATGCTTGCGGGCGCTTTAGGCGCCTCCGGCTTCGAGAACAGATTGCCGATTCTTTTCCAAAGACCCAAAGCCATCATCCTCCTACAGATTGGTACGCTAATCTTTCTTATCCGCGAATAAAGGCCGCAATAATCAATGCTCCGGTCACATGCAGCGAGCCTGCCATCAGGCCGTAGCCGACCTTGCCAAGCTGGGTGCCATGATCCAGTTCAAGGTTCCCCCACCGGCTCAGGAGCTGCTCTACCGTCTTCTCCAGCACGAATAACAGGACAAAAGATACTATAGAGACTATAAGGGCGGTCCCGAGCCGGTTCGCCGCAGCAATGGATGCCGATAAAATATAGCCTTGTGACAGCAGCTTCAACACCAGCCGGGTAGTCACAGCCATGTTCCCCGCCTTCAGCTCTTCCATATCATTATAACGGGTAAACAGCGAATCCACGAGCATCAGCACACACAGCAGCACTGCGCCGCTGACCGTCCATACTACCATGGACACCAGGGTATCGAAATCCATTACTCCAGCCCCCGCTTGTTCATATTTCCTAACAGGTAAGACAAACATAAAGCGAAGGAGAAACCGCTGGTTCTGTCTCCCCTTCGCCTGTGGACAATTGCCTAAAGTCCGGCTTCTGCCAATATGTTATTGTTTCTCGTATTGCTTCATCAGCGCAGCCAGCTCATCTTCAACCGCCTGGTCTTTGCCCAGTTTCTCGAACTCATCATCCAGCGATTTGTTGCCCGAGCTCATCTCGTTGCTGGCTTCTGCCTGTGCTTCGGCCTGCAGCATCTTGTCTTCCATCCGTTTGAGTCCGGCAGAAGCGGAGTCGGAGCTGAAGCCGCTCATCGCTTTGTTGATTTCGGTCTGCGCCTTCGCAGCGTTGTAACGGGCAACGAGTGTCTCCCGCTTGTTTTTCATCTGGGTAAGCTGTTTGCGCATTTCGTCGAGCTTGCCGCGCAGATTGTCTGCGGAAGCCTTGTTCTGGTCGAAGCTGGCCTTGTACTCTACAAGCTTGGCTTCAGCCGATTTCTTCTCTTCAAGAGCACGGCGGGCCAGATCGGCATTACCGGCCTGAGCGGCTGCATGAGCTTGCTGATTACGCTTGTTCACCAGCGCTTCCTGCTCTTCGTACAATTGTTTGAATTTCTTCTCAATAGCGATCTGGGCAGCTACCGCTTTCTCGGCATCCTCCAGATCCTCCGTCATGTCACGGATGTACTGGTCGGTCATTTTAACCGGATCTTCTGCTTTATCAATAATCGCATTCACATTGGACATGGTCAGATCACGCAATCTTTTAAATATAGACATGGTTCATTCCTCCAAAAGTAAAGTTAGTGGTTCAATGGTATCTTTTACGCAGGGAGATGAGGATCGTTTCAAAAATTTCTTCCGGCCTTCTGCACTAAATATTGCTCCACCTTATCATTCACAATATTTACGACCGCAAGGATGCCTTCTTTGCTCAGATCGTCATAGTGAATGCCCATCACAACCGTGACTGTCCGGTTCAATGCGGCCGCAGCCTTCAGCGCAATGGCTTCACTGATCGTATGCTCCTTATGATGGGGAACGGCAGAGGTCATCACCCGCGCGAGTTCTCCGTCCATGTACGCCGTACTTGCCGCACCGATATGGCGCACTCCACCAGTAATCAGCAGCAGCAGATCACGGCCCACCTCGGTCTCGGATAACACAATATCATCAGGATGCACCGGATTCGTTGTCAAGATGAACTCCCCTCCCTTTATATTAACCATAGGCTGTAGAGATCTCTCCTTCTGCGTCAAAAAGATCATTGCAAACCGGCCTGCTGCCTATACAATACCACGGATCTCATCCAGTGAGGAAATATTCTCTTCCTTCATAAACTGCTGCAATTCTTCTACAAGCGTGCTGCCCGCCCGCAAATTCATGAAGTTGTAGGTTCCAACCTGTATTACAGTCGCTCCCGCCATAATAAATTCAATAATATCCGTAGCCGAAGTGATGCCGCCCATACCGATTACCGGAATGCTTACCCTGCGGGATACCTGGTGCACCATACGCAGAGCCACCGGCTTAATGGCTGGTCCGGACAGTCCCGCATAGAGGTTATTGAACACACTGCGGCGGCGGCGGACATCAATCTTCATCCCGGAGATCGTGTTGATCAGAGAGACGGCGTCCGCACCCTCTGCTTCGCACATCACTGCCATCTCTGCGATATCCTCGGCATTCGGCGACAGCTTCACGGCCAGCGGCAGGCTTGTAGCCGCCCGTACCGCACGAACCACTTCCTGGGCTGCCGGAGTTTTGATGCCAAAAGCAATCCCGCCCTCCTTCACGTTCGGGCAGGAGATATTCAGCTCAATCATATCCACGGCCGGATTTCCGGCCAGAAGACGGGCATCCGCATCACGCTGAATCAGCTCAGCGCCCAGTACGTAATCCGCCAGCGTGTTGCCGCCAAGGTTCACAATACGTGCGGTATCTAGTGTCTCCCAATATGGAAGTTCCTTGGCCAGAAAAGCTTCTACGCCAGGATTCTCAAGTCCTACGCTGTTCAGCATCCCGGAAGGGGTCTCATAGACGCGGATTCCGGGATTACCGGCTTTGGCATGAAGCGTAAGCCCTTTGCCGGAGATTCCGCCAAGCAGTGAAACATCATATAACCGGCCATATTCACGGCCGAAGCCGAAGGTGCCGGAAGCCATCACAATCGGGTTCTTGAAGGATACACCGGCAATCGTTGCACTTGTATTAATCATGGAATAATACCTCCTCAGCCAGGAAGACAGGACCGTCTGCACAGGCTTTGCGCTGCCCGTCCTTGCAGGAGACGCTGCAGACCAGACAAGCGCCGATGCCGCAGGCCATCCGGTTCTCCAGCGACAGATAGACGTCTGGGCGCTTACCTGCGGAATCCGCAGCGGTTCCCTTAAGCTGTGCGGCCTTCAGCATCGGATGCGGGCCGCAGACGAAGATATGGTCATACGCCGAGAAATCCACGCTGTCCAGGATCAGTCCGCCTACATCGACGGTCAGCTCAGCAGCCAGAGGACGGAAGGCTTCAGTACGGAATGGCTCGCGGCTGAAGCCGAGATAGATATCGCTTCCCGGAAGCTTCTGCGCACAATAATACAGCGGAGCAATTCCGATCCCCCCGCCCACTAACGCAACCTTACCTTCTACCTGCGGGAAGCCTGTACCGAACGGCCCCTCCAGCTCCACCGGATCGCCCGGATTCAATCCGGCAAGGATCTCAGTACCTTCGCCTACTACGTGATACAAGAATTCAACACCGTTATCATTCACCTGATGTATGCTAAGCGGTCTGGACAGCAGCGGATAGGCTCCCCACGCCCGCAGCATGTAGAACTGACCCATCTCCCCGCTGTTCCCCCCTTCAACTGCCAGGTGGTATACTCCTTCAGCCAGCCGCTCATTACTAATCACCGTCGCCACGTTATCAAGCTCCTTCAAATTTAATCTTATTAACCATGCCTGAGAAGGAACTTAAAATCTGTGACATTTTTCACAAATGATGCCCTCTATTTCTTGTTCCAGATTCCGCGCACATAAGGCTTGGGCAGATCGGACGGATTGATTCCGCCCAGTGCCTCGGCAGCGTGAAGTACCCAGTACGGATCACTGAGCATGCCCCTGCCTATAGCCACCAGCTCAGCCTTCGCTTCTGTAATGACCGCCTGCGCTTCCTCATACGACTCCAGACGCCCTACTGCGATAACAGGGACCTGCAATCCGCTGCGTATGTATTCGGCAAGCCCCACCTGATAAGCCGGTCCTGGACCTGGTCCGCCATTGGACACGGCTGGCCCCTCCCCGCCCGAGGATACATGGAACAGGTCTACGCCTGCATCCTTATACCGGCGGCAGAATTCCAGCGCATACGCTTCATCATAACCACCCTCCACGTATTCCTTGGCGGACACCCGCATGATCAGCGGCATCTCAGCCGGCAGCACCTCACGCACTGCCACTACCACCTGTTCCCCGAACAAGATGGGGTCTTGTCCATACTCATCATCCCGGACATTGGAGAGCGGGGAATGGAACTGGTGGATGAGATAGCCGTGCGCTCCATGCAGCTCTACAGTATCGAATCCCGCTTCGACTGCACGGCGCGCCGCTTCCCGGTAGGCGGTGATCAGCCCGGCGATCTCTTCACGGCTAAGCGCCTTGGGCATTGCATAGTTGCCGTCGAACGGAATCGCTGAAGGAGCAACCGGCGGGGCGGCATCGACAGCTTTGCGACCGGCATGACCAAGCTGAATCGCTATCTTCGCTCCATAGGCATGAACGGCCTCCGTCAACCGCTTGTACGCCGGAATCTGTCCATCGTCCCAGATCCCGGTGTCCTGATTCGAGATCCGTCCGTCCGGATGAACCCCGCTCATCTCTACAATAATGAAGCCTGTACCGCCGACCGCACGGCTGACATAATGCACATGATGCCAATCCGTTGGAATACCGTCCTGCTTCTCAACCGCATACTGGCACATCGGCGGCATAACCACGCGGTTCTTCAGGGTTAAAGCCTTAAGTTCATAAGGTGTAAACAAATCAGCCATGCTTGTCTCCATCCTTCCCGTATCTATGATCCATCTCAGTATACAACGATTTGGGGAAGTGATAAATCTTTGAATACTCTGCGGACGGTACGGCATAAATTCACGGCTGCTTGGAAATAACAACCCTTATATTCTAAACTAACCGGACCCATGGTTGGAGGAGGCATCGTCCTGATGAAACTGGCAATATTCCGCCGCATAGTGCTGTTTATATCCGTCATTGCCCTGGCCCTGTCTGCACCGGCTGCCGAGCTTGTGTCTGTCTCTGCAGCTGCGGCAGATAGTCCTGCGCCAGTGCCTGCACAAGAGATCCGGCCATCGTCCCGGCCACAAGCTTCTATTGAAGACGAACCGGCGGTGCCGGCCGGATCGGCGGCCTCCCAATCTTCTGTCAGACACCCTAAAAAAAGCAAAGGCCTCTCCCTCAGCCAGTTGCTGCGCAAATACCCGGAGACCCTCAAGACCCAGGGGCCCCGCCGCAAGATCATCGCTCTTACCTTCGATGATGTGCCTGATCCGCGCTTCACCCCGCAGCTCCTGGATGTGCTGCGCAAATATAAAGTCAAAGCCACCTTCTTCGTGGTCGGCAGCCGTGCCGAGAAGCACCCTGCCCTGGTAGCACGCATGATCCGCGAAGGCCATGCCATCGGCAACCACTCCTATAATCACCCCCAGTTCAGCAAGCTGAGTATGAATGCGTTCCGCATCCAGATTATCCGGACGGAGAATATTCTGCAGCTGCTGGCCGGATACAAGCCGAAGCTGATCCGTCCGCCGTATGGCGATATCAACGAGCCTCAGCTTAAATGGGCGAAGTCGCATGGCTATAAGCTGGTGAACTGGAACGTTGACTCACTCGACTGGAGAGGACTGTCCAAAACCCAAATCAAGCACAACATCCTCTCCCGGGCCGGCAGAGGGGCTATTATCCTTCAGCACGGGGGCGGCGGCAGAGGCAGTAACCTCCAAGGGACGCTGCAGGCGCTGCCAGAGATCATCGGCATTCTGCGGCAGCGCGGATACAGCTTCGTGACCGTTCCCCAGATGCTCCAGGTCAGCAAGAGCAAATAACCGCTTGATCATTAGTTATCGTGTGCAACATATAAATTCTTATATTTTAAAAAAAGGAAACAAAACCGGCGGAAGCTGCCTGGTTTTGTTTCCTTTTCATGATTACATATTGCGCTTGCTATGGTGCAAAGATTCATTATCGGTTTATTCAATAATATATAAATGTACATACTGATAACCGAAATCGGCTACAAAGCTCTGGCTGCCCGGAATAAAGATATCGATCCGGTTGCCCTTGATCGCACTCCCCATATCCGTCGCTGTCGCTACGAAGGCTTGCTTCGGAAGGCCCGGATGGGTATACCCGGTCACGAGCACCTTCGTTCCCAGCGGAATCACGCTCGGGTCAACGGCGATGGTTCCGAGCTTCAGCGCATTGCCGAAATAATCGACTGCGCCCCATTTGCCATTCTCGCTGGCTGCCGAGGAATAGGCGGAAGCTTTGACCTGCAGCACTTTGGCATAATTAAATTCTTTGCCCCAGGCTTGAACTGTGTTGGTTGCCGGCTGCACACTCAGGGCTTGAACTTCTGCTGCGTCCACAGCTTCTACTGAAGCTGCTGCAGTATTGGCTACTGCCACAGTCTTGGCTTGAACATCACCCGGAATGGTAAATTTCAGCCCGGGATAGATATTTAGCGCTGAAATCTGCGGGTTCGCATTCATAAGCTCATCAACGCTTATGCCATAATGATTGGATAGAGTATAATAGGTAGTAGTATCTCCAGCGATATGTACGCTGTCAGCTTGAACGGGAGCTGCGTGAAGCAAGGTGCCGAGTCCCAGTACGGCCGCCAGGGCGGTGATGGCTCTGATCTTGAGTTTCATGAATTGCCTCCTTCAATGGTGACGCCAGGTTTGTAAACTAACAGTAATGAATATATCACAACTTTGTAACCATTGGCTATGTTTTTGTGGCAATTGGAAATAATTATCCCAAATAAAGCGTTAACACCGATATAAATATTACATATTCTTAATCATTATTAAGGGACCCGGCATAAATATGCCATGTTTCCTGAATATTCGCAAAAATTTTACACAGTTTTAACATTTCTCACGCAAGCAAATAGTAGAATGAAAGAACACGATATCTTAACTAGACATTGAAGCAACCTTGGAGGGTCCATGAACGTGAATACAGATGAGAAAAAAATCAACAATATTAGTCCTGCAACAGCCTATCTTAACCGTGACCTCAGCTGGATCGAGTTCAACCGCCGGGTGCTCGGCGAGGCACAGGACCCTGAGAACCCGCTGATTGAGCGGGCTAAATTCCTGGCCATAGTGTCCAGTAATCTGGATGAGTTCATCAGTGTCCGGGTAGCCGGCATCCAGGATCAGATCCGGGCGGGATATACCAAAAAAGACTTTACCGGCTACACGCCCTCCGGCCTCTATAAACGCCTCAGCAAACGGGTCACCAAAATCGTCGCCGACCAGTACCGCACCTTTAAGGATATTTCACGCAGCCTGCATAAAGAGGGTATTGTGTTCGTTGATTATGAAGACTTAACACCGGCACAGGAGCAGTCGATTGAGGAGTACTACCGTGATATTATTTTTCCTGTGCTGACTCCTATGGCCGTCGACCAGAGCCGTCCGTTCCCGCTGGTCCACAGCCAGTTCATCTATCTGGCTGTCGTGCTGACAAGGAAGAACAGCCAGGAGGAAGAGCCTTACTTCGCCATTCTGCAGATTCCGTCCAATCTGCCGCGATGCATTCCCTTGCCGCACCGCGCGAACAGCAAAAAACGGCAATTCGTATTCATTGAAGATGTAATCCGCCATCATATTCAGACCTTGTTCAGCGGTTATGAACCGGTAGCCGTCAGTGAATTCCGCCTGACCCGCAACTCTGACCTGACGATAGATGAAGAAGGCGCGGAGGACCTGCTGGAGGAGATTGAGAAAGAGCTCCGCAAACGCCGCCGCGGTGTGCCTGCCCGTCTGGAAGTCCAGAAAGGCATCCACCCCTATGCGCTGGAGCAGCTGCAGGCTGAATTCGAGCTGGAGGACTTCGTCTTCGAAATCGAAGGCCCGCTTGATCTCGGCTTCCTGCGCAGCTTCACGAGCAGTCTGAAGGGCTTCAGCTATCTGCTCAATCCGCCTGTCGAGCCGATGTATCCGGCGGAGTTCGATGAGAATGAAGATTTCTTCGAGGTGCTGAGCCAGCGCGATGTGCTGGTCTATCATCCGTACGAATCCTTCGATGCCATGACGGATTTCATTATCCAGGCCTCCGAGGATGAGCAGGTGATGGCGATCAAAATGACGTTGTACCGGGTCAGCGGCAATTCTCCGCTGATCACTGCCCTTGCCAACGCGGCCGAGTCCGGCAAGCAGGTTACGGTGGTCGTGGAGCTGAAGGCCCGCTTCGATGAGGAACGCAACATCGCCTGGGCGCGTAAGCTGGAGCAGTCCGGCTGCCACGTGGTCTACGGTCTCGTTGGCCTCAAGACCCATGCCAAGGTGACGCTGATCGTCCGCCAGGAAGGCTCGGAGCTGCGCCGTTATGTTCATGTAGGAACAGGCAACTACAATGACAGCACGGCCAAGGCCTATACCGACCTTAGCCTGTTCACCGCCAATCATGAGATTGGCCTGGATGCGTCAGAGCTGTTCAATCAGATGACAGGCTACTCTGCCAATTACAACTGGAACTCCTTCATCGTAGCACCGACCAATATGAGTCTGTCGCTCCAGAAGCTGATTCTGCGTGAGGCGGAGCATGCCGCCGCAGGCCGGCCTGCCCGGATTATCGCCAAGATGAACTCCCTGTCGAACCAGGAGGTTATTGACTATCTGTATAGCGCTGCCCAGGCTGGAGTATCTATAGATCTGATCGTCCGGGGAGTCTGCTGTCTGCGTCCGGGAATTGAAGGCCTCAGTGAGCGCATTACGGTCCGCAGCATTGTGGACCGCTTCCTGGAGCATTCACGCATCTATTACTTCGAGAACGGCGGCGATCCCGAGGTCTACCTGTCCAGTGCCGACTGGATGACACGTAACCTGACCCGGCGGATCGAGCTGATGTGTCCGGTGAAGGATAGCAGTATCCGCGATCAGATTGTCAAGATTCTGGAGCTGTCGCTGATGGACAATGTCAAATCCAGCTTCCTTCAGCCCAACGGATATTATGAACGGATCGACGACAAAAAGGCCCCGCTCCGGAGCCAGTTCGCCGCTATGGATGTTACCCGCTGGAAGGGAAGCCGAGCTTTACCTTCACCGACCAAGCATTCCTGAAGGCTTTGAGTGCATTCTCAATGTCCTCCAGGCCGATAAGCACTTGTCCGCCCTGAAGCTCCAGATCCAGCGTATGATTATGCAGACGGGACTTCAGCCCGCTGACAATGCCGATCTCGGTGCTGTCCAGCGCAATGCTTAACTGCACTAATGTACCCAGCTTATGAATCCATTCCTCGTCGGAAGGCAGCAAAATGTCCTTATGCATCAGGGACAGCTTCTGCTTCCGGCTTTTTGTGCTGTAGGAAGCGATGTACGCGCTAAGAATCAGCTGGCGGTGCGTCAGTCCCCGGATGGGTGAATTCATCAGCCAATAGTGGGTGTGCCGCTTAGATTGATAATAATTAATGTTAGAGCCTGTCCGGTGCAGCATAATCGCCACATAGACCAGCATCTCCTGCTCCTCCCGGTTCCCTTCCCGCTCAAAGGCCCCCAGCAGACTCAGCGCCAGCTTGTTGATATGGTCGAGATGCCGCTTGGAGGTACGGATATCGAAGCGGATAATCGTATCCAGACTGTACTCCAGCGCGCTGTCACGCACCGGCTGCTCCGGCTCCAGCAGATCATGCAGCATGCCCTCACGCAGGCCTTCGCCGCTAATCAGCGCCCGGCTGGCACCAATGTAATGATAGACGGTATGGAAAATAATCAGCCCGGACACGATGATATCCGCCCGGCTTTTGGACAGCCCGTCCAGGTCCTTGCGCTTCTCAAACGAAGTAGCAGGCAGAACCTCCATGAACCGTTCGATCGTCTCGTGCTCCAGCGCGTAACCATGAGAATTAGGCAGCGAATAATCGCGGTTCCTCTGATCGAGCTTAGCCAGTGAGCGAAGCGTTCCTCCCAGCCCGTATAGCGGAAGTCCTGTGCCCGTCGATAGCCAGTCATGCTCCACCAGCCTGCCGGTTACGTATAATTGCAGCTTGCGGATCTGATCCGCATTCCAGTTGCCGCCCTGGCTGAACATCTGATTTGTGTTGACCGCACCGAACGGGAACGAGATACTCTGCTGATAACGCCGTCCGCGGAATAAGGTAACCTCGGTACTCCCTCCGCCGATATCAATCACGAAGCCGTCCTGGACGTCAAAAGCATTGATGACTCCAAGGAAGCCGAAATACGCCTCCTGATATCCGGTGACCACTTCAATCGGAATGGACGAAGCCTCGGACAGGTAGCTGATGATCTCCGCAGAGTTCGCAGCATTACGGATGGCGGCGGTGGCGCCTGCGCGGATTTTCTCAACTTCAAAGTCATCACAAATCTCTTTGAACTGCTGAAGAACAGGTATGATCGTATTCATATCCTTCTTCTCCAGCCGGCCTTCCTTCGTAATCTTCTCGCTCAAACGGGCAGAGTACTTACATTCCTTGATGATTTTGTAGCCGCCTGCCTGTGTCGTGTCATAAATTACAAGCCGTATGGAGTTGGAACCAATATCAATAATGCCGATCCGGCAAAGATCATCTCTCATCTGTATGTACTCCTTTTCAAGTAGATTGATCATTTGTATACTATATCAAACATTGTGCACTCCGCCAAAATAAAATAACCCCATACGGTGGGGTTATTAGCCGGCCTACTATAATACCTTGCTGAGAAAATCGCGCGTGCGGGCATGCTTGGGATGACCGAACACCTCTGCCGGTGTCCCTTGCTCCACAATCACGCCGCCGTCCATGAACAGGATACGGTCCCCCACCTCACGGGCGAAGCCCATTTCGTGCGTTACAATCACCATGGTCATGCCGTTCACTGCCAGCTGCTTCATAACCTCCAGCACTTCACCGACCATCTCCGGGTCCAGCGCCGAGGTTGGCTCGTCGAACAGCATGACATGCGGCTGCATAGCCAGCGCCCGGGCGATTGCGATCCGCTGCTTCTGTCCGCCGGAGAGCTGGGCCGGATAAGCATCGCGCTTGTCCTCAAGGCCTACCGTACGCAGCAGCTCCATCGCGAACTTCTCCGCCTCCGCAGCCTGTTGCTTCTTCACCTTAAGCGGGGCGAGCATAATGTTCTGGAGCACAGATTTGTGCGGGAACAGGTTGAACTGCTGGAACACCATCCCCATTTTCTCGCGGGTCACGTTGATGTCATGGCGCTTCGCGGTAATGGATTGACCCTCGAAGCTGATCTCGCCGCCTGTGGGCTGCTCCAGCAGGTTCAGACAGCGCAAAAAGGTGCTTTTGCCCGATCCGCTGGGGCCGATGACAACAACGACCTCGCCCTTGTGAATATTCAGATCAATGCCCTTCAGGATCTCCAGCTTCCCAAAGCTCTTCCGCAGGTTCTTAACCTCGATCATCCGTGTTCAGCCTCCGTTCCAATATACCCAGCAGCTTGGATAGTGTGAATGTCAGTACGAAATACATGATGGCAATAATAACATAGGGTGTTAGCCCCTCATACGTAATCGTTGTAATGGTCTTCGCCTGAAAGAACAGGTCTGCAACCCCGATCATAGACACGATTGAAGATTCTTTGATGATGGTAATAAATTCATTGCCGATGGCTGGCAGCACGTTCTTAATCGCCTGCGGCAGCACGATGTAGCGCAGCGTCATCCCCTGCTTCATTCCGAGGGAACGCGCCGCTTCAACCTGACCGCGGTCTACACCCTGAATCCCCGCGCGGAAAATCTCCGCCAGATAAGCAGAACTGTTGATGGTTAATGTAATCGCACCGGACTGGATCGGCGTAAACTCAAGTCCAAGCTCCGTTAACCCGTAGTGAATCAGAAACAGCTGTACCAGCATAGGCGTCCCGCGTAAGAATTCGACCCATGCGGTGGCGATAAAGCGCAGAATTCTCCATTTGGACATCCGCAGAAGCGACACCAGGATGCCGAGTACGAAACCGAAGAATACCCCCAGTACTGCAAGCAGCAGTGTGTACTGCAGACCGGATAAGAATAAATTACGGTACTCATAAGCCATATCGAATACATTCATTGCCCTCAGACCCTCCTCTTCTCAAAAAAATAGAAAACGGCGGATCACCGCCATTTTCTGCATGGTTGAGCATGATCCCGCAGCCTGCTGCGGGCCTATCTTGATCTCTGCTATCCGCATACGCGGCTTCGCGTATTATTTGCTCTCAGCAAGCTCGCTTGCTGCCGCTACGAATTCATCAATCTTGCCTTCGGAGTTCAGGCGTCCAAGTGTCTTATTCACTTGATCGAGCAGCTCGGTGTTGCCCTTCTTCACGCCAATGACATAACCGTCATCTTCAACCTCCGGCTTGGCATCGGTAATCACGAGGCCCTTGACGTTCTTCACAAAGGACTTGGCTACAGGTCCTTCCATGATGGAAGCATCCACCCGGTTCGACTGCAGCTGCAGGACGATTTCGGAGATTTTGCTGAGGGAGGTCAGCTGTGCGCCTTCAATGCCCTTAGCGATACCCTCCTGGATGGAACCGGTCTGAATTCCGATCTTGGCGCCCTTCAGTGCGTCCATGGTAGCGAATTTGTCCTTATCAGCTTCACGCACTACAACAGCCTGCTCTGCCTTATAGTAGATGTCCGAAAGGCCTACAGCTTCAGCGCGTTCCGGTGTGGGGCTAAGTCCCGAGATAACCATATCGATCCGGCCGCTAGCCAGCTCATTCAGCAAAGAGTCGAACGGAAGATCCTTAATCTCCAGCTCCTGGCCCAGATCAGCGGCAATCTCCTTGGCAATCTCGATATCGAAACCGACAATCGTATCCTTACCTTCAACTATCTTGTGGAATTCATATGGAGGAAAGTCTGCGCTTGTGCCCATAATCAGCTTCTTAGCCGGCGCCTCTGTGCTTGCAGCACCGCCATTTCCGCTTGCTGCGGTATTGTTCTTATCGTTATTGGAGCCGCATCCGGCCAAGAGTCCTGCTGCCAGCAGCAGTCCCATAGAAAGTTTACCCCATTTGTTCATTTGTTCCGTCTCCCCTATTCTGTTTATGTTCTCTCTACTGTTCCGTCTCATTGACCGATTTATTATAAATCACTTCGTATGAATATGCAAAGACAATTTTGTGACAAAAACCTGTTACGGCGACAAAAAAATGCACATCCTATGAAGGTGGTATATAATACTATCTACTATAGATTATCTCCAATTGCCGCATGAATCATTACAGCTTCCACCCAACTTACAGGAGGTGCTACTATGCTGCTTGAAGCGATGTACCATGTTCCCCGTGACAAATGGGCCTATGCCTATGATACTGAAACGATTCATCTGCGTGTGCGCACCAAACGTGATGATGTGGACTATGTAGTCGCCCTTACCGGCGACAAGTACGATTGGCAGCATACTTCTTATGACATTATTATGGAGAAGGCCGCCTCCGATGACAAATTCGACTACTGGGAAGCGGCGGTCCGGCCCAAATATAAGCGGCTTAGCTATACTTTTCGCGTGAGTAAAGGGATGGAGACGGTCTATCTGCTCGACAACGGGATCCGCTCCGAATGCCCGCCGCCGCCGAATCACTTCTACGAATTCCCCTATATCCACGGGATCGACTTGTTCCGGGTTCCTCCCTGGGCGAAGGATGCGGTGTTCTACCAGATCATGACCGAGCGGTTCGCGAATGGCAATCCCCTGATTAATCCGGAAGGCACGCAGCCCTGGGGCGGCAAGCCCGAGCTGAATAATTTCTTCGGCGGCGACCTTCAGGGCGTGCTGGATCATCTGGATGATCTGCAGGAGCTGGGCGTCAATGCCCTCTACTTCACCCCGCTGTTCGTCTCCCCCTCCAACCATAAATATGACATTGTAGATTACCGGAGAGTCGACCCGCATTTCGGCGATAATGAGCTGCTGAAGCAGGTCGTCGAGGAATGCCACAGACGGGGCCTGCGCGTCATGCTTGATGCCGTATTCAACCACTGCAGCGACCAGTTCCCGCCCTTCCAGGATGTTATGGCCAAGGGAGAATATTCGGTTTACCGGGACTGGTTCCATGTGAACTCTTTTCCGGCTGAGATTGTGGACGGCATTCCCACCTATGACACGTTTGGCTTCTACGGCAATATGCCGAAGTTCAACACCGCCAATCATGAAGTAAAATCCTATCTGCTGGAGGTGGCCGAATACTGGATTAAGGAGATCAAGGTGGACGGCTGGCGCCTGGATGTGGCCAACGAGGTGGACCATCACTTCTGGCGCGATTTCCGCAAGGTGGTCAAAGCGGCGAACCCGGATGCTTATATCGTCGGCGAGGTGTGGAGCGATTCCTTAACCTGGCTGCTCGGCGACCAGTTTGATTCGGTGATGAACTATCCCTTCTCGGGGACGGTGCTGGAATTCTTCAACGGCGGGATGGACGGCATCACCTTCGGTCAGCGGATCGGCGGCCTGCTCATGCGTTATCCGCAGCAGACGAATGAGGTGGTCTTCAATCTGCTCGGCAGCCATGACACTCCCCGCTTGCTCACCGTGCTTGGTGAAGACAAACGGAAGCTGAAGCTGACGGTGGTCTTCCTGTTCACCTTCATGGGCACTCCCTGCATCTATTACGGTGATGAGATTGGCCTGACCGGCAACGAGGACCCGGATTGCCGCAAATGTATGGAATGGGATCAGGGCAAGCAGGACCGCGAGCTGTATGACTTTTACCGGATGATGATTAGTTTGCGCAAGGAGCATAAAGCCCTCCGCGAAGGCCGCTTCCGGATTCTTCAGGCCTGCGAGCACGACCCGTGCATCGTCTATGAGCGCGCCGATGAGCTGATCCACTTCACGGTCTGGATGAACAATTCACCGCAGCCCCGCACGCTCAGTCACCCGATGGAGACCAGTGACTGGCTGGATGCACTTACGGGTGAGGCGGTCGTTCCAGAACGCGGGATGATGAACGTGGCGCTTGAGCCGTACGAGTACCGGATTCTGTTCCGGCATATTGTGGAGGTGGAATCAAATGATTGAACGTGAGCAGCGGATTAGACAATATTTCGATTCATGGATTAATAAGGAAAACTCTATATTAAGTACCATCTTCGATCCCAACATTGTATACACCGAAAGCTACGGCCCTCAGTATCGGGGATTTGACACCCTGATGTTGTGGTTCGAGGACTGGAATACGCGTGGTACGGTACTCAACTGGACGATCAAGCAATTCATCCATCAGGGCCATATGACTGTGGTGGAATGGTACTTTAAGTGTGTGTATGATGATGTGACCGATGCGTTTGACGGAGTCTCCTTAATCGAATTTAATCCCGGGAACCAGATCGTGAGTCTAAAAGAATTCCAATCCAAAATCCCCCATTCTTATCCTTATACCTGACTTGAATTTTCTTATTTCTTTAATGCTACTTGTTTAGTTGGAAAAACGCATCTTAATTTAGCCAATTTTCATGGTTAGAGGCAATTAGTTGGATAAACGTCATCTCTTTTCGCTGAATCCCTTAATATGAGGAAGTTTGGGCTAATTAAGTGCCATTTTTCCATTTGCTGCTGAGGATGTGTTTTTCCTTCCGTTAACAAGTGCCTGAAATACACCTATTCCCTCCAGCTAATCGGCACAAATCCCCCTGGTAATTATGGTTCCTCGAATCCGGGGAATCAAGTGCAACAGAAAAAGGCATCCCTTAGTTCATGATGAACTGAGGGGTGCCTTTTCCATCCTGATCCTGCTATTTCCTATTCCGCTGGAGCGGCCGTAATGTTGTTATAAATATCAATATACTGCTGTGCGGATACGTTCCAGCTGTAGTCGCCGGAGAATGCGTTTTTGGCTACTTTTTTCCAGTGCTCGGGCTTGTGGTAGAACGATACGGCGCGGCGGAGCGTGTGCATCATATCATGGGCGTTGTAATCTTTGAAGGTGAAGCCGTTGCCCTCTCCGGTGTATTCGTTGTACGCCTGCACGGTATCATTCAGCCCGCCTGTCTCACGGACCACCGGAATGCTGCCGTAACGCAGTGCGAGGAGCTGGCTGATGCCGCAAGGCTCGAATTTGGACGGCATCAGGAAGATGTCGCTGGCGGCGTAGATTTTGCGCGACAAGGCATCACTGAAGGTAATCTGCGAGGACAGCTTGGTCGGATAACGCCACTGCGCCTCACGGAACCAGCGTTCGTAGACTTCATCCCCCGTCCCCAGCAGCACGAACTGAATGTCATCATAGTACAGCAGCTCATCCAGCACACGGGTCAGCAGATCGAGTCCTTTGGAATCCACCAAACGCGTAACCATAGCTACCATAGGAATGTAAGGAGCGACCGGCAATCCAAGCTCCTGCTGTAGTCCCAGCTTATTCTCGGCCTTCTTGGCCAGGTTGGAGCGGTACTTGGTGAAGATTGCCGTGTCACTGGACGGATTATAGCTCTTGGTATCAATTCCGTTAACAATGCCGCTCAGCGCGTCAGAACGCGAAGTCAGGAGGCCGTCGAGACCATAGCCGTAATACGGGGTCCGAATCTCATCGGCATAGGTCGGGCTAACGGTAGTGACATGATCACTGTAGACAATCCCGCCCTTCATATAATTCACATTCCCGTAATACTCCACGCCCAGGAAATAGCTGTCATCCAGACCCAGCAGCTCACCCAGCACCGTATACGGAAAGACTCCCTGATACAGGAGATTATGTATGGTGAATACCGTACGCATCTCACTGTAGAACGGATTATGCCGGTAGTGCGCCTGCAGCAGCAACGGAACAACCGCAGCATGCCAGTCATGGCAATGGATCACATCCGGCTGGAAGCTAATCGCCGGCAGGCATTCCAGCACCGCCCGGTTGAAGTACGCGAACCGCTCGCCGTCATCCATATAGCCATAAATTCCGTCACGGCCGAAGTAATACTCATTGTCGATGAAATAGACGGGAATCCCTTCAAACACCACCCGTTCGATCCCGCAATACTGATTGCGCCAGCCAATCGGGACCTCCAGCGTAGCGACATGCTCCATCTGTGCGGAATACTTCTCAGGAATTCCTTTGTATTTGGGCAAAATCACCCGCACATCGACGCCGGCCGCCTTGAGGGCCTTGGGCAAAGCGCCGATGACATCGGCCAGCCCGCCTGTTTTGATAAATGGATGGGCTTCCGCTGCGGCAAATAATACTTTCATTCCATCTCCCCCTTATATAGTGGCTTCTTCGGACAATTCCTGCCCTTAAACGGTCTTGCGGCCTGACTTCTTAAGCACCAAGAAGCTCAGCGGAGGCAGGGTCAGCTCTATACTGTTCACCTGATTATGCCACTCGGTCTTGGTGCTCTTCTGCGGCTCATTATGGAAGCCCGATCCGCCGTATTCGTTGCTCTCCGAGCTAAATAACTCTTCATATACTCCGGGACGCGGCACGCCAATACGGTAATGGCGGCGCTCGGCCGGCTGGAAGTTGATGATTATCAGCAGCGTGTCCACCGGACGCTTGCCTCTGCGGATATAGGATACGACACTCTGCCCGCTGTCATCAGCGTCAATCCACTGATAGCCAGTCATGTCATGATCGAGCTCCCACAGCGCTTTTTCGGCAAGGTACAGCTTATTCAGCGCAGCCGTATAGGCCTGCATCCGCCGGTGGCTCTCATAATCCAGCAGCAGCCAGTCGAGCTGCTCCTGATCCTTCCATTCAATGAATTGCCCGAACTCTCCGCCCATGAACAGCAGCTTCTTGCCCGGGTGGCTGATCTGATATCCGAGAAGCTGGCGCAGGCCGGCGAATTTCTGCTCATAGGACCCCGGCATTTTGTCCAGCAGCGACTTCTTGCCATGCACCACCTCGTCATGTGACAGCGGCAGTGTATAGTTCTCGGCATACGCATAGCATATCGGGAAGGTCAACAAATTATGATGATACGGGCGTGCTCCGAAATCCCGTTCTATGTAGCCCAAGGTGTCATTCATCCAGCCCATATTCCATTTGTAGTTGAAGCCAAGGCCGCCTTCATGCACCGGTGAGGTAACGCCCGGCCAGGCACTGGATTCTTCCGCCATCATGAGCGCCTTCGGATAATACTGGAAAATCGTCTGGTTGAGCTGCTGAATGAAGCGGATGGCTTCCAGATTCTCCAGGCCGCCATGCTCATTCGTCCGGTACTGATGGTGTTCCTTCTCGAAATCAAGCCGCAGCATACTTGTAACCGCGTCCACGCGCATGCCGTCAATATGATACTTCTCGAACCAGAACAATGCATTTGAAATTAGGAACGATGAGATTTCAGGCTTGCTAAAGTCAAAGGACAGGGTGCCCCAGCCCGGCTTCTCCGCCAGCATCGGATCGGCATACTCATACAGCGGCGAACCGTCGAACAAGCGCAAACCATGGGCATCCTTGGCAAAATGGGCCGGTACCCAGTCCAGAATGACCCCGATGCCTGCCTGATGCAGCTGATCGATCAGGTACATCAGATCCTGCGGCTCTCCGAAACGGCTGGTAGCGGCAAAATAACCGGTTCCCTGGTAGCCCCAGGACAGATCATAAGGATGTTCAGCCAGCGGCATGAACTCCACATGGGTATAGCTCATTTCACTCAGGTAAGGAATCAGCAGGCTGCTGATCTCCCGATAAGTATAGAGTTCGCCGTCTTCCTTTTGCCGCCAGGTGCCTAAATGCATTTCATAAATGTTCATGGGTGCCTGATATGGACCTTTACTCTTCCGCCGCCATGCGGCATCCCCCCATTTGTAGCCGTCCAGATCCGCCACAACGGATGCTGTAGCCGGACGCACTTCAGCGTGGAAGGCATAAGGGTCTGCTTTGAGGAAGCTTGTACCATCTGCTCCTGTAATCCTGTATTTGTAAAAAGTTCCCGGCTCCATTCCCGGGAAAAAACGACTCCAAAATCCTGAATCGGGTATCTTATATAACGTATCAAGATCGGATGTTCCATCCCAGCTGTTATGATCTCCCGCCAGTCCTACATATGCCGCATGAGGAGCCCACACGGTAAAGCGAACGCCGGCCTGCCCTTCCTGGACGGCAATGTGCGCGCCAAGCATCGTATAGCTGCGATAATTCGTGCCCTCATGGAACAGATAAATATCTTCAGCGGACGGGAGGTTCTCTGTCTTTGGTAAATCGGCCAAATCATCACCACCTTTGTATATAGGATGCACCTTTTACATTACCCGAATATGCAGCATTTGAAAATGATTTTGAGAGTGAATCCGGCGATTTCTGAATAAAGAAAATGTTTATGTAATTTTTCTTGATTCACAGCAATATAATTCACCTATGCCGTTTCAAGCGCCCAGCTTGCGTGTATATTACAAGCATTGACAAAAAAATGGGAGGGATAACAAATGAGTAAAAAAGATTGTATCGCCATGCTCCTGGCAGGCGGGGAAGGCCGCAGATTGGCCCCTTTGACTTCCAGCATGGCTAAGCCTGCAGTCCCTTTCGGCGGACAGTACCGGATTATTGATTTTCCCCTCAGCAACTGTGTGAATTCCAAGATTGATACTATCGGAGTATTGACTCAGTACGAAGCAGAATCCTTACATCAGCATATCGGTGAAGGCGAGCCCTGGGGGCTGCACAGCCGCAGTGACCGGGGTGTACGGCTACTCCCTTCAGGTATTGAAGGCAGAGAGAGCTATACAGGCACCGCCGATGCTATTTATAAGAATATTGAATATATAGACAGTCAGAACCCGGAGCATGTACTTATCCTGTCGGGAGACCATATCTACCACATGGACTACCGCAAAATGCTCGATTATCACATTGCCAAGTCCGCAAAAGCCACCATTTCGGTCATGGAGGTCCCTTGGGATGAAGCAAGCCGCTTCGGCGTGATGAACGTGGATGAAGATTTGAAGATCTCCGAATTTGCCGAGAAACCGAAGGCTCCGAAGAGCAATCTGGCTTCCATGGGTATTTATCTGTTTGAGTGGTCGTACTTGAAGGCTTATTTACTGCGGGATGCCGCGAATGCGGAGTCCGGTCATGACTTCGGCAAGGATGTTATTCCGGCCATGCTGGATGCGAGCGATGAACTGTTCGCTTACCGCTTCGAAGGCTACTGGCGGGATGTGGGTACCGTTGGCAGCCTATGGGAAGCTCATATGGATCTTCTGCAAAAAGATGGATTCCAGCTGGATAACTCACGCTGGCCGATGTACAGCCGGGCACAACGCACCAAGCTGGCTGCGATCAGACCCCGCGCTCAAGCTGCTTCAGCAGATTGCCTGATTCATGAAACCTGCCAGCTCGAAGGCAACCCGCAGCGCTCAGTCATCTTCGGCGGTGTGGAGATCGGCAAGCAGAGCAGAATCAAGCAGAGCGTGGTGATGCCGGGTGCCCGGATTGGGCGCGGTGTTCTCATTGAACATGCCATCATCGGTGAAGGTGCTGTGATCAAGGACGGTGTTGTCATCAAAGGCACTGCAGACAATATCGTTGTTGTAGGCCCGCATGAGATTGTAGCAGCCAAGCCGCTGGTCCGTACCCAGCCTGCCCGCCTGCTTCAGGAGGTCTATGAGACGGCCGGCCGTCTGCGCGCCGAAGGAATGCCTTCATAAACAAAAGTTCAGCCCTAAGGGCTGCTACATACAAAGGGATACAGCTCCGGTCCGCCCGGATGATAGCTGTATCCCTTTTGTATATATCTTTCCACTTGGCTTGCTTATCAAGTTGTTGGCGAATTACTCACGCGGGCATTCCCCTGCTGGCAATCATCCAGCGGCAGAATGACGGTAACCTGAGTACCCTTGCCCAGCTCGCTGTCCATTTCCAGCTTGCCGTTATGAAGCTCCACAATCTGCTGGGAGATCGCCAGCCCCAGGCCCGTCCCCCCGTTAAGGGCATCGACCTGGAAGAAGCGGTCCCGCACTCTTGACAGATGCGCTTCGCTGATGCCAATACCGCTGTCACGAACAGTGACAGCCATCTCGGTACCGGATAGACGCTCCGCCGACAGCACGATACTGGAATCCTCCGGCGAGAACTTCACCGCATTATCCACCAGATTGAGGAAGACCTGCTTGAGGCGGTTGGCATCCCCCTTGATGAAGATCGTCTCCTCGCATTCCAGCAGCAGATGAATCCGTTTCTTCTCAGCCTTGGCCCAGATATTGAGCAGCGTCTCCTGCAGCAGAACCTTAATATCCACTTGTCCCATCGACAGCTTCATTTCGTTCTGTTGCAGCTTCGAGAAGTCGAGGATTTCTTCCACCAGCCCGATCAGCCGGTCACTCTCCCTGGAGATAATTCCGACCCCAAGCTTGGTCTCTTCAGGGTCATAGCCCCCGGAGACCAGCGTCTCGCTCCAGCCCTTGATGCTGGTCAGCGGAGTGCGCAGCTCATGAGAGATCGAGGAGATGAAGTCATCCTTGATCTGGTTGCTGCGGACAATCTCGTCCGCCATATAGTTGAGCGTTGAAGCGAGTTCCCCGATCTCGTACCGGTAATCGCCTTTGATCCGGGTCGTGAACTTGCCCTTCGCCATCTGCACCGACACTGCCGTAATATTATTCAGCGGACGCACAATCGAATTGGCGAGCCCGAAGCTGAGCAGCAGTACGATGGTGAGGACTGCCACACCGATGCCAATAGAGAGCAAAGTAAGGTTAAGCAGATTACTGTTCACGCCTTCCAGCGATGTCAGATAGCGCAGGACATAAGTGTCATGAGCGGTGATCTGCACCATTTTGGATACTGCCATGACATTCTCATTGGTACCTGCCTGGCGGCCCACCCAACGTCCGATACTGCCGCCTACCGCCTCGGGAACATCACTGGTGGTAATCGTCCGGTCCGGCTGGAACCCGGTTGAGCTGGTAATAATATCCCCTTTAAGCGTCAGGACCTCCAGCTCGGTAAACTCCACATTGAATAATCTAAGCAGCTTCTGCAGCTGGGCCTGTGAACTGTCTCCCGAAAATTCATATTTCACCAATGTCTCGGCCACACTGATATGCGTGGTGATTTTACTGTAGATACTGTTGTAATAATAGGTGCGAATCGACAGAAGGAAGATCGTCTCGACCAGGAGAAGCGCTACAAAGACTACAAGAATATAGTGCAGTACGATCTGTCTGCGCATCCCCTTCTTAATCATTGTACCTGGCCTTTCCATTTATAGCCGTGTCCCCACACCGTCTGCAGGTATTCAGGCTCCGATGGATTATTCTCGATTTTTTGGCGCAAGCGGCGGATATTGACGTCAACGATCTTGGGGTCGCCCATATATTCTTTGCCCCAGACATGATCAAGCAAGGAGTCACGGCTGAGCGGTGTATTCTCCTTCTCCAGGAAGAACTGCACCAGCGAGAACTCTGTGGGAGTAAGCTCAATGGCTTCTCCGCTCCGCTTGAACTGCTTGGAGATCAGATCCAGGGTGAACGGACCCGACTGGAACGATACCTTGGCTGACTGCTCGCGGTGAACATTGACCCGGCGCAGCAGCGACTGGATACGTGCGATCAGCTCAGTGGGACTGAACGGCTTACTGACATGGTCATCTGCCCCTACGGACAGCGCATAGACCTTGTCCTGCTCCTGTACCTTGGCTGTCAAGAAAATAATCCCCAGCCGTTCATTGGTCTCCCGGATGCGTCTGCATACCTCAAAGCCGTCGATGCCGGGTACCATCACATCCAGCAAGGCGATATCAATATCATGTATAGTGGTCAGCTTGTGCAGCGCCTCGTTACCGTCTGCCGCCTCCAGCACCTCAAAGCCGTTGCGCTTCAGGTTAATAACAATAAAACTGCGGATGGACTCTTCATCCTCCAATATCAGTACTTTACTCATCGATTCCCTTCCTTTCAATAGAGGATTTGATTCGTCCGTCCTCTCCTCCGATTGTACTCTGTTCCAGTTCTCCCCGGTATCCAATCATCTTATCCAGATCGCGTCCGAGCAGCTTCCAGCCGGTGTTCTTCACATTGTCCCATTCCGCAGGCGAGAAGAATTTCACTTCAGCGACCGTCTCTCCGGTATCCGTCATGATGAATTTGAGCGATTTGTTCTGAACCGACTTCGTGTCCACCGTCACCCGCTCCTGCCATTCGGGGGCAAAGTTAATGGTGAACCGGTCCAGCGGATCATTGTAGAGCTGGGTACTGAAGGTCAGGCCGTCTTTCCCGTCCCATTTGTAATAAGAATTGAAATAAGGAATGGCCTCAGGATCGAAATACTCCCAGCCCTTGGGGGGAACCAGCAACCCTATCTCTATAATTCCATCCGAATCAATATCCTCGCTGACAATTCTGCGGTCCTTGAAGGTGTGGCTATCCCCTGGAATAGCGACACGCAGCTTGTTATTCTCCATTACAACTAAGGTTGTATAAGCAGAACGCGCATCCACAGCAGAATCCAGAACAATACCTTCTTTATTTGCAGCTACTTTTCCTGAGACAATATTGTAATAACTATTGAAATAGGGGTCCAGATCGTCGAGTTCATCCAGCACCTTGAAGCCGTCATTATACTGATAGGTAGTTATTGTAGCGAATTCATTACGCTTGAAGTACACCACGGTAATATCCACGATTCCATCCTCGTTCAGATCATCGATGATATATTTGGTATATGGCTTGGTTAGAATCTCTTCCAGCACTCCCCCGGAATAACTGTAGACAACCATGCCCTTCACACCCTTATCTTCCGTGCGGGAATAACCGGCAATAATGTTGAGCTTACCGTCACCTGATACATCCTGAAGATCTACAGAATCAAGGGTGTTGCCAATACCATCGAACGTAAGCTTCTTGACCCAGGATTCCCCCTGCTTCTCCAGAATCATCCCGTGATTAACCACGGCTTCATTCTTCGTCTGGTAGAACACAAGCGTCTCCATCACGCCATCCCGGTCCAGGTCCTCTGTAAAGATGGAGCTATTATCATCATTGGCCGGACGGATCAAGGTGCCATCCAGCGCCTTCAAGGAAGAATTGATGGCTGCCATCAGCGAAGCCTTGTCCGCAGGCAGCTGGGGCACCCTCATCTGGGATACCGGATCGCTGATGAAGGTGCAGCCGGGCAGGGTAAACAGCGACAGGGCGGCTGCGGCAAGTCCTCCAAGAACACGCATACGCATATTCAACTTCATTTACGCTCTCCTTACTGAACGCCTTGCCTTACTTCACAGATGCAGCCGCTCCTGTGAGGTCAGCCGGCGTCCTTTGACATCATGCTTAATTCTTCCGTCCTCCAGCACCCACAGACGGCTGGCGTAACGCTCGGCCAGCTCAATCGGCAGCACCGTAAGCACGGTAAGTCCTGTCTCCTTGCACAGATTGCGGAGGGTCTCCAGAACATTCTCCGCAGTCTTGGGGTCAAGGCCCGTAACCGGCTCATCCGCCAGGATGACCTTGGCGCCGTGGACCAGTGCCCGGGCAATGGCTACACGCTGACGTTCACCGCCGCTGAGCTGGCCGGACTTCAGCTTGGCCTTGTCAAGCAATCCTAGCAGATCAAGCTGGTCCATCGCCCCCATATAATCATCTGAGCGGACCATGCCTGTAGCCATCCGCCACAGCGGCGTCTGGGAGGCTTGTCCAATCAGCACATTCTTGAGTGCAGTGCGGTTCGGATTCAGCTCCGCATTCTGCTCCAGATAGGCCCATTCCCGGCGGATCTTACGTTTGCCGGCGAAGGGGCTCTTCATAATATCCTGCCCATCTACCCTGAAATTCCCTCTGTCCCACTTCTCACGCAGGGCAAGGCAGCGCAGCAGTGTTGATTTCCCGCTGCCGCTGGCTCCCAGCAGCGCTACAAATTCTCCCGGTTCTAATTGAAATCCGATATCCTGAAGCACCGGTGTTTTATCTTCCCCGACCGCTTTGGCCAAATGTTCAACTGTAATCATAGGTCAGCCTCTCCTGTCTTCGACTCTACTCTATAGTGTACTCTGAAAGCGGGATCAAATTCCATGCGAGCATTCGTTCTTATTCTACCTCATATCGTCTTCCGTGGCGAGAACAATAACCCTGCCAGCCCAAATACAATATACAGCCCGCCCATCACGGCAAACACACTGCCGCCCCAGCCGAATTGCAGCAGCAGCCCGCCGATGCCCGGACCCGCTATACTTCCCAGACTATAATGGAAGGAAGCGACTACATTGGCAGCGGGAAGCAGCTTGCGCGGCAGGATATCGGCGGCATAGCTTAACCCCAGCGAGAAAAAAGAGCCGACAAGTCCCCCGGCCACCATCAGCACCAGCAGGGTGAGCAGGAAATGGTCACCGGTAAACGGAAGCAGCGTGAAGGCCAGGCCTCCTCCTGTCCCCGCAGCAATCAGAATGGCCTTGCGGCCAAAGCGGTCGCTCCATATGCCGAGCGGCAGCTGGAGCAGCAGGCCCCCGATGCCTGCAAAAGGCAGCAGGGCGGCAATCTGGTCTGTACTGAATCCGGTGCGCAGCCCGTATACCGGGAAGCTGCTGTTCAGGCTGGCTTCCATATAGCCGTATAGCAGCGCCGGAATCAGCGCATACCAAGCAAGCCGGTAGCTCCGGCCAAACCTGCTTGCCTGGCCTTCGCTGTGATCCATAGCTTCCGGCCGTGAGTCAGGCAGCTTGAAACCGACAATCAGCAGCACAATTACGAACAGCAGGGCTGTAATCAGGAACGGTGCGGACTGTCCGAACCGCAGCAGGCTGATACCCAGCGGTCCGAGGCTGAAGCCCAGGCCGTAGGACATCCCGTATAGCGACAGGTTCCGTCCACGGTGCTCTGCCGGCGTCATGAGCAGCACCCAGAGCTGCGCGGCGTAGTTAACCGCCGAATCGCCGATCCCGACTAGCACGCGGAGCACGAACCAGATCTTCACGCCGGTAAGGAGCGGGAACAGCAGCAGTGATACCAGCACGAGCGCGAGACCCGCGGCGATCAGCTTTTTGAAGCCGATGGCGCCAAGCACCCGTTCCGCAATCAGGGTCATGGCAAATGAGCCTACATACAGCGCAGCTGCGTTAAGTCCGTTCAATGAGGACGATACGCCCTCCTGCTCCAGCAGAATGGATAAGACCGGCAGCAGCATCCCCTGGCTAAGCCCTGCCAGAATAATCACAGCAATCAAAATCGAATAATTCATTCTACCGCTCTGACCATGCGGCATCGGTGTGGAATCTGACACAAATAAATCCTCCTATGTAATTCATTGATGTGCGGAACCTGATGTCCATGCGGCAAACACCGAACATTATAGTAGACAACCCTCTTCAAAACAAGAGATAATATATAGAAGTGACTGATTTTCTGGAGGTGATCCGGCTTAAATGAAGTATGAACTTAACATTGATGTTTCCCCCGTATACGAACTGCTGGACAGTTTCATGCTATATGTAACCAAGAAATGGACTTCTAACCTGGACATCGGCACCGACTGGATCCGGGATGTGGACGGCCGCTTCACCCCCGCTCAGCTGGCTGCACTGAAGCAGGCCGCCGAATGGCCGTTCGAAGATTATGATGTACTCTATGCCTGGGCCTACAGCCGGGGCGAGGCTTCCAAGGTGCTGCAGTTCCTGGCTGCGCTGGAGAACTCTTCACTGGAGGATTGCCTCCGGCG
This sequence comes from Paenibacillus sp. FSL H7-0756, assembly GCF_038006765.1. Taxonomy (NCBI): domain Bacteria; kingdom Bacillati; phylum Bacillota; class Bacilli; order Caryophanales; family Paenibacillaceae; genus Paenibacillus; species Paenibacillus sp. FSL H7-0756. Next base: position 388,520 of record NZ_JBBOVT010000002.1, on the reverse strand, counting down.
GACCGAGCCGTTCTTCCATAACTTCACGGCTGAGGAATGCGCACGGATCAAGAACGGGTATACGCCACTTTTGCGGATATGGTATGAGCATTATTTCCGCCATGTGGAGCATACCCTGCTGCCGCTTCTGATTGAAGACGCCTCCGAGAAAAAAATGCTGGAGAGCAAAATGGACATGGTCCCGCTGATCGAATATGCTTCCGGCGGAATTGTCATTGAGGATATTCCCGGGCTGGAGACGATCGTGCTGCTGCCTACCGTGCATAACCGGCCGATCAACACGTATTGCTTCTTCAAGAACCTGATGCTGGTGCAATATCCGGTAGATGTCCCTTCCGATAATGAAGAGGAGCCGCCTACGGTGCTGCTTCGTTTAACACAGGCTCTCTCTGACCCTACCCGGCTGAGACTGCTGCGATTCGTGGCAAATGAACCGAAGACACTGTGGGAGATGCAGTCCGAGCTGAACCTGTCCCGGGAGATGCTGATGCATCATCTGCTTAGTCTGCGGGTCGCAGGGCTGCTGCGGGTCCATCTGCGCGGTGAAGGCACCGAACGCTATAGCATACGCCCTGACGGGGCCTCGGAGCTCCAGATGTTTCTGGAGTCTTACATCCGTATCTAACACACCAACTTAGGAGTGAACCTCATGAAGTATTTGACCCAACAAGTGATCTTTGATCTCGACGATACCCTGGTGCATTGCAATAAGTATTTTGACCTCATTCTTGGACAGTATTTCGAGCTGATGTCAGACTGGTTCAGCGATTATCAGCCTACCATCGGCGAATTGCGCACTAAGCAGCTAGAGATTGATGTCGAGACCGTTAGCACAAGCGGCCTGGCCAGCGACAATTTCCCGAAATCGCTGATTGCCACCTACCGTTATTTCTGCAGCAAATATAACCGCAAGCCCGATGCGTTCGAGGAACGGCAGCTGATGAAGCTGGGGATGAGCGTGTATGACCAGGAGGTGGAAGCTTATCCCGGCATGGTGGAGACGCTGGATACCCTCAAGCAGGAGGGCCATTCGCTCTATCTCTATACCGGCGGCGACGACACCATCCAGCAGCGCAAAATCGCCCAAATGAAGCTGGACGCCTATTTCGATGACCGCATCTATATCCGCCAGCACAAGAATGTGGAGGCGCTTGAGAATATCCTGACCACCTACCCGTTCGACCGCAAAATCACCTGGATGATCGGCAACTCCCTGCGTACGGATGTATTGCCCGCGCTGACTGCCGGGATCAACAGCATCTATCTGAAGCAGCCGAATGAGTGGCTCTACAATCTGATTGAGCTGGAACGGGAGATGCAGCAGTCCGTCCTGACCATCTCTGCCATTCACGAGGTGCCTCCGGTGATCCGCACCGCTGCGCTGCGGGAGCATCACGGCTGATTGACCAGCATCATCTGAAGCAGGCAATTGTTACAAATGGCATAGGCAGCCTGCCGCCGGTATGTTTATACTATCTGAGTAGATTTTCACACCGCTCAGGAGGCTGGCCATGAATAACAAAGCTAACCGTTCCAGGAACACCCCGAATCACGGGCGTCTGCTCCCTATGCTGCTTGCAGTGATTGCCGTGCTGCTGATTGCCCTTCTTGCCTTCTTCCTTACACAGGGCAAATCTTCCGGCACAGAGGCGCTCGATAATCTCCCCAACTACACCGATGTGAAAGGCAAAATTGTCGTAGACGGGCTGAAATACGAGAAGCAGCCGCATTTGGGCAGCGAAGACGCCAAGGTGAAGGTGATCGAATTCGCCGATTTCAAATGCCCTGCCTGCAAAAATTGGACCGCCACCTACCTCGATACGTTCATCAAGGACTACGTTGACAGCGGAAAGGTCCAGTTCTACTTCATGAACTTCGCCTTCATTGACCGGGATTCTTATCTGGCCGCCAGTGCCGGGGAAGCTATCTATCAGCAGAATAACGAGAAGTTCTGGGAGTATCTCCACAAGCTCTACGAGAACCAGGGTGACGAGAGCAAGATCTGGGCAACCCAGAAGTTCATCAGTAAGTTCGTGAAGGATAATATTACAGGAATTGACCAGGAGCGGTTCGAGCAGGATCTGAAGAACCATACGTATATGTACGATGTCAAAGAGGACTTCAAAATCGCCGGAGCCTACGGCGTCAACGGCACACCAAAGTTCATGGTGAACGGCGTCCTGCTGCCGGATTCCTCCTATGAAGGCTTAAGTGCCGCCATTGAAGCAGCCTTAAGTGAAGCTAAGTAACTTAACCCCAAAACACTTAATTTCCTATTAAAAGAGCGCCCCGGCCGGGAGATCTGGCCGGGGCGCTCTTCAGTTAATGAATGATCAACAGGTAATGAATTATTCCACAGCCAGCTGGCCCGTATCCATATTCTGCAGCACCAGCTTGCCTTCAAGCGGCTGGCCGTCCTCGCCGGTCAGCTTCAGCTTCCCGGTTCGGCCCTTCTCAATCAGGGCCTTCACCTGAGTGTCGGTAAGCGTGCGCCCGTGATTCTCCTTCCAGATCACGAAGCCGCAGCCCTCCTTATAATGAGAGCAGCCGTAGCCCTTGCGGCCCATGAAGATCATGCCGCCGCAGCCGGGACGCGGGCAGCTGCCGATGACCTTCGGCCCGGTATCCCCGCTCTTCCCGGCAGCCGCAGGTGCCGCGCGCCGCGATTTTGCCGCTGCGGGCGTGCCCCCGGCCGGTTTGGATTCGGCGGCCTTGCGCGGCGCAGCAGCGGAGCTGCGGCCCTTGCCGCCGCTGTTCAGCGAAGGCGTCTCGCCTTCGAAGGAGGTCTTGGCGGCGCGCGACTGCACGCGTACCTTGTCCACAATCATCGAAGCGAAGCGCTTGACGTTCTCCATGAATTGCCCGTCCGCTGCGGTGCCGCGGGCAATTTCATTGAGCCGGCGCTCCCACTGTCCGGTCATTTCCGGGGAGGTCAGCAGCTCCACGCCTGCCCCGCGGATCAGCTCAACCGCCGTCCGCCCCTTTTGGGTGATGGCGATCTTTTTCCCCTGCATCTCCACATAGCCGACATTCTTCAGCCGTTCAATCGTAGCTGCCCGGGTCGCCGGAGTGCCCAGCCCCGAGTCCTTCATGGCATCGCGCAGCTCTTCATCCTCAATCTGCTTGCCTGCACTCTCCATGGCCTTCAGCAAGGTTCCTTCCGTGTAATGCTTCGGAGGCTGGGTATCCTTCTCCTTCACAATGGCATCGCTGCAGAGCACTTCACCGTCCGCGTTGACCGAGAACGGCTCGTTCACCTCAAGCTCCTCTTCCTCCTCATCCTCCTTGCCTTTACCCTTGGCCGGTTTGGATTTGTCCTTCTTCTGGTCTGCATAAATCACCTTCCAGCCGAGGCTGAGCAGCTCCTTGACCGTCGTCTTGAACTTCTCGGCTTCCACTTCGGTCATCACCGTATGCACCTTATATTCCGCTGCCGGATAGAACTGGGAGAGAAAGCGGCGGACAATCAGATCATAGAGCTTGGCCTCATCCGCACTCAGCCCGTTCGCCTTACGATTCGTAGGCAGAATCGCATGGTGATCCTCCACCTTGGACGGATTACAGATAAATTTGTTGCCTTTATGGACCAGGTTACGGTTCGCACCCTTCACCCAATCGTCGTACTGCGTGCCCTGAAGGGCCGACAACGTCTTGTGCATTTCAGGAATATTCTGCTCCGTAACATAGTTGGAGTTGGTACGCGGGTATGAGATTACCTTGTGCTTCTCATATAGCGCCTGGGCGATATCCAGTGTTTTTTTGGCGGAGAAGGCGTATTTCCCGTTCGCCTCACGCTGCAGCAGCGTCAGATCGTACAGCTTGTTCGGATATTCCTTGGTCTCTTTGACCTCATAGAGAACAATCCGGGCGGGCTTGCCTTTGACCTTGCCCGCAAGCGCCTCTGCCTTCGCACCATCCGTTAACCGGTCACCCTGCCACATTCCCTTATACGTCAGCTCATTCTGGGTGAAATGCCCTTCCACCTCAAAGAACTTCAGCGAGGAGAAGGCCTCGATGGTCTTCTGACGGTCATAGATCAGCGCAAGCACCGGGGTCTGTACCCGGCCTACTGAGAGCAGCACATTATGCTTGGTGGTAAAAGCGCGCGAGCCGTTCATCCCGATCAGCCAGTCCGCCTCGCTGCGTGCCCGGGCCGCTTTGGTCAGATTCTCGTATTCCGACCCGTCCTTCAGCTCCTGGAAGCCCTTGCGGATCGTCTCCGGTGTCAGATCTGAGATCCACAGCCGCTTCACCGGCTGGTTCAGCTCCAGGTAACGCTGAATCAGCGAGAAAATATGCTGACCCTCACGCCCGGCATCGCAGGAGTTCACCAGCAGATCGCTGCGCTTCGCCAGCTCCCCGATCACCTTCAGCTGATCCATGGTGCGTGCATTGGGCAGCAGCTTGAACTCCTCGGGGATGATCGGCAGATCATTAATGTTCCATTTTTTATATTTATTGTCGTAGGCTTCAGGCTCTGCCAGGCCAATCAGATGCCCAATTGCCCAGGTGATGATGTACTGCTCCCCTTCCAGATAGGAACGGTAGTTTTTGGCCTTCGGTTCTATTGCGGCGGCGATATTCCGCCCCATGTCCGGTTTCTCCGCAATAATGAGTGTCTTCAACAATAATCGCTCCTTACCCTCGGTTCATTACAAAAGTTGTCCAGTAGTCTATTATACCATTCCCGGACCCCAAAATCCGCTTCACATGATTAAAGCCTGTGACCTATGGGCGGAAGATAGCCATCAGAATGAGCAGCGTCCCGACGATCAGGCTGAACAGCTCAAGCACATCTCCCCTGGACCAGTGCCTGCGGAAAAATACAATTGCAGGCTGGGCAAGCCCCGCTATCAGATACAGAACGGCCAGCAGCAGACCAAAGGAAAGTATGGTGAAGACAGGCGCATTGCTTTGCGGACCCCCAATGAAGGTAATCAGCACAATTAGCACGGACAGAATATACAGAATACACCGGAAGAAGATAATCCACGGCCCGGACTTTGCGGGTGCCGGTTCTACCGGGACTTGCTGTTCCTTGGCCCGCTCTTCCAATAGGCGGCGGATCTCTTCGGGATGCTCGTTACGCATTTTCTGCATCTGTCTGGCATTGTCAAGCCGGCGTCTCAAGCGTCCAAACATTCTTTCCCCCTCCTCTCCAAGGTAGCGGATTCATGTGGCTTTTCCCCTATTTTACCAGAGCTTCAATTCAAGCAAAAGCAGTATCCGGTGCGGACTTCAGACTGCTTACGCGCAGCACGGCCTCACCCATATCAATTACTTCCTTGTTACCCGTTCTGCGGTCCATGTATTCAACCCTGTGCTCTGCGGCCAGCTTGCCGACAACCAGCGCAAACGGTATACCGATTAGTCCGGCATCCTTGAATTTGACCCCGGCCCGCTCATCGCGGTCGTCCAGCAGGGTATCGATGCCCAAGGCGGTCAGCCGTGCATACAGGGCTTCGGCCAGCTCACGCTGTGCTGTATCTTTGATAGACATCAGCAGAATATGAACCGTATATGGAGCCAGGCTCTGCGGCCAAACCAGCCCTTGGTCATCGTTGTTCTGCTCAGCCACTGCGGCCAGCAAGCGGGAGATTCCTATGCCGTAGCAGCCCATTACCATTGGCTGGCTGCGGCCGTCTGCATCCAGATAATCTGCCCCCAGCTTCTCGCTGTAGACCGTCCCCAGCTTGAAGACATGCCCTACCTCGATGCCCTGATGGAAATCCAGCTCCCCTTCCCCGCACTGCGGACAGCTGTCGCCAGTGACCGCATTACGGAAATCCCCCACCTGCGTCAGCGGAAAGTCCCGGCCGGGCACCACTCCACGCAGATGGTAATCCTCATCCCCCGCGCCTGTGACTGCTTCAGTCATCGCTGCAACAGCAGCATCTACCAAGACAGGCACAGACAATCCGGCAGGACCGACATAACCGTTTACGGTTCCGGCGCTCTCCTGTACATGCATGGCATCAGCCAGCATAATGTCACCGCAGCTGAGGTACTTCTGGACCTTCAGCTCATTCACCCCATGATCGCCTCGGACCAGCACAGCAAATGTCTTGCCTCCGCCCGTGTAGATTAATGTCTTGATGATATCCTGCGGTCTGAGCTGACTCTCCTGCTCCAGCTGCTGAATGGTCTTCTGGGCAGGGGTATGGAATCGCTCTGGAGCAGGCCGTCCGGCAAAATCTTGTCTATGCGGCGCGGCCCCGCTCTGCACTTCCGCCTGCTCCAGATTCGCAGCATATCCGCATAGGGAACACACAGCTACCGTATCCTCGCCTCTCTCTGACAGAGCCATGAATTCATGATTCTGGCCTTTGCCGCCAATCGCTCCGGCATTCGCCTGCACCGCCCGGTACTTCAGGCCGCAGCGGTCAAAGATCCGCTCATAAGCGCTGTACATCACCTGATAGGCCAGATCCAAGCCTTCCCAGTCCGTATCAAACGAATAGGCATCCTTCATCAGGAATTCCCTGCCCCGCAGAAGTCCTGAGCGCGGACGACGTTCATCCCGGAACTTCGTCTGGATCTGATAGACGGTCAGCGGCAGCCGCCGGTAGGAGCTGATCTCTCCGCGCATTAGCGCCGTAACCACTTCCTCATGGGTCGGACCCAGCACGAACTCACGGTCGTGACGGTCGCGGAGCTTCATCAGCTCTTTGCCGTACACCTCATAACGTTCCGATTCTCTCCAGAGCTCTGCTGGCTGCATGGAAGGCATAAGAACCTCCTGCGCACCGGCGGACTCCATTTCCTGGCGCACGATCTGTTCTATCCTGCGCAGCACCCGCCGTCCGAGCGGCAAATAGGTGTATACCCCGGCGGCCACCTGCCGGATATATCCCGCACGCAGCAGCAGCTGGTGGCTCCTTGTCTCTGCTTCGGCAGGAGCTTCGCGCAGAGTAGTAACTAATAGATTGGTTTGACGCATACAGATCAGCCTCTTTCGTCGATAAGTGTGTACAGATATAGAACATTTCGCTGCCATAATGAGAACGCAAAAAAGACGCATCCGTCAGGGACGAATGCGCCGTGTTACCACCCTGTTTCAACCTCCAGACTCTCCAAGCCTGCGGTCCTCTAATCCGGATAACGGCCGGGTCCGGCAGAATTATGCCCATCTTCAGCATAAGCTGCAGCTTCCAAGGCAGGATTGGTGTCTTACGCACTCGGGGGATCTTTCAGCCGGTGAATCCCCTCGCTGTTCCGGCGCTTACAGATACCAGGTCCTTGGTCAACGCTGTTACGTTATAAATGTTGGTACTTAATCTATACGATATTTCGGGCTGCGTCAAGGCGGCGATGAACAGATCGTGAATGCAATTAAATATTTTGCAGCAAATATCTTCAGATATGACAAGAATGTGTCGATAAATTCAATAGGATAAGAGGTATTCAGAGAGAAACGGCTAGCGATACTACCAGCCGATTTCCATGTACCAGAGGGGGAACCGTTCCAATGTTCAAGTCAGTCAACCGCTTCATCAGCAAGCTCAGATCACGATCACTGCAAAGGCAAATGATGATGCTTTTCACCATAATGCTGGTGATTCCGATCCTCTTGGTCAGTTATTTCTCCTATTCCAGTGCGAAACGGGAATTGGAGCTTAAAATGCAGAAAGCCACACATTCCAGTGTCGATCTGGTCGCCGGGACCATTCAAGAATATGTATCCGCTGCTATGCGGAATGTAGATTTGCTCAGCCGCCAGATTGAGTCTTCCGAGGTCGATGTTAAGGCTCCCGGCACACGCACGCTCATTGATCAGTTCATGAAGGCACATCCTGAGCTGGAGATTCTTACGGTGGGCAACGAACAAGGAGCCTGGATGAAGGCCCCGGACCCCGGCAAACAGGATTATGATCCGCGTACTCGGGACTGGTATAAGGCGTCCATGCAGAATGCCGGTACCACAACAATCATTGATCCTTTTGTCTCGGCAACTACCGGCAACTATACGCTGTTCCTGTCCCATTCGCTGGAGGATGGCAAAGGAGCTGTCACCACCAGCCTCAACCTCAAGGCAATGAGTGAAAGAATCCATACCACCCATCCAGGTGAAACCGGCTATTTCTACATTGTGGACCGTAATCATAAATTCGTCTCTTATCCCGGCAAAGCTGCAGGTGAGGATGTAGCAGATTATATAGTGAAGCTGCTGGCTAACGACAGCGGGGACCTGCATTATACCAATCCGGACACGAAAATGGATATGCAGGGTTACTATACAACTGATCCGAATACCGGGTTCAAAATTGTCGGCATCCTGCCCACCCAAGAATTCTCGGATGCCTCACAGCCCATTATCTATACTGGACTTATGGTTCTGGGCGTGGCCTTGATTGTCGCCCTATCGCTGATGTTCCTGATTGTCCGCTCCATCACGAAGCCGATCCGCAGTCTGAACCGTTCTGCACAGCGGGTAAGCGAAGGCTATCTGAATGAACAGATTGAGATGAACCGGGTGGATGAGATCGGTCAGCTGGCACAGAATTACAACCTGATGATAGGCTCTCTGCGCGGCATCGTCTCGGATATTTCGGACACTTCGGGACAATTGGCAGCCTCCAGCCAGCAATTGAATGCCACCACTGAAGAGAACTCCAGAGCCACCGCTTACGTGGCTGAACTGGTGCAGGACTCCTCTGAGGGTGCGCAGACACAGACCTCGGCTATGGCAGAGACCTCGCGCGCGATGGAGGAAATGTCTTCCGGTATTCAAAAGATTGCCGAAGCCGCTACCTCCATCGTCGATTCTTCCGCGGACACTGAAGCAGATGTGCGCAGCGGCAGCCGGAAAATGGAACAGGTCAGCCAGCAAATGGATGCCATCCGGACCTCTACTCATCACTCTTCGCAGCTAATCGGGCAATTGAACGGCCTGAACGATGAAGTCTCCGCAATGAGCAGTGCAATTTCGGCCATTGCCGTACAGACGAATCTCCTGTCGCTTAATGCCGGCATTGAAGCGGCCCGGGCCGGAGAGCAGGGCCGGGGCTTCGCCGTCGTGGCTTCTGAGGTACGGAAGCTGGCTGATCAATCGAAGAATACCGCCGGGGATATTCAAGATACCCTCCAGCAGATGACCCGGTTGATCGACGAGACCTATGAAGCGATCCGGCATACCGTTGCAGCCGATGTAGAACTGGGTATTCAGGTTACCGCCGAAGCCAAGGAATCCTTCACCAGCATTGAACAGTCGACCGCAAAAATCAACAGCCAGCTGCATGACATCTCCGCTATTACCGAGCAGATGTCAGCAGGAGCGCAGGAGGTTGCCGCTTCCGTACACGAAATCTCCAGTATTTCCCGTTCCACCTCAGATGCCTTCCAGAGTGTAACGGCAGCTACAGAAGAACAGCTCGCTTCCATGGAAGAGATCTCCGCCTCCTCTACAGAGCTGTCCAGAATGGCGGGCGATCTGCAGCTTAAGATTGAACGGTTCAAGCTGGAAGACTAATCCCAGTGATTATGTGAGCGGTGAAGGCCATTCATTCTCATAGCAGCATAATCCCATAGCGCACAAGTGGAAACGGCTTTGCCGTCCTTTTAAGGACGGTACCGTTTCAGCGAGAAATAGAAGGATAATGTATAGCGTGAAACATATAAATTCTTAAATTTTAATAAAAAGCCGTCTCTCAACAATGCTGAGAGACGGCTTTTTCGTGCATATCGGATTTAAGCAAGTACAGTCGAACCCATCAGATATTTATCCACTTCACGAGCTGCTTCGCGGCCCTCGTTGATGGCCCAGACCACCAGACTCTGTCCGCGGCGCATATCGCCGGCTGCGAATACTTTATCCACGTTCGTATTGAATTTGCCATAGCGGGCCTTCACATTGGTACGGCGGTCCGTATCCAGCTTAAGCTGCTCAATGATATCCTGCTCCGGTCCGTCGAAGCCAATCGCAATCAGCGCCAGCTGAGCCGGATAGACAGCCTCGGTTCCCGGAACCGGCTGATAGATCTTCCGTCCTGTCTCGTCCACCGTCCGGCGGATCTGAACTGTATGCAGCTCCTTGAGGTTACCTTCTTCATCGCCGACGAACTTCGTCGTCATGATAGAGAATTCGCGCGGGTCTTCACCGAAGACCGCTTTGGCTTCCTGCTGGGCATAATCCAGAGTGTAGACATTCGGGAACTGGGGCCAAGGGTTGGCAATCGGATCACGCGTAAGCGGCGCTTTGTCATGGGTGCCGAACTGGGTGATGCTATTGCAGCCATGCCGCAGGGAAGTTGCTACACAGTCGGAGCCGGTGTCGCCCCCGCCCAGCACGATTACGTCCTTGCCTGCGGCGGATACGTAATTGCCATCCTCCAGATTGGAGTTCAGATAGCTCTTGATCGTGCCGTTCAGATAATCCATGGCATACATAACCCCTTTGAGGTCATGGCCCTCCACGTTGAAGCGTCTTGCCTTGGTCGCACCGCCGCAGAGTACAACGGCATCATATTCATCCACCAGCTGCTGTGCCGGAATGTCTTTGCCAATCTCTGTGTTAACCACGAACTCGATACCTTCTGCAGCCAGCAGATCGACGCGGCGCTGTACGACACGTTTGTCCAGCTTCATCGTCGGAATCCCGTACATCAGAAGGCCGCCGATCCGGTCACTGCGCTCAAAGACAGTTACCGTGTGACCCGCTTTGTTCAGCTGGGCGGCTGCGGCCAGTCCTGCCGGACCGGAGCCGACAATGGCGATCCGTTTGCCTGTACGCTTCTCCGGCGGACTCGGGACGACCCAGCCCTCTTCAAAGCCCTTGTCCACAATGGCCAGCTCGATCGTCTTAATCGTAACAGGCTGTCCAATCAGACCGACGGTACAGGAGCCCTCGCAGGGTGCAGGACAGATGCTGCCGGTGAATTCAGGGAAGTTATTGGTCTTGTGCAGGCGCTCCAGCGCTTCCTTCCACAAGCCGCGGTAGACCAGGTTATTCCACTCCGGGATCAGGTTATGCACAGGACAGCCTGAAGTACCGCCGCTCATATCCATGCCGGTGTGGCAATACGGTGTGCCGCAATCCATACAACGGGCACCCTGGGTCCGAAGCTCGTCCTCGGTCAGATGCTCGTGGAATTCTTCCCAATCCTTCACGCGCTGCTCGGGATCGCGGTCCCCTGGGAGCTGGCGCTTATACTCCATAAATCCAGTAGGTGTAGACATATATACGTTTCCCCCATCCGTTCTCTTCGTGTTGATGTATAGTACACCATTTCTAATTTTAATTATATTAGCATTCAATACTTTCGCACTGTAATGGACTAATCTGCTGATTATTTGTACTATTTCACATCTTGTGTCAGAGAAAACGCTTCATCGTCACTCCTTGCGGTCATACACCATAAAACGATAATCATACGGATTCTGCTCATTCTTGAGTCCCGGGGTATTGGAAACTTCCTTCCACTGGGTCCAGTCTACCTCAGGGAATCGCGTATCGCCTTCAATCTCCGCCTCTATCATTGTAACACGCAGCTTGTCGGCATACGGCAGCATCAGGCTGTAGATCTCGGCTCCGCCGATCACCATCAGCTCATCCTCCTTGCGCCCCTCAGCCAGCGCCTCAGCCAGCGAATGGATGACCTCAGCCCCTTCGGGTGCGAAGTCCTTGTCGCGCGTCAGAATCAGGCTGGTACGTCCCTTCAGCGGCTTGCTGCCCAGCGAATCCCAGGTTTTACGGCCCATCAGCATCCGTTTGCCGAGTGTCTCTGCTTTGAAATAAGCGAAATCCAGCGGCAAATGCCAGGGCATATCGTTATTTTTGCCAATTACGCCATTCGAGGCCATCGCCCATATCATGGTAATACTCATATAGCAACCGGCGCCTTGATTCCCGGATGGTAGACATAGTCGGTAAATTCAAAATCCTCAAAGGTATAATCAAAAATACTGTCCGGCACTCTGCGGATGTTAAGCTTCGGCAGCGCATAAGGCTCGCGTGCAAGCTGTGTAGCTACTTGTTCCATATGATTTGTATATATATGCACATCTCCGCCGGACCAGATGAAATCTCCGACCTCAAGCCCCGTCTGCTGCGCCACCATATGGGTAAGCAGCGCGTAGCTGGCAATGTTGAACGGAAGCCCAAGGAATGTATCCACCGAACGCATTGTAAGCATGCAAGAAAGCTTGCCGCCGGCTACGTAGAACTGAAAAACGAAATGGCAGGGCGGAAGCTTCATCTGCTCAATCTCGCCTACATTCCACGCACTAACAATATGGCGCCGTGAATCGGGATTATGCTTAATCGACTCAATTACATTCGCAATCTGATCGATATGCTGCCCGTCCTTGCTCTCCCAGGCCCGCCACTGCGAGCCGTACACCGGTCCCAGCTCCCCGTTCTCATCGGCCCATTCATCCCAGATCGAGACGCCGTTCTCCTTCAGATACGTTGTATTGGTATCCCCTTTGAGGAACCATAGAAGCTCATGTACCACCGACTTCAGATGAATGCGCTTGGTGGTCATCAGCGGGAAGCCCTTCGACAGATCGAAGCGGAGCTGACGCCCGAAGACGGACACTGTACCTGTACCTGTCCGGTCGCTCTTAGCTGTACCGTTGTCCAGAATATCCTGTAATAAATCCAAGTAATTACGCAAGCCGTATCGCACCCCACTCTCTTTTTTCTTCTACCAGTTTACCATGAGCTGACGGTCGTTGTAACTTCCCTAATGATAAAAAAAAGCAAAAAAACATTCATTTCTCTCCCCGAATTGGGCTGACTGCCAGCTATTTCCGAACATTCATGACAGTGACTTCAGTCAAAAGAGGATGTTCCCTGACCATCTGCATGGCTTCGGGAACATCCTCCTATGTTCTTACCGCATAAGCTTAGGCGGTTATTATTTCATTACGTGGATCGGGTGGCCTTCTACCAGCTCAGCCGCTTCCATGACGATCTCGCCAAGGGTTGGATGCGCATGGATGGTCAGTGCGATATCTTCAAGCGTTGCGCCCATTTCAATCGCCAGACCCAGCTCAGCGATCAGGTTGGAAGCTTCGATACCGACGATTTGCGCGCCAAGCACCTGATTGTTATCGCTCTTCGCTACAATCTTGATGAAGCCTTCAGGAGCATTCAGGGACACGGCACGGCCGTTGCCTGCGAACGGGAACTTGCCGGCTTTCACCGCATAGCCCTTATCCTTCGCTTCCTTCTCGGTCAGGCCTACGCTGGAGCATTCTGGATCTGTGAATACTACAGCCGGCATTACCTTGTAATCCACAACCGATTTGTGTCCGGCAATGGCTTCCGCAGCAATCTTGCCTTCGTAAGAAGCTTTGTGCGCCAGGGCAAGACCCGGAACGATATCGCCGATTGCGAAAATGTTAGGAATGTTAGTCCGTCCCTGATGGTCTACCTTCACCAGACCGCGGTCATCCAGCTCAACGCCGATCAGATCCAGACCCAGTTCGCCGTCAGTATTCGGGCGGCGTCCAACGGTTACCAGCAGGTATTCAGCAGTAACTTCTTTGGATTCTCCGCCAACGGAGTACTTCACAGTAACTTCCTTGTCGTTCTGAACCGCAGATTCTGCTTTGGCGTTGGTTACAATTTCAATGCCAGTCTTAGCCATATTTTTGGCCACCAGACGGGTCATGTCTTTGTCGAAGCCAGGCAGAACAGTGTCCAGACCTTCAATGATGGTAACCTTGGTGCCGAATTTGGAGTACATCTGACCCAGCTCCGCACCGATGTAGCCGCCGCCGATAACGATCATGCTCTTAGGAATTTCAGGCAGATCCAGCGCTTCCGTGGAGGACAGGATGCGTCCGCCGAACGGGAATGGCTTCAGTTCAATCGGACGGGAGCCCGTTGCAATAATGCAGTTATTGAACTTATAGCGCGGGGATTCATGATCATTGAACAGACGGGCTTCGTTTGTGCTGATGAACATAGCTTCTCCGCTGAATACTTCGATCTTGTTGCCCTTCATCAGGCTGGTAACGCCGGAAGTCATTTTCTTGACTACGCCGTTCTTGAAGGCCTGAGTCTTGGACCAGTCCACCTTCACGTTCTCGGCAGTAACACCGAATACTTCACCGTGCTGGGCAGCCTCGAATTGATGAGCAGCCGAGATCAGAGCCTTGGAAGGAATACAGCCGCGGTTCAAGCACACGCCGCCGAGTTCCGATTTATCTACAATGATGACCTTTTGGCCGAGCTGGGCGGCACGAATTGCCGCCACATACCCGCCGGGACCTGCACCAATTACCAATGTGTCGATTTCGATTGAAGCGTCTCCGACTACCATTAATTACACCTCCATAACTAACATATCAGGATTTGCAAGCAGGGTCTTAATGTAATTCATGAAATTCTGTGCTGTTGCGCCGTCAATAATCCGGTGGTCAAAGCTCAGGGACAGAGCCATTACAGGTGCTGCAACGATTTCGCCATTCTTCACAACAGGCTTCTCAGTGATACGTCCGGTTCCGAGAATAGCAACTTCAGGGAAGTTGATAATCGGAGTGAAGAACATACCGCCGGCAGAGCCGATGTTACTGATCGAGATCGTGCTGCCCTTCATTTCATTCGGTGCCAGCTTGCCGTCGCGACCGCGTACAGCCAGATCTGTAATCGCACTTGCGATCATCCAGATGCTCTTGCGGTCAGCGTCCTTGATGACAGGAACGATCAGACCGTTGTCTGTATCCGTAGCGATACCGATGTTGTAGTACTTCTTGTAGACAATTTCGTTCGAAGCTTCGTCAATCATCGCGTTAAGCGCAGGGAACTGACGGGAAGCAGCAACGAGTGCCTTCACGATGAACGGAAGATAAGTAACCTTCACGCCCTTCTTCTCGGCTACCGGCTTCATGCGGGCACGGAAGGCAACAAGCTCCGTAACATCCACCTCGTCCATGATGGTAACATGCGGTGCAGTGTAAGCCGATTTAACCATAGCATTGGCAATCGCCTTACGGATACCCTTGAATGGTACGCGTTCTTCTTCCAGGTTTGCATTGCCGGAAGCTGCTGCCGGTGCTGCTTCTTTGGCTTTGGCTTGCGGTGCTGCCGCCGCTGGTACAGAAGCTGCAGGAGCCGCTGCCGCAGGAGCTGTAGAGCCGCCTTTCAGGAAGGCTTCCACATCTTCAAGTGTGATCTTGCCGTTCTTGCCGGAGCCGTTCACCTTGGAGATATCTACGCTATTGTCGCGGGCATACTTGCGTACGCTTGGTGTTGCCAGCACTTCACGGTCAGGAGCTGGAGCTGCTGCTGCCGCTGCCGGAGCTGTACCTTGGGAAGGAGCTGCTGCCTGGGCACCGGATGCTTCAGCATGGCCGCCCTCCTCATGAGGAACATCACCTTCTGCAGCAATGATAGCCACAACTTCACCTACACGGCAGACCTGACCGTCTTTGGTGAACACTTCGACTACAGTACCGTTGACTGGAGAAGGAACCTCCACCACTGCTTTATCATTCTGAACTTCCATAATGATATCGTCGTCGGTGATTTTGTCTCCAACCTTGATGTGCATCTTGATGATTTCCCCTTCATGCAGGCCTTCGCCCAGTTCAGGGAATTTGTATTCAAAGTTCGTTGCTCCGCCAGTAGCCGGGCTGCTGGTTGCCGGAGAAGAAGTAGTATCTGCTCCGCCCTTGGCTGCATCAGCTTCCTGGGAAGCATGCTCTGCCGGATGGCCGCCTTCTTGCTCAGGGATGTCGCCTTCGGCATCAATAATGGCTACAACTTCGCCTACACGGCATACTTGGCCGTCCTTGGTGAAGACTTCAAGCACTGTGCCGTTGACCGGACAAGGCACCTCTACTACCGCCTTGTCATTCTGAACTTCCATTACGATATCGTCATCGGTTACTTTGTCGCCGGCTTTGATATGCATTTTGATAATTTCGCCTTCATGCAGACCTTCGCCCAGCTCAGGGAACCGGTACTCAAATTTTGCCACCTTGATAACCTCCTATAAATTATGTTGAGTTATTCCAACAGCTCTGTTTAGCAGAAGACAGAAACGGCTGCCGCCCTTAAATACAAGGACGGCAAGGTCGTTACTTATCCTAGAATTCCATGACTTTCTTAACTGCCGTAATAACACGTGCAGGGGTAGGAATCCAAGTGTCTTCGATTTGAGCGAACGGGTAAATTGTATCTGGACCTGCTACACGAAGCACTGGGGCTTCCAGGTGCAGCAGAGCTTTTTCATTAATCTGGGCAATAACCTCAGCGGCTACGCCGGAGCTCTTCTGAGCTTCTTGTACAACAATCGCACGGTTGGTCTTCTTGATGGAAGCCACAATAGTGTCGATATCAATTGGGCTAACGGTACGAAGGTCGATAATTTCGACTTTGATGCCTTCTTTTTCGAGCTGGTCAGCCGCTTTGGTCGCTGTATGTACCATTAGGCCGTAGGTAATGATAGATACATCCGTACCTTCGCGAACTACATTCGCTTTGCCGAGTTCAACGGTATATTCGCCTTCAGGCACCTCTGCACGGAAAGCATGATACAGGTTCAAGTGTTCCATGAAGAATACAGGGTCATTGTCGCGGATCGAAGCGATCAGCAGTCCCTTCGCATCATATGGGTTAGAAGGAATAACTACCTTGATCCCAGGGCTCTGGGCAATCAGACCTTCCAGGGAATCGGTATGCAGCTCAGCTGCTTTAACGCCGCCGCCGAATGGAGTACGGAAGACTACAGGAGCGTTGTACTTGCCCCCGGAACGCCAGCGCAGGCGTGCTGCCTGAATAACGATCTGATCAAGAGCTTCGAAGATGAAGCCTACGAACTGGATCTCAGCGATCGGGCGGAAGCCCTGCACGCCGAGACCGAAAGCCAAACCGCCGATAGCGGACTCTGCCAGCGGTGTATCGAAGATGCGCTCCTCGCCAAATTCCTTCTGCAGCCCTTCTGTTACACGGAACACGCCGCCTACATTACCAACGTCTTCTCCGAAGATAAGGACATTGGGGTCACGAGTCAGTTCAACGCGCATTGCGTCACGAATTGCTTCTTTCATATTCATCTGTGCCATTGCCTGATATCCCCCTTATTCAAAATCGGCTTTTTGTTCTTCAAGATGTTTCGGAGTTACCTCGAACATGCTGTCGATCAAGCCGGGAATGGTCATTTTTTCGGTCTGTTCTGCTTTCTTAATCTGCTCGTTAACAGTCGCTTTCGCTTCTTCTCTTACGCGCAGAGTGTCCTCTTCAGTCCAGAGGCCTTTCTTCTCCAGGTACTTGGCAAGACGGGCAATCGGATCTTTCTCATTCCATTGTCCTTCTTCTTCCTTCGTACGGTACTTACTGGCATCATCGGAGAGGGAATGCGGACGGAAACGGTAGGTTACCGCTTCGATCAGTGTGGCGCCTTCGCCTTTGCGGGCACGTTCAGCAGCCTGCTGTACAGCAGAGATTACTGCAAATACGTCCATACCGTCGATCTTGATTCCGGGAATCCCTGCGGCAACCGCCTTGTGGGCGATGGATTTCGCTGCCGTCTGCTTCGAGAACGGAGTGGTGATGGCATAGCCGTTGTTCTGAACGAAGAAGATCACCGGCAGCTTGAATACTCCTGCATAGTTAAGGCCTTCGTAGAAGTCACCTTCAGACGAACCGCCGTCACCGGTGTATGTGATTGCAACGTTCTGCTGTTTCTTCAATTTGAAGCCCATAGCAATACCGGTAGCATGAAGGATCTGTGCTCCGATAATGATCTGCGGCATCAGTACATTCACGCCATCAGGAATCTGTCCGCCATGCTGATGTCCGCGGGAATACAGGAAAGCCTGATATAATGGAAGGCCATGCCATACGAGCTGTGGAATATCGCGGTAGCCCGGGCAGACGAAGTCTTCCTTCTGCAAAGCGTACTCGCTGCCGATCATTGTAGCTTCCTGTCCGGATACCGGTGCATAGAAGCCGAGACGGCCTTGACGGCCCAGGTTGACAGCACGGTCATCCCAGGTACGGGTAAATACCATACGGTACATAATTTCTTTCAGTTGGTCATCGGTAAGTTTAGGCATCATTTCCTTGTTGATAATTTCTCCATCCGGGGAAAGAACCGAAAGGGCCTCAACGTCCTCTGTATACACTTCATAGGGAACCTTAGTCATTATCTTCACCTCAATAAAAAAATTTGAATATCAGTGGTCTCTGTTATAGAATTATTATACACCTGTTGTATCTGTTTCGTCAAAGAAATACGCATAAAATTTATGTTTCCATAAATTTTGTATGTATAACAGGCGTTTAAATATCCTATAACAGATTAAAGGATATTTATCAAGTAAATGATATATCCCACATTTGCCGCTTGGCTAATTTTAACGCAACACTAAGTCTTAAGCAAAATTCGACATGAAAGGTGACGATTTGACAATGAGCGAACCTGTTTTTCTGAAACGTACAATTGTAAAACAAACACTGTGGAGTGAACACCTGCAGGAAGAGCGCAAGCTGCGTATCTATCTTCCCCCCGGATATAATGAAGTACTCAGCTATCCCGTCGTCTACTGCCAGGACGGTGAAGAATTCTTCAACTTCGGCCGGATTGCCACCTTGGCCGGTCAGCTGATTCTGGAGCAGGATGTGGAACCCTTCATTATAGTGGGCGTCGAAGTGAACGTGGCAGTCCGCACCGCTGAATACGCTCCGTTCGGCAGCCGCTTCAAGCAGTACCTCGCATGCTTCGCCGAAGAGATTATTCCCTACATTGAACATAATTATCCTGTCCGGCGTACACCCGAGGAGCGGATCGTAGCCGGTGATTCCCTGGGCGGCAGTGTCTCCCTCCACCTCGCACTGGCGTATCCGGGATTATTCAGCCGTGTGCTTAGCCTCTCCGGCGCTTATTATCCCGAGACCCGCGAGATGCTCTCACAAGAGGAGGATCTCTCCTGGCTTCAGATCAATATGGTTGTAGGGCTTCAAGAGCGGGACTACAAGACCGACACCGGCGTCTATGATTTCGTAGAGATGAACCGGGAGACCAAAGCCATGCTTGAAGCCAAGGGGGCGACGGTGTCCTACCGCGAGAAGGACGGCCAGCATCTTTGGGGTTTTTGGCAAAAAGAGCTCCCGGAATCATTACTCTATTTCTTCAGCTCCTGAAACAGCAAATAGAACCTTAAAAGTGAACATCTTACGAACTTATGTATTGCAGCTCGATTGACTGCGCTTTCATCACCAATCGGACATACGGTGCCGTTCCTTAAAACATAAGGACGGCAACCGGTCCGGCTGTGGCACTATGCCTGCTGTAGCTTCTCCCCAATAATCTGTTCCAGCAGCACATCACAACCGGCGTTGATTAAATCATAGACCTGCTCGAAATTGCCGGTGAAATACGGGTCAGGCACTTCACGCAGCTCCTCATCCGGTAACAGATCCATGAAGAACAACAGCTTGGACTGCTCACCGCCGGGAATTTTGCGTACATTCTCCCCGTTGGACTTGTCCATACAGATGATATATTCGAATCTCTCGAAATCCTCACTGGCAACCAGTCTTGCTCTCATATTCTCATAGCTGATACCGTGCAGATCCAGGATACGCTTTGTCCCTTCATGCGGCGCTTTCCCGATATGCCAATCTCCCGTCCCTGCAGAATCCACTGTAATCTGATCCACAAGCTGACGCTGTTCAATCTTGCTGCGCAGCACAGCCTCCGCCATCGGCGAACGGCAAATATTCCCCAGACATACAAACAACACGTTAACGATCCCTCTCACCTCCTGCGCTCAAGCATTCCTTAACATCCTCTACGGATGGGTGCGGCCAGCCGCACTAACCCTATTTTAGCGTCAGCGCGGCAATTGTACAACTTTTGAAACTGCTATATACTGTTCAGGATGATGAACTTAATTCAACTACAAGGAGGGGGAGCTATTGCCATCCGGGCGTATTGTAATTGTTGCAGGCGGCAAACTTACAGCGGAATGCCTGCACTTATTAGATGAAGAGGATTATATTATCGGCGCTGACCGGGGAGCGCTGTTCCTGATTGACCATGGCTTCACCCCCCAGCTTGCCGTCGGTGATTTCGACTCTGTCTCTCCTGAGGCACTGGAGCGGATTCAGGCGGGAAGCAAGGAGACTATCAGCTGTGATCCGGTCAACAAAGACCTTACTGACAGTGAAATGGCCCTGGATCTTGCCCTGAACCTCCAGCCGCAGTCTATTCTGATGATCGGGGTAACGGGAACACGCATGGACCATACGCTGGCCAGTATTCAGATGATGACAAGAGCACTGCAGCGGCAGGTAGCCTGCTCCATTATGGATGCGAACAACTACATTACGCTTACCGGCTCTCAGGCGGTTGTAGAGGAACGGGGATATACCTATGTCTCCTTGCTGCCTCTGACTCCCGAGGTAACGGGCATCACCCTTCAGGGCTTCCAATATCCTCTGGAGAACGCCACCCTCAAATTAGGCCAGTCCCTGGCCGTGAGCAATGTGTTGCAGGAGCACAAGGGAACCGTTCATATCGAGAGCGGACTGCTGCTGATTATTCAGAGCAAGGACTGAATACATAGATCTTTTGGAGACATAGCTGTAACCTTTGTTTCAAAATCAAAAAGCCGGGAATCCCTTGACGTTCAAGGGAATCCCGGCTTTTTTTGTCGAGTAAAATATCTAAATATTAATATTTTGTAACTTTTAATGCGATTTTAATATAACGCTTACATTGTATATCCCGCCTGCTTTTAGCCCATCTCTTCCATAATTTAGGTCTGTCATAACCTGCTATACTACGAATCAGAGAACGAAACTACTAGAATAGATTACAAACTTGGAGGTATACAACATGAATAAGCAACAATGGTTTAAGCAAGCAATGACAATCGGTCTATGCACAACAATCGGGTTCAGCGCCTTACTCGCAACCGGAGCAGGAACAGCCCCTGCCGCCGCTTCTGCTGTATCCGCTGATGCTGTATCTGCCGATTCCGTATCCGCATCTTCCACCGGCTCCAAAGTGGTCAGCTTCGGCAAAAAGTATCTGGGTACGCGTTACCAGTTCGGTGCCTCCACTTCAACTACACGTTATTTTGACTGCTCCTCCTTTACTCAATATATTTTCAAAAAATATGGTGTAGATCTGCCCCGTACGTCCGTAGCCCAATCTAAAGTGGGTAAATCGGTCACCAAGGCCAATCTGCGCGTCGGCGATCTGGTGTTCTTCTCCAGCGGAAGCCGGGCCAACGGCAAGAACGTCACCCATGTGGCTGTATATGCCGGCAATGGCAAGATTCTTCACACTTACGGTTCACCCGGCGTAACCATTTCAGATCTGAATTCGGGTAACTGGAAAAAAACCTACCTGAAGTCGCGCCGCGTACTGTAACAGCCAAAAGATCTATTATAGCTTGTACCAAGAGAGTACATGCCTATTAGCCGGAGAGCTGCTTGCAGCGGCCGTCAGCTTATGGCCCCGCTCTCCGGTGTCCGCAGTACATATCCGGTTCCACGCACCGTATGAATCAGTTTATTCCGGCGCCCTTTATCCACCTTGAGCCGCAGATGCCGGATGTACACATCCACCACATTGGTGTCCGCATGAAAATGATACCCCCACACCTGCTGTAATATCTCAGCCCGGGGACAGACTTCATTCAGATTCTCTGCCAGATAATACAGCAGATCGAATTCCTTGGGGGTCATCTTCAGCTCGGCTCCATCCCGGCTGACC
This sequence comes from Paenibacillus sp. FSL H7-0756, assembly GCF_038006765.1. Lineage (NCBI taxonomy): Bacteria > Bacillati > Bacillota > Bacilli > Caryophanales > Paenibacillaceae > Paenibacillus > Paenibacillus sp. FSL H7-0756. Next base: position 366,840 of record NZ_JBBOVT010000002.1, on the reverse strand, counting down.
TGCCGGCGCCCGGGATCAAGAATCAATCCGTCTACCTTAAGCAGCGTGGCCGTATCTCTTCGGCGGCCTGTCAGCTTAAGTAAATTCAATAATCTGCGTTTGAACTCACCGGTATGTACAGGCTTCTCCATATATTCGTTGCCTCCGGCATCAAATACGGAGACAGCCGCTTCCCCTCTGTCTTCAGGTGTTCCTCCGGATAGGACCATTACCGGCAGAATCATCCCCTCCTTCCGCACCTCCGAGACGGCTTCCCAGCCCGCCCAGCCTCCGGGTTCATCCAGCTCCGCGAGCAGAAGCACAGGCTCACCGCCTGACAGCAATAAGCGAAGACTATTCAGGTCTTCGCTTATTGCTGTTGTCATCCCAAGGCTATGGATGGCTTCCTCAAGCCCGGTATGACCGGCTGCCCTCTCCTCCCGGTCTGCATCTGCTTCAAGGCTATCCGGGCGCGGTCCGGGTATGTACCATGCGATCTTTTCATTCACCGGGATCGTCCCCCTTCACCAGTCTTGCACCGGCTGTGCCGCCGCAGATGATGCTTAGAATTCCCGCAAAACAAAGAGACCATTCGGGGGAATGGTCTCTTTACGGCATTAATTATAACCTTAGAGTACGAAATCAATCTCCTGGAACGCAGCGACCTGAGTGTCCCAGCGTTCTGCTACAAAAGCCTGGTGCGCCGGATGATGATTATAGGCATCATAAGCTGCCTGATCAGCGAACTCCATCGAGAAGGCGTACTGGTGCTCACATTTGGCGCTGACCTGACGCAGCACCTCGAAATTCCCGACCGCCGGAATCGCGCTAAGAATCTCAGCTCCATCCCGCAGGAAAGCTGTAGTCTCCTCTGAATCGGGGGCGGATTTCAGTGTAAATACCGCCATGTGACGGATGGCTCCCTTGTTCATTGTGATCTCCTCCATTATCCGAAATACCGGTGATAATAGCTGCGGGCGGCAGCGATATCACTCGTTCCATGTATTAAGGCTCTCCCGTCTGCGAATACAACCATCCGGTACGGCTCCTCTGTAAAAGAAACCAGATACGGGTTGCTCTCCACCTTACCGCTGCCGAGCCTGGACAGGCGGGCAGCCGTCTCCTCCAAGTCAAGACTTCTACGGTGTGCCGGACGAATCTGCACCGTATCTCTGCCGCACAGCACATCGCTGCGCTCTGTGTTAGAAGCTGACAGATACGGATAGCTCCGTGATTCACCACATGAGGGACAATCGTTCTTCTTCGCCGTCCGAACCCCAATCTCCTGCTGCTCATTACGCCAGATATCGAAGGTCAGCAGCTTGCCGCGCAGCTTGTCCTTGAATCCCCCGAGCAGCTTCAGCGCCTCGGCCGTTCCGTTCGTGGTAACCATCTGCACCGCTTGCGGAAGAATGCCCGCTGTGTCGCAGGTATCCCCGCCCAGCGGGATCGTGCCCAGCAGACAATTCAGACAGGGGGTTTCACCCGGCAGAATCGTATATGTAATGCCGTAACTTCCTACACAGGCTCCGTAGATCCAGGGGATGCCGTGCTTTTGCGCCAGGTCATTAATGATCAGCCGGGTATCGAAGTTATCCGTCCCGTCCATAATCAGATCCACGCCTTCAAGCAGGCTCGCAAGCTCCTCTGCACGCACATCAAGCACATGGGACTCGATCACAATCTCCGAATTGACCGCCGTCAGCCGGGTACGGGCTGCAGCCGCCTTAGGCATGCGCAGACGGGCATCTTCTTCCGTATACAGCTGCTGGCGTTGCAGGTTGCTCCACTCGACATAGTCACGGTCAACGAGGATCAGACGTCCTACTCCGCAGCGGGCCAATGTCTCGGCGATCCCTGTCCCCAGCGCCCCCATGCCAACGACCAGCACACTGGAACTTGCCAGCCCCTGCTGTCCTGCTGCGCCGAACGGCGCGAAGCGGACCTGTCTTGAATATCTGCCATCCCTGCCGGCTGAAGAAGCCGGGAGCGGCGTGTTTTGGTCAGGACCCATCTCTGAACAGCCCCCTATGTACGTTTTTGGTGAAAAACCGGGAAAAGCGCAAACCTCCACTTTTCCCGGACTCCATATTATACGGTCTGTGCCGACCACTGCTCCACATTCCAGACCTTCGTCACCCAATCCTCGTAAAATTCCGGTTCATGGGACACCAGCAGAATCGTACCTTTATATTCCATAAGCGCCCGCTTCAGCTCAGCCTTGGCCACAATATCAAGGTGATTCGTAGGCTCATCGAACAGAATCCAGTTGCTCTCACGCATCATCAGCTTGCACAGGCGTACCTTAGCCTGCTCGCCGCCGCTCAGCATGTTCATCGGACGGGTGATATGCTCGTTTTTGAGACCGCAGCGGGCCAGATGGCCGCGCACTTCATTCTGGGTCAGACCGGAGAATTCACTCCATACGTCTTCAATCGGCGTGATATTTTGGGCCTTTAGCTCCTGCTGGAAATAGGCGGAACTCAGATAATCACCAAGATACGTTTTTCCGCTGAACGTAGGGATGACACCCAGAATCGTTTTGAGCAGCGTAGATTTGCCGACCCCGTTGTAACCGACAATCGCAATCTTTTCACCGCGTTCTATCATCATATTCAGCTTACCTGGCAGCAGCGGACGGTCGTACCCGATCTCGAAATCAACGCCCTCGAACACCGTCTTCCCGCTGGCCCGGCTCTCCTTGAACTGGAAGGTAGGCTTCATCGCCTCTTCCGGCTTGTCAATCCGCTCCATCCGTCCAAGCTGCTTCTCGCGGCTCTTGGCCCGGCCTGAGGTGGAGGCACGCGCTTTATTGCGCTGGATGAAATCCTCCTGCTTTTTGATGAAATCCTGCTGCTTCTCGTACGCATCAATGTGCTGGGCCTTGTTCATCCCCGCCATCTCCAGGAACTTCTCGTAATTGGCCGTATAGCGGGTCAGCTTCGAGAACTCCAGATGATAGATCACATCAACCACCTTATTCATGAATTCCGTGTCATGGGAGATCAGCATGAATGCATACGGATATTGCTTCAGATAATTCGTCAGCCAGTCTATATGCTCCACATCGAGATAGTTGGTAGGCTCATCGAGCAGCAATACATTCGGTTTCTCCAGCAGCAGCTTCGCCAGCAGAACCTTGGTACGCTGACCCCCGCTCAGGGAAGTGACATCCCGGTCCAGACCGATCGCGCTCAGGCCCAGTCCGTTCGCCATCTCTTCAACCTTCACATCGATGAGATAAAAGTCGCCGATATCGAGCTGCTCCTGAATGTCGCCCATCTGCTCAAGCAGCAGGTCCAGCTCCTCGGGAGTCGCCTCCCCCATTTTATCGGTAATCGCCATCATCTCATGCTCCAGCTCCAGCAGCGGCAGGAAGGCATCCTTAAGCACATCGCGCACGGTTTTACCGGCGGTAAGCAGGGTATGCTGATCCAGATATCCGTAACGGACCCGCGGCGTCCACTCCACCTTGCCGTTGTCCTTCAGTAATTTGCCGGTCAAAATATTCATCAGCGTCGATTTGCCCACGCCGTTCGCACCCACGATCCCCACATGCTCTCCATCCAGCAGACGGAAGGACACATCCTTGAACAACACCCGGTCCCCGAAATTATGGGAAACGTCTTCTACACTAAGTAAACTCATAAATTCTCTGCAAGCTCCATTCTATATTGTAAATACCAAGAGGTTCAATAATTATAGATATCGCTCCATTTTAGCACACCTGCGCCCTGCACTGAAATAGAAATAAAGCCCGATTTCTGAAAATCCGTCAATAATCTCTGAGCATTCAGCTCTTTTTCTGAAACAATCTACTATTCTTTGCAGGAAAACGGGCACCTTTAAGTGGTCCGAGCAGCGCCTTGATCGTCTGAACCAGCTTTCCCTTACTCTGAAAAGGGTCCTGCTGAAGCGGCAGGCTGCATACACTGGCAGGTTCAAGCAGGGAAGCCAGCAGCTCCACAGTATGCTCCCCGGCCAGCGGCAGACCAATCCGCCATTCCGGCAGGGGAGTCAGACCTCTGCGGCGCAGCCAGTGCAGAATATCCTCCAGCCGCCAATCCGCACCGGAGGCAATCAATAACGGGAGCCTGCTGCCGGTGAACACCCCCAGCGCCCCCTCACCGCCGCCGGTTCCAAGATCCAGAACGATGTAAGCATAGGCTTGATCCGGCAGCTGCGGGAGTCCCTCCGAAGGGGGAAGCTTCCAGTAGTCCACCCCCATCCAGTTGAACGGTTGCTCCTGTGTTCCCTGAACAACGCTTATTTCAGGGCTCCCCGCCATTTCCTTCATGCGGTTAAATACCTGCGAACCGGGATTACAATCTACCCATGCCGTCCGTCCTGCGGGCGACAGGCAGCGGCTGACAGCAAGCGATGTATGCGTGGTCCCAATTCCTGGGGACACCCCTAATACTGCCACCACCACAGCAGAGGGCTGCGACTCCTTGTCATCCGCAGCCTTGCGCATGTTCGTCCGTTCATGTCCAGCTTCCACCCCGCCGCCAATCTCCAGTTGCCGGAGAGCCGCCCTTACCTCCTCAGCACTGCCATACCGTTCCTCCGGGTGATGCCGCAGCAGACGTCTGATGACCGGAATCATCCGGCCCGGGAGACGCCCCTGCAGCTTCCGCTCCATCCCGGGCTGCCAGGCGCTAAAGTCACCGCCGGAGGCCATATACAGCAGCAGCGCGCCAAGCCCGTACAGGTCCGATACCGGACTGCTTTGCCCGCCGCCATATTGCTCGGGGGCTGCGAATCCGGCTGTCCCCAGCTTCTCGGTGTCCTCACCGGAGCCGTTCCTCAGCCTGCGCGCAATCCCGAAGTCAATGACCTTCAGCTCATGCTCCCCAGTCAGCATGATATTCGAAGGCTTGAGATCCCTGTAGATGATTGGCGGCTCATGGCTGTGCAAATAATTCAGCACCTCCAGCAGCTGCCGCGCATAGCTTAGAATTCGCTCCCCCGTCATTGCAGCAGGCTGCTCTGCCATATACTCATGCAGGGTGATGCCCCCAATATAATCCATCACCAGATAGGTGTAGCCTTCAGCGTCCGGCGGGAAGAAATCCGCAATCTGCGGCAGCAGAGGATGACGGAGCGAGATTAACAGCTCTGCTTCCGCCTGAATCGCGCCTGCACCATAACTCCCCTCCCGGATTACGCTCTCTTTAATGGCCCGCAGCATACCCGGCAGCCGTAGATCCTCCGCCAGATATACCCGGCTCATTCCGCCTGTCCCTATCAGCCCGGTTACATAATAGCGCCCTCCCAGCATCTGTCCGGGACTTAGCTTTCCTGTGAATTCCATTTCTTCCCCGCCTGTTCTTATAGATTAATGTATAACGCAAAAAAAGCCCCCACTGCCCGCACCGGAACCGGCATGAAGCCGGAGGTGCAGACTGCGGGATGCTTTCCCTTAATCCTGAAATATGAATTAATACTTAATCATATAAAGTGTAATCTCGTCCCGGTTGTGGAACAGCTGCTTCGCACGCTGGACCTGCATCCGCTGGCCTTCAAACATGGTGATGATCTCCTTGATCACCGCCATGGGCTTCTTGTGCATCAGCTTCACCGTAACAATTGCGCTGCCGCCCGGTGTCAGGCTGTGCAGCAGCTCTGTGACCAGCTTCGCCATCAGCTTGGGGCTCCAGCTCATATCGCAGACCAGCAGATCGAATTCATTCTCACGGAATTTGACCTCACCGGCATTTTTGCGCAGAATCTTCAGACCCGGATGCTTGCGCAAGGATTCGTGCATAAGTGCAGGGTCAACAGCGGTAACCTTGAGGCCGCGCTCCAGCAGGAACGAGGTCCAGCCGCCCGGAGAAGCGCCGATATCGACCGCATTCTTAAAGCTGTAGAACGGAATGGCGAATTCCTTCTCCGCCTCCATCAGCTTGAATTTGGCCCGCGAGATCTGTCCGTCCTCCTTTCGGAAGCGGATCATGCCGCCATTCCAGCTGGACAGGTTCGCCTCCGGCCGGGATACCCCGGCGTACAGCGCATCACCGTCCGCATAGACGGAGATCACCCAGGCAGGCTCCTGCACTGTGAATTCGGCACCCAGGCTGTCAAGCCTGGCTTGCAGCCACTCGCGCAGCTCGCCCGGACTCTGCTCCCAGAAGGAGGACGGGCCTTTACGGACATGCAGCGATACCTTCTCGCCTTCCAGCTCCGCATGCCGGCTTAAGAATACCGCCAGCCGTTCCAGAGCCGGCAGATCGCCGGTATCCTGGAAATCAACAGGCTGGATATGGCGCAGGAAGATCGGCAGATTCTGTGCCAGCCGCTGCGTTACCTCCTCCGGCTCCGCCTCAAGCGACGCCAGGAAGATTTCTCCCGGCAGCAGCAGGGTGCTTTTCACCGCTCCGAACAGGCGTCTAAGCTCCTCCTGCGCATAGGGGGCGAAGCCATGGTTCGCCGTGCAGATATATCTTGAGAGGATCTTATCCTGTGTAGCAGTATCCTGCTCCGGTGTAACTTCTGTGAAATCGTTCAAATCGCTTAGCCTCCAGAACTTATTTTAATCCAAGGACGTCCATTGTCCCAGTCAACCGTCACCGGAAGATCGTAGGTAGCCATCAGCATCTCCTGCGTCAGCACCTCTTCCTTGGGACCGGCACCTGCAAGCTTCCCGTCACGGATCAGCGCCACGTGAGTGAAGAGCGGAACAATCTCCTCCACATGATGGGTGACATACACCACTCCAACATTATGCTGACGCAGCTTGTCGATCTCGGCGAGCATTTTCTCCCGTTCATATAAATCAAGACCGGCGCAAGGCTCGTCCATAATCAGCAGCTTAGGCTCTGCGATCAGGCAGCGGGCCAGCATAGCCTTCTTGCGCTCTCCCTGGGATAACAAGCCGAACGGATGATAGGCTAGTTCGCCGAGGTTCATCTCCTCCAGCAGCTTAAGCGACCGGTCCTTCACACTTTGCGGAATCTCCTGGTAGAAGCGTAAATACGCATAGGCGCCAGTAGCGACAACCTCCCAGACAGGGTCGGTGAGGGAGAGCTTTTCCATCAGGGACGGGCCGATATAACCAATCTCCTTGCGCACCTCGCGCAGATCACATTGACCGTATTTATACCCCAGCACTTCAACAGAACCCTTACTGGGGAACAGGTAGCCGGTCATCATTTCCAGCAGGGTGGTTTTGCCGGAGCCGTTACGTCCGAGAATGACCCAATTCTCCCCCTGCTTCATGGTAAGCGATACATCGTCAAGAATCTGGCTCTCGTCCCTGCGCAGGGACAGATGTTGTAATGATATCATTATAATGTCACTCTCCTTATGTATGCCAGCACCCGTTCAACAGAGTGTATGGAATAGATGATGTCCGGTTCAGCGCTGCGGTCAGCAGATACGGCCAGCAGAGCAGGCACACTTGAGATTTGATAGGTGTTCACCAGATCAGGGAGCCTATTCACATTCCCCTCCGCAATCAAAAGGCCAGGCGGAAGCAGATGCTCCGCCACCTCTATCATCCGCCGCGCTGCCTTACAGGTTCCGCATAGCGGGGTATGCAGGAACAGGACAAGCGGCTCGCCCTTCGTGGCCAGCAGCTCCAGCAACTCCGGCTGATTCATTTCCTTCATCCTCCGTCATCCCCCGTCTCAAACCAGGTCCTCACAGCAGCAATTTCCGCTCTGTGGGTGCCATCCGGTCCCTTTTCTGTTTCCATAACGATCACTTTATCAGCCAGAGCCTCCATCTTCAAAAGCCGGCTAAGCGCCGCTTCCCCGATATATCCGCTGCCGATTCCGGCATGCCTGTCCCGCCTGGAGCCGAAGGGGAACCGGGAGTCATTCAAATGCACAGCCGCCAGATTCGCCCAGTACCCCAGCCGCTCACCCCGTACGATAAGCTCCTCCGTCTTCTCCGGATTCCAGATGCCCGCCGCGAAAGCATGGCAGGTATCGAAGCAAAAACCGATCTTCTCCGGGTAGAGGCACAGCTCACGGACCTTGACCAGCTCTTCTGGCGTCATACCCTCATGTCCATGATTCCCTGCCATATTCTCAAGCAGCAGCTTGGTATGTCCCGTCCAGTCCGCCAGCACCTCGTTCATACATTGAATAATATTTTGATAACCCTTTAGCGGCTCCATGCCGGCAAAATGTCCGAAATGCACCACAATGCCCACCGATCCGCACGCCTCAGCAATCTCCAGATCGTTGCGCAGGGAGGCAATCATCACGTCTCTATCACCCGGTCCAGCAGCCAGATTCGTCGGATACGGGGTATGGGCAATAGAAGCCATCCCCTGCTCACGGCAGTATTCCGCGCAGCTGGTTGCATCGCGGTAGTCTACCGGCTTTGGCTTCAGGCTGCGGGGGTTCTTCGGAAAATACTGAAAACAAGCAGCACCGCTCTCCCTGGCAGACCGGGCAGCCTGCCCGTACCCGCCGCGTATGCTGACATGCGCCCCTATAAAGGGGCTGCTATGCGTCATGCTGGCAATCCGGGCAATAGAATACCTTGCGTCCGGACAGCTCTATCTTCATTATGGTTCCCCCGCCGCGCAGGCAAGGCTCGCCTTCACGGTCATACACTTTACAGGCATCATTATAAGAACCGGTCACGGTGTCGCCGGTCATGAACGGCATTTCCATATACCCGCCAATTTCAGTGGCTTCGGTTAATACCTTACGCACGCTGTCGTACAGCCGGGTCACCGCTTCCGGTGACAGATTCTGAACAAGCGTGGACGGAAGCAGACGCGCTTCATAAGCAATCTCGTCGGCATAGCAGTTGCCGATCCCAGCCATTACATGCTGGTTAACCAGCAGACTCTTCAGCGCGCCGCGCCGTCCCTTGAGCAGTCCGGCGAAGCGTTCGGCCGTCATCCGGCGGTCCAGCAGCTCGGGTCCAAGCTTCCCCATTGCCGCTTCGCCTTCCTTGACGGACAGCAGATGGAGATACCCAAGCCGCAGTCCCATGAAGTAGAGAATATGCTCACCGAACGCCAGCTCAACCTGTGTAGTACGGTCAGGACGTTCTTCCTCTGTACCATAGAACAGTAGTCCGCCCAGCATCAGATGCAGCAGCAGTCTGCGGCCGTCATGCAGATGGAAGAGGATATGCTTGGCACGGCGTTCCACAAATACAATTCGGGCACCGACCAGCCCCTTCACGAATTCTTCAGTCTCCATATTGATGGTCTTTTCTCTATTTACGGTTACCCCTGTAATGGGTACGTTTATTAGATGTTGGCTAAGCAGCTTTCGGTAATTCTCCATTTCCGGCAATTCCGGCATATTGTCATCTTCCCTTCTTGGATGGTCAAAAGGTCACCTTTGTCATTATACACCGAGCAGTACCATAAGTTCAGCTAAATCAGCACAAATTTCATCAGGCTTGACTCCGGTCAGCTGCTGGTAATGCTCCAGATTATCCCTGGTGGTAAGTCCCGTTAGCACCAGCACAGTCCGGCAGCCTGCATTAGCCCCCGCCAAAATATCCGTTCTCATATTGTCGCCCACCATCACCGCATCCTCCGGCTTGATGCCGAGCAGAGATGTCGCATACGTCACCAGGTGCGTTTCGGGTTTGCCAATGACCACAGGCGCTACCCCGCTGGCTGCTTCAATAGCTGCACCTATCGTACCGGCACCAGGCATCACTCCATCATCGGATGGGAGCATCAGGTCGGGATTGGTCAGGACGAATCTCGCCCCTTCCCGGATCCAGCGCGAGGCACGGGCCAGAGCTTCGTATGTAAAAGAACGGTCGATCCCCTGCACGACAACCTGCGGATGCTCGGTGACCAGGGTTAGCCCTGCCTCCGTGCAGGCTTCCACCAGCCCCTCTTCTCCAAGTATCGCCACGGTTGCTCCAGGAGATTCTCCGGCAATATAACGGGCCGCAGCCAGGGATGAAGTGCAGACCTCCTCAGGTCTTGCTTCAATACCCATTCCGCGTAAATGTTCAGCTACACTGGCTGGTGTTCTTGAAGAATTGTTCGTCACATACAGGAACGGAATCTCCGCTGCCCGAAGCGCCGCGATCAGCCGCTGGGCCCCGGGAATCATTCTTCCGCCATGATACAAGGTGCCGTCCAGATCAATTAACAAGCCTCCGATATTGTTCATAAGTCCTCCTGTTAACTCGAGCTAAGTGATTCATCCTATATATTATTAATCCTATGAACTATATTTCAGAGCAGCGGCAGCTTCTCATGGAAGCGCGCTGCGAATGGATTTATTGCCCGCCTGCCTGCGATTTTTAACCGCTTTGTTTCGGCATTTTCTCTACTGCTTCGTACGCTTATTCCTTAGGTTTTACTTTAAATTTAACGTTCTTCGTCGAACGCTAGCGAACTCCTGCAGCCCCCGGCTATTTTTGGCACAGCCCTGTCATTTCCTGCGCTTTCCCGGAAAATAATTCAGTCCGCAGCGTCATTTCCCGGTGTTCTCCGGTAGACCGGGAAGGTGCAGAATTCCTCCGCCAGCAGTGTATTCGGGAAGATCTCCTGCGCTTCCTTCAGCAGCGGAGCGAGCTCCTCCTGCGAAGTGTAACGCGAGCTGAAATGGGTCAGCAGCAGCTCAGCCCCGCCTGCCTCCCTTGCCAGTTCCGCAGCCTGCTGTGCCGTACTGTGATGATATTGATGAGCCATATCCGCCAGTTCATGGGCAAACGTGGCCTCATGAATAATCAGATCGGCATCCTGCGCCAGCGGCAGTGACCCCGCACAAGGCCGGGTATCTCCCAGAATAACTACGATACGTCCGCGCTTAGGCGCATGAATCACCTCAGCCGCCCGGATCAGCACGCCTTCATCGGTAGTGATATCCTCGCCCTTTTTTAACCGGCCATACAGCGGTCCCGGCTTCAGTCCATAGCTCTTCAACAACACTGTATTCAGGTTACCCGGGCTGTCCTTCTCTGTAACCCGGTAACCATAGCTGTCAATCCGGTGCTCCAGCAGTCCCGCTTCCACCTTAAAGGTCTCATCCTCAAAAATCACCCCGCCGCTGTGCTCCACAATCTCCAGCTTATATGGAATGCGGGACTGGCTGACGGACAGCGATATGTCCAGATAGGCCTTGAGCCCGGGAGGTCCGTACACCGTAAGCGGTGAAGTCCCGCCCTGGTAGCCCCTGCTGGAAATGAGTCCGGGCAATCCAAACAGATGATCACCGTGCAGATGGGTGATAAACAGCTTCTCCAGCTTGCCCAGCCGCAGCGGCGAGCGCAGCACCTGATGCTGTGTCCCTTCCCCGCAGTCGAACATCCAGAAGGTGCGCCGTTCTTCAAGCAGCCGGAGTGCAACCGACGTCACATTGCGCTGCAGCGTCGGCACCCCGGCATTCGTTCCGAGAAAATAGATTTCCATTATGCCCCTCCTCTCTCTCGCCCTGATGTCTTTATTATTTTTTGAGATCTTGACCGTTCTTATGACAAGAATTCTACTCTGTTTTGGCTGCAAAAGCATCTTTTCAAGTGGAATCGGCTTTGCCGTATATCGTGAACATATACATTCTTATATTTGCAGCAAAAAACCTCCCGGTAACGGGAGGTTCCGAAAAGTCGGGGCAAAGCCCCTTCCGGCCGGTTAATCTGCGGAAGGCTTAGAGCTTCTCCACATTGAAATACTGCGCTTCCGGGTGGGCAAAGACCATTGCCGAGACCGAAGCCTCCGGTTCCATCATGAAGCCCTCAGTAAGCTGCACGCCAATATCCTCAGGCTTCAGGAGCTTGAACAAAGGCCCCTGATCCTCCAGATCCGGGCAGGCCGGGTAGCCGAAGGATACCCGGATCCCCTGGTAACGTGCGCCGTGTCTTTGCTTCATGGTCATATCTGCCGGGTCCGGGAACCCCCAGGTGTCGCGCATCATATGATGGACACGTTCAGCCAGACCTTCTGCGACCTCAAGAGCGACTGCCTGCAAAGCATGGGAGCGGAGATAATCTCCCTTATCCTTAAGCACCGTCGATAATTCACGGACGCCATGGCCCGCAGTAACCACCAGGAAGCCTACATAGTCCATGACTCCGCTCTCCACCGGCTTCAGGAAGTCTGCAAGGCAGAGATGCGGCTCCACATTCTGGCGCGGGAAGGTGAAGGTATGCAGCACCTTAGCCTGATCCTGCGGATCATAGATCAGAATGTCATTCCCGCGTGACTGGGCCGGGAAGAACTGGTACATCGCATGCGGCACGATCGTGCCTTCGAGCATCGCCTGATGCAGAATATCATCCACAGTCTCTTTCAATTCTACTGTACGCGGGTCACGCGCTGCCAATTGCGCCTCTACAGAACCGCGCAGGCCGAGATGATGGCCGAGCAGCATCTGCATATTCACATAAGGAATCACATGTCCCAGCGGATAATTACGCAGGACATGACGCTCCAGATCAGGCGGGATGAACACTGGGGCATCTGCCGAGATCTTGGAGCGGACCGCACGGGTCAGCTCGGGAAGCGGCGCTTGCGGAGCGACAGCTACAGCAGCCTCAGCCTCCTGGCGGACCTCCTCCTCAATCTTCACCCGCTCCAGCGGATTCATCAGCCGGTTGGCAATATCCAGACCATCCATGGCATCCTTCGCGTATAAGACGAGACCGTCATATTCGGGACGGATTCGGGTCTTGGTGAATTTGCGGGTCAGAGCTGCGCCGCCCACCATAATCGGCACATCAATACCGGCGGACCGCAGATCCTGCGCAGTCAGCACCATCTGCTGCGCCGACTTCACCAGCAGTCCCGACAAGCCGATGGCGTCGGCCTTTTCCTTGCGGAAGGCCTCAATAATATTCTCTGGCGGAACCTTGATCCCCAGATTGACGATCTCATAACCGTTGTTGGAGAGAATAATCTCAACCAGGTTTTTGCCGATATCATGCACATCACCCTTGACGGTCGCAAGCATGATTCTCCCCTTAACCGAAGTCTCATCCTTCTGCATGAACTGCTCCAGATGGCTTACAGAGGCCTTCATGACCTCCGCACTCTGGAGTACCTCTGCCACGATTAATTCATTGTTATTAAACAGCCGTCCGACCTCAGACATCCCTGCCATCAGCGGTCCATTAATGATCTCCAGCGGCGGCGAGGTCTTCAGCGCTTCATCCAGATCCGGGATCAGTCCCTCCTTGGTGCCTTCAACCACATAGGAAGCAAGACGCTCCTCCAGAGAGAGATTGGAGATCTTCTCCTTCTTCTCTACCTTTTTGCCGCGAAAAGCTGCTACGAACGCAGACAAGGTATCGTCGTTCGTATTATAGATCAGCTCTTCAGCGAGCTTGCGCTCCTCTTCAGGGATCGATGCATACCGCTCCACCTTCTCGGTGTTCACAATGGCATAATCCAGCCCGGCCTTAGTGCACTCGTACAGGAATACCGAGTTCAGCACCTCGCGGCCGGCTTCCGGCAGACCGAAGGAGACATTGCTGATGCCGAGAATCGTGTGAACAGCCGGCATGGCCTCTTTAATCAGACGGATACCGTCAATCGTCTCCTTCGCAGAGCCGATATACTGCTCATCCCCTGTTCCAACAGGGAACACCAGGGTATCGAAAATCAGATCCTCGGGAGCCAGACCGTATTTGTTGACCAGCAGATCATAGGAACGTCTGGCAACCTCCAGCTTGTCCTTAGCCAGGATGGCCTGACCGGTCTCGTCGATGGTGCCTACAACAATCGCTGCTCCGTATTTATGAATCAAAGGCGTAACATGCTCGAATTTCTCTTCACCATCTTCAAGGTTAATGGAGTTAATGATCGCTTTGCCCTGACAATATTGCAAGGCCAGATCAATGACCTTCGGGTCCGTCGTATCGATCATTAACGGCACCTTGACCTTCTTCACCACCAGCTCCAGGAACCGCATGATATCTTCCGTCTCATCCCGGTCCGGGTCCTGCACACAGACATCAATGACCTGTGCGCCGCTCTTCACCTGGGCACGGGCAATCTCCGAAGCTTCCTCATATTTCCCCTCAACGATTAGACGCTTGAACTTCCGGGAACCGAGGACATTGGTCCGTTCACCGACCATATATGGACGGTTCTCACTCTCCACATACACCGGCTCAATCCCCGACAAAGCCGGAGGATGCTGGCCGTCCAGCTTACGCGGCGGGTAGGCTGCCATGACCTCAGCCATCGCCCGGATATGCTCCGGCGTGGTTCCGCAGCAGCCGCCGGCAATATTCAGCCAGCCCTTCTCAGCGAAGCCGCCCAGCTTACGGGCCAAGGAATCCGGGGATTCATGATAATTCCCGTTCTCATCCGGCAGACCCGCATTCGGGTAGCAGCTGACAGCTGCTGAAGAGATCGCGGAGAGCGAACGGATGTGATCACGCATGAACTCCGGTCCGGTGGCACAGTTCAGTCCGATAGATACCGGCTTCAGATGCTCCAGTGAAATATAGAAGGCTTCTATATTCTGTCCGGCCAGTGTGGTTCCCATAGGCTCAATGGTCCCCGAGATCATCACCGGCAGCGTAATTCCGCTCTTCTCAAAGGCGTTACGGATGCCAATGCTTCCAGCCTTCACGTTCAGGGTATCCTGGGATGTCTCCAGGAGCAGTGCATCCACCTTACCGTCGATCAGCGCAACCGCCTGTTCTTCATAGCTGTCTATAAGCTCCTTGAATGTGACTCCCCCGGTGACAGAGAGCGTTTTCGTGGTCGGACCCATAGCTCCTACCACATAACGCGGGCGCTGAGGTGTATCATATTTATCAGCGGCATTACGTGCAAGTCTCGCGGCCGCAAGGTTAATCTCCCGGGCACGGTCCTGAATATCATATTCAGCAAGCACCACTGAGGTGGCACCGAAGGTATTCGTCTCGATCAGATCCGCACCGGCCTCCAGGTATTTCTCATGAATGTCCTGAATAACCTCCGGCCGGGTCAGGACCAGCATTTCATTACAACCATCCAGGTCATCCCCGCCGAAATCCTCGCCGGTGAGCGGCACCTGTTGAATCATGGTACCCATAGCTCCATCCAGTATCAATATGCGCTGCTGCAAGCTCTCAGCAAGTGTGTATTTGGCCACTTTCCATCCCCCCAGTGAAACATTAGAGTAATTTTAGCAGAATAAAGGGATTTCGGAAAGCCTTCCTTTCCACCCTGCATTATTTGTATTTCTATTGATTTCATTCCTATTACGGCGCTACCACAAGATTCTTGCTTGGCATGGAATGCTGTGTCCGGGCAGTCACATGTGAAGTGACGCTGAATTCGCCCGCCTCTTCAAAGGTATGTTCCCCGACATAAGCCCCTTCTCCGGCACTTTCACCCTTGATTTCAACCTTCTTGGTCTTATCTGTGGACTCATTTACCTCAAACATAACTTCTCTAGCATCATCTACCGGTTCACCGTCCTGTGTCACCACAGCCTTGAAGCTAACTGCCGTCCCTGCGGTTACTTCCTCCGGAGTCCAGCTCAGCTCCACTTTAATCGGTGACATGGAGGAATTGGCCGCTGCCTGCATCTGCATCTGCATCTCATCTTCCTTATTCCCCGAGCATCCGGCTAGTGTCATCCCCATCACAATACATATAAGTCCCCTGCGCATTCTTGGCTTCATCATCTGAAGTCCTCCCGGTTCATAGGTAGATTCTTCTTCATTCATGAAACATATCAAGCATGAAACATATCAAATCTATATTACAATGAAAGTCAGATCTCTGCTCTCCTTATTATACACATTTTATTCAATTTGCCTTAAAAAAGCTGCATGATTCACTCATGAACATGAGAATAGTCATATCTTTGATTCAAAGTGTTTGTATTGGGATTGCCGTGACTCCAAAGAATGTTTGGCCCTCCGGCCGCTGTTGTTCCCAGATTTCTTGAATTAAACCGCTGCTAGCGGTTGAAATCCGGTAACAAAGGCGGACGCTAACGCTCCTACAGTTCCAAAATTCTCCTCCGCCACTTTTCCCTTTACAGTATATTTTCAAGTTCAAACAATATAGCAGATACATAAAAAAGCCAATACCCACTAAATAGGATACTGGCTTCATAGAATTCAATTATAGGGAGTCTACCAGCGGCAGTAGCTCGGAGAGATGGCTGATCTGGTAATCCGGCGTAATCTCCGGGTCCGAAGCTTTCGCATTCCGGTTGATCCAGACTGTGGTCAGTCCGGCAGACAATCCGCCAAGAATATCTGTCGTAAGCTTATCGCCCACCATGATCCCTTGCTCTGGAGCAATATCCAGCAGTCCGAGCGCATGCTCGAAGATTCCCTTGTCCGGCTTGCCTTTGCCGAAGCTTCCCGAAATCACAACATGGTCAAAATACGGAGTAAGCTCCGGCACACCGTCCAGCTTCTCCTGCTGAAGTGCCGGACAACCGTTCGTCAGCAGCAGCAGCTTGACCTTACCGCGCAACTCGTTCAGCACCTGAAGCGTCTCTTCATAGATATAAGGACGGCTGCGGCGCTCAGCGGCGAACTTGTCAGCCAACTGTGCAGCCAGCGCTTCATCCTCTACCCCGAGTGCGGCGAGGCCGCGGCGCCAGGATTCCTTACGGTAGACAGGGGCAAGCTGTTCCAGTTGACGGAACTCCGGCTGTTCACCGGCAGTGAAATTCGCCCATAGCGCTTCAAATGGGTTAATACCGATTAGCTTGGTGAACGGATATGTCTCATAGGATTCATAGAGGGCACGGGCTTCTCTGCGTACAGCAGCTTCCAGCTCCTGCGGATCAACGGAATCTCCAGCCGCCTCACAAGCATAGCGGAAGGCTTCTTCCACGCTGCGGTCATCCCACAGCAGAGTATCGTCAAGGTCAAATAGTACGGCGGTAATCGGCATTAGTTCTCCCACTCCCTATATGCTGGTCTGTCTTCCTATTCGTGCACTAGTTCAATATTGTTGTTCTTGGCGAACTGCTCCAGACGTTCCCCCATCGCAGCGGTGTCATAACGGTTAATCAGCTTGGAGAAAATCCACTGCTTGCGCTTACCCTTATACTTAATGGTAACTACACTGCGCGATAAAGTGATCTTCTCAATATCCGCCGCAGCCAGGAAACGTTCGCGGTTGTATTTAATAGTAGAGATACGCGCACGCTCAACCTTAAGGAACGGACGGCGGAAGAACAGCAGCGCAGCGAGCAGGAAGTACAGCACTACACCCAGCCAGTTGGCCAGAATACCGCTTCCTTTAGCTTCGTCAATCGAGCCGACCACCCAGAACATGATGCCAAGCAGCATCAGTACTACGGGGAATACAATATTGCGGCCTTTGAAAATATCGATGCTTTTCGCGGCAGTCTTAGTGCTGGAAGTGTAAATAGAGTCCTTCCCCTGCTTCTTTCTTTGCTGGTTAATTTGCTTCGTGTTGCGTTGAACCATTCTTTCCCAAGAACGGGCCATGTAAGTTCCCCCTAGTCATCCTGTATTATCTATGAAAAGGCAACAGGCTAATGCTTAAGTCCATTATTGCCCTCTTCATGCTCCGGATTGTCCACAATTTCGATAGTATCAAGCTGGGCCCGAAAGTTAGTGCGGATATTCCCCAGGTAAATCTCGCGGAGCTTGGCACGTTCAGCCAGTTCCTCTTCATTCAGGCCGCCGTTCTTAGCTTTGCGTGCCAATTCATTGATGCGTGCGACCAATTCGTCAATATTCAATACGTTTCCCTCCCTCTAAATTCATTTTAACTTTGCCATGAGAAAAAGAGCTTGTCAAGGTCTACCCCCTGAAAGCTCTCCGAGTCGATCATTAGTCTGACACAATCCTTCAATATAAAGGTAAAGTCAGAATATCTCCGGCCTTAATGACGCTGTTCTCCAAATGATTCGTCTTCATTATTCCTTCTATATATACGGCTGTCCTCATGTCCTCAGGCTTGTTACTTAACGCAATGCTCCATAAGGTATCTCCGCGTTCGACTACGATCCGCTTATCCGGCTTCAGTGAAGAGACCGAACCGGCAAAAACATTCCCCACTACAGTGAATCCAGAAATGACAAGCATCAGCACCAGGACCATCTTCATCAGGCTGACCTGACGGAATAGTGATGATAGCGCAGCGAGACTATGAAGAATCTTGTCCTTGACCTTGGTTACATTACTATGAGCAATTGGATTACCGGGAGCGGACACCTTGATATCGTCATTATTGTAGATGCTGTTGTATGTACTATACTTTAACATGATCATCATCCTCCAAACACATGTTCTTGCTTTCGAAAATAATATAACACGAACATGTGTTTCGAACAAGAGTTTTTTCGGAACATTTGTTCTCTTTATTTCCGTTCTCGTTTTTTCCTCATTTTAGAACTTATGTTTGTACGAACGGAAGTTCTATGTTATAATTTTCCCAAACATAGTATATGGGGTTGATACCGATGTCAAAGATTTCTAGTCGTCAGCTGGCGATCCTGGAATTTATACGTAATGAAGTCCGCAGCAAGGGTTATCCTCCGTCTGTCCGCGAGATTGGCGAGGCTGTCGGCCTGGCCTCCAGTTCTACTGTGCATGGGCACTTGGACCGGCTTGAGAAGAAGGGCCTGATCCGCCGTGACCCTACGAAACCGCGTGCGATTGAATTGCTCGGCCAGGAAGATTCAGAGAATGTGCATCAATTCGTCCAGACCGTTACCCGCATCCCGGTAGTGGGTAAGGTTACAGCTGGTGTTCCTATTACTGCAACAGAGAATATTGAAGATTACTTCCCGTTGCCTGCTCATTATGTAGGCGATAACAAGGTATTTATGCTTTCTGTCCTTGGTGACAGTATGGTGGATGCCGGAATTATGAATGGGGATTATGTCATCGTACGCCAGCAGCAGACTGCCGACAACGGCGATATTGTTGTAGCGATGACCGAAGAAGATGAAGCAACGGTCAAGACCTTCTACAAGGAACGGGATCATATCAGGCTGCAGCCGGAGAATCCGGCGTACGAGCCTCTCCGCCTTAACCGCGTTACGATTTTGGGCCGGGTCATCGGATTATTCCGCGATATCCACTAATCTACTCCCCGCTTAAGAACAGGCTGCTCCGCACCATGCGAAGCAGCCTGTTTTCTGTTCATTTCATTTCGTAAAGTGGCCAAAAAGCAGAGCGCGAACAAATGTTTGTATTCTGCTTTTTGGCCACTTTTTCTGTGAACCGCTGTACCGCTCCGCACATATCCTGATATAAAGGAGTGCTGATCTGTATGCCCAATTATCGAATTATCGTCGATCTGTCACAGCGCATGTTGTACCTGCTGGATAATGACGTTGTCACCAGAGGCTTCCCTGTCGGCATCGGCAAAATGTTAACCGTCTCGCCTGTAGGCGAATACACCATCATTAACAAGCAGCCCAATCCGGGCGGCCCGTTCGGTGCCTTCTGGATGGGACTGTCCAAGCCGCATTACGGCATCCACGGAACCAATGACCCATCCTCCATCGGCCACATGGTCTCTCACGGCTGTATTCGTATGTATAACGCAGATGTACTGACTCTGGCCGCCCTCGTTCCCATAGGTACCCGTGTCACCATCCGGGAATAGGAACGTCACAAAAACCCTTGAGACGCCAGATTGCGCCCCAAGGGTTCCTGTGACTCCTATAAATTAGAGCGGATACAGACTACAGCACACTTCTCAATAGACGGATAGCCACCGTATTCAAACGGATGGCCTCGCGGATTGATTCTCTGGCTGCCAGCAGCTCTCTTCTGGCCCGCGAACCTCTAGGCACTCTGCGCAGATTCTCATTGATTTCTTCCAGTCTCTCCAGCAGGACAGCCCGCTGTGTCAGCAGGACATTAATGGCTCTGCGAATCCGGTTACGTTCTCTTTGGCTCATCTTTACACCTCTTTTACACTTAGATAGTATAAGAGATGCCAAGAATCGCTCCAAAGCTTGTGTGATTCGGCAGTAATGTTAGAGCTGCAAGCAGCGGACAGGTAATCTGCTTACTTTTTGTTCAACCGCACCCGGAATTCAAATTCATCGCGTCTATAAGTCATTCCGGCCAGCACTATGTACTCCGGTGTCCATTTCTGTACAGGTCCGGCATAATCAGCAATCACATGCGGTTTGCCATCAACCAGCTGAACGACGTAGACCTGTACCTGTGCCAGTGCGGCAGCGAATAGATCAGCATCACTGGACAGTACTTTATAAGCCGTATTCAACTTCGTTCCTCCTTGTTCCACAACCATGATAATAGATTTACCCCAACAATCTATTCAATTATACCGGGTTATGGAACAATATGTAAACCATAATTAGAGCTTGATAAAAAGGATTTTGAACAATCCGATATACTTCTTAGTAGCCCCGCCATCCCCGGTAAAAAAATTGGTATTCTTAAGGTCCGGTACACTGAATACTGAGAACAAAATGTAGTTATCCCTCTTGGTCAAAGACTCAATTACAGGCTGGGCCACCAGCTTGCTAATTCCGTCTCCTATTTCCTGATCTAGCGTATTCTCCAGATTCTTTACAGAATATTCACTGAAAGCTTCCTTCCCCGGATTCGTAACAGCCATCACAATCAGAACTAGGATAAGGACCAGTAACGACTTACCGCCAGATCTCCTGCGGACTCTGCGTGCAGGACTTGGCGTATCATAACGCGAATTCATTCTTTTCCCCCTCAGCTACAGAATATACAGCATCTCTTGCAACAGGACTCCCAGCGGATTCAACATCATCCGGTACACGAACAGCATCCCACCTGTAATTCCACTCACGCCGACATCAACGCTGCTCCAATCCCACACCGGCGGAGGCGGCGCATCCAGCCCATATTGCTCCACAAGCCTTTCTTGGGTCTCTGCAGGCACAGCCACTCCTTCAGCTCCTGCCACCTGACCCATCAACGTCAGCACCAGCATCAGCGAAAGCATAATCTTATATGTATTCTTCATCATCCGCTCCCATGTCTGCCACTAGAATTCTCTTCTGGTTAAGTATATAGGAGATGGAATAGTATGTAAAATGATTTGATTTGGAGTTTTAATTCCTTTATATTATGATGTAAGGGCTTTGCTCCGTCTTCATCTTCACTCTCTCCCCCACACTAAAAATCGGGAGAGTTTTTTTATTTAGGAGGTAAATGTATGAACGGAAATAAAGTTATCCTCATTCTTCTGTCCATATCCATACTCGGTATACTCCTTTACTTCGGAATAGCTTATGGATTGCTATGGTATGCCTTCCGTTCCTCGGTTCCTATTGAAGAATAATCTAAGAACATCGGAGGACATTGTGAAGAAATATAACAGATCTGAAAAAGTCATTATTGGAGTGCTGCTTGGCATGACGGCTGTGCTATTTTTGGGAAGCCTGTTTTTTTGGTATGTCTTCAGCACAATATAAAACAACTCCGTCGCGCTCAGGTGGGGACTATTAGCCCCTTATTTATGGTGGCTTGGTTTATTCATGACAAAAAAATAGAAGGCAGGAAAAGCTTCCTGGCCTTCTGTGTTTGTACATATTTCTATGAAGTAATAATATCATTGATATAGTAGATCGTTTTACGAATCAGTGAACCAACCTACTATAACGTTGCTTAGTTCTTGTAATATAAACGGAGGTTATAATGTGGCTAAATTAAAAGACTATTATAACAGTAATAAGTATTTGAATATGAAATTTGTTTATTATGATAATAGACCTGATCAAGGCTGTAGATTTATAGTATCGAATACTGAAGATGGAAACAGCATGACTAGTGAAGTAGGATGGACTAATTTTACATTAAACAAATTTATTGAGATGCTCAATAACTTCCCGATGGATTCTTATGATGGATATTTCTCACATTATGATGAATCGTTTGAATGGAAATGGATACAACAACCTGATAAAGAAGTATTTTTGCTCACGGTTTTTTCCTCAGCCAAAGAATTTTCTTATTACAGCAGCATTAAAGACATTAAAAAATTTGGTGAAGCAGTTCTTAAGGATATTAACCTTGCTCAAAAATTCGATTCAATCTAAAGGTTCATTGCTGCGCTTGGTGATTCTGTCGGAACGATGGACTTCGGCCTTGACCTATACTTCTCTCATTTCACCTCAGACTTTCAAACAGTGGCCCTTTATCCAGTGAAGTAATGCCATTTCCCACAGCCTGGGCAAGCCCACTGACCTGAACCGTCCGCATAATAACCTCATGATTGGCAGATCCAATCCGGTACACTCCTAAGCTTCAATTCCAGTCGCTTAGAGAAATATGAAGCCCACATGAAATCAATCCTCGAATAAACACCCACCAGTATTTGTGGGCATTTTGTGGGCACTATTAATTTTGGCCCCTACTGTTCCCGCCAACCAAACACAAAAAAGCCCCCAGCGCGTATAGCGCCGGGGGCTGCTGTATCCTAGTAAAGCGTCATGTACTGATCTCTTTCCCACTCGTGGACCTGGGTGCGGTAGATATCCCATTCGATTTCCTTCAGCTCGTAGAAGTGGGCCAGGGCGTGTTCGCCGAGGGCTTCTGTGATCACGTGGCTGCGGATCATTTCGTTCAGGGCTTCCTTCAGATCGGCTGGCAGACTTGGGATGCCTTCTTCGATCCGCTCTTCTTCAGACATCACATAGATGTTACGGTCGATAGGAGCTGGAAGATCGAGCTGACGCTTGATTCCATCCAGACCTGCCTTCAGCATAACAGCCAGTGCAAGGTAAGGGTTAGCTGCTGGGTCCGGGTTACGAACCTCAACGCGTGTGCTAAGTCCTCTCGAAGCCGGAATACGGATCATCGGGCTGCGGTTACTTGCTGACCAAGCTACATAACAAGGTGCTTCATAACCAGGCACCAGACGTTTGTAAGAGTTGACAGTCGGGTTAGTGATCGCTGCAAAAGCACGTGCGTGCTTCAGAATCCCTGCCATGTAATAACGGGCAGTCTTGCTAAGGCCCAGCTTATCGCTCTCATCGTAGAACATATTCTCTTTGCCTTTGAACAGGGATTGGTGAGCGTGCATACCAGATCCGTTCATACCAAACAGTGGCTTAGGCATAAAGGTTGCATGCAGGCCGTGATGGCGGGCTACCGTCTTCACGACAAGCTTGAAGGTCTGAATCTGATCCGCTGCCTTGATAGCATCGGCATATTTGAAGTCAATTTCATGCTGGCCGGAAGCCACTTCATGGTGGGAGGCTTCAATTTCAAAGCCCATTTCTTCCAGTGTCAATACGATTTCACGGCGGCAGTTCTCCCCAAGATCCATCGGCGCAAGATCGAAATAACCACCCTGGTCATTCAGCTCTGTAGTCGGATTGCCCTTCTCATCTGTTCTGAACAGGAAGAATTCCGGCTCTGGTCCAACATTCATAGCGGTGAAGCCCATTTCTTCCGCTTCCTGCAGACAACGCTTAAGGATACCGCGCGGGTCTCCGGCAAACGGCGTGCCATCCGGCATGTACACATCACAAATCAGACGTGCCACACGGCTGTCAGTCACCCAAGGGAAGATAACCCAGGTGCTCAGGTCCGGATACAGATACATGTCGGATTCTTCAATCCGTACATAACCTTCGATGGAAGAGCCATCGAACATCATTTTATTGTCGAGTGCTTTTTCAAGCTGGCTTACAGGAATCTCTACATTCTTGATTGTTCCCAGCAAATCGGTGAATTGCAGGCGAATAAACCGGACGTTCTCGTCCTTGGAAATGCGCAGAATATCCTCTTTAGTAAAGCTCACGTTACCCTCTCCCTTTCAACAGCTCTATATTATTTATTAAAAAACCGGGATAGCTCACCTTGGATTAGAGACACTTGTCCCGGTCTTTTACCGGAAACCAGCTCCTGCTTCAGCAGACGGTGAAGCTGCGAATCAGACAACTCTCTACGTCTCACCTCTGTATCAGGGGTAATAACCGTAGCTTCTTCAGATTCCTTCGAGACAGGATTCATCACCTGCTTGATGCCGGCAATGTTAACACCCTTCTCAATCAACGCCTTGATCTCAAGCAGACGTTCCACATCATTAAAAGAGAACAAACGCTGGTTGCCGGAGGTACGTGCAGGTACGATCAGGCTGTGCTGCTCATAATAACGAATCTGTCTGGCGGATAGATCAGTTAACTTCATTACGATTCCAATAGGAAATAATGCCATATTTCTGCGGATTTCATCACCCATGACTCATCCAACCTTCCAATGATCTTTTTCTCATCTCATTGTACATTTCCTTATATGGCGTGTCAATGGTATGTGAGTTTTTCTCACAAGATTTCTTTCACCCATTGTGAGATTAAGAGATCAAAGTGTCAGATGCATGAAATTTGGTTTCCCGAAGTATACCACATTGAGCAATCCTCACGCAAAATCACAGGCTGCGGCGAAGGCTGCAACAAGCCAGTATTCGGCTGTACAACCCTGGTATCCCGCTTCATGTCATGTTATGCTTCAATAATCCATTCCCCTTCACCCGTTGGCGTCTCAAATCCGTTCAGGAAACGGGTCAGAATCTCCCCGGTAATGGTGAATGCCGCATTGGCGTCAAACCGTGCGCTGCGGATGCGGAGCCTCCGGCGCAGCTCTACCGGCTCTACCTTAAGATAAACCAAGACCCACTGTCCGCCGTACTGCTCGATCAACTGTTTGTATTCGTCACGTCTTCGCTGCTGCCAAAAGCTGAAATCTATCACGACATGACGCTTCCCTGCAAGCAGCTCTATTAGCTCCTTGCGCAGCTTCTGTTCCGACTGCTCTTTGAAGGATTCATAAGCCTCTTCAGGGTAATCAATGCCATAACGGCCATGGGTGCTCCAGATATCCTCATCGATGGACAGCCGGACGAATCCCTCCTGCTCCAGCTTGAGCGCAAAGGTTGTCTTGCCCGATCCCGCTACTCCACACATCATTACAGCAACCGGAGCTGCATTCTCCTGCTTTCTCTGCAGCAAGCTTTCAATAGCTGTTGATTCCTCCAACGTACGACCCCCACTCCAAGTTTGATGCATAAACATCACGGTTTCTATGTCGCACTCATCCTACAACAGCTTGCGCTCCCTCATACTCTGCAAGGCCATTAAGACCCCGTATTTGACATGAGAATAGGTTAATCCGCCTTGCATATATCCGATATACGGTGCGCGGATGGGCGCATCTGCCGACAGCTCCAGGCTGCCGCCCTGGATGAATGTCCCGGCAGCCATGATGACCGGATGCTCATACCCCGGCATGTCCCAAGGCTCAGGCACGACATGGCTGTCTACCGCCGCTGCGCGCTGGATGCCCTGTACGAACGCAATCAGGTGCTCAGGTCCGTCAAAAGCCACCGCCTGGATCAGATCCGTACGCGGCTCATGCCAGGCAGGCTTGGTAGTGAAGCCGCAGCGCTGGAACACCGCCGCAGCGAAAATACTGCCCTTCACCGCTTGTCCCACCGTATGCGGGGCCATGAACAGACCTTGATACAGGCCGCGAGTCGTGCCCAGCATCGCCCCTACCTCGCCGCCGATTCCAGGGGCAGTCAGGCGGTAGGCCGCCAGCTCCACCAGATCTGCGCGGCCGCAGATATAACCGCCGGTCTCAGCGATTCCGCCGCCGGGATTCTTGATCAGCGAACCTGCGACGAGATCAGCGCCAACCTGCGGCGGCTCCAGCTTCTCGGTGAACTCTCCGTAGCAGTTATCCACGAATACGATGACATCCGGCTTCATGGCTTTTACCCGTGCTGCCATCTCGCCAATCTCAGCGACCGTGAAGGATGAACGCCAGTCATAGCCGCGTGAACGCTGGATTCCGATGACCTTGGTCTTGTCATTTATCGCTAAGGCGACCTTATCCCAGTCAACCTTACCCTCTTCTGTCAGCGCAGTCTCACGGTACCCGATGCCGAAATCGGCCAGAGAGCCGGTCCCGTCTCCGGGCTTGCCGACTACCTTATGCAGCGTATCATAGGGGCGTCCTGTAATATATAGTAGCTCATCCCCAGGCCGCAACACGCCGAACAGAGCTGTAGAGATCGTATGCGTTCCTGAAGCGAAATGCGGCCGGACCAGCGCAGCTTCCGCACCGAATACTTCGGCATAGACCAGATCCAGCACCTCACGCCCCCGGTCATTGTATGCATACCCGGTAGAGCCTGCGAAGTGAAAATCACTCACATGCTGACGCTGAAAGGCTTCGATCACCTTCCACTGATTATGATCCACAATCCGGTCCAGCGCCTTGACCGCGCCTTCGATTTCCAGCTCTGCAGCTTCCGCTGCCTGTAATAAATCCTCTGCAAATCCTGCCATGTCCCCTTCATCTCTCCTAACATTCTGTATAATGATGTCCCGCTTCTGCATCAGGGAAAACCCGCACAGCAAAGCCTGCCTGGATCAGTATCCAAAGCAGACTGTTGCCGTGCGGGGATATAGATACTTCATCTCTAACCAGCCAAATCAGCTTCAAATGGGTCAGATAAGCAATTATTGCGGCTCCACGAATTCAGCCAGCTTATAGCTCCATTTATCGTAATCCTCTTTGTTCAGCCGCACGTTATAGAGTACGTCGCTTCCGTCATAATCCTGTTCAAGCACCTCGCCCACCCGGTAGAGCAGTGAGGACAGATCGCCCCGGTCTCCGGGAATGCGGAAGATAAGAGTATCCCCGGCAAGCTGGTCGCTGATGATCTCCGTAATCCGTGAGAGGTCGTCCTCATTAAAAGCACTGATTTTCAGGAAGCCCTCTCCGGTCGGGAGCATCTCCAGCTGCTGCGGCTGACACAGATCGATTTTGTTGAACAATACAACCTGCGGCTTGCCTGCCGCGCCCAGATCCTGCAGAATAGTCTGAACGACCTCCATCTGCTCCTCACGCATCGGAGAAGAGGCATCCACTACATGCAGTACCAGATTGGCTTCATTCACTTCCTCCAGGGTAGCGCGGAAGGAGGCTACGAGATCATGCGGCAGATTCTGAATGAAGCCGACGGTGTCTGTAAGCACGACCTCCTTGCCGCCCGGAAGCTGAAGCACACGTGAGGTAGGGTCAAGGGTAGCGAATAATTGGTTCTCGATGTACACATCGGCATCTGTCAGCTGCTTCAGCAGTGTGGATTTGCCCGCGTTGGTATAGCCTACCAAGGCCACCTGAACCGCACCGCTCTTCCGGCGGTGTTCACGGTGCAGCTCACGCGTCTTGACCACCTCGTCCAGCTGGCGCTTCAGCTCGGTAATGCGGTCACGGATATGCCGGCGGTCCGTCTCCAGCTTGCTCTCTCCGGGACCTCTCGTACCGATTCCGCCACCCTGACGCGACAGATTCTTGCCTTGCCCGGACAGACGCGGCAGCAGATAAGACAGCTGAGCAAGTTCTACCTGGATAATCCCTTCACGGGTCTTCGCCCGTCCGGCAAAGATATCGAGAATCAGCTGCGTACGGTCAATGATTTTGAGATCCAGCGCCTCTTCCAGATTGCGCACCTGCGCCCCGGACAGCTCCTGATCGAAGATGGCGGTATTCGCGCCAAGCCCGTCAGCGGCCATCCGGAGCTCTTCCACCTTGCCTTTACCGATAAACCACCTGGAATCGGGGGTCTCCTTGTTCTGCCGCAAGACATCCAGCACCTCTACCCCGGCGGTCTCTGCTAATTGTACCAGCTCCTGAAGCGATAGCTCCGGGTCGATCCCGGTGCGTTTGATCTTGTCAGTCACCAGACTGACGAGAATCGCCCGGTCCTGCACTTCTGTCTCTGTGTCATGTGTTGTAGTTGCCATTCATTCCATGCTCCTCATCTATTCTTCCTGGACTATCCTTTGAAATCCTCGGTCCGCAGCGTCATTAGCTCCTGCTTACCCGGACTTGTACTCTCATACTGGTTCAAGAGCCGCACAGCCTGAGCGCGTACCGCCTTCTCAATACTGTTGCGCACATACCTTGCATTGCTGAAAGCATGCAGACTCTCTGTCTTCTCCATAAGCAAATGCTGCTTGAGTCTGAGTATGGCCTGCGGCATCAGAATATAATCACGGTCCTTGGCCATCAGCTCGGCAATCTGCAGCAGCTGGTCGATGGTATAATCGGGAAATTCAACCTGGATCGGAAACCGCGAGGGCAGACCCGGATTGCTCATCAGAAAATAATCAATCTCGCCGGAATACCCGGCCAGAATCAGAACAAACTGGCTGCGGTGGTCCTCCATCGATTTGACTAATGTGTCGATGGCCTCTTTACCGAAATCCTTATCTCCGCCACGGGCCAGACTGTAAGCTTCATCGATGAAGAGAATGCCACCGAGCGCTTTTTTAACGAGATCCCGCGTCTTCTGGGCAGTATGTCCGATATATTCGCCTACCAGATCTGCGCGCTCTACTTCAATCAGATGCCCTTTGCTGAGCACACCCATCCGCTGGAACAGCTTCGCCACAATTCGTGCAACTGTGGTTTTGCCTGTCCCCGGATTGCCCTTGAATACCATATGGTAGGCCTGGCCTCCGGTGGCAAGTCCGGCTTCACTGCGCATCTGGGCCACCTGCAGCAGGGCATAGATCTCAAAGACCAGTTCTTTGATGTTATCCAGACCTACAAGTGCATCCAGCTCCCGGCTCAGCTCCTGGAACAGTCCGCTATGGCTGCCGGGCTTAGGAGTTGCCGTACCGCCCGCGTGATCAGCCGGCAAGCCGGACACCGGGGCCGGAGCCTGATTATTCAGCACAATGTTAATCTGCCTGGACGGTCTGCGTTCTTCCCGTCCGCTGCTTGCCGCCGCTACATGTCCGTTCACCTAGTTCACCTCATTATACAGGTCTGACTTGCTCTAACCAGTCTATTCCAGTATAAAAGGCGTTATTAGCAGTTTTGAAAATTAGCAGATTTACAGCGACAGCTCCTGCAATTTCCATTTGGTGTAGGCCAGAATCTCGCGGGGCTTGTACTTAAGCATTGACATCACTTTAGACTCCGTGACGCCAAGCTCCGGGTTCTTATACCCCAGCTTACGCGCAATCTCCAAGGCGCGGCGGCCATGGAAATCATGGGTAATTACGACGGCTGAAGACAATCCTTCCTGCTGCATAATTGTCTTGCTGAACAGCAGGTTCTCGTAAGTGCTGGTAGACTGGTCCTCCAGATAGATCACCTTATCCGGGACTTCATGGGCAACCAGATACCTCTTCATACCTTCGGCTTCCGTGTATTTGTAGTCCGGCTGATCCAGCCCTCCAGAGACAACAAAATGGCTGAATGCACCAGACTTATACAGCTCAAGCGCATAATCCAGCCGTTCCTTCAGCCCCGGACTCGGTTCATCCCCCCACATCGACATCCCCAGAATGACTCCCGCGTCCGCCTTCACCATGGGCGAGGTAGTTGCTGCACTGTTAATTCTGTTAAAGACTACTCCGCACCAGATGAATCCGGCCACAATCAGTACCAGCAGCGATACCGTCAGTACCCTCTTCGTACGATGGTGGCGCCTCCGCGACACTTTGCGGATCGGGGATGAACCCCGTTGATAGACATACCAATCCATGATCTACTTCCTCCTAAATTCTCCGTGATGAAACAATTCGGCACGATGCTTCAGTGAAAGGGAGAAATACGGAAAGGCATGAGCGTCTATCGCACGCAGTATGGCATTGGCTGTTGACCAGGCTAACTGATAATCACTGTCCGTGATATCTTCCCGCTCCAGCGCTTCCTCCAGTTCATCCTCATCCAGCAAAAACACTTCACCATTCCACAGCACTACAACGTCCAGATACAGATCGTCGAACCAGGGAACCCCTTGATCCGTTACGCCCTGAACCTTGCAGGTGTCAATGTACCACTGCACAATATTTTGCCGTTCATCAAACATGGCCGTCACAATATAGTGGCTGTCCTTGGGAAAATACTGCAGCCATGAATATCCCTTGTCCGCAATGCGGTATGTATGCCTGCCGTAACTCTTCCATAGCGGCTCCTTCAGCCCGTATATAGTGTAGAGTGTGATATAACCGCTGAACTCCCGGGTCTCCACATAGCGGCAGGCAAAATGGCGGCGGGTAATCCTGCGCCAGTTGGCCCGGTCTCCGAATTTACGTTTCATATGAATAACCCTCTTCTGATAATGGTGCATTCAGCTTAACACATTTTGCAGAGACACTCAAAACAAGAAAACCCCGACATCCGGCAATTCTGCATCGTGCAGAGCTCCCGGAGCTGTCAGGGTGATCGTTAATGCTATGAATTTGACTTCATGTTATTCTAATGCACATTGCCGGGGCCTTCAACAAAACCGCTGCCCGGATCACTTGCCGGATCAGTTTCCGCATTCGGGTCAGGGATGATTCCGGGATCGACAGTACCGCTCGTCGCCTCCGGTGCCGGTGTCGGTAACGGCTCTGGCGTGGCAGGCGGCGGTGTCATCTCAGGCGGGGATGTGGCTGCTCCGCTGCCGTCCTCCCCTCCTTGACCATTGCCGTTATTGCCAGGACCATGGTTACCCGGTCCATTATTGCCGGAACCGTTATTTCCCGGTCCATTATCCGGCGGATTGCCGCCATTCTCGCCATTTCCGGAATTGCCGCCGTTATCGGGGTTATCCGTAGGCATATTCGGGTCAGGCGTTATCTCTGGCTCAGGGGTCTGAAGCTCATCCTGAACGGACACTGTTACAGTCTCGGACGGTTCGCTCTCCTGATCAAGCTCCTGATAGTATGCAGTCACATAATATTCATAAGACAGTCCCGGCATCGCACTGATGTCCCCTATATTGGAGGCCATGGTGTTCATGAGCGGGGTGAAATCTGTCTCAGACGTCTCGCGGCGGTAAATACGGTATTCCACCCCGCTGGCCGCAGCAGGGTTCCAGCTCATATTCACCGTCATCGTGGAAGGATCATACGCTGCCTGGAAGCCCGTCACCGTAGTTACCGCTTCAGGCGTCGGTGTAACCTCTACCTCTGGAACAGCTCCCTTCGGTACCGGGAACTGCTTGGCAGGTACACCTTCCAGCGCCTTCTCCATGACCTTACCCCAGAAGGCAGCAGCCAGCGGACTGCTGTTCTTCAGCAGATGGGTCTTGCTCGGCTTGTCATAGCCCATCCATACCGCTGCTGTCCATTCCGGCGTATAACCCACGAACCAGACATCCCGGTTCGAGCTGATGCCCTTATACCCGCTCTGCGTTGTACCGGTCTTACCGGCTACCGGACGGTTAATTTTCGCTTTTTTACCCGTACCGTCCTGTACAACACGCTGCATCATCTCAGTCATCTGATAAGCGGTCTGTTCACTCATCACGCGCTCAGGCTTAGTGTTCGCCTTGTAGACCGTCTTATCATCACTATCGGCTATCGACTTAATAGCATATGCTTCCCGCAGCTCTCCGCCATTGGCGAAGGCGCTGTAAGCCTGTGCCATCTCCATCGTGTTCGTTCCCTCACTCATCCCGCCGAGGGCGAGCGACAGGTTCTTGTCTTCATCCTTCAGGTTGATCCCCAGCTTCTTGGCGAACTGGAAGCCGGTATTCACACCGATCTCATTCAGCAGCCAGACCGCCGGAATATTCTCCGACTTCGTCAGCGCATCACTCATACTGATCGATTTCGAGTACCCGTGCAGATTGTTCGGACAATATTTGCCGAAGCACTGCTTCTCATTGCTCAGCATGGAATCATTCGTGAATTTGCCGGATTCCAGTGCCGGTGCATAGGATACCAGGGGCTTGAAGGCAGAACCCGGTGAGCGGCGGCTGCCGTCGATCCGGCTGTAGCCTTTTTTCTCATAGTTACGTCCGCCCATCAAGGCTACAACACTGCCATTCTCCTGATTCACAATAGTCATTGAGCCCTGGACCAGCTCATCGTCCACACTCTTCTCGAAGTTATCACTGTCGGCAAAAGCATCCTCAATCGTCTCCTGGGCATGCTTATCCATGGTTGTATAAATCTTATAGCCGCCAATGTTGAGATCATCCTCGGTCAGCCCGAATTTGTCCTCAGCCTCACCAATCGCATAATCGATGAATGCCTGGTAACGCTGCTTCTTCTCAGGCGGCTTGTAGTTGTAATCCACGGCCTTCGCCTCGTCCATCTGCTCCTTGGTAATCAGCTTCTGCTCATACATGAGTTGAAGCACTACGCCGCGGCGTTCCTTCGACAGCTCAGGGTTACGCAGCGGATTATAGCGGGACGGCCCTTTGGGCATTGCAGCCAGAGTGGCTATTTCCCACAGCTCAAGTTTATTCAGATTGCTTTCCCCGAAATAACGGATGGAAGCAGCCTTGATCCCGTAAACCGTTCCGCCGAACGGAATCCGGTTCAGGTACATCTTAATGATTTCTTCTTTGGTTTCTGTTTTCTCCAGTGCCACGGCAATCGAAACCTCGGTCGCCTTACGGAAGAAGGTCTTATCCCGGGTCAGGAAGATATTCTTTGCCAGCTGCTGGGTGATCGTACTGCCGCCTTCAACCATGCTGCGCGCCGCAATATCCTTGACAGCCGCGCGTCCGATGGACCAGAGATCCACCCCGTTGTGCTCGAAGAACCTTTTGTCCTCGGTGGCTACGAATGCGTCAATCAGCAGCTTGGGAATATCCTGGTATTCCACCGGGTCGCTCTTCTCCAGCGACAGCTCGCCGATCAGATTCCGGTTCCGGTCAAAAATCTGCGTCGGCGGGTTCACCGTCAGCTTATCCCTGTTCTCATCAAGCAGCTTCTGCCCGTTCAGCATGATGAACAAGTAACCGCCCAGCGCGCAAAAAATAGCCAGCGCAACTGAAAAAAACAAACTCCACAGCACACGTTTTTTGGTTAAGAACCTTTTCTTTTTTTTCTTCGGCTTCCCTTGGGAGCTAGACGGCTGACTTCCTCTGTTTCTATTGCCGCCGCTCCGGGTTAGTTGGTCTCTGGACATGCTGCCTCCTGACTCCCTTAACGGAAAAAACATAAATGATGTTCACGAATGAAAAGAACAACCTTCTCAGGTTGCTCTCTCGCACTCTCTATTCAAACGATTTATAAACAAAAAGGTTTCGCTTCAAAACAGTAAAATCTTAATTCTCGTTATTGTTGTCCTGCATCAGTGATACGCTTCGCTGCGGAGTAAACGTGGAGATCGCATGCTTGTACACCATCTGCTGGCGCCCGTCACTGTCGATGACAATGGTGAAGTTGTCGAACGCTTTGATAATTCCCCGGATTTGAAAGCCGTTGGTCAAATATACTGTAGCAGGGATATTCTCTTTGCGCAGCTGGTTCAAGAACGTATCTTGAATGTTAATGGACTTGTTCATATGACGTACCCCCAATGGTTCAATTAGATTGTTCAGAAGTATATTCAAGACCTGTAAGAAACTTTCCTGCTATTATACCATTTAATTTCGCAAAATTCTCAGAAAAGTTTTGGCTCTCCAGGATGTCAATCCACTGAATCTCCTTCATGTGGCGAAACCATGACAACTGCCGCTTGGCAAACCGGCGGGTATCACGCTTCAGCAGCACCACGGCTTCCTCAAGCGTCATTTCCCCCTCCAGATAGGCGGCAATTTCCTTGTAGCCCAGACCCTGCATAGACACAAGACTCCTGCCGTAGCCTTGATCCAGCAGCCGCTGCACCTCAGGCACGAGGCCATCCGCCAGCATCTGATCGATTCGCTCTTCAATACGTTTATATAGTATTTTCCGGTCCATTGTCAAACCGATCAGACATAAATCATAGGGAGACTCCTTGTTCTGGCCGGCCAGCGAGTCGGATAACGGGACGTTCGTCTGGTGAAAAATCTCCAGCGCGCGGATGATCCGCCTGCGGTCATTGGGATGCAGCCGCTCCGCGCTGGCCGGGTCCACCGCTGCCAGACGGGCATGCAGGGCATCAGCCCCATGCTCTTCGGCGTAAGCCTCCTGCTGCTCGCGGAACGCCTCGTCAGCCACTGCTTCAGAGAAGCGGAAGCCGTAGCATAACGATTCAATATACAGTCCTGTTCCGCCCACAATAAAAGGCAGCTTGCCTCTCGCGCTGATCTCCTCGATCAGCCTTGCCCCCTGCTCCTGGAATTCAGCCGTAGAATACGCATCCTGCGGATCATGAATATCAATCAGATGATGGGGGATGCCCTTCATCTCCTCAGGCGTAATCTTGGCCGTCCCGATATCCATCCCGCGGTAGACCTGCATTGAATCCCCGGAGATGATCTCGGCTCCGTGCGCTTCGGCCAGCTCCAGGCTCAGTCTGGTTTTTCCGACCGCAGTCGGTCCCAGCAGTACAAGCACTTTGCGTTTCGTCTCAATTGTCAATGGTAATCACCCCGTACGATGTTTTGGCATTGGCCCGCAGCAGCTCCTTGAAGCCGAGGCGGGTGAATTCTCCGCTCAGCGCCTTCTCCTTGAGCAGCACGGTCTTGCGTGCCACCCTGGTGGCCTCAGCCACGCTGTCAGCCGATAGCGCAGCAGAATTGGCGAATTGCCGCAGCGGCGAGATCGCTGCCGAATCCGTCAGCGGGACCCGGAACATCGGATCGAAGTAGACAATGTCGATGCTCTTGTCCGGCTGGGCCCGCAGGTATTCCAGATGGTCCCCGTGCCGCACATCAATACGGCGCAGCGCCTCATTCACCTTCACCTGGCCGGATACATACCCGCTCATCCCTTCCAGAAGGAGGGCGTACAGCGGCAGCGAGCTTTCCAGCGCCGTCACCTTGGAGGTCTCCCCTCCGGTGACAGCGAACAGCAGCGAATCCGCTCCCAGTCCGGCCGTGCAGTCCAGCACGCTGTCGCCGGGGACCATGCCTGAGGCATCGATCATGGGGTCCGGCTCACCTCTTAAGATTCTTTTGGCGCGGACAAAACCCATGCTGGGATGGAATTCCATCGGCGGTATTCCCGGTGTAATCAGCCGGACCGCCTCCTGGAGGACCACCAGAATCTGTTCATCCCCGTAATGCTCCACCAGCTTGCCCATCGAGAATTTCGCTCTCGGAGCATAGGCGCAGCCAGTGCGGTCCGCAAGCTCCCGGGCCCGGGCCACCACTTGCGGTATCGGGTCAAAGCCCGTCGTTATAATCATGTTGCCTCCGATCCTGCACTCTATAAATGTACAATATAGCCACTACATCACGCGCTTAAACAGCTTCTCCAGATCATAAGCCGAGAATGACACAACGATCGGACGTCCATGCGGGCAGGTATAAGGCTGACGGCAGGCCGCGAGCCTGGTAAGGAGCGATTCTACTTCCAGCTCTGTAAGCTTCTGGTTGGCTTTAATCGAAGCCTTGCAGGAGCAGAGAATGGAGGATTTCTCGCGCAGCTTGGCGAGGTCAATCGACCGTTCGCTCAGCACCCACTCTGCCATCTCTTCAATGACCGCCTTCTCGTCCCCTTCCGGGAACCAGTACGGCAGGGAACGAACCAGGAAGGTCTGGCCGCCAAAATGCTCAAGCACGACCCCCGCCTGCTCGAACCAATGCAGCCGTTCGCTAAGCTGCCTGCTCTCCGAAGGCGTGAACTCCAGCGTAATCGGCAGCAAAAGCTCCTGCGAAGCATCCTCCGGCTTGCCGAATTTCTCATAATAGAATTCATAATTCACCCGCTCATGCGCAGCGTGCTGGTCAATCAGGTACAGCCCGCTGTCATTCTGGGCGATGATATAGGTTCCGTGATGCTGGCCGATATAATTCAGCTCGGGAAACTGCGGAAGACCAGTGTCAGTCTGCTCAACAGGTGCGTACAGCTCCCCGGCCGCCTGCTGCTGCCCCCGGCCAGCGGTGGCTGCCTGAGGACGGTAGCTGTCGCGGAAGCCGCTAAACGGCTGGCGGTATGAACCCTGGGTGGCGTTACCGCCGCTGTATGCAGCGGCCGTCTCTCTGGCCTGCTGCGTATTGCTGCTATATGGCTGGGTATTCCCGGATGCTTGGGAAGCAGTATAAGGGGTTCCAGCGGCAGGGTTGGCAGCGTCCGTTAATGGACCAGCACTGCCGGAGAACGGGACGCCGCTCCGTCCGCTGACAGGCGGCTGACTGCTCCCTCCAGCGCCAGCACCGCCAGGCATTCCCTGGCCGTAGCTGGTCGGAGTTGCTATCTTGTCTGTGCCTCCCGTTTCCGTACCTTGCTGAATACTGCCCGGAGCTGCACCTTTGGAGAAGGCGAATTGCTCCTGAATGAAAGAGCTGCTATTCTTGCCGCCGATGATCTCCTTGGTAGGGCGCGGAATCAGGCTCTGGCCCATCAGCAGCGCGCGGAGCTGCTGCTCAATGAACCCGTACAGCTCAGGTTCTTTGCTGAAGCGCACTTCAAGCTTGGCCGGGTGCACGTTGACATCCACCAGTGACGGGTGCATCTCCAGCTTCAGGACCAGCAGCGGATAACGGTTGATCGGCAGCAGCGTATGATAAGCGCGCATAATCGCTGCGTTCAGTCCGTTGCTGCGGATGTAACGTCCCCCGACCAGCGTCGTAACCGCATTGCGGTTCGAGCGTGTCCACTCCGGACGGCTGATATAGCCGGAGATCCGGAAGTCCGGATCTTCCGCCGACACTGGGAGCATGGCCTTAGCCGCTGAGGTGCCATATACTGCAGCAATCACCTGCAACAGGTCTCCGTTGCCCAGCGTATGCAGCAATTGATTGCTGTTATGCTGGAGGGTGAAGGAGATATCCGGGTGGGCCAGTGCCATCCGGTACATGGCATCCGAGATATGGCCCAGCTCAGTCTGGATGCTCTTCATATACTTCAGGCGTGCAGGCGTATTATAGAACAGCTCGCGCACGGTAAGGTCACTTCCCTTGCCGGAAGCTGCATCTTCATTACGGATCAGCCTGCCGCCCTCGATATCCAGCACCCGGCCCTTCCCGTCGTCTCCGCTTGCGGTCAGCAGCGTCAGCTTCGATACCGCAGCGATACTCGCCAGCGCTTCACCGCGGAAGCCGAGGCTGGTGATCAGGAAGAGATCACGGCCGCTGGCAATTTTGCTGGTCGCATGTCGGTAGAAGGCGGTCTCGCAGTCCTCCGGCTCGATCCCCGAGCCGTTATCCTTCACCCGGATGCTCTGCAGTCCCCCCTCTTCCACTGAGACTTCAATGCGGGTGCTGCCTGCATCGATCGCGTTCTCGACCAGCTCCTTCACTACGGAAGCTGGACGCTCGACTACCTCCCCGGCCGCAATCTGGTTGGCAATATGCTCATCCAGCACATGAATTTTAGCCATATTCGTTCACCCCGCATTTATTTAATTTATAAATATTATTGAACACTAACGGACTGTAAAGACTTATTCGGACAAGCGGAAGCGGATTTTCCGTCCTTTGCCGTCCTTTTAAAGGACGGTAATGTATGCTGTTTTTCACATACATTCAGGCCGTTTGCCTGCTTGGGGCCTGAATGTATGCTGTTTTTCACATACATTCGGGCCGCGTGTCTGCTTGCGAGCACAATGTATGCTGTTTTTCACATATATTCGGGCCGTGTGCCTGCTTGCGAACACAATGTATGCTGTTTTTCACATACATTCAGGCCGTTGCATGCTTGCGGGCACAATGTATGCTGTTTTTCACATATATTCGGGCCGCGTGTCTGCTTGCGAACACAATGTATGCTGTTTTTCACATACATTTGGTCCATATTCCGCTGTCAGTCAAGTCCGGACCTTGCTTTACTTTAAACAGGATGCCTGCAGCAGTTCTGCTGAACTACAGCTCTCTTGCCTTCAGCTTCAGCTCATTCAAGAGGCCCATCGCCTGCAGCGGGGTCATGTTCATCAGATCCGCGCCTTGCACGGCGTTGATTAACTCTTTGAGCAGCGGATTGTCTTTGACGGCAGGTGCCGCTGCTCCGCCCTTGCGGTTCTTGCGCGGCTCTTCCTCGCCAAAGATAGACAGTTGTACCACTTCATTGTCCTCTTCCTCTACAGGAGAAGCAAGGGATACGGCAGCTTCCCGCTGTCCGGCAGCCATAGAAGCCGCTGCTTCGGGATGCGGATCTGGATGTACCGGAGCCCCCGTGGTGCGTTCACCCGAATAGGACTGGCTGCCTGTGGCAGCTCCCTCTCCGGCATCCGGCGTCTGCGCAGCGGTAGCCTGATTCTCCTCTATAACCGTTCCGCTCCCGCTCCGGTCACTGTAACCCGTGCCGTAATTCAGCGCTGCGCTGCCCGGCGGAGAAGCCTGCTCAATGCTCTGAAGCAGCCCGTAGGCCCGGTCTATAATTCCTTCCGGCAATCCGGCCAGCCTTGCACAATAGATCCCGTAGCTGCTGTCCGCAGCTCCCGGCACCAGCTTGCGGAGGAAGTTCACCTTGTCGCCGCTCTCCTGGACCGCCATCGAATAATTCCGCAGCCCCTCAAGGCTCTGCTCCAGATGGGCCAGCTCATGGAAATGCGTCGAGACCAGTGCCTTACAGGCGATGGTATCATGCACATATTCGATCACCGCCTGGGCAATCGCCATCCCCTCGCTGGTCGAGGTCCCCCGGCCCAGCTCATCGATGATGATCAGGCTGCGGGCAGTTGCTTTCTCGGTCATGACCTGAATGTCGGCCATCTCGACCATGAACGTGCTCTGGCCGCCGATCAGGTCGTCCGCTGCACCGATCCGCGTGAAGATGCGGTCGATCAGTGCCACCTCGGCGCTGGCCGCAGGCACGAAGCAGCCGATCTGGGCCATGATGCAGATGAGCGCCACCTGGCGCATATACGTGCTTTTGCCGGCCATGTTCGGCCCTGTAATCAGCAGGATATTGCCCTCGTCCTTGCTGAGTGTGCTGCCGTTGGCAATGAACGCCGAATCCTTCAGCACCGCCTCCACGACCGGATGGCGTCCGCCTTCGACCCGCAGATCATAGCTGTCGGACAGCTTCGGCTTCACGAACCGGTGCTCCGCGCTGACCGCTGCGAGGCACTGATACACATCAATCTCTGCCACCTTCTCGGCCAGCGCCTGCAGGCGCGGAACCTGGCTGCTGATCCGCTCGCGCAGCTCGGTGAACAGACTGTATTCCAGATCTGTCATCTTGTCCTGGGCTTCCAGGATCAGCGCTTCCTTCTCCTTCAGCTCAGGCGTGACATAACGCTCGGCGTTGGCCAGTGTCTGCTTGCGCTCGTAACGGCCTTCCGGCAGCGAGGACAGATTGGAGCGGGTAATTTCTATATAATATCCGAAGACTTTGTTGTAGCCGATCTTGAGGGATTTGATCCCGGTCACCTGGCGTTCCTTCGCTTCAAGCTCGGCAATCCAGCGCTTGCCGCTGCTGCTGGCTTCCCGCAGCTCGTCCAGCCGCTCATGGTAGCCCGCGCGGATAATTCCGCCGTCACGCACGGACACCGGTGCATCCTCCACAATCGCCCGTTCAATATCCTCACGAAGCTCCGCACATTCATCCATGGACGCGCCGATCTCCCTTAAGGTAGAAGAGCCGGAGGTCAGGCACATCTCCTTCAGCGCAGGAATCTGAGCCAGAGACAACCTCAGTGCATTCATATCCCGCCCGTTCGCGCTGCCGAAGGCAATCCGTCCGACCAGCCGCTCCAGATCGTAAATCTCCTTCAGCGCCCCGCGCAGATCCTCGCGGACGATGAACTGGTTATACAGATAATCGACGGCTTCCAGACGGCGCTCAATCGGCGCGCGCTGCAAGAGCGGCTTATCAATCCGGCGGCGCAGCAGGCGGCCGCCCATGGAGGTCTCGGTGCGGTCCAGGAGCCAGAGCAGCGAGCCTTTTTTGGAGCGTTCCCTCACAGTCTCGGTCAGTTCAAGATTACGCCGGGTGAACGGATCGAGAATCATATAATTCCCCGGCTCGTAAGGTGAGATCTGGGTAAGCTGTCCCAGGGAACGGCGCTGGGTCTCACTGAAATAGGAGATCAGCAGCGCCAGGGCACGGCCGCGCTCCTTCTCCAGCCGGACCCAGGCCGCTTCGCCGAATTGGCGGCGGGCCAGCGCTTCCTCCTGCTTGTCCCATGGGGTATAGACCACCGGCTTAGCCAGCAGAGAAGCTTCACTGCGCAGCTCCTCCAGCAGGGCCGAATCTCCGATAATCTCCGCAGGCTCATAGATACCAATCTCATCGCGCAGCCACTCGGTGCTTGCGAGTACCGAGGTAACATACAGCTCACCTGTCGTCAAATCGCAGGCGGCCAGCGCCATCATCCCGTCTTCCTCTGTTACGCAGACGAGATAGTTGTTGCTTTTGTCCGAAATGATCTTGCCGTCCATCACCGTACCTGGTGTTACGACCCGGACGATATCGCGGCGGACCATCCCTTTGGTCACCGCAGGATCATCCAGCTGCTCGCAGATCGCGACCTTGTAGCCCTTCTCGATCAGTCGCTGTATGTACCCCTCGGCGGCATGATACGGCACACCGCACATCGGAATTTTTTCCCCGATCCCGCCATCGCGGCCTGTTAAAGTAATCTCAAGCTCTTTGGATGCAAGCAGCGCATCCTCAAAGAACATTTCATAGAAATCGCCCAGACGAAAGAAAAGGAAAGCATCTTTAGCCCCTTCCTTGACTTTGAGATACTGCTGAATCATCGGCGTATAGTTTGCCATCGTCTACCTCCATACCTGCTTCATACTGTTCTCTATTATAGCAGAAACTCCGCTCCCCGGGTTACCCCCGGCAAGCACGCGGCGTTTGCTAAAAGTTGGGGCGGGTGTGGCGGGCGCTGGGGGCGGGTTGTTCGTGGGGAATTAGGGTCTTTGTTGGGAGGAATGCGCGATGTGAGTGTAGGAGATATGGTGGTTTGAGGGTCGGAGTAATGCGGAGATGTTGGGGGCAGGTGTAAGGACGGGGTGAGGCGGATAATGGGGCGGTCGTGAGTAGCTGCTGTGGAGGAGATACGCGTGCGAGGGCAGGGTGAGACGGAATGCTAGGGCAGGCGGAGATGTGCGGAGCGAGAGTAAACTGTGGGGAGAGATGCGCGTGCGAGGGGCTGAGTGAGATGGGATGCTGGGCGGGGTAAGGGTGTGGGGGCGGGTGTGTGGAGCTTGTGGGTGATCGAGTCTAAGAGCTGAGTGAGACGGTATACTGGGCTAGTCGGAGATGTGGGGGCGGGTGAGAGTAACTTATGGGGATCGAGTGTAATGTGTATGCGGAAGAATGTTGGTCAAAAAATCAGTACAGAATGTGGGTGAGCATATCGGTGCAGCTGAGAACGCTTGGTCAGAGTGCGGACTGCATGTGGTAGGAATATAGTTGAGAATGCTGGGTGAGGATGTG
This sequence comes from Paenibacillus sp. FSL H7-0756, assembly GCF_038006765.1. NCBI lineage: Bacteria > Bacillati > Bacillota > Bacilli > Caryophanales > Paenibacillaceae > Paenibacillus > Paenibacillus sp. FSL H7-0756. The sequence goes on along the minus strand of NZ_JBBOVT010000002.1, from coordinate 325,792 downwards.
GCGCTGGCGGGTGTAACTTCTGGGGGATTGCAAGTGTGGCGTGCCGAATGGGGCTGCATGTGTGAGCGAAAAATATGGTGGCGGAGGCCCAGACCATCATAATGAAGCATGGTGCTGAGAGTTCCCGGTAATTTTTTCATTCTATTGCACTTTATACTTTAGATGGTCCTGTAAATAGCTAAAAAATGGGATCTGTTGCAATTTGTACAGTAGAAATCCTGAAAACAAGAGTTTTCGGACCAAATCCCAGAAATCTAATGTACGAAATACATTAGAATGAATCACAGCGCTGGGAAACGGCGATTCTGCTGCAGTAAATACAATCACTTTGATAACCACTTCCTTAATGACTCCACCAGACCCATGTAGTTGCGATAGCGGGGTTAGAATAGTAGTTGTATTGGGCGTTAGGCTTAATTGCAGTTCGTACAACTAAAACGTCCGATATTCCACCGATTATCCATTTAGTTGTAATCTGTACATATAAAAACCCATCTGTACTTGGGTTCTGGCGATTCGGGCAAATTTAGTTGTACACACTACACTTAGAAGAGAAAAAGCTTCTTTTAGAGTGTGTTTAGTTGTACAGAGTACACCTATCGCTAGGCACCTATCACTGAATGATCGCTTCGAACGAAGTTTCATATAATGGGCGCAAGTTTGAAGGGGATGATTAGCTGAGTAACTTAAGTATTCAGAGTAATTTAGAGTACTTGTAGTAATTTAGAGCAATTGTGCACAGTAGTTTGTTTTTAAAACAGCCGCCATAGTTACAGATTTCCACACCTAGCGGTGCAGAAAAGCTGTAACCGGCGGCTATCTGGACTTGACGGCGGCGGGCTCTATTGATAAGCATCCGCCCGCCCGGAGGGCAGCGCCCCGGAGTCCGGCGGGGCGCTCCGTACCCAGGAGCCGCGGATATCCCGCGACTCATCCCAGCTCTGCTGCTCCGCTATGGCGCGCAGCAGCGGATCAATCCACCGGGCGGCGGCAGCGTAGCCGCCCAGTGCGCGCAGCTGCGCCTCCAGGGGAGGCCAGGCTGTGCGCAGAAGGTCTTTGCCGCCGCTGTAGAAGGCGGCATGCAGGTCTTCCCGGTCGAGCGGACGCAGCGGCAGGTCTTCATAATGGCTCACGATCAGGTGAGCCAGGCAGACCGCGCCTTTGGCGATGACCGGGGAGACCAGGAAGCTCGGCAGGGTCCGGTACTCGAAGCCGCCATGCGGCTGCGGACGGAAATCGCCGAGCACGCCATAGCGGGGACGCCGGGCCGCAGCCCGGATGTCCTCCAGCAGGAACAGGGGCAGCGCTAGATAGTTATCTAGCGCGCGCAGGAGCGGCGCACACAGCGTGACGCCGCTGAAGTGCAGGTGGCCGCCGAGGGCCCAGCCCCGCAGCGGCATACCTCCCGCCCGCCAGCGCAGCGAGCGGTCGGCAATGAGCCGGTCCGCCTCGCGTGCGGCGGACATCAGCTGCGCCAGCAGCGCGCGCGGTTCCCCGCGCGGCGCAGGGCGCAGCTCCGCCACCGGGAACACGCCGCGCGTTCCCGGGGGTCCGGCGTCGCAGCCCGCGACGCCGTCCATGGGCAGGTACCGCGACGCCGGCACGACGCGGCCCGTGGATTCCCGGAGCAGCAGGAACTCCGGGTCCATGCCCATGAGCAGCCCAGGCCGGCCCGGCTGCTCACTGTCGAGCATCCGAGCAAGCGCTGCGGATGCTGACCGGTACGGCTCAGGCAGCGCTCCTGAGGAATCAGGCATCACCGGAGTAATGCCTGTCACCATATACCGCCGCCCGCCCATGGCCCGCAGCTCCACCTCGCCGCTGTCCAGCCCCAGACTATAGAGCGCCCGCACCGCTGTAGTCCGCAGAACCCCCGCAGTCCCCCGCAAATCCCTTCCCCCACCACCTAAACTGCCAAGCTCATCCCCACGACTCCCATACTCACCCTGCCCTTCAACTCCCCCACCAACACTCCAGTACTCACCTTGCCCTTCAGCTCCTCCCACACCACTCCCATACTCATCTTGCCCCCCTGCTACTCCCTCACTACTCCCATACTCACCTTGCCCTCCAGCACCTACTCCATTACTCCCATCCCCATCTCGCCCTCCAGCTACACGCCCAACGCTCTCATACTCCCCTTGCTCTCCAGCTCCTCCCATACCATTCCTATACTCCCCCTGCCCTCCGACTCCCCCACCATCACGCTCATACTCCCCTTGCCCTCCAACTCCCAGCCCGCCGCTCCCATCCCTACCCAACCATCCAGCCGCTCCCCCGCCAGCGCCCATAGCTGCTCCCGCTCCAAGCGGCTGGCAGTCCAGCACGGCCAGATTGAAGATGAGCACGCGGTAGTGCTGTCTGTAGCTTGCAGGGTCTTGTCCATGTGAGTGGGCATGGGTACCTCTTGTATCTTGCCGCGACCCTCTAGCGATAGAATCGGAGTCGGCCTCAATCCCGCAGCGCCGGAGCCTGCGTTCCATCTGCTCCGGCGCAAGCTGCCGGAATACGTTCAGCCCTTCATTCATGTCTAATGCCTCCGCCCATACGAAATTCCTCAGTGCCTTATCCCCTTGCGTACCATCCTGTACCGGACAATACCCTTTGAGCATAAGCCGCTGAGGAAGCCTGACCCCCAAATGTTCAAGTGGAAATAGCGTGAAAACCAAAGTAAAAATAATACATATATAAGACCGTATAAAAATTGAACCCGAAGCTTGATCGCCGCTGCGGTGTATACTTAGACATCCGAACGCCGCCCTGTTTAAATTCCCTGATGAATGCCGCTTCTCCAGCGCAAGCCTCCCCCTCCGCATCCCTGTGCCTTGAAGGATACTCAACAACCTGAAGCCTAAATCCTTACCCTGCAAAAAATATTTTTATTTTTTTAAAAAAAGAGGGCATTCGCCCTCTACGCCGCTGCCCTCTCATCATATAATGGATCATAACCCACACAGTACTTCAGGCAGCGGCGCATTCCTTCCTACAACTCATCATCCAGAGCGTCAGGGTCCAGATCATCGTAATCATAATTCTCGCCTTCAAAATCATAATCCTTGTCTTCCAGATCGTCACTCTGATCACTGACAAACACGCGGAGCTTGGTCTCAGCCACCAGTTCCGCATCGAACTCGCGTTCCACGCGGAGTGTCACACTGCCTCCGCCCGGTGATACCCCGGCTTCCACACAATTGGGTTCCTGCGTTGCCTCCGCAGAGACCTGTGCCGTGGAAGCACGGTGTCTCGGGTCGAGGTACGACAATGGAATAAGCTCCACATAGGAGACCGTTTCCTTGGCAACCTCGGTCTGCTTGTTTTTGTCGTACGAATACCAGATGTTCACATCATAGGTACCAATCACTTCGATTCCGTTCCCGGCGGCAACCGCTTCGTACTGGTGGTTAATGATCCAAGCCCCCAGAATACTAGTCGGATGATGTGGCGGAGTCACGGTATGGGTTGCTGTAGAGAACTTACGACCTTTGCCGCAAATTGCCTTCGTAATGATCTCCCTTGTTTGACGTTTATGGCTTAATGACATCTTTGAACCTCCTCCATACAATCATTCACTATCAAGTGTATGCACGTTCTGGGCATTTGTTGATTGTTAGAGTAGAAATAAATTTGGGTAAGCCCTCAGATGCCGTAACTGAAGCCCTTTGCTTCATTTTATTGCCGGATTTAGTCCATTATGAGTCTCCTGATCCGAAAAAAAACAAAAGTAGCGGCTCCCCCAAACCGGGAAAACCGCTACTTTTTGTTGTGCCAACATCTTAAGCCGGGAAGGGCCAGGCTCTCTGCTAGGAAAGCACACGTACGATACCAAGCTGCCGGTGGCGGCTGAGATCGATGAAGTCCTCACCGATGTTCACCAGCGGACGCAGCGGGTCATGGGCCAGAATCATAATGATTTTGCCGATCTGCCCGTCCGTCAGGAGCACCTCATTGCCGATCATCGACTGCATCAGCTTATTAATGAACACACTGCAGATATACGGGTCCAGCTTGCCGTAGACATTCTCGTCCATCTGCTTAAGCACCTCATACAGCGGCGCGGCTGTACGGTAGAACCGGTCCGAAGTCATCGCGTGGAAAATATCCGCCACCGCTACGATCTTGCTGAAATCCGTAATCCGGTGGCCCAGCACGCCGAACGGATAGCCGCTGCCGTCCATCCGTTCGTGATGCTGCAGCGCCACGAGCGCCTGCATATGATTGGTTCCCACCGTATCGCGGATCATCTCATAGCCATAGGTCGTGTGCTTCTTCATCAGGGCATATTCATCCTCACTCAGCGGACCCGGCTTGGTAAGGATCTCGGCCGGAATCATAATTTTGCCGATATCATGCAGCGTCGCAGCAATCGTCAGCATACTCAGCTCGTCAGGCTTCAGCTTCAGCCATTTGCCGAGCAGTGTAGAGATGATCCCTACTGCCACATTATGCCTGTATGTATAATCATCCTTAGTCTGCAGCGCAGACAATATTCCAAAGAAATCATTCTTCTCGCTCACCTGCTGGATGAACGGGATCACTTCATTCCTAAGCTCAATCATCGGCAGACGCTTCGTCTTCGTATAGCGCAGCTGTTCAAAAATACTCTCCATTGCCGCCGTACAGTCATCCACAGCCAGCTGATAGAATGCAGCGCTATCGACCTGGACCACATCCTGCGGCTCCAGAACGATCTTGTGCTGCGTAATCAGGCGGATATGCTCTCCGGTGAGCAGGGTCAATGCCGGCAAGACAAATACACCGCTATGATTAAAAAGGTTCGCTACCAGCTGTTTGCCGATATATTGATCATTGCTGTTATTCATATTCCTCACCTGCCAGACCAAGATTCTTGAGTTTTGGACATCACTTAAGAGACAAGCTCACTTGCGGTGCTTATGTTTCTTATCGTTATTTTACACCGGATTGTGAATACCTGACACCTAAATTACATGGATTTGCTTACGCTTTGCCCTTCGCAGGCTGCTTGTCCTTCGCCGGACGCAGCTCCACCGGGCTTTTATAGCGTTTGGCAATCTTAAGATACAGCGCAAGCTCACGGCATAATTGCAGAATCGCGGAGCGGATCTCGAATTCCTCACGCGAATCCGGCAGCTCCATCTCCTGGAACTCCTGCTGCAGCTCCTCCAGCAGCCGTTCGGTCCGGCCGGTATATTCCTCAGCCAGCACATCACCGCTAAGCTGGTCGAACAGCTCTGCCACCATATCTCCGTGCGGCAGCTGCCGGTAGACCTGCGAGAGCAGCTGCATCATATTCTGGATGGACTCCAGCTGCTCCTTACGCATATAGAAGTACACATTCCAGGCTTCATCCGGGTGGATCACATGATTCTCCATTTCCCTGGATGCCGCGCTCAGCCCCTTCTGTACAGCCTCCCCTGCCCCGATCAGCTCTTTCCCGTCCCAGATATAGCCGGGATCACGGAGCGTTCTGGCCATTTGCCGGAAGATGACCGAGAAGTAGCCGTCCACCTCTTTGCGGATGCCCGCAATGATCCCGCCGGTCTGCGGCATATAGATGAAGTTCACAAGTCCGGCGGAGCCGAGGCCGATAATCAGCAGCTCCACCTGTTGCAGCAGGATATGAACCGTGATATCAGCTTGTCCAAACACGCGGAACACAATGACCGAGCTGGTGACGATCCCTTCCTTGAAGCCGGATTTGACGATCAGCGGGAAGCCGAACAATACATACAGTCCTAGTACCCAATAATGAAAGCCCAGGGCCCAAAACAGAATACAGCCCAAAAAGAGTCCCACCAATGAGGCGAAAAAGCGCGCCGAAATCGTGCGTAGACTCCTTTTACGGGTCGTTTCCACCCCGAGAATGGCCAGCAATCCCGCGCTTTGGGCATTAGGGATACCAGCGGCGGCTGCCAGCAGAATAGACAGCAGAGTTGCAGCCGCCGTTTTAATAATACGAAATCCCATGTGAATATCTCTCCTACACCGTTAAGCTTCAACATTCAGATAAAGATATAGTCATGGTACAAGATTTTGCCAAGAGACACAATATGACATGGTTCTTACCGTCTCGACAGCAGCAGCTTCTCCACATACACCACCAGCTGGTACATGGCCGTAGCCACAGCCGCAATAATGAGCAGGCTCGACATGACCAGGGTGAAGTTGAACACCTGAAAACCGTAAATAATCAGATACCCCAGTCCCGATTTCGCCACCAAAAATTCACCGACAATGACACCGACCCAGGACATGCCGACATTCACCTTGAGGGTGGAGACCACCGCCGGGAACGACGCCGGGAGAATAACTTTGCAGAACTCCTGGCTTTTGGAGGCGCCGAAGGAGCGGACCACCTTGACCAGATTCGGGTCCACGCTGCAAAAGCTGTTGTACACTACCAGAGTCGTGATAATCACGGTAATCGATAAGGTGGTAACGACGATGGCGGTGAAGCCTGCCCCGAACATGACAATGAAGATCGGTCCGAGCGCCACCTTCGGCATACTGTTGAATACAACCATATAAGGGTCCAGGACGGCGGACAGAAAAGGTGACCACCAGATCACGACAGCCAGCAGCGTCCCGATTAAGGTGCCCAGAATAAAGCCCACCGCGGTCTCGCCCACGGTCATTCCCAGATGCGGCCACAGACTGCCGCTGACCATGTCCTCCCAGATCTGCCCGAACACCTTCGTCGGGTAGCTGAACAACAGCTCATCGATCCAGCCCATTCTGGCCCCGGCTTCCCAGAGCACGAAGAACACCAGCAGCAGGCTGCTCCGGACCATAAGCACCTGACTCTTGCGGCGCAGCTTCTTCTTCCTGTAATCCGCATGCTTCTGTTCCAGCCACTGCGCACGGGAGGCCGTCTCACGGGGCTGCGCTTCTGTATTCACATCTCTTCCCTCCCTGCCAGCTCCATTTCCTTCCATACCTCGTGAAAAAGCTCCGCGAAGCCCGGCAGGTCCCGCGCATACAGCGGCGGGGTGCGGCGGATCGCTTCCGGAATCTCAAAAATCCGGCGGATTCTGCCCGGATTCGGCTGGAGAAGAATGACCCGGCTGCTGACCGCAATCGCTTCAGACAGGTCATGCGTAACCAGAATCGCCGTGGTTCCCCGGCGCATCAGCGTCTCCGAGACCAGATCCTCCAGCTGCAGCTTAATCTGGTAGTCCAGCGCCGAGAATGGCTCATCAAGCAGCAGCAAGCTGGGGTCGGTAGCCAGCGTCCGCACGAGAGCAACACGCTGGCGCATCCCTCCCGAGAGCTGTGCCGGATAGGCTTGCTCCTTGCCTTCCAGCCCCATATCGGCCAGCAGCTGCAACGATTTGGCACGCGAGCTTCCGGTGAGCCTTCCGGTCAGCTCCAGCCCGAGCAACGCGTTATCCTCAATCGTTCTCCAGGGAAACAGATAGTCCTGCTGGAGCATATAGCCGACTTCCGGCGAAGGTCCCGCGGCCTTACGTCCGCTGAGCAGCACCTCACCGCGTGAAGCCTGCAGCAGCCCGGCGATGATCGACAGAATCGTTGTTTTGCCGCAGCCGCTCGGTCCGACCAGACTGACGAACTCGCCTTGGCCAACGCTGAGATTCAGATCCTCTATAGCAAGCGAAGCCTCGCGGTCTCCCAGATAGGCGTGCGTGACTTCCTTAAACTCGACTACTGGAAGCATAGTGGTCGGCCTCCTCACTCCTTGATGGTGCTCTCTGCCTGCTCTGCAAAGCTGTTATTAACTATTTTAGCGGCAGGGATTCGTTCCTTCAGCTCACCGGCATGGTCAATAACATCCAGCAGATTATTCCATTCCTTGTCATCAATTACCGGATTCACCGCATAGGTATCCTGTTCCTTATAACGGCTGATGGCAGAGACCACAATGCCCCGGTCAATCTTTTCAAAATAAGGCATGACCGCGTCAGCAATCTCCTCAGGACTATGAGCCTTCACCCATAACTGGGCACGCTGGACCGCATTGGTGAATTTCTGCACCGTGTCCTGATTCTTAGTAATGTAGCTCTGCTTGGACATGAATACCGTATACGGCAGATAACCGCTCTCTACCCCGAAGGAAGCAACCACCTGGCCCCGGCCCTCACTCTCGAAGATCGATGCCTGAGGCTCGAACAGCTGTACATAATCCCCGGTCCCTGAAGCAAACGCGCCGGCAATATTGGCAAAATCAATGTTCTGGATCAGCGTCAGATCCTTCCCCGCATCAATCCCCTTATTCAGCAGCGTGAATGCGCCCGCCATCTGCGGCATGCCCCCTTGCCTTTGCCCCAGGAAGGTCGAGCCCTTCACTTTGTCCCATGTGAAATGGCTGTCCGGTGTACGCGCGAACAAGAAGGTTCCATCCCGCTGTGTAAGCTGGGCAAAATTGATTACAGGATCATCCGCCCCCTGCTGGTACACATAAATGGAGGTCTCCGAACCGACCAGCGCCACATCGATTGCTCCTGATAGCAGGGCCGTCATGGTTTTATCTCCGCCAGGTATCGTCTGCAGCTCCACATCCAGCCCTTCATCCTTGAAAAAGCCCTGCGATAAGGCCACATATTCAGGCGCATAGAACACGGAACGGGTAACTTCGCCGATCTTCACCTTGACATCACCGGATTTACTGCCGCAGCCTGCAAGAACAGAGCCGAGCACAAGCATTACCAAGAACGGCAATGACAGTCTTTTGAACCCTTTCATCCTCTCCACTCCTTTCCTCCCGGGTCTTTCGCCCTTGCTCTATGCATATGCGGGAGTCTATGGAAAGGTTAAAGTACAATATATAAAGCGCTTACATTAAATTGCGTTCGTATACCCCGCCCGCATTATGAGCGATCGCAGCGCCGTATTCACGCTGTACCGGACCAGCGAGCCGGACCCGTCAGAGTTAGTCGGTGCTTCCGCCAAAGCTATTTTGCCAGAACAATCTTAATAGAGCAGCCATTCCCCAAAAGCATGACATAGCTCTGCCCGGGTCAGCGGGAACGCAATGATATAACCGTCATCCTGTTCACTGCTGCTGCGTAGAAGCCATCCGCCCGAAGAAGCTTCTATGTAAGAGATCTGCTGCAGGGTCCAGCCCTCATCATTCCGCACACATAACCGCAGTTCACCGGAAGCTGTCCGGTTCTTAAGTACTTTAGCCAATTCTACAGAGCTGTCAGGATCACCTGTCTCCGCTTCCAGTGAAGCCGCCAGCACACAGAGGTTCCACGTTCCGGCCTTCTTATGAATCTCCTCATAACTCCGTCTGGACAGGAATACCGCTGGAGCGGACTGGTTCCGGGGCTGCGCACGCTCGAAGCAATTGAACAGGTAACAGCAGGCGCGCTTCATCTCTGCCGGCTCTTTCAGTTCGTAGGCGAAATCGTCCTCTTCTGTTAACCCTCTCAGGAGGATCTTATCCTTATGTACTTGCAGGCATACATCCTGCGCATATTCACGCTCATTGAATTTCACTCTGCAGATCCGCTTGGAGCCGGAGGCTGCGTGCAGGAGCTCCGCCACCACTCTACGCTCGGTCTCACCGGGGAACAGATACTGTGCCAGACAGATCACCTCTTGCTTATTCACATTCTTTATCCCTTCCTTTTAGGCATACATCTATGTTTTAATGTAAATGAGTGGCTTTCAAAAAAACAAGCAAAACTATAAAACTTGCAATCTTTATGTTATCATAAGCTAATTTTAAGGTAAAATTAAGAAACACAGGGTAAGATCAATACCATGAAATACTTTTAGCGAGGTGGTTTTCAAAATGAGAATGCTCATCACATTTCAAAACAAGCTTGTCCCTGTATATTTCACAACAGAAAACAAACAGCCGACCCAAAAAGTACTTCGACTGCTAAACAGCACCCTTGAACTCAAAATTCAAAAAGGCAAAAACGCCCTGCAGACCTGTTTGAATTCCCTGATCAGTATCGAAATTAAAGGCTCAGAAGCTATATTGCACAGTTACAGTGAAAATGATTCATTGGCCTTATCCCTCTATTAAACAGAGGGATATTTTTTTGCCGGTATTTGGCGGTATACATATATGGATAAACAACTTAAAAAAGCACATTCCCGCAAGTGAGGGATGCGCTTAGTCTATGGTTTACAGGGGCTTAACACTCAACATTATACCGGCAGTTATCCAATCCGGAGGTTCCGGTTCTCCTCTTTCTCCGCCTTTTTAATTCGCAATTTGAACAACTTCACCAGGTTACGCCGGGTATGCTCTTCGTGACAGCTGTCCAGTTTCTTCAGGATGAAACGGTCGATGGACATGTCAATCGCTCCTTTAAATGGGGGCTTAGTCCCGTGATCTGGAGAGGGAATCATTTCCTCTTCTCCTTATATCACCTATATAACCGGGCCGCAGAATCATTAAACTTGTCCCTGGCTGCGCCTGCACCGCTTGCGAAATTTGGAATACTACATATAGACCGTTCCCGGGCGGATTAGAGCGCTGTTATAGAAGATATGGTACATTTGCGAAGAATAGCAGCTTCTGCAGGCAGAATAAAAATTTTATACGACGGATATTTACAAACTAAAAATTAAATGCTATATTATCGATAGTTAATATTAAATAGATATCTAAGGAGAAATCATAATGTCGAATGTACTGTTTATCAAAGCTAATAACCGCCCTGCCGAGCAATCCGTAAGTGTTCAGCTCTACAACGAATTCCTGTCCAGCTACAAGGAGACTCATCCGCAGGACCAGATCACTGAACTCGACCTGTTCGCTGAACAGCTTCCTTACTACGATAACACTCTGATCACTGGTGTATACAAAGCCGCTCAAGGCTTCGAAGCTACTCCTGAAGAAGCAGCAGGCGCAGCACTTGTGAAGAAATATCTGGACCAGTTCCTGGCTGCTGACAAAGTAGTATTCGCCTTCCCGCTCTGGAACATGACCGTTCCGGCTGTACTGCACACTTATATCGATTACTTGAACCAGGCTGGAACTACCTTCAAGTATACTGCAGAAGGTCCTGTAGGACTCTTGACTGGTAAAAAAGCAGCTGTTCTGAACGCCAGAGGCGGCGTGTACTCCGAAGGCCCGGCCGCAAGTGCTGAAATGGCTGTTAACTTCATCATGGGCAACCTGAACTTCTGGGGCTTCAAAGAAACTACACAGGTAATCATCGAAGGACACAACCAGAACCCGGACAAATCCGCTGACATCATCGCTTCCGGCCTGCAACTGGCTAAAACTGCAGCAGCATCGTTCTAATCTGATCATAAAAGCTTTTTGAAAGTCTTCGTAGGGAGACTGACCAAAAACGGAAAGCAGCGATTCCCCACTAACGGGAGAATCGCTGCTTTTTAGTGTGCCAGATGCCATTTTTATAATAGTTGCTGAAGCAGGTGGATTTTCTCCACTTGTTATTTAATAAGCGGCCTCGAGCTAGGGAGCAGTTGGAAAAGCAGCACTTAATATCCTTGATTTTGTCCAAATGAGCTATTTACGGTGTAGTAAGTGACGTTTATCCAACTAATTTCCTCTCTAGCTCCCAAACCACCAAATTAAAATACGTTTTTCCAACTACTCTCCAGGGTGGCGTAGCTCCTACTTACACAATGCTCAGCATCCAGCAAGCTTATTCCGTTATGCAAACTTTCATCCCTATTCCCAAGCTCGCTTCCATGCTCCTGCAACGCCCTGCAATGTCATCGCTGCTTAATATTCATCCAACACCCGCTGCCAGCTGTTGCCCTTGGCACGGGGCGGGGTGCTCTTGGTGGAGGCGGCGGCTGTCTTGCGCTTCTGCCGCGCTTCCTTGCTGTTCTGGAACTGCAGCTCCTTCTGCGTCTTGTGGTAATTCTGCAGCCGCTTCCCGTCCAATACTCCGCTCGCGGCCGCCTCAAGCACGGCGCAGCCTTCCTCCCGTGTATGCGTACAGTCACTGAAGCGGCATTCAGCCGCAAGGCTGCTGATCTCACCGAACGCCAGGTCCAGTCCGCCGTCATCCTCCCACAATTGCAGCTCGCGCATTCCCGGCGTATCGACGATAATCCCGCCGTCCGGGAGGACAAACAGCTCACGGTGAGTGGTCGTATGACGTCCGCGGCTGTCCCCTTCCCGCACATCCTGGGTGAGCTGCAGATTGCGGCCGCTGAGCCAGTTAACCATCGTGGATTTGCCGCAGCCGGACGAACCGGTCAGAGCTACCGTCTGGCCGCTGCCGATGTAAGGCTGGAGCTCCTCCCGTCCGTCGCCTAGTAAGGCGCTGACCACATGGACCGGGACACCTGGAGCCGCCTGCTGCATTTCGGCCATTTTCAGCTCCGCATCAGTGCACAGATCTGCCTTGGTCAATAGAATGACCGGATTCGCCCCGCTGTTCCACGCCATAATCAGATAACGCTCCATCCGCCGCACATTGAAATCATCATTCAGTGCACTGACCAGGAATAGAGTATCTACATTGGAAGCCACGATCTGCTCCTCCTGAGTCGGGCCCGCCACCTTGCGCGAGATGACGCTGTGACGGGAAAGCACGCCATGAATTACTGCATGTGCTCCTCCATCCTGCATCGCCAGGACCACCCAGTCGCCTACCGCTGGATACTCGCCTGACCCGCTCAGCGAATGCCGGAACTTGCCTGACAGCTCACCCCATATTTCACCTGCTGTGGTAATTACTCTGTATTTACTGCCGAAATCCCCGGCAATCCGGCCCGCTGCATAGTCCCTGCCGTCCAGCAGCCGCAGCTTATCTGTCCATTTCCGGTTCCATTCTTCATTCCAGCCGTACTGTTCAAGCTTAATATCGATATTCATGCATTTCCTCCTGAATGGGTTATTATTGTTCTTAATACATCCGCTTACCACACATCCATGTATCTCCGGGAAGTAATGCTCCTTAAGGCGCACGCAAAAAAGCCGCCGGAACCCAAAGGTTCCGGCGGCAGAGGCAGACCCGGCAGCGAGCTGGCCCATGCTGTGGTACAGCAAAGAACCGCCCGCTGGGCAGAGTCATTCCAGAATAGCGGAAGCTACTCTCTTCGCGAGAAGGAGCAGACTCCGCTATTTCGGGCGTGATGCAGCAAAACTGCACACGCAAAAAAGCCGCCGGAACCGATACGGTTCCCGGCGGCTCTAGAAGGCAACATAGAGCTTACTTGCGAAGCTGGGATTAATAATTACTCCACAGCCGCTTTTCCCGGAAGACACGTATCCACAACAGTAGCAACCAATCCTGAACCGCTAGTATAAACTGCCATTTGACATCGTCTCCTTCCGAAATAATATGCTGTTATAATATACGGCCCGGATGCCGTTTGTCAACAGCAGGCCCTAACTTTCTTAAATAATGCCCCGCAGCTCATCCAGCTCTTGAATAACCGCGACCGGCTTCACATTCAGTGATTCATCCCAAGGGTGATTGCGTTTCAGCCAGATCGTATCCATCCCGCTTCTAGCCGCCCCCCAGATATCATTCACGGGGTGATCCCCGATGAAGATCGTCTGTTCCGCCGTGGAACCCAGACGTTCCAGGGCTAACCGGTAGATCGCAGGATCAGGCTTGCTGATCCCGGCTTCGCCCGAAATGACAATCGTGCGGAAGTAGCCGCGGAGTCCGAGCAGATCGATTTTGCCATATTGAATATCTGTGCCGCCGTTCGTGACCAATCCCAGCGGATATCCGCGTTCCCGGCAATACTCCAGCGTCTCCACCGCATGCTTCATCATCGCCCCGTGACGGATATAGGTCTCGTCATAATAGGCCCGGATGTCCGCAGCGGTCAACGCCTTCTCCCAAGGCAGAACCTCGCTCAGCTCCGCGAAAAACCCGTCCTTATCCCGGTATCCGTCGGCATCCCTGATAATCATATCCTCCACCACCTGCAGTGCCTGCTCTTCGCTAAGATGTCCCAGGAAATCCTGCACAAACTTCATGCTGAAGCTGCGGAAGGTCTGATCACGGTCCATCAGGGTGTTGTCCAGATCAAACAGCAAAGCTTGTACCTCTCTCATGTATACGCTCCCCTTCTGTCGTCCATTTCTGCGATAAAACACCAGATGCTTATTGTACTACGCCCCGTAGCGCAAAATAAAGACCATTCCGCCGGGAAGGACAACCTCTCCTTCGTCAGAATGGCCTGTATAGGGGAATCAGGTTGGCTGAGCTGTCAGGATTCAAAATGCTCTGCCCGGTGCGTCAGCATCATTTCCTCGTCGGTAATATAGAGCGGGAACGGCGGTGTCTCCTTCAGATAACGCTCAGTGGAGAGCAGCCGGTAATGAACCTCAGGGAGCCAGGCGTCTTCGAGCAGCGGGAGCTTGCCAGTGTCACTGATATAATTGTCTACCGCCGATTGAACCATGTCGAGGTAGTATGGCACCAGCTTGTCAGATTCTTCAAAAATCTCAAAGGTCTCGCTGGACATATAGAACTTCTGCTGCGGGACTCCGCCTAAATATCGTTTGAGCCGGTTCAGGTCAATACTCTTATCTTCCTGGATCAGAGCGGTACGGTTAATGGGAGCGGGCATATCTTCTTCAAATTGCCTTACAGCCTGCTTGATCTGCGGCAAGGTAACGGTTGGATGATTGGGTTGCAAGTTTTTTTTGGCACGTTTGAATATCATACTGAAGGTCTCCTTTCGAAGCTTTTGTCAGATAACGCTTACAATACCATTTTATTCGTTATTTGAACAATTAATCAGCAGTTTCGCACTTGTCATAAAAAATCCCCATTTATTAGATCATTATTTGACATTTTCCCAGTGAGTCCAGAGTTCGGGCGGGTTGAGCTCGTACTTATCATTCTCCCGGTACATGAACTGGTGCATAATGAACTCGCGGCGGATTGTGGCATAATCATCATGGAACGGCTTAATGAACTCGTTGATCTCTTTCTCCGAATAGACTGTGCCGGGTTCGAGCTTCTCCACCATATATTGCAGCGCGATTAATTTCTTCTTGTATTGTGCGGGAATCTGGCGCAGGCGTCCGTCTTTGGCAAAAAAATTACGGAGCACCGACTCCTTCAGACTGTGTTCAGGCGACTCTTCCTCCATCTCCTCCACCCCCTTTGCAAAAATAAATTTCAGCGAAGCCTCGGAGCCTGACTGGATAAACTCGGGATTCAGCTTAAAATATACGGTATTCTTGTCTCTGCGCTCCTGAATCAGCGCGGCTTCGCGCAGCTTGGCGGCATGGTGGGTCACGGTAGGCTGCGAGAGATTCAGCTTCTCGGCCAAGGCATGACCGTGAACCTCGCCCCGGGAGAGGAGCAGCAGTATACGAAGCCGGGTCGGATCGGATAAGGCTTTGTGATAGGCGACAATTTTCTCTAATTGCAAGCGGGACCACGCTCCTAGTGATGTTCGTAATGCAGTCTGTGTGACCTGACATCTTAAATTTAGATATATATCTAATTATATACCCATCATGACCTTGGATCAATCCCCAATTTGCGGAATTCACCGGCCATGGCAAAAAACAAAAATATAAGGTACCATTTACTGAATAGAATACTACCTTAGGAGGACATAGATATTATGCTAGACGTGATTATTATCGGCGCCGGTCCCTGCGGACTGTCTGCAGCCATCGAATGCCAGCGCCAAGGGCTCTCCAGCCTGATTGTGGAAAAGAACTTCATTGTCCATTCCATCTACCTGTATCCGACCAACATGCAGTTCTTCAGCACCACCCCGCTGCTCGAGATTGGAGATGTGCCCTTCACCTCTCCGAACGACAAGCCCTACCGCCATGAGGCGCTTGTCTACTACCGCCGCGCTGCCGCGCAGCATCAGCTTGAGATTGCCGCTTATGAAGAAGCGCTGTCCGTTCTGCCGCAGGAGGATGGCAGCTTCGTTGTACATACGGTCAACAAGCGCGGTGAGGAGCAGCAGCGCAGAGCAGCAAATGTAGTCATCTCTACCGGTTACTTCGACCAGCCTAACCTGATCGGGATTCCCGGGGAGGAGCTGCCGAAGGTCACGCATTATTTTGGCGAAGCACATCCTTATTCCGGCATGAAGGTGGCTGTAATCGGGGGCAGTAATTCAGCGGTGGACGCTGCGCTGGAGCTGCTGCGGGTAGGCGCCAAGGTGGATATGGTCTACCGGGGAAGCAGTATTTCGGACAATATCAAGCCTTGGGTGCGTCCGATCTTCGAGAGTATGGTGCAAAAGGGGAGCATAACCCTGCATCTGGAATCGCGCGTCACGGAGATCACCCCGGCCTCGGTTCGGGTAACCTCCTCCGTGAACGGGGAACCTACCGAGCTGGATAATGACTTCGTGCTGGCGATGACCGGCTTCCGTCCCAGCAGAGCCCTGCTCACCTCTGCCGGGGTGCAGATGGATGACTCTATGGATAAACCAGCCTTTAACCCCGCGACAATGGTGAGTAATATACCGGGCATCTATGTCGCCGGGGTTATCGCTTCCGGACGGAATGCCAACGAGGTATTCATCGAGAGCGGACGCGGGCACGGTAAGCTGATTGCCGATCATATTGTGAGCACAAGGCTTACTTAAGAGAAGGAGTGTATCCAAGCTATGGATATAACCTCGTTATTGCTGCTGGGTCTGGCAGCGCTCGGTGTCATCAGCAGCAACTCGCCGATTACCATCGCCATGGTTGTGCTGCTGCTGATCCGTGTGCTCGGACTTCAGCAGGCTTTTCCCTGGCTGGAGAAATACGGGCTGACCGTCGGCATCATCATCCTGACCATCGGGGTTATGACACCACTCGCCAGCGGGAAGATCTCCCTCCAGACCGTCGGACAGTCATTCCTCCACTGGAAATCCCTGGCCGCCATCGGAGTTGGTGTCCTGGTCGCTTACCTGGGCGGACGCGGAGCTGTGCTCATGGGCAGCCAGCCGACCATCGTCGCCGGGCTTCTCATCGGAACTGTCCTTGGCGTGGCGCTGTTCAAAGGCGTTCCGGTCGGCCCGCTTATCGCTGCCGGCATCCTGTCGCTGCTGATCGGACGGATGTAAATCTAGATACACCTCAAGACCAAGCAAGACGAAACAGGCTGCAAGTCCACCTGCGCGGGTGGAACTGCAGCCTGTTTGTTTTGAATAAGAATAATATTTGCCGTATTAAGCATCCAGCCGTTGAACGTTGAACAACCGGGCGTAACTCCCCGCAAGTCCCATGAGCTCTTCATGGGTGCCGCGTTCGGTGATTTCCCCGTTCTCCAGCACGATAATCTGGTCGGCATGGGTAATCGTGGACAGCCTGTGGGCCACAATCAGCGTCGTCCGCTCAGATGCCAAGGATTGCAATGCCTGCTGAATCAGGTGCTCAGATTCCAAATCCAGCGCGGAGGTCGCTTCGTCCAGAATCAGCACCTTGGGGTCTTTCAGGAATACCCGTGCAATCGCCACGCGCTGCTTCTGTCCGCCGGACAGCTTCACACCCCGCTCCCCCACCTCGGTATCATAGCCTTCCGGCAGCTGCATGATGAAGTCGTGGGCATTCGCAGACACCGCCGCCTTCATGACCTCCTCTTCCCCCGCTTCCGGGTTGCCGAACCGGATGTTGTCGCGTACCGAGCCGCTGAACAGGAAATTATCCTGCAGCACCATGCCCACCGTCCGCCGCAGACTCTCCTGCGTCAGTCCGCGGATATCGTGGCCATCCATGCGCAAACTGCCTTCGCTGATGTCGTAGAAGCGCGGTATCAGGCTGATCAGCGAGGATTTGCCGCCACCGCTCATCCCGACAAAAGCCACCGTCTGGCCTGGAGCAATGCTCAGATTAATGTCCCGCAGCACCCACTCATGCTCGTCGCTGTACTTGAACCACACCTTGCTGAATTCGATCTTCCCGGCTGGCTTCAGCAGCGGCTTCGCGCCCGGAGCATCAACAATATCATACGGCTCATTCAGCAGCTCCAGCACACGCTCCAGCGAGGCCGATGCCTGGGTCAGCACCGTCGAGGAATTAATCAGCCGGCGCAGCGGCGCATACATCCGGTCCAGATAGCCGAAGAAGGCCACGAAGGTTCCGAGGGTCAAATTGCCCTGGATGACCTGGTATCCCCCGTATCCGATGACAAGCAGCGGAGCAATATCGGTCAGGGTGTTGATAATCGCGAAGGTAAAGGCATTCCAACGCGTTTGCGCCAGCGCTTTTTGCAGAAACTTGCCGTTGATCTCCTCGAATTGCTGCTGGTCTACCCGCTCCATCGTGAAGCTGCGGATGACCGCAATCCCTTGAATTCGTTCATGCAGATAGCCCTGTATGACGGCAAGAGCCTGCGACCGGTCTTTGGTCAATACCTTTAGGCGTTTGTACAGCGTATTGACGGCAATGCCATACAGCGGCAGAATCGCAATCGCCACCAGCGTCAGCACCGGATTCAGATAGAGCATGAAGCCCAGGGCGAAGAGCAGGGTGAACATATCCAGCCAGACATTCATCATTCCGACCTCAACCAGGTTCTTCGACTGCTCCACATCGTTAATGAACCGGGAGATAGCCTCGCCTACCTTCGTATTCTGGTAATAACGCAGCGACAGCCGCTGCAGATGCCCGTAGAGCTTGTTGCGCATATCGAATAACACCTTGCTCGTAATCAGCTGGGCGAAATACTGGCGGTAATACTCCACCGGCCCGCGGACAATCACGAATAGAACAAGGCCCCCGCCTATCACCGTCATCAGCTTCGAGACCCGCTCCGCTATCGTCAGTGCGGGATTACCCAGCAGCTCATCGACCACATATTTCAGAATCATCGGCAGCGTCAGCGGAATGCTGAATTTGACCATCCCGATGATCAGAGTGAGCACAATCCATTTCATATACGGCCGAACAAAGGTATAATAAGATTTCCAAGATTTCACGGCGTGTCAGGTCCTTTCCAATTCATTCTTCATCAGGGTACAGTTGACATTTGCGCGCTGCAGTGTTTTATTATTTTTAAACAGTTACGGTTGCAGTACCGAAATTCAGGAGGATAATGATGCCCAGACAATTTGTGACGGAAGCCGTCATGATGGCGATTTACGGCCAGCTTCTCATTCCGCGGAGCCCTGTAGAATATATAGTCCCTTATACCACAATTATGGAGCTGTACGAGCTGCGGGACAGCGATGAGCCGGTGATGAGCCAGGCGGATGACGACAAGCATGTCAGACTCAGAATCCGTGAGCTGATCAACTATTTCGAGGAGCCGCTAAATGCCAAGAAGATTAACCGCTGCCTGAATATCCCCTGGGCCAAAAGCTCCGGCATCCTCCTCGGCGGACACGCGCAGATTACCATCATCAACAGCATGGACAATGCCTCCTACGGCGAAGCTTTCGATCCGATTGAGACAGAGCTGCTGCTGGCTTCCCAGCGTGAGAAGGTGCCGATTCTGACCGACCAGTTCGAGCTGATCCAGCGCATCATTGAAGGCGGGGTTCCCGTCCAGGTGTATGATATTGATGATTTCGAATTCGCCATGGAGGAAGAAACCTTCCGCAGCTCACACTGATCGCGTCACCTGAACAGCGGGCGGTTTCCCTTTCCTGATGCGTACAAGTGGAAACGGCTTGGCCGTCCTTTTAAAGGACGGTACCGCTTCAGCGAGAAATAGAAGGATAAGTTATCGTGTGAAACCTATAAATTCTTATATTTTGGAACAAGCCCTTGCCGGACGGCAAGGGCTTGTTCCGCATCCCCGGCAGTGCCGGGATCTGCCATTCGCTCCAGCACTCCCTTATGCCACCGGCACAGGCTCATACTTATATTCGATGTCATCCTCAGCTTGCGAATAGACAATCGACAGATTGTACCCCTCCATATACCACAGATCCTGCTCTTCCATGTAGAAGGTCAAGCCGCCCTCCATGAACTTCACAGCAGGACGTCCAGGCTGCTCGGTGGCAATGCCCAGCGAGAAGCCTGGGTGCAGGCCCCCGCCTGAGCTGTACCGGGGAAACAACCGGATATATGCCCCCTCCTGGAGGCTCAGTTCTCTTTTGAACCAGGCGGCTGCTTCCGGACTAATGAATATGTTCATCTCTCCACTCCTCCCCTCTACCCCAATCATACCCAAAAAACTTCAATTCACCAAATCATTGCAGCAATGCAGTCAGATATCCTGCCGCCCCGCAAAATTAAGTTTGACAATTCTTAAAGTGTGATGATAAACTCGGAACATAACGAAACGTCTTCAAGTAATTACCAAAATGAAGAAAGGGTGATCTCGGTGTTTAACATGGATATGGTATACCTCGCCACTATTGTAGAAAACTATACCCAACTGAATACCGAAGCAGCCCGAGCAGTGGAGAATTCCTGAGGTTCATGCGTATTACGCGTAACGTATGAGAACAGGCTTAACTTATCTCTCACATGTCTCTGTGCTGCTTATAGCACCGTGGACATGATAACCGCAATTACAGGCGTATCATCCGTTTTCGGATGGTACGCTTTTTCGCGTGCTGTGAGGTTATAATCCGCTGCAAAGTGTCCATGAATGTTCCGTTAACCAAGCTAACTTAGTAATTACTCCAAGCACGAAAGGAAGGGATTCACCTTGTTCTCCGTACTCCGAAATCTCGGCTGGTTCTTCCGCCGGGAAAAAAGGCGCTATACTATAGGCCTCATCCTTCTTATTGTGGTAGGTGTGTTAGAACTCCTGCCTCCACGCCTGCTCGGCAACGCCATTGACGAAATCGTCACCGGTGCCATCACTGCAGGTTCACTCATGAAATACATTGGCCTAATCGTACTTATGCTGCTGATCATTTACTGGATCACCTACATATGGATGCATAAGCTGTTCGGGGGATCGAATCTGGTGGAGCGTCTGCTCCGCTCACGCTTCATGAATCATCTCATGACGATGACCCCCGCCTTCTTCGAGCGTAACCGCA
This sequence comes from Paenibacillus sp. FSL H7-0756, assembly GCF_038006765.1. Lineage (NCBI taxonomy): Bacteria > Bacillati > Bacillota > Bacilli > Caryophanales > Paenibacillaceae > Paenibacillus > Paenibacillus sp. FSL H7-0756. The sequence continues at coordinate 304,981 of NZ_JBBOVT010000002.1, read as the reverse complement.
CCGGGGATCTGATGGCCCGCGCCACCAATGATATCCGCGCGGTATCCGCCACCGTGGGCTTCGGGATGCTCACCCTTGTCGACTCCACTGTGTATCTCACGGTTGTCCTGTTCGCTATGGGGTTCCTGGTCAGCTGGAAGCTGACACTGGCTGCCGTCATCCCGCTTCCGATGATTGCGGTAGCCATGGTGTTCTACGGCAAAGCGATCCACGACCGTTACAGTCTGGCGCAGGATGCCTTCGGTGACATGAACGACCAGGTACTGGAATCCGTATCGGGCATCCGCGTCATCCGTGCTTATGTGCAGGAGCGGCATGATGAGAAGTGCTTCTCTGACATTACAGATGATGTATACCGCAAAAATATGGCGGTCGCCCGGGTCGATGCCTTCTTCGAGCCGACGATCCGCTTGTTCGTGGGCCTTAGTTATATCATCGCTCTGACCTACGGAATCTATCTCGTATTCCGCAATCAGATTACGCTTGGCGATCTGGTATCATTCAATATGTATCTCGGGATGATTGTGTGGCCGATGTTCGCCATCGGCGAGCTGATTAATATCATGCAGCGCGGCGGCGCTTCATTGGAGCGGATCGACGAGACGCTGAATGCGAAGCCTGATGTCAAGGATGTGCCTCATCCGGTTCCGGTAGCCCAGCCGACTACCATCGAGTTGAAGGATGTAACCTTCCGCTATCCGACCTCTACCATCGACAATCTCAGCGGAGTCAGCTTGTCTCTCTCCCAGGGCCAGACGCTTGGCGTGGTCGGACGGACCGGCAGCGGCAAATCGACGCTGCTGAAGCAGCTGCTGCATGAATATCCGGCTGGCACAGGTGAGATTCTGATCTCCGGTGTGCCGATCACCCAGATTGCTCTCGACCAGCTTCACAGCTGGATGGGCTACGTGCCGCAGGAACAGATCCTCTTCTCCAAGTCCGTGCGCGAGAACATCCAGTTCGGACATTCCGGGGCCAGCGATGAACGGATCATGCAGGCGATTACCGCCGCAGCCTTCCAGAATGACCTCGGCACGTTGTCTGACGGGCTGGATACGATGGTTGGCGAGCGCGGCGTCTCCCTCTCCGGCGGACAGAAGCAGCGGGTCTCCATCTCCCGGGCCTTCATCGCGAATCCTGACATTCTGATTCTGGATGATGCTCTGTCTGCCGTGGACGCGCGGACAGAAGCGAAGATTATCGAGAACATCCGCGAGGAGCGCAGCGGCAAAACGACGCTGATCTCCACCCACCGCCTCTCGGCGATTGAGCATGCCGATCTGATCGTTGTCCTCGAAGACGGGCATATTACAGAACAAGGTACACACCAGGAGCTGCTGGAACTCGGCGGCTGGTACCGTGAGCAGTTCGACCGCCAGCAGGTTGAGAATAATCTGACGAATGAATAACCCCATACAGGAGGTGTCACCGTTGACACAGAGTACAGGCAAACGTCTGCTGCAATATGCACTGACCGCCAAAAAGACCTTCATCGCCGCCCTTCTGCTCCTTACGATCGGAGTAGCGGCTGAGCTGGCAGGGCCTTTTATCGCCAAGAGCATGATTGACAATCATCTGCTTGCGATTGAGAAGCCCTACTTCCAGACAGCCTCGCCGGAGGATGCTGCGGAATATAACAACACTTATTACAAACGCGGTGACCGTTTTGCCGCAGGTGAAGCCAAGGGCCAGGAAGTCCGTCTGCTTCAGGCAGGCAGAAGCTTCTACTTCATCAATGAAGCTGTACCAAAGGCCGAAGGCGAGCGCAGCTTCACGGACGGTAAGCTCCAGATCAAATATGGCGAGCAGACCACGGTCTATCCGGCCGTCAAGCTGTCGGCTGGTGATCTGTTCTCCTTCTACAAGCCGGAGCTTCCGGGAATCTATCAACTGGTCGCTCTATACGCCATGTTCCTTGTGATCTCTATTATTGCTGAGTTCGGCAAAACCTACTGGCTGCAATCGTCTGCCAATCAGGTCATCCGCAAGCTGCGGACCGATGTCTATGCCCATATCCAGCGCCTGCCGGTCTATTTCTTCGATAACCTGCCTGCCGGAAAGGTAGTCTCCCGGGTAACCAATGATACAGAAGCGGTCAAGGATCTCTTCATTGCCGTGTTATCCAACTTCGCTACAGGGATCATCAATATCACCGGTGTCTATGTAGCCCTCTTCCTGCTGGATGTGAAGCTGGGACTGGTCAGTTTGTTCGTTGTACCGATTATTATTCTTTGGATCGTGCTGTACCGCAAAATCGCTACCAAATACAACACGATCATCCGCTCGCGGCTTAGTGAGATTAATGCCATTATCAATGAATCGATTCAAGGGATGTCGATCATCCGGATTTTCCGCCGCCAGAAGCAGAGTAGTGCTGAATTCGAGCAGCTCAATGACGACTATCTGAAATATCAGAACAAAATGCTCAACCTGAACGCCTTCACCTCCCACAACCTGGTGAACTCGCTGCGCAGCCTCTCCTTCGTGCTGGTACTGTGGTATTTCGGCTTCGGCAGCCTGGACGGTTCAACCTTCGTATCGCTTGGCGTTCTCTATGCGTTCGTCGATGTTCTGGGCCGGATGTTCCAGCCGATTACGGGCATGGTCAACCAGCTGGCGAATCTGGACAGCTCAATGGTCTCCGCCGGCCGCGTATTCACGCTGATGGATGAGCCGGGAGAGCCGGTCACTGACGGATCGATGCCGCGATACAAGGGAAATGTCGTATTCAAGGATGTCTCCTTTGCTTATAAAAAGGACTTCGTCCTGCGCGATATCTCCTTCGAGGCGCGCCCTGGTGAGACTGTCGCCCTTGTCGGCCATACCGGCTCCGGCAAAAGCTCCATCATCAACCTGCTGTTCCGCTTCTATGATCCGCAGCAAGGAAGCATAACGATCGATGGGCAAAAGGTCAAGGATCTGCCGAAGCAATGGCTGCGCAGTCATATGGGCATCGTGCTTCAGGACCCCTACCTCTTCACCGGTACCATTGCCTCCAATGTCAGTCTGGGTGACGAACGGATCTCAAGAGAGCGTGTCGAACGCGCCTTGCGCGAGGTAGGGGCCGATAAACTGCTGGCCCATCTGCCGCAAGGCTTCGATGAACCTGTCATTGAGAAGGGCAGCACCCTGTCCGCCGGACAGCGGCAGCTGATCTCCTTCGCCAGAGCGTTATCCTTCGATCCGGCGATCCTGATTCTGGATGAAGCCACGTCCAACATCGATACCGAGACCGAGAGCATTATCCAGCAAGCATTGGAGGTGCTGAAAAAAGGGCGGACCACCTTCATCATCGCCCACCGGCTGTCCACCATCCGCAGTGCGGACCAGATTCTGGTACTGCACCGGGGCCAGATCGTCGAACGCGGCAGCCATGATGAGCTGATGGCACAGGGCGGCAGATACTTCCGCATGTATCAGCTTCAGCTGGGTGCAGGTGCCGGGAACGGCCCGGGCGAGCCGGCTCCGGAGTCCGGGGACTCTGCTTCTGCCGCCGGACTCCGGCCATCGCTGGAACAGATCTAGGCCGGCTGCTTAAGCCAGGGGCTCGAGTACAGCAATTTAGCCTAATGGCAGGCAATCGCATATACCGTTACATTGCATTAAGAACACCCCCTGACGAAGGAAGGCATCAGGGGGTGTCTTTCACTTGATATCAGAACGTTTGTTCTGTATAATGGAGCAATACATATTATGGATGAGGTGAAGATGATGATAACCTACAGTCTTAGCAAGCGGCAAGCCCGGCTGTTCCTGCTGCGCCATCAGCGGCTTGTCCCGGATGGATTGCCCGGCGGTAAGCAGAGCATCTATGACTTCGTCCGGCATGTAGGCTGTATTCAGTATGATCCGCTCAGCATAGCCGGACATAACCACGAGCTGGTACTTCAGGCGAGAATCCCCGGCTTCGTGCCCGAGATGGCCAATGAGCTGCTATATAAGGACAGACTGCTGATTGACGGCTGGGATAAGAACATGTCGATTTACTGTACAGAGGATTGGCCGTATTTCCAGCGGCGCCGGGAAGCTGCCGCCAGGCATCAGCATAACGAGGCTATGGCGGCCATGATTACTCATGTCCGCGCGGAGCTGGATGCACGCGGACCGCTCTCTTCACTGGACTTTGCGAGCAAAGAGAAGATCGACTGGTCCTGGGCTCCGGCAAGACTCTCCCGGGCTGCTATGGAGAGCATGTACTTCTGGGGCGAGCTATCCATCCATCACCGGGTGCACACCCGCCGTTATTACGACTTCACTGCCAAGCTGCTTCCTCCTGAACTGCTTAGCGCAAGCGATCCTAACGAGACGCTGGAGCAGCATCACGATTGGTATGTGCTGCGCCGGATTGGCAGTATCGGCCTGCAATGGAACCGGTCCGGGGACGGCTGGCTCGGCATTGCAGGCCTGAAGAGTAAGGAGCGGACAGCATCTGTGCAGCGGCTGCTGGAGAAGGACCTGCTCCGCGAGGTACAGGTGGATGGACTAAAGCTCCCGCTATACATCCGCACAGCAGACGTCCCTGAGCTTGAAGCCGTATTGCTTGAAGATGATACTACGGGTGCAGATGAGTCCGCAGCAGGGTCTCAGGCTGGTAATAAAGGCGGGGCCGGTCATGCTGAGGGAGCGTCATCCTTCGCAGCGGCACTGGCTCCTCTGGACAATCTGCTGTGGGACAGAGAGCTGATCCTACAGCTATTTGGCTTTCAATACCGCTGGGAGGTCTATAAGCCAGTGCTTGAACGGGAATACGGCTACTATGTCCTCCCCCTCCTCTACGGCGACCGCTTCATCGGCCGGCTGGAGCCGGTGATGAACAAGAAGACCGGCGTGCTGACCATCGTCCGCTGGTGGTGGGAGGACGGGGAGGCGCTTGAACGCACCATGCTCCCCGCGCTCACCGGAGCCTTCTCCTCGTTGCAACGCTCGACCGGAGCCACCGCGATCCGCTTCGCGCCGGATGTCGTTCACTCCTGCGGACTGCAGGAGCTGGAGGAGGCACTGTCTGCTACAGCTACGCCTGTAAAGACAAATTAATTCAATCATCTGATACCCCAGCGGGTGGAGGATATATGGACTTATGCGGTCTACACAGCTTGTGTGAACCACCTCTCACACATTACTCACATCCACCCGCTTCTGGAGCAATCAGCGAATTCAGGGGCACTAGTGCTCCTCATTTGGACTTTTGGCTCGTATCCGCTGAATTCAGGGGCACTAGTGCTCCTCATTTGGACTTTTGGCTCGTATCCGCTAAATTCAGGGGCACTAGTGCTCTTCATTTGAGCGTTTAACTCGCATCCGCTGAATTCAGGGGCACTAATGCTCCTCATTCGGGCCTTTGGCTCGTATCCGCTGAATTCAGGGGCACTAGTGCCCCTCGCAGCTCTCCGTCAGCCCACATGACGTCTCTCCAGCACATTGTATTCAGTTTTCTGCATTCATCCGGCATACGCACAACCTACCCCAATGTATTCAATTTTCCGCATACATCCGGTCATCCCCTGAGCTCAGCTCGCACTACCAAAAAAGACTCCCTCTGGCGCAGTCATGCTGCGATAAGGGGAGTCTTCTCGTAGGTGTAGCTATATTTCATTGGACACGTCATTGGATATGCTCTTCCTCAAGACCCAGCTTGCTGTACATCTCTGTACAATAGCCCTGCAGCTTAATCTCCAGCCGGCTTGCCTTGTTCTTGAAGCGCTTCAGTTCACGGATCATATGGGCCCGGCCGGCCGGGGTGAAGGTCTCTTGAATCCGTTCCTTGAAGTAATCATGGACGATATGATTGCGTTCCTTCCATACGGCCTGCAATTGACTGGTCTCTTCCTCAGAGAAGGGGAAGTGATGCTGGATTTCTTTGATGAGCTGGCCGAGTGAATTGCTAAGCTTGCGTTGATACAACTCTGCGATTTCGGCATCGGTTGGCGTCTTACCCCGCGACAGCTTCGTCAGCAGCAGCAGATTCGTTAATTGCTGCTCCAGTGCCTGGCAATAGTACACAGCCAGCCCGAAATAGGCAAATAGCTCTTTGGATTGTTCACTCTCCGGTATTTGTGTATCCTTCATCGTTCCTCCCGTCCTTAATCTGGTTATTTGATCGTGTGTGGTTGAACTTTTCGTTCTATTTTGGAATAACCGTTACTGCGGTGAATATTTGGCCTCCGTCACCTTTTTCAAATTGTAAATCATCAAGTTCAAAGGACACAGCTCAGTTTGTTTTGTTATAGTCCATGCGGCCGGAACGGTAGATGTAGAACCCGGCAAGCAATATTATGTACGCCAACGCATGGGCATAGGCTCTGAGCACGGAAGAAACCGGCAGAGTCTCTGCATTCATCATCCTGTCCATAACCGGATATACCGGCGGCAGGAGAATGGATACAACGGGCCCAGGCACCACTTCAGCCACTTTACCGGCGCTAATAGATAAAATGAGGAGAATCAGCATCATTCCGGCCGCATAGCCAGCCCGCGGTACCCACGAGGATTGCAGGTACAAGGAAAGAGTGATCCCTAATAACCCCATTAGAGCATGTCCGGCCAAACCAAGCAAGATCCGCTGAAGTCCGGCAGGTTCTTGGAAGCTTCCGGCCAACACGGGATAAAGTACGATGATTATATCCAGCAGAAGCGTAAGCAGAACAAGGGTCAGCAGACTTCCGATACTGTAGCGTCGGGCACTACGGAGCTGAACAATAACCACCTGCTTCTGCACCGCCTGCTCATGGTTAAGGAAGCTTAGGCCGAGCCACGCACAGGCTACGAATAAAAAGACTGCCGTTGCCGAGTAGCTGCTCATTACCGGGTTAGGCTTATAGGAATACAGTATTAATACCGGAATCATAATGCCGGCAACCGGTCCGAAGAACCGCTGGGAGACTGTATAACTGTGCAAAAAATAACTGATTAGCCCTTTCACCCGCGTTCACTCCCGCTCTGATCCTTGGGGTCCATCCACTCGGCCAGGTCACTTAATCCCCCGAGAGGCTTCACCGAAACTATAGAACCGCCCGCTGCAAGAATCTGCTTCAGGCATGTATCTGACATTTGCTGATCTACAGTCAACCCTGTACAAGCTGTACCGGCAAAATCCGGCTCCGGTAGCACGCGGATGACTCCAGACAAGGCTTCCAGAGCCTGCTGGGCTTGTCCCGGCAGTGCCGTATAGACGATATTCACTACTGGAGCACTCTTCAGCTTCTCCGCTCCATGAATCGTCCGGATGGTCTGCCCTTCATGTAATACATATACTGTATCCGCGACAGCTTCGATGAGCTGCGGTTCGTGAACGGACAAGACGAGTGCTGTCCCCTCCGCCTTCAGCTCCAGCAGGATATCGATAAGCGTATCTTGTGCGGGCAGATCCAATCCTGACACGGGCTCATCGAGCAGGAGCAGCTGCGGCCGGATCAGCAGACTCTGGATCAGGTTGACCTTCTGCAGCATCCCCTTGGAGAAGCCAGCCAGCTTGCGGCTGCGGGAGGATTCGAGACTGAACAGCTGCAGCAGTTCGTTGATCCGGGATGCCGAAGCCGCTTCGGAGAGTCCGGCAATCCGGCCCATGCAGCGCAGATAGTCTTCGGCGGTGAGCTTCAAGCCGGGAAAGGCTTCAGGTGCATAGCCTGTGGTTATCGCCTGGCGGTCGCAGGTAAGCGTGCCGGAAGTCAGCTTCAGCAGTCCCGCGAGGATGGACAACAGCGTACTCTTGCCGGACCCGTTGCGGCCAATCAGAGCGGTGGCCGTGCCAGGAAGAACCGTCATCGATATCCCGGTAAGTACCGGGCGGCTTCCATACCGCTTGCTGCCTTCAGTAATTGTAATTAGAGGTGATGCATTCGTGGCTTCCAGGCCTCCTTCCATTCGTGCATGCCAATGGGCCTCACCGGACGGCAGCCTGATTATTCTCTTAATGTAACATTCGCCGGAATGCCTTTATTCTCCTTTTTAATTTCCCGGTTCCATCCATTTCACATCGAAAAAACCAGAACTGTGCAGAATAAAGTCTGCAGCCGCCCTGGTTCCTGTTAAGTATTCAATGCAGTATATGTCAGTCCTAAAGGGTGATGTCAGGCGTAGACTTCAACAGCTTCACTGACCCTTCTGCAGGCCATGGCTGCATTGCGGCAGGTATCGATGCAATCCTGGCAATGGTTATGCTTATGACGGCTGCTTGTGTCGGCGCAGCGGTCACAGATGTCAGCACATAATTTGAGGATTTCGGCCACGAACGGGCTTCGGCGGGTCATCGCTTGAATAGCGAAGGAGCAGATGTCTGCGCATTCACGGTCCAGCTGGATGCTCTCCCGCAGATCGGCCAGATCATATTCCTTGAGGCTTGAGACATAGCTATAGTTACAGGCATCCATACATTTAATCAAAGCATTAATGCATTCCTGATATTGAATTCGGGTCATAGCCTTACAACCTCCTGCAATTAGTATAGGGTATGCCTATGTATTAACCTGCAAGAATAAGAACGAACCATTCATAAGGAACTGCAGATGGTTAACTATAGGCTTCGTTTGACCGCTGCGGGTCTGGTCACTAGACGTCTCTCCAGGCGCAGAAGCTCCCTGCGCAGATCGCCGGAGGAGAAATGCTCACCGATAAATACCGCAACATCCGGCACCTCGCCTTGGGGCGTAATTCTCATGAAATCCGCCTCCCTGTAGGCGTACTGAAATAGAAACCGGCTGGAGGTATCTGTAAAAGTTACGATTCCCTTGGCCCGGTACACATCGCGCGGCAGCTCCTTCACAAACCGTTCAAATTCCTCGCTGTTCACGGGATTCTGGAAATAATGGGTGTAAGCCATCACATGATCATGGGACGCATGCATCGCCCCCTCAGCCCCGCTCTCCACCTGCTCCCCGCCCGCAGACCGGTCATCCATATGAACGGCTCCCACACTACCCAGCAGCACTTCTGGCTCCAGTTCACAGCGTACCGCCGGCAGAATCTCCGCGTAGGCGTTCCACTTGCGCAATACTTCCGAGATCTCTGCAATCTCTGCGGCTTGAATGCGGTCTGTCTTGTTCAGGATCAGGACGGATGCACAGCGGATCTGCTCCTGCATCAGACGGTAGGTAGCCCCTTGCTGGGAACGGTACAGCTCCAGCAGATGGGCGGCATCGACGACGGTAATCAGCCCCTTCAGCTCCACTTGCTGATATAAAGAGGTCTCCGTCACCGCATCCACAATCTCCAGCGGGTTGGCTGCACCCGTAGCCTCGATGATAACTACATCCGGCGATTCTTTTTTGATTAGCGTGGTCAGCTCCGTACTTAAGTCCCCCCTGCTTGTGCAGCAGATGCAGCCGCCCAGCATCTCAGCCATGGGCACAGACTGCTCCACCAGCAAGCCATCCAGATTCACTTCACCCAGCTCGTTCATGATTACAGCCGGCCGCAAGCCCTGAAGGTTCCAATGATCCAAAAGACGCTGTAGTAATGTGGTCTTGCCGCTGCCGAGAAATCCCGACAAAATATATACTGGTAATGACTGTTCCAAGTTTGCCCTCTCCCTGCCTCAATCGGTTATGGTAGCGAGTGTACTACAATGACCGCCTCTGTGCAAGGCGGTACTGTCTATGTAGGCTACAGCAGCTTCCCCCGGAGCTTGTTATTACTGCTTCCATCCCCTATCATGAGAAATATAAGCTGCACAGCAGATAATAAAGGGAGCTGGTTCGTATATCATCCGTCGAAGAACACCGGAGCGAAGCCCCGGATTCAGTCGCTTGCTACATCATAACGGTCTCGGATACCCGGACCACCGATACGGACACAGGAGGTCCGCTGATCCAGAGCCTGCTGGAAGCCGCCGGTTATAACGTGATCGGCCGCACCATCGTGAAGGATGATTATGAGGATATCCGGGAGCTGGTCTACAAAAGCTCCGTTCATTCCGGCATCGAAGCCGTGCTTCTGACCGGAGGGACCGGTATTTCCCCCCGTGACACCACCTATGAGGCCGTAGCCTCTTTGCTGGACAAGTCGCTGCCGGGCTTCGGGGAGATTTTCCGGCTGCTTAGCTTCACAGAAGATATCGGCTCTGCCGCTATGCTCAGCCGGGCCATTGCCGGGACGATCGGCAGTACCGCTGTCTTCTCCATGCCGGGCTCCACCGGTGCGATCAAGCTGGCCATGGAACGGCTGATCCTGCCCGAGCTGCGCCATGTCATGCGCGAGATTTACAAGCGTTCCTGAGACGAAGCATGGGCAGCATGGACGGACACCTATTTTGCCGAAAAATAGACGAATGAACAAGCAGGCTCCTACATAACGCGTATACTGGCATAAGTCCACTGCGAAGGAGCTGAGTGTAATGAGAAATTGTCCGAAATGTCCTACCCAAACGGTTACAGATCCCACACAGGTTGTATATGAAGATTACTATCATCCCCAGGAAGTCCAGGTGGTCCACCATGTCGAGGTCGTCAGACGCCATCACTGTGTTCCGGTCCCTCACCATATCTACACTTATTCCGTCCGGGATGAAATGTGCGGGCCTACCGCAATGGTGCGCAGCAGAAGAAGATAGTCTGCCTCTCCCGTCTGTACGATAGTATATTGTAAAAAGCAAAACCGCCGTCTGCGCTTGAAAGATACGCACAGCGGCGGTTTTGCTTTTGTCCGGAAAAATCTATACGATTGGCGGGTCTGTATGAACATCTGCATCGGGTACTGTAGCTGCCCAGCGTGTGAAGGTAACGTGAAAGCCGGCCCGCGTTGGAGCGCACAGGAACGGTCCCGCTTGGGTGCCATTCTCATACGGGAACCGGGCAACACGGATAGTCCGCCATGGATGATTCTCTGTTCGCGCTCTGAGGATTACCGCATCCTTCATCCGCGAAGCCCGGAGGGTAACCACCTCGCCCTTCCATTCGGGAACAGGGGACAATGACCAGTCAGAGTAACCGTCCGTCACAACTGCACCTATATGAGGAACACCGTCATTCAGCTCAATACCGGCCTTGATCCATTGCTCGCCGCTGTGCCATAGCATAATGCCTGCCTGGTCATACAGCTCCGTGAACCCGTCCAGCGCGAAGCTGATCTCTACCGCCTCTGCCGTATTCCAGGGGGCAAGCAGCGCATGACCGTTGTCATGCTGGAAGCCGTACATCGTCTTTTCCCAGTAATCGCTGCCCTCCGCTGCAAGGGTCACCAGTTGACCGTCCACGGTCCTGCTTGACACCGGTTCATTGCTCCATACTCCATCCTGCCACTCTATGAATCTCATTACAGGTTCACCTCTCCTTGTCGTTTGCTCATCATCCTATTAATGATTTCAGAGCTTACTATCATCACTATGATATACCCGATCATTGCCGGCGGGAGAATCATGAAGGTGCTCCGCGCCGCCGCCCAGCCCAACAATGGAGGCAGAAACGCACCGCCGGTGTAAGCCAAGGCCATCTGATACCCCATAATCTTCTGCGAATTCTCCGCTCCGAACCGGGCGGGCGTCTCATGCAGCATGCAGGGGAAGATCGGTGCCGAGCCGAGGCCAATCAGAATAAAAGCGACCAGTGAATATACCGCCGGAAGCGGCAAGGCCAGCAGCAGCGCACCACCGAGTGAAATCGCCAGCCCGCCGCGAATCAGCGTACGGTTGCTGAAGCGGAAGGTAATGAAGCCGGTGATCAGCCGCCCGGCCGTGATTCCGCCATAATAGAGCGAGACCCATCCGGCGGCAGTTGCCGGGGATACTTCCTTTACGTTGACCAAATAGCTGCTGCCCCATAGCCCCACCGTGGCTTCTACTCCGCAATAGAACAGAAAGGTAAGCATCGCCAGCTTCACGCCTTTGATCCGCAGCACCTTACCCTCAGCGGGAACGGCCGCAGGCCGGGAATCTGCCTTCTCAGACATCCCAACAGGCTGCTGTCCGCCCCGTTTGCTTACCTTTGTCCACAGCGGCAGACTGAAGAACAGTACCACGACTAGTGCGAACTGAATCATGCTGACCGCGAAAAACCCTGTTCTCCAAGACTCGCCATTCGCAATATACCGCGACATCAGGATCGGCCCCAGCATAGCCCCTATCCCCCAGAAACAGTGCAGCCAGCTCATATGATGCGCTTTGTAATGAGTCGCCACATAATTATTCAACCCTGTATCAATCGAACCGGCCCCCAGACCGAGCGGCAAGGCCAGCAGAGCCACCCACAAGGCGGAAGAGGAATAGGAGAAACCGAGCAGGGCCAGAGCCGTTACCGCCACGCTGATAAAAGTAACCATTCCCGTTCCGAGCCGCTTCAGCACCACACTGCTGGCCAAGCTTGAGATAATCGTGCCGGCGACCACTATCATCGACAGCAGTCCGGCCAGCTCGACCGGCGCCCCGAAGTCCAGCCGGATAACCGGCCAGGCTGCGCCAAGCATCGAATCCGGCAGTCCCAGGCTGATGAACGCCAGATAAATAATAATTAAGAATACTGTTGCCATGCTACCCCCGCCTAACCTTCTAATGGTTGCTGAACTCCTCCACCTGTAGCGGTGGCGGCTTGACCTCGAAGCTACTTTTTAACTGTCTGTCGCCTCGTTACTATATTACTTTATAAAAGTATTATACTAAATAGTTTTTTCGGGTTACTTGAAGCAGCAAATAGCCCGGCAGAGTGACTCTGCCGGGCGGGTACTAACTTTAGCTGTTGCGTATGCTTAAGAATGCTAAGCTTCCAATAGATTCTGCACCTTACAAGTCAGGATGCTCATGCTTAGCTTTGAGGCGGCTCCAGCGGCGCTGAACTTCACCCTCGAAGCTGCGCAGAGCCGGTTCATTCTCCGGCTTCAGCAAATGGCGGGTCTTGCCCATCGTCTTCAGCCAAGCGGATACTTCTATCCGTTTGTCCTTGTCTTCCGGGTTATAGGTGATATTGGTAATTCCCTGCTCAACCTCATAAAGCGGGAAGAAGCAGGATTCGACAGCCAGGGACACGATATCTGTGCCGTCCTTGTCTTCGCTCATCCAGTTCAGCGGACAGGCAATGAGAATCTTGCCGTAGACCAGACCTTCATTTTGTGCGTACCACTGAGCTTTTGCCGCTTTTTTCAGCATATCCTGCGGATAAGCTTCACAGCCGGTGAAGACATAAGGAATGTTGGTAGCCGCCATAATCTGCGCTGTATCCTTGTGCTGGGTCACCTTGCCCTGCTGGGTTTTGCCAATGCTTGAGGTGGAAGTCCGGTGTCCGAGCGGTGTCGAATAGGACTGCTGTGCACCTGTGTTCATGTATCCTTCATTATCATATTCCACGATGATCATCTTGTGGCCGCGCAGCGCTGCGCCGATCGCAGGCCCCATCCCGATGTCCATCCCGCCGTCGCCGGTAACCATAACGAATGTGAAGTCTTCCTTCAGCCCCAGCCCGTCAAGCTCACCGCGGCGTTTGCGTTCCCAGAACATCTCAACCACACCGGACAGTGTAGCCGCACCATTCTGGAACAGATTGTGGATGAACGTCGATTTATGGGAGGAATACGGATAACCTGTAGTCGTTACCATCGCGCAGCCTGTGTGATAAAGTGCTACAATATCGCCTTCGATCCCTTTGAAGAACAGCTCCAGCCCGGAGAAAATCCCGCAGCCCGGACATGCGCCGTGCCCAGGAGACAGACGTCTTGGCTTCTTCATCAGCGAACGCACCGGCGGAACTCTGACACTCAGCTTGCCAGTCTCTTCGTTCTGGGTTACCGTGATCAGGCCGGTCTTCAGCTTATCGAAGTCCATCGGCTTCAAGAGACGCTTCGGCGCATTCTCCGGCGCTCCCGGATTGTGGCCATAGTAATCGAACGGAATCTCTACACGGTCTGCAACAACGGCATCCATAGCCAGCTGGAAGAAGTGGTGTCCGTCTTCGGCGTAGAAGTCTTTACCGCCAAGTCCGTAAATCCGGCTGATAACCTTAGTCGTTGTATTGCCGTAAGTGAAAAGTGCTGCCTTAATCTCGTTCACCATATTACCGCCGTGTCCGCCAACCGAATCTGCACGGTCACCTACAGTGATGGCTTTGACATTCTTCAGCGCTTCGGCGATCTGCTTCTGCGGGAACGGGCGGATCATGTTCGGGGAGATCGCTCCTGCCTTGATTCCCTGCTCGCGGAGCTGATCGACTACGTCCTTAATGATCTCCGAAGCGGAGTTCATCAGGAAGACAGCGACATCGGCATCCTCCATCCGGTACTGCTCGATCATCTCATAATGGCGTCCGGTCAGCTCTGCGAATTCCTGGGCAATTTCTTCAAAGACTTCACCCGCATTGTACATCGCAACGGATTGCTGATATCGGTTGTTGATGTAATCCGGTTCATTCATGTAAGGCCCCACAGTGACCGGGTTATTGCGGTCAAGGGTATCGGTAAAGCCTGCAGGCGGCTGTTCGCCAACGAACTTATGAACATCCTCACGATGGGCAAAAGCCTGCACCCGGCGCTTCTGGTGCGAAGTGAAGTAACCGTCAGAGGCCACCATCACCGGCAGCCGGACCTTGGCGTGTTCCGCCAGCTTCAGCGCCATCAGGTTCATATCATAGACCGACTGCGGATCACGGCACATCAGGATCGGCCAGCCGGTGTTCAGGGCAAAATACAGATCGGAATGGTCTCCGTGAATATTCAGCGGTCCCGAGATCGAACGGCAGACCAGATTCATGACCATCGGCATCCGCGTACCTGCTTGTACAGGCAATTGCTCCAGCATGAACATGTACCCTTGAGCGCTCGTTGCATTAAATACACGACCGCCTGCTGTCGAAGCACCGTAGCAGATCCCTGCAGAGCTGTGCTCGCCATCGGACGGTACCAGCATAATATCGTGCTGGCCGCTGGCCTTCATCGTATCGAGGAACTGGGCCACCTCAGTCGATGGGGAGATCGGGAAATAACCCATGACATGATAGTTAATCTGATGCGCGGCATAGGCCGCCATTTCATTGCCGGACTCGTATAGGAATTTCTGCTCCACCTTGGCGGAGCCTAGTTCTTTTTCATAATCAATAGCCACAATGTATTCCACCTTTCTTCCGGGTTTTAGACTGGAGTTACCAGATCGAACTGATGCTTCACGGTATGGCTGTCTGCGAAGCCTTCCTTCTCTCTCATGCTGGATAATGCTGAGGTCGGGCAGGCACCGATACATTTCAGGCAGCCTTTACAGTACTGGTAGTCAATACCAAGCAGGAACATCTGCGAACGGCCCTTGCGGTCCAGGCGCTCTTCCCACACGAAGCACTGGTCAGGACATACCGTGTCACACTGTGCGCAGTTGATGCAGGACTCCATCTCAAAGACCGGAAGCATACCGGAACGGGAGATGCTGAGGTTCTTCAGGAAGCTGCCGCCTGGATTCGTGATCGTTCCGCCCATCGGCTGAGTCTCATAACCGAGAGCCGAGATATCGGAACGGACATATTCAGGCATCGTATCACAAGCAGCCAGCTCAAACTGCATGAATTTCACTTCATTGTAGCCGCGCTCGAAGGTGGTGATAGCCGACTGGACGGCCTGCGGATATTTTTTGCCGAGGGACTTCTCAATGACGCCCTTCATAATATCTGTGTCCAGGAACGGGCAGAGCCGGAAAAGCGCCCCCAGCATGGCCATATTGACGCGGTTCTTCTCCTTGAGTGCGATGCTGGTAGCATCGATCACTGCAATCGTGCCGGCCTTCATCTTCAGCAGCTCTCTGAGTTCTTCCGGCGTCTTGGCCGAGTTCACAAGAACGGTGCTGTGTTCATGAATTCCGCTGGTTACATTAACGGTCTTGGCAAGTGCTTCGTGAAATACCCCTACAACATGCGGACGCTCGACCGGGGAAGTATCGCGGATATGGGTATCCATATCACAGAAACGGATGTGAGCCTTAACCGCAGACCCCTTCTTCTCCGAACCGTACGATGAGAAGCTGACGCCGTTAAGCCCTGCGCCGACCACTCCTGCTTCCGCCAGCATTTTACCTGCCAGGTTCGCGCCCAGGCCTCCAATGGACTCCAGACGAATCTCAAAGAATCCCAGCTCATTTACTATTGGCAATTGTACCACCGACATAACCCCTTTCTTAGTACATCCTTTTGACTTTTTTAAGCGATTGTAACTTGATTTTGCAAGCCGCGAAGTGACATATCTTGCATTTTCCACGCTCAGGAAATCACAATTCTTTATAGATTTATGCAGGTTTCTTTATACGCGACAGTGCGGTGTTATTTCAATAGAAGGAAAGCTTCCATGAAAACGACAAAATGTGAAGATTCTGTGTAATTCCGCACTTTCCTAAGCAAGCTGTGGATGAGATGTCATCCTTAATTTAGCAATAAAATTAAAAATTAAGATGTTAAAAATATCACAGAAATTCGCGTAATGCACAGCATCGTCAATGATCTTCATCCCTTTTTGAAACAACATCTATTCTAATGGTTCAGTACATTGATAAGAGATTTGTAAAAGGGAGTTTTTGTACCTTGTTCAAGGGGGATTTATAATCAAGAGTCGATGTAACTGTAAAAGAATACGTAGGTTAGCAAACGAAAAAGAGCACCCCTTTAATCGAGATGCCCTTTAACTTTCAATGTATTAAATTGGAAGTGCAAAAAATACAAAATGGTAAGCCGACATATTCGGGTTATTGGGTGAATCAACTCTTACGTATACCGTTGCTCCCGGGGCAATGACCATATTAGCAAAATTTTGTCTTTCCGCTGTATTTGCTTGATCGAGATAAATAGGACCAGTGTCACCCCAGCCCTCCTTTTTTATGATAACTGCCGCTCTAGTGGGTCCATTGCCTGGGAAGCCTCCCACTAATGCACTAGCCCGTAAATAGTTTGGCGTAGTGTTGGTCCATTTAAACCAATCTTGTTCTGTTCCATTTTGAATAAAAAGATCATAGGTTACTCCCCCTAAGACCCCACCTTCTCCATTCAAAATTAAACTTATTGCAGTAGACTCACTATCCCCAACTCCAACCGATGCAGGAGAAACTTCCACTGATTGTACATTTTCTTCGGCAAATGCGGAAGCCGATGGAATCAATACAACAGCAGAGATAAGAAGAACAGACAGAAACTTTTTAATTTTCACAATTCTTCCGCCTTTCCAAGCATTGTTAATCGGCCGATTACATCTTAAATAATACATCTACCCCTTTATTATTTATATAGTACATAAGTTGTTAAATAATATATATTTATGGATGATTATTTTGTAGTATTTTGTTATATTATTGCATTAAATATTACTTATTGTCATATTTATCTTTTCACGCATATTCAATGCAGGGACAAAGTCTGACATATGAAGGCATAAGATAAACGTCCTCACCGACCGGTTGCTTGGAGCCGCATTGTTGCACATCTTGCAGGATTCCTCTAAAAATGTTACGGGCTACGCTACATTGTTGCATCATTTGCAGGAATTCTGGTGTTTAGTGCAAGTTAGCGCTGGCTTTGTTGCATTTCATGCATGATTTCAGCATTTGGCGCTTCTAATGGGTAGTATTGCTGCACTTCATGCAGGATTTCTCTCAAATGTTACGGGCTGCCGATTATGGAGCCCGTCCTTTATCGCAGCAGCACCGATTGTACTCGGATTTCCGCATACATTTCGGCCACTTCCTTCGTAGCAGCACATTGTGTTCAGTTTTTCATATACATTCCGGAAGAAAATCATAATTCCTAAACAACAAAAAAAGCAGCTTCACCGATTTACACCGGGAAGCTGCCGGGGAGTGCCTAGTAAGTCCACCAGTTGCCTGACATAACAATCATCGAGAACAGCTTAATACTGTCTTCATAGTAATCCTCTGCTGCGCTGCTGGCCGTATGGCTCCAGAGCGAGTTCAGCCAGCTCTGATTGGCGGAGGAGGTCATGGCGCTTACACCGAAGGGGGCATAGAACGCGCCGCTGTTATAGCTGCCGAAGGTGGTTCCGTTCAGCTTGTAGCCATCTTTGATGTTCCCCGGTGTACTGCTAACTTTGGTCTTGATCCAGCTGTTCAGCTGATTCAGCTGGGCTAAGGCCCGGTTATCGCCTGTCAGCAGATAATCGGTGGCGATCCGCCACGGTGTACGGCAGGAATTATAATTATAGTTGCCGTCGTTGGCATCCTCCAGGAAATTCGCGGCAGCTGGCTTATAGGTATTGCTGGAGTAAACTACGAAGTCCGGCAGCAGGCCGGTGGTTGAGCTATAGCCGGTATAGAGGCTATTAATAATCGTGTAGGTCTTGTTCGTTACATTCTGCCAGCGGGCATCCCCGGTAGCGGTCTGGAAAGCCTTCAAGTGATTCAGCATGAAGTCTGAAGGCCGGGTAGCCGTATTGTATGAACCGCTATTCGCCCAGTCTCCAAGACGGATTGTCCACTGAGTCTGATTAATCTCCTTATCCATGATGGCGTTAATCATGTTTGTTGCTGCCTGCAAATAGTTGACGGTTCCGCTGCTTCCCCATTGCTTGTGGGCCAGCAGCAGCGAGAAGGCAATATCCATATCACCGTCGGTTGCGGAGTCTTGTCCTTCTATATTCTGGAAGCTGCTGTTCTGTTTCCATGACATCAGATAGGGATTGATGGCGCTTGGATGTGCTGTGTAATAATTGTAGAGTCCGTTATAATAGGTCTGCGCATTCGTGTCATAGCCGGCCATCAGCACAGTGAACAACATGCCATAGCCATGCGCTTCGGAGACAGTCTCCCCCGCCGAATTATATTTGACATAATACTTACCGGTCCCGGCCGGCTTGAGATATGTGCCTTTCCATGCATCCCATTTGGTCTTAACAGCGTTATCCATGACTGTCTGTGTGACATTGTTCGGTTTAATGGTTCCGCTCGTATAGGTGGTGTGCTGCGGGAACGGTTTGTTCACTGCGGCGAAGACGGACCCGGCAGGCAGGATGAACATTGCCAAACATAGAAGCATCAGACTTTTCCAGTGCAGCTTGCGTTTCCCTTGCTTGTTCATAACCCGTTCACTCCTCATCGTTGGGGTGGATACTTCAGAGAATCCATTGTACTTACAAACGGACAGCTGTAGGAAAAGTTCACCTCCTCAATCGGGTGTGGCGGCTACAGAAGAGAACATAGCGGTTATAATGAGCTGAAGAGTAAAATTAAAGCGCTTAAACTTTTGTTGCAAAAAAACTCTTTCTTCCAAATCTGTTAACTGGAACATTTTAAATATATGATTTCAGAGACTTGCTGTCAATGAGTAAATGGTCGCTCACACAAAAAGCCCCCTCATACCGCCGGGTTCGCACGGCAGGCCTGAGAGGGCTGACTATATTCTGGTTCTAATGAAATTCAGGCCAGATTCTACTCCACATCCGTAATCATATGCTCCGCAATCAGCTGCTGCTTGCGGTTCCATAACTGTTCGCTGAGATTCACGCGGAAGACTTCCGGGTTCAGCTTGCGCAGGTACTCCGGCCAGAAGAGGTCTAGCTGCTCCTCATGGTAACGGCGAATCTCCGCCAGCTCCGGCAGGGTATAGACCTGGAAGCCGTTCACCACAATCGGCTCCAGCATCCGCAGAGCGTCGTAGCGCTCCACATGCTTCTTCATATAAGGGTGCAGCGGGTTGAACAGCTTCAGCCGGACACCGCTGCGGGGCGCAGGCTCATCGGCGAAGCTGATATAATCCGCCAACGCTTTTCCGTTCTGGCCGATAATGCGGTAGACTTCCTTTTTGCCGGGAGTGGATACCTTCTCGGGATTGGAAGAGATCTTGATCGTGGGGATCATCTCGCCGCTTGGAGCTTCAATCTCGACCAGCTTGTAGACGCCGCCGAGCGAAGGCTGATCCGCAGCGGTAATCAGCTGGGTGCCGACACCCCATGTATCGATTGCAGCCCCCTGCGACTTCAAGTTCATAATGGTGTTCTCATCCAGATCATTGGAGGCCACAATCTTCACATACTGCAGCCCGGCTTCATCCAGCATCTCACGCGCCTTGCGGGACAGATAAGCAAGGTCACCGCTGTCCAGCCGGATACCGTTCATCCGTTTGCCCTGTGCCTCCAGCTTCTTCGCCGTGTTGATGGCATTCGGCACCCCGCTGCGCAGGGTATCGAAGGTATCCACCAGCAGCGTCACGCCGTCCGGCATCACTCTGGCGTACGCGTCGAACGCCTCCTGCTCGCTTGGGAAGCTCTGCACCCAGGAATGGGCATGGGTGCCCTTCGTAGGGATGCCGAATTTCTTGCCGGCCAGCATGTTCGAGGTTGCATGGAAGCCGCCGACATAAGCGGCGCGTGCGCCCCACACTGCGGCATCCGCTTCCTGCGCACGGCGCGTTCCGAACTCCAGCAGCGTGTCGTCCGGGGCCACCTGCTTGATCCGCGAGGCCTTGGTAGCGATCAGCGTCTGATAGTTCATGAAGTTCAGGATTGCCGTCTCGACCAGCTGCGCCTCCATAATCGTGCCTTCCACCCGGATCAGCGGCTCATCCTGGAAGACCAGGGCCCCTTCCTTCATGGAATGGAGGCTGCCCTGGAAATGGAACTGCAGCAGCTCCTCCAGGAATGCGGGTGCATAGTTCTCCTCCTGCTCCGACAGGTAGCGGATATCGTCTTCCGTGAACCGCAGCTCGGCGATATACTGGGCTATCCGCTCAAGCCCCGCGAACACGGCGAACCCGTTGCCGAACGGAAGCTTGCGGAAGTAGGCTTCGAACACGGCCTTGCGCTTGTGGGTACCGTTCATCCAGTGGGCGTACATCATATTAATCTGATATTTGTCTGTATGTAGAGCAAGTTCTCTCCTCAAGTCCTCATCTCCTAATGTATGCACTGCTGTATAAGGGCTCTGCAGCTGCTATTGTGTTGGAACTCTATTCCGCCGTGACGACCTTCGCGCCGAGACTGCCGCGGAAGTGTTCAAGCGCCCACACGTGGCCGTCCGGGTTGAAGCTGGCTACGGCATCCTCATGCACGATGATCCCGAAGCCGTGGTTGTAAGCATCCACTGCCGTATGCAGCACACAGATATCCGTACATACTCCGATCAGATGCACCTCTGTAATGCCCCGCTCACGCAGCTTCAGCGCAAGATCCGTGCCGCAGAAGGCGCTGTAACGCGTTTTGTCCATCCAGTAGATGGCTTCCCGGTTATCCTCGTAGACAGCCTTCAGGCTTCCGTACAGCTCACGTCCCTGACTTCCCCGCAGATTATGCGGCGGAAACAGCTTGGTCTCCGGGTGGTACGCGTCATCCGCCTCATGCAGATCTACAGCCATCACCACATAGTCCCCGCTCCGTACGAATTGTTCCGTCAATTCACTGACTCTGGGCGCAATATCGATGCCGGGCTGGCCGACAGGCAGGTTCCCGTCAACGAAATCATTCGTGAAATCAATTACAATCAGTGCTCTCATGGTAGATCAGCCTCCTCCAAGGTTAATGGGCCTGCACTTCCCGGCAGCTTACGTATAAATGGATAATAACGGCTCATGGTCCGTGAACATATAGAGCTGTGCCGGGCGCTGGGAGTATTGATTGGAGCTGAGCGGGTTCCCCGCTTCATCGCTCACTTCTTTTAATATACCCTGACGGCTGCGTGTTGACGTAATTTTGCGGATAAAATTCGGTTCTTTGAATTCCGGCACCACCGTCTGGATCACCTGGTACAGCTCGCTCAGCGTGAAATGGCGCGGCAGGAACTGCCGGGCAATCGTCGTCTGCAGCATCTGCTGCTGAATCCGCAGGTAGGCATCGGTAATAATATCATGGTGGTCAAAAGCCAGCTCCAGCTCCTCCAGCGCTTCCTGCAGGGTGAACAGGCCAACCTCGCCTGCATCATCCGAAGCCTGCCGTTGCTCCAGCATCCACTCCTCCACTAGCGCAAAGAAGGCGTGGCTGATAATCCAGCCGCGCGGGTCACGGCCCGGCTGGCTGTAGACGCCGAGATATTCCAAATGTCCGCCGTCCACGCCCGTTTCTTCCTTCAGCTCGCGCGTGGCAGCATCATAGATCGATTCATCCTCCTGGCAAAAGCCGCCCGGCAGGGCCCACATGCCCGCACACGGCCATTTTTTGCGCCGGACCAGCATCACCTTCAGTTCGCGCAGCGGCAGTGTCTTCGTGACGGTCTTCCGCTCGCGCTTGGTTAGTGTAAACATGACAATATCCGCCGGAACGCCATCCGGAGTGCGGTACTTCTTGGCGTTATAGGCTTGTTCCGCGTTCTCAGTCACTATAGATCATCCTTTGCCGTGCTATTGTTTGTTGTTCGTATCTTTTAATGTACCAAACCTGTCCGCCCAAAATCAACAGGAGCCGGCCTGCCGGCTTATGTAAAAAGGGACGGATTCACATCCGCCCCCGGGGTGTTCTGCATTAATCTCCGCAGGTGGAGGGCGGTGCCTCGGTGCCTGCTTCCACATTGATTTTATCCGAAACGGTATCCCTGATCACTGAAATCACCATCTGCAGCAGATAATTGATATCGCTCTGGCTCTGCTGGAACTCGTTCACAACCGGGATACTGTCGATCTCATCCTGCAGCTCTTCGATCTCACGTTCAATCTTCTCGACCATGGCCTGATTCTTGAAGCTCTCGAATGCCACGATCTCCTTCTGCTTCTTCTTAATCGTAGCAATGAGTCCCTGCACACGCTCGTGATTCAGAATCTTCTGCTCGGCCTGCTGAAAATGACGGACCTCCTCACTGGTGGAGATGAGTGCAGCCAAGTCCTTCGCCTTGCCCATGATATCCTCCCGGACAATTAAATCGCGGGTATTGTGGGTCTGCATGCCATATTCATTCAGTCGTGCTTCTTCCTGGCTCATTCTTCTCGCCCCATTTCTCTATAATTAGAGGACCGCTGCGGCTTCCGCCTGATAGTCCCCCTGGATGTACCAAGTCTTCGCGCCGGTAATGCTCACCTGCACCAGCGTGCCGATCAGGGAGGACGGGCCTTCAAAATGCACCAGCTTGCTGTCACGGGTACGTCCGGCCAGCATCCGGGCATTATTCTTACTCTCGCCTTCCACCAGAACCTCCACCCGCTGGCCCAGCATCCGCTCATTCCCCAGCCGGCTCTGCTCCTTGATCAGATCATTCAGACGCTGGAGACGCGCGCTCTTGACCTCTGACGGAACATTATCGTCCATCCCGGCTGCAGGAGTCCCTTCACGCGGAGAATAAATGAAGGTATACGCCATATCATACCCTACTTCGCGCACCAGGGACAGTGTCTCCTCGAACTGCTCCTCCGTCTCACCCGGGAAGCCGACAATAATATCGGTAGTCAGCACCGCATCCGGCACGTTTTCCTTAATTTTACGGACCAGCTCCAGATAGGCTTCACGGGTATATTTGCGGCTCATGCGCTTCAGCACAGCTGTGCTTCCCGACTGCACCGGCAGATGGATATGCTCCACCAGATTGCCGCCTTTGCCCAGCACATGAATCAATTTATCGTCAAAATCACGCGGATGCGAGGTCATGAACCGGATACGCGGAATATCGATTCCCCGCATGTCGTCCATCAGGTCGCCGAAGGTATAATCAATGTCGGTAAAATCCTTGCCGTAGGCATTCACATTCTGCCCCAGCAGCGTTACTTCCTTGAACCCCTGGCGGGCCAGCTCCCGCACCTCGGCAATGACATCCTCGGGACGTCTGCTCCGCTCCTTCCCCCGGGTGAACGGCACAATGCAGTAGGTACAGAACTTGTCGCAGCCGTACATAATGTTCACCCAGGCACGCAGACCCTCCCGCTTCTTCGGCAGATTCTCAATGATATCGCCTTCCTTGGACCAGACCTCAATGACCAGCTCGCGGCTGAATACCGCTTCCTTGATCAGCTGCGGCAGACGGTGGATGTTATGGGTGCCAAAAATCAGATCCACGAAGCCGTACCGGCTCATGATCCGGTTGACCACGCCCTCTTCCTGGGACATACAGCCGCAGATTCCCAGGAGCAGGCCGGGCTTCTCCAGCTTCAGTGTTTTGAGATGGCCCAGCTCTCCGAATACCTTATCCTCCGCATTCTCGCGGATCGCACATGTATTAAGTAGAATAATATCAGCTTCACTGCGGTCTTCAGCCGCCCGGTAACCGAGCTGCTCCAGCATTCCCTTCATCGTCTCCGTGTCATGCTCATTCATCTGGCAGCCGTAGGTGGTAATATGATAGCTTTTGCCTGCACCGAAATCTGCCATCTCCGGCGGAATGTCGAAATGATAGAGCACCTCGATCTCTTCCTTGCCCCGCCGCTTGCCTTCCTTGTAATCGGGCTGGCTGTTGATCTGCACGTTTCTGCCTTTGATCCGGTAAGTGGTCTTGCCTTCAGTCTCGCTGATCAGTTTGGCATCCGTGAAATCGAAATACTGCCCGTAATCCTTGCTCCCCTTCACCATGCTAAAGTCACATCCTCTGCTGATGTCCCCGTATTTTCAGAGCTTTTCTAGTGTAAAATTATATCATAAGAATCCCAATAGATACCATTCTATATCCGGGGTCAAGTTGGATTTAAAAGCTTTACTATAACGTATACGTTATCGTTTATAGTGTTACTAAGGAGGGAACGTAACTATGATCCGCATTGGGGAGTTAGCGAAAACCGCAAATATCAGCAAAAGAACCCTGTATCACTATGAACAAATTGCGCTGTTACAGCCCGCACTTATTTCAGAGAACGGATATCGCTATTATGATGCCAAAGCCATCCTCCGGCTTCAAAAAATTCTTTTATTGAAATCGGTCGGCTATACCTTAGAACAGATTAAAGGGCTGTTAGAGAATAAGCATTCTGCGCAAGAAGATGATAATTGGATTGCTTCATTAAACGAGCAGATAGAGCTGATAGAACAGAAGAAGGAAGAGTTAAGCCGCAAGCAGTATTATCTCCGGTCAACCATTCATGCCATCCGGCTCAAGGGAACGGAGAATTTGCAGGATCTGACGCACATCATTAGTGCCATGAATAACCGCCCTTTGAGCGGAGAAATCATACCTGCCGAATTCACGGAGGATTCACCCTTTACGGCTAAGGAAACCGGGATTCTTCAGCATCTCCCTGTGCTTGGCAGCAACAACCGGCAGATGGAGGAGCTTTTGGATATTTTGGAGCAGGCAGTACGGTTAAAGTCCTCATCTCCCTATTCTCAAGAAGCACAACATCTGGCGGGCCGGTTGTACGAGAAGGCACTGGAGCTGTTCGAGGGTGATGCCAAGCTGCTGGATAAGTATTGGGAGCAGATCAGACCCGCTGACGGGGCAGAGCCTGTCGTAATGGGCATGGATCGCGCATTCATGTCCTTTGTAGATGAGATGATCCGCTATTATCTGCACACCAGGAAAGGAGAACAGACATGAGTAACGCTAAACAAATAAAGATGATGTTCAGGAAAATAGGAAGGACAACCCTGCTGGCCAGTGCACTGCTTCTATTATCGGCCTGCGGAATAACACAAGAATCCAAGGATGGAATGACCGCTGAGCCCTCCCCAGTACAGGCTGAACCGGATGCCGATGCCATACGGGTAGAGGTGCTAATTGAAAGTGACAGCGATTCGGCAGTTAATCTGGAGGTGGACATCGATGCCCGGAAGCATCCGGAAAGTGTCTATCTGGATACTATCGAAGTTCCTTACAGAGAGGAATTTACCATCCCCAAGGACGCCTTCATCCCGCTGACCTCCACTAAGGTGCAGGCAGACAAGGATGAGGCGGCCAGCTGGATCAGCTGTACCATTCTGTATGACGGAGAGGTAGTCGCAACTCACAAATCCAGAGGTGATAAAGCGAAGGCTGTTTGCGAGAAGAATTTCCGCTTGGGGCCGGGATAACGGATAAGAATTAGGCTTCACGGACAAAAAAGAACACCCCATGCGGGCAGCCATGAGCTGATAGACTTGAAGTCTAACCTAATGGCTTGGCACAGGGTGTTACAGATCAAGCTCTATTGATTAATACAAAGTCTGGGTCGCCTCGGAGGTGAACGGAATAATCTCGTCCGGCTTGCCCGCCTGCACCTTAGCAGGCCATGCAGGATCGCTGATCAGCGCCCGGCCTACTGCTACCAGATCGAATTCAGCCCGTTCCAGGCGTTCCAGCAGACGGTCGATATTGTCGTCCTGGTCCTTCTCCGTGACCGCACTGGTGAACGCACTATCCAGTCCCACGGAACCTACTGTAATGGCAGGCTTGCCCGTGATCTTCTTCGTCCAGCCTGCCAGGTTAAGCTCCGAGCCTGCGAATTCCGGCTCCCAGAACCGCCGGGTCGAGCAGTGGAAGATATCCACACCCGCATTGCTGAGCGGAGCCAGGAAGCGGGCCAGGTCCTCAGGAGTCTCAGCCAGCTTGGCGTCATAGGCTCCGGCTTTCCACTGCGAGAAACGTAGGATGATCGGGAAATCCGGTCCTACCGCGCGGCGGCAGGCATCAATCACTTCCACCGCAAAGGTGGTGCGCGCTTCCAGATCGCCGCCGTATTCATCGGTCCGGCGGTTGGTCTTCTCCCAGAAGAACTGGTCGATCAGATAGCCGTGGGCACCGTGCAGCTCAATGCCGTCGAAGCCGATGGCTTTGGCCGCCTTCGCCGCCTTGGCAAAGGCACTGACGATGGCCTGAATCTCGCTCTTCGTCATCGGCTCCGTGACCTGCTCTCCGGCCAGATTCAGCCCGGACGGGCCAATGGGCAGCGCCGAAGCGTTAGGCCCTTCACCGATGCTGCGGGCCATGCCGACATGCCAGAGCTGTGGCATGATCTTGCCCCCTGCGGCATGCACCTCGCGCACGACCTGCGCCCAGCCCTCCAGGGCGGCTTCGCCATGGAAGTTCGGGATATCCTGATGGCTGACCGCTGCCGGATGATCAATGGCTGTGCCTTCCGTTATGATCAGGCCTACCCCGCCTTCCGCGCGGCGGCGGTAATATGCTGCCACCTCAGGACCGGGTACGCCTCCAGGGGAATGCACCCGGGTCATCGGTGCCATCACCACACGGTTGCGGAGGGACAGGCCTCCATATTCAAAAGGTTCAAACAATGCAGCAACATTCATAATCCACTAGCCTCCAATTCATACAATGATTACTTTAAGTAAGCATAGTATGACGGTTTCCGGCGGCAAATGCAAATTACTGCCAGTCTAAGAGCGGCTGATAATGTCTTATAAGTCCAGCACGCCGGCTTTCGGAGTCACCCGGAAGGCTGCAGCCAGATCCGCCAGCTGCTGATCGGTAATCTTCTGCTTGATTTCTCGTCCGCCGATCAGATTATAGACGATGGCGGCCTTCTCAATGGTCTCTACTAATCCGAACGTCGCATCCATAGTCTGGCCGGTTACGAAGATGCCATGCTGCGGCCAGATGACCACGCGGTAATCCTTCATTTTATCCGCGGTGGCCCGCCCGATCTCACTACTGCCCGGAACCATCCAGGGAATGACGCTGACGCCATCCGGGAAGACCACCAGACATTCCGTGCACATCTCCCACAGAGTCTTGGTGAATTTCAGCTCATCCAAATCATGGGTGAACGTCATGGCAATCACGTTCGTTGCATGAGTATGCAGCACAATCCGGTGCGCGGGATCTACCTTCAGCCGCTCAATGTGGCTCATGAAGTGGGAAGCAAGCTCACTGGTCGGAATAGCGCCGCTGCGCAGTCCCCACAATACCTCCACGCTCTCGCCGCTGCTGCTGACACGCAGTACACCAAGGTTGGCTTCCGGGTCCTTAATCACATTACGGAAATACTTGCCCGATCCGGTAACGATGAAGTATTTGCCCGCCAGCTCGGTTACAGGGAAGGTAAGGCTGATCGTACGCAGCGGCTCGCGGATATTGATATATTTGGCTACCTCTTCTTCATCCAGGAGGTAACTGACATTGCCCCCGTTCAGCTCATCCCAGCCCAGCGACCACATGTGATGGGTAATTTCGGACATTTCCTCGATAAAAGGCGCAGTGACGCCAGATATATACCCCTTGGATTCAATTACGGATGTACTCATATGCTCTCTCCTTCTATATGCCCCTTCAGCGTGCGGGTACTTGTTATTTTGTGTTTTCAGCAGCTTGATCTTATCTTAGAGCCAATACTTCCTGCTCATAGCTCTTCACTTCAGCCAGCCACCCCTCGCGGACCGGGGTCCCCTGCGAAGCGCAGTAGTAATCCCAGACGGCACCGAACGGATAGGACTTGAATTCTTCCACCAAGGCCAGCCGCGAGGTGTAATCTCCAGCCCGTTCAATGGCCCGAAGCTCCTCTACCGGCTCCAGCATGGCGCGCAGCAGGGCCTTGATCGTATTGCGCGTGCCGATTACCCAAGCCGCCAGATGATTGATACTGCCGTCGAAGAAGTCGAGGCCGATATGCGTGCGCGGCAGCAGATCCCCGCGAACCAGCTCGCGGGCAATCTCCAGCAGCTCATCGTCCATCGTGACTACATGATCACTGTCCCAGCGGACCGGTCTGCTGACATGCAGCAGCAGCTGCTCGCTGAACATCAGGATGGAGCTGAGCTTGTTCGAGATCACTTCCGTCGGATGGAAATGTCCGGCATCCAGGCAGATAGCCTTGCCGCGTGTCAGGCCGTAGCCCATGTAGAACTCATGCGATCCGACCACGTAGCTCTCCGAGCCGATACCGAACAGCTTGCTCTCCACGGCATCGATCGTGTACTGCGGATCCATCTCCTCGCTGAAGATTTCATCCAGCGATTCCTTCAGGCGCATGCGCGGTGCCAGTCGGTCCACCGGAGTATCCTTGTAGCCATCCGGCACCCAGAAATTCGTGACACACGGCTGGCCCAGCTCGCGGCCGAAGTGCTCGGCAATGCTGCGGGAGGCCTTGCAATGCTTAATCCAGAAGCTGCGGATCTCTTCGTCCGCATGGCTGAGGGTGAAGCCGTCCGCCGCCTTGGGATGCGAGAAGCAGGTCGGATTGAAATCAAGACCTAATCCCTGCTCCTTGGCCCATTCTACCCAGTTCGTGAAATGGCGCGGCGCCAGCTCATCCAGATCCACCTGTTCCTTCGTATCGGCATAGATCGCATGCAGATTGACCTTATGCTTGCCGGGAATCAGCGAGAGGGCCTTCTCCAGATCCTGACGCAGCTCATCCGGTGTACCGGCCCGGCCGGGGTAGCTGCCAGTCACGGCAATGCCGCCGCTCAGCTCTTTATCCTTGAACAGGAAGCCCCGTACATCGTCGCCCTGCCAGCAGTGCAGAGATACTTTGATCTGCGCCAGCTTCTCCAGTACCTCATCCGTATGAATCCCATGGGCTGCATATAATTTCTTGGCTTCGTTGTAGATGTTAATGATGCTCTGATCCATGCTGTTGCCTCCTAATTACGTATTGTGAACATTCGCTCCCGGTTGAATCTGCTCCCAGCGGATCAGCAGCTCCGCCAGCTGAGGAACCGGCTGCGGCAGATAAGACGGAATCGCGAAGGACTGGCCGATGATCTGCCTGGCTTCATGGATGTCAGCCATGCGGCCCGCCTCAATCATCTGCACAGCCAGATTACCCAAGGCTGTGGATTCGGTCGGTCCGGCCAGCACTTCCCTGCCGGTAACATCCGCTGTCAGCTGGCACAGCAGACTGTTGTTAGCTCCACCTCCTACAATCTGCAGCACTTCTATGCACTCCCCGGTGAGGTCTTCCAATTCAGCCAGATAGCTGCGGTAGGATAACGCCAGACTGTCGAAGATACAACGGGCCAGCTCGCCCGCCGTCTGCGGCACAGGCTGACCGCTCTCCAGGCAGGCCTGGCGGATCTCCTGAATCATATCGCCGGGCTTAAGAAACCGCGGATGATTGCAGGGAATCAGGCTGCGGAAGGCTGCGCAATCAGCGGCCTGCTCTGCCAGTTCCGCGAAGCTATACCTTTCGCCGTCCAGTCTGCGAACTTCCTGGATCAGCCAGAGGCCCATAATATTCTTCAGGAACCGGTAAGTCCCGTAAGCGCCCCATTCGTTGGTATAATTGGCTGCCATCGCTCTGCTGTCATTGAGCGGGTGATCCAGCTCTACTCCCAGCAGAGACCAGGTCCCGCTGCTAAGATAGGCTGACGCACGGTCCTTCTGAGCAGGCACACCGAGTACCGCAGATGCTGTGTCATGTGTGGCCACGCAGATCAGGCGGCATTCAGGCAGATCATACTGTTCCACCAGCTCCCCTGAGAGTAAGCCAAGCTCTTCCCCAGGCTCGGTCAACGGAGCAAATTGTTCACGCCGCAGACCCAGGAATTCCAGCAGCTCCGCATCGAAATCACGGGTCGCAAGATTCAATAGCTGCGTCGTTGAGGCATTGGTAGCCTCGTTCATCTTCCGTCCGCCGAGCCGGTAATAGAGATAATCCGGCACTAGCAGAATCTGATCGGCCGCCTTCAGCTCTTCCTGGTCATGCGCATATAGCTGATAGAGTGTATTGAAGGGAAGCTGCTGTATTCCGGTCTTGGCGTATACCTTATGCGGCGGAAGCTGCTTCGCGACCTCCTCCATCACCCCGTCCGTCCGGCGGTCACGGTAGGCATAGACCTCATTGATCCGCTTACCTTCGGCATCCAGCAGCACATAATCTACCGCCCAGGTATCAATGCCAACGGTGCACTTGTTAATTCCAGCCAGCTTCGCTTGATGAAGCCCCTTAATAATCTCATCTATTAAATAATCCATATCCCAGAAGCAGGAGCCGTCCTGCTCCGTGAAGCCATTGCTGAAACGGTGAAGCTCCGCAAGCTGGAGGCTCCCGTCCACGAGCTGTCCGAGTACCAGCCGTCCGCTGGAGGCGCCGATATCGACGGCGATATGATAGGTCATAGGGAATCTCCTATTCTATGGAGGTGATTTACAGAATTTTGCGGAATAACGCGATTACTTCATCTTTCGTCGGAATAAAAGGATTACCGGGTGCGCAGGCATCCTTCATGGCATTCTCAGCGAGCAGATCGAGATCTACTTCAGCAACACCCAGCTCGGACAGCTTGGCAGGAATGCCAACCTCCTTGGACAGGGCTTTGATCGCTTCAATGACGTAATCCGCACATTCCTTGTCGCTTCGTCCTTCGGTCTGCAACCCGGCCGCTCTGGCAATCGCTCTGAATTTCTCCGGCACATGCTTGGCATTCTCTTCTTCCACATAAGGCAGCAGCATCGCATTGCACACACCATGCGGCAGATCATAGACCCCGCCGAGCTGATGGGCCATAGCATGCACGTAGCCTAGCCCTGCATTATTGAAAGCGAGACCGCCGAGGAAGATGGCATAGACCATCTGCTCACGCGCTTCAATATCGTGTCCATCCGTCACCGTGCGGGCCAGATTGGCGAAGATCAGCTCCACCGCTGCCAGTGCGGTAGCATCGGTTACCGGATAGGCGCCTGGAGTGACCAGCGCTTCAATGGCATGCGTCAGAGCATCCATGCCCGTTGCCGCCGTCAGCGCAGCGGGCTTATCGGCCATCAGCTCCGGATCATTCACCGAGATGGTGGCGATACTGTTCTTGTCCACCATGACCATCTTGATCTTGCGCTCTTCATCCGTGATCACGTAGTTGATCGTCACTTCACTTGAAGTCCCGGCCGTCGTGTTCACCGCGACAATCGGCAGCGATTTATGCTTGGATTTGTGAACGCCTTCATAATCGGCAATATGCCCGCCGTTGGTGGCAACAATGCCGATGCCCTTGGCCGTATCCTGCGGCGAGCCGCCGCCGATAGAGATCAGATAGTCACATTCGTGCTGCTTCAGGAAATCTGCGCCGTCATGGACATTTTTGCAGGTAGGGTTCGGCTTCACTTCATCATATACCACATACTGAATTCCCGCTTCTTCCAGCACGGCCAGCAGCCTTCCGGCGATTCCGCTCTTCATCAGGAACTTGTCTGTGACCACAAGCGCTTTGTGCAGATTCAGCTCTTGAATGTACGGGGCGATGTCCTTCAGACAGCCCTTTCCCATAATGTTAATTGACGGCACATAATAGACATGAGTACTCATTGCTTAACCAGCCTCCCGGGCGCATAAATAGTATATGAACACTATAAGCATGCTTTCAACCTGTTGACCTTCCCATCGTATCGCCGTTAATCTGTGTTGTCAACACTTTAAACACATAATAAGTTGTTTTAGTTTGTTTATTGTTTGTTTTGTGGAAAATAAGCAATGATTACTGTGGGTTTCAGCGCAATTCGGGTTCACTATGTTGTACAACACAGAAATAACAGGCTATATTAAGACTATCAACTCTGGAAAGGTGATACATATGCTCGCTGCCGAAAGACGCAAAAAAATAATCGACCTTGTCCATCAGGACAAACGGGTGCTGGTCTCCGATCTGAGCCGGATGTTCGAGGTGACGGAGGAGACGATCCGCAGAGACCTGGAGAAGCTGGAGAAGGATGGCATTGTAAGCCGGACCTACGGCGGAGCCATGCTGAACAGGCATACGAATGAGGACCTGCCTTTTCTGACCCGGGGAGCACTCAATACGGATATCAAACGCAGAATAGCGATCCAGGCGCTCGATCTGATTAATGACGGGGATACACTGATGGTGGACCCCAGCTCGACCTCGTTTGAATTCCTGAAGCTGCTGGGTAATAAAAGTAATCTGACGATCATCACCAATTCGATCAACATTCTCCATGAGTTCGCGAGCTCGAGCCACAGCATTATTTCTACAGGCGGCTCACTCCGCCACCGTTCCCTGTCGCTTGTCGGCCCCGTAGCCCATGAGACCATTCAGCGCTACAATGTGGACACCGCCGTAATCAGCTGCAAGGCCCTCGATATGGACCGCGGGGTCACCGATTCCAATGAACCGGAATGTGAGCTGAAGAAATATATGCTCCGCCAGGCACACAAGGTGGTGCTGCTCGCGGACCATACCAAGTTCGACCAGACGGCCTTCGCCAGACTCGCAGAGCTAAGCCGGATCGATGTGCTGATTACCGACCGCAAGCCTTCGGAGGCGTGGCTGAAGGTGTTGTCCGAGAAGAATGTGGAAGTGCTGTACTAAGTTCATGGTAGATCTATCAGGGGAGATTCATCTTAGGGAGGAGAATTAATCAAATGGGCAAAAAGAGAATTACCTTACCCGCGGACTTCCGCGAGCTGGTTAAATCAGGGGATATCGATCTACTTAAGGCTGTTTTTGAGAAATGTGACTGGAATGCAACCTTGGGATCGTACAAAGAACCCGCGCTCAGCATCCGGCAAATTCCGGATGAGCTGGTCCGCTGGCTGGTAGAGCAGGGTGCTGACATCAACGCCAGGGATAAATATCAGCGCACTCCGCTGCATTCGCAGGCCGGACACTGGTCGGGTAATATCCCGCTGTTCCTTGAGCTTGGCGCTGAGCTGGAAGCCCTGGATTATCAGGATGAGACCCCGCTGCACGCCGCTGTCAACTACTACCGGACTGGGGCGATCCGTGATCTTATCGCTCACGGCGCCAACATCCATGCTGTGAGCAAGCGCGGGAATACCCCGCTGGCCAAGGGCTTGATCAATTGCCGGAATGCCGATATCACCGGCATGGCTGAGATCGCGCAGGCGATGCTTGCAGCCGGGGCAGAAGTCACACCGGAGATGAGGGAATCCGTGACGAAGATCGGCAAGAATTTTGAATTCAGCAAAGCTAATTTCAATAAAGACTACCTGGATGATACCATAGCAGCCCTGGACAAGCTGTACAAGCTGTTCGGTGTGGAGCCTGTAGCCGGTCGGGTGATGCATGACGGCGTTTCTAAGATCGAGGTTAAGAGCACAAGGTGGCAGGATCAGCATCAGGAGCTATGGGAGGCGCTCATCCCCGGCTCAGGACCGGCGCTTACCGTACAGGGGGAGGTCATTCGCATCACTGGACGGATCTCTTATGAAATCATGAATAACGGCGGCGGCAACTGGGATGCGGATTTCCGTAAAATGCTCAGCGCACTGCTTCTGCACTTCGCCTCAGGCACGCCTCTGGACCCTGCACAACTGAAGGAAGCTGCGGAATTAGCCGGTTATCTGCGCCATAGCAACGGTAATGATGAACCGGCCAGATTATGCGAATTGGCCGTGAATTGGGTACTAGCCAATCCACAGCCTGTTTCCTTGCCGCAACCGGATTACAAACGCTAAACGCTGAGACATCCGGACCTTGTCCTGCTCCTTATGAAGAAGCGGCTCCCTTGGAGAGCATGATATTCAGAATGGCCTGGTCTGTGGCGGCAAGCCCCTCCTGGACCAGGGTCTCCATATTCTTGATCGTATCCTCCACCTTCTCGAAGATGACACCGTCATTCAGACTCGCGGAGATATTGTTCATAGCCAGGGTGGCAGACTGAATGGCTGCGTTGGTGGCCGTGGAGATTTTGAGTGCACAGGTTGGCTTCGCACCATCGCAAATCATGCCTGAAGTAGAGGCAATCGTATTCTGGATGGAGTGTTTGATCTGCGCCAGCGTTCCGCCCATCAGATAAACAATACCGCTGCCCGCCCCTACTCCGCCGGCAATGCCTGAGCCGCAGAGCGGGGACAGACGGCCAATGTAATGCTTCACATGAATAGTAATCAGATTGCTGAGCGCCATCGCTCTGGCCAGAGTCTCCTCATCCTTGCCGAGGAGCTCGGCCAGGGCAATGACCGGCATAGTGCAGGCAATCCCCTGATTGCCGCTGCCTGCCGTAGTCATTACCGGCATGGCACTGCCGTCCATCCGTGCATCGGATGCCGCTGCCGTTGCGGCGATAATCCGGTTCGCCACATCCGCGCCGAACAGATTGAGGGCGGATTGCTGGCTCATTTTCCGGCCCACCTGGAGGCCATATTCCCCGCGCAGCCCTTCCTCCGAGATCGCCTTATTCATAACCGCTCCCTCAAGCAGGAAACGAAGATCCTCGAATGGTGTATTCTGAACGAAGGCATAGATGTCTTCGAGTGAGACCGAGTATACCTCAGGGTCCAGACTATGCGGGTCGCCGCAGTCGGCCTTGTCCATTTTCGGCTCAAGCCGCTGGCCATCCTTCGCAAGATACTGCACATTCGTGTGCTCTTTTACCAGGATTGCTGTGGCGGTATGGTTCTTGCTGTGTACTCTCGCTTCTATATATAGCTTCTCCGGCGTATCCTTCAGCTCAACCTCCAGCAGCTTACGCTCCAGCAGTCCCTCTGCACTTGCCAGCTCCGCCGGGGTCAGCCCGGACAGAATCTCAAGCTTCCTCTCCGAGCGGCGCACCACCGCACCCAAGGCCGCCGCTATCGGCAAGCCCGTCTGGCCAGTACCAGGAATCCCTACGCCCATTGCATTCTTGATGATATTGCCGCTGAGCAGCAGCTGAATCGCCGTAATCTCCTCTTCCACCAGTTCAGCGGCCAACGAGACGGCATAAGCCACTGCAATCGGTTCGGTGCAGCCTTCTGCGGGCATAATTTCTTTGTGCAATACTTCCAGTAGGTTAATCATCTGTGCATCACCATTCCCTCTGTCTGTCGATCTATGTCTGTATCTATATCTATTTCTTTATATAGTACATCAGATAGACAGTCCGGGGAATCCCCGTTATTACCCATCACCCGCCCAGCTTCACCAGCCGCTTCAGCCCTTCCGTACAGGCCCAGCCCCCCGCTCCCGCCAGAATCGTATTATGAAACAAGCTCCAGGCCAGCGAATACGTCATACTGCCGATAATCACCTCGACCACAATAAACCGCAGGATATCCCGCTTTGTGATCAGATAGACGGTAAACTCCTGATTGTGCGTCACCGGTCACCTCTCCTGTCTATTTCTTGTTTCTGTACTTATATGCTTCTGGCGGGTTGTCTGATGAAAAGTACTGCTCTTTTGGTTTGGGGCAGATCTTTATTGAGGAGTGGGATCAACGTGAGCACTTAGATGAACGCTCCGCAAACAGAACGTTGTTACAATCGCTGTTGTGTCCAGATTTTTTTCATTCCCCTTAGCGGTGAAAATCCGGACACAAAGGCGACCGCTTCGCTTTTCGACAATAGTTTTGCCCGCTCCGCTGTTTAAGCTGGAGACGAAATACATAACATTCCAAATAATACAAACTATTCATCCCAATGATACGAGCTTAGTAACGCTCAATTTTAGCATGGACCAACTGACTCTGAATTTACTGAATGCAGCCCAAAAGAGCTAATGTAGTGTATAAATACACTTGAATTCACCAAAAGTGAGCAAAACGAGCAAATATAGTGTATAAGTACACTTGAATCGGTGCGACCCCCTTATCCCGGAGTCCTCCGTATCAAATCGGTACTTGTCGTAGAAATGCTCTTTATTTCGCTTTTTCTCTCGGCCAGAAGAAGCGGGAGCGGTCTTCTTGGGTCAGGACCCACTCCGCAAACGTAGCTGGCGGCATGTTCCGAAGGCTCGTATGCATTCTGCGGTTGTTGTAAAAGTCCATGTACCGGTCCACCGCTTCATAGGCCTCTTCGAACGTGTCGAATGCCTCTTTGCGGAACAAATCCCGGTCAATATTACTGTGGAACGATTCAATAAAAGCGTTTAAATCCGGCGTTCGAGGCGGAATGCGTTCATGGGTCATTTCCCAGCTTTCACACATGTCGCCAAACAGGTGGCTGACGAACTGTGGGCCGTTGTCGGTGCGGATCACCGGGCGTACGCTGCCAGGGGCGCAGTGTTGCTCCATGGCGCGTCCCAGCGTCTGGCAGGCGTGCTTGGCCTCACACGACGATCCGCGGTGGTAGCCGACGATGACACGGGTAAACACATCGATAATGCTCAGGACAAAGAAATGCCGGTCCCGGCCCGCCACGTACCCGTACTTAATGTCCATCTGCCAGAGCTGGCCTGCTCCGGTAATGACCCGGTTCTCCGGCAGCTTCCGGGGATGCTTAAAACGCTTGTGACGCTGCGGCTGCAGGATATCCAGCGCCTGACACAGCCGGTAACTTTTCTTGTGATTGAGCTTTAAACGGTGCTGGTTCCACAAGCACTTGGCCAGCAGTTTGTATCCGTACACGTGCTCTTCTCCAGCGATTAATTCCAGCAGCCATTCCTGGATTTCCTCGTCGCTAATTTTCGCTCCAGACTCGGTCAGAGAGTAGCCGGGTACGGGTCTTCCGCGCCCCTGGAGTACGGCCTGTGCATCCTGTGACTTGCGTTTCTTACGGTCGTAGTACGTGGACTCTGCGAGCCCGATGAGACGTAGTACCAACGCTGCGGAATATCCCTGCTTAATGAACATCTCGGCTACCTCGATTTTTTCGGATAAGCAGGGGTTGGCTTTTTTAGCAGTTCACGCAGAATCTCAATCTCTAACTCCTTTTCACCGAGCATCTTGACCGCCTTCTCATATTTCTGCTCGACCTCTACCAGGCGCTTCAGTTCCTCTACCTGCTCCTGGGGGTACGGATGATCTTGTTCTCCATGGGCTTCCCGGTAATCCCTCACCCACTGATTCACCGTGGACGGAGTCACCCCATACTTTCGGGCAACCACCGCCGCCTTAATGCCAGATAACACCTCTTGCGCTGCCTTCTCTCTTGTTCCTGTTAAGTGTCCCATACCGTTCATCCTCCTCCTATCTCTAGTCTACATTTTTGTGGGGGAGGACTCCAACTTCATTAGGGGGCTGTGGAGGAATTCCAAGAAGTGAGTAAAAACGAGCAAATATAGTGTATAAGTACACTTGAATTCCAAAAAGTGAGTAAAAATGAGCAAATGTAGTGTATAAGTACACTTGATTCAAGGGGATGTATCCCTTTCACTTCCCGTACGGCCCACCTCCAGCCCGGCTTCCGGCCAAATCCAAAACAAAGAGGCTGCCCAAACAGCCATTGCATGGCTATGGACAGCCCCCTGATATCAACGCTTCAGCCTAGTTGCTGCTGCTTACTTCGACTCCACCGCATGGCCGCCGAATTCGTTACGCAAGGCGGCGACGACTTTGCCGGTGAAGGTGTCGGTCTCCAGCGAACGGTAGCGCATGAGCAGAGCCATGGCGATGACCGGAGTCGCTGCCTGGAGGTCGAAGGCGGTCTCCAGCGTCCAGCGTCCCTCCCCTGAGGAATGCATGACGCCCTTGATATCCTCCAGCTTGGCATCCTTGGAGAAGGCACGCTCGATCAGCTCCATCAGCCAGGAGCGGACCACCGAGCCATTATTCCAGACGCGGGCCACCTGCTCGAAGTCGAAGTCATATCCGCTTTTCTCCAGCACCTCGAACCCCTCGCCGATCGCAGCCATCATCCCGTATTCAATGCCGTTGTGCACCATCTTGAGGAAATGTCCGCTCCCGGATTTGCCGGCGTACAGATATCCGTTCTCTACCGCAGTATCCCGGAACAGCGGTTCAACGACCGTCCACGCTTCCTCATCGCCGCCAACCATGTAGCAGGCCCCACTCCGCGCGCCTTCCATTCCGCCGGAGGTTCCCGCATCCAGGAAGTGAATTCCGTGGGCACCCAGCTCCTCATGACGGCGGATCGACTCTTTATAATGAGAGTTCCCGGCTTCAATGATGATATCTCCCTTGGATAATAGCGGCGTCAGTTCAGCAATAACCGAATCTACAAAAGTATGGGGAACCATGATCCAGAGAACGCGCGGGGAATCAAGCCGTCCCGTAAGCTCCTCCAGGCTTGCTGCCCCGGACGCACCGCGTCCGGCCAATTCCTGCACCGCAGCAGGATTCACATCATACGCTACCACTTCATGGGCATGCTCCAGCAGGTTCTGGCCGAGATTGAAGCCCATTTTGCCTAGTCCAATTAAACCGACTTTCATTACGAATCCCTCCGAATTGTAGTCATATATGAGCTAACTCTGTCCGCTTGCTGTTATCGCCGCCGCTTAGGCTCCAGGCCGGATGACTTCCGGCTCTATCCCTGCTGTCCGGTGAACGCGTGCAGGCTCTGTATTCTCCGGTTCATCCAGCCACCAGTGGAACTCGCCAAGGAGCTGTTCTGCCGCCGCGGGACCGTTAGAGCCGGCAGGATACAGGTGCAGCGGCAGGCTGCCTTCTGCTGTTGCTTCGATTATAGGCTGAACCCATTGCCAGGACAACTCTACTTCCTCCCAATGAGCGAAGAAAGTGGCATCGCCAAGCATCGCATCATAGATCAGATTCTCATAAGCCTCCGGCACATCGGGATTGCCCGGCTCATG
Organism: Paenibacillus sp. FSL H7-0756; assembly: GCF_038006765.1. Classification (NCBI taxonomy): domain Bacteria; kingdom Bacillati; phylum Bacillota; class Bacilli; order Caryophanales; family Paenibacillaceae; genus Paenibacillus; species Paenibacillus sp. FSL H7-0756. Next base: position 265,881 of record NZ_JBBOVT010000002.1, on the reverse strand, counting down.
CTTAATGCTAACCGGCTCAAGCTCCCCGTGCTGAAGCGGATTCTTGGTATTCAGAGTCAGGGAGATGCCCTCATTCGGACCAATATCAATCACCAGCAGGTTAGGGTCAAGCGGCAGCTTGTTACGGTTCTTGTTATGCACATCATTAAACGGCTCTTTGAATTCAATAACAATCCGTGTGGATTTCTCCTTCATGCGCTTCCCTGTGCGAATGTAGAACGGCACATCGTTCCACAGCGGATCTTCGATCCACAGGCGTGCAGCAATATATGTCTCATTCTGAGAAGTAGCTGCAATCCCCGGTTCAGCGGTGTACGCAGGCACTTGCTGTCCGCGCATCTCCCCGGCTGCATACTGGCCGCGCACTACATGCTGTGTTACCTCTTCAGCGAGCAGGGGGCGGACGGAACGGATGACATGCCGCTTTTTGCTGCGGACGTCCTCTGGTGTACTGCCCTTCGGAAGCTGCATCGCCATCATCATGAGCAACTGGAGCATATGGTTCTGGAACATGTCGCGCAGCGCGCCAGCCTTATCATAGTAACCCGCCCGCTCTTCCACACCCACCGTCTCACTGGCGGTAATCTGAACATTCGCGATATAACGGTTCTGCCACAAGGCCCGCAGCACAGGGTTAGAGTATTTCAGCACCTCCAGGTTCTGCACCATCGGCTTGCCGAGGAAGTGGTCAATACGGAAGATTTCCTCCTCTGCAAAAGCTGCGCTCAAGCTCTCATTCAGCACGCGTGCCGACTGCAGATCCCGTCCGAACGGCTTCTCGATGATCAGACGTTTCCAGCCCTTGGTATCCCCGAGTCCGCTGGCATTGATATTACCGGCAATCTCTCCGAAAAATTCGGGACCGACTGACAAATAGAACATCCGGTTCTGCGGAAGCCCCAGTTCTTCCTCCCGGCGCTGTACATGCCCAAGGAGCTTCACATAATCCTCAGGACGTCCGACATCCAGCACACTATATTCAAAAGCCTGCAGGAAATTCTGCAGCACTGCTGTATCCTCTACCGGACGGCGCGAGAAGGTACGCAGCGAATCCAGCACCTGACGCTGGAACGTCTCGTTGGTGAGTTCCCGTCTGCCCAGCCCAATGACTGAGAGAGGACCGGAAAGCTTGCCATCAGTAAACAGGTTGTATAGAGCGGGGAAGATTTTCCGCTTCGCCAAGTCCCCGGTTGCGCCAAAAAGTACAAATGTAGATGATTCCACTTTCATTCCTCCCGTTGTTATCATTTTATTATATAGTTACTTATTATTACTCAGGAACTTTTATAACACACATCATACGACTATAAAATCAATTCGTCAATCTCAATTCGACATTTACGATAATTACCCAAACATGCCAAATAGCAGGCCTTCTATTTAGAAGACCTGCTGCGTTACTCAGAACCAGGAGGCTACCAGATCATTGAACGGCTTGTAGATCACCATAATCATCAGCAGCGGGCTTGGCACCTTAATTTTCAGCAATGTGCAGCCCGCAGCAGCGAGTCCGCCAATCCAGAGGATGAAGTACACCCAGCGGTCCCGCCGCTTCTGCCTGCCCTTCAGGTTAGGGAGATCAATCACCATACAGCCCACAGCCAGGATGAGGAATACCAGTAACATCAGCAATGCAGGATCACTCCTTGATTTCATCGATGAAAGAATTATCGATCGTTCCAATCCGGTTAATGGTTACAGCGGCTTTGTAATGCACGGGCAGGCTTTTGAGATATTCATCATTTTCTTTCACGCTGGACCATATTTTAGGGCTCTTGCGGTATATCAACTGGCCGAACCCAAAAACATCAGCATTATACCGCTCAGTTATGTTCTTCACTGCCGCTTCCATCCGCTCTACAATCCGCTCCTGCGTCTTCAGCTCCAGCTCATGGATTTTACTCTCGGTATCAATCTTGTCCGGACCTTCAATTTCCTGCACATTGCATAACGCCTCCACACTCAGAAAAATATGCGGCTCGCCGTCAATAATCTTCACCTTACGCTTGGTTGTTGTGTCCAGCGCCTCCATTACAATCAGGCTTCCATTCTTGTCTTTGAAGTACCCTGTATTCTTGGTTACATTATCAATTACGTAATTGTATCCGACGGTTACTGCATCATCCATCCAGCCGATCAGCTTATCCCCTTTGAAAATGGCTACACTTTTATAGCGGAGTCTTGTATCCGGATTGGTCCGTTCAATATTACTCTTGCCGGCGCCTGCCTCAGGATCTCCCTCTATCTCAACGCCTGTCAGGACGGGGTTCCTTCCTTCATAGATCAGATCCTCAATGAATTCGTCCAATGTGACTGCAATAGTCCTGGACGAGATTCTGTAGGACTTGTCCAGTGAACTGAATAGCTTGTTCGCAGGCAGCCGGTCCAGCGGTGTTAGCACTTTCAGCACATTCGCTGCAGTAGACTTCCGCGCCACCATGACGTAGAAATCCATACGAGGCTCGCGGCTTCTCTTTAAAACATCCAGTGTCTCGCCCACCCCCAAGCGTGCCAGTTCCTCACCTATAACCAGCACTCGAATATGGCCCATATAAGGCGAACGTGAACTGACCAGATTGAACTTGCGCAGCGATTCATACACCGTTTTAACCTTGAAGGAATAGAACACTACAGGAACTCCGCTTCCGCCTGAACCCCCGGCACTCTGGGATGTAATCGAGGAAGGGATCACTACCTGCATGGAGACCAGGTAGCCGTCCTCCGCCTTGTCGAGACCCAGTGCGATTACAAATGCCAATTCGTTGAGCTCCTTTCGCTCCCAGCACCCGCTGAGCAGCATAGGCAGCAGCAATATAGGGATGCAAGCAGCCAGCGCCTTCACCATTCGTTTCTTCATCTTAGGTTCCCCCCGCGCTTGGGAGGAGCCTGCCGCTGCAGATTCTGCGTGCGGTTCTGCCTGGGTCTGGTGCGCAGGAGCGGCCAGGTCAGCCTGAAGATGGAATCCTTGAGATCTTCGCGGACGAAGGGGCCGATCGGACTCATATAGGGCACACCAAATGAACGCAGGCTTACGAGATGCAGCACCAGCACGAACACTCCGCATAGAATCCCGTATAATCCCATGAACCCGGCCAGCATGATCAACAAGAACCGTATCATTCTCGCGGCCACTGACATTCCAGCTTCAGGGATAACAAAGCTTGAAATCGCTGTAATCGATACAATGATGACCATGGCCGAGGAGATGAACCCGGCGGCAACGGCCGCTTGCCCGATGACCAGCGTGCCGACGATAGAGACCGCCTGTCCAACATTCTTCGGAATCCGCACCCCCGCCTCCCGCAGAATTTCATAGGTCAGCTCCATCATCACTGCTTCGACAAAAGCCGGAAACGGCACCGTCTCCCGCTGGGCAGCCAGACTGATAACCAGATTGGTTGGAATCATCTCCTGATGATAGGTGGTGATTGCTACATAGAAGGCAGGAGCGAACATCGTCAGGAAAAAGGCCAGAAACCGTACCCACCGCAGCAACGAGGAGATATCCGCCCGTTGATAATAATCCTCTGCCGACTGGAAAAAGGAAACAAACACCGTCGGAGCCAGCAGCACAAAAGGGGTGCCGTCCACGAGAATAGCTACCTTCCCTTCCAGGATACCTCCGGCTATCGTATCGGGACGGTCACTGTTATAGATTGTGGGAAAAGGCGTAGCCGCCGTATCCTGAATGAACTCCTCAATATAACCGCTCTCCAGAATACTGTCGGTATCAATCGCCTCCAACCGGCGCTTAACCTCCTCGACCAGCTCAGGATTGGCAATATGCTTCAAATACATGATTGATACGCTGGTCTGGGTTACACGCCCGATCTGCATCGTTTCGAGCCATAGCTGGCTGTCTTTGATTTTGCGGCGGATCAAGGCTGTGTTGGTTCGCAGGTTCTCCGTGAAGCCCTCCATTGGCCCGCGCACGACCGACTGCGAGTTGGGTTCACTTACATTACGGTCCTCCCAGCCGGGCAGGCCGATGCGCAGCGCTTCTGCCGACCCCTCCACCATGATCATCACATTGCCGGATAACAGATCATGAATGAAGGGGACATAGTCCCGGACGATAGTAACATCTCCAGCCAACAGTACGCGCTTGCTGAGAAGCTCTATTTTCCGCTCAGGACTCTCTGCTTCCAGCAGATCACAGATCCTACCTTCCTGCAGCGAATACAGAATGGAGTTATGCAGCAGCTGATTGTCAATAAGACCATCTATATAGAATACATTAAGCTCCGTATGTTCTCCCAGCTGCAGCCGTTTGCTGACCAGATCTGTGCTCTGGCCGAGCAGCCGGGATAGTTGTTCCTCATTGGCCTCCAGCCGTGCGGATAATTTGCCGTTCGCTTCATCCTTCATGCAGCTTCACCCTCTTCATTTGAGCAATTCGGTACGTTGATAGTTTGGTTGAAACGCTAGTTAATTATTCCGCTGCTGAACACAAGACAATGAGCACATAATTTCTGGAAGGAGCTGTCATACTAAGAAGATTGCAGCAAAGCAACCTTATGACTTGTTAAAGGAAAGGAGGAGCGTTAGGTGGGTATTGAAAAAGAACGAATCAGCACCGCGCAGATGGTCATTCTCGGTCTGTTCACTTTCATCGGGGATATGGCTCTGGTCTATCCGACCACCATGACGGCCGAAGCCCATCAGGATGCCTGGATCGCCGCACTGATCAGCATACCGCTCGGCATGGCCCTTATTTATCTGCTAATCAATGTAGCGAACATCAGTCCAAACCAAACCATAATTGAGATCAGTCAGCAGGTGCTGGGAAAATGGGCGGGCATTGCAGTAGGCTTATTCTATCTGAATTTCTTCGTCCTGGCCGCCTCGACATATGTGCGCGAAATGGAGGATTTCCTGACCACCCAGATCTATGAGGGGACACCGGGCGGAGTCATCCGGTTTATGAGTCTTGTCATCCTGGTGTATGGCCTGCGTCTGGGACTGGAGGTGGTGGGCAGGGCGGCACAGGTGTTTTTTCCGCTGTTTGTCCTATTCCTGGTCTCGCTGATGGTCCTCTTATTTCCGCAGGTTCAGATAGACCGGCTGTACCCGATGATGACCACGCCGCTGCCCGGGATGCTGCATACCATTATGTTTGGGGTCTTTTACCCGTTCGGGGAGCTGTGCGTCTTCTTAATGGTGTATCCCTTTACCCGCAAGAACAGCAAGATCAATCGTGACATCTTCATTGCACTCTTCGCGGGATCCGTTGGGCTGAATCTGATTCTGTTCCTCTCGCTGACCGTGCTGGGCGTCTATTTCTCGGAGCATAATTTCTATGCCGCCTATATCCTGGCCCAAAAAATCAATGTTGCCAACTTCCTGCAACGGCTGGAAGCGCTCATGGCCACCGCCTGGATTATTACCACTTATTTCAAAACAGCGCTATATTTCTATGCCTTCGTCCTGGGGACTGCACAAATGTTCAAGCTGAAAAGCCACCGTCCGCTGATCTTCCCGGTTGCCTTCCTGATCTATGGACTGTCCCAGCTCAGCTCCAATGATATTGTTTTTTATGTAAAAGAAATTCCGGCCTATTGGGTCGATTGGAACCTCACACTCTCCTTCGTTCTCCCATTGACGATCCTTATCGTCTATAAGTTTAGAAAACGCAAACCTGCCTCACAAGGATAAAAGAAGGAGCTGTTACTGTAGCGTTCTCCCGGCAGGTCCCCTATAATAGGAAGCAGTGAAATGTTTCTATTTTGTCATTGTGGGGGATGAACTGCAGCATGATGAAACAGCTGTTCGAGCCTGTACTGTTCGATAACCGGCAGTCGCTGATCTGGGACTACCGGATCTATACCGATGATCATTACAAAGGGTATTACCACTGGCACCAGTGCTGTGAAATCATGTTCGTGCACCGGGGTCAAGGCAGTATTGTAGTCAACCAGCAGATGTATGATATCCGTCCGGGGATGCTATTCTTTTTCCAGCCCTATCAGCTGCACCGGATCTATTCGGAGGTCTCTGCGGAGCGTCCGTTCGTACGCACGATCTTCTATCTCGACCCGCATACTGCCGAGCAGCTGCTACAGGGCTTCCCCAAACGCAAGGCTGTCTTCTCTGCGCTCTGGCAGGGCAATAATCCCTCTTGCGGCTTCGATCTCAGTGACCGTATGGAGACCATGGAATGGATCTGCGCGAATTATAACCAGTGCCGGAGCAAGAGCACCGGGGAAGAGACTGAAGATATCTCCATGCTCCTTCTCCAGCTCCTCAGCTGTCTGGGGACTGGAGAACAGTCGCTGATCCACGCCGGAGACAAGCGGCAGCTTCGCTATTCGGAGCAGATCATGAACTGGATCGAAGCCCATTACCACGAGGAGATTAGTCTGGAGCAGCTGGCAGCAGAGACCCATCTGTCGAAATCTTACGTGTCGCGGATTTTTCATCAGGAGACCGGCGGACGGCTCGTAGATTATCTTACAGCCCGGCGGCTCAAGCAGGCCTGCCGGCTGCTGGAGACCACGGACCTGACGGTGGAACGGATCGGCAGTGCTGTCGGATTCCCGAATCCCTCCTACTTCAACCAGCTGTTCAAGCGGGTGCTTGGCCTTTCTCCGCTGCAATACCGCAAGGGAAGCTGAGAGCCCCTGAGGGAAAACAGGACAATAAAACAACATTTCGTGATATTAAATGACAACTTTCGGTTCGTCTTAGGCGTTATACTGAGGCCATAATCTAATGCAAGTGGAGGCTTCAGCGATGACTACAGCTTATTGGCAGGAAGTAATGAACAAGCTGGATACGAAGGTATCCAAGATGATAGAGCAGTTGGGCGGAAGAAGCCCGCATATGGCCGGAGAAGATGGCCTGTTCGACAATCCCGCTACGGACTGGTGGACCTCCGGCTTCTGGCCGGGAATGCTCTGGGTCATGCAGGATATGACAGGCAAGGATCTATATAAGAACGCTGCATGGGACTTTGACGAAACAATTGGACAATGGTTCGCGAAGCCGACCGAAGAGCTGCATCACGACGTCGGCTTTCAGTTCCTGGCTACTGCGGTAATCAAGCATACGCTGACCGGTGACGCGGAGGGCTTGCGCCGGGGACTTGAAGCGGCTAACTATCTGGCTGCTCGTTATAATCCTGCGGGCGGGTTCATCCGCGCCTGGAACGGGGACAAGCACGGCTGGGTCATCATCGACTGCATGATGAACATCTCGCTGCTGTTCTGGGCCAGCCGGGTAACCGGTGATCCGCGCTACCGTCATATTGCGGTCAGCCATGCCGGGACTGCCATGACGTATGGTGTGCGCGAGGATGGGTCCACCAAGCATATTCTCTCCTTCGATGCCGCTACCGGTGCTTATATTGAGAATTTCGGCGGACAGGGATATTCGCCTGAATCCTGCTGGAGCCGGGGTTCAGCCTGGGGGCTGTACGGCTTCACGAACACTTACCGCCACACCGGGGACGCGCGCTTCTTGAATACCGCCAAGCGCATCGCCCATTACTTCATCGCGGCTCTCCCGGAAGATCACGTCCCGCACTGGGACTTCCGGCTGGCAGATGACAAGCGTATGGCCAGAGACAGCTCGGCCGCCGCGATTGCCGCCTCTGGCCTCCTGGAGCTCGCAGAGCTTGTGCCGCCGGGCGAGAAACGTGTCTATGCGGATGCCGCAGAGCGTATTCTGCGTTCGCTGACCGAGAGCTACGCTACCTGGGAGCAGCCCGGGCATGAAGCCATCCTGCTGCATGGCGCAGTCAGCGGCGACTCCCACATGGATGTGTCGCTGATCTACGGCGACTACTTCTACGTTGAAGCTGTAGCGAAGCTGAACGGCTGGAAGCACCGGGTGTTCTAGTCTGGCTGGAAGCAGGCACAGACAGCTTGCATGGACGCGCGGGCCGAATGTAATCGGAAAACCGATTACATTCGGCTCTGCGTGGGCATGCGGGCTCAATGTTATCGGAAAACCGATTACATTCGGCACTGTGCAGGCGTGTGGGCACAATGTAATCGGAAAACCGATTACATTCGGCACTGCGCAGGCGTGTGGGCACAATGTAATCGGAAAACCGATTACATTCGAGCACTGCGTGGGCGCGTGGGCACAATGTAATCGGAAAACCGATTACATTCGGCACTGCGCAGGCGTGTGGGCACAATGTAATCGGAAAACCGATTACATTCGGCGCTGCGTGAGCATGTGGCCCAGTTGTTTTAAATACATAAATAAATTTCGATTCTTTCTTTCCCTCTCCCGATATTGTTACGCTTTAACTTTATTTCTCCAACTTCACCTGTTTTCTTCAAGTGAGTTCCACCGCAGGGAACCTTTGAGAAGCCTTTAACTTCCCAATATCTTCTTCCATTTCCTTCATCGCTGAAGGCACTAATAATATCTAGGTTTGCCTCAATAATCTTACGGAATTCTTTCTCGATCAAAGAAAATGATTTTGAAATATTCTCGTGCCAAGCAAAATCGATTCGGGCTTTATCCTGAGAGATATGAGCGCCTATTTTCTCAATACCTGTCAACTGTTTATAAGCTAATTCTAATACAACCTCCGCAGCAAAATGTAGTCTCATAAGTCTGTAACGACGATCCCAATCTACGGTCATAGATACTACATCACCAACCTTTAAGTCATGCCCTTCTTCAAGGGTATAAATGATTTCATGACCCTCTTTTTTGGCTTGATGTACAGAATACCCGTGAATCAATCCTGTATCACTCTCTTGTCCTCCAGAGAATGCATACAAGATGGTTCTTTCCACTGTAATGTCATTGCCGTTAACACTGGATATACGAGTATCTAATTTCGTTAAATATGGGTTAGTCCAAAATACTTTTTCAACCATATCAGCACCTCTATACTTATTTTGTTTATTATATTATACAAAAATAACAATATAATAAACAAACAGCGAATCCCCGTCATGGGAGATTCGCTGTTTAAGTCAACACCGCCGGACGTCCGGCTTCAACTATCTACGCCCGTTGTTCCTCCAGCCACAGAATGGCCGTTACTCCGCGCGGGTAATATTTGCTGCCGGTGATTTCGCCGGAGATAATCTGGTCACTCCAGCTCCAGATCGAGAGCTGCGGATGCGTAAGCCAGGCCGTATGGGCCTGATCTGCCGCGCGGCCCTTCTCATCCCATTCCAGGCCGAGAATTTCTCTGGCGATGAACTGGGAGAGATAGATTTTACTCAGCCAGCTGTTATTGCTGGTGGAGGAGATTTTCCAGCCGCCGTCATCGAACAGACAGACTCCCTCCACGAGCACAGCCTTCAGATGCGTGTCCAGTGCCTCAAGATATTCGCCGAACCGTCCTCCGCGCTCCAAGGCTTCCTTGCAGCCGGTGAAGTAAGGGAACACCAGGCCTTCGATGGCCGGGATAATCTTCGAATCATTGCCTTCGCCGATGACCGCCGGAATGTAGCCGCCTTTGGTCACACTCGCCACGATAGTAGCCGCACAGAGTTCAGCCTGCCGGCCGGCAGTCTGGGACAGCTCCGTATTGCCGTTGTCGCGGAAAATCCGCTCCATAGCCAGATAAGCAGCCCAGCATTTTCCTGCCAGATAAATATTGTTGCGCGCCTGGCCCAGGGAGACATCCAGACTGTCATAGGTCGTAATCTCTGCACCGCCCATGGTCCGTGAGCTGTCGAGCGCCATCACACCGTTGCGCTTCGCCGGGTCCGGATGATCCCGGTTCAGCATACTCTGCAGGCAGCTCTCCAGTACCGTCAGATTGCGCTCCATCCAGCTGCGGTCCCCGGTATGCTCCACATAAGTTGCCGCAGTGAGAATCCAGTTGACCAATTGCTCGTGGGTCATATGCGAGAAGCAGCCATCAATGCCGTACAGCTCATAGGAGGAATACCCCGGACGAGACACGGCGTTGGCTACTCCCATATCATGCGTGAAGCTAAGTCCGCCCGGATACTCGATCAAGTCTCCCGGGAAGCGGACGGTGTCGGCATAACTGAACCGGTCCACGAACATATCCAGCTCATTACGGACGGTCCACGGATTCATCTTCAGCTCAAAGAACAGCTGGTCTACCGTAAGATCGAACGTATTCATCATCCGGTACTCGCCTTCGTTGACGACCCAGAACGGCTGGCCTTTGTACTCCAAGAGCTCGGTAGAGCCGTAATAGCTGCGGATAGCGTGAGCAAGCATGAAGGTCTGGTCGTCACTTAAGGCCGTTCCCTCCAGCATTCCGTTCGCTTGTTCAGCCTGCTGCTTCAGCGTGTCGAACCGGGATAACGCATATTCCGCAACAGCTTCCACATTGCTGTAATAGCGGTTATAGTAATAGCTCGCATCCATTCCTGATGTCACATAACCGGAGCGGTGGAAGCAGACCGCGAACTGGTACACCTTGCGTTCACCGGCGGGCACATCCATAATCAGCGCGCCAACCTGCCCCAGCCCGAAGGTCCAGTTCTCCTCCAGCTCCGCTGCAAGAATATCCTCCATTGTAAAATGCATTGCCGCCTTCACACTTCCCTGCTTCGCGGCAATCGCCAGGAACCGGCCCTGGCCGACACCCGTCAGATCCTCCTGGCCTCCATCGAATCTTCTCAGGGCGCTATACGGGTCATTCCCCTGGAAACCGAAGAAAGCACGGCGCGCAGAGCTGCCCGCTGTGTTATCGACTTCAAGCTCTACCAGCACGGCTGGAAGCAGTACTTCCTTCAGCTCTGCCTCCGAAGCCGTCTCCGGGTCCGGAACGGGCCGGACGGGCGACAGAATGCGGAAAGTGAGATCGCCGGCCTGCCAGCTGTCCGTTGTAAGCCGGAAATCACGCGTAATTTCATCTTCCCCGAAGTGAAACAGCGTCTGCGGCTTGTCCGGACTCGGGTCCGGGTTCTCAATATCGTAGCGCTTGCTCTCATCGTCACTGCCCTGCTCATGGAAGGGCAACGTATCATAACCGCGGCCGTCCTTGCGCGCAAGCCCAATATATATGTTCTGTCTTGGCGGTCTGCCGAGTTCGAGGTCAAAGCCGCCGGACGCTCCTTGAAATCCGAGGGTGAAGCTTGAGAATGATCCTATCGGTGAATGATGGGCATTGAAGAATTTGTTAGTTGGCATACAGTATATACACTCCCTCCAGCTGTGTCCCGGCAGTGCCGGGCTCTAGCTCTATGTTAGCGCTCCCCGCCCCTCAGGCAACAGGCGCAAAGCCTCCAATTATTTGGACAAATCAATCGGACGCAGCGGCCTATGCTATAATAGATCCATCTTTTAACAAAGAAGAGGTTGAACATGAACGTATTAGATCCCGGCACACAGCATTCCATGGACGGACGCATGTCCCCGGATGTTCAAGCTGCCTTCCATCTCTTCGCCGCCCACTGGCGCAAGGTGAACAAAGAGTGGCAATATCCGGCACACACTCACCCGATGTTCGAGATCAACATCGTTCTGCAGGGCTCGCAGCACATGGCTGTAGGCGGACATTCTTACATCCAGGAGAGCGGTGACATTCTGTTCATCCGCCCGGGTGTGCAGCACTCCAGTCTGGGCGCAGCCGCAGGGGATGAGATGTCTTATTACTGCCTGCACTTCGACATTGACGATTTGGTTCTGCGCCGCTCCTTAATGACAATGGATACCGTCAGTCTAAGCGGAGACACCCCGGAGCTGAAGGCGATCCGCGCTTCCCTGGATGACATTATCCGCTCAACCATTCTCCCGGAGGCCAGCGATGCCCAGCGGGGCCGGCTGGTGATGCTGAACGCTTCGCTCCAGTTCTTCACCGCCCTTAGCGGCTGGGTGCTGGCTGCCCTGCCTTCTCCTGCCCGGAGCACCCTGCCGGGAGTGACAGAGAAGACCGTCGCCCTGGCGAATGCCATGGAAGGGCTGCTGCAGGAATCCGTCTTCACCGCTGCGGCATCAGGCAGCAGAGCTGGAAGCATCGAGGAGATTGCGGCCAGGCTCGGCTATAGCCCCAACCACTGTAACCGGGCCTTCCGGCAGATCTACGGGCTGCCGCCGAGACAGTATCTCTCCGATCTCATTATCCGCCATGCCAAGCTCCTGCTGCTGGACAACAGCCTGTCTGTAGAGAGCATCGCCTACCGGCTGGGCTACCGCGATGTGTCCCATTTCAGCAAGCAGTTCAAACGCTGGACCGGCCTGCCCCCAATGGGCTACCGCCAGCTTACGGAGGAGCCGGGTAAGACAGACGATGGAGCGCCTCTTCCGCGCTCACAAGGAGGTTTACAATGAGGATTTACCATTTCAAACCAGATTCAGGCAAACCAATAACCGCCTTCAATTCCGATTTCATCCTATCCCGGATTATCCAGACTGAGGAGAAGACGCATATCGGCTGCGTATACCTTGGACACCAGGGAGTAATCGGTTTTCATCAGGCGACCTGTCCGCAGCTGCTGCTCATTGTGAACGGTGAGGGGTATGTGCGCGGAGAGGAAGCTGAATTTACAGCTGTGTGTGCAGGTCAAGCCGTCTTTTGGGAGCGGGAGGAATGGCACGAGACCCGGACAGATTCAGGATTGACTGCGATTATTATTGAAGGAGATTCGCTGAACCCTGCCGCCTACATGACTCTCTAACTGACAAAGATGAGGACTGAGCTTCCGCTATATGAGCAAATCAGGTGAAATTTTGGGACAATCGGACTGAGATTCCGTTATGCGTCCTAACAGGTGTCCTCTGAGGCTCAAAAGTACAAACTAGCGGAATCTCAGTCCGTTTCGGCGCTAACACACGTGATTTTGGCAAAATAACGGAATCTCAGTCCGCTTCAGAAGGCAGATCACCGGGAGCGCGCATGGAGGGCACTTGAAGCACGAAGCACGAAGCACAAAACAGCTTATCTTTTATCCTATTTGTAAAAGTTGGTGACCGTATGATCTATCTCATTAAATTCGTATACAGCTTTGTCCTGCCGCCCGGGTTATTTGTCCTGCTGCTGCTGGGCATGGTGGTCTGGCTGTGGAAAAACAGCCGCCGTCCTGCGGTCGTGCTGCTGGCGGTCACGCTCCTGCTCTATCTGTCGATGACCTCTGCTGTCGCCGACACACTGATCGGGAGCCTGGAGCGGAAGTATCCTCAGCCTGCCGCCGCAGAGGGGGATGTGATCGTTATTCTCGGCGGCGGAGCCACCTCCGGCACCCCGGATCTGGACGGGCAGGGCAATATGTCCGGTCCGGCGGCGAACCGGCTACTGGCAGCTGCACGGCTGTACCGTGAGACCGGCCTGCCGGTCATTTTCTCCGGGGGACAGGTATTCGCCGACAGCGGCAATGAAGCGGATATCGCCCGGCGGCAGCTCATCGGCCTCGGCATCCCCGCAGAGGACATCCTGCCGGAGAACCGCTCGCTCAACACGGAGCAGAATGCGGTCAACACCGCGAAGCTCATGCAGGAGCATGGCTTCAGCCGTCCTGTTCTGGTAACCTCCGGCTTCCATATGCCGCGCAGCATGGTCCAGTTCGGGCAGGCCGGACTTACGCCGCAGGCTTTTCCAGTAGATTTCCAGGCCAGCCGTCCGATGTCACTCTATGTAAGCAAATTCACTCCTTCTGCCGGAGCCGTCTCTACAACCGGGCTGGCCCTGAAGGAGTATCTGGGGTTAATAGCCGCGAAGCTGCTGCCTTGACCCCTGCAGCTGGCTGCACACGGCCGTACGCCCATCAAAGAAAGCGAGGTACCTTTAGCCAATGAACCCGTACGATGAAGAGAAATTAACCGGCGGAAATGTAAATGAGATTATCCGCAAGGCAGACACCGTCCGCCGCCCCACAGGGAGCTGGAGCACAAGTATTCATGCACTGCTTCAGCATTTGGAGCAGCAGAATTTCGCTGGAGCCCCCAGATTTCTGGGCATAGATGAAGCAGGGCGCGAGATTCTATCCTTTCTACCCGGCGAGGTTCCGGGCAACGCGTATCCTGAGCTGGAGCCGTACATGTGGTCTGAAGAGACCCTTACGGGCCTGGCGCGCCTGTTACGCAGCTATCATGATGCAACGGAGGGTTTTGTAGCGAATAGTATACATATGGAGTGGCAGCTCCCCTATGCCGATCCTGCGGCACATGAAGTGATCTGCCATAATGACGCGGCGCTGTACAATGTGGTGTTTCAGCATGGTGCGCCCGTGGCGCTGATTGATTTCGACATGGCCGGTCCGGGCCCGCGCCTATGGGATATTGCCTATACCCTCTATACTTCAGTTCCGCTCGCCAGTTTTGCTCCTGACTATCTGACAGGCTCCACAGTACCTTACCAGACAGACCTCCATGCAGCAGACCGGCAGCGGCGGATTGAGCTATTTTTCGAAGCCTATGGACTGCCTGTCCCGGAAAATCTGCACGACTGGCTGACCCGGCGGCTCACGGCTATGTGCGATACGCTGAAGAAGGAGGCCGAGGCGGGCAACCCTGCTTTTGTCCGTATGGTGGAAGAAGGCCACCTGGCCCACTATGAGCGAGAGCTGCAATTCATAGCTGACCATTATAGCGAATGGACTACTGCTTCTCTTTGAAAAAGAAAAAAGCAGCAATTCTCACATTACTGGAGAGTTGCTGCTTTTCGTTTTTTGCTAATTAGGAGTGAATATCGCATCCCACGTTACTCTACTCTTTAACCAACTCCGTAAAAACCGCAGACACCGCTTCGCCCAGCAGCTTCGGCTCAAGCTCCATCTGAACGCCGATCCGGCCTGCGCTGACTGCAATGACCTCAAGCTCCACCGCACTGCTGTGAATGAACGTAGGGTAAAGCTTCTTCATCCCGACAGGGGAACAGCCCCCGCGCACGTATCCCGTATGCTTCAGCAGCTCCTTGAGCGGCAGCAGCTCAATCTTCTTGACTCCGGCGGCTCTGGCCGCGGCCTTCAGATCCAGCTCTTCAGCAACCGGAATCACAAAGACGTACGGCTGCGGCCCGCTGTGTGCGACCAGTGTCTTGAATACTACTTCAGGAGGCAGGCCAATCTTCTCAGCAACCGCTGTTCCGTGAATCAGCCCGTCCTCATTGTCGTAGCTATGAATGGTATAGCTTATCTTCCTTGCATCCAGTATGCGCATGGCATTCGTTTTGTTCATCTGCCGCTCCCCCTAATCCCGGGGGTAATTGATTTGCATAATGTCCATGAACGGCACCTTGATAATCTCTTCATGATTTCTGACATGCACCCTGCCGGTACGCGAATCCATCTCTACAATCACTCCGCGCACCTCTTCTTCCTTCCCCCAGACCGTCAGCAGAATCTCGGAATCCTCCTGCTTCGCCTCTACCAGCTGGTTGCCCAGCTCCTCAAGCACGAATTCGTCGCGGGTTGGACGTTTTGCCACTTTTGCCTTCGCCACACTTTGCCTCCAGTAAGCCATTACAGAATATAGGATCATGCCCGGTGTAAATGCTCCTGTCTATTATACCATGAGAGGAAGCCTGATTTTACACAATTCACGATTATTATTCATGATTCAAAAGCGCCGCCCCCGCGATGCCGGGATGGGTCATTTCATACGGGTCCAGAATGAGATTCAGCTCTTCTTCACTCAGTACATTGTATTTCAGACACAAGGCCCGGACCGATTCTCCGGTCAGAATAGCTTCCCTGGCAATCCGCGAGACGACCTCATATCCCAGATGCGGGTTCACGGCGGTAATAATGCCGACGCTTCGCTCCACCTCACGCGCAAGCTTCTCCTTATTGGCTTCAATCCCTGCCAGACAATAGTCGGTGAACACCCGGAAGGAATTGTTCATGATGCTGATCGACTGAATCAGATTGAACACCATCACCGGCTCCATCACGTTCAGCTCCAGTTGACCGGCCTGAGCGGCGAGACAGATCGTATGATCATTGCCGATCACCTGAAAAGCCACCTGGTTAATCACCTCGGCCATCACCGGATTCACCTTGCCGGGCATGATAGACGATCCCGGCTGGCGGGCCGGCAGCGTAATTTCATTGAAGCCCGAGCGCGGGCCGGAGGCCATCAGGCGCAGGTCGTTGGCGATTTTGGACATATTCATCATGCAGACCTTCAGGGACGCCGAGACTTCGGTATAGGCATCCGTATTCTGCGTGGCATCCACCAGATGCTCCGCGCTGACCAGCGGCAGACCGCTGATCTCAGCCAGCAGCTCGACGACCCGCGTAATATAACGGGGATCGGCGTTCAATCCGGTACCCACGGCGGTCGCGCCCATGTTCACCTCATAGAGATGGCCCCGCGTATGCTCGATCCGCTGAATGTCGCGCTCCAGCACCCGGCTGTACGCCTCGAATTCCTGTCCCAGACGGATCGGCACCGCGTCCTGCAGGTGAGTCCGTCCCATTTTGATGACCGAATCGAATTCAGTAGCCTTCTGCAAAAATACACCGTGCATCGTCCGCATCGTGATCAGCAGCTGCTCCAGCAGCGATAGTGTAGCAATATGAATCGCCGTCGGAAAAGCATCGTTCGTCGATTGCGCCATATTCACATGAGTGTTCGGACTAAGCTGCAGATAATCTCCCTTGGCCTTGCCCAGCAGCTCCAGCGCACGGTTTGCAATCACTTCATTGGCATTCATATTGAGCGAGGTGCCCGCGCCGCCTTGAATCGGATCGACGATGAACTGCTCATCCCAGTTCCCCGCAATCACTTCATCTGCCGCTTGGACGATGACCTCCCCCAGGCCTTTATAGAGGCGGCCGATTTCCATGTTGGCGAGCGCAGCGGATTTTTTGACAATCCCCATCGCCTTGATTAATTCATGATGCACACGGTAGCCGGTAATCGGGAAATTCTCCACCGCCCGGAGGGTCTGTATCCCGTAATAGGCCTGATGCTCCACCTGCTTACTGCCCAAAAAATCCTTCTCCAGCCGATATTCTGTCTCTGACATCCTGCTCTCCCCCATGTCTTCAGTAGTAGATCCTCAGCTGCAAATTAGTCAACTTATTCTTTCCTTGCAGCCCTAAAGATATTACCTTCATTGCTGCTCCATGCTCAGGCCCTATGCGGGTAGCGCAAAGAACCCGGCAGCCATTGCTGACCCCCGGGCTCTATGTCATTGTAGCTTAAAATTTGAGATAGTTCCAATCTGAAAAAATCTTAAGATCCCCAGGAGGCGGAGTGTCCCGTTTAGACATTATAATGTTCAAATAATACCGGTTTGCCGTTAATCTGCGAAAGTATTCCCGTATGCTTATTGTCAATGCTGAGCTGCAGGCGTTCATTCCCGCTCCAGGCCGTATACGCTGCCGAGAGGCCCTCTCCCTCCGTAAATTCCGGTGCCCGCTTCATAGCGGCTGCAGCGAATTCCTCAAGCCCGTATATCCCCAGCTCTGCCGCCTGATCTGTGCTAAGCGCTTCGACCACGACGCCTCCCGGCATGTTCTTGGACGTTACCTCCAGATAGGATGACCGCTCCAGCAGTTCATAATCTTGTGATACATAGACGGCAAAATACACATTGCCCGCATAGCCAAGCAGCGCCTTGGGCTGCCTGATCCATTCGCCTAGCGGAAGCACCCCGACGATGGCTGTATCTGCTCCTTCGGGCACAGGGAACAGCGACAGTACCGTGTTCCGGTGATATAGCACCTCCATATAAGGACTCTGGTGCCGGGGATCGCCCGGCTGATAGCCTTGACCCGGATGGAAAAAGTAAAGCCGGTTCACACCTTCCGCCGCCGGAACCGGCAGCGAGAAGGCCCAGCGCAGCTGCTCATTGTCGAATTCCTCCACCCGCTCCCACATCCCGCCTGCCGCGTAATCCTTGCAGATATAGGCGTAAGAATGCAGCGCCGGCTGGCGCTCCGGGGAACCGGCAACCACCTTCTCAGTCTTCTTGCAGACCTCCACCGGTAACTGGCGGTTCAGCGCAGTAGAGCGCACCTCTTCCGGTGCTTCATAATAGAGGAACCCTGCGTATTCGGTACGGGGCATCTCCGCAGGCAGAGCAAAATCCCCGAACTGCACATAGTCGTGCAGCACATTGCCGTCTGCCGGAACATCATGCGGCCAGCCCCGGGAATGCGCGCCTGCCCACGCCCCTTGCAGATACCATTGGCTCCGCTCAGCCCACAGGAAGTCCAGCATCCCGCCAAGCATCTCTCTGACGCTGCTGTCCTCTTCAAGCTCCCAGGCACAAGTGAATGCCTGTACCCAGTGCCAGAACCACGGCAGGCTGCCATACTCCGGCATGCCCTTCGCACGGATATGCGCCAGCGTGATCTCCAGGCTGTGCCGCCCGTCTTCCCGCAGCTCCTCATCCTCAAACAGCTGGCCGAAGATCAGCTTCGCCGCCGTATATTTCGCTTCATGATGGCCGAACTCCGCTACCTGCTTCCGGAAGAAGCCGCTGCGGTAGATATGTCCAATTGCTGTATGGAACGCCACGCGCAGTCCCGCGCTGAACCGGGCGGAATATCGCTTGCAGAACCAGACCATCAGGCTGCCCATGATCTCCACCGGCAGCTCATGCGGTGCAGCCTCCTGAGGCGCGGGGCTTAGCCCCAGCGGCCAATGTCCATATAAGGGTGTTCCCGGCATCCGGTTCTGAAGTCTAACCGTCTCTAAAAGTACAGCTTCGGCCTTCCGCTTGGCATCCTCCCGGCTGAACGGCAGCTCCAGGTTATCATCCACCGCAGCGGCAAATAAATAGGAAGCATAATAGAAGTTGTTGCGCACATCATCATGGAACCAGAGTCCGCTGAACAGCAGCGGACGGCGCTCTGCCTCCACTGCGGCAGCGTACATAATCTCCCGCTGGCGTACTATATAAGAAGTCTCTTGCTGATGCTTAGGCTGGTCTGTCATATTGCTCACCCTCCACAGTGATATTTCTATCATTTATTTTACAGTGCAATTCGTTCTCTCCTGCTCTATTGTGCACGCTTTCAGTACATATGGCAATCTTATCAGTGAATAAATAAACTAAAATAAACGTACTAAAAAAGATTATGCTTGATAAATGAACGTAAATGGATTAAATTGTACCTATACGAACGAAAATATGTTTTCTAAGGAGACTGAATATTCGATGGAAAGACGTTTTGCATCACATCCGAATGAAGTGAAGCAGTTTGACACTGAGCGCCTGCGCAAGGAGTTCCATATCCCGGTGATCTTCGCACCAGACGAGCTGAAGCTTGTCCTGACGCATGAAGACCGTATGATCGTTGGCGGAGCAAATCCGGTGAACGGCGAGGTGGCTCTGACTACGGACCTCAAGGAGCTTGGCGTAACTTACTTCCTGGAGCGCCGTGAGCTGGGCGTTATCAATGTCGGCGGCAAGGGTTCGGTTGTTGTGGACGGAACTGAATATGAGGTTGATTTCAAGGAATGCCTGTATGTGGGCCAGGGCTCGAAGGATGTTATTTTCAAGAGCGCAGACAGCGCTAAGCCGGCAAAATTCTATCTGAATTCTGCTCCGGCGCACCAGTCCTACCCGACTACGAAGACTACGCTGGCTGAATCCGAATCCGGGGCTATGGGCGGTCTGGAGAATTCCAACGAACGGACGATTCACCGCTTCATCCACACGAACGGCGTGCAGAGCGCACAGCTTGTCATGGGGATGACTCAGCTGAAGCCGGGCAGCATGTGGAATACCATGCCATCGCACACGCATCCCCGCCGGATGGAAGCTTACTTCTATTTCGATCTGCCGGACGATTCCATCGTCTTCCACCTGATGGGCGAACCGACCGAGACCCGTCACATTGTAATGCACAATGAACAGGCTGTTATCTCTCCAAGCTGGTCCATTCACAGCGGTGTGGGCACGCATAACTACACCTTCATCTGGAGCATGGCTGGAGACAACAAGCGTTACGATGATATGGACCCCGTAGGGATGAAAGAATTACAATAGAAGCAAATCAACTACGGAAAGATGAGGCAGGCGGATGAACCCGATACGGCGGCACGAGATGATTATGGAAGTTATGCTGAACCAGAAGGATGTAACCGTGAACGAATTGAGCGACAAGCTCCAGGTCACCGGCAAAACGATCCGCGAGGACTTAAGCAAGCTGGAGGAACAAGGACTGATTATGCGCGTCCACGGCGGCGCCGTGCTGGCACAGAGCGATCAGTTCGGCATTCTGCCCCTGCGCAATCCGCTGGATAAATACGCTGAGGAGAAGACGGAGATTGCCCGGCGTGCGCTGGCGCATATCGCTCCGGATGACATCATTGCCCTGGACGGCGGAAGCACAACGCTTGAGATTGCCCGGCGGCTGGACAATATTCCCCTTACGGTCATTACCAATGATGTCTACATCATCAGTGAGCTGGTTCCCAGAGACAACATCCGGCTGGTCGTTCCCGGCGGTTACCGTGTCCGCAATATGCTGGCCGGTCCCGAAGCCGTGTCCTATGTACAGAAGCTTAATATTCAAAAAGCCTTTCTCTCGGCCACAGCCGTTCATATTGAACACGGCCTGTCCATCTACACCGGCGATCTTATAGATTTCAAACAGGCGTTAGTCTCCACGGCCCGTCAGGTGTTCGCCGCATGCGATCACCACAAATTCGGTCAGACCGCGCTGCGCACCTTCGCTTCCCTGCAGGAGGTCGATGTGCTGCTGACGGACAGCGGGCTCGCCCCGGAGACCGCCGGGCTGTTCCGCAAAGCTGGCATTAATATTGAATGCGGGTAACTATACAATTCCAATAGCTCAAAGGAGAGATTAATCATATGTCATCTTTATTCAGCTTGGCAGGTAAAACAGCAATCGTAACAGGCGCAGCGCAAGGTCTTGGACAAGGCATTGCCATCGCCTTCGCAGAAGCCGGTGCAGACGTAGTCTCCGTATCTCTTAATTCCAGTGACGAGACCGTAGCAGCCTGTGAAGCTTTTGGCGTCAAAGCACTGAGCATCTCCGCTGACCTCAGCGATCATTCCAAGCTTCAAGGCATGTTCGACGAAGCCGTTGCCTTCACCGGCAAAGTGGATATCCTCGTTAACTGTGCAGGCATGATCCGCCGCACTCCGGCCAAGGACCATAGCGAGAAGGACTGGTTCGATGTCATCAACCTCAACCAGAACACCGTCTTCCTGCTGTCGCAGATCGTCGGCCGCCACTTCCTCGAAAGAGGCAATGGCAAAATCATCAACATCGCCTCCATGCTCTCCTACCAGGGCGGCATCAATGTGCCGGGCTACACAGCAAGTAAGCATGCCGTAGCCGGTCTGACCAAAGCCTTCGCCAATGAATGGGCCGGCTCGGGTCTTAACATCAACGCGATTGCTCCAGGCTACATGGCTACTGAGAACACCGCTCCAATCCGTGCGGACCAGAGCCGCTCCGATTCCATCCTTGACCGTATTCCAGCCGGACGCTGGGGAACTGCTGAAGATGTGAAGGGCCCTGCCGTATTCCTGGCCTCCGCCGCTTCCGACTACCTGAACGGCCACATTCTGAATGTGGATGGCGGCTGGTTGGCTAGATAAGGAACGACAAGTAGAAACGAATGCCGTCCTTACAGAGACGGCACCCATACAAAGAACCCCCGGTTGCTTCTTAATGAAGCATGGCCGGGGGTTTTGTATGTTCCTTATAGTCTGCTCATGAGCTGAGGCCGGGTTATGTTGTCCGAGATTCTTTTTAAACAGATCAGATTGCCAATTACAAGAATCACGAGATAGATTATGGCCCCTACTAGCATATCCGGAACCAAGTAGATGACCGCTAATACCGGGAACACAAACAGAAAGGACAGAAGGCTTGTCGCATACAAGCCCTGACGCGGAGTTCTGAGCCGCAGAGAAAGAATAGCTGCTATGAACATCATGGCGATGGATGAGAGCAGACCAACGGGAAACAGCAGGATAAGCTGTGCAGCTGTATAGCCTTGGATGGAGACAAGCTCAGGACTGATCAGCGCTGCAATAGATACCCCCGCCAACGTCAGCAGGGATGAGAGGGCCAGCATGACCGCCGTTACAAGCACTGGAATCATACATTTAGCCAGAAAGACCGGCCGGATCTGCAGAGGTGTAGACAATAGGGCTTCCCCTGTCTTATATACTTTTTTCCCGCCTATGGAGTACGCTATCAGGTTAGTCGGCACTCTCGGTATCATTAGCACGGTTAGCAGGACGGCATAGTTGAGGTCAAGCGTTCCCGTAAAATACAGCAGCAGAGACACCATAGCAACCGGCGAGAAGCACAGAAATCCAAAGCTCAGGAGCATTCTTTTCAAGGTCATCAGCATCTTCCATTCCAATCTTAACACTATGCCAAACTGAGATCCCGGGAGAGCTAAGGATATACGCTGCTGACGCCCTCTCTCCGGCTTCTGGATGGCTATCGGCTGGAAAAAATCCGGCTGCTTCATCTTCCTGATCTTCGCCGCGAACATCGATATAACCCAAAGGTAAATCAATGTACAGATGCAACTTACAATCAGCGCCGAGAACAAGTCCACAGTTCTTATAACCGACAGACAGATGACCAGGAGAAAGCTGAGAGGATAAGCCATTAGCGACACCCGCTGGTTGGCAGCCCGCAAATCTCCTGATGTGGAGGAAACATACACCCCGCCCATGCATATTGCACTATAATTCAGTCCAGCTACAATCATGATGCACATCCATTGCCAAGGAATCAACGCTGCTCCGCCGCCGGTAAGATAGCTCGTTAACGCAGAGCAGAGAACGGTTATAGTGAAGTAGACCAGCGCAAATAAGAAGCAGAACTCAAACTTCCTCCAAAGCATGCTTTTCCCATGGATGGGACTGGACAGGAGTGTCTCCAAAGTGCGGTGCTCCCGTTCCCCTGCAATGCTGCCCGATAACATGGGTCTCAGTAAGACTGACGTAAGTAATGCTGCGGTGGCTAAGGAGACTTCTACCCCGTGCATGAACAGTGGAAGGATTATACCGGTAATGCCTATGGACAGGCCGTAAAAGAAGAGCATCCCTTTGTCACTTGTAAACTCTGCGCACTGCATACGAAAAACGGGATAGGATCTGTTCATCTGCCTCCCCCCTGCTCTATCTCCATGTACAGCTTCTCAAGACTGAATTGCCCGTTCTCCATGTAATGCTCGCTGTCCCGGAGCGCTGAGATGGAATCGGTAAAAATATTCCGCCCGTGCCGCAGAATCGTGATTCTATCGCATAGCTTTTGGACCTCTTCCAGGTGATGCGTGGTCATAATGATGGTGGTTCCCTCATCCTTTGCCAGCCGCAATAACATCTTCCTTAGATCGGTTGTACTGACAGGGTCAAGCCCATTCGTCGGCTCATCCAGGATCAGAAGGCGCGGTTTATGCAGTATGGCCCGGATCAGGGCAACCTTTTTCTTCATGCCGGTAGACAAGCCCTTAATCATCGTTCGTTTCTTGTCATGCAGTTCAAATGTCCGCAGCAGCTCGTCAATACGGCTACTAGATTCTACACGGCTCATACCATAAATGTCAGCGTAATACATCAGGTTATCCCAGACACTCAAAGACTCGTACAGCCCTGTATCTTCGGATAATACTCCGCACAGCCCGCGCACGCTATCCCCCTCCTGTATAGGATTCCGCCCAAAAACAATGACCTCCCCGTCGTCCGGCTCCAGCAGACCAAGCATCAGGCGAAGCGTTGTGGTCTTTCCCGCTCCATTGTGCCCAAGCAGTGCGTAGACCTCGCCCTCCGCGATACTCAGATCCAGGCCGTTTACGGCAGCGACATCGCCAAAGGACTTTCTGACCCCTGCGAACCGTATATTCTCCATGCTCCCCGCACCATCCTTTAGGTTATCTTATGTATAGCTTACTGCACATATTTAGTGTAGTCAACTACACATAAATGGTATAGTGAACTTGACTAAACCCGTAACCGTGCAACATAATAACAGAGTTGAGGTGCAGATAACATTACTTCAGGGGAGGTGGCTGGTTATTGAAGACAAGAATACGCGAGCTGCGAAAAGAGCGGCGGATTTCCCAAGAGGAATTGGCTAAGGCACTGCGTGTCACACGGCACACCATCACTTCAATCGAGAATGAAAAGTACATCGCCTCCCTCCCGCTTGCCTATAAAATTTCAAAATTTTTCGGTTTGCCGATCGAGGATATTTTTGATTTTTCAGATGTGGAGGATATCGACTATGAAGTCTTTTGAACAGGAGCTGCGGCGGCGGATCGTTATCAATTCCTTCTACGCGGCAGGTATGGGGATAACCGTTATTGTGGCGTTTATACTCAAAGCATTCGTATGGGGCAGGCTCGACATGCTGGACAGCTGGGATATAGGGATTCTCGCCGGTTTATTGTCCGGTTCGTGGATTTCTGCAGCTCTCCGTATTGCCAGGCTCCGCAAGGCGCTCAAAAACCCTGAAATACTAGAAGCGTTACATATTGCCGCGCAAGATGAACGTAACCGGATGATCGCCTTAAAAACGGGCAGGGCTGCTATACGTCTGTTCTTACTTTTATTGTCTCTTTCTGCTGTCGTCGCCTCTTTGATTAACCAAACCGTGTTCTTAACAATTGCTGTGACTTTGCTTACCCTTATGTTGTTGTACCTTCTGTTATCAGCATACTACTCCCGGAAAATTTAACTTACCGGGACAATGGAGGCGAATTGTATGAACGAAGAATTATTAGCTACATTCGATGAACAAGGAAATCGTACGGGGACGGCTCCCCGGGACGAGGTGCACCGCCAAGGCCTCTGGCATGAGACCTTCCACTGCTGGTTTGTCCGTAAGGCTGACAACGGGCTGAGGATCTGCCTCCAGCTGCGTAGTCAGCAAAAGAAAGATTATGCCGGGCTGCTCGACATCACCGCTGCCGGACATCTGCTGGCAGAGGAGACGGCCTTGGACGGCATTCGCGAGGTCCAGGAGGAGCTGGGACTTGCGATAGCTTTTGACGAGTTACAGCCGCTCGGGGTCATCCCCTACCAGATGGATTCCGCCGGATTCATGGACCGTGAACGGGCGCATGTATATGTCTATGAGAACCGCTATGCGCTCAGTGCATTCACGCCGCAGCTGGAAGAAGTGGCAGGCATCGTAGAGGCCCGCTTCACTGACTTCCGCAGCTTCATCTCGGGCGCAGACAGCAAGCTTCATGTGCAGGGCTTCCAGATTAACGGGAACGGTGAACGAACGGACATCGATGAACTAGTGGACTTCACGCGCTTTGTCCCGCATGAGCGTGAATATTTTAGGCGGGTGATTGAAGGGATTGAGCGGTTGTACGGTCCAGCCATAACCTAAGACATACTTAAAAGGCAGAACCCGTCGATGGGGTTCTGCCTTCTTCATCTCAATGTATCTTTGCAGATACATGTACTATATAACGCGATTCAGCCGCTTCTTCTTATGCTTTAGCCGCTGCGCGCTTCAGAATTGCCAGTCCGTTCACTGCCAGCGTCAGCTCGGCCGGGGCCGCTGCGCCGGATTCAACATCAGTGTAGGCTTGTCCGTCCAGCTTCACTACTTGCTCAGAGCCGCTGAAATTCTGCACGAATACATACTCATGCTCGCCGTCGGAACGCAGTTGGGCGGTTACTCCGGTCGGAAGCTCACTGTTCAGGGTGCGGCTAATCCGCTCTTTTCCGGTAATTGCGGCGTACAGATCCACATAGAACTGCGCGTCCTTCACACGTGTTGCCAGATGATAAGCCTTACCCGCTCCCAGCTTATTCACAGTGAGTGCAGGACGTCCGGCGTAGAAGTCGCTGCGGTAATGACCCAGCGCCTCAGCGCCTTCCAGATGAATCAGCTCGGCAATCTCATGCGCATCGTATTCACCGCTCAGCTTCAAGCTGTTGCCGGGGTCAAGCACCAGACCGTTCAAGTCGCGGCTATGCAGCCCTTCTGTCTCTTCGGCCCAAATGCCCAGCGTTCTGCGCAGCGGTCCCGGGAAGCCGCCCAGGTGACACAGATCAGTCTCGCCGACCACTCCCGACCAATAGGTAGCCAGGAAGGTTCCGCCCTGTTCAACGTATTTCTCAATCCGCTTCCCGTTCTCTTCGCTGATCAGGTACAGCATCGGAGCAATCACCAGCTTATAGCCGGACAGGTCATCGCCTGAGCCTACCACATCTACCGGAATTCCAAGCTCCCACAGTCCCCGGTAATGCTGAAGCACCGTCTCTTCATATTTCAGGCCGGAATTGCGGATCCCTTGGGCATCCTTCACCGCCCAGCGGTTATCCCAGTCGAACAGAATGGCTGTCTCAGCAGGAGTTGTAGTACCTACAACTTCCTCCAGTCCCGCCAGGGTACGGCCTACCTCAGCTACATCCTTGAAGACACGGGTCTCCGTATGTCCGCTATGGTCGATCACCGCACCGTGGAATTTCTCGCTGGAGCCGCGGCTTTTCCGCCACTGGAAATACTGTACGGAATCCGAACCATGCGCAACTGCCTGGAGTGAGGACAGCTTGTGCATGCCCGGACGCTTCAGCTTGCTGACAATCTGCCAGTTTGTGAGGGAAGGCGTGCTTTCCATGAGCAGGAACGGCTTCTTTTTGAAGCTGCGGTACATGTCATGATGCATCGCTGTCCAGGCGGCCAAGCGGGCGTCATCATCGTCCTCGGTATATCCCCAGTCCGGGTAAGCATCCCACGATACCACATCAAGAATCTTAGCCATGTTGCGGTAGTCCACGCCGTCAATCATGTGCATATTAGTAGTTACCGGCAGATCAGGGTTGAAGCCGCGCACCGCGTCAATCTCATGCTGGCAGAAGTTGATCGTCTGATCGCTTACGAACCGGCGCCAGTCCAGGTTAAGCCCGTGAACCTGAGTCTCACCATGCGGAGCAGGGGACTCGATCTGTTCCCAGGAAGTGTACGTATGGCTCCAGAAGGTAGCCCACCAAGCGTGGTTCACCTCATCCAGATCATTATTGTATTTCGCCTTGAGCCAGTCTCTGAAGGCATCCTGACAGTAATTACAGTGACATTCGCCGCCGAATTCATTAGAGATATGCCAGCCGATCACTGCCGGATGATGCGCGTAACGCTCAGCCAGCTTGGAGTTGATCAGCGCTGTTTTTTCACGGTAGACCGGTGAAGTGAAGCAGTGATTATGACGGACGCCGTGCAGGTTGCGCACCCGGTTCCGTTCCACCCGCAGCACTTCAGGATACTTCTCGGACATCCATGCCGGACGCGCACCGCTCGGAGTCGCCAGGAAGGCGTAAATTCCATTCTCTGCAAAACGGTCCAGGAGCTGATCCATCCACTCAAAGTTAAATACTCCTTCTTCGCGCTCCAGGGATACCCAGGAGAAAATTCCGACAGACATGACATTACAGCCTGCCAGCTTCATCATGCGGATATCTTCTTCCAGCACCCCCGGATATTTCAGCCATTGCTCGGGATTATAGTCGGCACCGTGAAGCATTACAGGAGCCTTGCTGCTGATTGCAGGAACTTTGCTGCTCATATGATTTCATCCTCTCGTTTATGTGTGATAGCAGATGTCAGGATGGGACTTTTCTCGGATACAGTTTCTTCTGTAGCACTGTCCCTCTTGCTTGTATCGATTTATACTATTTATAATAAAGGATATTCTGTGATCAATGGTAGGATAATAATAGCGTTAACATAGCACAAAATGAATATGAGGTGTTCGTATGCTCCCCTTCTCTCTGATTGAAATGCCGCGTGACCTGAATGCTTTTCCCCTCTATCCATACTCTGTCGGCCGTCATATCCAGTATCACCATGTGCGTCCTGCCGGATTCCCGGTGCATCAGATTTTTCTGATCCGCAGCGGCAGCGGGCGGTTCCGTGATCTGGAGGACGGCACCGAAACGGTGTTGCAGCCGGGGATGGCCTATGCCTTTCCGCCTGACCGCGGACATGAATATTATCCGTTATCCCACGAACCGTGGCATGTCGGCTTCATCGGGTTCCACGGCAGCCAGTCTGCCTCTGTTCTGGAGAGTCTCGGCCTGTTGCCTTCGGCCCCGTTCCGCCCCGAGCGGTTCGAGGAATGCTGGGACATGCTCGGCGGGATCTGGCACACGGTGAACGGGAACAGCTCGGCGCGTCAGGAGGAACAGCCGATGCAGGAGTTGTCGGTGACGCTGTACCGGCTGCTGCTGATGCTGCGCAAAAGTGAAGTCTCCACAGGTCCGGCGACCCGGCTGGAGAACGAGAATGTCCGTAACGATGCGCTTAATAAAGCAGTCAGTCTGATCAACGAGCATTTCACCGAACCGCTGCTGATCACCAATCTGGCGGCGGCTGTCGGTTATTCCGTCCAGCATTTCCAGCGTCTGTTCCTGCAGGAATACGGCGTCACTCCGCATAAATATCTGCAGAACCTGCGGCTGCAACGCGCCATGCAGATGCTGACCGAGGACCCGGAGCGTCCCGTGCAGGATATCGCCCTTAACCTCGGCATGGAGACCAATTACTTCATCCGGGTCTTCCGGAAGGCCCATGGAGTAACTCCCGGGGTGATGCGCAGCCGGGTGCATCCGGGCAAGGATCATTCCTGAGCTGCTCACGGAAACCGATCAACCCGAACGGCCATGGCCTCAGAACCATGTGTTCGGTTTTCGGTATACATTGGGCCCAACTGCCTTCTCGACAGCAATTGTGCACCTCATTTCCGCTTTTCGCTCGCATCCGGTGAATTCAAGTGCACTTCTGCACCTCATTGTGTTCGGTTTTCCGCATACATTTGGTACAACTGCCTTCTCGCCAGTGATTGTGTTCGGTTTTCCACATACATTCAAGGCGCTGTTCCTCGCCGTCAGGTTTCCGGCGCCGCTTCCCCCTGTTCCTTCTTCTTTCCCATAAAATAAAAATAGCTGCGGCACACTTCCGTAGAAGTTCTGCCGCAGCTATTCACAATAATCGTATACCTAGTTACACCGCCGTAAACTGGCTGTTGTACAAGCGGGCGTAGTAGCCTCCGCTCTCCAGGAGCTCATCATGCGTTCCGCTCTCCACGATATCTCCATCCTTCATGAACAGGATGTGATCCGCCTCGCGGATCGTGGACAGCCGGTGCGCAATGACGAAGCTGGTCCGGCCGGTGATCATTGCCAGGAAGGCCTTCTGTATCCGCGCCTCCGTCAGCGTATCAATGCTGCTGGTCGCCTCATCCAGAATGAGCATCGGCGGATCAACCAGCATGACGCGGGCAATGGTGAGCAGCTGCTTCTGGCCCTGGGAGAGATTATCTCCCGAGGTGCTGATCTTGGTGTCATAGCCTTCAGGCAGGCGCTTGATGAAGCTATGTGCATTCGCGGCCTTGGCGGCTGCAATCACCTCCGCTTCGGAGGCCTCCGGCTTGCCGTAAGCAATATTGTCGCGGATGGAAGCCCCGTACAGCCAGGTCTCCTGCAGCACCATACCGAAATTGCGCCGCAGACTGTCACGGGTGATGGAAGTAATATCTACGCCGTCAATCCGGATCGTTCCGCTATCCACCTCATAGAAGCGCATCAGCAGGTTAACCAGCGTGGTCTTGCCCGCCCCGGTCTGGCCGACGATCGCCACGCGTGTGCCCGGCTTCACCTCCAGACTGAAGTTCTTGATCAGCGGACGCTCCGGTGTATAGGCGAAGCTTACCTTGTCGAAGGTAATGGTTCCCCGGCTGTTCTCCATCACATAGGCATCCGGCTGGTCCGGGGCCTCCTGCGGGAGATCCAGAATGGTGAAGATCCGCTGCGCCGAAGCTGTGGCGGACTGCAGTTGTGTAATAACGCCAGTAATCTCATTGAACGGCTTCGCGAACAGACTGGAGTAGATCAGGAAGCTGGACAGATCCCCTACGGAGAACAGGTCTCCGATAACAAGCACACTCCCGATCATCGCAATCAGCGAAAAGGTGATATTATTGACCAGCCGCGTGGTCGGGTTCGAGAGC
This sequence comes from Paenibacillus sp. FSL H7-0756, assembly GCF_038006765.1. NCBI lineage: Bacteria > Bacillati > Bacillota > Bacilli > Caryophanales > Paenibacillaceae > Paenibacillus > Paenibacillus sp. FSL H7-0756. The sequence goes on along the minus strand of NZ_JBBOVT010000002.1, from coordinate 236,067 downwards.
GAGCCATAGAACTGCGATTTCGTCCCTGTCTTGTACAGCTCATTATTCCGCTCCGCAAAACCTGCAAAGGAACGGTCCTCGTAATGATAAGCCTGCACCACCTTCTGCCCGCCGACGATTTCCTCGACATAGCCGTTCAGCCCCCCGAGAATCTTGGCCTGCTCACGGAACAGCTGCTGGGAGCGCATCGTAATGAAGCGGGCAACGAAGAAGGTTGCCGGAGCAGACAGCAGCACCACCAGCGTCATTATAGGGCTGATATAGAGCATCAGGCCTATGGCTCCGGCAATGGTTACGATCCCCGTCAAGAGCGTGGAGAAGCCTTGGAGCAGCCCGTCAGACACAGCATCCATGTCGTTCACGAACCGGCTGATGCTGTCGCCCTGGGGATGGTTATCATGGAACTTCAGGGGCAGGGCGTCCAGCTTGTCAAACAGCTCGCGGCGCAGGTCATAGACCGTGCGGAACGCCAGCTTATTCGTATAATAAGTGAGCAGCCAGCCGAAGAAGCTGCCGACCAGATACACACTGCCCAGGATCAGCAGCAGGCGCAGAATCTCCGGGAACTCCACCCGGTCCGGCCCAATCATATGGTCAATGGCGCGGCCAATCAGGAGCGGCCCGATCAGGCTGGCAATCACGCTCAGGATCGCGCAGAAGATAGCGCCATACGTTATTTTCCGGTACTCACGGGTATATTGAAACAGACGTTTCCAGGTCATTGTACTGGTCATTGTAATGCCTCCTCGCTTGAGAGCTGTGACATGCAGATTTCCTGATAGACTGCGCAGCTCTCCAGCAGTTCCTCATGCGTGCCGATTCCGGCAATCCGGCCTTCCTCGAAGACGATAATCTGATCGGCCTGCCTTACTGTGCTCACCCGCTGGGATACAAGCAGCACGGTCATATCTGTACTGTTCTTGCTTAGTGCACGGCGCAGTGCCGCATCCGTAGCGAAGTCCAGCGCACTGGAGGAATCATCCAGGATAAGGATCGGCGGATGTCCTACGACAGCCCGGGCAATGGTCAACCGCTGCTTTTGTCCGCCGGACAGGTTATGCCCGCCGCGTGCGACCAGCGTATCCAGCCCTTCCGGCAGCCGGGTGATGAACTCCTCAGCCTGGGCAACCGCCGCTGCGGCCATGATCTCATCCCGGGTAGCAGACGCCTTGCCCCAGCGGATATTCTCAGCAATCGTCCCGGTGAACAGCACCGCCTTCTGCGGCACGATGCCGATTCTGCTGCGCAGCTGCTCCAGCCGGTAGTCCCGTACATTTACACCCTCGACTCTAACTTCCCCTTCCACAGCGTCATAGAAGCGCGGAATCAGATTTACGAAGGTGCTCTTACCTGAACCGGTACTGCCAATTAGCCCAACCGTTTGCCCTTTAAGGATATCTACAGAGATATTCTCCAGGGCCAGTTCACCGGTCGTGTTATAGCCGAAAGACACATTGCGGAAGGAAATCACCGGCGCTGCACCGTCCGGCTTCGCAGCAGGTGCAAGAGCAGGCACTTCAGCAACGGAAGCTGTCATAGCCAGCACCTCATTGATCCGGTTCGCAGACGACGAGGCTTTGGTGAACAGAATGACCAGATTGGAGACTACGATCAGGGCCAGCAGGATCTGGGTTACATAGTTAATGAATGCAATAATCTCACCCTGCGACAGACTCCCGGCTTCAATATGAAAGCCGCCTACCCAAAGTATAGCAATTATTGCCGCGTTCACTACCAGTGTCGTCATCGGTCCCAGCCAAGCGGAGATCCGCCCGACACGGATGGCCGTCTGCGTCAGATCCTCCGAGGCATCATTGAAGCGCTGCTTCTCGCGGCGGCTCTCGGCGAAGGCCCGGATCACCCGGATGCCGGAGAGATTCTCGCTGAGCACCAGCGCCAGACGGTCCAGCTTCGCCTGATATTTGCGGTACATTGGCGAGCTGCGTGTAATGATGAAGTACAGAATGATTCCGAATACAGGAGTAGCGGCAATCAAGATCAGCGACAGGCGGAAATCCAGAATCATCGCCATAATAATCGCCCCGATACAGATGAACGGCGCGCGGATGACCAGCCGGATCAGCATGGCTACCGCCACCTGCAGCTGGTTGACATCGTTGGTGATCCGGTTGATCAGGGAAGGCGTGCCGATAATATCCAGCTCGGCATACGACAGCGAAGAGATATGCTTGAACATTTTGTTGCGCAGCGAGGTCCCAAAGCCCTGTGAGGCCCGCGCCGCATAATATTGGCATACCAGGGAGCAGCCGAAGCCCAGGATGGCCATTACCACCATCAGGGAGCCCATCTTGTAGACATAGCTGCTATCCTGCTTGGCAATTCCGTTGTTGATGATCAGGGCTACAATGGTCGGCAGCAGCAGCTCCAGAATCGCCTCCAGCAGCTTGAATACCGGCCCGATCGTCACTTCTTTTTTGTACGGTTTTAAGAAAACTGCAATTTTGTGCACATTGATCCTCACCTAACTTAGCGTAGTATGTAGTTCCTATTGAAAATAACAAAAGACCCGTTATGATTATGTCATACCTGTTTACATATTGATAATATTGGTTTCGTATCAATCCCATATGGATAGCATATGTCATAAACCTTAAGAACGGAGGCTGCACCATGGATATCCGCCAATTGAAATATTTCCTGGCGATTGCCGAGGAAGGACAAATTACATCCGCAGCCAGGAAGCTGAGGATGGCCCAGCCGCCGCTCAGCCAGCAGCTGAAGCTGCTGGAGGAGGAGCTGGGGGTCAAGCTGGTGGAGCGCGGACCGCGCAGCATACAGCTCACAGATGCCGGAATCATTCTGCGTAACCGGGCTCAGCAGATTCTGGAGTTAACGGACTCCACCGCCCGGGAGATCAGCGATTATGCCAAAGGGCTGAAGGGCAGCCTTACCATTGGGACGGTCTCTTCTTCAGGCGCCACCCTGCTTCATGAGCCGCTCACAGCGTTCCATAAGAGCTATTCGGGCGTGTCCTTTGAAATCCATGAAGGCAATACATTCATGATTATCGACCTGCTGAACAGGGGCATTGTTGAGGTGGGCATTGTCCGTACCCCGTTCAGCACCAGCAACCTGGAGTGTCTGTATTTCCATTCAGAGCCGATGATTGCAGTAATGACCACAGCTTATGACTGGGCCCCCAGCCAGAGTGCTGCCCAGCTTGGCGAGCTGCAGGACAAACCGCTGATTATTTACCGCCGCTTCGAGCAGCTCATCCGCGAGACCTGTCTGGAGCACGGCTTTGAGCCACAGATCTTCTGTATGAACGATGATGCCCGGACCACGCTGCTCTGGGCCAATGCGGGACTCGGGATCGGGATCGTACCCAAGTCGGCGTTCGAGCTGGCTAATCACAGCAACCTGATCTACAAAGAAATCCTGTGCGAGACTCTTCGCACCCGCGTGGCCGCCGTATGGATGAAGGATAAGTATTTGTCGTCCGTGGCGACCAAGTTCATCGAGACCTTCAAGTCCATTTGAGCCGGCCGCGCACTACTTCCAGGCTCCGCATTCAGGAGGATGTCCAAACCCGGCGGCATTCATCCGCAGGCTGCCCGGACGCTGTATTCCCTGATCAACGCAAATACCCCGCTACCAGTCAGCACCAGTAGCGGGGTTTGTTATTCTCTCAGGTCTGCGCCCGGCGATACGCCGGTATTAGACCATAATTTTACAAATATCGTTCGTGAACTGCACCGGATCATTAACCTGCAAGCCTTCGATCAGGAGCGCCTGGTTGTACAAGAGGTTGGTGTACAAGCCCAGCTTCTCCTTGTCGCCCTCGGCCGCCGCCTTCAGTGATTTGAAGACATCATGGTGAATGTTGATTTCCAGCACCTTGTCCGCTTGCACATCCTGGCCGCCGTTAGGCATGGCCTTAAGGATTTTCTCCATCTCAATCGTCAGCTCGCCTTCGGTGGACAGGCAGACCGGATGGGATTTCAGCCGCTTGGAGGCTTTGACCGCCTTCACTTTGCCGGACAGAATGCCCTGCATAGCTTCGAACAATCCCTTGTTCTCATTCTCTTCCTCTTCAGATGGCTTATCCTCGGCACTCTCTTCAATGCCCAAGTCACCGCTGGAGACATTTCTGAACTCCTTCTCCTTATAAGCCATGATCATCTTGATTGCGAATTCATCGATATCATCGGTGAAGTAGAGAATCTCGTAGCCTTTGTCCAGCACCATTTCGGTCTGCGGCAGCTTCTCAATGCGTTCTACCGATTCACCGGAAGCGTAGTAGATATATTTCTGGTCTTCCGGCATTCTCTCTACATATTCAGCCAGTGTCACCAGCTTCTTCTCTTTGGAAGAGTGGAACATGAGGAGATCCTGCAGCGTTTCTTTCTCCATACCGTAGTCGTTATAGACCCCGAACTTCAGCTGCCGGCCAAAAGACTTATAGAACGTCTCATACTGCTCGCGCTCATCCTTCAGCAGGCTCAGGAGCTGGCTCTTGATCTTGCTCTTGATATTCTTGGCGATCATTGTCAGCTGGCGGTCATGCTGCAGCATCTCACGGGAAATATTGAGCGACAGGTCCTCGGAATCGACCATCCCCTTGACGAAGCTGAAGTAATCCGGCAGCAGATCGGCACATTTGTTCATAATCAGCACGCCGTTGGAGTAGAGTTCCAGACCTTTTTCATATTCCTTGGTGTAGTAGTCGAACGGAGTATTCTCCGGGATGAACAGAATGGCGTTGTAGACCACTGCGCCGTCGGCACTGATGTGAATATGCTTCAGCGGCTTGTCGAACCCGTAGCGCTTCTCTGCATAGAAATTGTTGTAATCTTCATCAGTCAGCTCTTTCTTGTTCTTGCGCCAGATTGGCACCATGCTGTTGACCGTCTGCTCTTCAATCGTATCGATGAATTCATTCTCAGCGCCCTCTTTGGGCTGTCTGCCGGTAATATCCATCTTGATCGGGAAGCGGATGAAGTCCGAATACTTCTTGATGATCGATTTCAGACGGAATTCTTCCAGGAATTCATCGTAATTATCGTCCTCGGTGTTCTCTTTGATCTTCAGCGTAATTTCGGTACCGACTGTATCCTTCTCACAAGGCTCAATCGTGTAACCGTCCGCGCCCTGGGATTCCCATTTGAACGCCTGCTCGCTGCCCAGCGCCTTACTGATTACGGTCACATCGTCAGCCACCATGAATGCGGAATAGAAGCCGACCCCGAATTGTCCGATGATGTTGTGGCCGTCCTTGGCTTCATTATCCTTCTTAAAAGCAAACGAGCCGCTGTTCGCGATAATCCCCAGGTTATTCTCCAGCTCTTCCTGTGTCATCCCGATGCCGGTATCGGCAATGGTTAACGTGCGGCTTGCTTTGTCAGCGGTTACTTTAATGTAGTAGTCCTCTTTATTGAACACCAGACTGTCATCGGCCAGTGCCTTGTAATAGATTTTATCGATGGCATCACTTGCATTAGAGATCAGTTCCCGCAGAAAAATCTCACGCTGCGTATAAATGGAGTTAATCATCATTTCCAGCAGTCTTTTGGATTCAGCTTTAAACTCTTTTTTAGCCATGAATAAATGAATCTCCTTTCAAAAGTAACCTTCGGATTGCGGAGCATCGTTTAGCACTCCACTCACTTGAGTGCTAACACTCCCTTTTATATAACATATTCTAGTTTTTGATGTCAATATCTTGCTGCCTAAGAAGTCCACAAAAAAAGAAATGAATTCTATTTTAGTCCATGTTAGCATTCGGATTGTACTTCATTTGACCACTTAACCATAGAAAGGATAATGATTAACGATGAACATTCAGCTCGAGAGCATTCCGGCAACACGCATAGCTTATGTACGGCAGACAGGTCCCTACGGGCCCGCAAACGCTCAGGCGATGGACCAATTGAAGCAGTGGGCGCGGGAACAAGGCTTGCTTCAAGGCTCGGCGGTGCTGTTCGGCATTCCGCAGGACAACCCTGCAGCTACACAGCCGGAGCATTGCCGATACGATGCCTGCATCAGCCTGCCTGAGAATCCTCCCGCCGAGACCTCGGTACCTTACGGTGAGCTTCCCGGCGGAGCCTACGCAGTAATGAGCATCCAGCATACGGCTGAAGCCGTCCAGCAGGCATGGGCCGAGATTCTACCGGCGATGTCACGCAGCGGCCATAAGCTTGATCCCGGGCGTCCGGTGATGGAGAGATACACGGAGGACATGGTCAGCAGGCATCTTTGTGAGCTTTGTTTTCCTGTGCTTGAGTAAGGGTAGAAAGACGCTTTGAAAAAGTGCTCCTCATCTCTAGCCAGTTCTGAACTTTTCTCTCACCGACCACTTGTATGAAGCAGTATTGTTGCACATTTTGCAGGACTTCACTAAAAAAGTTACTGGTCGTGGTACATTGTTGCATCATTTGCAGGAATTCCGGTACTTAGTGCGAGTTAGCGCTAACTTTCTTGCATTTCATGCAAGATTTCAGCATCAGTCGCTTCTACCGGGCCAGTATTGCTGCATTTCTTGCATGATTTCTCTACAATGTTACGGACTGCGGATGCATCTGCTCTTCTTTCTAAAACAAAAAAAGAGGCCATCTCTATAAGTGAAATTCCACTTATGAGACAGCCTCTTTTCATCCGTCATTTCATAGGCCTTCCAAATCCAACTCTTCCCCCGGCGCCATAGAATGCAGCGTGCAGCCGGTCAGCTGACCGCCTTGGATCAAGGCTTCACGGAGCTTGTCGGTCTCCGGCTTCGCGGCATGAACCAGTACGGCGTGCCGGACGGGGAGGGACTTCAGCATATGCTGCACATCTTCCCGGCCCTGATGCACCTTGTAACGCAGCTTAAGCACCTCGCATACTCCATGCTGTCCCGGTTCATGCAGCAGCTTGTATCCAAAGGTACCAGCCGCTACATGGCCGGTAATCAGCACGGAATAGGTTGAATGGGATGCCCACCTCGCATAGTACCAGCGGGACAAGGATGATTGCATCATGCCATCCGGTACGAACCATAGGGAAGGGCCGGAGCGTGACAGCAGCTCCTCCCGCTCCGCCTCGCTCTGCGGCAACGTCCAGCGGCGGGCGGTAAGAAAGCCCGCCATGTTGTCCTGTGCGGAATACTCTCCCGTTCTCTCAGTCCTCCTAAGCCAGAACGGCGATGCAGCAAGCCGCCTCATCCCCTCTATCAGCTTCGCTTCCACAACCATTGGCAGATCCGCAAAAAGCTCAGCGGCCCACAGCAGCATCTCCTGGCCGCGTCCGCCTGCCGGAACCGGGAGCAATACCTTGCCTCCCCTTGCCGCAGTCCTGCGGATGGCCTGCTCCAGCTGCCTTAGCTTATCAGACTGGCTCTCCTCGTCCATTCCGTAGGCCGCATCAGCAACCGCTAGATCAAGACGCTGGCCGCAGGACCATGTTCTCAGCCTCTGCTCAAGGTCCGGGATACCCCCAGCAGCTTGTATTGCTTCAGCCGGTGAATCAGCCGCAAGCAACAGGGATTCCGCCGTATAATCACCGGAATAGAAGATCGACCGCCCTTCCGCAGCGATCAGGAACCATACAGATCCCGCCAGATGACCGCTGCGCCCCCACATGACCTGAACTCCGGGAATTAGTCCGAACCAGGACAGGCAGCTGCCCTCCTCCTCCAGATACCGGTAACGGATCGCTTGTTCATCTGCTTCAGTGTATGGCAGTTCATGGCCCTCACGGCTCATACTCGAACGCCAAGAGCGGAAATAGGCATCCAGCTGCGCCCGCGTTTCCCGCGTTGTCCATACCTCACCCTTGTAACCCTGCGCATACAACAGCGGCAGTGCTACCGAATGATCCTCATGGGCATGAGAGAGCAGTACCGCATCCAGCAGGGCCGCCTGTCCGGGTTCAATGAGGGGATATTGTCCGGCACCGCCTTTTTTGACGCCGCAATCCAGCAGCAGACGGTAGCCGCCGCCACTCAGGAGATAAGCGGAACGCCCGTGTTCACCCGCCCCGCCCCATATGGTCAGCTTCGTCATGATCCATTCCACTTTCTTCTGGAATTCAGCAGTTCAATACCGAGCAGCAGCAGCACCGTCAAACCGACCGATACCACCGCCATTGCCATGCCAAGCGATACCTGCCCCTGCTCGAACTGGGCAAAAATATACGTAGCCGAGGTCTGCATCGAAGGCGGCAGAATCAGCAGCGAGCCGACCAGCTCCCGTACAGATATGGTGAAGGTCATCATCCAGCCTGCCAGCATGCCGGGCATAATGAGCGGAAGCAGAATCCGCCGCAGGATATAGAACGGGCCTGCTCCGCTGACCTGGGCCGCTTGAAACAGCAACCCGTTAATTTGCGAGAAGCTGGCCTTCACATACTGTACCGTATAAGGAAGAAACAGCACCACATAGGTAAGCACTACCATCCCGTAGGTGTTGTAGAGCGTGAAGGGCATCCATGGCGCATTCCAGAGCAGAATCAGCCCTACCACCATTACAATGCCCGGAACCGTATTAGGCAAAAGACTCAGCAGATCAATGATCCGCTGCAGCCGGGTAGAAGACCTGCCGATGGCCAGAGCAAGGCCGGCTCCAAGTATGACAGCCACCGATGCTGCGGCAAGCGACAGCCCCAGACTGTTCCCAATTGCCTTCAGACTCACCGATCCCCAGGAGAGCAGCTCCCTGTAATGATCGAGCGTCAGGTTGTCCAGCGACAACCCGGCACCGCGCAGCTTCATCAGCGAGGCGGCGATAATCGAGAAGTAAGGGATGCCTATGGATAATAGCAGTAGTGAAGCCAGATATAAGCCTGCGAGCCAGCCTGCGCCGCCGCGCAACGAATACGTCTTGGAGCGCTGTCCCTTGCCGCCCACCAGACGGTAAGTGAACCGGCGGCTGACTGCCGACTGCATATACCAGATGACCAGACAGACCGACAGCAGCACGGATGCGAGCGACGTAGCCTTGCCGAAGTCAATCGGCCAGCTGGAAATGTATTTATGAATTTCCGAGGTCATGACATAATAGCCGATCTTGCGGCCGAAGGTAGCCGGTGTTCCGAACTCCGCAATCGTCTTAACGAAGACGAGCATTACCCCCATACCATAAGCCGATAACAGCAGCGGCATGATGATCCGCCTGAAGCGGTAGCCTGCCTTTGCGCCGTGCACCGCTCCCGCCTCCTCCAGATTGCCGCCTATGCGGATAAGCGCATCCCGAAGCAGCAGGTACAGGAACGGGAACAGATGCATGCTCATGATGAAGACCATCCCCCAGAAGCTGAAGAAAGAATCACTTAACACACCCGCGCCAGGAAGCCACTGCTGAAGATAGCCGCCTTTTTGCATGAACAGAATCCAGCCCATGGAGCCGATATACGGCGGGGTCATGAACGGAATCAGCAGAATCACATCAATCCAGCGGTGCAGCCCCATACGGGTCTTAGCCATCATCCAGGCCAGCGGCATCGCAAGCAGCGTCGTTCCGGCCACTACGCATATTCCAAGCCATACCGAATTCAGCAGCACCCCGGACAGACTCTGTCCGGTGATCGTACGGAGCGGGGCCATCCAGTCCAGCCGCTGATTTGGGGTAATACTTTGCCAGAAGATGAGCAGAAGCGGAATGCCGATGCTGACCGCCAGCAAAAAGAAGGAGAGCAGTAAGCCCGCTCTCCGAAGTATCCGGTTACTGTCCATGGAGACTGGACTCATTGCTTTTCACCTCAACCTTAAGCCTTTATTTGTAGAGTTCTGCGAATTTCGAAGCCGCCATATTCCCGTGCTCACTCATCCAGGCCCAGTCTGCCTTAAGCTGCGGGATGTCCTTCAGATTGGTCCGGTTCGAAGCTTCAATATCCCCGCGGCCCGGGATGAGATACGCATCCGCTACCAGCTGCTGGGCTTCGTCGGACAACAGATAATCAATGAACGCTTTGGCGTTGTCTACGTTCGGGCTTGATTTAAGAATCGCCGCCGGTCTCGGACTAACCACTGTGCCTTCCTCAGGATAGACAATATCCAGCGGCTCTCCCTTAGCTTTGGCCTTGTAGGCCATATAATCTACACCTGCTGCGACAATACTCTTAGCTCCTGTAATCACCGGATCAAGCGCCTCCTGGTTCGCCCCAGCCATAGCAACACCGTTTGCCTTATAATTCTTGAACAGATCCCAGCCCTGCTCGCCGTTCACGCTGAGATAGCCTGTAATGAAATCCAGCGCAGAGCCTGACAGCGTCGGATCAGGAATGTTGACGGCATCCTTCCACTCCGCACCGGCCAGCTCTGCCCAGGTCTTGGGCGGATTCGCTACCAGCTTCGTATTATAGACAATTCCCAGCGCAGAGGCGCTTGAACTGAAATAATTGCCTTCGGCATCCGACCAGTCCGGATTCAGCTTCTCTTTGTTGGCTGCTTCCGGGTAGGGCAGCGTCAGACCGTCCGCCTTAAGAGCTTGTGCGGAGGGCAGAGAAGCCAGAATCACCACATCGGCCACCGGATTTGCTTTCTCCGCCTCCATCCGGGCCAGAATCTTGCCGGTTGTTCCCTGGAACATCTCCACCGTGAGTCCTGTCTTGGCCTTGAAGCCATTGACAATATCGTCTGCCAAGCCCTGCGGGCCGGCGGAATACAGTACCAGCTTGCCGCTTAACGCAGCAGCTGTAGCTTCAGGAGTGGACGCAGCTGCATCCGTTGCCTCTGGGGTACTCGTGCTGGCCCCGCCGGCACTGGTGCTGTTGCCCGTACCGCAGCCCGCCAGACTCACACTCATCACAGCAGATAACAGCAGCGTTGCCCCTTGTTTACGCGGATTGTTCCATTTCATGATTATGTTTCGCTCCTTTTAGGTTGTTCTTCATTTGAATTAGAATTCATTCGGCATATCCGCCGTGGTGAGACATAGAGCTGAACCCTTTCTTCTACAGGAATCCGGTTGTTCAGATAGACTGTCCATATTCCGGCCCCCTCCACCTCCGCACGGATCTCATAACGCTCTCCGACATAACTGACACTCCGTACAATAGCGGGATAACACAGATCCTCTGCCGCCGTGCGGCTCCATCCGATATGTTCAGGCCGCACCATCTCCTGCTCCGGCGTAAGCCAGTTCGACTTGCCGATGAACGAAGCAACGAACGGCTCTGACGGTGCCTCGTATACCGCTTCGGGAGTTCCTGTCTGCAATATCCGCCCGCTTTTCATAACCACAATCTCGTCGGACATCGACATCGCTTCGATCTGATCGTGGGTCACGTAGAGTGCAGTTAGACCCATGTCCCGGACCAGCGACATCATTTCCACTCTCATCTCTTCCCGGAGTACGGCATCCAGCGCGCTTAACGGCTCATCGAAGAGCACTACACCCGGACGGACAACTACTGCTCTGGCAAAAGCAACCCGCTGCTGCTGGCCGCCCGACAGCTGATGCGGATAGCGGTTCTCCATCCCCTGCAGCCGGACCATCTCCAGTGTCTCCAGTACCTTGCTCCGCTGCTGTGTACGCTGCCCTGAGGCCTTCAGCCCGAAGGCCACATTCTCGTACACCGTCATATGCGGCCAGAGTGCAAAATCCTGAAACACCATCCCGAAATTCCGCTTATGTACCGGAACATCGATCCGCTGCGCAGCAGAGAAATAACATTTCCCGTCAGCGTTTAATTCTCCGCCATCCGGGCGCTCAAGGCCCGCTAACATCCGCAGCAGCGTGGTTTTTCCGCAGCCGGAGGGCCCCAGTAAGGTGGTGAACTTACCGTGTTTCAGTTCAAGCTGGGCAGGCAGCAGCGCCGCTTGTCCGCCAAAGCTTTTATGAATCCCCTTGATCTGAATATTCATTTCGATCCCTGCCTGTCTTCTTGAGCTGTCCTCAGTCTAACGTCTGTATTCGCAGGTTGTTTATTTTTCATGTAAACATGTAATTAACTTTTTATATGAATTCTGTTAACGTTCATAGATAAAATCTATGGTGGGGGATCTCCCACTAACGCTTAGAAGAGGTAAAACCATGAATCTGATGAAACTGCAAATCATTGAACTGATCGACCAGCTGCACCATATGACCAGCGTAGCCGAGGTACTCGGGATCAAGCAGCCGACCGTAACCTTTCATATGAAGTCGCTTGAAGAAGAGCTTGGGGTCCGGCTGTTCGAATCCCGCAGCGGCAAAACCTTTCTCACCGAGGCCGGAGCAGCCCTCCTTCATTATTCCGTGAAAATTAATGCGCTTGCCCGTGAGGCCCGCCGGGTAGCCGGCGAATTCGACACCCTCTACCGGGGAACGCTGCTGATTGGGGCTAGTTATGTACCTGCAACCTATTTGCTGCCGCCTATATTACATGCGTTCTCCCAGGAGTTCCCCGGCATCCGTATGGCTCTGTCCGTAAAGCCCGCCCCTGTGATCCGGGAGATGCTGATCCGCCACGAAATTGACTTAGGCGTCATCTCCTCAGAGCCTTTCACGGAGCCAGCCCTGCAGGCTGAGCCGCTGATTACAGATTGTCTCGTCCTGATCTGCTCTCCCGGGCATCCGCTTGCCTGCAAGACTCAGCTTGGCATGGAGGAGATCAGTAAGACTCCCTTTGCTCTGCATGGAAGCGAGTCCACCACACGCAGCCTGACCGAACGCTGGTTCGAGCAGCAAGGGCTGCGGCTGCGTAATACAATTGAGGTGGATTCGCTGGAGGCTATCAAGCAGCTCGTGCGGCTCGGCGGGCACATCTCTGTGATGTCACGGATGGCGGTGCAATGGGAGGTAGAACAAGGACTGATCCTGGTGCTGCCTATTGAAGGGGGAATGGCACCGCGGTATATCTATGCCGTGCATAACAAGGACCGGCATCCTTCGGTACAAATGGAGAGCTTCCGGAATAGTGTAATGGCCACCAAAAACTGTTAGCTGCCATTGAGTAAGTCTATGCAGGATTAACGCAATTCCCCTTTCGCTTTGACCGCTCCCATATACTCAGCATATAAAGTGGGTCATGTACCCAAACCCGATCATAGGAGTGATGATGCTTGAGAAAATGGAAAAAGCTTACCCTGTCCTTCATGCTGAGTATAGTGACGGCAGGCGGTGGATTGGCCGGACAGGGCATCCTGCTGCCGGAGCGTGTCTCAGCTGCAGCTAACGCAGTTCCAGCCTATGAAGTAAAGTTTCTGGCGGACCCTGATCTTGTACTGGATAGCAGCGGATCGCCGCGCAGCGAGGTCGTGGATGCGCTGGACCTGGATTCTACTCCACAGGCTATTCGTGTTGAGTATTTCGATACGAATATGCTGGAGCTGAACAGCAAGGGGTGGGATGTGCGGCTGCGCAAAAAAGAAAACAAATCTGATTATGAATTGACCTACAAGAAACGTTATCCTGTCGTGAACGGAAATATCCAGGCAGCGCTCACCCTGGCGAATCAGGAGGGCTTCGATGCCTCCGATGACAACTATGAAGCAGAAGTGGATTGGGGGTATGGCAAGCAGACCCTCAGCTTCTCAAATACCAAGAAGGTCAGCACCAAAGTTGCCGGAGCCGTACTTCCCGCTGAGGATGACGCCCTGGAGCTGCTGCTAGACAAGCTGCCCGGTAAATTGAAGAACTGGTCTGCATCGAACTGGGGGAAGCAGAAGCTGGCAGCCTCCCGGGCGCATGGCCCTTTGACCTTCGAGCGTTATACAGGCACCTGGAATAATCAGGAGATCACCCTTGAGGTATGGCCTGTGCGTGACGAGGCGGGAACCGGCATCCAGAACATCGTAGAGATTTCGTTCAAAACAGCCGATAGCACCAGCGTAGCCGGATTACGTGCCGGGCTGATGAGCCTGCTGAACGCCGAGGGATGGCTTATTCCTGCTGATGGTCTCAAGACCCAGCTGATTCTGGAACGGTATTAACGTAATCGTCAATCAATATTTGCTTATAACACAAACAAGAGCACTACCGCACCCTAAATGAGGGTGATACGGCAGTGCTCTTCTAGATGGTATGAATTTGTTACGAGGCGACCCCCGCTGCTCCTTGCATCACCTTCACAGCACAGCAGTCTTCGCCTTAGCATCCTCAAGCAGCATCTGAATCAGCGACTGGAGCGGCAGGGACTTCCACTTCTTCGGATGCAGCAGAAGCTGCAGATCGAAATGAATCTCCGGGTGGGCAAAAGACAGCTCGGACAGGTTGCCCCGCTCGATCTCCTCCTCCGCCACAATCCGCGGCAGCAGCGCTATGCCCAGGCCATTGCGCACACACCGCTTGATCGCTTCCAGATTCGACAACTCAAAACCAATCCGAAACACGATCCCGTGATCCCGGAGCAGGTTCTCGAACAGGCTGCGGTAAATGCAGCTCTCCTCGGAGACAATCAGCTCGCAGTTGTTCAGATCCTGAAGCGTCACCTGCTCCAGCCGGGCCAGCGGATGGCTGGCCGGTGCCACCAGGACAAGCGGCTCCTCGCGGATGATCGTCCGCGAAAGCGCGCTATCCACCGTGCTGCGGTCCAGCAGAAGACCGATATCGACCTCGCCGTCCCTGATCTTGGAGATCAGGTTGGCCTCCTGCTCCGTCTGCAAATGAATATTCAGACCAGGGAACATCGTACGCAGCTGCTGCAGGAACGGCGGCAGATAGAAGGCCGCAAGGGAATCAATCGTTCCGATCGTAAGCGTTCCGCCGATTTGCTGGGCGATCGTTTCCTTAGAGCGGTCATAGAGCTCCAGAATCTCCACGAACAGCTTAAGCAGCTCTTCCCCAGGCGGCGTCAAGCGCAAGGCGCGGCCGTGACGTTCGATAAGCGGCACGCCGTATTCCTTCTCAATCTTCTGTATCTGCATCGTGACACTGGACTGTGCATAGCCCAGCTCTTCAGCCGCACGTGTGAAGCTCTGCCGCTTGGCCACTTCGCGGAAGGTCCGCATATATGTTAAATCCATCATCTCACCCTAACATCAATATTATTGATAGCCCACATCATTTATTATAGCTAACAACGATGCAATAATCCATGGTACAGTAGAACAAACGGATTTTACATTTTTGGAGGACGATATTCATGTTAACAGAAGAACAGATTTATGGAATTTATGTTCCCGTGGTCACCCCGTTCCATGCTGCCGGCGAGCTTGATCTGGAATCGTATCAGCGTTATGTGAACAACATCATCAAGAACAATATTCATGGTCTGGTCGTCAATGGAACCACTGGAGAATCGCCGACAGTCAATATACAGGAATTACAGTCTCTCGTAGATACCTCACGGGAACTTCTGAAGTCCAGCTCTATCCCGCTCGTGGTGGGCACAGGTACAAATGATACCTACTCTACCGTGGCCCGTACTGAGCTGGCGGCGAACGCAGGTGCCGATGCCGCACTGGTGGTTGTCCCTTATTACAGCCGTCCGTCCCAGGAAGGCATCATCGCTCATTTCCGCAAGGCGGCAGAGGTGGGTCTGCCCATTATGGCTTACGATATCCCGGGCCGCACTGGAGTCGGCATGACGCTGGACACCGCCCGTACGATCCTGGAGATGAACAATGTCGTAGGGTTAAAAGACTGCTCCGGCTCCCCCCTGCTCGTCTCCGAGCTGTCCAAGAGCGGCGGCAAGCCCGTGCTCTGCGGCGACGATCTGCATTTCTTCGACATGCTGGGCTACGGGGCCGCCGGAGGCATGCTGGCCTCAGCCAATGTACATACAGGCCGCTTCCTAAGCATCTACGAGCAGTACAGAGCCGGTCAAATTGAGGCTGCACAGGCTGCGTATGATCAGCTAGTGCCGCTGATGAAGCTGCTGTTCAAGGAGTCCAACCCGGCCCCGATCAAATGGCTGCTCAGCGAACTCGGAGAGCTCTCCTCAGACACGCTCCGCTTGCCAATGACTTCCATTAGCACCGCGCTGCGCGAGGAGCTGGGCGCCTACCTTGCAGAGGAAGCTGTCAGCGGCAGACAAGAAGCGATATAACCGTTAAGAGGCCATGGAGCAGACAAACACCCGCCATTTTCAGTGAGATACTGAGAATGGCGGGTGTTTTTTGTTAAAATATAAGAATTTAGTTTCACGCTATAAATGATCCTTGTATTTCTCGCTGAAACGGTACCGTCCTTTAAAAGGACGGCGAAGCCGTTTCCACTTGGATAAGGTCAATCATTACTGCACGTTACAAAATCGAATTACGAGCGCCCCGCTTTAGCCGCTGGACGGCTGGACGGACGTCCGCTCTGACCGCCAGGTCTGCTGCCCGAAGGGTTTGAACGGCCGTATGAGCCGCTGGGCGATTTCTGGCTCTGGCTGCCGCCTGGACGCCCGTTGGCATTAGCCTGGCCCCCCGAAGCACCTCTCGCTCCACCGCCAGCATAACTGCTGCCCGATGCGCTTCTAGCTCCACTGCCTGCATGACCGCTTCCAGAAGCGCCTTTAGCGCCACCTGTGTTGCCGCCGCTCTGCTGTTTGCCTTGCGCGAACCATTCCGACTTCGGCTTGCGGGGCGGATTCGTTTTGGCTTTCTGCGACGGTTTGACCGGCGCTTTGCCGGGACGGTCTGCCAGCAATGCCAGATTGCTCTTAGACATCGGATACGCATGCTCCTTGATCTCCGGAATCGTCTTGCCAATCAGCTTCTGGATATCCTTCAGATACGGAATTTCCTCCGCTTCGCACAGCGAGATGGCGATGCCGCTCATCCCCGCACGGCCGGTCCGGCCAATACGGTGAACATAGGTTTCCGGAATATTCGGCAGGTTGAAGTTGATGACATGGGACAACTCATCAATATCAATTCCGCGCGCAGCGATGTCTGTAGCTACCAGTACGCGGGTCGCTCCGCTCTTGAAGTTTCTTAGCGCATTCTGGCGCTCATTCTGTGATTTGTTCCCGTGAATGGCCTGTGCTGTAATATTAATGCGGGTTAAATCCCGGGTTACCCGGTCCGCGCCGCGTTTGGTGCGTGTGAATACCAGTGCCGATACAATCGACGGGTCCTGCAGCAGACGGTTCAGCTGATTCTGCTTATTTCCGTTCTCCAGCAGATAGATTGACTGCTCAATTCTGTCTACCGTGGAGGATACCGGAGTAATCTCGATTTTTACCGGATTGACAAGCAGTGTTTTCACCAGCTGCGAAATCTCCGCAGGCATAGTCGCTGAGAAGAACAAGGTCTGCTTCTTGAGCGGCATCTTGGCGATAATCCGCTTCACATCATGAATGAAGCCCATGTCCAGCATGCGGTCCGCTTCATCCAGCACGAGAATCTGCACATGCTGCAGATCCACACGCTTTTGGCTGATCAGGTCGATTAGACGGCCCGGTGTAGCAATCAGAATGTCGGCACCGATTGCAAGCGCCCGCTCCTGCGCCTTCTGTGATACTCCACCGACAATGGCTGTCGAACGGATGGTTGTGAACTTGCTGTAAGCCTGAATGTTCTCTTGAATTTGCAGCGCCAGCTCACGGGTAGGCGTAAGAATCAGGGAACGGATGCGCTTGCCTCCGCCGGTTCTGCCCGGCTGCTGGCTCAGCAGCTGAATAATCGGCAACGAGAAGGCCGCCGTTTTACCGGTACCCGTCTGTGCACAGCCCAGGATGTCTCTGCCGGCTAAGGCCGCAGGAATAGACTCTTCCTGGATCGGGGTCGGGGATGTATAGTTTTCCAGGCTAAGCGCCTTAAGAATCGGGGGGATCAGGTTCAAATCGTTAAATGTCATTTTATCTCCTTCATTGTGCATACATATATTGGTGAATCCTTAATTCCATTACTGTATATTCCTTTTGCGGCGTCTCCACATAGCGC
The DNA here is from genome assembly GCF_038006765.1 of Paenibacillus sp. FSL H7-0756. Taxonomy (NCBI): domain Bacteria; kingdom Bacillati; phylum Bacillota; class Bacilli; order Caryophanales; family Paenibacillaceae; genus Paenibacillus; species Paenibacillus sp. FSL H7-0756. The sequence continues at coordinate 218,333 of NZ_JBBOVT010000002.1, read as the reverse complement.
TAAGCAAAGTCATAACACATAATGATAACACATAAAAGCGAATATGAAAACTTTCATTTCTTTCTTTTCAAAAAAATCTACAACAAAAGAGCAGAGGAAGGGTCCCCTGCTCTTGTCTTACCTATTATAAAATACTAGTCTAGGATTTCAGCGGTATCACCATTATTGGCACCGGCAGCGTTAGCTTCATCGGTATCGATGTGCATGTCCAGCTTGAAGCTGTCGGATACGCGTGCAATCACGTTCTCCAGCACCAGGCCGCGTTCGCCGCCCAGACGTACCTTCAGGAGCTGCTTGTCAGCAATGCCCCAAGCTTCTGCTTCGGAAGTATGGAAGTGGATGTGGCGCGCTGCTACAATAACACCAGTCTCCAGCTCAACTTCACCGGCAGGTCCTTTAATCGTAATTCCTGGTGTTCCTTCAATATTGCCGGATTCACGGACAGGTGCCTTCACGCCGAGGCTGAAGGAGTCTGTGCGGGATACTTCCAGCTGCGAAGCCGGACGGGCAGGTCCGAGGATTCTTACTTTGTCGAACTTCCCTTTCGAACCAATGACAGCCACTTGCTCATTGGCTGCGAATTGTCCGGGTTGGGACAGCGGTTTGAACTCGGTCAATTGATAACCTGGGCCAAACAATGCTTCTACGTGCTCCTGCGTAAGGTGAATATGCCGGGCCGACACACCTACGGGTACAGTCTTGCTCATTTTTAAGTCACTCCTTGTATTTTCTCTAGTATCTGTACAAGCCACTGAACATTATACCTCTAATGACCTGAAAATAAAAAGACCCGCATCACAATGCGAGGCTTTTTTCCGGGCATATTACGATTCTGTGAATGCTTCATCCTGGTTTTTCCAATTCATAGTCACTTCCTGGTGAGAAAAGAGGGTAAACCTGTGGAAGAAGGCAGCTGCTCCCTCAAGAACCCCAGCGCATTCTCATACAGCCAGCCCCGTACCTCAGCTTCGGGATAGTATTTCAGCAGCATCTCGGCGAACTCCGCGTATTGCCCCGGATGCTCCAGCCCTTCTACCCACGCTTCAATTCCGTCAAAATCCGAGCCGAACATCAGTTGTCCGCTCCCGCCAAGACCACAGACATGCTCAATATGCCTCCGCATATCCTCCCTCCGGGCTGCTCCTTCATCCCGCACGAACCAGGGGACAAAGGTAAGCCCAATTCGCCCGTCCCTTACAATCAGTGCCTTCAGCTGATCATCACTCAGGTTGCGGGGATGACTGCATACCGCTGCGCAATTCGAATGCGAAGCAATGAACGGACGGGTACTGTGCTCCAGCAGCTCCCAGAAGCCTGCCGGGGCCAAATGCGACACATCCAGCAGCATTCCGCTCCCGTTGCACCAGTCGATCAGCTTCCGGCCATGCTCAGTGAAACCGCCGTTCCGCCGCTCCAGCACACCGTCCGCCGCCCAGTTGGCATAGTTCCAGGTAATCCCCAGGCAACGCACACCCAGCTCGAAGCATAACTGGGCATAGAACAGATTGCCCTCCAGACCGTCCACCCCCTCCAGAGAGAGCATTCCATAGGCTGGTGCAGTGAAGCTGCCTTCCTGCGCTTCTTCCTTCCACCTCAGCCACTGCAGCCCTCCAGGACCGGTAACCTTTTGATGGAAGCACTCGATTTGCCCCAGAATATCCTCGAACTTTGCCCTTCCGCGCACCGCAGACAAATAGATGGCAAAAACCTGCAGTCCGACATTTCCCTCTGTCAGCCGCTCTGCGGTCACATCCAGACGGGGATCATTCTTGAAGTCTATCCCTGGATTCGCCTGCAGCTTACTCAGAGCATCACAATGAAAATCCGCCACCTTCAGCCTCCTGTTTCCCACCATAGGTCAGCTCTCCTTCTTTCTTCACCTGAATATCCAAATGAACCGTTGACAGCCCAGCGTCTATTTCATGTATATGCACCTAACTGAAGCGGCAGTCAGCACAGCAAAAAGCCTGTTTACAATGTAAACAGGCCTAATCTAAATGATTCACTTGAGTTATCTAGGTTCTACAATAAGTTTGATAGCCGTCCGGTCTTCCCCATCAATCACTATATCCGTAAAAGCCGGAATACAGATCAAGTCCACTCCGCTAGGTGCGACAAATCCCCGGGCGATGGCAACGGCCTTCACGGCCTGGTTCAGTGCTCCTGCTCCAATAGCTTGTAGCTCGGCCGATCCACGTTCGCGAAGAACACCTGCTAATGCGCCAGCAACGGAATTTGGATTGGATTTAGCTGATACTTTTAATACATCCATAGTAAGTACCTCCCCTGGGAAAATGATGGTGTTCTTCTTCCACTACAGTAGATGTTATTCGCTTCAGAAGAATTAATTCCTTCTTTTTGCGGACCTCTCCGGAGAAAATAGTTCAAAAGATACTCTTTTTCGATATAATAAATATCACACTTCACCCAAAACAAAATGAGTATTACCGAATTACCTATTTGCAAGTAGAAACGGCATTGCCGTCCTTAGCTCATCACCCATTCATCCTCACGCAGCCGGATCTTCTCCAGTCGTGTCGCTCTGCCTGTAGCTTCATCAAGTTCTGCGAATAGACCATGCAGCTGCCATTTGCCTTCGTCGACTACAAACCGGGAGGGAAGCTGAGTTGTAAATTTATAGATGATCGCATCCTTTTCCATACCCAAAATCCCTTCTCTTGAACCAACCATACCCGCATCTGTAAGATACGCTGTACCTCCAGGCAGAATCACATCATCATTACTCTGCACATGAGTATGTGTGCCGACTACAATCGAAGCCATTCCATCCATAAAATAGCCCATCGCTATTTTCTCGGAGGTTGCTTCCGCATGGAAATCCACCAGAATGCACTTATGCTCTCTGCGCAGTTCCTCCACAATCTCCTCGCCTACCCGGAACGGGTCATCGATCGCCGGAAGGAAGGTACGGCCCTGCAGATTCACAATCGCCAGCTGCTTGCCGTTCCCCTTAACAACGGTATATCCACGGCCCGGTGTCCCCGGCGGAAAGTTAGCCGGACGGATGATCCGCGGCTCGTCGTCGATGAACTCGAAGATATCCTTGTTGTCCCAGGTGTGGTTGCCCATCGTAATCCCATGGATACCCCAGTTAAAGAATTCGTTAGCGATAGCAGCGGTGATCCCTCTGCCGGCAGCGGCATTCTCACCATTGGCAATGATGATATGCGGCTGATATTTGCTTTTCAGGGAAGGCAGCATTTCACGCAGCGCTTTTCTGCCTGTATTGCCTACAATGTCTCCGATAAATAAAACTTTAATAATCTTCTCCTCCTAAATTTTTGGTTTGTGTATGCTCTGCCAACCATAAATCGCTGCTTAAGTATAATTTCACCTATTCTGCTTCATTCCAAACTCCACGGCGTGCTGCATGAAAAAAGGCCCCGCAAGGGGGCCGATTTCCTTATTTATTTCGCATATTCTACAGCGCGTGTCTCGCGGATTACCGTAACCTTGATATGACCCGGATAATCCAGCTCACTCTCAATCATCTTCGTAATATCGCGGGCCAGACGGAAGCTTTCGGCATCATCAATCTTCTCAGGCTGTACCATTACGCGAACCTCACGGCCCGCCTGAATGGCATAGGATTTCTCGACACCCTCGAAGGACTCCGAGATCTCCTCCAGCTTTTCCAGACGTTTGATGTACGTTTCCAGGGTCTCACGGCGTGCACCTGGACGGGCAGCTGACAAAGCATCAGCAGCACCAACCAGCATAGCAATAACCGAGGTAGCCTCGCAATCTCCATGGTGGGACGCGATACTGTTGATAACCACCGGATGTTCCTTGTACTTCTTCGCCAGTTCGACGCCGATTTCAACATGCGAGCCTTCCACTTCATGATCAAGCGCCTTGCCGATATCATGCAGCAGTCCGGCACGTTTTGCAAGCACGATGTCTTCCCCAAGCTCACCGGCCATAAGTCCAGTCAAATAAGCAACCTCCATGGAGTGCTTCAGTACGTTTTGACCGTAGCTCGTGCGGAATTTCAGGCGGCCCAGAATTTTGATCAGATCCGGGTGCAGACCATGAACGCCAACCTCGAAGGTAGCTTGTTCACCGTATTCGCGAATCCGTTCATCCACTTCTTTGCGGGATTTCTCCACCATTTCTTCAATACGTGCAGGATGGATACGTCCGTCTGCCACCAGCTTCTCCAGTGCCGTACGGGCCACTTCGCGGCGGATCGGATCAAATCCTGACAGAATAACGGCTTCCGGCGTATCATCAATAATAAGATCAATCCCGGTCAGAGTCTCCAGCGCACGGATATTGCGGCCTTCACGACCGATAATCCGGCCCTTCATCTCTTCATTCGGCAAGGTAACGACAGATACCGTAGTTTCCGCCACATGATCAGCCGCACAGCGTTGAATCGCCAAGGTGATAATCTCACGGGCTTTCTTGTCCGCTTCTTCCTTAGCTTGCTGTTCGATTTCCTTGATCATCTGAGCAGTTTCATGGCGAACTTCCTGTTCTACATTGCTGAGAATGATACTTCTGGCATCATCGATGCTCAGATTGGAGATACGTTCCAGTTCAGTAACCTGATTCTTGTAAATAACATCAATTTGCTGTTGGGTTTCATCAATTCGTTTCTCTTTGTTAGCTACTTGTTCTTCTTTTCGTTCAAGCGATTCCATTTTTTTATCCAGCGATTCTTCCTTTTGCAGCAAACGTCGCTCTTGCCGTTGGATTTCATTCCGACGTTCACGAGTTTCTTTCTCAGCTTCGGTACGGATTCTATGAACTTCGTCCTTAGCCTCAAGTACCGTTTCCTTCTTCAGCGCCTCCGCCTCTTTCTTCGCGTTCTCCACGATGACTACGGCTTCTTTCTCTGCGCTGGAAATCTTAGCTTCTGCAAGGGATTTACGAATAAAATAACCGAATCCAAAGAATGCTGCAGCTACAACGAGAACGACAATGACCCAGATCAATGTTTCCATCTGTTCACCTCCTCGTTGATATCCTCCAAGGATCTTCCCTTGGGTATTTGTGCAGTTGTTAAACTATCCGTTCATCACCATACAAAAAACCGGTAATACACCGATTGCCATACTGCACATGCTGCACATGGACATTGCCCGCCTTATCCGGCGATTACATTTCATATGAGTTGTACGCGAACCGGAACATAAGAGTCTGCTTTTTGGGAAGGAAAAAGGATTCTTAGTTTATGCCGATTCATGTTATATTTTATTATTTATAAAAAGACCTTGTCAAGAGAGTCGATAACCGTAATAAAGTCAAGAGAATCAATCCAGGAAGTAAAACTCCTCTTCTTCCCCCCCAGAATCCTGCTCATCCCGCAGAATCCCGATCACCTGGCGCACCATTTCTCCTGAGAATCCCCGGCGCATCAGGAACGCCCCTGTCTTCCGGCGTTTGTCGTTCACATCTCCCCGGATCGTATTCCATTTCTTCCGTCCGGTCTGCAGCGCGCTCTCCAGCTCCTGCTCGGGTGTGATCTCATCCAGCGCTTCCGCAATCAGCGACTTATCAATCCCTTTCTCCCGCAGCTCCTGCCGGATCCACATCTTGCCCTTACGCTGATTCACAATCCGCTGCTCCGCCCACTGCTTGGCGTACAAGGGATCATCAAGCAGACGTTCCTCCTGCAGGCGGAGCAGAACTTCGGCAATAACAGTCTCCCCTATTTCCTTCTCCCTTAAACGGCGGGCCATCTCCTGTGCGGTTCTGGGCTTGCGCTCCAGATACCTAAGCCCCTCCACATACGCCCGCTGACGCTCATCTGCGGCAACGATATCCTCCAGATCCGCTTTTACAAAAGCACTCCCGGTAATCATCCGGTATTTAATCATGACATCTTCATGAACAGTCATGTTGTAGTCTCCGAAATGGATTAGATAACGATAATTAGACTTCTTAAGCCGCTCTACCTTTGTAATTACCAGCTCTTGATCTGCCGGGAAATCCGCCAGCACCTGCTGCTCATCCTGTTCCTCGAATTCCTCATCCAATTGTATAACCATCCTGCCAATCACCTACTTAAGCTGAAATATTTGCGAAAAGGCACCCTGTTATATCTTCACAGGGCGCCTATCCATCTTGACTTCATTATTCAATTAGAAGTAGAGGGGTAGAGTACTTAATTACTCAATCTCAAGCAACAGCTTCTCTTCTTCCTCTTGCTCTGCAGCCACAGCCGCTTCGGATGGTGCCTCTACCAGAGTCGTGAGATTACTTGCCTCACGGATCTTATTCTCGATCAGCAGAGCAATATCCTGATGTTCCTTCAGGAACTGCTTGGAATTCTCACGTCCTTGACCCAGACGTTCGCCTTCATAGGAATACCAGGCACCGCTCTTGTTAACGATATCCATCTCTGTACCGATATCCACAAGGCTTCCCTCTCTGGAGATTCCTTCGCCGTACATGATATCTACATCCGCTTGCTTGAACGGAGGCGCTACCTTGTTCTTCACAACCTTGATCTTCGTGCGGTTACCCACAACATCGTTACCCATCTTGATGCTCTCTACCCGGCGCACATCCAGACGGACAGAGGAGTAGAACTTCAGAGCGCGTCCACCCGGAGTGGTCTCAGGGTTACCGAACATTACGCCGATCTTCTCACGAAGCTGGTTAATGAAGATCGCAATGGTGTTGGATTTGTTGATGGCGCCTGACAGCTTCCGCAATGCCTGAGACATCAGACGGGCCTGCAAGCCTACGTGGGAATCACCCATATCGCCTTCAATTTCCGCCTTCGGTACCAATGCAGCTACAGAGTCAACTACGATGATGTCTACTGCTCCACTGCGTACAAGCGCTTCAGCGATTTCCAGGGCCTGTTCACCTGTATCAGGCTGGGACAGCAGCAGTTCATCAATGTTAACGCCAAGCGCCTTAGCATACTTAGGATCAAGTGCATGCTCGGCATCGATGAAGGCAGCTTGTCCGCCCTGCTTCTGTACTTCAGCAATCGCATGAAGTGCAACCGTTGTCTTACCGGAAGATTCCGGTCCATATACTTCAATAATACGTCCTTTGGGAAGTCCGCCAATACCTAGTGCAATATCAAGTGCCAAAGATCCGCTAGGTACAACTTCCACTTTCATGTGAGTGGATTCTCCCAGTTTCATTACCGAACCTTTACCGAATTGTTTCTCTATCTGACGAAGCGCCATATCAAGCGCTGCACGACGATCTGACAATCAGACCACTTCCTTCACTGTTTATAGTATTATCATAACGTGTTTTGAAGGTCTTGCCAAGTCTTTTTTAGAACATACATTCGTTTTTTTTGCTCCCAGGGATAATACTCCCTTTAATTGTAAGAGACTAACCTCCTTCCGGATGCAAGGACTTAGCAGGCAGCTTCTCTTCCGCTTCTTACGTTAACAGGAACAATCATAGGATAATTTGTTATACCTGATATAAAACAAAAAACCGCAGCATGATTGCTCAAGCCACGGTTCTTCCGCATGTATAAATTATATACCGCCCTGAAGCGTTATTGCAAGGCCGAGCCTTCCAGCGGAGTCGCCACCTTGCGTTCTTCCAGCCTCCGCCACAGGCGGTACAGCAGCGCCTTGACGGTGCGCAGGCGGATGTTGTCACGGGTACCCTTCAGATTCAGCTCATATACCTCTGTCTTGCAGCCCCGCTCAGCCAGTCCTACGAACACAAGACCCACAGGCTTGCGCTCCGAATATCCCGGTCCGGCTACACCGGTAACCGATAAGCCGAAGTCCGTGTCGCCGATCATACGCACCTGCTCAGCCAGCACCTCGGCAACCTCGCGGCTCACCGCTCCCGGGGCATCCGGGCCTTCAAGCATAGCAGCGGGCACATTCAGCAGTTTTTTCTTAATATCATTGGAATAACAGACGATGCCCCCGGCAAACATGGAGGCGCTGCCCGGGATATTCGTAATGCTCTCCATCAGCAGCCCGCCCGTACAGCTCTCGGCAGCACTCAGAGTGAGTCCCGCATCCGCCATCCAGTCCACAATCAGCTGCTCCAGCGGCACATCAATGTTGGCATACAGGTTCTCCGGCAGAATATCCGCTATCGTCTTCTCCAGAGCATCGAGCTTGACCATAGCTTCCCGCTCGGACGGAGCCTTGGTAGAGATGCGCACGGTCACTTCGCCTTCCTTGGCATACGGGGCAATCGTAGGATCGCTCTGGCTGCGGATCAGATCAATCAGCTTGTCCTCCAGCAGCGACTCGCCAATCCCGGCGAACTTCAGCATCTTCGAGTAGAGGGGCATTTCACTCGTAAGTGCATGCTGCTGAAGCCATGGCTTGGCCTTATCCGTGAACATCGGCTTCATCTCCCGGGGCGGGCCCGGCAGTACGATATAATATTTGTCCTCTTCTGCAAAAGCAATCCCTACCGCAAGGCCGGTATCATTGGACAGAGGAGTCGTCCCTTCAATGACAAGCGCCTGCTTGCGGTTATTCTCAGTCATTACAATCTTGCGGTCATCGAAGAAGCGCTGCACATGATCCATGGCCAGCTGGTCGATGTGCAGGGTCCGGCCAAGCGCCGCAGCCAGCGCATCCTTGGTCAGATCATCCTCGGTCGGACCGATGCCGCCGGTGAACAATATAACATCCGCCCGGCTCTGAGCAATCCGGATCGCTTCCAGCAGGCGGCTTTTGTTATCTCCCACAACGGTCTGAAAATAAACGTCAATGCCTAATGCAGCCAGCTCTACTGAAAGAAACTGGGCATTGCTGTTCACGATTTGTCCAAGTAAAAGTTCTGTTCCAACGGCAATAATCTCTGCTTTCATAGCTGACGTTCTCCTCCTGATTGTAGGTATCCTGCAAGGTTCAGCCTGTTCCAGCGTCTCAGGCTTTGTTCAAATCCAGCAGTTCCTTATTCTTCACAAAATAATCAATACCCGAGTAAATGGTAATGATGGCTGCCGCCCAGATGGCAATATCATCCACAGGGATGCTGACGAACTGGAACGGGAAGTTGTTAAGCAGCAGCAGGGAAATGGCAACAATCTGAATCACTGTTTTTACCTTGCCCCATTTGCTTGCAGCTACTACCTTCCCTTCCAGCAATGCCACCTGGCGCAGTCCGGTCACGGCAAACTCACGGCTGATGATGACAATGGCAATCCAGGAATCGCATCTTCCCAGCTCGACCAATGAAATCAGCACGGCCGAGACCAGCAGCTTATCCGCTAGCGGATCGAGTAGCTTGCCCAGATTGGTGACCATGTTATATTTTCTGGCTATGTAACCGTCAATTCCATCGGTACTGGCTGCCAGCAGAAAAATAACCGCCGCGACCAAATGATTAATTGAAAGCTGAAAGGAGCCCCAATGTATCGGTTCCGGATAGAAGCTGAAGTCCACCAGCAGAAAAAACATCATGATTGGGATAAGGCAAATACGCGCTAATGTGATACGGTTGGGTAAATTCACTGAAGGTTCCTCCCCTAGTCCATACGAATCCAGTATTCCAGCAATTTCTTCAAAACTGCTTAGCTAGTATATTATAGCCATAAATAAGTGTCAAAAAAACATGAAGCACCCCGCAAGTAAGGTAAGTATACACTGCGGGGCACATGATCTTACTTTAAATTGTTAAACTGCAAATCAAGCGGCAAATCAGCCTTGCGTAAAAGCTGGATAATCTGCTGGAGGTCGTCGCGGCTTTTACCGGTCACACGGATCTGATCACCCTGAATCGTGCTCTTAACCTTCAGCTTGGAATCGCGGATCAAAATATTGATCTTCTTCGCGTTCTCCTGGTCTATCCCTTGCCGCAGTCCCAGCCGCTGGCGCACCGTGCCTAATGAAGCCGGCTCCACTTTGCCGAAATCCATATTCTTTAGCGTGATTCCCCGCTTCACCATCTTGGTCTGGAGGATATCAATCACTGCATTCAGCTTGTATTCATCCTCTGAGGCGATGACAAGCGCATCCTTCTCCAGCTTCAGGCTGCTCTTGCTGTTCTTGAAATCAAACCGGTTATCGATTTCCTTCTCGGTCTGATGAACCGCATTGGTCAGCTCCTGCATATCCATCTTGGATACGATATCAAACGAACTTTCTGAACTCATGGTTCCACATCCTTTAGTTACAATTAGTCTGTTCCTATTATATGAGATAGGGGCTCTTAAGTCTAATACTGGAAAAGAGTCAAGTGGAAACGGCATTCCGTCCTTTGTAAGGACGGTACCGTTTCAGCGAGAAATAGAAGGATAATTTATAGCGTGAACATATAAATTCTTATATTTGCACCTAAAAACACGCCTCCCGGAACCCGTCCGGGAGACGCTCACATCTAATTATTATCTGCTGCGTGCAGGAGCCCGGAACATATCCAGAATCCCCAGCAGAACATGTGCCAGTCCAAAGCCCAGAATACCATATCCCCAGGCGCCCGGTGTCAAATAATACCCCAGGAGACTGACGATAATACCAAGCCCTGTTACAATCCAGCTGACGGTCATGAGAGAATACACCTCACTTTGGCGAGAGAACTGTTAAACACTTCTAGGTTCTCCATTCCGCCAAAGACTATACATCGGGTCTACTATTCTCCTGTAGTACTCCCGCCAGTAGCGCCGCCCGTCCCGCTGTCCAGTTCAAGCAGCAGACGTGAGGAGGTTTTGCCGTCGGTGATAGCCTGTCCGTTGACCGAAATTGCCGTAGCCGGTGAATATCCCGATTTGATATACATTCCGCCGCTGTCCAGCGTAAAGCTCAGATTCTCGCCGGCCTTGGTGTTCCCGAAGCTGAGCTTCTCCCCCTTGGAGTTCTCGCCCTTGTACACTTCAAGCCAGCTGACTCCGGTAGCGGCAATCTGTACCTGAACCGGGGTTCCGGCAGGTGCAGAGACCTTGTAAATGGTCGTCTTGCCCGATTTACGGTCCTGAGTAACAGTGACAGCCCCCGGAGAAGCCGATGGAGACGGCTCTGGAGTTGCAGAAGGCGCAGTAGTAGCCGTGGCTCCTGCCTCAGGCGTAGCTGCCGTTCCCGCTGTCGCTGAAGGCACTGCTCCCCCGCCAGCGGCCGTAGGTGAGGGCTTCACCTTGGCCGGATCTTGCGTTGCGTCAGTCAGGCTTGCGTTATCTGCTTTCTTCGGCCCTGCATCATTACTCATCGTGGAAGAGGCATACAGGTAGATGACCACCAGGATCAGCACCGGGAAGGTCCACATCAGCAAAGTCGGCAGCCACTTGGCATTACGCTCCGTTTCAGGCTTGCGGCTCCGCTTCTGAATCACGGTTTCCATGGTGGTATCGACGGGAGCGGCAGGCACATTGCCATGCTCCTCCATCAGCTCATCCGGGTTAACCCCAACTGCCTCGGCATAGGTTTTAATAAAGGCCCGGACATAAAAACTGCCCGGAAGCACTTTATAATCCCCTGCTTCGATGGCTTCCAAATATTTTTTACGGATCTTTGTTACTTCCTGGACATCATCAAGACTCATCCCCTTTTGCAGACGAGCCTCCTTCAAATGCCGGCCCAGTTCCGACATACCATCACCTCCTGAATGTTGTGTGAGCAATGCTCTGAATGAAATATATTAAAGATCTTCACTGTAGCTTGTCGTAAACGACTCGTACAATATCTCTTCGTTCGGTGAATTGCGCAGCTCAATAATAATATCGAAGTCATCGAAGGTGAATTCGGACTCCCGCACAAAAATATCAGGATGCTCAATCACCTTGGTGCTTGCCATACCCATGACATTCTGCAGCAGGTTGTAATGCTTCTCGTTCGAGCGGATGGTGCTGACGATCCCGTCAATGATAAATACATTATGCGGATTCATCTCGTCTTCGGCGAGCTGGCTGCGGACGGTCTGGCGCAGCAGCGTAGAGGAGACAAACGTCCAGCGCTTCATCGCACAGACGCTGCCGGCAATGATCGATTCCGTCTTGCCTACCCGCGGCATGCCACGTAGTCCTATTACCTGATTGCCTTCTTTTTTAAACACCTCACCGAGGAAATCGACCAGCAGTCCAAGCTCATCCCGGGTGAACCGGAAGGTCTTGCGGTCATCCGAGTCACGGTCAATATACCGTCCATGCCGGACGGCCAGCCGGTCGACAAGCCGCGGTGTACGGAGCGCCGTAACCGTTATATTATCAACTTTCTTGAGCATCTCGCCCATCAGCATAATCTTCTCATCGTCGCTGGTTTCCAGCAGCATACCGCGTGTCTTGCCTTCCACACCGTTAATCGTCAGAATATTGACTTCCAGCATACCCAGCATAGAAGCAATGTCGCCTAACAGACCGGGTCTGTTCTTATGTATCTTATACTCCATATACCATTGTTTATATTCCACTTGTGCGCACCTCATAGATTCCTTTTCCCTGCATGTTGTTTCAGACACACGGGTCATGTTAATGATATAGAAAAAAAAATTGAAAGGCAAGGACACGATTGTAATAATTGCAGAAAAGCTCCCTCAAGGGGAGCTTCTTCCGCGTACCTATGCGTTTTTCTTCGCCAGTTTGACCATGAGTCCGGCAATGGTATGCTTCTCATCATCCGTTCCGACATCCCACAGCTCTTTGATGGCCCGGTTGGAATAGTTGCCCGGATCGACCTTCTTGTCGAGGAATTCCCCGATTTCGAACGCCAGCTTGGTGATGGTCTCGTCGCTCATCCCCATTTTTTCGGCCTGAATGACCCGGTCGCCCAAAAAGCTTTTCCAGGTATCAAAGTTCTTCACTACGGAATCTGTTGACATCTTAAATCCTCCTCAGGTTTGTAATGATATTGAGATTTAGAAGCAACAGTTATAATATGTCTCAAGCCGGAAATTCTTATGCTGGAGCATTTCTCCAGAGCAACTCATGGTTCCTGGTATTATACCGGATATTAAGTAATCCAGCCGCCGTTCGGACTGATGACCTGCCCCGTAATATAGCCGGATTCAGGCAGCGCCAGAAAATAGACAAGCGAGGATATATCTTCAGGGGTAGCCAGTCTCCCCGCAGGGATCTCCTCCTCCAGCATCTTCAGCTCATCCGCCTGCAGATTGGACAGCATGGCCGTGTGCACCGCTCCTGGCGCTACTGCGTTCACAGTGACCTTCGAGGGGGCCAGCTCCTTGGCAAGCGCCTTGGTAAAAGCATTCACTCCGCCCTTGCTGGCCGAATACGCCACTTCACAGGATGCGCCTGAGATCCCCCACACAGAGGACACATTAATAATCCGGCCGTAACGCTGCGTGACCATATAAGGCATGAAAATCTGGCTGCACATAAAGGTGCCCTTCAGATTTACCGCCATGATATCGTCCCATTCCTCCTCGGTCAGATCGGCTAACATGCCATAATGTGCTTTTCCGGCATTATTGACCAGGATATCCGGCATCATGCCGCTGCTCTCCAGTCTTTCGGCCATGCGTACGAGCTGACTGCGGTCTTTCATGTCCGCCGCTACGGTCATTACCTTCGCCCCCAGCGCCAGACAGCGCCGGGCCACATCATTGGCCGCTTCATGCGAATTCATATAATGAATCACAATGTTCATTCCCACCGAAGCAAAACGCTCAGCGATCGCGCCGCCGATTCCCCCGCTGCCCCCGGTAATGAGCACTGTCATTTCACCAATCGGTTTGCTGTCCTCTCCCGGTAACATCATTAAGGACTCACCACCAGCGACACGGCCAGCTGCTCCCAATTCACATGGGCATGTAGCCGGTCATTCACTTCATCCAGAGTGATCGATTCATACAGGGGAAGCACTTCAAACAGATCTCCTCCACGGAACTGGTAACGGGTGAACTCATGGGCAATGCTCTCCGGCGAATTCAGCATCCGCAGGAAGCCGCCGATTTTCTTTTTGCGGGCCCGTTCGAAATCCTTCTCCGCGAAGCCCGTCTCCAGAATACGTCCAACTTCTTCCTTAATCCGTTCAAGCAGCAGCCCCGGATCTTTGGTATCGCCGCCGATTGCCGAGAATGCATACTCCGAGGAGCTGTTAAATTCATGGCCGAAGCTGTCCGAGATCAGTTCCTCGTCGTAGAGCTTCTGATACAATGCTGTACTGCTGCCAAACAGCAGGTCCAGCATCAGCTTCGTGGTCAGGTCACGGCGTACAGCCGCTTCACCGCTGAGACCATCCACCTTTTCCTTGAAGCCGAACATCATTTTGGGAATGGAGACAGCAAGTCTGCTCTCCACATGCTTCGAGGCTACCTGCTCAGGCTCCTCCGCGAAGATACGTGTAATTTCACCCTGCTTCTCATAGCTCTTGCCCTGCTGATTGTTGCGGATCAGTTCAAATACCTGCTGTGGGTCCACCCCGCCGACAACGAACAGCAGCATGTTGCTCGGATGATAGAAGGAATTGTAGCAGGTGTACAGCGTTTCCTTAGTAATGGTTGAGATGGATTCAATAGTTCCGGCAATATCAATGTGAACCGGGTGGGTAGCATACATCGCTTCAATAAGCCCAAAATAGACGCGCCAGTCGGGATTGTCGGCATACATGTTAATTTCCTGCCCAATAATCCCCTTTTCCTTCTCCACATTCTCATCTGTGAAATACGGACGCTGCACAAAATCAACCAGGGTGCTGAGATTCTGCTCAATATTCTCTGTGGCCGAGAAAAGATAGACCGTCTGGTCGAAGCTGGTGAAGGCATTCGCAGATGCACCATTGGATGCAAAGGTAGCAAATATGTCTCCTTCCGGCTCCTCGAACATTTTATGCTCCAGGAAGTGTGCAATGCCGTCCGGCACGGTAGTCTCCTCGCCGCCCGCCACCTTGAAGTGATTGTCTACTGATCCATATTTCGTGGCAAAGGTGGCGTAGGTTTTGAGAAAAGCCGGCTTCGGCAGCACATACACCTGAAGACCGTTATCCATAACCTCATGATAAAGTGTTTCTTGAAGCCGTTCGTAATGGAGCTTTTCCATCCCTATTCCTCCTTCCCTGTCAGGAAATAAATCGTATCCAGCTCAAAAGTCTCCGCCGCTGCCTTCACTTCAGCCGCCCCCATGCCGTCAACCTGGTCCATCAGTTCTTGGGCAGAACGGTCTTTGCCTGATAACTGGCGGTTGAAATCAAAGGAGATCATCTCAAATGCCGAATCCTGAATCTCGGACAGCAGGTTGCGAATCATCGCCTTGGTCTGGCTAAGCTCCAGGTCAGTGATATTGCCCGCCTTCAGCTCATCCAGCTGCTTGCGGATAATATCAACGGCTTTGCCGTAATTCTGGGTCTCAATCCCCGATTGAATCGTCCCGATGCCCTTATGCCCGTCATAACGGGAGGAGGCGTAATATGCCAGACTTTCCTTCTCACGCACGTTGACGAACAGCTTGGAATGCGGGTATCCGCCAAGGATACCGTTGTACATCAGCGCGGAAGCATACCGGTCATCCTTGTAGGTAATCGAAGTCCGCAGCCCCATAATCAGCTTGCCTTGATTCACATCCAGCTTCTCTTCCACCGTCCGTACTTCTGTAACCGTTACCGGGGTGAAATCTGAGGTATAGCCTCCAGCTTCGGAGTGATGTGCCCGGCCGAAATGAGCGGTCACCAGCTTCTCGACTTCCTCAGGTGTGGTATCGCCCACTACATACAGATCAAGTGTTGCGCCATTCAGCCAGGAGGTATAGCTCTGGTACAGCGTCTCAGGCGTAATAGCATCCAGATCGGCCCGCTGGCCAAGGGGATGAAGACGGTAAGGCTCGTTGCGGCACATTTCCTCAATGCAGCGTTCTGCCGCATAACGGATTTTGTCATTCACAATGGATTCCAGCTTCTTGCGGATGGTCTCGCGTTCAGTAGCTACATAAGAAGCCCGGAAGCTTCCATTCTCAAGCAGGGGACGGGTCAACACCTCTCCCAGAAAAGCAAAGGATTCTCCAAGCAGGCTCTCCTTGCTCTGCACAAAGGAATCATTGATCGTATCCATCCGGAACTGGACAATCTGGTAATCCCCGCGTTTGTAAATATCGAAGCCAAAGCCTGCACCGTACAGCTCCTCCAGACGCTCACGGAATTGGGTAGTCTCCGGGTAGGACGCTGTCCCCCGCCGGAGCACAAACGGAACCAGTGCGGTAGAGGTTACTGTACTCTCTTCAAGCGGAAGGCCTGCATACAGTGAGATGGCGAACGTCTTGAACGCCTTGGTCGGCAGAACATGTATACGCATGCCTGCGGCATGCCCATGTTGAAATCCATTATTAGTCAAGTCCAAAACTCCTTTGCAGCGTGGATTGATGCTCTATAACAAGTTTATGAAGTATTATCCATTCTAAACCATTCCAAAGTAAGGAAGCAACCGGAGGACAGCGTACCGGTTGCTCTTACGGAGGGTTGTATACAGACACTGTAAGCTACATGCAGAAGATATGCTGGCCGATCGTCTTCACCTGCGGACGGGACCAAATCCACTTGGAGGTCGCCGTCTTGGGATTGAAGTAATAGATGCAGCCGCCCGACGGGTCCCAGCCACTCAGTGCCTGCTGTACGGCCTTCCGGGCCTGTTCATTAGGCTCCAGATAGATCTGGCCGTCAGCTACGGCGGTGAAGGCTCCCGGCTGGAAAATGACGCCCGAAGGCGTATTCGGGAAGCTTGGGGATTTTACACGGTTGAGAATAACTGCAGCTACGGCTACCTGCCCTTCAAAAGGCTCCCCGCGTGACTCGCCGTAAACCGCATTAGCCATGATCTTGAGGTCATTTTCGGACAGGCCCATCGTATTGCCGGAGGACAGCTCAGCCGTATTGGATTTGGACGCAGCTGCGCCGGAGGGCGCTTTTTTCTGGGCGGTAGACGTCTCGGGCGCTGTCGGCTTCCAGGCTGTAGTCGCATTGTATAGCTTAAGCTTCGTCTTGGCCCCGACCACCCCGTCGGATTTCAGGCCGAATTTCCACTGGAACCAGGTCACGGCATTCTTCGTCTTGGTCCCGAACTGGCTGTCAATCTTCCCGTTAAAATAACCCAGGTGCTTCAGTCGTCCCTGCAGCTCATATACATCCTGCCCGGAGGAACCTACCTTAAGCGGAGTTGTGCCGAACACGGGCATGGCCTCCTCCCCTTCATCAGGGATGTCTGCGGCAACCTGTTCTGCTGCATAGGGCTTGGCATAGATCAAATCATGATCTTTGAAGACAGCACCGGCAAACGGTGCAGCTGCAAGAACAAGGGTAACGGCGGCAATGATCCACTGCTTATGTTTTGTCATAGGATTCGCTCTACCTTTCTCTTGGAAGTTCTGCATGAATGGCTAAAGTTATTATGACGACTGGCAGGACTTCCTATGCATGACCGCAAAAGCTTGAAAGCGTAAATCCATTGCAACTGAGAACGATTATCAACTATACTTGGGTTATGAAACAACAGGAGTTGAGAAGAAACATGGATTTTATGGACCATATTGTACTTTGGAACCATGCTGCTGTAGAAGTTATCGATATCCGCAAGGCCTCGTTCACTTCCGGACAACCTCCGCTGAAGTACCGCCTTCCGGCTAGTACATACCTGTATATCGTTCGCGGCAGCGCAAGTGTGCTTATAGATGACAACCCCTATGAAATCAGCGGCGCAAGTGTCTTTCACGGGGGCAAAGGTACTATTATCCAATTGCTGCAAACCCAGGAAATCCTGGATTATTACCTTATTATGTACCGTTCAACGTTAACCCTGCCTGCCCGGCGCAACCTGACAGCGCTTCTGGAACGCAGCAAGCCTTTTAGCGGAACCTATCACTTCATTCCTCTTCATCCCCTGCCGCTGTATGAGATTCTAGACCAGATGTATGGTGATTGGCAGACACGCCGCGCCCTGGAGCATCTGCATGTCAAAGCCCTGTTCTATCAGTGGGTCCATGAGCTGCTTCATCAAATGCAGGTGCAGGAACATCACCCGCTTAGAGCAGATGTGCTCGACCAGGCTGTACGCTATATGCATGATTCTTACAACAAGCCCTTCACCCTGGATACACTAGCCGGTACTTTGGGCACCAGCCCGAGGACGTTATCGAGGTTATTCCGTATGCGGCTTCAGACCAGTCCTGCACAATATCTGGTTCAGATTCGCATGGACAAGGCCCGTGAGCTGTTACTGGACACAGAGGCCACACTGCATGATATTGCTGCTGTTGTGGGCTACCCGGATGCGTATTCTTTTGGAAAAATGTTCAAGAAGCACTTCGGAAACTCGCCGGTGAGGTACAAAAATTCTGTACAAGCCGCTTCATCGTGGCGGGATATGCCATCTGCGCTGTCTGCAAATGACATTGCCCGTGAAGGTACTCTCCGATATATTGATGATGATAATCATTATCAATATGATCTAAAAGGAGCGTCATCCATGTTCAGAACGGCTAAGCCATCCCTAATGTTAACCTTGTTGTTATGCTTCACCATAGTGTTAAGCGCCTGTTCCTCAGGAAATACCGGTTCTAACGCAGCGGGTAATGCCAGCCCTTCGCCGGCTTCTTCTCCTGCAGCCACCTCCCCCGCCACACCCTCTCCAGACCACACTGCAGCCGAGGCACAGACCCGGACAATCTCTACGGTAAAAGGAGATATCGAGGTACCCGCCGATCCTCAGCGTGTCGTTGTGCTGTACTTGCTGGGAGATGTGTTGGCGCTGGGCATTAAGCCCGTAGGTGTATCTAGTGTTAATGAAGGTGCTGCCTTCGAAAACGAATTGAAGGATGTACAGAAGCTGGGAAGTTGGTTCGAGGCCAGCCCGGAAGCTGTCTTATCGCTTGATCCCGATCTGATTATCGTTCCTTCCGAGGAGACCTACAATGCCTTGCATGACATTGCACCCACTGTGTTAGTACCTTATGAGAAAATGACGACTGCTGAGCGGGTCAGCTTCATTGGTCACACTCTTAACAAGGAAAATGAGGCCACCAGCCTCTTAAACGACTTCAATGCCAAAGTAGAGAATAGCAAGCAGAAGCTGCGGGAGGCGGAAATTCTAGATTCAACCATCTCCATCATGGAAGGCGGTGAAGAGCGGAATATGCTAGTAATTATGAGCAAACAATATGGCCGGGGCTCGCAGGTCTTATATGAATATCTTGGCATGAAAGCACCGGAGAAGATTCAGCAAAAAATAGACAGCAAGACTGATGTAGGCGGCGAGTCAGTATCCTTTGAAGTCATTTCCGATTACAGTGGAGATTATATCTTCCGTTCCTCCTATGACGGGATGACTGATCTGACGGGGGACCCGCTCTGGAACAGCATTCCGGCAGTCAAAGAAGGCCGGTTGATGAATATCGACTTCGGATTATCTTACTATAATGATATCTACTCCCTGAATGCACAGCTGGATTACATTGTTAATGCTCTGCTTGCAGCACCCCGGGTGAAGAAATAGCAGTTCAACCGCTCATTGCATAACTTATCTTTCGCAAAATAACCCCACAAAGTGGGGATTTAGCTTCGATGATAACTCAGGTACTTTGCGGGGACCCCAAAACATATAAATTCTTATCTATCAAAAAAAGAGATGGCCCAAGTATTGGGTCATCTCTTTGTCTAAGAACTCAGCCTACCATGCTGATACTGCTCCAGCGACATCAGCACCTCACGCGGCTTGCTGCCCTCGTAAGGGCCGATGACCCCTCTGGCCTCCATGGAGTCGATTAAGCGTGCAGCGCGGGTGTAGCCCACCCGCATACGCCGCTGAAGCAGCGATACAGAGGCTTGCTTGGCTTCCAGTACGATCTGAACCGCTTGTTCATACAATTCATCCTGCGGTTCCTGGTCATCGCTCATGGTGTCGTCCACCTCCGGCACAAGCGACTCATCGTAATTCGCTTCCCCCTGGCTGCTGACATACTGGACAATCGTCTCCACTTCCTGATCGCTCATGAAAGCACCCTGAACGCGGATCGGCTTGGAAGCTCCCATCGGCAGGAACAGCATATCGCCGCGTCCGAGCAGCTTCTCGGCGCCCGGCATATCCAGAATGGTCCGGGAGTCCACATTCGAGGAGACGCCAAAGGCAATACGCGAAGGAATATTCGCCTTGATCAGGCCGGTGATAACATCCACCGAAGGACGCTGCGTGGCGATAATCAAATGAATTCCCGCTGCCCGCGCCATCTGGGCAAGACGGCAGATGGCATCCTCCACATCATTGGCCGCAACCATCATCAGATCGGCAAGCTCGTCCACAATGACAACGATATACGGCAATACTGCTGCGGGATTATCCTTCATCAGGTTGTTATAGCCTTCCATATTACGTGTGCCGGATTTGGAGAACAGCTCATACCGCTTCTCCATCTCCACCACAATCTTCTTCAAAGCCAGACTCGCTCGCTTAGGGTCTGTAACTACAGGAGCCAGCAAATGCGGAATGCCGTTATATACATTCAGCTCGACCATCTTGGGGTCAACCATAAGGAATTTCACTTCATTCGGCTTAGCTTTATATAGAATGCTGGTAATAATACCGTTGATGCAGACCGATTTACCGGAGCCGGTAGCTCCCGCTACCAGCAGATGGGGCATCTTGGCGAGATTGCCGATAATCGTCTGTCCGGAGATATCCCGTCCGAAGGCAATGGATAGCCGCGAATCTGCCTCCTGGAAAATCTGTGTCTCCATCACTTCCCGCATGGTGACGACTGATACTTCTGAATTCGGAACTTCAATACCGATGGCTGATTTGCCGGGAATCGGCGCTTCCATACGGATATCCTTGGCAGCCAGTGCCAGCGCGATGTCATCGGTAAGATTAACAATCCGGCTGACCTTCACGCCGATATCCGGCTGAATCTCATACCGGGTCACTGCAGGTCCGCGAACCACTTCAAGCACCTTCGCCCTTACACCGAAGCTCTCCAGTGTAGCCTCCAGCTTGCGTGCCGTCTGCATATAATCATTCTGATCGCCCGCCTTGGCCCCGTTATTAGGCTTAGCCAGCAAACGGAAGGACGGCAGTTTGTACGGCTTCGGTGGAGGTGGAGGCGGTATAACAGGAGCCATCTCCCCCTCCTCTGCCGTTCCCAGCAGCCCGTCCAACTCCACGGGCGGTGTATCTTCGTCGGATTCCCCCGGCGAAGCCAGGTCTGCTCCCGCTCTCGTCAACTCCCCAGCACCCATGCCCGTGACAGCACCGCCACGCGCCGCTGGCGAGAATTCGCTCCATTCCTCCCGGTCCTCAGCATTCAGCCCTTCAGAGCGGATATGCTCGAAGAAGTCACGGATGATTGGCGTAACAGGCTCAAGCTCCTCATCCGGGAATTCCTCCTCGCCATACTCCTCCAGAGGAACTCCTCCCGCTGCTGTCATCCCGGAGATGACCGGACCTGTGCGCGGATCAGTAATTATAATATCCGGCAGCTCTTCCTCCAGATCATCCATGACTTCCGGCTGGTTCTGGCGGGCAGACCCGCCGAACCAGCCGGTAATTCTGCCCAGCAGCTTCGACTGTCCGCGTCTTGGCAGCTGCTGACCCGATCCGTCATCCTCTTCAAAGTAATCGTCATCATCCGCAGGTTCCGGCGTTGTAACTCTGCTGGCTCTGGCCGGTCTGTTGTTCACCACCGGAACAGCAGCCGGGCGGTTAGCCGCCCGGAGCTTAATTCCTTCAATCAGCTTGACGGCCCTTACCCGGAGTAAGGTAAACAGCTCTACATAGGAAAGATTGGTAATCAGCATGAAGCTGATCGCCAGCAATACAATCATCAGCAGCTTAGCGCCCAGATTGCCGAACAGCCACAGAAGCGCAGCGTATTCAAGCGCGCCGATGTACCCGCCGCTGATATCCTTGCCCAGCATGTATACGCTGCTGTCGCCGGCGCCCGGTGAGAGGGCGCCGGATAAATCATTATGTATTTGAGACAGTACATTGCCCGGATGCAGCATCCCAATCGGACCCAGCTTCTGCTGCATAGCTGATATGCTACTCATCAGGCACATGGACAACAGCAGGAGCAGGCCGCCAGTATAGCGGCTGTTCCAGGTGGACGGCCATTTCCTGTGAATCATTACCATCAGGCCGTAGAAGATGCCCGCCAGCGGCAGCACAAAATAGAATCTGCCAAGCAAATAACCCGCCATGCTTGAGAGCGTGCGGCCGACAGCCGCTTCCCCCGACAAAGCAATGACGGAAATCGTAATCAGCAGAATTCCGTAGATTTCATATTTTAAAACACTGCCCAGCAGTGCTTTCTTCTTCTTTCTTCTCCGTTTAGCCACGCCAGCCACCCCCGAGTCAACATTATACCATATAATGGCGTGGCGTACCTATGTTCTCTTTTGTCAGAATATGCATCTTTAGGGGGTTTGTTCGCACTTAGCGGTCCAGCTGAACGATTGCACCCGGGGAGAAGGCCGCATCCAGATATTTATCCAGCGGACACTGCAGCAGACGGACCACCTTCGCCTGGCCTCCATCCAGCATTTCAACCTGCATCAGCATGCCCTGAATCGTGATCTCCTGCACAGGAGAAGCATAATTCAGCGCCCCCTCGAATACCTGCTCCATCGGCAGAATGGTATAAAAGGTCATTGGGTCAGCCCTCCTTGCGGAAGCGTATCGTTCGTCTGAGAAGGAGCAGCGGCAATCATCCGGTTCAGATGGGCCAACGCGGCACCGATCCCGCCCACTTCATCCATCAGGCCGAATCTGACGGCATCCTGACCGCCCACTGCGGTACCGATGTCCCGGTTAAGCTCTCCGGTCTTGAACATCAGATCCTTAAACTGTGATTCCGTGATCCGGGAATGAGAGGTTACGAATTTCACCATCCGCTCCTGCATCCGTTCCATGTACTCGAAGGTCTGCGGCACGCCGATCACCAGGCCGTTCATCCGGATCGGATGGATTGTCATGGTAGCACTTTCTGCAATAATGGAATACGTCGAGGATACTGCTATTGGTACGCCGATGCTGTGGCCGCCGCCGATGACAACTGTGACCGTAGGCTTCGACAAGGAAGCAATCATCTCCGCTATAGCCAGGCCAGCCTCTACATCCCCGCCAACCGTATTAAGAATAATCAGCAGTCCCTTGATGGTCTTATTCTGTTCGGCGGCAACAAGCTGGGGAATAATATGCTCGTATTTCGTGGTCTTGTTATGCGGCGGCAAGACGAAATGACCTTCAATCTGTCCAATAATCGTCATACAAAAAATATCCGCCTCCCCTGTCGGCACCGCTGTCTGTCCCAATTCTTTAAGCACCCCTACAGGTCCCGGTATTCCTGGAGGAACCGGCTCATTCACTACGGGCTTTATCTCCCCTGGCAGGATTTCTTCGTTACGCCCTCCACCCGCCTTGCTAGCTTCTGTAATTTCCATCGTACACAGCGCTCCCCTTCTGCCTGCAACACCCGTGTGCTTCAGGATTCTGATTTCTGTTAGTATGACATTCCGGGGGACTCCCTTATACACCATTAACTTGAACTATCACATAGAGACAGCGACCGCTCCTCAGAACGTCCGCCGCTATTGCCGGTTAGTATTTGTCCGCCACTGCTCCCAGTACAGCTCCGTGCACATAAGCTTGGCCTTTCAGACTTTTCAAGCTGCCAGCCGTGCCGGTCACAACTACGCCCAATATCCGGACATCACCGGCTTCCGGCGCCGCTTTGTCCTTTTTCAAATAGTTGTATATCCGTTCGTACTCGCTGTGATATTTGTCCCTTTTGTCCTTACCAATGGTTATGGCTCCGATGAAATCCTCGGGGTCCGCCTGATCCCAGTCCGGCTGGACGCCGAAACCGTAAACTCCGTAATTCGCACTCATCGGGGTCGGATAGTTCATTTTAGCGGGATCATTCTCATTTGGATACGGCTTGAAGCTGAACCCCTCACGGTCATCATACGTATCAACCCAGTACCAGACGGGCTTTGCGCCTGCGGGCAGCAGCCTTTTCACCTCATCGAACGAATAATCCTTGTCAAAAGATACGCCCAGCTCCACCCGCTTCTCTTCGTTCATCTTGTCCAGCTCAGGAAGATCATTGATGATTTTTTCGTTGTAATCCACTCCCGGGATATAGAAGGCCATCTCTCTTTGACCATTTTCAGAATTATACGCCCGGTAATACTCATAGCCTTCCTGCTTCATCTTGGCATCCTGTACGGTTAGATTATTAGAGCCTCCATAAGCACCTGTGGTGAACGGGAACCACCAGGCGTTGTAATTGAGCCATCTGTTCTTCCAGGGAACAGGCACATCATCGACGATTTTGTAGGTTTGAAGTTCAAGGACTCCTGATAAAAAGCCCCTGTTGTCCTTAAAACCTGAATCGAATTCATTAGGGCTGCTAATTCTCATATACTGCTGCTCGCTGTACAACGTATTGTTGGAGAGCTGGTTTACGAGCTGTGCCGCGCCAATGAACACAGCGATTAATACTACCGCACTGACCACAACTGAAATCAGAATACTGCGTATCAGGCTCTTACGTTTGGTCTTCTTCAAGGTCTGGATAATATTCTGGTCCTCTGCTTCTTCCCATGGGGCTGTCATTCGCCCTCACCTCCGTATAATTGTTGAAATTGCTGTCTGGCCCGGTAGAGCGTAGCTTTCACTCTTCCTTCAGAAATGCCGAGCATAGCGGAGATCTCCTTGTAGGATAGCTCCATTTCATATTTCAGCAGAATCAGCTGCTTATTCACCGGATGGAGCCGCGCCAATACTCCCTCCATCTCTTCCTTCCGTTCCCTGCGCAGCAGCACCGCTTCCGGCAGCTCCTGCTCACGGGCTGGATGTTCCTCCACTTCCTCGCCGCTATACTGATATCTCTTCTGACTGCGGCAATGGTCAAAATACCGGTTAATTGCGACCTTGTACAACCAGGCGCTGAATTTGCGCTCATCGATTGCATCCAGATACAGCAACGCCTTGTACAACGTATCCTGCACAATATCTTCTGCATCTGAGGCCCCGGCGCCGAGGCGGATCAAGTAGCGGCGGACCTCCGCCATTTTGGGTTGGAGCACCTTCTCCATGTCTCTTGGCTCCATGCTGCACCTCCTTGCCTGTATAACGGTCAGGTTGCCCAAATGTTGTTTTGTGCAGCGAAAAAAACATAAAAAAGCCCCTTCCCCCTGGAAACCGTCCAATATTTCCGGGAAAAGAGGCTATTGCCAAAGCTATATTGTTAAGGAATGCTTCTCTTATACTTCCATAATAATCGGCAGGATCATCGGTCTGCGGCGGGTCTGCTCGTAGAGGAAACGGCCGAGCGAGTCTTTGACACTGGTCTTCAGGGAAGCCCATTCATTGACCTTCTCACTCATCAGACGCTGCAGCGTTCCCGAGACAATGCGGTTCGCTTCATCCAGGAGACCTTCTGATTCCCGCACATACACGAATCCGCGTGAGATGATGTCAGGACCGGAGACAATTGCTCCGTTCTGCTTGCTGAGGGTAACCACTACCACCAGAATACCATCCTGCGACAACAGCTTACGGTCACGCAGTACAATGTTACCTACATCGCCGACACCCAGTCCGTCGATCAGTACGTTACCGGCAGTTACTTTACCCGCTCTGCGAGCAGCTCCTCCGGAGATCTCAATCACTTCACCCAGCTCGGTGATGAAGATATTGCTTGGCTCTACACCAACAGACTCCGCCAGAAGTGCATGCTTGCGCTGCATCCGGTATTCACCGTGGATAGGCATGAAGTATTTCGGCTTCATCAGGTTGAGCATCAGCTTCAGCTCTTCCTGGCTGCCGTGACCGGATACGTGAACGCCGGAGTTGGAGCCGCTGTAAATAACATTGGCACCCAGACGGAACAATTCATCAATGGTACGGCCTACATATTTCTCATTCCCCGGTACTGGTGTAGCTGCAATAATAACAGTGTCGCCCGGCATAATATCTACCTTGCGGTGGCTGGAACGCGCCATGCGTGTCAGTGCCGACATCGGCTCACCTTGGCTGCCTGTACATAATACTACTACACGGTTGCCTGCCATTCTGTTCATCTCTTCAGGCTCAATGAGCATGCCGTCAGGGATATGCAGATAACCAAGCTCGGAAGCAATGGATACTACGTTAACCATGCTTCGTCCAATAACGGTGATTTTGCGTCCGGTTGCTTCAGAAGCGTTCACTACCTGCTGAATACGATGCACGTTGGAAGCAAAGGTTGCCACTACCACACGCTGTTCAGCTTTGCGGAAAATATCCTCCAGCACGATGCCGACATTCTTCTCCGAAGGCGTGAAGCCCGGCTTCTCGGCATTGGTGCTGTCTGACAGCAGGGCCAGAACGCCCTTCGATCCGATCTCAGCCATGCGGTGCAGATTGGCAAATTGACCGTTGACTGGCGTGTGGTCGAATTTGAAGTCACCGGTGTGGACAACGTTGCCCTCTGGTGTCTCAATGCATACCCCGACTGAATCCGGAATACTGTGATTCGTTCTGAAGAACGTTACCTTAAGCGATGTGCCCAGCTCAACCTCGGAATCCTCGTTAATCAGAATCCGCTTCGTTTCACCCAGCAGGTTCGCTTCCTTGAGCTTGTTCTCTACAAGGCCCAGGGTCAGTCTTGTTCCATATACAGGAACATTCAGGTTCTTAAGCACATAAGACAATCCGCCAATGTGATCCTCATGGCCGTGGGTAAGAACAATCCCTCTTACCTTGTCACGGTTCTCAGTGAGGTAGGAGATATCCGGTATTACGATATCAATACCCAGCATATCTTCTTCAGGGAACTTCAGACCGGCGTCTACGACTACAATGTCGTTGCCGTACTGAACTACGTACATGTTCTTACCAATTTCACCGACTCCGCCAAGTGCGAATATCGTCAGTTTGTCGTTGTTGTTATTGTTTTTTTTGGACAAATGAATCTAACCCTCCTATGATGTTGGACGTCATACTTTTTATTTGTTAACAATGAGCTTCAATATTTCAGCGGCGCTGTAATATACATCAAATTGCTGTTAACTCCTTATTTCGACAAGGAATTCCCGGTAAGTCTGTATACTTGCGCAGGTCTAAACTCCCGAATCCGGGCAGTAATATCCTCTTGAAGCGGGCAAAAGCCCTCAAAATTCCACCACCGCGCCCCTCGCGCGTAAATCCGGCATATTTAGCACAGACTTATTCAAGGACCTATCCTGTCTTACAATGCAACAAATCCGCATTGCCGGAAGATTACCGCATATTCAATTAACCGCACCAAGTCACTTAAGTTCATTATACATGATTTTTTTGGCAAAAGACAAGTCACCCTGTACCTGGTCCTATTGTTTCCTTAACAAACCGCCAATATTTGAGGAAAAGACAAGCAAAAAAACGCAGTAATGCCTGACTTTTTTAACATGGAGTTAATGCAGGAGAAATAAAAGGAGCGGTCCTCCAATAATGGAGAATCGCTCCTTTTTCACATGTTAAATTGTATAAGAAGATCCTGGTCTATCTTATCTTAGGAGTGAAGCAATGAAAGCCGCCTCTTCTTCCGTCGGCGAAACCAGCGGCAGACGGACCGAGCCGACATCCATCCCGCGCAGCCCCAGCGCGTACTTCACGGCTGAGGGATTGGGCAGCGGCTGCGGACACTCGAACATTCCCTTGAAGACCGGAAACAGCTGCCGGTGAAGCTCGCCTGCACGTCGGACATCGCCGGAGTTAAAGGCCTCGATCATCTCCGACATCTGTGCTCCCACAACATGGCTGGCCACACTGATGATACCGTGGCCCCCCACAGCAAGCGTCGCGAGGCCGGCGGAATCATCTCCGGTGTAAACATGGAAGTCTTTAGGACAAGCCGAGGCAATCCAAGTAATCTGGTCTACCGAAGCACATTCCTTCGTGGCCACAATATTAGGAATCTCCGCCAGACGCAGGGTGGTAGCTACACTCATGCTTACTGTCGTTCGTCCCGGCACATTGTACAAGATGCAGGGCAGTGAAGTCGCGGCAGCAATGGCAGAGAAATGCTGGTAGAGCCCTTCCTGATTCGGTTTATTGTAATAAGGGACGACCAGAAGCACACCGTCCACGCCGATTTTTTCGGCTTCCTTAGTGAGCTCTATGGAATGTCTGGTACTGTTGCTGCCGGTACCGGCAATAATTTTACAGCGTCCGCCTGCTTGCTGCTTCACGTAGGAGAACAGCTTCAGCTTCTCCTTATCGGTTAAGGTCGGCGATTCACCGGTTGTTCCGCAAACTACTAGCGCAGCGGACTTTTGTTCCTCGATCAGGTAATCGACCAGCCTTGAAGTTGCTTCCCAGTTGATTTCTCCTTCCCCGTCAAACGGGGTTACCATTGCGGTGATCAGTCTTCCGAAATCCACTTTGAATTCCTCCTTGTCAGCGGTGCAATTCAAACTTGGCATGCAGGGCGCGAACCGACTGCACCATATCTTCTTTTTTCACGAGAACCCAGATGGTTGTGTTGGAATCGGCAGACTGCAGAATCTGGATGTTCTGCGAGCTGAGCGCTTCGACGATATGCGCCATGATTCCCGGAACACCGTTGATGCCTCCGCCGATGACGGAGACCTTGGCACAGCCGGACAAGCTCTTGGGACGCAGACCCAGTTCTTGCAGCGCGGCAATCGCCTGCTCTGATTTGTCATCGAACACCGTATATACAGCCTCGGTCGGCGTCACATTGATGAAGTCCACGCTGATTCCGTTATCGGCCATACTCTTGAAAATCTGCAACTGCACGCCCGTTCCGTTGCCCTCCGGACATTCCACCGAGATCTGCGTAATATTGCTGACATAGGCAACACCTGTGACGAACCGGTCTACGACTCCATGGGACACATCGCTGAAGCCCTCGGGATGGGTCACAAGCGTCCCTTCCGCTTCGGAGAAGGTCGAGCGTACACGCACCGGAATCTGGGCCTGCATGGCAATCTCCACAGCCCGCGGATGAATAACCTTGGCTCCCTGATACGCCATGTTACAAATCTCGGTGTAGCTGACATAAGTAAGCTGTCTTGCATCTTCCACAATCCGCGGATCAGCAGTGAGTATTCCGTCCACATCCGTATAGATGTCTACCATATCCGCACGCAATGCGGCCCCAAGGGCTGTGGCTGAGGTGTCGCTTCCTCCGCGGCCCAGCGTGGTGAAATCACCCGCTTCAGTCTGGCCCTGGAAACCGGTTACTATTACTACTTTATGCTCACGCAGTTCCCGTAGAATGCGTTCTGTCCGCACATCCAGGATTCTGGCATTACCATAGCTGTTGTCGGTCAGGAATCCGGCTTGCGCCCCTGTCAGCACCGTCGAACGAATGCCCTCCTGCTCCAGCAGACCGCACAGATTGGCCGCCGAGATGATCTCCCCGCAGCACATCAGCAGATCCCGTTCCCGGTCCGGCAATGAATTCCCGCTCTGAACCGCCAGATCAAGCAGTGTATCGGTAGCATAGGGTTCCCCCTTGCGGCCCATAGCCGAGACTACAACCACCAGGCTGAACCCGCTGGCCAGCTCCCGTTTGACATGACGGATTACGTGTTCTCTGGCCACTGGTGTGGAGAGTGAGGTTCCGCCGAATTTTTGCACCAAAATACCCATGTATAATTCCTCCATTACTTCTCTCAGCAGAACTACTGAACTTTACGTGAAATAAATCACCCCGCGAGGCAAAAGTGTTCGTAGCCGCGATAACCTGACTCTTATTATAGCGTAAAATTGTTTGTGCCGCCCCCGGGATGAGGACGGCAGAAATGAAGCTTATGGGTCCGTCAGCTAAAATTCGCTCTTCCGGGACAATCCTGTGCTGTTTATATAAGCTATGCAGAATGAATTCGTTGTACTAACATAGGCTGTAACTGGTGACCCTGCAGGGCGGCGTAACAGGCTTCAGGAATAAGATCCATCTGCGCCACCAGCGAATTTGGCTTACCCTCCGGATTATCCTGTCCGAACGGGACGAAATAAATATGTTTGGCTACCAGGAGCTTCGCAATATTCGCGGCGTTAAGCCCAAGTCCGTCATTCGTCGAGATCGCCAGCACCAGCGGACGCCCGTTGCGCATCTGCGATTTGGCTGCCATCAGCACCGGACTGTCCGTCATCGCGTTCGCCAGCTTGCTTGTTGTGTTCCCTGTGCAGGGAGCAATCGTCAGCACATCCAGCAGCTTGGAAGGACCCAGCGGCTCCGCTTCAACAATTGTAGAAATGATATCATTCCCTGTTATATCTTTCAACTGTTTTAGCCAATTTTCCGAGGTTCCAAAGCGGGTATCGGTATTCAGTACCGAAGCAGATACAATCGGCACCACATTCGCCCCTCCATCCATGAACCGCTGAATCTGCGGCATCACCTCAGCGAAGGTGCAGTGTGAGCCGGTAATGGCATAACCTACTGTTTTTCCGTGCCAATCCATTCATTCATCCCCCCTGATTAAAGTCTCGTCCGATATCGACTGTACCAGTGCACCTGCCATAATGATTCCGGCGCTCTTGGGGGCAACAATCCCGGGCAGGCCCGGTGCCAGCATCGCCTTGATCCCGCGCTTCTCGGCATAACGGAAGTCGCATCCGCCCGGTGCGGACGCCAAATCAATGATCACGCAGTGCGGCTGAAGCCGGGACAGGACCTGAGCGTTGATAATCATAGCGGGTATGGTGTTGAAGATCAGATCCGCCTCTGGTGCATGCAGCAGCAAATCCTCTGTCATAAAAGGCTTCCAGCCCATTTCCGCCGCTCTTGCAAAGTGCTCCTGCTTCCTGACGCCTACTTTGACCGTTGCTCCCATTCCCTGGAGCGTTCTGGCCATGGTGAACCCGGTCCGGCCCATTCCCAGCACCATCGATGTGGAGCCGTGTATGGTAAAGTCCGTGTTCTGTACGGCCATCACCAAAGCTCCCTCCGCTGTCGGAATAGAGTTATAGATCGCCACATCGTCCCTGTTCAGCAGTTCCACCAGCTTCAGCGAATGTCCGGCACACAGGCTGCGCAAATAGCTTTTAGCCATGCCGGTGTACACCAATGCCCGGGACGGCAGAGCCGCTACATGCTCCTCCCGCAGCTGAAGGCGTTCCGAAGAATACAGCGCGTTAATGTAACCCTCATCATCGCAGCCGACCGCCGGCAGCACCAGTACATCCGCTTCACCTAGCAGCTCGGGCGACAACAGTTCCAGGCTTACCCCCGGGCATGGGGCATCCCATGTATCGAATCCGGCAACGCTTACGGCCGCATCCAATTCCACACATTTCCGAATCACTTCAATTTGTCTCGCGTCCCCGCCCAGGAACACGATCCTGATGCCAGTAAGCATAGGGATGACGCTCCTTTCCACAACCACATTCGACTATAGAGCATCTTATGCCGGAAGCCGCCGATGGGTGAAGAGCGGAGAGGAATTCCCGTTTCACGACAAAAAAAGCCTGCAGCCGCACACCCGAAGGCGCGTGATCCGCAAGCTTTTATTAAATTCACAAATAGGATTCCCGTATGCTATTTGCCGGTATGCCCGAAGCCGCCGGCTCCGCGCACCGTGTCAGACAGCTCATCCACTTCCACCAGAGTCACTTCCGGCACAGCCTGGAATACCATCTGGGCGATCCGCTCGTTGCGGGCAATTGCAAACGGCTCCTGACCCAGATTGATCAGCAGTACCTTTATTTCACCCCGGTAATCCGCATCGATGGTGCCCGGTGTGTTCAGGCAGGTGATGCCATGCTTCAGGGCCAGCCCGCTGCGCGGACGGATCTGCGCCTCCAGCCCGCCTGGCATAGCCAGTGATATACCCGTGGGGATTAGCGTCCGCTCGCCCGGAGCAAGCACCACAGGCTCTCCTACAGCGGCATACAGGTCATACCCCGAGGCCTGTTCGGACATTTTGCAGGGCAGCAGGACATCCTCATTCCCTGGTAGTTTGTTAATTTGTACGTAATGAGGCAAGATCATCTCTCCTAACATTGGCTATCGCTTTATCTGTGGAACCAACCATTGCCAAAGACAACGGCTGTGCGAACATAAAGTCCAGCAGAGCATCGATATCTTCCATGGTTACAGCTCCAATTTTGGCTATCATTTCATCCAGCGTATCCTGACGGCCGAGCATCAGCTCATTTTTGCCCATCCGGTTCATCCGGCTGCCCGTACTCTCCAGACTGAGAATCAGGCTCCCCTTAAGCTGCTCTTTGCCTTTACGCAGTTCGTCTTCACTCAGGCCGTTCACAGCCAGATCACGCAGCATCTCTTTAATAAGCTCAGTTACTTCCTTGGTCTGCTTCGGTGCTGTCCCGGCATAGACCGTGAACAAGCCGCTGTCAGCCTGGGCACTGTGGTACGAGAAGACGGAATAAGCCAGACCGCGCTTCTCACGGATCTCCTGGAACAGCCGGGAGCTCATGCCGCCGCCGAACGCATTGTTAAGGAGCGCCATCGGATATTGCAGCGGCCCGCCGCTGCGGACACCCGGCAGGGAGATGCAGATGTGATTCTGCTCGGTTTTCTTTTTGTGGAATACCAGTTCCCCATGATATGCAGGCTCAGTCAGCACCGGCGACTCCCCATGATTCGTGAAGGAACCGAAATGCTGCTCCAGCAGCGGGATCAGCCCGTCATTAATATTACCGGCTACGCTTATGACTGTATTCTCAATGGTGTACTGCTCCTTCATGTAAGCACGGAGATCATCCGGCGTCATCTCCAGCAGGCGTTCCTTGAGCCCGAGGATTGTATAGGCCAGCGGGTGCTCGCCGTAGGCGGCAGCACACATCAGCTCATGGACAAGATCGTCCGGGGTATCTTCGCACATGGCGATTTCCTCCAGGATTACGTTCTTCTCCTTAGCCAGCTCTTCGGCATCCATCCGTGAGCGGAAGAACATATCTGCCAGCACATCCACGGCTATCGGCAGATGCTCATCCAGCACCTTCGCATAAAAGCATGTATATTCCTTCGAGGTAAACGCATTGACGTTACCGCCAATGGCATCGAACTGTTCGGCAATATCCTTGGCGCTATAGCGGTCAGTTCCCTTAAAGAGCATATGCTCGATGAAATGGGAAATCCCGTTGTTCAGCGGGTTCTCATTGCGGGAGCCCGTCTTGACCCAGATTCCGAAAGATACGGACCGGCCGGTCGGGATCTTCTCGGTCACCACCCGGAGTCCGTTCGATAATAATATTTTGTCCAATGTGTAATCCTCCTGGCACAGCCCCTGGTTCTGTCTGTATTTGTTATTCGCGCCTTTTATCCTATCAGAAATAAGGCGTTCACTCAACTTCCGGCGGTATGATACGCTCAGGAGAGAGCGTCTGACTGACGGTTCCCAACTGCAGGCCCTTGGCTCTGATCCCCCGGATCATCCCCCTAAGCGCTTGCGAAGAGGACGCCGTCGGATGCATCAGAATCAGAGTTCCCGGCTCTACCCGGCTGCTGATCTTGGCAACCACCGATTCCGGGGACGGATTGCGCCAATCGACTGTATCCAGCGTCCACAATACCGTCTTCAGCCCCAGTGAGGCGGCGATCTCCACCGTCTGCTGGTTAAAGTCTCCTGACGGCGGAGCAAACCACTTATTCGTCACACCCAGGCTTTCCTTCAGCAGCTTCTGCGTCTTCTCAATCTCGGCAGTGGCACGCGTCCGGCTGAGAATACTCATCTTAGGGTGCGTATACGCATGGTTCTCTATCTCATGCCCGCGCTTCAGCATCTCAGCTGCAAGCTCCTTGTTGCGGCTTAACCAGCTTCCGTCCAGAAAAAAGGTGACCTTCACCTTCTCCGCATCCAGAATGTCCAGCATCGGACGGATATACTCATTCCCCCAAGCCACATTAATCATCAGCGAGACCATCGGCTTCGCCGGATTCCCCCGGTAGATCGGCTGCGCCCCCAGATCATCAAGTGATACCTTAGGCTTAAGCTGGCGGTACATCAGTTTGAGGCTTGCTTCGGGTCCACGTAAAAGTGCGCTCCGGTAGGTTGCCTCCACATCGACCTCCAGCCCGTTATACCCCGGTATGGCTTTCCATACCCGGTCAACAACAGCATTCACAGGCTGCGCATTCAGCGCCTCGGCCCGGCGGGTAATCTGCGTGCGCAGATCATCCTCTCTCTGATTCAGTGCATAGCTCATCACGGCTGCATCCGCCTGAGGCTTAAGCCCGGCAATCATCTCTTTCACGGGTCCGTTCGTACTGCCGATTCCAATTACTACTGCGATGCAAGCCAGCACGAGCGCCGCCTTGTCCGTCTTCATGACGTTTTACCTCCCCGGCACAAACGGTCTGTTCCGTCTCCGCACCAGGGTCAAGCCGTGCGGAGACGCTTTGTCCCAGCCTATGTATGCAGAGGGCAAATTATGCATACTGCATCGATGCCGCCTTCAAGCGGATAAGGTATAACCGTCAGTCAGGATGGTACCGCAGCGTATACTTTTCCAAAAAAAAGAGCCAGAACTGTACTGCTTCTGTCTCTTCTTATCTATAGTTAAAATAGCGGTGAAGCGGCAGCGTAATACTTCTTACGCCTTCGCTCCGCTCTCTGAAGTCAGCACAGCTTTGCGTGACAGGTTGACACGGCCCTGCTGGTCGATCTCCGTTACCTTCACGGTAATCGTGTCGCCAATCGCCACAACATCTTCAACCTTCGCAACACGCTCTGTAGACAGCTGGGAAATATGCACAAGACCGTCTTTGCCAGGGATCAATTCAACGAATGCGCCGAATTTCTCAATGCGTCTGACCGTACCCACATAAATCTCACCAACCACTACTTCCTTCACAATACCTTCAATGATGCCACGGGCCTTCTGGATCATAGCTTCGTCAGAAGAACCGATAAATACGCGGCCATCCTGTTCGATGTCGATCTTCACGCCGGTTTCTTCAATGATCTTGTTGATGATTTTACCGCCGGCACCGATCACATCACGGATCTTATCCGGGTTAATATTGATGATGATGATCTTCGGAGCATATTTGGACAGGCTCGGTCTTGGAGCTGCGATCGCTTCATTCATTTTGCCCAGAATGAACATCCGGCCTTCTCTTGCCTGCTCAAGCGCCTCCTGCAGAATCTTGCGGTCGATACCGTCGATTTTGATATCCATCTGAATCGCCGTTACGCCCTCTGCTGTACCTGCTACCTTGAAGTCCATATCGCCGAGGTGATCTTCCATGCCTTGAATATCTGTCAGGATGGATACATGCTCCCCGTCCTTGATCAGACCCATCGCTACACCGGCTACAGGCGCCTTGATAGGTACCCCTGCATCCATCATCGCGAGAATACTGGCACAGATACTTGCCTGGGAGGTGGAGCCGTTGGATTCAATCGCTTCGGATACCAGACGGATGGTGTACGGGAATTCAGTCTCACTTGGAATGACCTTGGATAATGCACGTTCACCTAGTGCCCCGTGGCCGATCTCGCGGCGTCCCGGTGCTCTTAGCGGACGGGCTTCCCCTACGCTGAACGGAGGGAAGTTGTAGTGGTGCATGAAGCGCTTGGTTTCAGCCGGATCGATACCGTCCAGAATCTGCACATCGCCCAGTGCGCCCAGTGTACATACGCTAAGAATCTGTGTCTGGCCGCGTGTGAACAGACCGGAACCGTGCGTACGCGGCAGCAAAGCTGTATCACATTCGATCGGACGGATCTCATCTAACTTACGACCATCCGGACGAACCTTGTCATGCGTGATCAGACGTCTGACTTCATCCTTCACGATATCATGCAGGGCTTCCTTAACATCCTTAAG
The DNA here is from genome assembly GCF_038006765.1 of Paenibacillus sp. FSL H7-0756. Taxonomy (NCBI): domain Bacteria; kingdom Bacillati; phylum Bacillota; class Bacilli; order Caryophanales; family Paenibacillaceae; genus Paenibacillus; species Paenibacillus sp. FSL H7-0756. The sequence continues at coordinate 182,699 of NZ_JBBOVT010000002.1, read as the reverse complement.
AAGCTCTGGGGTTTCTATGTATTTCTCTGCGAAATACGCCACCGCTTCGTTGTTCACCAGATCGATAGCATCCTGACGGGCATGCTTCTCGGCAATTCTTACGGCTTCCACCAGACGGCTCTGCGCAAAAGCACGAACCTCTGTATTCACATCCGCATTAACCGCATGCAGCTTAACTGCCATTTTCTCTTTACCGGCAACGGCTACGAGCTGTTCAATCACAGCCACAATCTTGCGGACCTCGTCATGTCCGAACATGATCGCTTCAAGCATCACTTCTTCAGTCACTTCATTGGCTTCTGCTTCTACCATCATGATAGCGTCCTTTGTACCGGCCACAACCACATAGATATCGCTGATTGCCTGCTGGGCTTGATCAGGGTTGATGATGAATTCTCCGTTAATCCGGCCTACAGCCACGCCGCCGATGGGTCCGTTGAACGGTACATCAGAGATGCTGAGCGCAGCGGAAGTACCGATCATGGCAGCAATATCAGGCGCGCAGTCCTGATCCACACTCATCACCAGGTTCAAAACTTGAACGTCATTGCGGAACCCTTCCGGGAACAATGGACGAATTGGACGGTCTGTCAGACGGCTGGACAGAATCGCTTTCTCGCTCGGACGTCCTTCACGTTTGATGAATCCGCCAGGGATTTTGCCTACTGCATATAATCTTTCCTCATAGTTCACTGTAAGCGGGAAGAAATCCAGATCTTTAGGCTCACTGGATGCTGTAACCGTACACAATACTGAAGTATCCCCGTAACGCACCATCACGGCTGCGTTCGCTTGTTTGGCCAGACGGCCTGTTTCCAGCACAAGGCGTCTTCCGCCCAGCTGCATTTCCACACGTTGTTCCATAAAACCCCTCCTTGAATGGTAATAATACGTTCCTGTATGTTCTACAAGCAAAAACGGCTTGTCCTCCGCAGAAGTGCTATAGCCGTTTTTGCGAATGCTATCAACTTGTCAATTCTAAAAGTCTACCCTAAATTTTCAAAAAGCAACCCGGCTGTCCCGCTGTCGCTCGTAAGAAGGACATACGGTATACAACCAGGCTGCTTTTGGGCTTAACTTATGGAAAATTAACGACGCAATCCCAGTTTTTCGATCAGGGCGCTGTAACGTCTGATGTCTTTGTTCTTCAAATACGCCAGCAGTTTACGACGTTGTCCAACCATCTTCAGCAGTCCGCGGCGGGAATGATGATCCTTCTTGTGCGTACGCAAGTGGTCAGTCAAATTAACGATGTTCTCCGTAAGGATAGCAACTTGCACCTCAGGGGATCCAGTATCGGATTCGTGAGTTTTGTGCTCGTCGATCAATTGGTGTTTACGTTCTTGAGTCAATGCCATCCTGTTCACCTCCTTCATTATAATCGCCAGTAGCCTCGTCACCGTCGGTGAGAACAAGTAACCAAGCTAAGGTTCATATGCTGTCATTCCAGCAACGTTAATCAGTATAGCACCTTCACAGGCAAAAGTAAACGGCTTGTCCGGAAAGATTAGGAATGATATCCCAGCATCCCTTTGGCCGTCTCAGCATCTGCGCCGATCTGTGCAATCAAAGCATCGATGGACCCGAACTTGCGCTCGGAGCGGATATAGGAGACCAGTTCCACCTTAAGCTCCTGTCCGTAAATATCTGAGGCAAAATCAAACAGGTGCACCTCAAAGCTTGGAGTGGTCACGCCTTCGTGGAACGTTGGCTTCACTCCGACGTTCATCACCCCGTAGAGTACCTCTTCCCGGTAAAAGACCTTGACGGCGTATACGCCCTTGGCCGGAATAACATAGCGGTCTTCGAGCTGCAGGTTAGCTGTCGGAAAGCCGATGGTCCGGCCCCGCTTCTCCCCGTGCCCTACGGTACCGCGCAGGTGATAACAACGTCCAAACCAGGCATTAGCCTTACCCAGTTCCCCGCTCAGCAAGCTCTTGCGGATACCCGAGCTGCTGACCTTCTCTCCTTCAAGCAGGAACGGAGCGACCGTCTCTACCTTCATCGCACCTTGTCCCAGCTCTGAGAGCGTGTCCGCATCCCCCTCACCTTTGTAGCCGAAGCGGAAGTCGAACCCCACAACTGCAGTTACAATCTGCAGCGGCAGCAGCATCACAGAGACAAAGTCCGCCGGACTCACCCGGGAGAGCTCTTCATTAAATTCAATTATATATAAAAGCTCAACACCCATCCCGGCAAGCAGCTCCTGCTTATCCTTAGAGGGGGTCAAATATCCCTCATAATCCCCTTTGCCCATAACATCCTTGGGATGGGGGTAGAAGGTCATCACCGCTGCGGGTACACCTGCCTCACGGGCAAGAGCAACAGCTGATGTGATGACACTGGCATGCCCGAGGTGCAGTCCATCGAACTGTCCCAGGGCAACTACTTGAGGCTGCGCGTACTGTGCTGCCGCCTCAGGCAGCATCGGATAGCTTAACGTTACGGTTCTCACGCTGTTTCTCACCTACATTCGCAAATAAATTAAAGTTTAGACCTGGGCAAACACCTTAACAGGTGCAATAGCTCCGTTAGCCTCCAGAGCATAAATACCGAGGAACTCCCCTTGCTGATCATAGAGACGGAAATCTCCGGCCTGCTTCACTTCCGGCATTACAAACCGGGTCGATAAACGCTGCCCCTGCAGGGCTGCTTTTTTCTTCTCTTCGGCAACGGTATGTCTGGGCAAATGCGAAATCGCCTCGTCAGCAGCAATCAGATGCTCATCCAGTGTGCCGCCTTCCTTGTGCTGCGCAATTTGCTCCAGAGTCAGGCAATGGCTGGCAGAGATCCCGGCCGACATCGTGCGCTCCAGCTTCACCATTACACCGGGAAGACCAAGCTTACGTCCGATATCTACACAGAGGGTACGGATATAGGTCCCCTTGGAGCATAACGCCCGGAAAGTGATCTCCGGATAGTTGCCGTTCCAGACCATTTGCTGCATCTCAATCTCATAAATCTCCACTTCACGGCTCTTGCGCTCTACGGTCTTGCCTTCCCGGGCCAGCTCGTACAGACGCTTGCCGTCCACCTTCACTGCGGAATACATCGGTGGCACCTGCGAGATTACGCCCCGGAAGGAGTTCAGCACAGCCAGCACTTCGGCTTCTGTGACATGAACCTCCTCCACGGATTCCGTAATCGTCCCGGTCAGGTCCTCTGTATCACTGGCCATTCCCAGCCGCAGTGTGGCAACATATTCCTTGGGCAGTTCCTGGATATACTCCACTACTCTGGTAGCGCGGCCCAGACAGAGCGGCAAAACTCCGGTTACCTGAGGATCAAGGGTCCCGGTATGTCCTATCCGCTTCATGCCCAGAATGCGCCGCGCCTTGGCCACAACATCATGTGAAGTGAACCCTGCCGGCTTATATACAGCCAGAACTCCTGTAAGCTCACTCATAAATGACGTTTGACCTCCTCCAGCACCTGTGCCACAGCTTCTTCCAGAGTTCCATTAATACGCGCGCCTGCTGCACGGGTGTGTCCGCCGCCGCCGAAGGCTTGCGCAAGTAGCGCCACATCCACCTTACCTGCTGAACGAAGACTGGCCTTTACCGCATGGTCATCAATAACCTTGAACAGAATACCTACCTCTACCCCGCGGATATTCCGGGGATAGTTGACAATCCCTTCAAGATCCTCATTGGCCGCTCCGGAGTCCAGCATATCCTTAGGTGTAACATACACCCAGGCTATATCTCCTTCAGGACTAAGCTGTAATGTGCTAAGTGCGCGGTTCAGCACCTTCACCTGAGGAAGTGTCATCTCTTCCAGCAGAGTCTCTGCCAGGTCCGGTCCATTCACACCCATTGCCAGCAGCTCGGATACGGCCGCCATCACTTTAGGAGAAGTATTGCTGTAACGGAAACCGCCGGTATCCGTTAACAGCCCGGTATAAATGGCTGTGGCAATATCAATATCCCACTTGAGTTCAAAGATCTTCAGCAGATCGAACAGAATCTCTGCTGTCGCGGCCGCATCCGGCTTGATGAGATTCACCGCGCCGTAGCCGTTGTTCGTTGGATGATGGTCTATATTCAAGATCAGGGCATCACTGGTGAAATGCTGCTGGGTCAGTCCTACACGCTGGAAATCCGCACAGTCAACACAGATCACATGGCTGTACTGGCGGGGCAACGAACCCTCAGACAGATTGACAATCTGATCGGCATGCCATAAATATTCCATTCGCTGCGGAATCTGGCCTTCGTTCAGCATCAAATATTTTTTGCCCAGACATGAGAGAAGCCAGCCCACCGCGAGGGTGGAGCTGACTGCATCTCCGTCCGGCTGAACATGCGACACTACAAGATAATCGTCGTGTTCCAGCAGAAACTTACGCGTCTGCTGGAGACTTTGTTCATAGCTCTGCATTCGCCGTCTCCTTTATGTTCCGTAGCCTATTCGTTTTTGCCGATTTCGCCGAGCAGCTTCTCAATATGACTTCCGTAAGCAACGGATTCGTCAATTTTGAAGATCAGCTCTGGCGTATGGCGCAGGCGGATCGCTTTGCCAAGCTCCGAGCGGAGAAAACCATTCGCTTTCTCAATCGCCTTAAGTGAGTCTGACTTCTGCTCCTCGTCCCCGAATACGCTCAGGTATACCTTGGCCTGCGACAGATCGTTCGTCACATCTACGCCAGTTACAGTTACGAACCCGACACGCGGGTCCTTTAGTCCGCTCTGGATGAGCTGGCTCAGCTCTTTCTTGATCTGCTCGCCAACCCGTCCCGCTCTGATTTTAGACATCTTATTTCACCTCTTCGCTTAGCGCTCTACCGTTTCCATGATGAATGCTTCGATGATGTCACCTTCAAGGACATCATTATAGCGTTCCAAAGTTATGCCACATTCATAACCCTGTGCCACTTCTTTTGCATCATCTTTGAAACGCTTCAAGGTGTCGATTTTGCCTGTGAAGACAACGATACCGCTGCGGATCAGGCGCATTTCAGCATTGCGGGTAATTTTGCCGTCGGTAACCATACAACCTGCGACACTGCCCACTTTGCTGATTTTGAATACGTTGCGCACTTCGGCATGGCCGATAACGTTCTCTTTATAGATAGGATCAAGCATGCCCTTCATGGCACTTTCGATCTCTTCAATGACATTGTAGATGATGTTATGCAGACGCACATCCACCTTCTCCTGCTCGGCTGCCGCTTTCGTCTGGGCATCCGGACGAACGTTGAAGCCGATCACGATAGCATTGGAGGCTGCTGCCAGGGTAATATCGGATTCCGTGATCGCACCGGCACCGCTGTGAAGGATCTTCACGCGTACGCCTTCGACTTCGATCTTGGCCAAGGAGCCCTTCAGCGCCTCTACCGAACCCTGAACGTCACCCTTGATAATAACGTTGAGATCCTTGATCTCGCCGTCCTTGATGTGTTTAAACAGATCATCCAGCGTAACGCGTGTGTTCGTGTTAAGCTCGGACTGGCGCTGCGTTGTAGAACGTCTGTCAGAGATCGCGCGTGCTTTACGCTCATCTTCGAAGGCCATGAACGGATCGCCCGCTTGCGGTACCTCAGTCAGACCGGTAATTTCCACTGGAGTGGAAGGTCCCGCTTCCTTAATTTTGCGTCCCTTGTCATTCACCATGGCGCGTACGCGGCCGAAGCAGTTACCCGCTACAAATGCGTCTCCGACCTTCAGCGTACCATTCTGCACGAGAATACGGGCAACCGGTCCACGGTTCTTGTCAAGCTCAGCTTCTATAACAGTACCGCGTGCCCGTTTGTCAGGGTTCGCCTTGTACTCATTCACTTCGGCAACGAGCAGGATCATTTCCAGCAGCTCTTCAAGGTTAATGCGCTGCTTAGCCGACAGGTTGACGAAGATTGTATCGCCGCCCCACTCTTCCGGTACCAGCTCATAGCTTGTAAGCTCCTGCTTCACCTTGTCAGGATCTGCGCCCGGCTTATCGATCTTGTTAACTGCCACAATGATCGGAAGTCCGGCTGCCTTCGCATGGTTGATCGCTTCAACGGTCTGAGGCATTACGCCGTCATCTGCCGCTACAACGATAATCGTCATATCTGTAACCTGGGCACCACGGGCACGCATGGCGGTGAACGCTTCATGGCCCGGAGTATCGAGGAATGTGATTTTCTTATGATTAATCTCAACCTGATAGGCACCGATATGCTGCGTAATTCCGCCCGCTTCGCCGCCGGATACATTCGTGGAACGGATGGCATCGAGCAGGGTTGTTTTACCATGGTCAACGTGACCCATGATCGTTACAACCGGTGGCCGTGTCATCAGATCCTCTTCGGAATCATTCTCTTCCACGGTCTCGAAGCTGTCTTCGTCCACCGGAATCTTCACTTCTACTTCTACGCCGAATTCGCCGGCCAGAAGCAGAATCGTATCGATATCAAGCTCTTGATTGATGGTGGCCATTACCCCCATCGAGATCAGCTTCTTGATCACTTCCGAAGCATCCTTGTGAAGCAGCTTCGCGGTTTCACCCACGGTCATGCTGCCACGGACAATGATCTTCTTAGGTGTGTTGTCAATCTTCTCACGATATACGGTCGGCTGGTTTCTGCCGCGGTTGTTCTTGCCGCCACGGCCGCGATAGTTGCCGCCCTTGTTGTCGTCGTAACGCTTCTGGCCGCTGTTATTGCCGCCAGGTCTGCCGCCAGTGGTATTCTTCTTAGGGCCGTCATTGCGTGAGAAACCTCCGCCTGCATTGCCTTGTCCTTGCGGACGGTCACCTGTACGTGGTGCGCCGCCTTGTCCTTGCGGACGGCTGCCAGTAGAGCTACCCTGTGGGCGGCTGCCGCTAGTAGAGCTGCCTTGCGGACGGCTGCCAGTGGAGCTGCCCTGTGGGCGGCTGCCGCTAGTAGAGCTGCCTTGCGGACGGCTGCCAGTGGAGCTGCTTTGCGGACGGCTGCCAGTGGAGCTGCCTTGCGGACGGCTGCCAGTGGAGCTGCCTTGCGGGCGGCTGCCAGTCGAACTGCTTTGTGGACGGCTGCTGCTTGAACTGCCCTGCGGGCGGGAATTCTGAGCGGAGCCTGATGTTTGTGTTCTGCGGGAATCTTGTCCGCTTTGGGGCCTTGGGGACGTCGTCGATTGGTTGTTGTTTTGGTTACTGTTCATACCTACCTGCTTTTCCGATTGAATTTTGTTGGTATTCTGAGCACTGCGTACTTCGGCGGTTACCGAACCGGTATTTACCGGACGGCTGCTGGTGCCGGTGTCCCGCTTGGCTGCAGCGTTTGACTTGATGTCCTTGAAGAACTGTTCAACTTTGTTCACAGAGCCATTCTCCATGACACTCATATGATTATTCACCGGGACATCCAAACGCTTCAGAATGGTAATAATTTCTTTACTGCTCATGTTCAAAGACTTTGCATATTCGTATACGCGCAGCTTATCCTTATTATCTTCTTTAGTCAATAACTCCACCTCCGACAGTATCTCCAAGCGTTCTGGAGATCATTTCCGCGAATCCTTTATCCGTAACGGCCAGCACAACGCGCTGGTCTTTACCAATACTTGCACCGAGTTCATCCCGGTGAAATGCGATTACTAGTGGAATATCGTAGGTCCCGCATTTATCGCGGAACTTCTTCTGGGTATTATCTGAAGCGTCACCTGCCAGGACGACCAGCTTCGCCTCTGAAGACCGTACTGCCTTAAGCACAGCCTCATCGCCGGTGACAATCTTGCCTGCTCTCATCGCAAGCCCTAAATAAGAAAGTGTCTTACTCATTGTCCTCACTATCCTTCGCTGCCAAAAACTGCTCCTCCACGGATGCAAAATCCCGGGCAAGCTGGGCATAGATTTCAGGACTGACCTGGCATTTCAATGCCCGGTCAAGTGCTTTGGTCTTCTGTGCTAGCTTAAAGTATTCCAGTTTACCGCAAATATAAGCGCCACGGCCCGACTTCTTGCCTGTCAGGTCGATCAGCACCTCGCCTTCAGGCGTTCTCACCACGCGAATCAGCTCTTTCTTGGGCATCATCTCCTGGCTGGCAACGCATTTACGCAGCGGCACCTTTCTTTGCTTCATAACAAAGCACCTCCCGTCAGTCAGCATTCATTAATCGATGGAGACGGAATCCTGATGCATTTCATCATTGGACGATCTGGGTCTGCCGTATTCCTGCTCCGCCTGAGTCTCGCTCTTGATATCGATCTTCCAGCCGGTCAGCTTGGCGGCAAGACGGGCGTTCTGCCCCTTGATGCCAATAGCCAGCGACAGCTGATAGTCAGGAACAATGACGCGGGCCATTTTCTCAGGTTCAAAGACTTGAACCTCAAGCACCTTGGACGGGCTAAGCGCATTGGCTACGTACTCCTGCACCAGTTCGGAATATCTGACGATATCAATTTTCTCACCGCGAAGCTCAGTAACGATGGTCTGTACACGTGTGCCTCTCGGCCCTACGCAGGAGCCCACCGGGTCCACTTCGGGATTGCGCGAGAACACGGCGATCTTAGAGCGGAAGCCGGCTTCGCGGGCAACGGAACGAATCTCCACCACCCCGTCAAAAATCTCCGGCACTTCCAGCTCGAACAGACGCTTCAGCAGACCCGGATGACTGCGGGACAGCATAATTTGCGGCCCTTTGGTCGTGTTCTCCACCTTAGTGATATAAGCTTTGATACGCTCGCTCTGCTTGAACTTCTCTCCAGGCATCAGCTCGCTTAGCGGAAGAACCGCCTCGATTTTGCCAAGATCCACATAGATGTTCCGCATATCCTGACGCTGTACAAGGCCGGTTACAATATCATCTTCCTTGTCGATAAAAGCGTTATAGATCAGGCCGCGTTCCGCTTCGCGGATACGCTGGGTAACCACCTGCTTCGCAGTCTGGGCGGCAATGCGGCCGAAATCACGCGGCGTGACTTCCTGCTCGGCGATATCCTCCAGCTGGAAATGCGGGTTGATCTCCCGGGCAGCCAGGAGCGAGATCTCGGTACGTGCATCGAGAACCTCCTCCACAATCAGTTTGCGGGCAAATACCTTGATTACGCCTGTGTTGCGGTTCATATCCACACGCACATTCTGCGCCGCATTGAAATTGCGTTTATAGCTGGAGATCAGCGCCGCTTCGATGGCTTCGAACAGCACATCCTTGCTGATGCCTTTCTCCCTTTCCAGTTCATTCATAGCTTCAATAAACTCCATACTCATGAAATTCCGGTCCCCCTTTCAAGACGTTAAAAAATAATGGCCAATCTCGCACTGGCGACCTTGGCGTAAGGTACCACATGTTCTTTTTTGCCCGCGGAGATGAGCAGTTCCTCGTTCTCGAATGATAGCAAACGGCCTTCGAATTCTTTGAGTCCTTGAATCGGCTCATAGACCGTTACATATACGTCTTTGCCTACCGCCTTGGCGACATCCGCAGCTTTCTTGAGCGGACGCTCAGCTCCCGGCGAGGAGACTTCAAGGAAATACGCTTCGGAGAACGGATCATTCTCATCCAGCTTCTGGCTGATATATTCGCTGATGGTGCCGCAGTCATCGATATCGATGCCGCCCTCTTTGTCTACGAATACGCGCAGAAACCAGTTGGAGCCTTCCTTCACGTATTCAACATCCACCAGTTCGAAACCATTGTCCTCGAGATAGGACCCGAGCAGCTGCTCTACCGTTTGTTTAATTTTGGATTTGGGTGTGCTCAAAAGAAGATTACCTCCACGAACTTGTCTTTTGCTATATACCAAAGATAAAGAGTGGGTTTCCCCACTCTTTACACAACGGACTTATCTCATTATTACCAAAAAAATTATACCATAGTGAGGCAGCACTGACAAGTACCAGCCCTTGACTCCCCTTTCTATGAGGACATTAAAGGACTGTATATGCTATCACTTGAGCCGATTGTCAGAACAGTGAAAGCTGGTTGCTCTCCGGCAATCCCCGGAAGCAGCCCATTCCCGTGAGCAGCTCAATCACCGTTTTACTGGCCTTGGATTTCTGCTGAAAATCCTCAATGGAGAGGAATTCTCCTGCGTCCTTGGCAGCGGCGATATTAATCGCAGCATTATCCCCGATTCCCGCAAGCGAGGAGAATGGAGGGGTCAGGCTGGTGCCATCCACTGTGAATTTGGTAGCATCCGAGCGGTACAGATCAATGTTCTTGAAGGTGAAGCCGCGTGCGGTCATCTCCAGGGCCATCTCCAGGACCGGAAGCATGGCTTTTTCCTTAGGCAGCGCCTGGAAGCCCTTGGCTTCGATCTCTACCAGCTGGCGCGCAATGGCTTCGTAGCCTTTGCAGCACAGTTCGATATCGAAATCGGCCGCGCGGACCGAGAAGTAAGTCGCATAGTATTCTATCGGATGATACAGCTTGAAGAAGGCTGTGCGCACCGCTGAAATAACATAAGCCGCGGCATGGGCCTTCGGGAACATGTACTGGATTTTGAGACAGGAATCGATGTACCACTGCGGCACCTTGCAATTCTTCATCTCCTCAATCCACTCCGGCGGCAGTCCCTTCCCTTTACGCACGCTCTCCGTAATTTTGAAGGCCAGACTGGCATCCATGCCCGCCTTATAGATCAGATAGAGCATAATATCATCACGGCAGCCGATTACCGTCTTAATGTTGCAGGTATTGTTCTTGATCAGCTCCTGGGCATTCCCCAGCCACACGCCGGTTCCATGGGACAGCCCGGAAATCTGCAGCAAGTCGGCAAAGCTGGACGGCTTCGCTTCCACAAGCATCTGGCGGACGAACTTCGTCCCCATCTCCGGCACCCCATAAGTTGCTACCGGAGTCCGGATCTGATCCGGCCTTACTCCCAGCGCATCTGTGGAGTTAAACATGCTCATCACCTTGGGATCATTCATTGGAATAGTCGTCGGGTCCACACCAGTCAGATCCTGCAGCATGCGCATCATGGTCGGATCATCGTGGCCGAGGATATCGAGCTTGAGCAGGTTGGCATCGAAGGCGTGATAGTCAAAGTGAGTGGTCTTCCACTCGGCTGTAACGTCATCTGCCGGGAACTGCACTGGAGTGATATCTTCGATCTCCATGTAGTCCGGCAAAACAACGATACCGCCGGGATGCTGCCCCGTACTGCGCTTCACACCGGTACAGCCGGCGGCAAGCCGTCCAACCTCCGCGCCGCGCCAGCGCTTCTGGTGATGCTCTTCATATTTCTTGGTGAAGCCGAAGGCGGTCTTCTCCGCCACCGTACCGATGGTTCCCGCACGGAATACATTATCAGGACCGAACATCGTTTTGGTAAAGTTATGAGCATTCGGCTGATACTCCCCGGAGAAGTTAAGGTCGATATCGGGAACCTTGTCCCCTTTGAAGCCCAGGAAGGTCTCAAATGGAATATCCTGGCCTTCTCCCTTAAGCTTGCCGCCGCAATCCGGACAGTCCTTATCCGGCAGGTCGAAGCCGCTTGGCACACTTCCGTCCAGGAACCATTCGCTGTGCCGGCATTCCGAATTGGTACAAATATAATGAGCCGGAAGCGGGTTAACCTCCGAGATTCCAAGGAATGTTGCCACTACAGACGAGCCTACCGAGCCACGGGAACCGACGAGATAACCGTCCTGGTTCGACTTTTTGACAAGCCGTTCCGAGATCAGATAGTTAGCGGAGAAACCGTATTTAATAATCGGGGCAAGCTCCTTCTCCAGACGGGCAACCACAACCTCCGGCAGCTCTTCGCCGTAGATCGATTTGGCTGTGTCATAGCAGGTATTGCGGATCTCATCATCTGCCCCTTCAATAATAGGCGTGAAGAGATCGCTTGGGAACAGGTCGTATTCCTCGAACCGCTCAGCCAGCTCAACCGTATTCGTGACCACAACTTCCTTCGCTTTGGCTGCACCCAGGTATTCGAACTCAGCAAGCATCTCATCGGTTGTACGGAAGTGGGCGTCCGGCTTGTTCTGGTCCTTCAGCGGACTGAACCCGGTAATCCCGTGGATTGTAATATCGCGGAACAGCTTATCGCGCGGCTCCAGATAGTGCACATTCCCCGTGGCAATCACAGGCTTATTCATCTGCTCACCGATCTCACAGATTTTGCGTACAACACTCCGCAGGTCCTCTGGACTCGCTACGAATCCTTTATCCACCAGATGCATGTACATAGTCAGCGGCTGGATTTCCAGAACATCATAGAACTGGGCAACCTCAATCGCCTCTTCCACGGTCTTATTCAGCACAGCCTCGAAGAACTCGCCCCGCTCACAGCCGGATATGACGAGCAGTCCGTCACGATGCTCTTCAAGCTTCGATTTGGGAATGCAGGGTACGCGCTTGTAGTACTCGGTATGAGACATTGAAATCAGCTTATAGAGGTTCTTTTTGCCAGTCGGATTCAGTGCATAGATGCCGCAGTGAAACGGCCGAACATTCGACAGGTCATTGCCTACATAATCATTCAGCCGGTCCAGCCGGGTCAAGCCCTTCATCTTCTCAGCATCGGCTAAGAGACCGTTCAGAATCCCGCCCAATGCAATCGTATCATCCACCGCACGGTGATGGCTCTCCAGCAATACCTTGTACTTGTCAGCAAGCGTATTGAGCCGGTGGTTCTTCATGCTCGGGAAGAGCAGACGCGCCAGCTCCAGCGTATCCAGTGAAGGATTCGGCAGCTCCGGCTGACCCAGCTTCTTCAGAGAAGCTTGAATGAAGCCCATATCGAACCGCGCATTGTGCGCAACGAGAATGCTGTCTCCTACGAACTCCACAAATTCCCTCAGTACCGGTTCCAAATCCGGGGCATCTTTGACCATTTCATCCGTAATGTTCGTTAATTGCTGGATGTGGTAGGGGATTTTCTCATGCGGATTAACGAAGGTGGTGTAACGGTCCAGCTCTTTGCCTTCGCACATCTTGATCGCAGCAAGCTCCGTGATGTTGTTGCGTGTAATGGACAGCCCCGTGGTCTCGATGTCGAAGACAACATAGGTTGCAGTCTTGAGCTCCAGCGGCTGCGCATTCTCCACGATATTGACCGCATCATTGACTACATTGGCCTCCACACCGTAAAGCATCTTGAGCTTATGCTTATGGGCGGCGTGGTTCGCATCCGGGAAGCTCTGAACATTGCCGTGGTCGGTTACTGCAAGCGCCGGGTGGCCCCACTTCGCAGCTGTTTTGACATAGGCATCAATCGGTGCTACCGCATCCATCGTGCTCATAGTCGTATGCAAGTGGAACTCCACACGTTTCTCCTTGGCATTGTCCTTACGGGCAGGGGGCGCCGATACCTCGGTCAGATCCGAAGGAATCATCACCAGCTCGGGAATCTGCATGAACCGGTCATATTCCACTTTACCGCGCGCACGGACCCATTTGCCGTTAGCCAGCTGACCCATGATCTTCAGCTCTTCCTTGGTCTTGGCGAACATCTTCATCTGCAGGGAATCTGTAAAGTCTGTGATGCAGAAGGTGAACAGCGTATTTCCGTTACGCAGCTCCTTGCGGTCCAGCCCGAAGATCGTCCCCTGGATTGTAATCTTCTTCTCTTCATCCTGAATCTCCAGAATGGAGACGGCCTGCTCTTTGATGTCATTCCCTACCTGAAGCTTAATGACCTCATTTGGGTCCCCGGCTTCTTCAGGCTCGTCCGGCTCGCTATTCATCATCATCAGCTCTACCAGCTCACGCTGCTCCTGCTGGAGCTTTTGCTGGAATTCCTCATAGGCATCCGCCTTGCTCTTACTCTCGTCCTCGGCCATTTGCAGCTTGACCTTGAGGGGAAGTGCGAAATATTTATCATAATATTTAATAATGGCGGCTTCGATACCCTTCTTGCGGGCCAGCTCAAGTGACATCGAATCATTCAGGCTAAGGATGAGCGTACCGTCCCGCAGCTCCTGACTGGAACGCGTCAGCCAACCGTTGACGGAAGGAATCTCACGCTGGACCCACTCCAGGAACATGCCCCAGTACTCCTGCACAATATCAGCTCTGCTTACAGTATCATCATATAGGAACAAGAAGCTGACCTTGGCAATATGCTGCAGCTTCTCACGCATTCTTAGGATAAAGGCCCTGTAGGTCTGGGCGGGAATTAGGGTTGTCTTCGCAATCACGATATGCCAGTCATGGTTGCCGCGGCTAATCTCCACCCGTTCAATCTGTCCGTCTACAAAATAAGGATCAATCATGGCAGGCGGAATCTCCCCCTGCTTCATCAACAGCTCAAATCTCTTTCTTCTCTCCACGTTATGCTCCATGCATTCCCCACCTAACTCGGCAATAATTGGCGTAAGACTCCGGCGTCATTCTAATGTAATCACTCACTCTATTGTAAGAAAAAGCCTCCGGCTTAAAAAGCATTGGGTACTTGCGGCCCGCCGACTCCTCTCGCCAGAAGCTGATATAAAAATTAACAAATATAAGTCTGCCGATTAATACGCTTTGGCAAATACAACCGTGTGCTGAGCAGGTTTGCCGCAGCAAATACAGGTCTCTTTCGTTTCTGACGGGTGGAACGGAATATTACGGCTGCCTGCACCGGTCTCTTCCTTGACCTTGGTCTCACATTCCTCAGAGCCACACCAGCCTGCAAGCGCAAAACCGCGTTTCTCCTCCATAGAATCCTTCATTTGCTCAAGCGTATCTACGGAATAGAAATGATCCTCGCGGAATTTCAGTGCCCGCTCGTACATTTCCTGGTGGACCTGTTCCAGCATAGCATTCACTTCTTCAACCAGGTTCTCCTGCTGAATGACCTTCTTCTCGCCGCTGATCCGGGATACGAGCACACAGACTCCATTCTCCATATCACGCGGTCCAAGCTCCAGACGGACAGGAACGCCGCGCATTTCATATTCATTGAACTTCCAGCCCGGGGTTACATCGGCACGGTCATCTACACGCACACGGATTCCGGCACTCTTGAGTTCACCAAACAGTTCATCGGTACGTCCGATGACAGCTTCGCGGGTCTTAGGCGGTCCGATTGGAATCATAATGACCTGTGTAGGCGCTACCTTCGGCGGCAGAGCCAGTCCACGGTCGTCACCATGCACCATGATGAGGGAACCGATCAGGCGTGTGGTAGAGCCCCATGAGGTGGTATGTGCGTGTTCCAGTACATTCTCCCGGTTCAGGTATTGGATATCAAAAGCAACCGCGAACTTGGTGCCCAGGTAATGTGAGGTAGCGGCTTGAACCGCCCGTCCATCCTTCATCATCGCTTCAATGGAATACGTATCCACCGCACCGGCGAACCGCTCGGATGGCGTCTTCTGTCCGGTCACTACCGGAATCGCCAGAAAAGTCTCCACGAAGTCGCGGTAGTTATCAAGCATCTTCATCGTTTCTTCGCGTGCTTCCGTCTCATTCTCATGCGCGGTATGGCCTTCCTGCCAGAGGAATTCAGTCGTGCGGATGAACGGCAGAGTACGTTTCTCCCAGCGGACTACGTTCGCCCATTGGTTGATCAGCACCGGAAGGTCACGGTAAGACTGAATCCATTTAGAATACATATGCCCGAACATCGTCTCGGATGTAGGACGGATCGCCAGTCGTTCTTCCAGCACATCGCCTCCGGCCTCAGTGACCCAAGGCAGCTCCGGGTTGAAGCCCTCCACATGTTCCTTCTCCTTCTGGAAAAAGCTCTCGGGAATGAATAGCGGGAAGTAAGCGTTCCGGTGACCGGTGGCCTTCAGGCGGCGGTTCATTTCCTCCTGGATATGCTCCCAGATCTCGTAGCCGTCCGGTTTGAATACGATACAGCCGCGGACCGGTGAATAATCCATCAGGTCCGCTTTTTTGATAACATCGATATACCAGCGTGAGAAATCCTCGCCCTGCGGCGTGATCTCTGTAACGAACTGCTTGTCTTTGGCCATGTGAAGAAATCCTCCTATTATTCGCCCCTCAGATTGCACATTAGCTATGAAGCCCAATCAAATGCATCACGGGATAAAAATGATATGACATCCGTCAGCCGCTTATGAGGCGTAAAATATCATTATACGTAACAGCGATCATCACCAGGAACAGCAGGGCAAAGCCTACAAAGTGGACCATGCCTTCCCTGCTCGGGTCCACCGGCTTGCCGCGCAGTGCCTCAACACCAAGGAACACCAGCCGGCTGCCATCCAAGGCAGGAATCGGCAGCAGATTAAAGATCCCTAAGTACAAGCTGAGAATAGCCGCCCAGTACGTCAGATACTGAATCCCCTGCTGGGCAATCTGCCCTGTCAACTGGAACGTGCCTACCGGCCCGGAAATATCATCCATATTAAATTTGTTGATCAGCTGTTTGAAGCCGACAAAAATTAACTCCGTGGTGTCCACCATAGCTTTGCTTGACTTGGTAATCGTCTCACCCACTCCGGCCTTTCGGGTAGGCAGCTCCGGCGTAATTCCAACCTTGCCGCCTTGCTCCCCTTCCATTCCGCGGGGAACCATGGTCACACTGAAGGTCTCTTCACCACGTTTTAGCGTCCAGTTCATTTCTTTGCCTTTGGAGGCCGAGGTCAGCTTGATCATCTTCTGATAATCTCCGCCGATGGCCTGCCCGTCCACAGTGACGACAATATCACCCTTCTGAAGGCCAGCTTCCTGCGCAGGCATTCCTAAGCTGACGTCACCGATCTTCACATAGGTCGGGTTCTCCACCGGAATACCGGCCATCTGCAGATGAAGTGCAAATAGCACAAACGCCAGAATGAAGTTCATCACCGGACCGGCCAGGATGGCTATCGCTCGCTGGCCGACGGTTTTGCTCCCGAACTGGCGGTCCTTAGGCGCGATTTGTGTCTGCTGGGTGCCCTTGATCATCATCGCCTGCGGATTCACATCATAGGTGGTCACTTCACCATCTACATCAAGGCGGATTTTCAGATCATTCTCCAGATCCGTGAACTGCGCTTCGCCGCGTATAACATTTCTGCGCGTATCCAGGGAATCAAGGTAAATATTCTTCACCTTGTTGTCCTGGCCCAGCCGGACAGCAATGGTCTGCCCAGGGCCGATCTCAACCATCTCCGGGTCTTCGCCGGCCATACGGGCGTATCCCCCGAAGGGCAGCAGACGAAGCGTGAACTGGGTTTCACCGCGTTTATAAGAGAACAGTTTCGGACCGAAACCGATCGCAAATTCCCGTACAAGAATTCCGGCGCGTTTGGCAAAATAATAATGTCCCCATTCATGGACAGTCACCAGAACAAAGAACATAAACACCGTTAAAAAAACAACTCTTACCATCTCCATAGCGCAACATTCCCCCTTTAGGTGTAAGACCGAAGTATGTCCTCTTAATTTATCATTATTCCAAGGCAGGGCACAAGAGAATCAACAGTCCACACCTATTTTTCAGGGTACAGCCATATTCACCGTTTCCAAAGGCCTCTTATCCCTTTACAGGATAGCCGCAAGCTCCCGGGAAGCTATATCGCTCCTGTGAATCTGTTCCAGACCAGGGTTCGCCTCATTCTGATGACGCTGAAGCACTTCATCAATAATCTCATCAATCCGCAGGAAGGGAATCTCACCGCGCAGGAAGCGGGCCACGGCGACCTCATTGGCTGCATTGAAGGCTGTTGTGAATGTGCCGCCCGCTATGCCGCAGTCAATGGCCATCTTCAGCGCCGGATAGCGCTCATAATCCATCTCCCGGAAGGTCAGGCTGGCTACCTGAGCCAGAGACAAACGCTTCGCAGGAGAAGGCCAGCGGTCGGGATAGGTGAGCGCATATTGAATGGGAACCCGCATATCAGGAGTTCCAAGCTGAGCAATAATGCTGCTGTCACAGAACTCCACATACGAGTGAATGATGCTCTCCGGATGCAGCACCACATTAATCTGCTCATACGGAAGGGCGAACAAATGGTGGGCTTCAATAACCTCCAGGCCTTTGTTAACCATGGTTGCCGAGTCAATAGTAATCTTGGCCCCCATGCTCCAATTGGGGTGACGCAGTGCGTCCGCTACCGTTACATTCGTAAGCTGTTCACGCTTATAATCACGGAACGAGCCACCCGAGGCTGTAATGGTAATTGAAGCTACATCATTACGGTTCTCGCCATTTAAGCATTGAAAAATTGCTGAATGCTCGCTGTCTACTGGCAGCAGCTTCACGCCTTTGCGTCCAGCCAGTTCTGTAACCAGATGTCCGGCGGTCACCAGTGTCTCCTTATTAGCCAGTCCAATATGTCTGCCGGCTTCAATTGCCGCCAGCGTAGACTGAAGTCCTACACTGCCTACAAGCGCAGTTACGACCGTCTGTGCATCGCCTCCGGCAGCAATCTCCACCAGACCTTCACTTCCGCTATACAGCTCTACACCGGCAGGCAGACTGGATCTGATCTCCTCTGCAAGCTCCTGCGTCGATACCGATACACGGCGAGGCTTGAAACGGCGGACCTGTTCCAGCAGCAGTGAAGTATTACTTCCCGCCGCCAGTCCATCGACTTCAAAAGCTTCCGGATGCATAGCTACCACATCCAGCGTCTGGGTACCGATGGAACCCGTGGAGCCGAGAATACTAATTCTTTTCACAGTTGCTTTCCTTCTCCCTGTCGTTAATAGTAAGGCATCAGCATTACGATATGTACGAAAGGAAATACGATGATCCAGCTGTCGCAGCGGTCCAGGATGCCACCGTGACCCGGCAGAAGTGAGCCTGAATCCTTAATACCGTACACCCGTTTATAGGCAGATTGTACAAGATCTCCAAGCTGACCCAGCACAGCGCAGGCAATTCCAATCAGCAGCGCGCGTCCGATAGTCAGCAGATCAGGAACCAGTAAAGCAAACACAATCGATATGACAGCAGAAATCAATACTCCGCCAAGCGCGCCCTCTATAGTCTTATTAGGACTGATTGCAGGCCACAGCTTGTTCTTCCCGAAGCTTCTGCCGACAAAATAGGCTCCGGCATCACTGCCCCATATACAGCACAGCAGCAGGATCGTCCAGAAGAGGCCATGGCCATCTCCCGCACCGCGGGCGACTCCCATATACGAGAACCCCATTCCTATGTAAACAATGCCAGTGAACATCATCGCGGTGATTTTGATATCCAGCTTATTCTTACTGAACACAGTGACCAGCAGGAACAGCAGCAACACCAGCCATATCCCCTGTTCCCAGGAGAATAACTTTTTCATTTCCAGGAGGTCCCAAGGAATCATAAAGCCTACAACAGAGGCATAACCAAATACAGCCGTCAGCCCGAAGGTTGCTGTACCTGTCATTTTCACAAATTCATAATAGCCGATGAGGGCCATGGCAGTCAGCATCAGCTGATACGGCCAGCCGCCCCAATAGCATAACCCTAAAAACAAGGCTCCGGCAACAATTCCGGTAATCAATCGCTGCTTCAAAGAATCCCTCTCCCATCAGGCTACTTCAATCCACCATAACGGCGTGTGCGGCGCTGATATTCAGCCACAGCCTGCATCAGATGCGCCTTGTCGAATTCCGGCCAGTATGCATCCGTAAACCAAAATTCACTGTATGCGATTTGCCACAGCATAAAATTACTGAGCCGCATCTCTCCGCTGGTACGAATCAGCAGGTCAGGATCAGGCAAGCCGCTGGACAACATTCTGCTGTCAATCAGCTCTGAAGTAATTTCTTCAGGTGACAGGATTCCTGCCTGGATATCCTTGCCCAAGTCGCGCATACAGTTCTCTATCTCTTTGCGCCCGCCATAGTTGAGTGCAAAATTCAAAATAAGTCCAGTATTACTCTGTGTGCGGGCCACCGCTTCTTCCATCGCCTTGCGCGTATGGGAAGGCAGCGAGTCGGTATCACCCATTACGCGAACCTGTACATTCTTTTCAATTAATTCGTCCAGTTCAATCGCCAGGAATTCAACGGGGAGACGCATCAGGAAATCCACTTCATCCTTCGGCCGGCTCCAATTCTCCGTAGAGAAAGCGTACAGCGTCAAAAATTCTACTCCGAGGTCATTCGCTGCAATCGTAGCACGTTTGACTGCCTTCATCCCGTTCTGATGGCCCACAACCCGGGGCATACCGCGCCGTTTCGCCCAGCGCCCGTTGCCATCCATAATTATCGCTACGTGCCGGGGAATATTATCCGGTGAAATCTCGACTGGCTCCTGCCTGTCTTTACGGCTCAGCCATTCTTGAATCCGTTTGATCATTTCCGTTTCCTCCAAGCTCTTATCAGAAAGAGACAAACCCCACCATTAACGGAGGGGCCTGAAGTCTCATGAATTTCGTTATACTTCCATAATCTCTTTTTCTTTGGACAAGAGCACTTTGTCGACTTCAGCTATGAACTTATCCGTTGATTTCTGGATATCTTCCTGATGTCCATGGGATTCATCTTCTGAAATGCCGTTCTTCTCCATCTTCTTGATGTCATCGTTGGCATCGCGGCGGATGTTGCGGATCGCTACCTTAGCTTCTTCACCGAACTTCTTGGTGAATTTCACCAGCTCAGTGCGGCGTTCTTCGGTAAGCGGAGGAATCGACAGGCGGATGATCGTACCATCATTGGCTGGTGTAATCCCGATGTCGGATTTCATAATCGCCTTTTCGATGTCTGACATTGAGGTTTTGTCCCACGGCTGGATCAGCAACGTCCGGGAATCCGGTGTGCTGATGTTAGCCAGCTGATTGATCGGAGTTGGAGCACCGTAATACTCAACCTGGATGCGATCCAGCAGCGACGTCGAAGCGCGTCCTGCCCGCAGTGTTGCCAAGTCGCGTTTCAGCGAGAGAATCGCTTTTTCCATACGCTCTTCAGCATTCTTCTTAACCGATTGTGGCATTTAATTTACACTCCCTTTAACGATCGTCCCGATCTTTTCGCCGAGAACGACGCGCTTAATATTGCCTTGCTCTGTAATAGCAAACACAATGAGCGGTATATTATTATCCATGCAGAGTGAGGAAGCGGTAGAATCCATAACTCCCAGGTTTTTGTTCAGAATATCCATGTAAGTCAGCTGCTCGTATTTAACGGCTGTGCTGTCCTTGAACGGATCTGCTGAGTAGACTCCGTCTACCTTATTCTTGGCCATGAGGATAACCTCGGCTTCAATCTCGGCTGCTCTAAGCGCTGCCGTAGTATCGGTCGAGAAGAACGGATTCCCTGTCCCTGCGGCAAAAATAACTACGCGGCCCTTCTCCAGATGCCGGATGGCCCGGCGGCGGATATAGGGCTCAGCAATCTGCTGCATGGCGATAGAGGTCTGAACCCGGGTAGGGACATCAATCTGCTCCAGAGCGTCCTGCAATGCCAGCGAGTTCATCACTGTTGCCAGCATTCCCATATAATCGGCCGTTGCCCGGTCAATACCGCTTGCACTTCCGGCGATTCCGCGCCAGATGTTGCCACCGCCGCATACAATCGCAACCTGAACTCCAAGCTCCACGACTTCCTTGACCTGCTCTGCAATAGAGATGATCGTATCGGCATCGATGCCATAGCCATTCTGTCCGGCGAGCGATTCACCGCTTACCTTAAGGACTACTCTCTTAAATACCGGTTGTTCCAATTATATACCCTCACTTTCTACAAAAGACGGAACACTACTTGTATGTGTTCCGCTCTTTTGATGCTTGCCTGTATTCAGTTCTTATTCAATGACCTGCAGTTATTATTGTTTTACTTGTGCCATAACTTCTTCTACGAAGTTATCGACTTTCTTCTCAAGACCTTCACCCAGTTCGAAACGAACGAAGCGGCGGATCGTGATGTTTTCGCCAATGGTGCTGATTTTTTCATTCAGCAGCTGGGAGATTGTCTTGTCCGGGTCTTTAACGAAGGATTGCTCCATCAGGCAATATTCTTCATAGAACTTGCTGATGCGGCCTTCCACCATTTTTTCAACGATCTTCTCAGGCTTGCCTTCGTTCAGCGCTTGTGCCTTAAGAATTTCTTTTTCCTTCTCTACGTCTGCAGAAGGTACTTCTTCACGACGGACATACAGCGGGTTCGCTGCTGCGATTTGCATAGCGATATCGCGTGCGAATTCTCTGAAGGAATCCGTTTTGCCTACGAAGTCAGTTTCGCAGTTGATTTCTACCAGAACGCCAATACGGCCGCCAGCGTGGATATAGGATTCTACAGTACCTTCAGTAGCAATACGACCTGCTTTGTTGGCTGCTGCGGACAAACCTTTTTCACGAAGCAATTCAGCTGCTTTGGTGATATCGTTGTTTGCTTCTTCCAGAGCTTTCTTACAATCGAGCATTCCTGCCCCTGTTCTTTCGCGAAGTTCCTTCACTGCTTTTGCATCTACTGCCATTGTTATTCCCTCCAGGGTCATAGTCGTTGTCATGCGGGGACATCTAGCGATACTTACTTGCATTTTAAAAAAAGGGCAGTGAGAGGTTATCCACCTGCCAACCACCCTTTTCATTTAAGTTCTTATTTATATGTTCCGGTTACTACTTAAGCTGTAGTTGTGTCTTCACCCTGATGAGCTTCAACAACAGCATCAGCCATCTTACCAGTCAAAAGCTTCACGGCGCGGATAGCGTCGTCATTGCCTGGAATTACGTAGTCAATTTCATCCGGATCGCAGTTAGTATCAACGATAGCTACGATTGGAATACCCAATTTGCGAGCTTCTGCCACTGCAATGCGCTCTTTACGCGGGTCAATGATGAACAGCGCGCTTGGAAGACCTTTCATGTTCTTGATACCGCCCAGGAATTTCTCAAGACGATCTTTCTCTTTGCGGAGAAGGATAACTTCTTTCTTAGGCAATACTGCAAAGGTACCGTCTTCTTCCCATGCTTCCAGTTTCTTCAGGCGGTCAATACGCTTCTGAATGGTCTGGAAGTTAGTCAGGGTACCCCCGAGCCAACGCTGGTTAATGAAGAACATACCCGAACGTTCAGCTTCTTCTTTCACGGAATCCTGAGCCTGCTTCTTTGTTCCTACGAATAGGATTGTGCCGTTGTCGCCAGCGACGCTCTTTACAAAGTTGTAAGCTTCCTCTACCTTCTTGACTGTTTTTTGCAAGTCAATAATGTAAATTCCGTTTCTTTCAGTGAAGATATAACGATCCATCTTTGGGTTCCAACGACGAGTCTGGTGACCGAAGTGTACCCCAGCTTCGAGAAGCTGCTTCATGGAGATTACTGCCATCTTCACACACCTCCTAAGTTTGGTTTATTGTGTGTCTCCTCCGCCGCGCGTCATCTTTCAGCAAGACTTTCTTCAGAAGAAAGCACCCCTTACCGAAATCAACCGGCGTGTGTTTTAACACCGTCAATTAATATATCATAATAAAACAACCTATGCAACGATTACTTTTTTACGGTAATCAGCTTGTCAATAATGGAGTTGATGCTCTCTCCCTTGGTGAAGTTGTAGCTGCCGTATTGAATGATAGTATTCACCTTACGGCTGTTTGCCGTCTTGAGGAACTTATTCTTGTCCTCAATTACCCCGGCTTCCGCGAGTAAATCTGCTGTCTGAGCGAGGGTAATTCCAGTGGGGATCTTGAGAGTGATTGCCCCATCCACCGCAGCCACAGGCGCTTCAGGCTTAGCCGGAGCTTTGGTAACAGGTGCTGCGGTGCTCTGCGGCTGCGCAGGAGCAGAAGGCTTGCCCGGAGTCGCTGCGGCATTTGGCACTGCAGCCGGCTTGGGCGGGACAACAGGCGTAGATGCTGGTGTTACTGGTGTTACTGGTGTTGCTGCTGGCGCCCCGGATGCCTCAGTCTCGGCCGCTTTCTCCGGGGACGGCGTTGCTGTTGCGGCAGCTTCTGCCGGATCTAGAACGGTAAGGTTCAGACTAGCCGCTTGCCGGATCAGCTCTTCTTTGGTCAGAGGCGCCGCCCGCCCGGCTATCATCAGCTGCAGCAGCAGTGCGCCGGCTATCAGCCCGATCCCTAATCCCAGCATAAAGAACCGGTTCTTCATCATATGGACTCCTCCTGCTGGGCAAGCTGCAGGATCAGCTGCACCTCGCCCCGCTGAAGACCGGCGGTCTTAGCGATAGAGTCGATCGATTTCCCCTGCTCATGCAGCTCGAACAGCCGGGGATACCGCAGCTTAATGGAGCTCACGGGTCTTGGCTTAACAGGAGATACTGCCTCAGTTGCCTGCTCCGTGCCCTGAGGCTTCTCCGCATGGCCGGACGAAGCTTCCCGAGAGAAGGTAGCTGCCAGCTGAAGCAATCCCTTCTCTTCCGCAGTCAGACGCGCATCCATCAGCAGCAGGCTCTTCTGCAGCTCGCCCACCTGCTCCCGCAGTACACCGATTTCTTCCTGAAGGGCTGCCTTATTGCTCTGTGACTGTGTCTTAATGCTGCCCACCAGCTTCAGCAGCTCGGAGTTCTCATGTTCGATATCGGCCATGTAGAGCTCCAGAGCTGCCTCCGTCTCCTTCAGGCTCTTCTTCTCCGAATCTTCCTTACCCGTCCTGGCCGGCAGCCGCAGGGCATAAACAATAGCAACTACGCCTACCAGCACGATGTATACCCATGGTTCCAAGTGTGTAATCTCCTTCTGCGTTTAATTCGTAGGATGCCTTAACTGCATTTGCGGTTATCCTGTCCCAATCAGAGACTGAAATCAATACGGTGCCCTTTATAGGGATGTTCGGCATCATGGGTGTTCTCCTGCTTGTCCGGTTTGCGCGGATGAGGCTGACTGCCAGAGCCGTTCCCATTGCCGCCGTCCCGCAGGGCCGATTCGGCAGACTCGTCAACCTCAGTGCTGCGCAGCGAGATTTCCTGGCTATGCTTAACATTCTGGCCTGCCAATTGCTGCTGGTCGAGTGCAGGACGCTGCTGAAGGTTGTTCTGAACTTTGCCCGCATCATGGGTACGGGGCAGTGCAATTTGCAGTTCCACCGGTTTCAGACTCATAAGATCCCTCTTCTCCGCTCATTGGTTTCAGAATCAAGGAATGGCAGGCCGCCACGGCTGCCCGCCTGATTAAACGTACGGTATGATAGATATATCCCCTTCACTATAAATGAAGGTTACCCGCTCCGTCGGGTCCTTGACGAACCTCGTGTATCTGCCGATTACGATCTTGGAGCCTCCATAGATCGTCTTGACGACATCAACCTTAGCTCTGCCGGTGTCCTCCAGCATGCGCTCGATCTCCAGCACACGCTCTTTAATTCTCTTTTCATCACGCATATGGGACTGCTTGGTGGCATTAAGCTTGACGCGAAGCGCCACCTTGTCGGGCGATAGCTGCCCATTGTTCGCCAGCTGATTAAGCAGATACAACGCCTTATTGGTCTTGTCCTCATTCTCGAGAAGCTGCCGCAGCTCCTGGCGCAGTTCGTTGATCTCATTTCTCAGCTCGGGAACAACGCCCACTTCAATCGCTGTAGCTGTAGACATGGTATTGCCGATGGTACGGGCAATCACGCGCTCACCTGCCTGTACGATACCGCCGACGATTAAGCCTTTGGCCCCGTTGCACAGTACATCATGACCTGCCCGGATGCTGGAATGCATAATGCTCTGGGAGACGATAATATCCTCCCCGGCCACAACATTGCCCTCCTGGATGAACGAGACCTTAACATTTTTACCGGCGCTTACGTGGCCTTTATTATATCCGATGATGCCGCCCGTAATCTCGATGGACCCGCCCGATATCAGTTCGGCCCCCTCTACCCCGCCGACCACACGGATATCTCCTGCCGATTTGACGGTGAAGCCGGTAAGCACATTGCCGCGGATGACCACCGTGCCCACGAAATCAATATTGCCTGTGCTGTAATCCACATCCCCATTGATTTCATACACCGGAAATACATTGATTTTGCCCTTGTCTGTCAGCGTAACCAATCCGTCAATCGCCGAATACATGGAGGTCTCTTCCTGATCCACCACCACATTCTTGCCTACTTTGAAATGAGCCTCCTTCCCTGCCCGGAACGGAAGCTCTTCCCCGGTTACCATTTTTCCGCTCACGCCGTTCTCTGCCGGAATAACCTTGGCAATAAGCTGGCCCTTCCTTACGTTATGCAGCCGGACCAGCTCTTTGTAATCCACTTTGCCATCCTCTTTCTCCAGAGGCTTGCGGTCCTCCTCCATATCAACGGTCAGCACAACCCGGCCGTCCTTACCGTTGACAGCAGGCTGTCCAATCGCGATAGGCACCCGGTTCCAGAAATATTCTTCCGGGTTACTGCTAATCCGCTGAACAATATCATGCTGGATACCGAAACGAATATTGTGACTGAACAGGAAGCTCTCAAGGTCTTCGACCGAACAGGTGAAATTCTCATCCTTCTTGGTGAACTGAAGGTAAGCGATCCCCTTATCCTCCGAAAAAGTAATGCTCAGGTATTGGCTCAATACATATTGACCGATCAATTTCTGCTCCCCCTTGTCACCGTCACCCGGTTAATCATTTTGCATTAGAAGGTCCCGGTTCTTCTCAAGTGTTCCTCTTAGCCGCAAAATAGCTTTGGAATGAAGCTGGGAGATTCGCGAAGGAGACAGTGACATCACTTCCGCAATCTCGCTTAAAGATAAATCCTCATAATATAAAAGGGACACGACGGTCCGTTCTTTCACTGTTAGTTTCTCGATGCCTTTGGTTAGCGTATCCCGCAGATAGAACTCATTCACTTTACGGTCCGGATTCTTGGCCTTGTCATCTACCAATATGGACATTCTTGTCTCTGATTCTTCTTCGCGTATAGGATCTTCCAATGAACAGAGCGACATTACTGCGACATCCTGCAGCATCGTCTGAAACTCCGTTTCCGAAATATTCAGATATTGGCTCATTTCATCATCAGTTACTGACCTCAAATACTTCTGCTCCAGCTGCTGGTAGGCATCCTCGATTTTTTTCGCTTTTTCGCGTACGGATCTGGGAACCCAGTCACTTTGCCGCAGAGAATCAAGGATTGCTCCCCGTACCCGCCACGATGCATAGGTCTGGAATTGAAGCCCCCGCTTGTAGTCGAATTTTTCGATGGCATCAATGAGTCCCATGACGCCGTTGCTGGCCAAATCGTCCTTGGAGACGTTTTTGGGCAGTCCTACTGCCAGACGGCTGGACACGTAATCAACAATGTGGAGATAACTCTCAATCAGCTTTTTTTTAGCTTCAGGATCGCCGTGCTCTTTCCACTGCTCCCAAAGCATATCTGTTTCCGACTGAGCTGCTTTACGCTCGTTCAACGGCTTTCACCCTTCCCAAAGTTTAGTCAGCGGGCAAACATGCGGCGCAAGATGACGGACTTTCGCCGCAGCACTCGCTTATTCTTCTTTCAGGTGACGAACGGCCTTGGCCAATTCTTCAGGATCTTTCATAGAGACTAGCTTCGGAGGCTGCAAAGGCGTGAATCCCCCTGGCTCTTCACTGACCGCCTCCCGTTTTGGGGTGAGCAGGTCCTTGAGCTCCTGATCCTCTTCAGGTGTACTAATATCAAGCTTCACGCCAAGAGACTCTCCGTTATCGAACAAACCGGCTTCCGGATCTGAGGATTCTTTTCCGATAATAAAACCCAATACCCATCTCAGGCAGAAAGCAAGCACAAACCAGATAATAAATCCGTACATGCCCCGGATCAGGCTGGTACCCAGCAGGTTCTGTCCGTTGTTCGCAAGGAAGGTTAGTACAAATCCGATCAGTCCGGCCACAATATTCAGCAATAGTTTCCTGCTCATGGCTAAATTTCCTTCGGGCCTTTTTGAACGCTGCGGATAAAAATGACTCCGGTATTGCAGGAGATTTCTATCGTGCGCCCATAATTGCCGCCCGTGTCCTCCGCGATAAGCGGAATATGAAGGCTCTCAAGAGCAAGCTTGCAGGATTCCACATTCCGAGGCCCGATCCTCATGGTGTCACTCCCTCCGGCAAAAGCAAACATCTGCGAGCCTCCGGCCATCTTGGCCACAATCCGGCTTCTAACCGCCCCCAGCCCCAGCAGGCGGGCTAAAAGCTCAGGCACAGCAGTATCTGCGAACTTGGCGATATTCAGCTGTCCCTCCCGGGCAATCTCTGACGAAGGCAGCATGACATGAGCCATCCCCGCCAGCTTTTTACCGGGATCAAACAGAGTCAGACCTACGCAGGAGCCAAGACCGGTCGTACGAATAAGGCTGTCCTGGCTGCCTACGTTCAAATCCGCCATACCTACTTTAATGATGCTCTGCTCTTCAATCATTGTCGAACGGTACTCCTAAAGCCTTGAATATTTTGGGGAACGATTCCGGATCGGGAATAAGGAAGAATTGTCCTTCAATTTCATTTTGGCCTTCTAAAAAAGTCGTATCGATCAGCAGCGCATCATCGCCCATCTGACCGAACTGCAGCAGCCCGTAGCCAAGAATGGCTCCGGCCATATCCATCGCAAGCGCCGGCACTGTCGGATACATGGTCAGGGAGGTGAAATCCGCCAGGGAAGAGAGATAAGAACCGGCCAGAATATTGCCGATCTCGCTTAGTGCGGATAATTCCATCTCACTCAGCTCACCGCCGCCGGAGACTTCAATGCCGGCAATCCGGCTGAGCAGGTTGCTTGCCGCTTCCGGGGTAAGAATGAAGAACAGGTTGCCCGGGGCTTCACCTTCCACACGCAGGAATACCGCGTATACCAGCTCCTCCGCTCCGCCCACCTTATCGGTGATTTCCTCGAAGCTGAGCAGCTGTACCTTAGGCACGGCCATGTCAATCGGCTTATTGAGCAGCTGGGACAAGGCGGTGGCTGCATTGCCGGCCCCGATATTCCCGACTTCCTTAAGCACATCCATTTTGAAGTCTTTGAAATTCTTGAATAGCTCCATAGGCTAGCCCTCCAGGCTTTCCAGCTGCACGATTTCACTCTTGTTCAGTACTTCAGACAGGTTGAGCATAATCAGCAGACGGTCATCCCCAATTTTGGCCACCCCGTCCAGATACTTCGCCTTGATGCCCCCTACAACATCCGGCGGTACATCGATAATGTCACGGTTCAAGTCAATGACATCGTTGGCTGAATCGACAATGAAGCCCACTTCCATCTCATTCACATTGACGATAATGATCCGGGTCTGATCCGTGTGTTCCGCTTCCTCAATGCCGAAGCGTCCGCGCAGATCGATAACCGGAATCACGACGCCGCGCAGATTAATCACACCTTTGATGAAGGAATAGGTCTTCGGTACGCGGGTAATCGGCATCATACGTTCAATCGTCTGGACCTTCTCTACTTCAATGCCGTATTCTTCAGTGCCAAGCTTGAATACAATTACTTTGATATCTTCAGCCATGGAATGAGCCTCCCTGTTCTAACCTGATTATTTGATAAAAGCATTCGGATCGATAATAAGCGCTACCTGCCCGTCTCCAAGAATCGTGGCTCCGGAAATTCCCTGTACCTCAGGCAGATACTTGCCGAGGTTCTTGATTACGATTTCGTTCTGGCCAATGAAGTCCTGCACAGCCAAGGCAACCAGCCTTTCTCCTTTGCGGACAACCACGATCTCCGTCTCCTCTTCCGTGCTTTCATCATAGTCGGGAATGGAGAAGATCTTGCTCAGGGAGACCAGCGGAATATGGCTGCCCCGGAACTCCAGCATCCGGTTGCCGTGAATGGTGCGGATCTGGGCTTGCTTCACAATTCCAGTCTCCACGATGGAAGAGAGCGGAATGGCATATTTCTCGGAGCCCAGCCGAACCAGCATCGCTGCAATGATCGACAGGGTCAGCGGAAGCTGAACGGAGAAATTCGTGCCTTTGCCCGGTGTTGAATAGATGGTGACGTTACCGCCCAGGGAAGAGATTTTGGATTTGACCACATCGAGACCCACGCCCCGGCCCGATACGTCAGAGATGACCTCAGCTGTACTGAATCCAGGCGCGAAGAGCAGCTGGTACGCTTCGTCATCTGTCATCGTGCCCGCCTGCTCCTGGGTAATCACACCCTTTTTGACGGCAGAGGCCAATACATTCTTCGGATAGATGCCCTTGCCATCCTCTTCAATCTCAATGAAGACATGATTGCCGCTGTGGAAGGCCCGCAGCTGCACAGTGCCTGTCTCCGGCTTTCCGGCAGCAACCCGGTCCGCGATCGATTCAATCCCGTGATCCACTGCATTGCGCAGCAGATGCACCAGCGGATCGCCAATCTCATCAATCACCGTACGGTCAAGCTCCGTATCGGCTCCGGTGATGATTAAATCTACCTTCTTGTCCAGCGACTTCGCCAAATCGCGAATCATCCGCGGGAACCGGTTAAATACGGTATCTACCGGAACCATACGGAGCTTCATGACTATATTTTGCAAATCTCCGCTCACCCGGCCCATATGTTCGACCGTTTCGGTAAGATCACCGTTCTGCACCTCTGAGGCCAGCTGCTCCAGCCGGACACGGTCAATCAGCAGCTCGCTGAACAGATTCATCAGCACATCCAGCCGCTCAATATCAACACGGATGGTGCGGGAAGGCGACGGCGCTCCTCCAGCCCGGGCCGGGGCAGCTTTGCCGTTCTCTTCCTTGGGATGCAGAGAAGCCGCAGGGGAAGCATTACCAGCTGCTGCCGGAGCAGCCTCTTGCACCGGAGCCGGGGCAGGCGCTTCGGCTGTAGCTGCTGCAGTGTCTTGTCCCATTTGGCGAAGTGACTCCTGATCAAGCGCCACAGCGGTGACCGCTTCAATCTCCGACAGATTCAGAATCATCTTCTGAATTTCACTTGCATCCTTTTGGGTTATGTAGTAGAGGGAGAATCCGTAATCGAATTTCTCCTGTTCTATGTCCTGAACCGAAGGGAAGGATTTCACGACTTCTCCTGAACGCTCCAGAAGGTCGAAGACCATATAGGCACGTACGGCTTTGAGCTGACAGTCCTTGCGGATCGCCACATCCACATAAAGCACCTGATGGCCTTCCTGAAGGGATTGCTCCAGCACAGAGTACTGGAATTCATCCAGGAACACCTGGGCCGCGCTGGCATTGCCGGACGCAGCAGCCGTGACTTCAGCAGAAGCATTGCCGGCAGAGGGAACCTCTCCGCGAACGATGGCCTGCAGGGACGAGACAATGGCTGTTACATCGGCCTTGCCCGCTCCCCCGCCGGTAATATCCTCCACCATGGATTCCAGAGCGTCAATACTTTTGAACAGGGTATCAAAAATGAAGTCTTGCATCCGCAGTTTGTTATTGCGCACCAGATCGAGCACATTCTCCATTTGGTGCGTAAGCGAAGCCAAATCTTCAAAACCCATTGTAGCCGCCATACCTTTCAAGGTATGGGCGGAGCGGAAAATCACCTGAACAATACTCAGATCCTCCGGATTCGCTTCCAGCCCCATCATGCTATCGTTCAAAGACTGAAGATGATCATTTGACTCATCAATAAACATGGATAAGTATTGGTTCATGTCCATGAGCGGGTACCTCCCCTTCGAGTTCGCTATTCCATTATTTAACGGCTTGTACCAGCCTTGGAGCAATTTCTTGCAAAGGCAGGATGTGTCTTACACACTTCAACTCTACTGCAGACCTCGGCATTCCGTAAACCACACAGGTTTCTTCACTCTCTGCAAAGGTAGATGTCACCCCCGAATCATAGAGTGCTTTCATCATCCGTGCTCCGTCGCTGCCCATCCCCGTCATAATGACGGCATGACGTTCCAGCGAGGTAAGCTGCAATACCGATTCAAACAGTGTATCTACAGAAGGACGATGTCCATTGCGGACCTCTTCCTTAGTAAGCTCTACCATGTATTGGCCGCCAGGCGCAGGTACCACTGTCAGGTGATAGCCGCCGGGGGCAATATACGCCGCTCCCTGCCGGAGAACCATACCGTGTTCCGCTTCAGCGACTTCCAGTGCGCTAAAGGTATTCAGGCGCTGGGCCAGCGACTTGGTGAAGTTAGGCGGCATATGCTGGACAATGACAATCGGTGCCGGGAAGTCGCCAGGGATGTTCTCTAGGAACGCCTTCAGCGCTCTCGGACCTCCGGTTGAGCAGCCTACAGCCACCAGCTTGCGCACGCTCCGGCTTCCGCTTGTCTGGCCTCCTGCTGCTGCAGGAGGCTCCACGAATGAGCCAGCAGCAATTTCAGCAGCCGCCCGTTGTCCAGCCCATCCGCTGCCCTGCGCCTCCTGGTGGGAGCGGCCTTTGAGCCTGTCGGGAGCCGGTTTGGGCACTGCTGGTGCAGGCTTGACCACCCGCTTTGCATTGGGCGGCTCAGTGCGGGCTTCCGGCTTCCGTTTGTCAGCCGGCGGTTCAAGCGGCGCTCTGGCCCTCGGCTTCTCCGTGCCCTGAAGCGGCGCTTTATCCGCCTCCTTCTTGGACGGCTCCAGCTTCCGCCTCACCGGTTCCACAACAGCCCGCGGAGCAGGCAGTTCGGCAGCGGGAGGAGGAGGCTCAGGCAACTTGACGGCGGAAGCGCGGGCTTCACGGCGCTCACGCGCCATCATGGCCTCTTTCATCTGCTCCCGGAGGGATTCTCCGACAGCGATGATATCCTGGGAGTTTGAAATGGACGGCTTTCGGATGAAATCGAAAGCCCCCCACTCCAAGGCCAGAATCGTCTCCTTCATACCCTCTTCATTGATGCCGGACAGCATAATTACCGGGAGCGGACGCTGGGCCATGATACTTTTGAGCGCCTCCAGGCCATTCATCTCAGGCATCTCCACATCCATGGTTACGAGATCCGGACGAAGCTCGTTCACCTTCTCAATCGCCTCGCGTCCGTTGGCAGCTGTCGCTGTGACTTGAAAGTCGGCATCATTCTCTATTAAATCCGAAATGATTTTGCGCATGAATGCAGAATCATCAACAACCAGAACTTTATATGGCCTCATAGCTTTTCCACCTCTGTCCCTCAAATTCAGAACAATTATCTGTTTCGTTTCAACCACTTGCTGATGAATCCCTTGATGCCTTGTACTTTAGCGGTTTCTACTGAATCCACAGCCAGATAGCTCTGCGCAAGCCTCTGCACATCCCTGGCTGCAATACTGTTCGGAAAAGCCACTGAGAATGGAATTTGTTTCTTAACGGCCTGTACTACATGCGGGTCACTGCTGATGTAACCGAGGAAGGGAAGCTCTAGCTGCAGGAAGCGGCTGGCTGCCATCCTAATTTTGTCACTGGTGGCCCGTGCCTCCCGTTCATCCCCTGCCTGATTGACAATCAGCCTGAACGAGACCTCCGGATGACTATTATGAACAACCTTCATCAGTGCATACGCATCTGTAATTGCGGTAGGCTCGGGCGTGGTCACCACCAGGCAGTCGTCGGCAGAAGTGATGAATTTCATCGTTTCCTTGGACAGCCCCGCCCCTGTGTCAAACAGGATAAAATCCATGGTATCGGCAATGCTTGCAATCTGTGTGGTAAAGTAGTTCAGATCCGCCTCAGAGAGTGTGAACAGCTCGTCCATCCCGGAGCCCCCTGCAATGAAGGGTAACGCTTGCGGTCCGAGTTGAATGATCTGTCCGATCTCCGCCTCCCGCTTGAGCAGGTGGTACAGATTGTATCTGGAGGAGACTCCCATAAGGACATCAATATTGGCCATGCCGATATCGGCATCGAACAAAAGCACTCTCCGGCCCATGGCCTTCAGCGCAAGCGCGAAGTTAAGGGTGAAATTCGACTTCCCGACGCCCCCCTTCCCGCTGCATACTGTGATGATCCGGGCGGAGGCACCGCTTCCGGGAGCCTGCCTCGTATCCTGGCTGGAGACCAGCCGCCTTAATGCCTGCGCCTGGTCCATCACCCGCCCCCTGTTCCCAGCAGCATGCCGCCAATCTGCTCCCCAGTGGCCATAAGAAGATCATCCGGAACATTTTGTCCGTTGGTAATATAAGAGAGCTTCAGCGGGTAATCATTCAAGACATTGAACAGCGGGCCATAGCTGCCCGTTTCATCCAGCTTAGTGAATACTACCTTGTCCAGCTGGTATCTGCCGAAGTGCTCTGCAATCTTTTTCATGTCACGACTCTTGGAGGTCAGGCTCAGCACCAGCAGGGTCTCGCTCTTAAGCTCCTTGGCGAGCAGGCTCTGCAGTTCAGCCACCAGGATTTCATTGCGGTAATTCCGTCCGGCAGTATCCATTAACACCAGATCACAGCTCTCCAGCCGGAACATCGCCCGCTGCAGATCACCCGGCGATTGCACAACCTCCAGCGGCATGTTGAGAATGGAGGCGTAGGTTCTAAGCTGTTCAACGGCCGATATCCGGTAAGTATCCGAGGTAATCAGCCCAACCTTACGGCCTTGCTTGAACAGCTGCTCCGCTGCCAGCTTGGCGATCGTTGTCGTCTTGCCGACCCCTGTCGGCCCGGCAATATATACAATCCGCGTATCCGGGGCAATACCGCCGGCAATTCGTCCCGCCAGAAAACCGTC
Organism: Paenibacillus sp. FSL H7-0756; assembly: GCF_038006765.1. Taxonomy (NCBI): domain Bacteria; kingdom Bacillati; phylum Bacillota; class Bacilli; order Caryophanales; family Paenibacillaceae; genus Paenibacillus; species Paenibacillus sp. FSL H7-0756. The sequence goes on along the minus strand of NZ_JBBOVT010000002.1, from coordinate 148,459 downwards.
AATCTGCTCTCTAAGCACAGCCTCGAATTGCTCCGGTCCCCAGCTGCTTCCTTCCTCACGGTAACGCTCCAGAACGTATCCGATCCATTCCTCTACGAGAACAGCGTCAGTCTCCTGGTCAATCAGGCGGCTACGTAAGGATTCCAGCGCATCCGGCAGCTCGGCAGCCCCTGAGGAATAACGTGCGATACGTTCCATCCATTGCTTCATATCCCGGATCTCCCGCAGGACATCACTCTCAGTCGCAGAGGCACTCTCAGGTTCAGGCTGTTCTGCCGCAAGCGATTCATAGATGGCTCCAAGCTTCTTCCGGCTCTCCTCCGGCTGCGGTACAGACGGCTGGCCTGCTGCAATATCCTCAGTGCGCATATCCGGCGGATCAGTCTTGGTCAAAGGCGGCATCACAGCGACACCTCCGCCCTGCTCCAGCGGATCAGCCAGTGCTGCGGCAATCTCGGCAAACGACTTGGCGGCTGCCGCCTCCCTTACCGTCACAGACGGCGGGAGAGGAGGAGCAGCGGCTGAGGCAGCCTTCTGATAGGCCTCTGGCACTGCATTTCGCGGTACGTTCATTGGCGGTGCAGGAATCTTCTCCTGCGCAGCCGCCTTTGCCCCGTTCTCCACAGCAGCTACAACCTCGATCTTCTTTTTCGTGAACATGCCCATGAATCCGCCAACCTTTATTTCTTTGGTGCTTAAAATAACGGCATCGCTTCCAAGCTCGCTGCGGATCGAATGCATGGCGTCAGGCATCGTATCGACCACATAACGCTTCACTCTCATAAGTTCACCACCCCGACGCTTTGAATTTCAATGTTTGGCTCCAGCTCGCTGTAGGACAGCACCGGGATATCCTGCATGGTCCGCTCAATCACCTGGCGCAGATACATGCGAATCGTTGGAGAGGTCAGTACAATCGGCTGCTGGCCGGATTGCAGGAGACGGTTGATCTGCTCCGTAAGCCGCTGATAGACGGTTTGGGTAGAGACCGGATCAAGCGCCAAGTAGCTGCCTTGCTCCGTCTGCTGCACGCTCTCGGAAATTTTTTTCTCAAGTCCGGGACCTACGGTAATGACACGCAGGGTCTCTCCCGTCTGAGAGAACTGCTGTGTAATCTGTCTGGAGAGGGATTGCCGCACATATTCAGTCAGAATATCCGGGTCCTTGGTATACGTGCCGTAATCGGCAAGCGTCTCGAAAATGGTGACGAGATCGCGGATGGATATTTTCTCCCGCAGCAGCTTGCCCAGCACCTTCTGAACATCCCCTACAGCAAGAATGGAAGGAATCAGTTCATCCACCAGTACAGGGTAATTCTCCCTGAGATTGTCGACCAGCTGCTTCGTCTCCTGACGGCCCAGCAATTCGTGTCCATACCGTTTGATCAGCTCGGTCAAATGCGTGGCTACAACGGAAGGCGGGTCGACCACGGTATAACCGGATAACTCAGCCCGCTCCTTCACCGACTCATCGATCCATAGGGCAGGCAGCCCGAAGGATGGTTCAATAGTCTCAATCCCGCTAATCGACTCGTCATCATAACCAGGGCTCATGGCAAGATAGTGATTAAGTAATAATTCACCGCCGCCAACGTTATTTCCTTTAATTTTGATGACATATTCATTCGGTTTTAGTTGAATATTGTCGCGTATGCGAATAACCGGCACGACTAGACCCATCTCCAGCGCACATTGCCGTCGAATCATGATGATACGGTCGAGCAGATCGCCGCCCTGTCCCGTATCCGCCAAAGGAATCAGACCATAACCAAATTCGAATTCGATCGGGTCCACCGTAAGCAGATTAATAACACTTTCGGGACTGCGTACCTCTTCGATCTGCTTCTCCTCGACCAGTTGTTCATCGGCAATCTGCTGCCTGCTTGCCTTCTGTCCCATACTGTAAGCCGCATAAGCCATCAGCCCCGCCAAAGGAAGCGTGGACATAATCGTAATCGGGGTAAAGAACCCCAGAAACGCAATGGTCGCAGCCACTATGTATAGAAGCTTCGGATAGGACAGCAATTGTCCGGTCAGATCCTCGGCCAGATTGCCCTCCGAAGCCGCACGGGTAACGATGAGACCGGAAGCCGTGGAGATCAGCAAGGCCGGAATCTGGCTGACCAGACCGTCACCGATAGTCAGGACAGAGTAGGTTGAGAGTGCTGTCTGGAACGACATACCATGAACGGTCATACCGATAATGAAGCCGCCGATCAGGTTGATAATGAGGATGATGATACTGGCAATGGCGTCCCCTTTAACGAACTTACTCGCACCATCCATGGCTCCGAAGAAATCCGCCTCGCGTTCGACATTACGGCGGCGTTCCCGTGCCTGCTGCTCATTTATCATCCCCGCATTCAGATCCGCGTCAATACTCATCTGCTTACCGGGCATCGCATCCAGCGTGAAGCGGGCGCCTACCTCGGCCACGCGCTCCGAACCCTTGGTGATAACAATGAACTGAACCACAACCAGGATCAGAAAGACAATGAACCCGATAGCGATCTGTCCCCTGGCAATCCAGCTTCCGAAGGTCGCTACGACCTCCCCGGCATGGCCATCAGCCAGAATCAGCTTGGTTGTTGACAGGTTCAGCGCTAAGCGGAACAGCGTTGTGATCAGGAGCAGTGAAGGAAATATTGAGAACTGCAACGGATCTCTGGTATTCATGGCGACCAATATAATGGTCAGGGCTATCGAGATATTGACAATTAACAGTACATCCAAAAGCCAGACAGGGATGGGCAGAATCATCATAAGCACAATACCGATAATGCCCAGTAGAACTGTTAGATCTTTAGCTTTCAATGTCCTTAACCTCCCCCGGCTTATCTCCTCTTGCCTTTAAGCTTATATACATAGGCCAGCACTTCGGCAACTGCCTGGAACAGATCGGCCGGCACTACATCACCGATCTCCGCTCTCTGGAACAATGCCCGTGCCAGCGGCTTATTCTCCATCGTTACAACACCATGCTCCTTGGCCAGTTCCCTGATGCGGAGTGCCACATAATCCTGGCCCTTGGCTATAATCTGAGGAGCCTCCATTGTGGAACCGTCATACTTCAGGGCGACTGCAAAATGGGTCGGGTTCGTGATGATAACATCAGCCTTGGGGACCTCCTGCATCATCCGCTGCATCGCCATTCTGCGCTGACGTTCCCTGATCTTGCCTTTGATGATGGGGTCGCCCTCCATCTTTTTGTACTCATCCTTAATGTCCTGCTTGGACATCTTGAGACTCTTCTCATGCTCGTATTTCTGATAGATATAGTCCAGTACAGCCATTATAAAAAGAGCCGCTGCAATCTTGATGCCCAGGCTCATGGTCAGCTTCGCAACGAAGGCGTATGCCCCTTCCGCATCGACATGCGAGAGGCGTGCAAAACTCTCCTTCTGTCCCCAAAGCGTACTGTAAACCAGATAGGCAATCAGGATGAGCTTAAAGATAGATTTGAGGAACTCTACTACGGAACGCATGGAAAAAATATTTTTGAAGCCTTTGATGGGGTTGATCTTGCTGAACTTAGGCGTAATTCCTTCGCCTGAAGCCATGAAGCCTACCTGTGCGAAATTAGCCACGAGCGCCAGCAGGAAGGTGATGCCCAGCAGCGGAGCGAGCAGAATGAGGATCTGCAGCCCGTACTGGTTAAACAGCGTAGAGATATTCTCCGGTGTTACCTCAAGCATCATCCGGTTCTGGAACACATCTGTGTAGAGCTTGATAAACCGTTCTTTCATGAAGCCGCCGAAGACGCTCAGTGACAGCAACGCCGAGAAGAGGACCACTGCGCCTGACATTTCAGCACTTTTGGCAACCTGCCCCTTCTTGCGGGCATCCTGCCGTTTCTTTGGAGTGGCTTTCTCTGTCTTATCTCCCCCGAACAGCTGAAGGTTCAGTTTGTATCTTGCCTGTTTTGCCAAGACAATCTCTCCTTACCGTAGCCTAAGGACTCTTCCCAATGAGGCCAAGCAAGTTGTGCATGGACTCGAACATAATCTCGAAGAGATTCTGGAACAGCGCAGCCATCCCCGGCATCAGTATAAGAAGCAGCGCCAGACCGATAATGATTTTGAGCGGAACACCGATGACAAACACATTATATTGCGGAGCCGTTCTCGCCAGGAAGGCCAGGCCTACATCCGTCAGGAACAGTGCAGCAACCAGCGGAGCCGACATTTGAAAGGCCAGCATAAAGGATTGAGCAAAGGTGCGGATCAGAAACTCTGACAAGCTTCCGCCGATCATTTTGAGGAACAGATCATTATCGATCGGCACCCATTTATAGCTGTATACAATAGCATCCAGCAGGTAGTGGTGGCCATTCATGCTCAGGAACAGCAGCAGCGCAATCATATACTTGAAGTTACCGATAATCGGCGCCGAGGCCCCGGTCATCGGGTCAATGACGTTCGCAATCCCGAACCCGATCTGAATATCGATAAAAGAGCCCGCAGTCTGAATCGTCATAAACATCAGGTAGGCGATAAACCCAAGCAACAGCCCGATTAATGCCTCCCTGATAATCAGGAGGATAAACCCCAGATCCTGCGGAACTGTAATATTCATGCTGCCTGAGCTGAAGATGACCATCGATACAAAAAAAGACAAACCAATTTTGAACGTTGTCGGCACGCTTTGCGACGAAAAGACAGGAACGACAACAAAAAAGGCGGTAATTCGACAAAAAATCAACAGAAAGACAGGAAAACTTTGCACCAGGGTCTCTATATTCATAGACTCAACCGATATACATATAGAGACTGCCCAGAATTTGGCTGGTGAAATCCACCAGCTTCGTTATAATCCACGGACCGAACAGCAGTAAAGCAAGCAGTACGGCAACGATTTTGGGAACAAACGCCAGGGTCTGCTCCTGAATCTGGGTTGTGGCTTGAAAAATACTGACGATCAGTCCTACCACCAGACCAAGAATCAGCATGGGGGCGCTGGTCTCCAGCACTAAATATACGGCTTGGCCGGCCAGGCCGATAATAAACTCCGCATTCATCCCATGTACCTCCTCTTACAAGTCAGGTGTTAAAACTCAGCAGCAGTGATTTGACTACTAGGTACCAGCCGTCCACCAGCACAAAGAGCATAATTTTGAAAGGCAAAGATATCATTACCGGCGGCAGCATCATCATCCCCATGGCCATCAGTGTGCTGGACACCACAATATCAATAATAAGAAAAGGAATAAAAATCATAAAGCCCATGGTAAACGCCTTTTTCATCTCGCCGATTGCAAAAGCAGGTACCATTACTGTTAAAGGAATATCATTATAGCTGGCGGGCTTCACTGTAGCATTATTGCCGGTATAGTTCATGAACAGCAGCAGGTCCTTCGTATTCGTCTGCTTGAACATAAACTCCTTAATCGGCTCCTGCGCTTTGTTCAGTGCCTCGCTCTGGGTCAGAGTGCCCTTCATATAGGGCTGTAAGGCCGTCTCGTTCACAGTTGCCAGCGTCGGCGACATAATGAACAGGGTTAAGAATAAAGCCAGTCCTACAAGCACCTGGTTCGGAGGCATCTGCTGTGTACCCAGTGAGGTTCTCACGAACCCCAGTACGATCACAATCCGCGTGAAGCTGGTCATCAGCACCAGGAATGAAGGAGCAATGCTAAGCACCGTTACCAGCAGCAGGATAGAGATGGAGCTCGTCCCTCCGCTTGAAGCATCGTTGTCCCCCACCGAGATATTGATATTAGGAATCGGGTCAGCATGAACCGGATGCAGGAGCAGCACGCTGAAAATACCAAGCAACAGAAAAGAAAGAATCAGCTTTTTTTTCATAAATCCTCCGACTCTTTCCTGAGATCCTCATCCCTGCGCAGTTCCTCCAGCTTCTCCTTGCGCTCTGGCGCCAGGGCAAGCTTGGATTGCAGCGTCTCATAGAAAGACGAAGTCTCATGAATCTCAATTTCCTGGGACGGCACCTCACCGCGCAGCTTGGACTTGATTTTGGCGATAAGCGGTGAAATGAAGTTGTCCGTTCCTGAGGCCTGGTCTTCAAAGGCGGATATAATCAGCGCCACCTCTGCCGGATCGGTGATCTTGTCCATCATGGTGATGTCCTCGCCTACTCCGATCAGATAGAGGCTGCCGCCCAGCTCAATGACCTGAATCGACTTATTCGGACCCAGCCCCAGCGCACCCAGCGTGCGGATGGAACGGCCGCTCATCAGAGTCTGATTGCGGCGTCCCAGAAAACGGATCAGCAGCACGATAAGAATAACAATGACTGCCAGAAAAAAAACAACCTTTAATAAATTCAGCAGGGCATTACTACTGTCTCCGAGCGTTCCGGAAGCAAATAACATACCTCGTTCCTATATACCCAGCGTTTTGTTGATGGCTTCAATGACACGGTCTGCCTGGAAAGGCTTCACAATAAAGTCCTTGGCACCGGCCTGGATTGCATCAATAACCATAGCCTGCTGACCCATGGCTGAACACATAATGACTTTGGCATTGGCATCTACTTTTTTAATTTCCTTAAGGGCGGCGATTCCGTCCATTTCAGGCATGGTGATATCCATCGTGATCAGATCCGGACGCAGTTCCTTAAATTTCTCTATAGCCTGTGAACCGTCCTGGGCTTCACCCACTACCTCAAATCCGTTCTTCGACAAAATGTCCCGGATCATCATTCTCATAAATGCTGCATCGTCCACGATTAGAATTCGGTTAGCCATTTTTACAAAATCCTCCCTAAGTATGCTTATTGTAATTTTTGTATACGGTCCCACTGGCTGACGATATCCGTAACGCGGACACCGAAGTTTTCGTCGATAACTACGACTTCCCCCTTGGCAATGAGCTTGTTGTTAACCAGAATGTCAACAGGCTCACCTGCCAGCTTGTCCAGTTCAATAATTGAACCTTGCGACATTTCCAGAATATCTTTGATCTGCTTCTGGGTCCTTCCTAATTCTACGGTTACCTTCAGTGGTATGTCCATCAATAAATTTAAATTATTTTCGTCAATATTGCCAAAAGCCCCTGCACTCAGATTCGCAAATTGCACAGGCTGTACATTTACATTACGGCCCTGTGCCGGATTCTGCGGCTGAGCCTGCGGGTAGGGCGTGCCTTGCGGCGGCATTCCGTAAGGCGGCATGCCCTGCATCCCATAAGCCGGCATCCCTGCCGGAGGATAATAATATCCCCCTTCCGGCATTCCCGGATAAGGCGGCATTCCCTGACCCTGCGGCGGATATTGCGGCGGGTACCCTCCCGCCTCCGGCGCAGGCATCTGCTGCTGAGCTGTAGGCGGCGCCTGCGGTGGTTCCGGTGCAGGCGCTGGTGCGGCTGCCGGAGGCGGAGTCGGCGTTGCTTCCGCAGAGGAGACGGCCGCTTCCTGGTCAGCCTGGCTGACATCGCCAAGCAGCATGGTCACCATATCCTTGGCGAATTGTACAGGCAGCAGCTGCATGATGGTGGAATCAATCAGATCGCCGATCTTGAGGCGGAAGGAAATCTGGATTAGAGTCTCATCATCCGGCAGACTGCCTACACCTTCTCCGCTAGACATGTTAAGAATGTCAATGCCTGGCGGAGAAATGTTGACGAATCTGTTGAAGATCGTTGACATTGAGGTAGCGGACGAGCCCATCATCTGGTTCATCGCTTCCTGCACAGCACTGATATGAATTTCGTTCAGTTCCTCGTCTTTGGGATCTCCTTCCCCGCCGAGCATCAAGTCGGCAATGACCTGCGCATCCCTGATCTTGATAACCAGAGAATTGATGCCCTGGAAACCGTCGACATACTGTACGTGAACAGCTACATGAGGTTTGGGGAAAGCTTCCTCGAACTCTCCGCGTGTAATAATGGATACCTTAGGGGTAGTAATGTCAACCTTCTTACCCAGCAGGGTAGAGAGTGCGGTTGCCGCACTTCCGAAGGTGATATTGCCGATCTCTCCCAGTGCATCCTGTTCAAAAGGTGTTAAGTAATCATCCACGGTCTTCGGTGAAGGAGCCAAATTGCCTTCCGCAGACTGTCTAAGAAGAGCATCTATCTCTTCCTGGGACAAATAATCTTTACTCGTCAAACTCTTCAACCCCTTCGCTGACAATCTCGTCTATTTGCACAGCCACACGTTCTTTGATCATCCCCGGACTTCCAATGAATTTCAGCTTGTCTCCCACCTTAATCGACAGACCGGAATCCACCGTCTTGTTAAGAGAAATCACGTCGCCGATGCTGAGCCCGAGAAATTCAGCAATGGATAAATTCGATTCGCCCAGCTCAGCCACGATTGGAAGCTGCGCCCGGTGAACTCTGGCCCGGATGGCCTCGAGCTCTACCTCATCCCGCACCTTTTTCTCGGAGACAAACCACTGGTGCACCGAGAGCCTTGACATAATCGGCTCCAGCACAACGTGCGGAATACAGAGGTTGATCATCCCCGTCGTGTCTCCTATTTTGGTACTGAGGGAGATCAGGGCAATCGTTTCATTGGGCGATACAATCTGCATAAACTGCGGATTCGTTTCCAGCGCCTCCATCCGGGGATGGATATCAAGCACCGTCTTCCAGGCTTCCTGCAGACTTTCAAAGCATCTGCTGAAAATCCTCTCCATAATAGTCGTTTCGATTTCAGTTAACGCATTGATTTTGGAGGGTGCTGTTCCGAAGCCGCCAAGCAGACGGTCCAGCATGGCAAAAGCAATATTCGGATGCACCTCCATCACCATCCGGCCCTCCAGCGGCTCGGCCTCAAAAATATTCAATATCGTCATTTTGGGAATGGAGCGGATAAACTCGTCATAAGGGAGCTGCTCTACTTGAACGACATTGATCTGCACGAAGGTGCGCAACTGGGCCGAAAAGTACGTTGTAAGATAGCGGGCAAAGTTATCATGAATCCGGGTTAAGCTGCGGATATGATCTTTGGAGAAGCGTACGGCCCGTTTGAAATCATAGGAGCGGATCTTTTTAGTGGTTTCTTCTTTTTTAAGTTCGTCGGCATCCATTTCACCGGATGAAAGTGCAGCAAGCAGAGCATCAATTTCGTTTTGTGATAGTACATCAACCAATTCAATCACCCCCCTATCAAAGAATAGACCCGCCTGCAGCTACATTGGTGCCATTATGAATTTGGTGAATTCAATCTGGGTAATCGAACCTTCTGTCAGGTTTTTATTAATGATGTTCACCAGTTTGCTGCTGAACTGATCTTTGCCGCTGGCCCCATTCAGCTCCTCGGGTTTGGCATCGGCAATCGCTTTGATAATCAGCGGTGTTATTTTAATCGATTTTATTTTTTCGAATTCTTCCTTGGACGCCGCCGAATCTAATTGAAGCGCGATGTCAACTGAAAGGATGTAATCGGGATCGGCGAGATTAGTTTTGATATCCTGGATTTCGGCCGTCATCTTAACAATTTCATCAGCAGTCATCTTCTTCGTCTCCACGTTCTGAACAGCCTTGTTCACTTCATTCCCGTCACTTGGGAAAAACCTGTCCATCAGCAAGAATGCAGCGACTACGATAAGTGTAACGGCCAGCAATATCGTGATGAGCCATGGCAGCATCTTTTTCATGAAAGCTCCTCCATTGACTGGACTTTAATGGTGGCAGCGTGTGTGCCTATGTCCCTGTTATATTCCTTGATCTTGCTAATGACTTCATCGGCCTTTTCAAGCACGATCAGCCTTTTGCCGGTTACCAGCGTAATGTACGTGTCCGGTGATTCCTCAACCATTTCAACCAGCAGGGCATTCAGCCACATCCCCGCCCCGTTCAATCTTGTTACCGAAATCATGACAGGCCTCCTAACCTAAATAGGGGGAGGAGTTCCTCCCCCACGACTGCAATAACATTTCCGCTTGCAGGCAAAACGTTATTATTCAGCAAGTTACATATTATGGTTCAAGCTTAACGCTTCAGATTAACCACTTCCTGCAATACTTCATCGGAAGTGGTGATAATCCGCGAATTCGCCTGGAATCCACGCTGGGTAACAATCATTTCCGTGAACTCGCCGGTCAGATCCACATTGGACATTTCCAGCTGGCCGGCAACGATGGTGCCTGTCCCTACTTCTGCATCATTGGCAGTTGTCGGTTCCAGAGCGCCTTCAGCATTTGCATTTAAGGACATACGGTACAGGTTGCCGCCGATCTTCTCAAGCCCCTGGGGATTGCTGACTTTACCCATACCGATCTGAACGCCAGCTGTCGTTGTGCCGTCTGCCATCGTCTGCACAATTGTTCCGTCACTGGAGATGGAGAATGCCGTAACATCGTCAGCGAGCTGAATGACTTCGCCTCCGGAGTCAACGACATGTAAACCATCCGATGTAATCAGATTCCGGCTGGCATCCACATGGAAATCTCCGGCGCGGGTCAGGAACGGTACATCCTGGTCACCCGTGAGCTTCACCAGAAAGAACCCGTCTCCGTCGATCCGCAGATCTGTAGGATTATTGGTAGTCATCGCACTCCCAGCTGTATGCATGGTGTCGACAGAACCGATGGACACCCCAAGACCGATCTGCTTGGCATTGACACCGCCTTGTCCGCCATCAACCGGTGCTGTAACACCTGAAACGGTCTGGCTCATGATATCCTTGAACATCACGCGTCCTGACTTGAAGCCGATGGTGTTAACATTCGCAATATTGTTACCAATGACATCGAGCTTCGTCTGAAATCCGCGCATACCTGAAACCCCTGAGTACATAGATCTTAACATTAATAATCGTCCTCCCGGTTATAGAGTCTTCTGACTCTTAAGAATTTAAAAAGATGCAGCTGGAACGGTGGCCGCGTCAGTCGGTCGGCAGCCACTGTCGGCTCTCCAGTAAGGACCAGCCGATATCAAGATATAATTACTGCACTGTCTATCTGTGTGAATACATTGTCTTTCATTGAGTTGCCGTCCATCGCAGTAACAACTGTCCTGTTCTTTACACTTACAATCAATGCCATATCCTTCATAAGAATCAGAGATTCTTTGCTGCCCTTAGCGGCTGCTTTGTCTACCGCAGAGGAGATCTGATCCAGTTGGCGGCTGCCAAGCTCGATTCCCCGCTGCTCCAGGCGTTTGGCTGCATGGTTGCTGAACTTCAGCATATTCTTCTGCAGTACGCTCTCGAACGACGCTTCAGGACCTACCGAACCCTTAACAGATTGCTGACGCTGCAGAGCGGAAGGATGAACCGCTGCCGGATACAACTGGCCGATGGTTATTCTGTCGCTCATGTTGTCTCCCCGCTCTCCCCGCCACCTGCTGGAGGTGTACTGCTTGCCGGAGACTCGTTGCTTGCCGGAGTCTCACTGGGCGCTGGTGTCTCGCTACCTGGCGGAGGTGTAGTGCCGGCATTCTGGATTTGCATAATATCCGTTAGAGCAATCCGCTCCTTGCCTACCACTGCGTATTGCACACCGCTGCTGACTACAATCGATTCAACATTGCCGGATTTAGGCAATTTCGTCTCGGCATCCGTCCAGGTGATATCCTTCCCGATCAATCCGGATACAGAGCCAAGGGACTGATTCAGCGCTGTAAGCTGGGTGGATATGTTCATAAGCTGCTCTACGGATGAGAATTGAGCCATCTGGGCGATGAATTCCTTATCCTCCATCGGCTGCATCGGATCCTGATTCTGCAGCTGGGTAATCAGTATTTTCAAGAACTGATCCTTGCCCAGTGTAGAGGTGCCTGTGGTCTTGGGTGTTTTATCATCCGCTACATAATTCCATTGGTTGCTGTTAGACACGGGATTCGTTGCCATATCATTTCACCTCGCTTGTTCTGTTCATCAAATCTTGGTTGAGAATCCGCCGCTCTGGTTACTGTCCTGCTGAGCTGCTGACACCCAATCCTTCCATTCTCCATTAAGCTCTGCGGCAAGCACAGCATCTGCCGATTCTTCCTGGCGTTCCCGTGAACGTCTGCCTTGCTGCTGTCCGCCTGCGCCTGTCTGCTGGCCCTGCCCTCCGGTCCACTGTGACTGAGGAGAGTTGTTGTTCTGCGTCACTTCGAGGCGCTCTACCTGAAGCCCCTGGGACTGTAAGGCCATACGAAGCTGGCTCATCTGCTGCTCAAGCATATCCTTGGTTCCGGCATGCTGGGTCATGAACTGTGCCACCAGATTTCCGTTTTGCATGGTAATCTTCACATCAACTTGTCCAAGATTCTCCGGGAACAAGGTGATCGTAGCTTCAGCTACTCCACCCTTCTTGACAATCTCAAGCTTACCGCTGATGAAGGTATTCATCTCCTCGGCGAATTGCTGGACTGGCACTGGCGCGGCTTCCGCCTTGAGCGGTGCAGTAATTCCGTGCCGCAGGGATAATTGGCCGGCCGTTACAACCTCCGGCTCCTTAGTCGTCCCTTCGCCAGCGAGCAAAGGATCTTCGGCATGCACTGTCTCCTTCATTGCGGAAGTCAATACTGTGGCAACAGGAGTGGAACCCTCAGGTGCAGTTACCGTTTCGGAATTGCCAGCCGCAGCTGCTGCATCCAACATGGAACGAGTGCTGGCTGAAGCCCCCAGTAATCTGCGGACATCCGTTGCCAAATCTGCCTTGCTATACATTTCCACCTTCGGCTCGCTTCCCGTGGCCTGCTTAAGCGGCACCGCTGGAGTATCAACAACTGCTGGAGCCTTGTTAGCCATAGACTTGTGATTAACAGGCGCACTCTCCGCCATAATAGCCGAGAATTGATTCAGAAGTGCCGCTCCTTTGACAGCAGTCTCCTGATCGCCGCTAACAGCTGCCGTCTGAACCAGTTGAACCAGGCTGTTCACTTCATCCTGAACGGCAAAGCGCAGGGTTTCTGGGTTCTGAGCAAGCGGTGACAAGCCTGTTGAAGCTTCAGAAGCAGTCGATCCAGCATCCTGCGACCCTGTAGAGGGATTACCGGACACAAGAGCAGATACTTGAAGCAGCCAGCCTTGAAGCGCTGCGATTAGCGCCGGATCAGCTTCCAGACTGGTGTCCAGCTTCTCTATATCCTGCACCAGACCTTCCAGCAGATTCGTTTGCTTGACATCTGTACTGCCTGCCTCTTCTCCCTTAGCCTGAACAGCACTCAGAAGTCCTTGTAATAATGAAGCCAAATTACCGGCTACTGGAGTCTCAGTGCCTTTGACAGCCGTAACTCCTACCATGCTCTGCACAAGCGTCTGGGCAAATGGCGTCGCCGGATTAACCGTTCCGGTAGTTCCCGGCGTTGTTCCGCCTGAAGCAGCCAGATTGCCTGCGGTTAAGGTTTGTAGAATAATACTCATCTTTTTCACCTCCCTTCAAGGTTTATTTTCCGCCCATCAGACGGTTGACGATTTTGGCTGTCTGCTTGCTGTCTTTCTTGGTCATTTCCCCCAGAATGGAGGAGCGGACCGAGTCACTCACTGTATTCAGCACAGTGATGACCTTATCCGGACTAAGGCTGTACATGGAACCGAGCAGGACTGCTGCATCCGCAGCGGGCATGCTGGTGAAGGTCTGGCCTAGCTTCTCCTGATCCAGATTAGCTGAAGGCTTGGGAGTTACCGTACCCGTCTCCTGCTTTAGCCGGGATTGCAGGGCTGCAATAGCCATATCGGTTGAATTTGTGGTTTCTTTTAGCTTTATGGAGACATCTGCCGCTTTCTTGGCATCCATTTTTTCCAGGATGGCCGATTTGCTGGCATTATTCATCACACTGAAGATTTGAACCATCTCTTCGGTAGTCAAATTCTCCATAATCGGTGCCGCTTTGGAGGCCTTCATCCCGGCATACAGCTTGGCCAGATCCGTCACCTTCTTCAGATAAGGATCTTCCTCCTCTTCGGGGGCTGCGGCCGTTTCAGCAGCGGTCTTTAACTCATCCACCTGCTTTTGAAGCGCTTCTGCCTTGGTGACCTCCGCTGCCTTGTCTTCCTCCGCCTTTTTCAGCTTCTCCTCCCCAGCAGCAAGCTGAGCTTTGAGTTCTTTAATCGTGCTAGCAGAGCTGGCAGCCTGTTCTTTGCTCTCTGCTGGCTTCTCTGCGGCATCACCCGGCGCTGCCGGGTCCGCCGGCGGATCAGGCACCCATTTTTCTATAATAGGAATTTTGTTGGCAATCGCCAGCACGTTATTGCGGATATCCATATTAAATAGGGTCAACAATACCCCAAGCAGTACAAGCGTGAAAATGATTGGAATCATCAAGAACAAGAAACGCTCTAATTTGCCTGCCGACCCTTCATCTTCAAATTCCATCTGATTATTTGCCACTAGCGGAAACCTCCCGGGTTAGAGGGATTTCATCGCGAAGCGGACGGTAGCCATCTCATCCAGTTCGTTTTGTTCCCGTAAACTCATATTCTGCAGAAATGCGGTTTGTGCTTTGTCTTTAGCTTTGAGCCATACCTTCTCATCCAGAACCTTCGTACTCAGATGATCCTGCTTATTCTGAACCTCAACATGTGCCCGGCTAATGTCAGAATGCTTGCGGGCAATGCATTTGTCGAGATAATCCACGTAATCCTGCATTTCGCGAAGCTTAGCCATCGGTGTCTTCTGCTGTGCTGCACTTTGCAGGGACAACATCAGCATACTGCGCTGGCCGATTAATTCATCAAGGCTTTTTTCCTGTGCCTGCAGTTCTCCGAGTGCGCTTGAGAGCATCCACTCTGCCTGTGTTTTTTCGTTACCCTTCAAGTCCACCACTTTTTGAAAAGTATAATGGAATCTCATGATCAATCAACTCCTCGAGAACTGTGAAATTAAAGTCTGCTGCACTTCGCTAAGGGTTACCTTCTCGTTGACCTTTTGTTTGGTGAAATCCCAGATGCTGTCGATGTAATGCATCGACTCATCGATTTGCGCGTTCGAGCCCCGCTGGTAGGCCCCGATGTTAATCAGATCCTCGGAATCCTTATATACGGCCATCAGGCGCTTCACATTCTCGGCTGCAGCAATCTGCTCCTCCGGGGCGATATCCTTCATCACCCGGCTGATGCTGGCGAGAACGTCAATCGCCGGAAAATGTCCTTTGTTGGCTATATTCCGGTTCAGAACAATATGTCCGTCCAGAATACCGCGTACAGCATCTGCTATCGGCTCGTTCATATCATCACCGTCAACCAGCACCGTGTAGAACGCGGTGATTGAGCCCGTTGGACCCGTCCCGGCCCGTTCCAGCAGCTTAGGCAGACTGGCGAATACAGAAGGTGTGTACCCTCTCATCGCCGGCGGCTCGCCGACTGCCAGCCCTACCTCACGCTGGGCCATCGCATAACGTGTTACCGAGTCCATCATCAGCATGACATTCAGACCACGGTCGCGGAAGTACTCGGCAATTGTAGTAGCGATCAGCGCCCCCTTGATCCGGATCAGCGCAGGCTGATCGGAAGTGGCCACAATGACCACCGAACGCTGTAGACCTTCGGGTCCCAGATCCCGCTCAATGAAATCAAGCACCTCTCTGCCCCGTTCACCGATCAGCGCAATCACATTGACATCTGCCGAGGTGTTGCGGGCAATCATGCCCATCAGAGTACTCTTCCCCACACCCGAGCCGGCAAAAATCCCTACACGCTGCCCCTTTCCGATCGTCAGCAGTCCATCTATAGCCCGGACTCCAATACTGATCGGTTCGGCAACCCGCGGGCGGTTAAGCGGATTGGATGGAATGTTGAAGGTGGAGCTATGCGGCATTCTGGCCGGTATCAGAGAACCGTCCAGCGGCTGTCCCAGTCCGTCAAGTACCTTCCCGAGCAGCTCCGAGCCGACTTGAACGCTCAGCGGCTTGCCGGTGCCCACCACATCACAGCCAGGTCCGATAGCCTGCAGTTCGCCAAGCGGCATTAGCAGCACCTTGTTATCGCGGAATCCTACAACCTCTGCCTGGAGCGGCTTACTTCCTTTGGCAGGATAGATATAACAGACATCACCGATGCTGGCGTCAGGCCCTTCCGACTCCACCATCAGCCCGATAACCTGTGTAACCTTGCCGTTAATCCTTACCGGATCGAAGTTACGCAGCTGATCTTTGTATCTTCTGCTGTCAAGCATCGTCGTCCCCATTTCTGTGTTCATCCGAGTCCAGAGCGATTCTTAGCAGTTCTTTTTTGATTTCGGCAAGCTGGGTATCGACACGGGCATCGATGCTGCCGAAGGAAGACCGGATCACACACCCCAGATCTCTGACCGTTGAATCCGGGAGAATCTGCAGCTCAGCCTGTGAGTCCACCGCAAGCGAGAGTTCTTCCCGGGCTGCATTGACAAAAGCAAACTGTGCAGGAGAGACACAGAGTGAGATCAGCCCCTGCTCGCGTTTGCGGGCCAGATTCTTACGGATCAGATCCATTGCAAATTGCGGTTCTATGGTTAGCTGCTTGTCCACGATTTTCTCAGCAATATCGCAGCTCAGCTCCACAAGGAAGGGTTCCGCCTCCTGAATAATTACATCTCTTGCCCGGTAGGCTTCCTGAAGCACGGTCCGCGCTTCTTCCATCATCTCGGCGAGACGCCGGGACATCTCCTGCTCTGCTTGAGCCAGACCTTCCTGGTACCCCTGCTGATAGCCCTCGGATTTGACGGCTTCGATCAGCAGCTCATCCTGTTCCCTGCGCTCACGCCACCATTTTTCAGCTTCAGTCCGCGCTGATTCCACAATATTCTCCGCTTCCTCGGAGGCGCTGCGGACTTGACTCTCCGCGAACTCCTGAGCATCCTTCAGCATTTGCTTGCGTGACTGCTCCGCTGCCTCCCTGGCGGGGTCCTGGTAGTGGACTTCACCCGGAGGCTCTTCTGGAGCCGGCTCTTCAGTCAGACCTGCATGATGCCTGGCCTGTTCAAGACGCTTCAGCACATCTACCGGAATATATTGAGAATGTTTGATCAGCTTAGACAATAATGTCATCTCCTCCGCCACGGGCGATGATAATTTCACCAGACTCTTCGAGTCTGCGGATCGTGCCTACGATGCGGGTCTGTGCTTCTTCCACATCACGCAGCCGCACGGGCCCCATATACTCCATTTCCTCGCGGAAGGTCTCGGCCATACGCTTGGACATATTGCGGAAGATAACATCCCGCACTTCCTCGCTGGCCACCTTGAGCGCAAGCTGCAAGTCCGCGTTGTCGATATCCTTGATAATCCGTTGAATCGAGCGGTTGTCGACATTGACGATATCCTCGAAGACGAACATCCGCTTCTTGATTTCCTCGGCCAGCTCCGGGTCCTGAATTTCCAGGGAATCGAGAATAGTACGCTCTGTACCGCGGTCTACGCCGTTCAGAATCTGTACAATCGATTCGATACCGCCTGCGTTCGTATAATCCTGGGTTACTGTAGCAGACAGCTTCTGTTCCAGGACACGTTCGATCTGTGTTACCACCTCTGGAGAGGTGCTGTCCATGATCGCTATTCTTCTGGCTACCTCCGCCTGCTTCTCCTGAGGCAGGGAAGACAGAATGGAGGCCGCCTGTTCAAATTGCAGATAAGAGAGTACAAGGGCAATCGTCTGTACATTCTCGTTCTGAATGAAGTTGAGAATCTGGTTCGGATCTGCCTTGCGGGCAAAATCGAAAGGCCTTACCTGCAGCGTTGCTGTCAGGCGGTTGATAACTTCGAGCGCCTTGGCTGAACCGAGAGCTTTCTCGAGAATCTCCTTGGCGTAATTGATACCGCCCTGCGAGATATATTCCTGGGCGAGACAGATCTGATGGAATTCGGACATGATCGACTCTTTTTCGCCGCTGTCCACTTTGCGTACATTCGCAATCTCCAGCGTCAGCTGTTCGATTTCCTCATCCCGCAGATGCTTGAATATTTGTGCCGATACTTCAGGCCCTAGTGTGATAAGCAGGATCGCCGCCTTTTGACGGCCGCTGAGTCCCTGCTGGCTAGCTTTTGCCATTTCTTCACCTCTGTTCTTCAGCAAGCCAAGTGCGGAGCAGATTTACGAATTCATCCGGCTTCTTCTTCGCCAGACTTTCCAGCTGCTTGCGGACCTGACTTTCATTCGTCACGCTATCCATATTAATTGAAGGGAACTCGGTAGGAACCTGCAGCGGAATATCTTCTTCCACCTCTTCCTCCTGCTTGTTCTTGCGGCTGCGGTAGATTAGATAACCTCCGCCTGCACCGACGAGCAGAGCAGCAGCACCGATCGCCCAGATCATCCAGGTTGCCAGTCCGCCGGTTGTATTCTCGGCAGCGGCACCTCCAAATTGTTGTGAGAATACCGAAACTTTTTTGGTCAGGTCGGCGTCTGTATAAGTAATACCTGAATCTGCCAGGGACGCGCGGACAATGTTGACCAGAATGTTCTGGATGGCTCCTGAGGTAGCATCGTCCAAAGTTGTTTGTCCTGCAGGTGGTTCAACCGCGACATTTATGGTTAAATCTTTTACAGTATATGGACTTGCGATAATATCTTTAGTGATTCTAGTAACTTCATAGTTCCTTGTCTCCGATGATTCCTCAGAAGAAGAAGCACCTGTGTCAGCCCCCGCAGGATAACCTGCAACATCTTCAGATCCTGTACCTGCGACTCCTCCGGAAGTGTTCCCTTGGCCCGAGAATGTTTTGCTGATAATCTGCGAGCTGATCTCAATCCCCTTCATATTCTCAGCATCCACCGGTACTACGACATCTTCCTTTCTGTTCTCCTTATCGAAATTAAGCTTGGAGAACACCAGAACATCAACCTTATCGGGACCTGTGAGGGTACTCAGGAATTGCTTCACATCTCGCTTCACATCATCTTCGAATTTCTTCTTGAGGGCGAAGTTCTCTTCAACTTGGCTTGCGATCCCCGCCTGGCCGCCCTTGGCCGTGGGTTTCAGCTCCACCTCGTTGTTAGTGATCGTAATGTTGTCGATGGGAAGATTCGGAACAGCAGTCTTCACCAGATTGAAGTAGCCGTCAATATTCTCCTGAGAAGGTCTGAATCCCGGATCAAAGCTCATCACCACGGAAGCCTGCGCTTTCTCCTGATCCTCTTGTGAGGCGAATACCGTCTCCTTCGGCAGGGTAATGAGAACCTTGGCGTCTTTAATCCCCTGCATCCTTCTCATCAGCTGTTCTACTTCACCATTAAGCGCATTGTTGTATTTAACATTGAATTCACTGTCTGTAGTCCCGATCATGGACGAGGATTCATTGAATACCTTGTACCCGATCGAGCCCTGCTGAACGATCCCCTGAGAACCAACAGCTATCTTGATACGTGCAGCATCCGTGCTGGGAACGGAGATGCTTTTGCCATCCGGGCTTAAACGGTAAGACACCCCTGATGTATCCAAGTAACTCATAACTCCCGCTGAATCGGTACTGTCCAGGTCCTGAAAAGCAACCTCATATTCAACCTTCGATAACTGCATAGTTGTAACTACGATTACTATAATGATAATAAACAGAGTGGAGAAAAACATTATCTTCTGTTTACCGCTGAATCTGTTCCAATACTGGGTTATCTTCTCCCGGTACTGGGCCAATCTTTCATTCACAGTGTCACCCCATCCGAAACGTAGCTAGGATTATTTAGATTTGAGTTCTCATAATTTCCTGATAGGCTTCAATCACTTTGTTCCGGACTTGTGTAGTCAACTGCAAACTCAGCAATGCCTGTTGGGACGAAATCATAGCCTCATCAATGTTGACCTCTCCCAGTACAAATTTGTTACTCATGTCTTTCGCCTGCTGTTCCTGATCTGCTACCTGGTTAAGCGCATTCTCCAGATATGAACCGAAGCTCTGTCCCGGCTCTTGCACGGCTGATGATTCTGCAGCTACGGATTTCATAGCGAGAGGCTGAACCGCCTGGTTCCCGATCAATAAATTCTGTATCAATTCTTCTCCCCCTAGACAGTCAATTCATTCTAACGGCCAATTTCAAGCGCCTTGGTCACCATCGATTTGGATGCATTCAGCATCGTAACATTCGCTTCGTAAGAACGGGAGGCAGACAGCATGTCCACCATTTCCTTGGTCACATCCACATTCGGCATATAGACATAACCGTCAGCGTCTGCATCAGGATGGCTCGGATTATATACCGGCTTCAGCGGAGAAGAATCCTCAATAATCGACTTCACCTTGACGCCATCATTGCCGCCGCTCATCTTGGAGCCGAGTATATTCGCGAAGCTGTCAGCCTGGGTAGTCTCCAGAACTGTGAGCTTACGGCGGTAAGGTACGGCTTTGCCGTCTACCACGGAGGCCCGAGTGGTCTCGGCGTTGGCGATATTGGAGGAGATCACATCCATCCGCAGTCGCTGGGCGGTTAAAGCCGAGGCGCTAATACCAAAGCTGTTGCCAAAGTTCATTATTTATTACCCTCCCTGTACAACTGTACGCATCATTGTGATCTGACTGTTCAGCTGTTCTACATAGGAGTTGTATCTCAGCTGGTTCTCGGCGCTCAGCGCCTGTTCACGATCCATATCCACATTATTGCCGTTGTTATTCATAGATGTAGTCTCATCGGTACTGACTACAGCGGCCGGCATGCCGGTCACTGTCCCGAAGCGGAAATGACGGGAGTCTGATACCTTCGCACCCAGTGTAGGTTTAAGTCCGCTCTCCTGATCTCTCAGGAAGCTCTCAAAGCTAACATCTGAACGTTTAAAATTTGGTGTATCATTATTTGCTACATTATTAGCCAGAACACTTTGTCGTTTGGTGGCGGCATCTAGGCCTCCTTGTAATCTTTGAAAACTGACACTGTTCAGCAAACCCATAGTAATCCCCCTTCCAAACCTATCATAATGAAAAGAATTCCACAACTTTGTTCAAATCCCTGCTTATTTTCGACAAATAAAGTCATTTTTTTCACAACATATTCGCCTTAAAGTCGAACCATGTCGAGGAATGATTCTTATGTCAATCTCACATACATTGATTCTCTTAGAATTTGTATATTATTACAATAAGAAATAAGCCCTATCTTTTCAGAAAAGAGAGGGCTTAAAGCATGTTTTTACAATTATTTTCCTTTTTTATTACATTTTTTGCTTTATTATAGATTTTTTTAACTTTTAATGCATGAATTTAGAATCAAATTTATATAACCTTAATTCTAATTACCTATATTGAAGATTTTGTGGCTCTGTCAGCTTAGAGGATATATTGGCTTAAGTCGCGGTCCTGCGCGATTCCTGCCAGTTTTTCGCGAACATACTCCGGCGTGATGACCATTGTATCCAGCGTCAGCTCAGGTGCCTCGAACGATAGATCCTCCAACAGCTTTTCCAGGATCGTATGAAGACGCCGCGCTCCGATGTTCTCCATATTCTGATTCACGGAGGCCGCGATCTTGGCAATTTCCTGAATGGCTTCCTTCTGGAACTGGATTTCAATGTTCTCTGTCTGCAGTAAATGGACATACTGTTTCGTAAGTGCGTTCTCAGGCTCCGTAAGAATAGATACAAAGTCCTCAAGTGTAAGACTGCTCAGCTCCACACGGATCGGGAAACGTCCCTGAAGCTCAGGGATCAGATCTGAAGGCTTGGCGATATGAAAAGCGCCTGCAGCGATGAACAGCACGTAGTCTGTCTTCACAGGCCCGTATTTGGTCATGACAGTCGATCCCTCGACGATGGGCAGAATATCACGCTGCACGCCTTCGCGGGATACATCGGGACCTGAGCCCTTGCCTTGGCTGGCTACCTTATCGATCTCATCGATGAAAATAATCCCGGATTGCTCTGCGCGGGCTACGGATTCCTGAATCATGTCGTCTGTGTCGATCAGCTTGGCCGCTTCATCCTGGATCAGTACCTTGCGGGCCTCACGGATCGGCAGCTTGCGCTTCTTCGTACGCTTCGGCAGCAGGTTACCGAACATCTCCTGCATATTCATGCCCATCTGGTCGTTGCCCTGGCCCGCGAACATATCCATCATGGAAGGCGTCGTGTCCTCGACATCAATCTCAATGACGTCATCCTCTAACTGGCCGGCAAGCAGCTTGAACTTGATCCCTCTGCGGCGTTCGCTCAGGCTTCCGTCCTCCGGCTCTTCCTTGGATTCTTCCGCCCCGCCGTTGTTTCCGCCAAAAATCATCTCAAACGGATTGCGCTGCGATTTGCCCTTCGAGGAGGACGGAACCAGTATTGCCACAATCCGGTCATTCGCCAGCTCTTCTGCGCGGTCCTTCACCTTTTCGGTGCGCTCCAGCTTCACCATACGGATAGAGGTCTCCACCAGATCACGGACCATAGACTCCACATCGCGCCCCACGTAGCCGACTTCCGTAAATTTGGTAGCCTCTACTTTGATAAACGGGGCATTAACAAGCTTAGCCAGACGCCGGGCAATCTCTGTTTTACCTACACCGGTAGGTCCAATCATCAGAATATTCTTCGGCACAACCTCATCCCGCAGCTCCTCGGACAACAGACTGCGCCGATACCGGTTGCGGAGGGCAACGGCCACTGATTTCTTGGCCTGCTTTTGACCTACGATATATTTGTCAAGCTCTGTTACGATCTGGCGTGGCGTAAGCGATTGATTCACCATTGTGACTTCCTCCCTTTATATATGGCACCTTGCCTATAGCTCTTCGACAATAATATTGGAATTGGTATATACACAGATCTCGGAGGCAATTTGCAGCGCTTCTCTGGCAATGTCACCGGCACCGAGCTGCGGAGCATGGCGCTTAAGTGCCCGCCCGGAAGCCAGCGCAAAGTTCCCGCCGGAGCCGATCGCCAGCACATCATCATCCGGCTCGATAATTTCACCGTTGCCGGAGATCAGCAGCATGCCTTCCTTATCCATTACGATCATGAGGGCCTCCAGCTTGCGCAGAATACGGTCCTGACGCCAATCCTTGGCCAGCTCCACCGCCGCCCGCTGCAGATTGCCGTGATGCTCCTCAAGCTTGCCCTCGAACTTCTCGAACAGTGTAATTGCATCAGCCACGGAGCCTGCGAACCCGGCAATGACCTGGCCTCTGTACAGGCGGCGGACTTTCTTGGCCGTTGTCTTCATAATGACACTCTCTCCGAATGTAACCTGGCCGTCACCGGCAATCGCCGCATGGCCGTTATGTCTTACCGCACAAATCGTAGTTGCATGAAAGCTGGGTAACATGATGGGCACCCTCCTCAGATTAGGTGATACAGGTCTGGACCTATTGAGCCGGTTGTGCCGGACTATCCGCTTCTGCCGGATCAGCATCCACCGGCTCCGGCTCTGTATACGTCAATTCATGGGCAGCAGCATAAGCAGCAAGGCTGTCAAGCGCCCGGTGAGCCAGACGTTCGTTTTTCTCTTTTTTGCTGCGGAACCGGGTCTCAAGCTTCGGCAGCAGGCCGAAGTTGGCATTCATCGGCTGGAAGTGCTGCGGATCGGCCGAAGTGATATAGGCGGGCATGCTGCCCAGCACCGTATCCTCGGGGAAGATCAGGCTCTCTTCTCCAAGCGCAGCTCTCGCTGCATTCATACCGGCGATCATACCGGAAGCCGCAGATTCTACATACCCTTCCACCCCGGTCATCTGGCCGGCAAAATACAGCCGTTCCCGGCCTTTCATCTGGTAAGTGGGCTGCAGCAGCTTGGGAGAATTAATAAAGGTATTGCGGTGCATAACCCCATAACGCACATATTCCGCCTGCTCCAGGCCCGGAATAAGTGAGAATACCCGCTTTTGCTCGCCCCACTTCAGATGGGTCTGGAAGCCAACCAGATTATACAGCGTACCGGCAGCATTGTCCTGGCGCAGTTGCACAACCGCGTAAGGCAGCTTGCCCGTGTGAGGATTGAGCAGCCCTACAGGCTTCATAGGGCCGAACAGTGCCGTCTGCTTGCCGCGTCTCATCATAATTTCAATCGGCATACAGCCTTCAAAATAAATCTCTTTCTCAAAATCTTTGAGTGCAGCCGTCTCAGCCGAGATCAGCGCATCATAAAAAACATCGAATTCCTCTTCCGTCATCGGACAGTTCAGATAGGCGGCTTCGCCTTTATCATAGCGGGAAGCCAAATAGACCTTGCTCATATCGATGCTGTCTTTCTCAACAATCGGAGCCGCTGCATCATAGAAATAAAAGTATTCCTCGCCAAGCAGTCCCTTAATCTCCGAGGACAGGGAGGGTGAAGTCAGCGGCCCGGTAGCAATAACAACAATCCCTTCCTCCGGTATATGCGTAAGTTCTTCGTTTATGACTTCCACCAGAGGGTGGTTATGCAGCATGGATGTAATTTCACCGGAGAATCCGTCCCGGTCAACAGCAAGAGCGCCTCCCGCCGGAACGGCATGTCTGTCGGCTGCACCCAGTACCAGGGAGCCCAGGCGCCGCATTTCTTCCTTAAGTACACCCACTGCATTCCCGAGGCCATTCGCCCGCAGTGAGTTGCTGCAGACCAGTTCGGCGAACTGATCTGTATGATGCGCCGGTGTCTTCACAACCGGGCGCATCTCATACAATCTGACTGGAACTCCGCGCGAAGCGATCTGCCAGGCGGCTTCACTTCCGGCCAGACCTGCTCCGATAACGGTTACTTGTGCTTTTTGTGTCAATTTCCGTTCCTCCTGTAACCCTATTATTCTGCTAACTCATCGCTCTCGATTACAGCTTCTGTATGATCGCATGAAGTACACTGCAGCTTGGTTCCCTGCTTGTTGCGTTTCTCTATCATCCAGGAGCCGCAAGCCGGACAAGGCTTCACTGATGGCTTATCCCAGGAGACAAAGTCACAGCCCGGATATTGGTCGCAGCCGTAGAAGACACGTCCCTTCTTGCTGCGCCGCTCCACAACCTTGCCTTCATGGCATTTCGGACAGCTTACACCGATATCCTTAATGATCGGCTTGGTGTTGCGGCATTCCGGAAATCCGGAGCAGGCCAGGAATTTGCCGAACCGGCCCAGCTTATAGACCATGGGCTTGCCGCATTTCTCACACAGCTCATCGGAGACCTCATCTTCAATCTCGATTTCCTTCATTTCTTCTTCCGCATATAGGAGTCTTTTCTCAAAGGATTCATAGAACTGGGCCAACACCTTCACCCAATCCTCCGCGCCTTCCTCCACATGGTCAAGGTCTCCTTCCATATGGGCAGTGAATTCCACATTGAGAATTTCCGGGAAGAACTCTTCCATTTGCTCTATGATCAGTTCTCCAAGCTCAGTCGGCATGAACTTCTTCTCTTCAATCGCCACATACCCGCGCTTCTGTATCGTCTCCAGGGTCGGCGCATACGTACTTGGACGGCCTATGCCCAGTTCTTCAAGCGTCTTGACGAGACGGGCTTCTGTATATCTTGGCGGCGGCTGGGTGAAATGCTGCTTCGGCTCAATCTCGCGCTTCACCAGCTCATCGCCTGCCTTCAGCTGCGGCAGGAACTTCTCTTCGTCTGTTGTGCCGTCGTCATTGCCTTCCACATACACTTTCATGAAACCCGGGAACGAGACCTTGGACCCTACCGCTCTGAATATCGCTGTTCCGGCTGTAATATCTACCGACAACGTATCCAGCAGCGCGGAAGACATCTGACTGGACACAAAACGCTCCCATACCAGCTTATACAGCCGGAATTGATCACGGCTCATGAATTCCTTGACCATTTCCGGCTCACGCAGCGCAGAGGTCGGACGGATCGCTTCATGCGCATCCTGTGTGCCCGCAGCCTTCTTGGAATATTGGCGCGGCGTCTCGGGAATGAACTTCTCACCGTATTTGGCTTGGATCAGCTCCTTGGCTTCATCCTGGGCCGTAGTGGATATACGCGTAGAATCCGTACGCATATAAGTGATTAACCCCACAGTGCCTTCCTTGCCCAGCTCGACTCCCTCATAGAGCTGCTGTGCGACAGACATCGTCTTGGACGCGCGGAAGCCCAGCTTGCGGGCAGCCTCCTGCTGCAGTGAGCTTGTCGTGAACGGAGCGGATGGATGACGCTGTCTCTCCTTCTCTTTCACTTCTTTGACCTGGAAGGCAGCGTTCTTTATCGCTTCCAGCACTTCCTGCACATCGCTCTCCTGGCCCAGTTCCTTCTTCTCGCCGTTCAGCCGGTGGAACTTGGCTTCGAATTCAGAATCCCGAATCGCTAGCCGGGCAGTAATGCTCCAGTATTCTGTAGGAACGAATTCGGAAATTTCATTCTCCCTGTCCATTACAATCTTGACCGCTACCGATTGTACCCGTCCGGCGGAGAGGCCTTTTTTGACTTTCTTCCATAATAGAGGGCTAATCTTGTAACCGACAAGCCGGTCCAGAATCCGCCGCGCCTGCTGGGCATTCACCAGATCCATATTAATCTTGCGCGGTGTCTTGAAGGCATCCTTTACCGCCTGCTTCGTGATTTCATTGAAGACCACCCGGCATTCCTGAGTGTTGTCCAAATTCAGTGCATTTGCCAAATGCCAGGCAATGGCTTCCCCTTCGCGGTCCGGGTCAGCTGCGAGATAGACTTTCTTGACTTTTTTGCTGGCATCCTTAAGTTCCTTCAAGATAGAACCCTTGCCCCGGATCGTTATATATTTGGGATTGAACTGATTCTCCACATCCACACCGATCTGGCTTTTTGGCAAATCTATGATATGCCCCATTGATGCCTTAACAATATATTTGCTGCCCAGATATTTACCAATCGTTTTCGCTTTTGATGGTGATTCTACAATAACCAACGCATCTGCCATAGGTTTTCCTCCCAAAAGTTCGTAAGCAGGCAACCTCCTGAACCCGTCCTCAGACCAGCCCGAACCAGGAAGTGCAAGCTTACCACAGTTACTTCTATATTAAATTACCTTATAAATTGCACCCGGTAATTGTGTTACCGCTTTTTTTATGATTAAAGATAACAGAACTGAATGCAAATGTCCAAAATCCCACCTCGTTGACGCCAGCAGCTCATCGAGTGTAAACGGGCCTTGATGCAGTATATGGTAAAGGTGCAGCTCCTCACTTGTCAATTTCTTTTCCATCAGATCGGCCGGACTCTCTTGCTCTAGTGCTCCTGCTGAGGCTGTTCCAATCCCCTTGGAAGGCAGGCAGGAGACGTATTCTTCCACAATATCTGAGGCACAGGTTACCAGCTTCGCACCTTGCTTAATCAACTCCAGTGCCCCTCTGCTCTTGGGAGAGGTCAGCGGCCCCGGCACGGCAAATACATCCCGGCTTGCTTCAAGCGCAGCATCGGCAGTAATCAGGGACCCGCTGCGGCTGTCTGCTTCTACCACCAGTGTTCCCAGTGACAGACCGGCGATAATCCGGTTGCGCTGCGGGAATAGTCCAGGATGGCTCGGAGTTCCGAGAGGATATTCGCTAAGAACCAGCCCGCCCCGCGAAATTTGCCGCTCCAGCTCACGGTTATCCGGAGGATAGACCTTATCGAGGCCGGTTGCCACCACCGCAATGGTCCCCCCTGCTCCGTCTAGCGCCGCTTCATGACAGACACTGTCAATCCCCCTCGCCAGGCCGCTTACAACCGTGAGACCGGCTGCACTTAGCTGTCCCGCCAGCATCTCTCCCACCTTACGCCCATAAGCAGTAGGTACCCGCGTCCCAACCATGGCAACAGAGGGACGGGAAGCCAGCTCCAGGCGGCCACGATAGTACAATACCCAAGGCGGCTGAGGGGTTTCCCGCAGCTGCACGGGGTATTGTTCGTCCAGAATGGTGACCATCGCTACACCGCTTTCTTTCATTAAAGAGTAGCGCTTCAGCACCCATGCTTCAGTAAATTCTGCCGCCAGCCGTGCAGCTACTACGCTGCTGATTCCAACCCGCTCCCATTCCTCAGCAGAACAGGAGAAGACAGCATTCGTCAAAAGACCCGCCCGGCGGATCTTGTCGATACTTTTCCACCCAATCCCCTCCATCTCATGCAGACCGAACAACAGCTCCCGAATTTCCATATGTATTCTCTCCCCGTGCGGAAGGGCCAGCCTTCCTTATTGTCTTAAACCAAATGGTCTTAAACCAAAAAAAGCAACCTTTCATCCGCGTAATACGGGACAAAAGGTTGCTTACCTTCAATATTCATTATACCTGCTTCAGCAGGAAAAGCTGTGACTAAACAACCCCACAAAGTGGAGATTTAGCTTGGATGATAACTCAGGTACTTGGCGGGGACCCCAAAACATTTTGAACTAGCGTAAGAAGTGCTCTAGTGGGTTGTGAAAGCATTCAGGATGCCGCGTTCCTCAAGTACACTGACGAGGGTAGAGCCCATTTCGGCAGGCGTTGGCGCTACCTTGATGCCGCAGGACTCCAGCACAGCGATCTTCTCGCTCGCCGTACCTTTGCCGCCCGAAATAATCGCCCCGGCGTGGCCCATCCGTTTGCCTGGAGGTGCAGTAACCCCGCCGATGAAGCCCACTACAGGCTTGGTCATATTCTCTTTGATCCACAGCGCAGCCTCTTCCTCTGCCGTCCCGCCGATCTCACCGATCATAATGACAGCCTTCGTGCCCGGATCTTCATTAAATAGCTTCAGAATATCGATGAACTCCGAGCCCTTCACCGGGTCGCCTCCGATGCCCACCGCCGAGGATTGGCCGATTCCGCGCTCTGTCAGCTGATGAACAGCTTCGTAGGTCAAGGTGCCGCTTCGTGAAACTACACCCACATAACCCGGCTTATGAATATAACCCGGCATAATGCCGATTTTACATTCTCCAGGCGTGATGACACCGGGACAGTTGGGACCGATCAATACCGTGGAGCGACCTTCCATGTATCTGGACACTTTGACCATATCCAGCACCGGAATGCCTTCCGTGATACAAATGACCAGTTCCATCTCCGCATCCACTGCTTCCATAATGGAATCTGCGGCAAAGGCAGGCGGTACATAAATGACGCTTGCAGTTGCGCCTGTGGCTGCTTTGGCGGCAACAACCGTGTCGAAGACAGGCAGACTTTTCTCAGTGCCGTTGTCCAGGGTTATCTGAACCGTAGTCCCCCCCTTGCCAGGAGTTACCCCTCCAACCATCTGAGTACCGTAATCCAGCGCGCCCTTCGTATGAAATAAACCTGTAGCGCCGGTAATTCCCTGCGTAATGACTTTCGTATTTTTATCTACAAGAATGCTCATGCCTTAGGTCACATCCTCACTTTTATTGTCGAATATTACACCAGAGCAACGATTTTGCGGGCACCGTCCGCCATCGAGTCAGCAGCAACGATATTCAGTCCGGAACCGGCGAGGATCTCCTTGCCCAGGGCCACATTCGTGCCCTCAAGACGTACGACCAGCGGCTTAGTTAAGCCAAGCTGTCTTGCCGCTTCGACTACACCGGTAGCGATGACATCACAACGCATAATGCCGCCGAAAATATTAACAAAGATACCGTTCACCTTGTCATCCGACAGGATGATTTTGAACGCTTCCGTTACCTTTTCAGTCGTCGCACCGCCCCCTACATCGAGGAAGTTGGCCGGTTCGCCGCCGTAGTATTTGATGATATCCATCGTCGCCATCGCCAGGCCCGCACCGTTCACCATACAGCCGATGTTGCCGTCAAGTGCGATATAGCTGAGGTCGAATTTGGAAGCTTCGATTTCTTTGGCATCCTCTTCGTCCAGATCACGCAGCTCCAGAATATCCTTGTGGCGGAACAGGCTGTTGGAATCGAAATTAAGCTTGGCATCCAGCGCCATCACATTACCGTCTGCGGTCACGACCAGCGGGTTGATCTCCGCAATTGAGCAATCTTTATCCACAAAAGCCAGATATAGCGCTTGCATGAACTTGACAGCTTTATTCACCAGTTCTGGAGGAATGGCAATGCTGTAAGCCAATTTGCGCGCCTGGAAGGTCTGAAGCCCCACCGCCGGATCAACGATTTCCTTGAAAATCTTCTCGGGATGTGTAGCCGCCACCTCTTCAATCTCTGTGCCGCCTTCCTCGGATGCCATCATGACGACCCGTCCGGAAGCGCGGTCTACCACCAGACCGATATAATATTCTTTGACAATCTGACAGCCCTCTTCAATCAGCAGCCGCTTCACTACCTTGCCTTCGGGTCCCGTCTGATGGGTAACCAGTGTCTTGCCGAGGATCTCGGACGCAAAGCTGCGGACCTCATCACTGTTCTTCGCCACCTTGACGCCCCCGGCTTTGCCGCGTCCGCCTGCATGAATCTGTGCTTTGACTACAACCACCGGTGTACCCAGCGCTGCGGCAGCTTCCACTGCTTCGTCCACTGTATAAGCAACTTTTCCGTTCGGTACGGCTACGCCATACTTCTTAAGTACTTCTTTTCCCTGGTACTCGTGGATATTCATTCCGGAAGCCTCCTAAAGTGTTGCGGTGACCTGTGCAGGCAGCCTGCGGTCATTCCGCATTCCGTTTTGATTGTCCAAAGCCGGGTCCAGACCGGTGTTAACCGGCAATATCCCGGTACAAGCAGAGCGCCGTTGCCTGAAGCATACGCTGCAAACGGTACAGTTCTCTGCCAGTAGCACATAGTTCCTATCACAAAGTGATATCTATAATTACCTATATGCCAGAATGTGAAACCCAGAATATTGTAACATGTTTTAAAAACGCTTTCCTTAAAAACTTTCACTATTTATACATACATTTTCGCTCGGTTTCATGCCGGAATGCGAACGATTGCATTGACATCCATGCTGAAACGGCTTTACCGCCCTTATTCAGGACGGCGAAACCTATACTCTTGTATGGGAGCGAGACTACTATTTTGAATTGCTGACGTTAGCTTCATGCACCCGGTCCAGGAGATTTTTGAATTGTCCCAGCAAATCTATGAACTCTACCGGGGAGAGCTTCGTGCCTTCTACCATTTTGCCGGGAATGTCCATAGCATCCAGCTGAAGCGCCAAGCCTTGGGGGGTTAATGAAATCAGTACCTTCCGCTCATCCTGCAAAGAACGTTCACGCAAAATTAGTCCTGCAGCCTGCAGACGCTTGAGCAGCGGAGTCAGCGTACCTGAATCGAGGAACAGAGCTTCACCCAGCTCTTTGACTGTACATTGCTGTCTCTCCCACAGGACCAGCATAACCAGATACTGCGAATACGTTAATCCGATCTTATCCAGATGAGGCTGGTATAGCTTCGTAAATTCACGCGAACAGGCATAAATCGTAAAGCAGAGCTGGTTCTCCAGCATAAGCTCAGGGGTTGTTGTGGATTCTTTTTGCATTTCTTCTTCACCTGCCTTTGTGACAATAGTTTATCACAATTCATCCATAATATCATGTTAATAGCGGAAAATAGATTGACTTTAATTTTAATTGTGTTAAATTAAGTTGTGTACAATACATTATGAAAACGAACGGGAGCGATTTAATATGATGACCATCCAACAGAAAATGTACGAAACAACAGTAAAAGCCGTAGGCGGCAGACAGGGTTCTATCGAATCCGACAGCCCTAAGCTGAACCTTGCGATCAGCACACCACGCGAAATGGGCGGCGCCGGCGGTGAAGGCACGAATCCTGAGCAGCTGTTCGCAGCCGGATATTCCGCTTGCTTTGACAGCGCGCTAAACATGGTTGCACGTATGGGCAAAGTAAAGATCGAAGGCTCTGAAGTAACAGCTACCGTCAGCTTCGGTAAAGTGGAAGACGGCGGCTTCGGCATTGCCGTGAAGATGGATGTTCTGGTCAAGGGTGTCGATCGTGAAACCGCCAAACAGCTGGTAGAAGCGGCTCATGGCGCATGTCCTTACTCCCGCGCAACCCGCGGCAATATCGAAGTTGAACTGAACGTGCTGTAAGAATAGCTCCACAAGTGGAGACGGCATTGCAGTCCTTTTAAAGGACAGTACCGTTTCAGCATCCAACCCCTGTCCGGCGGCCCTGGACGGGGGTTTTGGCGTGTCAGGCTTCCTCCTCCACCATGACCTGCCTGTCCAGATTGCGGTATTGGACCGCTTCGGCAAGATGAGCAGCGCCAATCCCCTCCGTGCCTTCCAGATCGGCAATCGTACGGGCCAGCTTAATAATCCGGTCATGCGCCCGCATGCTGAGTCCGAGACTCTCCAGAATACTGCTTAGCAGCATCTCCTCTTCCGGCCGCAGTTCAGCATAACGGCGAAGCGCCGCCCCGGACAGCTCGCTGTTCCAGGAGATCGGCAGAGTCTTATATCGCTCCGCCTGAATGGCCTGAGCCCGCATAACCTCAGAACGCATCTGTGCTGTCGAGACCGGAGGTACACTCCGGTCTCCTGCTCCTGGACGCGGTACATCAACCTGCATATCCATCCGGTCCAGCAGCGGGCCCGAGATTTTGCCACGGTACTGGGCGATTTTGGCCGGACTGCAGCTACACCGCTGCTCTGCACTGCCATTGCCCAGAAATCCGCACAAACAGGGATTCATGGAGCAAGCGAGCAGGAACTGGGCAGGAAAAGTAAAGGATGCCCGTGCCCGGCTGATGGTGACAATCCCATCCTCCAGCGGCTGGCGGAGCACTTCGAGCACATTCCGGGAGAACTCGGGCAGCTCGTCCAGGAAGAGAATGCCGCGGTGTGCAAGGCTAACTTCCCCGGGCTTCGGAATTCCGCCCCCGCCGATCAATCCGGCTGCCGAGATGGTATGATGCGGTGAACGAAACGGGCGCTCACGCAGTAAGCCGCCTCCGCCGTCCCTAAGCTTCCCGGCAGCACTGAATATCTTCATCACCTCAAGCGATTCTTGATCGTTAAGCTCGGGAAGAATTCCGGGTAACCGCTTAATCAGCATCGTCTTCCCCGTACCAGGCGGGCCGATCA
This sequence comes from Paenibacillus sp. FSL H7-0756, assembly GCF_038006765.1. Classification (NCBI taxonomy): domain Bacteria; kingdom Bacillati; phylum Bacillota; class Bacilli; order Caryophanales; family Paenibacillaceae; genus Paenibacillus; species Paenibacillus sp. FSL H7-0756. Next base: position 115,825 of record NZ_JBBOVT010000002.1, on the reverse strand, counting down.
GAATTATATTGTGCATCCCGGCAGCCGCAATCGTTAGCGCCCGCTTCACATGATTCTGGCCGATAACATCACTGTAATCCTCATTCATTAGCTGCTTCAGCCCAAGCGGGGAGGGAATATTCTCCGCCGGCTCAGAATGATATCTCAAATGATCCAGGGACAACACCAGAACGGGCGGACGCTTCCTGGAGGACGCTTCAGCACTCACAGATACTGAAACCGGAAACGGCAAATCAGCCTGCGGCAAGGGCAAGTCTGATCCGGCTGCTTCAGACTGCTCAACCGGATTCGGCGGAGGAAGCTGACCGGGCTGAGGCAGCTCACGCAAATGTCCGGCAGTGTACACCTTCATTCCCGCGATTAACGCAGCTTCAGCCGCGTTGCCGGGCGGCACCAGAACAGCATGAATCCCGGCCTGCCGCGCAGCCTGGGCCATGGATAATACCCCATTTACCGGCCGCAGACTTCCATCCAGCGCAAGCTCACCAATCAGCAGCATCTGCCCGGCTTCCGGCATGATAAGCTGGCCGCTCGTCGTCAGTATCCCGAGGGCAATCGCCAGATCAAACGCCGAGCCCTCCTTGCGCAGATCCGCCGGAGCCAGATTAATCGTCACCCGCTGCTGGGGATAACTATATCCGCAATTTTTGACGGCGGCCCGTACCCGTTCGACCGCTTCCCTGACTGCCGAATCCGGCAGACCGATAATATGAGTCTGCGGCAAACCATTAGCCAGATCCACCTCCACTCCGATCATTACACCTTCAATGCCATACAGGCATGCGCTATGCATTTTTCCGTACACCAAATAAGCACCTCTTCTCCAGAAATACACCCGCAGCGGGCGTTCGTTTCCAGGAAAAAAGGTGCTTCCTCTTTTTCCGTAATCTTAATTGCTCTAAGTATATCCACAACCCTACACAACATGCAAGGTTATTGCGCATAAATCACTGCACAAAATTTAGATTTTAATCGTCTTGCATAATTGTGCAATCACGACTAAAGGATCATTTTAATCAGCCTTCTTCACTGGCTGCCACCGACTCCCTGATCTGTTCAAAAGATAGCGGGGTGTAATTCCAGTGCTCCACACAAATATTAAAGTGATGATTCCCCTCATACTTCTGTCCATGAATATGTCCGTGCACATTCACGTAAGGCATATGCTTGTTCATATACATCGGCTCATGGGAGAGCAGAAAAAACTCCTTGTATATCATTGGATACTCACTGACCTCATCAAATCCGGCTTCAAGCCACCAGTCCCGTCCCCGTCCACGGTCATGGTTGCCAAGAATCAGAATTTTGTACCCGTTCAGCGCAGCCACAATGCTCCGGGTATCCTCTTGATTCCTGAAGGAAAAATCCCCAAGATGAAAAACCGTATCCTCCTTGCTTACGACAGCATTCCAGTTCGCAATCATCACCTTGTCCATCTCTTCCGCACCGGCAAAGGGCCGCGATTCAAAATCAATGATCAGCTTGTGGCCAAAATGATGATCCGAGGTAAAAAATACTTTGGACAAGACCGCTCCCCGCTTTCGCTAAGTGCTTGATTCCTTATTCATTCCACTTCCGTTTGGCCCCGCGCCGGTTCACATCCATTTGTATTAATTCCGCCACCGGCGGCGCTTCCTCATGCTCGATCAGCCATTTGCGCATTTCCTTAATGGCCTCCACTTGTCCGTTGCCCTTGTCGCGCCAGGTCAGCAGCTCGATCACATTGATGACCAGTGACAAGAGGCTGCTGTTGCTGTCTTGGGTTTTCTCAGCACGCATCTTGTGGAATAACGCTTCATTCTCCCAGTCAATCAATATCTCTTCCGCTATTGCAGGCCGCATAACGGTAAATGTCTTATTACAATTACTGCAGCAAACAACGGATAAGGGCTCTGCGCCAAGTTCCGCTACTATATTATGCTCACAATTTTGGCAAGTAAAGCTTACCTGTATATTCATTGGTTGATTCCTCATTCCGGCAGCCCTCCTCATGGTGGCATTAAAAGTTACACTAATGTTTACCCACTTCTTTTGAGAAATGACCCATGAAGTCCGGCATCTGTCAAGGATAATTGTATAATTCTACCCGATTTTTTAAAAAACAGAGAACCGCTAAAAGGCGTCCCGGAGATGACGCAGGGAGCCGATGCTTAAATCCGGCTGAAGCTGTACAGCAATCACATCGAAGGCAATTGCATTCGGCTGCAGTCCCTGCATGTGCAGGTAGACCCGGGCCGTCTCTCTCACCTGACGTATTTTGCGCGCATCAACTGATTCCTCCGCAGTGCCTTGTACAGCTGATCCGCTCCGGCTGCGGACCTCAATGAAGACCAGAGCGCCTTCATACTCTGCGATAATATCCAGCTCTCCGCTACGGCAGCGCCAGTTATAATCCCGGATGAGGTAGCCCCGTGAAGTCAGATACATTCGGGCCGCCTGCTCGGCAGCAGCGCCCTTCTCCTGGCGGGTGTAGGTTCCGCCATCCCCGTTATGGCTCACTTCAGTCTCCGTTCCCCGGCTGTCCGGTCACTCTGGTATACATAGCTGAGAATCTCAGCCACCAGCTGGTAGAGCTGAGGCGGAATCTGCTGGTCGAGATCCAGCTTCGACAGCACCTCTACCAGCGCAGCATCCTCCTGGACCGCTACTCCGTTTTCCTTTGCCTTTTGCAGGATGATGTCCGCAACCGAGCCTTGCCCCTTAGCGACAACCACTGGCGCTTCACTCTGCCCCGGAATATATTTGAGCGCCACTGCCTTCTTGAGATTTTGCGGAACCTTCTGCTCAGACTCACTCATATGCGGTAATCTACTCCTTTGTACTCCTGAGGAGCATAATCGGACGGCTTCACCGCAGCAGCGGCCACGCTCCGTTCCGGCAATGCCTCCGTGCGCAGGCTGGACAGCTGATAGCCTATGCCTTCGACCGCCGCTTTCATCTCCTCGCGGCGGCCCTCCAGCAGCTCCAGTACCCAAGGTTCATCGTTATGCAGCTTCAGGCTGACGATGCGGTCCACCACCTGCACATCGACCAACGTCTGGCCGAGCTGCTTCATGTCAAGATCGAACCACAAGCGGCAATTCGCCGCGTCGAGTTCCCCTTTGCTGCCGCGCCGCGACTGGATCTGGACGGAGGCCGTCTCCCGGCCATCCGGTCCGTGCAGCGGCAGGAACATCGTCACCTGCGCGAACGGCGCGGTGCGGTCTGTATTCAGCAGCAGCTGCTGGCCCGTCAGCTGCTGCACCAGCTGGCCCGCGGCTTCCTTGACCGCGGGCGGGGCCTCGCTGCTGCCCAGTACCTGCAGCAGCACGCCCTTGAGCGTACCGGCGGCATCTTCTGCGCCGCCGGACGCTGCCTGCGCAGCGGCGGTATGCGCCCCGCCGCCGCGCAGGATCTGCTGCTCGTGCTCCGCACCGAGCAGCTTCAAGATCCGCCCCACCCAGGGGTCAGTCCCCTGGGTGGCGGCGGGTTCCCCCTGCGGCTGCGCCGACGCAGGGGCTGCACTGCCGCCCGCCGCGCCGGAGGCGGGCGGGGCTTCGGCGAGCTGCGGCAGAGCGCCGCGCAGCTCGGAGAGCACGCCCTGCAGCTTCGCGAGCAGGGCAGGCCCCGCAGCGCTCTGCGCCTGCGCGGCAACGCCCGCGCCCTCACGCACTCCAGCTGCGGTACCCGCACCTTCGCCGCGCGCTCCCGCTACAGTTCCCGCACCTTCACCACGCGCTCCTGCGGCGTTCACCGCTCCTTCACGCGCTCCCGTTACAGTTCCCGCTCCTTCACCACGCGCTCCTGCGGCATTCACCACTCCTTCGCGCGCTCCCGCTACAGTTCCCGCTCCTTCACCACGCGCTCCAGCAACAGCTCCCGCTCCTTCACGTGTTCCTGCTACATTCCCCGCTCCTTCGCGCGCTCCAGCCACGCTTCCCGCTCCTTCACGCGCTCCAGCTACAACTCCCGCTCCTTCGCCACGCGCTCCAGCTACATTCCCCGCTCCTTCACCACGCGCTCCTGCGGCGTTCACCGCTCCTTCACGCGCTCCAGCCACGCTTCCCGCTCCTTCACGCGCTCCAGCTACAGTACCCGCACCCTCACCACGAGTTCCTGCTACGTTTCCCGCGACTTCGCCACGCATTCCCGCCGCGTTCCCTGCACCTTCACGCGCACCCGCAGCATTCCCGCTGCCTGCCGGCTCTGCATCTCCCGCTGGTACTAACGCAGCTTGTCCATTAGCCCCGGAAGCTTGCGAAATGCCCGCATTACCCGTCTGTCCCGCCTGAGCATTCGCCCCGGCAGTCCCTCCATTGCCAGCCAGCCCGGCATTCACTCCGCCTGTCAGCAGCCCTGCCGCAGGTCTGCTATTGCCCGCTGCTTGACCTGATCCGTCGCCGTCCGCCCCTTGCTGCACCCAGGCGTTCAGTGCAGTCTCCAGCTTCGCCAGCAGATCGTGCAGCTTCGGTCCGAATACAGCCTGCTGCAGCCCCTTCACTGTCTCCGCCGTTACAGGCAAGCCGCGCTTCACTGAGATTACAGCCGCCTCCAGCCACTCTGAGGCAGGGACACCGGGGGGTTTGGCATTCATTACAGCATCCAGCTTCGCCGCAGTCTCCTTAGTGAAGGCTAGTCCTCCGGCTTGCATCGCTTGAACAATCTCCCGTCCCGCCTTGGAATTGGCAAGTCCAAGCGACTCCAGCGCCTCACCCATACTCTGCGGCGAGACCATAGCCGCCTCCCCTAGAGAGACCGGCTTAAGCACCGGCAAACCTCCTTCTCCTTGTGCGCCCACCTGCAGGTTCAGCGTCTGACCGGCTGCCAGCGGTGTCTCCAGTTCAGCCCGTACCGGCGTTCCCTGAATCTGCACCACCGCTTCTTTTCCGGAATCGGATACGCTTAGCACAACGCCGCGAACAACCTGACCTTCCTTAAGCTCTACAGATTTGGCCTCTCCCGCCTTGCTGTCGCCAAGCAAACCGCGAACCAGTGATCCGATGTTCATGTTGTCCGCCTCCCTTCTTTCTATTTATATCGGTATTTCACCTTCATTTGTGATTATCTGGATGACACGCCAAGTCGAAACTGCTATGCCATCCTTTTAGAGGACGGCACCGTTTCAGCGAGAAATAGAAGGATAATGTATACGTGAAACTATACATTCTTATATTTTTAGAATAAAGATAACTGTTCCTGCTCCGCCAGAATATTGCCGATAAAGCTGCGCCGGTGCATCGGAGTTACACCAAGTAGCTTGATCTGTTCACGATGCAGCTTGGTAGCATATCCTTTATGTACTTTGATCCCGTAATCCGGGTACAATTCCTCCCACAAGCCCTCACAGAGCCTGTCACGGGTCACCTTGGCTACAATGGAGGCGGCAGCAATCGACTGGCTGTTGGCATCCCCTTTAATGATGGCGCGCTGCGGCAGGGGCAGGTCCACCTTCTCCGCGTCAATCAGCATATAGTCCGGCTGCTGGCTTAACCCTTCTACCGCCAGGCGCATCGCCAGACGCGAAGCCTGCTTAATATTAATTTCATCGATTACCGCCGCCTCCACATGCCCTAAGCTTACCGCCAGCGCCTGCTCCATAATGGTCTCATACAGAGCATCCCGCTTTTTGGCCGTCAGCTTCTTCGAGTCATCCACACCCTCAATAATCAGCCCCGCCGGCAAAATTACCGCTGCAGCCACCACATCCCCAAATAAACAGCCCCGCCCTACTTCATCCACACCTGCGATGTGACGGAAGGATTGCCCCCAGCCTTCTTTTTCGTACCCAAGCATATCTAACTCACTCATCATCTCTCCACCTGCCCACTAAAATTAAAATAAGCTACATCTATGATCTTCCTACGAATATATGACATAATGCGAATCGTAAAGTTCCATCACCATCCATCATTTTCCACCTAATTCCAATCTACAAAATTAAAATTCTGCACTAAATACAACAATCCCTTCATTAATACTGCGTAAATCCAAAAAAGTTGTATGAATAACAGCATTTCTCTTCCCCCAAATAGCCCAAACGAGAACATTCCTGCATTTCCTACAACAATTCTGTTACACTGCATCATATCAATAGAGAAGAGTTGCAATTCTTACAACATAACTTCGCGCATCCCCTTATGCCTCCATCCCCCCCATACTTCCGACGTCTTTTCGCTCCTTCTCACACTTCCCAGCACCTTCTAACGCCTTTCAGCTCTTTCTCCCCAACCCTCTACACGCAAAAAAAGAACCACCCCTCATTCACGGATGGCTCTTCCATTCCATACTACATTCTACTATTCAGGTGTCTCCAGCGTGAAGCGTCCAAGCTTCCCGGCACGCAGCTCATGCAGCAGCGCGCGTGAAGCCTTCTCCAGGTCTACACGGCCGCCGCTCATTAGACAACCGCGCTTACGTCCAACCGCTTCCATAACGGCTACGATTTCGTCCGGGTTCTCTAAGTCCTCCGGCAGCTTACTAATATCGAAGCGCTCCTGGAACCGGCTTCCGTAATCCTTCACCAGATATTTCACCGCATAATAAGCGATATCCTCAATATTCAGGATTTCTTCCTTAATGGCCCCGGTTACTGCCAGCTTATAGCCTACCGTCTGGTCCTCGAATCTCGGCCAAAGAATCCCCGGCGTATCCAATAGTTCCAGACTGCCGCCGGTCTTAATCCATTGCTGGCCCTTGGTAACCCCCGGACGGTCACCGGTAATCGCAATATTTCTTCCAGCCATCCGGTTAATGAGAGTCGATTTGCCTACGTTGGGAATGCCCACAATCAGGGCCCGCATCGCACGCGGATTCATACCCTTGGCAATTTGCCGGTCGATCTTGTCCTTCAGCAGCAGCTTCACCTGCTCCGGAATTTCTTTAATCCCGGTGCCAGTAGAAGCATCTACCGGATAGGCAACATGACCTTGCTCCTTGAAATAAGCCAGCCACTTGCGCGTAGCTTCCGGATCGGCCAGATCTGCTTTATTTAGAATAATCAGTCTTGGCTTGTCCCGCAAAATATCGTCAATCATCGGATTGCGGCTCGATATCGGCAGACGGGAGTCAAGCAGTTCTATTGCAACATCAATTAGCTTCAGCTTATCCTCGATTTGCCGTCTAGCCCTCGTCATATGACCAGGAAACCATTGAATGGCCAATGCCGTCACCTCCTTTGACTTCTGTCAGCTTCGTAATGAATTAATGATTTATTAATGAGATATTCTTCACCGGCCAGAAAATAAGGTCTGCACGGCCGACAATATCCCCCAGCGGCACATAACCGATCATCCGGCTATCCGTACTGTCAGAGCGGTTATCCCCCATTACGAACACATGGCCTTCCGGCACCTTGTTGTCGGTAAACTGCTCATTCGGGAAGTTCTTATTGTTATACAAAATGTTGTTATTATGTGCATCATCAATCGCGCCCTGGATATACGTTTCGTTCACAGGCTCTCCGTTAACTGTAACGACATCCCCTTCAACTGTGACTGTATCGCCTGCCACACCAATGACACGCTTAATGAAATCCCGGCCTTCTGAAGGCACATGGAACACAATGACTTCCCCGCGCTCCGGCTTGCGGATATCGTAGAGAATTTCGTTAACAATCACTCGTTCGCCGGTATGAAAGTTAGGCTTCATAGAAGGGCCGTCTACGATAAACGGTTTGAACAAAAGCCAGCGTATTAGAATAACCAGAACCAATGCAATCGCTATCGCTTTAATCCATTCCAGGACTTCATTCTTTGGCTTCCGGGGGCTCTGGCCGTTAGAATCAATCATTTCGCCTTGCCCTTGCTGCAAATCCTGCTGCATAGTTCACCGTCCTCTCCAATAATTGTTATCTCCACTATACAATACAAAAAAGCTCCTGCCAAAAACTCCCCCGCGATTACTCCTTCAGGAGGCCTTTTCGGAGAAGCTGTTCCTAAGGCACATATGTCTAAAAACCCCATAAAGTGATGCTTTAACTTCGACGCTTACTCAGTTACTTTACGGGGAGCACAATTCTTTAATTACAAGAAATAAACGAAAGGGGCTTGAATTCAAGCCCCTTTCCTTTGTCACTATTCTAGCGACGAATTTCTTTAATTCTTGCAGCTTTACCGCGCAGGTCACGAAGATAGTACAGCTTCGCACGACGAACTTTACCGCGGCGAGCCACTTCGATTTTCTCGAGTTTAGGGGAGTTGACTGGGAATGTTCTTTCCACACCAACACCATAAGAGATTTTACGAACCGTAAAAGTCTCACCGATACCGCCGCCGCGACGTTTGATTACAACGCCTTCGAACAACTGGATACGCTCACGAGTTCCTTCGATAACTTTTACATGCACCTTCAAAGTGTCACCCGGGCGAAAACTCGGGATATCTTTTCGAAGTTGCTCTTGTGTAATTGCTTGTAGGATATTCATTAAGGACTTCCTCCTTCCGTACAGGTGTTCTTGCCTCTTCCGGAGAGCCGTTGCTCTCCCTCATTATCCGCAGAGGACCACCGTATTCCACACAACAGAAGTAATTTTATCATAAAAGACAGGCCCATGCAACATATATTTATTCTTTAAAGCGGCAGCATATCCCGTTTCTTCGCCTTCACCTTGCAGTCCTTGCAAAGTCCGACCACACTTCCGTCATCCTGGGCGTAAAAAATCAGCTTGCCGTTCTTCTTCTTGCAGGAGGAGCACTGCTGATCCGCAGCATTCTGCTTGGCCCTACGGTGCCCTTCCATAGAAATTACATTACTGGCCTTCCCCTGCTTCGGCGCTTCAGACTGTTCTTGGCTCATCCGGCTGCGGTACACGGTATAGACAACTGCGCCCACCAACACAACGATCAGGAATGCTGCATACTGCATTTGGCTCATCCGCCCCTCTGACTTATTCAGTCAAAATAGTAAACAGACCGTTTCCCGGGTCTGCTTCCGTGCCGGCCCTCCAGCTGTCTTCATTCTTCCGGTCCTTCATCTAACGCTAGTGTACCATAATGCAGAGTTGAAATGTAGCCGCAGGCTTACTGGACTATAGTCCAGTAGAACAACCCGCCGCCAGGCTGTTATCCAGTGTTTTCCCATAATATATAATACTGAGTATACATAAGCAAATAATCATGCCTTTAGGAGGGCCTATATAATGAAGAAACATCACAGCACAGCAATTATTGCAGCAATGGCCGTATTTTCTATTGCACTTACCGGCTGCCGGGAGCTTCCCGGCAAGGAAGCGGCGGATAACCAGTTGGAGCAGACGATCTCCGGCAGCTTCACCCAGGAAGCGGCAGAAGCCGTGAAGCAGAGTCTCAGCGATGCCAGTGATGCTGTAGGCGACGCCATCGAGAACACAGCGGGCATGATTGAAGATCAAATAAACACCAGCGGAATCAGCCGGAAGTTCTCCACCTCCCTGCCTATTGCTTCGGCTTCTGTCCTAAAGTTAGATAATGCGGTGGGGGAAGTCGCAGTGGCGCCCGCTTCAGGTGACGAGATTACTGTCCAAGCCACCGTCATAGTCCATGAGCAGACAGGCCACAAGCTGGTATCCGGCGTACTGGATCATACAGAAGTTTCTATTGAACATAAAGGTGACGCTCTAATCGTCTCTGCTCATGGTGAAGGCGATGCGAAGAAGGATCTCTGGGAATGGGCGCAGCATGAGTACGGCGATTCCAACCTCAGCATTAATTATGTAATCGGGATTCCAGAGACCGTTGACCGGTTTGAGATTGATAATAATGTAGGCACCGTTCAGCTCCGCGGGCTTGAGGGGACTTTTGAGATTAACAGCAATGTGGGAAGTATCATCCTGCAAGACACCGTGTTCACAGGCAAGTCCAGTGTGGAGTCGAATACAGGAAGTATTGAGCTTGGAGTATCCAGCATGACCAAGGGCAGCAGCCTCAAGGCCAAGAGCGATATCGGAAGAATCTCCGCCGATCTGTCAGCTTCAACCGCATGTACGGTCAAAGCCCGCAGCGAACTCGGCCACATCTCCGGCGCTGACAACGGTAAATCGAAGGATTATAATGGCGGCGGTCCGCTGCTATCGTTAACCACACAGATCGGAGCCATCTCCGTTAATTAAATCATCCTATACTAATGATTACGCCAAAAGTGGGCCTCCCTGACTTCCAGGAGCCCACTTTTGTTTTGTTCAAGCCATCGTCAGATAAGTGCAATCGCCAAAAGCGTGAACAGGCTCAAGGTAAGAATCTGGCTGCCGTAACCATAGTATCCGCCATAGTAGTTCCCCGCACCGCCCGGATAAAAGGCTGAGGTTTGCATTCTGCCATTACCTTTTGTTTTCAGATACACATTGTTCCGGTCCACATCCACAATAATTCCTTCATGGCGTTTGCCGTCAGTAGTCATAATGCGTACACGCTTGTCTTTGCAATGGAGACAATTATAATAAGCTTCCATCTGCTGTTTCCTCCTTAATCGTGGTTCTGTATCTTATGAGGGGAGGGATAAGCCGGTAACGGCTATCGTCACGCAGCAGGTGTCTATAATTAAATTAGCTGTGAAATGAATAACTTGTGAACATTGTGTATCAATTTTGTGTAAAAAGGGGTAATATTAAAGTAACAAAACAATTAACCGCTTACGGTTGTGAACAATCTTCTACAATCCATAAGGAGGCAGGAATCATGAGTACAGCAGGCAGACGTTTTATTAATGAAGGAGTACTGCGGATCGCCTGGTTTATCATCTTCGCTTCGCTCACCTACACGGTGCGCAATTATACTTGGGCCATTGTATTGCTTATGGTTGTTGCCTTGTATTCACTGGTTACGGGAGTCATTATGCTTACCCGCCGGGATAGAGACAGGGGCAGGTTCTAGATTAACCGCACATGGGTCTTATCCTCAAAATAAAAACACTTCCTACAGAGCGTGCTGCGCTGACGGAAGTGTTTTTTATTTTGAACGAAAACGGGAATAATCGGAGTAACAGGATTTGAACCTGCGACCTCACCCACCCCAAGGGTGCGCGCTACCAGGCTGCGCTATACCCCGACATTTCAAATCAACCCAATACTTCATGCCTACGTTTGCCGCATCCTCACGATTAACATACGTTCATCTCATTCATAATATGCCGGAAAGCGGTTACTTGCTGCTTATACTATAAATATACCCTACTCGTGATGTGGTTTCAAATAGAGTTTAGTATTTTTATGGAGTTCAATATTTTTTCGGATGTCATTAAAATTTAATGGATTTTCCGTAAAGGCTGTGCTATACTCTTGGCACAAGGAAAGGAGGTGCGTTCACATCAAGCATGACATGCTGAACGTATCCCTTACCCGGACCAACGGCTGAATGTTTTAGCCTTGGTGGCGCGGGATACGGATCAAAGTTACAAACTAGCGCCTCGGGTAGAGAGACCGTCTTCGGACGGTCTTTTTTATTTTCCAGGTTATTATCTAAAAATAACCGCTTGAGCCATCAGGACCTTACGTCCTTCTGCTCAAGCGGTTATTGGTGTAATCTGCTGTATTACTGAGGCTATGGAACCTGATACCAGGGTCTAATTCATTCCTTGCAATGTATTAGTTATGATTTACGATTCTTATAGAAATCGATAATATCACTCACTGTGCGGAGCGGCTCCGCTTCTTTGTTGTGGACTGTGTCCACGGCTGGCTTGAATGGTTCATGCGTATTCGTAGTCACTTCAGTCATTCCTTTCGATAGTTAAGCTAGCTGTGTCTTAAGCTGCATCTACTCTTGCGGCGCCTCTTATTATTACCCTTGGACAAGGATACCGACACACCCCTGCTTCTATTTTCAAATAAAAATCTACTTTTCCTGCCTATCTGTCACATTCATGAAACATGTCTTACAATCCCCAGCACACAGCAAAAAACGCCTCCCTAACGTAATATACGTTAAAAAGACGCCAGCTATGACTCTATTCAGGCCCAAATTTACAGTTAATTATTATCGAGGCTTGCCTGCTCCTGCAGCCGCTTCAGCGTCTGCTTGTCCTTCACTGTCAGCTCAGCCGTCTCCAGCAGATCCGGTCTGCGTTCGAGGGTACGCTGAAGCGCCTGCTCACGCCGCCACACCTCGATATTGGCATGGTGTCCGCTGAGCAGCATGTCCGGCACCTTCCAGCCCCGGAACTCTGCCGGCCGGGTATAATGCGGGTACTCCAGCAGCCCGGTGCTGAAGGAATCAGAGATTGCAGAGGTTTCGTTACCCAGTGCCCCCGGCTGCAGCCGCACGACCGAATCTATTACGGTCAAGGCAGGAAGCTCACCGCCGGTCAGCACATAGTCGCCAATCGACAGCTCGTCCGTCACCAGATGCTCACGGATTCGCTCGTCATAGCCCTCATAATGACCGCAGATGAAGATCAGATGCTGCTCCTGGGCCAGCTCTTCGGCGATCTGCTGGTTATAGGTCCGTCCCTGGGGGCACATGAGAATAATGCGCGGCTTCACCGCCGCTGTGTCCTCAGTGTCCGTGGCCCCTTGCTCACCGCCAGCGCTGCTCTGGGCTAGAACATGCTCCACCGCAGCGAAGATAGGGTCAGGCTTCAACACCATGCCTCCCCCTCCGCCGTAAGGCGTATCATCCACGCTATTATGCTTGTTGCCCGAGAAGTCGCGGAAATTCACAGTGTTCAGTGAAGCAATGCCTTTCTCACGGGCCTTACCAAGAATGCTGGTGCCGAAGACGCCTTCACACATATCCGGGAACAGCGTCAGCACGTCGATGCGGATCATGGGAGCAGCCCTTCCATGAGGTGTACAGTGATTTTTTTGTCTGCAATATTGACGTCCAGTACTACATCATTAATGACCGGAATCAGAATATCCTGGCCCTTCTTCGGCTTCACTACCCAGACATCGTTGGCCCCGGGCTGCAGAATCTCTGTAATCGTTCCCAGCGGCTGGCCGGCATCTTCATCCGTGTAGACTTCACATCCTACGATCTGGTGGAAGTAATACTCGTTCTCCGGCAGCTCAACCAGATCATCACTTGGCACCTTAAGCATACTGCCTTTATATTTCTCGATCTCATTAATATTCGTATACCCCTTAAGCTTGGCGATATACATCCCTTTGTGCTCTTTTGCCGATTCTATCGTAACCTCGAATTTCGGGCTTCCGTCTGCGGGAATCAGCAGCAGCTTTTTGCCGGGTGCAAACCGTACTTCCGGGAAATCGGTATGCGACAGGATTTTGATCTCCCCGCGGATGCCGTGCGTATTGACCAGTCTGCCTACGGTTAACTCTTCTGTCATGTGTTCATCTCCTTCACGTTGATTACGAACAGCTTATAAATTCTTATATTTTCAACAAAAAGGAGCCGGGATATACTATCCCTAGCCCCTCCTTGTGCGCATCCTTAAGATAAAATATCCACGGTAACGCGTTTATCACTTTTGACTGCTGCAGATGTGACTACGGTACGAAGCGCTTTGGCGATCCGTCCCTGCTTGCCGATGACCTTACCGACATCATCAGGATGCACGGAGAGCTCATAGACAATCAGGTGATCCTTCTCCACAGTCCGTACGGCCACATCCTCCGGATGATCCACTAAAGCCTTAGCAATAACACCAACTAATTCTTCCATAGAGGACCCTCGCAATCAGTCATTATTTCTGAAGCTTTGACTCATGGAACTTCTTCATCACGCCAGCTTTGGAAAGCAGGTTGCGGACGGTATCAGATGCTTGTGCACCTGTCTGAAGCCATTTAAGAGCCTTCTCTTCGTCAATCTTAACGACTGCCGGTACTTCGATCGGATTATAATAACCGATTTCCTCGATAAAACGGCCGTCACGAGGAGACCGGGAATCGGAAACCACTACACGGTAGAAAGGCGCTTTATGTGCTCCCATTCTTTTCAAACGAATACGTACTGCCACGAAATTCACCTCCTTAAAAGAATATCGTTGTCGATCCCTCCCAAACCCTCCCTTCCCGAAGGGAGGACCCCAAGGGCTCTGCCCTCTGGACACCCGCTAAGTGCAACTAGCGTAGGCGTTCAGATTGGCGGGACCTCAGAATGGGTTCGAGCGGAGACCGCTTTTCCTCCCTGCGGGATACGCTTGACTGGCGGCGTTCCCTGGCAACGAGGTTTTAAAGATTTTAAGATCGAAAGACTAAGATCAAAAGATTAAGGTCAAAAGACTATTCGATCTTCTAATGTTGTACTATATCAGATCTAGGGGTAAATCTTAAACCTAGAACCTAAACATTAAACCTTAAAGATTAAGGTCAGCGGAACGGGAACTTCATGCCGCCTTTGCCGGCAAGGCCCTTGAGCTGCTTCATGGCGTTCTTCTTACCGCCCTTGCCGCCTCCGCCGCCCATCATGCCGGAGAACTGCTTCATCATCTTACGCATTTCATCGAATTGCTTGATGAGCCGGTTCACCTCAGCGACGTTGGTACCGCTGCCTGCTGCAATACGCTTGCGGCGGTTGTGGTTGATAATCTCAGGCTGGGCTTTCTCCGCCTTGGTCATGGAATGAACAATGGCTTCAACGCGGCCCATCTGTTTATCGTCCACCTTCAGATCCTTCATGCCCTTGGCCTTGTTCATGCCAGGCAGCATGTCAAGAATCTGATCGATCGGTCCAAGCTTCTTCACCTGATCCATCTGCTCCAGGAAATCATCGAACGTGAACTCCGCATTACGCATCTTACGTTCCATTTCCTTGGCTTTCTCGGTATCGATGTTGGCCTGAGCCTTCTCGATCAGCGACAGCATGTCGCCCATACCAAGTATCCGCGAAGCCATCCGCTCCGGATGGAACGGCTCCAGCGCATCGATCTTCTCGCCGAGAGCGGCGAATTTGATCGGGCAGCCGGTGACCGCCTTGACGGATAATGCAGCACCACCACGGGTGTCGCCGTCAAGCTTCGTAAGCACTACGCCGGTAAGCTCCAGCTGCTTGTTGAAGCTGTCCGCCACATTCACGGCATCCTGACCGGTCATAGCATCGACTACCAGGAGCACCTCGTCTGGAGTTACAATGTTATGGATCTGCTTCAGCTCTTCCATCAGCTCTTCATCAATATGCAGGCGGCCTGCCGTATCAATAATCACATAATCCAAGTTATTATCCTTCGCATGCTGAACACCTTGTCTGGCAATCTCTACCGGACTGGTCTGATCACCCAGCGAGAAGACAGGAACCTTGATCTGTTCTCCGAGCACCTGCAATTGCTTAATCGCAGCCGGACGGTAGATGTCGGCGGCTACGAGCAGCGGGCGGTGATTGCCCTTCTGCAGCAGCTTCGCCAGCTTACCGGAAGTGGTCGTCTTCCCTGCGCCCTGCAGACCCGTCATCATAATGACTGTCGGCGGCTTGTTCGACTTAGCCAGCTTCGCCTGGCTTCCGCCCATCAGCTCGGTCAGTTCCTTGTTCACAATATCGATGATGACCATGCCTGGCGTGAAGCTGTCCATCACTTCCGTGCCAACAGACTTCTCTTTCACCTTGGACACAAAGTCCTTGACGACCTTGAAGTTAACATCGGCTTCCAGAAGGGCCAGCCGCACTTCACGCATGGCTTCGTTTACGTCATCTTCGGATACTTTCCCTTTGCCGCGCAGTTTGCTGAACACATTCTGCAATCTTCCGGTTAATCCTTCAAATGCCATAGGCGGCTCGCTCCCTTCTTCCTACTCTAACTTCTGCAGCTGTTCCATGAGTTCCATGAACTGCTGTTTATATTGCTCAGGCAGCATTGCCGTATCCTGCAATCTGCGCAGTTCTTCTAAGTATTTGTTGCGGTCTTCATGCTTGGACAAGAGTCCAAGCTTCTCTTCATAATTCTCAAGCACTTGCTCCGCCCGCTTGATATGCTCGTACACAGCCTGGCGGCTAATTTCAAATTCTCCTGCGATCTCTCCCAGGGAGAAATCATCATGGAAATAATATTTGAGAAACGTCTGTTGCTTGTCAGTAAGCAGCCGTTCATAGAAAGCAAATAACAGGTTGATCCGGTTGGTTTTCTCGAGCCTATTCTCCTGACTCATTAAGGGCACTCCCTTCGTCAAGGAAAAACACTTTACAGCTTCACAACGTCCCTTATGATACCGAAAACAAAGAAAGATGTCAAGTCTTTTTACTTGTCATCTTTTTCTTTGCTCAAAACCGGCATTCCCGCCCTGAAATCCTGCACCAGTACTGCCCTATACCTCCCGTATTAATGAATAGGGAGAATGTATATCAATACAACGAAGAAGTGCAGAACGGTTCCGGCAAGCACGAATAAATGCCAGATCGCATGATGATACGGAAAGCCGCGCCACACATAGAACACGGTGCCCAGAGTGTACAGCAGTCCGCCGATCATCAGCAGAGTCATACCGCCGCTGGCGACTGCCTGGGACAGCGGGCTCCAGGCGATTACGATCATCCAGCCCATCGCAATGTAGAAGATGGTGGACATGAACAGGAATTTTTTGACGAAAAAAGCCTTGAAGAAGACGCCGAATACCGCCACTCCCCAAGCAATGCCGAATAAGGTCCAGCCCAGCGGTCCACGGATCGCCACCAGCATAAACGGTGTGTACGTTCCGGCAATGAATAAATAAATCGAGGAGTGGTCAAGGAATTCAAAGAAATCCTTCGCCTTCCCCTCCCTGAGACTATGCACCATCGTTGAATTAAAATACAGCAGCAGCATAGTAGCGCCATAAATGGAGAAACTGACTACATGCCAGGCCGTGCCGTTCTGAACAGCATATACAACCAGCAGCACCAGCGCAGCAATGCTTAAGACGGCGCCGATCCCGTGCGTAACCGCGTTAGCGACTTCTTCCTTGCGGCTGTAAGTGTGAGTATTAGCCATACCACGATTCCTTCCGTTTACGGTTTCCCTCTATTATAGCTGTTTCTCCGAAGTCCTTCCAGCTTATGGACGCCGAAGGGCAGGCTGCTGCTGTATCATTCAACCGCCTAGAAGCCATCATTTGCTGATGCAGCAAGGCTTATTTAATTCTTATAGCTTATAAAGCTCGGTATACTTCGCTTCCAGATAATCTGCCAGATAATCGGGATTCAGCGGTTCGCCTGTGACTTGCTCAATAATCTGCGAAGGGGTCAGGCTCTGGCCGTAGCGGTATACCTTGCCCGTCAGCCATTCCTTGATCGGCAGCAGGTTACCGGCGGCAATCAGCTCCTCGAACTCCGGTAGCTCCTTACGCAGGGTGTTCAGCATCTGGGCCGCATACATGTTACCCAGGGAATAGGAAGCAAAATAGCCGAAATCTCCACCGGACCAATGCACGTCCTGCAGCACACCAAGCGCATCCGTAGGCGGTGTAATACCTAAGTATTCCTGATACTTCGCGTTCCAGGTCTTAGGCAGGTCCTTGACTTCAAGCCCTTCATTGAAAATCAGCTTCTCAATCTCATAACGCACAATAATATGCAGGTTATACGTCAGTTCATCAGCTTCGATCCGGATGAAGGAATTGCCTACACTGTTGATCGCCCGGTAAAAGTCTTCCATCTCCACGTTCGCAAGCTGCTCCGGGAAATGCTGCTGCAGATCGCCGTAGTAACGCTGCCAGAAGGCCCGGCTGCGGCCGATCATATTCTCCCACAGTCTGGATTGGGATTCATGAATTCCCATGGAGGCACCCTGTGCCAGCGGCGTACCGATCAGCTCTTCCCCGAAATTCTGCTCGTACAGGGCGTGTCCGCCCTCATGCAGCGAGCTGAAGATGGAGCTGGTCACATTGTCGAGCAGATAGTTTGTTGTGATGCGGACATCGCCAGGATTCAGACCTGTTGCGAACGGATGCACACTCTCATCCAGACGTCCCGCCTCGAAATCATAGCCCATCTGTTCAAGTAAGAAGAGGCCGAACTTCTCCTGTTGCTCTTTAGGGAAGATCTGGCTCAGGAATTCGGTGTCCGGCTTATTCGGCGAAGCATTGATCGCTTCGGCCAGCGGAACAAGGCGGCTGCGCAGACGGGTGAAGATGGCATCCACCTTCTCAACCGTCAAATCGGGCTCGTACATATCCAACAGTGTGTCATAACGCGAGCCTTGTACGCCCCAATAATCAATAAACTCTTGTTTGAGGGCCACAATCTTGCTCAGATAAGGCTCGAAGGAGGCAAAATCATTATCATCCTTAGCCTCTTCCCAGATCGTCTGCGCGTGGGCGGTGAGTACCGAATATTCCTCGAAGGTCTTGGACGGAATACTCTTACTGCGCTGGTACTCCTTGCGGGTATCCTTCACAATCTTATTCTGATTACCGTCCAGATGCTCCGCTACTTCCGGGCGGCTGAGATACTCTGTGAACGTCCCGATCTCCTCCGATACCTGGAGTTTGAACGCCTCTGCACTCAGCATACCAAGTGTGGCGGAACGGGTCTCTACGCCTTTGCGGGGCGCGCCTGTACGCAGATCCCAGCCCAGAAGTCCAATTGCTTCATAATAGCCTTTGATTTTAGATAATAGCTCGCTGAATTTATCCCATTGTTCCCGGACCTGCTGTTCCATGTCTGAGCACCTGCCTTGTCATTTTTTTCTACTCCTCTTGATGATACTTTTTATAATCGTTATAATCAAATTCGGGCTGTTTCTCTTCAAATTTGAAGTAGTCAACGGCTCACAGGCACGGAGACAGACTCCGCTTGGATTTTGCAATATTTGATTACAGCAAGCCCTTTATGTTCACGGCTAGACGCAGTACAATGGATTACAGTTTAATCAATTAAGGAGGCGCATGCTCATGAGTCAGATTACAGACATTATGGAGTTCAACAAGCATTTTGTAGAGGAAAAGGCATACGAGAGCTATCTGACCAGCCGCTTCCCGGATAAAAAAATGCTGATCATCACCTGCATGGACACAAGGCTTGTTGAGCTTCTGCCCAAGGCCATGAATTTCAAGAACGGCGATGTCAAAATCATCAAGAACGCCGGAGCCGTCATCTCCCAGCCGTTCGGCAGTGTCATGCGCAGTGTCATGGTTGCGCTATACGAGCTGGATGCAGACGAAGTCATCGTCGTCGGGCATTATGAATGCGGCATGGCTTCCCTGAACGCAGACAAGATGATTAACTCCATCAAGGAACGCGGCGTGTCAGATGAAGTGCTCAGCACACTGGAGAATTCGGGAATTAAGCTGACGAAATGGCTGCGCGGGTTTGACAATGTTGAGGAGGGGGTAATTCAGACTGTGGAGCTGATTAAGCGCCACCCCTTACTCCCCCCAAACGTACCTATTCACGGCATGATCATCGATCCGGCTACCGGAGCGCTTGAGCTTGTCTCGGACGGATACGCGGACTAAGGCAACTCTCTGATACTGCTGTTTGCGCGGGTCCCGGACCCGCGCTTTTTTTGTGTAAATTCTTATTTATTAAAAATTGAAACCTTAGCCTCCGCTATGCGTATTACCGGGCAACAGCCAGGTAAGCTGGGTGTTACCAAACTTCTAGGAGGTTCTCGTACTCAATGAAACCAATGAAACGTGTAATGATGATCGTCATGGCCTTCACACTGTTCTTCGCCGTCACTGTTCCTGACTTCGCAGATGCCCGCCGCGGCGGGGGCTTCAAATCAGGAAGCCGGGGATTCACAACGACCCCGAAGAAATCGACCACTGATAATGTGAAAAAAAGCGATAGCACCAAAAGCAACACCAACGGAACTGCAGCGAATGCGAACCGCGGCTTCTTCAGCGGCGGCAGCCTGATGAAAGGCCTGATGATCGGCGGGATCGCCGGCTTCCTCTTCGGCGGAATGTTCGCCGGCATGGGCGCTTTTGGAAATATCATCGGATTCCTGATTAACATGCTGGCCATCTACTTTGTAATTACGCTGATTATGTCCTTCTTCAAGCGCAGACAGGAGCGACGCCGGTTGGAAGAAAGAGACGGACGCTACTAATGGGTGTTACTGTTCTCAGTATGGACGAGATTATCAATGCGATCTGCCTGCATATGGCGGAACGTAAAGCTGTACGGGTGGAGGAAGTCCAGGTGGAACTGAGCTGGGATGAGGACACCGGCTACACCGCAGAAGTCTGGATACAGGGAAGAAGCCAGTACCTGGTGGAGTCCAACATGATTGAGTCCATTCTTCGCTACGTACACAGCGAATACGGCATCCGTGCCTACCGCGAAGATGTACGGCTGGAGCTGGACGAAGAGATTACAGCGGTTGTGAACACGTAAGCGTTGCGATACTTTTGAATAAAGGGATGACCCTGATAGCGGGGTCATCCCTTTTATTGTCACTGCGTCATATTCACAAGAGTTCTTATCCTTCCGGGGTATGGAACCCGGCCAATACATCGTCCCTGCCGACCCGCGCTGCGCTGCTTCCATGCAGCTCAGCCCAAGGCACACGCTGCTGCCGCAGAATCGCCGCAGTTCCTTCAGAAGTGTACTCCGCATACCTGACCGTCTGCTCATTGTCAGGCTCGCCCCAGTTATCCCAGCCTTGGGGATGGATATGCTGGCCCATCCTGCAATCCACAAAAGCGGTCTTGGCATGCTCCCGCCAGGGGCGGCCCAGGAATACCGGTGCCGTTCCCGGCTCAGCGCTCAGATAACATTGATTGAACACGTAGCCGTAGGCCTGCCCTTCGGGAGTGGATGCTGCCGTAATATACCCTCCATGCCCTCCGCTATTCCGCAGGCTGTGCAGCGTACAATGCTCGAAGTAGGCCGCTGCTCCGCCAAAGATAAAGTCTACGGTTCCCTCAATACAACAGTGCTGGTACAACTGGCGGTACTGTGCATGATGCTCCCGCAGCGGAACCCCGCCGAACAGCAGACGCTCTCTGGGAGCCGGCGGCAGCGGGCCGGTGAACAGCGTGTCCTGATGGCCCTTGAAGGTACAATTTCGGAATACCGTCTCATCACAATGGGCGTACACCGCCACTGCCTGCCCTACCTCGCTGCCTTGCCCCGCTGTATTAGAGACGGTCAGATTCTCCAGGACCAGCTTCCGGCCACCCAGGAAGAGGGTGGGAGTTGCAAAGGTCCCGATCTCCTCCCCCTGCTGATCCAGCTCCCGGGCATAGCGGTTCATCGTGATCTCCACTTGTCCGATGCCGATGATACGGAGACAGGAGCGGTAGACCCGCACCTCCTCCTTGTACACGCCCGGCATAATGTAGAGCGTGGCCTCTATGTCCGGGTCCAGATGTTCCAGGGCATCAACTGCCGCCTGAATGGTAGAGTAATCGCAAAAGCCCTCTTTGCCCACCAGCATTCCTTTTCCCATCCTCTCTCACACTCCGGACTTTGTGTAAAGCCTGCTTACTTACTTCTTTGTCAGTTTGTATGCAGCTTCATATTCCTCAGTGATCTTGGTTCCGCCGGAATCCTTCCAGGTCTGTACAGCTTTCTTGAATGCCGCCTCATCCGATTGGCCCATGATATATTTGAAGGTAGCATCTGTGATAATCTTTTGCAATTCCGTTCCCTGCTCATTATTGGTTGCCGAATCCAGCGGAACGGTTGGATCAAGCACAGCGAACTTGTCATTCTCACGGATCAGCTCATTGGCCAGCTGCTTCTCAGGGTTCGCATCCTTAAGCGTATAGGCAATTTCACTAGGTCTGCTAGAGGAGAAAGGCTGTACATCCGCCTGCCACAGCTCGGTGTTCAGGATCTTGAAGGCGCCATTCTCATCATATTCATAGTGAGTGCCTTCGATCCCGCCGGTCATCAGCATGAACGCCTTCTCATCAATCAGGTCATTAACGAACTTCAGCAGCCGCTTGAGCTCTGCTTCGGTCTTCACCTCTGATTTTGGAAAAGCCATCAATCCGCCGATCCCGCTGCCCTCGGACCAGATATGATACTGTCCATCTCCATTAGAAATCTTATTCACCGGCACCAGCTCCATGCCCGGCTGCAGATCCTGCGCCAGTGTTCTCAGACTGGTGATGTCCACCATACCGGTATAAATCCCGGTTTTACCCTGCGCGAATTGCTGCTGCTGGTCTGATTTGGCTGTAACTGCGAAGTCCTGCGCCAGATATCCGTTCTCGTAGAGCTTTCTGGAGTAATTCATCGTGTCGATATACTCTTGGGTATCGAATTCAGGGGTAAACTTGCCGCTATCATCCACCTTCCAGCCATTCGGCGTGCCGAAATAGGAGCTTAGTGTTTTGAAGCTGCTGTATTTCAGCTCTGATCTGTCCCCGAAGCCTGTCGTATCCTTCACGCCGTTGCCGTCCGGGTCGTCCTCTGTGAACGCTCTGGCTACTTCATACACCTCATCCAGCGTCTTCGGGACCGGCAGACCCAGCTTATCCAGCCAGTCCTTGCGGAAAATCAGACCGGAACGCGCCAGATTCTTCTGGAAAGGAACGCCGTACAGTACGCCTTCAATCGAAGCCGCTTCCTTCAGCTCAGGAGCAATCTTCGCCAGATTACTGAACTCTGCGAGATACGGCCCCACATCCCAGAACAGCCCTGATTTCAGTGAGCTTCTAACCGATGAATTGGTCATCATGGTCAGCGTGACAATGTCTGCAAGCTCCCCCGAAGCCAGCGCCGTAGTGATCCGCTCTTCCTTGGAAGCATCGGGCACCCAGTTGAAGGAGATTTTGCTGTTGGTATATTCCTCAAGCAGAGATTTGATCGTATCGGTTGGCGGCGAAGCGGTGTGCAGAATATTCAGCCAGGTTAATTCGAGTGTCGAGTTCAGATCCTCTGCAGCGGCAGTCTTTTTCTCTTCCTTGTCTCCGCCGCATGCCGAGAGCATAGTGGTAGCCATTGTAGCGATTGCAAGTAGAGTGACCCATCTTTTGTTCATAACACTTCTCCTTTGGTAGATAGAAATAGTTAACCTTAGCCTTAATACACGCCGTCTTCGCCCATTCTTTTGGCCAGCTTGTTGGAGAGCATCACGAGAATCAACCCGACAACACCCTTGAACAAACCTATCGTGGTGCTGAAGCTTAATTGCCCGTTCTTGAGGCCCGCCGTATAGATATAGGTATCGAAAATCTCGGCGACACTGCGGTTCAGTGAATTCAGCAGCAGATACATATGCTCGAAGCCGAGATCCAGCGTGCTGCCGATTTTGAGAATCAGCAGAGTAATAATCACGGGACGGATGGCCGGCAGTGTAACATGCCAGGTCTTGCGCAGACGGCTGGCCCCGTCCATCTCTGAAGCTTCATAGAGCTGCGGGTCCACTACAGTGATGGCTGCCAGATAGATAATGGTCGACCATCCGAGCTCCTTCCAGATAATCTGCAGGATATAGATCGTCCGCAGCCACTCGGAGGAGGTGAGAAAGCTGATCTTTTTGCCGCCGAGACTTGCGATCATCTCATTGATAACCCCGCCATCCACCGTCAGGAACACATACGTAATAGAGACAATGATGACCCAGGACATGAAGTGCGGGATGTAGATAATCGTCTGAATCCAGTTCTTGAGATAGCGTCCCTTCAACTCATTAAGCATCAAGGCTACAATTATCGGCAGAGGGAAGAAAATCACAATGTTCATGGCAAACAGAATCAGGGTATTGCGCAGCAGCTGCATGAACGTAGGCTCCGTAAATAATCGGATGAAATGCTTCAGGCCGACCCATTCACTCCCGGTAATCCCCTGGAACGGCTGATAATTCTGGAACGCAATAATCAGCCCGCCCATGGGCAGATATTTGAAAATGATGAAATACAGCAGCCCGGGCAGGATCATCAGATACAGCAGCTTGTATTTGTTCAGAGCCGTAAGAGCGCGTGCGCCTTTCCCCTTTTCTATGGTTAGATTTGGTGTTGCGGTGATGCTTGTTGCTTTCACATGTCTGCCTCCTTTGCTCGTTCCTGTTACAGTCTCAGCGTAAGAAATTTCTTACATTACGTATATAATCATTATGTGATAGCGTTTACAGAACCCGCATGGCTGCGCGGTTAAGGCCGATCAGATCTCCTCTGAGGATTACCCGCCTAGGCTAATGATTATTCTGCGGAGACGCGCTGGACAGGGCTGGCCTACGAACACCTCATGCCCGGATTATATACGTAATTTCCGCTCCTTGTTACAGTGAAGAGGTACTGAAATACGAGGAGGATCACAGAATGAACCATAGCTCACGTAGAAAAGAATCGGTCGGCGGAAGGATCTTCACCTTCGTTAATACAGCCATACTCGTTCTGATTGCGCTTGTCTGCTTATTGCCCTTCATCAATATCATTGCCAGCTCCTTCGCTACCACCCAGGAGGTCATGGCCAAGCGGTTCATCTTATTCCCGACCACCTTCTCCCTGGACGCGTACCGCTACATCCTCTCAACGCCTACCATCTTCCGGGGACTCGGGGTATCCATGGGTGTCACTATTGCAGGAACCGTAGTCAGTATGCTGCTTACCGCGCTGATGGCCTACGGCTTGTCCAGGAGATACCTGCCTGCCCGCAATACGATTAACTTCATCGTCGTCTTCTCCATGCTGTTCAGCGGCGGAATGATCCCCACCTTCCTGGTCGTCAAAAGCGTCGGCCTGATCAACTCGTACGGGTCCCTGATCTTCCCGGTTGCCGTCAATGCCTTCAACATGATTATCATGCGCAACTTCTTCCAGGCGCTGCCTGACAGTCTGGAGGAGTCCGCCAAGATCGACGGAAGCAATGACTTCGGAATCTTCATGCGGATCATGCTGCCGCTGGCCCTGCCTTCCATTGCCACCATCTCCCTGTTCTATGCGGTGGCTTACTGGAATACGTACATGAACGCGATCCTCTACATGAATGATTCGGCCAAATGGCCGATCCAGGTGCTGCTGCGCCAGATCGTCATTGTCTCCAGCGGGATGCAGGCAGAGGGAAGCTCGGTCGATATTGTACCGCCGGCCCAGACCATCAAAATGGCGGTCATTGTCATCGCCACCGTGCCGATGCTGGCCGCTTATCCTTTTGTACAGAAGCATTTCACCAAGGGCGCTCTCCTCGGAGCAGTCAAAGGCTGACGGCCCGCTGTTCAGCATCCATCCGAAACTACCGGAACTTTAGAACATATACAGAAACGGTACCGCCTTGAAGCAAGGACGGTACCGTTTGTGCATGAACCCCTGATCCAAGCTCTCTCCTGAACCAAGCCCCTATTCCTGCTAAAATATCTGCTGCTCCCCCTGCTTCAGCTTCCGGTAAGCACCAGGCGTAACCTGCTCCTTCTTGCGGAAGGAGCGGATGAAATTCTGCGGATTATGATACTGCAGCCGCTCGGCAATCTCCCTGATCGTCATATCCGTCTCCGTCAGCCACCGTTTGGCCATCTCCAGGCGGTAGTTCATGAGGTATTCGCTGAAGGCGGTGCCGTACTCTTTTTTGAAGATGCTGCTT
The DNA here is from genome assembly GCF_038006765.1 of Paenibacillus sp. FSL H7-0756. Lineage (NCBI taxonomy): Bacteria > Bacillati > Bacillota > Bacilli > Caryophanales > Paenibacillaceae > Paenibacillus > Paenibacillus sp. FSL H7-0756. The sequence continues at coordinate 90,533 of NZ_JBBOVT010000002.1, read as the reverse complement.
AGATAATTCGGATTGTAATGAAGCCGCTCGCCGATCCCCTCCAGCGTAAGCTCACAGTCATATTCCGCGTGCACAATATCGGTGATCTTATCCGAGAGACAGCGGAACTGCTGGCTGGTCTTGTCCTTCATGCTGTACATCATGGGGTAAATAACCTCCTGCACCAGCATCCGCTCCATCTCTTCGGGATTGCGGATATCCAGCAGGCGGTGATACAGCTTATTGTTATCCTGGGTCAACAGGACACTAACTCCCAGATGCTGCTCCAGCTGGATCAGATTATTCACGAGCCGCACCAGCATGACCTCGAATTTCAGGGTGCTCTTATTCTTGCCCATCAGCTCCGCCAGGAACGGATAGAGCGCAGCCGTAACCTGCTCCTTGTCCCCCAGCCGGATGGCATTGAACAATTGCGTCTCCAGCTCTGCCGGATAATGCAGCGACACCGGACCGGAGACGACCATGGAGATATCCTCATAGAAAATAATCGATTCCTTGCCCAGATTCAGCCGTTGATGCAGGGCCTGCTTGCTCATCTCCCCCGCTTCCTTGCTCTCCAGCAGATTGCTGTAAAAGTTGCTGATGCCGATGCTGATCGACACCTTCAGATAATCGCGTACCGCCTTCAGCAGAGCTGCCGCATAATCCGTCACTTCCTTATTCATCCCGGCATCACTGGTCCCGGCGAAGGTCAGGATCGTAGCCTGGGTATCATCGTTCAGGATAATAGGCTGTAATCGCTGCTGTGCTGGGATAAGTTCCTCCACCATCTTATTGACGGCAAGCAGCAGGACATCCTTGTCCGAGGCCTCCCGGCCGCCCAGACTGTCCAGCTGAATCAGCATCGCAGCATAACGGTGCTTCTCTGACAGGTTATACCCGAACCGGAGCAGACTCTGCTCCAGCTCCTCCGCCGAGACGCGGCTGCGGAACAGATTAAGGATCAGCTGCGTCTCCAGCCGGGGCATTTCCGATTCGATCAGACTCTCAAGCGAAGCCTTCTCCGAGATAATTGTGTCAATTGAATGCCGGATATATTCCAGCTCATTCCTGGAGTTCACCTGCGGAATAACGGGCAGACTGCGCTTAAGCTGCTCAATCGGCTTGGTGAAGTATTGGGAGATCATATACGCCACCACCCAGATCAGGAGAATCAACAGCAGCCCCATCGCGGAGATCCCGAACTTGGTCATCTCCAGAGAGCGGGTAACCTCCGCCTGATCCAGCACGGTCAGATAGATCCAGTTATTATACGAGGACTTGGCATAGATAAGCTTCACACTGTCGCGGCCGGAGATCTCCTGCTGGACCGTTCCCTTGTCCTCCATGGAATTGATTGTCCCCGCAAGCTGGCCGAACTGCTCCGGGGCTAACAGCCCTTTGCCAGGATCGGATTCATACATCAGTTCACCATGCTTGTTCAAAATGTAGACGGCTGCGTCTTCCCCGCTGCTTATCGTGGCATTAAGGGTATGTAATGAAATGTCGGATAAGGCAATCGCCTGCTTCTTAGTGGAGAATACCGGCAGTGTATTCACGAACCGGATGCCTTTGTCCGTCTTCATCCAGAAGAGGCTCTGCTCCTGATTCTCAATATATTGCTCCCGGAGCTGCTGAACCTCCCCGGCACTGAGATTGCTGAGCTTCTCATTCAGGATCTGCCAGTTCTGCACCAGACTGATCAGCGAATATTCCGTCCCTTCAGCCGCCATGGAGGCGATATAATTCAGCTGTGAGTTCACATTCCGGTAGGCGATGAAGTCTTGCTCGGTAATGGGATGGGTCACGACCTCCTGAAAAGAGCTGGTGGTGCTATAGGTATTGAACGCGTATTCTATCGTTTGGATTTTGTGCTCCAGATTGTTCTTGATCTGCTCGATATAGCTCTGCTTGCTGCTGGAGAACCGCCCGACCACTGAATCGATGGTACTGATGTAGATATAGCTTCCGAAGCCGACCACCAGTCCCACGCCAAGGATTAATATAGGAATAAAGATGCCGTAGAACATTCTTCCTTTGCTCATTGTGTTTCCCCTTTGATTTGATAGACTCCATTAAATTATAGCGCTTTCATGAATGCGGTTCCATGATTATTTTCACGTGTGCAATTGGCAAAAGGTCTCGTTGAAGCCGTTCAGCCCTCTCCTTGAGCGCAGTAGATCATACAAAACAACCCCACAACGTGGGGCTGTAGCTCGATGATGACCCAGGCTATGAGCCTTGCTTAGAGTAACGCAATCGTCAGCAGCTCGAACAAGACCAGCGGCATAATCACATTGCTGTTCACCGTTCCGGGATAAGGGTAGCCCGGGCCCGGATATCCCGGACCTGGATAAGGCTTGTAATACGGATTGTAATATCCGCGGCCCATATCTGTGGCTATGGTAACAACCAGGTACATATTCTTACTGTCCATACCGGCAAGCGTGCCCTCATGCATCTGACCGTCAAGGGTCTGCACCTGCACTTTGTGATTCAGATACGGCTTACAGGACTGGTGAAGTGAATCGCGGACCCCGTTCAGATGCTGGACCACCGCCGGGTCTGCCTGATAGATCACCGGTGTTTGCGTGCCGGAAGAAGTTGTCGACATAGGTGTATGACCTCCGTGTAATTGGATTTGCTTCATACTATGCACCTGCCCAGCCCAGTGTGCCTAGCCTGCTCCCCGGCGTACCTTCGATCCGCATACGCAGACCAAACAGCCGTATACCGGAAAGTCCGGTATACGGCTTAGTGATCACTACTATACAAGTGCTGTGCGTTCAGAACACTTAAAAAGCCACGCCGATCCCGCCCTGACCGGCATAGGTTCCCATCACGGGTCCCATCGTGGACAGAAGAACCTCCTTGAAGGGGTGCTTCTCCAGAATACGCCGCTTGATCTCCAGTGCCAGCGTCTCACAATTGCTGTGAACAATCGCGATTACCGCCTGCTCATAATCATGCTGCTTCTGGTCCAGCTTGGCCAGCAGATGAGTCAGCGCCTTGGGCAGTCCGCGCGTCTTCTCGACCACTTCAACAATACCCTCGTCGCTGATCTTCAGCAGCAGCTTAATGTTCAGTACGGAAGCCACCGCACCGGAGATCCGGCTCAGCCGTCCGCCCTTAATCACATTCTCCAGGGTATCCAGCGTGAAGTACGCAGTCGTCTCTTCGACCTTCTTCAGCACTCTGTCCTTCAGTTCAGCCAGACTTGCTGCGGTAAGTGACCACTTGGCCGCCATGGCGACAATCAGGGTCAAGCCCCCGGAGAACAGCTTGGAATCTATAATTTCAATTGCATTCGGATGTCCTTCTTCCTCGTACATCTCCTTGGCAATCATTGCTGTCTGATAAGTACTGCTAATATTAGAGGACATGCAGATGACCAGAATGTCAGTGCCTGCTTCCACTTGCTTGAAGCTGTCCAGGAAGGTCTGCGGACTCGGGCTTGCAGTCGTAGGCAAATCCTTCGATTCATGCATTTTGTCATAGAAATCCTTGGCATTCATTTCATCCGGCATCAGCTCATGGCCGAAATGGACCGGCAAATGAACAATGGAGATGTCATACTGCTTCGTGTATTCAGGGGGTAGATCCGAACCGCTATCCGTTATTATCTTGATGGGCATCAGAATGCTCTCCTTTCAATTCTATACCATTATAGTTACCCTTTAAGGAAATCAATAGTACAATTTATAACTTGTCAAAAACAATGTTTTGTGCTAATTGTTACTTGTGATATGGTTTAAGCATAAGCGAACAGAAATGGAGTGTACCAGGATGAGCAAGAACAGAGTATGGAACAGAGGCAAACATAATGGTGCCGGACTGTCCAAAAAAGCCCCGGCTGCCGTGGAATCTGAGGTTGGTGCCGAGACCGCAGCGCCAGAGGACCACAGCGCCGAGGTGATAAACGAGCGGATTGATACGGTCAAGCCGATGAACCGCAGCAACTGGGTCACCCGGCCCGCCCGCGTGAAGCCGCAGAACCCGGAGCGTAATAAGAAGTAAGTTAACCGCTGACATGCTATATTCCCCCGCCAAGCGGGCTTCCCGCAACCCGTGTTATTTATGGCAGACACAAACGGCTACGCCGTCCTTATGAGGATGACGTAGCCGTTTCTGCTTGCGAGGGCAGGTGCCCGGGAGAGTATCCGGCCGGGTATCCCGCTACAGGGATTCAGACAGACTATCCGGCATATACCGGTTGTCCCGTATTAGCGCCCGGATCTCCTTCAGCGTATTCCGCTGAACCGGGACACCCGTTGTCCGGTGCAGCTGAAGCCAGCGCAGGGCAGCCAGTGCCTCGAACAGCTCCAGCTCTGCCGGGCTATAACTGCTTGTGGCAGCAAAGGCTGACCGGTAGACACTGGCATTCCGCTCCGACAAATACACTCTAAAGAGCAGAATAGACCACGCAATATCATACCTCGGATCGCCAAGCTGGACATTGGTCCAATCGATGATAGTGAACGTCCCGGAGTCCTCAAGAATATTGCCTAGATGATAATCCCCATGAATGAGCTGGTGGGCAGTCAGCTTGCCCCGCTCCGCCAGCTCCTGCGCCAGCGTTCGGATCTCCGGCTGCTCTGCCCAGGAAGGGAAGAAGTAATCTGCGAAATCATATGCAGGAACCTTCAAGCTGCTGGAAGAATCGATCTTCAGCTTATGTACATCGAGCAGATTGGCTGCTATGGCTGTAAGGCTATCCGCTTTTACCTTCTTGACAGGCATACCATCGAAGCTGGTTAACAGCACCTGATGGTCCTCAGCGTCTAGACCCCAGGCATACGGCTGTGAGACCGCGCAGCCCTGCCGGAACAGTTGCTCCAGCACTTGATACTGGATCGAGACGTCCGGCCGGGACTCGCGGTTCCATATTTTCAGTACAAGCTTCCTATCCGGCAGTGTAATGCCGCACACCTCAGCTTCCAGTCCCCCCTTCATCGGGGTAACGGCCGCCTCTTCCTGCCTTGCCAGCAGCCGTTCACTATCTGCGCCCTGCTCTTGCCAGCGGATACCGCTCAGAATCTTATTCATAGTTATGATTCCCCTCTCCAAGGAACGATCTGCTGCTCATTAGGCTGCTCCGAATCCCTCAGACCATATTCTAGGCATTTTCCCTATTCCAATGAATAACATATTTCAACTATACAAATCAATAACAGAGAATTGAGGGATGCGAAATGGAACATTGGATTAGAGTAGAGCCGAATGTGAAGGTGTATGTGAATGATCTTAACCCGCTTGGCACCAAAACAATACTCTTCATTCACGGCTGGCCGGCAAATCACCAGATGTTCGAATACCAGTACAATCAGCTGGTGCCCATGGGTTACCGCTGCATTGGAATGGATATGAGAGGCTTCGGCCGGTCTGACAAACCGCTTGACGGGTACGATTACAACCGTCTCGCAGATGATATCCGCTGTGTGATCGGAGCCTTGGGACTGCACAATATTACACTCGGCGGGCACTCTACCGGCGGAGCTGTAGCGATCCGGTATATGGCCCGGCACAAGGGATATGGTGTCTCCAAGCTGGCCTTATTCGCTTCGGCAGCCCCCAGTCTGATTCAGCGGCCGGGCTTCCCTTATGGCACGACCAGAGAAGCTATAGAGCAGATTATCCAGTCCACCTACAAGGACCGCCCCAAGATGCTGAAGGATTTCGGTGATATTTTCTTCTATCAGCCGGTATCACAGCCGTTCTCGGACTGGTTCTTCCTGTTAGGGCTGGAGGCGGCAAGCTGGTCCACCATCGCAGTCTCCGAGGCTTGGCTGACCGAAGAGCTGTTCAACGATCTCCCCCGGATCCAGGTGCCTACCCTTATTCTGCACGGGGTTCATGATCAGGTGTGCTTCTTCCCGCTCGCAGAGGCGCAGCATCAAGGGATTAGGAATTCGGTCCTTATTCCCTTTGAGAACAGCGGCCACGGATTATTCTATGACGAGCGGGAACGGTTCAACCGGGAGCTGGCGGGGTTCGCCGTGTAGATTTTCCGCACAGCCAGAACAGGACTGCCCGAGAAGAAATAGCTTCATGGGGCAGTCCTGTGTTGATTCGCAGGCGTAGGTGCGTGTGCGAATGAGAAGCTCTACAGCTCCAGCGTCTCTCCATAAGCAAGCGCCGAGCCTCTGATCCCCGCCTCCTCCAGCGCCTGAACGAAGGCCCCGGCATCCTGCTTGATCGGCGGGAAGGTATTATAGTGAACCGGAAGCACCTGTCTTGCGCCCAGCCACTTCGCCGCGATAAGCGCATGCTCCGGCCCCATGGTGAAATGTCCTCCGATTGGCAGGATCGCGAGGTCGATCTCATACAGCTCCCCGAACATTTTCAAGTCACCGAACAGCCCTGTATCCCCTGCATGCAGCACCGTGTGTCCGTCCGCCTCAATAATGAAGCCCGCCGGGGTTCCGCCATAGATCCTCTGTCCATCCTCCAGCGTGATGCTTGAGGTGTGGAAGGCATGAATCATCGTCGCCTTGGCAAAACCAAGGTCCACCGTCCCTCCAATGTTCATCCCGATGGTCTTTTTCGCTCCCTGGCCCCCCAGATGGCCCGCCAGTTCCACGTTGGCTACAACCACCGCCTGATTCTGCTCGGCAATCGGCAGAGCGTCCAGGATATGATCCATATGGGCATGAGTCAGCAGAACAGCATCTGTCTTAATATCCTCTACCTTCGTCACCGCCGCAGAGTTACCACTAATGAATGGGTCGATGATCAACGATTTGCCGTTCACCTCAATTTGAACACAGGAATGGCCGTGGTAGGTAATTTTCATAGAATTCCTCTCCTCTTCTTGATTAGATTTCAATAGGTCCTAAGGAATGCATCGTGCAAAAACCCAAGGTTTACGATACAATGACACCAAGTTGCTCTAAATCAAAATCCAGCAGTGCGATTGACGAATATAACATAAATAATTACGCTCGTTGGTTTTTATGATATATCTATTCCTGCCAGCTGTCAAGAGAGGTGTGAAGAAGTTGCTGTCCGTTGAGAAAACAATGCTGTTTCTGTTATCTAAGGTGAAGCAGATGGGCGCCCAGCAGATTGTCGAGATCTATGAACAAAGGGGGTACACCTCCACCTATATCCGCAATGCCCTGTCCCGCTTGAAAAAAGAGGGCTATATCGCATCCCCGGCACGCTCCTGGTATAACGTCACTGCCGAGGGACTCGCCTACATTAAGGCGATTAACAGCAAGCCGGCCCGTTATCAGGAGCAGTGGGACCATACCTGGGATGTGGTGATGCTGGAGGTTCCCGAATCCGAACGCAAGAAGCGCGACCTGTTCCGCTCAGCACTCGGGCAGCTGGGTTACGGGCTTTTATATAACAGTGTGTACATCTCACCATGGAACTATCAGGACGAAGTCGCAGCCCAGATCCAGAAGCTGGAGCTGGAAGGCAAGGTGTCGATCCTCCAAGGCCAATTTCAGGAAGGCACCATTACACCGCTCAAAGCACAGGCCATCTGGCACCTGAACGACATTGAAGCCTTATACAGGAAGAAAGCAGTCTGGCTGAAGGAAGAATTCGCTCCGCGATTAGCGGATACCCTTCAGGCGGGGCAACCGTTACAGCTGTTCCTGCTATATTTGCAAATGGGCGAGGAGTTAAGCGGACTGTTCATGGCCGACCCCTATCTCCCGGATGAGCTGCTGCCGGACCACTGGCCAGGCAAACAGGTCCTCTCAGACATGAGAGAATACATGGTTAAAGCCGCGCAAGCGATACCTGCGGATTCGTTCTATGCACCCTTCGTCCAATAAGGTATGGCAAAGAGCAGCCCGGACTAAGGGCTGCTCTTCGTATATAAACTACTCCGAATGGCTGCCGGAAGCCAGCAGCTCCCGGACCGCTTCCTTATTCGTAAGCGGGGCCCGGCAGGCAAAGTTGCGGCAGACATAAGCGGTCGCTTCACCGCGGATCGCCGGTTTGTCCGCCAGATGCGGCAGCAGGCGGAGCATCTCTCCGCTGTCCCCTTCCCAGTTGACGATGAGTGCTGCGTCCGGCAGATAGGTCTGCTGAACCTGGGAGAGCATGGCGTGCAGCGCGGGATCTTCTTTTTTGCCGGAGAGGACCCATTCTCTGCCGCCGGAGACCATCCCCAGATGGGCCTGCAAATACATCGCATACCCCGGCGGATACTCTGAAGCAGCGGAAGCAAGCACCGCAGCGGTGCGCTCCGCGATCTCTTTTAACTCCATATCCTGGGTAATAACCGACAGCTTCCACAAAAGCTTCGCCGCCACCGAATTCCCGGACGGAATCGCCCCGTCATACAATTCCTTCGAGCGGACCGGCAGCTTCTCCCCGTCATGCCCGGTGAAGAAGAACCCGCCTCCTTCGGTATCTAGGAACAGCTCCAGCATCCCATCCTTAAGCGTCAGCGCCCGCTCCAGATAGACCGCTTGACCTGTAGCTTCATATAATTCGCTGAGCCCCCAGATCAGGAAGGCATAATCATCCACATACGCCGGGATCGCCGACTCCCCGTCACGGTAACGGGCCAGCAGCCGTCCATCTTCACGCCGCAGCTTGTCCCAGATGAAGTCCGCTGCACGTTCGGCGGCCTTGGCGTATTCCGGCTTCTGGAGGGCTTTGGCTCCCAGGGCCAGCGCAGCAATCATCAGCCCGTTCCATGAGGTCAGCACCTTATCATCCTTAAGCGGGTGAATGCGCTGCTCCCGGTACTCGAACAGCTTCGTACGCCATTCCTCCATCCGGGTCCGCAGACCAAGCGGATTCATGCCCATACGCTCCGCAATCTCTTCCGGCAGACCGTGAAGGAGATTCGGAATATTTTCCCCTTCGAAATTGCCCTCCGGCGTAATCCCGTACACATTGCAGTAGGAATGCATATCTTCCAGCCCAAGCGCTTCCTCAATCTCCTCACGGGAGAAGACATAGAACTTGCCTTCCACTCCTTCGGAATCGGCATCCTCCGCAGAGTAGAAAGCGCCTTCCGGTGAAGTCATATCGCGCAGCACATACGTGAAGATCTGCTCGGCAATCTCCGCATACAGCGGCTTCCCCGTAAGCTGGAAGGCTTCCAGATAGACATTCGCGAGGAGAGCGTTATCGTAGAGCATTTTCTCAAAATGCGGCACCAACCACTCCCGGTCAGTCGAATACCGCGCGAAGCCGAAGCCCACATGATCGTACATGCCGCCCTTATACATCGACTCCAGCGTATGCTCCACCATCCGCAGCGCATCCGGCTGATCATGAAGCTGGCTGTACGCCAGCAGGAAAGACAAATTATGCGGCGAAGGGAACTTCGGCGCATTGCCGAACCCGCCGTACTCCTCATCGAACTGCCGACGATACAGCTCATACGCCTCATGCAGCAGCTCCGCTCCGGGAATGCCGCCTGCGGCTTCAGGATTGTACGCATTCTTGCGGTCAAGCGTGTGCAGCTCAGCCAGCAGATCATCGCCCAGCTTATCCAGCGCTTCGCCGTCCTGTTCCCACTTCGTATGAATCTGCTCCAGCACATCCATCAACCCGATCCGACCGAACATCTGCCGCTTCGGGAAATACGTCCCGGCATAGAACGGCTTCTTCTCCGGCGTCAGCAGCACCGTCAGCGGCCATCCCCCGCTCCCCGTCAGCGCCTGACACACCGACATATACAGCGCATCAATATCCGGCCGCTCCTCGCGGTCTACTTTGATCGCTACGTAATGATTGTTTAGGAGCTGGGCAACCTCGGTGTCCTCAAAGGATTCGCGCTCCATTACGTGGCACCAGTGACAGGTGGAATAGCCGACAGATAAGAAGATCGGCTTGTTCTCCGCCTGCGCCTTGGCAAAGGCCTCTTCTCCCCATGGATACCATTCCACGGGATTGTGGGCGTGTTGAAGCAGGTAGGGCGATTTTTCGTTTGCTAATCTATTGGGTGCGTTATGAGTCGTCACCAGGCATCCCCTCATTTCGGATGATTTGGGTAAAGTATTACTTAATTTAGTTTACCCAAAAAGGTGGGGGAGAAGCATTCCTACAGGTACTTCACAATGAACTTTTTGAAAAACTAGATGAACAAAACCAAGCTTCATTTGTAAATACTTTATTAGTCGATCTATTGAACCAGTTTCAGGTCTTTATTAATAATGAGAAGATTGTTGATGGTTGGAATCAGTGTTATGCCAAGCAAATTCTCATTTATTTGATCTTAAATCTGTCTACAACAAGAGAACAGTTATGGCATGTTCTCCGCCTGCGCCTTGGAGAAAGCTTCCTCTCCCCATGGATACTAGTCCACCGGGTTGTGGGCGTGTTGCAGCAGGTAGGGCAATTTCTCGTTCACTAATCTATTGGATGCTTTATGAGTCTTCACCAGGCGTCCCCTCATTTCGGATGATTTGAGTAAAGTGTTGTCTAGGGATAGTTTACCGAAATTGGTGGGGGAGGGCTAAGAAAAATAACCTCTCAAAAAGCTAGTTCTAAATATAGTGAGCTCTTCTATATGCTTCGAGTTTAACAAAGAGTTTTATTGATTTCTAAGAACAAGATCGTTTTTTGAAACCAACTCTAACTTTATATGCATATTTCAAAACATATAATTCTTTTTCACAGGAACATGTTAAATTCACTCAAAATCCATTACTTGACTTCCAAAGAGAACTTATCATCTGCTTTGAACTCTTACTGGTTCTTAATATGGCTATTCAAATTATCTACAAGCTCGTTCAATTTAGAAGTTTTAACACCAATTTCTTCTATAGCATCAATACTTTGAGTTACAAGATTCCAATAGTTACCTATTTCCAAATGTTTTGTTTTATTGTTTGCTTGTGCTCTATAATGGTCTTCTCTAATTTTAAATATATTTTGAACGATGTATATAAAAACTTCACTTAGTGCCATTCCTCCGCTTTGAAGAGGCTTATCCATGAACAAAAGTGTTATTGCGGTTAAAATAATTAAAAATCCTAGCACTAAAGTGGCAAACCATAGCCAAAATGAAATTTTAGCTTGTGAAAGTAATGTTTTATAATCCAAATCTAAATGGTTTCTATAAAACTCTCTACTGGCAACTATTTCTTGCTGTCTTAATTGTTCATTAGAAAAAAATCCAGTTCCACTTTTATGTACCTTCTCATCTACTTTTAACACAAAAGCTTCAGCATCTTCAATAATCGGCTTAAAATCGTTCAATAATTTATCTTGAATTCTATCACTATTCAATGTCTCAAGAGTATTAATAATCTTTAATACTTGATTCATCTCAGGCCTTATATTGGGATCCAAAGACAACATTTGATTAATAAGCTCTTCTAGCTTTTCAACACCTATTAATGTGTCGTTCTCAATAATGACTTGATAACTTTCAGTAGATCTTGACAAAACATCCTTGATGTTTTTATAATCAAACGGTAATTTTCCGGAAAATAATTTATAAAGAATCAAACCTAGCGAGTAGATATCAGCTTTAAAAGTAACACTTTGATTTTCTATTTGTTCTGGTGCCATAAAAGCAGGAGTTCCAATAAAAACTCCTGGTTGTGTTAGAGTCAAACTATTTGTCCAGTCTGAATCAGTTTTACTTATGCCAAAATCGAATAAAACAGCTTTCTTGTTTGTTCTGCTTATAATAATATTTGAAGGTTTTAAATCGCGATGTATTATATTATTTTGATGTAAATATGATAAAGCACTTAATAAATCCTTTGAGTAAGAGATCGCTTCACTTATCGTTATTGATGTGGTATTAATCTCGTTTTCCAATGTATTTCCATCAATAAATTCTTGAACTAAATAGTATTTATTTTTAAAGAAACCTACATCAAACAAAACTGGAATATTAGTATGCTTCAGTTTGGATATTATCTCTACTTCTCTCTGAATTCTTGCAGTAGAAAGATTATCCCTATTGATATAGACTTTAAGAGCAATCTTTCGTTGAGTAAAAGTATCCAGTGCTAAAAAGACTTCTCCCACCCCACCTTTACCTAAACTTCTAATTATTTGGAATCTATTTTGGTAAATATCGTCCTCTTCCAATAAATCGATCTCTCCTTAACAACTGTGATAGATGATTCTAAAAATCCATTGTATAATACTCTTCGGGAATAATAATTTTAAACTTATGAAAAGGTGACTGCTTGTGTTTCAGACTGAGGAAGAATTAGTAACTAGGTTAGTTAAACATTACAATAAATACTACACCATTCAAGAAGTCGGAGTTGGGTATGGGATTTCTGATTTATTAATAATTAGAAACCAAGCAGATTTAATACGTTTTATTGAAACTCGACAAGGAGTATATTTAAAAGATCTTGATGACATAAGGGTATTCGATTACATCCGCAAGAGAAAAAAAGTCAGCCTAGATGAATTAATATCAAAGTTATTTATTTCAAAATCAAAGTTAAAGTATTCAATCCTAAAACGATTAGAGTTTAGTGGTGCAATTACACACAATGCAAAATTCTATAGTAGAAATGAAAATTTCAAGTTGTTTTGTCCCAATGTAATTGCAATTGAAGCTAAACTTGAAGATTGGCAAACGGGGCTTGCTCAAGCAATTAGATATCATCGTTTTGCAGAAAAATCTTATCTGGCAATCGACGATCAGTATATTCATAGGGTTGACAAAAAAGAACTTAATAATTTTAACGTAGGATTAATCAGTGTTGGGTCTAAGGTTAAGGAGATAATAAAGCCTATTCTTCACAAACCACTAGACCCTGCTATGCGATATAAAGTTACTGAAGAAATTATTTCAAGAAATAGTACTAAAGTTGATAAGCCTCATCTAATTTAGACTGTGACACCTCTAATATGATGTCCCTCCATGTCTCTAAATGAGAATGTCCAAAGTTCTTGATTCTTTTCTCCTTATTAATATCTTTTGTTAACTTAACTGCATCATTTACCCTAGTAACAAAACTATTTAATCTCTCCTTCGGTTCAAGAATTGACAGCTCAATCATCTGCTTATTTTTAATATACATATGATGCTTGATTACGTTATTAAATTCACATAACTGATTTGTGTTGCTGGAACCTTGGCAAAAGTCACAACTGCACTTACATTCTTGTCCTGCATTTGTAGATAAAACATCCTGTAGAATATTTTGATTAAACAATCCCATTAGCTTCTCAACATAATAACGTCTTGCTGTTCCTCCCCCTTGTTCACGTTCAAGATACTCTTTCTTGAAATTATCACTTTGTCCCAAGCCAGAGGAAACAGTATTTGCACCTAATGCAACTAGTCCTAAAGAAAAATCATTAACACGAGACAAAATTATTTCTTTCTTCGATTCAGCAAGCATTTTTACTAGACAAGCATAAGAAAGATAGTGGTTAGCGTTTGTTGTTTCAAAATTCCCTGATATTTGTAAATAAAACCCATCTGGATTTGCTGATGTAACCAAATTAACAAGAGACTTAATATTATCGACATCTTCAAACTTACTAATTTCAAATGATATACCATAATAAAGCTTTTTATTAATGCCAGCACTTAGAAGATAAGACTTCCCTTCTTTATAAGCATTATAATCGACGTTTATCCACTCATCCTTTGGATCTTCCAAAAAATGATAAGGAGATATTAAAATCCCAGCTTTATATTGTTCCTGAAGATTTATAACCTTCCTAACTCTCTGTTGTAGTGAAAATACATTCAAAAAATCTTTTGGTGTCTCTTTTCTTAAAGGACTTATTAAGTAAGGGATTTTTTTGTACGATGATTTAGTTGTGAATGCTGAATAACCTAATGTCTGAGTGTATGGATCAACAATCAATTTTACATCACTATCACTCTGTGCAATCTTTAAATAATTTTTATCAGACTTGAGTAACAAAGGGACATTAAAAACAGCACCTTGTATCTTGTGACTATTATGATATTCAACAACGGCCTTTGCATCATTTTGTATTACGATTGGTAAAAACTCAACATTTGTATTAAAATAAATAGTTGTGACTTTAGAAGTAGGTCTACTGCCAGGTTTTTTGTACTTATCCAATATTGACAATATACTCTCGAAAGAAACGCTTCTTTCAAAAGGTTGTTTTTTCAGCAAAGTCTCTATCAGTTCAGAAATTTCAATAGGAACGGAAAGAACTTTTGAGGCAAGTGATTCAGGAACTTCATTTAAGATTTTGTGAATTGCCTCTAATTGATTATTCATTTTTAAAGGTTTTTCACCAGATATTAGTTCATATAAAACTGCTGCTGCTGAATAATAATCTGCTCTAAAATCTATATCTTTAGCAGATCGTAATTGTTCAGGAGCCATATAAGCAAATGTACCCATTCCCTGTCCAGTGGTGGTAAGAGTGCTCGCATCTATTAATTTAGAAATACCAAAATCTAATATTTTTATGTTAAAATTATCGTCAGTAATGATAATATTTGAGGGTTTTAGATCTCGATGAATAATATTGTTCTTATGAATAGCAGCAATTCCTAAATAAATATTTCTAGCTATTGAACAAGCTTCAGAAATAGTTAGAGAATTTTGCTCTATATACGCCTCAAGTGTATTTCCTTGAACATATTCCATTACTATATAACGATATTTCTGTATGCCATCATGTATAAATCCATCATCAACATACTTAACAACGTTTTCATGCGTGACAGCTTTAATAATCTTAATTTCTCTTTCTACCCTTTTTGAATTTACAGCTTCTTTATCAAGAATGTTTTCTCGTATTAATTTTAGTGCGAAACTACTTCCATTCTTCATTACCTCATACGTAGTACCAAAGTTACCTGCACCTAGTGTACGGACAATTTCATATCCATTGATGTTATCCAATCACATTACCTCCAATCTTTAGAATACCATATAGTACCATTGAACCACAGTTTGTCGAAAAACTGAAGGGTAAATTGTTTCAACATATATTAGGAACCAGGACGATATAAATTCCATGTATAAAACAAACCTCTAGAAACGTTACAGAGTTTGTTTGTTTTGATTCCATATTAACCAAACCTTCAATTCAACCAGATACCATTCCCTTTTATAAACAATCCTCTCCACCATCTTCTTTTACGTCCCGATTCTTCTCTTCACTAGTCCCTGCTAAAACTCTACAAATTCCTATAATACCCAATTCGTTCAACCTTCTGGCGAAGATAGACATAAAACCAAAGTATATATCCCCTTAACATAATAAAAAGAAGCCAATGCGTAAATGAATTTACGCACCCGGCTTCTTTTACTACAGACTCTTTCGAATAAAATCCCGCTCCGCTTTTTTCAATTGCTTTAATGAATTCTCGAAAGAATACGGAAACCTATCTCTAAGCTCAATCAGCTTTTCAACCTCTCCTATGGCAATAGCTTTCTTAATAGCTGGAATCCACTTCTCTTGAACAGTACCCCAACTTTCCGCCTGAAGAAGCTCGTCGATCAGCATAGGCAATTTAGAATTAGAAGTCTCATAACTCTCTCCTATCCAACTTTATTTGTTCAAAGACCAACCTCTGCTTAATATGTATAGGTTTTTACTTGTGTTCCAATACTTCTACGAGCACCGCAGCTCCCGTTCTGAATCCAAGAGTATAGGCAGAAGCGGATGAGATGGAGATCAGGAGACTGTTCAGATCCATGACTTCTTCGAGCACGATGAAATCTTCTGGAGACAGCTTTGCTTGCAGAATGTGCATACGCTCCGAGATTAGCTTAGAGTTCTGTGCATACTCAGGATCATTTAAACTGATTTGTTCATTTGGGCAGATTTTTCCGTAATATAGATCTTCTAAAAGACTCACTTATAACCCCTCCCAAATCATCTTCTTGATTATCTTAGCGAATTTTTCGCTAAAAATCAATAGCGAATAATTCGCTAAGATATGCTTGCGATGGAGGTGTTCAACTATGTATCAACGTATCCGGGATTTACGCGAAGATAAGGATTTGACGCAAACTCAAATGGCCGAGTATTTGCAATGCAGCCAGCGGATTTATAGTAATTATGAACGCGGTGATGTTGATATCCCCACGGCAATACTGATCAAGCTCGCAGACTTCCATATGACAAGTACTGACTATTTACTTAACCGGACGAACCAAAAGAAACCTTACTCCAAAAGTTAAATTAGGTAAAAAGAATACTCCGCAGCATAAACAAGCTCAGTGAAGAACCACATGAGCTTGTTTCACGTTATAGCACCCACTCAGACTCACAACTGAATGGAAATCAATTTAATATCCTCAGAGATTCAGTTCTGCTGATTCATCCCCATAGCCTCTTTAATCTGCGGGATCGATAACCCGCTGGCTTTTAGCTCTTTGATCCACATAATGCGTGCGACGGTTGCCTCTCTTTTATATCTGCGTGTTAAGTTCTCTTCAGCCTGTTCAAAGGGCAGCATCCCTTCTTCGGTGTAATGCTTCAGCGTGCTATATCGGGAACCTGTAATTCTTACCAACTCACCTATCGATACATACTCTGAGGCTAGAATCGCCTCCATGGAACGTTGCCTGGACACGGATACCTACTCCTTTACAGTGGGCGCTTCGGAACAAGACGCACACCCTGAATCGGCACTTTCATCATTACATAATGCGGGACCGCATCGTATAACAAATTATCGATTTGGATGGTCGCCATAGATCCCCTCTCAATCACTTTAACTTCATGGCCATAGGACTCTAGCCTTGTAAGGACGGAGTTTAGCCTTTTATCCGAATTATCGAACCAGGCTTCTGTCTCTATAAAGACAGCTTGTGATCGCTCAAGGAAAGGGAAGATAAAATTGATACTGGTGCCTGCATATGTCTTCACAAACTTCGACTTCATGTGAAGGAGCTGTTTGATCCCTAACGCCATTCCATGTTGGATCTGGGTTTGAAACAATGTCTTTGCCAATAAGTTATTACGATATAGATCGTGCATTACGGCACTAATCTTCTCCAGTTCATTCCGTGAAAAGAAATCATGTATACATCCACTTTCGCGAAGCAGCCACAGCAGGCAAATAATCTCATCCGCTACCGTTCCTTCTTCCAGAATTTCTGCCCGTAAGTTCTCGGTAATGCTTGTATAAACTTCATTTTTGCTGCGATAGGCTTTCATCTCAACGCCCGCTGAATCGAAATACATATCGCTCCCTATCAGGCTCGGAATTTCCTCCAGGACTTTCATTGCCTGTAGATCATCTGATATCGCCATTTCAAAATCCTTTAATTTTTTGACAGGCAGCTTTGAAGCATTTTTCAGCCACCAGCCCAGATCACCTTGTACCTCAGCATGATTGTGGAGCAAGGGTAATAGAACCGTTTCTCTATAGAGCGTTGAACTGGATTGGTCTAGAACTTCTTTGCTGAGAGTCAGCACGTGCTCCTCTAGTGTGAAACATCCCTCTAAGTAAGCCTCTAAAATAACCGCAGCAGCCATAGAACGCAGTGCCACTTTCTTCGCATTAGTCATATAAAGCGTTCTCTGCGCATTTAATGCGACCAGAGCAAAACTCTGTGCTAATTGTAAATCCATCATAACCGTCCACCCCTATCCATGATTTAGACAAGCCGGTTCTTGATTCGTGTGTATGAAGAACTTTTTTACTTCGCATCACTTACTACTTACTACTTATTACTTATCACTTATCACTTACTGCTTACTGTACGTCACTTTCTATTTATTGTCAATGGTTCTCCGCCATACCTCGTTCACCCGAACAAGTATTTAGATACAACAAATACCCCATGGTAAATCCCACAGGTTCAACCCGCCCATTTTTGTTCAGCTAGTTATCATAACGGTTCAAGTGTATGTTGTTTGCGAAATCGAGTAACTCAAACTTTCCTCCACCATATCTTACTTTAGTTATAGAGCATTCTGCGACCAAAACACTTTGCTCTTTTATAAAGTTTGGACACTTCCTGTGCAGTTCTTCGTGGGTCAATTCGTTCACCAAAAAGTCTGTAATCAAACCACCATGAGTCACGATAAGAAAACTTTCTTGAGGGTGTTGATCGGCTAACTCCAACAGACATGAAGACAGACGCTCTCCTGCATGTCTCGCCGAGTCACCGACAGGTGGGGAATAATCCCTGTCCCTCGTGCATCGATTCCACATCTCAACAAATTCCTGAAAGGTCTGACCGGGTAAATCTCCCCAATTCGCCCTCTCCCTTAATCGTATATCCTGCGTTAACCCTTTTCTTGTTGTCCTGGATATCATTTCAGCAGTTAGCTTTGATCTCTTTAGCGGACTATAAATAATTCTAGAAAAGGAGACTTTTTTAAAGTGCTCTGCAGTCATGCTTGCTTGCTCTAGCCCTTCGGAGGAGATCAGAACATCACCCGTTCCAATTTCTTTTTTTGCATGCCTTACCAGGTAAAAATCTGTGCTCACTTTATCATCCCTCTCATAAAATAACATCTAATTAGATAAATACCTAACTAGATGTTATATCTGTTTTGATGTTTTGGCAAGTTTTATTTTATCCTGCCAGTTAACGTGGAAAAGACAGCCAAGATTATCGGCTGCCTTTTCCAAAATGTTTTTCCCCTAGCATTTCCCCCTTAACTCCACAGTAAGGTCAATGCATATTCCCTTTAATTCCTTCTCCAAGTTAGGATTCACATAATTACCTCCATTCTCAATCGTTACCTTAACCTATGAGTGCCAAGTTTAACAGAGAACTGATGCAAAGCCTTTGGCAGTCCACTAAACTCTAAAACTCCTTGGTTAACCAGGAACCATATTCTATTGGTAATAAATGAATAGCCTACGAGTTGACGCGACATATCGCATACTCTCGCGAGGACACTCCCCGCCTTGATAAACCCATTCTCATCTTGTTCTTGCTCTAGTTCAATGACTGACCTTATTATCACTTCGTCCAGAGCAGACTCATCGGCACCTTTAACAGAATCTTCATTCCACAAACGAAGCATACGATTTTCATTCGAGAGCATTACCCATTCAGATTCATACCTTCTTCTTTGGTTAGGATCAAGAGGAACACCTTCATAATTCTCTTTAACGATTAGCTGAAAATGCTCTCGATCAATCAAACCACTGGAATAGGGAATCAAACCTTCCTCGTTACGAAGCTCGCTAGTATTAAAGAGCGCTGTCACATTGACAATATGAACTGGCTGTTTTCGATCTCTCAACAAATGCAATACGAAACGTAAGCCTGTTTGATCATGTGCGTTATCCGCACACCAGATAACAATGGTTTTATTTTCCGGAATATTCTTAACTGCCTCTATCCTATTTTCAAGCAGGTGCTTTGGATCATAGTGGAAGTTCCACTCATTTTCCATCAACCATAACAGTCTATTCTGCTGCCCAGTTTTCGTATTTAAATTAGAAATGGGTCCGACTGAAAACAATTCATTGAATGCTAAGACTTGGCATAGCTCCCGTTTGCCGATTTCACTTAGAGTGACTTTTAGTGAACCTGCATCGGAGAGACTGAACACGAGATAGACATACTGTTGGCGTTTATTCATTTGTAATTTATGATTGTGAAGCGCCTCTATCTGGCTTTGAAGTATGTTAACGAGTCCTTCTGCAAGCTTTTTTTCTTCAGTACTGCTGTCCTTACCATTACTCTCTACAGTATTTAACAAATTGTAAAGGAGTAACCGCAGGTCATTTGCATCAAATTGATGTAGGCTATCGTAAAATTTCTCCATTGCTATCCTCCAAATCAATTCAAATCCCCAAATTCTCATTCACATACAGCTCGCTAGGTTGAATACTGTGCTGACCTGTGTGCAACAGCTCTGGCAAACGCCCTATGCGCTCAGCCAAGCGGGAGAGTTGTTGCTCATGAAAATATGATAAGCCCGTATGAATCCGGTCCTGGAAAGGTTCAAGCCATCTCGCATCCAAGCTGTCCGGGCCGAAATACACCCCGAGCAGTGAGCCTGCTGTTGCTCCGAAGCTGTCGGTATCGTTGCCTTGCATGACCTGCTTGCATATTCCGTCTCCGGCATTCTCAGCAAATCGAAAGGTATTTATCAAGGTACCGATTTCCTGATATACCTGGCAGTGGCAGTAATTCGAGTACTTCTGATGTATCCCCTGATAAGCCTCCAGCCAGTTATCTGCATTCGCTACGATCTGCAGGCAATCCGCAGTAATCTCATAGAATCGGCTCCTTCTAGGGACGAATTGCAGTGCAGTCCTTATTATTTCAAGCGGATCGTGCAGCACATGTGCGGCAGCAATTGCAGCAGCAATGAACATCGTGGCATAGATTCCCGTCCGGCGGTGTGTAAAACTGGCATCACGCCAAGCCAGCTCGGCCGCAAGCGCAGGTTGACCGGGGCAGGCATAGCCGTAAGCATCTGCACGAATCGCCGCGCCGCATAATTCTGTATCTTGCACAAGGAAGTCGGGCCAAGCTTCTATTTCTGAATGATTGAATAGTTCCCTATCATGCTCGAGATAGCTAATCCCCGATCGAACCAGGATGGCCCTCTCCGGCCCCCATGTTGTACTGATCGGAAGATGATTGATCCATAAATCTCTTAGGTTTCTTTTCGTAAAACCCTTACCGAATTGCTCTAACGCCATCATTCCCATTAAGGTGTAGTTGATATCATCGTCAGGTGCCACATAGCGAATCCGCCCCCGCGCCGTCTCGAACCAGGACCAATGGCGACGATCCAACGCATGGAGAGCTTGTTCCGAAATATAATCATTCAACGGCCATTCCCCTACAGCGGTTAACGCTTGACGTAACTCCGACAAAGTGGGATTGACCTCAATCGGTTTGCCCAGCATTGAACCACAGACTGAAGCGAGGAAGCCTGCCTCTACACGCTTGGAGCTGTCCTTCAAATTCAAGACTCCGATCTGCCCAAGAGGTCTGTCCGGATCGCATTCCCGCCATATCTCTTCCAAATCGTCCGGCTCATAGTAAGGCCAATTGTCCCGCATTGGAAGATCAGCCAAGCTATGGGCGAATTCCAGATAAGCATCATAGCTTGCGGGAAGCTGTTCCAATCGGGCTAAATAACCGGAGGTTTGGTGCCCCTGTGCAAATTTATTACGCAGAATTCCCTCTAATTGATGTCTCAGAAACGTTAGTGATGGCAGCATATTGTATCTCCTTAATTAATTCCATGATTTTAGTTCTTATCTCATTTATAAATTCACTTTTGTGTACTCTATTTCCTAGTAGTTCGAGTCGATTTACGAGCAATTCAGAGCTTTTAAATTTCATTTTTTCGGTCTTCCCTTATCCTTTCTAATGCTCTTTTGGCTGCTATTTTCCCATTATGCATTCCGTTTTTGGAGATCTTCACCAGCTTTTCCTTAGCTGGTATATAAGTATGAAATCCAATAATCTCACATGCTCTTTCTTGAACAAACATATCTTCATCGTCTAGATATTTTATGATGGAATTAAGATTTCCTTTTGGCGTTAATGCCATAATCGAAAAAATATACTGACAGCGAATATCATCGCTTATAAGTTGGTCAGAGCTTATCATTCGATTCAACTCGTCAATACAAGCGAGGTCTTCATTCATTTCAGTTTGACTAACTTCAAATTCTGCTGGATAGTCTTTATTCAAATCATGCCAATCCAGATCAGGATATTCTTCGATTTTCGTTATAAATGAACGTATACTTCTAAAGGCCGGAGATACATCCGTTTCCTCATGATCGATATAACATATCCTGTATTTGCATGTGCCTTGTACGTACAAGCCAATATAGTTTGAATGATCGTCACTCCACAAAGGAATCATATCCCGATAAGCCTCTATTTTGGACAAATAATCAACTAATTCAACAATTTCGTCAGCTTCCATTAATCTCAAAAAGTAGTTTTGATCCTTTTGTTTCTCCTTGTGCAGCTCCAACTCCTCAACTAATGCAACAGGCAATGTGAGGCCAAGTCTGTGAATAAGATCTGTAAGCATGCGACTACTCCTCATAAAATAGTTTTTCACAACCTAGTGTCACTTTATGATTGACTTTTGTGGTACTTTTTCAGAATGAGATAGTTCATAACTCACCACTAACTATTAAATGTGCAATTACCTCTTCAATCCGCTCACGACTGCATTCGTCTAGTTCCATTCCCCTTCAGCCCATTCTTCAGCTTCAATCCATATCGAATACTCCATTTCAGGCATCCGACTCCCTACGTTTCCTCACCTCACAGAATGAACACAACCGCAATCACCAAATACGAATACCGTACATTCTTTCTCAATAGTATGTATATCGTTCCGTAAAGTAGTGACATGAAAAACGCATAAATCCCCGTCGCCCCGCCCTGGAGCAGAATGTGGATCAGGCCCCAGGTGAGTGCGAGGAACATGCCGCCGTAGGGCAGACCGCCCCGTTTGAAGAGCGTTTCACCGAATTTCTGCCCAAACGCAATTGTCAGCAGAATCAAACCCGCTTCAAACAAATAATAAATATTCTGAAAAACGAACCTCACTACATCCTTGTACTCCTGAACCGGCTTGAAGCCCTCCCATACAATAGTTGTCGCTGCAATAGCGATTACAGATACCACCACCGCAAACAACCATCCCTTGGCATCTGGCTCTGCATTTAACTTCATCATGTCAAAATCGTATTTGCGCTTGGAGAGTCTAATCAGAAATACCGCCATGCTTCCCCACAACAAGCAGGTAATTCCCCAGTGTATACATTGATGAAGCAGTGTATATTCGGAGCTTTTAACTCCTAAGATTGAAGGCAAGACCATCGACAATACCACTTCCAGACCAAACCCTGCAAACGCATACAACGCCAAAGCCAGATAATCGCTTGCTCCAATTTTCTTTTCTGACATTATGGTGTCCCCCATTATACGAATCCTCCAGTTAACTTAATTTCTCCTTCATTTGCCAAAAGCTTATCCATCCCGCCACGCCCACCAATCTCCCCGTTAATCCCCCTCATACTTCCTCATAATCCCCCGCACATATTCCTTGAACCCGCGCCGGATCTCGGGCGGTCCCAGCACTTCACATTTATCGCCAAAAGCAAGCAGCCGGTCGTAGCCATAGTCATTCGCCATAATGGGATACTTGGCCCAGCAATGGTGTTCATCCACCCGCAGGATATGGTCGGCACCGAACCGTTCGACCACCCGATCCATGACGGAGCGGTCCAGCCGGATTGTAACGTCCACCCAGCCCTGGTTCAGCCAATCGCCGCCATCCATCGGGAGTGGGGTGAATGCTTTTGGAGCAAACTGCTCCTTCGTTACCTGGAGACCGTTCATTCTGGCCAGCTTGAAGATCCGGTAGTCCTGCTTATCCATACAATAACCTTGCAAGTACCAACTGCTCTCCTTAAAAACCACCTGATACGGCTCCACCCGCCGTTCACTGCTCTGCCCCCGCGCATCGGTATACTCAAAAGCCAACACAGCGTGCTCATTCATCGCCGTCTCGATCAGCCCAAACAGGCTGCGCAGCGATTCGTTCCCCTTATTTAAAGACAGATCCATCACGAACGGTGCAATCGGTCTGCCCTCTGCATTGTCAGGATAGAGCGCCTGCAGCTTCTCCGCCGCGTAGACCGTCTCCCGCCGCCCGAACAGCTGCTTGTAGCTGAGCAGTCCATTCTGCAGGTTCTGGATTTCTTGCGGAGTGAACAGGGTTTTGCCCACTTTGTAGGATTTCATCAGACCGACACCGCCTGAAGCGCCAAAAAGGGTATAGATCGGCAGCCCGGCCCGGTTCAGCGTATCAATATCCCGGTAAATCGTTCTCCGGCTGACTTCGAGCCGCTCCGCTAACTCGCGTGCACTAATCTGATCCTGCTCCAGCAGGATCATAATAAGCGCAATCAAACGATCCATTTTCATCCAAACCACCTCCATTCAAGTATGCCATACAGGTGTCACAGTTGGTAGGTTATGCTTGCCATGAATACACCAAAACCACAATTCAGGAGGTACATTGTCATGATTTCAACCAGAATTGAAATGAAAGCAGCATTCCGCATCATCGGGTACAAGACGGCTATAAGCGAAGGCGGGGCGGGGCACGATCCGGCGTATTCTCCGCTCAAAACGGCTTTTTTCAAAAGCACGCTGGAGAACGGCTCCATGGCCTCCCTGCGTCCGCTGTCCGAGAGCCCCTACGGCTTCGCCGCGATTGCTCAGGAGGATGGAAAGATTCTGTATATTGCAGGTGTTCAGTCGTCGGGGCCTCAGCCGGAGGCTACTGTTGAAGTGCTTTTTCCGGGAGGAGAGTATCTGGTGTTGTCGGGTCAAGGAGGATTGTCGCGTCTCGCATTTGACCAGCTGGAGGATGAGGCGTTCGGGGCGATTCTGAAGGATGACTACGAGTACGTATACACTGGAGATCCAATCGCAGAGGTACTAACAAATGGCAACCCAATGGATGCCGAAGTCGAAGTATGGGTGCCGGTGAAAAAGCGGAAGGCGGATTGAGGACTCCACTAGGAGGAAATAACGTTACGCTATAGGTAGAAGCAGCTTCGTTGCGTTGTAGCGCGTTGGATCAGCGGCACTCCAAATTTGAGGCGTGGCTGATCCAGCGCGTAGGCTATCTGCTCATGTCTAGCGGCTTTCGCGCTGACCCGCCCAGTACGTTAAAGTGCAGGCGTATAGGATGATAAAAGCAATTATGCTTAGGACAACGGGGATAACAAAATTAATGTTAAGCAGAGAGATCATACTTAGCTGCACGACGGATAACAGGATAACGAACAAGAAGCTTGCTGTAATCATAAAATTCGACCAGGCACGCTGGTAAGATACGTCTTCTCTAACCTGCTTCTTCCCTCTGCGGATACTCCAATACTCAAATATGAACAGAAGAGTTCCTAACACCTGCATGATCGTAGGTATAAACACGATACTATAAGATTTATCTACATAGCGGTCTACGGTCCAACTGCTGTCGAAATGGACTGGAAGCTGGTCAGGAATCAGATCGTAGTTGCGCAGCACTGTTACAATACTAACCACAATAATAACAGCATGAATGAGGAACCAATGACTGGGCAGGCCAACATTTCCTTTCCGGGGTCCTGGTTCCATGACCGATGATTCGGGAGCAGCAGGCAGCATAGGCAGTACGCTTTTCATTTTCAAGTGATACTTAAAGTTAATAACCAGGGAGGTTACGAGCATGGCGAGTGAATAGGAAATAATGCTCCAACTGATTTGCCTCGAATGTTCATCACTGTAGATTAGGCCTAGGATGCCAACACTGAATAGCATAGTATGTAAAATAGCACTAATCCTGGCGTATGACCTCCGCATCTGGCGCAGCGGCTCACTGTGGAATTGGACAGCGCTGACGGTGACTCCGAAACTAATCGTCTCTTTTGATAAATACGGCATACTCACTATGATTATAATGGTAGGTACAAACACTAAGATAAATACGATAACAGGCAGCATCGTCATATCACTCACCTCATTCTACATGAATATTATTTAACATAATCCTCGAAAACGATCTTATACTCAGCATATTTTTCAGGATTACTTTTTTCAAATATTCTCAAAGTAGCGGGTTCCCGAAAATCTATATCATTTACTGAAAAGTTCACACTCTTCATCTTTCCATCCTCATTATTATCAGTCTTATAAGGTTCTATTATTCTACCCTCCTGTTCCAGTTCAATGGCTAACATCTTAGCCCATCCACGCATCACATAAGCAGAAAATGATATATGATCATAGCTGATAAATCTCCACACTTCTTCTATAGATGACGTCCTATCATATTTCGCGTATTGATTACTTGAATGTATTGCCACATATCTGTAAGGTGTATTAATAAATATGTCCATGTATTCAAATGTACTGTCATTGCTGGTCGATGATAATAAGGGTAATTTGAAATCTTCACCAAAATAAGCACCATCTTGTTTTCCTTCATTGATCGCCTTCATGATTTGATCATCAGTTAAGCTATAGATATATCCATAACCAGATTTTACTTTTGCTTCTATTATATCTTTATCTATTATTGTCAATGAATCTTCTGTCCTACTTGTTTTAGGGATACTTGTATTAGGGATATCAATAGAAGTTGAAGCAGAAGCTGACTTAGTGGTACTAGAGATTGTACTTCCTTTCTCAACCAAATCAAACTTCGATAATCCATAAAATATCACTACATTTACTGTTAATGAAACTGTCAATAAAATAAATAAAATCTTAACCTTCATATGCCACCCTCAATTTCCGCGTAATGCAATAACCCTACCATAATATGGGGTACGTGTCACTTCCCCGCACCCCGCATCATCAGAGCAATTCACTAACCGAAACCTGATACAACATATCATCTGCACAGAACAGCGCGCGGTCTTCCCGAAAATCTTGCGTCACGGGTACAAGCGGCTCGGATTTTTCATTCAGAAACTTTACCTTATGCCCTTTGGTCAAGCTGGATTGTTCATGTTTCTTAATAACATATTCTCCGTGTTTGCCGTAACCGCCGTCGAACAAGAAGTGACAACCATCCGTGCAGAACCCGGACGAACCGGAAATCTCAGGATTCATAAACGTAACCTTGGGCTGACCGGGTCCGCCTGAGATGCAGCCGAGCAGAAAGTCTGTATAATAATAAAACCAGACCTCCTCTTCACGGACCACATTCAAAGCGTAACAATCAGCAATATCCGACACATGATCTTCGTACAATTTGTTTCCATGCTCATCCCAGGCCACAAGGCCGTGTTCACCGACAGGCTGATCCCACCCGTTGTTCCCGAACACGCCTTCGTCAAAATAACTGGTCCAGATGGTTCCTTTCTCCGTCACTTGAACATTCTGAATCCCGTCTCCAAGCAGGAACTCACGAACGGTACGTCCTGTATAATCACATACTTTGGCGTTCAGATCATATTTGCCTGCACCGTAATACGAGCAGCGTGCTCCAACCAGCAGCAGATGTCTGCGGAGCGGCTGAACATAATGATAATTGAAATGCTGATCCGGAAATGTAATTTCATCAATATAATCTTGGCTTTCTACCATCAAAACCTTGTAGGTATGCGATTGCTCCAAAGCCGGCTGGACAAACATTCCACGTTTCCGTTCCGGGATCTGATTAATCAGCAGGACATATACGCAGCCATCTCCACCTAATTGAGCTGAGACGATCTTGAACCCTTCAGTATACATTGAAATATCTGCAAAAGGCTGCAGCGTCACCGTTTTATGAAACATGCCAATTCCTCCTTAAGAGCTGGTGTGAAACCATCCTCTGTTCTATTACCGTATTATGGCAGAGTAGCTGGAACCGGAACATGGCGGAAGTATGGCGAAGCATGGGAACGAACAAAAAGACACTAACATGGAGTTAGCGCCTTTATCGATTCAACTCTGTTTAAACCGTAATCTAAAGAGTGATTTTCAACATGCTGTTTGCTCCCTTTTGAAACTCGTATCCGACTATTCTTTCTTCAGTTGAACAGCCCTGTTGATGTAAAAAGGTGAGCAGCACATCCAAATGACGATATCTCTCTCCTGAAAGGCTGACTAAAGGGAA
This sequence comes from Paenibacillus sp. FSL H7-0756, assembly GCF_038006765.1. Lineage (NCBI taxonomy): Bacteria > Bacillati > Bacillota > Bacilli > Caryophanales > Paenibacillaceae > Paenibacillus > Paenibacillus sp. FSL H7-0756. Next base: position 63,083 of record NZ_JBBOVT010000002.1, on the reverse strand, counting down.
GATCCGGATTTCCTGTTTGGTTACCCGAAGTAGCTCTTGAATTGCTTTCAGATGGAAATCAAAATCAAGCCGATCTGAATACATAAACAAAAAGTGTGCAGACAGTGTCATATCAAATTGCTTATCCTTGAATGGGAGCGAAGGCAGTGCCGATACAATATAACGCCCGGGATGGTTTCTCATATCCTCTGCACAATCAGTTAATGCGCGGTAGCGATGTTGTTTTAGTTCTTCAACGGATTTGAAGTAATCCCATACGTAGTTTGTTTGGGCACTTTCCATTTTGGTCATGGCGTGCTCCAAGTCTTTCAGGCCTTTTGCGTGAAGATCCTCATAGTCATGGTAATAAGCGATATCCGTTGCCGTTACATCGGCCCCCCGTTTATTCGCGTGCGCCGTGAACGAACATGCTCCAGCGGGGCAATCCAGAATGGACCGTCCCTTCAATTCCGTCTCTGTTAAATTAAACATGGACATATATTCTTCAAAGGTACGTCCAATAAACACGATACGGCTTAAATCCAATTTAACCTCTCTGCTCATCTCAGCTCACCTTTCCTCTACTCGTCTAGTCTCAGCTCAATCTTAAGCATAGCTACAAATCGTTTTTTAGTAAAGCTGTTGTAGAAGTCTTATAATGAAATCATGATGAGCGGAAACTGACCCAGCGCTTAACCGTTGGTTATGCGAATATTATTGTTTTTATGATAAAAATAAGGTCCGCACGCGGATTCATGTGTGTTCACATACGTCCACTCAAATTCCGTGTCTACGATATAAATATCATCTTCATAATTAAAATCTTCAGCCACAATGTTCTTCGCATTCTCTATAGTTAATGCATAATCAGAATGTTGGTAAAACACATATACACGATTCTTCGATTCATTGTTAAATGCATTTTTGGCATGTTCCTTCTCGAATACCTCTACTTTTTTGTAGCTGAATAGATGCCATAAAAAGCCATGCAAATATATTTTCCTTTTCTCATCGATGCTAATGGCCTCGGCAAACTCCTTCTCCCACACGCCTCTAAGGTACTTCCCCCATTTACCAACCTCAGTATATTGAATACTTCGTTTTTGGACTATTTCTGTAAGCTTTGTTTTCTTCATTCGTTCTCATCCCCTTTCGTTATATTCCCATACTCCTTTAAATCAACGTTTTCCAGCAAGAAATTAAGTTTATAATATTTTAGCCTAGATGGAACTATTTCTTTTACTTCCCCGTCCTTTTATCATAAAAGGAGATGAAATAAAGATGAACAGAACCGGACTCACAAAATTAACATTGTAATTTTTGTTTGCATTTTTGATTAGTTCATGTACATCCTCAACCAAACCTAGTACTGAAAACAATCTCAATAGCGGGGATTGGCCTTCGTACACTTTTGAGGAATTGGTCGCTAATTCAGACTTGGTTGTATATGGGGAAATCAATGGTACTAAAAATCTTGACGGTGACCCTCCTTCACAAGAATCAAATCTAAATGTCTTGAAAGTGTTACAAGGTGACGAAACGAATAAAACAATATCTATAAAACTAACAGACCCTTCTTATTATGTTAGTTCAAATTCTAAGTATGTTATGTTCTTAGATTACACAGGCTCTTACTATACACAAAAAACGTATAACTCCCTTTTAATCGAAAATAATGGAGTTATTTCATCTAGTCTCCAAGGATTAAGCGGCGACTTTACAATAGATGAGGTTCAAAATCATATTTCTAGTGTTTTGGCAAAAAAATGATTCTTCCCCTCACGAATAGGAGCAGTGTATGTATGAACGAACTCAATCTTAACAATGAAACAATCCTGACATTATCTGAAGCTGCACTGAAGTGGGATTTAAGCGCCTCTAAAGTACGGCAAAAAATCAAGGACTTCCCAGCGGGTACCGCCCGGAAATTTGGAACGCACTGGGTCGTCCTTGAGGTTGGGATGTTGCAGGTATTTGGTCCCATTATGATTGAAGAGGAAACAGATAAGAATAAATTAAGAACTGTTTACAGGACAGTTAAGAGTATGGCTGATGAAGCAGGGCTTTCAGTGGAGCGCACCTTTTCTTCCCACGCGGTTTTGGTAGGCGGGCTATTGCTTGTCTGGCTGGATAATATGCACTGGAAAGAGCTTAAGTTAGGCGCTTCTGATTACAAAAGCCGTGACTACGGCGGCAAAGAATCATTACGAGCTAAAATGCTAGATTTAAAAAGAGAGATTGATGAGCACCACGAAAACGTTAAATGCGGGCGGCCTGTAATGGATAAATTTAATGTTAGCGATAAAATTATTAATTATATGATCGATAATAGTATCAAAGTCAGAAAGTCACCAGCCACATAGAAACGTCATACAATCCTCACCCTGTCCTCATATAGCAGCACCTGCTCATCTGGCAGCTCCGCATTATGATGAAAATGCCCAAAGAACCATTTTCCATATTCCAGTCTAAACTTAATTTGGTTGAAATACGTATGCATAAGATCAACTTCCACATTCGTATTATAGCGCTCTTTGATCCACTGAAGCGCATCATAGGAGCACGTGTGGGTCAATACATAGTCAACCTTCCACTGGTTCATCTCCAGATTGCGGATGCCTTCCTGGTACTCTTCAGGGCTTGGCATTTCGCGTTCCCACCAGGAGACGCCAGCCTTCCTGTACTCCTTGTCATGAGAAGCCGCTCCGCCAAAGGTGAAAAAGCTCTTCCCTTCGATCTCAAAAACTTGCCCGCGCATTAGATGAATGATACTGGGAGTAATGTGATGTACCTGACCCCCATTCCATTCGGAGACTGGATAGGACTCCAGCAAATCAAAGTTCTCATGGTTCCCGTCAATGAACAGGGTGGTCCATGGTTTCTCTGTAAGCCATTTTAGCCAAAAACGATCCTCTTTGTCATCTGCCCACAGCAAGCCGAAATCGCCAACGATAATGACGTAATCCTGCTTCGTCAGCGTCCTGCCCTCAGGAAAGTTCCTGGAGTTAAAGCGGCTGGCCACACTGATGGAACCGTGAATGTCGCCTGTTATGTAGATCATGGGATCTCCTCCTATCAGAGGGCGTTTGATTGGACCGCAAAAGCATATTTCTTCTCCTGCTTCTCCCAGGTTGCATTTATGATAAACCTTCTAAATTCTTTTTTATCTTGTTCATAGTGAGAGCTTAAGTAAGAAGCGATGTGCGTTTCTAAATTGAAGCTATACACACCTTAACGCCAATCTCTACCTGCCAAAACCATGGACAACACGCAGCTAAGCGAAGCCAGCCCCATCCACAGTAATACAGAATAAGACATCCATACACTAATCATAGTATAATTGTAATTTACCAATAAAGGCCAGCCCAGCACAAATAGCAGCAACAGTGCTCTGATAATCAGCGTAACACGCGCTTTGATCTTTTGACGGCGAACCTCCTTCTCCGTGGCAAAATCGCTGCTCCCTCCCGCCAGCCGGATGAGCTTAAACGTAATCCCGATCACAGTTAACACAACTAACAACGAAGCTATCCCGTCCATTAGGATATAGGCGTCGTCATACTTAAAGGCCTTCATCGGCTGCCCTTGCATCCGGTCATAGATATTCTGGGCAATCAGCGTAGGTGCGGTAGAGTTCAGATTAGCCAGTACGAACACCCCCTCCTTCCGCTGCGGATCAATGATTACCTGGGAGGAATAATTCGGGTTGCTGCCGCTATGACGGATTACATGCGTCTCCGAGTTTTGGCTCCAGCCGAAGGCATAGCGCAGGTCTTCACTTTCATGCTCCGCTGTACGGAGGTCAAGCTCATGAGATTGCTGAATGGCCTTGTTCAGTTCATCTGGAATATCGCTGCTTCCCAGCTGGGCATTGACCCAGTGCTGCAAATCGTTCAGATTGGTGACCAGATACCCTGCGGCTATATTTCCGTAGTATCTGGGAGCATCGTAAGCCATGCTTTTGCCAAAAAACACCCGGTACCCCTGAGCAAGCTGCTCCGGCTTCCGTTCCCGCCCTGTAGAGAAATAGCTGTCGTTCATCCCCAGCGGCTGCAGAATATACTCCGTCACATAATCCTGATAGCTCCTCCCTGTAACTTGTTCAATAATCCCTGCCAGAATATCGTAGTTCACTGTTGCGTACTGATACGCACTGCCCGGCTGGGTATCCAGCGCTAGGCTGGACATCTTATGTATGGTCGCTGTAAGCTGCTCCCTCCCTGAACCTTCAGGGATCAGGCGAATGCTCCACGATGGTATTCCGCTAGTATGTGCAAGTAGCTGGTTAATTGAGATCTTGGCCTTCTCCCTTTTATAGGTTGGAGCAAACTCTGGCAGATATTGCGAGACATCATCGGTAAAAGCCAATTCCCCTTGATCCTGTAGCATAATCACAGCCAGCGCTGTAAAGGCCTTGGTCGTTGAGCCTAGTTCAAAAAGCGACTCCGCTGTAACTGGCCTTCGGTTCTCCTTATCGGCATAGCCGTAGGTTTGGAAATCGGTCTTACCACCTCTGGCGGACAAGATCGCTACACCTGGGGTCGCTGTCTTGTCCATGATGCTCTGCACCATGCCGGACTCACTGTCAATCTTCCCTGCGGCCAAAAGAGTTCCAATCTCATGCCAGCATGCAGCCGTAGCAATGACTACAATCAGCAGCATCGCAATGCCTTTTAGCAGTATTTCTGTTCTACGCGTTGATCTCTTCATGGTTATGCTCCTTCAAGTAGGGTCATCTGGATCAATTTACACTTATCTAGTATGACGGCTTGCAGCAGCCTTTCCCTGCACTATACGTGATTAGTACTTTACCCCGACAAAAAGAAGTCCATTTACGAAGTATAAAGAAAATGTTTTTTAGTTTGACCTTGCAGTATAGTTCAACCCTTATAGTGAAATATAGTTAAGGATGCTTTTAAACTAAATTTATAAAAGATTGTGAGAGAGGTATATTATGAGAAGTAAATGTAATGGAGAATTGTCGGGGATTCTATTCCTGATTCTAGCGCTTGGAGCCTCTGTATTCATTGGGAAAGAAATGTTGTTCGCTGTACTAGCAATAATCGTTCTATTGGCACAATTAGGTGTGTATACTTTCCAACGCAATAAAAGAGGTAATAGGTTCTGGGTCTATGCAGTTGCCCTGGTAACCGAGATTATATTCTTGGTCACTAATGAACCTTGGATGTTCATACTCGCTATTTTACTGCTTATCGTCGCAGGGGTATGGAATGTGTTTTTTGCTAGTGAAGTGCGTAAGAGCGGCAAGGTCTTGCTAGTAGTTCGAAGAGTGTTGTACGGTATTGTGGCTGTAGTTGCCAGTGTTTTGTGGATTGTTAACATCTATGCTCAGCCTATTACGAGGTCTGTTACTCTGCCAGCTGAATTAACTGCTGAAATCAATAATGACCAGCTTGATTCTCCTACCACCATGCTCGAAAATATCAAAAAAATGAATTCTTTTGGCAGCCGTACAACGGGCTCAGAAGGTCACAATCAGTTCATTGCCTGGTTACAGCAGCAGGTGACGGATATGGGCCTTACGGTATACCGTGACGAGTACACTTTTGACCGCTGGGAAGAGAAGACAAGCTCTGTGATCATAGATAACCAGGAAATCCATGTATCCTCTGCGTTTCCATACTCTGGGGAGACCGATAGCAATGGAGTAACCGGAGAGTTCGTCTACACCAAACCTGGTGAGTATGAGGAAGCCAAGGGCAACATAGCGGTCGTTGAAATCAAGAACTTTAAGCATTTCCCTATGGCACTGGTTATGAACATACGCGATACATTTCGAGCGGCGGGCGGTATTCCTTCAGATGAAGGCGATCTAGTCCTTACCACCGCTCTCAAGCAGGTGAAGTTGGAAGAAGCAAAGGAACAGGGCGTGAAAGCAGTTATCATCGTCTGGGATGGTGTTTCAGATGACAAGGCTGAGAAGCAATACCTCCCCTTCACCGAGCATTATTTCGGAATTCCGGCAGTCTGGGTCAATAAAACAGAAGGGAAAAAAGTGGTCAATGCAGCTAAGGAACATAAGGCGGGCACAGTGATTTTAGAGGCAGAGAAACAGGAACATGCGCCGACTGAATCTTTTTATGTGAAAATTGAAGGAAAGAACAAAAAGGAATCGATCATCGTTAATACGCATACTGACGGTGTAAATGTGGTAGAAGAAGACGGTGCGATTGGAATGCTCTCCATGATTCGTTACCTGCAGCAGCAGGAGCAACCCGAACGGACTATGATCTTCACCTTCGTAACAGGACATTTCCGATTGCCTGAATTCAAAGGTACCTCGCAGGCAACCTCAACCTGGATGCAGGCACATCCTGAGCTGTGGGATGGTACAGATGGGCACCTGAAAGCCGTGGCAGGACTCACTGTAGAACATCTAGGCAGCTTGGAATGGAAGGACAATGCTTACGGACAATATGGACCCACTGGAGAAATAAGCACTGAATTTGCCTATGCAGGAAATGAAATCATGGAAGCCATTTGGAAGAAAGCCGTTGAAGATAGAAGTAACACCAGGACCGTTATCCTGCGCGGACATAATAAGTTTCAATTCGGTGAGAGTCAGCCCCTGTTCAATGCCGGGATTCCAATGATTGGACTCATCCCCATGCCGGATTATCTCTTGGTAAATAGCGCAGACAGAGAAATGGATAAATTCGATGTGAACCTGATGCACGAACAAGTCGGGTCTCTATTGAAGGCATTACAGCTTATGGATCGTATAGAGACTACTGAACTGGGGAAGGCAGACCGGTATTCATTTTTCTTAGGGCGAACGAAGTAGTTGCATGATAAATTTTGCTCTGAACCTGCCGCATTACCCCATTCATTGGCTTTTGCCCTTGATGGCGCAATGCTGGCAGGTGCCGTATATAGTGGCGGCAGGTAGACCTCACTATCTTATGGGCGTTAAGATACCCCCGTCCATTTCAGAAACAGTATCGCATAACACTTCAATATCCTCAGCATAATGCGAAGATAAAATGATGGTAGTCCCTTCTTTGTTCAGTTCTTTGAACACCTCGCGTATTTGCAAAACGCCCTGCTTGTCCAATCCATTCATTGGCTCATCCAGAATGAGCAACGGTGGCTTTTCCATAATGGCTTGAGCAATCCCTAGACGGTGGCGCATACCTAACGAGTATTTTCTCACATGTTTTTTACTGTCCGGGTCGAGTCCCACACGCCTCAAAGTATCATGAATTTCTTCTTCTGTTATCAGCCCACGAATCGAGGCAAGCAACTTTAAGTTTTTAAAACCGCTGAGAGAACCGATGAACCCAGGGTCTTCTATAATTAGACCAATGTTCTGCGCCACAGCAGGCTTGACCGGCTGTCCGTCAATATGTATACTTCCAGAGCTAAGTTGCATGAAACCACAGATACATTTGAACAGAACTGTCTTCCCCGAGCCATTCCGTCCAATAATTCCATGAATCCGGCCGGTCTCGAATTTGACTGTCACCTGATTTAGCGCTGTTGTCTCCTTGAATTGCTTGCTGGCCTCCAATACTTCAACCTTATATGGATTCACATCAACTTCTCCCTTCCTGTATATTCATATCGCGTCTGCAAAAAACAATAACTGAGACAACACTCATGAACAGAATCGCGATTACAAGAACGCTCACTGCATAGACCGGAGAGGGTAACTGGCCCGTACCGCCCCAATCCAGATAAAACATACTGCTCCAGTTAAGTGGTGATACATAATAGATGATACGACCATAAGCCATCTTCCCTACATAAACAGAAAAGTAGGAAATGAAAGTGAATATGCCTGCGGCGATTAATCCACTTAGTCTGCCTATAACAACCTGAAAACAGAAGATGAGGACACCGATGAATATGGATACGAGCCAAAACATCCCAAAACTAATCAGCATAGCCGAACTCGCAGAAAAAAGGGTAATCACAGGGGCGCCAATTTCCACAAATGGTGTAATTCCATATTTATTCAGGCTATTGCGATTGAATGCAATTGTCTTTAAAACCGCTCCCCAATCGGAACTAAATTGAACGTGGGGAATAAGCACGAGCATAGACATTACCATAAAAAAAGCAGTATAAACAAATGCGGCTAACACGATATAAAGAAGTTGTCCAATCGCCCAATCTCTTTTGCTCATGCGGATCATCAGGTAAGGTGTATGACTATCCATAAACGGAGCATCGCAAAATAGCAATGTAGTCAGACAGCCAAAAATGGGGAATAAGACAGGGACACTCATTAAATAGGGAAATACCCAGGGAGATACGGACGTATTCACAGCAGCAGCATAATCCGAAATCCAGGAAAACATCCACAAGGAGAAGGCGAAAACTACAATGGCAAGTGAATAGATTCGTGGGGTGACTATCCATTTTTTGAAGTTGAGCTGCGCACAGAGCCATATAGTTTTGACCTCAATCATGCCGCACTCTCCTCCCGATTTGTCCGATGGTTCCATACCCCATCAACCAAATTAAACACATGACCATTCCGAACTTAAAAAGTAATGAAGCCATCGGAGACCCCGCATGGTAAGTGCCTTCCACCAGCATCCCTGGGTTCAAGAAAGGCGGAATATCCCAATATCTTGTTAGCCTTAGCCAAACAAAATAGAGAACAACTGGGGCTGTTAAAGCCGTCCATTTATTCGGGATATATGCCGAAATCCATAGGGCTATCACCGCAAACAATGCAGAGGACAAGGACAAATGAGCTGCTGCACTTAGCAAGTAGGTCCATGGCTTCCCGGCATCTAACAAAACAGCGTAGGCATCACCGGTCTGAAAGGTTGTATACAAAGGTAACTGAATCCGCAATAGCAACACATGCAGCAAAATCCCAGTAAAAGTAGTCAAAAAACCTGACGCTGCACTCACCATTAGTTTACTAATGGCGTATGCCCTTACACCCGAGCGTATAATCCAGAAGCTAACCGCACGCTCCTCCCATTCCGAAGCAAAGGTAATGGCAAAAGGAAGTAAAGGTAAGATCCCGACAATTAAAGGGATGTTTCCACTACCGCTTATGATTGCAACGGATAGCACATCCGATTGGGGATTGATCATTCCTATCGAGGTCATCAGTAGTACAACTGTCACCATACTGACGCTGAGCAGAAAATTCCAAGAAAAAAGCGCTCGGCTAAATCCGACCCTTAATAAAGAAGAAATTGGTTTCATTAGGAAGAGTCACCTCATCCCTGAAATTTTGTCACCAGTTATCGCATTGACTACAAATTTGCTATAGTCCTCGAAAGGTAACGTTGTTTGGTTATTGGGATCAGACCATACAACGGGCTTGGCAATCTGGAAAACCCACGCTGGTATTAGCTGATAAGTCTGGTCGTCTGGCATAGACACGTAATTAAGCTCAGCAGACACTATCTTCGTCCCTTCATCTAGCAGCAGCTCCTTGTAGTCACTGAACAGCACCTCCAGAGCAGCGGCAGCACCAATAAGCGGCTTCTCTTCGGCTTCCTTTGTACCTTCAATGTCAAATAAATTCTGAGCAATTAAACTTATTATTCCGTTTTTGGTGAAGGTTACGCTGATTATAGAATTCTTCATTATATTTCCGTCAGGGCCATTTGCTGTTCCCTTCTTCCATTCCCAAGGTACAGGAACGAAAGGAATGTCATCTATCTGTTGTAAAAAGTGAAATTCGTACGCCTCGTCCTCTTTCGAAAAGCTCACTTGTTCCAGATTGTCCTGATTCTTATTCTCCTCTAAATAAAGTGCGTAATGCTTGCGCATCGTGTCTAAATCAAGCGAATAGGTTTCAGCCAGTATAAGCGGCGGGAAACCGATTGATTCCAGTTTCTTTTTGACTGTTGTTAACGCATCCGTATAACTCATGAAGGACAAATCGGCCGTGGAAGCGTAATCACTCCGTAATTTGCTTTTTAATAGCTGTTCGCTCATGTCTGGAGGACCCACTGTTTTGGCGATCACATAGGGATACTTCTCTTTTTGATTGTTGAGCTGTACTGTATAGGATAGTCCCCCGTTGACATCCACTTTTTTACCGAATGCTTTTCCTCCGTCATATACGGTAAGGTATTCTGCAAAAGAGTTGTCTCCGGTTTGGACCCACTGTCCGACTGCCTGTAACTCCGATGCGACGACTTCTTTGAGTAAAAGACCTCTTTTAACCATGTCAGGATCTAATTCCAACATACCGGTTTTAAATGTTTTAGCACTGGACCTATCTTTAACGCTTGCCACATCAAATGCAATCGTAAGATTGTTGGGTAAGGTTGCAGTTTGCAAAAAGGTGCTCAGGTCTACTCCTTCCGATAGCTTATTAGAGTCAGAGGAATCTTTACAAGCAGTAATAGAAAGTAAAAGAATTATACTTATTATAAGTGATGAAAGCTGTTTTCTCATCGTAAGGAAGACCCTCCTTAGACAAAGATTATGTTAGAAATGCAGGTAGCGAGTACACCTGCATTTAGAACGCCAAAACATTCGTATTTGTGCTACTTACGGGGACCACGTACCGGCAACTAAGTAGTCGATGAAATCAAAATTAGAAGGATATGCTGACAAAGCATAATAGGTGCCTTGTCCACCATAACCGGAGTTGTAAGATAGTCCTCTATATCCAGCCGTAGATACATTCGTCACTATGTTGGTTGCATTAATAGAACTATAAGGCTGTGGCGATAAAAAATAATTAGTCGGTGTTGCTGAATAACTTGGATTCACATAAGCTGAATTCGTTGTATCCACTCTGTGTAAGTCAGTAGAAACCAAACTGCCGACAAAAGGAGGCTGTAAATAGAAGGCGTAAGAAAGGGCAAATGCAGAAGTAGGTACACCAACACCAAGAAGCAAAGCAAGAACGGAACTGACAATGCGCTTTTTCATGAGTACATTCCCTCCGTACTATAGTATTTGTCATATAATAAATTAACTTGTACTTAACTCGCATTCATCCAAGTTAACTATGACCACCTTAATTGGAACTATTCTCCTTAAATATATAGACAATCCTAATCTGTTTCTGCAACACTTTTCGCTAAAAAAAACATATATTGGACGATATTCTCAACTGTTTATTCTCATGTAAATCTCTTTAGGTGTTATTCGGTATATTATAGCCCCTCATTTTTCAGTATATTTAAAGCTCTCCGCCGGGCACGGGTTAAATATCCTCTAATATTATTTACCGGGATGTCCATAACTTGAGAGATCTCTTTATCACTCATTTCTAGGTTGTATTTATGATAGAGTAGGTATCTGTCACGTTCGGATAACTGCTCCAATAATTTAGCAATTTCTTCGTTTGTTTCTTTAGCAGTACTAATCTCTTCTACTGTAGCATTGACATCGGAAATAGATTCTATCATTTCATCTGACAACCCCAGAAACATATATTTATGTTTTTTAGCTCGCCTCTTAATATAATTAATAGAAATGTTTCTTATGGTGTAGGCAATGTATGTAGTCCTTTTGGAACCCTCAAGTAGCGATAAAGTTTCAATTCTTTCAATCAATTTTATAAAAGCATCATTAATCAGATCATCGACCACATTGTAATCGTATGTAACCTCATAGGCCTTTTTCTTCATTAAAGGGTAATATTGTAGATATAATTCGCTTATGAATTTTTTATCCTCTTCTGTCTCTAAAGTTGAGATGACATGTAAAGGAAGCATTTTTTCCTCCTTATGCAAATGAATTTTAAAATTAAATATTATTATACCTCTTAATCTTTAAATAATCTTCCTTTAATGGAATAAAAATACCAATCACTAATAAATATGATACACTGCCTCCCCCGTTCGCCTAGGATCGACAAAGAACCGAAGCAATTTGCGCCCCGGTTATTCGCTGTAAGTATGTTATTAGCATGAGTAACTTGTGATCCTAAACAAGATTTGTGATAATGAGCGTAACCTGTATCCCCCAAAATAAGGAAGAAGGTATACGTATGAAGCTTTGTGGAGTCTGTATCCTCACTGACAATGCGCCGCGTCTGGCTGAATTTTATGAAATCGTGCTCAAGGAGTCTCCGGTTGTGGAAGGACAGCATTACGGATTCGACAGCGCCCAGCTTGCGGTCTACAATCCGGGCCATGTGAACGTGGTCAATGACAAAAATATGTCTCTAATGTTCTATGTCCATGATGTCTTGGCTGAATATGACCGTCTAAAGCAAGCTATCCCCGGCATCGGGATTACCTCTCCACCTGAGCGCAGACCGTGGGGCGCCTACTCCTTCTGGTTCCTTGATCCTGACGGGAATACGGTAAGCTTCATTGAAAAAAAGGAGCTTGAAGGCTAGATCTATACAGCGATATACCAGTATACACCGTACTTATCGACGACTTCAGCACAGCAGGAGCTCCAGGGAAGGGCGCCTAACGGAACTAGCACCGTGCCGCCCTTCACTAGCATTTCGTATGCCTTCTTCACTTCTTCTTCACGCTCGAAGTTAATCCCATAACTCATAGTTGGGCGTGATTCCGCTAATGATGATGAGAGCATAATTCTAACTAAGTTATCATTGTGTGATTCGCTGACAGCAAATATTTCTTGTCCATCTCTAAGTAATGATGCGTGCATAAATGTGCCATCCGGGAATTTCTCATGGTTCCCCAGGTTAAGTCCAAAGGCTTCTGAATAAAACGCTACAGCTTCACTGGTATTTTTGATGTATAAGGTTGCTCCTAGTTTCATGTTGTAGACTCCTTATTATATTTAATTCCTCTCCCCACCAAAAACCTCAACCATCATTAACGCACCTATTTTATAACCTTGGATAAAAGATAAAGCCGAATGCAGCGAGCAGGATTCACTATGTAGCTCCAGTAGCCCCTCGACCTGATCAAAATCCTCTTGGGGTAATCTTTCTTTAAGCATCTCTAATGAATCAATAATCCGCTGATTGATCCTTCGCGATTCTGGATCGTTTGGCTTCATCCGCTCATTGGGACGCAAACTCCCATAATACAAATCCTCCAAAATCATGATTATCAGGCCTCCCTTTGCATGTGATCCGAATACTTGTGGACAATAGTGATCCCTCCCCATCAAGTTTAACTGATAAAGTGGGTATATATCGTTTTTTATGCAGTATTCGCATAGAATCACAGCCTCAACAAAAACAAGCCCATATTCCAATGTTTAAAGGACATTAAATATATAGCTAATGCGTGTGCTTCATTAAGCTAACGGACAGTTTAACGCAACAATAATCAACGAAAAACGCGGACAGGATCTGCCCGCGTTTTAAGTAATCCGGAATTAAATGCCTTCAACGATACGCGTAGAGCGTAGCGATACTTGCTCTAATAACTCGTCTTCATCAATCGTGAGCAACTGACGGCCTTGCATTAACACTTTTCCGTTAACGATGCTGGTGTCCACATCCGCTCCGTTAGCGCAGTATGCGAGCAATGAATGGAGGTTGTGCACTGGCTGCAAGTGGGGTTTTCTCATATCAATCAAGATGATATCTGCCTTCTTCCCGATTTCGAGTGTGCCCACCTCATGGGCAATGCGGAGCAATTCCGCACTTCCGGCCGTCGCCATGCGAAGAGCATCCTTCGCGGGAAGCTTCGTAGGGTCCCCGTAATCCAACTTTTGCAGCCATGTTGCAGCCCGGATCTCCTCGAACATATCTAACGTGGTGGCGCTGCCCGCCCCATCCGTGCCTAAACCAATGGTAATCCCTTGGTCAGCCATATCCTTGATCGGCGCTATGCCGCAGCCAAGTTTGAGATTGCTCACTGGATTATGGGACACGCCACCCCGCATACCCTTTAAATACCCAATATCACGACGATTTAGATGCACGCTATGTGCGAGGAGCACATGTGCTTTTTCAAACAAACCGAGGTGATACAAATATTCAGTTGGGGTCTGATTATACTTTTCCCGAATCTGAATGACTTCCTCTTTCGTTTCGGCCAAATGAGTATGTACGGGAATGTTCTCCTGCTCCGCCAAGTCGATAAGCTCTCTAAATGGCTGCGGAGGAACTGTGTAAGGGGAATGCGGACCCAGCATGGTCGTGATTCTGCCTTCTGCTGCACCGCTCCAGTGACGAACGAGATCGAGCGCCTCGGACATTCGCTGCCCTCCGTCATTATCGAGGAAAACCAAACCCCGCGTTAAAGAAGCCCGCATACCGACCTCTTCTACCGCTGCCGCGATTTCATTCATGTGGATGTACATGTCGGCGAAAGCAGTCGTACCCGATTTAATCATTTCCGCCATCGCGAGCTTCGCTCCCCAATAAATATCCTCTGGCGTCATGCGTGCTTCAGCAGGGAGCATTTTCTGGTTCAACCAATCCATAAGCTTCAAATCGTCGGAAAACCCCCGCAACAAGCTCATAGGTGTGTGTTGGTGAGCGTTGATTAGCCCAGGCATTGCTGCCTTACCCTCGCCATGAATGACCACATCTGCCCCAGTAGATATGATGGACTGAATGTCCGTTATGCGGTCCCCATCGATGAGAATATCTCCGATATAGGGCTCCTCGTTCCCCATGGTTAAAATGGTCGCGCCTTTGATTAACGTCTTCATCGTGACAGCCTCCTTTTCTAGGGTTTATACTAAACCTTAACGTTGAGTGAGGGTCAAGAACATAAAGGGGTCTATCTCATGAAAATAAAAGAAGTCGCTGATATGCTGAAAATATCGCAGCGTGCTATTCGGTTCTACGAAGACAAAGGTCTCATTGCTCCTTCCAAACAAGCTGACAATCAGTATCGGATGTTTGACGAAGAAGACATTTGGCGCTTGCAGACAATCATTGCACTCCGGGAATTAGGAATGCCGGTTAGTGACATTAGGACTGCACTATTGGATATTGAAGCCAAAGGAAACAGTCAATTACGATATTTGTTGGAACTCCAGCGATCCGTCATGTTCACCAAGTGGGTCGAAATGCAGCAGATTATCGAGACAACAGACCAAATGATTGAAACCCTCAAGAATGACCATACCCTTCCGCTTGACGACATTTACATTCTGGCGGAGGGCTCGAGAAGACTTAGGGAACAACGGACATGGAAGGATAAGTGGGGGTATGACCGCTTAGCCGGCGTCCACGATCAATTGGTTCAAGAGGACAAACGGAAATATGGGGACTATGATGAGGCGCTGCGACTTGTAGTGAAATGGGTTTCGCCCATCCATGGAGAACGGGGCTTGGATATTGGAACGGGTACGGGAAATTTAGCCGGTCAACTGATCCATGAAGGCGCGATTATGGCTGGGGTAGATCAGTCCAACGAAATGTTAAAGGAGTGCCAGCGTAAATTTCCAGAGATGGAGACCAAGCTTGGCAATTTCCTGGCATTGCCGTACCTTGACGGGAAATTTGATTTTATTGTTTCGAGCTTTGCCCTGCATCATCTGACGAGTGACCAAATGCTGCTCTCTATTCAGGAGATGCGCAGGGTATTAAAACCTCACGGACGGATCTGCATCGCGGATTTGATGATTGACGGGGAAGGAGACACAGCGCCTGAAGGTGATGAGGATTCTATTCTACTCCCCAAGCTCATTGATTTATTAGAAGATAGCGGATGCATCACGAAGCACCTTAAAGTAAATAAAAACTGTTGCATGTTGTTTTAGCAGTACCTATCCGGTAAAAATACCTTACCCCTGCGTCAAGGTTCACCGTACTGCATGTGCATGCACCCAAAGCCAGACCGAGGCCGGTGACTCCGTTCATGCGGTATAGAAACGCTCAAAGACCGCCTCCCCCAGCCCCGGGCCGTTATTTTCCAATTAAGATCGTCCACCGTACCCCTTAATGAAGATGATGGTATTTTCATTTATAAATTAGGACAATTTTAAAATATAAGGTCTAATAAAGAGTTATAAAATAATCTTGTAAAAATACTTTCTACCAAAGTTACGTTATGAAAGAGAGGTGATGTCAATGAAGAAAGTAATAATCTTGTTTTTAATAATCCTTACGGCATGCTCCAATGCTAATAATGCTGGACATTTAAAAAACAATCCTGCCAATGTAGATGTAAATGTTGAGTCTTCCTTCCCCTACCCTTTAGTAATATGGGACAATCAAAAGTATAAGGTTACAACTGATGAAAAAATCAATATCAACAAAGTTATTGGAGAAATTCTAAACTATTCTACAGATGAAACCAAAATTGAAGAAGATACTGATAACTTTTCAAACTATTACTCTAAGGGTACCCAAATTTGGTCCATTCAAGGAATCGATACCAAACAAGCTGTTGCTATTGAATATGAGAAAAACAAGTATGTTAAAGCTATTGTAGAATAGGCGAGAATGGTTAAATTAGGGATAAGGTTAGTTGTACGCCAGGCCAAGGCCGGTTACTCCGTTCGCTCCAGTGTAGAAACGCTCGAAAACGCACTGTAAGGAGGAATGGAAACGAATGAAGTTCGACCTTCGAGAATTAGCGTTGTTTGCAGAACAGACCGTATTCAAAGCAGGTGACAGAATTTCCGATTTGCGCAACCGTGAAAAAATTGAAGTGAATTACAAGGATGCAGGTAAACTCGTAACATCAGCTGATTTGCTATCGGAAAGAATTATTCAAGAAGCCATAAAGGGTACATTATTTAATGGAGAAGTGTACCCAATCCTTTCCTTGAACCGCGTTCATTTTATTGAAGAAAGATTGAGCTCGTGTGTTATTTATTGATGTTATCCAAGTCATATTGGCGAATCCTTGATCAATGCAATAATTTTTACATTTCAGGTAGAGCTGAGATTCTAACTCTGTATCTCTAAAAGCTTCTTTGACGAAGAAGTCGTTCATGACAGCAATTTTATCTGCTTTCATAGTGCTAAATGTAAAATAAAGTGTAGCAAAACCGACGAGTCTGCCATCCTCGTCTGCAACGAATTGGATACCTTGTTGTGTGTCACAAAGAGCTCGAATCAAATGATGGACCTTATCGATAGGTGGACTGGGATTCTGATAGAAGCCTACAATATAATCATACATTAATTCAGTTAAATCGTTTAAATCTTCAAGTTCTGCGGGTCTTATTATAGCTGACATAGCGAAACCTCCACAATTTGATTTCATAATCATACAAATAAACGAATAAAAATACAACTTTTTTTGTTTAATCAGCAAGAATGTACAGAAAAACTTTCTGTTACAGCTAGCGCGGTGAACTTTATCATAGTTCACAGACAAGACATTGCGCTAACTGGAAACTAAGTTGAACGACAACAGCAGCAGTCTAAGACTTATTTAGTCTTGTTCTGCTGCTAATTGTTTGGGTTATATCCGCCCCTTCACACTTAGCACCTTATTACCCAACCTTCCTCCTAAAACTAAACCGCGCCCCGCCCAGCTCTGAGCGGTAATAGGTCAGCTCCCCGTCCAGCCGTGCCGCAATCTGGCGGCAGATAGCCAGGCCAAGGCCGGTTACTCCGTTCGCTCCAGTGTAGAAACGCTCGAAAACCGCTTCCCGCTCCTCTTCCGCCAGCCCCGGGCCGTTATCTTCTATATGGATTGCCCAAGCGGCTCCCGGAACCTCCGTCTCCACCCGGATGATCACCAGATCCTTGGTATGCCTAACTGCATTCTGTAACAAATTGACCAGGATACGGAAAAGCTGCTCGCCGGGAATCGTAACTTGCAGGCTGTCGCCTTCCACGGTGAGCTCCAGGTTCCGCCGGGCGGCCTCGGGCATGAGCAGCATGGCGGCTTCTTCGGCCATGGTCCGCAGGTCTACATTAGCAGCAGGCCAATGCTCGTCTACGGCTTCCAGCCGGGAGAGCTGGAGCAGCTTGTCTACCATATCAATCAGGCGCTGCGACTGGGTGGTGATTACCTCCAGCCCCTCCTCCTGCGTAACCACCTGATCCTGAATGGCGAACACGAAGCCGTGGATGGACATCAGGGGGGTTTTGAGCTCATGGGAGATATTCTGCAGGAATTCAATCTGGTTCCGCTGATGCTGCTGAATACGCCCCGACATGGATTGGAAGGTGGTCATCAGCTCCCCGATCTCCGTCCGGTCCCCTTGCGGAAAAGGATTACCCTGTGCATAAGACGGCTCGTACCGCCCAACCGCCTCCTTCAACTGGTTCAGCGGACGCACCACCCGTGAGACAGCGAACAGCCCGATCGCCAGAATCACCACAAAGCTGGCACTGATGGCAAGCAGAGTAGTTCGCATGAGTGAACCGTATAAGGCTCTAAGCGAGGACAGCGGCGAATAGATGAAAATTTCATCGGACAACCCTCTCAGCTTTTCTTGCGCATATAGAACCTTCCTGCCGTGCAGGAGGGCAATTCCATTTTTCCCCGTTGGCGTATAGTGCAGCTGCTTCCCTTCTTCCTTCTCATTGCTGGCATCTACGATCCTCTGATCCCCATCCAGAATCATATAATCTGCGTTCATCATCAGTCCCTTGACGACATACTTGAACTGCGTGCTGTTCAGATTGTTGAGGTCACCATCACTGAGCAGCTTCTGCGCCTTCCCTACCTGTATGTGCAGCTCAGCCTTCACCTGATTCATCAGGATATCGTCGATCAGACGCACGAACAGCATCACCGTAATCGCTACAGTGATGAGCATGGCAATGCATAGGGAAAAAAGCATTTTACCGCGTATCGTCCGCATGGCTATACCTTCCGTACGGATGCCCGGTATCCGAAGCCCCACACCGTATCAATCAGCAGGGTGGAGTGGTGCTCGGCGAGCTTTTTACGGATTCTTTTGACCACATCATCTACGACCCGGACATCCCCGAAAAAGTCATATTCCCACACCTGCTGGATCAGATGCTCACGCCCGAAGGGCCGTTCCAGGTGGGAGGCCAGGAAAAGCAGCAAATCGAACTCCCGCGAGGTTAAGCTCACTTCCTCTGCATTGACCTTCACCTTGCGATAATCTGCGTCAATCTCCACATTCCCGGACTTGCAGACTTGCTTCGCTTGCACCAATGGCGGAGTCTCCTCCGCAGCAGCATTGCCCGCTCTAGCCAGGCGCAGCATAGACTTCACCCGGCCCACCAGCTCGCGCGGATTGAACGGCTTGCTCAGGAAGTCACTACAGCCCAGCTCCAGACCCTGGATCCGGTCACTCTCTTCGCCGCGCGCGGAGATCATAATAATGGGAAGTTCGGTGAAGGTGCGAAGTTCGGTGAGCAGTGCCAGACCGTCAATCCCGGGCATCATAATATCGAGAATCAGGCAATCCGGGTGTTCGGAGCGGACATGCTCGACCAGCGTGCGGCCATTGGAGAAGGAGGTGACCTCATACCCTTCCTTGCGCAAATATTCAGAGAGCAGCTGCAAAATGAACAGGTCGTCGTCAACGACTACAATTTTGGCCATCACGTAAACTCCTTTTCCATCCTTCATTTAGCTCTATCATACAGGGTTATACAGGTGGATAAAAGACGGGACTCTTCCTGAGCCCTGCCCTACTCTTCCTTACTGTTGTCCTTACATATCCGCAGACTGACCGTCACATCATGTCTCACTCTTCAATAGTATAAAACTAAAGGAGGAGTGATTATGACTCGATGGGTTAGTAGCATCCTCTCAAGCATATTGGCTGTTGTGGTTCTAACGTGTAGCCTCCATATCGCCGCAGCTTCTGCGGGCAGCAAAGTGACCATTAAGTCCATGACCGTCACCAAATCCGGCATTGAAGTCCGGCCTTACACCAGTAACCCGGCTCTATCCCAAAAAGAACAAGACACAGCGTATCGTAAGTATAAGAATCTGACACGAGTCGTGATGATAGAAAAGTATGTACTGTCCAATAAAGGAACCAAGAAAAAGATAGGCATCGGTGCTGGCTTCATGTTACCCGGCGGATACATTGTCACTAATAATCACGTGGCCCCTGCAAGCTATAATGGAAAAGCATTACGATTCCAAATCACCTTGTATGCTCAAAAATCGGACGGGTATCTGCTTGGCTCCCTAGTCGCAACAGATGTTAAGGAGGACCTCTCCCTGCTGAAGATTGACGCTAACAAGCTTCCCAAGAGTTATCAGAACAGCTATTTCAAGGATTTCAATCTGGAGCCGGCGGCCAATGAAAAGGTGACAGTCATCGGGCACCCTACCATGCCAATAGGAAATTCAGACCCCGTTAATACCAAGAGGTCCACCTGGACCCCGCTCTATGGAACGTTCACTGCCGATGATGTGGCTGTTATCCGCAAATCGAAAAATGCATCAATACCTGATGTGTACACGCATTCCATGGAATTCAATGTCCAGACCTGGCCCGGGAATAGCGGCAGTGCCGTCATAGATTCGAGCGATAAAATAGTTGGCGTGATCTCCTCCACGATCCTCGGTGAACCCCGGTCCTTTGCCACCAGTTCGAAGCTTATCTTACAATTTATCGAAAACAACCATTTGTCAGAAGCCGTTTTTGGACACGCCGCTGACTGAGGTTAGAGTTAGTTAGGTCAATAGATGAAAAGCGGGACTCATCACGAGCCCCGCCTTCTGTGGTTATAAGTATGCTGCTGCGGAAGACTGCAAGGACTGCATTATTTCTTCTTTGGTGTTACGATGATCTTGCTTGCCGATTTAGAAGGTGTCACAGCTTTGGATGCTGTTTTGTGTTTGGCGGCTCTGACTGTTTTTGCAGCAGCTTTGTGTTTAACGGTTACGGCTGTCTTAACTGCCGCTTTCTGCTTGGCTGGGGTTGTTGCCTTGACCGGACTCTTAGTAACTGCTGTACTCTTCACAGAAGTCACTGCTTTAGCGTGAGTTGATACTTTCACAGGAGTTACCTTCGCCGGGGTGGCAGATTTCACCGCTGGTGCAGTCACCTTCACCTCTTTAACTGACTTTACTACAGGTGCCGTTGCTGCGAATGCGCTCGTTGAGCCGCCCACTACACTCACGACTGCCAACACTGCGATTACTCTTCTTGTCCATTTGATCATTTCAATCACCTCTTCCTTGAAAGTATCTTCATCTTAGCAGGCGATTGCGGGAATTCTGTGGAACAAGTATGAGTAAAGTATATGAAAATGGCGTCATAGAATGTGAACGGTGGCAACGTCCTTTCCTGCCCACAGATTTGATCTCTCCATAATGAACAACGATATTTCGTATCCATTCATTTCTTGAAAAATTGCCCGGGTCCTGGTGCGTATTCAACCGCTCTTCCCTGCCCTTTTCGTCAACATGTCCAGTATTTCCTGATAACCGCTTCTTCGGGCATGTTGAATCGGACTAACGCCTTCGGAATCGGCAAGATTCACGTCTGCCCCATGATCGATCAGCAGTTGTACAATATCCTGATGAGCCTCTCCCCCATCACTCAGAAGAATAGCTTCCAGCAGTGCCGTCCAGCCAAGATTGTTGATATGATTCACATTGACGTCAGAAGTGGTCAGTAACTCTTCCACAATATCCACATGACCACGTTCAGCAGCCGGAATCAGTGCCGTTCCCCCAAACCGGTTCAGGATAGTTGTATCCGCACCTGCGGCAATAGCCACCTTAACGAAATCAAGCATCCCTTCTGCGCCCGCATAAAGAAGCGGATTGTCTAAGCGGTTATCGCGAATATCGATGTTCGCCCCTTGTTCAATCAACAATTTGAAAATTTCCAATTGATTCGTGTGTATGGCGATCATTGCAGGTGTTCTGCCTAAGGAATCTGTAGCGTCGATATCAGCACCCTCTAACAGTAAATGGGTCACACGATCTATATCGCCTTGCTGAACAGCAGCCCATAGCTGTTGATTTAACTGATCCATTTCATGGTTCACCTCCTGAGTGTTTCCCTGCCCAGACCGTTCATTACATAAGGACGAACAATGTCTACGAGCACTTCCGTCCGTTTTTGGTCCTCGGCATTTAACCAATAATGCGCAGCGCCATAGATGGCCGAACCGGTCATGGCCGCCATGATTTTGATATGATGAATGTCTATCCCATGGAGGGTATCCCCCTTCACAAATATGCTTTCTATGGTTTGCTGCAGCAGTTTCTTGATTTTGTCATCGACCAGCTTAGCCATCGGATTGGAATCTATTCTACAGATCCGGTAAAAATCCGTGATGTATTGGTGCGTCATTATGATCAACTGGTCACATATATCATCTGTGAACTCCTGTGCATCCGCCACTTGCTCAGGAATTCTCTCATGAAAAGCCTGTTCTGTGACTTCGTCCAGCAAAGCATATTTATCTTCAAAATGGGCATAAAAGGTGGCGCGGTTAATGGTTGCTTCCTGAGCGATATCTTTGATGGTGATTGCATCAAATCCTTTTCTCTGCAGCAAGTCTCTGAACGCGGTTCTAATTAACTGTCGTGTGCGCAATACCCTCGGATCTTCCTGATTTACCATCCCTATATCTCCTTGTTAAACATCAATATTCACAATGTGTTGCCTATGCAACTTTCCGCTAACTCTGCCGGTTGAACTCTCAAGTCCAGAATATTATTATCATATCAAACAGGTGTTGCTTAAACAATCTGTGAATCATTATTATGTTTAATTTAAGAGGAGGATTATCATGAAAGCTATTGCTTTGACAAGCTTTGGAATTCCCGAAGCGCTAGAAGAACTGGAAGTACCCATTCCCGAAATCACCGATACACAGGCTCTCGTCGAAATGCACGCCTCATCCATCAATCCCGCAGATGCTCTATTTCGCAGCGGCGCAATTCTTGAGGGTTCGTTGGCCGATAAATTTGCGGATCAAATCCAATTGCCGCTTGTTCTTGGTAATGAAGTAGCTGGTATTGTTAAAGAGGTTGGTAGAAAAGTCCGGCATTTCAAGCCGGGGGATCGTGTCATGGGTATGATTCCGCGAGGTTCCTACATGGACTATGTTGCCGTGGAGGAAGATCTCCTGGCCGTTATTCCTGAGAGTCTCTCCTTCGAAGAGGCCGGCGCCGCGCCTGCCGTTGCCCTGCCAGCCTGGCAAGCGCTGTTTGAGCATGGCCATCTTCAACCGGGACAACGCATCCTTATTCAAGCTGGCGCTGGAGGAGTCGGACACGCTGCAGTACAGTTAGCCAAACAGCATGGAGCATACGTTATCGCAACCGCCAGGGACTATAATCACGATTTCGTCAAAGGACTAGGTGCTGACGAGGTGATCGATTATACGAAAACCGACTTCGCCACCCAAATCACAGAGCCTGTTGACTTCGTGTTGGATACCGCTATGGACCCCGCCACTTTCGGTACCGGGTTACCGGGAGACATCGGAAGGAAGAACTACTCGGTCATCAAGGATGGCGGGACCTATATTTCAGTGGTGGCATTCGCGCTCAATGAATACCCCAAGGTCCGCGGCATTAACGCCTATTTCTTCCAGGCAAGAGCTAACCGTGCCGATTTTGAATCCATTGTCCGCCAGATGCAAGAGAATAAATTGAATATCCATATCCATGAGGCCTATCCCTTCACTGCCCAAGGCTTGCTTCAGGCGTATCGCAAAAGTGAAGAGTCCACCAAACGGGGGAAAATAATAATAACGAAAAATCTTGGATAAATGCCATGCCTGCCGGGATGGGAATTAGTAATCAGCACAAGTGGAAACGATACCGTCCTTTTTAAGGACGGTATCGTTTCAGCGAGAAATATAAGGATAAGTTATCGTGTGCAACATATAAATTCTTATATTTTGAAGAAAGCTCTATCCTCTAAGGGTTAGAGCTTTCTTCACGCATCCATCGTTCAATGATCGGCTGGCCGCTCAGATGGAGCATATCATGGTGATCTTCGCAGAGGAGCCATTGGACCTTTTTGGAGATCAGGTAGTATTCATTGAGGCGGCAACACTCAGGGATCACCTGGAGAATCGTCGCCGTCTTCCCCTCATACAGCCACAGCTTATCATAACAGTCCTCAGCAATGAACCAGATGGATTCATCTTGGATGATGTCTCTTAGTTTGGCATAGTCCTTGTCTGCAAAGCTTACACTATAATGGGGTTCTTTCAGCCGGTTCCAGCCCCAGTGTAGTCCGTGCGTATGGTGGGCCTTCTCCAGAAACCGTTCCTCGATTTCACTCAAAATGCGCCTCCACTGGTCTTTGCGGACTTCAAATAGCCTGCTCCGGTCCAGCTTCAGCGACTTGATTAGTTCTTCAATCTCTGTTCGGACAGATAGGGGATCCACAGCTTCACCTCATTTTCGGTTACATGGATTGACTTAGGCAGTCATATTGGCTTCTATTATCGTTTCTCCCCTCTCATCTGAATTACTTTATACTTGAACAACAGCGTAATCCCCAGATTCATGAAAAAATGGACCAGGATCGGAACCAGTAAATTATCCGTCTGCACATACACCCACCCGAAGACCAGACTTGGGATGGTAATATTCAGCAGCATCAGCGGCTTGCTATAGTACTGGACATGCATTCCCGCGAACAGCACCGTGGTGATTGCGATAGCGATCCAGGGGCTGGGCAGGTAAAGGGTGAGCACATTTTGTATAATTCCCCGGAACAGCAGCTCCTCGAATAAAGCTCCGGCGAACGTGAAGGATAGAATCGCTGCGGGCGAGTAATTCTGATAGCTCTTGTTCGTCTCGTCAATGTGACTGGCGGGCGTAAGCAGGGTCAGGATGATTCCGAACAACAGCAGGCTGATGGATGGAAGAACAACGTACATTGCCAGTTGCAGCGGATTTTCAAAGGATAACAGGTCCTGCAGCGTCAGGACCTCGTAAATAACAAGGGCAAAGAGAACGGTTGCGCTGATCAGGGCAAAAGCGGAGAAAACCAGCACGGCGTCTCTGGGATTGAATTTTTTTTTGGCTAGTTGCGGGGTCTCGGTTGGACGATTCATAACTTAGCTTCTCTCCTTGTCTTCCGGGTTCTCCTTCTCTAAGGACAACAGATTCATATATTTCACCACTTCTGCAATGCCCTTGCATTGAAGCATTAGCCGGGTGTTCAGCTTCTCCAGCGCAACCTGGAAGGAGCGTTCGATCTCCTGATGATCCCGGGTATCCAGAGTACTTAACAGATTCCTCATATTGTCTATGTAATAGACCGTCTTCCGTAAGCTGCTGATCACGAGGATCTTGCGCAGTTCAGCGAGGGAGAACATCCGGAAGCCATTCTCCGGGTTGCGCTCGGAACGGATCAGTCCTTCGGCCTCCCAGTGGCGGATCGCTGAAGTCTTCACGCCTGCTATAGCAGCGGCTTCTCCTATATTCATGGGCGTTTTCCATTCCGCATTCAGGGTACTTGGGATATCCGTATGTCTAATCATGGCCAGAATGTCCTGGACCCGCTTTTTCTCTAGGTGGATCTGGTATTGCTGCTCATTAATCATCCATAACGCCTGTTCCGCCTGCCCTTGCTTCATCCTTCTCATTACCTCATAGGCGACAGGAATATCATAACCTTGTAATAGAACCCGGATCGTCGTAAAAGCCTGAACATGCACCTCTTTATAATAACGGTGATTGCTTGGCGTTCTGGGCACAGTGGGAATCAGATCCTGATCCTCGTATCTTCTCAGGGTTGTGGTGCTCACCTGGAGCATACCGGCAATCTGGTTAGGGGTATATCTCTTCATATGATGAGCCCCTCCTTCAAGTCTAACCTTCAAGTGCTACGATAACATATCTTAGCTGCATTTCATATTCCATATAGGTCAGTAACACTCAAACCGAAAGATTGCATGAATGTTATATGCTTACTATATAAACATTCAAGGAGTGAACATATGGATAAAATGATTAGACTGCTAGACGGATCACAGCTTAAAGCTGGCCTGACCGGTCCTTCCGGCGCTCCAGTGCTGATGCTTCCGGTAGCCAAAGAATCTGTATACGGCCAGGAAGCGGATCACCTGCGGCAATGGGGTGTTGATCCTGAGCTGGGAGAACATTTCATCGCTGGTCTGCGAGACAAATTCCAGGTGCTCTATTTCGATTATGAGGGCCACCGGCTGCGCCAGCCTAATCCGCTTGATCTGACCGCTTCAAGTATCGCACAAGACCTGCTGACCATTGCGGGTGAAATGAATGTTAGCAAGTTCAGCTACTATGGCTATTCCTGGCTGGCGCTGGCCGGACTGCAATTGGCGATCCGCACGGATCGGCTGGAGAGCTTGCTGATGGGCGGTTTCCCGCCATTGGACGGCCCCTATGCAGAGATGCTGATCGTCACCAACCATACGTACATGATGGCTCTAAGCCAACCTGCTCCCGCTGATCCCGCAGAGACAGAGCAGAAGACCGCTGCTCCCGAGGCGACCGATTGGGACAATATCCAGATTCAAATGGACCCGGAGCAAACCAGGCAGTTCGTTACGCTGTACGATAGTCTGGCCGATTTCAGGGATCGTGACATTCAGCATTTACTGCGGATGCCAAGGCTGGCTATTGCCGGGGAGCAGGACAAAATTGTATACGGGGACAACTTCGGGGGTGTAACGGTGGATATTGCCGGTAAGCTTGTCGAGCATCTGCCTCTTCTGGAACAGTTGGGCTGGGATGTAGCCATACTGAAGGGCAGCGGCATGGACCACACGAAAGCGATGCAGCCCGAGACCGTTCTGCCGGTGCTGAGGCCTTGGCTGACCCGAAATGTATTACGAGAGAGCTAAGCCATCCGCGTGAACATACTTTGGCGCAAAAAAGCTCCTGTGATCGCCAATCGCCACAGGAGCTTTCCTTCTTTTTTTGCAGCAGAATGTGATCCTCCGCTTCATGCTTAATAGATCATTGCATACCCTGCATAATAGCATTGATAATGCCTTGCTGGGTGACGGTGTTGTTATAACGGTTGAACAGGGCGAAGCCATGCTGGCCGTTATAGCCATTGTCCCAATAGACCGGTACGGCCTTGTACTTCTTGGCGGTTGTGGTTACGGCTTTGGCATAGGCGGCGCGGTAGTTATTATTGCTTGAATCATAGGACGATTTGTCAATCGAACCGAATTCTCCGATCACCACCGGGTAACCTTGAGTCGTGAATTTATTGTACATGGATTGGAGCTGCAAGTTCAGATAATCCTCCTGTCCCCAGGTGGATTTCTTGGCAGGGTTCGTCGCTGACGCACCCCACTGCGTGATATTTCCCGACTCCTCACCGGCAAAATCCCAAGGGGAATAATAGTGGGCGGAGATCATCATTCTTTTTTCCGAGCTAGGTATGGTGGAGGATCTATAGGTGTCGGTTGGAAGTACAAACCCGTAATTGCCGGCCGTGTAGTCGATATTCGTGTTCCAGCCCGGAATCAGCAGCCATCTGGCGCTATTGTTGCCGCCGCTCTGTCTGACCGTATCCACGAAGATCTGATTGTAAGCGTTCAGGTTGGCGTAGTACGCCGGATTCGGATTGTTGTAGCTGCCGTCAAACACCTCGTTCATCGACTCCAAAATCAGCCGCTCGCCATAATTAGCGAACTTATTCGCGATCTGCTGCCACACCTTCTGGTACTTCTGCTTAATGGCCGTCTGGTTGCCGCTGTTGACCAGGAGCCAGCTGCCCTGAACGGAATTGAAGCCGTCCCCGTGAATATTAATGACCACATACAGGCCTTCATTGTAGGCATAATCCACAACTGCTTTCACACGGTCCAGCCATGCCGAGTTAATCGTATAATTGGGAGCGCTGCCGATATAATTCAGATAAGAGACTGGGATGCGGATCGTTTTGAAGCCTGCTGCTTTGACCTTTTGGATCAACTGCGGCGTAATGGCGGGGTTGTTCCACGCGGTCTCGCTGGGAATCCCGTTCACCGAAGCTTCGAGCGAGTTGCCCAGATTCCATCCGGCTCCCATCTCGCTGACGATCTGTGAAGCCTGCAACGATCTGAAGTCTGAAGTCAGCGCAGCTGACGCTTCTTCCGCAGATGCGCGGGAACCCGAGCTGCCAAGCACAACCGAGGCCAGTAATACTAAGGCTAGACTATAGACTCCATATTTTTTGAATTTGGCTAACATATTAGAACCTCCGTCCCTTCGATTGAATTCTAACTATCAGACAAGACACAAGCATCGCTATGGAAATTCCGAACATCAAAATGTAACCATTATAAAATAGAGTATTTGTGTACTGGTTAATCCAGCCGAAACGAAAGACTACGGAATCTTTATCATTTGTGAAGCCGTTTAAGTTCTGTTCTAACGCACTAATTGTGTGTAGTTCACCAAATATCATGAGCACTAAAGTGACAAGTGATAGAGCTGGAATGACTATTGATGTGATTGTGGGGGGCAGCTTTCTTAGAGATTCAATCGATTTCAACACCAAGTGTATGAGGAAAATCGTAAGCAATATCAGACTAAGGATCAACACTACTATTCCGGGATTCCCGTTACCTGATGTCCCTTTTCCAAGTTTATACTTAATAGTACTAATATCGACCGCAAAAATACAAAGTACATTTAGCGCCAGCAGGATTATTGTTGACCTATACCTTCTTTTCAAAATAACACCTCCGGTATAATGAAATCCCCCGCCCATCATATCATTTTATTATTTAGCGGAGAATGGGTCAACAACTACGGTTAAGGGCGGTTAAGGCTCAATCCCCCACACCAGTTGCCCGTTTACATATCCCGTAACCTGCTCGTGATCGGCGAACTGGGTGCTGACAGCATTAAAGGAATAGTCGTTCGCCTGATTGTAGCCCGACCAGTCTTGTTTGGAGAAGCGGGTCTGAATCTCGGCGCTCTGGCCGGGGTTCAGGGTTCCGGCAGCACTGGTGAAGCCAATCACCAGCGCATAATCGGCACCGGCGGCCGGGGTATCCAGCTTCACGAAGGTCCCGGTGACGTTGGCATTTCCGATGCTGGCCCAATCGGTCCAGAAGCTCTGCTGCTGCTCGCCGTC
Organism: Paenibacillus sp. FSL H7-0756; assembly: GCF_038006765.1. Classification (NCBI taxonomy): domain Bacteria; kingdom Bacillati; phylum Bacillota; class Bacilli; order Caryophanales; family Paenibacillaceae; genus Paenibacillus; species Paenibacillus sp. FSL H7-0756. The sequence goes on along the minus strand of NZ_JBBOVT010000002.1, from coordinate 34,310 downwards.
AATCGTGTAGTAATACCGGAGCTTCACATCGCTGAGCTGGACGGGTGCATTCCCGGTGTTGATTACTTTGAATTTGGGTGCGATTCCATTGGTCGAAGCACCGGTGCTGCCGTTGTAGGCCTGAATGGTCAAGTCGCCTGAAGGCAGCGGAACGCTGCTATCCTCTACGTTCACAGTAAGCACAACCTCTGGTCCGCCGCTGAAATGAAAGGAGATCGTATTCTGGCCGAGCGGCAGCGTGGAGAGGTATGCTTTTCTCAGAACAACCGCAGTGTTAGTCGCCGTATAATCCTGATTCTCGGTCAACACGGTGGTACCCGAACGAAGGGCCGTTAACGTGTTGCCGTTCAGATTCATAGTGACGGTCTGGTCAGTCTGATGCGCCGGAGCTTTGTCAAATTCGACCATGGATGGTGTAATAGTGGCGCCCGGATGAGGGTTATTCCCCTTCAGATCCGGCAGCTCATCCAGCGTTATGACATAATCACTCTGATACAGAGTGGTCAGCGTAGCCGGAAAATTGAACGCCGTGCTCATCAGATGCTCACCGTACCATGGCAGGAAGTAGAGCCAGCCCGCCTTTTCATCGGTCAGATTCTGCACGCTGGGAACGGTGTCGTTCTCGGTCATGGCTACCATCTTTTTGCCCCCGGTCAGATCCACCAGCTGATAAAAGGTCGAGCTAATCGCGTCCTCATTCGGCACGCCGGACAAGCCGTCATAACGGTTGTAGATGGTGTTGTATTTATCGTAGCCGACAATATCCACCTGATCATCCCCTGGATACCAGGCCGGAGAAGTGCTGTACACATAGCTGTTATAGGTCCAGATCAGGTTGTGCAGGCCGTAGGTCTCTGTAAGCTCGGTATAGAGCTGATCCCAGAGCTGCTTGTACACCTCCGCGCCTGCTGAAGCCCACCAGAACCACGCCCCTTCCCCATTCAGCCCGCCGTTGCCTTCTGCCTCATGGTAAGGACGGAAGATCACGGGCACGTTATTGTCCTGCAGAATCTGTAATTGTTCCGCCAGATCCTGGATAGCGAGCTGCAGATACTGGTACTCTTTGGTCCCTGGAATCACAGCATTCGCGGTATTGAAATTGGTCTCGGTTGGTTTATAGGTCGCCTGCTTCCAATCCACAAATTCCCCTAGCTGATAGGCGGTGAAGTCACGGGGAACGGTAAGGTGCCAGCTATTCGTCGCAATCCCGCCCTTATTATTCACCCAGTCGATCATGCGGGCAGTAGTGCCATCCTCCCAGCCATACAGCGGATTGTAATTCATGAGGTCGAACCCGCGGACTGCCGGATATTTCCCGGTCAGATTGTGAATCCAGTCGAATTCCAGCTCGGAGTTGCCGTCATTCCCTCCGCCGTAAATCTCCTGCTGGCCCGAGAGCATGTGCTTCCCGTACACCTCCGTCAAATAATTCATCAGGAGCTGGGTTTCGGGCGTAGCCTGGGCGTCAGAGAGAACGGGCTGCACAATCAGCGGGTCCAGGTTCGCATGATCCACCGTGAAGGTGTCGAAATAAGCGAAGCCCCAGCCTGCTTTTACCTGAATAGTATTGCTGCCTTGATTCAGCTTGTGATAGCCGAAGTTGAAATCCTTCCATGTAGTGGTGTAGGGCAGCATATACGAACCCTTCGCAGCACCGTTAACGATTAACGCCTGCTGTCTGCCGTCCGGGCTCAGCTCCTGCATATAACGGGTCGAGATCGTATACATGCCGGTTGCCGGGACAGTTACAGTGTAGGTTAGCGTACCGGAATTCTGCATCCAGACAAAACCGCTTCCCGAATAGCCGGGCTTCGGCGTTCCGTAAATCTGGGTCGTCACTTGCAAATCCGGGGTGAGCTGGGCATCCTCGCTTTCAATGGTGATCAGTGCAGGGTCAGCGCGGGCCGCAGGCGGTGCAGTAACCCCCCCAAGCAGCAGCGTACACGCCAGCAGCATTGTTCCTGTTCTTTTGAGCCATTTCTTCATTTTCTTCCTTCCTCCCCATGAACAAAATGGTAAAACCTTGGTTAACCTATCAGATCATGGTTGCGCTTTCATAGCAAAGATAGCATGTATTCCATAATTTGTAAATACAATTTAGCAAGTATGCCCAGTGGTATGAAATGCAGGAGAGAGAGAAGGTGAAGTTCATCTTGCGGGGAGGGAAGCTAGTGGAAAAAGTACAACTATTCGAGCGCTAACGGGGTAGTTGCGGGTAGCAGTTGGATAAACAACACTTATTTTGTGCAAATCCAGCCGATTTCATAGAATCGGCTGAAAGAAGTGCCTTTTTTCCAACTGCTGCTTGAAAGGGGTATGATTTGGCGGGAACAAGTGCTCTTTATCCAACTGCTATGTTCTCTAGTGGGTAGGCTGCAGGAGGGTAGACCCCACTGTCCAGCAGCACACCGCGATTCTAGCGGAAACTTGTCTCTCTATCAGAGTCAGCCCTACCCTTCTCAGGGTGCAAACACCTCCGGGTTGTCGCTCGTCCAAGCGCCGACGCAGCCGATTAGGCAGGCGATATAGGTTCGTAGCACTCTACCTTCCCTGCCATACTCGTATTCTAATGCGATGTTTATGCCCTCGCCCCGCCAGGCGATAATGCGGCCGGAAAATCCGGGCCATTCACATTCTTCATCGAGCTGCGGAGGGCCATAGGCCGCGATCGCTTCCTCAGGCGAAGAGTTCATCGTAATGTCCTCAGGTAAAATAACGGGATAAGGCACTTCGATCTTGCCGCCCGAACCAGGGGGAAGGAAGTGGATAGCGCCGATGATCCAATCATTGGGATCCGTATACTGTAGTCCGGTCAGCTCATTGATTTTGGGGATACGGTAGAGATCCATCCTCAGAGAGGCTTTTGCGCACGGGATCATGGTGTCGTTAAAATAGCTCTTTGCCGCAGGCATGCGCTTAACGCCATAGGGCTTAAGCACGGCTTGGACCCTCTTGGGATCATACGGCTGGCCCAGCATGCCGATAAGCTGAACGGCCGGCTCTTCCACCCTATCCACATTCATATCCATATTCATATTCATATTCATATCCATATTCATGTCCTCCTCTTCACCTGGCTTGTACTCTGGTAACCCGTTCCCATTATAACAAATAACGCACTCCCCTACATATCTCAGGGAGCGCGTTAAGGTGTACCTGTATCGAAACTCAGGTCCGAAATTATGGACGTACCATAGACACTGTACCTTCACGGGAGCTTCTGCCTATCATCAGCTGCACCGCGATCATGAGCACAGTGACTACAGCTAAGCCGGTTAAGGCAAGCTGGAATGAGCCCGAAGCATCCAGGATGCGGCCCACTGCGAGGGGACCCAAGGCTCCGAGAATATAGCCGCCGCCCTGGCTCAGTGAGGACCAGGCGCTGGCCTCTTCCGCCCGCTGAGTCATGAGCAGCGGCAGCATGAGCGCCAGCGGGAACAAGCCTCCGGCTCCGATCCCAAGCAGGACTGCGCTCAGGAACGGTGAACCTGAGCCGAGCAGGAGCAGCAGCCCGCTTAGCTCGAACAGGCTGCACAGCACCAGCCATAAGGTTCGCCGCTGGAACCTGGCGACCAGGACAGGCACCAGAATACTCACCGGAATCTGAATCAAAGTGAAGAGTGTGAGCAGGTTGCCCGCATCATGGCGGCTATAGCCCATAGACATGGCTATCGGGGCCAGCCAAGCTGTCAGCGAATAGAAAACACTGGCCATTAGGCCGAAGAATACGGTCAGCAGCCAGGCCCGCTTGTTCGCCACGGGCAGCTTGGCGTGCACACTCTGAGCCTCCGGCTGCAGCGACTTTGCTGTAATTCTCCACCAAGCCGGAAGAGCTGCCAGGGAGAGTACCGCCCATACGGCCAACGACAGCTGCCAGGAACTGTCCAACCAGGTGAACAAGGGAACAGACAGCCCTGCTGCCAGGGAAGCACCCAGCACTAAGGAGGCAGAATACACACTTACCATAGCCGAACGCCCTGGGAAATAACGCTTAATGAAGCCTGACAACAGCGGACCGGCGATTCCGATTCCCACACCTGCTGCGAGTGCGGTCAGAATGAGCCCAGAGGCCGAGGATAACACGCCCCGCGCGGCAGTTGCCGCCCCGATGAGCACCATGGATGCAAAGATTGTACGTTCCATTCCGAAACGGCGGCTGATGCTCACTGCAACCGGTGCGAACAGGCCCATACACAGAACAGGCAGCGTAGTCAGCAGACTCGCTTGCAGGCTGCTCATAGCCAGGTCCCCCTGAATATTGCTAAGCAGCGGAGAGACGGACGTAATAACCGGACGCATATTTAATGAGGCAGCCAGTAGGGCGATGAATAATAACAGGAAAGGCAACGATATCAACTCCAAGCCATAATTTGTGTGTTTCTTGTCTAGCTCGAGTATATATGCGCGCCTTGCATTGTTCAATACTATTATTTCTATTATTATAATAGTATGTAACTATGATTATTCTCTGAACGGAGTGATTCATTTGGAAACCCGCCATTTGCATTATTTTCTGGCTGTGTGTCAAGAACTGCATTTCACACGGGCTGCCGAGAAGCTGGGAATCAGCCAGCCCACGTTAAGCCAGCAGATCAAGGTGCTGGAAGGTGAGCTGGGGCTCCCCCTCTTCGACCGGATCGGCAAAAGAATTGCTCTTACCGAGGCCGGAGTACTGTTGAAGGAGTATGCAGTCCAGATGGTGCAGAATGAACACAGCGCCAAGGCGGCCATGGACGAGCTGCGCCTGGACAACCGCGGCACCATCCGGCTCGGGCTGCTGCCTTCCGACCTCGATTACCAGTTAACACCGCTGCTGGTTAAATTCCACGAGGATTATCCAAATATACGGCTTCAGGTGTTCGCCTCGACGGTCATTCAGCAGGAGGTGCTGGATAACAAGCTGGACATCGGGATCTGTCTCCAGGGGCCACGCGATGAACTGCTAACCAAGGTGGATCTAGGCTGGGAGCCGTATCATCTGATTGTCCGGGAGGATCATCCTTACGCTGCCAAGAGCCATATCGAGCTGTCCGAGCTTCAGCACATCCAGCTTGTGATGTACCCGCGGACTTTTATCGGCAGAGAGCTGGTGGAGAACAGCTGCCGGGAAGCCGGCTTCGCGCTGGAACCGATCATGGAGACCGGATCGGCCACCTCGCTGATCCAATTGGTCCAGGCCGGAATCGGCGGTACCGTACAGCCGGGCAGCCTCATGGACGCCATGAAGAACAGCGGACTGTGCTCCATTCCCATCCTGAATTCGCCGCCGATCCGCAGGCTCAACTTAATCTACCGGGCAGACCGTTACATTAGCAGGGCAACCCATACTTTTATCAGCTACCTGAAGGAGTTCTGGATGGATCATTTGGACAACCCGGCGGGTTCAGGATAGCTGATGAACGCTTCACGATGAACAGCATCCCACTCCAGTGAGCCGCCAATCGCATCATTCACGAAGCGCAGAGGGATATAGAGCTGCTTGTTCACCTGCTGGAAGGCAGCGGAATAAGTGATCTGCTTCCCGTTCACAGAGGCGTTAGTGCTGCCGATCTTCATGCTGCCCTGTGTGAGCAGATTCTGAATGGTGAGCATTCTGGAATGCTCGTCGTATGTAATGGCCGCCCCTCGCACATACAGCTTATCCAGCGAGAGCATGACTGTATTGTTGATGAGCGTAGCGCCCCCTGCGGTTGAAGTAATCCACTCATTGTTCAGATAGACCTGAATCGCGGATGCCCCGGCTGTGGCGGACCGGGTTGTAGCGGAGGCAGCAACAGCCGGGGCAGGAGAATGAGTCACGCTCGTGACAAGAACACTAAGTCCGATGATCTGCATGAGTTTTTTGAATGTAATCATAACGTACCCCCTCTATTTCTCAGAAAATACCATATTTCCTATCATAGCATATTACAGATGGAACAGCCGAATACTAAATGGTAGACTAAGCAGAAACGGCTTTGCTGTCCTTTTAGGGACGGCACCGTTTCAGCGGGAAATATAAGGAAAATACACTACTCAACCGTTAACGAATTGAGAACTTAGGAGAGAATAACCCGATGGCCAAATGGGATAATATGCTCGCAATGCTGTGGATGCTGAGGTCCGGTAAGAAGCTTACTGCCGCACAAATCGCAGACCAGCTGGAGATCAGCGTCCGCACGGTATACCGGTATATCGATGCCTTATGTGCCAGCGGGGTACCGGTGGTCGCCGAATCAGGACATGACGGCGGGGTACATATTCTGGAGAGCTTCAGTGAGACGCCCCTGTTCTTCAGCTCCATGGAGCTGAGAGCGCTGCTCGATGCCTATAAATTCGCGCAAAGCGCTGGCTATCCCTACGCCCTGGAGCTGGAAAACGCACTCAAAAAGGTAGAGAACGGGCTGCATGATGAACAGCGCCAAGACCTGTCGCTGCACACAGGCAGTCTCGATGTGATCGCTCCGTCCCGTCCCCCGTCTGTGGTCCCTTTGCTGCGGGAGCTGGAGCAGGCTGTGAAGGCAGGCCAGACGGTCCACCTCACCTACCGGAAAGTGAATGCCGTACAGGACGAGGAGCGCGAAGTCGATCCGTATGGTCTGGCTTACGACCGTTCCGAATGGTATATGGTTGGGTTCTGTCACCGTTCACAGGCCATGCGGACCTATCGCGTGGACCGCATTGTCAAGCTTGCGTTAACGGAAGCCAGCTTCCCTAGGCCGGAGCCCTTCTTGGTATCTGACTATTTCCGCAGCCAGCTGGAGCCGGAGCCCGAAGAAAATGCCCCTCTGCTCGTGATCCGTATCGAAGGAGAGCCGGATGCGCTGAACAAGCTATGCGGCAACTGGCATCTGCGGCACTACCTTACAGAGCGGACCGACCGGGAGGCGAGGTTCCTGCTGGATGCCCCCTCTATGAATAAATACCTTCCCAAATATCTGCTCAGCTTCGGCACTTCCATACGTATTCATGAGCCTCTGGAGCTGAAGGAGCAGATTCAGGAATTGGCCTGTGCGATTAGCAGACATTACAGGAACGATGGTGAATGAACTTCACTTACAGCCTCTTCCAGATTTCCCCGCGAACTGCAGAATCGAAGGACATTCCGGTGGATGGAATGCAACAAGAAATGACTAGGGTATTCTGCCAAAAGAAGCAGCTCCTGCGGCATAATTGCGGCAGGAGCTGCTTCGTTCACCTTATGTGCTGAGGGGTTGTTGCCATTAAGCGCCGGCCAAGGCCGTAACCTGAACCTTGAGCTCATTTACCTGCTTGCGCATGTCTTGAGCTTCCTTCTGCTGCTTCTGAACTACCGTGGTCAGTACGCCGATAATGTCCATCAGTACTACAGACTTGTGATCTGCAGTGGAGAAAATCTGTGGCACATCCTCGGCGATGAAGCCGATATTCTGCTGCTTGCCGTTCTCCGTCTTGTAGTTGAAGGTCACCGGCTTCAGCTTGTTCAGCAGCTCCAGCGCCTTCTTCACCGGCAGACTGGCAATGTTCTCCTTGTAGGTCCGGGAGGAGGTCTGTGCGAAGTTCGTTGCCCGCAGGTTGCCGTTCACATCCAGCTTATAGTTATCTGCGGGCGCTTTGCCAATCCCGACATTGCTGCTGGAATCTAGCGTTAATGCTCCCGCCACCTGGACCAGTTCATCATAGACGGCATCCTGGCAGACCAGCTTCTGCATACTTCCCTCAATGCCCGCCTGCCATGCATTTGCCGTAGTATCCCAGAGAATCTGTGCCTTCTTATCCTTGCCCCGGTCAAGCTCGATCCCCCGGCTAACCGTCAGGCTGCCGCTGATCTTGGCATCCTTCACGTTCAATGTATCACTGAGGGTTAGTTCCTTCGCTGACAATGTACCTGTGAAGGCGGCGTCCTTCGCGTTGAACGTTCCTGTAAATTCGGCATCCGCTGCCTTTAGTAACGTGTTGATCACTGCGTTCTTCACGGTTAAGGCCCCGTTCACAACAGCGTCAGTGACGGTTAATTTCCCGGATACCGCCGCATTACCGTTCACATCCAGCTTGGCGGCTGGTGCGGCGGTGCCAATCCCGATGTTGCCTGAAGCCACCTTCAGCACAGCACTCAGATCCGTAAGCTCCTCATGCGAATGATCGCTGTACGAGAGCTGCTTCAAGCTGCCCGCAAGTCCCAGCTGCCATTCAGCCATCGCTTCGTTCCATACAATCTGTGCATTGGCACCTGTGCCTCTGCCCACATCAATCCCCCGGCTAAGCTTGAGGCTGCCGGTAACTTCAGCATCCTTCGCGCGGAGCATTCCGCTACATTCGGCATCCGCAGCCGTTAACTTGCCGCTGACTGCCGCGTCTGTAACGGTCATACGTCCGGATACCACCGCATTGCCGTTCACCTCAAGCTTGGCGGTTGGTGCTGCGGTGCCTATTCCAAGATTCCCGGAAGCAATCTTCAGCACTCCCGTCAGTTCTGACAGCTCTTGGTGCGTATGGCCATTGTAGGATAGCTGCTTCATGCTTCCAGCCGTACCAGCCGTCCAGGCATCCAGTGATTCATCCCAGAGCAGCTGTGCCTTCTGCTCCGTTCCTCTGTCCACTGCAATTCCCTTATTGACCGTAAGATCGCCGGTGATGGCGGCATCCTGAGCTGTGAAACCTCCGCTGACGGTGACCTCCTTCAGTGCAGCCAAGCCGCTGATCTTTACACTTGCTGCTGCCAAGCCGCCGCTTAGCGAAGCCTCTGTAACCGTCAATGATCCGCTGACAACGGCATTCCCCTTCACCTCCAGATTAGCGGCCCGGGCATCCGTACCAATCCCGATATTGCCTTCGTCAACAGTGATCGCTCCTGCCAGAGAAGCATACTCGGGGTGGGTATGTCCCTTGAACTCTATGGCCTTCAGGTTATCTGAGACTCCGGCCAGCCACACATCGGCAGTCTCATCCCACAGCAGCTGGGCTGGAAGCGCGGTGCCGCCGCGAAATACCTCCAGACCGGCATTTTGAACAAGCGGAGTCTTCTGAGGGGTATACTTGTTGACTCTTATGATGTTGTCTTCAACCTCAAGTGTAGCCGCATTGATCGTCACAATGTCGCCATTCACCGTCAGATTCCCGTTCACGGTCAGATCCTTGGATATGGCGGCGCTTACTGCGTTAAGTTCCCCATTGATTGCCGCATTGCCTTGTACATCGAGCTTGAATTTAGGGTTGAAGGTCCCTATACCGACCTCTCCGCTGCTGGTAACGCTGAAAGCACTGCTTCCTCCCGGTACCTGCACATCCAGCAGCGCCAGCGGATTCGTTGTTCCGATGCCGACATACCCCTTCGCATCCGAGAACAGGGCAACCGTATTGCCGAGTGAATTGAACAGCTTGTTCTGGCCGCCCTTCCCGGTGCCGAATTCAGAGAAGGTGACCCCATCGCCATAGAACCAGGCATTCTGCTCATTGTTCCAATAGATCCGGGCATTCGGCTGAAGAATTCCGTCTTTGTTCAAGCCGCGCGGAGCTTCAAACCCTCCGGCAGTAACATTCCCGGAGATAACCGCATGCTTGCTGATCACAGCGCTAGCTGCATCAATCCCTTTGTTAAAAGAAGCTGTCCCTTCAAATACAGCATCACTATGAGCCGTCAGCTTGCCTGAGAAGGAAGCCGCTCCAGAGACCTCTGTCTCTGTCCGGAAGACCGCCTTGCCTGCCACATCCAGCACTTCAGTGGGATTATCTGTGCCCACCCCCATCTTGCCGCTGCGGGTCAGGCTGAGAACCGTTCTGCCGGCAGTACCCAGCTTCCAGCGGTCCTTAGCCCACTTGATCTGCGCATTAGTCTCGGTGCCTTGCAGCACCTCAATGCCGTCTCCGACCGTCACTGTTCCTGCAATTGCCGCGCTGGCAGCAGTGACTGCTCCTGTAATCGCAGCACCTGCAGCCTTCACTGCACCGGACGCCTGAACATTGCCTGATGAATCCACTGCCAGCGCAGCACTATCCGTAGGTGTAGCAAGCAGCCACTGGGCCTTGACCTCATCCCAAGTAAGCTTGGCGGCAGGCTGATCCGGGCCGCGATAGATCTCAAGTCCGCCGCCCGCAAGCGACTTGGCTGTTCCAGCATCCTTATTAAGGGTAATCCAGGGGCTGCCGATATCCAGCTCATCTGTGGCAATTTTGGCCGAGGTCCCCCGGATCTCCAGCTCTCCGGCTACCGTCAGATTACTGCCCACAGTCAAATCATGGTGAATATCCACATTCCCTTCGGCGCTGGCGCTGAGAGCCAGGATGTCACTCTTCGGATTGTACAGCTGGCTGTGAAGATGCAGAGCATCCGCACTCGCCATCTGTGTGAGCTTGTCCCAGGAGCTGCCGCTGGCAACATTCTCCAGTGAATTTCCGATACCCACCTTCCACTTCCGCTCGCTTTCGTTCCAGAACATCCGGGCAGGCGGCTGCGATTCCCCCCGGAACACTTCGATGCCGCTCTCGGCGGCTGGCGGGGTATCCCCTGCGAATTTGTTGATCTCAATGATGTTATTGGTGACAACCAGATCTTCACGGTTCAGCGTGGTCGTGGTGCCTTTGACGATCAGGTTGCCGTCTACCTTAACCAGGCCCTGAACCGCCAGACCTCCGCTGACCTCCGCCCCGTTATTGACGGTCAGGGAGCCCTGCACCTCAGCATCATTAATCATTTCAAAATCACCGTCTGCTGTAATCTGGACAGCCGTGTTGCCCGTGCTATCGCTCAGGGAATTGTGCCGGTGCAGCCCATCTGCATCCGAGCTGACCCCTCCGGTCAACGCGTCCCAATTACTCCCGTAGGCAATATTGGACAGTTCATCGCCGAGTCCCAGCTTCCATCTGCCATCCGTCTCGTCCCAGAGCAGCTTGGCGCTCGGGTTCAGCTTGCCCCGGTAGACCTCAATGCTGCTCTGCTTCAGGGAGGAACTGTTCCCCTCGAATTTATTGAGCTCAATCCGGTTGCTGACCACCACCAGATCTTCCTTTTTGACGAAGGTAGTGGTGCCCTTGACCGTCAGATTGCCTTCAATCGTAGCCGATCCTCCGACACTCAGGTCGGACTTCAGCGTGGTACTGCCCTTGGCCAGCAGCGTACCGCCGAGCTCCATATTCCCGGATGCGGACAGCCGTCCCTGGGCGTCTGCCGACAGAATCGTTCCGCCGGACGGCGTACTCAGTGTGCTGTGCTTGTGGGAAGCATCCGCCACAGACCCGCTGGTCAGTGTGTCCCATTTGTTCCCGTAAGGAATGTCGGACATGCTGCCTTCAAGCCCGATTCTCCACTTGCGGTCTGCTTCATTCCACTCCATGCGTGCTGCCGGAAGCTGGCTGCCCCGGTAGACATCCAGCCCTCCCTTGTTACCCAGAGCTGTGTGGTCTTCCGCCTTATTGACCGTAAGGAAGCTATCTGCCACCTCCTGCTCAACCTTCCGGATGACCACCTCTTCTTCCCGGACAATCAGCTTATTCACGGTCAGGGTCTCGCCGACCATCAGCTCATGGGGGATATTCACATTACCGTCCGCACCGATCTCCAGCGCAAGCAGGCTCTTGTCTTCGTTATGGAACTGCCTGTGGGTATGCAGAGCATCTGCATTCCGGTTGCCGCCGGTCAGCTCCTCCCACTGCTTCCCGTCAGGAATATTGGTCATATCCCCGCTCACGGTGCCGGTCTGCCAGGATTTCGCAGCTTCATTCCAGGCTATCTTGGCATTGGGCAGCGTGGCTCCCCGGAAGACCTCCAGGCCATCCTTCTGGGATACCAGTGTACCGGATACGCTCATTCCCCGGTCAACCAGGACCGTCCCCTCGTTGTCCGTGCGAAGTGACGGCTTGCCATCCGCAGCCATCAGCTGGCTATGGCTATGCAGACTATCCGCATTCGCACCGTGATGCAGCTGCTCCCAGTCTGCTCCATAAGCCACCTCGAACAATCCGCTGGCCTCGTCACCCGCCTGCACTTCGGTTCCAATCATCCAGCTCTTATTCTTCTCATCCCATTGCAGCTTGGCGCTGGAATGATCCTTGCGCAGGATCTCGATCCCCATCCGGTCATCTTCAGCCGCATTCTGATTCAGGGTGACCTTGCTTCCGCCGATGATAACCTGGGGAACATCCAGCATCGCCATCCCCCCGCTGACTTCAATCCCTTGCTTCGCGGAGAAAGGCCCCTCCATGGTTGACGCGCCGGAGACCTCCAGATCGCCGGACTCATTCACCTTGAACACCGCTGCGCTGCCCGAGGTTACAGATAACGTGCCGTCTATATCCACTGATCCATAAGTGCTGATGGCCCCTGCCTTGATGTCGCCAGTGAACTCTGTCAGCACAGCGTGAACGTTAAGCCGGCTCCCTTCCTCGCCATCGAGGTCCTCCGAGTTGCTGAGGAAGGGCGTTGCAGGCTTCTTCTCTTTGCCGATAATGATCTGATCCGCCTTAAGCACCGTCCCGCCTGCGGCCCTCGTCACCAGCTGAGACCCGTCCACATCCGTCTCGTAGATCCCGCCGATCGTTAAAGTGCCGTCCTGGGAATGCTTCAGATTCACCCGGGCCAGCAGGATATTCTGGTGTACATCTGCGGGCTTCCGGGAGCTTACTTCTATTTTGGCCTGCTCCAGCACATGGATGGGATTATCTCCTCCCTTGAGCACTTCGGCGTCAGTTAGCTTCTCCTGATAGCTGATGGAAATATAGATCTGATCCGAAGTGCTGTACCCCGAGAGGTTAATCACCCGATCCGGCTGAGTATCACTGACCATAATTTCCTGGCTGATCTCCTCATTGTGCTCCGGGTCGGTGACACGGTTGAGAGCAAAGCCAGGAGCGATCTCAACGGTTATCCCGTCCCGCATGGTGACCTTAAGCCCATCCACGACTCCCCAATCATGAAAATGACGGTTATGCAGCTGCCGCACACGCTTATGGTAATTCTGATCCAGCGTCAGATCCTCTTCCTTCAGCAGCAGCCCGTTGAAATAATTCATGCGTTTCATATCCTTTGGCACAATCCCACTCCTCCCGGCTCTTCATAGTTACAGCTTGATTAGGCCTGAACGGACTCCTCTTCTGCGGCAGCCAGCTCCTCCAGCACCTGAATAGCCCCGCTGATGCGTGTAAGGGTATATCCCAGATTGGTACGCTTCTCGTCCAGCTCCTGGATCATTTGCCGCCCGGATTCCAGCTCTGCCTTCAGTTCATTCATACGTGCTTCCAATTGTTCTTTCATAAATTCATCCTCCTAAGGTTTAGGCACCCTGCAGGGTGTCGATTTGTTTTTGCATTCTTGTAATTGCCTTCTGCTGATCCTTCATCACGCTGGTCAGAACGGCAATGATATCCATCCCGCTGATCGCCCGCTGATCCGGATCGGCCAGAACAGCCGGTACTTCCTCCGCAATGAAGCCGAGGGTCTTTGGCTTGGTGCCTCCTTTGTATTTAAAAGAGACCGGATTTAGCCCGTCCAACAGCTGCTTCGCTTCCTTGACCGGAATATCCGCAATATTGTCCTTCAGCTCGCGCGAGGACCACCAGTACATGCTGCCATTGGCATAGACCCCGCCGCTGGCATGAAGATAGATGCGGTCGCCGGCATCATTAGAGACTCCGATGTCCAGCACGCAGTTCTCCCCGCTGGTTGGATAGTACTTAATCCAGGCCGAGTCGCCGCTGCCGCCGCCGGGATCGGACGGGAAGATAATCCCGTTGTTGCCGCTGCCCGCGCTCGGGATCAGGGCATTTCTCACTTCCAGGCTGCTGTGGACAGAAGCGTAGGACCAGTCGTTGCCGTAATTGAGCACCAGATGGCTGCCATTGTCGACTAGCGCCCGGCCGGGAGCCCCGCGGCGTCCGGGATAACCGATGTAGAAATCAGCGCAGCGTACAGTGGCGGCGAATTCCTCAGCCACATCCAGCTTTTTGAATTTGCCGGCGAAGTTGAATACCTCTGTCTTGATACTGCCTTTGATCTCAAGATCACCGCCAATATAGGCGCCCCCCTTCACCTGCAGGGAGCCATTAACATCGAGATTATCCCAGATGGAGACTCTGCGGACTCCCGACATCCCGTTACCCGCGATCATCAAAGAATTGTAGTTCGTGGTATCGTTACTGATCTCGGCATTCTTGGGGGATTGACCCGTGAAGCCTGTCCATCCAGCGGTGAAGCGGACCGGATTCTGCCCGCTCAGGATACGCATTTCCCCTGCCACGTCCAGCTTGTCCGCAGGCTCCAGTGTGCCGATGCCCACGTTGCCGGAAGCTATCAGAGAGATATGGTCACTCCTGTCATTGGAGGTACCAATCTCCAGCGTGCAATCCTCGCCTGTACGGGGATAGTACTTGATCCAAGCCTGATCATACCCGCCTCCGCCCGGATTGGCCGGGAATATAATGCCGCTGTGCTCCCCGTTACCCGCGCTAGGAATAATCTCCTGGGAGGCCTGCATTGTCCCGTTCACATACAGAAATCCGTTCACATCCAGCCGGTCCCAGATGGCGACCTTTCTCTTCTGCCCGGCAGAGTTATTGCCGACTATCATCAGGGCCTTGTAGTCTGTAGTATCGTTACAGATCTCCGCACCGTTCGTCTGTTTGTCGGGAAAGCCCGTCCAAGCGGAGGTGAAGCGAAGCGGGTTCCGGCCGCTGAGCAGGCGTACGCTGCCCTCGACATCCAGCGAATCCTCCAGCAGCTTCTGCGAACCGATGCCGACATAGCCGTTCTTGTTCCAGGAGAGCGCCTGCTTATCTGTGCGGGAGCCGTCGGCGTTAACCGTCCGGGTACCCAGTGCCCCGCCGCTGCCGCCGAATAACACCGGACCCTCTACCTCTGCCGCAGCGAAGGGCTTCCCGGCTCCGAACCAGCCCAGGCCATGCGAATGGTCAACCGTGTCCGGGTTCGTCCCCTTCAGCAGCAGGATTCTGTCATCCTGAAGGGCAAGATCGGCATCACTGTACAGCTTACCCGCCCCGGTGAAGCCGAAGCTTAGGCCTGATGGCGAAGACAGCTTACTGTGCCGGTGCAGCAGATCAGCGAATTCAGACTTGATCAGGCTGTCCCACTCGTTGCCGTAGGCAATGGTCTTAAGATCGTTGCCGAGCCCGGCCTTGAAGCATTTATCCTCCTCCACCCAGACAATCCGCGCATCATGCTTGCCCCCGTCGCCCCGGTATACCTCCAGTCCGCCATCACGTGCACCGGGAAATACATAGTTCGGATCATCCGTGTTGGGGCTGTTCACCTCAACGAAGCTGTTCATAATCCGCATCTCGCTCTGGGCCTTGTCCTTGCTCTTCAGAATCAGCTCGCCCTCAATCGTTAGCGCTCCGGCTACGCTCATAGCCCCGGTGAAGCGGGTCTCGGGAGCTCTGATCTCCAGCACTTTGCCAGCCTGCAGTGTAGACATGGACGGCATCGCTGCCAGAACGGCTTCACTCAGCCCCGCGCTGTCCATGCTGTCTTCACTCTGAACCGGGATCACCAGCTTCTCCGTGACCAGCTTCTTGCCGGCGGCACCGGCATAGGTTCTTAAGGGCGTCCGGGCCGCATCGCTGTCGTAATCGTATATACATGTACTGTCGATGGTCACTCCCGCCCCATCGGTACGGGGAACCACCCGGGCCAGAAGGATCGTGTCCGTGCCCTCAGGCTTTGTGGTCCCATAACTGATTTTCCCGCGCTCCCAGATATGGATCTGTTCCCCTTGTCCACGCTCGATGCTGTAGTCGGCCTTCACCTCTTCATAGCTGACCCAGATGTAGATATTCTCATTGGCGTTATACTCGGAGAGGTTGACCGGATTATCCGGATGCCCCTCATAGATCAGGATTTCCTGGCTGATGCTCTCATACTTGTCACCATTCTTGACCAGCACCAGATTCAGGGCCAGCCCCTCCGCAATGCTCACCTTCATGGATTCCCCCGGCTTCGCAGAGGGCAGTACCTTGAGCCCGCAGACAATCCCCCAGGTATGCAGATAGCGGTTATGCAGCCGCTGCAGGCGCAGGTGAAACTCCTGATCGAGCATGTAATCCTCAGCGTTCAGGAAGAGCCCGTCAAAGTAGCGCATTCTTCTTAATTCTTTTCCCATGATTCGCTTGCCTCCCGGTCTATAATCTCTATTGCTCTGTCATACCCCCGACTAAGGTCTCCATCCCCACACGCCCATAGACCCCCAGACGCATAGACGGGACTTCAATATTCAAGCTGGAATTGGTGTAAAAGGGCCGCTCCTTCCGGATCACCTCCTGCAGATTGCGCACCTTCTGCTGCAGCAGGCTCCGGCTGTACGCCGGGAGGATGATATGGACGGAGAAGTAGCTCGGCTCGGCCGCCCCGACCATCGTATTAATGCCTATACGCCGGGCATTACCGAGACGGACAGGCTCCTCGTAGCTATAGATATGGATGGCCGCCTCTTCACCGGCGTGAACCTGCAAATATTCGGCCAGACCGCCCAGAGTTCCGCGTTTCTTATAGAGCTGGACGATGCTGCTGATCAGCTTGCGGTTAACGGTGCTGCGGGTGTCCGCAAGCGGAAGAATCTGCGTAGGGGCAAGTGTGCGCTCCTGATTATCCTCCTCACCGTCATACTCCACGCCTTCGGCCAACTGCAGGCCTACCCAGCCTGCAAGCCAGGGCAGAAACTGTGAGGGAGCAGTCTGCGGATCGAAGTATTGATGCAATCCGTCCAGCAAAGCCTCCATGCCCACAGATTCCGCGCCTGCTGTCCCCGTATTGCCCGAGAGCATGGCTTCGAAGGCCTTCAGAAACCGTCCCAGAAAAAACTGTTCATCCGTCTCCCCCGCTTTCTGCTGGAACACCCGGGGGAGATACTCCACATAACTGTACCCGTCTGTCTTGCTCATGCTTCCACCTCAATCTTCAGGTCCTTCAGCTTAAATAACTGGAACGGCAGCAGGTCAGGCGAGTCCAGGTTCACGCTGGTTACATGATCAATACCGGCGATTCCCTCTACCAGATGATACAAATCCGAGGCGTACAGCTTCCTCCCCGGAAGCCAGCCCTGTCCGTGCTCCCCCCCGTTAACCGGGTCCAGGAACTGTACAATGCTGTCATGAACGATGCTCCCGATGCTCTGATTCCCGGCGGCAACCGTCATCTCAATCACAACATCCCGATAATCCGGCTCAACAACATGGACTCGGGTCGTCAGCAGCTTGCTCTGCTCCAGGATGGCTTTAACCTGCTGCTTGATCTCCGCCATGTCTCTGCGCAGATCCTGCTGATTCGCGGTCTGGAGCACCAGAATTACGGACACATGCCCGAAAGCTTCTTTATCCCGCCCGGTGCCGTTCTCCATATCCGTATTAATCAGACAGAGCGTACGGACCGCAAGATCAGGATACGTGGTCCGAAGCCCCGGGATATCCAGCAGGCTCTGCCTCGCCAGCAGCTGGTAATCTTCTGCCGTCACAGCCCTGTAGCATTCGGAGAACTGCTTCGCCCCGCGGGATATTCCGCTGGCCAGCTCCTCCCCGTCCTCCAGGGTGATACCCAGCAGCTTGAGGAACTGCTGCCTGCTCTCATCGGTCACCTGGTCAAGCCTGTAGAGAACCATCTCCGTGAAATAGGCGAACAGCTCCACCAGGGTAATGCCGGGATCGGAGGGATTATAGTTCGTCCAATCCGGATCGTAGAGCGGAATCAGCGCAGTGGCATCCGCCACAAGCTGGTCAAAGCTAAGATCATCCAGCTTCAATACTGGAAGCGGCATAGGTTCTTCCTCCTTTCTGTAGTTACGGCTCCAAAGTATTACAATGCGGACACCGCACCACTGTGTCCGGAATACCGGACAGCCCCGTCAGATACCTCCGCTCTTCCCTGCGGATAGTCTCCAGTCCGCACGCTGCCGTGGTTGCGGTCAAATCATGCAGCAGGCCCGCCCGCTTATCCATAAGATACGGAAAGGGATGTTCCTCCGGCTTGTTCACCAGATGCAGCCCGCCGCAGATCAGCTCATCCTCTTCCAGATGAATATTGCCGCTGGCGAGGGTACGGATCTTGAGCGGTGTGGTGTTGATGTATTCATCCGTCCGGCTCAGGAAGACAATATCCTTCTCCTCGAATACAGCAGTCTTCACAACAAAGGTTACCGCCCCCGAATCCAGCCTACTCAGGATATACGTCCGGACCGTCAGATCATCCGTCAGAGCAAATTCCAGATCGCTGCCCTCGGGATAGCTCTCGGCAAGCGGTTCTTCGTCAAGGGTCTGGCATTCGAGCATGTCACCGTCGATGGTGAGGACAATCAGCTCTACCGGCTTACGGGATCTGTAGCGGAGCCTGATGATTCCGTTCTCCTTGAACCCTCTGAGCACAAGTGATTTCACTTCATCCCCGGCATCCACCGGCTCGGCAAGTGCAAATTGAAGCGCGTTGTCCTCAGAACGGACCAGACTGTATTTCGGATAAGCGGCCTGTGGCTTATATGGCCCGTTCTCAAGCGGCTCCAGCTTCAGCGTGAAGCATTGCACTGAAGCTTTGACGATCACATCCGATACATAGTCAACACCCGGCGTATTCTTAATCACGGCATAGACCTCGGAGACATACAGGTTCTGTCCCAGCTCCCAGCCCTTGTTCCCGTCCGCGCCCTTCAGCGGATGAAAAAACTGCTTCAGGTTGTCGATGATCCGTCCCTCAGCTACCTTCCGCTGGTCCAGAGAGGTAAAGACTACGGTTGCCTCTACAGCCGTGCGGACATAATCCGGGCCAATAACTTCAATCCCCGGCTCTGCGGTGTTCAAAGGGGCCGATATGCGTTCACACAGATAGGCTTCAATCTCACTGCGCAATTCCTGGCTCGGGAACGGCCTCGGATCATCCGTCTCCGGCACCACGATCAGGGTAGCTCTACCCGGGGTGAACTCCAGCTCCCGGTTCATAGCACTTAGACATTTCACCTTGGCGATCTGAGGCATCGCCTCACGCACCAGCCATTCCATGTCCTCAGCGGTTACGCCCCTGTTCCAGCTCTTCAGCGTATGCGGCCCGCGAAGCTCAGCCTGCTCTGCTTCCTCCTGATCGAAGCCGCCGTCCGCCGCCACCGGATTCGTTACGGAATCCAGCCAGCTGTAGCTGTCCCATATCCGGGATACCGAGCCTGCGGCAACATTCCCGGACGCTCCGCCGCCATGCTTGTAGTCACACACGATGTTATCTATGCCCATAGGCGGAATCATGCCGCTGCGTCCATCCCCGAACATGATCATTCCGGTGCTTCTGTCCAGCATATAGTGCCTTGAATCTGAACCGGATACGGAGAACGTATTGACTTCCTCCCACGGTATCCATGTCCCCTGACCGGTGGCTTCCCGGACCTTGAGAAGCTGGCCTGGCAGCACGGGTATTTTGGACAACTGAACGATCTGATTCTCCTCACCGTTGCTGGAGCCCAGAAGCTCTCCCGCAGCGGTATTGGAATTGCGGGCCCAGACCGCGTTAGCAAGAATGGCATTCACCTGCGGGACTATCTCGAACCGGCCTT
This sequence comes from Paenibacillus sp. FSL H7-0756, assembly GCF_038006765.1. NCBI lineage: Bacteria > Bacillati > Bacillota > Bacilli > Caryophanales > Paenibacillaceae > Paenibacillus > Paenibacillus sp. FSL H7-0756. The sequence continues at coordinate 14,826 of NZ_JBBOVT010000002.1, read as the reverse complement.
CATCCAGCCGGGCACGTATCCAGTACTGCTCCGTGCCGAACAACGGCCGTCTCGCAATATCTCCCGGCACGGCAAACTGCAGAATCTCCCTGCGGGTGAAGCCTCTGATCTCATCATTCACGCTGAGCGTCAGCCATCTTCTGCCGTCCCAATACTCCCACGCCACTACCGGACGTCCCAGCTGTTCACCCGTTAGCGGAAAGAAGAGCGACACGGGCAGATCGCTAATATCACGGTCAAAGCCCAGGTAGAAGGTCGGCTCCGTCTCGGTGCACGGATAGAAGGGCTTGAAATATTCACCTTCGTTGCGGCAGGCCGCCGACTTATCAGCGAAGCTGAAGTTATTCTCTGTAAGCACGGTCTGCGGGTGCGCCTCCAGTGTGTAGCTGTAGGCTAAACTGAGTTTACGGATGGAAGGCGGCGCGTATGTCGCCTGGGTCACCTTGAGCTTGGCTACATTGATGCTGCCTTCTCCCAGCTTGACCTCTTCATCCTGATATTCGTATTTCGCATCCTCGCCGTAATTCCCGCCGGTGATGCGGGCCCGGACCCAGTACTGCTCTTCACCGCCCAGCGTCAGCTTCTGGATACCCGGACAGACGAAGCTCAGCGTTCCGCTGGCAGTAAGGCTGCTCACCGCACGGAGGGCAGCACCGCCATAAGCTGCACCGCCTTCGTCCGTTCTCTCCTCAAGACCGGTGATCGCAAGCCATTCCTGCCCGTTCCAATATTCCCAGCCGAGTCTCACATACGGTGTGTCCGGCAGCTTGCTGATCTCCGGCTCTGACAGCTCCACCCTGAGCGTAATCCGGGCACCTGGCTTCGAGAAGGCCTCTTTGCAGGCGATGTAGAACGTATCATTGATTCTGGGCTTGTCCCCAAGCGGATAATAATCCTTGCCCATATCCAGCAGGTTCCCGTTATTCACCGTCACATCCGGCGGGAGCGGCTGCGGACTCACCACGTTAAGCTCCAGGCGGATATCTTCAATATCCGGCATTCGCGTACCGGCGGTTATAGGCTTCTTCAACTCGGCGAAAATCCACTTACCAGGCCATTCCCGCAGCGCCCCGGACGGCTCGTACCCGGCCAGCGTCTTCGTATGCACGCCAGTCAGCCGGTCGAACCGGACCACCGCCCTCCACAGAGCATCTTCGTCCTCTCCCGCTTCGGCTATCGAAGAAGGATACAGCTGCATAGAATTCCCTTCTTCATCGAAACAAAACCAGTCGATATGGTTCAGCAGATCCCCGGTTCTGTCCTGCTCCGGCGCGGCCTTGCTCAGCGCGGCTGCATCCGGCTTGTTGAAATAGACCGATAAGCTGCTGCCCGCTTCCTGGAATCCGAGCAGCTCTGTGTGTCCCAGATACAATCTGTGGACAACTGTCGAATCCCCTCTGAACAGCCTGGCAGGTCTGCCGGCAGCTCCCCCGGCTAGCAGATGATCCTGATTGCTCCACTGGTCCTCCTGCGGATCGAGACTTACCGCCCGGACAGGCTGCGCCATAATGACGGTCAAATCCTTGTCCGTCTCAAAAACCACCTCCGCCCCCTGCTCCGGCTGGGCGGATACCCGGGTTCCGGCCGGAACCGTGTTATAGCTGCCCGAATCCGGCTTCAGCCGGAAGAGCAGCGGAACTTTGGCAGCACGGGGCGGAGTAGGATGAATGCCGATCAGATTCAGGAAGGAGGTGAAATTCTTCGCAGGCGCCTGATTCAGCCGGCTGATCACTTTGCCCATCATCCCGGTGAAGATATGGACCAGGGCATCTGCCTTCTTGTCTGCCTCAAGCTCCGGCACATCCGTCCATTCCCGGCTGCAATATTGGTAGATTAAGCGTCGTAGCTCGGGAACCAGCTGTTCCTGTTCCCGTTTATCAATAATAGGCATTTGGTTTGGCATTATTTCCCCACGCTTTCAAGGAAGAATGGATAGACCAGATTATATTTGCTGTTGCTGGCCCTGATCGAATAGTCAATGGACACCTCAAGCTCAGAGCGGTCTGAGCGCGGGGTGACCGTAATGTCGTCCACTTCAATGCGCGGCTCCCAGTTCTGCAAGGCTTCTTCAATGAAGCTTCGCAGCAAGGTTGCAGTGCTCATGGTATTGGGTGAGAACACCAGCTCGTTCAGTCTGCAGCCGAAATCCGGCCGCATGACCCGCTCGCCGCGGGCCGTTGACAGAATCAGAATAATGGATTCCCGGATGGAGTCTTCTCCACCGGAGGATCGGACGCTGCCCCGCTGGACAGCAAGCGGATACGTCCAGCCCCGTCCCAAAAAATCTACAACTTCCATCTCTCAGCCTCCTAGTAAGACCGTCCCCGCAGCAGACACTTTCCCTGCCGGAAGGTCGGCCGGATCATTGCATGTCACCGCCGGATCCCCGTTTCTGGCAGCCTTTTTCCCGTTGATGAATACCGTTGCGCTTCCGGCGCTGATGGTCCCCTTATTGGTCGGCGGCTTCTGAAACGGGCCTCCCTGCGGAACATGGGCCGGCGTATTCGTAGCCGTAGAATCCATAGTGGCGGCTGGCTGCCCCATAATCTTGACATTCGCGCTTAGCGCACCGTCCAGAATCCCCGTGAAGGGATGAGGCAGCGGGGTGGGAACCAGTCCCCCTCCGGCCGGAAGCATGACGATATGTGTATCGGTATTCAGAATCCGGTCCCCTTGCTTTGCTGCTGGCTGGCCCATAGAGGGCACCCCCTCTCTAATTAATGTTGACCACAGATCCTTTGATCGTCATACTGGCGGCGGCTTTGACCTCCATCCCGGCCGAAGCTTCGATAGTGGTGCCCGCCGATGATTTCATTGCAATGGATTTGGCGGACAGGGACAGCTTGCCTCCCGCCGAGATTTCAATATCTGCACCAGCGGATACCGATACCTTATTTGCCTTGCTGTCCAGAATGATCCGGTTCTTGCCTGATTTGTCGCTAATATGGATCTGCTCCGCGCCGCCCTTGTCATCCAGCTTGATTACGTGACCCTTGGCGGAGGTAAGCGTAATGCTTTCTTCCCCCTTGGTATCGGCGAACTGCAGAACATGCCCGCTGCGGGATTTGAACAGGCGGATATTATTCTTGCCGTCCTTGTTGGTCTCCGGCGGTATGTCTTTGCCATTCCACAAGGAGCCAATGATATACGGGCGGTTGACATCCCCGTTCTCAAAAGCTACCAGCACCTCATCCTCCACCTCCGGCAGGCAAAAAGCTCCCCGCTCCTTCCCGGCCATCCAGGACGCCATACGCGCCCAGTTGGATTCCGGCATTCCCATCAGCGGGATCTTCACCTTCACCCGTCCGGGGCCGGGCTTGTCCGCATGGTTCGCAGAGTCATTATTGATGACAATCCCCACCATTACGCCGAAGATCCGTCCCTCATTCATGATGCTGTCCATAAAATTGCTAATTCCGGGTCCTTCACTCATAGGCCAGTCCTCTTAACCTTGAACGTCGTGGTATAGCCCTTGCTGTCGATCTTGTGAACCGTGGCTACAATGTAATAAATTCCGCTGAAGCGCTCGCCCAGCCCCATCAGCTTCACCGTCTGTCCTGCCCGGAGCTTCGGGTTCCCCCAGCACATGCCTTCCCCGGCAATGAACTCGCGCAGGCGGCTGTTGTAAGCGGCGGCGGCCAGCACCTTGGCTTCGTTCATATCCAGCAGATTCTCGGCCATAATGACAATCGGTGATTCCCCGACCGCTGCTGTGCTGATGGTGAAGCCGCCTTCCTTCCCGCCCATTTTGGTCGTCTCTTCCCCGCTCTTAGCGATAGCCTCAAGCTCCTTCTTCTCCTTCACATCCCAGCCCTTAAGCGTCACCTTACTCCCCCGGGTAAGGGCCCTCAGCTCCAGGTTCAGCCGTTCGAAATCCTTCTTGAAGCTCATCTCCGGCAGCACCGGGGCCTTCACGGACCGCGACTTGACGAAATGCAGCTTCTTATCTGCCGCGAACAGCTCATAATCAAGCAGGGCTGCCCGCTCCAGCAGAAATTCATAGTTGCTCTGATTATTCTGGAAGAGGTAGGGATACACCGTTCCGGTATCCTCCACCACAGGGGTCAAACCATGCTCCTTGGCGATTTCCCCCGCAATATCACTATCCTTCTTCTTCAGAAAAGCTTTGCTCCTCGTCCCCATACGCAGCCTGTGCAGCAGATCATATCCGCGGATATCCAGCACCGAGTGCTCCGCAAAGTTCAGATCCAGCGAGGTAATCTCCCCGCTGATCATCGGCTCCGGCTGATCGAGTCCAAGGGAGAGCTTCAGCTGGTCGCCCGGCTTCAGGCTCGTCAGATCTGTTCCCCGCCACATCCCGCTTCCGGCATTCACCATATTCATCTGGATGGAAAACACCGCCGGCAGATTAAGCTCATCCTCCAGCGTGACGCCTTCCACCGCCGCTGTCAGTTCAGCGGACAGCTTGCTGCCGTTTAGCTCAATTTTGTAATTTGCTACACTGGTGCCCATGCAATCCCCGCCTTAATCCGGGATAACCAGAGTTCTCCCGATGTCATTTTTGCCAGGAAAGCCAACCGGATTGGCGATCCTGTTCAGCTCGGCAATTCTGCGCCAGGCCAGCGGCTCCTTCAGCGCCTCATTCGCAATGAGGTCGAGCCGGTCCCCGCTTTTGACCACCCACAGCTTCCGGCAGGCATTCAAGCCCTGGCTGTCCTCCACCGACTTATCCGGCTCATCTGTAATGAAGGTCACATCCAGCAGCGAGCGGACAGGCGTGCCGTTATCCATGAACATCGTGAACTTCTGCTCGATCTTGCTCAGCAAGCCGCGGTAGGTGAAGCCGCCCCAGACGAACATGCACACCGGCGGTTTTTTCGTGCTTTTGCCGCTGACCTTGGGATCAAGCAGCGACGTCAGCTGCCGGGTCTTCTTGCGGACATCCTTGCGCTGTTCATAGGTATCGTAGAACAAGGAGACCTTGAACTCCGGTGTCTCTGTGATCTGGAATTGCTTGTTGTTCTTCTCCCCGGTATATTTGCCTTCAAAAGAAACGGTGTACTCATTGGGGTTGAACATCACCTCAATGGCTCCGACGGGCATATCCAGAGGAATGATCTTCGCTTTTTCCGCCATTATCTTAGCCCCCTCCGATCCTTGCGTATAGCCATTCTCTTCTCCAGCACCTGATAGACGCGCTCAGCCAGCTGATCCAGCTCTGCTGCATTCATGACCGGCGGCGGAGCGGCCTTGGTGAAGGTCTGCGCCGGAGGCTGGGCCGCTTGTTTCTGCAGCACCCGCTCCAGCTGCTGCTGCATCGGCTCCGGCAGAGTCGCGCGCGGCGCTTCAGGCTTCCGCAGCACCAGGCGGCTATGACTGGCGGAAGGCTGGAGATCCGGTTCATAAGTCGGGCTATCCGCCCTAAGCGGACTGCCCGGCCTTCTTCGCTGCGAAGCGGACGGAAGCTCTGTCCGGTCCGCAGCGTAGATCAGGCTGGCCTCCACCGGCGCCGCAGGCCCCGGCCCTCTTGGAGTAGCCCGTCCTGCGGCTGCGGCCATTTGAGCGGAAGCCGCCTGCCCGGCCAGGGCTGGTGCACCTGACGCAACCCCAAGCGGTTGAAGGATATGCGGCAGCGTAAGCTGTAATGACTTCATCGCCTGCCTCTGATGAACCGTACCAACGGCAGCGGGCAGCGGGCTCAGAAGCTCCTGCCTGCTCTCCAGCTGCTCAAGCGTTGCCGTAAGCTGCTCACCTAAGCCGAGCTGAAGACTGGAACTTACGCTTGTATGCGGAATCAGCAGACTACCGGGCTTGAAGCTTAGGTTAGGAGTCTTAAGCTGTGCTTCCACAGCGGTCCCGGCTGAGCCTGGGACGGCCTCCCGTTCATGCTTTAATGCTTGCGCGCGTACCGGATGCCCTAGCTGCTGCCTCAAGCGCTGCTCTTCCGCTCCGGTATCCCATTCTTGCTTAACGCCATAGGTCCGCAGCAGCTGCAGCACCTGCACCAGCTGCTGCTGGTGATGGACTGCATGTGCCGGTCTGCCGTTCATCCTGTCTTGCTGCCCTGGAAGGACAGAAGCAGCCGGCAGATCGCCTCTGTTCTGCCTGTCTCCCTGGCTTCTTTCACCTGTAGCGCCTGAAGGCAGCGGCTTCAGAACAGACAACCCGGACGGTGCAGAGACTTGCGCCGGTCTTGATCCGACAGGCTGAACAGCTACAGGTTCAGCCGGATGAAGTGCTGTATTTTGTATGCGATACTCCGTTGTTACCTGATGTTTATTGCTTCTATGCTGCCAGACTCTCTCTTGCAGCACCTGTACCGAATTCAGTCGTCCGGCTGCTGAATGAAGCCCGCTCCGCAGATCCTCAGCTTGACCGGGAGAAGCAGATGGAGCGCTTAGTCCAGGCCTGATGCCGCTTTGAGTCACCAGCAGGATGCGGCTTGCCGGTCCCGGCTGTACCTTCTCTGGTACTGCCAGTCCATAGAATGACTGGTGGATATGATTGACCACCAGGTCCGTACGCTGCAATGTCTCCGGCTGCGCAGCATATAACGGATTGTGCCGCAGGATCAGACTCTTCAGCTTGCTCCGCCAGCGGGTCAAGCCGTATTTTGCCAGAATCGATTGAATGAACCCGGTCTGCTTCTGATTCGCAAGAGCCGCCGCGCTCCGGATACTCCAGCTCATTACCGGTACCTGTACAGCCCGTTATGCGTCAGAACTAGGCTCTCGACGGCTACCGCGCTGCTGCTGGCGTTGAACGCAGGCCCTTCCCATTTGATGGGACAGGCTTCGATGAAGTTCCACCACACCTTGGGGGTGCCGGAATGATCCAATAGACAGATGGACCCGCTGCGCCGTCTGACGACCCCGTTCACCACATTCTGATACCAATTCCACAGATACTCATCATTCGTGACCCCGTTTTTCAGCGTCAGATCCGAGTACTTGGTCGGTCCCAGGAACACAAATTCCTTATGATTCTCACCACCGAAGGTTTTGCGCTCCACCTGTGTCTCCACGCTAAGACCTGAGACCTCAGAGAATCCGGCGACGGAGATCCCGTCAATTTCCACGATAAAGTTATAAGCAAGAAAGGGATCTTCCCGGTACCCGGGGACCCAGCTTCTTTTGGCGCCGATATTTAGCATATTTGCCTTCATGTTATCCTCTCCTAAGCCTCAAAGAAGTTCTTCTTCTCTTCCCCGCCACTCAGCTTCTGGTTGATCCGGCTGACTTCACTGCACCAGCGGTCCCGTTCAGCATGCTCCAGGTTCAGCACTGCCGTATAGTCCCAGTGCAGATAGTAGGTCAGAAAGGCTACCTCCTCGTAGAGGCGGTCAAGGGGGTAGCCGACTATTCCCCCGGCGGTTCCAGTTCAAGCTCGAAGCGCTGCTCGCACTTGGGACACTGCGCATGAACCGCATTGCTGCCGTTCTGGTTAATCCGGTTGTACAGATCCTGCAGATAGGCAAAATCCGAGGTATACAATTCTTCGATGACTCTCGGCGTAATCATGCCCAGTCCACCTAGTGCGGTGACTACTCTGGAGAGCAGAATGACTGTCAGATACGCAGGGTTCTGCTGAACCCGGGAATCCCGGAGCGGTGTAATCTCATCGGCTGCGGTAGCCAGACGCATGGTGCCTTGTTTATGCAGCGTGCCCGCTTCATCCACGTACCCCTTGGGCAAGGTGAAGCTGAATTCAGTTTGTAATAGTTCCATATTCTCCCTCACTTCCTCATCAAAACCATCCTAATACCTTCGCTTCCTTCCGGCGTCCCCGGCCGTGAATATGATGTCCATACCGTCCAGCTTATGTTTTGGCGTATTGCATCACATCCACAGTGACGATGACGATAAGCGGGAAGGCTATTTCACTCTGCGAACCCCTTCATGCACCAGCTCCATCGACTCGACAGAGACCTCGTTGCCTTTGGCGCTAAGGGCGCTGACATCATACTTGATCGGCCAGGCTTCGAGGATATCCCATTGCGCCTTGTCATTGCCTTCTTCATCCACCAGGATGATGGACAAGCTCTTGCGGTTTTTCAGCGCGCCTTTGTCCTCAATCGACTTGCGCCAGTTGTAGAGCTCCAGGGAGTCGGTCAGTCCCTTTTTCAAGGTAATGTTCCCGAATTTGGTCAAGCCCGACAGCTTGCGCGCATGCGGGGCGTCGATACCCTCCCGGTAATCAACAGCCTCTGTGGATGTATCCGGAATCGTTGCGTCCGCAAAGGCTGCAGTCTGAATGCCGTCAATTACAACGCGGAAACGGTAATTGCGGTAGGGGTCCAATCTTTTGCCGGTTGCCATAGCATAAATCTCCTCTCAGTCTCTTATTTGGATAAGGTCTTCTGGCTGACCCGGATGACTACAAATTCAGCAGGTTTGACCGGGGCTACGCCCACTTCGATAATCAGCTGGCCGGCATCCCGCACAGCAGGCGGATTGTTCTCCTCGTCCACTTTGACGAAAAAGGCCTCTTCCTGCGTGGTTCCGTAGAGTGCACCGTCTCTCCATACGCGGGTCAGGAAGGCGGTGAGATTGCGCTTGACCTTACCCCACAGGCTCGGATCATTCGGTTCAAACACGACCCACTGGCTGCCCTCATCCAGCGACTCTTCAATATACATCATCAGCCGCCGGACGTTGACGTAACTCCATTCCGAATCGGCGGACAGCGTTCTGGCTCCCCAGACACAGATGCCTTCCGGCAAGGAGCGGATCACGTTGATACCGCCGGGATTCAGCAGCTCCTGCTCCGCCTTCGTGATGATCTTCTCAATCCCGACTACGGAATCCAGATAGCCGTCGGTGGTGCCTGCCGGTGCTTTGTGGACACCGCGAACGGCATCGACATAAGCATACGTACCAGCAATTGCCCCGGACGGTGGCACAAGCTTCTGCTTCCCGGTCAGCGGATCATTAATGTAGACCCAAGGATAGTACAAGGCGCCATAGGACGTATTGAATGAATTGCCCGAATAATCGCCCGCCCCCTCCTTGAAATCCTTGACCTCCATCGGACTTAAGCCATGCGGAGGATCTACGATGAAGATGCAGTCTTTTCTCAGCTTGCAGTAATTCAGCATATCCAGGATGGTGCCCCGGCTGTACGCCATATCTGCAAGGTCTGGAGCTGCTACAATGTTGATGCCGTCAATCGTATCGAATGCGTGGATACCGGCCCGCTTGACCGCATCCCCCAGGAAGTCAATCGGGGACATCCCGTTCACACCGCCGCTGAGGGACAGGGCTGCTTCATTGAACGCCGGCGTTTTCTCCATATTCTCCAGAATGGTCAGGTCGACCAGCGGCTTCACACTGACAAAGGCAGATACCTGATTCACCTTTTCTTCAAAATTGATCAGCAGCATGTTGTCGAAGATTTCGACGATCTTACCCTCTTCATCTTCTCCGCTGTATTCATCATTGAAATCACTGTCCAGCAAATACTGCACAATCATCTTGAAGCCGAATTGCTGCTTGTTGGAGGACGGACCGATCTTGACCGAAATGCGGTTGCCCCACTCCCCTTCCGAACGTGCAACTACCTTGAACAAATCCAGATTATCGGTATCGCGAACCGCAAGCGAAGCCGGCCGGATATCGGTGGATGCGGCTCTCACTACATAGCAGGAGGTGCCTCCTTCCGCAAAAAAGTTATACACGGCATAAGCGAGATAGCCATTGGGGATAAACTGGCCGAACTCATTGACGAACTGGCTCCAGTTGGTGACCAGTACCGCTTTGCCGATAACCCCTTTCTCTGCGATTCCGACGAAGGCCCCGACTGAGGTGCCCACACCGGCAATCGGCTTGACCCCGCTTGAGACTTCCTCCACATACACGCCTGGCGATAAATAATTTGCCATCTCTTACCCTCCTAAAAAAGTTAAATTAGCTGCTGCTTCTGAAAGAAACCTTCGGCACATCTGGCTAAGGAAGCATAAACTTAGGTTGATCAGTTTACACAATCCGCTTAGGCGCAGCTGCCATTGTCTGCGGAATATCCGCTGGTACGGGTGCCTTGCATGTCATTCCTCCATGAATCACTCCCTTCACAGAAGCCCTCTCTGCCAGCTGTGTCTACAGAGGATGAACGCCCAGCTCTTTTACCTCAACCCGCGGGATCTGGATCGTCTTATCCGCAGGCAGCCGCACCGGCGACACCAGATAGGATAGGCTCACCTTAGCCGGCTTCCCGGGGAACACCTCCCACAGCTGCTTGATATCCTGAATCGTCAGGTTGTTATAGGAGATCCGGATCTTCTCATTGCCGCATTCGGCCAGGTTGCCCCGCAGATCGCTGCCGCTAAGCACCGGATGCTCATGGAACAGCTGAAAAATCCGGCCCAGGATCAGCTGCTCGGTCTCCCTGTCCTTGGCATACGGCGTAAGCAGATAGTACAAATCCAGATAAGCCGGCGGATACATGAACTCATTCTTGCCGCCGGTCGCTTCCTTCTCACTGTTGCGCATACTCGGGCTATGGCTCAGATAGTACAAACACATGGACAGCTTCATCGTTGAGCTGTCAATGTCACTTGGAGAGCCGAAGCTGATGAAGCTGTCATCGTTCAGTTCAGGCACATGTGCTTTCAATAACGCCTTCAGGCTGGTGCTGACATCTCTTATTACCGTACCTGTATCCACAGCCATGCTTATTTCACCTCGATCAGTGTGTGATAGGGCGCATAATCCGATTGCAAAAAGGTTCTGCCCAGCTTCAGATACTCCCGCTTGGCTGCCAGCATGATCTGCTTCATCCCGATGGAACAGCCCTCATGCGCCGCATAAAAGGCTGCATTCAAGGCAATGTTCTTGATATTGCCTCCGGCCAGAATGAACTTCTCCGCCATGAAGCCGTAATCCAGGCCAGGATCAAGCGGCGCTCCCGCCGGGAACATTCCCCGCCAGATCCGGCCGCGCTGCTGCTGCTCCGGGAACGGGAATTCCAGCTTGAAGTGCAGCCTGCGGGCAAAGGCATCGTCCAGGTTCTGATTCAGGTTGGTCGCCAGAATCACTATTCCCGTATACTCCTCCATCTTCTGCAGCAGGTAGCTGATCTCCACATTCGCATACCGGTCATGCGCATCCTTGACCTCAGAGCGCTTACCGAACAAGGCATCCGCTTCGTCGAAGAAGAGAATGGCGTTCGAGGTCTCCGCCTCATCAAAAATCCGCGACAGATTCTTCTCGGTCTCCCCGATGTACTTGCTCACAATCTGCGAGACATCGATCTTGTAGAGTTCCAAACTCAGCTCAGTTGCAATCACCTCAGCGGCCATCGTCTTCCCGGAGCCAGGCGGCCCCGAGAACAGGATGTTCAGCCCTCTGCCGAGCGACAGCCGTCCTGCAAAGCCCCACTCTCCATAGACGAGTGCGCGGTATTTCACCTGACGGCAGATTTCCTCCAGCTGATTCAGCTGCTCTTCGGGAAGCACCAGCATGTCCCAGGTATACATGGCCTGGACCTTCGAGGCCAGTGCCTGGATTCTGCGGCTGGACTGGAAGTAACAGGCTTCGTAGAGATCCTTCGTGCTGATCCCGTTCTCCCTGAAGCCGTTCCAGACGGCGATGTTCTCACCGCCGTTCAGCGCGGCCCGGATCTGGCTTGCCGTGAAGCGGAAGCTGCCGCTGACTTCATCCAGTTCCATCTGCGGAGACAGCTTATACTCCTCACCCAAGGCAGTCCACACAGCCTTACGGGCCGCCGCATCCGGAAAGGGCAAGTCGATCTGCATGAAGTTCAGCGGAATTCCGGTGAAGCTGATTCCCCACTGCGCTTCTCCAAGGATGAACGTCAGGGGTGCATAGTCTGCCAGCATCTCCATGAGGAGCCGGATCTGCAGACTGTAGCGGTCATCCTCTGTCACCAGGCTGTCGAAGCCAGTGAAGCAGAGGGCCGCCTTCATCAGCAGCGCATGCCGTCCAAGCAGTCTCAGCATTTCGCTGAAGTCAGCCTCAGGGCGCAGCAGCTTCTCCAGATCGGCAACCAGGACAGAGAGTCCCAGGGTGCCGCAGACCTCGCGGATACCGCCCAGCTTCAGAGCCTCATCCGGGCCGCTGATGTATAGCAGGCTGCTGGAGCTACGGGGGCTGCCGGCTCCGCTGCAGCTGTAATGCTTCACGAACCGCAGCAGCTTCTGCTCCAGCTCAGCCGGAAAATGGATCTGCTGGGGAAGGGGCACCGTGTTAAGCTTCGCCGCCTTCGTCAGACGCTCATCCAGCACCTCATAGCCGAGCAGCAGATTCACCGCCCAATCCTCCAGCTTCAGCGGCCGGGCGATTAACGGAATGCGGCTGTCGCCGTACTCCCCTCTTCGTTCCAGCAGCAGCTTCATCAGCGGCGCACGGACATCGAACAGCAAGCGGGCCGCCTGCCGCTCCTCCTCTACCCCGGCAAATACCTCCAGGACCCACCCCACCGAAGGGCGCTTGTCCGACATATCATTCTGCAGGTAGGCATAGATTCGCCCGTACTTACCGTTCAGCTCAGGCGCGAGACAAGCGACCAGGATGCTTACCTCCAGCCCTGACAGGTTAAGTGCAGAAGCCACCTCCTGGAGCATGAGCCTGGGCGCGGGAACGCTTACCTCCAGCCCCGGCAGGCTAAGTGCAGAAGCCATTTCTGTGCACGTAAGGCGGAGAGCTGGATTGGGTGACTGTTCTGCTGATGGGTGGAAGTTAGTCCTCAGTCTGGCAGCGATCTTCCGTTCCAGATGAGCTATTTCCGCTGTTAAGAGATTGATGTAACGCTCGTCTTCAGGCTGGACATCCAGCAGACTGCGGATCTCCTCGTCCACAAGCTCCAGCTCTGCGTGCGGCTGCGGTCCTTCAAGGTACCTGAGCTTAAGCCGGAGCTCCAGCAGTTGCAGCTCTTCTGCAAGATGCTCTTGGTTCGAGCTGTAGGGCGGAGCGGTTTCGCCGCTCTCCTCTCGGGGAGCTGCTGCTTCGGAAATTGCTTCAGAAGCAGCTGGTTCATGAGCGGAAGCAAGAGCAGCAACATAAGCAGCACCTGTGCCAAGCTCGGCTGCTTCGACCCGTTCCACATCATCAGCAGCCTCCGCTGTTTCCTTTCGATAGCTTCTGGCCAATTTTTTGAATTTCATCGGCAGTTCTGTCCTCACTCTATATTTTCTTGTTCATATATAAAGTAAGTTTTGGGAGAGAGATTACAACTGGGGGGTGGGGGAAATTAAATAAAACCTTATCAACTGAATTGAATTATGATGAACTATATAAAAAAAGAAGCTTATTAACCCCTTACTTTAAAGGGAATAAGCTTCAATAATTGATATTGTCATTCTTTTAGAATTCCTAAATCTTTTTCATTCGCTTCCCATTAGCTCTTGATGAACTTGACTCCAATGCTGCTGAGAGCGCGATTGCCGCAGGTGTCTGAAAAGAGATTTACTGATTTTGGTGATTTAATTAGTAAAGAGTCTCCCTACAGCTTCCATATTCAGCCCTTGCCCTTTTTCTTGTCTTTTCTTTCTTTTTCTTTTGCCTCCAATTCTGCTCTAGCGGCTAACATATTAGCAATAAAGTCACTATTCATTCTTTCTCTTACAATTTTCAATTCAACTTTTTGTTCTTCTGGCTGTTCAATTTCAAGACTACTAATAAAATCAGTAAAAGTATTTGAAATTAAAAATATATTATCCCAATAATCATCTAAACCAATATTTCTATATTTTTTTTCATTAAGCATTAAATTTGCACTCAATTCATCTTCGTGATGCCAAAAATAAATTTTCTCATTGTAATTACCCTTTACACCGATACATATAAGATTTCCGTTCCCATCGTCCGCAATAGGCATTAAGGAGCTGGGAATTCTTTCATAATACTGATTAATTTTATTTTCCAGGTCATCCACGCCACCATCAAAACCAAAAAAAGAATCAAAAGTACTAAGGCCATTCTTATCTGCACAAGGAGATAATTCTATTGATTTATAGGTAACACTTTCATTGAATATAGAATTTCCGTATTTAAGTACAAAAAGCCTATACAATTCAGGAAATGAAATATTGTATTTATTCTCAATATTAGAAACACGAACCATGGGATCAACTATATCTCTACTTGGTAATCCTATAGCATCTAAATGTTCTTCCATACGATTAAAGGTTTTGTTTATCTCTTTCATTCGTTATCTGAGCTCCTTTAAGTTTATATTTGCTATTACTTTCTTCTCTTTAGATCTTTTTGATGTGGTTTAATCCATTGCGTTTCTCATTTCAGATGCCGAACCCTTATGTGGTATATTTCCATGAAGTTTTGACGGAATCATTTGTATTTCTGTATTACTTAAATGGTGAGGCGTCAATCCTTGAGACTTTAATAGTGCCTTGGCTTGAGTTTTATTTTTAGCTAATCCCAGTTCTACGAGCCTATTATAAACAAGTTTAAAATCAGCATCAGTTCCATTTAATTGTCCCAATTCAAATTCTAATTCATAATTTGACCATCTTGAAAAATCAGGCTTACCATCTTTGAATATTATAGGCTCGTCTCCTATTACTTGCTTCACTTCTGAATGATCAGAATACCATTTCCCGTTCCCAGGTTCTCCTTCCCATTTACCACCTGTTCTAGGAAGTCTTTCTTTCGGCTTATTTCTAGATTTTTTTCAGGAGTCGGTTCTTTAATACTATCAAAATCAATCTTACTTTTATCTCCGTCAGCATTCTTTGAGATTTCGATTCGCTTATCACTATCTAATTTATTTAGTTTGCTATGTTCTGCAGCATTAAGCTTAACCGGTTGCTTACCCTCTTGCTTTAATCGCTTAAACTCCTGTTCGAAGTCTTTCTTTGGGATGTCCTGCATAGTCCCGTCAATCAGCAAC